>NZ_JAUFPO010000001.1 GCF_030409235.1 Halomonas almeriensis
TGTAGGACGATCGGGATCTTCCAGGTCGCGCTCTCGATGATCACTGGCCTGGTCGGCGACCTCTTCGAGCTCGTGCCGGAACTGGAACAGAAGCTGTAACGAAGCGGTCAAGCGCCCTTGAGGCGCATTAATGACCTTCAAGGCCGGCCCTTCCCTTGGTGGAAGGGCCGGCCTTTTTGTTGGCCATAATCGCTAACAGTTTATTGATAATTATTCTTGTTTGTTTTAGCGTATCGTTCGTTCAGCGCACCTTTCGGGAGACGAGCGTGCACACCATACCCCCATGGATTCGCTGGGGAGCTGCCGGGCTTGCCATGAGCCTAGCGGCCTCCGCACCCGCCCAGTCATCACTGCAGGATGAGGCGCTGGAGGCACAGCGCACCCAGTCCGAGCTGCAGCAGCAGATCGACAATGCCGATGAGAGCGTTCGCGAGCAGTTGCGCGAGCTGCGTGAGGCGCGCCAGGCAACCCGGCGACTGCAGACCTACAACGCGGAACTGGCGCCGGTCGTGGAACGCCTGACAACCAGCCTGGAAGAACGCCGCGCCGGCTTCGAGACCCTGGCCGAGACCCGCGAGGCCCTGCCCGGGGTGATGCGCGACATGGTTGAACGCTTGCGCCGCTGGGTGGAAGAGGACATGCCCTTCCTGCGCGACGAGCGGCTGGCGCGGGTGGCTTCCCTCGAGTCCAGTCTGTCGGCCGCCGATGCCAGCAGTGCCCAAAAGCTCCAGCGTCTCCTGGCTGCCTGGCGCGCCGAGCTCGATTACGGCCGTGAAATGGACGCCTGGCGCGGTGTGTTGCCGGGAGACAGCCAGCGTGAAGTCGACTTCCTGCGCCTGGGACGTGTCGGCTGGTACTACCTGACCCCGGATGGTCAGCAGGGCGGTGTCTGGAAGGCTCAAGAGGGCGAGTGGCAGCGTCTCGACGAGCCGGCCCTGGCAGAAGTTCGCAAGGGGCTGCGCATCCTGCGTGAGCAGCGTGCACCGGCGATGCTGGATCTGCCCGTGTCGCAATCGCTGGAGGACGCCTCATGAGCCGCGTCAATTTCCTCTTTGGTGTCCTGGGCCTGGCGGCCCTGAGCGTCCTACCGACGAGTCACGTCATGGCACAGTCGAGCGAGGAGCCCCTGCAGACCTTCCAGGCCGAGCGTGAGGCGGCCGAGGCCCGCGATCGCCAACGCCTCGGTGAGCTGGAGAATGACCGTGCCGCTCTCGAGGAAGCGCTGACGGCGGCCCGCGCCGAGCTTGAAGCCGCCCGTGAGCGCCGTGAGACACTCGAATCCCGGCAGCAGTCTCGGCAGAGTGAACTCCAGCAGCTCAATGAGCGTATCGAGGAGCAGGGCGGCGACCTTGGCCCGGTCCTCGATGAAGTGGCCGGTGTCAGTGGTGAGCTGCGTGATGCGCTGGGGCAGAGCTGGCTGACCGTGGGAGCCCGGGCATCCCTGCCGCCGCGCCTCGAGGACAATGGCGTGCTGCGGGCGCGTCAGGTCGAGACACTGGCCGACAGCCTGATGGGCCTGACCCGCGAGACGGCCCGCATCACGCGGCTCGAGGCGCCGGTAGCCGGCCAGGATGGTCAGCGCCGGGAGCAGCCGGTGATTCGTGCCGGCGATCTGCTGGCGTTCAGCAACGGCCAATTGCTGCAGCGAAGTGGCGACGACGGGGCGCTGTCGGTTATCGAACATACGCCGGACGCGGTCGGTGAACGGCTGAATGCCTTTCAGTCAGGGCAGGGCGACAGCCTCTCCGTGGATCCCGGAGATGGCCGGGTGCTCGAGGCCCTGGCGCAACAGCCGACCCTGGTCGAGCGTTTTCAGCAGGGCGGCGCCGTGGGCTATGTGGTCGTGGCCCTGGGCGGTATTGGTCTGCTGGTGGCTGTGCTGCAGTATCTGTACCTGCTGCGTGTCACGCTGACGCTCAAGCGTCAGCTGAATGACCTTCAGTCGCTGCGCGAGGACAATCCGCTGGGACGAGTGCTGTCGCGTTTTCATGCGCTCGGTGCGGGACATGCCCCGGAGGCCCTGGAAGCCCGACTCGATGAAGCCATGCTCGCCGAACAGCCGCGCATCGAGCGCGGCCAGTCACTGGTCAAGATGCTGGCGGCGGTGGCGCCGCTGCTCGGGCTGCTGGGCACGGTCACCGGCATGATCGTGACCTTCCAGTCGATCACGGTCTTCGGGACCGGTGATCCCCAGCTGATGGCGGGCGGCATCAGTCAGGCTCTGGTGACCACCGTGCTCGGCTTGATCACGGCCGTTCCGCTGCTCTTCGCACATACCGCACTGTCGAGCCGCAGTCGCTCGCTGATCGGCATCATGGAAGGCCGTGCCAGTGCCGTGCTGGCCGACCGTCTCGAGGCCGACCAGGCCGCTCAGGCCGGTGCCGCGGGCGCATCGGGTGTCAAGCGTCATGCCGATGCCCTGGCTTGAGCCCCTGTTCCGGCTGGTCGAGGCCGGTGGCCCGGTGCTGGTGGTCATCGCCGGGGTGGCGATGCTGCTGTTCTCGGTGGCACTCGAGCGCTGGTGGTTCTTTCGCTTTCACTACCGGCCGGCGCGCCAGGTGCTGGTGCGCCACTGGGTCGAGCGTGACGATCGTGCCAGCTGGAGTGCCCTGACCCTGCGCGAGGTCTGGGTCAGGGAACTGATCGCCTCCCTGCGCGGCCCCTTGCCGTGGCTCAAGCTGCTGGTCGTGATCTGCCCGCTGCTCGGTTTGCTGGGCACGGTCACCGGCATGGTCACGGTGTTCGATTCGCTTTCGGTGAGCGACGTCAATCAGGCCCGGGCGATGGCTGATGGCGTGGCCAGAGCGACACTGCCGACCCTGAGCGGTATGGCCGTCTCGGTGGTGGGCTTGCTCATCATCACCCGTCTGGAACATATCATCCGGCGTGAGGATCAGCGGTTGCATGACCGTCTTGCCCGGGCCGCGGAGGATGCCAATGCGTAGACGCCGATTCACCAGCATGGACGAGTCCAGCGAGGTCAACCTGACCCCCATGCTGGACGTGGTCTTCATCATGCTGATCTTTTTCATCGTCACCACCAGCTTCATCAAGGAAAGCGGGGTCGAGATCGAGCGCCCCGAATCCAGCGCGGCGTCCCCGCGGCCCGATGTACAGGTGCTGGTGGCAATCACCCCGGAAGGGGCGGTGTGGGTCGATGGCGAGCCGGTGGACATACACCGCGTCGGGCCGACCGTGGCCGAGATGGTCAGTGACGAGGGCTCGGTGGTCATTCAGGCGGATCGTGACGCCACCACCGGGGTCTTGATCGAGGTCATGGATCGCCTGCGCGAGGCGGATGTGGATCAGGTGACCGTGGCCGCGCAACGGAGTGGTGACTGATGCTGCGTCGCCCGCTTGCTCTGGTTGTCGGTTCGGCGCTGGCACTGGGGCTCTTCATGCTGCTGGCGCTGCTGGTGGTGCCCCCCGAAGTGGAACCCGAACGCCGCCTGGATGCCATGACCCTGAGCATGGCCGAGTCCCCGGTGGAAGAGCAACCCCGGCAGGCGGCCGCCGCCAGTGCACCACCGCCGCCCCAGGTCGCGGCGACACCGCCGCCGCAACCGGCGCCGGCGCCCAGCGTCAGCAACGAGATCGCGCTGCCCGAGCCCGAACTCGAACCCATGGAAACGCCGGATGTGCCCCTGGATGAATCCTTACCCGAGCTTCAGGAAACGCCGCCGGAACCCGAGCCGGAGCCTGAACCGGAGCCTGAACCGGAGCCCGAGCCTGAGCCCGAACCCGAGCCGCAGCCGGACCCCGAGCCGACTTCACAACCGTCGCCGCAAGCGACACCGCAGTCCTCGGCTCAGGCCGCTTCCGGCGCGGCCGAAGCCAGTGACGCGGCCAGTTCCGCTGCCTCGTCAGCCAGCTCCAGCGAGCCGGTGGACGTCGGCACCTCCGCGCAGATCACCCGGCGCGGCAAGCCGACCTATCCCTCGCGCGCCCAGCGGCGTGGCATCGAGGGGCATGTGGTGGTGCAGTTCATCATCCGCCCGGATGGCCGCGTCAAGCCCGGCAGTGTCGAGGTCATCGAGGCCGACCCGCCGCGCATCTTCGATCGGGCGGCGCGTCGCTCTATCACCGATTGGCAATTCGAGGCCAGCGGCCAGACGCGCCGTGCCCGACAGCGCTTCGATTTTCAGTTGAGGTAGCCATATGCGTCATGCCGTCAATCTGACCCTGGTGCTAGGCCTCGTGGCCGGGTTCTCGGTCCCCGCCGCCGTGGCGGCACCGACACTCCCCGGGGGCATCATCAGCGACCTCGAAGCCCTGGAGATGAGCCTGGCCGATGGTGAACTCGCCGCAGTCGAGCGCCAGGCGAGGCGTCAGGCCGAGCGGCTGGCCGACGGTAATGCTTCGGATCGTTGGGCACGTGCCCTCTACCTGCAACTAACAGCCAATGCCGAGGCCCGTCAGGGTAATGAGGGTGCTGCCGCCGACTCGCTGGCCACGGCTCGTGCCATCCGTGGTGTCGAGCCGGATCAGGCCGATCGCTGGTTGCGTCAGGAGGCGGGGCTGCGAGCACGGCTGGGCGAGCATGAACGCGCCGCTGAGCTGCTGGGCGATTGGTTGCAGCGTCATGCCGCCGATGCGAAGGCCCAGTGGCTGATGGCCCAGCTCGAGGCCGAGGGCAAAGACTGGAATAGTGCCGCCGACTGGGCGCAGCGTGCCCTGGACAATAGCCGCGAGCCTTCCCGACAGCAGCTGGCGCTGGCGGCCACGGCGCTGCAGAAGGCTGACCGGCAGGCGGCCGCCCTCGAGGTGATCGAGCATCAGCTGGCAGGCGCGGAAGGGGATCCGGATGCCTGGCGGCGCGCGGCGGGCCTGGCCCAGCGCATGGGCGACCCGGAACGCGCGGCAGCGCTGTGGGAGACGGCCTGGCGCAAGGGAGTACTCAGTGGCGCTGATGATCTGCTGCAGCGTATCAAGCTGCATCTGGCCGCCGGCACGCCGGCGCGTGCCGCGGAAATTCTCGAGGAGGCGCTGTCTGATGAGGCCCTGCCGGATAGCCTCGAACATCGCCGCATGCTGGCTCGGGCCTGGCATGCGGCGCGCGATCGGCAGCAGGCGCTGGCCGCTTGGAAGCGGGTGGCCGAGCGCAGCGGGGTGGGGCAGGACTGGTTGCGACTGGGCCAGATCGCCATCCAGTGGGGCCATCTGGAAGTGGCCCGCGATGCACTGGGGCGTGCCCGGCGGGGCGGTGTCAGTGAAGCCGAGGAGTGGCTGGCCAGCCTGCCCGAAAAGCGCCAGCCCAGCGCCGGCTCCCCTGGCGAGGCGTCACCGGATGCTTGAGCGCGTCAGCTCAGGTTGAATTCGGTCCACACCGGTGCGTGGTCGGAGGGCTTTTGCATGCCGCGCAGCTCGTAGTCGATGCCGGCATCCGCGACCCGTTCAGCCAGGGAATCCGTGGTCAGGATGTAATCGATGCGCAGGCCGCGCTTGGGGTCACGGTCGAAGCCCTTTGAGCGATAATCGAACCAGCTGAAGCGGTCATCGACCTGAGGGTGGCAGCGGCGATAGCTGTCCTCCAGGCCCCAGGCCTTCAGGGTACTCAACCACTCACGCTCTTCCGGCTGGAAGCTGGTCTTGCCTTCACGCAGCCAGCGCTTGCGATTGGACTCGCCGATGCCGATGTCGATGTCTGCCGGCGAAATATTGAAATCACCCATGATGGCGAGCCGTTCGTCGGCGCTGTGATGGCTGGCCAGCAGTGAATTCAGCTGTTCGTAGAAGCGCCGCTTGTGGGGAAACTTGACCGGGTGATCGATGCTCTCGCCTTGCGGGAAATAGCCGTTCCAGACGCTCAGGGCCTCGCCGTCGGCGGTGCGCAACCGCACCCCGATCATGCGCCGCTGGGCATCCGCCTCGTCATCGGGGAAGCCGTGCATCACCGCCTCGGGCTCGGTGGGCAACTGCTCGCGACAGCACATCAGGGCTACGCCGTAGTGGCCCTTCTGGCCGTGATAGAAGACCCGATAGCCCAGGGCCTCGACATCCGCGACGGGAAACTCGCTGTCCTGAACCTTGGTTTCCTGAAGGCCGATTACCGCCGGGCGGTGGCTTTCGACCAGTGCCTCCAGCTGGTGAAGGCGTGCACGGATGCCGTTGATATTGAAAGACACCAGGCGCATGGTCAGTCGTCCTCGTTCGAGCGGTCAGGCGTGCGTCGTTCCGGATGAATGGCAATCTGCTGGCCGGATTCCTGGCGGGCCTGCTTGCGCGCCGCCTGGGCCTTGCGCTGCTGACGCTTTTTGTCGACGAAGCGCCGCGACGAGCTCACTTCATCCGGATTTTCATGACGCCACTGCTTGTAGTCCTTGCGTCGACCGGTGCGGATCGTCACCTTGTCGGACAGTGAACGGGTCTTCTTTCGTCGTGTCATGACGCCTGGCTCCTCGGTGAATGGCCATAGTCTATCAGGCCCGGGCAAAGCGTCGACAGCCAAGAACGCGCCCTATAAGCGCGAGAACTGATACAATGTCTGTTTGCGTCACGCATCCATCCACAACACGGACGAGACAGCACAGCCTATGAGCGAGTCGGAACAGACCTCAGCCCCGGCCCAGAACCGCAAGCCCAAGCGTCGCCGTCGCAAGCCGAGACGCCGTCAGTCGAACTGGGATCTTCGCCAGTTCCAGGTACCCGCGGTGGCGGGCCAGTGGAGATTCCATGACTTTGATCTGCCACTGCCGCTGATGCGCGCCATTCACGCTCAGGGCTTCGAGTACTGCACCCCGATCCAGGCCGAGACGCTGAGCAATACCCTGCTGGGTGGCGATATCGTCGGTAAGGCGCAGACCGGCACCGGCAAGACGGCCGCCTTCCTGATTTCCATCCTTGCCTACTTCCTGGAGGAGCCGGCACCGGATGGCCAGAAAACTGGAGCGCCGCGTTCGCTGATCATCGCGCCGACCCGCGAACTGGCGATGCAGATCGAGAAGGACGCTAAGGCCCTGGCCCGCTTCACTCAGTTGAACATCGCCAGCGTCGTCGGCGGCATGGACTATCAGAAACAACGCGAGGCTCTCGAAAAGCCGCTGGACCTGCTGGTGGCGACCCCAGGTCGTCTGCTGGACTTCCACGAGAAGCGAGATGTTGACCTCACCCAGGTGGAAGTGCTGGTGCTCGATGAAGCCGACCGCATGTTGTCCATGGGCTTCATCCCCGACGTCAAGCGGATCATTCGGCACACGCCGAAGACACCGGAACGCCAGACCTTCCTGTTCTCGGCGACCTTCACCGACGACATCCTCAACCTGGCCGAGCAGTGGACCCAGAAACCGGCCCACGTGGATATCGAGGTGACCGTCGACAACGCCGCCAACATCGACCAACGCGTCTACATGGTCGGGGACGACGACAAGCAGCGCCTGCTGGTCAACCTGCTGCAGCAGGAAAGCTTCGATCGCGTCATGGTCTTCGGCAACCGCCGCGACCTGGTGCGCAAGCTGAACGACCTGCTGCGCAAGGCCGGTATCAGCGTGGCCATGCTCTCCGGCGACGTGCCGCAGAAGCAGCGCATCAACACCCTCGAGCAATTCCGCGAAGGCGAGGTGCAGGTGCTGGTGGCCACGGATGTGGCAGGGCGCGGCATTCACATCGAGGATGTCAGCCACGTTATCAACTACACCCTGCCCGAAGACCCCGAGGACTATGTGCACCGCATCGGCCGCACCGGCCGCGCCGGCGCCAAGGGCGTGTCGATCAGCTTCGTGGGGGAGGAAGACGCCTTCTCGCTGCCCGAGATCGAGCGTTACATCAACGACAAGCTGCCCTGCGAGCACCCGCCGGAAGGGCTGCTGTGATTCAGCTACAAGCTGTAAGCCGGGAAGAAGGAAGACAGCGGCTACGCCGCTTGAAGAATGATGACTGGGGCTGAATGAGCCACTGGTAAGCGGCGACGGGGGCAGGCCAGAGCGGAGGTCCGATTCCAGGGATGGAATCGGTAGCGCCCAGGGATGGGTCCACAGCGCTTCCGCGTCGGCCTGTCGCCGTGCAAGCCGCCCTTGTGTATGGGTGAATATGCTAGACGAGGTCCTGAAGGACGAGATCCAGACCGCTTACCGCCGTGTTCTCGAGGGCCTCGAGTTGACGCCGCGTTATGGCCAGCGGCTGATGATCGCCGAGATTGCCCGCACTCTGGGCGGCATCGAGTCGGATGACGAGAGGCGTCGCACCAGCGATGAGCATGTCTGCGTGCTGGAGGCCGGTACCGGCACGGGCAAGACCCTGGCCTATCTGCTGGCCGCGCTGCCCGTGGCCAAGGCCCGCGGCAAACGCCTGGTCATCGCCACCGCCACGGTCGCTCTGCAGGAGCAGGTGCTGCATCAGGACCTGCCGGCCCTCAAGGCGCACAGCGGCCTGTCCTTCGAATATGCCCTGGCCAAGGGGCGCGGCCGCTACGTCTGTGTCTCGCGCCTCGATTCGGCCATGGAAGGGGGCGAGGACAATCCTACCCTGTCGATGTTCGAGCAATCCCTCGACAGCGGCGGCGATGACTTCCAGAAACTCGTCCAGTCCCTCGGCGAAGCCTACGGCAACGGCCGCTGGGAAGGCGATCGCGACAGCTGGCCCGACGCCATCGACGACAGCCACTGGCGCAAGCTCACCGTGGACCACCGCCAGTGCACCAATCGGCGCTGCGGTCACTTCGGCGCCTGCGCCTTCTTTCGCGCGCGCCGGCACCTGGACACGGCCGACATCATCGTCGCCAATCACGACCTGGTGCTGGCCGACCTGGCGCTGGGCGGTGGGGTCGTGCTGCCGGACCCGGGCGACTGCCTGTATGTCTTCGATGAAGGGCATCATCTGCCCGACAAGGCCCTCAATCACTTCACCCACCGCTTCGCCGTGGGCGGCGGCCTGCGTTGGCTCGGCACTCTCAAGAAATCCTTGAGCGAGCTCAACCAGAACCTCGGCCAGCAACACACGCTGGCCCGCCTGCTGGCCACGCTGCCCCAGGCCATTGAAACCCTGGAACCGCGCCTGGGCGACGCCTTCTCGCTGGGTCACCAGCTCGCCGGGCGGCCGGACGGGCTCCATGACAGTGAAGACGGTGCTCAGCATCGTTTCGAGATGGGCCGCGTGCCCGACGCCATGCGCGAGGTCGCCGAGACACTGGTGACCATCTTCGGCGAACTGTCGCGCACCCTGGAGTCGATGAGCGATATCCTGCGCGAGAGCCTCGACCCCGAAAAAAACACCGGGCTGCCCCGCGAACAGGCCGAGCCCTGGCTACCACTGATCGCCTTGCTGCATGGTCGTGCCCTCGAAGCCCATGCCCTGTGGCAGGCCTTCGCCGAACCGGACCCCGTCGATGACCCGCCCAGGGCGCGCTGGCTGCTGCTCGAACGCTTCGGTGGTGAACCCGAGCTGACCTTCTCGGCAAGCCCGGTGTCGGCCGCCCACACCCTGGCTCGGTCACTCTGGGGGCGCTGTCACGGCGCCGTGGTGACCTCGGCGACGCTGACCGCCCTGGGGCGCTTCGAACGCCTCCAGGAGCGCGCCGGCCTGGCCAATCGCTATCGCTACCAGCGCCTGCCGAGCCCCTTCGACTATTCTCGCGCTATCCTCAGCGTGCCGCCCGAAGCTGTCGACCCCGCCGACCGCGACGGCCATGAACGCGCCATCGTCGATTTCGTCGAGGCCCTTGGCGAGTCCGAGGCCGTGCTCATGCTGTTCTCCTCGCGGGCCCAGTTGCGCGGGGTCGAGAAGGCCCTGAGTCGCGAGCGGCGGGAACGCGTGCTGGCCCAGGATCGCCTGCCCAAACGCGAACTGGTCGAGCGTCATCGGGAACGGGTCGACAAGGGCGAGGGCAGTATCCTCTTCGGCCTGGCGAGCTTTGCTGAAGGGGTCGACCTGCCCGGCGACTACCTGACCCATGTGGTCATCACCCGTCTGCCGTTTGCCGTGCCGGATGACCCGGTCGGCGCGACCCTGGCGGAGTGGATCGAGAGTCAGGGGGGCAACCCCTTCATGCGCATCAGCGTGCCGGACGCCTCGATCAAGCTGGTCCAGGCCTGCGGTCGCCTGATTCGCAAGGAGGCCGATGAAGGGCGCATTACTCTGCTCGACCGCCGCGTCCTGACCCGGCGCTATGGCCGGGCGCTGCTCGACGCCCTGCCGCCTTTCACCCGGGAGATCGACGGGGTGCGTCAGTCCTCCTGATCCAGGCTCCACAACGAAAATCGCCCCGCAAGGCCGGGGCGAGATCGGAGGACTACGGCGCACAGCGTCGCCGCGGAGGTCACTGGCGGGTCAGTCGTGCTGGCGACGTGCCGCCAGGGTCTCGGCCAGCTTGTCGTTCATGGTCCGGAAAGCGTCGGCTGTGATGTCCCAGTCGATGCACGCATCGGTGATCGACACACCGTAAGCCAGCTGGCTGATGTCGGCCGGAATCTTCTGGTTGCCCCAGCCCAGGTTGGACTCGACCATCAGGCCGATGATCGACCGGTTGCCCTCGAGCAGCTGGTTGGTGACGTTCTCCAGTACCAGCGGCTGAAGGCCGGGGTCCTTGTTGGAGTTGGCGTGGGAGCAGTCGATCATGATGTTGGGTTCGACGCCGGCTGCCTGCAGCTCCTGCTCGGCGAGTGCCACGCTGACACTGTCGTAGTTGGGCTTGCCATTGCCGCCACGCAGTACCACATGACCATGGCGATTGCCCCGGGTGCGGATGATCGCCACCTGGCCACTCTGGTCGATGCCCAGGAAATTGTGCGGGCTGGCCACCGACTGCAGGGCGTTGACGGCCACGTCCAGGCTGCCGTCGGTGCCGTTCTTGAAGCCCACGGGCGACGATAGGCCCGAGGCCATTTCCCGGTGGGTCTGGGATTCGGTGGTGCGCGCGCCGATCGCCGACCAGCTGATGCAGTCCTGCAGGTACTGCGGGGAGATCGGATCCAGCGCCTCGGTGGCCAACGGCAGGCCCATCTCGGCCAGGTCGACCAGCAGCCGGCGAGCCTTGTGGAGGCCTTCCTCGATCTCGAAGGAGCCGTTCAGGTGAGGATCATTGATCAAGCCCTTCCAGCCCACGGTGGTGCGCGGTTTCTCGAAGTAGACGCGCATGACGATGTACAGGCTTTCCTTGACCTCTTCGGCCAGCTGGCGCAGGCGGCGCGCATAGTCCATGGCCGCTTCCACGTCATGAATCGAGCAGGGCCCGACGACCATCAGCAGGCGAGGATCGCGACCTTCCAGGATGTTCTGGATGGTCTCGCGCCCCTCGATCACCGTGCGTTCGGCATCGCCGCCCAGCGGGACGGCCTGCTTGAGCTCCGAAGGCGTGATGAGAACATCCTCGGCAAGGACGTTGAGATTGTTGACCTGTTGTTCGGGCATGTTGCTACCTGTGGCTGTCAGCGCGGTTTATTGATCGATTGAATGTCATCGTGAATGGCGCCTACTATCGCCCGCGAGTGGCGTAAATTCAATCGTCTGGGAACCGTGCGGGTGCAGGGCTGTCACAGCGCCGCGAGGCCTGTCGGGCATCGGTGGCTTGATCCATGCCTCGGAAACAGGAACACTTGAGCGCTTTTTTCAACAACGCCCTGTCAGCTCGTTCCACGGCGCCAGACTCGGAGCGGGCGGAATTTCGGAGGTGAGCGACATCATGACAAGGTATCCAGCGGCCAGGGCTTCAGGTTGAGACATATGCAGGCAATCTTCATTTGCGCGCCCGAGTCGCATTCGGCGCGCCATCGATTCTCAAGCCCGGGGAGGCCTTGAATGGGCACGACCCGGGAAACCGATCAGCAACTTGTCGAACGGGCCCAGAAGGGGGATACCCGGTCCTTCGATTTGCTGGTCAAGAAGTATCAGCACAAGATCATCGGCTTGATCGGGCGCTATGTTCACGATCACGCCGAGGTTCAAGATGTGGCCCAGGAGGCGTTCATCAAGGCCTATCGAGCGCTCGGCAAGTTTCGTTCCGACAGCGCCTTTTATACCTGGATGTACCGCATCGCCATCAACACCGCGAAGAACCATCTGGTGTCACGCGGGCGTCGCCCACCGGGCAGCGACATGGACATCGCCGATGCTGAGGTTCTGGATCACAGCGGGCGCCTGGCCGATATCGAGACGCCCGAGGCATCGATCGCCAGGGACCAGTTGCAGGCGGCGGTATTTGCCGCCATCGAGGGGTTGCCGGAAGACCTGCGTACTGCCATCACCCTGCGTGAGTTTGACGGCCTCTCCTATGAGGATATTGCCAACATTATGGAATGTCCGGTGGGTACGGTACGCTCTCGCATCTTTCGCGCGCGGGAGGCCGTAGATAAGCACATCCAACCGCTGGTCACGACGTCGCGCAACCATGAGACCCTGGCCGAATGAGGTGGATTTTCACGGTTTTTGTCGATTCGCTGAACTGTCGCGCCTTTGTGACGTCATATGCGGTGATCGGCCTGTTTGCGATGGAGCAAAGGCTTCCCGGTGTGCCGGCTCCATGGCCGTGCCTCCGGACGAGCGGGCTTCCAATGGATGCAAGGTGGGCCAGCCTTGAAGAGTTTGAGGGTGAGAAGAGATGAGTCAGAACGCACGGGAATCGCTTTCTGCACTGATGGACAACGAGGGTGACGAGCTCGAGTTGCGCCGTGTATTGAAATCCCTGGATGACGAACCCGACGCCGCCGATGCCTGGCGTCGCTATCACCTGATGCGCAGCATGATGCATCACGAGGCGGACACCGACACCAGTGTCGATCTCTCGGCGGGCATCATGGCACGCTTGCAGGACGAGCCCGTGCCGGTCGCCGAGCCGGCTGGATCGGCGCGTCGCAGCATGCCGCTGGCGCGCAGTGCCGGCATAGCGGCGGCCGTCTCCCTGATGGTGATTACCGGCGTGCAGTTCTACAACGGCGCCTCGCCCCTGGACAATGAAGCCTCGGCACCGTTGGCAACGTCCACCGGCAGCGGCAGTTCGGCTGGCACCACAGTGTCGCCGTCACGGTTCAATGACGGCAGCCTGTCAGGTTCGGGTGGTGCTTCTCTAGCCAGTGACGGCAGCCTGCCCGGCTCTGGAGGTGCCTCCCTGGCGAGCTTCCCGTCGGCTTCGTCGCTCGAGTCGCCGGCGACCTCATCCCGCATTCCCTCGCTTGCCGACCTGCCCATGTTTCAATCCCGGGCTGCCGGCCGTGGTCTCATGACGGTGGGAGCCCCGGACTCGCCGATGATGATGTCGCCCAGCCAGCGTCAGTCGATGCGCATGGATCAGCAGCAGGCCCGCTTGCTGCAGTCCTATCTGGATCGCCATGCCGAGGGTAGCGTCGGTGGCGGCATGGAAGCCTGGATGCCACTGTTGCGCTCCAGCACAAGCGAGTCCCTGGTGCCGCGCTGATGGGGCAGTCTAGGTCCGTTTCAGCGCGTCGGGTGCTGATGGTCGCCATGCTGGCCGGGCTGCTGGCTCTGCCGACGGTGACCCGCCAGGCACACTCGGCCGAGACCGCGCTTTCCTGTACGCCGCTGGACGAGAGTCAGGCTCCCGGCTCCGCCGAAGAGTGGCTCGCCCGGAGTCGTCTGGCCAGCCACTGTTACAGTTTTCAGGCCAGGGCCGTGCGTATCGGCGCAGCGGGGGTCAGAACTCTGGCGCTGTCTCATGAAGTCCGGGAAGGGCGCGTCAGGGAAGTGGCGCGGCTTCTGGATGGTCCCCCCGGGGTGCATGAACGCCAGGGCAGTATCGCCTACTCAGACAGTGGCGGGGGCGCCCGGGCCACGCCCGCTGCGGTCGAGAGCCTGTCGTCGCTGTATCGCTTGAGCCTGGCTGGAGAAGAGCGCATTGCCGGCCGCTCGACGCATGTGCTTGAAATCGAGCCTCTGGATAACCTTCGCTATGGCCGACGTCTCTGGCTGGATGCCGAGACGGCACTGCCGCTCAAGCAGATTCTGCTCGATGAGCGGGGACGTGCCCTGGAAACCTTTCAGGTGACCAAGCTGCAGAACCCGCGGCTTTATTCGGGCGACATTAAGGCTCGTTCACCCTCGGTGTCCGGTGAACATGTCTGGCAGCCGGGCTGGTTGCCGTCGGGCTTCGAGCCGCAGGCGGTGTCCGCTGACGCGTCGCAGGGGCAGCAGCGTTATGGTGATGGCCTCAGTACTCTCAGCCTTTTCGTCGAACCCATATCGGGGCAGCCGCTGCTCAAGCCAGGGCTGCACCGCCTTGGGGTGTCGCATGCAGCGGTCCGCCATCTCGAGGTCGACGGCGAACCCCACCAGCTCGTGATACTCGGCGAGCTGCCACCCTCGGTGCTGCAACGCGTCGCCGAGTCCGTCGAGTGGCAGAGTGAGCCGACCACGGCGTCGGCCACGCCGGATGATAGCGTCTCGCCCTGATGCTGGCGTGAGTCGTTCCTGGCAGGTGGGCGCAGCGCCTCACCAGCGGAACCTTTGTCACTCTATGCTGTTCCAACTCAGTGGCCGGCTCATGCGTCGCGCCATGGTCCTAGAGCCATGGTCCTTGAGCCGTGGTGCTTGAGCCATTGCCATTGCCCTTGCCCAGTCACTCAATCCTGTCACAGGAGCCTTTCATGATTCGTATGTCACGCTACCTTGCCCTGTGCATGCTGTTCGGCCTGGGGCTGATCGTCAGCCAGTCAGTCATGGCCCAGAAGCTGCCGGATTTCACCCAGCTCGTGGAAGAGGCGGCCCCGGCGGTCGTCAACATCTCGACCTCACGGGAGATCCAGAGTCGTGGCAGTCCGTTCAGCCAGTTCGGTGGCCAGGAGATACCCGAGATCTTCAAGCGCTTCTTCGGTGAGCGTTTCGGCGACCAGATGCCCATGCCGCCCGGAGGGCAGGGGCGCAGCGAGGAGCGTCATTCGCTGGGATCGGGCTTCATCATCAGTGAAGACGGCTATGTCATGACCAATGCGCATGTGGTCAAGGGGGCCGACGAGATCCTCGTGCGTCTCAACGACAGCCGCGAACTCAAGGCCGAACTGGTCGGTGCCGACACCAAGACGGATGTCGCCGTGCTCAAGGTCGAGGCCAAGGAGCTGCCGACCCTCGAACTTGGCAGCTCCGAGGACCTCCAGGTAGGTCAGTGGGTGGCCGCCATCGGCTCGCCCTTCGGCCTGGATCACTCGGTTACCGCCGGCATCATCAGCGCCATGAACCGGACACTGCCCCGGGATGTCTATGTGCCCTTCATCCAGACGGATGTGGCCATCAACCCGGGCAATTCCGGTGGGCCGCTGTTCAACCTGGATGGCGAGGTGATCGGTATCAATTCGCAGATCTTCACTCGCAGTGGCGGTTACATGGGGCTGTCGTTCGCGATTCCCATCGACGTGGCCATGGATGTGGCCAACCAACTGCGCAGTGATGGCTCGGTCAGCCGTGGCTGGCTGGGCGTTATGATTCAGCCGGTGTCCCGCGATCTGGCCGACTCCTTCGGCATGGATTCGGCCAAGGGCGCCCTGGTGGCCGATCTTGACCCGGAAGGACCGGCAGCACGCGACGGCCTGAAGGCCGGCGATGTGATTCTCGAGGTGAATGACCAGACGGTCGATGAATCCAGCACCCTGCCGCGTCTCATCGGCAGTGTGGCGCCGGGTGACGATGTCGAGTTGCGCGTGCTGCGCAATGGCGAGCGCGAGTCGGTTACCGTGACGGTGGGCGACTGGCCGGATGCCGCACAGTCCGGCTCGGGCGATGAGCGTGACAATGCTCCGGCTCGCCTGGGTATCCAGGTTCAGCCGCTTGAGGAAGGGCAGCATGATCAGGCCATCGAGCAGGGCGTTCGGGTCGTCAATGTCGACGCCGGCAGTGCCGCCGCTCAGGCGGGTATCCGCGTCGGCGATATCCTGGTCAGCATCGGCGAGCATGCCGTGGAGAGCCCGCGGCAGCTCGGCGAGTTGATCGGCGAGCTGCCCGAGGATCGCTCGTTGCCGGTACGGCTTTACCGCAATGGTCGCTCCTATTACGTGGCGCTGCGCCTGACGCCGGAGGAATAGGCCCGGCGGCTCGTTCAGCACCGCTGTGCCACGCCACCCGACGGCCCGGTCGTCGCGACCCGGCGGCCTGGTCGTCCCCGCTATGGGCTTGTCCGTTGCGACCCAACGGTTTTGTCCGTTGGGTTGCTGTATCTGTGGGGCTCATCCCGCTACAATGCCGCCATCTCACACGTTGCGTCGGCCCTGGATGGCTTTTCACCGGCGGCAACCGCACGCGTACATGAAACGGATAACCCTGAATGGCAGACATCGATAACCGTAAAGTAATCAACGGGATACGCAACTTCTCGATCATCGCTCACATCGACCACGGCAAGTCGACCCTGGCGGATCGCCTGATCCAGGTCTGTGGCGGCCTGACCGAGCGCGAGCTCAAGGAGCAGGTGCTCGACTCGATGGATCTCGAGCGTGAGCGGGGCATCACCATCAAGGCCCAGTCGGTGACGCTGGATTACCATGCCCGGGATGGCAACGTGTACCAGTTGAACTTCATCGACACGCCCGGCCATGTCGACTTCTCCTATGAAGTCTCGCGCTCGCTCTATGCGTGCGAGGGCGCGCTGCTGGTGGTGGATGCCGCCCAGGGCGTCGAGGCGCAGTCGGTGGCCAACTGCTACACCGCCATCGAGCAGGGCCTCGAGGTGCTGCCCGTGCTCAACAAGATGGATCTGCCCCAGGCGGACCCGGCCAAGGTCGCCGAAGAGGTCGAGGAAATCATCGGCTTGGATGCCTCGGATGCCTGTCAGGTGTCCGCCAAGAGCGGCCTGGGCATCGACGGACTGCTGGAGCGCCTGGTGCGCGATATTCCGCCTCCCAAGGGCGATCCGGACAAGCCGCTTCAGGCGCTGATCATCGACTCCTGGTTCGACAACTACCTGGGCGTAGTCTCCCTGGTGCGTCTCTTCGACGGCACGCTCAAGAAGAACGAGCGGATTCGTATCACCTCCACCGGGCGCGACTGGGTGACCACCGAGGTGGGTATCTTCACGCCACAACGTCGCCAAACCGATGTGCTGCGGGCCGGCGAGGTTGGCTTCATCGTCGCCGGGATCAAAGACATCCAGGGCGCGCCGGTGGGTGACACCATCATCCATTCCAAAACACCGGACGTGCCGCGCCTGCCGGGCTTCCAAAAGGTCAAGCCGCAGGTCTATGCCGGCATCTTCCCGGTCAGCTCGGATGACTACGAGGAATTCCGCGACGCGCTTGAAAAGCTCGCGCTCAATGATGCTTCCCTGGACTATGAGCCGGAAAACTCCGACGCTATGGGCTTCGGTTTCCGGGTCGGCTTCCTGGGCACCCTGCACATGGAGATCATCCAGGAGCGTCTCGAGCGCGAATACAACCTGGATCTGCTGACCACGGCTCCCACCGTGGTCTACGAGCTGTACATGAAAACCGGCGAGCTCGAGTATGTCTCCAACCCCTCCAAGCTGCCCGACATGGCGGATGTCGAGGAAATGCGCGAGCCGGTGGTACGGGCCAGCATCCTGGTCCCCCAGGAGTTCGTCGGCAGTGTGATCGCCGAATGCGAACAGCGCCGGGGCACCCAGTTAGACATGCTCTTTTTGGGTAGCCAGATTCAGTTGACCTATGAACTGCCGATGTCCGAGGTGGTCATGGACTTCTTCGATCGGCTGAAGTCGCTTTCCAAGGGCTATGCCTCGCTGGAGTACAACTTCGAGCGTTTCGAGGCCGCCAACCTGGCGCGTCTCGATGTGTTGATCAATGGCGATCGGGTGGATGCCCTGGCAGTCATCATTCATCGAGATCATGCCCACCCGCGGGGCCGGGCGCTTGTCGAGAAGATGAAAGAGCTGATCCCGCGGCAGATGTTCGACGTGGCGATTCAGGCAGCCATCGGCGGCCAGGTGGTGGCGCGTTCCACCGTCAAAGCGCTGCGCAAGAACGTCACGGCCAAGTGTTATGGTGGTGATACCACGCGCAAGAAAAAGCTGCTCGAAAAGCAGAAGGCGGGCAAGAAGCGCATGAAGCAGGTCGGCCGGGTGGAGATCCCCCAGGAAGCCTTCCTCGCTGTACTCAAGGTCAACGACTAAGGAAGGACGGGGATAATGGATTTTGCGCTTCTACTGGTCATTGCGGTGGCCGTGACCGGTGTCATCTGGCTGCTCGATGCGATCTGGTGGCGCCCGGCGCGTCGCCAGCGTCTGGCCGCCAGTGCCGAGTCCGGGGAGCTCGATGAGAAGACCATTGAAGAGCGTGAGAAGGCGCTCAAGGACCCCTGGCCGGTAGATTACGCTCGTTCGTTCTTCCCCGTGCTGCTGGTGGTTCTGTTGTTGCGCAGCTTTCTGGTCGAGCCTTTCCAGATTCCCTCCGGCTCCATGCGACCGACCCTTGCCGTGGGGGATTTCATCCTGGTCAACAAGTTCACCTATGGCCTGCGGCTGCCGGTGTTAAATACCAAGGTCGTCGAGCTGGGCGAGCCCGAGCGGGGCGATGTCATGGTGTTCCGTTTTCCCAAGGAGACCGGCGTGAATTTCATCAAGCGTGTCGTCGGACTGCCCGGCGACCGCATCCGCTACGAGGGCAAGCAGCTCTTCGTCAATGGCGACGCTGTGCCCAAGGAGCTACTGGAAACCGCGCCCCAGGGAGCACCGCAGGAATTGCTGCTGCAGGAGCAACTGGGCGAAGTTGCCCACCAAATCTACAATAATCCCGAGGATCCGGGTCCTCAGATGCGTGGCGTCGAGGTGCCGGAAGGGCATTATTTTGTGATGGGAGACAACCGCGACCACTCCAATGACAGTCGTTATTGGGGCTTTGTCCCCGAGGAGAACGTCGTGGGCGAGGCCTTTGCCGTGTGGATGCACTGGAATGGCGGTCTACCGAGTTTCACTGATGTGCGGGGCATCGATTGAGATACCGACAACGCACCGCTGTCATGACAAAGCAGGAGTTTCGTGAGTAATTCCCTCGATATATTCAGTCGACGTATCGGGCACCAGTTTGCCCAGCGCGAACTGCTGGAACTGGCCATGACGCACCGTAGCTACGGTGGTCGCAACAATGAGCGCCTGGAGTTTCTGGGCGACTCCATCGTCAACTTCGTGATCGCCGAGGACCTTTATCAGCGTTTTCCCAAGGCGCGGGAAGGGCAGTTGTCGCGTCTTCGAGCCCGCCTGGTCAAGGGCCAGACGCTGGCCGAACTGGCGCGCGAGATGGAGTTCGGCGACTGCCTGCGGCTTGGCTCCGGCGAGATGAAAAGCGGCGGCCACCGGCGCGATTCGATTCTCGCCGATGCCGTGGAAGCCGTGATCGGTGCGATCTACCTGGATGCCGGGATGGACACCGCCCGAGCCCGAGTCCTGTCCTGGTTCGCCGAGCGCCTGGAAATGATAGACCTGCAGGATACCCAGAAGGACCCCAAGACCCGGCTCCAGGAGTTTCTGCAGTCCCGTCAGGTGCCTCTGCCGCGCTATGACGTGATCTCCGTGGAAGGTGAGGCGCATGCGCAGACCTTCACGGTGGAGTGCCATGTCGAGGTGCTCGACGAGCATACTCAGGGCATCGGCTCCAGCCGTCGCCATGCCGAACAGCAAGCCGCCGAATACGCCTTGGCGCAGCTCGACAAGAGAGGTATCTGAGCATGTCCCAGACCTGTGGCTTCGTTGCCATCATGGGCCGCCCCAACGTCGGCAAGTCGACGTTGATGAACCATATTCTCGGCCAGAAGATCTCGATCACCTCGCGCCGTCCCCAAACCACGCGCCATCAGGTCATGGGTATCAAGACCGAGGGCGACGCTCAGTTCGTCTATGTCGATACTCCGGGGATTCACGCGCTCGAGAAGGACCGCGACAAGGCCATCAACCGTTTCATGAATCAGGCGGCAACCCAGGCCCTGAGGGACGTCGACTGTGTGGTCTTCATCATCGATCGCACCCGCTGGACGCCGGAAGACCAGAACGTGCTCGAGCGTCTGGCGACCGTCACGGCGCCGGTGATCCTGGCCGTCAACAAGGTCGACCGGATCAACGACAAGTCGACCCTGCTGCCCTGGTTGGAAGAAGTTAGCGGACGTCGCGATTTTGCCGCCATCGTGCCGGTTGCTGCCAAGCACGGCACCAATGTCGCCGAGCTGGAAGCCGAAGTGGCCAAGCATCTGCCCGAAAGCGTGCACTTCTTTCCGGACGATCAGGTCACCGATCGCAGCCTGCGCTTCATGGCTGCCGAACTGGTCCGCGAGAAGATCATGCGCCAACTCGGCGATGAGCTGCCGTATCAGATGACCGTGGAAATCGAGGAGTTCCGTGAGGATGGCGCCATCACCCATATCAGCGCGCTGATCATGGTGGAACGCCAAGGGCAGAAAAAGATTCTCATCGGTGATCGCGGCGAGCGGATCAAGAGCATCGGTCGCGATGCGCGCCTGGAGCTGGAGCGGGTGGTCGGCACCAAGATCATGCTCAACCTTTGGGTCAAGGTGAAGCGGGGCTGGTCGGATGATGACCGGGCTCTGAAGAGCCTTGGCTATGATTTAGACTGACGCCGAGCTTCGAGCTTCGAGCTTCGAGCTTCGAGCTGCGGGTTTCGAGCCTCGAGAATCGAGCAGGGCGTGACAGGCTTGAAACTGCAAAGCCTGGGGCGTTGTCGGGGTTCGCATCTCGTATCTCGCCGCTCGTCCGCTTCGGGGTGGGGTTCGCATCTCGTACCTCGACGCTCGACTGTTCCGAGGCTCGCAGCGCGCATTTCCGGCTTGGCCCGAGCGATACTTCTCCTGAAGGCGTCTCATGACACCTGAACCGGCCTATCTGCTGCACAAACGTGCCTATCGTGAGACCAGCGCCCTGGTGGAGTTTCTGACCCTGCACCACGGCCGGGTACGCGCCGTGGCACGGGGCGTGCAGCGCCCGGGAAGTCGCTTGCGCGGTGTCCTGCAGCCGTTCTCGCCGTTGCACGTGACTTGGTCGGGCAAGGGCGATCTCAAACGCATGAACCTGATGGAAAGCCGCGGCTCCTCCACCATGCTGGTCGGCGAGGGGCTGTTGTGCGGTCTCTATGCCAATGAGCTGCTGACCCGGCTGTTGCCGGTGGAGCTGCCCGTCGGGGATGTGTTTGCCTTCTACGGGGCCACGCTGGAGGCCCTGCCCAGACCGGATGCCCGCGCCGGGGCCCTGCGACGCCTGGAACTGGCACTGCTGGAAGCGCTGGACGCCGAACCGCGTTTCTGCGGGCCCGAGGGCGAGGCACTGGACCCCCAGAGCCGCTACGTCTACGACGCCGGCTCGCGCGGCTTCGTCCCCGGCCAGCCCGGCATCGACGGCCGGACCCTGAAGCTGCTGGCCAGCAGCGACTGGCGCTCCCCCGGTCTCGCCGGCCCCGCCAAGGGCGTGATGCGCGCCGCACTCGCCACGCTGCTCGGCACCCGACCGCTACGCTCCCGGGAACTGATGCAGCAGCTCGCCGAACGGAGGCGGGCAGAGTAGCTGGAAGAAGGAAGAAGGAAGAAGGAAGAAGGAAGAAGGGCCTTGCGTCGTGAGCTTCGGTTTTTATCCTTACCTTCACTCTTCACTCTTCACTCTTCACTCTTCACTCTTCACTCTTCACTCTTCACTCTTCAACCTATGCTCATTCAACCCTTTCATGGAGAGCTCGTGATGCATCCCCCCCGTATTCTGCTTGGTGTCAACATCGATCATGTCGCGACGCTGCGCCAGGCGCGTGGTACCCGTTACCCCGATCCGGTGCAGGCGGCCCTGCTGGCCGAGGAGGCGGGGGCGGATGGCATCACCGTGCACCTGCGGGAGGATCGTCGGCATATCCAGGAGCGCGATGTGCGCCTGCTGGCCGAGGTCCTCAATACCCGCATGAACCTCGAGATGGCGCTCACCGAGCCGATGCTCGCGCTGGCCGAGGACGTCCGCCCGGCGCATGTCTGTCTGGTGCCCGAAAAGCGCGAGGAAGTCACCACCGAGGGCGGGCTCGATGTGGCGAGCAGCCTCGAAACAGTCAGTGATGCCTGTCGTCGACTGGCCGCCGCGGGCTGTGAGGTGTCCTTGTTCATTGACCCCAGCGTCGAGCAGGTCCAGGCCGCGGCCAGGGCAGGCGCGCCGACCATCGAGCTGCATACCGGCGCCTATGCCGATGCCGGGCCCGGCCAGGCCCGGCAGGAATATGCGCGCCTGACCGCCGCGGCGGAAATGGCCCAGGAGCTCGGCCTGGTGGTCAATGCCGGGCACGGCCTGAATTACCACAACGTCGAGGCCGTGGCGGCGATTGCCGGGGTGCATGAGCTCAATATCGGTCATGCGATCATCGGCAGGGCACTCTTTGTCGGCCTCAAGGAAGCCGTGGCGGACATGAAGCGCCTGGCGATTGCCGGTCAGGAAGCCGGCCTTCTGGCCGCGGTGGAAGACCACGAACACGACCATGACCATGACGCGGACGGGAGCTGCTGCGACGCATGATCATTGGCATCGGCACCGACATCGCGCGGGTGGGGCGTTTCGAACTCGCTCTGGAGCGTCATGGCGAGCGCTTCATGCAGCGGCTGCTGGGCGAGGCCGAGCGCGCTGGTTTTCATGCCCGGGGTGGCTCGGTCGCGTATCTGGCCAAGCGCTTTGCCGCCAAGGAGTCCTTCGTCAAGGCGCTGGGCACCGGGCTGCGCCATGGCATGAGCTGGACCGAGATTCAGGTGCTGAACGATTCACTGGGGCGTCCGGTTCTGCACCTGAGTGGCCGGGCCGAAGCGCTGGCCACGGCGGCCGGCGTTCAGCGCCATCATCTTTCGTTGTCCGACGAGGCCGAGTTGGCAGTGGCCTTCGTGGTACTGGAGGCCTGACCCGCCTTCCAGTGACTCAGGCCCTGCATGGCCGCATACAGGTCGGGTAGCAGGGGTTGGACGGCGTCGGTCCCCCGGGAACGTAGCCGGGTTTCGAGGGTTTCCACCAGCAGCGCCAGGCGCGGCACGCCACAGTAGCGGCAGGCCCCGTTGAGGGCATGGATGGCATCCAGCAAGCCTTCTTCATCGCCTTCGGCATTGGCGCGCTGAATGCTGGCTTGGGTGTCGTTCAGCGAATCGATCAACTGGTCCAGCAGTTGTCTGGCCAGCCCTTCCCGACCGCCGGCCAGCCGAGCGCCCAGTGCCAGGTCCACCTCGGGCAGGGCATCATCAGAAAAGGTCGGCGCGTCGGCTCGGCGTTCGGGTTCCTTCTCCACCACATCAAGGCCCTTGCCCAGGTGCAGGCGGAACATCTGGTCGAGCTTGTGGGTGTCCAACGGCTTGTCCAGCATGTCGTCGAGGCCGTTGTCCAGCAAATGCTGGCGCTGATTGTCCTGCACATGAGCGGTCACGGCGATGATCGGCAACTGCTGCCAGCGCCCGCCCAGACGGCGCAGCGCCCGGGTGGTCTCGATGCCGTCCATCCCCTCCATGCGGATATCCATCAACACCATGTCGACACTTTCTCGCTGAGCCAGTGCCAGGGCTTGTTCGCCGCTGGCGGCCAGGGTCACCCTGCAGCCGGCGTCCTCGATCAGCTCGCGCAGCAGCACCCGGTTGGACGCGGTGTCATCGACGCACAATATGTGCCAGTTGTCGGTGGCCTCGGGCGCCGGTAATGCCGCAGCCGACGTTGCCCGGGAAAGGGCGGCGGCCCCGCGACTCTGACGCCAGACATCCTGTATGGCCTCGGCCAGCGCATGCCTTGATACCGGCTTGTTCAGGACTTTGCCGCCATGCGGCAGACTAAAGTCCTCGGGCAGTTCCGGTGGAGTGGCATTGACCATCAGGATGGCTGGGCACTCGAGAGAAGGCAGGCGTTGCCGCCAGCCGTTCAGGTCGGCCTGGCCGGCTTCCTGGGCGGTCAGGCCGATCAGGACCATGTCCATCGAAGCGGGCGTGTGTTCGTCGAGATCCCGGGAGATCGCGTCCCATCGCTGGACCAGGTGGTGCAGTGCCCGGGATGTGGTGGCGTGGGGCTCGTGAATGGCCAGGGTCAGGCCGCCGAGGTTCACTTCCTGGGGGCGTTCGCGCGTATCGCTGCCGCTCAGGGGCAGGGTGAACGCAAAGGTGGTCCCCTGTTCGGGCGTACTGTCGACACTGATCTCGCCGCCCATCTGCTCGACCAGCTGGCGGCAGATGGCGAGCCCCAGCCCCGTGCCGCCATAGCGCCGGTGGTGACTGCTTTCTCCCTGGCGAAAGGCGTCAAAAAGCTGCTCCTGAAAGGCGCGCGACAGGCCGATTCCCGTGTCGCTGACCGACACACGCAGGATGGTCTGATGGGGCGACTGATCCTGGACGGCGACCCGCACGATGACCTCGCCCTGCTGGGTGAACTTGACGGCGTTGTGAACCAGGTTGGTCAGGATCTGTCGGATACGCAGCGGGTCGCCGATCAGCTCGATGGGCACATCATCGTAGACCAGCCCCAGCAGTTGAAGATCCTTGTGCTGTGCCTGGGGCGCCTGCAGGCCCAGCACCTCATTGACCAGCACCACCATGTCCAGGGGGCGATGTTCCAGCTCCAGTCGACCCGCCTCAATCTTGGAGAAGTCGAGCACGTCGTTGACCAGCATCAGCAGGTTATCGCAGGCACGCTGTACGTGCTCCAGCCATTCGCGCTGGCGGGGTGCCAATTCGGAGCGCTGCAGCAATTGGCAAAAGCCGATGATGCCATTCAGGGGGGTGCGAATCTCATGGCTCATGTTGGCCAGGAACTCGGACTTGGCGCGGTTGGCTTCCAGCGCTTGCTGGTGCGCGCGATCGAGCTCGAGGTTCTGCTGCTCGATGGTCTCCATCGACTGATGCAATTCGCGAGTGGCCTGTTCCCCCCGTGTCTGCATGTCCCCGTGGGTGACGGCAAGCTGATCGCGCAATACATTGAGGCGTCGGATCAACTGGGCCAGCTCCGGCTCGGAGGGCAGCTCGAGCGAGGGCGGTACCATGCCGGCACTCAACTGAACAAGGGTCTCGCAGGCCTCTTCCAGGGTCTGGCTGAAGTGGCGCCACAGCGAGTAGGCCAGTATGAACAGCAGCAGCCCGCTGAGCAGCAGCACCAGTCCCGCGATGGCCAGGGTACGGTAATAGCCCAGCGTCAGCGCCGAGGTGTCGATATCCATCGACAGACTGGCCCCGGTTGGGGAGATGGTCTCTTGCAGCCGCCAGCGGTCATCGAGTTGGACCAGGGTGTCGCCGGTTGCGTCGAGCGAGCCGGTGGGCAGCGCGCGCATGCCGCCCATGGCCACCAGAGCATGCCCCTCGGCGTCGCGGATGGTCAGGGCCCTGATTTCGTCCATCGCCATCAGACGGTCAGCGGTGCGCCTCAGTGCCCGGGGGGCATCGCCCTCCAAAGCGTCGGCCAGGCTGGGGAGCAGCACTTGCGCCGTCTGCTCGAGGCGTTCGGCAAGCTGCTGCTGGCTGTGGCGGTAGTCGAATTCACACACGGCGATGACCAGCCCCGTCAAAAGGGCCAGGGGCAGTATCAGAATGCACAGCATCAGACGTGTTTTCAGGGACATCGGCGCGCCTTGCAGAAAAATGTCGTGGAGCAGTATGCCATAGCCGAAGCCCATGCCTGTCCAGTCCGTTCAGGCAAATATATAATGTGCTAAAGACTTTTCCATAAGGAAGGCGGAATGCAGTTCCCTACCCTGGAAGACACCATCGGTCACACACCGCTGGTTCGCCTCAAGCGCATCACCGCGGGTCGAGGCAATACCTTGCTGGCCAAGCTGGAAGGCAACAACCCGGCGGGCTCGGTGAAGGACCGTCCGGCATTGTCCATGCTCGACCAGGCCGAAAAACGAGGCACCATTGCCCCGGGTGACACCCTGATCGAGGCCACCTCGGGCAACACCGGCATCGCCCTGGCCATGGCCGCGGCCATCAAGGGCTATCAAATGGTCCTGATCATGCCCGAGAGCGCTTCCAGCGAGCGCAAACAGGCCATGGCGGCCTATGGGGCGCGGCTCATCCAGGTCAGCCAGCAGGGCGGCATGGAGGAGGCCCGGGATGTGGCGCAGGCCATGATTGCCCGCGATGAGGGCAAGCCGCTCGACCAGTTCGCCAACCCGGACAACCCTCTGGCGCACTATCAGACCACGGCGCCCGAGGTCTGGGAGCAGACCGCAGGCAGCGTGACGCATTTCATCTGCTCGATGGGCACCACCGGCACCATCATGGGCGTCTCCCAGCGCCTCAAGGAATACAATCCCGAGATCCAGATCATCGGCCTGCAGCCCGAGGATGGCGCCAGCATCGCGGGCATCCGCCGCTGGCCGGAGGCCTATCTGCCTGGCATCTTCGATGCCTCGCGAGTGGATCGGTTGATGGACATCGGTCAGCAGGAAGCCGAAGCGGGCATGCGGCGCCTGGCGCGCGAGGAGGGCATCCTCGCCGGGGTCTCCTCTGGCGGCGCCCTGGCGGGCGCTCTGCGGTTGGCGGAAACCCTGGACAACGCGGTGATCGTCTTCATCGTCTGCGACCGCGGCGACCGCTATCTTTCCACCGGTCTTTTCGCTGCGGAGACTTGAGGTGGCAGGTCTCGGCAAGCGGCGACCGGCACGCGCACGTTCAGGGGTTTCGGGGCTAAGTCAGCCCGATCAGCCGGCCGCGGGTGGCGCGAGCAGCCCGACCCCCGGTGCCAACGAGCTGACCATTCAGGGGTTGGCGCATGACGGCCGCGGGGTCAGTCGTCAGCCCGGCGGCAAGACGGTCTTTGTCGACGATGCCCTCGACGGCGAGCGGGTGCGTGCCAGCGTGCATGTCACCCGTAAGCGCTATGATGAAGCCCATGTCACTGAGGTGCTGGCGGCCTCTCCGGTTCGGGTCACGCCTCCCTGCGAGCATTATGCCCAGTGCGGTGGCTGCGACCTCCAGCACCTGGCGGTAGCCTCCCAGCGTCAGCACAAGATTGATGTGCTGCGTGAGCTGCTGGCACGCCAGAAAGTCAGCCTGCCCGAGGAGGTCACCCTGCTGAGCGGCGAGGCCGAGGGGTACCGGCGGCGGGCGCGTCTGGGTGTCAAGGTCGACAGCACCGGTCAGGTGCGCATGGGGTTTCGGGCGCGTCACAGCCATCGACTGGTCGATCTGACCAGCTGCGTGGTGATGCGCCCGGAACTGGCCAGCCTGCTGGTACCGCTGCGCGAGCAACTGGAAGCCCTCGACGCTCCCCGGCATGTCGGTCACCTGGAGCTGCTCGCCACGGATGGCGCCGTGACCCTGGTGGTTCGCCAGTTGCGTGAGCAGCACGCCGACATGGCGCGCTGGCGAGCCTTTGCGGCGCGCCATGACATTCACCTGGCGGTACTGCTGGGGCGTGAGTCGCCGCACTGGCAGTGGCTGACACGGGCACCCCGGCTGAGCTGTCAGCTCAGTGCCGGCGACCCGTCGCTGACCCTGGGCCTTGACCCCGGCGACTTTCTCCAGGCCAATGAAACGGTCAACCAGCGCATGGTCGACACCCTGATGGAGTGGCTAGGCCCGCTGATCCAGGGTGCCCGGGTGCTGGACCTGTTCGCCGGTATCGGCAACTTCAGTCTGCCGTTGGCGGCGCGGGGGGGGCATGTCACGGCCGTCGAGGGCAACGCCGCCATGGTCGATCGGCTGGCCGCCAATGCCCGCAACAACGGTCTGGAGGTCGCGGCTCGCCAGGCGGATCTCGGCGACGCCACGGCGGTGACCAAACTGCTGGGCGACACACGGCCCGACGTCCTGGTGCTGGATCCGCCGCGCAGCGGCGCCGAAACCCTCTGCCGCCAGCTTGCCCGTCACCCGGTTCCCCGTGTGCTGTACATTTCCTGTGACCCGGCCACCCTGGCCAGGGACGTGGCGCTGCTGGTCGCGGCGGGGTATGTCATCCGCTGCAGCGCGGTGGCCGACATGTTCAGCCACACCTCTCATCTCGAATCCATGCTGCTGCTCGAGTGTCCTGACTCGCTGCGGCAGCGGCAAGGAGCGTCAGACCATGGTTAAAGTGCGTGAGGACCAGCCGCTGGACCTGCAGGGGCGGGTCGACATTGCGGCCTGGGTAGAGCGCCTCGAGGAAGATGTCCGGTTACGCTCGGCCGAGGAGATGCGCGTGGCCTGCGAGCTCGCCCAGCAACTGGAACTGGCCTCGGAGCGCCCGCACAAGGCCTGGCTGAAGGATGGCTCGAGTTTCCGCATGGGCCTCGAGATGGCCGATATCCTGGGTGAGCTGCGGCTCGATCAGTCGGCGCTGGAGGCGGCCGTCCTGTATCGGGCCGTGCGCGAACAACGGATCAGCCTGGTCGAGGTCGAGAAGCGGTTCGGACACGAGGTCGCCGGATTGATCAATGGTGTGCTGCAGATGGCCGCCATCAGTTCCGCCCAGGCCCCGAGTCAGGATTTCGAACAGCATGATCAGCAGGACAATCTGCGCAAGATGCTGGTCAACATGATCGACGACGTCCGGGTCGCGCTGATCAAGATCAGCGAGCGGACCTGCGCCCTGCGTCAGGTTCGTGACGCGCCCCGCGACAAGCGCCTGCGGGTCGCCCGCGAGGTCTTCGACATCTATGCCCCGCTGGCGCATCGATTGGGCATCGGCCATCTAAAGTGGGAGCTCGAGGATCTGTCGTTTCGTTACCTGCATGAGCAGGATTACAAGACGATTGCCGCCCAGCTCGCCGAGAAGCGCCTGGATCGCAACCGCTACATCGACGATGTGGTCGACACTCTCAAAACGCTGATGGATGCCCAGGGGATCGAGCATCAGGTGGATGGCCGGGCCAAGCACATCTACTCGATCTGGCGAAAGATGCAGCGCAAGCACATCGACTTCTCCCAGGTGCACGATATACGCGCGGTGCGCATTCTGGTGCCGCGGATCAGCGACTGCTACACCGTGCTGGGGATCGTGCACTCGCGCTGGCATCATGTGCCCAACGAGTTCGATGACTACATCGCCAACCCCAAGAAAAACGGTTATCAGTCATTGCATACGGCCGTCTTCGGTCCGGAGAACAAGGTGCTGGAGATCCAGATCCGCACCTTCGCCATGCATGAAGAAGCCGAGCTCGGGGTGTGTGCCCACTGGCGCTACAAGGGCCACGATACCAATGCGCGCAGTGCCGGCTACGAGGAGAAGATCGCCTGGCTGCGCCAGGTACTGGAATGGCAGGAAGAAGTGGGCGATGTCGCCCAGCTCAGCGAAGGACTCACCAGCGATGTGGCCCCGGATCGCATCTACGTCTTCACCCCGGATGGTCACGTGATCGATCTGCCGAGAGTGGCCACGCCCATCGACTTTGCCTATCGCGTGCATACCGAGGTCGGGCATCGCTGCCGCGGGGCCAAGGTCAATGGCCGTATCGTGCCCTTGACTTACAAGCTCAATACCGGCGAGCAGGTGGAGATTCTCACCGCCAGTAAGGGCGGCCCCAGTCGCGACTGGCTTAATCCCAGTCTGGGCTATGTGGCCACCTCCCGGGCGCGTGCCAAGATCCAATCGTGGTTCAAGCACCAGGCGCGCGAACAGAATCTGGAAGAGGGTCGGGCGCTGTTCGAGCGCGAGATGAAGCGGCTCGATGTCCAGGGCATGGACCTCACGCGACTGGCCAACCGGGTCAACTACCTCGCCCCAGACGACATGTATGCGGCACTCGGCGCCGGCGACCTGCGTATCGGTCAGGTGCTCAATCAGGCGCAGCAACTGTTCGGCGAGAACGACGAGCATCAGCAGCTCGACAAGCTGCTGTCCAGGCCCAGGCGCGTCTCCGGCAAGGGCGATGACGACGATATTACCGTGCTCGGGGTAGGCAATCTCAAGACCAGCATGGCCAACTGTTGTCATCCGGTGCCCGGGGAAGCGATTGTCGGATTCATCACCCAGGGGCGTGGTGTCACCGTGCATCGCCAGGATTGTCCGAACATCCTGCAGCTGCGGCTGGACGAACCCCAGCGGATCATCGAAGTGGAGTGGGGCGAGCGTGCCAACACCCAGTACCCGGTGGACATCGAGGTCCAGGCTTGGGACCGCTCGGGCCTTTTGCGTGATGTGACGGCGGTGCTCAGCAACGACAAGGTCAACGTCCTCTCGGTGAATACTCTGACCGACACCGATGACGGTATCGCGCGGATGATGATCACCGTCGAGGTTGACGGACTGGAAACCCTGGGACGGCTGTTTTCGCGCATTCAGCAGCTGTCCAACGTCATCGAGGTGCACCGCCTGCGCTCGGGTGGCAAGCAGACCGACACGGAACCCAAGCATCAGGGCGGCGCTGGGGCAGATAAGAAGGCAGCGCAGAACAAGGGCGCGCAGAAGCCCCGCTCGGACAAAGCCAGGGGCAGCGGCAAAAAGGGGAACAAGCGCTGATGAGCCAGCCAGTCCATGACCTCGAGGATCTGCTGACGCTGATGGCGGTGCTGCGGGATCCGCAGCAGGGCTGTCCCTGGGACGTCAAGCAGGACTGGGACAGCATCGTGCCTCATACCCTCGAGGAGGCCTACGAGGTGGCCGACGCCATCGAACGCCGTGCCTTCGACGAGCTGCCGGGTGAACTCGGGGATCTGCTCTTCCAGGTCATCTACTACAGCCAGTTTGCCGCCGAAGAGCAGCGCTTCGACTTCCATGAAGTCGTGGATGTGCTGACCCGCAAGATGCTCGCACGTCACCCGCATGTCTTCCCCGACGGTACTCTGGCGTCGCGGCGTCAGGGCGTGCCCGCCGCCGAGGTGCAGACCCGCGAGGTCAAGTCGCGCTGGGAAGCCCTCAAGGCCGAGGAGCGCGAAGCCCGTGAGGCACGCTCGGTGCTCGATGATGTGCCGCGTACCCTGCCGGCGCTGTCGCGGGCAGCCAAACTGTCCAAGCGTGCCGCCGGCGCCGGCTTCGACTGGCCGGACAGCCGCGGGGTCATCGACAAGCTGCGCGAGGAGCTCGACGAAGTCGCCGAAGCGCTGGAGGCCGGGGATCGCGAGCATGCTGCTGCCGAGGTCGGTGACCTGCTGTTCGCCAGCGTCAATCTGGCGCGGACCCTCGGCGCCGACCCGGAACGCTGTCTGCGTGATACCAATGCGCGCTTCGAGCGGCGGTTTCGCCATGTCGAGAATGCCCTGGCCGCTCAGCAGATACCGCTCAGTGAGGCGGGATTGCAACGCATGGAGCAACACTGGCAGGAGGCCAAGCAACAGGAACGACAAGCCCCGTCATCGTCGGAAGGAGAACCTGGATCATGAGCCATGACCTGCACGAATCGCTGCGCGACAATGTCCGCATTCTGGGTGACACCCTGGGCCGCACTATCGCCGATGACCTGGGGGAGGGCTTCGTCGAGCGCATCGAGACGATCCGCCGTCTCGCCAAGCGAGGCCGCCAGGGCGAGGCCGACGGCCAGCGTGAACTCATCGAGTATCTGCGCCAGTTGCCGGAAAGCGAACTACTGCCGGTGACCCGGGCCTTCAACCAGTTTCTCAATCTGGCCAATATCGCCGAGCAGCACTACCGCGCGCGCTTCCGCCGCGTCGAGGACTATAAGCCCGGCAGCCAGCCGGTGCTCGGCGAGTTGCTCGAACGCGCTCGCCGCGAGGGCCATTCATCGCGCAAGCTGGTGGAGAGCCTGGCCAACATGCGGGTCGAGCTGGTGCTGACCGCGCATCCCACCGAGGTCATCCGCCGCACCCTGATCCAGAAGTACGATGCCATCGATGACTGCCTGACGGCCATCGAGTCCTCCGCCGACTATCCCGAGCGTGGCGCCCGCGCCAGGGGGCGCCTGGAGGAACTGATCGGCCAGGCCTGGCATACCGACGAGATCCGTCACGAACGCCCCACGCCGGTGGACGAGGCCAAGTGGGGATTCGCGGTCATCGAGAACTCGCTTTGGCAGGCCGTGCCGGATTTTCATCGCGATCTCGACAACCTCTTGCTGGACACCGCCGGCGAACGCCTGCCGCTGGATGCCGCGCCGCTGCGTTTTGCCTCCTGGATGGGCGGTGACCGGGACGGCAACCCGAATGTCACCGCACGGGTCACGCGCGAGGTCCTGCTGCTGGGCCGCTGGATGGCCGCCGATCTCTATCTGCGCGACCTGGAGCAGCTCAAGTCCGAGCTCTCCATGTGGAAGGCCAATAGCGCACTCAAGGCCGAGGTCGGCGATGTCGCCGAACCCTATCGCGAGTTGCTCAAGCGAGTGCTGGCGCGGGTCGAGGCAACCCGGGACTGGGCCAAGGCCGAACTGGATGGCCGCTCCCACGAGGGTGGACCGATCATCGAGACCCGCGATCAGCTGTTTGCCCCCCTGCTGACCTGCTACCGTTCGCTGTGCGACGTGGGACTCGACACCATCGCCAACGGCGTGCTCCTCGATACTCTGCGGCGCGTGGCAGTGTTCGGTGTGACCCTGACCAAGCTCGACCTGCGACAGGAAGCCAGCCGTCATGAGCAGGTCATGGAAGAGCTCACCGAGGCACTGGGACTCGGCCATTACCGGGACTGGGACGAAGGCCAGCGGCAGGATTTCCTGCTGGCCGAACTGAGCTCGCGGCGGCCCCTGATTCCCCGCCACTGGGAATGTTCCGCCGAGACCCATGAGGTGCTCGACACCTTCCGGGTGGCCGCCGGTGAGCACGCCGAGGCGCTGGGCACCTACATCATTTCCATGGCCGGGCAGCCTTCGGATGTGCTGGCCGTGGCGCTGCTCATGAAGGAGGTCGGTGGTGATGCCCGGCTGCCCATCGCGCCACTGTTCGAGACCCTGGATGATCTCAACCGCGCCGGAGATGTCATCGACCGGTTGCTGGCGCTTCCCGGCTACCGCGAGCTGGCCGGTGACCGCCAGGAAGTCATGATCGGCTACTCGGATTCGGCCAAGGACGCCGGCCAGCTCGCCGCTGCCTGGGCCCAGTACCGCGCCCAGGAAACTCTGGTCGAGGTGTGCCATCGTCACGATGTCAACCTCACGCTGTTTCATGGCCGTGGTGGCACCGTGGGGCGTGGCGGTGGCCCGGCTCACGCGGCGATCCTGTCGCAGCCCCCGGGATCGGTGAACGGCAGTCTGCGGGTCACCGAGCAGGGCGAGATGATCCGCTTCAAGTTCGGCCAGCCCGAGATCGCCCTGCGCTCCATGGAAATCTACACCTGTGCGGTACTTGAAGCCTCTCTGCTGCCACCGCCGACCCCCGAGCCGGCCTGGCGTGAGGAGATGGACAAGCTGGCCGGGGTGGCTCACGCCGATTATGTCGGCGTGGTGCGCCAGGACCCGGATTTCGTGCCGTATTTCCGCGCCGTGACACCCGAGAGTGCCCTGGGTCGCCTGCCGCTCGGCTCGCGTCCCGCGAAGCGGCGTCAGGACGGCGGCGTGGAGACACTGCGCGCCATTCCCTGGATTTTCGCCTGGACCCAGACACGCCTGATGCTGCCGGCCTGGCTGGGCAGCGGCGAAGCCTTCGCCAAACGCCTGGAAGACGAAGGCGGCATGGAAGTGCTACGCGACATGCGCGACCGCTGGCCGTTCTTCGCCACCTACCTGGAAATGCTGGAGATGTTGCTGGCCAAGGCGGACGTCAGCATCGCCGCCTACTACGAGCATCGGCTGGTCGATGAACCGCCGCTGAAAGCCCTAGGGCAACGACTGCGCGACCGCTTCGGCAACCTGCATCAGGTGGTGCTGGAAATCCTCGACCAGCAGGAACTGCTGGAAAACACTCCTCTGATCCGCCAGGCCGTCGAGGTACGCAACCCCTACATCGACCCGCTGCACGGCCTGCAGGCCGAACTGCTGCAGCGTAACCGCGACGCCGACGGCGCTATCAGCGCCGACCTTTCCCGCGCCCTGATGGTCACCATGGCCGGCATCGCCGCCGGGTTGAGGAATACGGGGTAGGGGACGAGTTGCGAGATACGAGTTTCGAGCTACGAGCTGTTGGTTGCAAGCTTTAGGCTGAGTACACGATTTTCAGCTACGAGCTACGAGCTACGAGCTACGAGCTACGAGCTGCAAGCTATGAGTTTCGAGCTGTTGGCTGCAAGCTTTAGGCTGAGTGCACGATTTTCAGCTACGAGCTACGAGCTACGAGCTACGAGCTACGAGCTACGAGCTACGAGCTACGAGCTACGAGCTGCAAGCTATGAGTTTCGAGCTGTTGGCTGCAAGCTTTAGGCTGAGTGCACGATTTTCAGCTGTGGGCTACGAGCTGCGGCCTTCTCGGCCAAGCGGGCGGTGGCATCATCCTGCTCGCCGCTCGCCGCTCGCATCTGGGCTTAGAACGGCACCCTCACGGAGGCGTTGATGCGGTTGAGGTGGGAGAGACTGGCGTCGTCGAAGTGTTCGTACTCGAGCTGGCTGACGACGCCGTTGTTCTGCCAGCGGGCGCCGAAGCCTTCAATGCGGGTGGTGCCGTTTTCCCGAGCGGGGTCGCTGACGCCGTCGCTGTCCCAGTTGGCCAGGCCGGACTTGGCGTAGAGGCCGAAGCCGTCTTCCAGGCGAATGCCGGCGATCAGGCTGCCGCCGAGGCTGGTGGTGTCGACAAGGCGCTTCTGGTCACCGGTCATGGGCACAGCGTCGCTGTCGTGATAACTGAATTCCGCGCCTAGGTCCAAGGCCGGCATGCGGCTTGGCTTGAAGCCGGCCATCACGCTGAAGCCCGAGGTGAAGCGGTCCGGCGTCTTGACGTCCTCGCCTTCGATGATCAGGCCGTTGTCCAGTTGGGTGATGCGTGTGGCCTGGGGGGAATAGACCGGTTTGTCATCGGCCGAGGTGATATCCCCGAATAGTCCGGTGAGCATCATCACCAGGCCGGTTGTCATCCACTTTTCGGTTCGAGATTTCATGTTCCCTGACCTCAATGTGGCCCAGGGGAGGCCGTTTGCGACTTCAATTCCTTACGGTCTATGAAAGTTAGCACTCGGCTTTCGACCTATCCAGTAGCCGAGCGTTGGTAAAAATAACGGTGGAAGGCCGCGAGGCAGGGCGCTTCTCTGTGGTGCTCACGCGCCAGGTGCAACAGGGGCAGCAGGATGGCGTCATGTTCGGTGGGGCGGCCGGCCAGCACGTCCTGCAGCATGGAGGCGCGGTTGTGGGCGGTGTCCTCGATCACCTGCCAGACCAGCCCGCTCAGCCCCCGGGCCGGCAACGCAACCCCGGCGCTGTGCATGATGTCCGCCACTTCGGCGATGATGGCGTTGGTAATGGGCGCGAAGCGTGGTTCTGCAAGCCGCCCGTTACGGATTCGGTAGCGGGCGACCACCGGGTTGATGGCGGCATTGACGGCCAGCTTGTGCCACAGGCGCTGGTGGATGTCGTCCACCGCCTGGCAGGCCAGACCTGACCGGGTCAGGGTGTCGGCCAGCTCGGTGGCCAGGCTCGCGTGCTCACCTTCCAGGTGGCCGATCCAGGTATGGCCATGCCCGGCGTGCACGATGTGTGAATCGCTCTGGCGATAAGCGCCTTCGGTGGTGCTGGCGCACAGGGTGGGACCCGGCCAGTCGCGGGTCAGCCGGGGCTGCACCTCGAACCCATTCTGCCAAAGTACCAGTGGCGTTGCCGCCGGCAGGCGCGTGGCCACCTCGGCCAAGGCAGACTCGGCGGCATAGGCCTTGGTCATGAGGTGTACGGTGGTGACAGTCAAGAGGTCGTGCGCGGTCAAAGAGGTGGCCAGCCGGCCATCCACGGCATGTTGAGTTGTGCTGCCTTGCGGGCTGGTCAGTGACTGTGGCGACGGCAAAGGGCGTCTCCCGGCGAGCATCACCGCCTGCTGCGAGGCCAGTTTGATGCCGAGCAGGCCGCCCATGGCGCCGGGCCCGATGATAAGTTGCGTCATGACGACTTGCCACCACTGCCGTGCCGTGAGCGCGAGCTGCCGGAGGACTTGCCGCGGCTTGACGCGCTGCGGGTCGTGCCCTTCTGGTTGGAAGCTTTCCCACCTGACGTGCTGCCCTGAGTGCGCTTGCCCCGTGGCTGCGTGCGTCGGCTGCCTTTTTTGCCGCCGGCCTTGCCGCCGCTCCGGGGTTCGGGCCCCTGGGCCTGCTGAAGGGCGCTGCGGACCCGGCCGGCATCGGCGTGTTGCAACAGCTGGCGTAGATCCGTCACCAGCCCGTCCAGGAAGGGAGCCGCTGGATCATTATTTTCGGCAATACTGGCCAAACGCTGCTCCCATAGTGCCGTGCGTTCTGGTCGCCCCACGGCTTCCGGCAGTGAGGCGATCAGGGCGCTGCCCAGCCGGCTGGCCCTGAGGCTCTTGCCCTCGCGCACCAGATAACCGCGCTCCAGCAGCGTCTCGATGATGCCGGCCCGCGTCGCCTCGGTGCCAAGTCCGTCGGAGTCGCGCAGAGTACGCCGAATCGAGGCGTCGTCAACATAGCGGGCGATGTTCATCATCGCCTTGATCAGGCTGGCATCGGTGAAATGTTCGGGAGGGCGGGTCTCGCGATCCTCCACGCCGGCGTCCTCGACGCGACACGCCTCACCCTCGCTGAGCGGAGGTAGCGGCGGCGCCTCGTCCCGGGTGGTGAACAAGGGCTTCCAGCCCGGCTCGAGGACCTCCTGGCCACGGGCGCGGAAGCGTTCCTCGAGGATGGTGAACTCGGCCTTCACCTCGCGGGTCTGCAGGGCGGGGTAGAACTGGGCCAGCACATTGCGGGTGATCAGGCGAAAGATGTCGGCTTCCTGGCGCGACAGCTTTTCCAGCTCGGCCGGCTTGCCGGTGGGCGAGAGGGCGTGGTGGGCGCCCACCTGCTTGTCGTTCCAGGCCTTGGAGCGCCGCGAGAAATCGGCGCCGGCCAGCCAGCGGCCCAGCGTCTCGTCATGCTGGCAGGCGCCCTGGAGGGTGCGCTGCGCGCCCTGGAAGTGCTCCTCGGGCAGGTAGCGGCAGTCCGAACGCGGATAGGTGATCAACTGGTGGCGCTCGTAGAGACGCTGACAGATGTCGAGCACCGCCTTGGCCGAGAGGCCGTGACGACGTGCGGCATCGACCTGCAGCGCCGAGAGCGAGTAGGGCAGCGGCGCGGCCTGGCGCTTGTCGCGGCTCTCCAGGCTGGTCAGCCGGCCCTCGGCCCCCGGCAGGCGCGGCGCCAGAGCGTCGGCGGCCCGGCGGTCGAGCAGCCGGCCCTGATCATCCAGTCGGTGCGATTCGCCGGGCACCCACCAGGCGCGCAGTGTGCCGCGGGCCACCGCCAGGTCGGCCCATAGCACGAAGAAAGGCACCGGCGTGAAGTCGCGGATCTCGGCATCGCGTCGGACCACCAGACCGAGCACCGGGGTCTGCACTCGACCCACCGAGAGCACCCCGTCATGTCCCGCCTGGCGGCCCACCAGGGTCCAGGCACGGGTCAGGTTGATGCCGTACAGCCAGTCGGCCCGGGCGCGCGCCTGGGCGGCCTGATACAGGGATGCGTAGCGGCGATTGTCCTCCAGTCGGGCCAGGGCGCGCTTGACCGCAGGCACGTTCAGGTCGCTCACCAGCAGGCGGGCCACGTCGCGCTTCCAGCCCAGGTACTCGATGACCTCCTGGACCAGCAACTGGCCCTCGCGGTCCGGGTCGCCGGCATGCACCACCTGGGTGGCGCTTTTCAGCAGGCGGCGAATTACGCCAAGCTGCCCCTTGGCCTTGGGGCGCGGCATCAAGCGCCACTCGTCCGGCAGGATGGGCAGGCTGTCGAGTCGCCAGGTCTTCAGGGCCGGGTCATAGGCATCGGGTGGCGCTTGTTCCAGCAGGTGGCCCAGACACCAGGTTACGGTGGTGTCGCCCGCCACCAGGGCGCCTTCCTCCTGACGCGGCGAGTTCGGCAGGGCATTGGCGATGGCTCGGGCCAGGCTGGGTTTCTCGGCGATGATCAGACGCATGGCATCTCGCGGGGCAATGAGCGAACATGGGGATTCTTACAGTATTTATTGGTATCCGCCAGAGGGCCCGGTCGCAAACCGGCCGGTCACCCGCGCGCTGAGCGGAAGGGAGGCAACAGTGAGAGAACAGGGTCGACGACGGCGTCTTTTCGGTTTGGGGTCGCGAGCCGGCGGCGCCGTGATCAAGCAGCGCCTGGGCGGGCAGGCCGATTGGCAGGGCCTCGGGCAGGCACTGTTCGATGGGCTCTCCGAGCTCAAGGGACCGGCGATGAAACTGGCCCAGATCGTGTCCCAGTGGGATGACGTCCTGCCACCCGAGCTGGCCGATGAACTGGCGCGTCTGCAGCGCCAGGCCGAGCCCATGCCCTGGGACGACATTCGGCGCACCCTGGAAGCCTGCTATGGCGACATCGAGATCCCCTTCGCCTCCATCGAGACTCGGCCCTTTGCCAGCGCCTCCATGGGGCAGGTGCATCGGGCCGTCACGCATGACGGCGAGAGCGTGGTGCTCAAGGTGCAGTATCCCGGACTGGCCCAGGTGCTGGAGGATGACCTGCGCCAGGTGCGGCGCCTGATGCGCCTCGGCCGCTGGCTGCGCATGCCCCAGGCGCGGCTGGATGCCATGTTCGAGGAGCTGGCTGCCAGCCTGCGTGGCGAGCTGGACTACCGGGCTGAGGCCGATGCCCTGTCGCGCTATCGCCAACGCTACGCCGCGCGCGATGAAGTGGTGATTCCCGAACCGCTGCCCGACCTCTGCGGCGAGGGCGTACTGGCCATGCGCTATGTCGACGGCACCCCGCTGCGCGACCTGGAGTCCGCCGAGGACGGCCTTCGCCAGCGCATCAGCGCGACCCTGGCCGACTGGCTGACGGAAGAGCTCTTCACCCATGGCGAGCTGCATGCCGACCCCCATGCCGGCAACTTCGCCGCCGATGCCGAAGGGCGGCTGGTGATCTACGATCTGGGCGCCGTCATCGAGGTTCCGGCGGCACGGCTCCGCACGCTGATGCACCTGCTGGAGGCCACCCTCGAGAAGGACCCCATGGCCGTGGACGAGGCCGTCATGGCGCTCGGCGGCCGCCAGGGGCAGGGCGCACCGCTGGGGCTGTACCGCGAGACCGCCGATGCCATCGCGCCGCTGTTCGAGCCGGGCCCCCAGGACTTCGGCGACATCCGTGTTCATCAGCGCGTGCGCGAGCTCAGCCCGAAGATCTGGGCGGCCCTGGACCGGCTGCAGCCGCCGGCCGATACCCTCTTGCTGTCGCGTACCCTCAATGGCCACTACTGGAACTTGGTGCGGCTGCAGGCTCGCCTCGACATGGCCGCACGCACTGCGCCGCTGCGGCAGTGGGCCTCGGAGTGAGCGGCTGCCAGGCCGGCACGCAGCTGTTAGACTGTGGCGTTTTCCGAACGTGTTGGAGACAGCGATGCTGGCGGTATGGGTAGAGCAGTTGCTGGGGTTCGCGTCCGGAGCATTGGGAGCCATACGCGAGGATGAGCGCTATCCCACCCTGATGGCCTGGGCGCGGGAAGAGGGTCCAGCGCACTTCGAGGGCGATCTGGCCACGGCCCAGGCCCTGGCACCGGAACTCTGGTCCCAGACGCCGCTGGAGCGGCTGGACTTTGCGTGCGAGCCGCTGGCCCGGCCGGGCGACAACGAGCCCTGCTGGTGCGACTCCGGACTCAGGATGCGACACTGCTGCGGCGCCGTGTCGCTGCCCGGGCATGTGCCCGGCCACCTGATGTGGATGCTGTCTCTGCGCGAATGGAAAGGCGCGACGCTCAAGGCGGCGCTGGCCAGTGGGCTGGCGCCATCGCAGGCGCTGCTCGAGGCCGGCCTGATTGCCGGCGAATCCGGCCAGCGCGGGCGCGCCCAGCAGACCCTCGAAGCGGTCTTCGACAACCCCGACTGGGGCAACCTGCCCGATCAGGCCGAGCCGGCTTTCGAGATTCTCGTCGACCTCTATCAGGAGCGGGGCTTCAACCGCAAGCGCCAGGCCCTGCTGGATGCCGTCTTCCAGCATGGCCCCCTGTCCCTGCGCGGCGTTGCCCTGGAGCGGCTGTGTCTACTGCATCTCGACAACGACGACCTGGACAGCGCCCGGGCGGCCTTCGTGCGCGCCCAGCAGGCACTGCCCGACTCGCCGACCCTGGCCTACATCGAGGCCATGTTGCTGCTCCACGAGGGCAACGAGGCGGAAGCCGCCGAGCGTTCACGCTTCTGGTATCGGCGCCTGGCCCGGCAGGGCGACCTGGAGCCCGAGCAACTGGAGTTTCTGGCCGAGCTGGCGGCCAACCCGGGAGCTACCCTGGCCGAACAGCTGCTCAACGCCGAGGCCGACCTGGCCGAACCCCTTGTGTCCCTGCAGGCCCTGATGCACGAGCTGGCCGAGGCCCCGGCGCTCGAATTCCAGCTCGACGAAGACGGCCTGACCTATCACGCCAGTGCCCGGGACACGACGCATTACGCGGCCTTTCAGGCGGTGTTCGTTGCCCAGGTGGACCAGGAAGCCCTGCTGGGCTTCGACAGCGACCCCTGGTTGCAGGCCGAGGACTGGTTGCCGGCCCTGTGCGCCAACCCGGAATGGCTGGACTCGCCCGCCGTGGTAGAGTCGCTGGCGCTGGCGTTGACCAGCCGCTTTGGCAGCCTGCCGTGGATGGCGCCCAGCCTTTTCGAGCCCCTAGCTCGGCGCCTGGATGGTTGGCTAAGTCAGGCTCAGGCGTGGCAGGGCTCGGCGATGGTTTGGGAAAACGCCGACAACGCCGTACTCCTGCGCACTGGCCTGGCGCTGGTGGTTGGCATGGAGCGCGGTGCTCGGCAACACTCTCGCCAGCTCGCCGAGCGACTGCTGGCGCTGGATGATCAGGACAGCCTGGGCCTGCGCGAGCTGGTGCTCGACCAGCTGCTGCGCGAAGGGCGCAACGACGAGGCCCTGACCCTCAGTGGCGAGGCCATGGCCGATGATCAGGTGGAGCCCGGCGCCATGCTGGGCATGATGATGGGCCAATTGCTGGCGCTCTACCGGCTGGAGCGCTATGACGAAGCCAGCGAGCAGTTGCAGCGGATACAGCAGCATAATCGCCATGTACTGGCACTGCTGTGCAACGAGTCGCCGGCCGAGCCTCCCGGCAGCGACAGCGAGGCGGCGCCCGGCACCCGGGCCGAGGCCTGGCAGTATCGCACCCTGATGCGCGACCAATGGCGCAACACGCCGGGCGCCCTGGAGTGGCTGAGCGCCCGGGACCCGAGCTGAGCCTCTTCCCGGCAGGCTCGGCAGGCCCGGCCCAGGGCACCGGGAGCCCGGGGGTTACTGGGCGACGGCGCCCTTGAGCAGGGTGCCACGGCGAATCCAGATGGCCAGCAGAATGGCCGGCACACCCAGCGCCGAGGCCAGCAGGAAGAAGCTAGCGTAGCCCTGAAAATCGACCACCAGTCCACCGAAGCCACTCAGGAACTTGCCGGGCAGTGTCATCAGCGAGGAAAAGAGCGCGTACTGGGTCGCCGTATAGGCCCGCGAGGTCAGGCTCGACAGGAAGGCGATGAAGACGGCACTGGCCAGACCGTTGGACAGGTTGTCGCCGATGATGGTGACGACCAGCATCACCAGGTTGTCGCCGGTGGACGCCAGCAGCACGAACAGCAGGTTGGTCAGCGCCGTGGCCGTGGCCCCGAAGACCAGCATGGTGCCGACCCCGTAGCGTGCCACCAGCACCCCGCCGAGCAGACCGCCGAGAATGCTCATGGCGATGCCGAAGATGTTGGTCACGCTGGCGATGGTGTCCAGCGAGAAGCCCAGATCGATATACAGCGGATGCGCCATCGAGGCCATGGCCAGATCGCTGATGCGGAACACTGCCACGAACACCAGCAGCCACAGCGCCTGGCGCCGATAGCGCACGAAAAAGTCGGTGAACGGGCAGACGATGGCCCCGATGATCCAGGCCCCCAGGCGCCGCAGCCAGGCCGGCTTGCCGCGGCTGGCGCGCAGGAAAGCGCGTACCCGGGGCTCGTGAATCAACTGCGTGGTCAGCGAGAGACGCGCCGGCTCCGGGCGGATCAGCACGGTGAGGGTGCCGACCAGCACCAGCGCCGCCATGCACAGATAGGCCGCCTCCCAGGACACCGCCGAGGCCACATAGAGGGCGCCGGCCCCGGCGGCAATCAGGCCGCCGCGATAGCCGACGATATAGGTCGAGGCCATGGCCGCCTGCATGTCATCCGGCGCCGACTCGATGCGAAAGGCATCGATGGCAATGTCCTGGGTCGCCGAGCCGAAGGCCACCAGCAGCGAGAAGATCGCCACCTGGGTGAGATGCCCCACCGGATCGGTGAGCGCCAGGCCCACCAGCCCCAGGGCGATCATCGATTGGGCCAGCAGCATCCAGCCACGCCGCTGGCCGAACCAGCGGGTCAGGCCGGGCAGGGCCAGCCGGTCGACCACCGGCGCCCAGAAGAACTTGATCGAATACAGCATGCCGATCCAGGCGAAGAAGCCGATGGCGGCGACCTCGACACCATCACTGCGCAGCCAGGCGGTGAGGGTGGAAAACACCAGCAGAAAGGGCAAGCCGGCCGAAAAACCCAGGAACAGCATGGTCAGCACGGGCGCCCTGAGATAGATCGCCAGGGCATCAGACCAGCTGCGGTGAACGGAAGGTGTCGGCATGGCGCGGGCTCTCCTTGCGGCGTGCCTGAGCGACCCTCGCGGGGCCGATCAACAATGTTAGAATACGCCTTGATGCGGGGCAGGAAGGATCCCCACCGGGCGCGTGCCCGATTGTTGCAGAGCACCGCCGGCGATACCAGCCGCAACGACCAGGAGCAACATGAACGACCACAGCCCATGCTCGAGCGAGGAAGATGATGCCGTGCCGCGCTGGTATGTAATCCAGTGCAAGGGCGGGGAATCCTTCCGTGCCGTGGAACACCTCGACAACCAGGGCTTCGAGATCTTTCACCCGGTGCTGGAAGTCCAGAAAAAGCGCCGCGGCAAGCTTACCTGGGTCGTCGAGCCGCTTTTCCCCAATTACCTCTTCATCCGACTGGACAAGCTGGCCAGCAACTGGCGGCCCATCCGCTCCACCCGGGGCGTGCTGAAGATCGTCACCTTCGGCCTGCAATCACCCGTGCCGGTGCACGACGACCTGGTGGAAGCCCTGCGCGCCAACGCCGGCCCCCAGGACGACAGCTCCGCCAACGTCTACTTCCGCGCCGGCGAAGCCGTCGAGATCACCTCCGGCCCCTTCAAGGACCTCCAGGCCGTGTTCGAGACCCACAAGGGCGAAGACCGCGCCATCGTGCTGCTCGGCATGCTGCACAAGCAGCAGCATCTGGAAATGCCCGTCCGCCAGCTGCGTCGATGCGACTGACCGATACCCAACTAGATATTCCGAGGAGATAGCCATGCGTGTCGCGCCGCAACGAGTCGTCACCTTTCACTATGTACTCAGCGACGCCCAGGGCCAGACGCTGGATGACTCCCGGGCCCGCGACAAGCCGCTGGAATACCTGCACGGCCACGGCAACATCATGGCCGGGCTCGAGGAAGCCATGCTCGACAAGGCGCAGGGCGACGAGCTCAGCGTGACCCTGGCCCCCGAGCAGGCCTACGGCGTGCGCGACGAAAGCCTGGTGCGCGAAGTCGGCCGCGAGGCCTTCCCCAACAACGACCTCCAGGCCGGCATGCGCTTCCAGACACCCGGCGACGACGGCCCGGAAATCGTCACCGTGCTCGAAGCCCGCCCCGACAGCGTGCTCATCGACACCAACCACCCGCTGGCCGGCCACTCGCTCACCTACCGGGTCACGCTCCTCGACATCCGCGACGCCACCCGCGCCGAACTCGCCAAGGGCCACCCGCTGCCCCCCGGCACCACGCCCGAAGAAGTCGAAGACAAGAAGATGGTCTGACACTTGGCGGTTAACTCCCGTTCATTAAAATGGCGGCATGTACCAACGCATCCCGCCATTTTTTGTTACGACGCTTTACAGTCAAAAGCCGGGATGATTAGGCTTGAAATCGAAGGCACCGAAGAGTGCTGGATAAATGACAATATCAACACGCAAGGGACTACCGCACAGAGAGCAGGGCGCTTTCGCTACATGCAGGTATATGGCGGTAGCGTGCCTGAATCCCGAGCAAATCACCCCAGAGGGCCGCGAATCCCTGCAAATTCGTTGCCTAGCACATGCGTATAGATCTGGGTCGTCTCGACGCTTTTATGGCCGAGCAATTCTTGAACCGTGCGGATATCCGTACCCTGACTCAGCAGTTGTGTCGCGAAACTGTGCCGCAGTGTATGGCAAGAGCCGGGACGGGGCAGTGCAGCCGCTCTCATTGCGTGTTTGACCGCCCGTTGCACAGCTGAAGGGTGAATGTGGTGAAGCACCAACTTTCCCGTATCATCGAAACAGGGACGACTGGCAGGGAAAAGCCACTGCCAGGCCAGTGATATTCCCGCTGTGGGATACTTGCGATCCAAGGCATGTGGCATGGTGACCGGCACAGCTTCGTGCTGTAGGCGACACTCGAGCTGATCCCTGGCTGAACTGATGTGGTGTTGTATTGCGGGAATACAGGTGGAGGGCAACAAGGTAGTGCGGTCCTTATCGCCCTTGCCGGCCCGAATCGTGAGTACCTGCCGATCGAAGTCGATATCGCGTACACGCAGGCGGCAGGTCTCGAGTACCCTCAATCCCGCGCCATACATCAGACTCGCCATGAGGTGCATCGGATCCGAGAGGTTATCCAACACTCGCATAACCTGGTCGTGAGAGAGTACGACCGGGAGTCGGCGGGGACGCTTGGCGCGTGAGAAATCACCAATATCGCCCAATGGCTGCTCCAGGACGTGACGATAAAGAAATACGAGTGCATTCAATGCCTGGTTCTGAGTAGCCGCCGCGACATGCCGCTGTGTTGCCAGGTGTTCGAGAAAGGCATGCACTTCGGGTCCGCCCATGCTTGCAGGGTGGCGCACCCCGTGGAATCGTATGAAAAAGCGAATCCAGTAGCAGTAGGTCTGCTCGGTTCGGGGACTGTAGCGCTTCACCTGCATGGTCGCCTTGACCCGGTCCATCAGCTTTGGGGTCTTGCCGTGCATGGCCACACCTAAACGGTTATGGATGTATATACAGTATTATTGTGAAAAGCAAAACGCGCAAGCACGCGAATCCGGCTTAGGCTGAACGAATGCAACCGTTGTCTTTAAAATCAGATAGTTAATTAATTCAGATAAGAATATTGAACGTGCGTGATCGTTCAAGTGAATAAACGAACGCGCTATCTAATACCTGTTAACACTCCAGGAGAGACTGTGGCTCTATACAAGTATTTGACATTTGAGAATACGTTGAGAGTTTTAGATGGGAGTGTCAGGTTCACTCAGCCGGGGGCTTTCAATGATCCGTTTGAAATGGTTCCGGAATTACATGTTCCGAAAGATCTCGAATCTAATGAGATATCTATCAGGTTTGATGTTCTTGCACCCAGAAGGCAACCGAGTGTTGGGGAGTTAGCAATTGACTTTGAGTCTGACTATTGTAATGACTTCAACTCTAGAAGGATTCTAAGCTCGCTCAATCAGTCCATTGGTATTCTGTGCTTGTCTAAAAACGAGTCATCTCTACTAATGTGGTCACATTATGCTGAGGAGTATTCAGGAGCTGTTATTGAGTTTGATGAAGAGCATGAATTTTTCGCGGGCCTATTTGATATAGAGTATCGAGAGAATAGACCTAAAAAGGATATCAGCTCCTATTTAAATGGTGAATCTCCAATTCCTATAGCGGAGCTTTGCGTAAAGCCGAAGGACTGGGAATACGAAAAAGAACATAGAATCGTTAGAAATCTCTCTGATTGCACAAAGGTTAGCGAACATAACGGCTTTCCGGTTTATGTAATGGATATTCCCTTAGAAACGATAAAGTCTATTACTCTTGGCGAAAGAATGCCTGTAGAGAATCAAAGAGATATCTGGCATAAGGTCAAGAATACAAAAATCGCATTGAATCTCGCTGCTATCGCAAACTGGGGATACGAGTTTAGAAAAGAGTCAATTAAATATGATCTTCCTGCTTCTGAAATGAGACCTTTGATTAGCCCAAGAACAGCTCATATATTTTCTGATCTCGAAAATGAGTTTGGCGAAATGGCTCGCTGGATGATAAAAGAGCATAAGTTGAGCGGTGTTGCCAACCACACGCTGTAAAGTGTTAACAAGCGCATGTTGTCGGACTGGTTTTCCGCTGCGCTCCAAACCAGCCGCAAATGCGAGCGTTATGCGGAAATGAAACTGAGAGTGGTTCGGACAATTCAGAGTGAGTGATTTGCTGGTGCGGTTGCAGGAACTGGTTGAGGGGGATGAGGTTCGGGTATCCGAGCACGGATACGATGAGCTGGTAGATGATGGGATCACGGCTCGTGAAGCGGTCACCGGGGTATTCGAGGCAATAGTAGTAGAGGATTATCTGAACTATCCGAAGGGGCCAAGCGTGCTACTGTTACAGAAGGATAGAGGCGGTGCTCCGATACATGTCGTATGGGGAATCCCCAAAGGATATGACAAACCTGCCGTTTTGGTTACCGCCTATAGGCCGGATCCGGCTCGGTGGGATGAAGATTTCATGAGGAGGAAGTAGCCATGGCACAGCGGGTTAAGACAAAGTATGTGCACGAGGGCAAGTATGTTGCTGAGGTAGAAGTAGCGCTGATTGAGGACAATACCCAGTGGTCTCCTTACCTCAGCGTCGACGATGCATACAAGCTGGATGATGTACGTGATGCCCTTCGCGAAGGCGATCTCGATGCAGCGGCGCGATATGGGCGAATTTATGAGATGCGGCCAGTAGCCTCCCAGTAACTGCATAACCTGGCGCTCGAAGCGACGCTCGCAAAGCTCGCGCGCCTCAGCTCAGCGTTGGGCGGTAAATACAAACATTAGGAGACGATAGATGGAGGATTTAAGTATTGGTATGTGGAACGGGATTATCTTCCTCGCTGGCGTGGTCGTGTCCGCGATCATCACAGCAGTTGTAACTCGCCGGTGGCGGCGTGCACGGCCTGCAGTCCAGATTCTTTCAATTAATCTCGGGCCTAAAATGCCGACCGAGCAAGAGTTGGTCGATATCGATTTCTCGTTGATTCAACGTGAGCGGGCTTCCCCGATCCTGCCAGCTTTGAAACAACAAATGAGTGTAAAGGATCTCCAAGAATTCATCTCTAAATCAAACACAGCCCTGACGGCCCATCGCTCGATCCTTGCTCACATTGAAGATCTCTTGGCGAAACCTCATATCTTGGAGGCGAGTGAGTCCAAAGATCAGCAGAGAAAGTCGCTGCTGCGGGAATGGCAAGCTTTCGGAGCGGAAATCGAAGCCCTCGGCCATGCCGCAATCAAGCACTTCGAGTCAGAGGTTCCTGCCATCTTGAAGCAACCCCATCCGGATGCTTGGCAGGATGTAAAAAGAGCCCGTGTAAATCTTACAGAAAATCAAGCGTACAACCTCGCAGAGATTGATGTTGAGGCTGAGACTGAGCGTAGGTTGAAGCAAAGCAAAGAGGATCAATCGCCTGAGGGATTGAGGGGTCACCTCGAGGCAATGAATATAATGCGGCGACTATGGATTCACCTCGAAGAGGAACACGTTCGCTGGCTTTTTGGTAAAGTAATAAAATTGGCGCAAGGTCTTGACGAAGCTGCTTCAAGCTTGATTACAGACGTCGAACAGACGCTACGAGGGGAAAGCCGAGAGTATTTGCGGGTCGAAGTTCTCATTTCGAACGATGGTGCCCGAAACCTGATAGTCCACCAATACGCCTCTTTAGCCGCTCCGATCGCTGAGGATGAAGAAGAGCCATACGCTCTCATCCCAATGGAGTTGGAGGCAAGAGAAAACCAAGCAGCGTTTGTAGATTTGGTCGAGGGTAACGATGCCAAACGACTTACATATTATTCTACAGTATCGACGGAAGATCACCTGCCAATAGTTTCAAAGAATGGCTCAAAGACACTAATGCCAGGGCGTCTTCACGGAATATTCGCTGCACAAACGGTGGCGTGTCGCTTTGGATGTACGATTCAACCCTTCGGTGATAAATCGGCAAACTTCATGCTCTCGGACCGGTGGATGATAGGAGCCGACGTTGGAGTGCGGTTGAGGAAAGATCTTGAGCAATTCGTTTTCCAGCGAATCGAGCAGTGAGGCCTATGCCCAACAATCGGCTGCACAGCGACCGCTTTTCCGCCGCGCTGCGGCTCCAAACCGGCGCGTGAGCCGGGCGTTAGAGGCTTTCTAGTTGAGTTCATATGACTGACAAAATCGTACGAGACCGAGAGCTCTCTGACACGCAGCTGGTGCCAGATCTTCTCACTGGAACTGACATCGGAACTTGGCAGGCGGAATACCTTCTCCGGGAAGTTGAGTTTGAGCGGCTGATGCATGGAAAACCTGTCACCTACAATTGGGCGAATAGCATCGCTCTGGCCACTTTTGGTTTTTGCCTTAATATTGGAGCTAAAGGTTACTCAGACATTTCTCGCGTTAGTTCAGGTGAGTGGGTTGCGCTCGCTGCCGGTTTTGGCATAGCTGCCATTCTATATCTTATTGGCTTGGCCTTACCCGATCGAAGGAAAGAGGTGATCAAGAATATTAGAGACCACTTTGAACAGGCTCCAACCAAACGACAAGTATTTAAAGGAGAGAGTGAATGATCACCAAGAATAACCTCCCAGAAGGATTTACCCCTTATCCCTCTCTTGTGGTCTGCAGTAATACCATTTCTGGTGGTGGCCACGTTGTGGCTGCTGGAGAAATTCTGCCATTGCTTGTCGGCAAAGGCGATAAGCCCAAAATTTGGTTGCAGGCGGTTGAAGATGCGAAGGAAAAGCGTTTTATAACAATCGTTGAAGCGTCAGTCTCTCAGCATGCAAGAGTGAAAGTGTACGAAGACGAAGATCATCTTAAAATTTTAGTTTCAGGTGACCTGATCTTGTCCGTGAAAAGCTCTGATTCCGAACAGGCAATTATCGACCAACTCGATTTCCGACCGATCGGACTCAATATGCAGGGCGATAGTTCTGGCCTCTCTGTGGGGGGGAGCGTGTTCTCAGGTAATGCAATGCACGGCGGAGGCGCTTTTATTGGTCTCGGAGGTTGATTCCAGGGCCTGCTCTAACAAGGCCAAGCACGGCGACGGCTTTTTCGTTGCGGCTGCGCCTCCACTACAAAGCCGCGCGTGTTGGCGGCGTTATAGGCCGAGCATCGCCGAAGAAGGAGAAAAATTATGAGTCCCGAACATTTTGGCTGGGGCGGTTGGTGGGTGTTCCCCGTAGTCATGCCGCTCATAATGATCATTTTTCTCATTGTCTTTATTTACATTGTTTTTGGTCGAGGTGGACCCAAGCTGCCGTGGTGGAATAACTCTGAAGGACCGTCGCACCACAAGAAGGGGCGGATGCAGGTTCTGAGTGCAACACCGTCAATGTGTCGATGATGGAGCCTCATGGTACTTCG
>NZ_JAUFPO010000010.1 GCF_030409235.1 Halomonas almeriensis
TATGACATGGGGTCAACACCTTACCGGTTTGGTCAGGTGTTGCACTCAGAATTTGCGGCCAAGCCTTGCGCAAAATCAGAGAACCCAGTTAAGGCCTTTGGCTACCATTGCAACTAGAAATAATGCAAGAATTCAGGCTCAGCATGGCGTTTTCACAATACATCACCACGAAAAAATACCGATAGAAGAAGTTGGTGACAGGAGTCATGTAATAAAGTACGTCATTCCATATGATAGTAAGTACAGTATTCTTAAGCAATTGTCATTGCTTGGTTATACAAGGTTCCAGCTTTTTCCTGAGCTTGCGAGTATTGGTCATATAATTAAAGGGAGTTTGCTGTGAGCTATATAGAAACATCTCCAATTAAAAATAGCACCATAATGCTTCTTTACTCTGAGCGTTCTGAGATAAAGCTGGATCCTCCTTATCAAAGAATGGGTGGTGTTTGGACAAAGGAAAAGAAACAACTTCTAATTGACTCTATACTAAATGATTATGACCTCCCTAAAATATATTTTCATACATATAGCCGAGAGCAATCCTCTCTTACCGGAATTAGTTATGCGGTGATTGATGGGCGTCAAAGACTGGAGACTATATGGGGATTTATTGATGGAGACTTCACACTTTCTGATGACTTTGAATATCAGAGGGATCCGGGGATTGATCTTTCAGGTTTGAGTTATGACGACATCGCAAAAGAGTACCCTAGGATAAAGATAAAGTTTGACTCTTTTGTTCTACCAGTCATCGCTGTCGATACGGATGACGAAGATCTTATAGAGGATATGTTTTATCGGCTAAATGAAGCTGTACCGTTGAACGCAGCTGAAAAAAGAAATGCAATTGGCGGTGAAATGGTTCATGCCATTAGAGACTTAGCTGAGCACGACCTCTTCAAAGAGAAGGTCAAGTTTAGCAATAAACGGTACCAGCATAGAGAAGTAGCAGCTCGTTTTCTTTTGTTGGAAGAAAATTTAAGGTTTGAAAAAACTTTAATGGATACAAAGAAAGTCTATCTGGATGCAATGGCTAGGAATTACTATTCGGGGCAGTCAGATCGTGTAAACGAAATGCTAGAAGCTGCCAAGCGCGTAGTTGATAAAATGTATGACGTTTTCACCAGTAGCGATGAGCTTTTGAGGGCGCAAGGAAATATGACAGTATATTTCCTGATTTTTAGGTATGCAGTTGAACGTGGTCTTGATAGTGAGATCACTCGTCGCAAGTTAATTGACTTTAATGAAAAGCTAAAGGCCAATCGCCTTACGGCAATTGAGGATTATGAAAATTCATCTTTTGACCTTTTGGAATATGACAGGTTAACACAACAAGGAACAAACGATGCATCGAATATCAAGGAGCGCCTTTCGATCCTTAGTGAATTTGTTGGCATTGGGGAAGTAAAAATCTAACCAGGCGCTCAACGGGACGCCAACTACGCGCTGCTCCGTTGGCGCCCGTTAGCTTAACGTTAACTCCTAGTGATTGACACCCCAACTTTCGACCGATTGGGCCGGCCGATGGTGCGGGTGATCCAGTCACCGGTGGCGGCGAGGGTGTCGAGGTCGATCCCGTGTTCGGTGCCGAGGCCGTTCAACAGGTAGACCACGTCTTCGCTGGCGACGTTGCCGGCGGCGCCCTTGGCATAGGGGCAGCCGCCGAGGCCAGCGACGGCGCTGTCGATGACGCTGATACCTTCCTCGAGCACGGCGTAGAGATTGGCGATGGCCTGGCCGTAGGTGTCGTGGAAGTGGGCGGCGAGCTTGTCCATGGGGATGTCGCGGGTCACGGCTTCCAGCATGTGTTTGGCGGTGAGCGGGGTGCCGGTGCCGATGGTGTCGCCGAGCGAGACTTCGAAGCAGCCCATATCAAACAGAGCTCTGGCGACCCGGGCCACCTGATCCGGTTCAATCTCGCCTTCATAGGGGCAGCCGAGCACGCAGGAGACGTAGCCGCGTACGGGTACATTGGCCTGGCGGGCGCGTTCCAGCACCGGGGCGAAGCGTTGCAGTGATTCGTTGATGGAGCAGTTGATGTTCTTCTGCGAGAAGGCTTCGCTGGCGGCGCCGAAAACCGCGACTTCCTCCACGCCGCATTCCAGGGCGTTTTCGAGCCCTTTGAGATTGGGGGTGAGGGCAGAGTAGGTGACGCCGGGTCGACGCTGCAATCGCGTCATTACTTCGCGGTGGTCGGCCATCTGCGGTACCCACTTGGGCGAGACGAAGCTGGCCGCTTCGATATGGCGCAGGCCGGCATTGGCGAGGCGGTCGATCAACTCGAGCTTGGTGTCGGTGGCGATGGCGTCGGGCTCGTTCTGTAGCCCATCGCGGGGGGCGACGTCGACCAGGCGGACTTGCTTGGGGAATCCCACGGATAATCTCCTGCCTTGTACTAAGACCAGTTGGCGCTAGAGCTCTTGATCGCGGCTTGCCCGGTGACAGCTCTCAGAGGGGGCGCTGTGAATACTTCCCTGTACGCTACCGATGCCATCCATGGCATCGGACCCCCTCTGTGAGCTGTCCCCGGCGCCGCTTGCTCGGTGTTATTCACCGCTGTTCCCAACGGCTGCGAATTCCAGCAGCACGTCGCCCTGGCCGACGGTGTCGCCGGCCTGGAAGTGGAAGCTCTCCACCTGGCCGTCGGCGGGGGCGGTCAGGGTATGTTCCATCTTCATGGCTTCCATGACCATTAGCGCCATGCCTTTTTCCACCCGCTCGCCGGGCGCCACCAGCAGGGTCACCACGGTGCCGTGCATGGGGGCGGTGAGGGTGGATTCAGCTTCCTGGCGGCCGTGGTCGATGGCGTCCAGGCGTCGCCAGAATAGCCGTGTTTCGCGCCGTGGGTCGACCATGACGATCTCGCCGCCATCCACCAGCCGTGCCTGCAGGCGTCGGCGGTGGCCGTCCAGGGTGACAGCCACGGCGTCGCCTTCGATGGGGTGCAGGCTGCCTGCCAGAGTGGTGTCGCCAACGTGCAGTTGCCAGGCCTCGCCGGGGGCGCTCTGGCGGCCTTCCATCGTGACCAGGGCGTCGTCGTCATCCCGGCGTGTCGGGTCGCTCAAAGCGATGCGAATGGTGTTGTCGCTGTTGAGCCGAAAGCCGTCATGGCGATCCCAGGGAGAGTGGCTCTGCTGCTCGCGGCCGAGCTGATGCAGGCTCACCAGGGCGGCGGTGGCATAGTCCTCGGCGGTGTAGTGGCGCGGCGCGAACAGGTCGGCGTGGTGGTGCTCGATGAAGCGGGTATCCAGCTCGGCGGCGGCAAAGGCCGGATGGGTGGCCAGCCGCTGCAGGAAGTCGCGGTTGGTGGTCACGCCCTGGATATCCAGCGCCGCGAGGGCACGATTCAGGGTGGCCAGGGCCTGCTGGCGTTCGTCGCCGTGCACGATCAGCTTGGCGAGCATGGGGTCATAGTGCATGGAGACGCGGTCGCCGCTGGCCACGCCGCTGTCCAGACGCACCTGAGTGGTCGCGAGCCCGGCGCCGTCCAGGTCGAGTGCGAAACGATGCAGGGTGCCGGTGGCCGGCAGGAAGTCTTGGGCCGGGTCTTCGGCGTAGAGGCGGGCTTCGAAACTGTGTCCGCTGATATTCAGGTCTTGCTGAGCCAACGGCAGGGGCTCGCCCATGGCCACGAGCAGTTGCCATTCGACCAGGTCCTGCCCGGTGATCATCTCGGTGACCGGATGCTCCACCTGCAGGCGGGTGTTCATCTCCATGAAGTAGAAGGACCCGTCGGCATCCAGCAGAAACTCCACCGTGCCGGCGCCTACATAGCCGATCTCACGGGCGGCGCGTACTGCGGCTTCGCCCATCTCGCGGCGCAGCGAATCGGTCATGCCGGGGGCGGGGGCTTCCTCGAGCACCTTCTGGTGGCGACGCTGCACACTGCAGTCGCGTTCGAAGAGGTAGACGCCCTGACCCTGGGTGTCGCAGAACACCTGAACCTCCACATGGCGTGGCTGGGTCAGGTATTTCTCGATCAGCATGCGGTCATCGCCGAAGGCGGCGCGGGATTCACGGCGGCAGCCGTCGAGTGCTGCCTGGAAGTCCTCGGCGGACTCGACCACGCGCATGCCCTTGCCGCCGCCACCGGCGCTGGCCTTGAGCAGCACCGGGTAGCCGATGCGTTCGGCTTCGCGCTCGAGTAGGGCGTCGTTCTGGTCGGCGTCGTGATAGCCGGGCACCAGGGGCACGCCGGCGTCATGCATGCGGGCCTTGGCGGCGGACTTGTTGCCCATGGCGGCAATCGCCGAGGCGGGCGGGCCGACGAAGGTTATGCCGGCCTCCGCCAGTGCCGCGACGAAGTCGCCGTTCTCGGAAAGGAAGCCGTAGCCGGGATGCACGGCCCCGGCACCGGTGCGCTGGGCGGCGGCGATCACGGCGTGGATATCCAAGTAGCTGGATTGAGCGGCGGCCGGTCCGATGCGCACGGCCTCATCGGCCTCGCGCACATGGCGGGCATCGGCATCCGCATCGGAATATACGGCCACGGTGCGCAGGCCCATGTGGCGGGCGGTGCGCATCACGCGGCAGGCGATCTCGCCGCGGTTGGCCACCAGCAGGGTGTCGAAGGCAGGGCTCATGTTCAGCGCTCCGTGGTGGATGAGGGGGCCGGCGCCCAGACGGGCCGGCGTTTCTCGAAGAAGCTGTTCAGGCCTTCCTGGCCTTCATCGCTGACGCGCAGGCGGGCGATGACCTGGCAGGTGTGCTCACGCGTGGCGGCAGTGTCCGGCTCCCGGGCCACCTCGGCCAGCAAGGCCTTGGTGGCGCGACTGGCCTGTGGCGAGGTAGCCAGCAGGGTCTCGATCATCGTTTCCAGCGCCGTGTCGAGCGCCGCCGGCTCGACGACCCGGTGCACCAGCCCCAGCGCCTCGGCTGTGGTGGCGTCCATGACCTCCGCACTGAGTGCATAGCGACGCATCTGGCGTCGTCCGATGGCGTTCTGCACGTAGGGGCTGATGACCGCCGGCGAGAGGCCGATCTTCACTTCGGAGAGGCAGAAGCGGGCTTTCTCGGAAGCGATGACGATATCGCAGCAGGCCGCCAGCCCCACGGCTCCGCCGTAGGCCGCCCCCTGCACCCGGCACAGGGTCGGGCAGGGCAGGCTATCGAGCCGCTGCATCATGCTCGCCAGCTCCCGCGAGTCGGCCAGGTTGTCCTCGACGTCATACTCGACCATGCGCTGCATCCAGCCCAGATCCGCCCCGGCAGAAAAATGCCGACCCGCCGAACCCAGCACCAGCAGCCGAACCTCCCCGCGTTCCGCCGCCTCGGCCACCGCCGTCAGATGCGCATTCAACTCCGCGATCAAGGCATCATCAAAGGCATTCAGCACCTCCGGCCGATCCAGCGTCAGCCACGCGACGCAGCGGTCGTCGGTCTCGAGTCTTGAGTAGTTTGTGTGTGGCATGGGGAACCCCTCGACAAGTGTGAAGAGGGAAGAACGGCGCTGCGCGCCTGGAAGAGTGAAGAACGCGGCTCGCAGAAATCCCTTGACACCACATATCCTGGCATCAGCCTGCCTTCTTCCTTCTTCCTTCTTCCTTCTTCCTTCTTCCTTCTTCCTTCTTCCTTCTTCCTTCTTCCTTCTTCCTTCTTCCTTCTTCCTTCTTCCAGCCGCTCGTATCTCGTTTCTCGCAGCTCGTTTCTGGCGCGTAGCGCCTTACATCCTGAACACCCCGTACTTCGTATCTTCGATCTCGGCGTTCATGGCGGCGGCGAGCGAGAGGCCGAGGACGTCGCGGGTCTGCGCCGGGTCAATGACGCCGTCGTCCCAGAGGCGGGCGCTGGCGTAGTAGGGGTGGCCCTGGTGCTCGTACTGCTCGCGGGTCGGCTGCTTGAAGGCGGCTTCCTCCGCGTCGCTCCATTCGCGGCCTTCGCGCTCGAGCTGTTCGCGCTTGACCTGGGCGAGTACGCCGGCGGCCTGTTCGCCGCCCATCACCGAGATGCGCGCGTTGGGCCACATGAACAGCAGGTTGGGGTCATAGGCGCGGCCGCACATGCCGTAGTTGCCGGCGCCAAAGCTGCCGCCGATGAGCACGGTGAACTTGGGTACCCGGGCGCAGGCCACGGCGGTGACCAGCTTGGCGCCGTGCTTGGCGATGCCTTCGTGCTCGTATTTCGAGCCGACCATGAAGCCGGTGATGTTCTGCAGAAAGACCAGCGGGATGCCGCGCTGGGTGCACAGCTCGATGAAGTGGGCGCCCTTGACCGCGCTCTCCGAGAAGAGCACGCCGTTATTGGCGAGAATGCCCACCGGATGGCCATGAATATGCGCGAAGCCGGTGACCAGGGTGTCGCCGTAGGTGCGCTTGAATTCATCGAAGGCCGAGTCGTCGACGATGCGCCCGATCACTTCGCGCACCTCGAAGGGCTTGCGCAGGTCGGTGCCGACGATGCCGTACAGCTCCTGAGGGTCGAGCCGTGGTGCCTTGGGCGCCTGCATGGCGAGCTGGCCGCGTTTCTGCCAGTTGAGGTGTGCCACGCAGCGCCGCGCCAGTTGTAGGGCATGGGCGTCGTTCTCGGCGTAATGATCGGCCACGCCACTCACCTTGGCATGAACATCGGCACCGCCCAGGTCCTCGGCACTGATCGACTCGCCGGTGGCCGCCTTCACCAGCGGCGGCCCACCGAGAAAGATGGTGCCCTGTTCGCGCACGATGATCGACTCATCGGCCATGGCCGGCACATAGGCGCCGCCGGCGGTGCATGAGCCCATGACCACGGCGATCTGCGGGATGCCCTCGGCGGAGAGGGTGGCCTGGTTGTAGAAGATGCGGCCGAAGTGGTCGCGGTCCGGGAAGACCTCGTCCTGGCAGGGCAGGTAGGCGCCGCCGGAATCCACCAGATACAGGCACGGCAGACGATGCTTGCGCGCCACTTCCTGGGCGCGCAGGTGCTTCTTGACGGTCAGCGGGAAGTAGGTGCCGCCCTTGACCGTGGCATCGTTGGCAACGATCACGCACTCCACCCCGGACACTCGGCCTATGCCGGTCACCACCCCGGCGCTCGGCACCGGGTCGTCGTAGACCTCGTGCGCCGCCAGCGCGGAAAGCTCCAGAAACGGCGACCCCTCGTCCAGCAGATGGTCGATACGGTCACGCACGAACAGCTTGCCCCGCGACTCATGACGCGCCCGCGCCTTCTCGCCGCCGCCCTGATGAACCGCCGCCGTCAACGACCGCAAGCGGCTCACCTCCGCCCGCATCGCCGCCTCGTTCGCCTGAAACCCCTCGCTGCGAGGGTTGATTTGGGTAGTCAGAATGGACATGTTTTGTTTCCTGAACTGGCTTGCGTGGTTTGGTACGCGAGCTTCCGGCGTCGGCAAAGTTGAAAGAGGGAAGGCGGCACTTCGTGCCTTGAAGAGGGAAGAAAACCCTTGAAGTCACACTCTGGCACTAGACTTCCTTCTTCCTTCTTCCTTCTGCGTTTACGCCGATTCATTAAACACTTCCCGCCCGATCAGCATGCGGCGGATTTCGCTGGTGCCGGCGCCGATTTCGTAGAGTTTGGCGTCGCGGAGCAGTCGGCCGGTGGGGTATTCGTTGATGTAGCCGTTGCCGCCGAGCAGCTGGATGGCGTCGAGGGCGACCTGGGTGGCCTTTTCGGCGCAGTAGAGGATGGCGCCGGCGGCGTCCTTGCGCGAGGTGTGGCCGCGGTCGCAGGCGCCGGCGACGGCATACAGGTAGGCACGGCAGGCGTTCAGGGTGGTCAGCATGTCGGCGACCTTGCCCTGTACCAGCTGGAATTCACCGATGGCCTGGCCGAACTGCTCGCGCTCGTGGAGGTAGGGCACCACCACGTCCATGGCGGCCTGCATGATGCCGATGGGGCCGGCGGCCAGCACGGTACGCTCGAAGTCCAGGCCGCTCATCAGCACCCGCGCGCCCTTGTTAACCTCGCCGAGGACATTCTCGGCGGGCACCTGGCAGTCCGTGAAGACCAGCTCGCAGGTGTTGGAGCCGCGCATGCCGAGCTTGTCGAGCTTCTGAGCGGTGGAGAAGCCCTCCATGCCTTTCTCGATGATGAAGGCGGTAATTCCCTTCGAGTCGGCGTCCGGATCGGTCTTGGCGTAGACCACCAGTACATCGGCGTCGGGGCCGTTGGTGATCCACATCTTGTTGCCGTTGAGCACATAGTGATCGCCGCGCTTCTCGGCCTTGAGCTTCATGGAGACCACATCGGAGCCGGCGCCCGGCTCGGACATGGCCAGGGCGCCGACCTGGTCGCCGCTGATCAGGCCGGGCAGGAATCTGGCCTTCTGCTCGGCATTGGCGTTGAGCTTGATCTGGTTGACGCAGAGGTTGGAGTGGGCGCCGTAGGAGAGCGCCACCGAGGCGCTGGCCCGCGAGATCTCTTCCATGGCGATGCAGTGAGCCAGGTAGCCCATGCCGCTACCGCCGTCTTCCTCGGCCACGGTAATACCCAGCAACCCCATGTCGCCAAACTTTTTCCAGAGATCGGCCGGAAATTCGTTTTGCGCATCGATCTCCGCGGCGCGGGGGGCGATCTCGTCACGCGCAAAGGCGTTGACCTGGTCGCGCAGCATGTTCAGCTCATCGGGGAGCCCGAAGTCGAGAGGCTGATAGGGCGAATACATGGCGAACTCCACGGGTCGTGTTTGGCGCCTGGGGCGCGACAAGGGTTTATCAGCGATGCAAAAAGTCTAAGACAGCTTTACGTTAACGTAAAGGTAACAAGTTCAGAGTTAGACCAAGGTTGATGGGGGAACCAGAAGGAAGAGGAAAGAGGGAAGAGCTGGAAGCCGGAAGCCGGAAGCTGGAAGTGGCGTGGTGCAGGAAGCGAGTCGCGAGCGACGAGAAACGAGCGGTTGGAAGCAAGCCGCGGGCGGGTAGCAAAAGCTGAAGGCAGAGGGAAGATAAAAAGAGGGATGAGGGATGAGGGATGAGGGATGAGGGATGAGAGAGTAGAGAGGCAAGAGGCGAGGGGCGAAAGGCGAAAGGCGAAAGGCGAAAAGCGAAAGGCGAAAAGCGAAAGGCGAAAGGCGAGAGGCGGGGGCTGGGAGACAGGAGCCGGGGTGTTGGGGGTTTGGGGTTGGGCAGGCCGTGGGGGCACGGCCTGCCCGGAAGGGTTCAGAGTCTCACCAGCATCTTGCCGCGATTGGCGCCTTCGAAGAGTTTCAGGAAGGCTTCGGGGGTTTGTTCGAGGCCGTCGATGACAGTTTCATCGTGTTCGAGGTCGCCGCGGGCTACCTGAGGGCCGATTTCCTCGAGGAAGGTCGGGTAGTGCGCCCAGTGGTCGAAGACGATGAAGCCTTCCATGCGTGCGCGGCGGATCAGCACCATGGCCAGGTTGCTGGGCCCGGGGGCCGGGGCGGTGTCGTTGTAGCCGGCTATCAGGCCGCACACGGCGATGCGCGCCCCGACGCGCAGGGTGTTGAGTGCCGCTTCGAGGCAGACGCCGCCGACGTTCTCGTAATAGACGTCGAAGCCCTCGGGGCAGGCGTCCAGCAGGGCGGCGGTCAATTCGCCGGCGTCGCGGTCCTTGTAGCTGACCGCCTTGACGCCCAGGGATTCGAGCCAGTCGAGCTTGGCCTGGGAGCCGGCGATGCCGACCACGGTGCCGCCCCTGGCCTTGGCCAGTTGCACCGCCAGCGAGCCCACGGCACCGGCCGCGCCGCTGACCAGGACGTTGTCACCCTGCTTCATTTCGGCAATGCGGTTGAGCCCGGCCCAGGCGGTCATGCCCGGCATGCCCAGCACGCCTAGATAGGCCTGCTCGGGGACGTCATGCCCCGGCAGGGGCTCAAGGTGGCTGGCCGGCAGCTGGGCGATATCGCGCCAGCCCTGCATGTGGCGGACCTTGGTGCCCACCGGAAAGTCGGGTGAACGGGATTCTATGACGTCACCGATAGCCGCCCCCTCGAGCGGTGCGCCCAGCTCGAAGGGCTCGATATAGGTGGTGACACCGGTCATCCGGCCGCGCATATAGGGGTCGACGGACAACCAGGTGTTGCGCACCCGGACCTCGCCGTCGGCGAGCTCGCCGAGTTCGGCTTCGCGCAGCGCAAAAAGCTCGCGAGCCGGGGTGCCCTGAGGGTGATCGGTGAGGGTGAAAAAGCGTGACTGCATGCAGGTTCTCCTCTGGGAGCGGGGCAACGAATGAAGCAGTACGACCGGCCGCCCCTGGAGGCGGCCGGTGGCATGAAGCGAGCTGTGCGGCTTGGCCGCTCAGTCCTTGAGCGATGCCATGTCGATGACGAAGCGGTAGCGCACGTCACCCTTCTCCATGCGCTCGTAGGCGGTATTGATGTCCTGGATGTTGATGGTCTCGATATCGCAGGTGATGTTGTGCTCGGCGCAGAAGTCGAGCAGCTCCTGGGTCTCGGGAATGCCGCCGATCAGCGAGCCGGCCAGCACGCGCCGCTTGAAGACCAGGTTGGCGCCCTGAATCGCCGGTTCGATGGGCTCGACCAGGCCGACCATGATATGGATGCCGTCGTACTTGAGCGTGGCCAGGTAGGGGTTCAGGTCGTGCTGAACCGGCACGGTGTCGAGCATGAAGTCGTAGGTTTCTGCCACGGCTTCCATCTGGGCATCATCGCCGGAGACCACGACGTGATCCGCGCCCTGGCGACGAGCTTCCTCGACCTTTGCCTCGGTGCGTGTGAATACGGTGACCTCGGCGCCCAGCGCCTTGGCCAGCTTGACACCCATGTGGCCCAGGCCGCCCATGCCGATGACGCCGACCTTGTGGCCGGGCTTGACGCCATGGTGGACCAGCGGCGAATAGGTGGTGATGCCGGCGCACAGGATCGGCGCGGCGGCGGCCGGGTCGAGGCCCTCGGGCATGCGCAGCACGAAGTGCTCGCTGACCACCACGCTGTCGGAGTAGCCGCCCTGGGTCATGGTGCCGTCCTGGCGGTCCGGGCTGCCATAGGTCATGGTCATGCCTTCCAGGCAGTACTGCTCGACGCCATCGGCACAGGCCTGGCAGTGACGGCAGGAGTCGACCATGCAACCCACGCCGACCATGTCGCCGACCTTGAACTGGCTGACGTCATCGCCCACGGCCGTCACCCGGCCGACGATTTCGTGGCCCGGCACCAGCGGATACTGGCTGAAGCCCCAGTCGTTGCGGGCGAAGTGCAGGTCGGAATGGCAGACGCCGCAGTAGAGGATCTCGATCGCGACATCGTCCGGGCGAGGTTGGCGACGTTCGAAGTTGAAGGGGGCCAGGGGCTGGTCGCTTGACTGAGCGGCATAGGCACGAGTGGCACTCATGGGGACTCTCCTGTTGATACCATCAGGTTGATGTACCCCGGCATTATGGCGCCGAATGGCGCCGGAAAAGACCGAGGTTTCTCCGGGATTTTTGTCAATTCCTCCATTCATCGGCGACGCGGCGCTATTCAGGGGAGTAAAATTGTCTCATTCGTTTGCCTGAAGCCGTCAAGGAGTTGCATGACCGTGTCCGCCCCGTCCACCTGTCCGCTGATCGAACTGATCACCCCGCTGGTCGAGCGTGACGGCTATATTTCGACCTCTCTGCCATCCGTCACCTTGATGGCTTCGCGGCGTCCGGTGCCGCGTACGCCACTGATCTATGACCCCAGCCTGATCATCGTCGCCCAAGGGCACAAGGTCGGTCATCTGGGGGATCGGGAGATCCATTACGGCCCCGGTCAGTATCTGGTGCAGACCCTGCCGCTGCCGTTCGAATGCGAGACGCAGGCTTCCGAAGAGGCCCCATTGCTGGGCGTGGCGGTACGCTTCGACCCGGCACTGCTCGGCGAGCTGGTGGCGGCCATGGGCGAGCCCGCCACTGCCGAAGTGGCACCGGTGCCCATGGATTCGGTTTCGATGTCTCCCGGCATGCAGGCCGCCGTGGAACGCTTGCTTCGCACCTTGCATGACTCGGCCGAGACGACCGCCATGGGTGAGGCGCGGGTCCGCGATGTGGTCTTCGAGGCCCTCAAGGGCGAGCAGGGCGCCGCAATGCGCGCCCTGGTTCATCATGACGGACACTACTCGCGTATTGTCGAGGTGCTGTCCTGGCTGCACGAGCATTATGCCGCGGATGTCTCCGTCGACGCTCTGGCCGCTCAGGCCAGCATGAGCCTTTCCACCTTTCATCAGCACTTCAAGCAGGTGACACAGGCCTCGCCGCTGCAGTATCTGAAACGGCTACGACTGATCAAGGCCCAGCAGCTCCTTGTGCAGGAGGCCTGCAACGTCAATCAGGCCGCCGAGGCCGTGGGCTACCGCAGCGTCTCGCAGTTCAGTCGCGACTATAAGCGCTGTTTCGGTAACACCCCCTTGAAGCACCGCCAGGAAGAACGTGCCCTACAGTTGCCCTGACCAGACCGACGAATGGCCGCTGCCGGGTAACGCCTCAGGCAGCGGCCAGCTCGCGAGCCGGGCCGAAGTGCTCGAAGTGGCGCTGGCCTTCTGGCACGCCCAGGGCCTTAAGGTAGCCATTCACGGCTTCCATAAAGCCCTGTGGCCCGACGAAGTAGCAGTGGGTGGTGTCATCCGGCAGGTATTGGGCCAGCAGTGCTTGGGTGACGCGTCCGGCCGGAGCTGATGGTGGGTTCGATGCGGCGTTCTCGTGAAGGGTGACCACCGTCAGTTGATCCGGATGTTCGCTCAGGCAGGCATTCACCTCCTCGCGGAACGCATGGTGCGCCTCGTCCTGGGCGGCGTGCAGATAGGTCACGCGTCGTCCCTCCTGCAGCGCCTGGCGGAGCAGCGACAGCATCGGTGTCTGGCCGACGCCGCCACTCAGCAGCATGATGGGGCTGTCAGGGGCCGCCGGCAGCGTCAGGTCCCCCGCGGGTGGCAGCAGCTCGATAACATCGCCGACCCCGAGGCATTCATGAAAGTGGCCGCTGGCCAGGCCATCCGTTTCACGCTTGATGGAAATCCGGTAGCTGTGGCCATTGGGCGAGCCCGAGAGGCTGTAGTGGCGGTACACCGGGGTGTCGCCGATCATCAGCCGTACCCCGATGAACTGGCCCGGCTGAAAATCGGCCACCGGCTGACCATCTTCCGGTTCCAGTACGAAGGAGCGGATCACGGCGCTCTCCTGGCGAGTGCTGGCAATGCGAAAACGCCGCTCGCCCCGCCAGCCACCGGGCGTCTCGGCGAAGGCTTGATACCGCTGCCCCTCGAGCTCGATCAGCAGGTCCGCCAGTTCCTGATAGAGGGCGCCCCAGGCATCCGCGATCTCGGGCGTCACGGCATCTCCCAGGACGTCGCCGATGGCGGCCATCAGGCACTCGCCGACGATCGGGTACTGGTCAGGGCGAATATTGAGGGAGACGTGCTTGTTGACCACGCCTTCCAGCACCTCACGTGCCCGCGCAGGGTCCTGACGCAACTGCACATAGGCCAGCACCGAGCTGGCAAGCGCGCGGGGCTGCCCGCCGTTGGCCTGGTGAGCCTGATTGAAGAGGGGCTTCACCTCGGGGTAGCGCTCGAACATCAGCGGGTAAAAGTGCGCCGTGATGGTGTTGAGGTGCTCCGCCACCACTGGCGCGGTTTGGGCAATGAGGGTTTCCTGGGTCTGGGTGAGCATGGTGTCTCCTGAATATCTCGATGTGATCGCTGACCGATCGAGATCAGCGGCGAGCCTTCGGGCTCATGTGGCACTCTGTCAGAAGCAATTGGCATGCCATCCGGCCGGGGCTGCGACAGCCTGCCGCATGGGCGCTCGCCAGGCCGCTTGGTGGGGCTGGATGGGCGATGGTGACTCCGCCTGGCCGGATGGCGCTGGGGACCGCCAATGCTTGATTCGGGCCTACTATGGTCAAAATGACAGTCGTCTAAATGACAATAGGCTGTCATTATGACTATCAGGGTGGCGCGAAGCTGCCGCCATGGTACTCCTTCATTACCGGAGCAAGCGGGACATGACGACCTTTCTACAGGCCCTGCGCGACCTGCTGGCGCAACTGGCCGAACATGAGGCAGCACAAAGCCACTGGCGTCGGCTGCTGGAAGCCATGGTCGGTGATCTGGCGGCGGATGCCAGCACTCTGATGGTGATGGATGGTGACGCGCTATGCCCGGTGGCCCTCATGGGCTTGGGCGATGAGGTGAGGGGGCGGCGCTTCACCCTGGCCGCGCATCCCCGTCTGGCGGCGATCGCCAATCATCCCGATGTGTGTCGTTTTCCTCAGGATTGTCCGTTGCCGGATCCCTTTGATGGCCTGCTCGACGACGACCTCAATGATGTGCACGATTGCCTGGGCGTGGCACTGCGCGACGAGCAGCGGTTGATCGGTGTGCTGACACTGGATGCCCTTGAGCCGGGCAGCTTCCAGGCGCTGGATGATGAGCGGCTGCTCAGTACCGCTCGTCTGCTGGGTACCTGTCTGCGCCTGGCCGAGCGGCTACGGGCGACCCGCACCCGGCTCAACGAGGTGCTGTCACACCCGCCACCGGCAGGCGAGGATTGGCAATGGAACAGCCCGGCCATGCGTCGCCTGGATGATGCCATCGAGATGGTCGCGCCCACCGAAATGAGTGTGCTGCTGCACGGTGAGACCGGTGTCGGCAAGGAGCGGGTGGTGCAGGCTCTGCATCGTCACTCGCGGCGTCACGACGGGCCGCTGGTGCAGGTCAACTGTGCGGCCATGTCGGAGGGCCTGGTCGAAAGTGAGCTGTTCGGCCATCGTCGCGGGGCCTTTTCGGGGGCCACCGAGCATCGCCGCGGTCATTTCGAGATGGCCGATGGCGGTACCCTGATGCTGGATGAGATCGGCGAGCTGCCACTGGCCCTGCAACCCAAGCTGCTGCGGGCGTTGCAGGAGGGCGAGATTCAGCCCCTGGGTGCGGAGTCGTCACGCAGGGTCGATGCGCGGGTGGTGGCCGTCACCAATCGGGATCTGGAGGTCGAGGTGGCGGCAGGCCGCTTTAGGGCCGACCTCTATCATCGGCTGAGCGTCTTCCCGGTGAGAGTGCCGCCCCTGCGCGAGCGCGTCGAGGATATTGCCCTGCTGGCCGGACACTTTCTGGAAGCCAACCGTATTCGCCTGGGACTTGGCAACCTGCGCCTGGAGGATGAGGCCCAGACTGCCCTGATGGCGTGGCACTGGCCCGGCAATGTGCGCGAGCTGGAGCATACGCTGGCCCGAGCGGCCCTGCGTGCCCTGGGCGACAGCGCTCATGGGGCGCAGCCCGACAGGCGACGCACCACTCTGAGGGTCTCGGCGGCGCATCTCGACCTGCCTGACCGGCCTTCGGGCGAGGCCATGTCCGAGGGCCGGCTCGGCACGCCGGCCGCGCCCATGCCGGAGGCCTCGCTACGCGAGGCGACCGACGCGTTCCAGCGGCAGCTCATAGAGCAGCGCCTGGCCGAGCATGCGCACAACTGGGCTGCCACGGCCCGGGCGCTTGGCATGGATGCCGGCAATCTGCATCGGCTGGCAGGACGACTCGGCCTTAAGGGATGGTGAGATGCCTCAATCGCCGGCCAGGCGATCCGCGCGCAGGCGCTCGATGCTCCAGCCAACCAGGCTCCAGCCAACCAGGCTAAGCATGTTCAGCAACAGGGCCAGAGCGATCGACAGCCAGCCAAGGGGGACCAGCGGCTGTGGGTTGTTGAGTGTGCTCTGTCCGACAATGACGTGCTGGGCCAGAAACTGCAGCACACCGCGAAGCAGCGCGGTGGTGATGAAGATGCCTGCCAGATAGCCCGAGGCTTTGCTGAAAAGCATCCTGCTTGTTGCTTGTAACGTGCGAATTCATGGGGAAGGGAGGGGGGTGACAGGATCCCTTGCCGTCAGGCTGCGCATGGTATGCCATTGGCCTCATACGGGCAGAGAAAACAGTGTTTTTTATTGTCAAGAATCGTGGCTGTCAGCGGGTTGGGCCGAGCAACAAGCGCCCCTCGATGGGAATGAAGCGCGATGCCGATCGTACAAGCGCCTCTGCGGTCAGGCTCGGCACGCCATAGACCTCGACCTCGACGTCGTGCTCCTGGCGCAGGGTGTCAGCCAGCAGGGCGAAATCTCCGTCTCCCGAGGCCAGTATTACGACTTCCACCTCGCCCGCATGCTTGATGGCATCCAGGGTGATGCCCACATCCCAGTCGCCCTTGGCGGAACCATCGGCACGCTGGATAAACGGCTTGAGTCGCACCTCGAAGCCGATGGCCCGCAGAATGTTCTGAAACTGGCGCTGCTTGCTGTCGCCGCGGTCAATCGCATAGGCAATGGCGCGCGAGACATGACGCCCCTGGGTGGCCTGGGCCCAGAAGGCGTTGTAGTCGACATTGCGCTGGTAAGCGTGACGGCTGGTGTAGTAGAGGTTCTGGACATCGAGAAGGATCAGGGCGCGCTGCATAGAGGGTACTCGTTGGATGCCGAGCGGCCCGCAGACCGTCCGGCCGGGATGCGCCGGCTTCTCCCGCCGGGTTCAGTTGGCGGCGTCGTCGGATGCGAGGATATGATAAAAGCTCCAGTCCTTCACCATCTGATCCTCCGGATTGACGATGATGGCCGAGTCGGCCAGCACGTAGCTCTTGCCGGTGATGGTGTTGTCGACGACCTGATGAGGGCCGGCCTGGTGGGTGCCGGTGAATTCGCCGATGAAGCCGGTCTCGCGCAGCGATACCGTTTCCAGCTTGTCGCCGGGCTGGATGCGACCTTCATGATTCATCAGGGCCAGGCGCGCTGAGGTGCCGGTGCCGGTCGTGCTGCGACAGATCACGCCAGGGTGTACATAGGTGGCCGAGCGTGAGCGGTAGAAGTCATCGGCCACCTGCTGGACCGGCCCCATGAAGTGCAGGAAGGGCAGGGGGCCGACATCGCCCAGGGTATAATGCGAGAAGCCGCGCTCGGCCTGAATGGCCTCGACAATGCGGTGGGCGCACTCGGCGAGCTGGCGTTCCTCTTCCTTGATCAGCTTGAAGCCGAGCTCGGTGGCATCGACCAGGGCATAGAAACCGCCGCTGTAGGCCACGCTATAGGTGACATCGCCAACTTCCGGTACATGGATGCTGGCGCGGTAGGTGTCGATGTAGCTGGGCAGCCCCTCGCAGGTGATGGACTCCACCACACCGTCCTTGACCCGGGCATCGATCTGCACCAGGCCGGCCGGTGCTTCGAGCATGAAGCGCTGGTGGCCCTCTCGCTTCTCGACCAGCCCGGCTTCGAGCACGGCGGTGGCGGTGCAGATGGTGTTCGAGCCGGAGTAGATGGGGTAGCCCATGACCTCCATGATGATATAGCCGGCCACGGCCTGAGGGTCGGTGGCCGGGACGATGAGGTCCACCGACATCTCCGGAATTCCGTAGGGCTCCTCCAGGAGCAGGCGACGCAGGCCGTCGGCGTCGTCGCGCAGGTATTCCATCTGGGCACGCACGCTGTCACCCGGCAGGGGCGCGATACCACCGAGCACAATACGACTGACATCGCCGCCGGCATGGGTGTCGAGTAGCCGCAGGCTTCTGGCCTGGGAAGGCGGGCGGTAGCTCATGCGATTTCCTCCAGGGCATGGGGGGCGCCATGGGTCGCCCATTCGCTGTCGGGCACGATGACGATCTTGCCCAGATACTGGCTGCCGCGCTTGACGAAGTAGCGCTCTGCCTTGTGCAGCGCGGAGAGCCTGAAGGCGGCGTGCAGCACCGGCTTGAGCTGGCCGCCACGGATCCAGTCGATGAGCTGCTCGGCTTCCTCGCGGGTGCCGTGGGACACACCGAAGATTTGCACCTGGTAGAGGTAGATACGCGTCCACATGATCTCGCTGATGTTACCGCCACTGGCGCCGGCGATCGAAAGGCGTGGATAGCTGGCACGGGCCTGCATGTCGAAGATCATGGTGTCGATGAAGCGGTCGGTCATCTCGCCGCCCACCAGGTCCATGACGGCGTCGATGGGCGCCCCGCCGGTCACCGCCTTGACCTGTTCAGTGAAGTGGCTCATGTCGCTGCGGTCGAATACCGCTTCGGCCCCCAGTTCGCGCAGGGCCGAGGCCTTGTCCGGCTGGCTCAGGGCATAGGGCCGAGCGCCGAGAATACGGCACAGCTGAATCAGGGCGGTCCCCACGCCACCGCTGGCGCCTGTGACCAGCACCCGCTCCCCGGCCTTGATGCCGGCAGACGTCAGCATGTGATAGGCGGTCTGATAGGAGCACATGCCCAGCGAGGCCAGTTGGGCGTCGCTGAGTTCGGGGTTGGCAATGTGGTGAAACTGGTCGGCGGGCACGGCGACGTACTCCGCGTAACCGCCATCCGCGCCATGGCCATAATAGTCGGGCGTCAGGTTGATATCCCGCCGGGCATCGGCATACAGGTTGAAATCCAGCAGCCCCCGCTGTCCCACGCGCCCTGAGTCAACGCCGTCGCCCACGGCCACGACCCGGCCGACGATGTCGGCGCCCTGGATGCGCGGGAAGGTCAGGGTCGGCGAGTCGCCCATGGCAAAGGAAGCCACCTCGCCCTTGTCCTTGGTCGGGTAGAGCCCTTCGCGTGCCTTGCGGTCGGTGTTGTTCTTGGCGGTGGCCGTCACCTTGACCAGTACCTCGCCAGCCGCGGGCTGTGGCGTGCTGACATCCTGGCGGTAGACCAGGGTGTCGATGTCGCCATGGCCGGTGAGCAGCATGGCGGCCATCTGGGCGGGAACCGTATCGGGCTGGGGGCGTGAACCCATCGGCGTACTCCTTGTAATCGGCAGATCGGGGTTGGCAGAGCCTGACCGATGCGCGATTCGGTCGGCAAACCGCTGACAATAGCAAACCCTTGGTCTGTGACCAGTGCTGTTTTTTTCCGATTTCGTGTCCTGGTGGCGAGATTTTTTTGCCCGATGCACAGCGTTGACACGGGGTTGTCGAACTCGCTTGAAGTGGCAGGCCAATCGAGCGCATGGTGAAAAGAACTAATTCTCATTGCTGGGGTCTGCGCCATGTCCCTGATTGATCTACGCGCCACCAACCTGGCGCGCGAATACGTGGCCCACGCTCATGGCCACCATCAATTGATTCTGGCGACGCGAGGGGCGACCGAGCTCTCCATCGAGGGAAGCGGTGAACGGGTGACCGGCAGTCGCGGCTGTCTGATTCCCTGTTCCCATCACCATGAGTACCTGGGCGATGGCAACAATCGGACCTTCGTGCTGGATATTCCGGTGGCCAGCCTGCCTTCCCTGCGCGATGCCAGCGAGATGGAACGGCTCTTCGACAAGCCCCGCTTCTTTGGTGTACCGCCGGAGCTGAACCGCCTGGCGGACAGCCTGATGCAGCAGCTCGAGCAGTGTCCGGCGCTGCACAGCGAAATTGCAGCGCTGCTGCTGCGGGCTCTGTACCTGCACCTCGAGTCCCAGCCGCTCTCGGAGCAGGGAGCTGCCTATGCTGCCGGGCGTGATGGGCGGCTCGACATGCCAAGCCTGGATGCCTGGATCGACCGGCATCTGGCCGAGGAAATCCGGGTCGAGAGTCTCGCGACCCAGTGCGCCCTGAGTGTCGGCCACTTTCATGCCTGCTTTCGCGATCGCATGGGCATGACGCCGCTGGCCTATGTGCAGCAGCGCCGCCTCAATCATGCGCGGACCCTGGTCAATCACAGTGGCTTGAGTCTCGGTCAGATCGCCGCACTGGTCGGTTTTCGCGATCAGGGCAGCTTCTCGCGGGCCTATCGGCGCGCCTTTGAGGTGTCGCCTTCCAGCGAGCGCCGGTTGCATGAGGCACTTGCCCGAGGGTGAGCTGCGCGAGTCTGGGGCAAGAACTTCTTATTTACAGGCAGGCAGGATGTCGCCTCGCTTTCTACATTGCTAGGTAGCGGTTCGCTTCGGGACTTTCCGGCGAACAACAACAACAGTGAAGACGCGAGGATATCATCATGCAAAAGACTTCCATGGCTCGTTGGGCAGCGCTGGCGGCCTTGCCCCTGGCGATCGCCAGCACCCAGGCACAGGCTCAGTCCTACGAGATGGCTATCTCGACGCTGATCCCCGAGAACCTCAAGAACAACAGCATCTATCCGGCCCTGGTGCACTTCAAGGAACAGGTCGAGACCCGCACCGACGGCGATCTGAAGGTCAGCATCTTCGGCGGCGGCCAGATGGGCTCCGAGGTCGAGACCGGCTCGCAGGTCCAGGCCGGTGGCCGTGCCCTGCAGTCCACGGTGCTGACGTCCGGTGCCATGTCATCCTTCTTTGATGACTACCAGATCGTGACCGCTCCCTTCCTGTTCGACAACTGGCGTCAGGCCTGGGCCTTCTTCGACAGCGAGTGGTTCGCCGACTTCATGTCCGGCACCATTGAAGCCGCCGACATGCGTTACCTGGGCACCTTCGATGATGGCGGCGGTTTTGTTGCCTTCACCAACAACGAGCGTCTGATCAAGACCGTCGAGGATCTCGAGGGTCTGAACATTCGCACCGAGGAAAACCCAGCGCACGTGGCGACCATGAAGGCCCTGGGCGCTTCCGCCACCCCCCTGCCCTGGGGCGAGCTGATTACCGCGCTGGAAACCGGCCTGGCCGACGGCCAGTTCAATGCACCGGTGATCAACACCACCTATGGTCTGGACGAAGTCACCGATTACACCACCCTGACCGGCCACGTCTACAACAGTGCCTCCTGGATGGTCAGCGAGACCTGGTATCAGGAGCTTCCCGAGGACTATCAGCGCATTGTCACCAGCGCCGCGCGTGAAGCCGTGCAGCTCAGCCATGGTGCGTCGGCGATGCTGGCCACGGCCAGCTGGCAGGAATCCTGCGAGCTCTTTGAAGAGTGCTACATCATGCCGACCGATGAGCGTCAGCGCATGGCCGAAATCGCTCGTCCGGCCTGGAAGGACTGGATCGTCAATGACTTCGGCGCCGATGAACAACTGGTCGAGGACATGCTCGGCAAGGTCGACGAACTGCGTCAGTCGCAGCCGGAAGAGACCTTCCAGCGTTACGGCCAATAACTCCCTGATTGGCTGACCCTCACCGGGGCGGTAACGGCGAGTCTCCGGCTTGCCGTTGCCGCTTTTCTCGCACCTAGCTTCGGGTATCGTCCATGGCTTTATTGACTCAGGCCCGTCGCCTCAGCGATGCCGTCAACCAGGTCGCGATCGTCATTTGCGTGACCTGTATTCTCGGCATGCTGGCGATTTCCTTTACAGGCTTTCTGTATACCCTGTTCACGGGGGGCGCGCTCAGCTGGACCTATTCGCTGGCCCGACTCTTCCTGCCGTGGATCGGCATGCTCTCCTCGACCATCGCGCTGCATGCCGGTGAGCACGTGGCCATGACCCTGTTGATGCGGCTCTTGCCCGAATCCCTGGTCAAGGTGGCGGCGGCGTTGACCCTGCTGGTCATCGGCTTCTTCGCCGTGCTGGTGATCTGGTATGGCTGGGGCTTTTTCCAGAATGCCTCGCAGATCTACATGGTGTCGGACACCATTCAGATTTCACGCAAGTGGACCGCCATCGCGGTACCGGTTGCCGGCGTGATCTTCCTGCTGCACCTGGTGCACGGCTTCAGTCTGCTGGAACACTTCACCGATGAGACGGAAGTGATCGAGGAAGCACTGCACAGTGACGATAACGTGGAGCCGGGCTCCACGGCTCAGGACAAGGAATCGCGCTCATGACGCCTGCCATCATTGCTTTTGTCGTTGTGTTGTTGATCGGCGCGCCCGTAGCCGTCGTCATGGCTATCTCGGGTGTTGCCGGCGTCTACTCGCTGGGTGGTGAGCGCCTGGTGGGTATCATTGCCGATCGCATGTTTTCCGGTGTCTCGGGGTACATGCTGATCGCCGTGCCGTATTTTATCTTCACTGCCGAACTGATGAACCAGGGCGGGCTGACCCAGAAGCTGATCGCCTTCAACAATGCGCTCTTCGGCCGGGTTCGCGGGTCGCTGTCCCACGTCAACGTCACGGTGTCGTTGTTCTTTGCCGGCCTGACCGGGGCGGCCATTACCGACACCGTGGCGATCGGCAAGATCATGATCCCCGAGATGAAAAAGCAGGGTTATGACGCCGAGTACGCCGCGGCGATCACGGCCTGCTCCTCGATCATCGGGCCGATTATTCCGCCGAGTGTGGTCATGGTGGTGTATGCCACCCTGCTGCGCGACACCTCGGTCATCGATCTGTTCGCCGGGGGCATTCTGCCGGGTGTCATGATGACCGGGGCGCTGCTGATTACCAGCATTGCGCTGGCGTGGATGCGCGGTTACCCCAAGCAGGCCGCCACGCCCATGCGCATGGCCTTCATGGCCTTTCTCACGGCGTTACCGGCGATGCTGGTACCCTTGATCATTCTGGGCGGCATTCTCTCTGGCATGACCACCATCACCGAGGCATCGGGCTTTGCCGCGGTCTACGCGATCTTCATCGGCGTGGCCTTCTATCGCAACCTGACGCTCAAGAAGATCTGGAAGGCTCTGGTCACCACGGTGAAGTTCTCCGGCGTGGTGTTCTTCCTGCTGGCCACCTCGGCGGTGCTCGGCTGGTTCGTGACGCGTTCCGGTATTGCCCGTGAGGCCGCCGAGATCATTACCACCCTCAGCGATGTGCCCTTCATTCAGATCATGCTGGTGTGTCTGCTGCTGATCATACTGGGGACTGTCATGGACGTGCTGCCGGCGCTGGTGGTGATCGGTCCGGTCGTTGTGCCGGCGATGGTGTCGCTGGGCTTTGATCCGCTGCACTTCGCGATCGTGATGATCGTGACGCTCAACATTGCCAATGTCACGCCACCGGTGGGCATGACGTTGATGACGGCGGCGCGAATCGCGGAGGTGCCTTACGAGCGGGCGATCATGGCGTCTCTGCCGTTCTATTGTGCCTTCATCGCGGTGGTCATGCTGCTGGCGGCCTTTCCGTTCTTCTCTACCTGGATTCCCTCCTTGCTGGGCTGAGGCAGGGGTGACGCAAGGAACATATACATGAGGCTTTTCTATCATCCAGATCAGGAGCGCCACGCACCGGAAAACTTTCTGTTGCGTGGCCGGCCGGCGCCATCCCCCGAGGGGCCGGTGCGCGCCGAACTGCTGGCCCAGGGCCTGGCCCGGGTCGGCCTGTCGCTGACTCCTCCGGGCGCGGTCGACAGTCCTCTGTTGCGGGAACGTCTGACACGGATCCACACGCCGCGCTACCTGGAGTTTCTCGAGACCATCCACGGCCGCTGGCAGGCCATGCCGGATGCCGCCGATATCGTCGCGCCCAATGTGCATCCCTGTGGTGGCGGTTATCATTATCCGCGCCATCCGGTCGGGCAGGCGGGCTGGCATCTGCATGACATGGCCTGTCCGATGACGGCGGACAGCTTTGCCGGCATTCTGGCCAGTGCGGCGACGGCCCAGGCAGCGGCCGAGGCGGTCACCGGAGGGGAGCGCCAGGCCTATGCGTTGTGTCGTCCGCCGGGGCATCATGCCGGGCCCGAGCGCGCGGGTGGCTTCTGCTTCCTCAACAATTCGGCTCTGGCGGCCACGGTGCTGCGCGAGCGCTTTGCACGTGTGGCCATCGTCGATGTGGACCTGCATCACGGCAATGGCACTCAGGACATCTTCTACGACCGTGGTGATGTCTGGACCGGCTCGCTGCATGCCGATACCGCGGAGTTCTATCCGTTCTTCTGGGGTGGCGCCGATGAAACCGGAGGCGGGCCGGGCGAGGGCTGCAATGTCAATCTGCCGCTTGCCCTCGGCAGCGATGGTGCGGCCTTTAATGAGACACTCGACACCCTGCTGGGCAGGATGGCTGAGTTCGAGCCCGAGGCCGTTATCGTGGCGCTTGGCCTGGATGCCCACAAGGATGACCCGCTGGCCGGTCTGGCCCTCGAGCGCGAGGACTTCGTCGCCGTGGGGCGCCGGCTCGCCCGGCTTGGCCTGCCCACCGTGCTGGTGCAGGAAGGCGGGTATCCCACCGATCAACTGAGTCACAATCTTGCCGCCTTCATGGACGGCTTCACCAGTGCCTGATGGCACCCTGGCAACATCAACCCGAGAGACGAGACATGAGCCTTACCCTTCACGACAGCAATGCCCGCATGAGCCAGATCGCCATTCACAACGGCACGGTCTATCTGGCCGGCCAGGTGCCCAGCGATGGCAGTGCCGGCATGAAAACCCAGACCGAACAGGTCCTGGCGCGCATCGACCATCTGCTCGAGCAGGCGGGAACATCCAAGGATCAACTGATTTCCGCGCAGATCTGGGTCAACAGCATGGCCGAGTTTGCCGAGATGAACGAAGCCTGGGATGCCTGGGTGACACCGGGTCGCCCGCCGGTGCGTGCCGCCGTCGAGGCCCAGCTCGCCAAGCCCGAGTGGAAGGTCGAAATCATGGTTGTGGCAGCACTGCCGGAGGGCTGATATGCGCATCATCGACGCCGAACAAGTCGCTTCCAGCCTGGCCTGGCCGGCGCTGGTGCAGCGTCTGGACGATACCTTTCGTCAGGGCGTGGAGTCGCCACCGCGCCACCATCACGCCATGCACCGTCCTGATGGTGAAGCCACCATGCTGCTGATGCCGGCCTGGGAGAAGGACGGCTACATCGGCGTCAAGATGGTCAATGTCTTCCCGCAGAATGCGCAGCACGGGCTTCCCGCCATTTCGGGAGTCTACTTCCTCAGCGAGGGGGCGCATGGTCGCCCCCTGGCATGCATCGATGGCAGTGAGTTGACACGCCGGCGCACCGCGGCGGCGTCGGCACTGGCGAGCCGCGAGCTGGCGCGAGACGATGCCGAGACCCTGCTGGTGGTGGGTACCGGCAAGCTGGCGCCGATGGTCATCGAGGCGCATGCCTCGGTGCGCTCGATCAAGCGGGTGATGGTCTGGGGGCGCCAGCCGGAAAAAGCCGAAAGGATCGCCGCGGCCTATGCCGACCGATTCGAGACACAGGCGGCGACCGATCTGCAGGCTGCCTGCGGCGAAGCGGATCTGATCAGTTGCGTGACGCTCTCCACCGAACCGCTGGTGCGAGGCGAGTGGCTGTCGCCCGGCACCCATCTGGACCTGATCGGTGCCTTTCGGCCGAGCATGCGCGAGACGAATGGCGAGTGCCTGAAACGGGGGGAGGTGTTCGTGGATACCTACGCCGGTGCGCGTGGCGAAGCCGGTGATATCCACCAGGCCATCGACGAGGGGGCCTTCCGCTTCGAGGACATGAAAGCGGAACTGGGTGAGCTGGTATCCGGCACCCGACCGGGACGCAGTGGCTCCGAGGCGATCACGGTGTTCAAGTCGGTGGGGGCCTCCCTGGAGGATCTGGCGGCGGCCATCGAGGTCTGGGAAGCCCGGAGCGACGCCGAGTGAGTACTGGTTTTTTCTGGCATGAACGCTGTTTCTGGCATGACCCCGGGGCCATCGGGGTCTTTGCGTCCGCCGGGGCGTATCGTCAGCCCCAGCCGGCGTCGGAAAGCCCCGAAAGCAAGCGGCGCCTCAAGAACCTGCTGGAGGTCTCCGGGCTGATCGATGAGCTGCAGGTCATCAAGCCTGCACCGGCCGAGGATGCGGATCTGCGTCGCTTTCATGCTGCCGATTACCTGTCTCGCCTGCAGACGGGTGACAGCGACCGGGGAGGGGACGCGGGCGATTGTGCGCCCTATCAGCCCGGTAGCCTGGACGCCGCCCGTCAGTCGGTCGGCCTGGCCATTGGGGCCGTGACGGCGGTGGCGCGGGGCGAGCTGCAAAATGCCTATGCCCTGTGCCGGCCTCCCGGTCATCACGCCGAAGCGGACCAGGGGCGCGGCTTTTGCCTGCTGGGCAATATCCCTGTGGCGGTAATGAAGGCGCGGGCCGAGGGGCTGGTCGGCCGCGTGGTGGTCCTCGACTGGGATGTGCATCATGGCAATGGTCATCAGAGCGCGTTCTATGACGAGCCGGGCGTGCTGACCATCTCAATCCATCAGGACGGCAATTATCCGCTGGACACGGGCGCTTTCGAGGAAGTCGGACGTGGGCCGGGTCGGGGAGCCAATCTCAACCTGCCCCTGCCGCCGGGCTGCGGTATCGGCGCCTATGATTATGCCATGCAGCGGCTGATCCTGCCGGCGATCGAGGCCTTTGCGCCGGACATGGTGATCGTGGCGGCCGGCTATGATGCCTGTGCCAAGGATCCGCTGGGCAAGATGATGCTCAACAGCCGTGCATTCGGCGAGATGACCCGGGCGCTGCGCGAGCTGACAACGTCACTGTGCGCGGGGCGGCTGGTATTCATCCATGAGGGGGGCTATTCGGAAGGCTATGTGCCGTTCTGCGGCCATGCCGTGATTCAGGCCTTGAGCGAGAGTGACATCGAGGTGCCGGATCCACAGAACGACGAGATCGCTGCCTGGGGGTATCAGAGCCTGCAGGCCCATCAGCGTGACCTGGTGGATGACTGGCGGCATCGCTGGTTTGGACTATTCAAGAGCTCGGGAGAGACACATGACACCCCTGTATGATCGTGATGGCTGGATCTGGCTGGACGGTGAATGGCTGCCGTGGCGAGATGCTATGACCCACCTGCTGACGCACAGCCTGCATTATGGGATGGGGTGCTTCGAGGGCGTGCGGGCTTATTCGGGGGCTTCGGGTACCCAATTGTTTCGCGCCGAGGCTCATACGCGCCGCCTGGTGGAAAGTGCTCACATCCTCGATATTCCATTGTCCTTTAACAGCGAAGCGCTGATCGAGGCCCAGCGCCAGTGCCTGGTGCGCAATGAGCTCAAGGATGCCTACCTGAAGCCGACCATCTTTCTGGGCGCCGAGGGCCTGGGCTTGCGAGCCAAGGGGCTGACCACACATGTGATGGTGGCGGCCTGGGATCTCGGCGCCTACATCACACCGGAAGCGGCCTCGGTGGGGCTGCGCGCCATCACCGCCTCCTGGTCGCGCCACCATGTCAATGTCACGGCCTGTCGCGCCAAGACCAATGGCAATTACGTGAACTCGATCATGGCGCTCAACAGCGCGGTCAAGGCCGGTTTCGACGAAACCTTGATGCTGGATACCGAGGGTTACGTGGCCGAGGCTTCGGCGGCCAACGTCTTCATGTTGCGCGATGGGGTGCTGCACACACCGCCGACTACTTCCTGCCTGCAGGGCATTACCCGGGATAGCGTGATGCACCTGGCACGGGAGGTACTGGATACCGAAGTGGTGGAGCGCCGCATCACCCGCGATGAGCTGTATACCGCCGATGAAGCCTTCGTCACCGGTACGGCGGCCGAGATCCTGCCGTTGCGCGAACTCGACGGCCGCCACATTGGCGCCCTCAAGGGAGCCCTGGCCCCTGATCAGCCCGTGGCCGGTGATTCCTTCACGGCGCATATTCAAGCTCTTTACCACAGGGTGACCCGTGGCGATCTGCAGGACGATCTGACCGCCTACGCCAACTGGCTGACGTCGGCCCGGTAATTACTGCTTGCGGGAGACCAGCCAGCAGGTCACGCCGTGGATCAGCACCACGAACAAAACACGCCACGGTGTTGAGCACCGTGGCGCATCGAGTCGCCCTCCCTGGGCAGCGTCCTGATGCCGATCTCCTTCAGGGGCTCCCTGCACCCTGGCATCCGTGTCGTGGAAGTGTCAGTGTCCCTTGCATCCCGACAACCCGGGAAACGTCATGATGGCGGCGGGAGATGACAGTGTCATGACGGTGAGATTCAGCGGTCGTCGCCCTGCATACTCTCCTCGAGCGAACTCAGCAGACCGCGCAGCAGGGAGATATCCCGTCGCGTGGGTTGAGCGCGATCGAAGAGGGCGCGCAGTTGTTCCTCGGTACGCGCATGGGGCTGGGTGATGAAGCCGCTGGCGTGCATGATACGCGACAGGTGGTCGTGGAAGTGATGCAGCTGCTGGCGCGTGGGCAGTGGCACTGAGGCATGTGCGGGCGCCTGGTAGTCACTGTCGGGCTGTCGGCGCCAGGCGCTGAAGGTTTCGTAGGCCAGCACCTGTACGGCCTGGGACAGGTTGAGGACACCATAATCCGGGTTGGCGGGAATGCTGACCTGGTGGCTGCAGTCGCGGATCTCTTCGTTGACCAGACCGAAGCGCTCGCGGCCGAAGACCAGTGCCACTGGCCCCTGGCGGGCATTGGCGACAAGGTCGGCCGCCATCTCGGCGGGTTCGTCATAGTGGGGCAAGGGGTAGCTGCGCAGGCGTGCACTGGCACCCACCACCTGGGTGCAGTCACTGACGGCCTCGGTCAGCGAAGCGAATACGCGGGCCTGATCCACGACATCCTCGGCACCCGCCGCGAGTCGCGAAGCCTCTGGATCCGGGTAACAGCGCGGATTGACCAGAACCAGATCGGTTAGCCCCATGGTCTTCATCGCCCGCGCCGAGGCGCCGATGTTGCCGGGGTGATACGTCTGGACCAGAACGATGCGGATGTTCGACAGCATAGATAGATGAGGTAAGAAAGAAGAGGGAAGAAAAACACGGGTACGAAGGTTCAGATGATCCGCGATTCTACATGGTCTATCGCCTTACTTCTTCCTTCTTCCGTCTTGAACGAAAAAACCCCCACCGGTTACCCGGCGGGGGTCTGTCTCAGGGTGAACCGAGAGGACGGGTCGGCTTACATCATGCCGCCCATGCCTCCCATTCCGCCCATGCCACCCATGTCGCCGCCACCGGAGGCATCTTCCTCGTCCGGGTCGTCGGCGATCATGCACTCGGTGGTGATCATCAGGCCGGCGATGGAGCCAGCGGACTGCACGGCGCTGCGTGTGACCTTGGCCGGGTCCAGCACGCCCATCTCGAACATGTCGCCGAATTCACCGGTCTGGGCGTTGTAGCCGAAGTTGCCTTCACCGTCCTTGACGCGGTTCAGGATGACCGAGGGCTCCTGGCCGGCGTTGGCAACGATCTGACGCAGCGGGGCTTCCATGGCACGCACGGCGATGGCGATGCCGTGGGTCTGGTCTTCGTTCTCGCCCTTGAGGCCGGCGATGCGTGTCAGTACGCGGACCAGGGCAGTGCCGCCACCGGGCACCACGCCTTCCTCGACCGCGGCGCGAGTGGAGTGCAGGGCGTCTTCGACGCGAGCCTTCTTCTCCTTCATCTCGACTTCGGTCGCGGCACCGACGCGGATCACGGCCACGCCGCCGGCCAGCTTGGCAACGCGCTCTTGGAGCTTCTCACGATCGTAATCGGAAGAGGTCTCCTCGATCTGGGCTCGGATCTGGTTGACGCGACCTTCAATGTCCGCGTCCTTGCCGGAACCATCGATGATGGTGGTGTTTTCCTTGGACATGGTCACGCGCTTGGCGGTGCCCAGATGGTCCAGGGTGACCTGCTCGAGGTCGAGGCCGACTTCTTCGGAGATCACGGTGCCACCGGTGAGGATGGCGATGTCCTGCAGCATGGCCTTGCGACGGTCGCCGAAGCCGGGCGCCTTGGCGGCCGCGACCTTGACGATGCCACGCATGTTGTTGACCACCAGGGTCGCCAGGGCTTCGCCCTCGATGTCTTCGGCGATGATGATCAGCGGCTTGCCGGCCTTGGCGACGGCTTCCAGTGTCGGCAGCAGCTCGCGGATGTTGGAGATCTTCTTGTCCACCAGCAGGATGAACGGATCTTCATGCTCGACGGACATCGATTCCTGATTGGTCACGAAGTACGGCGAGAGGTAGCCGCGATCGAACTGCATGCCTTCGACGACATCCAGCTCGTCTTCGAAGCCACGGCCTTCATCGACGGTGATGACGCCTTCCTTGCCGACTTTCTGCATGGCGTCGGCGATGATCTTGCCGATGCGCTTGTCGCCGTTGGCGGAAATGGTGCCGACCTGGGCGATGGCGTTGGAGTCGGTGCAGGGCACGGACAGTTCACCGACTTCCTTGACGGCAGCGTCGACGGCCTGGTCGATGCCGCGCTTGAGGTCCATCGGGTTCATGCCGGCGATGACGCCCTTGAGGCCCTCGGTGACGATGGACTGTGCTAACACGGTGGCGGTGGTGGTACCGTCACCGGCCACATCGGAAGTCTTGGACGCGACTTCCTTGACCATCTGGGCGCCCATGTTCTCGAACTTGTCCTTCAGTTCGATTTCCTTGGCCACTGAGACGCCGTCCTTGGTGACGGTCGGCGCGCCAAAGGATTTTTCGAGCACCACGTTGCGGCCTTTCGGGCCGAGGGTTGCCTTGACGGCATTGGCCAGGGTGTCGACGCCTTTCGCCATGCGAGTGCGTGCATCACTGGAGAACTTGACTTGTTTCGCTGTCATTTTCGTATGCTTCCTGTGAGTTCGTGAACGTCAGAATTCGGGGGGCTATCGCTGAGTGTTAACCCTCGACGACAGCCAGTACGTCGGATTCGCTCATGATCAGGACTTCTTCGCCGTCGACCTTCTGTTTTTCGACGCCAAAGCCATCCTTGAAAATCACGGTATCGCCGACCTTGACGTCGAGCGGGCGGGTTTCGCCGCTATCCAGAATCCGGCCGTTACCGATGGCGAGCACTTCGCCCCGAGTCGGCTTTTCCTGGGCGCTGCCCGGGAGCACGATGCCGCCTGCGGTTTTCTGCTCTTCTTCGACGCGACGGATGACGACGCGATCGTGCAAGGGACGGATGTTCATTGCTCACGTTCTCCTGATGGTTGCTGTGCCGGGCGTGGCCGCCGCGGCGATGGACATCAATATTCCGCCATTGCGTGGCGGGCTGAAGGCGAGGCCGCCTTCTGTTGGCTGGACCCCGAAAACGAGGTCGAAATTGAATGCTGCTGGGTAAGTGGGGCTATCTGCGCGCCTTTCAAGCCCCGCTGATAAAAAAAATTCAATGACGGTGGCTTTCGTCGCGACCGATGAAGTCGCCCTCCAGAGGGCCGTCATCCTGCTGGTGTGATGCGCGGCCGGTGTCCCGGAAATCGTTGGCCTGTTGTCGGTCCCTGGTCTGGTGCCAGTCGTGATCGGCGCTCGGACCGGCGCCGAAGATGCCTCCCTGAACATGGATATTGCCCATACGGCCTCCCAGGCGGCCCAGCAGCTTGCCCATCAAGCGCCGGGCATCGGGGATCAGGCACATGAAGCCCAGCGTGTCGGAGATAAAGCCGGGCGCCATCAGCAGAGCGCCACCAAAGATCAGTGCGGCTCCGGTGAGCAATTCACTGGATGGCATTTCGCCCTGGCGCAGCCGCTCCTGGGCGCGGGCGAAGGTCGCCATGCCTTCGCGACGAATGAGGTGCAGGCCCACGAAACCGGTGCCGAGGACGAGAAGAAGCGTGGTGACCAGGCCGATATGGCTGCCCACTGAAAACAGGACGACGAAGTCGAGCAGCGCAAAGACGGTGAAAAGAAGCAGAAACGGCATGATGACTCCATTCTTGAGGATGTTGGGAACATGGGGGGTAGGGTCGCGGAAATCAAGGATTCGGCCCTAACGGGGGTGTCTTGACGCTGGCGTCCACGTAAACTCCAGCATGGTATTCAATCGTTGTCTCGAGGAGACAGGTATGCAGCTGGATAACAAGATCATTGCCATTACCGGTGGCGCTCAGGGCCTGGGGCTTGCCATGGCTCAGCATCTCGGCCAGCAGGGTGCCGTTCTGGCGCTGCTCGATCGTGATGTCGAATCCCTCGACCAGGCCTGTCATGCGCTTTCGCAAGCGGGTATTCGGGCGCGCGGTTTCGAGGTTGATGTGGCCGATGAGACCTCGGTTCAGGCGGGCTTCGCGGGCGTTGAAGAAGCCTTCGGAGGCCTGGATGGGTTGATCAACAATGCTGGTATTCTGCGCGATGGCCTGCTGGTCAAGGCCCGCGACGGCCAGGTCGAGTCGATGATGTCGCTGGAGGACTGGCAGAGGGTCATGGACGTCAATCTCACCGGGGTCTTCCTGTGCGGGCGGGAGGCCGCCTCGCGCATGATCCGTGCCGGGCGCGAGGGTGTCATCGTCAATATCTCGAGCATTTCCCGCGCCGGCAATCTGGGACAGAGCAACTACTCGGCTGCCAAGGCCGGTGTGGCCGCCCTGACAGTGACCTGGGCCGGGGAGCTGGCTCGGCACGGCATTCGGGTCGGTGGCGTGGCACCCGGGTTCATCGAGACGGAAATGACGACATCAATGCGCGAGGACATGCTGGCGCGGATTACCGCCGGGGTGCCGTTGAAGCGACTCGGCCAGCCCGAGGATATTGCTGCCAGCGTGGCCTTCATCATCGAGAACGATTACTTCACCGGGCGTCTGATTGAATGTGACGGTGGCTTGAGGCTCTGATCGGCTGCGCGAGCACCCGGGCGGAATGAACAATGCCACCGCTCGCGGCGGTGGCATTCTTTACGGATTGTGACGTCTCCGTGGCCTTGCCTCAAAAACTCACCTGGTCCTCGAGCCCTTCCACAGTGGCTTCGCCAATGCCCGATACCCGTGTCAGCTCGGAGGCGCTGGTGAAGGGGCCGTTGGCCTCGCGGTTGTCGACGATTGAGGCGGCCTTGACCTCGCCGATGCCCGGCAGCTCGGTGAGCATCGCCGCATCCGCGCTGTTGATATTGATCGGTGCGAGTTGCGCACTGTTGTCGGAGCTGCTGGAGGTTTCGCTTTGCTCCTGCGCCTGACCGGGCAGGCTGACGCCGAGCAGCAGTGCGAGTCCAAGGCTTACGGTCAGTCCTTTGATGGGTGTCAGCATGCGAGTGTCCTCATTGGGTGCCTGTGTTGGCCAATTCCTGATCTGGCCTGCGCTGGGTGGGCCCCGCTCGCTGTGCCGCGATATCAGCGTGGCCGGGAATGCGTGCCCACATGTGTCAAGCTAGTGATCACCGGCGAGCCACGGCGTAGGCGAGGACTGAGTGGCGGCGCTGAGATCGGGCACACAGGTTGCAGGATTTTAGCCACTCGGGCTGAAAGTCATGACTGATATACTGTGTCGTCCCTTTTCGTTGTCAGGAGTCTGTTCGTGTCCATTGCCTCACCCCTGATCGTTGCCCTCGACTACACCTCTCGCGACGCCGCCTTGTGCATGGCGGATCGCCTGGATCCCGCCCGCTGTCGCCTCAAGGTCGGCAAGGAGCTGTTTACGCGCAGTGGTCCGGCAGTGCTCGAGGCGCTCCATGGGCGTGGCTTCGAGGTTTTCCTGGACCTCAAGTTTCACGATATTCCTAACACCGTGGCGGGTGCCGTTCAGGCGGCGGCAGAACAGGGAGTGTGGATGGTCAACCTCCATGCCTCCGGGGGGCGGCGCATGATGGAGGCGGCCCGAGAACGTCTCGACCAGCATGGTCTCTCGACCCGGTTGATCGCGGTCACCGTGCTGACCAGCATGCAGGAGCAGGACCTCGCCGAGGTCGGAGTTGCTGCCAGCATGGATGAACAGGTCATGCGCCTGGCCGAGTTGACCCGTGACTGCGGTCTGGACGGTGTGGTGTGCTCTTCCCATGAAGCCCGGCGCTTGAAGGAGCACCTTGGTGGGGGCTTTCTCAAGGTCACTCCGGGCATCCGGCCCGCATTCGCTGAAGCCGGTGATCAGCGGCGCATCATGACGCCCTCTGCGGCTATGGCAGCAGGCAGTACTCACCTGGTAGTGGGCCGGCCCGTGACCCAGGCCAGTGACCCCATGCAGGCACTGGCTAGTATCGAGCAGGAACTGACGGGATAAGCGGTGTGTGGAGTCGAGGGGCTATTCGCTCTCGACACCGCTGAGGGGCTTGGTCGTGCCCCATTTGCGGCACCTGGGGCATTGCCAGTGCAGTAGCTCGCCGCTGAAGCCACAGCGACGACAGCGGTGACGCGGGAGTGCCTGCAGCAGTTTGCCGGTAAGTTGCTGCAGCTGGTTCATGCGCTGGTCTTCGGGCCCCTCGTCTTGCTGGTAGAGGCGCAACAGGTAATCCAGGCCTCCCAGACTCGGGGTCTGGTCCAGTTGATGGACGATCAATGACAAGGCGGCCTGTGTGTTGCCGTGATGACGACACAGGCTGTCGGCCAGCATGACGACCACGCTGGTGAAAGTGCCCTTGTCGAGTAGCCCTTGCAGGTGGCGGATCAGGCCGGCCTCATCGTCGAGCAGCCGATAGGCGCGGGCGAGGGGGGCCAGCAGGGTGGGGATGAAGGCTGGGTCCTGCTCGGGAATGCGGTCGAGCAGCTTGATGGCTTGCCGGTAATGCCCTGTGTGCATCGACATGTCGGCCAGCATCAGGTTGGCGCGGACACAGCGTGGATCCGTGGCAAGGGCTTGTTTCAGGTGGCGCCTGGCCAGCACCGGGCTGGCTGAATGCCGTTCGTGTTCGGCCAGTTCACAGAGCCAGTGGGAGGCGGCCCGCCGAATGTCCTCGTGTTCGCGAACCAGTCCCGGCAGGGCAATGTTCACGGCTGCCTGCCATTCACCCTCGCGTTCCAGTAGGTCGACCAGTGAGCGTTTGGCGGTTATTCGCAGCTCGCCATTGTGAGCCTCCTTGATCAAGCCCTGGAGGAGGCGCTCGGCCCTGTCCAGCAGGCCCAGGTGGAGAAAGTCCCGAGCGAGTTCGAGCTGCACTCTTTCGCTCTGGTCTTGGGTCATGGCCGGGCGTGCGAGCAGGTTCTGGTGCACCTTGACGGCGCGATCGGCTTCGCCGCGCTGGCGAAACAGGTTGCCGAGTGCAAGGTGGGTTTCAATGGTGTCGCTATTGACCTCCAGTGCCCCGATGAAGGTTTCGATGGCCCGATCCTGCTGATCATTGAGCAGGTAGTTCAATCCCACGAAATATTCGCGGGCCAGTGGCGTGGTCGCTGGCGGCTCGCGGGCGACCCACTTCTCGCGACGGCCGAGCCACCATCCTATGGCGACCGCTGCCAACAACAGGGCCAGCAGCAGGAGGTCGGGCATGTCAGGGGAGTTCCTTCATCTCCTGGATGCGGAGTCGGTCGAGTTCCTTGCGTTGCTGCTGGTTATGACGTTGTGCACGAGTCAGTAGAGTGCGCAGGCGCAGATAGACGCCGCTCATGGCGAGCATTCCCAGAAGGACACCGCAGGCTAGCGAGGCGAGCAACCAGACGGAGAGGGATGCTGCCGGAAGTTCCATCCAGATCAGGTTGAGAGGTAGGGCCTGCTGGTTGTTGACGGCAAATAGGATGCCGACCAGCAACACCGCCAGCAGAATAATGGCCAGGATGAGGCCTTTGAGCCAACGCATGTGCTTGTTCCCGTGTGATGTGATTGATAGGTGTTCAACCGGTCATGACCGGCACTCAATAGCCCAGGGCGCGACTTGCATCGACCTGTTCGCGCAGTTCCTTGCCGGGCTTGAAGTGTGGCACGAATTTACCATCCAGTGCGACCGGATCGCCCGTCTTGGGGTTGCGGCCGGTGCGGGGCTCACGATAATGCAGCGAAAAACTGCCGAAGCCGCGGATCTCGACGCGACCACCGGCCGACAGGGTGTCGGTGATGTCATCTAGTATCAGGCGCACCGAGGCTTCGACATCCTTGACGGAGATGTCAGGTTGACGCATGGCAATCTGCTCGATCAATTCGGACTTGGTCATCGGCTCTCTCCGTGATGCCCGGCGGGGTCGTCCTGGCCGAGTGAATTGTGCTCATCAGCATACTGCGCAAGTGTCGAGAAAACAACGCACTACAAGCTTAGTCAGAAGCGGCTCCGTTCACCAGTCGGGTCGCTACCGACCCTCCCGCTGGGGGCCCGAAGATTCCCGTTTCGACAAGACTGCTGGCCGCAAGGCGTGTCGGGTATACTGCTGGTACATTCCTTCAAAGTGACGAGGTCGATCGTGAACGATGATGCGTCCGCTGCAAGCGCCCTGCGCAAGCGTCTTTATTGGCACTCCCGCCGGGGCATGTGGGAACTGGATCTGATGCTGGTCCCCTTTCTCGACCAGTGCTACGACAAGCTGGAGACAGCCGATCAGCAGGCTTTCCAGGCCTTGATTCAGGAGGAGGATCAGGATCTGTTCTTCTGGCTGATGCGCCGCGATTTTCCGCAAGAGCCTGAACGTCGCCGTATCGTCAAGATGATTGTCGATCATGCCGAAAACACCGATAACTCTGCCTATCAAGGTCTCTAGGCTGTCGACTCTGCTGCATGGCGGTCTTGCCATCGCCACAGTGGCCTGGCTGGCATGGATCACCAGTGGCTGGCTGGCCCTGGCGGCGCTGGTGGTACTGTCAGCCTGGCTGGTCCATCTGGTGCGCCAGGCGCCGAGCGGGGAATGGCAGTTGGTTGTGGGTGAAAGCGCCAACGAAACGAACGGGGCAAACTGGCGCTGGCGAGCCCAGGCTGGGCATGAGTGGCAGTCCCGGCGCTTGTACTGTGATCATCTGGGCCCTTGGCTGATCGGTTTGAAGGGTGAGGGTCACCGCCTCTGGCTATGGCCGGACTGTACCGACCCGGCTCGCCTCAGATCGCTTCGCCGAGTGCTGCTCCGGGAGGCCGGGCGAGGATGAGGGCGAGCTCCTGTATCCGCGCGGTTGGCAGCGCGGCCAGCCTGTCCCATTGGGGTGCCCGGCTGTCAGCGCACGTCCTGGCCCTGGTCAGCTGCCGGTCTTTGTGATGGCACTGGTATCGATAAGGCTGGGCGCCGCTTGGCTTTCGGCGTGCACAGCGTAGTCCTGGTTGTGATGCAGCCCGCGTGATTCGCGACGCTGACGCGCACAGGCGACTGTCAATCGCGCCAGTCGAATGGCATGACGCAGGCTACTTGCTTCGGGGTGGGCGCGGGTGTCATGGCAATGTGCCATGCAGCGGGTCTCAAGCTCCGATAGAGCGCTCGCGGCCTCGCCGAGCCCCTGGTCATGACGAACGATGGCCACACGCGAGCTCATGATGTCGCGCACGTTGTCCCGCAGTTCGCGCAGTTTTGTCACATCGACGTCCTGACGGCCGGTGACAGGCTCGACCAGTGGGGCCTGGCTGGGGGGCGGGCGAGTGGCCAGGTGGTAGGCGCAGCCATGGGCAAATGCCAGACACTCCAGAAGTGAGTTGCTGGCCATGCGGTTGGCGCCATGCAGGCCGGTACAGGCGACCTCGCCGATGGCATAAAGGTGCGGCACCCTCGACGCGCCCTTCAGGTCGGTGCGTATGCCGCCGCAGCTGTAGTGGGCGGCCGGTACTACCGGGATCGGAGACCGGGCGATATCCAGGCCTCGCGAGGCGCAATGGGCGTGGATGGTAGGGAAGTGCTGACGAATCCGCGCTTCGCCCAGGTGGCATATATCCAGCCATACATGGTCAAGCCCGCTGCGTTGCATTTCACTGTCGATGGCCCGCGCGACGATGTCACGAGGCGCCAGTTCGGCTCTGTGATCCAGCTCCAGCATGAAGCGCTGGCCCTCGGCTCCCAGCAGGTGCCCCCCTTCGCCGCGTACCGCCTCGCTGATCAGGAAGGGGCTGCCCTTCGGGTCATACAGGCAGGTCGGGTGGAATTGCTGAAACTCGAGGTTCATGAGCTCGGCGCCGAGCTCGGCGGCCATCATCATGCCTTCTCCACTGGCGGGGCACGGGCTGGTGGTATGACGGTAGAGGCCGCTTGCACCGCCGGTGGCAAGCACCGTGTCGGTTGCCAGGAGTTCATGTGCGCGTCCCGACTCGTCGATGCAGTACGCTCCCCGGCAGTGTCCGGCCCGGTCGCGGAGCAGGTCGAGCGCCGTGAGCTCGTGCTCCACCCGAATCGCCGGGTGCTGGGCGACATGCTGTTCGAGGGTTTCAATAAGCGCGCGCCCGGTGGCATCGTCCGCGTGGATGATGCGACGTGCACTGTGTCCACCCTCACGGGTCAGATGGTAGGGGAAGTCGGCCTCGGGAGCCGTGTCGGCGGTAAAGGGGACGCCCAATGACAGCAGCCACTCGATGGCGGCGGGCCCTTGCTCGACGGTGAAGCGCACGGCGGCCTCATCGCAGAGTCCGTCTCCGGCCACCAGAGTGTCAGTCACGTGGGTGTCGGCGTCGTCCTGTGGTGAAAGGACGGCGGCGATGCCCCCCTGCGCCCAGCGGCTGGCGCCACGGTCATCCGGCCTTGGTTGCAAGAGTGTCACCGAGCGGCTCGAGGCGACTTCCAGCGCCATGGCCAGTCCGGCGACACCGCCGCCGATGATTAGCACGTCATGATGGCTTCTGGACATCCGGCTCTCCTTCTGGGGGCTGGCCTGTGTGGGTCCGGGCGGGTGCTCTCAGACCATGACGCAGCGCACGCTTGCGCAGTCGGTGGCTGGGCAGACGTTCGAGCCTGCCCAGATGGTGGATCAGATCGCGGCTCAAGCGGGCCAGCTCACGATTGAGCCACAGGTAGCCGCTGGGACTGAACAGTTGGCGACCATCCTGGGCTTGGGCTCCTGTTGCCAGATCAGCGTGACGCTCCAGCGCAAACGGCGGAATCTCGACGTCGATCGGCTGTCCGGTCCTCACTTGATACGCCACGGCAGCAAGATTGTGGGCCAGGTTGTGCTGTTGCTCACGCAGGCCCAGCATGGCTTCGATCTGTTCGTGCCCCTCGCGAGTATTCCAATGGGTTTCAAGCAGAAGTTCAATGGTGGACAGCATGCGCCGCTGCAGAGAGATCAGGTCGTCGAGCTCGGTACGATGCAGGCGGCGTTCGCGATGAATGGCGTCGACCAGGTTGCGCTGCTTGATGAGTAGGCCGGTACAGCGCTTCAGTAGCTCTCGGGTATCCATATCAGGCGCCGAAGTGGCCGAGGTGTGAGCATGGAAGAGTTGTGCCATGCGATCAACGTTGTCGGCCAGCATGAAGCGCAGCATGTCGGTGGCCTTGTGGGGCAGTACCAGGATGGTGACGGCGATACCGATGAGCGTGCCAAGCACTACGTCGAAGCTTCGCCAAAGGGCGAGCTCGAAGTCCCGGGAGCCGTCGCCGACAACTAGCAGCAGGGTGATGGCAAACATCAGCCCACCGTAGCCATAGCGCTTGCCAAAACTGAGCCAGGTCACCCATGCAATGCCCAGCAGACTGCCGAGCGGGAGGAGCAGCGGGATGGTCTTAGGCGTCAGAATCAGCAGCAGGCCCCAGATAGCGCCGAGGACGGTGCCGAAAAGGCGTTGGCGCCCCTTGTCGAGCACGCCACCGATATGCGGCAGGTTACCCATGACCATGACGGTGCTCACCAGGGCCCAGCCGCCATGCGGTATCGGGAAGATCTGAATGACACCGAAGGTGATGCAAAGCGCCAGGATGACGCGCAGAACATGAAGGGGCCGGCGGTGGCGATGCGTGAAGTAAGGGTCGCGCAGTCGCGCCAGAATCATGCCGTGGTCTCAACCAGTGGTCGTTCTCGAGGGGGGTGAGAAGCGGTTGCGTTCATGCTGGTGCCCGGAGTCGGACTCGAACCGACACGGAGCGTCAGCTCCGAGGGATTTTAAGTCCCTTGCGTCTACCAATTTCGCCATCCGGGCGGGTTGGCTCGGGCATCACCATGCGGGGGAAAGTGGAGGCTGGAGTCGGAATCGAACCGGCGTCGACGGAGTTGCAGTCCGCTGCATAACCACTCTGCCATCCAGCCTCATTGAGTCGTGCCATTCATAGGGAATGGAGCGGGAAACGAGATTCGAACTCGCGACCCTCGCCTTGGCAAGGCGATGCTCTACCACTGAGCTATTCCCGCTCGACTCGAGGATGTATTATACGGATAAGTCGGTGTCTGTCAAACGCTTTTTATGTCGATATCACATGGCGCGACTCAGGTGTGGCCAAGCTGCTCGCAGATACTGAATCATCGACCAGAGGGTCAGTAGTGCCGATACGTAGAGTGTCACGACGCCTATCTGGGCCATTAAAGCACCGGGCGTAAAGGCCAGCAGAAGCAGCAGCGCAATCATCTGCAGTGTCGTCTTGAGTTTACCGATCCACGATACGGCCACGGTGCCTCGCTTGCCCATTTCCGCCATCCACTCGCGCAGTGCCGAGATCACGATCTCGCGGCCGATGATCACCAGCGCCGGCAGCGTCAGCCAGACCGCATCATAACGCTCGATCAGCAGGGCCAGCGCCACTGCCACCATGAGTTTATCGGCCACCGGGTCGAGAAAGGCGCCAAAGGGAGTGGATTGATCCCAGCGTCGTGCTAGATACCCGTCCAGCCAGTCGGTTACCGATGCCAGAGCAAAGAGCCCGGCGGCCAGCGGAAGGCTCCACCCATAGGGTAGATAGAAGAAAATGACCAACAGCGGGATGAAGATGATTCTGGCCAATGTCAGGATATTGGGTATGTTCATCGAAACTGAGGTCCTTGCTGTGAAGGGTGAGACCGGTCGGGTCGCTACATTCTATCTGCCTTGCCGGCCTTCATCCATGAAGGGCGCGGTAAATCGACTCGGCAAGCGAAACACTGATGCCGGGCACCCGCGCGAGCTCCTCGCGATTGGCGTTCTTGACGCCCTGAAGGCCGCCAAAAAAGCGTAACAGTTCACGACGTCGGCGTGGGCCGACGCCGGGGATTTCCTGCAGGGTCGAAGTGCGTCTGGCCTTGTCGCGTCGGGTTCGATGGCCGGTGATAGCGAAACGGTGTGATTCGTCGCGGATGTGCTGCAGCAGATGCAGTGCAGGGCACGAGGTATCGAGATCCATGCTTCGCTGCGGGGTCTCGATAAACAGGGTCTCGAGTCCCGCCTTGCGGGTCGTGCCCTTGGCTACGCCGATCAGGCCGACACCCTGTACACCGAGTTCATTGAATACCTCCCTGGCCATGTTCAGCTGCCCCTTGCCGCCGTCCACGATCAGCAGGTCTGGTGGCTCACCCTCTCCCTTCTCCAGGCGCTTGAAGCGCCGAGTGAGTGCCTGGCGCATGGCGGCATAGTCGTCGCCGGGCTCGATGTTCTGGATATTGAAGCGTCGGTAGTCCGATTTGCGCGGGCCATTGGCATCGAACACCACACAGGAGGCCACGGTGGCCTCACCCTGGCTGTGGCTGATGTCGAAACATTCAAGGCGGGCAGGCACCTCCTCGAGATCGAGCGCATCGCGCAGGGATTCGAATCGCTTGGCCAATTGCGTCTGACTGGCCAGCTGGCTTTCCAGCTGTTGTTCCGCATTGGTGCGGGCCAGCTCGAGCCATTGCGCGCGGTGTCCACGGACGCTTGCCGTCAGCCTGACCCGCTTGCCGGCCTGGTTTTCCAATGCACCAGCGATGATGTCCGTGTCGGTGAGCTCATGGCTGGAAAGCACCTCGGCAGGAATCTCCCTGGCCTGGCCCAGATAATACTGGCTGATGAAATCGCCGAGCAGGGTGTCGGGTGTGAGGTCCAGGCCATTGGCTGGGGTATGGTGCTGCGCGCCAAGCAGCCGGCCGCCGCGCACCGAGAGAACGGAAATGCACAATGCCCCCGGCCGGCTGGCCAGGGCAAAGGCATCCGCATCGCCATTGCCGGTATCGACGAACTGGCGCTGCTGGAGCTGTCGCAGTTGCTGGATCTGGTCGCGCAGGCGGGCGGCCTCCTCGAACGCCAGTGCTTCGCTGGCCGCCTCCATGTCCCGGGTCAACTCTTGGGTGACCGCTTCGCTCTTGCCTTCCAGGCACTGCACGGCATGATCGACGTCGCGCCGGTAATCCGCTTCACTGATGTAGCCCACGCAAGGCGCGGTGCAACGACCGATCTGATATTGCAGGCAAGGGCGGCTGCGATGGGCGAACACTGTATCCTCGCAGTTGCGAATGCGAAAAATCTTCTGCATCAGCGAGAGTGTTTCGCGTACGGCATGGCTGCTCGGGTAGGGGCCCAGGTAGCGGCCATCATTGTGCCGGGTACGCACCCGCTTGTATTCCAGGGCCGGAAAGGGGTGCCGGTCGCTGACGAAAACAAAGGGGTAGGATTTGTCATCACGCAGCAGGATGTTGTACGGCGGGCGCTTCTCTTTGATTAGCGTCTGCTCAAGAAGCAGGGCTTCCGTCTCGCTATTGGTGACTGTGATCTGCACATCGGCGATTCGCGCGACTAGGGCCTGGGTCTTGGCATTCAGGGCGCCGCGAAAATAACTGGCCAGGCGCGGCTTGAGCCGGCGGGCCTTGCCAACGTAGAGCGTCTCGCCATGCTCGTCGAGCATGCGATAGACCCCGGGGGATTCGGTGACGGTAGTGAGAAACTGGCGTGAATCGAAGCTCATCGAAGTGCCGATAACGGATTAAACACTGCCTACTCTATCAGACCCGTCACCAGCCGGGTCATTCGCTTTCGCTGAATCCGTCCACCAAGCCGTAGCGCAGTCCCATGTGGGTCAGTTCCACATCTGAGTTGACGCCCAGCTTCTCGAAGATGCGATAGCGGTAGGTATTGACCGTCTTGGGGCTGAGGAACATGTGGTCAGCGATATCGGCGACCTTGCGACAATTGACGATCATCATGGCAACCTGAAGCTCGCGCTGGGAAAGCTGGTCGAACGGGTTCTCATTGTCGTCGATGCGAAACAGCACCAGGCGTTGGGCAATCTCGGGGCTGATGTAGCGCTTGCCATTGAAGATGCTGCGAATGGCCTGAACCATTTCATCGTGTTGCGAGCCCTTGCTGATGAATCCATGCGCGCCGGCTTCCAGCAGACGCTGGGCGAATGTCTCCTCGACAAAGGCGGTCAGCACGAGGATGCGCACGTCCGTGGTCAGGCGATGAATCTTGCGTGTAGCCTCAAGACCACTGATGCCCGGCATGCGAATATCCATCAGGATGACGTCGGGTTTCAGTTGGCGTGTCTGTTGAACCGCCTCTTCGCCATCTGCGGCTTCACCCACGACGCCCATGTCCGGCTCTTCATTCAATAGATGGGCGATGCTGGTCCTCACCAGGTGATGGTCATCGGCGATTAGAACTCTTATCAAGGTCAAGCTCCTACTGCGAGGGGGCTGGTTCGCGAAACGGGGCGGCGTCGCAGTGGGTTGTTGGCGGTTGTTATACTTCTTGTAAAATTGCTCATCATCAAGCTTTTCATGAAGTTAAGCAATATTACGATGGCCGCACCATGGTGCTGATTGGGTGCATTGGTTTTTTCTGTTGACAAGGCCTGAGTTTGTGTCTAGACTATGCCTCGTTCTCGCAAGGCGAGAGTCTTGGGGCCTTAGCTCAGCTGGGAGAGCGCAACACTGGCAGTGTTGAGGTCAGCGGTTCGATCCCGCTAGGCTCCACCAGAGTTTTGGAAATTAAGCCGTCAAACGCAATGCGTTTGGCGGCTTTTTTGTGCCGTGCCGTGTGAACAATAATGAGCCGGGTTTGGCGGCCATGCTTCTGTCCGTGGCGTGAACGCACCCTGATCGCGCAATGCGACTACGGTGCAGTTCCCCTTGATTGCCGGGTAGCCAATGCTGGTCAGTACCCGGGAGTGTTGAGTCATCAGGCCGTTCGCGTACCCTGACGTGACCTATCTCCACAGGAGCTTCCATGTCGTCATTTCGTCTGGGGCTGGTCGGGGCCGGCAAGATCGTTCGTGACCAGCATCTCGCCGCCATTCAGGCTACAGCGGGGCTGGAGCTCGTCGCCGTGGCTGACCCCCATGCCGGGCTGGAAGGCATTCCCTGCTATCCATCACTGGAAGCCATGCTGGCCGCCGAGCCTGAGCTAAATGCTGTGGCGATCTGTACGCCGTCGCATCTGCGCCATGCACTGGCCCGCCAGGCGCTCGAGGCCGGAAAGGCGGTGCTACTGGAAAAACCACCCGGTGCCACCCTGGCCGAGGTCGAGGACCTCAAGACGTTGGCCGAGCAGCGCGACCTCGTGCTGTTCGCGGCCTGGCATTCGCGTTTTGCTCCGGCTATCGAACCCGCGCGTGAATGGTTGCGCGGGCGTCGCCTCCGTGCCATCGAGATCACCTGGCACGAGGATGTCAGGGTCTGGCATCCGGGGCAGGCCTGGCTCTGGGAAGCCGGTGGCATGGGTGTGTTCGATCCAGGGATCAATGCCTTGTCGATCGTGACCCGGCTGGTGGATCAGTCGTTTTTCCTCAAGCAGGCCAGGCTCGAGGTGCCCGAGAACTGTCAGACACCGATTGCCGCTCAGCTGAAAATGCGTGATGCCGCAGGTGTGCCACTGGAGGCGGACTTCGATTTCCGTCACGAGGACCCGCCTTGCTGGAAGATGACACTGACCACCGACCGGGGACGCCTCGAACTGAGCGGTGGCGGATGTCGCATGTCAGTGGACGGGGACGTGGTGATCGACCAGGCGGAGCGGGAGTATCCGGGGCTGTATGCTCATTTCCAGTCACTGCTGGCCAGTGGCCGGCGTGATGTGGATGTCGTGCCGCTGCGCCACGTGGCGGATGCGATGATGCTGGGGCACCGCCACTCAACCGCGCCCTTTCATGATGAAAGGGCCACCCTGGCACCCCACACCCATGACGATGCCGCAACCAGGGAAAGAACATGACAGCACGTGCGAATGCCGTTGAAGTGGCCCTGCCGCTCGATATGGATCTCGGGGAAAGTCCGGTCTGGTCGGTGGCGGATCAGACGCTTTACTGGGTGGATATCAATCGAGGGCGGGTCTTCGCCTGGGCATCCGGTGACGCCGCTCCAAATGAGCATGACTTCGCGCATAGCGTGGGGTGCCTGGCGCTGAGTGAACAGGGACTCCTGGTTGCCGAGGCGCCGGCTTTAGTCTGGCTGGATCCACGATCCGGAGAGCGCTGGCCGACGAACGCGGTCAATCCCGAATGGGAGGTTGATGGAGGCAATCGCTTCAATGATGGCCGCTGCGACCCGGCGGGGCGCTTCTGGGTCGGTACCTTGAACCCCGAGGACGGCGGTGCCTCGCTGTACTCCTGGCGTGAAGGACACCTGGTGGCGGCCAAGCGCGAGCTGCGGATCGCCAATGGCCTGGCGTTCAGCCCGGATGCGCGGTGGCTGTATCACACCGATTCGCCGTCACGCCGGGTGCTGCGCCATGCCTTCGATCCCGAGAGTGGCGAGCTGGGGGAGGGCAAGGTCTGGATCGACCTGGATGCGCATGACCTGCCCGGCGTGCCGGATGGCGCCGCGGTCGATAAGGAAGGTCACTATTGGAGCGCGCTATACGGCGGTGCCCGGATCGCACGCTTCGACCCCGATGGACAGCTGTTGGCCGAGTATCCGGTGCCATGCTCGAACCCGACCATGGTGGCCTTCGGTGGCGTCGATCTGAAGACGTTATTCATTACCACCGCCCGCCAGGAAATGGACCAGGCGGCATTGCAGCGTTATCCGCTGGCGGGCAGTCTGCTCTCGCTGCGGGTATCCACGCCGGGACTGGAAGAACCCAGTGTGACCCGGCGTTGATCGATCTGGCGGCCCGCTGGCGCTATCAGGTCAGCACGCTTTCCAGCTGCTTACGCAGTGTCTCGGTGGTCTCGTTGCCCGCCAGCGAAATCCGCGTGAACTGCTCGTCGGTCCCCGCCATTTCGGAGAGCAGCGAGCCCAGACCGGTGGCGCGCGTATCGCGCTGAACCAGCAGGTCCAGTCCCTCACCGGTCTGGTTAGAGGGTAGAAAGGCGATCTCGGCTTCGTCTAGATGGCGGAAGCGGCTTCCTGTGGTGGGCTTGAACTCGAATTCCTGGAGGCAGCCGGTCGCCGGGTTCTTGCGCGACAGCTCCAGTGGTGCCGAGGTCATGGTGAAACCGAGCTGATCCATGGCCTCGAAGACATTGCGCTGCAGCTCGCCGGGCAGGATGCGCAGCGGATCCTTGTCGCGCGGGTCGATAGCCATGGCGATATCGGCGCGAGTCGCTACCCAGGTCTTGGGGTGTTCGCGTCCGACGGACAGCGGAGACAGCAGGGGCAGCGTCATCTCGAAGGGCAGGGTGCGTTCCTCGCCCGGCTGAATGGTCATGGGTTCCGCAATACGCAGCGTCGCCCAGGCGTGGGGAACCTTGACCTTCTCGTCGTCGACTTCCTGAATGGCCTCGCTGGCCAGATCCAGTACCAGAGCATCGAGTTCCTGGCTGACTTCCCCGCCGACGATGTGAATCTCGCCCTTGAGGACGCTGCCGGCTTCGGCGGTATCAGTATCCAGCATGGTGTCGATGCGGGCGTTGCCGATGCCGACGGCGGCCATGAGTTTATCGAACATCCTGCGCTCCTGAGGATTGGTGGTGGTTGGCGGCGTACGGCAAAATAATTCGGCAAGTGGAATCGGATTGCGCTTGGCCCCAGGCACAATGATCCGCCGTCTACGTGCCGGCTGGGGTTTGCCGTTTGTCGCGCCGTACGACGTTTTCAATGGGGGCGAAACATGCTGAAAGCAAGGGGTGAAGAACGTTCTTATCCCCTGGAATGCCTGAGCGATACCCACGGGTTTCATCAGTTGCTGGTGGGGCTTGCCGGGCGCGTCGATGTCGAGGTCGAGGGGCGTGGGTCGGCCGTGGTTCCCGGTGGGGCCTGCGTGATCCCGGCCGGGGCGACCCATCATTATCTGGGCATCGAAGCTGCCAACCGTTGCCGAGTGCTCGACCTGGCCACCGGGGATGCGGCGCTGGACGCCTGCTTCGAGCACATTCATTTTCTGCGTCTGCCGTTGTCGGATCTCCAGAGCCGGAGCGGTCAGGCCCTGCTGGCCAGTCTGATCGGCGCGCCGGCATTCTGGTGGCGCTGCTGGCGGCCTTCATCTGGAGCGGTTATTCGGTGGCGTCACGCCTGCTGGCGCGCATTCCGACCACTGCGGTGGCCTGGAACTGTCTGGGAGCGGCCATCCTCGCCCTGATCTGCCATCTGATCTGGGAGCCGATGGGCTGGCCGCAAGGGGCAAATCTGTGGGCCATTCTGGCCCTGGGGCTGGGGCTGGGGCCAGTGGGCAGTGCCTTCTTTACCTGGGACATCGGCATGAAGCGTGTTTACCTGGGACATCGGCATGAAGCGTGGCCGGGTGCGCCTGCTGGGACTGCTGTTCTATGCCACGCCGTTGTGCTCGATCCTGGTGTTGATCGCCTTTGACCTGGCGACGCCCAGCCCCAGTCTGCTGGTCGCCGCGTTGCTGATCTGCGGCGGTGCCCTGATCGGCAGTGGTATGCTGGGCGGGCCAGTAAGCCAGCGAAGAAAAACCGCCGCTGCGTGATCGTGAGGGCGGCCGACCTTATACCTCGGCCCACATGCGCAGCAGGTTGGTCAGGTTTTTGGAAATGATATCGAAGTCCTGTGACTTGCCATTTTGTTCGAACATCTGGCGGCGTGTCCGATCCAGGTCAAACAGTATCTCGCGTTGCTGTGGGTCTCGCACCTGACTCTGTACCCAGCCGACCGCCGCCAGTCGCTGCCCCCGGGTGACCGGTTCGACGCGATGCAGGGTGGATGACGGGTAGAGAATCAAGGCACCGGCTGGCAGCTTGTAGGTCTGCTCGCCGGCGGTCGTGTCGATGAGCAGCTCGCCACCCTCATAGGCGTCGGGGCTTTCGAGAAACAGCGTGAAGGACAGGTCGGTGCGCATGGGGCCGTCAGGCGTGGGCATGATGGCATCATCCACATGGTTGCCGTAGTTCATGCCGGACTGATAGCGACTGAACATCAGCGGCTTCAGGCGTCGCGGACGGGCGGCCATCTGGAACAGGGGGTGGCGGTTCAGCTCACCGGTGATGGACTCACGCAGCCTGGCGATTCGGCCATCCTTGCCGTCGGCCTGCTGATTGTTCTTGACCGTCTGGGCATGCCAGCCCGCCGTTTTGCGGCCATCCTGAAAGGAGGTGTCACTCAGCGTGGCGTGTACGTCCTTGAGCAAGTCAGCGGATATGGCTTGCTCGATACAGAGAATCATGGTGCTGAACCTCCAGGCCAATGTTTACAAAGTATAATGTGAATGATTTGCGTTGATGAGACAAGTCGCGGCAGACTATACCAGCAATCGACAGTCTCGCCACCCGGTGAGTGTTGTATTGACAGACTTGTTGATCAATTAAAGGGAAGCGTCATGACACACAGCACCCGAACTCGACTCTGGATGGGCGTTGGTGCCTCGGTACTGCTGGGCGCCAGCACTTCAGTGTGGGCAGAAAGTCAGGATGCCGATGCCTCCAGTGAATCCGCCCAGGGCCAGGAAGCCGTGCAGGTAGAAGGTGGCGAAGGCGGTGAAGCCGGTCACCAATCCGAAGGCGGAGAAGGTGGCGAAGGTAGTGAAGGTGGTGAAGGTGGTTCAGCCAGCGCCACTGACCCCTATGCGGTCTTTGCCTACTTGAATGCCAGCTCCGGCGGAGAGGGTGGTGAAGGCGGAGAAGGTGGTGAAGGCGGCGAAGCCGGCCATCAATCCGAAGGCGGTGAAGGTGGCGAAGGCGGCGAAGCCGGTCATCAATCCGAAGGCGGTGAAGGTGGCGAAGGCGGCGAAGCCGGTCATCAATCCGAAGGTGGAGAAAGTGGCGAAGGCGGCGAAGCCGGTCACCAATCCGAAGGCGGAGAAGGTGGTGAAGGCGGTGAAGGCGGCCATACCGTCAACGCCAGCAATCCGGGTGTCTTCACGGCCAGCCTGGCCATGATGCAGGGGTATCTTGCCGTGGCGCGCGACCTTTACCAGGCCGATGAGCAGACCGCCGCCCAGCCGCACTTCGGCCACCCGCTGAATGAACACTATGAGCCGCTGGCTTCCGCTCTGGAAACCCGGGGGATCGATAGCCTGGATGACGCCCTGCAAGGCCTGGTGGACAGCACCCGCGAGGGTGGCGACTGGGATCAGCATGCTGACGCCTACCAGGGGGCCCAGGAGGCCATCAAGGCGGCCATGCAGGACGTGGATAGCGAAATCCGCGACGATGTGATCTTCCAGAGCCGCGTTCAGCTGGCCCTGCTGAAGAAGGCCATGAATGAATATCAGGCGGCCATCGAGGATGGCGAATTCGTCAACGTCGTCGAGTATCAGGACAGCCGTGGCTTCGTTCAGGTAGCCAAGTCGGTTCTCGAGCAGCACAAGGGGCTGTACGACAATGAGACCTACGGCACCCTGCTTGCTGCCTATGAGGATACCCTCAAGGCCTGGCCCTCCGCCGTGGCGCCGGAGACACCGGCCATGACACCGGGCGAACTCTCGGCCAGCATGTTCAAGCTCGAAGCCGAGCTGGGCGAGTACTGATCGCCTACCCCCATGCCCGGTTCGGCATGGGGAGTCCGCTTCTGGAAACCTTGAGGGGCGGAACCCCTGACGGGAATGGCAGCTGCCATTCCCGTCACTTATTGCCTGCCTGTTTGGCGTGATTCAGGCTGAGGCGTGTAGCTCAGTAGGATCGGAATCAGCGCGACCGACATCAGGATCGAGACAATCAGGAACAGCACCATGCCGCCCGGGTCGGCGACATTAAGCAGCAACTGACCGCCTCCCATGCACCGATAGCTGATGACCATGTAGAACGCCAGGAGCCGATCCCTCAGCTGATTGGCGGCGTGGCCGTTCAACCAGCTTTCGGTGACCACATAAAGCCCGGCATAGGCTAAACCGGTAATCAGGCGCATGGCCGCCTACACCCAGGGGTCGATAAACAGCAGGTGCACCAGGATGGCCACCGAGGTGATCGAGGCAAGCACTGCGAATACCCGGATATGGCCGAGCTCCCCGAAGTTTGCGGGGCGTCAGGGTCGAGCCCGCCAGGAAGCCGATGAAGTATGACGACATGACCAGGCCGGTGACGATATTGCCGAAGGATTCTTCGGCGGCGCGCACGCGTGGTAGCGGCTGGCCGAAGGCTGCAGTGAAGTGACGGGGCAACCGGGCAAGTACGGTGGGTTGTCGTCTTGTGTTGACCAGCTGTCGACTTATGAAAAGTTTGGCCGGCCAATTGCGTCACACTGGCATGGTTTCTCAGGCTAAAGGAGATCACTATGCCGATGTCGCATTACCGCTGCCACCTGCTGGGCGCCACCCTGGCGCTGACTTCCCTGGCCGCGCCCATGGCCCAGGCCGATCTCGATGAAGTCCGCTTCGGTGTACCGCCCTGGCCGGGGGTTACCGTCAAATCCGAAATCGCCGCCCAGTTGCTGGAGGCCATGGGCTACGAGACCCGGCAGAATGACCTGGCGGTAAGCGTGATCCTCAATGGCGTGGCCGAGGGCGATCTGGAAGCCTACCTGGGCGGCTGGTACCCGGTGCAGACCGAGATGGTCGAGCCACTGGTGGCCGACGGCAAGGTGGAAAAAGCCGTCGCCAACATCCAGGGCGCCATCTCGGGCCTGGTGGTGCCGCGCTATGTGCACGAGGCGGGCATCGAGACGGTGGCGGACCTGAATGAGCACCGCGAGCGTTTCGACGGCACCATTCTGGGTATCGAGGCCGGCACGGGAATCAATACCGCCATCGGTGAGGCCATCGATGAGGATCTCGCCGGTCTCGGCGACTGGAACCTGCGCGAGAGCTCCACGGCGGCGATGCTGGCCCAGGCCGAGCAGAAGATGCGCAACGACGAGTGGGTGACCTTCGTTGGCTGGGAACCGCACTGGATGAACGTCAGCTTCGATCTCGTCTATCTCGAGGATGCCGATGACGCCGGTGTGGCGGAGATCGAGAGCACGGTCTGGACCGTGGTGCCGGACGACCTGAAGGACCGGGATGCCGATGTGCATCGTTTCATGACCCAATACGTGGTGGACACTGTCGATCAGAACGACTGGGTGCATGCCTACAGTCACGAGGAGCGGCCCGCCGATGAGGTGGCCAGCGAGTGGATCGCGGCCAACCAGGATACCGTGGCGGCCTGGCTCGAGGGTGTCGAGGCGCGTGACGGGCGTCCCGCCATCGAGGCGGTTGAGGCGCAGTTCGACTGAGGCAAGCTTGCCCGACAGTGGCCGGCCGGTCATCATGATCGGCCTCTTCGCATCCTTGGCTTGCCGTCATGCGCCTCGATTACAACGGACCCGCGCCGGAGCTTGTCGGCTTTCTGTTGCTGCCACGTTTTTCGATGATGGCCTTCTTTTCCGCGGTCGAACCACTGCGGATTGCCAATCGCATCAGTGGCCAGCCACTCTTTGACTGGACACTGCTCAGTCAGGATGGCGAGCCGGTGACGGCCTCCAACGGCATGACGCTGCTGGCTGACCAGTCCATCGAGGCGGTCCATCACCTCCCTTCACTCGCAGTGTGCAGCGGTTTCGACCCCGAGTCCTGTCTGAGTCGAGCCCTGATGCGCTGGTTGCATCGGCTCAACGAGTCGGGCTGCGTGCTGGGCGGTCTCGACACCGGTTGCTTTGTGCTCGCTGCGGCCGGCTTGCTGGAGAGCGAGTGCGTCACCCTCCATTGGGAGAGTCTGCCGGCCTTTCAGGAACGCTTTCCGGCCATCCAAACCTCGGACGAGTTGTTCGAGCTCGGGCGTCGGCGCTTCTCCTGTGCCGGGGGCGCGGCAGCCATGGACATGGCGCTGGACGTGATCGCCCGGCGCCATGGCAACCAGCTGGCCATCGATGTCTCGGAACAGCTTGTGCATGAGCGCATCCGTACCCGCCATGACCAGCAGCGCATGACGTTAGCCCGTCGGCTCGGCACGCATCGTCGCCATCTCGTCGAGGCGGTCGATGCGATGGAGCAGCACCTCGAATTTCCATTGAGCCTGACAGAAGTGGCGCGACTCAGTGGCGTCTCGCTGCGACAGCTGCAGCGACTCTTCGAACGCGAGCTGGGGCAGTCGCCGCGAGACTGGTACCTGGGATTGCGGCTGGAGCGCGCTCGCTACCTGCTCGAGGAGACCGACCTCGATGTGTTGGCGGTAGCGCTGGCGTGTGGCTTCGGGTCGAGTTCGAGTTTCTCGCGGGCGTTTCGTGCTCGGTATGGTCAATCGCCGCGGCAGCTGCGCAAGGGAAACACTGCTTAAATGCCTGCGCATGCAAATCGCGGCGTTGCGCGGTAATCGAAAGCTCGTCTAACTAATTGTTATGTCTCGCTTTCTGCGTTCCGTGCGCCTTGCGGTTCACTATGCTCGGCGATTTATTCAGCGCTTCCCAAGGCCTGAACCGTCAGGTTTTGTTCAACCCAGTCGTTGCGACAGGGCGCGGCAGAAGTCCTGCCAGGCGGCCTGCATTGCGTCGAGACGTGCATAAGCATGCAGGGCACCATGCAGCATGCCTGGCGCACAGCGGTAGCCGATGTCGGCGCCGTCGCGACGCCAGTCCGCCACGGCGCGCTCCAGGGGGGCGGTGAGGGGATCATGTTCCGCGGCCAGCACTTCGATGAACTCGCCGGGAGCCGAGGTGGCGTCCGGCATCGGTACCTCGTCGGCGATGCTCTCCCACAGCGCCAGGATATCGTCCCGCGTCAGCAGCGGGGCGTCCGGCCCCAGGCTGGCCGCTGTCGGGCGACCCACTGGAGGGTAGATCAGCCCCAGTACGCCGTGGAAGTGGGACTGCCGTGAGACATCCATGACCAGTCGCCCGCCGGCACTGTCGCCGACCAGGGCTGTGGGCGAGCAGGCCTCGGCGACGCGACGACAGTCGTCGAGTGCTTCGGCGTAGCCGGCTTCCGGTGCCAATCGGTAGTCGACGCTGATCACTTCGCGGCCCAGCCGTTCGGCCAGGTCGGCGGCGATGCCGTGATGACTGCGCGGTGAACCGAGGTTTCAGCCGCCGCCGTGGGCATAGAGGATGGGGGAAGCCTCGGCAACGCGGGCAGGGTGGAAGCGTCGTAGGCCGACAGCGGCGATGTGCTCGTCGCGAAACGTCATGCCGTTGGGGTCGACGGGCGCAAAGCTCACGCAGAGTGCATCGTAGCGCTTCCGGGCCGCCTCCATCGGCAGCCCGGCAAGGGCGTCGAGGCCGAGCTCGAAGCGGCGGCGAAAGCTGTCACACTGCATCATGGGGTCGGCCGTTCTGGCAGTTGGGGCCGTGATGTCCGGGCTCAACGCTTGGCCGTTGGCAAGCCGATGCGACGCCCTGCCTGTTCCGGCCAGGCCTCGGGCTCGGCACTCGGCAGTGCCCCGATGGCGGCGTCGATGGGGGACGGAAAGGGCACTGGTCGACCGGCTTCGACGTCGATACCCATTAGCATCTGCTCGCTGGTGGCCAGCAGCGTGCCTTCGGCGTCGCACATTTTGAAGAACACATGCAGGCGCTTGGCATCACGCTCCAGCACCGTTACCTCAACGGACAGCGGCTGACCTTCGTGAGCTTCGCGACGATAGCAGAGGTGCGTCTCCAGGGTGTAAACCGTATAGCCATGCTGACGCCGGCCGGCCTCGTCAAGGCCGATGGCGTCCATTAGTGTCTCCACGCCCAGGGAGAATACCCGGGCGTATTCGGCGTCGTTCATGTGGCCGTTGTAGTCGACCCAGTCGTGGGGGACCTGGAGGTCCAGCAGTTTCATCATATGCGTCCTTCGAGGCCTTCGGCCTCCGGCCAGTACTTGCGGGTCAGGGCCAGCAGCTCCACCAGGAAGTCGTCGCGCCGCCGGTCGAGTTCGGCCACCGGACGGCCTGCCGCTTGATGTTCGCAGCCCTCGACGACCCTGTCGATCAGTTCATTTGTCAGCTCCGGTGCTTCCAGCTTTGTCCAGGGCAGCTTCAGTGCTGGGCCGAACTGCTCGAGCATGTGGCGCATGCCCTGTTCGCCGCCGGCCAGGTGGAAGGTCAAGAAGGTACCCATCAACGACCAGCGCAGGCCGCAGCCATAGACCACGGCGGCGTCGATTTCCTCGGTGGTGGCCACGCCATCATTGACCAGGTGCAGGGCCTCACGCCACAGCGCTTCCATCAAGCGGTCGGCGATGTGGCCTTCAATCTCGCGGTGCACGACCAGCGGGCGCATGTTCAGCGCCTGGTAGAGTGCCTGGCCCTTGGCAGTGTGGTCGGCTTCGGTCGCTTCGCCACCTACCAGTTCCACCAGCGGCAGCAGGTAGACCGGGTTGAAGGGATGGGCGACGATGACACGGCCTGGCGCTTTTTGGCATTTCTGCTGCAAATCGGTTGGCTTGAAGCCCGAAGTGGAAGAGCCGATAACAACTTGTGCGTCGGCAGCAGCATCAATGGCGGCCAGGATCTCCTGCTTGAGCGGCAGGCGCTCCGGAACGTTTTCCTGGATCAGATCGGCACCGGCAACGGCTTCTTCCAGACTCGGCATGAAGCGCAGGCGGTCCGCCGAGGCGCCTTCGGCCAGGCCATCCTTCTCGAGGGAGTGCCAGGCGTTGTTGACGAAGGCGCGGGTACGTTCCTCCGCGCCCTCGGCGGGATCGAAGGCGACGACATCCCAGCCATTGGCCAGAGCGCGGGCGATCCAGCCGTTGCCGATGACGCCGGTACCGATCACGGTGAGTTGCTGGCTCATGTGTCACCTCCGGCGATCCGACCGGTGTCGGGGTCGCGCAACCCGAGTTGGGCGCGGGTCTCGGCCGGCGTCATGATGCGTCCTCCCAGGCCATCGATGATACCGGAGGCTTTGTCGACGAGTTCGCCGTTGGTGGCCAGGACGCCTTTCTTCAGCATCAAATTGTCTTCCAGGCCGACGCGGGCATGGCCGCCGAGCAGCGCGGCCTGCGCGACCATCGGCATCTGCTGGCGGCCGATGCCGAAGGCGGCCCAGTTGGCGTCTGCCGGCAACTTGTTGCGCATGGCCAGCATGGTTTCGGTATCGGCCTCGGCGCCCCAGGGAATGCCCAGGCACAGCTGGTAGAGCGGGTCGCCATCGATCAGTCCTTCCTGCTGGAGCTGGCGGGCGAACCAGATATGGCCGAGATCGAAGCACTCGAGCTCGGGCTTGACCCCGGCGGCCTGTACCAGACGGGCATGTTCGCGCAGCCAGTCAGCGGTGTTGATGTAGACCATGTCACTGAAGTTGAGGCTACCGCAGTCCAGAGTGCACAGCTCCGGCAGCAGCTCGCCGACCGGCTCATGACGCTGCGTCGGTGTCTGGATGTCGGTGCCCGGGCCGCCGCGGGTGGGGTCCTCGGTGTCGGGAATCCAGTCGCCACCGCCACCGGCGGTGATGTTCATGACGATATCGGTGTCGGACTCGCGCACGCGTTCCATCACTTCACGGAAGTGATCCAGGGAATGGCTGATGCCGCCGGTCTGCGGATCGCGCACATGGATATGGGCGATGCTGGCACCGGCGCGTGCGGCTTCGATGCAGCTGTCGGCGATCTGCCTGGGGGTGACCGGGACATTGGGGTTCTTGGCGGTGGTGTCGCCGGCGCCGGTGACGGCGCAGGTCAGGATGACGTTGCGGTTCATGGCTGGACCTCCTGTGTGAATCTATAAGGAGTGTCCGGGAGGGTGGCGTTGGCTTGTCGACACAAAACGACCAAAACTTGACGTTAAGCGCCGCGGTGTCGAGATTGACCGTCGCGGCTGTAATGCAAGGGCAGGTCTGCGTGCTGGCGCGCCCCGGCAGGGCCGGGGCGGACGACAGCGCCGAGCTACTCGGCGACACGCCCCAGCAACAGGAATTCGATCAGGGCCTTCTGGGCGTGGAGTCGGTTGCCGGCTTCCTGCCAGACCACGGCACGCGGGTCATCGAGCAGGGTTTCGCTGATTTCCTCGCCACGGTGGGCGGGCAGGCAGTGGAGGAAGAGCACATCCTCGGCGGCCCTGTCGAGCATGCTCTCGCTGACCTGGAAGCCGGCGAAGTCCGCCTCGCGCCTGACCTGCTCTTCTTCCTGACCCATGGACGCCCAGACATCGGTGGTCACCAGGTCGGCACCTTCCACGGCGCTCATCGGATCGCGGTGAATGGTCACACGATCTCCGGCGGCCTCGAGAATGTTCGCCCGCGGTTCGTACCCCTCGGGGCAGACCACGCGCAACTGGAAATCGAATTGCCGTGCGGCATTGATCCAGGAGTGGCACATGTTGTTGCCGTCGCCGATCCACACCGCCGTGCGGCCGCGAACGCTGCCGCGCTGTTCGGTCCAGGTCATGACATCGGCCAGCAACTGGCAGGGGTGATAGTCATCGGTCAGGGCATTGATGACCGGCACCTGACTGGCGGCAGCGTATTCCTCGAGTCCCTGGTGGGAGAAGGTGCGAATCATCACGATATCGACCATCTCGGAGAGTACCCGGGCGGTATCGCCGATGGGTTCGCCACGGCCGAGCTGGGTATCACGCGGCGAGAGAAACAGGGCGTGTCCGCCGAACTGCGCCATGGCCGTCTCGAGGGAGACACGGGTGCGCGTCGAGGATTTCTCGAAGATCATGGCCAGGGTGCGGTTGGCAAAGGGCGTATAGGTCGGCCCCTGGGCTCTCAGGCTGTTCTTGATCGAGATGGCCCGCTGAATCAGATAGCGGGACTCCTCCGGATTCAGGTCGAGCAGGGTCAGGAAATGGCGAGTGGCCATGGTGTCGCTCCACGCAAAGACGCCCATCCTAGCCAGCCCTCGGGGGATGCGCAATGCGACTTGCATCAGTAGAATGGCTGTATGACAAGGCCGACCCGTATGCTCGGTATTTCCGTGGCGACGGGTCCACACCGCGATCCAGAGGTAACGAACATGAGTACTACTGTCGAGAACATTCAGCGGCAGATCAGCGAAAACCCCATACTGATCTATATGAAGGGCACGCCCCAGCTGCCGCAATGCGGCTTCTCCGCCCAGACCGTGCAGGCCTTGATGTCCTGTGGCGAGCGTTTCGCCTTTGTTAATGTGCTGGATAACCCGGACATCCGCGCCGAGCTGCCCAAGGTCGCCAACTGGCCGACCTTCCCGCAGCTGTGGGTCGAAGGCGAGCTGGTTGGCGGCTGCGACATCGTGGTCGAGATGTATGAAAACGGTGAGCTGGAAACCCTGGTCAAGGAAACCGCTGCCAAGCATCAGGACGACGAGCAAGCGGAAGGCTGACCGGACTTCGTCCGGAGCTGTAAGCCATAAGCGCTAAGCTATAAGAACACCCCCGCAGCCTGGCTGTGGGGGTGTTTCGTTAGCTCGCAGCGATATCCTGTTTTACGGCTTACGGCTTACGGCTTACGGCTTACGGCTTACGGCTTACGGCTTACGGCTTTCTTCCTTCTTCCAGCCGCGAAGCGGCGCTCTTCATTCTTTTCTCTCCCCGCTTACAGCTCCTCGACCCCTTGCTCGCGTTGGGCGAGTTGCCAGCCGCCGAGGTCCTTATAGCGATTGACCATGGCGCAGAACAGTTCGGCGGTGCGTTCGGTATCGTAACGGGCCGAGTGGGCGGCGTTGTTGTCGAACTCGATGCCGGCGGCACGGCAGGCTCGGGCCAGAACGGTCTGGCCGTAGACCAGGCCGGCCAGTGAGGCGGTGTCAAAACTGGAAAAGGGGTGGAAGGGGCTGCGTTTGATCCCGCAACGTTCCACGGCGGCGTTCAGAAAGCCGTGATCGAAGGCCGCGTTGTGTCCGACCAGGATGGCGCGGGTGCAACCATGTGCCTTGATGGATTTGCGGATAGGGCGAAAGAGCTCTCCCAGCGCTTCGGCCTCGCTGACTGCCACCTGCTGGCGCAGTGGGTCGTCCAGGCGGATGCCGGTGAAATCCAGCGCCGACTGTTCGACATTGGCCCCTTCGAAGGGGGTGACGTGGTAGGCGCTGGTGGTGTCAGGCATCAGGTTGCCCTCCGGGTCCATGGTCAGCGTGACGGCGGCAATTTCCAGGATGGCGTCGCCCTGGGCGTTGAAGCCGCCGGTCTCGAGATCCACGACAACCGGCAGATAGCTGCGAAACCGTTGTGCCATGAGTTCGCGGGTGACCGCCTCGGTCATGCGCCTCTCCTTAATGTGGCATGAAATAGCTGGGGCAGGGGTTGTCCCGAAGCGGCCCAGTTTAGCATTTCAGACAGGCATCGTCCCCTGCTGGTATTCGCGACTGCAGTGCCGCGCTATAATCAAGGTTTCGACGGGAATTGTCGAAGTCCGTCATCTCAGGATAGCCATCATCAATTTCAAGGAGCCCCGCATGTCCGATGTCAAGAAGGTCGTGCTCGCCTATTCCGGCGGCCTGGATACATCTGTGATCGTCAAGTGGTTACAGGAAGAATACGACTGCGAGGTGGTGACGTTCACCGCCGACATCGGGCAGGGCGAGGAAGTCGAGCCCGCGCGTGCCAAGGCGGAGGCTCTGGGGGTCAAGGAAATCTATATCGAGGACCTGCGTGAGGAGTTCGTGCGCGACTATGTCTATCCGATGTTCCGCGCGAATACCATCTACGAAGGCGAGTACCTGCTGGGTACGTCGATCGCGCGTCCGCTGATTGCCAAGCGTCTCATCGAGATTGCCAACCAGACCGGTGCCGATGCCATTTCGCACGGTGCCACCGGCAAGGGCAATGACCAGGTGCGTTTCGAGCTCGGGGCCTATGCTCTCAAGCCCGGCGTCAAGGTGATTGCGCCGTGGCGTGAGTGGGATCTCAACTCCCGCGAGAAGCTGATGGCGTATTGCGAGCAGCACGCTATCCCGGTGGACTTCTCGACCCAGAAGAAAAAATCGCCTTACTCCATGGATGCCAACCTGCTGCATATTTCCTATGAAGGCGGCAACCTCGAGGATCCGTGGGTCGAGGCCGAGGAAGACATGTGGCGCTGGAGTGTCTCGCCGGAAGAGGCGCCGGACAAGCCGACCTATGTCGAGCTGACGTTCGACAAGGGCGATATCGTGGCCATCGACGGGGTCCCCATGCGACCGCATGATGTCCTCTCCAAGCTCAACCAGATGGGCGGTGATAATGGCATCGGCCGCCTCGATATCGTCGAGAACCGCTATGTCGGCATGAAGTCACGCGGCTGCTACGAAACGCCCGGCGGGACCATCATGCTCAAGGCGCATCGCGCCATCGAGTCGCTGACCCTGGATCGCGAAGAGGCGCATCTCAAGGATGAGCTGATGCCCAAGTACGCTGAAGTGATCTACAACGGCTATTGGTGGAGCCCCGAGCGCCGAGCCCTGCAGGCGGCCATCGACGAGACGCAGACCAATGTGTCTGGCGTGGTGCGTGTCAAGCTCTACAAGGGCAGCGCCACGGTGGCGGGTCGCAAGTCCGATGCCTCGCTGTTCGATGAATCCATCGCGACCTTCGAGGACGATGCCGGCGCCTATGACCAGAAGGATGCCGAGGGCTTTATCAAGCTCAATGCGCTGCGTTTGCGCACAGCCGCCGGCAAGGGGCGTCAGCAGGACTGAGGTTCTGCCGCGCAGGCTGGTGGCAGGTTCTTTGCCACCCCTTGTGGTGGCATGGGATGAACACTTGATGGAGGAAGCATCATGCTGAAAAAGTTGCTATCCGGCCTGCTCGGCCAGGGACAAGGTGATGCGGGTTCAACGGCACGCGAGGGTGATATGGTCGAGTATCATGGTTACATCATCGTGCCGCAGTCGGAAGACATGGGAGGCCAATTCCGGGTGAGCGGCTGGATTCGCAAGCCGGATCCCGAAGGTGGCGAGCCGCTGGAGCACCGCTTTGAGCGCTCCGATGTGGTACCGGGCCGAGATGCCTGTGATGCGCTGATGGTCAGTAAGGCACAGCGTTTCATCGATGAGCTGGGCGATGCCATGTTCGAGCCATCGCGTTAGCCCTGCGACGCTGCAGGAAAGGGCACTCCGGACCTGAAAACGGCGCCATCGTGGCGCCGTTTTCAGGTCCGGCCATTCATGAGGCATAAGCGTCATCGCGGCTTTGTCCCCGGCGCTGAAAGCTCAATGCTTCTTCCAGGCTGCCAATCCCCCGGGCCTCGAGCCTCGGCAGCAGAGCGAGCCATAGCTGCGCCGTCACCCGTGCATCGCCCAGGGCCGTATGGCGTGCTCCCTGGGGAACGAAGAGCCCATAGCGCTTGGCAAGCCGGTCAAGACCATGCCCCTCCAGGCCAGGGTCCAGAGCCCGAGACAGCAGCAGGGTGTCGAGAACCGGCATGTCGAAGGCAGGCCCCTCTCGATGAGGCTGAATCGCCAGCATGTCGAAGGAGGCGTTGTGGGCGATCAGGACGGCATCACCCACATAGGCGTGAAAACGGGGGAGCACCTCACTTGCCCTGGGCTGGCCGGCCAGGTCCGTTTGGGTCAGGCCATGAATCGCGGTGCTGGAAGCGGGTATCGGCCGCTCCGGGTCGATCAACTGGTCGAAGGTGCCATCTTCGCGGATTCGCCCATTGACGATACGACAGGCCCCCAGGCTGATCACGCCGTCCCCTTCGCGCAAGGCCAGCCCGGTGGTTTCGGTATCGAAGGCGACAATCTCGAGTGCGTGCAGAGGGCAGTGCCCCAGTTCCGCATCCGGTGGCGGGAGATCGGCGATGGCAAAATCGTGGAACTCGGGGCGAGGCGGAATCGCGTCTTCCGGGGTGGGTCGCAGTGCCATGCTGCCCGCGCCTTGCGAACGCTGAGGCCCGGCATCACTAAGTGTGACCAGAATCTGTTGCTGGTCGATACGGCAGATATCCACGCGCAGCCAGAGGTCTCCGTGGGGTATCAGGAGTTCGAGGGTGGTTCCATCCTCGGGAAGCTGGGCCAGACCATCGTTGAGCATTCGGTCGGGCAGCAGTTTGTGCAACGGCTTGCCCAGGGCGAGTGCCGGTTCGGGTGACAAGAGTCGCTCCGCTGCTCGGTTGAACAACAGCAGACGTTGATGGCGGTCGCACAGCAATACGGGCGCATTGAGCGTCTGCAGCAGTGTCTCGAAGCGCCCGAGGATCCTCGCACTCTCACTTGCGCCGGCTGCATGTGCGTCGGCGAGTTGGCGGCGGTCATGGCGCCAGGCAGCGTGTATTCGGGCCAGGTCCGGCGTCAGACTGTCCAGCCAGCCACCGGGGGCTTCGGCGGCATCGGCATCCGGATTGGCCACCAGCCTGGCCAGTTGTGCATGGAGTTGGCGCAGGGGCCTGAATACCTTGAGCTCCAGTATCAGGCCCGCCAGCATCAGTGTCGTGCCGCCGGACAGACAGCCCAGCCAGAGCATCCACTGGGTGAGGCCATCGGGCTGGTAGCGATGGTTCAGCCAGGCAGCAAAGCTGATGCCGCCGAGCAGGGCCACCGCACTCAGCAGCAGCCAGTGTCCGGTCAGACGTTGTCGATGTGGCATTCCTGCCGACCTTGTGTTCATTGGCTACCTCAGAAGTGAAGCGACTCATGCCCATACCGGTCAGAGCAATGCCTTGCCAGTGTGGATGATCGGCGCCTCGAGCCTTGGCACCTGCGGACGGGTGCGGTGTGCATCCGGGGCGGGCAGGTGGCTTGTCGTGTCGGGTCGAGGCGCTATCGGCATGGACTCATTTTAGCGGATCGGGACGACCCTGGAGCAAGATGATGCGCCAGGATAGTTCGTGGTTGTCCCGCTCGTTCGGTAGACTGGGTGCCGCATCCACCAAGGAGATTGCCATGATTCAGTTGCACCACCTCGAGAACTCGCGTTCGCAGCGGGTGATCTGGTGTCTCGAAGAGCTCGGCATGGACTATGAACTGGTGACCTACCAGCGTGACCCGCAGACCATGCTGGCACCGGCATCGCTCAAACAGGTCCACCCTCTGGGCAAGTCGCCGGTCATCACCGAGGAAGAGCGACTCGACGAGGCCATTGCCGAGTCCGGCGCGATTCTCGAATATCTGGTCGAGCATCCTGAAGCGCGCGGGCAACTGCTGCCCGAGCCGGGAACGCCGGCGCGTCAACGCTATCGCTTCTGGCTGCACCATGCTGAAGGGTCGGCCATGCCGCCCCAGGTGATGCGTCTGGTATTCTCGCGACTCGACAAGCCGCCCGTTCCCTGGCTGGTGCGGCCATTGGGGCGGCAATTCGCCATGGGCGTCGAGCGCAGCTTTCTGGGGCCCCGTATACAGGAGTTGACGACCTTCTGGAACGCGGCGTTGGCCGATTCGCCCTGGTTCGCCGGAGATGAATTCTCCGCCGCGGATATTCAGATGAGCTTCCCGATACTGGCCATTGAAGGTCGGGATGGCCTGGATCAGCTTCCCCATCTGCAGAGCTTCCTGACGCGCTGCCGAGCGCGTGAGGCCTACCAGCGAGCCATCGCCAAGGGTGGCGAGTTCTCGGCCATATGAGGCGGGCCTGATGCGTGGACTCCTGCTTTCCGCTTACGCCGCGACCAGCCACAAGCATTGGGCCGAGGGGATTCGCGAGTGGCTGGATGATATCGACTGGCAGGTCTTGTCGTTGCCGGCCCGGCACTTTGCCTGGCGGATTCGTGGTAATCCACTCTCCTGGATGCTGCGGGAGGGCGAGGCACTGTCACGCCATTATGATGTCATTCTGGCGACCTCCATGGTGGATCTGGCGACGCTGCTGGGGCTGCATCCGCATCTGGCTAGCGCCCGCAAGGTGGTCTATTTCCACGAAAACCAGTTCGCCTATCCAGCCTCGCCCGCGCAGGGCTCTCGGGTCGGGCCGCAGATGGTGAACCTTTATACGGCTCTGGCGGCCGATGAGGTGATCTTCAACACGGCTTACAATCGGGACACCTTCATCGATGGCGCGCGCGCCATGCTCAAGCGCATGCCCGAGAATCTGCCCGCTCATGCACCCCTGGAGGCCCTGAGACAGCGCGCTCGGGTTCTGCCGGTGCCCATTGCGAAGGCAAACCGCCGGCGTCCGGCGATGCCGGACCTCATCGTCTGGAATCACCGCTGGGAATATGACAAGAACCCTGAATCCTTCTTCACGGGACTCTTCGAGCTGGCCGAGCGAGGCGTGGCCTTTCGCCTGGCCGTCATGGGGCAACGTTTCGCTGACTGGCCGAGGATCTTCGATGAGGCCAGGCAGCGCCTGAGCCAGCAGCTGGTGTGCTGGGGGCCGCAATCAGCCGAGGCCTATCATGACTGGCTGGATCAGGGCGCGATGGTGGTATCCACGGCGGATCATGAGTTCCAGGGCCTGGCGGTCATGGAGGCGGTGCAGCGTGGCTGTGTGCCTCTTGTGCCCGATCGTCTGTGTTACCCGGAGCTGTATGAGGCGTCATTCCGTTATGCCGATGACCAAGCGATGATCGAGCGTCTCGAGTCCTGGCTGACCTCGCCGGGAAGCCGGCCGCATCCCCCCGTTACCGATGGCTGGACCTGGCCATCATTGCAGCCGGCGTATCGGCAAGTGCTGAATGCCGATTGACGCCCGGTTCAAGGCTCGTCAAGGCTCGACTTTGTCGGGGAACTCGCAGAGATCCTCGATGACGCAACTGCCACAACGCGGCTTGCGGGCCAGGCAGGTATAGCGACCGTGGAGGATCAGCCAGTGGTGGGCGTCCTTGCGAAATTCCCGCGGTACATGGCGCAGCAGCTTCTGCTCGACGTCGTTGACATTCTTGCCCCTGGCCAGGCCGGTGCGGTTGGAAACGCGAAAGATATGGGTATCCACCGCAATGGTGGGTTCGCCGTAGGCCGTATTGAGAATCACGTTGGCGGTCTTGCGACCGACGCCGGGCAGGGCTTCAAGAGCGGTGCGTGAACGTGGAACTTCGCCGCCATGCCGGTATTCCAGGATGCGACAGGTTTTCATCAGGTTCTCGGCCTTGGTGTTGTAGAGGCCGATGGTCTTGATATGTTCCTTGAGCCCCTCCAGACCCAGCTCGATAATGGTGCCCGGGGTGTTGGCAACCGGAAACAGCCGTGCAGTGGCCTTGTTGACGCCCACGTCGGTTGCCTGAGCCGAGAGCAGCACCGCGGCCAGCAACTCGAACGGCGTCTGCCAGACCAGCTCGGTGGTCGGCTCGGGGTTGTGCTCGCGCAATCTGACAAAGATCTCGTGGCGTTTCTGAGCGTTCATGACAGATTGGCTCCGGGAGGCTCTAGAGTGGGTTAGGCGTCAATGAGACGAGGATGAGATGGCGTGTCGGGCTTCCTCAAGCACCTGTTCGGCGCGCTGGAGCTGCTCCCTGGCTGCCTGGACATCGGCAGCGTTGCCGTGGCGTTTCGCATGGGCAATCTGCTGCCTGGCCCGACGGCAGGACTGTTCCGCCGCATTGACGGCAAACCGTTGCTGGCGCTCGTGGGTATCCGAGTTCGATGCGCTGGCCGAGGTCTTGAGTCGCTCGTCGATGTCGTCGATACGTGAGCGTAGCTCGGTGGCACGTTGATCAAGCTCCTGGCGGGCGTCCGCGCTGAGGCTCTCATCATGGCGCTGTCGGTCGATTTTCTTGAGGCTTGCGACCAGGCTGACACGGGTAGTGCGCAGATGGCTCGCTGATGAGGTTGGGGAACCGTCCTGCTGGTTCGGTGGGGTGCGCCGGGCCTGCCTTGCCAGCCGGCGCTGACGCTTCTCTTCTGCCTCGCGGGCCAGGCGCTGCAAGCGCGCCTGGTGGCGCTGGCGGCCGAGGCGAGCGCGTTTTGCCAGATATGCCTGCTGTTCCTGCTCATTCTCGGCGGCCTGCCATTCGGGGTGGGGCAAGAGGTCGATGCAATCCACCGGGCAGGGCGCGACACATAGCTCGCAGCCGGTGCATTCGCTCTCGATCACGCTGTGCATCTGCTTGGCGGCACCCAGGATGGCGTCCACCGGACAGGCCTGAATGCACTTGGTGCAACCGATGCACTCGTCTTCGCGAATACGCGCGACCAGCGGAGACTGGGCCGGTTGCTCCAGGGGAGTGGCCGGTTGCCCGGTGAGCTCGGCCAATTGATTGAGGGTCTCGTCGCCGCCGGGCGGACAGCGGTTGATGGCTTCGCCCCCGGCAATGGCTTCGGCATAGGGGCGACAGCCATCATGGCCACACTTGCCGCATTGCGTCTGCGGTAGGGTGGCATCGATTGCCTCGATTAGCTCGGCGGTTTCCATGAGGCCTTCAGCTTACCCGCTGGCCGGGCTTGGCCCCGGAATGCGGTTCCAGCAGGTAGATGCCCTCGTCATCACCGGCGGCCAGTACCATGCCTTCCGAGACGCCGAAGCGCATCTTGCGGGGCGCCAGGTTGGCGACCATGACCGTCAGGTGACCCTCCAGTGCTTCGGGGGCATAGGCCTTGCGGATGCCGGCGAAGACATTGCGCGTCTCGCCACCCAGATCCAGTGTCAGCTTGAGCAGCTTGTCGGCGCCTTCAACGTATTCGGCCTTGGCGATGCGGGCGATGCGCAGGTCGACTCCGGCGAAGTCATCGAAGCTGATTTCGTCGGCAATCGGGTTATTGGCCAGCGGGCCCTTGGCGCTGTCCTTGAGCTTCTGTTCTTCCACCAGATCCTCCTTTGATGATTCGATCATGGCATCGATGCGATCGGTTTCGACGCGGGTCATCAGGGGCTTGAATTTGGCGATGGTGTGGCCCTCGAGTCCGTGCGTTCGGCTCTGCCAGTCGAGGCTGTCGAGCTGCAGGAAGCGTTGTGCATCCTGGGCCATGCTGGGCACGACCGGCGCCAGATAGACCATCAACTGATGGAATAACTGGATGCCGACCGTACAGATGTCCAGAACGTCCTGTTCGCGGCCTTCCTGCTTGGCCACTACCCAGGGCTCCGCCTCGGCAATGTAGGTGTTGGCGTCGTCGGCCAGCTCCATGATCCGGCGCATGGCGCGACCGAACTCGCGAGTCTCGTAATGCGCGGCGATTTCCTCGCCGGCATCGATAAAGCGCTGGAGCAGTGCCGGCTCCACACACTGTGTGGCGAGCTGACCATTGCCGAGTTTACGGATGAAGCCGGCGCAGCGACTGGCAATGTTGACGACCTTGCCCACCAGATCGCTGTTGACGCGCTGGGCGAAGTCCTCGAGGTTGAGGTCCAGGTCGTCGACGCCGGGGGTCAGCTTGGCGGCGAAGTAGTAGCGCAGGTATTCGGGATTCAGGTGCTCGGCGAAGGTCGCGGCCTTGATGAAGGTGCCACGCGACTTGGACATCTTGGCGCCGTTGACGGTCACGAAGCCATGGCAGTTGACGGCCGTGGGCGTCCGGAATTCTGCCCCATGCAGCATGGCCGGCCAGAACAGGGCGTGAAAGTAGACGATGTCCTTGCCGATGAAGTGGTAGACCTCGGCGCTGGAGTCGCGTCGCCAGTAGGCATCGAAGTCAAGCCCCTGACGCTCGCAGAGGTTCTTGAAGCTGGCCAGGTAGCCGATCGGAGCGTCAAGCCAGACGTAGAAGTACTTGCCCGGCGCATCGGGAATCTCGAAACCGAAATAGGGCGCATCCCGGGATATGTCCCACTCGTTGAAACCCGAGTCAAACCATTCCTGCAGTTTGTTGCGAATCTGCGGCTGCACATGACCGTCGTGAATCCACTCATGCATGAAGTCGGCGAAATCCGGCAGCTTGAAGAAATAGTGCGTCGAGCTGCGGACTTCCGGAGTGGCGCCGGAGATGGCAGATACCGGATCAATCAGTTCGGCCGGGGTGTAGGTCGCACCACAGGCCTCGCAGTTGTCGCCATACTGGTCGGCGGTATGGCACTTGGGGCAGGTTCCCTTGATGAAGCGGTCCGCCAGGAAGAGCCCCTTTTGCGGATCGTACATCTGCTCGATGTCACGGGTGGCAATATGGCCCTTGTCGCGCAACCGGGTATAGATCAGCTCGCTGAAATACCGGTTTTCCTCGGAATGCGTGGAGTGGTAATTGTCGAAGCCGACACCGAAGCGAGCAAAGTCGGCCTGGTGGTCCTGAGAAACCCGGTCGATCAGCGCTTCCGGGCTGATGCCCTCCTGCTCGGCGCGCAGCATGATGGCGGTACCGTGAGCATCATCGGCGCATACATAGTGACACTCATGCCCCCGGCTTTTCTGGAAGCGCACCCAGATGTCGGTCTGAATGTATTCCAGCAGGTGGCCGAGGTGAATGGCGCCGTTGGCATAGGGGAGGGCGCTGGTGACCAGTATCTGGCGCGGATCTGTGTTCGGCATGGCGACGTAGGGTTTCCCGTGAAGCGTGAGGTGACGACTCGCCAATCAAGGAGTGCTGATCGCCACCATTAATGTCCGTGAAATCAGTTGCCGATTGTATCATTTTCGCTGCTGGCTGCACTGGCCCGCATTCAATGGCCGCGGTAGACGCCAAAGTGGGTCAGCCCCTGGTCGTGAAGGTGCAATGCCTGCATGCGACTCATGACCCCCTGGTCGCAGAACAATAGATAGTGACGGTCATTGCTGAGCGAGGCGGCGCGCTCCTGCAGCTCGTAGAAAGGAATCGGCAGGAGTGGTGCCTGTTGCAGCGTCAAGGGGGCATCCTCTCGCTCGTGGGGGGCGCGGATATCGATGACACAGGCGTTCTCGACCTCGTCGAGCGCCGACTCGGAGTCGATGATCATCAGTGCTGCGTCGCTGAGCTGACCCCGTTCTGTGGCCAGCTCGTCACTGCGCGTGATGGAGGCGTCCTCGATGGCCGCATCCAGCACTCGGAAGTCGAACGCCTGTTCGGCCTGTTCGATCTTGCTCGCCTGGGCCTTGACGTCCGGACGACGGGAAATGACACCGCAATATTCGGGCATGGACTCGGCGTGATGGGCCGTGCCGATCTGCCTGGCCTGATCGACGATGGTTTGCTTGTCGTCGGTCAGCAGGGGGCGCAGTATCGGCAGCGAGCTTGCCGCATCCATGAGGCCGAGGTTGTTGAGCGTCTGGCTGGCGACCTGGGCGATGGCATCTCCGGTCACCAATGCCGGAATGGCATGGCGCTCGGCAATGCGACTGGCGGCGCGAACCATCATGCGCTTGAGCACGACACCCATCAGGCCATCGGGGATGGTGCGCAGGATTTCACCCATCACCGCATCAAAGGGTACCGACATGAAGTTGACGCGATGGGAGGCACTGTATTGCTGCCATAGTTGCCCGGTGACGTCTCGCACCCCGGCTTCATGGGCCGGCCCTCCTAGGTTGAAGAAGATATAGTGCGATTTGATACCACGGCGCATCATTCGCCAGGCTGCGACCGGAGAGTCGAAACCACCGGACATCAAGGTCAAGACCTGGCCCGGAATGCCCATCGGGAAACCGCCCATGCCATCCCACTTGGCACGAATCAGCAGCAGGCGATCGTCGGTGATCTCGACCGGTACGCTGACCTCCGGATGCTTGAGGTCGACCCGGGCATCCTCGGCAGATTGAAGCAGGCGTCCACCGACGTATCGTTCGAGATCCATGGAAGTGAAGTCATGTCGACCACGTCGCTTGGCCTTGATACGAAATGTTCGCCCCTCGATGAGCGGCGCCCAGATTGGCACCACCCGGTCGGCGATGGTGGTCATGTCGCTGGCCGTGACCTCATCGGCCAGCAGTACCTGGTCGATGCCGGTGATTCGGCTCAGGGCGCCTTCGATCTCTTTCACTCGTTCGTCGCTGAGGTTGCCGGAAAGCTTGACTTGAATGGCGTCCCAGCGCCGACGTACCCGAACCTTGCCATCAAGCGGGCGCAGTGTGTTGCGTATATTGGAGCTCAGGCAGCGCGTCATTTGCTGTCGCACCGAGCGTGATTTGATGGTGATCTCGGGGTAGATCTTGATCAGGTAGGTCATACGGCACGGCGAATACGAAGTTAATCCGCCATTCTATCAGTGAGGGCTCTGAAGCACAGGCCCCCGCAGCCGCCAGCCCCCAAACGTTGTGTGGTCGGGGGCTTTACATGGCCGGCTCCAGCCCTCAATCGCCCTGCGCTGAATGGGGTCGGGGAGGTGCTCAGTACATCGCCTGATCCTCGTTCACGACCTCCTTGAGGAGTTCCAGAAAGAGCTTGTCGGCTTCCGAGTGTTCTTCGGGGTCTTCCGGTATGTGAACGCTGGTGGTATCCGATATCTGGTTGGCGATTCGCACCATGGCGTCGTTCGAGTCTCCCCGGGAAAGCTCTTGCCTGGCGACCTCCAGGGATTGTCCCAGTATATGGGGGTCCTGCAACAGCTTTTTAATGAACTCGCGCAACTCATTGATAATGCGGGTTTTCTGAATCTCCGATGAGGACATGATGATTCTCCTTGTACGGATGGTTGCAGAGGTCTTCCACCATACCATGATTGCCCGTTCGACAAAGGGTGTGGTGGGCCTCCCGGGCCGGTTGGAAACGCTGAGTGACTGATCTCAAGTTTTCGTGTCGTATCGCTGTATTGCTGTTTAGATCATTGACACGGATGCCCCCCGTGGCAGGGCGACGCCTCGTTGCTTTCTACTGAATCTGAAAAGCAGACAATGACCTCGGCCCATCACGAGGAGGAAGAAGCGTGCCTTACGTCGACGTGCGGCTGGATCACGCTCATGCCTTGCCGGGGCCTTGCCAGATCCTCAAACGCCCCAGCCAGGTGAGGGCGCTGGCCGCATCGCGCAACTCGTGGGCGGCGTCGTCCAGATTCCTGTCGTCGGGCAGGCCATCTATATAGATGGATACATCGATGTGTTCATCGATGTAATGCAGGTTCAGGGCAAGCCGTTCCTTCCAGAGTGGCAGGTCATGCCAGACGTCATCGAGCAGCTGCTCGACATCCTCGCGCAGGGGGAGGGCTGGCCTGAGGCTGTGCTCGGTCTCACCGGCATCGTCATGGGGGTCGATATGAAAGGTCACGTCGAAAAGGTCAGGGTGCGCATCGCGCAGCTGGCGACTCACGGCATTGCCTATTTCATGGGCTTCGGAGACGGTGACCCGGGGTGCCACGACAATATGCAGGTCGAGGAGTACTTCGCCGCCAATGCGGCGAGTGCGCAGGTCATGTATTCCCTGGACGCCGGGCACCGTCATGGCCGTTTGGTAGAGGGTCATCTGCTGTGCCCTGGGCAATGCCGTATCGACCAGTTCTTGGCCGGACTCCCAAAGCAAGCGCCCACCGACCTGGCCCACCATGATACCCACGACGATCGCCGCCGCGGCATCCACCCAGCCATATCCGAACTGAGACGCCAGCAGCCCGATCAGGACAACGAGGGTGGACAGGGCATCGGATCGTGAGTGCCAGGCGTTGGCTTCAAGGAGTCGCGAGTTGACGCGTCTCGCCACCGTCAGGGTGTAACGGAAGATCCACTCCTTGGCGAGTAGGGCGACGGTTGCCACGCAGATCGCCCAAAGGCCGGGGGCGCTGGCGATCTCGCCATCCAGCAAGCGCGACAGGCTCGACCAGGCAATGCCGCCGGCAATGAAGATCAGCATGCTCCCTAGCCACAGGGTCGCCAGGGTCTCGATACGGCCATGCCCATAGGGGTGGTCGCTGTCAGGCGCCTGGCGACCAAAGTGTGTGGCGGCCATCACGAAAATATCGGTGACAATATCCGAGAAGGAATGGATACCGTCGGCGATCAGGGCGGCCGAGCCCACCAGCCAACCGGCCACCACCTTGGCCAGGCCCACGATTAGGTCGATGATGGCCCCGATCAGGGTGACTCGGTTGGCCTGACTGGCCTGTGCGGATCGAGTCTGGCTCTGGCTCATCCGGGCATTACCCCCTGGCGGCGCGATTTTTCACCGGATTGGCGTATTGTCTCAGCCACCAGTCCTGTAGCTCCTCGGGCACCTCGGCGAGTCGACTCTGGAAGCGCGCTCGATCAGCGTCCGTCACCTCGCTGAGATCGACCAGCTCGGGAGACTCCCCGAGGGCCTCGAGTGCCAGATGGTGGCTGGGAAAGAGGTGATAGCCGGCGATGACCTGGCGGTCGATTTCCTCTGCCACGGCCTCGGGAGTCTCAAATTCTGCCCCGAGCGGGGTGCCGAAGCGCAGATGAACCCGTCCCTTCTGTCCGGTGATGCCGGACACGATGGAGTGAATATCCTCGAACTCACTCTTGGCATAATTTCCACTTTCATTGACGGCATGCAGCTCACGTGCCTTCTGCACATCGCAGGGGTCATATTCGTAACTGATCGACACGGGCACCAGGCGGAGTTCGGCAATGGCTTCGCCGGTGCCGGCCCGGCGTTCGGCGCCGCGCCTGGCCATGGTCAGCATCTTGATGATGGCCGGGTCGGTGCGATCGATACCATTCTTGGCACGACCTTCGCGCTGGGCCATCCAGATTGAATGATTGTCCTGGGTGATCGAATGCCGGATGTAGGCCGACAGCTTCTGATAGGCGGCCAGCATGGCGCGCTTGCCGCGAGCACTGCGCGGCACGATGAAGCTCTTGTTGAGGCGCATCAGGTCATTAACGTAGGGCTTTTGCAGCAGGTTGTCGCCGATGGCGATGCGCACGGTGTCGCGTTTTGCCAGGTAAAGCGCGTAATTTACGAAGGCCGGATCCAGCGAGATGTCGCGGTGATTGCCGATGAACAGGTAGGCCGTGTTCGGCTGCAGCTTGTCGAGGCCATCGGCTCGGAAGTCTGTGGTCGAGTTGCGAATCATGCGCAGCATGTAGCCAGCGATGCGGTCCTGGAACGTCTTGACGTCGCTGACACCGCGCACTTCCCGGCGAACCGCGAAACTGGCGATGGCGCGTGACAGTCGAGGCATGTAGAGGGCGAGGCGGGGCAGCCGGAAACGAGTCAGGGCATCCAGCAGTTCGGGGTCCTTGGCCAGGCGGGCCAGTACATCGGCCACTTCCTCATCCTGATAGGGACGAATCTCGGCCCATGGGTCCTGTGCACTTGTCGCTTCGCTGTTGTTCATTCGTGGCGGCCGTGGTCGTTGTCGATCATGCAGTAGAGGTGTCGCTGGTCGTCGTGGATTCACCACCCAGCCAAGCTATCAGGCGCTCGATGCCCTCGGCGAGGGCTTTGGTCATCAACAGAAAATCGGTTTCCAGACGAACCAGGCTGTCGTCTCCATCCTCGGTCTGGGCCGCTTCGTCGATCAGGGCATCATCAAAACTCAGGCTCTTGATCGCCAGGTCGTCATGCAGCACGAAGGTCAACTGGCCCTCGATGCCCAGCGCCAACTTGCTGGCCTGGCGGTCTCCCTCCAGCAGTTGCTGGATCTCTGCGCTTTCGAGGTCGACCTGGCGAGCGCGCAGTACACCATCGTCGCCCTTGGCCTTGAGTTCCACCTGGTCGCCGAGCTGCATGTCGGCTGGACGGGAGGCGGCATCGCCCAGCCAGGTGGTCATGGCGCGCATGGGGAGTGTCTGGGTCGCCAGGGGCGTGACCTTTAGGCTGCCCAGGGTCTCCCTAAGCAGGTCAAGAACCTCTTCGGCGCGCTTGCGGCTGCTGGTGTTGATGCCGATCAAGCGGTTGCGACTGTCCCACCAGAGGTCGACCTTCTGGCTACGCACGAAGGCCCGCGGCAGCAGCTCTTCATAGATCTGTTCCTTCAGGGCCAGTTTCTCCTGGCGTCTGAGCTTGCGGCCCTCGGCGGCCTCCTGGTGCTCGACGCGCTCTTCCAGCTCTTCCTTGACCACCGCCGCGGGTAGAATGCGTTCCTGGCTGAGCGCTGTCATCAGTCTGTGCCCCTGCAGTTCGTGCAGATACTGAGGGCCCGAGCGGCCGGCAGGCGTCGTCCAGCCCAGGCGCCGGGCTTCGGCGCCATCAAGCGGGCGGAAGGCCTGCGCTTCCAGGGCCGCTTCCAGATCTGTAGCCGGGATCTCCGGTGCGTCATGGAGTCGATAGAGGTGCAAGTGCTTGAACCACATGGAAGCTTTCCTGCATGTAAAGGGCGGTTATTATGTCGAAAGCTGAGCGCGGGTGCCACCAGCGACATGCCTTGCCGGCTGTCAAACAACTGTTTGATCATGTCCGTGCCGCATGGATAGAATGCCGATGGCACTGGGCTGGCGGCCCGACCCTTGCACACATGGCGGCTGTGGCAATGCCTGGTCCCGTTGCCACCCGCTCATCCACTAGAAGGTGTTCACATGGCTTCGCAGCAGTCGATCATTACGTTACGCGTGCGCGGATATCATCTCGATGGTTATGGCCACGTCAATAACGCTCGCTACCTGGAGTTCCTCGAAGAGGGGCGGTGGGCCTATTTCGACGAGCATGCCGAGCTGGCGGGGATACTGCACGGCGGTAGCGTGGCCTTTGTGGCCGTCAACCTGAACATCGACTATCGGCGTGCCGCAGTCGCGGGAGAGGACCTCAGGGTGATCACCGCTCTGGCCGATGTCGGTACACGCAGTGCGCGGATGCATCAGGAAGTGCGTCGCGTCCGGGATGACAAGCTGGTGTCCAGCGCCGACCTTACCTTCGTGCTGCTGGACACCCGACATGACAAGGCCGTGCCCATCGAAGGCGAGTTGCGCGATGTCATGGAGCGGCTGGTCGTTGAATAGTCCGGCTTTGATCGCAGGTCGCTGCTTTGCTTCGCTCGGGATGGTATAATCCTCCGCTGATTTGACGCGCCAGGGAGTTGCCATGGGCTCGACGGGCGAACAAGGCGAATCTGGGCGGCCTGGATCACTCAGGTCGGCTCCGTCGTTTTGCTCTTGAGTCTGTTGTCGTCGATGGTGGTGGCCCTGATTTCACGGTCTCGTGACGCGCTTACCTGTTGTAGTGCAAAGGATTCGACGACCCATGGGTGACATCGCCAGAGAGATTCTGCCAGTCAATATCGAGGACGAGCTCAAGCAGTCGTACCTCGATTACGCGATGAGCGTGATCATCGGCCGTGCATTGCCCGACGTGCGCGATGGCCTCAAGCCCGTGCATCGGCGTGTGCTCTATGCCATGCACGAGCTGGGCAATGACTGGAACAAGGCTTACAAGAAATCGGCACGTGTCGTCGGTGACGTGATTGGTAAATATCACCCCCATGGCGACAGTGCGGTTTACGACACCATCGTCCGCATGGCACAGGACTTTTCCATGCGCCATGTGCTGGTCGACGGCCAGGGCAACTTTGGTTCCATCGATGGCGATAATGCCGCGGCCATGCGTTACACCGAAGTGCGCATGGCGCGCCTGGCCCACGAGCTGCTGGCCGACCTGGAAAAGGACACGGTCGACTGGGTCGACAACTACGATGGCACTGAGCGCATTCCGGAAGTCCTGCCGACCCGGCTTCCCAACCTGTTGATCAATGGTTCCTCGGGTATTGCGGTGGGCATGGCGACCAATATTCCGCCGCATAACATGGTGGAGGTGGTAAACGGCTGTCTCGCCCTGATCGATGACTACACCCTGAGCGTTGACGATCTCATTGATTACATCCCCGGGCCGGATTTCCCCACCGGAGGCATCATCAATGGCCGTGCCGGCATTTTGGATGCCTACCGCACCGGCCGCGGGCGCATCTATGTGCGGGCTCGCCACACTATCGAGCACGACGACAAGACCGGCCGCGATCATATCATCATCACCGAGCTGCCCTACCAGGTGAACAAGGCGCGGCTGATCGAGAAGATCGCCGAACTGGTCAAGGACAAGCGTGTCGAGGGCATTGCCGAGCTGCGCGATGAGTCCGACAAAGAAGGTCTGCGCGTTGTCATCGAGGTCAAGCGGGGCGAATCCGGCGAGGTCGTGGTCAACAACCTCTTTGCCCAGACCCAGTTGCAGAATGTGTTCGGCATCAACATGGTGGCGCTGGAAGGGGGAGAGCCACGCACCCTCAACTTGAAGGAGGCGCTGGAAGCCTTTATCAGGCACCGTCGGGAGGTCGTGACCCGTCGTACCCTCTACGAGCTGCGCAAGGCGCGGGAGCGTGGCCACATTCTGGAAGGCCTGACGGTGGCCATTTCCAACATCGATGAAGTCATCGAATTGATCAAGGCCTCGCCTTCGGCGAACGAAGCCAAGGAAAAGCTGCTTGAGCGCGACTGGGCGCCGGGCCAGGTGACCGACATGCTGGAACGTGCCGGTGCCCACTCCTGCAAGCCGGAGGACCTCGAGGACGGTTTCGGCCTCGATGAGGCGAGCAGCCGCTATCGCTTGTCGCCGGGTCAGGCGCAGGCCATTCTCGAGCTGCGACTGCACCGCCTGACCGGCCTGGAAACCGAGAAGCTGCTCGACGAATACCTGAACATCCTTCAGAAGATTGCCGAGTTGACCGAGATTCTGGCCTCCGCGGACCGCCTGCTGGAGGTGATTCGCGAGGAGCTGTTGGCCGTTCGCGATCAGTTCGGTGAGCAGCGTCGTACCGAGATTCAGGCTAGCCACCTCGACCTCTCGATGGAAGACCTAATCGCCGAGGAAGACATGGTGGTGACGGTGTCCCGCTCGGGATACGCCAAGACCCAGCCGCTCTCCGACTATCAGTCCCAGCGCCGAGGCGGTCGCGGCAAGTCGGCGACCTCCATGAAGGATGAGGATGTCATCGAGCACCTGCTGGTGGCCTCGACTCACGATACCATTCTGCTGTTCTCCAACCGCGGCAAGGTCTACTGGCTCAAGGTCTACGAGATGCCGGTGGCGAGTCGCGGGTCGCGCGGCAAGCCGTTGGTCAACCTCCTGCCGCTGGCGGAGGATGAGGCCATCAATGCAATCCTGCCGGTGCATGAGTATGACCCGGAGTGCTACATCCTGTTTGCCACGGCCAAGGGCACCGTCAAGCGTACCAGTCTGGAACAGTTTTCGCGTCCGCGCAGCGTCGGGCTGATTGCCATTGATCTGGAAGAAGGCGACCGACTGGTTGGCGCGGCCATTACCAGTGGTAACGACCATGCCATGCTGTTGTCATCCAATGGCAAGGCGATTCGTTTCAACGAAACGGACGTGCGGGCCATGGGGCGCACGGCCCGAGGCGTGCGCGGCATGCGGCTGCTGGATGGGGCCGAAGTGATCAGCCTGATCATTCCGCGCAGCCAGCTCATCGATGCCGAGGAAGAAGTCGGTGAGGCGACGACTGCGGAGCCACAGGATGATGGTCAGATCTATATTCTGACGGCGTCCGAGAATGGCTATGGCAAGCGCACGCGCCTGGAAGAGTTTCCGCTGCGCGGCCGGGGTGGACAGGGGGTCATCGCCATGCAGACCAGCTCGCGAAATGGTCCTCTGGTGGCAGCAATGCAGGTATACGCATCGGATGAAATGATGCTGATCACCGATCGCGGCACCTTGGTGCGCACACGGGTCGGCGAGGTGTCGATTTCCTCTCGGAATACTCAGGGAGTGATGCTCATTCGCCTTGGCGAGAGTGAGTCACTGGTCAAGACGGTGCGAGTGGATGAGCCCGAAGAGCCCCTGGTGGCGGAAGAGGAGTCGTCGCTTGCGGGTGATTCACCGGTCGGTGAGGCCGGTGTTGGCGACAAAGCAGACGGTGGCGGCTCGCCAGCGTCGGATGGCGACCAGCCCGAGACCCCGGATGACCTGTAACGCGGCAAGGATACCTTGAGTCGATGACACGCCATCACAATTTCTGCGCTGGCCCGGCTGCCATGCCGGCGCCGGTATTGGAGCGGGCCCGGCAGGAGATGCTGGACTACCAGGGACGGGGCCTCTCGGTCATGGAGATGAGCCATCGCTCCAGTGACTACATGGCGATTGCCGAGCAGGCCGAGCACGACCTGCGCGACCTGTTGTCCATTCCCGACAATTATCGCGTGCTCTTCACCCAGGGCGGTGCAACCCAGCAGTTCGCCGCCTTGCCGTATAACCTGCTGGGGCAGGGCGGCACGGCCAACTTCGTGCACACCGGTATCTGGGGCAGCAAGGCCATCAAGGAGGCCGAGCATCTCTTCGGCCGCGCCGCAGTGGCAGCCAGCAGCCAGGCCAATGGTCACACTTCGGTACCTCGTGTCGATGATATCCGGTTGTCCACGGATGCGGCCTATCTGCACTATACGGCCAACGAGACCATCGGAGGCCTCGAGTTCGACTACCTTCCCGGCAATGGGCGCGGCAACCTTTCACGGGCGGATGGGGAGGAAGTGCCCGTGGTCTGTGACATGTCGTCCTCGATCCTGTCGCGGCCAGTGGATGTATCTCGGTTCGGGATCATCTATGCCGGTGCGCAGAAGAATATCGGTCCCGCTGGCCTGGTCGTGGTGATAGTTCGTGAAGACCTGCTGGATCGAGCGCGGGCCGACATGCCCAGTCTGTTCAGCTACCGCGCCCTGGCCGAGGCGGGGTCGATGGTCAATACGCCAGCGACCTATAGCTGGTATCTGGCGGGGCTGGTCTTCCAGTGGCTTCGCCACGATATCGGCGGGCTCGATGCCATGCAGCAGATCAATGATAGCAAGGCCCGCAAGCTCTATGCGGCCATCGATAATAGTGACTTCTTTTCCAATCCGATTGCCGAGCTCAACCGGTCGCGCATGAATGTTCCCTTTGTCCTCGCCGATGCCCGGCTCGACGAGCGCTTCCTGGCGGAAAGCGCAGAGGCTGGACTGCTCAATCTCAAGGGGCATCGCAGTGTCGGCGGCATGCGGGCCAGCCTTTACAACGCGGTGCCGGAAGCGGCCGTGGATGCGCTGGTCGATTTCATGGCCGATTTCGAGCGGCGTAATGGCTGAGCGGCTCGGCTACGCCGGGAGCTGTAAGCTGAGCTTCGAGCTTCGAGCTTCGAGCTTCGAGCTTCGAGGTACGAGATACGAGCTTCGAGGTACGAGATATGAGCGACGCTGCCTTGGGGGTGCCCTTTGAATCTCGTGGCTCGATGCTCGCGGCTTGATAATTTGATAATCAGGGGAACCCCATGACTGATACGCCCCATCATCTCGACGAGCTGCGTCAGCGTATCGACCAGCTCGATACCGACATCATGCGCTTGATCAGTCAGCGTGCAGACTGCGCGCGCCATGTGGCTGCCATCAAGACCCAGGAGGATTCCAAGGCGGTGTTCTATCGACCCGAGCGTGAAGCTCAGGTGCTGCGCCGTATCATGGAGCTCAACGATGGCCCGCTGGACAGCGAGGAAATGGCGCGTCTGTTTCGTGAAATTATGTCGGCGTGCCTCGCTCTGGAACAGCCGGTCAAGGTCGCCTACCTGGGACCCGAAGGCACCTTCACGCAACAGGCGGCCCTCAAGCACTTCGGCGAGAGTGCCGTCAGTCTGCCGATGGCGGCCATCGACGAGGTGTTCCGTGAGGTGGAGGCCGGTGCCGTCAATTATGGCGTCGTGCCGGTCGAGAACTCCACCGAAGGGGTGATCAATCACACCCTGGATTCCTTCATGGATTCCGGGATGCGAATCTGTGGCGAGGTCGTGCTACGCATTCATCATCATCTTCTGGTCTCGGAAAACACCCGGCGCGACAAGGTGTCGAGGATCTACTCGCATCCTCAATCCTTCGCTCAGTGCCGCAAGTGGCTGGATGCCCACTATCCCCATGCCGAACGTGTGCCGGTGTCGTCCAATGCGGAAGCGGCCAAGCTGGTCAGGACCGAATGGCACAGTGCCGCCATCGCCGGCGACATGGCCGCCAAGCTGTATGACCTGATGCGTCAGGCCGAGAAGATCGAGGACCGTCCGGATAATTCGACGCGTTTTCTGATCATCGGCAATCAGGATGTGCCCATGTCGGGCGACGACAAGACCTCCATTGTGGTCGCCATGCGCAACCAGCCGGGGGCGTTGCATGACCTGCTGGAACCTTTTCATCGTCATCACATCGACCTGACCCGCCTCGAGACACGCCCTTCGCGCACCGGGGTGTGGAATTATGTGTTCTTCATCGATTTCAAGGGCCATCACGCAGAACCGCGAGTGGCGGCCATGCTTGAGGAGGTCAGCCTGCGGGCCGCCGAGGTCAAGGTGCTGGGTTCCTACCCGATGGGCGTTCTCTGACAATGCCAGTTCCCTTGCATGAGCCTCGCATCCTCATTGTGGGCCTTGGCCTGATCGGCAGCTCTCTGGCGGCCGGGCTTCGTCAGGCGGGGATATGTGGCGAGATCCTGGCCTGTGACCCGCATGCCGATGAACTGGCGCGTGCCCGGGAGATGGGGCTGATCGACTGGGGTGACACCCGGCTTTCGGCCATGCTCGAGGAGGTCAGCATGGTTGTGCTGGCGGTGCCGGTATTGGCCATGCGTGAGGTGATGAGCGAGCTGGCTCAGGCGCAGGAGCGCGCAGCCCGCGATCTGGTGATCACCGATGTGGGCAGTACCAAGACCGCCATTCGCGAGTCGGCCGTCGCCGCTTTCGGTGAGCTGCCGGCCAGGATGGTGCTCGGGCATCCCATCGCCGGTTCGGAAAAGAGCGGTCTGTCAGCGGTCAATGCGGCTCTGTATCAGGATCACAAGGTCATTCTCACCCCGGAGCCCGAAACCTGTCGCGATGCCCTGAACAGAGTGCGTGGCATGTGGCAGGCCGTCGGTGCCGAAGTGCTGGAAATGAAAGTTGAGCGCCACGACTCTGTACTGGCTAGAACCAGCCATCTTCCACATCTTCTGGCTTTCTCTCTGGTGGACACTCTGGCGCGGCAGGATGAGCGTCTGGAGATATTTCGCTATGCCGCCGGGGGCTTTCGTGACTTTACCCGTATCGCCGGCAGCGATCCGGTCATGTGGCGCGACATCTTTGCGGCCAATCAAGCCGCGGTACTTGATGCCCTGGATGAGTTCGAGACCGGCCTGGCGCGGCTCCGTCAGGCGGTCGAAACCGGGGATGTTGATGCAATGCTGTCAACGCTTGACCGGGCCAGCCACGCGCGACGCTACTTTGACTCTTTACTGAACCAGCGCAGTTACCAGGCGGAGTATCACATGCAGGAAGACAACAGAGTGCGCTACCAGGCGGAACCTGGTGGCCGCGTCAAGGGGCGCATTCGAGTGCCCGGCGACAAGTCAGTCTCGCATCGCGCCATCATGATGGGCGCCCTGGCACAGGGTGTCACCGAGATTTCGGGATTTCTCGAGGGAGAGGACAGCCTGGCAACCCTGCAGGCGTTTCGCGAGATGGGGGTGGCGATCGAGGGACCGCACAAGGGGCGTGTGACGGTTCACGGCGTTGGCCTGCATGGTCTTCAGGCGCCGGCGGGCCCGCTCTATGTCGGCAACGCCGGCACGGCCATGCGCCTGTTTGCCGGCTTGCTGGCGGGACAGAACTTCGACACCGAGCTGACGGGTGACAGCTCTCTTACCCGGCGTCCCATGGGGCGGGTGGCGGATCCGCTGCGCACCATGGGCGCCGTGATCGAGACCGCCGAAGGCGGTCGTCCGCCGCTGTGGATTCGCGGCGGTCAGGTGCTGCAGGGTATTCATTACGATATGCCGATGGCCAGTGCTCAGGTCAAGTCCTGCCTGTTGCTGGCCGGCTTGTATGCCAAGGGCGAGACGCGGGTTCGCGAGCCGGCGCCGACGCGTGATCACACCGAGCGGATGCTGGGTGGCTTTGGCTATGATGTGAAGCGTGAGGGCGATACCTGCTGGCTGCAGGGCGGTGGTGAGCTTGTCGCTGCCCCCATCGATGTGCCCTCGGATATTTCCTCGGCTACCTTTTTCCTGGTGGCGGCGGCCATCACCCCGGGCGCAGATCTGGTGCTGGAGCACGTCGGCGTCAACCCAACCCGCATCGGGGTGATCAACATCCTGCGTCTGATGGGCGCCGATCTGCGACTCGAGAACGAGCATGAAGTCGGGGGTGAGCCCGTCGCCGACCTGCGCATCCGCTATGCACCGCTCAAGGGAATCGATATTCCCGCGGATCAGGTGCCCCTGGCGATCGACGAATTCCCGGCGCTGTTCGTGGCGGCGGCCAATGCCGAGGGCGTGACGCGACTGCGCGATGCCGGCGAACTTCGCGTCAAGGAGTCCGACCGCCTGCAGGCCATGGCGGATGGCTTTGCGCGGCTGGGTATCGAGCACACTCTGTATGATAAGGGCATCGATATCATGGGCCATAACAGCGAAGGACCCAACTACCAGGGCGGAGTGGTCGATAGCCTGGGCGATCATCGCATCGCCATGGCCTTCGCCATTGCCGCCTTGCGCGCGAATGACTCTATCCTGATCGACGACTGCGCCAACGTAGCTACCTCCTTTCCCGGCTTTATCGAGCTGGCTCGGCGAATCGGTCTGATCATCCAGGAGAAGCAGGAGGGCACATGATCGACAATACGGCAGTGTTGACCATTGACGGACCGGGCGGAGCCGGCAAAGGCACCATCAGCCGGTTGGTCGCCGAGCGCCTCGGCTGGCATCTGCTGGATAGCGGTGCCCTGTATCGACTGACGGCGCTGGCGGCAATCCGTCAGGGCGTGGCCCAGGACGATGAAGCGGGGCTGGCTAGGGTGGCCGGCGAGCTGGATGTGGTCTTTCTGGCAGCGGGCGGAGAAGGTCGTATTCTGCTCGAGGGCCAGGATGTCAGTGCCGATATTCGCACCGAACAGGTCGGGAATGCCGCCTCGCGGGTGGCCGCCTTCCCCGCGGTCCGCACCGCCCTGTCGCAACGCCAGCAGGCCTTTCGCCATGCCCCGGGTCTGGTGGCCGATGGACGAGACATGGGGACCGTGGTCTTTCCGGATGCTCCGCTGAAGATATTTCTCACGGCGTCGGCCGAGGAGCGCGCCCAGCGGCGCTATCGACAGTTGCGAGAGGCGGGGGTGGATGCTAATCTATCTAGTCTTCTAAAGGAGATTCAGGCACGCGATGCGCGAGATATGCAGCGCAGCGTGGCGCCCCTTGTGCCGGCCGATGATGCCGTCACTCTGGACACCACGAGCCTGACGATACCGGAAGTGGTGGATAGGCTGATGGCACTGCTGGCCCGCGAGGGCCTGACGTCGGATGCCTGAGCTCCCTTGCGGCGCCTTCGGCAAGATGTGATGACGTGGATGGGCATTGATTCCCGTGAGCCTGTCCAGGTCGAACCAGCGCCAACATCCCCGAAGGTAGTCTGAAATGGCCCGCACTCGCTGGTGGTGCGGAGGAAGCGACTACGGTCGCATTCACGTTGATCACGTAGGAACATCATGAGCGAAAGCTTTGCTGAACTGTTTGAACAGTCTCTCCAGGACATCAACATGGAACCGGGCGCCATCGTCCCGGCTGCTGTTGTCGACATCGAAGGTGACTGGGTCACCGTCAATGCTGGCCTGAAATCCGAAGGTCAGATTCCCGCGGCACAGTTCCGCGACGATAATGGCGAGCTGACCATCGCCGTTGGCGACGAAGTCCACGTCGCTCTGGAAGCCGTCGAAGACGGTTTCGGCGAGACCCGCCTGTCTCGCGAGAAAGCGAAACGCGCCGAGGCGTGGAAGGTTCTGGAAGCAGCCTTCGAAAAGGAAGAGATCGTCAAGGGCGTGATCAACGGCAAGGTCAAGGGCGGCTTCACCGTCGACGTGGATTCCATCCGCGCCTTCCTGCCGGGCTCTCTCGTAGATGTGCGTCCGGTGCGCGACACCACGCATCTCGAGCACAAAGAGCTGGACTTCAAGGTCATCAAGCTCGACCCGAAGCGCAACAACGTGGTGGTCTCCCGCCGTGCCGTGCTCGAGGCGGAAAACAGCGCCGAGCGTGAAGCACTGCTGGCAACCCTGCAGGAAGGTCAGCAGATTATCGGTATCGTCAAGAACCTGACCGATTACGGCGCATTCGTCGATCTGGGTGGCGTTGATGGTCTGTTGCACATCACCGACATGGCCTGGAAGCGCATCAAGCATCCGAGCGAGATCGTCTCCGTCGGTGACGAAGTCAATGTCAAGGTGCTGAAGTTCGATCGCGAGCGCAATCGCGTCTCCCTCGGTCTGAAGCAGCTGGGCGAGGATCCCTGGGTGCGTATCAAGGAACGTTATCCGGAAGGCACCAAGGTGCATGCCACGGTCACCAACCTCACCGACTATGGTTGCTTTGCCGAGCTGGAAGAGGGTGTCGAAGGCCTGGTCCACGTTTCCGAGATGGACTGGACCAACAAGAATATCCATCCGTCCAAGGTCGTTCAGGTCGGCGACGACGTGGATGTCATGGTGCTGGATATCGACGAAGAGCGTCGTCGTATTTCTCTGGGTATCAAGCAGTGCACTGCGAATCCCTGGGAAACCTTCAACGCCCAGTACAACAAGGGCGATCGTGTTTCCGGCACCATCAAATCGATCACCGATTTCGGTATCTTCATCGGTCTCGAAGGCGGCATCGATGGCCTGGTGCACCTGTCCGACATTTCCTGGACAGACACCGGCGAAGAAGCCGTGCGCAACTTCAAGAAGGGCGACGAAGCCGAAGCCGTCATCCTGTCCATCGATCCCGAGCGTGAGCGTATCTCGCTGGGCATCAAGCAGCTCGATACCGACCCGGTTGCCGAGTTCTTGGCCGTCAATGACAAGGGCTCCATCGTGACCGGTCGTGTCGTCGAGGTTGACGCCAAAGAAGCTCATGTCGAGCTGGCAACTGACGTTGTGGCCGTTCTCAAGGCTTCCGAGATCAGTGCGGATCGTGTCGAGGACGCACGCAACGCCCTGAACGAAGGCGACAGCGTGGAAGCGCGCATCGTCGGTGTCGATCGCAAGAACCGTCAGATCAACCTGTCCGTCAAAGCCAAGGATCAGGATGATACGCGCCGCAACATGAGCAAGCTGCGTGAGCAGGACGGTGCCGCTGAGGGCGACGGTCCCACCACCATCGGTGACCTCATCAAGCAGCAGATGGGTCAGGACTGATCCGTTACACTGGTCAGCGCCAAGCTTGATCTCGACACCGCCCCTCATGGGGCGGTGTTTTTTATTGAAGTGGTTCGCCTGTAGTCATTTGCCGACAGTTACCCAGAAACTCACCAGGGTCTCAGCTTAGATATCTAGTTAATGGCATGGTTCTTATATAAGTTTATGTTGATATAAAATTGTCATATAACTTGTCGGCTTTTTAATCTCGGCTCTAGTTTCCTGGTTTAATAATGGAGTTGCTTCCAGCGTGGTAATCACGATAATATTGTGTGTCTCGTAGCGTCCCCATTTCTCAAATCAAGGAATACTCCCATGTCCTCACTGCTAAGCAACTACATGCAGAAGGAAGAGCAGCTTAAGCAACTGCAGGCTGAACTCGAAAAGCTCGAAAATGATGAACGCCTCAAGGCCGAGCTGGAATTCAAGGACAAGCTCCAGTCACTAATGGCCGAATTCGGCAAGAGCGCGGCCGATGTCATCGAGCTGCTCGATCCCAAGCCGGCGGCGGCTCCTGCCACTACCAAGGCTGCCAGTGCCTCCAGCAATGGTCGTCGCAAGCGCAAGTTGAAGATCTACAAGAACCCCAACACCGGTGAAGTGGTGGAGACTCGCGGCGGTAACCAGAAAACCCTCAAGGCATGGAAGGATGAGTTCGGTGCCGAGACAGTGGAATCCTGGCTCGTGCGTGTCGAAGACTGATTGTCTGCTATCAGCTAAGTGCTTATTCAAAATTAATCGCGCACTCAGTGCCATAGTCACTGAGCAGCCGGTGTACCTCATCACAGAGGCGGTCAAACGAGAGGTATGCACTCAGTGGCAGCCATGCGTACTT
>NZ_JAUFPO010000011.1 GCF_030409235.1 Halomonas almeriensis
CGTCCGACCATGGCAAGCCAGACCATCGAGGTCACCGAGCCCGAGGTGACCGTCAGCGCCCCTGACAATGCGCTTGCCGGGGCGAGCGTCGATATCAGCTGGACCGGCACCGTGGATCCCCACGACTACGTCACCATCGTGCCCATGGGCGCCGACGCGGGGACGCGCCGGGATTACTTCCGCGTCGGCAAGTCGGACGCCACCAAGAGCCTGCGGGCCCCTGCGGAGACCGGCCTCTACGAGGTCCGCTACGTTCTCACCAAGGGCGATCGTCCGACCATGGCAAGCACGCAGGTCGAGGTGCTGGCCGAGGACGCGGCGCTGGAAAAGGGGGCCAGCATCGACGCGCCGGAAACGGCGGCGCCGGGCGAAACGATCGAGGTAAGCTGGAGCGTGGATAGCGAAAGCGCCGATCAGCGGATCACGCTGGCGCGCGGCAACCAGGCGATCTTCACCTGGATCGAGGCGCTCAAGACCGGCGACGGCCCACCGGTGCGGATCACCCTGCCCGAAACGGCGGGCGTCTACGAACTGCGCTTCCTGGACGTGTCGAGCCAGGCCGTTCTGGCGCGCAGGGTTATCAAGGTTAAGTGAGAAAATGGATGAGGGGTCCGGCCCCTCACCCATCATCCGCGACGCCGGGTCTGTCGGGTCCCGTGTGATTGACTACCCGCTTGGTGAATAACTGGCTCTTCGTCGTTGGGTGTGGAATTCGCTCCCTGACCTGGGCCAGGATACGACCTCCACTTGGACAGGAGGCATGGCATGGACGGCACCCAGATTCTGACCCTCGGCCTGGGCCTGGAAGCGCCCTGGATCCTCAAGAACCAACACCTAGATACCTCCTTGTCACCCCACCGCCTGGATCTCTATGTCGAGGCCGAGCGGGGAAGCCTCTACCCCTGTCCGGAGTGCGGCAAGGCCTGCCCGGCTCATGACTTCGCCGACAAGACTTGGCGGCACCTGAACTTCTTCCAGCACCTCTGCTACCTGCATGCGCGGGTGCCTCGGACCAAGTGCCCCGAGCATGGCGTCAAGCGCATCGAGGTGCCCTGGGCACGGCCCGGCAGCGACTTCACCCTGTTGTTCGAGCAGGCCGCCATGTCACTGGTCAAGGAGATGCCGGTGCTGGCCGTCTCCCGGCAACTGGAAGTCTCTGACAAGCGCTTGTGGCGCATCGTGCACCACTACGTCGGCCGCATGCTGGGTGAGCTGGACTTGTCCCGCGTAGCCCGTCGGAGTGGATGAGACCGCATCTCGGCGTGGTCAGCGCTATGTCACGGTGTTTCTCGATATGCAGCGCAAGCAGGAGCCGGTGCTCTTCGCCGTACCCGGGCATGGTAAGGCCGCCATAAAGGCCTTCAGCGCCTTCCTGACGAAACATGGCGGCGACCCGGGTAACGTGGTCGAGGTGGTCTGCGACATGTCTCAGGCCTTCCTGAGCGGCGTAGCCGAGCACCTACTCAACGCCGAAGTGACGGTCGACTGGTTTCACATCGTGCAGACCTTCACCAAGGCGCTGGACGAGGTTCGCAAGAAGGAGCGCCGGGAGAAGGGTCACCCCAAAGCCCTTCGTTGGGCCGTCTTGAAGAATCTGGATAACGGCAACCAGACGGCCAAGCAACTGGCCGCCCTGCAAGAGCTAGTGGCCGATCGAGGCGCCACTGCCGATGCCTGGGTGATCAAGGAAAAGCTGCGCTGGATCCAGAAGGCTGCGACGCCTCGTGCTGCCCGATGGCGCATCACAAATTATCTCAAGGTGATGCGGGAGGCGGTCACCGACCAGCCACTGCTCAAGCCCATGGCGAAGGCTCTGACCACGCTTGAGCGGCATGCCGAGCAGGTCGTGAGGCGCTGGATATCGGGACTGACCAACGCGCGCCTGGAAATCATGAACGGGCTCTTCCAGGCGGCTAGTTCACGCGCACGTGGCTACCGGAACGAGGCCAACTTCATCGCCATGATCTACCTGATTGGGAGCCCCGTGGGGCGCCTGCTGGATCAAGCCAAATCCACATGAAACGTCTAAGAACCCAAGATCACGCCCGGCGAATGGGAGCGACGGCGCGGCCTCCGCCTGCGCTTCGTCTACCGTCGCCGCGGCCCGAGCCTGCTCGTCGCCGACCGCGCCCGGATCAACAAGCGCGGCCAGGCGTTCAGCGGGCTTTCGCGGCGCCACGGTCCCGCTTCACCCTCGCGCGCGAAGACCGGCCGCAACCAGGGTTCGAGCGTCCACAAACGCTCCGGGGGAGCGTTTGCAGCGAAGAACGCGCCGATCTTCCTGCTGGTCCCGCAGGTCAAGCTGCCGAAGCGGCTGAATCTGGACCGGGACGCCGAGCGCGAGCACGACAGCGTGCCGCAACTTATCGTGGCGAACTGAGTGGAGAGGAAAAAACGCTAGGGTCAGGACCCATAAACCTGCTTGAGGCTCCACCGGCTGCGTGATTCAAGCTCCCAAACAGAGGGGGCATGATGAGCGGGCATTTCTGGCTGACCGACGAGTAGATGGAGCGGCTGCGGCCGTTCTTTCCGAAGTCCCGAGGCAAGCCGCGGGTGGATGACCGGCGAGTGCTGAGCGGGATAATCTACATCAAGAAGAATGGGTTACAGTGGAAGGACGCGCCCCAGGCCCGCGAGCTCGAGCGCCTCGGTGTGCGCATGAAAAAGCCGCTGCCCGACGCCCTGGTGCGTGCCGCCGAGGAAACGGATTCCCCGGGGGATGTCGAACACAACGACGCCGCCCCGGAAGGCGGTGACGATGATCAGGATCGGTGATGGTAGATACCGGATCTAGAGGAACTGTGTTCCCTGAACCTTTGGAATACAGGAAGTGCTGATTTATGTCGTGAGCGACGATAGGTTGCCCGCCGCCGGAACGGAATAACCGCAGTTTACTGATAGTAAATGAGGATTATGAGTACCGCCGGCGGTCAGGATGGCTAGGTTCGTTCCCGACGAACCAACGCACTTCCCACCTCCATGTGGGTCGTCGCGCGCAACAATAAATCAGTGCTTCCTCAGCCGAGATAGGCGTTCAGCATCCAGATCGTCTTCTCCTGCTCGCGGATGTAATCGCCCACCTGGGAGGCCGTGCCTTCGTCATCGGCATCGGAGGCCAGCGACAGGATCTCGCGCTGCAGGTCGATCAGCGTCTGATATCCCTGAACGACGCCCCGCACGCAGGCCTGGCCATCATGCACATCCTTCTGCTCCTCGATCTGCGAGAGCTTGAAGTAGTCACTGTAGGCGTGAACCGGCTTGTGGCCGAGGGTCAAGATACGCTCGGCAACCTCGTCGATCTTGGCCAGAAGGTCGGTGTAATACTCCTCGAACTTGGTGTGCAGCTCGAAGAAGTTGTCACCCTTCACATTCCAGTGATAGCCACGCACGTTCATGTAGAAGATTTGGTAGTTGGCCAGCAGGGCGTTGAGACGTTCGGCCAGGTCGCTGGCGCTGCCTGAATGCAGGCCGATGCTGTTGGTATCGCTCATGCAGTACCTCCTTGAATTGGTGCTATCGATTATAGGCGCAATGAAGTGAAGTGTGAAACGAACTCCTTTCATTAACACTATGGGCTTCACATGTTACATGCGGGCGACAGGGCGGGGCTTCAAGGTAGCGAGGCAGGTTGCCTGCTAGACTGACAGAAGACTCCAAGGAGTGCAGCCCCATGATGGGTGGATACGGGAAAGTCCTGGGCGTGATCGGGTGCCTGATGCTGGCGGGCTGTCAGACGACGCCCAACCGCATGCCGGAAGCCGAGCCGTTGCCGGCCGCGGTCTGCCAGTGGCCAGTCACGGAGCAGACCGGGCTGGTGCAGGTGGTCGGGGCGTTGGAACGCCGCGGCTTTCTGGTGCGCGATACGGATACCGATATCGGCCTGGTCAGTGCCGAGCGCGCGCAGCGAACCTTCTACCCGAATGCCATGCCACCCCGGCCACGACTCGGCGGCTTTCTCTTTGGCGGCAGCGGTGGTCACCTTTCCTCTGGCATCGGGTTCGGCATCGGCTTCGGCGGCGGTGGGGGCCATGATGAAGCGACACGTATTGAGCGGGTGTCGGTCCAGGTCGGCGAGCGACAGGTCACCCTGTCCCGGGACATCCGGCTCCATGACTGGCGGGGCCGGCAGGTGCAATCGCGAACCGCCAGTGATGAAGGCTTCTGTCAGATGTTCCGTGATACTTTGGTATCCCGGGAGGTGACACCATGAGCCGGCGTCGATGCATGCGGGGGCTGTCGGCGGTCGTGCTGCTCGCTCTGTTGAGCGGCTGCGCCAGTTCTCGTGCCACGTCACCCGCCGAGCCGCTCGCGGGCCGCCTGACCGGCTCGGTGAGCGAAGTGCTGAATGTTTCCATACAGCTTTTGCTGGAGCAGGGCTATGTGGTGCGGCATGCCGATAGCGACCTGGGCAGGGTCGAGGCCGTGTTGGCCCGCTGGCCCGGCTATGCACTACGGCTCAGGGTCGAGCCCACCGAGCGTGGCAGTCGCATCGAGATGATCGCCCGCCAGCAGGGGCGTCCCCTGCCACCGGGCCTGCTGGAGCCCTGGCTGATGACGCTGCGCTCGCGTCTCGAAGCTGGGTAGCGGCCATTTCCTCAAGGTGGTTCCGCGTCAGACCGCCCACTCCATGGACTCTGCGGCGTTGCGCAGCCGGGCGCCGAGGTCGGCCTGCTGGACGCTGGTATAGGGCTCGGCCTCGCCATGCCCCCAGACGGGCGCCGGCCAGGCCGCGTCATCCCGGCGACGCAGGATGACATGCAGGTGCAATTGCGCGACCACATTGCCCAGGGTGGCGATGTTGAGCTTGTCGCCCGGCACGCAGCGCTTGAGCAGCTCGCCGGCCTGCGTGGCTTCCTGCCACAGCTGACGCTGATCGCGCCCGCTCAGCTCGGTGACCTCACTGACGCCGTGGCGGCGCGGAATCAGCACCAGCCAGGGGAAACGCGCATCGTCCATCAGGCGTAACTGACAGAGGGGCAGGTCGGTGATGTAGTGACCGTCCCGGGCCAGGCGGTTATCGAGCTTGAACTCCGGCATGTGCAGGCCTCCTTCTGGTTCATGGGCGCGCTGGTGTGGGTTATGCTAAATTAAACATGTGGTATCTTGCAGGTGGCTTAGAATGAGACGTTTAGTACTACTCAACCTTTCCTGAACAAGGAGCGTCCAATGAAACGAACACTTTCCCTGGTGATGGTTGCACTTTTTACTGTATCCCTGCTGGCAGGCTGCAATACGGTCCGAGGTGTCGGACAGGACGTCGAAGAAGGCGGTGAAGCTATCCAGGAAACCACCTCCTGACGTTCCCCTGGCCGAGATCACGGCGTGACTCCCGGACCGTGATCGGGACGCGGCGGGATCAGATATTTTCGCTGTGCTCGGCCCTGGCCTGACGCTCTTCCTCTTCCGCCTGCTTGCGCCGTTTCTTGCGCAATGCGGCCTTTTCATGACGCAGGCGCTGCTTGTCGGTTTGCAGTGCCAGCGGCGGCACGCTGGCCGGTTTGCCGTTCGAATCAACCGCCACCATGGTCAGATAACAGCTGTTGGTATGGCGAATCACCTTGTCCTGAATGTCCTCGGCCACCACCTTGATGCCGACCTCCATGGAGGAACTGCCTACATGGTTGATGCTGGCCAGGAAGGTCACCAGCTCTCCAACATGAATGGGCTGCTTGAAGCGCACCTGGTCGACCGACAGTGTCACCACATAATGGCCCGAGTACCGACTGGCACAGGCGTAGGCGACCTCATCGAGCTTCTTCAGGATGGACCCGCCGTGGACCTTGCCGCTGAAGTTGGCCATATCGGGCGTCATCAGGACGGTCATGGTTAGCTCGTGCTGGCCGGGCAGCACATGTTCGGTCATGGTGCATCGCCTCTCGGAATTTACCTGCAGCATAACGCCCGCCCCCGTTGAAGGGGAGCGGACGCGGGCGAAGGTTTGCCCATTGATGCTTCGGCGTTACAGCCAGGTCAGCCCGGCGGCGATGATCACCCCGGTCAGCAGTAGCTGGATGAGGCAGAAGCCCATGATGTCCTTGGCCTTGAGGCCGGCGATGCCGAGCACCGGCAGCGCCCAGAAGGGTTGCAGCAGGTTGGTCCAGGCGTCGCCCCAGGCCACGGCCATGGCGATCCGCGGCACGTCCACGCCGAGGGCTTCGGCGGCCGGCAGCATGACCGGTGCCTGCACGGCCCACTGGCCGCCGCCGGAGGGCACGAAGATGTTGACGATGCCGGCGCTGATGAAGGTCCAGAAGGGTAGCGTGGCCTCGCTGGCCAGCGAGATCAGGGCGCCGGATAACGTCTCGGCCAGGCCGGATTGCACCATGATGGCCATGATGCCGGCGTAAAAGGGAAACTGGATGACGATCCCTGCGCCGCCCTTTATGGCCTCGTGGAGACTCTCCAGCAGGCTGCGCGGCGTGCGGTGCAGCACGATGGCCAGAAACAGGAAGAGGAAGTTGACCACGTTGAGGTTGAGCCCGCCACCGCGCAGGATGAAGTGATCGAGCAGGAACAGCAGCCCCGGGATGCCTACCAGCCAGGCCAGGGTCATGCTGTTCTCGAGCCGCTCGGCGGGGCGCTTGATGCGCACGCGCTGGGTCTCTTCCTCTTCCAGCAGGCCGGGGTCGATGTACACGCTGTCGCGTTCGTCGGGCAGCATCATGCGGTTGATCAGCGGCATGGCGATGAACAGCATGACCACGATGCCCATGTTGAACAGCGAGAAGACGGTATCGCCGGTGCCGATCACCCCGATCTGTTCGATGGCGAAGTGGCCGTCGGTGGCGATGGTCAGTGGCACCGAGCCCGCCAGGCCGCCGTGCCAGACGATGAAGCCCGAGTAGGCGCTGGCCACCAGCAGGCGATAGTCGACGCGAATCTGCCGGGCCAGTTCCTTGGCGAACAGGGCACCGACCACCAGGCCGAAGCCCCAGTTGATCCAGCTGGCGGCCAGCGACACCAGGGTCACCAGGATGATGGCGGCACCGGCGTTGTTAGCAAACCCGGCCAGGCGCTGCAGCATGCGTTTGACGGGCGGGGAGTTGGCGAGCATGAAACCGGTGACCAGCACAAGCAGCATCTGCATCGAGAACGACAGCAGGTTCCAGAAGCCGTCACCCCAGAAGCGCAGCACCGCCAGTGGCGTCTGGCGCTCCACGGCGATGGCGGCGGCCGCCGCAATGATCGTCAGCAGCAGGACGAAAATGTAAGGATCGGGCAGGTAGCGCTCGACGAGCTTGACGGCCGGGCGCGACAGGGACTTGAGCATGGGGGCAGGACCTCGTGGCGGATGTTGGAGAAGGTGCCAAAAAACGTCGTCGAATCAGCAAGTTGTCTTGCCAACTTGCGCCACGGCCGCGATGTTGTCAAAGCCACTATAGTTCAATACGGGCTCAGTCGGCGTGCTCCGCTGCCGGGTCGTCGCGCCAGTGATGACGACGGTGGTGGCGATAATAGGCGATCAGCACGCCCGAGCGGGTCGCGGTAAAGAGCGTGAAGGCCAGCCACAGGCCGTGATTGCCCCAGGGCTGGGTCAACCACCATATCGGCAGATAGACGGCCAGGCCGATGAAGATGCTGTTGCGCATCTCGCGGATGGCCGTGGCGCCGATGAAGACGCCATCCAGCAGGTAGCTCCAAACGGCGATTAACGGCATCACGACCACCCAGGGCAGGTAGGTGGCGGCACTGTCCCGAACCTCCGGCAGACCGGTCAACAGGGCGATCAGCCAGTGGCCGCCGATGGCGAAGGCCAGGGCGGCGATGCCCGCAGTGAGCAGGGAGAAGCCCGCCGCGCTGCGTACCGCCCGGGCGAATACCTGCCAGCGCTGTCGTCCCACGGCATGGCCGGTTAAGGCTTCGGCGGCGTGGGCGAAGCCGTCCAGTCCATAGGAGGTGAGCATGATGAACTGCAGCAGGACGGCATTGGCGGCCAGCACGGTATCGCCCTGGGCCGCACCCCGGGAGGTGAAGAAGGCCATGGCGAACAGCAGGCCCAGGGTGCGCACGAAGAGGTTGGCGTTGACCCGGAAGAGTTCGCGGTAGGCCGCCACCCTGAGCAGTTGAGAGCGCCGGAAGCGCCCGCCGAGCTGTTGCAACTGTCGGCTGACCAGCCAGAGCCCGACGCTCAAGGCGCTGTAGTCGGCGATGACCGTGGCCCAGGCCACGCCATCACTGGTCATGCTCAGGCCGACCACGAACCACAGGTCGAGCAAGATATTCACGGCATTGGTCAGCACCATAATGACCAGCGTCACCCGGGAGTTCTGCTGGCCGAGAAACCAGCCGAGGATGGCATAGTTGGCCAGCACGGCGGGCGCCGACCAGAGGCGAATCGAGGCATATTCACGCGCCAGTGCCGTGGCCTGCTCACTGCCATCCAGCAACCACAGGCCCAGCTCGGCCAGCGGTCGACCGGCCAGAATCAGGGTGACTCCGATGCCCATGGCCAGCAGCAGCGACTGGCCGAGCAGGTTGCGTACCCCCTCGTCGTCGCCGCGCCCTGCGGCCTGGGAGGTCAGGCCGGTGGTTCCCATGCGCAGGAAGCCGAAGCCCCAGTAGAGAAAGCCGAACAGGGTGGCGCCCAGGGTCACCGCCGCCAGATAACGGGAATCCGACAGATGGCCGACCACGGCGGTATCTACCAGGCCGAGCAGCGGCACGGTGATATTGGACAGGATGATGGGCCAGGCCAGCGTCCAGACGCGGCCCTGGGAGAACTCGGCAGATGACACGACGGCTCCGGATGTTCAGCGAGCCGCTCAGGATGGGGGAGATGAGCTGTTCGAGCAAGACGCTTCCCTCGCCATCAGCCAGAGCCGCAGAGGTAGCAGCGAGTGCCGCCGGTGGCCCTACTGGGCGTCTTCCGGCTTGTCGGGATTGGCGTCCGGCAGGCCGTTCACGGTCTCGCCGCCCTCAAGGAGCGTCGGGGGGACAAAAAGGGGTCTCTGAGGCGTTGATGAAACGCCTCGGGCGGATCGCCTTCAGGGTGTCGGGTGGCCTCTGGCCCTCACGCCGCCGTGATGCGCTGATACTTTTCCATCAGGGCGTCACGGGATTCCTCGCGTTCCGGGTCGAGGGGGATGCAGTCGACCGGGCACACCTGCTGGCACTGGGGCTCGTCGAAGTGGCCGACGCACTCGGTGCAGCGCTCTGGGTCGATGACGTAGATCTCCTCGCCGGGGGAGATGGCGTCATTGGGGCACTCGGGTTCGCAGACATCGCAGTTGATGCACTCATCGGTGATCATCAGAGCCATGGTTTACCTCGCGGGCGACGCGCCGGGGCGCGGCGTGGATCGAAACAGGCTGCTCGCGGGAGCAGGGGCACGGGCCAAAAGACCCAGTGCAATAGTCAGCTATTGTAGCGATTCCTGAGCGCCTCGGCGACCTCGGGATGGACGTGTTGCGACACGTCGCCGCCCAGGCGCGAGATTTCGCGCACCAGCGTCGAGGAAATATAGGAGTTCTCGACTTCCGGGGTCAGGAAGACGGTCTCCAGGTCCGGCATCTGGGCGCGGTTCATGTTGGCCAGCTGCAGCTCGTACTCGAAATCCGAGACAGCGCGCAGGCCGCGCAGCAGGATGCGGGCCTGGCGCTGGCGCATGAACTCGGTAAGCAGGCCCGAAAACCCCACGACCTCGACATTGTCGTGCTGGGCCACCACCCGGCGTGCCAGGGCGATGCGTGCGTCGATGTCCAGTGCCGGGGCCTTGCCGGGGTTGGTGGCGATGGCCACCACAACGTGACCGAACAGCCGCGCGGCGCGCTCGATCAGGTCGTAGTGGCCATTGGTGATGGGGTCGAAGGTGCCGGGGTAAACGGCAGTGCTCATGAGTCCTCTCCGTCATCGAGGCGACCGAAGGGGTTGTCCACGGCCAGCGAGACCGGCTGGGCATAGCCCGGAATCTCGATGGCGTCGGCACCCACGTCCAGTTCGGGGCCTTCCAGGACACCCTCGCCGAATCGGTAGCGCGGGGCGAAATGGCCACGATCGGCTGCCTGCTGATAGGCGTTGGCGGCCTTTCGCGTGGTCTCGCGGCGGCTCTTCCAGGCGTCGATCGCGGCCTGGCCATGACGCGCGGCCAGCAGGCGCTCGGTCACCCGGGGCGAGAGCACCACGCCGGTGGCGTTGTTGCCGCCGAAGCCCTTGGCGTTGATGAAGGACGCATCGGCGTCGAAGGCCATCGGGTCGCGGAAGAAACGCAGCCGTTCGGTATTAACGTCCTCGGCGACGGCATCCAGGGTGGCAATGCCGGGCAGCAGGCCATGAGCGAAGCTGCCCAAGGCGCTGGCCAGCTGGTCGCCGGCGGCGCCGCCCTGGGAGTGGCCGACGAAGGCTTTGATGGCGGTGACCGGCCAGTCCTCGATGCCATGCGCCCGGGCGACGCGATCGAAGACATGGGATTCGGTGGTGCGGTTCTTGGGTGTGCTGGTGCCGTGGGCATGCAGGAAGGTGCGATGCCGCAGGGCATCGGCGCCGAGCATGTCGCGCACCAGTGAGGCCGCCTTGCCGAGCGTAATGTAGTTGCCGATACCCGGCGCCGAGATTGAGCGCTTCCAGCCGTCGGCATTGACAAAGACCTCGGGCACGCTGCCGCGCAGCTCGGCGCCGACTTCCAGAGCCAGGCTGTCGTCCATCAGCAGCAGGAACTGGCTGGACTCACCCATGGTGAAGCCACAGTTGCGCGCGAAGGGCCGGCAGGCGCGCTGATAGTCGGCGTCGGTCAGCAGCTCCAGGGCATCCAGTGCCTTCAGGCTGTCGTCATCCGCCAGCGCGCCCATGGCGCGAAAGCCCTCGACGATCTCGGGGGTGATCGGGGCATCCGAGGTGCCGACCATGACCACGCTACGCCGTCCGGCACGAATGTCCTCCACGCCCAGGCGCAGGTTGTAGAGGAAGCTGGCACAGGCCCCCAGGGCGGCGCCGGTGCCGCCGACGCTGCCCAGTACATAGGCGTTGAGGAAGTCGGCAGGCATCTGGCCGTAGCCCAGCGGCATCTGCTTGGAGGTAGTGCGCTTGCCGGCCACGAAGCTCTTGAGCAGACCGCCCCAGCCGTCTTCATCGAGCTGGCCGATGGAGTTGCCGGCATAGACGGCGATCTGATCGGGGTCCAGGCGGTCGCGCAGCTCATCCCACCCTAGGCCGCTGTCGTCCAGGCAGTCGCTGGCGGCGAAGATGGCCATGGACAGGCCGCGCGGGTGGTGAACGCTGCGATAGAAACGGCTCGGCTCGAAGCCGCTAGGCAGCTGGCCGGCGGCCCTGACCTGGGCCGGGCGTGTCTCGGGCAGCAGGACCTCCATCTCGCCGGCGGGTACCGTCACTTCGACGTGGCGGCGGTCGATGTCGCTAACCTGCCAGTCGGGCGAGAGGTCGGTCGGCAACTGGCGGCGACGGACCTGAAAGGTCAGCGGACGGTCCAGCGCCAGGGTGGCGCGGCGATTGGCCGGCAGGCCGGCGTCATTGAACTGCGGGTCTTCGATGCGTCGAACCAGGGTATGGTCCAGTACCTGCTGGCGCGTCTGTTCGACGAGCGTGGCGGCGTCGATGGGATGGCCTGCGGCATCCTGCCAGGCGTCGTCGGCCTGGCCGCTGGCCAGGCGCATCATGGCCGCCAGGCCCAGCAGAGTGCGGGCCTGGTCCTCATCGGGCAGGGCGTCGAGCACGGTACGGCGAAACGCCTGATGGCCCGAGGTACGGCCGGCGGGATTCACGCCGCCCATGCCCACGATCACCGGTAAGTGTGACAAGCCGGGGTCCTCGTTGAAGTGAAAAAACAGGGCATATTCGTCTGAAGACAAGGCGTTGATCATAGCACTGAGCCTGCCATGGCGTCATGCCGGGCGCTGCGCCGGTTCGCCAACGGCTGGTAGGATATGAGGCATCGCTTGCCAACGGCTCTTATTGCTCATGACCGGACTTTCTCGTGCCATTGTTTCCCATCAGCCAGGCCCCCACCAGGATCTGGCACGGCGTGTCGAGCGTGCGCTTCAGCATGCCTGGCGCAAGCCGGTGGCCGACCATACCCGCGAGGCCTTTGCCCGGGCCGAACACTGGCGCCGCCAGCGCGCCGGCCAGCCCCTGGTGCTGGATGCCGGTTGCGGCGTGGGTCTATCGACACGGCGCCTGGCCGATGCCCTCCCGGACTGCGCGGTGATCGGCGTGGATCGCAGCGGGGACCGGCTGTCGCGGGCTCATGGTGAGCCACCGGACAACGCCCTGCTGCTGCGGGCCGATCTGGTGGACTTCTGGCGACTGGCGCTGACCGCCGGCTGGCAGCCCCGACAGCATTATCTGCTGTATCCCAACCCCTACCCCAAGTCGGTCCATCTTAAGATGCGCTGGCACGGCCATCCGGTCTTCCCGGTGATTCCGGCCCTGGGCGGGCGGCTCGAGCTGCGCTCCAACTGGGCGCTGTATGTCGAGGAGTTCGCCCTGGCGCTGCATCAGGCGACCGGCATCCAGGCCGCGGTCGAGGCCTTCGAGCCCGGCGATACGCCGCTCACGCCCTTCGAGGACAAGTATCGGCGCAGCGGCCAGACCCTCTGGCGGCTGGTCGCCGAGCTACCGCATCGCCCTGAGCTGTTGCCCGGCTGAGACCGGTTCAGCGCAGGCGGTGGTTGCGGAAGCGCTCGCCCAGGGTGCGCTGCAGCCATTGGGCGATGGGACTACTGACGTTGTTGCGCCGCCGCACTGTCTCGACCTCGATCACCGGTGGGGTGCTCAGGCTCTCGTCGGCCAGACGGGTCAGGTCTTCGCGAAACGGCGGGTACCGGGCAATTTGCCGAGGTACCAGGGCCCAGCCCAGGCCGCGGGAGGCCAGCTCAGCCATGAAGTAGACGTTATAGTAACGCGAGTCGAGACGCTGTCTCTGGTCAGGCCAATATCACGGCGAGGTCATTATGCGTTCCTGGCAGGAAAGGGTTACACATACGCTGCTCTTCGAGACGGGCGGGTTGATCATGGTCACGCCGCTGGCCAGTTGGCTGACCGGGCATGGCATGGGCAAGATCGGCCTGCTGGCGCTCGGCCTGGCCACGGCGGCAATGCTGTGGAACCTGGTGTGGAACCGACTGTTCGATATCTGGGTGCCCACCCGCCGCCGCAGCTTGATGCAGCGCGCGGCCCAGGCCGGCGGCTTCGAGCTCGGCCTGCTGACCATGACGCTACCGGTGGTGGCCTGGTGGCTGAGCATCGGGCTCGTGGAAGCCTTCTGGCTGGATTTCGGCTTCATGGTGTTTTTTCTGATCTACGCCATGATCTTCAACACGCTGTTCGATTGGATCATGCGTCAACGACTGGCAAGAGGAAAAGGGCAATGAGCTATGTATATCTGGCGTTGGCGATCATCGCCGAGGTAGTGGCCACCTCGGCCCTCAAGGCCTCCGATGAGTTTTCGCGCTTCTGGCCCAGTGTAGTGGTGGTGGTCGGCTATGTGACGGCCTTCTACCTGCTGACCCTGGTCTTTCGTACGCTGCCGGTGGGCATTGCTTATGCTTTCTGGGCCGGGCTCGGCATCGTGCTGGTGACCCTGGTCGGCATGCTTGTCTATGGCGAGCGCCCCGACCTGCCGGCGGTGCTGGGCATTGCCCTGATCATCGGCGGTGTCGTTGTCATCCAGGTGTTTTCCTCGACCACGGCCCACTGAGGCCGACAGGCTCCGGGTCGAAACCCATGCCTCGGCCGGGTAGACTGCCTTCATGTCTGGGGCTCGAGCCGTTACCCGATTCACATTGCACGGATGCCATGATGTTTCACCGCCTGTTGAGCCGTAGCCTGTTGATCGTTGCACTGCTTCCCCTGACGGCCCTGGGGGCGGGATTTCCCCAATTGGGCACACTGGCCGAGGATGGCTTTCGCATCAGTGCCGAAGCGCGCCTGCTGGCTTCCGGCGAGCAGCCGGCCACAAGCCTAGCCAGCATCTCGCCGACGCGCTCGCTTTCGCCGGCCTCGGTCACCAAGGTCTACACCGCGGCCGCTGCGCTGGACCGCCTGGGCCCCCAGCATCGCTTCACTACGCGCCTGGTCAGCACGGCCGCACCCGGTGCCGATGGCGTGCTGGCCGGCGACCTGATCCTCGACGGTGGCGGCGATCCGGCGTTGACCAGCGAGGATCTTTGGCGCCTGGTGCAACGCCTTCATCAGGCCGGAGTGCGCGAGGTGGCCGGGCGCCTGGTGGTCAGCCAGTGGCGCTTCGGGCCGGTGGAGTGCATTACCACCGACCGTTGCCGGACGCGCCGCCGCTCCAGTAATGCCTACAGCGCACTGCTCTCCTCGGCCGGCGTCAACTTCGGCAGTTGGTGCGTGAATGTGGCGCCCGCCGCCTCGGCCGGTAAGCCGGCGGTGCTCACCAGCTGTGACAGCAAGGTGCCGCTGCCGGGCTTCGACAATCAAGTGGAGACCCAACCCGCCGACAGCGGCACCCGTCTGTCGGCGACTCGCGTGACCCAGCAGGCCGGGGATGTGATGCAGGTCAGCGGTCAGATTTCCATCAACGCCTACCCGCGGGACCTGTATCGGGCCAGCGCCGACCCGGCCGGCCAGACCGCCGATCTGCTGCTGGCAATGTTGGAGCGCGCCGGCATTCAGGTGCGCGGAGAGGCCGTCACCAGCACCACCCAGCCTCCGGCTTCGGCGCAACAGCTGGCGGCCGTGGATGGTGAGCCATTGCAGGAAGTCCTGCTGCGCACGCTCAATTACTCCAATAACTTCATGGCCGATGTGCTGGCGCTCAACCTGGCCAATGGTGCCCGGCCCGACCTGGCAGCGGGCGGCGCGGTCATTCAGGCCTTCGCCAGCGGTATCGAGGGCCATGGGCCTTTGACCCTGCGCAGCGGCAGTGGCCTGACAACGGACAATCGCACCAGCGCAAGCGGCGCCAACACCCTGCTGGCCCACATGTTCGAGCAACCGGCGCTGTTTCCCAGTTTCGTCGCCGCACTGCAATCACCGAGTAACGGGGTCATGCGTTTCATACGCAAGGGCCCGGCGACCTTCCAGAACCGCGTGATGCTCAAGACAGGCACCCTCAACGAGCCGGTCCGCGTGCGGGCAGTGACCGGCTACTTCCGCACCCGCTCGAATCGCTGGGGCGCGTTCACGGTACTGGTCAATGGCACCGATTCGACGCCCTACCTCAACTGGACGATGGTGCTGGAGCGCCTTGCCGAGGACCTGACGTCGCTTATCGAGACTCACTAGTTCGTCACCCATCAGGAAGCCGATCATGAAACCCGGATATACCGGCCTGCGCCATCTCATGAACTCCACCCGTTATTCCTTCAAGGGCGTCAAGGCGGCCTACCGTTACGAGGCCGCGTTTCGCCAGGAGGTGGTTCTGTGCGTGATCCTGATTCCGCTGGCCTGGTGGGTCGCGACCTCACCGGTGGAATGGACCCTGCTGGTCGGCAGTTGCCTGATGGTGCTGATCGTCGAGCTGCTCAACACGGCGGTGGAAAGTGTGGTGGATCGTATCGGCCCGGAGCACCACAAGCTGTCCGGGCGTGCCAAGGACATCGGCTCGGCGGCGGTGATGCTGGCGCTGGTGTTGGCCGGCATGACCTGGGGACTGTTGGCGTGGAGCCGCTTCGTCGGTTGATGCCGGGCTCCAGGAAATCCGCCTAGTGTCGGGGGTGTCGGCTTGGTTATGCTGAGGGCATTCGCAACCCGATGACGAGGCGCCCATGGCCCTGTCCTACACCTTTCTGCCGCTGCACGCCATTCCCGAGCCCGTTGCCACGGCACTGCAGCAGTCCTGGGAGCGTCTGACCGCCTCGCTGGAGCAGGCCGACAACCTGGCCGAGATGCAACAGCAGGACCGGCCCAGCGAGAGCTGGCTGGCGCTTTCCGAGTCACGCCGCGAACAGTTGGCGCGGGTGCTGGCGGTATCGAACTTTGCCGTGGAAACCCTAGTGCGTCATCCCCAATGGCTGGCCCATCTGGACGCAGATGGCGAGCTCGATGTGACTCCCGGCGCGGCTGACTGGCGCGAGGCGATGGCCGAGCGTCTGGAGGATGTGAGCGACGAAGCGGCCATGCATGCCGTGATTCGCCGTTTTCGTCAGGCTCGTATGCTGGGCATCATCTGGCGGGACCTGACGCGCCCCGAGGGCATCGATATGTGGCGGACCAGTGGAGCGGTCTCGGCGCTCGCCGAGGTCTGTCTGGACGCCGCCCTGAGCTGGCTCGAGCAGCACTTCGCGGCCCGCTGGGGGCATCCGGCGCCGCGCGCGGACGGCAGCGAGCAACGCCTGGTGGTGCTGGGCATGGGCAAGCTGGGTGCCGGCGAACTCAACCTGTCGTCCGATATCGACCTGATCTTCGCCTTTCCCGAGAAGGGCGAGACCGAAGGAGGGCGCAAGCCCCTCGAGCACCAGGAATACTTCACCAAGATCGGCCAGAAGCTGATTGCCGCCCTGGATGCAGTGACCGCCGATGGTTTCGCCTTTCGGGTCGACATGCGGCTGCGCCCGCTGGGGGATGGTGGCCCGCTGGTCGGCAGCTTCGCTTCGCTGGCCGGTTACTATCAGGACCAGGGCCGCGAGTGGGAGCGCTATGCCATGCTCAAGGCGCGCCCGGTCGCCGGCGACCGGGATGCCGGCGACGAGCTGCTGGCGAGTCTCAAGCCCTTCGTCTATCGCAAGTACCTGGACTTCGGGGCCATCGAATCCCTGCGCGAACTCAAGTCGATGATCAATCGCGAGGTCAAGCGTCGCGGCATGGAAGGCAACATCAAGCTCGGTCAGGGCGGGATTCGCGAGGTCGAGTTCGTGGTCCAGGCCTTTCAGTTGATCCGCGGCGGCCGCGATACCGAGCTGCAGGTGACCTCTCTGTATCGTGCGCTCCAGCGCCTGCCCGACCTGGGCCTGTTGCCCCGTGAGGTGGTCGATGAGCTGGTCCCGGACTATGCCTTCCTGCGCGACCTGGAGCATGTTCTGCAGGCGCTCGATGATCGCCAGACACAGACGCTGCCCGAGGGTGAGCTGGAGCGCGAGCGCGTGGCCCTGGGCCTCGACATGGAGGGCTGGCCGGCGGTGATGGCGCGCCTCGACGAGGTGCGCGCTCGAGTGCGTCAACACTTCGATGCGGTGATCGCCGATCCCGAGGAAGAGGTGGAGAGCGAACAGGCCGACACAGCCTTTGCCACCCAGGGGGTCGACCTCGAGGAGTGGCGGGTACTGTGGCGCGAGCAGGAAAGCGAGGAGGATGCCTTGGCGCTGCTCTCCAGCGCCGGATTCACGGACGCCAGAGCGAGCCTGCGCCGCCTGATGGCGCTGCGTCAGTCGCGTCAGGTGAAGGCCATGCAGCGTATCGGCTATGAGCGTCTCGATGCCCTGATGCCGCTGCTGCTCGAGGCCGCCGCGGAAAGCGACGCGCCGGATATCGCCCTGGAACGCGTCCTGCCGCTGGTCGAGTCGGTACTGAGGCGCACCGCCTATCTCGCTCTTTTGCGCGAGAACCCGGTGGCGCTCGAACATTTGATGCGGCTGTGCAGTGCCAGCCCCTGGATCGCCGAGCAACTGGCTCGCTACCCGATCCTGCTCGATGAGCTGCTGACCCCGGATACACTCTATACCCCGGCGGACAAGTCGCGCCTGGCCGACGAGCTGCGCCAGACTCTGGGGCGCGTGCCCGAGGACGATGAGGAAGGCCATATGGAGGCGCTGCGGGTCTTCAAGCATGCTCAGATGTTGCACGTGGCGGCCTCGGACATCGCCGGCACGCGTCACCTGATGAAGGTTAGCGACTATCTGACCTATATCGCCGAGGTGGTGCTCGAGGCGGTGCTGGGCATGGCCTGGAAGCACCTGACCCGCAAGCATGGCTTCCCCGAGCGACGCGATGGCAGCCGGGCGACCCGAGAGCCGGAGTTCCTGATCGTTGGTTACGGCAAGCTCGGCGGCATCGAACTGGGTTATGGCTCCGACCTCGATCTGGTCTTTTTGCATGATGGCGCCACTCAGGGCAGCACCGACGGCCCCCGGCCGATCGACAATGCCGTCTTTTTTACGCGGCTCGGCCAGCGCATCATTCACCTGCTCACCGCCGTGACGCCGGCCGGCAGCCTCTATGAGGTCGACATGCGGCTGCGGCCCTCGGGCAACTCCGGTCTACTGGTGTCCAGCATCGATGCCTATGCCGAATATCAGCGCCGCGAGGCCTGGACCTGGGAGCATCAGGCGCTGGTGCGGGCGCGAGTGGTGGCCGGCCATGCGGCGCTCAGCGAGCGCTTTGCCGAGGTGCGTGGCGATGTGCTCGGCGGCCTGCGCGACGCCGATGCGTTGCAGGGCGAAGTGATCGCCATGCGCCAGCGCATGCGTGAACACCTGGGCAGCAAGGGCAGCCCGGAAAGCTTCGATCTGAAGCACGACCCGGGCGGCATGGTGGATATCGAGTTTCTCTGCCAGTACGCGGTACTCGCCATGGGCCACGAGACGCCTGAGCTTCTGACCTACAGCGACAACATGCGCATCCTCGAGACGCTCGAGGAAAGCGGCCGGCTGCCGGCGGATGAGTGCCAGCGGCTGCGCGAGGCCTACCTGGCCTGTCGGACGGCCGCGCATCGCTCGGCACTGACCGGGGAGCCGGCACGCGGCAACAAGGCCGACTTCCAGGCGCATCGCGACGCCGTCACGGCCGTCTGGCAGCGGCTGCTCGAGCCGATGACATGATGTCTGACTCTTCGACAAGGAAAGCAATGACATGAACAAGGTACTGGTTCTGCACGGCCCCAACCTCAACCTGCTGGGTACGCGTCAGCCGGAGATCTACGGCCAGGAGACGCTGGCGGATATCGACGATACATTGCGCGCCCGGGCTCATGCGGGCGGCTGGGAGATCGCCTGTCGCCAAAGCAACCACGAGGGCGAACTGATCGACGCCATCCAGGCCGCACGCCTCGACGGCACGGCGGCGATCATCATCAATCCGGCAGCCTACACACACACCTCGGTGGCCATTCTCGATGCACTCAAGGCCTTCGATGGCCGGGTCATCGAGGTGCATCTCTCCAATGTTCACCAGCGTGAGGCGTTTCGGCATCACTCCTATGTCTCGCTGCGCGCCGATGGGGTCATCGCCGGGCTTGGCAGCCAGGGGTATCGTGCCGCGCTGACGGCGGTGATGGAGGACTGAGCGAGGATGACGATGCCAATATCGCGACTTGCCGGGATGATGCGGCGCCCCCTGCAGTGCCTCGGTCTTGGGGCACTCCTGCTGCTCGCCGGTTGCGGTGAGACGCCGACCGGTCGTTCCCAGCTGGCGCTGGTGCCGGAGGTGCTGATGGCCAAAATGGGCGATGACGCTTTCGCCCAGATGCGCCAACAGGGCCAGGAAGTGTCGGGCACACCGGTCAGCCAGCGCGTCGAGTGCATTTCGCATGCGCTGCTGACGGCGACCGAGCGGCTGTATCCCGAGGTCGAGATGCCGGGGGAATGGCAGGTGGTGCTGTTCGAGGAGTCCTCGCCGAACGCCTTTGCCTTGCCGGGTGGCCGGATCGGGGTACACACCGGGCTGTTGCGCGTTGCGGAGTCGCCGGCGCAGTTGGCCGCGGTGATTGGCCACGAGATTGCCCATGTGTTGGCCGACCATGGCAACGAGCGCATGACCCAGCAGCTCGGCATCAAGGCAGCCCTGCTGGTGGTCGGCCTGCTGGGAGAGGGCGACATGGGGCAGCAGGCGATCCTTCAGGCGCTGGGCGTCGGCGCTCGGCTGGGCGTGACCCTGCCGTTCAGCCGCGCCCACGAGGAAGAAGCCGACCTGATGGGGCTACGTATCATGGCGGCGGCGGGCTACGATCCGGCCGAAAGCGTGGCGCTGTGGCGCAACATGGCGAACGCCAGTAGTGGCCAGCCACCGGAGCTATTGTCGACGCATCCGGCTCATGAGTCGCGCATCGAGTCGCTCCAGTCCAACCTGCCGCAAGCCCGTGAGCTCGCTCAGGGCAGTGCTCCCGACTGTGGTCAGGGGCGCTTCGAGGTGCGCTGAGCCTGTTGACTAGAGTTCAGGAGCGCTCGTCCCGGGCTTCATAGTCACCTTCGAGCACCTGGTGTTGCTGGGTGCGCTCCTGGCCGGAGCGCGCTTCGTGATAGGTCGCGCCGCCGACGTCCTGGGCCTGGTCGGCGCGCATCTGTTCCATGCGCTTTTTCATGCGGCGGCGCAGAAAGGGCAGCATGGCCCAGCCGATGAGCAGGAAGAACAGGCCGAGGATGGTGCCGACGATCATCATCACGCCGAACAGTAGCCAGGTGAACAGCAGCTTGATGCCGCTGACCTGACCGCCGGGTTTCGCCTGGCGGGCACGCTGCTGCCATTGTTGGGCAGCGCGCCAAGCGGCGTTGTTGCGCGGGTCGTTGGGGTCGGTCATGAGGGGCTCCGTGGGGGCGTGCCGTCGGTCGGCAGCCGTGGATGTCTGTCTTTTGGAAAGCCGTTCATCAGGAAGGTTCCTTTTGCCAAAGGTCGCTTAGGATCTCGTAGCTCCTCAGCCGATCCTGCTGGGCAAACACGTCGGTATGAATCATCAGTTCATCCGCGCCGGTGCTCTCCAGGAAGTACTCCAGGCCATCATGCACCCGCTGCGGGCCGCCGATGACGGCAGCGCCGAAGAACTGGTCGACCTGGGCCCGCTCCAGCGACGACCAGTCGATACGCTCGACCGGCGGCAGGGCGCGGGTGCGCTGGCCGCGGATCAGCCCCAGAAACTTCTGACGGGCCGTGGAGGCGAGAAACTCGGCGCGTTCGTCGGAGTCGGCGGCGACCACCGGCAGGCCGACCATGGCGTGCGGCGCGTCCAGTACCGCCGAGGGCTGGAAGTGGTCGCGATACATCTTCAAGGCGTGGTGCAACTGGGCCGGGGTAAACTGGGCGGCGAAGGCGAAGGGCAGGCCCTCGCGGGCGGCCAGGCGGGCACTGTAGTCGCTGGAACCGAGCAGCCAGATCGGCACATGCGTGCCCTGGCCGGGGATGGCGCGCACGCGCTGGTCCGGGCGTTCCTCGCCCAGGTAGCCGTGCAGTTCCTCCAGACGCTGCGGGAAGTCGTCCACGCCGGCGCGTGGGTCGCGGCGCATGGCGGCCATGGTAGCGCCATCCGAGCCCGGGGCACGGCCCAGGCCCAGGTCGATGCGGCCCGGGTAGAGGGTTTCCAGGGTGCCGAACTGTTCGGCGATGACCAGGGGCGGATGATTGGGCAGCATGATACCGCCACTGCCGATGCGTAGGCGTGACGTATGCGCGGCCAGATGCCCGATCAGCACCGATGTGGCGGCACTGGCGATACCGTCGATGCTGTGGTGCTCGGCCAGCCAGTAGCGGGTGAAGCCGAGCTGCTCGGTCAGCCGGGCCAGCTCGACGCTTTCGGCGAAGCTGTCGGCGGCGCTGCCGCCGTGTCGGATCGGCGCCAGGTCCAGAACGGAGAGCGGTGTAGTGGCCAGTCGCGGCATGGGTGGCTCCAGAAGTTAGCATGCTTGGTTTTAGACTTGGGGGCGCGAAAGCCCTGATACAAGCTTTGCCCCTGTGATGAAGCGTGCCTTTGTTTATACTGGCGCCGGCATCCTTGGCGGATGCGCTCATCAACCGCAAGAAAAGGTGCGTGGAGCAGCGCGTCATGGCAAAGAACCTCCCCCGCCCCGCAAAGCGCAGCGGCGCTACCCGTCGTCCGCCGCCTCGCGCCCGCCGCGACTGGACTCGCTTTGATCGCTGGCTGGACAATCTGGTCAGCTGGTCGGTGGCCACGGCCCTGTTGGTCGGTGTCGTGGCCATTGTGGTCACGCTGGTCTGGCATCTGCGGGGGTAGCGAAGTCTCGCCCGGCGTCGCATCATGAGGCAGTGCCTTCACGGCTTAGCGGAGGATCGACAACAGCATGCTAGAGTTTCTGCAGGGAGCGGCCTATGGCCTTTTCCTTACCTGCCCGGCCTGGTGCCTGATCGGCTTGATCAAGCCCTCGCTGGCGCTGCCGACCGAGTCGCTGGAGCGCTGGCGGGTGCTGGTGCGCTATGGCGCGCTGATTCCGTTCATCAGTATCGTGATGTGGCTGACCTCGCTGTGGGGCGGCTTCGGCCCCAGTCTGTGGGGCTGGCTGGCGGGGCTTGTGGGAATTGCGGTGGCGCTGCCGGTAGAGCGTCGCTGGCGTCGCTGGCGGGCACGGCGCCAGTCCCGCCAGCTCGAGAAGGCCCGGCGGCGAGAGCGTGCCCGCGCCGAGCAGGGTGTGGTGGCCCTCGATCCGGCCCGGCCACCGGAAGGGGCCGACGACATCGTGCGTGCTCTGTGCCGGGTCAAGGGCGAGCTGTTGAGGATCGATCGTCCCGAGCTGGCCACCCGCGCCGATCGGCTGCATGGGCGCTATCGACACGTCAACGAGGTCCTGGCGTCGCGCTTCGAGCGCGGTGAACTGGCTTTCGAGCGAGCGCGCAAGCTGATTCATCAGGTCAGCCTGGGCGCGATTGATGACTTCGATGCCATGGTCGATCGTGCCCGGGGGATTCGCGGCCTAGATATCGACTATGTGCGCAAGCGCCTGGCCTCGGAGGCACCGCGCTTGTCCGCGGAAGAAACCGAGGCCTTGAGGCGGCGCCTAGCGCTGGCCGAGGAAACCGAGGTCGCCCTACGGCGTCTCGCCGCGCAGAACGAGGCCGCCCTGACCGCCCTGGATGACGCCGCCGTGCGTCTGTCGAGCGTGGCCACGGGCCGGCCCAAGGCGGCGCTGGGGGCCGAGCGTGCCTGTGAAGACCTGCGTCGCTTCATCCAGGGCGCCGAGCGCTATGGCCAGTCGACCTCGAACACCACCGCCAGGCATGGCGACAAGGGAGCCTCATCATGACCGATACTGACTCCGACAAAGCTTCGCAGAGCTTGTCACTGCCGCCGGTGGAGCGCATTGCCGAAGAGCTGGGGCAGGATGCCGGAGACTCCCGGGAAGCGCTGGACAGCGAGCTCGAGGCGGCGGCTGCCTCCTTCGTCGCCGAGATACTGGGCGAGTCGGCGGGCAGTGCGGCCGAGCAGCGACGCGCCGTCGACGAGATGGGGCTAGATCTGCAGCGCCAAGCCGCTCACCAGAGCGAGATGCTCAAGACGCCGCTGCACCAGCTGGCCCAGGAGGGTGACGAGGGCGGCCCGGTGGCCAAGGCGCTGGGCGAGCTGCGCGGCCGCATGAACACCCTCGACCCGCGCCACCACCGCCTCGAGCCGAGTGCCGTGGATCGTATCCGCCGCTGGATTCCGGGGCTGGGGACCCGCCTGCAGCGCTACTTCCAGCGCTTCGAGACCGCCCAGCAGGCGCTGGATGCCATCATTGCCGAGCTCGAGGGCGGCCGGGACCGCCTGGAGCGCGACAACATCACCCTCAACGACGACCAGCAGGCGCTCAATGAGACGCTCAAGCAACTGGAGCGGCAGGTCGCCCTGGGGCGCGCCATTGACGAGCGCCTGGTGAACAACCTCCCGGAACTCGATGAGTCACGGCGGCAATTCGTCGAGGAGGAGCTGCTCTTCCCGCTGCGTCAGCGGATTCTCGATCTGCAGCAGCAACAGGCGGTCAGCCAGCAGGGCGTGTTGGCCCTCGAGGTGATCATCCGCAACAACCGCGAGCTCATGCGTGGTGTCGACCGGGCGATCAATGTCACCGTCTCGGCGCTCAGCGTGGCGGCCACCGTGGCACTGGCGCTGGCCAATCAGCGCATCGTGCTGGAGCGCATCGAGTCGCTCAATACGGCGACGTCCGAGACCATCGCCGGCACCGCCGAGGCGCTCAAGCGTCAGGGAGTGGACATTCAGACCCGGGCCTCCCGGGCGACCCTGGACATGCAGTCACTGGAAAACGCCTTGAGCGATGTGATGGGCGCCATCGATGACCTGGCGAACTATCGCCGTGATGCCCTGCCGCAGATGGCCAGTCAGATCGAGCGCCTGGAGGGTCTGGCCCGACAGGGGCGCACAGCGGCCGAGCGACTCGATCGCGGCGAGGCGGCCAGCGATGATGCTCGCTGAGCGGCCCGCCGAGGCCGTTACTTGAAGCGCGAGCTGGCCTTGTCCCAGGCCTCGCCTAGCTGTGACCAGGCCCGGTCGGTGCCCTGGCGCATGTCGTCCCAGGCTTCTTCACTGGAGGCCTGAAGCGCGTCCAGGCGCTTGCGGGCCTCATCGCGCCGCGCCTTCAGGTCGTCGATGTCTTCCTGATGCTGCTGTCGGGTGTCCTCACCGGCCTGCCGAGCGCGCTTGGTCAGCTCCTCGATCTCGACATTCCAGCGGGCCAGGCTGTCCTTCAGCCGTTCGATGAATGCGTCGCGCTGATTCATGAGAGTTGCCTCGTCGCATGTGGCGGGAATTCCCGTAGGTATGTATCAGACAGGCATGGCCGCCTGTTTGTTCGGCCTGCTATCTTGATGCTCTCACTTTGACAGGGATGCCGCCATGAGCACGACGACCGCTGCTGCGGCCGAGACGCCCTGGGCTTCGCGCCGGGAAATCCTCGGCTGGGCGATGTTCGACTTCGCCAACCAGGCCTACACCCTGCTCATCATCACCGTGGTGTTCGGCGAGCTGTTCACCACGGTGATCGTTGGTGATCGCGGCGATGGTTATCGGCTGGCCAACCTGCTGTGGAGCCTGGCGCTGGCCATCAGCTATCTGCTGGTGGTCGTCACCGGCCCCCTGTGCGGTGCAGTGATGGACTACCGCGCCGACAAGAAGCGCTTCCTGTTCGCCAGTTATCTGGCGACCATCGGCACCACCGCTATGCTGTACTTCGTCGAGCCGGGGTTTGTGGTGCTGGGATTGGTGCTGATCATCCTCTCCAACTACGCCTACTCCATGGGCGAGTCCTTTATCGCGGCCTTCCTGCCGGAACTGGGTCCACCGGAGTCGCTGGGTCGCATCTCCGGTTTCGGCTGGGCGCTGGGTTATGTGGGCGGGCTCTGTGCCGCGGGCTTCACGCTGATGGTGCTGGGCGAGGCCACGGCGGAGAATTTCGAGCGTATCCGCTGGGTCGGGCCCTTCGCCGCCGGCTTCTTTCTGGTGGCGGCCATTCCCACCTTCCTGTGGTTGCGTGAGCGCGGCACACCGCAGCCGCCGGGTCAGCCCTATCACCGTATCGCCTTGCAGCGGGTCTCCACGACCCTGCACGAGCTGCGTCGCTTTCGCGACCTGGGCCTCTTTCTGGTGTCGCTGCTGTTCTCCATGGCCGGGGTCTACATCATTATCGCCTTTGCCTTCATCTATGGTGCTCAGGTCATCGGCTGGGACGCGGCGACGCGCAATATCATGTTCATCATCGTGCAGATCACCGCGGCGGCCGGTGCCATCGGCTTCGGCGCTATTCAGGATCGCATTGGTACCCGCGAGACCTATCTGATCACCCTGGCGCTGTGGGTCGCCGCCATCCTGGCCATCTGGGCCACACCGGGGATGACCGCCTGGCTGAATGCGGCCCTGGGGCTCGACTGGCAGGCCCAGCACGTCTTTCTGGTGGTGGGCTGCCTGGCGGGGCTCAGCCTGGGCTCCAGCCAGTCCGCCAGTCGCGCCCTGGTGGGGCTGTTCTCGCCGCGTCGCAAGGCCGCCGAGTTCTTCGGTTTCTGGGGGCTGGCCAACAAGCTGGCGGGCGTCTTCGGCATCATCGGCCTGGGGCTGTTGCAGTCGGTGGTCGGCCTGCAGGCCTCGATCCTGCTCTGTGCCGTGCTTTTTCTCATCGCCATCGCTATCTGCCTGGGCGTCGATCAGGCGCGGGGCATGGAGGCTGCCCGGCAGTGGGAAGCGGATGATGTGCAGATGTTGTGAGGTGTGAGGGGTGAATGGTGAGGTGTGAAGGGTGAGGGGTGACAAGATTGGGGGCATAGCAGGGAGCCGCGTAATGGCGGGAGGTGAGCTTGGCAAGTGAGACACGCCGTGCCGGCCTGGGCATGATGCTGCTGTTCTGGTTGCTGCTGATCGGCCTGGGTACCTGGTGGTGGCAGGGCTGGTTGCAGGAGCGCGAGAACCCGAACGCCGATCTGGCGCAAATGGCCACTGGTGATCCCCTGACCCTGGAGCGCAACCCGGCGGGGCACTTCGTCGCCACCGGGCGGATCAATGGCGAGCCCGTGGACTTCCTGCTGGATACCGGCGCCACCTATGTGTCGGTGCCCGCCGAGCTGGCTGATCGGCTCGATCTGGAGCGCCAGCGCGAAGTCTGGTTCTCCACCGCCAATGGCCGCGCCCGCGGCCACCTGACCACTCTGGACGAGGTCGGCCTGGGCGGGCTGACGGCCAGTGAGGTGCGTGGCTCGATCAGCAAGGGGCTGAGCGGTGATCAGGCGCTGCTGGGCATGAGCTTTCTGGGGCGCTTCGATATCGCCATCAGCGGCGAGCAGATGACGCTGCAGGTACCCACAGGGTCAGCCGTTGATGGTTGAATACCCGGGCGAGTGTGGCCTGCTGAGCCAAGCTGTTAATATGTATGCATGAACAGTACCTCCGCTGAGCGCGTCTCGGCCTCGCTGGATGACCCGCGCTATTACCTGAGCAACTTTCAGTTCGTGCTGGACTGGGTGGCCGCACGCCATCATGACCTGCTCGATGACGCCGAGCTGGCCTTTCTGCGCGATTTCCCCGAGCTGCCGTTGGCATCGCGCGCCCTGCTGGCCCGCATGGTGATGCGCCGTGGCGAGGTGTTTCGGCTCTCGCGTCTCGATTATGCCGAGATCGGCGATACCACGGCGGCTCTGGCGCCACTGCAGGAGGCCGGCTGGGTCGAGGCGGACCCCGAGTGCGAACTGAGCGAGCTGTTCCGCCAGTTGCGCCTGCCCGAGTTGCGTGAAGCGCTGGCCGGCGAGATGACCGCCGCCGGCATCTCACGCTCGGCGAGCAAGGCGACGCTGCTCGAGGCCCTGCAGGCCCGATTGACCCGACCGCGACCACTTAGCGAATGGTGGCCACAGGCCTCGGACCGGCTGGTGCGTGTGACGGTGATGCCACTGTGCGATCGGCTGCGGCTGATGTTCTTCGGCAACCTGCGCCAGGACTGGGCCGAGTTCGTGCTCACCGAGCTGGGCATGCAGCGCTTCGAGAGCGTGGCCTTCGATGCCGCCTCGCGGGCCTTCGACCGACGCGCCGAGGTGGATGAATACCTCTTCCTGCACCATCTGCGCGAACGCCTCGACGTGGGCGAGAGTCCGGTCGTGCTGGGCGAGATGCTGGCCGAGTCGCCCAGCGCCGAGGCGTCCGCCAATGCCTGGCTGGCCAGTCGGCGTGCGCGCCTGCTGGTGCACCTGGGGCGTGAGGCTGAACGCCAGGGCGAGACACAGGCCGCCCTCGAACTCTATGCTCGCGCCGGTGACGGTGAGGGGCGCATCCGCCGGCTTCGGTTGCTCGAGCGTTGCGGCGAGCATGCCCGGGCGCATGCCTTGCTCGAGCAGGCCGGGGAGGTGGGAGAACGCGAGGCCCAGGCCCTGGCGCGACTGCGCACTCGGCTGCGCCGCCGACTCGGGCTGACGGCCGAGCCGCCACCTCGCGAGGCGAGCCCCGAGCGGCTCGATCTGACCCTGCCGCCCACGGGAGGGCGCGTCGAGCTGGCCGTGGCCGAGCACCTTGCCACGCCCGAGGCACCGGTGTACTACGTGGAAAATGCCCTGATCGGCGGGCTGTTCGGCCTGTTGTGCTGGGAGGCGCTGTTTGCGCCTCTGCCGGGGGCCTTCTTTCATCCCTTCCAGAGCGGCCCGGCGGATCTTGGCCGAGAGGATTTCCTGAGCCGCCGTCGCGAGCACTTCGAGGCCTGTCTGGCCGAGCTCGAGGACGGCCGCTACCGCCACACCATTGCCGAGCACTGGCAGACCAAGCGGGGGCTGTCGGCCACCTTCCTGCACTGGGAGCGCCTGAGCTGGCCGCTGATCGAGCAGGCCCTGGACTGCCTGCCCGCCGCGCATCTGCGTGCTTGCTTCGAGCGCATCCTGGCGGACCCGCGGGCCAACCGAAGCGGTCTGCCGGACCTGATCCAGTTCCTGCCGGACGGGCCGGCGCCGCACTATCGGCTCATCGAGGTCAAGGGGCCGGGCGACCGCCTGCAGGACAATCAGCGCCGCTGGCTGAGCTTCTTTCAGGCCCGGCGGATGCCCGTGGCGGTCTGCCATGTTGGGTGGCAGAAGAGCGTCGGCTGGCAGGAGGCGCCATGAGTCGCGAGGCGGACGGGGCGGCGCCGGGTTACCGGGTGGCGGTGCGCACCCTCTGCGAGTTTACCGCGCGTAAGGGCGATCTCGACTACCGCTTCACGCCGGCACCCAGTGCGCGGGAAGGCATCGAGGGCCATGCGCGGGTCGTGGCGCGTCGCGGGCCGGACTATCGCACCGAGGTGCCGCTGGCCGGCGAGGTCGAGGGCCTGCAGTTGGTCGGGCGCGCGGACGGTCATGATCCCCGGCGCGGCGAGCTGGAAGAGATCAAGACCCATCGCGGCGATCTCTCGCGCATGGGCGAGCACCAGCGCGCCCTGCACTGGGCACAGGTCTCGGCCTATGGCGCCCTGCTGTGCGAAGCCGAGGCGCTCGAGCGCGTGACCCTGGTGCTGGTGTATCTGGATGTGGTCAGCGGTGCCGAGACGCGGCTGACCCGTGATGCCGAAGCCGGCGAGCTGCGCGACTTCCTGGCCGGCCTGTGCCGGCAGTTCCGCGACTGGGCCGAGCAGCAGGCCGCGCATCGCCAGCGCCGCGACCGGGCGCTGGCCGAGTTGGTCTTTCCGCATGACGACTTTCGCCCCGGCCAGCGTGAGCTTGCCGAGGATGCCTATCGCACGGCCGCCAGCGGACGCTGCCTGCTGGCCGAGGCGCCCACCGGCATCGGCAAGACCCTGGGGGCGTTGTACCCGACCCTGGTGGCCATGCCGCGTCGCGGCATCGACCGCCTGGCGTTTCTGACCATGAAGACACCGGGGCGCCGTCTGGCGCTGGATGCCCTGTCGGCCCTCGGCGCCGCTGCCGAAGCCGCGGACCGCCTGCCACTGCGGGTTCTGGAGCTGGTAGCACGCGACAAGGCCTGCGAGCATCCGGACCTGGCCTGCCATGGTGAGGCCTGCCCGCTGGCGCGGGGCTTCTATGACCGTTTGCCGGCAGCGCGTCAGGCCGCCGTCGAGCATGGCTGGCTCGACCGGGAAGGCCTGCGTGAGGTGGCGCTGGCGCATCAGGTCTGCCCCTATTACCTGGGGCAGGAGCTGGCGCGCTGGAGCGATGTGCTGATCGGCGACGTCAACCACTACTTCGATGACAGTGCCCTGATTCACGGCCTGGCCCAGGCCGAAGACTGGCGGCTGGCGCTGCTGGTCGACGAGGCCCACAACCTGGTGGAGCGGGCCCGCGGCATGTACAGCGCGGCGCTGTCCCAGAAACGCCTCAATCGACTGCATCGCCTATCGCCGCCGGCATTGAAACGGCCACTGGGCAGCCTGGTACGCCGCTGGCGCGAGTTGCTGCGCGAGCAGCCCGATGTGGAGTGGCAGGCGCTGGCTTCGATCCCCGAGGGCTGGCTGGGTGCCCTGCAACGCGCCGTCTCGGCGGTGGGCGACTATCTGGCCGAGCACCCGGAGGGGGGCGATCCGAGCCTCCGGGAATTTCTGTTCGAGGCGCAGGCCTTTGCGCGTCTCGCCGAGCGCTTCGGCGAGCATTCGCTGTGCGAGCTGCGGCGCGCCGGTCAGGGTCAGGCCGTCATGGCGATTCGCAACCTGGTGCCAGCGGACTACCTGCGCTCCCGCTTTGCCGCGGCCCACTCGACAATGCTGTTCTCGGCCACGCTGAGCCCGCCCGCGTATCACCGCGACCTGCTCGGGCTGCCCGACAACAGCGTGGTGCGTCGCGTGGCCTCGCCCTTCATGGCGGAGCAGCTGGAGGTGCGCTGCCGTGCGGATATCTCGACGCGCCTCAAGGATCGTGACGCCTCGCTCGGCCCCATTGTCGAGGAACTGGCGGGGCAGTATCGCCGTCAGCCCGGCCACTATCTGGCCTTTTTCAGCAGCTTCGCCTATCTGGAAGCGGCCCGGGCCCGCCTGGAAGCAGCCTACCCCGAGGTGCCGCTGCGCGCCCAGCAGCGCGGCATGAGCGAGGCCGAGCGCGAGGCCTTCCTGGCCGGTTTCAGCCCCGAGGGCAGCGGCATCGCCTTTGCGGTGCTCGGCGGCGCCTTTGCCGAAGGCATCGACCTGCCCGGGGAACGCCTGGTGGGCGCCTTCGTGATCACCCTGGGCCTGCCGCCCTTCGACCCGCTCAACGAGGCATTGAAGCAACGCCTGCAGGCGCGCTTTGGTCGCGGTGATGATTACGCCTATCGCATTCCCGGCATGATCAAGGTGGTGCAGGCCGCCGGCCGAGTCATCCGCGGCCCGCAGGATCGTGGCGTGGTGGTCTTGATGGATGACCGCTTCGCACGGACGGAGAATCGGGCGTTGTTGCCGGACTGGTGGCGGCAATAGGCTTGAGCTACGAGCTACGAGCTACGAGCTACGAGCTACGAGCTACGAGCTACGAGCTACGAGCTACGAGCTACGAGCTACGAGCTACGAGCTACGAGTTACGAGCTACGAGCTACGAGCCACGAGCTACGAGTCACTCTTCTCAATGTCGCTGGGAGCGCTCGGCCTGGATGGCGGGTGGTTCGGTGACCACATCCTTGTCGGCTTCGAAGAGCTCCTCCAGTTCCTGGGCGGCCTGCTGGAGGGTCTGGATCTGCTGGGCTTCGTCGCCGGGCACTTCCATCTGCCGCAGCAGGGTGGTGGCGTCGTGCTGGCGGAAGGTGGCCACGGTGTGCCGGGCCCGCTCGCGGTCGACGCCCAGGGCCACCAGTATTTCCTGGGTCAGTTCGAGGCTGGCCGGCAGCAGGTCGCGAACAATGTCGAGGACACCGTGGCGCATCAGCAACTGGGCATGGTGGCGGTTGCGGCCACGAGCGAAGAGGCGCAGCCGGGGAAAGCGCCGCTGCACCTTCTCGACGATGCGCAGCGACGTTTCGACATCGCCGATCGCTATCACCAGGATGTGCGCGCGGTCGGCACCGGCGGCTTCCAGCAGGTCGAGCCGCGAGGCATCACCGAAGTAGATCTGATTGCCGTAACGGCGCACGAAGTCCACATGCTCGGCATTGATATCGAGGATGGTGTAGGGAATCTGCAGGCCCTGCAGCGTTCGGCCGATGACCTGGCCGAAACGCCCGAAGCCGGCAATGATGATGCGCGGCGCATGATCGTCCGGCTTGTCGAATTCCCGCGGCGCGCTGCCGGCCACGAAGCGGGGCCGTAACAGCCGGGCGTGCAGCTGGAAGAGCAGCGGGGTGGCGGCCATGGACAGCGATACCACCAGCACCAGCAGGCCGACCAGGTCAGGGCCGACCAGGCTGGCACTGGCAGCGGCGGTGAGCAGCACAAAGGCGAACTCACCGCCCTGGGGCAGCAGTGCCGCCAGGTTGAGGGTGTCGCGCCAGTCCACGCCATAAGCCCGGGCGGCCACCACGACGCCCAGCCACTTGGTGGCCAGCAGCAGGGCGGTCAGGCCCAGCACCACACCCGGCTGCTCGACCAGCTGGCCGATCGGTGCGGTCATGCCCACGGCCATGAAGAAGAGCCCCAGCAGCAAACCGCGGAAGGGCTCGATATCGGCCTCGATGCTGTGACGATATTCCGAGTCGGCGAGCAGCACCCCGGCCAGAAAGGCCCCCAGGGCCATGGAAAGGCCGACCAGCTCCATGGCCAATGCCGCACCGATCACCACCATCAAGGAGGTGCCGGTGAAGACCTGGCGACTGCGCGTGGCGGCAGCCGCCCGAAACAGCGGACGCAGCAGATAGCGGCCCCCAATGATCAGGGTAGCGAAGGCCGCCAGGCCGATCAGCGCCTCGCGTAACATGACCTGCCAGCCACCGGCCACGGCCGCACCACCGGCAAGCAGCGGCAACAGCGCGATCACCGGGATGGTTGCCATGTCCTGGAACAACAGGTCGGCGAAGCCCAGCCGGCCGTGGCGGGTGTTCAGCTCGCCCTGCTCACCCAGCAACTGCAGCACCAGTGCCGTGGAACACAGGGCCAGGCTGAAGCCGACGACCAGTGACACCACAGGGGGCAGTCCGAACACCAGGGCCAGGCCGGACAATGCCAGGGTGCCGATCAGCATCTGCAGGCCGCCGAAACCCAGCACCGGCTTGCGCATCAGCTTGAGGCGGGCCGGCTTGAGCTCCAGGCCGATCACGAACAGCAGAAAGACAATGCCCACCTCGGAAAAGTGCAGGACCTCCTCGGCATCGGGCACCAGGCCCAGCGCGGAAGGGCCGATGATCACCCCGGCGATCAGATAGCCGAGCACCTCACCGAGTCCCAGGCGTTTGACCAGCGGCACGATGATCACCGCAGACGCCAGAAAAATCAGAGCATTGAAGAGCAGGTCGATAGCCACTCGGTCACTCCATGAGGCAGGGGCAAGGGGTCAATGTCGGGCACGCGGCAGGATGATATCGCGAGTCAGTGGTGCCAGCGGCATGGTGTCGGCCTCCTCGAGCGTCACCCAGCGCATCTCGGCGATTTCCGCGGCCGCCCGTGGTTCGCCTTGCAGCCTGGCACGAAACAGGTGAGCAACGAGCTGATGGCCGGGCTCGTTGGCCGCCGGCGCCTTGAACTCGCCGAGAGGTTCGAGCCAGCGCGGCGTGCAGCCGAGCTCTTCCTGTATCTCGCGGGCCAGGGCCGCCGCCGGCGCCTCATCGGGCTCCAGCTTGCCACCGGCCTGCATGACGGCACCGGTACCCTGCTTGCGTACCAGCAATAGGCGACCGGCGTCGTCCTGAATCAGGGCTGCGGCAATATGCAGGGTCGGGGTGGTGACAGGCATGGAGGGCTCCGTTGGCTGGGGGACTATGTTATCACCCAGTGCTATCGTGCGTGCTGTCACGCGTCCGGCTCGAATAGCCGCAGATGCGAGACCACCACCTCTTCCATGGCTTCAAGGGTGTTGTCATCGATCTGCTGCAGGGAAAGTCGACGCAGCAGTGGTTCGCGGGCGATCAGGAAGAAAACGATCTGGCCGACCAGGGTGTGGGTCTCCAGCGTCGTGACGGGGTCCTCGATACCCCGGCCGGTCAGGCAGGCGATGTGCTGGCTGAGGGTGAGCTGCACCACTCCGAAGGCCTGATGCTGGAGGACCTCGAAGGCGTCGCTGGGGTGAAGCTGCTCGCGCATGACCATCAAGAGCCACTGGCGGCATTCGACGTCGGTGGCGAAGGTGCGCACCATGCGCCGCACCAGGCGTTCGAGCTCGCGGCGTGCCATGGCGCGGTCTTCCGGCACGGCGGCGACTGCCTGGATGCCCAGGCGCTCGCGCAGGGCGCCGGCGATGTAGCGGGCCGCGGCCAGGTAGAGGCCATGCTTGTTGTCGAAGTAGTAGGCGATGGAGCCGATATTGGCCTGCGCCGCGTCGGCGAGCATACGGGTGGTGGTGGCCTTGTAGCCATGTTCGCCGAATAGCTGAATGCCGGCGCGGATCAGCCGTTGGCGTGTACTCTCATCGGTCATGGCGACACTCCCGGGCGCGTGTCGATACGGAAGAACAGGGTGTAGAGCATAGGGACGACGCCGAGGCTCATGATGGTACCGATGCCCAGACCGCCGGCCATGGCGGCCGCCATGCCGTAGAACAGGGGATCCCGTCCGAGGATCAGGGGCAGAAAGCCCAGCACCGTGGTGATCGCCGACATCAGTATCGGCCGCAGGCGACGCGCCGCGGCCTTGATCACGGCATCGCGTTGCGTTTCATGGTCTTCCAGTTGGAGGCGTTCGATATCGATGCGGTCGATCAGCACGATGGCATTGTTGATGATGATACCCGCCAGGCTATAGAGCCCTAGCATGACCATGAAGCCGAAGTCGGCGCGACTGGCCAGCAGGCCCAGGGCGACCCCGACGATCACCAGCGGGATGGTGGTGGTGATTAGCAGCGGTCGCTTGAAGGAGTTGAACTGGGCGACCAGCAGGATGAAGATCAAGCCGATGCACAGCGGCAGGTTGGCCTGCAGCGCGGCCTGGCCTTCCGCCGATTCCTCGACCACGCCGTCGAACTCGATCCAGTGCCCCGGGGGCAGTTCATCTTCCAGCTGGCGCAGTGCCGGGGTGACCAGCGGCACCATATCCTCGGCCGTACGGTGCTGGTTGCGGCCCTCGATGGTGATGGTGCGTACCAGGTTTTCGCGATCGATGCGGTAGTAGCCCTTATCCAGGCTGACTTCGGCGACCTGGTTGAGCGGCACCCCGGCCGCGGCGCCGGCCTCGGGATAGACGACCATGGATTTCAGGCGCTCCAGGCTGCCGCGTTCGGTGTCGTCGTAGCGCAGCATGATCGGCACCCGGTCGTCGCCCTCGCGGTAGTCACCGAGCTGGAAGCCATTGAGGCCGCCCTCCAGTGAGCGGGCGATATCCCGGGAGGTGATATCGGCGCGGCGGGCCTGTGCCTGGTTGACCTCAATGGTCAGGGAGGCGATGCGGGCTTCCCAGCTGTGGCGAATGTCCCGGGCGCCATCGATGCCATGCAGGATGTCCTCGACCCGCCGGGCGGTCTGAAACAGTACACCACGATCGGGCCCCTTGACCTGGACTTCCAGCAGGGTGCTGTCGGAGGGGCCCAGAAACATCCGTGTGACCTGAGGCGAGATATCCGGGTGCTGGCTGGCCAGATAGTGCCGCGTGGCCTGGATAACGGCATCCACCCGGTCGCGATCATGCACGTTGAGCACCATGACCCCCTTGTTGGGCGCCGGGTCGATGGGCGTCAGCGACAACACGAAGCGCGGACCGCCGAAGCCGGCGTAGGCGGCCACACTGGCGAGGTCGTCGCGCAGCGCCGGAACATCGAGCAGTGCTTCGCTCAACTGGCGGACGCGACGATCGGTGGCATTGGCGGCAATGTCGGAGGGAAAGTCGATGGTCACCAGGACCTGGCTGCGATCCGAGTCGGGAAAGAACTTCTGGGGCACCAGCTGCATCATGAAGACACCGCTGGCCAGCACGCCGGCCATCAGCATCAGAAAGAGGATCCGATGATGCAGCAGGTGGCGCAGCAGGCTGGCATAACGGGCCGCGACCCAGCCGAAGGCGCGGTTGGAGATCGACGGAGCTTCGGTTGCAGCGGAGGCCGGCCGCTTGAGAAAGCGGTGACACAGCGCCGGGGTCACCGTCAGCGACAGGAACCACGAACTCAGCAGGGTGATGGCGATGACAATGGAAATCGAGCGGGTGTATTCGCCGGCCTCGTGTTCGGCCAGCATCAGGGGCAGAAAGACCAGGATGGTGGTCAGGGTGGAGGAGAGCAGTGGCATGGCCAGCTCACTGCCGGTTTCGGCCAGCGCCCGGTTGCGTGAGGCGCCTGCCTCCAGTCGGGTCTTGAAGTCTTCGGCGACGACGATCGCGTTGTCCACCAGCAGGCCCAGGGCGATGACCAGGGTGGCCAGGCTGGCGCGTTGCAGGGTCATCTCGGTCAGTCCCATGACGGCGAGCGTGACCAGCATGACGGCAGGTACCAGGGAACCCACGATGAGCCCCGTGCGCACGCCAAGGAACAGCACCACCACGGCCAGCACGATGGCCAGTGTCTGGATGACACTGGCCGTCACCCCGTAGACCGCATTGGCGACCTGGTCGGGCTGGAAGGTCATGATGTCCAGGGAGTAGCCGGCCGGCAGGGTGGTGCGCAGGTCATCCAGGCGCGCCTGGATGGCGTGGCCGAAGTCCAGAACACTCTGGCCTTCCAGCATGGAAATGGCGAAGACGATAGCCGGCTCGCCGTTGAAGTAGGCCGTGCGGTGGGCGGGGTCCTGGTAGCCGCGCCGAAGCTCGGCCAGGTCGCGCAGGCGCAGTGTGCTGCCGTCGGGCAGGCGAATCTCGCTATTGCCCAGCGCCTCGAGATCCTCGAACTCGCCGCTGACTGCCAGGGCCAGGCGCTGCTCGCCGGTATCCAGCACGCCGCCCGGTGGATAGATGTTGCGCCCCTCGATCTGGCTGGCCAGCGACGAGGGCGACAGGCCGCTCTCGACCAGGCGGGCGGCGTCCATGTCGACGAAGATGCGCTGCTCCTGGATGCCCAGCAGCTCGACCTTGCCAGTGCCCTTGACGCCATAGAGGGCGGCCCGAATGTGTTCGGCCATTTCCTGCTGAGCGGCCTGGGGGAAGTCCTGCGCGGTCAAGGCGGCGGTGACCACCGCTACGTCGCCGAAGTCATCGTTGATCACCGGCTCCTGAGCGCCGGCAGGGAGCCGAGGGCGAGCGGCGTCGACCTGCTGGCGAAGCTCGTCCCAGATCTGATCCAGATCGAAATAACGGTCCTTGATCTCGACGTGAAGAATCGAGCGGCCGCGCATCGAGGTGGAGCGAATGCGCTCCACTTCGCCGATGGTGCGGATGCTTTCTTCCAGCGGCTTGCTGATGTGCTGTTCGACCTGCTCCGCCGGCAGGCCGGGGTATTCAGTGGTCACCAGAGCCTCGCGGATGGTGATCTTCGGATCTTCGCGGGCCGGCATGTCGAAGTAGCTGAACAGGCCATAGAGCATGGCAATCAGTGTCGCCAGATAGAGAACCGGGCGGCGGCGGTGAGCAAGCTGGCTGAGGTTCATGACACTTCCCGGTTGTCAGGCGCGTCGGCGGCGCTCAGTTGTAGCGTTCCGGCGCCTTGTCGAGCAGGCTGACCACCTGGCCGGGCGCCACGAATTCCGCGCCGCGCGCGACGATACGCTGCCCCGGCGCCAGGTCGCCTCGTACCCGCGCCTGTTCGTCGCCGAGCTCGATCACCCGAACCGCGACCCGCATCAACTCGCCACTTTCCGCAATACGCAGCACATGGACCTGTTGGGCGTCGTCATGGACCAGCGCGGTCAGCGGGATCGACAGAGTCTTGGTGTCGTCGGCATCCGTGGCGGGCGTGAGCTGCACGTCGGCGGTCATGCCGGCGCGCACGCCGGGTGGCGGACTATCCAGGGCGAGCGTGACCGGGTAGGTGCTGGACGCGCCCGGCTGGGTGCCCAGTCGGGCCAGGGTGGCGGAGAGCCCGCTAGCGTCCAGTGCCGGTAGGCTGACGCGCTGTGTCGAGCCGATCTCGAGACGGTCGATGAGGGTCTCGGGCACCCCGGTGGTGACCTCGAAGCCTTCGCGATGGGAGATGACCTCCAGAATGGTCTGGTTCGCCGCGACGCGCTCCGCCGGCTCGGCCCGGCGTGCACTGACCGACCCATCGTACGGCGCTTCGAGGATGGTCTGTTCGAGGTCGCGCTCGGCGATCTGCACAGCGGCCTGTGCCGAGGCATGGCGTGATTGGGCCGTGTCCAGTGCCGACCGGGCGCTGTCGAGCTGACTGTCGCTGGCGTAGTCGCTCTCGGCCAGGCGCGACTGGCGGCGAAAGGTCTGGCGAGCTTCTACCAGCGCGGCCTTGGCCTCGCTGGCCTCGGCCTGGCGCTGGCCGGCCACCAACCGGTAGCGCGCGTCGTCGAGCCGTGCCAGCACATCGCCGGACTGGAAACGCTCGCCGGCGTCGACCTCGAGCTGCGCGAGCTGGCCGGGGACCTCGAAACTCAGGGTGGCGTGTTCGGCGGCCTCTACCCGGCCCGCGAGATGCGTGACCGTCTCGCCGCTGCCGCGCTGAATCACGTGGCTATCGACGACTCGTGGGGTCGCTGAATCCTTGGGCTCTTCCGCTGTACAGCCGCTCACTCCCGCGGCGAGCAGGATGAACCCGAGCAGGAGCCACATGGGGCGATGCGAGGAACGGCGAGGTGCGCAGGGCATGGCAGCAGTCCGTTAAGAGACAGGTAGCCGGTGAGGGCGTCAAGTGAGCCTCATTTTATTAATCATTTGATTAAACCGCAAGCCAGCATCGGCCCGCCAGGTCGTTGGCCGCCGGTGGCATCGGTTGGCTGGCAGGGCCTGAGAGTGCTCTCAGGCCCGGGCGTGCGGCATGGCAGTGGTCGTTGCGGCCTCAGTTGTCATCGGGCTTGCGGTAATGCCCGGGGACGGTGACACGGTCGCCGTTGGCGGTGTGACGTACATGGGTAGGGACATAGACGCGCTTGATGACGCTCTTGCGTTCGGTCATGGGAGGTCTCCTTGACACTCGACTCGATGCAACGGACCCCCATAGCCTAGCGTCATGAGCGGATGAGAATCAATATTGTTAATCTTCCTGATAGTCTCGATTTTTGCTTTACCGGCGAAACCAGGGGGTTGACTCGCTCATTCTAGAGGGTGGTGAGCAGAATGGCGCTGGCTTGCCAGGGGACAAACGACATCTTGAGCACGCGGCGGGGCCAGCGTGGCGGGGGAGTCACCATGCCGGCCCCGCCTGGCCATGGGGCGTCGAGTTAGTGGAAGCGTCGTGATTCGTCTTCCAGGCGGGTGAAGCGCACCGGCGGGTTATACTTCTCGTCGTCAGAGGCGCGCTCGGGTGCCGGACGCACTCGCCAGCCTCGGCAAGTGGCCCATTCCTTCAGGCCGCTGTAGTCGAGCAGCGGGAATTCACCGGTGTAGGGGTTGGGCCGGTTGGAAGGAAAGGCGTTGGCCACATGCGGATAATGGGCCAGTGCAGCTTCTCCACCATGGGCTTCCAGGGCGCGGTCCAGTGCGGACTGCCAGTCCTGGGCTTGGCGTTGCGTTTGCTTGCCTTGATGTACCTGCATCGAACTACCCTCCGTTTTACACCATTCGTCGTGTCTTCTGTGAGTAACGTGCCTGGTTTTGCCAGGGGCTGCCGGCGAGCCGGTCAGCCCCCGGCGAATCAGTCCCAGCTCAATGCACCACCGACCTGATATTCGGTGACGCGGGTCTCGAAGAAATTCTTCTCCTTGCGCAGGTCGATGATTTCGCTCATCCACGGGAAAGGGTTGGCCGCTCCCGGGAACTGTTCCTTGAGGCCGATCTGCGCCAGCCGGCGGTTGCAGATGAAGTGCAGATATTCCTCCATGATGGCGGCGTTCATGCCCAGCACGCCGCGCGGCATGGAGTCCCGGGCGTAGGCGATCTCGAGCTCGGTGCCCTCGAGGATCATCTGGGTGCACTCGTCCTGAAACGCGGGCGTCCACAGGTGCGGGTTCTCGAGCTTGATCTGGTTGATCATGTCGACGCCGAAGTTCAGGTGCATGGACTCGTCGCGCAGGATGTACTGAAACTGCTCGGCCACGCCGGTCATCTTGTTGCGCCGGCCCATGGAGAGGATCTGGCTGAAGCCGCAGTAGAAGAAGATGCCTTCGGTCACGCAGTAGAAGGCCACCAGGTTGCGCAGCAGCTCCTGATCGGTCTCGGGCGTGCCGGTGTGAAAATCCGGGCGCGCCAGTGACTGGGTGTGCTTGAGGCTCCAGGCCGACTTGGCGGCCACCGAGGGAATCTCGCGGTACATGTTGAAGACTTCGCCTTCATCCATGGACAGCGACTCCACGCAGTACTGATAGGCGTGGGTGTGGATGGCTTCCTCGAAGGCCTGACGCAGCAGGTACTGGCGGCATTCGGGGTTGGTGATCAGGCGGTACAGGGCCAGTACCAGGTTGTTGGCCACCAGCGAATCGGCGGTGGAGAAATACCCCAGGCTGCGCTCGACGATGCGCCGCTCATCCTGGGTGAGGCCATCGGCGCTCTTCCACAGGGCGATGTCGGCGTTCATGTTCACTTCCTGGGGCATCCAGTGGTTGGCGCTGCCGTCCAGGTACTTCTGCCAGGCCCATTCGTACTTGAAGGGCACCAGCTGGTTGAGATCGGCGCGGGCATTGATCATCTGCTTGTCGTCGACCTCGATGCGCGCCGCGCCCATCTCAAGCTCTTCCAGCCCGGCCGCGACATCCAGCTCCTCGAGGGACTGCCGGGCCCGCGCCAGACGGTCTTGCTCAGCCACCTGGTACATCGCCGCACTGTCACGCACCTCACCCACCGCCGAAGACGCCGGCTCGTCAGACGTCATGGCCCCCGAAGCCAACGGCTGCTCCGGCTTTTCCTGAGGCTTGTGTTGCGGCTTCGGCGCCTCCGTCGTCGCCGTATCATCCTCGTGAAACTCATCCCAGTTGATCATGCTCTTCCTCGTTCCTCGGAAGTGAAGAGGTCAGAGGGAAGGCGCCCTGCGGGCGGAAGAAAGGCCATTCTCTTCCTTCTTCATCGGCGCAAAGCGCCGTCTTCTCTCTTCACTCTTGATGTTATTGGTACGCCTCGCAGCCGAGTTCGTCGATATCGCCGGCGGAGGGCGCTCGGGAGCCGCCGCCGCTCTTGCCCTGCAGGAAGTCGTCGATGCCGCGGGGCTCCTCGGGCCGTGGCGCCGTCTCGGCGGGCGGGGCCGCCGAGGGCGCGGCGTTGCTCACGGCGTTGAGGTTGCCGCGCTCGACGGTGGATTTCTCCACCGCGGTGGCCCCCAGGGCGCGCAGGTAATAGGTGGTCTTCAAGCCGCGGAACCAGGCCATGCGATAGGTCACGTCGAGCTTCTTGCCGGAGACGCCCTGGATGTAGAGGTTCAGCGACTGAGCCTGGTCGATCCACTTCTGGCGGCGCGCGGCGGCCTCGACCAGCCACTTGGGTTCGACCTCGAAGGCCGTGGCGTACTTGATCCTGAGGTCCTCGGGCACCCGGTCGATGGCCGCCACCGAGCCGTCGTAGTACTTGAGGTCGTTGATCATCACCTCGTCCCACAGGCCGCGGGCCTTGAGGTCGTTGACCAGGTAGGCGTTGACCACGGTGAACTCGCCCGAGAGGTTCGACTTGACGAAGAGGTTCTGATAGGTGGGTTCGATGGACTGCGACACGCCGCAGATGTTGGAGATGGTCGCGGTCGGGGCGATGGCCATGATGTTGGAGTTGCGCATGCCCTGGGCGCCAATCTTGTCGCGCAGTCGGCCCCAGTCCTGGGTGGTCGAGGTGTCGACCTCGAGATACTGGGCGCCGCGCTCGGTCTTGAGCTTGTCGATGGAGTCGATCGGCAGCAGGCCCTGGCTCCACAATGAGCCGTCATAGCTGGCGTAGCGGCCACGCTCGGCGGCCAGGTCGCTGGAGGCCTCGATGGCGTGGTAGCTCAAGAGCTCCATGGAGCGGTCGGCGAACTCGACGGCCGCCTCCGAGGCATAGGCGATGTCCAGGCCGTAAAGGGCATCCTGAAAGCCCATGATGCCGAGCCCCACCGGGCGGTGCTTGAAGTTGGAGCGCTCGGCCTGGGGCACCGCGTAGTAGTTGATGTCGATCACGTTGTCGAGCATGCGCACGGCGGTGCGCACCGTCTTCTTCAGCTTCTCGGCGTCGAGGCGGCCCTCGGTAACGTGCTGGGCCAGATTGACGGAGCCCAGGTTGCAGACCGCCACCTCGTCGGCGGAGGTGTTCAGGGTGATCTCGGTGCACAGGTTGGAGCTGTGGACCACGCCGGCATGCTGCTGGGGGCTGCGCAGGTTGCAGGGGTCCTTGAAGGTGATCCAGGGGTGGCCGGTCTCGAACAGCATCGACAGCATGCGGCGCCACAGGTCCTTGGCGCGCACCCGCTTGAACAGCTTTAGCTCTCCCGTGCGGGTCATCGCCTCGTATTGCAGGTAGCGCGTTTCGAAGGCCGCGCCATACAGGTCGTGCAGGTCCGGGCAGCTGGCCGGCGACAGCAGTGTCCATTCGCCATCCTCGAAGACACGCTTCATGAACAGGTCCGGCACCCAGTTGGCGGTGTTCATGTCGTGGGTGCGGCGGCGGTCGTCACCGGTGTTCTTGCGCAGCTCGAGGAACTCCTCGATATCCAGGTGCCAGGTTTCCAGATAGGCGCAGACGGCGCCCTTGCGCTTGCCGCCCTGATTGACGGCCACCGCGGTGTCGTTGACCACCTTGAGGAAGGGCACTACGCCCTGGGACTTGCCGTTGGTGCCCTTGATCCAGGAGCCGAGCGCGCGCACCGGCGTCCAGTCATTGCCCAGGCCGCCGGCCCACTTGGAGAGCAGGGCGTTGTCGCGGATGGCGCTGTAGATGCCATCCAGCTCGTCCGGCACCGTGGTCAGGTAGCAGGAAGACAACTGGCTGCGCAGGGTGCCGGCGTTGAACAGTGTCGGCGTGGAGGCCATGTAGTCGAAGCTGGACAGCAGCTCGTAGAACTCGATGGCGCGTGCCTCGCGGTCGTCTTCGTCGAGGGCCAGGCCCATGGCCACGCGCATGAACATGACCTGGGGCAGCTCGTAGCGTACCTCGTCGCGGTGGATGAAGTAGCGGTCGTAGAGGGTCTGCAGCCCCAGGTAGGTAAACTGGGCGTCGCGGGTGTGGTCCAGCGCATCCCCCAGGCGCTCCAGGTCGAATTCGGCCAGACGCGGATCGAGCTGCTCGAACTCGATGCCCCGGGCGATGTAGGCCTTGAAGGCGGGGCGATAGAAATCCGCCATCTGTTGGTAGGTGGCCTCGTCGGCGACGCCCAGAAAGGACAGGGCCTCGCGACGCAGGTTGTCCTGCAGCAGGCGTGCGGTGACGTAGGTGTAGTTGGGCTCTTTCTCGACCAGGGTGCGCGCGGTCATCATCAGCGCCTGGGAGACGCCCTCGACACTGACCCCGTCGTAGAGGTTCTTGAGCGACTCCTCGACGACGCGGGCCGGCTCGACATTGGCGAGGCCCTCACAGGCATCGAAGACCAGGGTCTCGATACGCCCCAGGTCCAGCGGGCGGGTAGTGCCGTCCGGGCCGGTGACGTTGAGGGTTGGATGCGGCTTTTCAATGTGCGTGGCGGATTCGGCCCGGGCACGGGCGTGTTCCTCGCGATAGAGCACATAGGCGCGTGCCACCTTTTGCTCACCGGCACGCATCAGGGCGAGTTCGACCTGGTCCTGGATGTCCTCGATATGCAGGGTGCCGCCATCCGGCAGGCGACGCTGGAAGGCCTGCTCGATGCTTTGCGAGGCTCGCTGCACGAAATCACGCACACGCGATGAGGTGGCGGCGTGATCGCCTTCCACCCCAATGAAGGCCTTGCTCAGCGCCACGTTGATCTTGCTGCTGTCGAAGGGCACCACATCGCCGGTGCGCTTGATGACCCTCAGGGTCCGCGGCGCGGTGACGGAGACAGAAGAGCGATCCGGAGTGGCGGTGGAGTCCATGGTGGTGAGGTCCCTGGCGTGATGGCAATGAGTGGATGGCGAGTCCTGAGGCGTGTCGATGGACGTTGAAGGCCGCCGTTGTGCGCTTGTTGACAGTCTTGCTGCCTTCTGCTTCCAGTTACTCCATATAGTGATTCGCAAGGCTTGAAGCACAAAATAGTGTGCTCCCTTCGGGGCTTCAAGTGGATAAGTTTGTGGATGACCTGTGGTCAACTGCCCGATTGGCCAGCTGTCGGCATGGGGGACGCATGGTTGCGGCGCTTGGCGAGAAGGTGAATTTTTTTGTTGGTATTTCCCGCTGAGATGAGGACGCATCATGGTCCACGAAGCGGCGCCCTTTGAGGGCATCGACGCGAAAGACAGGTTGTCAGTGGGGCACGAACAGGAGGGCGGGGCCATCGGGGGCTTGCGTTCCTGGAGCCGTTGTAGCCTGGAAGATGTAGCCAGGAAAAGACGGCTCAGGCCGGCTTGATACCTTCCAGCACGGCAAAGGAGGTCTCGCGTGCGGTGCGCAGGAAGTCCACCATCCAGGGCGTCTCGCGCGTCTCCTCACGGATTGCCGCGAACAGCGTGCTCCAGACGCCGTGCTCGCCCAATGCGACCGCCTTGACGTAATCCCGCTCCAGGTACTCGGTCAGGGCCCAGTTGGGCAGGGCGCAGACGCCCCGGCCACTGGCCACCAGCTGCATCATCATGATGGTCAATTCGGCGGTGCGCACTTCGCGCGGGGTGACGCCGGCCGGGTCGAGAAACTGCGTGAAGACATCCAGCCGGGCATGTTCCACCGGGTAGGTGATCAGGGTTTCCTCGGCCAGCGAGGCGGGGCTGACAAATGGCTGGCCGGCGAGAGGGTGATGACGCGACACGGCGAGGAGTCCCTGGTAGCGGAACAGCGGCTCGTAATGCACGCCGGGCAGCGGCTGCGGGTCCGCCGTGATGACCAGGTCGAGTTGTTCCCTGGGCAGCGCATCCAGTGGCTCGAAATGATGACCGCCGGGAATGTCGACCTCGACTTCCGGCCAGTGGTCGCGGAAGTGGTCCATGGTTGGCATCAGCCACTGAAAGCAGCTATGACACTCGATGGCCATGTGCAGCCGGCCCTGCTCGTTGCCGGCCAGGCGGGCCAGATCGCGCTCGGCCATGCGCACCTGGGGCAGCACCTGTTCGGCCAGCTCCACCAGGCGCTGCCCGGCCCGCGTGAAGGTGACCGGGCGCGTCTTGCGCTCGAACAGTGGACTGCCCAGGCGCTCCTCCAGATCCTTGAGCTGGTGGGAAAGCGCCGACTGGGTCAGGTGCACACGCTCGGCGGCCTCGACCAGTGAGCCGGCGTCACGCAGGGCAATGAGGGTGCGAAGGTGGCGTAGTTCGAGCATTGTCTTGAGAATCGTTCATGCTAATGAAGGAAAAGCTTAGTGTGATTCAGTCGGTTTGGCCAGCGAGAGCGGCGCTGCGAACCCGTGTTGACGAGTCAGGGGCTGGTCGTCGGAGTCAAAGCATCCGCTGCCTGTTATGCTTTCGACACCATGGATCGTCAATGTACAGGGAATACTGCCATGCTGTGTATCTCTCCGTTGGGCCGCGTTGTCCTGCCTTCTCTTCTGGTTCTGGGGCTCGCTGGTTGTGCGAGCTCGCCGAGCAGTTCGTCTTCCGCGGGGGCGCCACTCCCGCCGGTGACAGACAAAAGCGACGCAGCCGCCGACAAGTCGGGCGCCACGGAAAGCCAGGCTCCCCTCCTGCCGTCCACGTTATTTCCGGGGGAGGCCGAGCGCTTCGAAGGCTGGCAATGCGACCCGGATCAGAGCCTGGTGACCGCGCATGGTGAGGAAGAGCTGCGGCTCTGGTCGGCGCATGGGGCCTACCGTCTCATCCCGGCGGTGGTGGCCAGCGGGGCGCGCTATCAACAGGGTGATCTGAGCTTCTGGTCAAAAGGCAGCGAGGCCACGGTGGAGAGTGACAATGGGCGCCTGACATGCGAGCAGCAAAGCCGCCACCAGGCGCTGACCCGCGAATCCTATCCCGGTGTGATGTTCCAGGCTCGCGGCAACGAGCCGGGCTGGACGGTAGAGCTGGCCAATGACCAACCACGCATCAGCATGTCACTGGACTACGGCAATCGCGAGGTCACGCTGCCCTACCAGGTCGAGGTGCTCGATAACGACTCAGGAAGTGTGGTGCTGGCCAGTGGCCAGGCTGCACGGCCCTTCGAGCTGCGCATCGAATCGCGGGCCTGCTTCGATGACATGAGTGGGCAACCCTGGCCGGCCAGGGTCACGCTGACGATCAATGACGAGGTCTATCGAGGCTGTGGTCAGGGGATCGCTCCCTAGGAGCCTGTCGGATTTGACCGATCGTCGCGAGAATCACGGATTTCGAGACAAGTTTATCGATCTGATGAGGCGAATAGCCCGCTATTTAACGAATCAGATCGAATGAAATTGGCCGAAAGCCCGGGTTTCGTAGCAAATCAGCGTTAAGTCCGACAGGCTCCTAGTCCGGGTCGGTTGGCGGCCGGGGTCTTGCCGGGCAGTCGGCGCGGAGATGGCGTGCGGGTATGATCATTTCGTTTTTGTCGAATGATTCCTGCGTTTTTTCGCGCTTATCATCGAGAAAAACGAATTTATACTGAGGCTGTTCTTCATTGATGCCGCATTCAGGGAGGTCATCATGACCCGCAAGATTCTCGTTCTGACATCGTCGATTCTCGACGGTAACTCGCTCGCCCTGGCCGATCACCTCTCCGCACAACTATCCGGTCGGGATGAAGTCGCGGTGACCCGGCGTGACCTGGTGGCCGATGACCTGCCGCACCTGGGGTTTGCCGAGCTCTCCAGCTGGCAGGTGCCGGCGGCGGAGCGCAATGCCGAGCAGCAGGCGCTGGCGGCTCACTCCGATACGCTGATCGATGAGCTGCTGGCGCATGATGTGCTGGTGCTCGCCGTGCCCATGTACAACTTCGGCCTGCCGACCCAGCTGAAGGCCTGGTTCGATCGGGTGCTGCGTGCCGGCGTGACCTTCCGCTATACCGAAAGTGGCCCCGAGGGCCTGGTCGATGGCAAGCGTGCGCTGATTCTGGCGGCACGAGGCGGTCAGTATGTGGGCACCCCGATGGATACCCAGACGCCGCATCTGCAGCATATGCTGGCGCACATCGGGATTACCGAGGTCGACACCGTGTTTTCCGAGGGGCTGGCGATCGGGGAGTCTCAGCGCGAAGCCGCCATGGGGGAAGCGCGTCAGGCGATTGACGCCCTGGCCCAGCAGATCTGAGGCGCCGGACAGTGAGGTGTGCAGCGGGCGGCCCTTGGGTCGCCCGCGTCGTTTCCTACCCGCAGCGGGGCGGGACCCGCTCCACCCAGTGTGACGCGATGTGGTCGCTGAGACAGAAGCCGACGTCCGGCGCGAACATGCGCTCGACCAGGTGACGCATGGCGCCGCGCCTGTCACCTTCGCCGGCGGGCAGCTGGCGTGTTGTCGCCAGAGGCTGCCAGCGGTCGGATTGTCGTTCGGCCAGGGCAAAGTTGAACGGTTGGAAGCCGGGAAATCCCAGGCGTAGGTCGGTGGCCATCAGCACCTGCCGATTCTCGAGAGTGGCGGTGTCATAGCGCAGGAAGGGGCCGGCGAACCAGTCCAGGCGCTTCCCGGCGGCGCTCCCCATGGCGACCGGCTCCAGCTCGGCACCCCGCGAGAAGGTTTCCAGATAGGGCGGTTGGCCGCCGTCCAGCACCCCTATCAGGGACTCATGGTAACGGTCTCCCTCCACGATGGTGGCGCGCCACAACAGGATATTGAAGGGAGTGGGCTGCACCATGCGCGGCGCGCTGATCAGGCCGCGTTCGGCCAGCACCGGCTCCAGGCGGTGTTCGACCAGGCTCTTGGCGCCCAGTGCGGCCAGCAGATAGACGCAGGACAGGGTCAGCCCCCGGGTCGGGGCGCGTCTGCCATTGCCGGTGAACATTGCAATGATGATGCCGATCAGCAGGGGCAGGCTGAAGAAGGGGTCGATGATGAAGACCAGTGGCTCGGCGCTGGGTCGTACCGTCAGTGGCCACCAGATCTGAGTGCCGTAGGCCGTCAGGGCATCCAGCAGCGGATGGGTGAGCAGGCATAGCCCGAAGAAGGCCAGCCAGCGGCCGGCACCGATATCACGCCAGGGGGTCAGCCAGCGGCTGAGCAGTGCCAGGGCCGTCGCCAGGCCGGCGAGCACGAACAGCGAGTGGCTGAAGCCGCGATGCTGGGTGACGTTGGCCACGGCATCGCCATAGTCGATGACCACATCCAGATCCGGCAGCGTGCCGAGCACGGCGCCGAACAGGATGGCGCGTCGTCCGAGGCGCCTGCCCAGCACCACGCCCCCGATGGTGGCTCCCAGGGCGGCCTGAGTAACGGAGTCCATGTGCTTACCTCGTCTGCGCCCAGGGCGGCCGGCTGGCCAGTATACGCGCCTGCACCGGGCAGCTATCCCGGTGGGCGCCGGGCAGGTAGCCGGCACTCATCAGGAATTCGCCGACGATTTCCGGGCCGGTGAAGCGGAAGGTGCGCTTGAACAGCTTGACCCAGTCGGGATGGGCCAGCGGGTGGTGGTCATCCAGCCAGGCCTTGAAACTGCCGTGGTCGCGTTGCAGCTGTTGCACGACCCGGGCGTTATGAATGGCGGCATCGACCTTGAGGCGGTTGCGGATGATGCCGGCATCGTTCAGCAGGCGGGCTCGCTGATGCTCACCATAGGCCGCTACCCGGGGGATGGCGAAGGCCTCAAAGGCGGCCTGGAAGGCGGCGCGTTTCTTGAGCACGGTCAGCCATGAAAGGCCGGCCTGATTGATTTCCAGTATGAATCGCTCGAAAAGGGCGTCATCGCTCTCCACGGGAAAGCCATACTCGTGGTCATGATAGGGGCCATGAAATGCATGACCGGGCGCCAGATCACAGTAATCACTCATCAAGCATCGCTCTTCGGGGGAGTGGCGGCGTCGCCAGAGCCGCGGAACAATGACAGAATGCCCGCAACGCTGCGCATTGTGAACAAGGAGATAGGCATGCAATACCTGCACACCATGGTTCGGGTCGCCGATCTGGAGGCGTCCCTGCACTTTTATTGCGACCTTCTGGGGCTTCAGGAGGTGCGCCGCAAGGAGAATGAAAAGGGCCGCTTCACTCTGGTCTTTCTGGCGGCGCCGGCCGATGAGCCACGCTCGACGGAGCAGCAGTCGCCCGAGCTCGAGCTTACCTGGAACTGGGACCCCGAGACCTACACGGGCGGACGCAACTTCGGTCATCTGGCCTATCGTGTCGATGATATCTATGCGCTGTGCCAGCACCTGCAGGATAATGGCGTGACCATCAACCGGCCGCCGCGCGACGGGCACATGGCCTTTGTGCGCAGCCCGGACGGCATTTCCGTCGAGCTGTTGCAGGCGGGCGACGCACTTGCGCCCAGGGAGCCGTGGGCTTCCATGGACAACACCGGCAGCTGGTAAGGAATCTCGACGATGATCGCCGTTTTACGCCATTTTTCGTGCATGACGCTCCTGGCGCTGGGCCTGGGGCTGGCGGGTTGCGCCAATGATGCGCCGACCTCTTCCGTGGAGCCCACCGAGGAGGTTTCCGGCCCCATGGTCGGGCCACGCTGGAACCTGCTGCTGGTGGGCACCAGTGAGCGGCTCGAGCTTTCGCCGACCCCTTACTTTCAGATCGGCGCGGATGGTCGGGTCAGCGGCCATGACGGCTGCAATGCCTTCAAGAGCAATGTCTCGCTGGGCGACAACCAGCGCATCGAGTTCGGTCAGCTGGCCTCCACACGCAAGGCCTGCCCGGACATGCAGGACGCGCAGCGGGTCACCGCCATGCTCGATGATGCCTACCGTTATCTGATCGATCACGGTCGGCTGGTCTTTTTCGGACCGGATCAGCGTGTGCTGGGCGGTTTCCGGCGCGTCGACTGACGCCCCGTCCTGCCGCCCAGGAAAACGCCCGCCCCGAATCGGGGCGGGCGTTGATGCATCCGCGGCTGCTCTTGCGCCGGAAGGCGCAAGGCTCGGGAGTCTCAGTAGAGCAGCGCAAACAGCTGGCGGCGATAGGTCACGGTCAGCGGGTGGTCCGCGCCCAGGGCATCGAAGACACGCAACAGCGTCTTGCGGGCGGCATCTTCACCGTAGGCGCGATCCGAGCGCATCAGCGCCAGCAGGCCTTCCAGTCCGCTTTCATAGTGACCATCGGCCACCTGGCGCAGGGCACGTTGATAGCGGGCCTCGCTGTCATCGCGCTCGCCCAGCGCCGCGATATCGTCGGCTGAGAGGGCTTCCTCGCCGAACTCGATGCTGGCGCGCACACCGCGGGCCGGCGCGGCATCACGCTCTTCCGGCGGCAGGGCGTCGAGGAGTTGGCGGGCCTGCTGGGCCTCACCATCGGCGACCAGTGCCCGCGCCAGTTCGATCTGGTAGCTGGTGTGGTCCGGCCACTGTTGCGACAACTCTTCATAGATGCGGCGTGCCGTGGCGCTATCGCCCGCTTCCAGTGCTGCGGCGGCCTGCTCTTCCGGGGTCTGCTGCGCGCCTTCCGGGGCCTGAAAGTACTTACCGAGCCACTCGCGTATCGACTGTTCCGGCTGAGCCCCCTGTAACTGATCGACCAGGCCGCCCTGGCTGACCAGCTTGACGTCCGGGGCCGACTGGACGCCCAGCTGGCCGGCGATATCGGCATTGTCATCGATATTGAGCTTGCCGAGCAGAAAGGCGCCATTATGCTCGCGCGTCAACTTCTCCAGCACCGGTAGCATCTGCTTGCTCTGCTCGGAAGCCGGCGACCAGCAGGTCAGCAACACCGGCACCTGCATGGACATCTCGAGCAGCTGCTGGATATTGCTGCGGTCGACGTCGAGAATCAGGTTGGCATCCGACTCTTGGTTGGCGCCTGCGTTGGCGCCGGTATCCGCGTTGCCGCCCGAGGAAAGCGGCTCACCGGTGCGTGGATCGACAATTGCCATGATATTCCGGCCTTGTGGGTGGTGACTTTGCCTACTAGATGCGGGCTGGGCCGGCAGGATTCAAGGGGACGCACCGAGAGACGATCAGCGAGTGGCGAGAAACGAGCAGCGAGCACCGGGTACCGAGAGACGAGCAACGAGAAACGAGCAGGGGGTAGCCAGTCGGCCGCGAGAGGGTAACCGCCGCCGGGAGCAGGGAAGCGGCTTGCTCGAGGCGGGGGAGTGGGCCGCGGGTTTTCAACCAGAGCGAACCGATGACCTTCGGGTCATGAGCTCGCGGCCCCATCGGGTACCGAGAGACGAGCAACGAGAAACGAGCAGGGGGTAGCCAGTCGGCCGCGAGAGGGTAACCGCCGCCGGGAGCAGGGAAGCGGCTTGCTCGAGGCAGGGGAGTGGGCCGCGGGTTTTCAACCAGAGCGAACCGATGACCTTCGGGTTATAGGCTCTTAACTTACCTGCGTGAACACACTTCCTGATGTTTGGTAGCGGGGACCGCGGGTCTTGAAACAAGAGTGAACCGATGACCTTCGGGTCATGAGCTCGCGGCCCCATCGTGTGGCCACTCCTCTTGCTTGCACACAAAAAAACCGATCCCCTGAGGAATCGGCTTTCTCGATGTTTGGTAGCGGGGACCGGATTTGAACCGATGACCTTCGGGTTATGAGCCCGACGAGCTACCAGACTGCTCCACCCCGCATCAACGTGAGGCGTATTTTACACACCACGCTCACCACGTCAACCGCTGCTTTAGCAGGTGCTTTCGTTTCGGCCCTGATGGTCCATACTTTCCTCGGTGTCACGCGGGTGTCCATTTCATCGCCTAGACTCGTGACTCCTGTGTGGGTGCCATCACCCGGACAAGCCGAGAACTGTCATATCTAGGGAGCCAATCATGACAAACAATACGACCGTCGCCTGGGTAACCGGAGGTACCGGAGGAATCGGTACCGCTATCTGTCGTGCGCTGGCCGATGCCGGATATCATGTGGTGGCCGGCTACCGGAATCCCGACAAGGCCGAGACCTGGCTCGAGGCACAAAAGGCGGATGGTTACGCGAATATCTCGCTGTCTGGAGTGGATCTCTCCAGCTACGACGAGTGTGTGAAGGGGGCTCAGGAGATCGAACAGGCTCACGGGCCAATCGGCGTGCTGGTGAACTGTGCCGGTATCACGCGTGACGGCACGCTCAAGAAGATGTCCTCCGATCAGTGGAACGACGTGATCGACACCAATCTCAACAGCGTGTTCAACACCTGCCGCAGCGTGATCGAGGGCATGCTGGAGCGTGGCGCGGGACGCATCATCAATATTTCGTCAATCAATGGCCGCAAGGGGCAGTTCGGACAGGCCAACTACGCGGCCGCCAAGGCGGGCATGCATGGATTGACCATGTCGCTGGCGCAGGAAACCGCGACCAAGGGCATCACCGTCAATACGGTGTCGCCGGGCTACATCGCGACCGACATGATCATGAAGATTCCCGAGAAGGTACGTGAATCGATTCGCGAGACCATCCCCATGAAGCGTTTCGGCAAGCCGGAAGAAATCGGCCAGCTGATCGTCTATCTGTCGGGGGAGGACTCTGCCTTCATCACCGGCGCCAACATCGATATCAATGGCGGCCAGTTCATGGGCTGAGCTTTGACGCCCACGTCCCTCGAGGCGTGGGCCAGTTGTTGCGTGGTCATGGAAGCGGAAGCTGAGTCAGGCTTTCCAGGGTATGGTCAAGCTCGCCGACTTCGCGCTGCCAGAGTTCTTCCGCGACCGGCCCGGTCGCCAGCAACTCGCATAGCACCTCCCGCAATTCTTCACGACGCGTTGCGTTCTTGCCGAGATTGTCGTTCAGGCGCTCGACTTGAATGGCCAGACGAAGCGGATCGTCTCTCTGGGCGATTTGCCCTCCAGCCAGCAGTGCCAGATGGACCCTGACGCGTTGCAGACGCTCCTCTATCTCGTCGGCGGCCGCCGGGGATTGACGTGCCTTGTTGCGGCGGTGGTGTGCCTGCGCCAGGTCGTGGGCCAGTGTCGGGGCCTCGGGCAGGGCGACATCCTTGGCAGGTGCCGCGCCCAAGCAGGCCACATCGGCCTGCAAGTGGGCCTCTAGCAGTGGGCGGAGCTGATGAAAGCGGTGGACTTCCTCCGCCAGTGCCAGGCGTTCCAGCCGGTCGCGCTTGGCACGCAGGATGCCTGACCAGCGCTTGCGCATGCCGTCGCTGCGTCGTCCGTGGGGCAGCGGCTCGAGCGCCGTGGCGTCGTTGATGAAGGTGTCGAGCGTGTTGGCATCGTCGCTCGAGGTCGGCTGCCAGGCATCCAGGCGCTCCACCAGGCGTTGCATGGCGTCCAGTCTCGACTGGTCTGTCCTAGCCTGGTCCTGCCGGGCGGCATCGCGGCGCGCGAAGATGTCATCACAGATGTGCCGAAACTCCTTCCAGAGGGCCCGTTCTTCCTGCCGCGGGGCGCGACCCAGGGCACGCCAGCGCTTCTGTAGCTGCTTGGTGAGTTCCGCGCGCCTGGCCGGTGGCTGTTCGCTGTCGCGCAGTTGGCGCGCCTCTTCGATGATGCGGCGCTTGGCCTCGGCCACATCACTGGCACGCTGCTCGATCAGGGCCTGTAGCCGATGACGAATCCGGCCGAAGCGCCGCCCAATGGCTTCGGACTGGTCGCGGGGCACGGGCGAATAGCGGCGCCACTGTTGGCGGGCGCGGTCGCGTATTTCGCGCAGCGCATCGGGGTCGGCCTGCTGCGAGGGTTGCTCGATCAATTGCTCGAGTTGTTCGCAGAGGGCTTGGCGGGCTTCGAGGTTGTGCTGGCGCTGTGCCTGCTGCTGGTCCCGCCAGGATGCCAAGCGTTCGTGAATCCGCTCGGAGGCGCTGCGGAAGCGTGCCGACTGATGCGGGTTGGCGGCGGCATCGCCCAGCCCTTTCCATTCCTTGACCAGGCGCCGGTGTTGCCGGTCAAGCTCGGCCGAGCCGAGGGTCTCGTCCTCGGCCAGAGCCTCGATTTGCTGGCATAGCTGGTCGCGCTTCGGGCCGGCCACGAAGCCACGCCAATCGCGCAGTTCGGCCAGCCTGGCGCCCAGGCGCTTGAGGCGAGCGCGGTCGCCCTGTGTGTCGGGTAGGGTGTCGGCCTGCTGGCGCAGGCGCTGATGCAGCCGGCTGGCACCCTTGAAAGCGCCGCTCTCGAGGAGGTGTTCGAGCTGATCCAGGCCGTCTTCAAAGCTTGCCAGTCGTGTCGCCAGGTCATCATCGGCAGCCGCCTGCCGCCGAGCCAGCTGCTCCTCGGCTCGGCGCAGCAGCGGCGAGGGAGGCAGGTCCGCTGGCCATTGGCAAGCATCGATCAGGGAGCGCAGCCGCTCGTCGTCACCATTGTGGATGGCCTCCTCGATGGCGTCGGCGCGCTGATCCAGCCGGACACGTGCCTGAACGATGCGGTCGAAGTCGCGCAGTGCCGCATCATAACGTTCGCGCAATGTGTCGTCGGTCAGGTGCCGGTCGGAGAGCGCCTGCCAGCGGCTGGCCATCAACTGCTTCTGAGAGCGCAGGCTGGCGATATCCTGATCGGCCAGTCTGTCACCATGGCGCAGCCCCTGGAGGCTTTCCTCCAGGGCTTCGACCAGCGACTCGCGGGCCTGGTCGGCGTCCTCGCGCTGCCGCTCGGCGACGTCCTGGGCGTGTTCATGCGCTTCGTGGTCGCTGATCACTTTGCGGCAGCGCAGGCAGGCATCCTGGAAGCGATGCTCCTGCTCGCTGTCGGGGATATCCTCGAGCTGGCCCCATTCGCGGGTGAGGTGACGGAAGCGTCCGGCGTACAGCGGCTCCCAGGAACTGGCGGCATGTGCCTCGAGCTGTTCGAGAAGGTGCTCCCGGCGCTGGCGCGCCGCGGCCAGGGAGGCCGCATCCGCCCGTGCCTGATTAATGCGCTCGCGCGCCCGCTTCATCACGTGGCGGTCGCGGCGCGCCTCATGGGCCAGGCGCGACAGCCCCTGCTCGCTGGTGACGCGCTCGGCCGCGGCGTGGCGGACGGCAGCGATGCCGTTGTCGCAGGCTTGGCGAATCAGCTCGTCCTCGGTGTCAAGGCGACTCAGGGCGGCGAGGCGCAGCTGCTGGTTATCGCCTTCGAGCGCGATGCGTGACAGCAGGCTAGTGTCGTCAATTCTCTTGATGAGCTCGGTGCGGCCTTCCAGGCCGTGGTGGCCGGCACGGCCGATGATCAATTGCAGTAGGCGCTCGCGCAGCTCCCGGTTATCCCCTTCGCGCTCCCGCAGACTCAGCAGGCGCGAGGCATCCTCGATCTGTTCCAGGGCCGCATGTCGCACGCTGTCGTCTGTATCGACGGCCAGCGCCTCCAGCATCGGGTACTGATGGTCGTTGGCGGCATCAAGGCTCATGGCCGCCTGGCGGCGGACCCGGGGGTCGGGGTGTCGCCAGCGGGGGGCGAAGAGTCGACGTAGCAATCCTGGCATGGTGTTCCCGAGACTGTCGCGGCAGCGCCGCGGCATTGAGTTATGGGCGCATGATGTGGCCTAACACTATATCTAAGCATGCGTCCACGAGGGTGAAAAGGGGATCGTTGGCAGGAACCGGTTGACCAGATACTGACAAGAGTGGGGTTCGGGGCTTATGATCTGCTGCAGGGTCAGGAAGTCCTGCCTGGTGTGAGACCTGCACCTGACTATCACCCGACGTGGAGTTCGGCAATGAGTCTCAGAGTGGAAAGAGACAACATGGCATTCACCTTCAAGGGCGGCATGTTGCCGATGACGGTCATGGAATTGGCCAGCGCCGATCCCGAGCACATTCGTGAACAGCTCGCCGACAAGTTGAGCCAGTCCCCGGCTTTCTTTCATCATACGCCCGTGGTGCTCAGCGTCGAGCACCTGGATGAGCCGCATCTGGCATTGGAACGCATTTGTGCCGTGTGCCGCGACCATAAACTTCTGCCGGTGGCGGTGCGCGGCGGTTCGGACCCAGTCAAGCAGTCGGCCTGGGCCCTGGGGCTTGGCTGGTTCCCGCCCCAGGAGTCCGAGCGCCCGCGCGCGCTTGAGAGCGTGAGCTCCGACGAGGCGGTACCGCCCGTGGAGCCGGAAACACCGTTGAAGGCCGAAGATATGTCCGGTGGTCGAATCTTCCGTGGCACCGTGCGTTCCGGCCAGCAGGTCACCTCGCCGGAAGGCGATCTGGTTGTGGTCGGTGCCGTGAATGCCGGCGCCGAGGTGCTGGCCGGAGGCAGCGTGCATGTCTATGGTCCGTTGCGTGGCCGTGCCCTGGCGGGGATTCACGGCAATCATCAGGCGGGCATCTTCTGCCGTGAACTGCGTGCCGAGTTGCTTTCGGTGGCAGGCAATTACAAGCGCCTCGAGGATATCGATCCGCGCTTGCTGGATTCGGCGGTACAGGTGCGGCTGACGGAAGAGCAGCTGAGCATCATGTCGCTGGATTGACACGGATGGACAACGACGATTGGAGACGGCATGACTGTCCGCTCCTTTTTTCCAACATGACAGACAGGATGTGACACTTGGCCAAGATCATCGTTGTGACCTCCGGTAAAGGCGGGGTCGGCAAGACAACCAGTGCAGCCGCGGTTGCTACAGGGCTCGCCCTGCGTGGCCAGAAAACCGTGGTTATGGATTTTGACGTCGGGCTGCGAAATCTCGACCTGGTCATGGGCTGCGAAAGACGCGTGGTTTACGACTTGGTGAACGTGATCCAGGGCGAGGCCGGGCTCAGCCAGGCATTGATTCGCGACAAGCGGGTCGACAACCTGCATATAATGCCGGCTTCCCAGACCCGGGACAAGGATGCCCTCACCATGGAGGGCGTCGGTGAGGTGCTTGACGAGCTCAACAAGCAGTTCGACTACATCATCTGCGACTCACCGGCGGGTATCGAGCGCGGGGCCCAGCTGGCCATGTACTACGCCGACGAGGCGATCGTGGTCACCAACCCCGAGGTGTCCTCGGTGCGCGACTCGGACCGGATTCTCGGCCTGCTGTCCGCAAAGACGCGGCGCGCCGAACAGGGCGAGGATCCGATCAAAGAGCACCTGCTGATCACTCGTTACAACCCGAATCGGGTCGACCAGGGCGACATGCTCAACCTCGAGGACATTCGCGAGATTCTGTCCATCGATCTGATCGGTCTGATCCCCGAATCCGAGGCTGTCCTGCGCTCCTCCAACCAGGGCGTGCCGGTTACCCATGACGATGATAGTGATGCGGGGCAAGCTTACGCGGATGCCGTCTCGAGGCTACTGGGCGAAGACGTCCCGCTGCGCTTCCACGAGTATCAGAAAAAGAGCCTGTTGAGCCGCATGTTCGGAGGAGGCCGCCGGTGAAGTTACTTGATTTTCTGAAGCGTGAACGCAACAAGGAGTCCGCTTCTGTCGCCAAGGAAAGGTTGCAGATCATCGTTGCGCATCAGCGCAATCAGCGCGGGCAGCCGGACTACATGCCGCTGCTCGAGCGTGAGCTGCTGGAAGTGATCCGGCGTTATGTGGAGGTTGACGATGACGCCATCAACATCAATCTGGACAGTGAAGATAACTGTTCCGTTCTGGAGCTGAACGTGACCCTGCCGCGCAGTTGAGACGGCGGCTGAGCCCCGATCGAGGCTGTGCTAGGCTGGTACTCTATTGTCCCAGCCTGATCGGAGTGCACGTCCATGGCGCAAAAGAAAGCCGCCCCGCTGACTTTTCTGTGGCACGATTACGAGACTTTCGGTGCCGACACGCGCCGTGATCGCCCGTCGCAGTTTGCCGCCATTCGGACCGATGCCGACTTCAATGAAATCGGTGAGCCCATCGAGCTTTTCTGCAAGCCGGCCGACGATTATCTGCCTCACCCCCAGGCGTGCCTGATTACTGGCATCACTCCCCAGCAGGCCAAGCGTCGCGGCCTTCCCGAGGCGGAGTTTGCAGGCCGTATCCAGGCCGAAATGAGTCAGCCGGGGACCTGTGCCCTGGGCTATAACAATCTGCGCTTCGATGATGAGATCGGGCGACACCTCTTCTATCGCAATCTGCTCGACCCTTATGCCCGCGAGTGGCAGAACGGCAATTCGCGCTGGGATCTGATCGACGTCGTGCGGGCTTTTCATGCCTTGCGGCCCGAGGGCATCAACTGGCCGACCCGCGAGGATGGCTCCCCCAGCTTCAAGCTCGAGGACCTGACGGCGGCCAACGGCATCGAGCATGCCGGGGCGCATGATGCACTGGCCGATGTCCGCGCGACCATCGCTCTGGCCCGCTTGTTGCGCCAGAGCAATGCCAACCTCTTCGATCACCTGCTGAACATGCGTGGCAAGCGGGCCGTGGGCCGGGCACTGGATGTTCCGGCCCGCAAGCCGGTGCTGCACATCTCGCGCCGTTACCCGGCCAGCCGAGGCTGCAGCGCACTGGTCATGCCCCTGGCCGAGCACCCGACCAACCCCAACGGGGTCATTGTATATGACCTGGCGATGGACCCGACGCCCTTGTTGTCGATGGACGCGCAGCAGATCCGCGAGCGGGTCTTCGTCAGCAATAATGACCTGGCCGAAGGTGAGTCGCGAATCCCGCTCAAGGTGATTCATCTTAACAAGTGCCCGGTGATCCTGCCGGCGAACGCCCTCAAGGATGCCAGTGGTCCACGGCGCGGCGAATACGGCGAGATCGTCGAGCGCCTGGGCGTGGATGTGGCAGCCTGCCGACGCCACTGGAAGACACTGGTGGATCATCCGGACGTGACCGCTCGCGTCGCCGAGGTGTTTGCCGGCCCCCCGCCGGAGACGCCCCAGGACCCGGATCTGATGCTGTACTCCGGCGGCTTCTTTGCTCCCTCCGACCGGCAGCAGATGCAGCGCGTGCGGGATACGGACCCCTGGGACCTGGTCGGGGCCAGTTTTGCTTTTCAGGACCCGCGGCTCGAGGAAATGCTGTTTCGCTACCGAGCGCGCAACTACCCGGACACCCTCACCGGCGAGGAGGTGGCGCGCTGGGAAGCTTTCCGCTGGGAGCGCATGCAGGACCCGGCGGTGGCAGGCTTCGTGCTGAGCGATTTTGCCCGCGAGATCGAGCGGCTGAATCAGGTCGATCTGACCGACAAGCAGCGCCAGATTCTCGAAGAGCTGGTGATGCATGTGGAGGCCATCATGCCCGCCCAGGCTTTCGAGTAGGGGCGATGCCCGCGGCGGTGTCCTGTCTTCCGCCCCTGGGCGGTACCCTGCTTGCCCGAACGAGATCGCCCGGCCTGATGCCGGGCGATGTGCGTTGTGGTGTCCGTGAGAGTGACCTCGGCCGGCAGGATTACTCCGCCGGGCTCGGCAAGGGGGCCAGGTCCGTCTTCAGCGTCATCACGTCGCTGGCAGCGTCCTTGGGGTCGTGGGCGATATTCAGGGCCGGGTCCTGCATCAGCTGCTGCCAGGCATCGCGCAGCGCTGCCGGGCTCACGTTCATGACCCGCTCGGCGAGACGCTGGCGATGATCGAAGTCAGTATCCTCCAGCGCCAGTGCTCGCCATAGCCGGTTGGTACGCTGAGCCAGACTGGTATCGCGCTGCTGCAGGTTGTCGCGGACTGCTTGGCGATAGGGTGCCAGGTCGCTTTCCTCAAGGCTCTCGAGCCGCTTAGCAAAGCCTTTCATGAAGTCATCGATACGTGCCTGAAGGGTCTGGCTGTCGGTGTCAGGTGACTGAACCAGGAAGCTGATGCCCGGCGCCTGGAGCAAGGGACTGTAACCGGCCGTGACGATGTACCCCAGCTGCTGCTCGGTGCGCAGCTGCTGGTAGAAGGGCGTTGCCAGCAGGCGGCCGAGCACGGCCAGGCGGGCCTGGGTGTCCAGCGATTGTCTGGCGCCCTGGAGGTAACGCAGGGCCAGGGATTCAGGGCGTTGCGAATCGGGCACCAGGGTAGGCAGACCCTCGTTGACGTTCAGGGTGATCAGTGGCGGTGTCGCCTCGCGGTCCAGTTGTGGTGCCAGCGTCTCGGCCACGGTGCGGGCGTGTTGCGCTGCCAGGTCATGGCTGATATCGCCGATCGCCATGCTCTCGATATGCAGCTCGCCGAGGAAGCGCTCGCGAAAGTCCTGCAGTGCCTGGGTGTCCAGGTCTTCACTGGCGTTTAACAGGGCCTCGGGCGACCACTGAGGGCGGATCAAGGCCTCTGCCAGGGTGCGCCGGGCCTGCTGGTAGAGGTCGTTCTGGGGCGCGTTGCGCCAGCCACGGCGCAGGCGTTCACGCACGCGCTCCACGCTGTCGGCACGGATCTCACCATTGTCGAGCTGTTCGAGTACGCGCTCGATCAACTGGCGCTGGCCATCCCGCCAGCCCGAGAAGGACAGGGTGATGCCACGGGCATGGGCATAGGCCTCGAAGCCGTGACCGGCCAGGCGCGCCGGGTAGAGCGCCTCGTTGAGGCTGTCCTGCAGCCAGCCGGCGAGCAGGCGCGACAGCGCGGCATCTCGAGCATTCTGGCTGGATGCCGGATGCTGCAGGCTGAAGCGCCACTCGACCTTGGGAGTGTCGAAGCTGGCATCGCGCATCTGCCAGAAGGAGAAAGCGGGTTCGTCGATACGCTGGCGCGGCTTGTCATCCTGAACGCCCAGCAGGGTGAAGTCTTCGGCGATATAGGAGTTGCGTCCGGGCAGTGAGAGGCCGCTCAGGGGTGTCGCCTCGGCGTCTCGAGAGCCCTGCGAGGCGTCATCGAGGGCCACCGGGGTCCAGGGCGTGTCGAACCAGGGCGAAGTCTGCTCGCCCTTCACCTCAGGGCCACTGTACAGCCGGAGCATGTTGTCCGGGCGCAGGGCCGACAACCAGGTGTCGATCATGTCGGCGTCGAAGCCATCCATACGGTAGGGCGCATAGTTGACGTCCTCGACAGGATAGCGCGAGAGGTTCATCGACAGACGCATGGCATCATCCAGGGCCGACCCATGCTGGGGGAAGCGGAAGGACTGCTCGGCCAGTTCGGCCTGCTCGTCATACCGCCAGGCCTCGACGCCGTTGTCCCGAATGGCGCGGATGGCCTCGAACAGAGTGGCCTGGATGCGCTGGCGGTGCTTGGTTCCTTCCGGGGTGAGGCTGATGTCGATCTTCAGCAGGGCGCTTCGGCCGTCGCGACGGCCGATACTGGCCACCAGGCCGTCGGCCCAGCCGGCATCGCGCAACACCGACAAGAGGCTGCCTTCGCCTTCGTGGCCAAGCAGGTTGGTCAGGTAGCTGGCCGGCTTGTGACGATACGCGGTGATGGGGTCGGGCACCGGAAAGTAAAAGCTCAGTTGGCGGCTGTCGCGCAGCGATGCCAGCTCGGCGGCCAGCGGCAGTCGCGAGGCGTCGACCAGCGGCGTGTCGATGAGCGGACGCTTGAGGTCACGATCGGGGACATCGCTGAAATCCTCGCGCACCAGGGCTTCCAGCTCATCCAGTGGCTTGGGGGCCACCACGGCCAGGTGCATGACATTGGCGTCGTAGTGCTGCCGATAGAAGGCCTGAACGCGCTCGCGCAGCCCGGGCTCGCCCTCGGGGCGGTCAGCCAGGGTCTCCAGGCTGCCCACCGAGAAACCGGTAGCCGGATGCGCGGGGTTGAGCAGCTGGTCCAGGACATCGTTGCGGCGACGCGCTTCGTTGCGCTTGCGGGCGATGTACTCGGAATGGACCACCTTGCGCTCGCTTTCCAGCTTCTCGGCATTGAACAGCGGGCTGACGAAGAAGCGGCTGAAGCGGTCCAGGGCGCCGGACAGGGCATCGGGCTCGATGGAGAAGAAGTAGTTGGTGTCCCGGGGTGCGGTGAAGGCGTTGTGCTGGCCGCCGTGGCGGCTCAGGAAGCTCTGATAGGCATCAGTCTCCGGGTAGCGCTCGGTGCCCAGGAAGAGCATGTGCTCCAGGTAGTGGGCCAGCCCCGGCAGATCCTCCGGGTCCTGGGCATTGCCCACGCCGACGTTGACCGAGGCGGCCGCCTTGTCGGCCTCGTTGTCGCTGATCAGCAGTGCCTGGAGACCGTTGTCGAGGGTCACGACACGATAGTCGCGATCATCGTGAGGGCTGACACGTGGTGTCATGACGTCATTCGCCTCCTGGTCGGGGGTTGACTGGGCAGCGCCGATACCGGGCAGCAACAGCGTGACGGCCAGGGTGGCGGTCAGGCATGAGCGTAGGGAAGGAATCATCATGTCTCCTGTGGCGATGTCCCGCGCAACATGGGGCCGATGGGGTAGGCGCAGGACGCTTCCTGATTGTCGGGATCGTTGACGCCTTTTGATACCGGGAATGCCCCCAATAGTTCCGTGGGCGCCGTGGCCAGTTGGCGGCGCACGCTCTCGAGGGGGGTCTGGGCATCGAGCCAGGTGGTGGCGGCATTACCGCCAATGACCGCGGGAAGACGGTCGGTGAGCGGGCTCAAGAGGTTGTTGCTGGGCACGGTGATCAGCGCCAGAGAGTCGTTGTACGCCGTCAGCGTGGTGTGAAAGCGACACCATAGCGCGGCCAGCAGTAAGGGACCCCGGTCGGCGCGGGTGACCAGATAGGGTTGCTTGGCGCGGGGCATGGGCCGCCACACATAGACGCCCCCGACCGGCACCAGGCAGCGCCTGGCGCTGAAGGCCTCGCGAAACATGGCGCGCGACTCGAGCGACTCGGCGCGTGCACAGTGAGGCGCGTGGTCGAGTACCTTCAGCCAGGGCGGCGTCAGTCCCCAGAAGGCGCGGCCGAGGCGCGGCCGGCCGGCTTCCAGGCGAATCAGCGGAACCGGTTGACGCGGGGCCAGGTTGGGGCTCGTGACAGGGGTTTCCTCGACCACCATGCGCGGCAGCAGATGGCCCCAGGATAGGGTGGGTATGTAGAGTCGGCCGGCCATGTGACCTCCGGAGAGCGGTGAAACATCGTAACACCCCGCCGCCGGGACGAGAAAAGCCTGCGGGGCTTGCGTTGCAGCGCAGGCCATATATGCTATTGAAAACAGTGTTCGCCCAAGAGGGTGTTGACAAACGACCCTTTGTAACCCCCCTCTAACAGCCTCGTCGCGCAGCACCTTCTGTTGGGTGCTCGCGCGTCTGCCCCATGCCCGAGAGGAAGCCAATGGCTCGACCGAGACAGCACGCCCCTGAGACGCTTCACGCTCGGGTCATGGCGGCGAGTGATGCCTGGCTGAAGGAGCAACCGGTGCACACGCTGTCGTTGCGCTCCCTGGCGCGCGAGGTCGGCTGCGCCCCGAGCACCCTGCTCAAGCTCTACGGAAGCTTCAACAACCTGCTTCAGCACGTCAACATCGAGTCTCTCGGCCGCCTGCGGGTGGCCATTGATCCTCTGCTCAGTGACGGCTCGCCACAGGAGCGACTTCAGGCGCTGGCCAAGGCCTACTGGGAGTTCGCTCACAGCGAGCCCTATCGCTGGCAGCTGATGTTCGATTATCCGCTGGCCCAGGAAGGTGAGCTGGACCGGCGTCAGAGCGACATGATCGAAGCGCTTTTCCTGCGGGTGGAAAATACCCTCAAGGAGCATCAGCCGGCCCTCGACGACATGCAGGCGCGCCGACTGGGACGCACCCTCTGGGGGAGTGTGCATGGGCTGGTACAGCTGGGACTCAATGAGCGCCTGGGTTACTGGCAGAGCGAGCCGCTGGATGTCGAGGAGCTGCTGGACGAGCTGACCACGACCATGCTGGCGGGCCTCAAGACGATGCCCGAGGTGTCGTGAGCAGCGCCTGGCCATGGCTGGTGGCGCTGGCGGCCGGGCTATGGGCCATGCGGGCGCCTCGCCAGTTGGTGCGGCGGTTGGTGTTCCTGCTGGTGCAGCTGCTGTATCGCATGCGCTACCAGGGGCGTCGCCACATTCCGGCGCACGGGCCGGCCCTGGTGGTCTGCAATCATGTCAGTTTCATGGATGCCCTGGTGATCGGCGGTGGCAGTCCGCGTCCGCTGCGCTTCATGATGGATCGCCATATCTATGAATCGCCCTGGCTGAACTGGCTGTTTCGGCTCGTCGGCGCCATTCCGGTGGACTCCGAGCGGCGTGATCCCGGGGGCCTCAAGCGGGCCCTGCATCAGGTCAGCCAGGCGCTGCGTAACGGGGAAGTGGTGATGGTGTTTCCGGAGGGTCGCCTGACCCGGGATGGAGAGGTCCAGCCGTTTCGCCGTGGGCTCGAGCTGATTCTGGCACGGGACGCGGTGCCCGTAGTGCCCGCCAGCCTGTCCGGCTTGTGGGGCTCCTGGACCTCCAATTGCGGCGGGCCGGCACTCGGTAAGTCGCCGCGGCGCTTTCGTGCTCGCGTGGCGCTCTACTTTGGTGAGCCGCTGGCCCCCGAGCAAGCCGAGCTTGGCCTGCTGGAGGCTCGGGTCAGGGAGCTCAAGTCCGAGGCCGATATCTGGGTCAGCACCGGCCGTCGTGCCTGAGCCGGGATGCGGCGCTCAGGTCTCCACCATGGCGCGGCGCACCGACTGCCAGCATCGTGCCGAGGTGATCAGATTCTCGCGGACCTCGAGAATCTCCATGCGCACCGGCCCGATTTCCAGACAGACCGGACCTTCCGGGAAGGACTCGAGATGCTCGAGCACCAGGCCGTTGAGGGTCTTGGGGCCGTCGGTGGGCAGCTGCCAGCCCAGTGACTTGTTGATGTCACGGATATTGGCGGTGCCGTCGATGACATGGCTGCCATCATCCTGGACATGAATGTCCTGGTCCTGACTGGCCACATCGGTGGTGAACTCGCCGACGATCTCCTCGAGAATGTCCTCTAGGGTCACCAGCCCTTCCACGTCACCGTATTCGTCGACCACGATGCCGATGCGCCGCTTCTGTTTCTGGAAGTTGAGCAGCTGGGTGTGCAGTGGCGTCGACTCGGGGATAAAATAGGGTTCGCGAGCTTCTTGAACGATGGCCGCCTTGGTGACCTCGCTGCGGGCCAGGAAGCGCGCTGCATTGCGCAGGTGCAGCATGCCGATGATGTTGTTGATATCCCCCTTGAAGACCGGCAGCCGGGTGTGCTGACTCGTGCGGATCTGACTGAGTATCGTATCCAGGCTATCGTCCAGGTCAATCCCTGCCACTTCGTGGCGGGGGACCATGATGTCGTTGACGGTGACGTTTTCCAGATCGAGGATCGATACCAGCATAGCCTGGTGGCGCCGCGGAATCATGGGGCCGGCTTCATGCACCACGGTGCGCAGTTCATCGCGGGTCAGGTTGTCGGCATCGCCCTCAATGTTCTTGACGCCCATCAGGCTCAGAAGCCCGTTGGAGATGGCATTGACCAGCCATACCAGCGGGTACAGCAGCTTGAGCAGCGGCTCGAGCACCAGCGAGGCCGGGTAGGCGATGTTCTCCGGCTTGACGGCGGCGTAGGTCTTGGGCGTGACCTCGGCGAAGATCAGAATGATGATGGTCAGCAGGGTGGTGGCCACGGCCGGCCCGGTAACATCGCCGAAGAAATGAATGGCGATAATGGTGGCAATCGACGCCGCCAGGTTGTTGATGAAGTTGTTGCCGATCAGGATGACGCCGATCAGCCGATCCGGACGGCCGAGCAGGCGCAGGACCCTCTGGGCGCGGCTCTCTCCACTACCGGCACGATGGCTCAGGCGATAGCGGTTGAGGGACATCATGCCGGTTTCGGAACTGGAGAAGAAGGCGGAGAGGCAGATGAGCAGTGCCAGCAGTCCGAACAGCAATCCCAGAGGGAAATCGTCGTTCAAGGCTAAAAGTCCTCAAGTTGAGTCAGGTAGAGTTGTAGGGACTGGGGGGGTGGCCTGTCAAGACAGGGTGTCAGGCCCCGGCGAGCAGTACTTCCAGCACGAACTTGCTGCCGAAATACGCCAGCAGCAGCACCCCATAACCCAGCAATGTCCAGCTGACCGCGCGCATGCCGCGCCACCCCAGCCAGTGATGACAGCCCAGCAGGATGGCGAATATCAGCCAGGCGAGCAATGACAGCACCGTCTTGTGCACCAGGTGCTGGGCAAACATGTCGTCGAGAAAGACAAAACCGCTGGCGACCGCGACCGCCAGGCTCAGTAGCGCCATGCCGGCCCAGATCAGCTCGAACAGGATGCGCTCCATGCTGGTCAGCGGGGGCAGTGACTGTACCACCCCCCGGATATGGTGATGGCGCAGCGCATGGTTCTGGATGCCCAGCAGGACGGCCTGGAAAGCGGCGATGGCGAGCAGGGCGAAGGCCAGCGCGGAGCTCAGCGCATGCACGGCAATGCCCGGTGTCATGCCGGGGTGCCGCTCGGGGCTCGGCAGGCCGACCGCCAGCAGCAGGATCAGGCCGGTCAGCGGGAAGAGTCCCACGGCGACATTGAGCACCGGCTTGAAAAGGCTGACGACCAGCAATGTGAGCACCGCCAGGCCGCTGATCAGCACCGCGCTGGTGGTGATGCCGGGCAGCATGGAGGCGCCCCGATCGAGCAGGCCCAGCGCCAGCGGCACCTGGCAGGACAGTGCCAGCAGGCCGAAGCTGCGTACCAGGGCGCTGCGCGCCGAGACCCGGTGGGCCAGCGTCAGCGCCTGCCAGGAAGCGGCTGCCACGTAGAGAATGAATGCCATGAGGGCAAGGGGGAGCGCTTGCATCAATGCTGTCCATGCGCCTTCGCCAGCGCCTTGGGGTAAGACTTGAGCTTTCACTATACCGAAACGTCACGGCCTTGACAGCCACTGACACAAGATAACCGGCCATGCATGGAGACTGGCGAGCACAAGGCGTATAATTCTCCCCCATTGCAGGGAAGTCGTGGCTTCCCAGGCTATCGTATTCGGAGAGGCCCATGTTCCAGAACCTCAGTGACCGTCTGTCGCAGACGCTCAAGTCCATCAAGGGTCAGGCGCGCCTGACCGAAGACAACGTCAAGGAGACCCTGCGTGAGGTGCGTCGTGCGCTGCTCGAGGCGGACGTCGCCCTGCCGGTGGTCAAGGCCTTTGTCGACCGTGTCCGGGAGCGGGCTGTCGGCCAGGAAGTTTCCAAGAGCCTGTCGCCGGGGCAGCAGTTCATCAAGATCGTCCAGCAGGAGCTCGAGGCGATCATGGGCGAGTCCAACGAGAGCCTGGCGCTCAAGAGCTCGCCCGCGGTGGTGCTCATGGCCGGCCTGCAGGGCGCGGGCAAGACCACCTCGGTGGCCAAGCTGGCGAAATACCTGCGTGAGCGCGAGAAGAAAAAGGTGCTGGTGGTCTCGGCGGACGTCTATCGACCGGCGGCTATCGATCAGCTGGAAACCCTGGCCGGTGAAGTCGGGGTCGACTTCTTTCCCTCGAACAGTGCCCAGCAGCCGGTGGATATCGCCGGGGCGGCCATCAAGCATGCCAGGATTCAGTTCCATGATGTGGTGCTGATCGACACGGCAGGTCGCCTCGCCATCGACGAGGCGATGATGGCCGAGGTTAAGGGGCTTCATAAGGCGGCGCAGCCCGACGAGACCTTGTTCGTGGTGGACGCCATGACCGGCCAGGACGCGGCCAATACGGCCAAGGCCTTCCATGAAGCCCTGCCCTTGACCGGTGTCATCCTGACCAAGGCCGATGGTGACGCCCGCGGTGGTGCGGCGCTGTCGGTCCGTCACATTACCGGCAAGCCTATCAAGTTCATGGGCATGGGCGAGAAGGTTGATGCGCTCGAGCCCTTCCACCCGGACCGCGTGGCCTCGCGCATCCTCGGCATGGGCGATGTCCTGTCATTGATCGAGGAAGCCGAGCGTACCGTCGACAAGGGCAAGGCCGACAAGCTGGCCAAGAAGGTCAAGAAGGGTGATGGCTTCGACCTGGAAGACTTCCGCGACCAGTTGCAGCAGCTCAAGAAGATGGGCGGCATGGGCGGTATGCTGAGCAAGATGCCCGGCATGGGCCAGATGGCCGAGATGGCCCAGGGCCCCGGTCCCGAGAAGGAGTTCGGCAAGCTCGAGGCGCTGATCAACTCCATGACACCCAAGGAGCGCCGCAGCCCGGATATCATCAACGGCTCGCGCAAGCGTCGCATTGCAGCTGGTGCGGGCTTGCAGGTGCCGGACCTGAACCGTCTGCTCAAGCAGCACAAGCAGATGCAGAAGATGATGAAGAAGGCTGGCAAGAAGGGTGGCATGGAAAAAATGATGCGCGGCATGCCCGGCATGATGGGCGGCCAGGGTGGTCCGGGTGGCATGGGCGGCCCCGGCGGCATGGGCGGACCCGGCGGAATGCCGAGGCGTCGTTGAGCGGCCAGGGAAGTAAAACGCTTCCCAAGCAGGGCCGATTTCCGTAAAATGCTGCCTCTTCACTGGTGGGTCCGTGTGTTTTTGCGGGCCCTGTCGTGACGCAATCTTGCAGTGGTGGGCCTGCCGGCCGCCTCTGTCGTGATGCTATCGAGGGTCGAGCCCTCGGTCGAAAACCTCTGTAACTCAACCGAAGGACAGTCAACGCATGGTTACCATTCGTCTGGCACGGAGTGGCGCCAAGAAGCGTCCCTTCTACCATCTCGCCGTGACCGACTCGCGCAAGCCGCGCGACGGTCGTTTCATTGAGCGTCTGGGCTTTTTCAACCCGGTGGCGCGTGGTCAGGAAGAGCGTCTGCGCATCGACCTGGATCGTATCAGCCAGTGGCAGGAGCAGGGTGCACAGCTCTCCGCTCGCGTGGCCGAGCTGGTCAAGGAAGCCCGCAAGCAGGCGTGAGCCGCTTGAGGCGAGCGCATGGCCGATGCAGAGTCGACAACACGCATGAGTGCTGAGCAGAAGACATCGTCCGAGTATGTCGTGTTGGGCAAGCTGACCAGCCCCTACGGCGTCAAGGGCTGGCTCAAGGTGTATTCCTACACCAGCCCCATGGAAAGCATTCTCGAGTACAATGACTGGGTGTTGCGCCATCAGGGCAAGTCATCGCGCTATCGCTTGATTCAGGGGCGCCTTCACGGCAAGGGCCTGGTGGCCCGCCTGGAAGGGGTCGACGGCCGTGATCAGGCCGAGGCGCTGGCCGGTGCCGAAATCCTGCTGCCGACAGCCGAGCTGCCTGAACTGCCCGGCCACGACGATTTCTACTGGTATCAGCTCGAGGGGCTGGCGGTCGAGACGATCGAGGGGGTGGACCTGGGCGTCGTGGACTACCTGTTCGAGACAGGTGCCAATGATGTCCTGGTGATCAAGGCGCGCGAGGACGACAGCCACGGGGTGCGAGAGCGCCTGCTGCCCTTCCTGCCGGAAGAGGTGATCAAGCAGGTGGATCTCGATGCCGGGCGCATGGTGGTCGACTGGGACCCGGCATTTTGAGCCGGGGTGATGCGACGATGTGGGTCGGCGTCGTTTCACTCTTCCCGGAAATGTTCGACGCACTGACGCGCCAGGGCGTGACCGGGCGAGCCGTGGACAAGGGGCACATTGACCTGGTGTTCTGGAATCCTCGGGATTATGCCCAGGATCGTCATCGCACTGTGGATGACCGACCCTATGGCGGCGGCCCCGGGATGTTGATGAAGGTCGATACCCTGCGCGCCGCGATCCATGATGCGCGGGAACAGGCCGAGCTTGCGACCGGGCAGCGGCCGCGGGTGATCTATGTGTCGCCCCAGGGGCGCCGCCTCGATCAGCGCGGTGCGCAAGAGCTGGCGTCAGGCCCGCCGTTGGTGGTGGTGGCCGGACGCTATGAAGGCATCGATGAGCGGGTGGTGGAAGCCGACATCGATGAAGAATGGTCGATTGGCGATTATGTGCTGAGCGGTGGTGAGCTGCCGGCCATGGTGCTGATCGATGCCGCGGCCAGGCTGGTCCCCGGTGTGCTGGGGCATCAGGACTCCGCGGTCGAGGACTCCTTCAATGATGGGCTGCTGGATTGTCCGCACTACACGCGGCCGGAAGACGTCGAGGGACGTCGGGTACCGGACGTGTTGCTGAGCGGGAACCACAGTGCCATTCGACGCTGGCGATTGAAGCAGTCGCTGGGGCGTACCTGGTCAAGGCGCCCCGATCTGCTGGAAGGCAGGGTCTTGAACGATGAGCAACAGCAACTGCTCAAGGAGTTCATCGACGAATACGCCCCGACATCCACCGACCAGGTCGGGGCGGAGGTGCAGGACGCCGACAGGTCATGACGTCGGACGGACCTGTGTCACCAACGACACTCCCGCGCTCCGCGGTGTTCGGGCGCCGGGATCACGACTCGCTGGCCATTCATATGCCGGTCCGGCGGGTCACGTAACGTTATCGAGGAGTTGGTTATCATGAGTAGCAAGAACAAAGTGATCCAGGCGCTTGAAGCCGAGCAGATGAGCAAGGAAGTGCCGGAGTTTGCCCCGGGCGACACGGTTTCCGTGCAGGTCAAGGTCAAGGAAGGCAGCCGCGAGCGTCTCCAGGCCTTTGAAGGTGTGGTGATCGGCAAGCGCAACCGTGGTCTTAACTCGGCTTTCACCGTGCGCAAGGTGTCCAATGGTGTTGGCGTCGAGCGGACCTTCCAGACCTACAGCCCTCTGGTTGAATCCATTCACGTCAAGCGTCGCGGTGATGTGCGCCAGGCCAAGCTGTACTATCTCCGCGAGCGCAGCGGCAAGTCCGCACGCATCAAGGAAAAGCTCAGCTAAGGTCGGCCAGGCGGCGCTTGTGCGCCCGTCCCCTGCTGCCCCGTCACCGCTTCTGCGGGGCGGGGTTTTGTGTATACGGTGACCCGCAATGATGTCCCAGGCGAGGCAAGACCACATGTCGGCAGCACACGATGACTCTGCCCTGATCGATGCCTTCCTCGATAGTCTCTGGCTGGAGCGAGGGGCCAGTGACAATACCCTCAGTGCTTACCGTCATGACCTTCAGGCCTGGCAGTGGCAACTTGCCGAGTACCAGGCAAGCCTGCTCGCGCCCCCGGGGAAAGCTCTGGCCAACTGGCTGGAGCGGCGTCGCCAGGAGGGCTACAAGCTCCGCAGCAATGCACGCCTCTTGTCCAGCCTGCGCGGTTTTTACCAGTGGGCGCTGGGGGAAGGGCGCATCGACCATGATCCTCTCGCCGAGGTTCGCCTGCCCAGAGTGGCCCCTTCCTTGCCCGACACCCTGGAGGAGGACGAGGTGGAGCGCCTGCTCGAGGCGCCGGATGTGAAGACCGGACTGGGGCTGCGTGACCGCGCCATGCTCGAGGTGCTGTATGGGGCGGGGCTGCGCGTCACCGAACTGGTGGGGCTCACCACCGACGCCCTCAATCTGCGTCAGGGCGTGGTGCGTGTGCGCGGCAAGGGCGACACAGAGCGCCTGGTGCCGCTGGGCGAAGAGGCCGTGGACTGGCTGTCGCGCTATCTGCGCAGCGGCCGTGGCGCCCTGATGCAGGATGTCACACGTCCCGCCCTGTTTCCCGGCAGAGGGGATGCCTGCCTGACGCGCCAGGCCTTCTGGTATCGTATCAAGGCGCATGCCCGCAGCGCCGGCATCGAGCGCGGCCTGTCGCCGCACACCCTGCGGCATGCCTTCGCAACGCATTTATTGAATCATGGAGCCAATCTGCGTGTCGTACAGTTGTTACTGGGTCACAGCGACCTTTCCACGACCCAGATATACACCCATGTGGCGCAGGTCCGGCTCGAGGCCCTGCACGCCGAACATCACCCTCGAGGCTGAATCATGAGAAAACCCTTCCTCCCCCGGGCCAGCGGTCTGTTCGCCGCCCTCCTGGCGTTGCCTTCCCTCGGCTGGGCAGCGGTGCCCGAGTCCCTCGAGTCCATCGAGGTCTCCGGGCACAGCATGCCGGTGAAAGACGTGCGCGAGACGACCATGACGGATATCTACGAAGTCCGTCTGGAGACCGGGGAAACCTTCTACACCAATGCCGAGGGCAATTATTTCCTGGTCGGCGACCTCTATGAGAAGACCGACACCGGGCTTGTGAACCTCACGGAAAAGACGCGCAATGCCGAGCGCCAGGAACGCCTTGAGGCGGTGCCCGACGACAAGCGCGTCACCTTCCGCAGTACCGACGAGACGCGGGCCCGTGTCGTCGTCTTCACCGACACTACCTGCCCGTACTGCGAGCGGCTGCATGACGAGATGTCGCGTTTCAATGAGCTCGGGATTGAGGTCGATTACCTGGCATTTCCACGTGGCGGGCTGGAATCTCCGGGGGCGCGGGAGCTTCAGAAGATCTGGTGCGCCGAGAATTCCAGCGAGGCCATGTCGGCCGTGTTTGGTGACGAGTCGCTGGAAAGTGACGCAAACTGCGACAATCCGGTCGAGGAACAGTATCATCTGGGTCTCGAGCTCGGTGTCCAGGGGACACCGGCTATCATCATGCCCGATGGCAGCCTGGTGGCCGGCTATGTGCCGGCGGAGCGTCTGGCCAGCATGCTAGGCCTGAAATAATCGACATGACCGGTCCCACCTGGATCGGCGGCGAGCCCTGCCTCGCCAAGCTTGGATACACGCCAGAATGAAAGGGGAATGACATTGAATCCGGTGAGAGTGGGAATCTGTGGCCTGGGCACTGTCGGAGGTGGGACCTTCAACGTGCTGACGCGTAACGCCAATGACATCGCCCGGCGGGCGGGGCGGCCCATCGTGATTGAGCAGGTGGCCTATCGTAGCTCCAATCCCGAGTGCGACATCACCGGCATCAAGACGACACAGGATGTCTTCGAGCTGGCCGCCAATCCGGATATTGATGTTGTCGTCGAGCTGATCGGTGGCTATGACGTAGCGCGTGAGCTGGTGCTGGCCGCGATCGACAACGGCAAGCACGTGGTCACCGCCAACAAGGCACTGATCGCGGTTCACGGCAATGAAATCTTCCAGGCGGCGCATGAGAAGGGCGTGATCGTGGCCTTCGAAGCCGCCGTGGCGGGTGGCATCCCGGTTATCAAGTCGCTGCGCGAAGGCCTCGGCGCCAACCGCATCGAGTGGCTGGCCGGCATCATCAACGGCACCGGCAACTACATTCTCACGCACATGCGTGATGAAGGCCGGGCCTTCGAGGACGTGTTGGCCGAGGCGCAGGCACTGGGCTATGCCGAGTCCGACCCGACCTTCGACGTCGAGGGCATCGACGCCGCGCACAAGCTGACTATCTTGGCGTCCATCGCTTATGGCCTGCCGCTGCAGTTCGACAAGGCCTTTACCGAGGGCATCTCGCGGGTCACCGCCGAGGACGTCGAGCAGGCCGACAACCTGGGCTATGTGATCAAGCACCTGGGTATCTCCAAGCGCACCGAGACGGGCGTCGAGCTACGCGTGCATCCGACGCTGATTCCCAAGGAGCGCCTGCTGGCCAATGTGCATGGGGTCAAGAATGCCATCGCCGTGATGGGCGACGCCGTGGGGCCGACGCTCTACTACGGACCGGGCGCCGGCGCCGAGCCGACGGCTTCTGCCGTGGTCGCCGATATTCTCGACGTGGCGCGGGACATCTCCACCGATCATCGCTATCGCGTGCCCTATCTGGCATTCAGCGGCATCGACGAGGTCGATGATCAGCCGCAGATCATGCCGATGGAAGAGATCGACACCGCCTACTACCTGCGCCTGCTGGCCGTGGACCGCCCCGGCGTGCTGGCCCGCGTGGCGACCATCCTTTCCGAGGAAGGCATTTCCATCGAGGCGCTGGTGCAAAAGGAAATCACGGAAGGTGAGTTGGTGCCGATCATCCTGCTGACGCACATGACCCGCGAGAAGCACATGAACGAAGCCATCCGCCGCATCGAGGCCATGGCCGACATCGCCGGCTCGGTCACGCGCATCCGCGTCGAAAGCCTCGACGAGCAGGAATAATCCAGGACGGAAGAAGGAAGAGGGAAGAGGGAAGAGGGAGCCAGGCTAGTCTAGCGACCTGGGTGCCCAGGGTATTCTTCCCTCCTCAAGGCGCGAAGCGCCGTTCTTTGCTCTTCACTCTTCCAGCCCGGACGCAGTCCGGGCGCTCTTCCTTCTAGCGAGGAAACCGAGCATGCGTTATATCAGTACCCGCGGGCAGGCGCCTGCGCTTTCCTTTGAAGAGGTCGTGCTGACCGGCATGGCCAGTGATGGTGGGCTCTATGTGCCGGAGCAGGTCCCGCAGCTCAGCTACGAGGAGCTGGCCGACATGGCGGGCTGCTCCTATGCCGAGATTGCCTTCCGGGTCATGAAGCCTTACGTGGGCGGGGAGATCGATGACGAGACCTTTCGGGAGATCGTCCGCGATGCCTACTCGACCTTCAACCACGACGCCGTGGTGCCGCTGAACCAGCTGGATGCCAATCATTACCTGCTCGAGCTGTTCCATGGCCCGACGCTGGCGTTCAAGGATGTGGCCCTGCAGTTGCTGGGGCGCCTGCTCGATCATTTCCTCGCCAAGCGTGGCGAGCGGGCGGTGATCATGGGGGCGACGTCCGGGGATACCGGCTCGGCGGCCATCGAGGGCTGCCGGCACTGCGACAACCTGGATATCTTCATCCTGCATCCGCACCAGCGGGTCTCCGAGGTCCAGCGCCGTCAGATGACCTCGGTGCAGGCCGACAATGTCTTCAACATCGCCATCGAGGGCAATTTCGACGATGCCCAGGCGATGGTCAAGGCCAGCTTCGCCGACCAGTCCTTCCTCAACGGCACGCGCCTGGTGGCGGTCAATTCGATCAACTGGGCGCGCATCATGGCCCAGATCGTCTACTACGTGGCCTCCGCCGTGGCACTCGGCGCGCCACATCGCAAGACCGCCTTCTGTGTGCCCTCGGCCAACTTCGGCAATGTCTTCGCCGGCTACATGGCGTTTCGCATGGGGCTGCCGGTGGAGCGATTCGTGATTGCCACCAATGCCAACGACATCCTGCATCGGACTCTGGCCGACAACGACTTCTCGAAGAAGGAGCTGGTCGCGACCCTGGCGCCGTCCATGGACATCGTGGTGTCGTCCAACTTCGAGCGTTTGCTGTTCGAGGCCTATCAGCGTGACGGCGATGCCGTGGCCGAGCTGCTCGAGCGCTTCCAGCACGAGCCGTCGGCCCTGGCCGATGCCCCGCTGACGCGCCTGCGCGAGATGTTCGTCAGCCACAGCATCGATGACGCCACGATTCTGGAAGTCATCCGCGAGGCGCACCAGCGCACCCAGGAGACCCTGGATCCGCACACGGCCACCGGCTATCGTGCCGCCGAATGCCAGCGTGGCGACCCGAGCGTGCCGATGGTGACCCTGGCCACGGCGCACCCGGCGAAGTTCGCCGAGGCGGTGGTCAAGGCCGGCTTCCCGGGCGTGCCCTTGCCGCCGCACATGGAGGACCTGCTGGAGTGCGATGAGCGCTACACGGCGCTGCCGGCGGAGCTTGCCGAAGTGCAGAAGTTCGTCGCCGAGAAGCGGCGTTAAAGCCTTAAGCCGTAAGCCGTAAGCTGTAAGTGAAACGCAGCGAGGGTGGTGGGGCAGGCCTGTCCCCGGCGCCTCTCGCTTGCGGCGGTGCCATCTTGCATCCATTGCCTCGTGAACCCAGAGGAGCCAGGTGTGAACGCCCCTGTCGATCTGCATGAATGCCTCAAGCCGCGTATCCAGCCTCGCCCGCGTGACGAGGCAGTGGAGCAGCGTGCGCTGGCCGAGGGGCTGACGCCGTTGCAGGCGCGTATCCTGGCCGGCCGGCTGGCCGGGCATGAGGGTGAGCTGGGGCCTCTGGTCGCCCCCAGTCTGCGTCATCTGGCGCATCCCGAACGGCTCCAGGATGCTCGCCGCGCCGCCGAGCGTATCGCCCAGGCGGTGACCGAGGGTGAGCATATCGGCATCCTCACCGACTACGACGTGGATGGCATCACCTCGCATGTGGTGCTTCGGCGCACCCTCAACGAACTCTTCGGCATCCCCGAGAACCGGCTGCACAGCCTGATTGGCCACCGCATCCATGACGGCTATGGCATCAGCCTGCCGCTGGTCGAGCGCACCCTGGCGCTGTCGCCACGCCCCAGCCTGGTGATCACCGCCGACTGCGGCAGCAGCGACGAGCCGCGGATCGCCCGGCTGCGCGACGCCGGCATCGACGTGGTGGTCAGCGATCACCATGCCCTGCCCAGCGAGGGGCCGCCGGCGTCGGCCTATGCCACCGTCAACCCGACCCGCGATGACTGCCACTATCCCGACCCGACCATCGCCGGCTGCATGGTGGCCTGGCTGGTCATGTCGCTGACGCGCAGCGTGCTGATCGACTGGGGCGTGCTCGAGTCCTCCACGCCCAAGCTCTCCCCCTGGCTCTCCTATGTGGCCCTGGGCACGGTGGCCGACTGCGTGTCGCTGGGCGCCAGTGCCTCGAATCGTGCCGTGGTCGCCCATGGCCTGACCCTGATCAATCGCATGGAAGCCGCCTGCTGGCGCACCATGGCCCAGCGCCTGGGGGATGACAGCGTGCCCTTCGATGCCGAGACCCTGGCCTTCCAGATGGGGCCGCGCATCAACGCCCGCTCGCGTCTGGATGACCCCTATGCGGCGCTGCACTTCATGCTGGCGGCGGATGACAGCACGGCGGCGCGGCACCTCGAGACGCTGGATCAGGACAACCAGTCGCGCAAGGCCATCGAGGCCGACATGACCGAAACGGCACGCAGCCTGGCCATGGCCGAGCTGGAAGCGGGCTCGCCGCTGTTGCTGGTGCTGCTCGAGGACGGTCATCCCGGCGTGCAGGGCATCGTCGCCTCGCGGCTGGTGCAGGCCTATGGCCGGCCGGCCCTGGTGCTGACCCAGGCCGCCCAGCCCGGCATGCTGACCGGCTCCGGGCGCTCCATCGAGGCGCTGCATCTGCGCGACGCTCTGCAGCGCGCCCATGATCTGGCGCCTCACAGCCTGCCGCGCTTCGGCGGCCATCGTGGGGCGGCCGGCGTCGGGGTGCCGCGCGAGGCCGTCGAGGACTTCCGCCAGGCCCTGCTACAGGCTGTGAGCGAACAGCTCGGCGACCTGGAGCTCGCTCCGCGGGTCTTCACCGACGGCGAGCTCGAGGCGAACCAGCTGGGCCTGCACACCCTGGATGAACTCGAGACCCTCGGCCCCTTCGGCCGCGAATTCGATGCGCCACTGTTCGAAGGCGTACTGCGGGTGGAAAACCTGCGCCCCGTGGGCGCCGACGGCAGCCACCTGATGCTCGAACTGTCGCTGGGCGCGGTCAGTGTGCGCGCCATCTGGTTCCGCGCCCTGACCCCGGGCGAGGTACCGGCCTTCGAGGTTGGTGACCGGATTCGCTGCGCCTACAAGCTGAACCGCAATCGCTGGCGGGGGCGGGAGTCGTTGCAACTGATGATCGAGCATGCAGAACCAGTCGAAGGCTGAAGAAGGAAGAAGGAAGAAGGAAGAAGGAAGAAGGAAGAAGGAAGAAGGAAGAAGGAAGAAGGAAGAAGGAAGAAGGAAGAAGGAAGAAGGAAGAAGGAAGAAGGAAGGGCCTTGCGGACTGTCGCTTACTGGGCTTCACTTGCTGACCTCTGACCTCTGACCTCTGACCTCTGACCTCTGACCTCTGACCTCTGACCTCTGACCTCTGACCTCTGACCTCTGACCTCTGACCTCTGACTTCTGACCTCTGACTTCTTCCCTCTTCCCTCACTTCCCCTCTTCTTTCAGTAATTCGGCCAGACGCCGGGTGTAGCGAGTTCCAGCAGGTGGCCGTCCGGGTCGCGGAAGTAGAGGCTGTGACCGCCGCGTGTCCAGTGCGTCTGTCCTTCGATTTCGACGCCATGCCCCGTCAGGTGCTGCTCCCATTCGGCCAGGACGTCGGCGCTGATGGCGAAGGCCATGTGCACGGGCCCGTTGCCGTCATGGGGCGGGATGGTGCCCATGCTGTCGGGCAGCACCACGGTCTCTGTGGTCGTTCCCTGGAGAAACAGCAGCAGTATGGTGCCACTCCCGGCGTCGTAGGCGGTCATGCGCTGATCGGCGGTAAAGGCGGAGAGCCCCATGACTTCCTCGAAGAATTGACGGGCCCTGACCATGTCAGTGACGTAGAGGGCCGTTTCCAGTACACCATCGAGTCGTGGCATGCCGCTTCCTCCCTAATCCGAGTATCTCTCAGCCTAGCAGTCGCTGGCTTCAGTCCAGCCAGAACCACCAGACGATCAGCGCGATCAGCGCCAGGCCGAGGAGGTTGATGATCCAGTTCATTTGGCGCTCTCCTGTGTCGCGCTGGCGTCGCGCGGAGTGAACAGGCGCAGCCGGCTGGCGTTGCTGACCACGGTGATCGACGACATCGACATGGCGACGCCGGCGATCATGGGGGACAGCAGGCTGCCGGTCAGCGGGTAGAGCACGCCGGCGGCGATGGGGATGCCGATCAGGTTGTAGCCGAAGGCACCGACGAGGTTCTGGCGGATGTTGCGCAGGGTGGCGCGGCTGATCTCGATGGCCGCCACCACGCCATGCAGTGAGTCGCGCATCAGGGTGACGCCGGCACTCTCGATGGCCACGTCAGTGCCCTGGCCGATGGCGAAGCCCACGTCCGCCAGGGCGAGTGCCGGGGCATCATTGATGCCGTCGCCGACCATGCCGACTACCTCGCCCTGTTCCTGCAGGTGCTGGATCTCGGCGTGCTTGTCCTCGGGCAGCAGGTCGGCGCGGAAGTCGTCGATGCCCACGTCGCGGGCAATGGCCGCGGCGGTGTGGTGGTTGTCACCGGTCAGCATGACCACCCTGAGGCCATCCTCACGCAGCCGCTCGATCGCCGCCCGGCTGTCCTCGCGCAGCGGGTCGCTGATGCCGAAGAGGGCGGTCAGGCGGCCATTCACGGCCAACATGACCACGCTGCGCGCCTGTTGCTGAAGTCGCTCGATGACGGCCGCGCCGGGGTCGAGCTCGACTCCCTGCTCCCTGAGCAGGCGCGCATTGCCCAGCAGCAGCTCGGTGCCTTCCCCGGTGCGCGCTTTGACGCCGCCGCCTGTCACCGACTGGAAGCCGTGAATCTCGGCGGCCTCAACATTCTGCTGTTCGGTGTAGGTCAGCAAGGCGCTGGCCAGCGGATGTTCGGAGCCGCGCTCCAGCCCGGCCACCAGGGCGAGCGCGGTGGCCTCATCGCCGGCGAGGATCTCGGCTTCGGTGACTCTGGGCCTACCCTCGGTCAGGGTGCCGGTCTTGTCGACCACCAGGGTGGTCAGTCGGCTGGCGGTCTGCAGGGCCTCGCCGCTGCGCACCAGGACGCCGTGCTCGGCGGCCTTGCCGATACCGACCATGGTGGAGATCGGCGTCGCGAGTCCCAGGGCGCAGGGGCAGGCGATAATCAGAATCGTCGTGGCGGTGACCAGCATGTGAATCACCCGTGGCTCGGGCCCCAGGTTGAACCACACCAGAGCGGTAAGGACGGCGAGGATCATCACCGCTGGCACGAAAATGCTGGAGATACGGTCGGCCAACCGGCCAATCGGCGGCCGTGAATTCTGGGCGTTGGCGACCTGCTCGGTGATGCGGCCGAGGCGGGTGTCGGCGCCCACCCGAGTGGCCCGGTAGACCAGCGAGCCCTTGCCGTTGACGGTGCCGGCACTGACCTCATCGCCAATCGCCTTGGCTACTGGTGCTGGCTCGCCGGTGAGCATGGATTCGTCGACATGGCTGGAACCCTCCAGCACCTCGCCGTCCACTGCGAAGCGCTCGCCGGGTCGTACTCGCAGGTGATCGCCGGCGCCTACCGCATCGATGTCGAGCTCCTGTTCTTCGCCGTCTCGGATCACCCGCGCGGTTCGGCTCTGCAGATCGAGCAGGCGTCGCAGGGACTCACTGGTCCTGCCGCGGGCGCGCAGCTCCAGGGCATTGCCCAGCAGTACCAGGCCGATGACCATCGACGAGGCCTCGAAGTAGATGCCCCGTGCCGCTTCAGGCAGGGCGCCGGCGAAGGCCACTACCGCCATCGAGTAGAGCCAGGCGGTGCCGGTGCCCATGGCGATCAGGGTATCCATGTTGGCCTGCCGGTGACGCAGGCTCTTCCAGGCATTGGCGAAGAAATGGCGGCCGGGCAGGATCAGGACCCCTAGGGTCAGCAGGCCGACCACCAACCAGTAGAGCCTGCCGCCGCCCACCGGCGGCGGGTGGAAGAACCACATGCTGAGCATCAGTGGCACGGCCAGGGCCAGCGCGCCGCCGGCACCGCGCATCAGGCGTCGATACTCGGCCTTGTCACGCTCGGCACGAGTCTTTTCCGCCTGACGCATGTCGACCACCGGCTCGGCGCCATAGCCGACGCCTTCCACGGCCGTGACCAGGTCCTCGGTGCTCGCCGTACCCGTGACCCGGGCGGTATGGGTGCCGAAGTTGACGCTGGCCGCGCTCACGCCCGGCGTATTTTCCAGGGCGCTCTGCACACTGCGCACACAGCCGGCACAGCTCATGCCGGTGATCGACAGTCGCTGCGTGGTGCCGGCATCCGCGCTGTCTGTCGCCGCCGAGTTTTCGTCATCGGGGGCTGTCGCCGCGTCGTTCTCACGAGCCCCGGGCGGGTAGCCCGCGTCTTCGAGGGCGGCATCCAGGGCCTCGCCGCTCAGCGCGGTGGTGACCGTCAGCCGCTTGTCGGCGGGCTCGCCGCTGACCTCGGCGTCGGCGTCCTGTGAGCGGATGGCGTGACGCATGCGCCCGACGCAAGCCTGGCAGCTCATGTCGGGAATCCAGCGCTCGAACAGAGTGCTCATGAGGATGCCTCCGGTCGTTTTTCAGCGTCGCTCGAAAGCGGCTCGGGGAAGCTCTCGATCAGCCGGCACAGACTATGGCCATCCGGTGTGCCATCCGGCATCTCGGACCAGGCCGCCAGCGCTTGCTCCATGCGCGCGGCCAGCTCCTCGAGTTCACGGATGCGGGCGCGGATCTGCGGCAGGCGCTCGGCCATCAGGTCTCGCACCAGCGGGCAGGGCGAATCGCCCTGATCGGCATGCTCGAGGATCTGATGGATCTCGGCGATGCTGAAGCCCAGGGTGCGGGCGCGCTGGATGAACTGCAGACGCTCCAGATCGGTGTGATCGAAGAGGTGATAGCCGTTGTGGGGGTCCCGCCGCGGGGCCAGGAGGCCCTCCCGGGTATAGTGGCGCACCGTCTCGGCGGTAACGCCGGCCTTGCGAGCCAATTCGCTGACTTTCATCTTGCCCTCGTCCAGGGGTGGCGATGACAGCAGTGTAAAACCCTTGGGTTACACAAGGGTCAAGTGCACGGGGAAATGCCTTCCGTTGAAACGTCTTTTGCCGCAGCACTCGTAGCAGTGTAATACATTGAAAACGTGTGCTATTTACTGGCGTATGACTAAAGTATGAGGCCATTTGGCGTTAAAACAAACGTTTGGACTTGCGACTTTGCCGAGGTTTCGCAAACACTGTTGCCATAAGGTCGTGCTGCGACTGGTGTCATAACAATCATCGATCATGTTTAGGGATGTCCGCTCATGCATAACAAGCTCAACAAGATCACCGTTGCCGTGACCCTGGGGTCCGCCCTGCTGGCCGCGAGTCAGGCGTCGGCGTCCGGTTTCCAGGTGCGTGAACAGAGCGCCAAGGCGCTGGGTAACGCCATGGCCGGTGCCGCGGCCGGTGCCGAGGATGTCAGTTACATGACCTACAACCCGGCGGCCATCGGCAATGCCGAGGGCACCCAGCTGGCTGGCGGCATCTCTTTCATCGACGCTCAATTCGAGCTCACCGATGCGTCGGCGAGCCCGGCCGATAAGGACAACAGTTATAACCTGGGAGTCTCCCGCCAGGGCGGCGAGGAGGCCTGGGTGCCGAGCTTCGCCTTCAAGACCGACCTCAATGAGCGCATGGACTTCGGGCTTTCGGTCTCGGCGCCCTATGGTCTGTCGACCAAGTACGACAATGACTGGATCGGTCGCTATCACGCCATCGAGACCGAGCTCGAAACCATCGACATCCAGCCGACATTCAATTATCAGGCCACCGACCGGCTCGACCTGGCGTTTGGTCTGCGGGCGCAGTACGCCGATGCCACCCTCTCCAGAGCCATTGATCTCGGTTATGCCGGCGCGAAACTCGGTCAGCTGCCGCAGGCGGCGATCGGCAATGCTGATGGCATGGTTGAGGTGACCGGCGATGACTGGGGCTACGGCTACACCCTGGGGGCGCTGTTCCAGGCCACCGACCAGACCCGACTGGGCATCAGCTATCGCTCGGAAGTCGACCTGACGCTGGAGGGGGATGTCCGCTATCGATCCGACAACCCGACCGGCCAGCAGGTGCTGGCCGGCGTACAGGCCATGGGGAAGCGGCGTGATGCCGGTGGCACGGCCGACCTGACCACCCCGGCCAACATGAACCTGGGCATCTATCATGAGGTGAGTGACCGGTTCGCGCTGATGGCCAATGCCGAATGGACCGAGTGGAGCAGCTTCGATGAGCTGGTCGTCGAGTCCGGCGGTCAGGACATCAGCACCACCGAGGAAAACTGGAACGATACCTGGGCGTTCTCCGTGGGGGCCAACTACAAGGTCAACCGCCAGTGGCTGCTGCGGGCCGGTGTTGGTGTCGACGAGTCGCCGGTGCCGGATGCCGAGCACCGCACGCCGCGCGTACCGGATGCCGACCGTCAGTGGGCGACCCTGGGGGCGACCTGGATGCCGACCACCGACCTCAGTGTGACCGCGGGCTACATGCGGGTCTTCGGTGACGATGGCGATATCAACCAGTCCGGTGCCAAGCCGGAAAACGCCACCCGCGGCGATCTCTCCGGTACCTATGAGGTCTCGGCGGATGTCTTCGCGCTTTCGCTAGGTTATCGCTTCTGATCCCACCCGATCCATGTGCAGAGATGATGAACCCCGGCCTGCCGGGGTTCGTTATTTTCGGGGCGCGTTAGGGTGACAGCCGCGGTTTCGGCTCAGGCGGCGGGGTCGACGAAGGCGGCGCGCATCAGCTCCCGGGTATAGGCCTCTCGCGGGTTGGCGAATACGCTTTCGGTGGCGCCCTGTTCGACCACCATGCCGTCCTTCATGACCAGCACGGTATCGGACAGGGCACGCACCACGGCCAGGTCGTGGCTGATGAACACATACGTCAGCCCGTACTTGTCCTGGAGATGGCGCAGCAGCTCGATCACCGTGACCTGCACCGAGCGGTCCAGCGCCGAGGTGGGTTCATCGAGCAGCAGGAAGTCGGGCTTGAGGACCAGGGCGCGGGCGATGGCGATGCGCTGGCGTTGGCCGCCGGAAAACTCATGCGGATAGCGCTTGCGCATCAGCGGATCCAGGGCGACGTCCTCCAGCGCCTCGATGACGCGGCGCTCGCGTTCCCGGCGGTCCAGCTCGGGGAAGTGCACTCTCAGCCCCTCGCTGATGATCTCGCCTACGGTCAGGCGTGGCGAGAGCGAGCCGAAGGGGTCCTGAAAGACTACCTGCATGCGTGAGCGCAGCGGGCGCATCAGTGCCTTGTCGAAGCCCGAGATGTCCGTGTCCTCGAAGCGTAACTGGCCCTGGCTGTCGAGCAGCCGCAGCAGGGCGCGGCCCAGGGTCGACTTGCCGGAGCCGGACTCGCCGACGATGCCGACCGTCTGGCCGCGCTGCACGTCTAGCGTGATGCCACGCACGGCCTCGAAGACGTCGTCGGCCGCGAAGAGCCGCTTGCGGGTCGTGAAGCGCACCCGCATGTTCCTGGCCTGCAGCAACAGGGGCGCGTCCGCGGCTACCGGTGGCTTGTGGCCGCGTGGCTCGGCCTCCAGCAGCATGCGCGTGTAGTCGTGCCGGGGGGCGGCGAAGACCTCGGCGGTGCTGCCCGACTCGACCAGCTCGCCATGACGCATGACGCAGACGCGCTCGGCGAACTGTCGCACCAACCCCAGATCGTGGGTGATGAAGAGGATGGCCATGCCATAGCGCCGCTGGAGGTCGCGCAGCAGCTCCAGTATCTGCGCCTGCACAGTGACGTCCAGGGCGGTGGTCGGCTCATCGGCGATCAGCAGGCGGGGCTCGCAGGCTAGTGCCATGGCGATCATCACCCGCTGGCGCTGGCCGCCGGAGAGTTCGTAGGGATAGCTGTCGATGCGGCGTTGCGCTTCGGGAATGCCCACCTGCTCGAGGAGTTCCAGCACCCGGGCCCGTGCGGCCTTGCCGCTCATGCTGCGATGCTTCTTCAGCACTTCGGCGACCTGGCGGCCGATGCGCTGCAAGGGGTTGAGCGAGGTCATCGGCTCCTGAAAGATCATCGAGATGTCGTTGCCGCGCAGCTGGCGAATGCGTGATGCCGATGCCTCTGTCAGGTCTTCACCGGCGAAGCGTATCTTCCCGGAGATGCGAGCCATCTCGGGCAGCAAACGCATCACGGCGGTGGAGGTGACCGACTTGCCGGAGCCGGACTCGCCGACGAGTGCCAGGGTCTGGTTCTCGCCGATCGAGAAGCTGACGTCCTTGACCGCGGTGACGGGCCCCGTGGGCAGATCGAAGTCGACCCTGAGGTTATCGATCTCGAGCAGCGGTGTGGTCATCTCGGCCTCCCCTGGCGAGTGGTGTCGAACGTTGCGGCCGGCCTGGGCGTGCGGTAGAGGCGCGGTTCAACGGGTGCGTGGGTCGAGGGCATCGCGCAGTCCATCACCGAGAAAGTTGAGACAGAACAGGGTCACCGCCAGGAAGACCGCCGGCACGATCAGCATCCAGGGCGCGCCCTGCATGTTGGCGGTGCCCTCGCTGATCAGTACCCCCCAGCTGGTCAGCGGCTCCTGCACCCCGAGCCCCAGAAAGGACAGGAAGCTCTCCAGCAGGATCACCTTGGGCACGGTCAGGGTGACATAGATGATCACCGGCCCCACGGAGTTGGGGATCAGGTGGCGCAGCACGATGGTCGAGTCCCTGACCCCCAGGGCATGGGCGGCCTCGATGAACTCGCGGCGCTTCAGCGAGAGCGTCTGGCCGCGCACGATGCGCGCCATGTCGAGCCATTCCACGGCACCGATGGCGGCGTAGATCAGCAGGATGTTGCGGCCCAGCACCACCATCAGCAGGATCACCAGGAACATGAAAGGCAGCGAATACATGATGTCGACGAAGCGCATCATCAGGCTGTCCACGCGGCCGCCCATGTAGCCGGCGATGGCACCGTAGAGCACGCCGATCACCAGGCTGACCAGGGTTGCCACCAGCGCCACCGACAGCGAGATGCGGCCGCCGTACAGGCTGCGGGTCAGCAGGTCGCGGCCATTGGCGTCGGTGCCCAGGAAGTGGTTGCCCTCGAGCGTCGGCGGCACACCGAAGGCGTTCCAGTCGACCTCGGCCAGTCCCCAGGGCAGCAGCCAGGGGCCGACGACGCAGGCCAGAGTGATGACGCCCAGCATAATCAGGCTGGCCATGGCGGCGCGGTTTTGACGCAGGCGGCGCCAGGCCTCGCGGCCCAGGCTCTCACCGGCGACGGTGGTGCTCGGGTCATCAGTGCTGGCGTGGGAAGAGGATGTCATGGCGCGCTCCGATCAGTCGTCATAGCGGATCTGCGGGTCGAACAGGGAATACAGCAGGTCGACGATCAGGTTCATCAGCACGATCAGCACGCCGTAGAAGACCACCGTGCCCATCACCAGGGTGTAGTCGCGGTTGAGGGCGCCCTGCACGAAATAGCGGCCGATGCCCGGCAGGCCGAAGATCTGCTCGATGACCACCGAGCCGGTGATGATCCCCGCGATGGCGGGCCCCAGGTAGGAGAGTACCGGCAGCATGGCCGGCCGCAGCGCATGGCGCAGGATCACCTCGTGCTCGCGCAGCCCCTTGGCCCTTGCGGTGCGGATGTAGTGGCTGCCCAGCACCTCGATCATCGAGGCGCGCATCATGCGCGCCACATAGGCAATCTGCTGGATGGCCAGAGCCACCACCGGCAGGACCAGGTTGGGCAGGGCGCCGCCGTTCCAGCCGCCCACCGGCAGCCAGCCGAGCAGCACCCCGAACAACAGCGCCATCAGCGGGGCGATCACGAAGTTTGGAATGGCGATGCCGCCCAGCGCCACGCCCATCAGGCTGTAGTCCAGGGCAGTGTTGCGCTTCAGCGCGGCCATCACGCCCATCGGCAGGCCCAGCAACAGGGCCAGGCCAATCGCCAGGGCACCCAGCTCGAGGCTGACCGGGAAGCCCTGCATGATCAACTCGGTGACCGAGAAGTCCTTGTACTTGAACGAAGGCCCGAAGTCGCCCTGCAGGAGGTTGCCCATGTAGCGCAGGTACTGCATCCACAGGGGCTCATCCAGGTGATAGGCGGCCATCAGGTTGGCCTCGATCTCCGGCGGCAGCTGGCGTTCGCCATCGAAGGGGCCGCCCGGGGCGAGCCGCATAAGGAAGAACGACAGCGTGATGACGATCCACAGGGTCGGGATCGCCATGGCCAGTCGTTTGGCAATGTAGTTCAGCAAGGACTCACTCCTCGAAGCTGATCCAGCGCGAGGGATGGTCATCCTCGATGTTGTTCTGCCAGCCATCCAGTGCCGGGTTGACCAGGTTGCGGCTCACATAATAGAGCAGCGGTGCCACGGCATGGTCCTGCATGGCCAGCGTCTCGGCCTCTTCCAGCAGGGCCTGGCGGGCATCGGCGTCCTGGGTCCGGGCAGCCTCTGCCAGCAACTCATCGAATGCCGGGTTGGCGTAGGCGCCGTAGTTGTTGCCCACGCCGGACTCGAGCAGGGTGAGGAAGTTCTCGGCGTCATTGTAGTCGGCGACCCAGCCGGCCCGGGCTACATCGAAGTCGCCTTCGGCGATGGTCTGGTAGTGCACCGTGGCCTCGGCATTGATCAGCTCGACCTCGACGCCCAGCGGCCGCCACATGGCGGCGATGGCCACGGCAATGCGCTTGTGCTCTTCACTGGAGTTGTAGCGCAGGCGCAGCTCCAGGGGGTTGTCGGGACCATAACCGGCCTCTTGCAGCAGCTTTCTGGCCTGCGCCATGCGGGCTTCCATCTTGCCGGCGGTGGGCGCCTCATCGACCCCTTCGTAGTGGTTGACACCGGGTGGCACGAAGGCGTTGGCGGGCTCGAAGGTGCCCTGCATCAACTGCTCGGCAATGACCTTGCGGCGAATCGCCAGGCTGAGGGCTTCGCGTACCCGGGCATCACCGGTGGGATGGCCGTCGCGGTGGTTGAAGACGTAGTAATAGCTGCCCAGGTAGGGCGCCATCCGGGTGGCCTCCGGCAGGTTCTCCTGCAGCCACTGATAGCGCTCCGAGGCATATTCGCGGACGATATCCAGCTCCCCGGCACGAAAGCGCGACAGCGCGGCACTGCGGTCTTCGCTGGTGTGGTAATTGACCCGCTCGAGGCTGACTTGCTCGGCGTCATAGTACTGGCTGTTGGGCTCCACGCTGATGCGCGACTGGGAGACCCATTCCACCGGCGTGAAGGCGCCATTGGTGGCGGTATGCTCGAGGTCGACCCAGTCGCTGCCGTGCGCTTCGAGCAAATGGGTGGGCAACGGGTAGGCCGTGTAGTGGGTCAGCAGCTGCGGGAAGTAGGGGGTGGAATGCTCCAGCTCGACGCGCAGGGTGCGCCCGTCATCCAGCGCCTCGACCCCCAGCTTTTCCGGGGGCATCTCGCCGCGGTTGATGGCCTCGGCATTGACCACCGGATACAGCATGTAGGCTTACTTGGAAGCATTGCGGGGCTTCAGCAGATGGCGCCAGCCGGTGACGAAATCCTCGGCGGTGACGGGCTCGCCATCCGACCAGCGGGCGTCCTGGCGCAGGTGGAAGGTGTAGGTTCGGCCGTCCTCGGAGACCTCGTGATCCGTCGCCATGCCTGGCAGCAGCTTGCCATCGGGAGCGAGCTTGAAGAGCCCCTCGTAGACGTCCATCAGCACCTGGGACTCCCAGACGCCGCCCGCCACCTGAGAGGTGTCGAAGGACGCCAGCTCGCCCATGACACCGATGTCCAGCGTCTGTGCCTGGGTGGTGGAAGCGAAGAGGGTCGTGGTGGCCATGGCCAGGCCGAGCGCCAGGCCGGAAGCATTCCGTTGCAGTGGTAAGGCGGACATGAAGACTCCTGATCAGTGAAGCGCAGACACACCGCTGCGCCCCGCAGTAGCGGGGGCGCAGGTCGGTCGGCTCAGTTGGTTTCGTCGAGCGAGACGTAACGCGACGGATGCATGTCCAGTGCGTTGTTCTCCCAGCCGTTCAGGGCCGGGTCGACCAGGTTGCGAGCACTGTAGAGATAGATGGGTGCCAGCGGATAGTCGGCCAGCGCCATGGCCTCGGCGCGCTCCATCATGTCGCGCCGCGCGTCGTCGTCCGACTCGCGGTCGGCCTCGCCGAGCAGGCGGTCGAATTCCGGGTTGGCATAGTTGCCGTAATTGTTCGTGCCTTCGCTGGAGAGCAGCTGAAGGAAGTTCTGGGCATCGTCGTAGCTGGAGATCCAGGCGGCGCGGGCGACCTGGAAGTCGGCCTCCATGAGCTCGGAATAGTGCACATTGGCTTCGCTGGCGCGCATCTCGACTTCGACGCCCAGCGGCTCCCACATGGCGGCTACTGCTACCGCGATACGCTGGTGCTCTTCGCTGCTGTTGTAGCGCAGGGTCAGCTCCAGCGGGTTGTCCGGGCCATGGCCGGCTTCCTGCATGAGCTCGCGGGCGCGGGCCATGCGGGTTTCCATGTCCTCGTCGAGCCCCGGCTGCACGGCGGGGGTGTAGTGGTTGACGCCGGTGGGCACCAGTGAGTGGGCCGGGGTGACGGCGCCATCGAGCAACTGGTTGGCGATCACCTCGCGGCGAATGGCCAGCGACAGGGCTTCGCGGATGCGCCTGTCGGCGACCGGGGAGTTCTCGGCCAGGTTGAAGGCATAGTAATAGCTGCCCAGCGAGGGCGTGATCCGGGTGGCCTCCGGCAGGTTGTCCTCGAGCCACTGATAGCGGGCCGCCGGGAAGTCGCGCAGGATATCCAGCTCGCCGGCCCGGAAGCGCGAGATACCGGCGTTCTTGTCCTCCACCGGAAAGAAGTTGACGCCCTCCAGGCTGACGCTGTCGGCGGCGTGATACGCCGGGTTGCGGGCGGTTTCCAGGCGGGTGTTGGCGACCCGGCTGACGGGCTTGAAGGCGCCGTTGACGACGATGTTCTCGGGCTTGCTCCAGGCGTCGCCATGCTCCTCGACCGCGTGCTCGGGCAGCGGGTAGCCGAAGGGCAGGATCAGGGTCTTGAGGAAGTAGGCCGCGGGCTCCTCGAGGTGGATGACCAGGGTGCGGCCGTCATCCCGGCTTTCCACGCCGAGCGCATCCAGTGGCTTGTCGCCGGCGTTGACCGCTTGGGCGTTGACCACCGGATAGAGGCGATGTGCATAGTTGGAGGCGGTTGCCGGGTTCACCTGGCGGCGCAGGGCGAACACGAAGTCCTCGGCGGTCAGCGGTTCGCCGTCCGACCAGCGCAGCTCATCGCGCAGGGTGAAGGTCCAGCGCTTGCCGTCCTCGCTGACGGTCCAGTCACTGGCCGCGCCGGGGATCATCTCGCCCTGGGCATTGACGGCGATCAGGCCCTCGAAGATGTCGCGCAGCACGTCCTCTTCCCAGACACCGCCGGTGATTCGCGAGGGATCTAGTGAGCTCGGGTCGCCGCTGATGCCGATGTCTAGGGTCTGTGCCGCCACGGGCGACGCCATCAGGGCAGAGGCAAGCGCTATGCCGCTCATCAGGGACGTGCGTTGATGCATCTTGAGTCCCTTCTTTATTGGGATGTCATGGGCGAGTGAAACCCGCTCTGTCATATCAGCGTGCCATGTGCCGCGGTGCGATGCGAGAGGGCGCGACGGCAAGACGGGATGACGCTGTGACGGCATTTGGCTACAATACCTGATCCTTCCTTGGCCGCCGACACGCTTTAGGGTGTGGCGGACATTTTCAAAAACTAGGCGAGCGTCATGCAGGAAGTCAATCCTATCAATAACCTCATCAAGGACCTGTCTGAACGGACAGACGTCCTGAGGGGGTATCTTTGACTATGCCGAAAAGAAAGAACGGCTAGAAGAAGTCACTCGTGAGCTCGAGGACCCCAACGTCTGGAGCGATCCTGATCATGCCCAGAAGCTTGGCAAGGAGCGGGCGACCCTCGAGATGGTGGTGGAGACCATCGATGAACTGGAGCGCGGTCTGAACGACAACCGCGACCTGCTCGAGCTGGCCGAGATGGAAGATGACACGGACACGGTCGATGAAGTGAGCCGTGAGCTCGAGGGCCTCCAGGCCAATCTCGAGAAGCTCGAGTTCCGGCGCATGTTCTCCGGCGAGATGGACCCCAACAACGCCTATCTGGATATTCAGGCGGGTTCTGGCGGCACCGAGGCCCAGGACTGGGCCAATATGCTGCTGCGCATGTACCTGCGCTGGGCCGAGCATCACGACTTCAAGACCGATCTGATCGAGCTCTCGGCCGGTGATGTGGCCGGCATCAAGTCGGCCACCGTGCACATCCAGGGCGAGTACGCCTTCGGCTGGCTGCGCACCGAGACCGGCGTTCATCGTCTGGTGCGCAAGAGCCCGTTCGATTCCGGCGGCCGGCGTCACACCTCCTTCGCTTCGGTGTTCCTGTCGCCCGAGGTGGACGACAGTTTCGAGGTGGAGATCAACCCCTCGGACCTGCGCGTTGACACCTATCGCTCCAGTGGCGCCGGCGGCCAGCACGTCAACACCACCGATTCCGCAGTGCGTGTGACTCACGAGCCCACCGGTATCGTGGTGGCCTGCCAGAGCCAGCGCAGCCAGCACGCCAACCGCGACTTCGCCATGAAACAGCTGCGGGCGAAGCTGTGGGAACTCGAGATGGAAAAGCGCAATGCCGCCAAACAGGAAGCCGAGGACTCCAAGTCCGACATCGGCTGGGGAAGCCAGATCCGTTCCTATGTGCTGGATGACCAGCGCATCAAGGACCTGCGGACCGGCGTGCAGTCCAGCAGTTGCGAGAAGGTGCTGGACGGTGACCTGGATCAGTACATCATCGCCAGCTTGAAGCAGGGGCTGTAACGCGCCCCGCGAGGCGAGCTGCGAGGGACGAGCTACGAGAAACGAACTGTGAGAAACGAGCCAACCCCGAAGCTTGAAGCCGGAAGCTGCAATGAAACCGCCTCACAGCTCGAAACTCGCAACCCGCAGCTCGAAGCTCGAGGCCCGCAGCTCGAAACTCGTAATCCGCAGCTTGAAGCTCGAGGCCCGCAGCTCGAAACTCGCGATCCGAAGCCCGTAGACCACTTATGACAGGTAGCAATATGGCCCACCAGGAGAACTCACAGGCCTCCGCGGCGACCACCGACGAGAATCACCTGATCGCGGAGCGCCGTGCCAAGCTGGCCGAACGCCGTGAACGTGCTGCCGTCGAGGGAGGCAGTGCCTTCCCCAATGACTTCCGGCGTGACAGCCTGGCCGCGGAGCTGCAGGAAGAGCTGGGCGAGAAGGACAAGGCCGAGCTCGAGTCCCTGGGCCGTCCGGCGGCCGTGGCCGGGCGTATCCTGCGCAAGCGCGGGCCCTTCATCGTCATCCAGGACGTGTCCGGTCAGATTCAGCTGTATGTCGACAAGAAGGGCCTGCCGGCCGAGCTGCTCGAGGACATCAAGGGCTGGGACATCGGCGACATCGTGGCCGGCAGCGGGCCGGTGCACAAGTCGGGCAAGGGCGATCTCTACGTGATGATGGAGCAGGCGCGGCTGCTGACCAAGAGCCTGCGCCCGCTGCCCGACAAGTTCCATGGTCTGACCGACATGGAGGCTCGCTATCGTCAGCGTTATGTCGACCTGATCATGAACCCCGGCTCGCGGGATGTCTTCAAGACCCGCGCCGGCGTGATCAGCGCCATGCGCCGCTTCTTCGAGGACCACGGTTTCATGGAAGTCGAGACGCCGATGCTGCAGCAGATCCCCGGCGGCGCCACGGCACGGCCCTTCATCACCCACCACAATGCGCTGGACATGGACATGTACCTGCGCGTCGCCCCGGAGCTTTACCTCAAGCGACTGGTGGTGGGCGGCTTCGAGAAGGTCTTCGAGATCAACCGCAATTTCCGCAACGAAGGGCTGTCCACGCGTCACAACCCCGAGTTCACCATGGTCGAGTACTACCAGGCCTATGCGGACTACCATGACCTGATGGACTTCACCGAGGCCATGCTGCGTCAGGTGACGCGCACGGTGCTGGGCGACTCTCTGGTGATCAATAGCGTGAGGGACGCCGAGGGCGAGGTGCTTGACAGCGTCGAATATGATTTCGGCAAGCCCTTCGAGCGTCTCAGCGTCTTCGATGCCATCCTGGCCTATAACGATGACATCAGCGCCGAGGCGCTGGCCGACGCATCCGCCGCCCGCGAGATTGCAAAGCGACTGGGTATCAAGCTCCAGGAGGGCTGGGGGCTCGGCAAGGTGCAGATCGAGATCTTCGAGGAGACCGTCGAGCATCGTCTGCAGCAGCCGACCTTCATCACCGACTATCCCACCGAGGTCAGCCCGCTGGCGCGTCGCAAGGACAGCAATCCCTTCGTCACCGAGCGTTTCGAGTTCTTCGTCGGTGGCCGCGAGCTGGCCAATGGTTTCTCCGAGCTCAATGATGCCGAGGACCAGGCCGAGCGCTTTGCCGCTCAGGTGGCCGAGAAGGAGGCCGGCGACGACGAGGCCATGTACTATGATGCCGACTATGTCCGGGCCCTGGAGTATGGCATGCCGCCGACGGCGGGCGAGGGCATCGGCATCGACCGGCTGGTGATGCTGCTCACGGACAGCGCCTCGATCCGCGATGTCTTGCTGTTTCCGGCCATGCGCCCCGAGGGAAGTACTGCTTAAATGCCTGCGCGCGCAAATCGCGGCGTTGCGCGGGGCGCTTTGCTCAGCAACCAACCGTTGGCGCGGGGCTGATCCGGTGACAAGCCCTCGAGGAGGCGCTATGAACCCCTCCCTGGGCGCTACCGACGCCTTTCATGGCGTCGGACCTCCTCTCCGGTTTGTCCCCGGCGCCCTTGCTCCTTCCCGGGTGGTGAGGATGCTGGCAAGTTGCAGACTGATGGCGCTGCGTTGCAGAAATGTTGGTAAGGGGCGCCTCTGGCGCCCATAATGGTCAGCGTTTCGACGTCGAGGAGACCGTGATGAAACTGCTCAACCGCTCCGCCCTGAGTGTCAGGCCGACCCAGCACTTCGTGGACTGGATCAATGCGCTGGAACCCACCGTCGGGGATGACGATCTGGCGCTGGAAGACGTCGAACGGGAAAGTACCGTTTACCTGATTCCCGAGATGGATACCCCGGAAAATCTCGACGCCTTCGTGCGCGAACGTTACCTCGAGATTCTCGAGACCGAGCTACGCGCCTGGGAAGAAGACGAGCGCCAGTGGCCCGAGACCCTGGACTGGTCGCTCTTTCAGCGTTTCGTGCGGGTCGAGCACAGCTACCTGGCCATCGATCTGGATAACGAGGCCGCGCTGGAAATCGCCGAGGTAGACGACAGCATGCTGCTGGAAACTGATCAGGACTGATGCCCTGACGCACCGCGCCACTCCGCCCGCGGCGGTGTGTGGTGCGAGTGGATCACGCTGAAGCCGGCCCCGTGCCGGTTTTTGCATGTTATGGACCCTGACGCATGAGCCGACTCTTTGCGACCCGCGAGGGCGATGACGGCCTGCCCGGCCCGGAACGCCGGCTGGCCGTGCTGGCGCTGATCTGCGGCACCACCATGGCCGTGGTCGATGCCACCATGATCAACCTGGCCCTGCCCTCGATTGCCGCTGGCCTGGAGGTGCCGTCCTCCAGTGCGGTCTGGGTGACCAATATCTTTCAGGTGGTCTGTGCCGCCTTTCTGCTGGTCTTTTCGGCACTCAGCGAGATCATCGGCCGGCGTCGGCTCTATGTGGCCGGGCTGAGTCTGTTCGTGGTGGCGGCGGCCGGCAGTGCCCTGTCCCGGGATCTCGACATGCTGCTGGGTTTTCGGGCGCTGCAGGGCATGGGAGCGGCAGCGACCCTGTCGATCGGCCCGTCGCTGTATCGCAGCATTTTCCCCACGCGGTTGCTGGGAAGTGCCCTGGGGTTGAGCTCGCTGGTCGTCGCCACCGGCTATACCGCCGGGCCGGCGATCGGCGGGCTGGTGCTGTCGGTGGCCGATTGGCCCTGGCTGTTCGCCCTGCCGGTGCCCATCGGCATGCTGGCGGTACTGCTGGCCTGGCGGGCCTTGCCCCGTGAGCGAGGGCGGCGTGGCGGTTTCGATGGCCCCGGGGCCTGCGGGGCGATACTCATGCTGGGCGCGCTTTTCCTGGCCCTGGATGGCGTGGGGCACCAGACGCCGCTCTGGCGCACGCTGGGCTGGCTGGCGCTGAGCCTGATCGCCGGCGGGCTCTTCGTGCGGCGCCAGCAGCGGGTGGCTTTTCCCATTCTGCCGTTGACGCTGTTTCGTCAGCCGCGTTTCAGCCTGGCCGTGGTATCCCAGGGGCTGGCGTTCGTCGGCCAGGGGCTGGCCTTTGTGGCCCTGTCGTTCCTCTATCAGCAGGGCATGGGGTTTTCGCCGCTGGAAACCGCCTTTTTGTTTACCCCCTGGCCCCTGATGATCATGCTGGGCGGGCCGCTGGCGGGGCGCCTCGCCGATCGGGTCAACCCCGGACTGATCGCCAGCCTGGGCCTGGTGGTGCTGATCGCCGGCCTGCTGGCGCTGGGAGGCCTGGGGGAGCAGGCCGGGATACTCGACTGCCTGTGGCGTACTGCCCTCTGCGGCCTTGGCTTCGGCCTCTTTCAGCCGCCCAACAATCGCGAGCTGATGACCAGCGTGCCGGTCGAGCGCAGCGCCAATGCGTCAGGCGTGATGAGCACCACGCGCACCGTCGGTCAGGCCATGGGGGTGGCGCTGGTCGGGGCCTGCCTGTCGACCGGAGCACCGGTACAGTGGGCCCTGTGGGGTGGTGCGGTGGCCGGCGGGCTGGCCCTGCTGACGAGCCTGGCACGTGTCTCGCGCGCGCAGGGCGCGATGCGTGCCCGTCGTCGCGACGCTTCTGAAAGCGTACAATGAGAGCCTGATTGTGCATTCACCACTCATCATCGGGGAGCCGACATGAGCACCCAGTCGACCATCGAAGAGAAGCTCCAGGCCCTCGAACCCACCTTTCTGACGGTGGAGAACGAGAGTCATCGACACAATGTGCCGGCCAATGCCGAGACCCACTTCAAGGTCACCCTGGTGTCGGCGCGTTTCGAAGGCCTGATGCCGGTCAAGCGCCATCAACAGATCTATGCGTTGCTGGCCGATGAACTGGCCGGGCCGGTACATGCCCTGGCCCTGCACCCCTACACGCCCGGCGAATGGCAGTCACGTGGCGCTTCGCGGCCGGACTCGCCGGACTGCCGGGGCGGTGACGGATCGTGACCAGCGAGCCGCATCGGCTGCAGTACCTGGAGGCCATGGGGCTCACGGCCTGGGTGGCGCGTTACCGGATGCCCAATGCGCTGGAAACGCCATCCTGTGAGTGGGAGTCGCCCGCCTCGGAGACTGCCAGCGCTCCCGGTGAGCGGCTGCATGCCCTGCTGGACGACGCCGGTGACGCCCGGGCTCAGCCCAGCCAGCCGCGGCAAGACAGCGTGCGACCACCGGCCGGGCCGCGCAAGGCGCGGGCCCTGCTGGGGGATCTGGTGCCGGGGCAGGCCGCCGAGCAGGCCGTTGAGGACCCCGCGACATCGCCTTCACTCGCCGAGTCTGCCGAGGCGGCCGCATCTCCCGGGCATGCCACGCCCGCGCAGGCCCTGCGTTTCACCTGGCAGATCAGCTGTCTGGATGGTCGTTGGTTGGTGGTGCTACCCACAGAGCACGGGCCCAGCGACACCGAGTATCGCCTGCTGGGCAATCTGCTGCGCGCGGCTGCCGTGGTGCCCGGCCAGGCGCCGCGCTTCGAGAGCTTTCGCTGGCCACAGCTCGAAGGCCTGCCGGTGGAGTCACCGCTGGATGAGGCTCAGGATGGGCTGCGCGCCTTCCTCAATGGCCGTCGCCAGCGCGGCTGGCAGCCCGAGCGCCTGCTGCTGTTCGGCGAGGCCTTCGCTGATCCCGGCGTGCTGGGTCAGTTGCTGAATCTGGGAGATGGCTGGAGCGAGTTGCTGTCATTGCCGGTCTGGCATGGGCCTGACCTGCAGACGCTCAGCGCGAGCGCCGAGGCCAAGAGGCGCCTGCTGCCGGAGCTGGCCGACTGGCCAGGGCTGTGGAGCACAAGCGATGCCGGCCGCTGAGGTGCGCCCGCTGGACGCTGCCGATCTGGCCGCGGTGGTCGAGCTCGAGCGGGTCTCGCAACCCTTCCCCCTGGCGGCGGGCCGCTTGAAGCCGGCCCTTCTGGATCGCAGTGAGCGGCTCCTGGGGATCCAGGCGGACGGGCGCTTGCTTGCCTATGCCCATGTGTCGCGTCTGCCCTTCGATGCCGAGCTGCAGTCTCTGCTGGTGGCGCCCGGGGAGCGCCGGCAGGGCCTGGCCGGGCGGTTGATGCAAGCGGTGCTGGGTGAGGCACGCGGCTGGCGCAGTGAATCTCTGCAGCTCGAGGTCAGGGTCGGCAATGCCGGGGCCATTCGCTTGTATCGGCACTGGGGGTTTGTCGAGGACGGGCGCCGTCGCGATTATTATCCATCGCTGGACGGCGCCGGGCGGGAGGACGCCTTGCTGATGTCACGCCGCATGCGCGAGGCGTGAGCCAAGGCTCAACCGTGCTGGTGGGCCGGTTGCTGCTGTGCTTCCTGCGACGATGACGCGCTGCCGGTGTCGATCTCGTCGAGCTTGCCCAGCAGGGCGGACAAGCGACGTTCCCATTCCTCGCGTTCCTGCTTGAGGCGGGTGTTTTCCTCGCGCAGCTCCTCGGCTTCCATTTTCATCAACTCCAGAGCCTCCACGGCGCTGGAGACCTTCTGTTCGAGCTGGTTGAAGAGTTCGTTGCTCATCCGTTTCTCCTGGTGATGTCTAGCTGAGTCGGGCTCGGCCCGTTGAGCGCTTCCTGCAGTCGGCAGCGTAACTCCGCCGGCGGGGCTCAGCAAGCGTCTTTATCGCCGCAATCGTGGTGGCCGGGATGGCGTCGATAGAGTCGCCCCGTGCCTTCTCCCGCGCGTACTTCGCGATGCAGTGTCCAGTTGTCGGGCACCCGTGGCTCGAGTGATGTTTCGGTTTCCACATAGATGCTCGCCTCTTCGCTAAGCCAGCCCTGCTCCAGGGCGGCACAGCAGGGCGCGGCGAGGTCCTGATGGAAGGGCGGGTCGACAAACACCAGCGAATAGGCGGCCGGCTCGCCCTCGAGAAAGCGGCGGGCGTCGCACTTGACCACCTCGGCCCGAGCGATGCCCAGGCTGGCCAAGTTGTCGCTCAGGGTGCGGCTGGCTCGGGCGTCGAGCTCGACCAGGGTCGTGTCACCGGCGCCGCGTGACAGGGCTTCCAGGCCCAGGGCGCCGCTGCCGGCGAAGAGATCCAGCACACGACAGCCGGCGAGCGTCGGCCCCAGCCAGTTGAACAGGGTTTCGCGCACCCGGTCGGGCGTGGGGCGCAGCCCGGGTAGGTCGAGGACCGGCAGCTGGCGGCGGCGGTATTCGCCGCCGATGATGCGCAGCTTGCCCTGAGGCTGGCCGGCCGGGCGGCCACGCGCGGCAGGTGGCGTGCGTCGGGAACGTCGTCGAGTCATGTGCGCGATTGTAGCGGGCCCTGTGTCCACAGTCATGATGCGCGATGGTAGGATGTGGGCATTCGTTCACCCGCGAGGCTGAATCCCCCCATGTTCGGTTTTTTCAAGCGCAAGAAGAAGCAGCAGGATCAGGCGGTCGAAACGCCTGAGCAGGAGGTCGAGCGCGACGAGTCAGCGCCGGCCGAAGAGCAGCCCGCCGCGGCAGAGCCCGAGTCGCTCCGAGAGGCCGAGTCTGAGACGCCGCCGGATGTCGAGTCTCGCCGCGAGCCGCAGGCTGCCGAGCCCCTGTCCGAAGTCGAGCCGGCGCCGGTGCCGGAAGGTGAGCCCGAACCGGAGCCGATTCCCGAGCCCGAGCCGACGCCCGAACCGGAGCCGAACCCTGAGCCTGAGCCGACGCCCGAGCCTGAACCGGAACCGGAACCGGAACCCGCCGCCGTGGCGCCCAGGGACAAGCCGCGCAGCGAGAAGAAAGGCTGGTTTGCCCGCATCAAGCAGGGGCTGGGCAAGACCCGAGCCAATCTGGCCGATGGGCTTGCAGGGCTCTTCATGGGGCGCAAGCAGATCGACGATGATCTCATGGAGGAGCTCGAGACCCAGCTGCTGATGGCGGATGTGGGCATCGAGGCAACCACGGAGATCATCGAGCGCTTGACCGAGCGGGTGTCGCGCAAGGAGCTCAAGGATCCCCAGGCCCTTTATCATGCCCTGCAGGAAGAGCTCACCGCCCTGCTGGAGGGCGTGACTCAGCCTCTCGAGCTGCCGCCCAAGGGGCAGGGGCCCTTTGTCATCCTGGTGGTCGGCGTCAATGGCGTGGGCAAGACCACCACCATCGGCAAGCTGACCCAGCGCTTCCAGCGCGAGGGGCGCAGCGTGATGCTGGCCGCCGGCGATACCTTCCGGGCCGCCGCCGTCGAGCAGTTGCAGATCTGGGGCGAGCGTAACGATGTGCCGGTGGTGGCTCAGCATACCGGGGCCGACAGTGCCTCGGTGGTCTATGACGCCCTGGCCGCGGCCAAGGCCAGGGGTGTCGATGTGCTGATCGCCGACACCGCCGGGCGCCTGCACAACAAGTCGCACCTCATGGAAGAGCTCAAGAAGGTGCGCCGCGTGCTCGGCAAGCTCGATGCCGAAGCGCCCCACGAGGTGATGCTGGTGCTCGATGCCGGTACCGGTCAGAATGCGCTGTCCCAGGCCTCGACCTTTAACGAGGCGGTGCCGGTCACCGGCATCACCCTGACCAAGCTGGATGGTACCGCCAAGGGCGGTATCATCTTTGCCCTGGCGCAGCAGCTGGGGACGCCGATTCGCTTTATCGGGGTCGGCGAGACCCTTGACGACCTGCGGCCCTTCGCCGCCCGTGATTTCGTGGATGCCCTCTTCGACAAGGGTGACGCCTCGGAATGATTGCCTTCGAGCATGTCGGCAAGCGCTATGGAGGGCGCTTCGAAGCCCTGGCCCACCTCAACTTCCGAGTGAAGCGGGGCGAGATGGTCTTTCTGACCGGGCATTCGGGCGCGGGCAAGAGCTCATTGCTGCGCCTGATCATGCGCCTGGAGCGTCCCAGCCGCGGGCGCATCCTGGTGGCCGGCCATGACATCGACCAGCTCCATGCCACCCAGGTGCCCTTCTACCGGCGCCAGATCGGCGTGGTCTTCCAGGACCACCAGCTGCTGTTCGACCGCTCCATCTATCACAACGTCGCCCTGCCGCTGGAGATCCAGGGCATGGAGCCGCGCGAGGCGGCCCGTCGAGTGCGTGCTGCCCTCGACAAGGTCGGCCTGCTGCATCGAGAAAAGGCGCTGCCGGTAGAGCTTTCCGGTGGCGAGCAGCAGCGCGTGGGCATCGCCCGCGCCGTGGTCAACAAGCCGGCCCTGCTGCTGGCCGATGAGCCCACCGGTAACCTCGACCCTCAGTTGTCCGCCGATATCATGTCGCTGTTCGAGGATTTCAATCGCATCGGAACGACGGTCATGGTCGCCAGTCACGATCTGGCGCTGATTGCCCGTCTCCGGCACCGTACCCTGCGCTTGCAAGATGGCCGCCTGGTCGGCGACGAGGAGGGAGGGTGAGCCGCCAACCACAGGAAGCGTCACGGCGTGGGGCGCGCACTCAGCGTGCCGGTACCAGCGGGCGCTGGCGCAGCTGGGGGCGTCATCATCGCGCCATGGCGCTGGACAGCGTGCGGCGTTTGCTGCGCTATCCGGTGGGCAGTCTGCTGACCATGCTGGCGATCGCCATCGCCCTGGTGCTGCCCGCGGCCCTGTGGTTGACGCTGGACAGTGCGCGGCTGCTCGATGCCGAGCTTGAGGAAAGCGCGACCCTGACGGCCTACCTCGAGACCCGAGTCGATGCCGCCGAGGCCGGTCGTATCGAGGAGGCGCTGGCGGCCGAGCAGGGCGTGGAAGCGACGCGCCTGATCACCGCCGAGGATGGCATGGCCGAGTTTCAGCAATCGCTGGGCCTCGAGGATGCCCTGGCGCGCCTGCCGGGCAACCCCTTGCCGGCCAGCGTGGTGATTTCACCGTCGGACCCGGCACCCAAGGCAGTGCGCCGACTGGCCGAGCGGCTCGGCGGTGTCAGCGGGGTCGAGGAAGTGCGTCTCGACCTGGCCTGGCTGGAGCGTTTACGGCATCTCGCCGAACTCGGGCAGCGCGTGACCCTGGCGCTCGGCGTACTGTTCGGCATGGGCGTGCTGCTAGTGGTGGGCAACACCATACGCCTGGCCGTGGAGAATCGGCGCAAGGAAATCGAGGTGGTGACCCTGATCGGTGCCACCCACCAGTTCGTGCGGCGCCCTTTCCTGTACAGCGGTGCCTGGTACGGCCTGGGCGGTGGGCTGCTGGCCTGGGGGCTGCTGACGCTGGGGGGTGACTGGCTCGCCGGGCCGGTATCGGCACTGGCCTCGAGCTATGGCGCCAGTTTCGTGCTGCCGACGCTGGGGCCGGGGGGGTCGGCAACACTGCTTGCGTGTAGTACAGTATTAGGCTGGCTGGGTGCCTGGATTGCGGTCAGTCGTCATCTGGCACAGATTCGGCCCCGCTGATGTCACGCTGTACGGGTTTGACACCAAAAGCAGGTGACAAATTTATCGTTAGCCGGAACCAAATGAACCCTTTGCCGTCCAAGGCAGCAATTGCCGATTCACACATGGGTTTCGAGGAGACAATCTGCACATGAGCACCAGTCTTCTGCCGGTGGGGTACCTGTCACCGGGTCATGACCTCAATGGCTACATTCAGGCGGTGAATGGCATCCCCATGCTCACCGTCGACGAAGAGCGTGACCTGGCCTACCGTCTGCACGACGAGGGCGACCTCGAGGCGGCGCGTCGCCTGGTCATGTCGCATCTACGCTTCGTCGTGCATATCGCGCGCAGTTATTCCGGCTATGGTCTGGCCCAGGCCGACTTGATCCAGGAAGGCAACGTTGGCCTGATGAAGGCGGTCAAGCGCTTCGACCCCTACCAGGGCGTTCGGCTGGTGTCTTTCGCCGTGCACTGGATCAAGGCCGAGATTCACGAATACGTGCTGCGCAACTGGCGGATCGTCAAGGTGGCGACCACCAAGGCTCAGCGCAAGCTGTTCTTCAACCTGCGCGGTGCCAAGAAGCGCCTGGCCTGGCTGAACACCAACGAAGTGGATGCCATTGCCAAGGACCTCGACGTCAAGCCCGAGGTGGTCCGCGAGATGGAAGGGCGGCTGTCGGCGCACGATGCCGGCTTCGATGTTCCCCCGGGTGGCGAGGATGAAGATTCCGCCTATCAGGCGCCGGCCCAGTTCCTGGACGATGCCTCCCAGGACCCGGCGACCCAGCTGGAAGACAGCGACTGGGAAGAGGATTCCACTCAGCGCCTGCGGGTGGCCCTTGCGGATCTCGACGAGCGGTCGCGGGACATTCTTCAGCGCCGCTGGTTGAGTGAGCACAAGTCGACCCTCCATGACCTCGCCGACGTCTACGGCGTTTCCGCCGAGCGCATCCGCCAGCTCGAGAAGAATGCCATGAAGAAGGTGCGTCAGCACCTCGGGGATGCCCTGGTGGCCTGATCAGGCGCTGCCGGTCATCGTCGACTCTCTATCAATGCCCCGGTCTTCAGGCCGGGGCATTGGCGTTTCAGGGCAGGGTCATCGGGCGGATGGCGAGGGGGCACGCAGCAGCTGGCCGGCGAGCGCCTGCCACTGGTCGTCCCAGTGCCGCGTTGGCAGATGCTTGAAGTCGGAGCGCACGTATTGCGAGATACGGCCCTCGATCACGGCGGTCAGCAGGTTGGCGGCCGCCGCCACCGGCAGGGCCGGGCGGCGGTGCTCGTGAATCTCGGCCTCGCGCAGGATCTGCTTGAGCTGGGTTTCCAGGCGCTCGAACAGTTGATGAATGCGCTGGCGCAGTCGCGGCGTTTCGCCGGTCAGGGCGTCGCCCCCCAGAACCCGGGAGAGCCCCGGGTTCTTTTCGGCGAAGGCCAGCACCAGCATCATCAGGCGTTCGCAGCGCGGGATGGCGTCCTGAACCTCGTCGAGGATGCGTGTGATGCGCTCGAAAAGGGTCTGTTCGATGAACTCGATGAGCCCCTCAAACATGCGCGCCTTGCTCGGGAAGTGGCGGTACAGCGCGGCTTCCGAGAGGCCCACCTGGCGCGCCAGGGCGGCCGTGGTGATGCGCTTGCCGCTGTCTTCCTCGAGCATCAGCGCCAATCCCTGCAGGATATGATCGCGTCGGCTGGAAGCGGGTGCTTGCTGCGTCATGGTCGTACTAGCCTAATCGAGAGAACCTGGAGTGTGGTGCTGCGGGGCTGACCCGTTGGCAAGCCTGCGAGGAGGCGCTATGAATACTTCCCTGTACGCTACCGACGCCCTCCCTGGGCGTCGGACCTCCTCTTAGGCTTGCCCCCGGCGCCCCGCTTCAGCAGGACGACGCTGGTTGTCATGCATTCTCACCACCAGTATCCGTGATCAGGGTGCCGACGCCGGCATTGGTGAAAATCTCCAGCAGGGTGGCGTGGGCGACCCGGCCGTCGACGATGTGGGCACTGGCCACGCCGCCCTTCACGGCATCCAGGGCGCAGCGGATCTTGGGCAGCATGCCGCCATGGATGGTGCCGTCGGCGATCAGGGCATCGACCTGGGCGGTGCTCAGCCCGGTCATCACCTCGCCTTCGGTATTCATCAGGCCGGCCACATTGGTCAGCAGCATCAGCTTCTCGGCATCCAGCGCCTCGGCCACCTTGCCGGCCACCAGGTCGGCATTGATGTTGTAGCTGCGTCCCTGCTCATCGACGCCGATGGGCGCGATCACCGGAATGAAGTCGCGGGCGGCGAGCATCTCGATGAGGTCGGTGGAGATGCTTTCAACCACGCCGACGTGGCCGATATCGATGATCTCCGAAGCCGCCATGTCGAGCGTCTGCTGCTCGACCTGCAACTGATGGGCGCGAATCTGGCCGCCGTCCTTGCCGGTCAGGCCGATGGCCTTGCCGCCGCTCTGGTTGATCAGGTTGACGATGTCCTTGTTGACCAGGCCTCCCAGCACCATCTCGACCACGTCCATGGTTTCCGCATCGGTGATGCGCATGCCATTGACGAAGCGCGACTCGATATTGAGCTTGCCGAGCAGCTCGCCGATCTGCGGCCCGCCGCCATGCACCACCACCGGGTTGATGCCGACTTCCTTCATCAGGACGATGTCGCGGGCAAAGGAGTCGATCAGTGTGTCCTCGGTCATGGCGTTGCCGCCATACTTGACCACCACCGTCTTGCCCGAGAAGCGCTGGATGTAAGGCAATGCCTCGGACAGTACTTCCACGACCTGGCGTGGGTCACGCGTCGTATCGCTCATGGCGAACTCCCTGTGTATCGGTCAGCCGGACTCAAAGGTCGATGTCGAGAGATGGAGCGACCTGCTGAAGCGCATCGGCGAAACGGGCGCGAATGCGTGCCAGGGCCTCGTCACTCTTGCCCTCGAAGCGCAGCACCAGCACCGGGGTGGTGTTGGACGCGCGGCACAGGCCCCAGCCGTCCGGGTAGTCGACGCGAATGCCGTCGAGGGTCGTTTTCACGCCATCATCGCCGAAGTCGCCGTCCCGGGCGAGGCGCTCGACCAGGTCGAACTTGGTCTCGTCGGTCACCGTGACATTGATTTCCGGCGTCCCGATGTCCTGCGGATAGCGCGCGAAAAAGGCGTCGGCGTCGGCGTCCTGCCGCGACAGGACTTCCAGCAGGCGCGCGGCCCCATAGAGGCCATCGTCGAAGCCGTACCAGCGCTCCTTGAAGAAGATGTGGCCACTCATCTCGCCGGCCAGCAGTGCGCCGTTCTCCTTCATGCGTCCCTTGATCAGGGAGTGTCCGGTGCGCCACATCTCCGGGGTGCCGCCCGCCTTCTCGATCACCCGGGCCAGGTTGCCGGTGCACTTGACGTCGAAGATGACCCGGGCGCCGGGGTTGCGCTCGAGCATGTCCTCGGCGAAGGCCATCATCAGGTGGTCGGGGTAGATCAGCTTGCCAGCGGGCGTGATCACCCCCAGGCGGTCGCCGTCGCCGTCGAAGGCCAGGCCGATATCGGCGCCGCTGGACTGCACCTCGGCGATCAGGTCCTGGAGATTTTCCGGCTTGCCGGGGTCGGGATGATGGTTGGGGAAGGTGCCGTCGATCTCGGCGAACAGCGGGATGGTCTCGGCGCCCAGGCGCTCGATGAGCTTCGGCCCCAGCTCGCCGGCCACGCCGTTGCCGCAGTCGACCACGGCCTTGAGGGGGCGTGCCAGGGAGACATCGCCGAGGATGCGTTCCAGATAGGCATCGCGCAGGTCCTGCTCGCTGACCTCGCCAGCGCCCTCGCTCAGGTCGCCTTCCTGCAGGCGGCGGTGCAGGTCGGTGATGGTCTCGCCGGAAAGCGTCTCGCCGCCCAGCACGATCTTGAAGCCATTGTAGTCGGGCGGGTTATGACTGCCGGTGACCATGACACCCGAGGTCGTGCCTTCCACGACATGGGTGGCGAAGTAGAGTACCGGCGTCGGCACCATGCCGATGTCGATGACATCGCAGCCTGCCGCGGTTAGGCCACGGGTCAGGGCGCCGAGCATGCGCGGGCCGGAGAGGCGGCCATCTCGCGCCACGACGACGCGATTCTCGCCCCTGGCTCGGGCGGCACTGCCGATGGCGTGGCCGATGCCCTCGACGCCGGGCTCGGTCAGGGTGTCATCGACCACGCCGCGAATGTCATAGGCACGAAAAATCGAGGCGGGCGCGTGTTGCAGGTAATCAGTGGTCATGCGGTCAGTCCTTGAGCGTCCAGAGAGTAAAGGAGAAGGCGTGCCGTCAGTGGCGGCCGGAGCTGCCAAAGCCGCCCGGGCCGCGTGCGCTGGCGTCAAAATCGTCGACGAGCTCGAGCTCGGCCTGCACCACCGGCACGACAAGGTACTGGGCCAGGCGTTCAAAGGGCTCCAGCGTGAAGGACTTGCTGCCGCGGTTCCAGACGGAGATCATCAGCTCGCCCTGATAATCGGAGTCGATCAGGCCGACCAGGTTGCCGAGCACAATGCCGTGCTTGTGGCCCAGCCCCGACCGCGGCAGCACCAGACCGGCCAGCTTTGGGTCGGCGATGTGGATGGCCAGGCCGGTATGGATGAGCTCGCAGTCGCCCGGCTCCAGGGTCAGGGGCGCATCGAGCAGGGCTCGCAGGTCCATGCCGGCGGAGCCACTGGAAGCGTAGTGGGGGAGATAGTCGCGCATGCGCTCGTCGAGCAGTTTGACGGCAAGGCGAGGACGATCAGTGGGGGTCGGCATGTGTGGGGTTTCCGCAATGGTTCATTCAGGGCTCGCGCAGGACAGGCAGTGCAGCGCCTGCTCGAGGATGGCATCGGCCAGGCACGTCTTGGGCTGGGGTGGCAGGTGGCGCTGGTCGATGGTGTCGCCGCGCTGCCAAAGCAGCATGGCCGCGTTGTCATCGGCGCCGAAGCCCAGACCGGCACTGGAGACATCATTGGCTACGACCATGTCGAGGCGCTTGCGGGTCAGCTTGTCGCGCCCGTAACGCTCGAGATCGCGGGTCTCCGCGGCGAAGCCGATGACGAAGGGGCGGTCGGCCCGGGCGGCGATGGTGGCGATGATATCCGGGTTTCTGACCAGCGCCAGGGTCATGCCGCTGCCGTCATCACCTTTCTTGAGCTTGTGCTCGGCGGCACTGGCAGCACGGTAATCGGCCACGGCGGCACAGCCGATGAAGATGTCCGCCCCGTCTGCATGAGCCTCGGCTGCGGCCAGCATCTCGCTGGCGCTCTCGACATCGATTCGGGTTACGCCTGCCGGGGTAGCCAGCGCCACCGGGCCGCTGATCAGCACCACATCGGCCCCCAGAGCCACGGCACGCGCGGCCAGGGCATAGCCCATCTTGCCGGAGCTGTGGTTGGAGAGGTAGCGCACCGGGTCGATGGCCTCACGCGTGGGACCGGCGGTGATGACCAGCCGCAGGCCGCGGGCCGGTAGCTCGCGGGGGGAGAGCAGCCGCTCCGCCAGCGCTTCGGGCTCGAGCATGCGACCGGCCCCCACATCGCCACAGGCCTGGTCGCCATGCCCCGGGCCGAGCAACTGCCAGCCGTCCTCGGCGAGCTGACGGGCATTACGGGCAGTCGCCGGGTGGGCCCACATGGCCTGGTTCATGGCCGGCGCCAGGAACTTCTCGGCGCGGCTGGCCAGGCACAGGGTGGTGAGCAGGTCATCGGCCATGCCATGGGCCAGGCGCGCCATCAGATCGGCCGTGGCCGGCGCGATGATGAGGCGATCGGCCCAGCGCGCCAGCTCGATATGGCCCATGCCGGCCTCGGCTTCCGGGTCGAGCAGCGAAGTGCGTACGTTTTCGCCGGTCAATGCCTGAAACGTCATGGGGGCGATAAAGGCCTGGGCGCCTTCGGTCATGACCACTCGCACCTCGCAGCCGGCCTGCTTGAGCAGGCGCGCCAGCTGGGCGATCTTGTAGGCGGCAATGCCGGCGCCGATCCCGATCAGGATGCGTGTTCCGGGGAGTGCAGACATGATGAAGTCCAGGCCATGATTCGGCCTCCAGCTTATCACTCGCAGCCAGGCTTGCGTAGCCGGCCCCGCTGACGTCCATTGTGACTACACTGATGGCGAGAGAAAGGAGGTGGCATGGCCCGAACAGGGACGACAGGGTCGTCGGGAGGCAAGGATGTCGATTCGTGACTGGCCGGAGGGCGAGCGCCCCCGGGAAAAACTGCTGACACTGGGTACCGAGGCACTTTCGGATGCCGAATTGTTGGCCATCTTTCTGCGCGTCGGTGTCAGTGGGCGCTCCGCGGTGGACCTGTCGCGGGATGTGCTGTCGTCCTTCGGCGGCCTGCGGCCGTTGCTGGAGGCCGATGAGAGGACCTTCTGCGCCGAACGCGGCCTGGGGCAGGCGAAGTATGTGCAGCTACAGGCGGTGCTGGAGCTGGCCCGTCGTCATCTGGCCTCTCGGTTGGACCGTGAGGGGGCGCTGACCTCGCCGGGGCTGGTGCGCGACTATCTGATGTCGCGCCTGCGTCACCTTGGGCATGAGGAATTTGCTGCGCTCTTTCTCGACAGCCAGCATCGGGTCATTCGTTACGAGTCGCTGTTTCGTGGCACTCTGGACAGCGCCTCGGTCTATCCCCGCGAGGTGGCCCGCCGGGCCCTGGAAGTTGGGGCCGGGGCGGTGATCTTTGCCCACAACCATCCTTCCGGGATTGCCGAGCCCAGCCAGGCCGACGAACGCATCACCGAGCGGTTGCGCCAGGCCCTGGCGCTGTTCGAGGTGCGGGTGCTGGACCATTTCGTGGTGGGCGATGGAGAAGTGGTGTCCTTTGCCGAGCGAGGCCTGTTATAATCCTGTTTCTCGCTTGTCTGGCCCCGCCAACTCTGGTATAAAGTGCACCCTTTGAATTCCCTTGGGTCAAGTCGTCCCGGTTTGCCCGACAGGTTTTGAACACTCAGGTTATATCCTGGCCAAGCGGTTGGAGGCTCTCATGTCCAAAGTATGTCAGGTTACCGGCAAGCGCCCGGTGACTGGTCACAACGTATCTCACTCTCAGCGCAAGACACCTCGTCGTTTTGTGCCGAATCTGCACACGCATCGCTTCTGGGTCGAGTCCGAGAAGCGCTTTGTCCGGCTGCGCGTCTCCACCAAGGGACTGCGCACCATCGACAAGAAAGGCATCGAAGCGGTGCTGAGCGATATCCGCAAGCGTGGCGAAACCGTCTGAAGACGCTCAACGCGACTCAAGCGCTCGATTGATTAGGGAGAAGAGCTATGCGTGACAAGATTCGAATGGTGTCCAGCGCCGGTACCGGCCACTTCTACACCACCGACAAGAACAAGCGGAACACACCGGACAAGCTGGAAATGAAAAAGTTTGACCCGGTTGTCCGCAAGCGTGTTACCTATAAGGAAGCCAAGATCAAGTGAGGGCGTGCCGGTATACCCGGCATCCGCCCCACAGCCCCTTGCCCGCCCGACCGCTCGATGACATCGCGCCGGGTCGCTGGTTGATAGCAAGGTGCTGCACGAGGCTTTCCTTCCGCAGGTGCAAGCCTGTCCGCGAGAACCCGGCCCGATGGTCGGGTTCTCGCGTTTGTCATCTTCCCCCGAGGGTAGAATGTCACCATGCCAGAATTGCCCGAGGTAGAAACGACTCGTCGGGGGATTGCACCGCATGTCGAGCAGCGCGAGGTGCGCGAGGTCATTGTGCGCCAGTCCCGTCTGCGCTGTCCGGTGCCCGAGGACCTGGCCGAGCGCCTGGTGGGGACCCGCCTGGGACCGCTCTGGCGCCGCGCCAAGTATCTGTTGATGCCGGTCGACGGCGGCGCGGGCGGCACCCTGCTGTGCCACCTGGGCATGTCCGGCAGCCTGCGCATGGCACGCCTGGGCGAGCTGCCCAGAAAGCACGATCATGTCGACCTGGTGCTCGATGACGGTGCCATCCTGCGCTATCACGACCCGCGGCGCTTCGGGTTCATCGATTGGCTGGATGGCTCGGTCGAGCAGGACCGGCGCCTGGCGAAGCTCGGCCCGGAGCCGTTGTCGCCGGATTTCGATGGCCAGCGGCTCTACTGCTGTTCGCGCCGGCGGCGCCTCGCCGTCAAGCCATTCCTGATGGATAATGGCGTGGTGGTGGGCGTCGGCAATATCTATGCCGCCGAAGCGCTGTTCCTGGCCGGTATCGACCCGCGCCGCGAGGCGGGGCGCATTTCCCGCCAGCGGTATCTGCGGCTGGCCGAGGCGATCCGCGAGGTGCTGGGCGCTGCCATCCATCAGGGGGGAACGACCCTGAGAGACTTCGTCGGTGGCACCGGCGAGCCGGGTTATTTCGCCCAGCGGCTCAATGTCTACGGCCGCGACGGTCAGCCCTGCCGACGCTGCGGTGCCGAACTGCGACTGGTCACCCTAGGCCAGCGTGCCAGTGTTTTCTGTGCCGCCTGTCAGCGCTGACCGGGTGGCCTGGAGCACTGCCTCCCATTCCTTTCACGCACGAGATTTACCATGACCGCCCTACGCTCCCTGCGCCTTAAGAAAAACGCCGACCGTCGCCTCAAGGCGGGTCACCTCTGGTTGTATTCCAACGAGATCGATACCAGGACCACGCCCCTCAAGGACTTCGCCGCCGGCGAGCAGGCAGTGGTGGAAGCCGCCAACGGCAAGGCGATGGGTGTGGCCTATGTTAATGCCCATTCACTGATCTGCGCGCGCATGGTGTCGCGGGATGCCGGGATGACCCTTGACCGTTCGCTGCTGGTGCATCGCCTGAATCAGGCACTGTCGCTGCGTCAGCGCCTCTTCACCAGGCCCTTCTATCGCCTGGTGCACGGTGAGGGCGACCTGCTGCCGGGACTGGTCATCGACCGCTTCGACGATGTGCTGGTGGTGCAGCTCAATACCGCCGGCATGGAAGCGCTGCGCGAGCCCTTGGTGGATGCCCTGGACAAGGTGATGTCACCGCGCGCCATCGTGTTGCGTCACGATACCAGCGGGCGCCGCATGGAAGGGCTCGAGGGCGGCGTCGAGGTGCTGGGCGAGGCGCCCCCCGAGCACGTGGAGCTGGAAGAGAACGGCGTGCGTTTCATGGCGTCGGTGCGGGAGGGGCAGAAAACCGGCTGGTTCTATGACCACCGGCCCAACCGGGCCTGGCTCAATGCTCAGGTGGAAGGCAAGCGGGTGCTCGACCTGTTCAGTTATGTCGGGGGCTGGGGCATCCAGGCGGCGGCTCATGGGGCCAGCGAGGTGCTGTGCGTGGATGCCAGCGAGCGCGCCCTGCAGGGGGTGGCGGAAAATGCCGAGCTCAACGGCCTGCAGGACAGGGTCGCCGTGGCCGAGTCCGATGCTTTCGAGGCCCTGGCGGCGCTCAAGGCCGACGACGAGCGCTTCGATGTGGTTATTCTCGACCCGCCGGCCTTCATCAAGAAGCGCAAGGACATGCCTGCCGGTGAGCGCGCTTATGGCCGCCTGAACCGCGAGGCAATGCGGCTACTGGGGCGGGACGGCCTCCTGGTCTCGGCGTCGTGTTCCATGCACCTGGGCATGGATCGCCTGACCGACGTGGTGCGTGGTGCCGCCCGCCATCAGGACCGTCACGCCCAGGTGATCTACCAGGGCCACCAGGGGGCGGACCATCCGGTGCATCCGGCGATCCCCGAGACCTCCTATCTCAAGGCGTTGGGCGTGCGGGTCTTCCGCGACTGACCGGGCCCCTTGTCCGGCCACTCGGCCTGATCCGCCAGGGAGACGAGCAGAATGACGGCTTTCGGTGTGGTGCGCGTCTTTGCTCACTCGAACCCGCTGCTGGTGGGGCATGTGGCCAATCTGCTGGAAGCGGACGGCATCCCGGTGGAGCGGCGCAACATGACCCTGGGCGGTGCCGCCGGCGAGCTGCCGCCCATGGAGTGCGAGCCTGAAGTCTGGGTGGCGGCCCAGCATCAGGCCTGGGCCGAGTCACTGATCGAGCAGATGCGTCGCCGAACATCACGGCCCGGCTGGGTCTGCCCCGTCTGCGCAGAAGCACTCGACGGGGTGTTCGACTGCTGCTGGAATTGCGGCACCGACAGGCCCTGACCACCGCCCTGGCGTACCATCTGCCCCCATCAACCTTTTGTCATGCCGGAAGGAATCGCCATGTCCTGGGACCTGCCTGCGCCCTTCGTGCTGGATCTCGAGGTCGAAGACTCGAGCATCGATCACTATGGCCACGTCAACAATGCCGAGTATCTGCGCTGGGTCGAGCGCATCAGCTGGGCCCACTCCGAGCATCTCGGCCTGAGTCTCGCCGATTATCGCCATCTGGACCGGGCCATGGTGGTGCATCGTCATGAGCTCGACTATCTGTCACCCGCTTTCGAGGGCGATGCCCTGCAGCTGGCGACCTGGATCGTCGCCTGCGATGACCGCCTGACGTTGACCCGGCGCTTTCAGCTTCAGCGCGCCGAGACGCGGCGAACGCTGCTGCGGGCGTGCACGCGGTTCGCCTGTATCGAGCTGTCCAGCGGCCGCCCTCGACGCCTGCCCGAAGCTTTTCGGCAGTGCTATGGCGGGGCTCTGGTCAGGCAGTAGCCAGGCGGCGGAAGACTTTCTGTTTAATGTGCCTTTAACAGTCGTATTTTCGATGCTCTGGCGGTAAAGTCCGAGATTTTTTTGTTTTTCATGGCGCATCTCTGCGTGGAATCACTGTTGTGCTGTAATGGAGTTCAAATTGCTTCGACATCATCGTTCACGCAGCGGAGGACCCCATGAAGATCGCCGTCCCGAAGGAAATCAAGAATCACGAGTACCGTGTCGCCCTGACGCCCAGTGGCGCCCGCGAGCTGGTCGGGCGTGGCCACGACGTCATCGTGCAGACATCGGCCGGTGAGGGTGCCGGCTTCAGCGACGCCGATTTCGAAGCCGCCGGTGCGCGACTGGAAAGCGATGTGGCCACCCTCTGGGCCGATGCCGAGCTGATCCTCAAGGTCAAGGAGCCCCAGGCCGAGGAAGTCGCGCGGCTGAGCAGCGGCCAGACCCTTTTCACCTATCTGCACCTGGCCGCCGAGGAAGAACTGACCAAGGGGCTGCTCGACAGCGGCGCGACCTGCATTGCCTACGAGACCATCACCGCGGCCGAGGGCGGCCTGCCGCTGCTGGCGCCGATGAGCACCGTCGCCGGCCGCATGGCGGTGCAGGCCGGTGCGCACAGCCTCGAGAAGGCCCAGGGTGGCTCCGGCATCCTGCTGCCCGGCGTCCCGGGTGTCGCCCCGGCCAAGGTCACCGTCATCGGTGGCGGCGTGGTCGGCGAAAACGCCGCGCGCATGGCATTGGGCCTGGGTGCCGAGGTGACCGTGCTGGACAAGTCCATCCCGCGCCTCGAGACCCTGGATGACCGTTACCAGGGCCGCATGAAGACCGTCTTCTCCACGGCCGATGCCATGGAAGAGGCGATTCGCGAGTCGGATCTGATCATCGGCGCCGTCCTGGTGCCGGGGGCGGCGGCGCCCAAGCTGATCACTCGTGACATGCTGTCCGACATGAAGCCGGGCAGCGTGCTGGTGGACGTGGCCATCGACCAGGGCGGCTGCTTCGAGACCAGCAAGCCGACCACTCATGCCGAGCCGACCTATGTGGTGGACGGCGTGGTGCACTACTGCGTGGCCAACATGCCGGGCGCGGTGGCGCGCACCTCGACCCAGGCGCTGACCAACGCCACCCTGCCGTTCGTGCTGTCGCTGGCCGACAAGGGCTGGCGCCAGGCGCTCGCCGAGGACAAGCACTTTGCGGCGGGCCTCAACGTCCATGATGGCAAGCTGACCTATCGTGCCGTGGCCGATGCTTTTGGCCTGGAGTACGTGGAGGCGGCGCAGCTGATCGGCTGACCCAGCGCTCACCCACGTTGCGAAGCCGCTGAAAAGCAATGCGACGGGCCAGAGTCTCTCCAGGGGCTCTGGCCCTTGAGTGTCCGACATGGCGTTGGCGGCGTTGGTGCCCGGGCAGGTCGCCTTGGCCGGGGCCTCGCGTTACCATGACGGTATTCCCGAGTCAGCAGAGTCACGTCTTCATGACCGCAACATCCGACAAGACCCGTGTGCTCACGGGCATCACCACTACCGGCACCCCGCACCTGGGCAATTATGTCGGTGCCATCAAGCCGGCCATCGCGGCGAGCCAGGACCCGACCGTCCAGTCCTACTACTTCCTGGCCGATCTGCATGCCCTGATCAAGAGCCATGACCCCAAGCGCGTCCATCAATCGCGCCTGGAAATCGCCGCCACTTGGCTGGCCCTGGGGCTGGATACCGACAACGCCATCTTCTACCGGCAGTCGGATATCCCCGAGATTCCCGAGCTGACCTGGATGCTGTCCTGCGTCTGTGCCAAGGGCCTGATGAACCGTGCTCATGCCTACAAGGCGGCCGTGGCCGACAACGAGACGGCCGGGCAGTCGGATCTGGACAAGGGCGTCACCATGGGGCTGTTCGGCTATCCGGTGCTGATGGCGGCGGACATTCTGATGTTCAACGCGCAACGTGTGCCGGTGGGGCGTGACCAGATTCAACACATCGAGATGGCCCGCGACATGGCCGGCCGCTTCAACCATCTGTTCAAGGGCCAGTATTTTACGCTGCCGAATGCGTTGGTCGACGAACGAGTGGAAGTGCTGGGCGGGCTCGATGGGCGCAAGATGTCCAAGAGCTACGACAACACCATCCCGCTGTTCGTCTCCGAGAAGAAGCTGCTCAAGCTGGTGCGCAAGATCAAGACCAACTCCCTGGAGCCGGGCGAGCCCAAGGACCCGGATACTTGCACTCTCTTCCAGATCTATTCGGCCTTTGCCACCGAGCAGGAAGCCGCCGAGATGCGCCGCGACTACGAGAACGGGATCGGCTGGGGCGACGCCAAGAACCGGGTCTTTGAGTATCTCAATGCCCAGCTGAGTGAGCCGCGGGAGCGCTATCAGGCACTGCTGGACGATCCCGGCCACATCGAGGAAGTGCTGCGCCAGGGCGCCGATCGGGCGCGCGCCGAGGCCGCTCCCTTCATGGACCAACTGCGCCAGGCCGCCGGGCTGGGGCGCTTCGTCTAGGCGTCGCGAACGGATCATGTTGACCACGCGGTGGGCGCCTTTCCCGCTGTGGTCGAGTCGCGGCCGGATCGCCACGGCGTATCAGGCCTGCCCATCAGAGACAGCGGAGACAAACCGATGACCAGCCAAGACAAGCGCCCTCTGTACATCCCCTATGCCGGCCCTCCCTTGCTCGAGATGCCGCTGCTCAACAAGGGAAGTGCCTTCTCCCGCGAGGAGCGCCTCGAGTTCAACCTGATCGGCCTGCTGCCCCAGAATGTCGAGACCATCGAGGAGCAGGTCGAGCGAGCCTATCGCCAGTATCACCAGTGCCAGACCGACCTCGACCGCCATATCTATCTGCGGGCGATCCAGGATGACAACGAGACCCTGTATTTCCGTCTGGTCTCCGAGCATCTCGAGGAGATGCTGCCGATCATCTATACCCCGACGGTGGGGCAGGCCTGCGAAGAGTTTTCCAATATCTATCGCAACCACCGCGGCCTGTTCATTTCCTATCCCGACCGCGACCGTATGGATGACATTCTGCGCAGTGCCACCAAGGACCGCGTGAAGGTGATCGTGGTCACCGATGGCGAGCGGATCCTCGGCCTCGGTGACCAGGGCATCGGCGGCATGGGCATTCCCATCGGCAAGCTGTCGCTGTATACCGCCTGTGGCGGCATCAGTCCGGCCAATACGCTGCCCATCACCCTGGATGTGGGGACCAACAACCAGGCGCTGCTGGATGACCCCATGTACATGGGCTGGCGGCATCCGCGTGTTTCCCAGGTCGAGTATGATGCCTTCATGGCGGAGTTCATTGCCGCGGTGAAGCGCCGCTGGCCGCATGTGCTGCTGCAGTTCGAGGACTTCGCCCAGGCCAATGCCATGCCGCTGCTGGAGCGCTATCGCGATGAGCTCTGCTGCTTCAACGACGACGTCCAGGGCACCGCGGCCGTCTGCGTGGGAACGCTTCTGGCGGCCTGCAAGGCGCGAGGCGAGGGCGTTGCCGATCAGCGCGTGATCTTCGTCGGCGCCGGCTCGGCCGGTTGTGGCATCGCCGAACAGGTGGTGGTGGCCATGCAGGAAGAGGGGCTGAGCGAGGCAGAGGCCCGGACGCGGCTCTTCATGGTCGATCGCGACGGCTTGGTCACCACGGATCAGGATGGGCTGCGCGACTTCCAACGTCGCCTGGCGCATGACCCCTCGCGGGTCGAAGGCTGGGACGGTCAATCCCTGCTCGAGGTGGTCAGGCAGGTCAGGCCCACCGTGCTGCTCGGGGTCTGTGGCCAGAAGGGCCTGTTTACCGAGGAAGTAATCCGCACCATGCATGCGGGGTGCGCGTCGCCTCTGATCATGCCCCTGTCCAACCCGACGTCACGCGCCGAGGCACTGCCCCATGACGTGATTCACTGGACCGACGGTCAAGCCATGGTGGCCACCGGCAGCCCCTTCGCGCCGGTAGAGCATGGCGGGCGTCAGTACCCGATCGCGCAGTGCAACAACGCCTATATTTTCCCGGGCATCGGGCTCGGTGTGGTGGCCTCTGGGGCACGGCGCGTCACCGATGGCATGCTGATGGCCGCCTCAAGGGCCTTGGCCGAGGCAGCGCCTGTGGCGCAGACCGGCGAAGGTGCGGTACTGCCGGCACTGGCCGATATTCGAAAGTTGTCGAAAGCCATCGCCTTTCAGGTGGCGTTGGAAGCCCAGCGTGAGGAGGTGGCGTTGAAGAGTGACGAGCAGGCCATCCATGACGCCATCGACCGGCACTTCTGGTATCCGCGCTATCGCAGCTATCGGCGTCGCTCATACTGATCCCGGCAGCCTCGGAGCCGGGGCTTGCAGCAGCCAGTCACACAGCAGCATGGCTCGCCCGCTCGCCCTGGGGTTGATGCGAATATAGAAATCGAGCGGGGAAGGGATGTCCTGCGGCACGAGCTGCACCAGCCTGCCGCTCTCGACGAGCCTGGCGGTCAACCCTTCCCAGCCGAGGATGGCGCCCATGTCGTCCTGCGCCGCCTGCAGCGCGATGATGTAGTTGTTGACGCTGAAGCCGTGCACGCGCGGGCGGGGGTAGCCGAGCTGTGCGAACCATTCCTGCCACCCCGTCCAACCGGTCTCTTCCGCCTCGAGATGAATCAGCGGCGCACGCTGCAGGTCGTCGAGGTCGTGAATGCGTTGCTCCTTGGCAAAGCGCGGGCTGCCCAGGGCAATGATGCGATCACGCATCAGGGCACGAGACGCCATTGTTTCGGCATGGATATCGCCGTACTTGATGCTGAGATCCCACTGTGAACGTGGCACCTCAACGTCACTGACGATCTGTGCAACTGAGACATGGCCGTGATGTCGCCAGAACCGCGATAGCTTGGGCGTCAGCCACAGCGAACTGACCGCCGTGGTTGCACTGATGGTCACGGCGGCCTGACTCTGTTGAGTGCGCAGTTGGCCAATACTGTCGGAGATGCCTTCGAAGCCCTTCTGCACTGCCAGTAGCAGGTAAGCACCGCTTTCCGTCAGCTCCACGCCGCGATGGTAACGCCGGAAAAGCTCCCGCCCGAGCTCGATCTCGAGGCTCTTGACCTGGTGGCTGATGGCCGCGGATGTGACGTGCAGCTCACTGGCGGCGGCCTTGAAGCCCTGATGGCGCGCGGCCGCTTCGAAACACACCAGGGCATGCATCGAGGGCAGGTCATACAAACGTTTTGGCATAGTCAGATTGTCGCGTGGCGCCGGTGTCGGTCAGTATTCAATGCATTATTATCAGAGGCCAGCGTTGCATCAAAGCGGCAATCGCCAATCACCACCTGGCTAAATGCAGCTAAGTCAGAAAGGGTTTTTTTGAAGTTGTGGCGGCAGGCACCCTTGCCTAGCGTTTGAAGAGTTACCTTTGTATGCAGACAAGGACACTCGACCATGACGCCACCGACTCTTGACCTACCGGCCATGCTGGCACGCCGCCGTCCCGGCTACTCGCTCGAGCGCCCCTTCTATATGTCTCAGGCGATCTTCGAGCTGGACCTCGAGACGATCTTCTATCGCCAGTGGTTGTACGCCATCCCGGCCTGTCAGCTCGCCAAGCCGGGGCACTACGTGACCCATTGCGTCGGTGCCTACAATCTCGTCCTGGTGCGCGGCCAGGATGGCAGGATTCGCGCCTTCCACAATACCTGTCGACATCGCGGTTCCATCCTTTGCAACAAGGCCCAGGGTAGCGTAGCCAAGCTGGTATGCCCCTATCACCAGTGGACCTATGAACTGGATGGCCGACTCCTTTGGGCACGCTCCATGGGCGAGGATTTCGACCCGGCCGAGCATGGTCTGAAGCGCGTTCACTGTCGCGAGCTGTGCGGCCTGGTCTATATCTGCCTGGCCGACGAGGCGCCGGACTTCGACGCCTTTGCCGAGCTGGCGGAGCCCTACCTTGACGTACATGAGCTCGCCGACGCCAAGGTGGCGCATGTCTCGACCATCGTCGAGCAGGCCAACTGGAAGCTGGTGTGGGAAAACAACCGCGAGTGTTATCACTGCAGTGTCTGTCACCCCTCGCTGTGCCACTCCTTCGACGTCGACCCCGATATCGCCGGTGTTCGGCCGGATGGCAGTGTGGCACCGCGCCTGCAGGCGCATTTCGAGCGCTGCGAACAGGCCGGCGTGGCAGCGCAGTTTCGCATGGATCCGGCAGGGCAGTACCGACTGGCCCGCATGCCGCTGCAGGCCGGCGCGGTCAGCTATACCCTGGATGGCCAGGTCGGGGTTCAGCGTCCGCTGGGGCGAGTCGGCATTGCAGATGCCGGCACGCTGATGAAGTTTCATTACCCGAGCACCTGGTGTCACCTGCTGCCCGACCAGGCCATGACGTTTCGCGTCAACCCGCTCGGTCCGACCTCGACCGAGGTCACCACCACCTGGCTGGTGCACAAGGACGCCGTGGAAGGCGTGGACTACGACCTGGAGCGGCTGACCCGGGTGTGGATCGACACCAACAACGAGGATCGCGAGATCGTCGAGGATAATCAGCGCGGCATCAACTCACCGGCTTACGAGCCAGGGCCCTATTCGCCGGAAGAAGAAAGCGGCGTGGCGCAGTTTGTCGAGTGGTATTGCGACGCGCTGCAGGGTGCCGGACAGGGTACCGAGAAAGGGTGACGGCCAGGCAATGCCATCGGCGATGCGGCACCCTCGGGCTGGGTAGGGCCAGCATCGCTGCGGCCCGGGCCTCGCCATGAAAAAGCCCCGCCGGTGTCAGCCGGCGGGGCTTGGGTGCTCCTCGCGAGGGGAGGGGATCAGGCGGCGCCGATCATCTTGCGCAGCACATAGTGCAGGATGCCGCCGTGGAGGTAGTACTCCAGCTCATTGGCGGTATCGATGCGGCACAGTGCCTCGATCCTTTTCTCGCCCTTGGCGCTCTTGATGACCACCTCGACCTTGCCACCCGGCGTTAGATCCGAGAGCCCGCTGATGGAGATCCGCTCGTCGCCGGTCAGCTCCAGGGTCTCGCGGGTATCACCATTGGTGAACTGCAGCGGTACCACGCCCATGCCGATCAGGTTGGAGCGGTGGATACGCTCGTAGGACTCGGCCAGCACGGCACGCACGCCCAGCAGGCGGGTGCCCTTGGCGGCCCAGTCCCGGGAGGAGCCGGTGCCGTATTCCTTGCCGGCGACTACGACCAGGGGTGTACCTTCCTGTTGATACTGCATGGCCGCATCATAGATGGCCATCTGCTCGCCACTGGGCACGTGCCGGGTTTCACCGCCGACCACGCCATCGAGCATCTCGTTCTTGATACGCACGTTGGCGAAGGTACCGCGCATCATGATTTCGTGATTGCCCCGGCGCGAGCCGTAGGAGTTGAAGTCGACCGGCTTGACGCCGCGCTCCTGCAGGAAGCGACCCGCCGGGCTGTCGGGCTTGATGGCACCGGCCGGCGAGATGTGGTCGGTGGTCACCGAGTCGCCGAGCTTGGCCAGAATGTGAGCATCCTCGATATCCTCGGTGGCGGCGGGTTCGCGGCCCATGCCCTCGAAGAAAGGGGGGTGCTGGATGTAGGTCGAATTGCTGGACCACTGATAGACCTTGCTCTCCGGGACGTCGATGGACTTCCAGACCTCATCGCCATCGAAGACCTCGGCATATTCCTTGCGGTACATCTCGGTCTTGACTTTCTCGACTGCCTCGGCGATTTCCGCCTGGCTTGGCCAGATGTCCTTGAGATAGACCGGATTGCCCTCGGTGTCATTGCCCAGCGGCTCGCTGGCCAGGTCGCGGCGCACATTGCCGGCCAGCGCATAGGCCACGACCAGGGGCGGTGAGGCGAGCCAGTTGGTCTTGACCAGCGGATGCACCCGTCCCTCGAAGTTGCGGTTCCCCGAGAGCACCGAGGCCACTGTAAGGTCGCCGGCTTCGACGGCCTTCTCGATGGCCTCCGGCAGCGGGCCGGAGTTGCCGATGCAGGTGGTGCAGCCATAGCCGACCAGGTTGAAGCCCAGCTCGTTTAGGTCATCCTGTACACCGCCGGCCGCCAGGTAGTCGGTGACCACCTTGGAGCCCGGTGCCAGCGAGGTCTTGACCCAGGGCTTGGTGGCCAGGCCACGTGCCAGCGCATTGCGCGCCAGCAGGCCGGCGGCCATCATCACGCTGGGGTTGGACGTGTTGGTGCAGGAGGTGATGGCGGCGATCACTACAGCGCCGGGGTCCAGGCGGAATGCCGCTTCGTCGGTGTCGACCTCCTGGCTGTCGTCATGCTTGAAGGCCACGTCGTCATGGCCGCCGGCCTGGCCACCTTCCGATATCATGCGGCCTTTCTCGGTGGAGGGAAGCGGCTTGCCGTCGTCTTCCATCACCTTGGCAAAGGCGGCCGGCATGTCCCGCAGGTTGACCCGGTCCTGGGGACGCTTGGGGCCGGCCAGGCTGGATTCGACGTCGTTCATGTCCAGTTGTAGAACATCGCTGAAGACGGGCTCCTGGCCTGGTTCTCGCCACAGCCCCTGTGCCTTGCAGTAGGCTTCGACCAACTCGACCTGATCTTCGTCGCGGCCGGTCAGGCGCAGGTAGTTGAGGGTCTCGTCATCGACCGGGAAAAAGCCGCAGGTTGCGCCATACTCGGGCGCCATGTTGGCGATGGTCGCGCGGTCGGCCAGAGGCAGGTCGGCCAGGCCATCGCCGTAGAACTCGACGAACTTGCCGACCACGCCGTGGTTGCGCAGCATCTGTGTGACGGTCAGCACCAGGTCAGTGGCGGTGATGCCTTCGCGCAGCTTGCCGGTCAGCTTGAAGCCGACGACTTCCGGGATCAGCATGGAGACCGGCTGCCCCAGCATGGCGGCTTCGGCCTCGATCCCGCCGACGCCCCAGCCGAGCACGCCCAGGCCATTGATCATGGTGGTGTGGGAGTCGGTGCCGACCAGGGTGTCGGGGTAGGCGAAGGTTTTGCCGTCGACGTCCTTGGTCCACACGGTCTTGCCCAGATATTCGAGGTTGACCTGGTGACAGATGCCGGTGCCCGGCGGCACGACCCGGAAGTTGTCGAAGGCCTGCTGGCCCCAGCGCAGAAACTCGTAGCGTTCGTGGTTGCGCTCCATCTCGATGGCCACGTTGTCCTTGAACGCCGTGGGGTTGCCGAATTTGTCGACCATGACCGAGTGGTCGATGACCAGGTCGACCGGCGACAAGGGGTTGATGCGGGCGGGGTCTTCACCCAGGGATTCGACAGCGGCGCGCATCGAAGCCAGGTCCACCACGCCGGGCACACCGGTAAAATCCTGCATCAGCACGCGTGCCGGGCGGTAGCCGATTTCACGGTCGGATGAGGCCTTTTGCTGCCAGTCGACCAGGGCCTGGAGGTCGGCGCGCTCGACGCTCGGGTCGTCGGCAAAGCGCAGCTGATTCTCCAGCAGCACTTTCAGGGTCATCGGTAGACGAGAGATATCGCCAAGGGCATCAGCGGCTTTCGGCAGGCTATAATAGTGATAGGTCGTGCCGGCAGCCTCGAGGGTCTGCAGGGTATCCGGAGTGGACTCGTTGCTCATTGCTTTCCTCCTGTCACGGGAGTGTCGAACCATCCTGGGCTCGTTCTCTTACATGGTCATGATAGTTGGGCTTTTCAACCGGCGCCCCGGGAGGCGGCCTTGAAACTCAGGGGATCACCCCCCATGTCACTTGCCTGTCTATTCGTTATTCATCACTCGTTGGTTGACTGTCCTGGGAGCGTTTGCTGTGTACCAAGACGCATTGGAACATCGGGACGTGAATTGTCCCTACTGTGACGCGCCCTTTACCCTCTGGGTGGATATCTCGCAAGGCCGGCACATGACCTGGCAGGACTGTCCGCAATGCTGCGCGCCGATTCAAATGCGTGTCGAGGTCTCGGAGATTTCCGGCGAGCTCGAGTCGATCATGCTGGGTCAGGACGATGACGTGCTGTGATCTGCCCGGTTCGCTGGCAGTATAGTGAAAGCTTGTTGTGCACGGCACAATAGGCGACGTCCATGAGTACCATAGCGTGTTGCCGATGGCTCGTCAGCGGTCATTGGCCTAATGTCTCAAAACGCGACCGCAGTGGCCTGTGCCATGTCGATGCAGCGTCGGCATCGCTCAGTCTGTTGTGTTTTTATTGCCAGAATTGCGAGGTCCCCCATGAGCGAAGTACGCCACGAACGCCTGATCATTCTGGGCTCCGGCCCGGCCGGTTATACCGCGGCGGTCTATGCGGCACGCGCCAACCTCAAGCCCCTTTTGATCACGGGGCTGCAGGCGGGCGGTCAGTTGACCACCACCACCGATGTGGACAACTGGCCCGGCGACGATGAGGGGGTTCAGGGGCCCGAACTGATGGAGCGCATGAAGCGTCATGCCGAGCGCTTTGATACCGAGGTCCTGTTTGATCATATCAATGAGGTCGAACTGGGCGAACGGCCCTTCACGCTCAAGGGGGACAGCGGCACCTACACCTGTGATGCGCTGATCATCTCCACCGGCGCCAGTGCCCGCTATCTGGGCCTGGAGTCGGAGAGTCGCTTCATGGGGCAGGGCGTGTCGGCCTGCGCGACTTGTGATGGCTTTTTCTATCGCAAGCAGGAAGTGGTCGTCATCGGGGGCGGTAACACCGCCGTCGAGGAGGCGCTGTACCTTTCCAACATCGCCTCGAAGGTCACCCTGGTGCACCGCCGCGACAGTCTGCGTGCCGAGAAGATTCTCCAGGACAAGCTGTTCGACAAGGTCGAGAACGGCAATATGGAGGTGATCTGGAACCATACCCTCGACGAGGTGCTGGGTGACAATACCGGTGTGACCGGGGCGCGTCTGGTATCGACTGAGGATGGGATTCCGCGCGAGATCTCCGCCCCCGGTGTCTTCATTGCCATCGGCCACAGTCCCAACACCGGGATCTTTGAAGGCCAGCTCGACATGGCCGGCGGCTACATCAAGGTGCAGTCCGGCCTCGATGGCAACGCCACCGCGACCAGCGTGCCCGGTGTCTTCGCCGCCGGCGACGTCATGGACCATGTCTACCGCCAGGCCGTGACCTCCGCCGGCACCGGCTGCATGGCCGCCCTCGACGCCGAGAAGTATCTGGATGAAAGCTAGAAGGTGAAAGAGCGCCCGGCCTGTCGACCGGGGAAGTGGCAAGCACGTGCCTGGCGCTTTCTGAAGAGGGAAGAACGGCGCTTCGCGCCTTAAGAGGGAGGTCAAACCCCTAGACGCCACAACCCCGGGTGCTAGCCTGGCCTCTTCCCTCTTCCCTCTTCCCTCTTCCCTCTTCCCTCTTCCCTCTTCCCTCTTCCCCTACCTTGAAAACCCCGCCACCAGACTCCATCTCTACTGTCAAGACACATTGACAGACTGTTTTTACAGGGTCAGGCGGCGCGTCCGAACGCGCCGTTACCCCGATGGAGGATAACGAATGCGCTTCGATAAATTCACTGCCAAGTTGCAGAATGCGGTGGCGGATGCCCAGTCCCTGGCTGTGGGGCAGGGTCATAACCAGCTTGAGCCGGGACATCTGCTGATGGCCTTGCTGGATGCCACTGATACCGGTGTCAAGGCGCTGATTCAAAAGGCCGGGGGCGATGCGGCGCGGCTGCGGGATGCCTTGAAGAGCCACCTGGACGATCTACCCCGGGTGGGGGACTTCGATGGTGAGGTGCAGCCGTCCCGCGACCTGGCCAAGCTCTTCAATCTGACCGATCGCGAGGCCCAGAAGCGCGGTGACCAGTACATCGCCAGCGAGCTGGCGCTGCTGGCCGCGCTGGACATGCGTCATGCCGTCAGCAAGCTGCTCACTCAGGCGGGGTTGTCGCGCCAGTTGCTGGAGGCGGCGGTGGACAGCGTGCGCGGTGGCGAGCGGGTCGAGGACCCTGATGCGGAAGGCCAGCGCGAGGCGCTGGACAAGTACACCCTGGACCTCACCGAGCGGGCGCTCAGCGGCAAGATCGACCCGGTGATCGGCCGCGATGACGAAATCCGTCGCGCCATCCAGGTGCTGCAGCGTCGCACCAAGAACAATCCGGTGTTGATTGGCGAGCCCGGGGTGGGCAAGACGGCCATTGTCGAGGGCCTGGCACAGCGTATTGTCGATGGCGAGGTGCCGGAAGGTCTCAAGGACAAGCGTGTCTTGTCGCTTGACATGGGCGCCCTGCTGGCCGGCGCGAAGTTCCGCGGCGAGTTCGAGGAGCGTCTCAAGGCGGTGCTCAAGGAGCTGGCCGAGGAGGAAGGGCGCGTCATCCTATTCATCGACGAGTTGCACACCATGGTCGGCGCCGGCAAGGCGGATGGCGCCATGGATGCGGGTAACATGCTCAAACCAGCGCTGGCCCGTGGCGAGCTGCATTGTGTGGGGGCCACCACCCTGGATGAGTATCGTCGCTATATCGAGAAGGATGCGGCCCTGGAGCGTCGCTTCCAGAAGGTACAGGTCGACGAGCCTAGCGAGGCGGACACCATCGCCATCCTGCGCGGGCTCAAGGAGCGCTATGAGGTGCACCATGGCGTGGACATCACCGATGGGGCCATCATCGCTGCGGCCAAGCTGTCGACGCGCTACATCACCGACCGCCAGTTGCCCGACAAGGCCATCGACCTGATCGATGAGGCCTCCTCGCGCATCCGCATGGAGCTTGACTCCAAGCCGGAAGAGATGGATCGGCTCGACCGGCGCCTGATTCAGCTCAAGATGGAGCGCGAGCACCTCAAGAAGGAGAGCGACGAGGCTTCGCGCCAGCGCCTCGCCGGCCTCGATGAGCAGATCGGTGAGCTGGAACGCGAGTACGCCGACCTTGATGAAATCTGGAAGGCCGAAAAGGCCAGTATCCAGGGAGCCGCACAGTTCAAGGACGAACTCGACAAGGCGCGCATCGATCTCGAGCAGGCGCGGCGTCAGGGCGACCTGGGGCGGATGTCGGAGCTGCAGTACGGGGTGATCCCTGACCTGGAGCACAAGATTGCCGAGAGCAGCGACGAGGAGGCCGACACCTCCGAGCATCGCCTGCTGCGCTCCAACGTCACCGAGGAAGAAATTGCCGAGGTGGTGTCGCGCTGGACCGGTATTCCGGTCTCCAAGATGCTCGAGGGCGAGCGCGACAAGCTGCTGCGCATGGAAGAGGCATTACACGAGCGGGTCATTGGTCAGGACGAAGCGGTGCGTGCGGTATCCAACGCCGTACGGCGCTCACGTGCCGGCCTGGCGGACCCGCATCGGCCCAATGGCTCCTTCCTGTTCCTGGGGCCGACCGGGGTGGGCAAGACCGAGCTCTGCAAGTCACTGGCCGGCTTTCTCTTCGATACCGAGGACGCCATGGTGCGCATCGACATGTCGGAGTTCATGGAGAAGCACTCCGTGGCTCGTCTGATCGGCGCGCCGCCGGGTTATGTTGGCTATGAAGAGGGCGGTTACCTGACCGAAGCCGTGCGCCGCAAGCCTTACTCCGTGCTGCTGCTGGACGAGGTCGAGAAAGCCCATGCGGATGTCTTCAACATCCTGCTGCAGGTGCTTGAGGACGGTCGGCTCACGGACGGCCAGGGGCGTACCGTGGACTTTCGCAACACCGTGATCGTGATGACCTCCAACCTGGGCTCCGACATCATTCAGCGTATGGGCGCCGACGACGACTATGCGCACATGAAGTCCCAGGTCATGGAGGTGGTCGGCACGCACTTCCGCCCCGAGCTGATCAACCGCATCGACGAAGTGGTGGTCTTCCACTCGCTGGCGCAGGCACAGATTCAGGCCATCGCCGGTATTCAGCTCGAGCACCTGCGCGCGCGGCTCGCCGAGCACCAATTGGGGCTGGAAGTCTCGGACGAGGCCCAGGCACAGCTGGCGCAGGCCGGGTTCGACCCGGTCTTCGGCGCACGGCCTTTGAAGCGTGCCATCCAGAGTCGGATCGAGAACCCACTGGCCGAGGATCTGCTGGCCGGTCATTTCGCACCGGGCGAAACAGTGCGTATCGAGCTGGAGGGAGATCGGCTGACCTTTCAGCGCTGAGGGTCTGCACCCGGTGCACCGCGACGCGGTGAGCCGTGATGTCACAGACGCCCGCCGGTTCTGCAGACCGTGCGGGCGTTTGCATGAAAGGCCTGGCATGCGGGGCCTTCGGACGCGGGTGTGGCGTCTCGTGGTTGACACTTCGCGGCCGCTATTGGAACCTTGTTGGTTCCTGATACGGGTGTGGCTTCCAGCGGGCAATCCCCCACCGCCACGCGAAGGGTAGGCTGCAGGCCTTTACCCGCCGAAGGACTTCCGGGTCAGGGCCAACCGCCCGACCTGGCCAATGCCCCGACGCGGTGATCCGCCGCGATAGGGAAGGCTCGCTGACTGTGCTGGCGCAGGGCCGATCGGCCTTCCCGACGAGAGTGCTGGCCCCACACGGGCCAAATGAACGCCAGGGTTTGGCATCAGGTGCCGGCATGGCCGGCAGCGGCAAACCGCCGCACTCGAATGGCGCCCGAGGGGCGCTTATTGCACTCGAGACCTCCAGGGGAGAAACATCTGTGGAATTGCTTTCCGGCGCGGACATGATCGCCCGCTTCCTGCAGGATGAGGGCGTCGAATATATCTATGGCTATCCGGGTGGCGCGGCGTTGCATATCTATGACGCCCTGTTCCGCCAGGACAAGGTCAAGCACATACTGGTTCGTCACGAGCAGGCCGCGACCCACGCCGCCGACGGTTATGCCCGGGCATCCGGCAATCCCGGCACGGTACTGGTGACCTCCGGCCCCGGTGCCACCAATGCGGTAACCGGTATCGCCACGGCCTACATGGACTCCATTCCCATGGTCGTGCTCTGCGGTCAGGTAATGAGCCATCTGATCGGTGATGATGCCTTCCAGGAAACCGACATCGTCGGTGTCACCCGGCCGATCGTGAAACACAGCTTCACGATCCGTCATCCTTCCGAAATTCCGGAAGTTCTGCGCAAGGCGTACTACCTGGCGTCGACCGGTCGTCCCGGTCCGGTGGTGGTGGATATTCCCAAGGATATGACCACGCCGACCGAGCGCCATGAGTACGTCTATCCGAAAAAGATTAAGATGCGCTCCTACAACCCGGTGGCGCGCGGTCATACCGGTCAGATCAAGAAAGCCGTCGAGCTGATGCTCAAGGCGCGTCGCCCGGTCTTCTATACCGGCGGTGGCGTGGTCACCGGGCGTGCCTGCGAGGGGCTGACCGATCTCGTCAAGCGCCTCGGGCACCCGATCACCACGACCCTGATGGGCATCGGCGCCTTTCCCCAGAGCGATGACCAGTGCCTGGGCTGGCTGGGCATGCACGGCTCCTACGAGTCGAACATGGCCATGCACCATGCCGACCTGATCATCGCGGTCGGGGCGCGCTTCGACGACCGCGTGACCAACAACACCTCGAAGTTCTGCCCGACGGCCAAGATCATCCATGTGGATATCGACCCGAGCTCGGTCTCCAAGACGGTGCGCGCCGACGTGCCGATCGTCGGCCCGGCGCAGAGTGTCATCAACGAGATGATCAGCCTGCTGCAGGGCCGTGAAGTGGCCGATCCCGAGGCCCTGAGCGATTGGTGGAAGACTATTCAGGACTGGCGCGACGAGCGGCGTGGCAAGCTCTACGAACCTTCCAAGGAAGGCGAGCTGCTCAAGCCCCAGGAAGTCATCGAGGCCATCTGTCGCCTGACACGGGGCGAGGCCTACGTTACCACGGATGTCGGCCAGCACCAGATGTTCGCGGCGCAGTACTACAAGTTCGACAAGCCCAATCGCTTCATCACCTCGGGCGGGCTCGGCACCATGGGCTTCGGCTTCCCGGCCGCCATGGGCATCAAGCACAACTTTCCGGAAGAGCAGGTGGTCTGCATCACCGGCGAGGGCAGTTTCCAGATGATGATGCAGGAGCTGTCGACCTGTAAGCAGTTCGGCGGCGGCGTGAAGATCATCAACGTCAACAACGCCTCGCTGGGCATGGTGCGTCAATGGCAGGACCTGAACTACAAGTCTCGCCATGCACATTCCTACATGGAGTCGCTGCCCAATTTTCAGCAGTTGATCGAGGCCTATGGTTTCACCGCTCTGCGAGTGGACACCATGGAAGAGCTCGAACCGGCGCTGGAACGGACCTTTGCCGACAAGCACGAGCTGGTGTTCCTCGACGTCATGGTCGACCCGCACGAGCACGTCTACCCGATGCAGGTGCCCCTGGGTTCCATGCGTGACATGCTGCTTTCCAAGACGGAGCGGAGCTGATGCGCCATATCATCTCGATTCTGATGGAAAACGAACCGGGCGCCCTGTCTCGCGTGGTGGGTCTGTTTTCCCAACGCAACTTCAATATCGAAACGCTCAACGTGGCGCCCACCGAGGACGAGACACTGTCGCGTCTGACGGTGACGACCGTGGGGGACGACCGCGTTATCGAGCAGATTACCAAGCACCTCAACAAGCTCATCGATGTGGTCAAGCTGGTAGATCTGACCGAGGGCAGTCATATCGAGCGCGAGCTGATGCTGGTCAAGGTCAAGGCGCTGGGCGCAGCGCGGGACGAGGTCAAGCGCACCGTGGACATCTTCCGCGCGCAGATCGTCGACGTGACGCCAAGCCTGTACACGGTGCAGATTACCGGCGATGCCGAAAAACTCGATGCCTTCCTTCAGGCCATGGCGCCGGTCGGGATTCACGAGGTGGCGCGCACCGGTGTCTCGGGGATCGCCCGTGGCGACAAGGTGCTGTCTCTCTGATCGCTGGCGTCAGCGGTACTCTTCAAGCCGTCCTTCGGGGCGGCTTTTCTGTCTCTAGCCGCGCTCTGCCACTTCCTCCCACAGGGCGTTGATCAGCGGGCTGCGCAGGCGTCGGTTGAGCACGCACAAACCCACATCATAATGCGGCAGTTCCGGCTTGACCGGCAGTATCCTGACCCGTTCTGACAGGGGGCTGGCCTCGAGCACGATACGTGGCACTACGCCGATGCCGAAGCCCAGACTGACCATGCTGACGATCGCTTCATGACCGGCCACCTGGGCATAAATCCGGGGGCTGATTCCCAGCGCCCGGAACCAGGTGTTGCTGACCTCCCGTGACAACCCCGACTCGGAGAGGATCATGGGTACCTGACGCCACTCGGCAATATCCGGTACGCGAGGGTCTCGGGGGATCCAGTCATGCGCCTCGAGGGGCGCAATGAAGACCAGGGGAGAGCGCGTCAACGACTTGAATGCCAGGCCATCGGGCAGGTGCCTCGGGCGAGAGGTGATGGCCATGTCCTCGCTGCCGGACTGCACACGTGTCATGGCCTGTGCCGGGTCCCCGGTGTGCAGCTTCAGCTCTATGCCCGGATAGTGGTTGCGGAACTCGCTGAGCAGGTCGTGGAGGAAGCTGTAACTGGCCGTCACGGAGCAATAGATGCTGATTTCGCCGGTCAGAGAGCGCGCCTCGCTCATCAATGACTGACGCAGCTGCTCCCAATGTTCCAGGGTGTCCTGAGCGAAGGCATGAAAGCTTTGGCCCTGGCGGGTCAGGGCAACGTGCCGGTTGTCACGCTCGAAGAGCGTAACGCCAAGGCTGCCCTCCAGTTGCTGGATCGAGCGCGACAGGGTCGAGGGACTGACGTGGCAGCGTTCACTGGCACGGCCGAAATGCAGTGTGTCGGCCAGGGTCAGAAAGTGATGAAGGGGGCGCATGTCCATGACGCCATTATTGCATATTACGGGATGTTTTGTTGCAAATATAGCGTTTTACGCAACAAGTTTGCTGACGTACAGTGCTCTCATCGACCCGAGCCCGGCGCAGAGTGCCGTGGTGCTGCGGGTCTGCGAAGCGGATTAGCTTTTCACTTCCATCACCAGGAGCTCAACATGCAGGTTTATTACGACAAGGACTGCGATCTTTCGCTCATTCAGGGCAAGCAGGTCGCGATCATCGGTTATGGCTCTCAGGGTCATGCTCACGCCAACAACCTCAAGGAGTCCGGTGTCGACGTTGTGGTGGCGCTGCGCCAGGGTTCTTCGTCGGCTGCCAAGGCCGAGGCGGCAGGGCTGAAAGTGGCCACGGTGGAAGACGCCTGTCAGTCCGCCGATGTGGTCATGCTGCTGGCCCCGGATGAGAATCAGAAAGCCATCTACGAGCAACAGATTGCGCCCAACCTCAAGCAGGGGGCTACCCTGGCGTTCGCGCATGGCTTCAACATCCATTACAACCAGATCGAGCCGCGTGCCGACCTGGATGTGATCATGGTCGCGCCGAAGGCCCCGGGACACACCGTGCGCTCCGAGTTCGTGCGCGGCGGTGGCATCCCTGACCTGATCGCTATCCAGCAGGATGCATCCGGTGCGGCCAAGGAAGTCGCCCTGTCCTATGCCGCTGCCATCGGTGGTGGTCGCAGCGGCATCATCGAAACGTCCTTTCAGGATGAAACGGAGACCGATCTGTTCGGCGAGCAGGCCGTGCTGTGCGGCGGCGCCGTCGAGCTGGTCAAGGCCGGCTTCGAGACCCTGACCGAGGCCGGTTATGCCCCGGAAATGGCCTATTTCGAGTGCCTGCACGAACTCAAGCTGATCGTTGATCTGATGTACGAAGGCGGTATCGCCAACATGAACTACTCCATCTCCAACAATGCGGAGTATGGCGAGTATGTCACCGGTGGCGAGGTCATCAACGAGCAGTCGCGTCAGGCCATGCGCGCGGCACTCAAGCGTATCCAGACCGGTGAGTACGCGAAGATGTTCATCAACGAGGGTAACAGCAACTACCCCTCCATGACGGCGCGTCGTCGCCTGAATGCCGAACATCCCATCGAGCAGGTCGGTGAGAAGCTTCGCGGCATGATGCCGTGGATCGCGGCCAACCAGCTGGTCGACAAGGAAAAGAACTGATCGAACCGGTCCCCACGGGCCGCCAGCGAGTCAAGGGGCCACGGCGAATGTCGTGGCCCCTCTGCGTCGGAGGGCGCAGCATTTTACGGCTTGCGTCGTGAGCCAAGCCGCCCGCAGCGTGTAGAATGGTGAAAACCTTCAGCGGCAACGGATGACACTGATGAGCCACGACACCCATAACGGCGAACACTCGACACCGCATTCGAACGACGAGGACCTGGCGTCCGCTTTCATGCGCGAGTCGGAAGTGGTCGAAGAGGCCGTGGAGGATGGCAAGAAGGTCAAGCGGCGCGGCATTTACCTGCTGCCCAATCTCTTCACCACCTCGGCGCTGTTCTCGGGCTTTTTTGCTGTCGTCGCCGCCATCAACGGTGACTTCGCCGCGGCATCCATCGCCATCTTCATTGCCATGGTGCTGGACGGCCTGGATGGTCGCGTCGCTCGACTGACCAATACCCAGAGTGATTTCGGCGCGGAATTCGACAGTCTCTCCGACATGCTGTCATTCGGTGTAGCGCCGGGGCTCGTGTCCTTTATCTGGATTCTGCAGGATGTCGGCAAGACCGGCTGGGTCGTGGCGTTCCTGTATGTGGCCTGCGCGGCTCTGCGACTGGCTCGTTTCAATGTTCAGCTCGGCAGCGTCGACAAGAAGTGGTTTATCGGCCTGCCGAGCCCCTCGGCAGCGGCCGTAGTGGCGGCGAGTGTCTGGACCTTTCACAGCTTCGACGCGAATGCGTTCGGCTTCAAGCTGTGGATGTTGTTCGTGGTCGGCGCAGCAGGGGTACTGATGGTCAGCAATATCCGCTACTACAGCTTCAAGGACATCGACCTCAAGGGGCCGGTCCCCTTTGTCATGCTGTTGGCCATCGTGCTGGGCTTTGTGGTGATTTCCATTGAGCCCTCGGTGATGCTCCTCTTGCTGTTTGGTACCTATGTGGCCTCCGGTCCTGTCCTGGCGGCGATGCGGAAGCTGCGCAAATCCTCTACCTGAGCTTGTCAGGTCATGCGTGCAAAGCGCCCGCCTCGAGCGGGCGTTCGCGTTCCTGTCCCCGGCATGATGCTATCCACAGGATGTCCGGGATGAAGGTTGTGGGTTTCTCGACAAGCTGTCATGTCATGGGCTGCAAAGCGCCGGGGAACGAGGTGGTAAAAATCCCTTCAAAAATTCCTTGCATGAAGCCGGCTGAGGTCATATAGTACGCATCCGCTGCCGGCGACGGGCCAACCTCGCTAGCGGC
>NZ_JAUFPO010000012.1:0-659 GCF_030409235.1 Halomonas almeriensis
GGATATCGACGTTGTCGTTATGGCCGAGGCGCGTCAGCAACCGCGACAGCGTGGCTTGAGACGGCAGGGAAAACGCATGAAAAACCGCTCTACGACGGGCCTCGTAGCGCTTTACCAGTAGGAGATAATGTGGTCATCTAGCAGCTTTTGCTCATGGATGGCCCGATGCTGACCCCCTCGCTTATGCACCATTTATCGATTGTTCCCGACTTCCGCCAAGCTTGGAAAGTGCAGCATCAGCTGTCGGATATTCTGTTTCTGACGGTCTGCGCGGTGATCTGTGGTGCGGAGGGTTGGGACGAAATCGAAGATTTTGGCAACGCAAAGCTCGACTTTCTGCGCCAGTACGGCGATTTTAAGGCTGGTGTGCCCAGCCATGACACCTTGGCCAGGGTCATGGCTCTGGTGAATGCCGAACAGTTGCAAAGCGCGTTTGCCGAGTGGATGAAATCGTGTCATGACGTCACGGAGGGCGCCGTGGTGGCCATTGATGGCAAGACGTTGCGTGGATCGTATTGCCGAGGAAAGGGGAAGGGTGCGATCCACATGGTCAGCGCCTTCAGCGCGGCGAATGGCGTGGTGCTGGGGCAGGTCAAGACGGCGGAGAAGTCCAACGAGATAACGGCGATTCCTGAGCTACTCAAGCTGCTGAATCTGCA
>NZ_JAUFPO010000012.1:704-26498 GCF_030409235.1 Halomonas almeriensis
GCCTTTGAGGCGGCGTTCCCCATGGCCAAGGTGGTCAACTTCGATGGTGATGCCTATGTCACGGATGAAAAGAACCGAGGGCGGCAAGAGACCCGTTATCACATCGTGAGTGAGATTACTGAAGAGTTTCAGGAGCTTAGCTACGAGTGGCCAGGATTGAAAATGGTGGGCGTGGTCATGAGCTTTCGTCAGGAAGGTGGCGAAGCACCAGAGGTACCGATGATCCGCTACTACATCAGCTCCGCCGAACTCAGTGCCAAAAAGCTTGCCGAAGCGGCCCGCCAGCATTGGTATGTGGAGAATAAGCTCCACTGGTCCTTGGACGTCACTCTCCGCGAAGATGCCTGCAAAATCCACCGAGGAAAGGCGGCAGAAAACCTCGCCAGGGTGCGACATATCGCCTTGAATTACTTGAAAGGAGAGAAAGGATTCAAGGGCGGAATCCGGCGAAAACAGAAGAAAGCGGCGCTGGATGAGACGTACCTTGCTGACATTCTCGCGGTGTAGGATTTTTCATGCGTTTTCCCTGCTTGAGACGGCCGGTCCTGGGTCAGTGGCGTCGTGCCTCGCGCGTCACTGCACGCCAATTGCCAGACCGGATCGCGGCGCAGTGTGTTGGTATCACTGAGATCGATCCAGCCCATGGCTCGTTGCAGCACCACGGTACGGACTTGGCTGGCCAGCGAGTGACGGACGCGGCGAGGGTCACGCCGATCGATCAGATGGTTCTCCAGCGTCTCGATCACGCCGCTGTTGTCGAGCGCCTCGCGGAGCAGCAAAGCACCGCTATCGCTGGTGGTGCGCTGACCGCTCATTTCAACGCGGATGGACCCGTTGCAGGATGGCGTCCAGGTGGATAAGCTTTCACCCATGGCGAGTAGTCCTCTTGAATCATGTTCTGGCTGGAACATCTTGATTCTATAAGAGAAACTGCTCGCCATCTTCTTTTCTATCTCAGCCCGGTGAATAAGGCGGGATGAAACAGATCTCGTTCGCCCAGGCTGAGCATCAGTATAAGAAAAAGTCACCCGCCGCGAGCAGTTTCTGGCACAGATGGATGCCGTGGTGTCATGGCAACACTGCTGCCATCCTACTTCCCCTATAAGGCGGGCAAGCGGAGCCGGCCCCCATCGGGTTTGGAGCGCATGTCGTGAATCTATTTCCTCCAGCAGTGGTATGTGCTTGCCGACGAGACGCTGGAGGATGCCATCTACTACAGTCAGGCCATGCGCGACTTCATCGGTATCGTCTTGGCTCCATCACGTTGCTGCGCTTCCGTCATTTTCTGGAAAAGCATGCCCCGACCCAGTGGATCTTCGAAGAGATCAACGCCAGCCTGACCGAGCAGGATCTGTTAATGCGCGAGGGCTCCATCGTCGACTCCACCATCGTGGCGGCCGCTCCCTCCACCAAGAACAAGGCCAAGCAGCGTGACCCGGAGACGTTGACTGGACCGGGACGTTACACAGTGCGCTGTTTTGTCAGGGACCAGCAGGGGCGCAAGATCAGCTTTTTTCCCCGGAGGTGAAGGTGCCCGCTGAGGGTGAGGTGTGAGGCGTGAGGTGTGAGGCGTGAGGTGAGCTTATGCCTGGATTGTCAGCATGACGTTTATAGAACATCACGAGGAAATCATGCGCCAATATTTCGGCACCGATGGTGTCCGCGGTCGTGTGGGGGAGTTCCCCATGACGCCGGATTTCGCCATGAAGCTGGGCTGGGCCGCCGGTAAGGTGCTCGGCCAGGAAGGAGCTGGTGAAGTTGTCATCGGCAAGGATACGCGAGCCAGTGGTTATATGCTGGAGTCCGCGCTGGAGGCGGGGTTCTCCGCCGCTGGTGTCAACATTGCGTTGACCGGGCCGTTGCCATCACCGGCCATTGCCTATCTTGCGACGACGTTTCGTGCCTGTGCCGGGGTGGTGATCAGTGCCTCGCACAACCCGTTTTACGACAATGGCATCAAGCTTTTTGCGCAGTCCGGCCATAAGCTGACCGATGCCCAGGAAGCCGAGATCGAGCGCTGGCTGGAGCAGGCGCTGGAAGAGGGCATGAGCTGTGTGAGCTCGGCCGCGCTTGGCAAGGTGCGCCGCGTGGTGGATGCCCAGGGGCGCTACATCGAATATTGCAAATCGCACTTTCACGGCCAGCAGAGCCTCAATGGCATGAAAGTTGTGGTGGATAGCGCCAATGGGGCGGCCTATAAGGTAGGGCCGGCCGTCTATCGTGAGCTGGGCGCCGAGGTGATCAGCCTGCATGATGAGCCCAATGGCATGAACATCAACCAGGAATGTGGCGCGACTCACCTCAGCAGCCTGCAGGCCGCCGTGATCGAGCAGAGTGCGGATCTGGGCATCGCTGTGGATGGTGATGCCGATCGTTTGATGATGGTCGACCACACCGGGGCCGTGGTGGATGGTGACGAGCTGTTGTTCATGATGGCCAGGGCGGCCAGAGCCGAGGGCTATGCAGGCGGTGTTGTGGGCACGCTGATGAGTAACCTGGGGTTGGAGCAGGCCATCGAGTCGCTGGGCATGCCGTTCAGGCGCGCCAAGGTGGGCGATCGTTATGTCATGGAGCAGCTGGGTGAGACCGGTTGGCGCATTGGTGGCGAAAGCTCCGGGCATCTGTTGAGTCTGGATCATGCCTCGACCGGCGATGCCATCATTGCATCCGTGCGCGTGTTGGCGGCGCTGTACCATCAGCAGACGACGCTGCATGCGGCCAAGCAGGGCATGCGCAAGTTCCCGCAAACGCTGATCAACGTACGTTACGAGGCTCGGGCCGGTGAGGATCCGCTGGAGGCTGCTGCAGTCCAGGAGGCGGTGGCACAGGTCGAGCAGACGCTCGGTGACTCGGGCCGGGTATTGTTGCGCAAGTCCGGTACCGAGCCTTTGATTCGGGTCATGGTGGAAGCCAGAGACGCCGAACAGGCCAGCCACCACGCACAGGCCATTGCCAGCGTACTGGAAGCATGAGCCCTCAAGGGTAATCCTCGGGCGGCGCTTCACCGCCGATTTTTTTATTGCTGCTGATTGATTGGATACACAATGTGCGGAATTGTCTGCGCCGTGGGCGCCATGGAATCTTCTTCCTTTCTGCTAGCGGGCCTGAAAACCCTGGAGTATCGCGGTTATGACTCGGCCGGTCTGGCCGTGCTCGATGCGTCAGGGGCATTGAGGCGTTCTCGCGCCAAGGGGCGTGTCGCCGAGCTGGAAGCCCGCGTGGCGGAAGAGAATGTGTCGGGGCAGGTGGGCATCGCGCATACTCGCTGGGCCACTCATGGCGTACCGGAAGAGCGCAATGCTCACCCCCATGTGTCGGGCGAGCTGGCCGTGGTGCATAACGGCATTATCGAGAATTACGCCGAGCTCAAGGCGCAGCTCGAGGCGTTGGGTTATGTCTTCGTTTCCGACACGGATACCGAGACCATTGCCCACCTGGTGCAGGCTTGTCTGTCCGGTGCGTCGGCCTTTGTCGGGGAACAGAAGGTGCCCTGTGCCGACCTGTTTGTGGCCGTGCGCTGTGCCGTGTCGCATCTGGAAGGCGCCTATGCGCTGGCCGTCGTGCGCGAGGGCGAGCCCGAGAGCCTGGTCGTGGCCCGTGAAGGTTCTCCGTTGATGCTCGGGGTCGGTGCGCAGGGCCACTACGCGGCTTCGGATGCCTCGGCGCTGCTGTCGGTGACCAACCGGATGATTTACCTGGAAAACGGTGACGTGGGTCGCTTGACGCGCGATGCGGTTGAGCTGGTGGATGCCCGGGGGGATCGCGTGGAGCGAGAGGTGGTTACCTCGCACCTCTCGGCGGACTCGGTAGAGCTTGGCCAGTATCGCCATTACATGCAGAAGGAGATCTTCGAGCAGCCCCAGGCGCTGGGCAATACCCTGGAAATGCTCAGCGGAGCGGGGCGTTTGCAGCCGGGCATTTTCGGTGCCAGGGCGGAGGCAGTCTTCGCCGAGGTGGACTCCGTACTGATCCTGGCTTGCGGGACTTCCAGCTATGCGGGCAACACCGCGCGGTACTGGGTCGAGCAGTTGGCCGGTTTGCCCTGCAATGTTGAAATCGCCAGTGAGTATCGCTATCGCGCCAGTGTCGCCAATCCTCGGCAACTGGTCGTTGTGATTTCCCAGTCCGGTGAAACGGCGGATACGCTGGCCGCATTGCATCATGCCAAGTCGCTCGGGCATCGTCATACGCTGGCGATCTGCAATGTACCGGAATCGGCCATCGTGCGTGAAACGGCATTGTGCTTCATTACCCGGGCCGGACCGGAGATCGGGGTGGCCTCTACCAAGGCGTTTACCACTCAGCTTGCGGCCCTGTTCCTGTTGACCCTGTTGCTGGCCAAGGGCCATGGCCGCCTGATGGGGCAGGGGGCCGGTGATGGGGCGGATAACGCTTGTGAGCAGGATTTGCTCGACGAGTTGCGGCATCTGCCGGTGGCGGTGGAGAAGGTACTGGCGCTGGAGCCCGAGATCGAAGCCTGGGCGCAGCGTTTCTCCGACAAGCATCATGCCCTGTTTCTGGGGCGTGGGCGGCATTATCCCATTGCCCAGGAAGGCGCGCTCAAGCTCAAGGAGATCAGTTATATCCATGCCGAGGCCTACCCGGCGGGTGAGCTCAAGCATGGGCCCCTGGCCCTGGTGGATGGTCAGATGCCGGTGGTCGTGATCGCGCCCAATGATGAGTTGCTGGAAAAACTCAAGGCCAACATGCAGGAGGTCAGTGCGCGTGGTGGCGAGCTGTTCGTGTTCGCCGATGGCGACAGCCGCGTGGAGACGAGCGACGGCGTCAATGTGCTCAAGATGCCCGAGCACTATGGCCTGCTCAGCCCGGTGCTGCATGTCGTGGCTCAGCAGCTGTTGGCCTACCACGTCGCGCTGGTCAAGGGCACGGATGTCGATAAGCCGCGTAACCTGGCCAAGAGCGTGACGGTTGAGTAATCCCGCTGTAATGTCTGGGCTCATGCAATAACGACACAACTTTGAATGCAGGGCAGAGTAGGAAGATCATGTCAGACGAATCACATAACAATATCTCGGCACAGCTCAAGGCGTTGGAAGAGAGTCTATTAGGAGCCGGTCAAGAACATGCCAAGAAAGCCACTCGTGACTTGTTAGTTGTGCAGAACCGCCTGTATGCGCAGTTGGAAAGCCTTTCCTGGCTGCAAAGACGCCTGAAAATCCCCGGGCGCTTGCCACGACTTAGAGGCTGGGCCACATCGCCGGATGTTCTCCTGCACTTGCATGAGCATGTGATGGCGGTGAAGCCGCGGTTGGTGGTGGAGTTTGGAAGCGGTGCCTCTTCGCTGGTGATCGCCGATGCCCTACGCCAGAACAGCTTCGGTAAATTGGTTTCTATTGAACACTCCGACCACTATGGTGGTTTGACCCGAGAGGCCTTGCGGCGTGAGCACCTGGATACCTGGGTGGGTCTGCGCATCGGCGAGCTTGAGCCCTGGACTGGCCAGCACCTGGGGCGCCAGGAAGGGCAAGAGGGGGAGGCCATGAATTGGTATCCAAGCCGACTACTGACTGATCTGGAGGGTATCGATATGCTCGTGGTTGATGGCCCGCCCGGGGCCACCTGCCAATATGCGCGTTATCCGGCTCTACCGGCTGTAGCGGATCGCTTGAGCACAGACGCGACGATATGGATGGACGATACTATCCGACAGGATGAGAAGGATATCTGCGAGTCCTGGAGCAAAGATTTCGCGATGACCACGGAATATTTTGATTACGAGGAAGGGCTGGGCATCCTTCGCCGCTCGGCGGGCAAAGGGTAATCAGATGGACCCGGCTCGATTCGGTGGTATATGCCCATGACGCTAATGAAGCTGTTTGAGGATAGCGAATATTTCGATGCGGTCTGGTATGTGGAGCGCTATCCGGATGTCGATGCTTCCGGGATGACACCCGTTGAGCATTATGTAGAAGTCGGTGAGCCGCTGGGGCGCGCTCCTGGCCCTGAGTTCTCTCCCAGTTGGTATCTGGCGCGTTATCCGGATGTGGCGAGTTCCGATTTCAGCCCTTTGGAGCATTTCATTCGTCGCGGGAAGGTGGAGGGGCGCCAACCCCGGGGCATTCTGGCGGCGGAGCGCGAGCTTGAGTTATGGGAGGGCGCTGCCGAACCGGCAACCTGTTTACAGTCCCTGGAAGCGCTGTGGCGTTGTGATGAGCCTGGGATGAATGATCCGTGGGAAGCCAGCTATGCGGCCTGGGCCCTGGGGCGTTGGTACGCCTGGCAGGGCAATTGGTCGGCGGTGGTTGAGTACCTGGCGTTGCTCCACGACATTGCAGACCGGCAGCCTGCTGGGCCGGCGCCCTTGCTGCTCGAGGTGGAGGCGCTGGTCAACATCGGTGATTTGCTTCGCGCCCATGAACGGCTCCGCGAACTGAGCCACGCCTACCCGAATTACCACGATACTCACCTGGCCATGGCAAACCTGCTGGCAGCTCAAGCGCATCAATTCTCTTCATCGAGTGAGGCGGGTGGGTTCCGTGAGCCAGCAGTTGCCCTGAATGAGCGGCTGCGGCTCGATTGGATCAATGCGCCCTGGCGCGAAGCCGGCCTGGTTGAGGTTCACTTACGTGATGGTGCCTCGCCCTTGTCACTGGATAACCTGGACGTTGAGCCGGGAAGCGAGCATGAGGCGAGCGAGCGGGTCAGTGTCATCATGCCGGTCTTCAATGCCGAGTCGACCCTGGCCACGGCTCTGAGTAGCCTGTTGGCGCAGACCCATGCGGCGTTGGAGATCCTGGTGGTGGATGATGCGTCGACAGATGCCAGCTTGGCGGTCGCGGAGGCGTTTGCGGCTGAAGACTCGCGAGTGCGTGTGTTGCCGCAGCAAGTCAATCTAGGAGCTTACACGGCCCGCAACCGGGGCCTTTCCGAGGCAACTGGGGAGTTCTGGACGGTACACGACAGCGACGACTGGTCGCATCCGCAGAAGCTGGCGCTGCAGGTAGCCGGTATGCATGAGCATGATGAGTGGGTGGCATGTAGTTCGGACTGGGTGCGCTGCACACCCGAGCTAACCTTTCACCATTGGCGAATGGAGGAGGGGTGGATCTACCGCAACACCTCGTCGTTGCTGTTCCGACGTCGGGTGTTCGAAACGCTGGGCTTCTGGGATCGCGTTCGTGTCAATGGTGATACCGAGTACCTGCATCGTGTTCGTGCGGCCTTTGGCCGCAAGGCGGTGGGTGAGGTGGCCAAGGGCGTGCCACTTACTTTCGGGCGATCACATCCCGACTCCTTGAGCCAGGCTGGCCCCACCCATTTATGCACGCAGTTCAAGGGCCTGCGACGCGATTATCAGGAGGCAGCCATGGCCTGGCATGCCTGCGCCACGCACGAGAGTGATTTATACTTGCCGGCCTGGCCGGATGAGCGGCCCTTCGAGGCACCGGCAGCCAACCTGCCTGACGCGTGATACCAGACAAGCCGACGACACATACGATTGGGATATCAGACGTGAGTGATGAATCTAGGAAAGCGACGGCCCGCCGAACTCGGCTGACGATCAAGCCTTCAATCAATACGCTGGCTCAAGGCTCGATGTTCTGGCAACCCGCCTATCTGGAGCGTTCGGAATGGCTGGAACATTTGCCGTTCCTGTTCTGGATAATGGAGGCCATGCAGCCGCGTGGCGTGGTAACGCTGGGCACTCAGCAGGGCGTGGAACACCTGGCCTTGTGCCAGGCGGTTTCGCGTTTGGGTCTGGACTCACGCTGCCATCTGGTACAGTCAATCAAGGGACAGGATCAGCAGCAGGGGGCCGGGCTTGACTCCATCATCGAGTATAACGATCGCTCCTATGGCGCCTTTGCGGATGTGATGGATTGCTCACCGGTCAAGGCAGCGGGTCAGTTTGATGACGGCAGTGTGGATCTGCTGTTGCTCAATATCGATGTGGATGAGGTTGAGCTCGAGTACGTATTCGAGCGTTGGCATTCCAAGTTATCGCCTCAAGGGGTGGTGCTGATTCCGTCAGTGTCGCGTCGCGATCCCGGTTATAGCGCCTTCCGTGAATTCGATGTCTTGCTGTCGCGCTTCCCCGGCTTTGCGTTTCAGCATGGTGGCGGGCTTGGCTTGATCATGGTGGGCGAACAGCCTGGTGACATGCTGACGAAGCTGTTGGGATCGGATGAGTCACCCTCTGCCCAACAGGTGGTTCGTGATGTATTCGCTCGCCTTGGGCGTACCTGCCTGGATGCCTTCAACGCCAGAGAGCAGAAGGCAAGGGCCGAGGCGCTGAGTACCAGTCTGGCAGAGCAGCAACGCCAGTTGGGCGAGTTGACGGAATCCTACGAGCAGAGCCATGAGGCGCTGCAGGCTCGTGAGCGCGAGCTGGGGGATGTCAAGCAGCGCCTGGACCGCCAGGTCGAGAACCATGCTCAGGAGCGGGGTCAGCTAGCTGAGCGTGTGAGCCTGCTGCAGGAATACCGTGATGAGATGAAGGGCGAGTTGACTGCTCTGCGCGCCAAGCTTGAAGAGCAGCAGCGTCGGCAGGCAGATAGCTCGGCCCAGGCCTCACGGCTGCAGGAAGAAAGTCACGCCAACCTGCTGCGCCTTCAAAGCGTGGAGCATACGCTCAGCGAACGTCAGGATGAGCTCGAGCAGTTAAAGGAGGAATTGCAGCAGAAGCGTCAGTCGATGGATGAGCAGGCTGAACGCATCCAGGCGCTTGAGGCTCAGTTCGCTCAGTCTGAAACAACGCGCGCGGAACAGGAAAGCCGATGCAGCGAGCTTGAGTCGCGGTTGTCTGAGAGAGATACCGCTCTCGAGGAAGCCCGGGCCTCGCATGCCAGCGAGAAGGAAACCCTGGAAAGCCAGCTGGCCGATCGTCAGGCCGCCCTCGAAGCCGCGCAAGCGGAGCATGCCAGCGAGAAGGAAAGCCTGGAAAGCCAGCTGGCCGATCGTCAGGCCGCCCTCGAAGCCGCGCAAGCGGAGCATGCCAGCGAGAAGGACAGCCTAGAAAGCCAGCTGGCCGATCGTCAGACCGCCCTCGAAGCCGCGCAAGCGGAGTATGCCAGCGAGAAGGAAAGCCTGGAAAACCAGCTGGCCGATTGTCAGACCGCCCTCGAAGCTGCGCAAGCGGAGCATGCCAGTGAGAAGGAAACCCTGGAAAGCCAACTGGCCGATCGTCAGACCGCCCTCGAAGAGGCTCAGGCCGGGCATGCCAGCGAGAAAGTGTCGCTGGAGCAGGCGCAACAGCAGGCTCGCGAAGGGTTTGAGAAGCAGGTTCAAGAACTTGAGCAGCAGCTTAAATCGAAAGATGTCGAGCTCAAGAACAAGCAAGGCGAGATTGACCAGCGGTTCGATGAACTTGGCAAGCTGACCAAGATGCTCAATGAGACCAAACAGGAGCGTGATGAGCTCCGGGCCTCAGTTGATGAGCGCTTCGAGGAATTGGCCAAGCTGACTCGCATGCTCGAGGAAAATGAGCAGTCGCGAGAAGAGCTCCAGCAACGGCTCAGCAAAGCTGAGCAGTCTGGCCAGGAAGCGCATGAAAAACTCAAGGATAGCGAGAAACAGCGTAGTCAGGCTCAGTCCGAAGTGGATCGGCAAGCCAAGGAAATCCGCCAATTGGTGGCGTCGCTTGAATCCGCTCGCCGCCCCAGTCTGGATGTTGACCCCTTGAGCTTGCGTAATGAGCTGTACAGTAAGCAGACCAAGAGCCGCAAGGAAAAGGCGCAGATTGACCGGCACCGTAAGGCGATTGCAGAGAGTCCGCTGTTTGATGCGGAATGGTACCTGGCCCAGTATCCGGATGTGGCCAATAACCCCAACCTGGCTAAAGATCCGGCACGTCATTACCTCCTGTTTGGTGGTTATGAAGGGCGCAACCCGGGGCCCGGCTTCGACTCCAACTTTTATCTGGCGAACAACCCGGATGTACTGTATCGCGGCATGAACCCGTTGCTGCATTACGCAAAGTTTGGTGAGGCCGAGCAGCGTCGGGTTGTGCCGCAATGAAAATGAATGCTGAAGATCAGGCACGGCTCGAGGCGTTAAACCTGTTCGATGCGGATTGGTATCGCCAGCGTTATCCGGATGTTGCGGGAGGGGCACTGTCGCCTTGGCAGCACTTTCTGTATTACGGAGCGGCATTGGGCCGGGCGCCTGGCCCAGGGTTCGATCCTGAAGCCTATCTCAAGGCAAATCATGATGTGGCGCGCAAAGGGCATGATGCGTTGTTACATTATCTGCGCCGGGGGCACTCGGAGGGGCGTAAGGGCGTGGCGGAGTGGGTCCGCCAGCAGCCCGTAACTGCTCCAAGCCAGCCCAAGGCAAACCCTTCAGCCGCTGCAGAGCCTCCTGCGTCAACTTCAGGCTCCGTGACGCCCGGCACTCCTACCTCTCGCATGGCGCTCCGTCAGCCTGAGCATGTTAATACAGGCGATAAGGATGCCCTGGGCCAGACGCTCAACCATGATGCCAAGTCGATAACTGCCGCTCGGGCGGCCGAGTCTTCCATTCCTTCTAAGTGGAAGAAGGATGCCAAAGACGTCGTGGATAGCGGTCTCTTCGACTGGGACTGGTACCTGGCCGAATATTCCGATGTGTCGGCTAGCGGGTCGAATCCGCTGATGCATTACTTGCGGCATGGTGGTGATGAGCTGCGGGATCCGGGCCCGGGCTTCGACTCTGGTTACTACGTTGCTCAGGATGCGGAGATTCGCCGCTCGGGAATGAACCCTCTGGTGCACTATATTCGCAAGGGTGCCAGGAAGGGGCTTCAGCCTCGGCCGATGCGTCAGTCGACGCGTTGGTGGGAGGGTCTGCCGGCCGAGGCGTTGCCATTCGACCCCCTTATGGCGCTGGAGAGGTTAGAGGCCCTGAAGCATGTTCCTGCGGTCATTATCCCGGTCTATAACGCGGTGAATGAGGTGCGGGCATGCCTGGCCTCGCTCGAGGCGCATACGCAGATGCCGTGTCGGATCATTATCATCAATGATGCCAGCCCCGACCCGGAAGTGGCGCGATTGTTGACGGAGTATCGTGACCGCTGGCCTTTCGAGTGCTATCACAATCCCGAGAACCTGGGCTTCACGCGGACGGTTAATCGAGGCCTCGAGCTGGCGGGGCGCAGTGATGTAGTGGTTCTGAATTCTGATACCCGGGTCACGCCGGGCTGGCTGCGTCGATTGCGTCTGGCGGCCTATAGTGGCCCACGTATCGGCACGGCAACGCCGCTTTCGAACAATGCCGGGGCGTTTTCGGTACCCGAGGCGGGCAGCAATGAGCCGCCTGGGGATATGACGCTGGAGGCCGTGGGACGCTCCGTGTCGCAGTCTTCGCAACGCTATTACCCGCGTGTTCCCACTGGCAACGGCTTTTGCCTGTATGTGCGCCGGGCCTGCCTGGATGACGTGGGGGGCTTGGATGCAGAGGCCTTCCCGCGTGGTTATGGGGAGGAGAATGACTTCTGCATGCGGGCTGGTCGTCGAGACTGGGAGCACATCATCGATGATGCCAGTTACATCTATCATGTCCGCTCAGCCAGCTTTGGCAACGAGAAGACGGAGCTGATAAAAGCGGGGCGGGCCGTGGTGGACTCGCGCTATCCGGAGTATTCGTCCCTGGTGGCGCATGGCTTCGGTGGCGATGCCTTGCGGGACATTCGCCAGCGAGTTGGCGAGGGGCTGCGTTCGGTGAGTGAGCGTGGTGGCGTGAAGCCGCGCATTCTCTACGTGATATCTACGCGAACAGGCGGCACCCCGCAGACCAATCGGGATCTGATGGGGGCGCTTGAGCCGGACACCGAGTGCCTGGTGCTGCGCTGCAATTCGCGCGTTGTGACGCTGGAGCTACATGCCGAGGGCATTGAGACGCCTCTCGAGCGCCATGTGCTTGATCAGCCCCTGGAGGCGTTTCCACATCGTGGCGGTGAATATGACCGGGTGGTGGCATCCTGGTTGGTGCGCTATGACATCGAGCTGCTGCATGTCCGCCACATCGCTTGGCATGGGCTCGGCTTGCTGAGCTGTGCGAAAACGCTGGGCTTGCCGGTGGTGTTTTCCTTCCATGATTTCTATACCGTCTGCCCGACAGTCAAACTGTTGGATGCCGATCAACGCTTCTGTGGCGGGCGTTGCACGCCGAGTGATGAAGAGTGCCAGCATGAGCTGTGGCCCAAGGGGGCCTTGCCGCCGTTGAAGCATCGGGCGATCAAGGCCTGGCAGCGTGAGTTTGGCCAGGCGTTGAGTGAATGCGATGCCTTCGTGACGACAACGCCGAGTGCGCGTGGCTATCTGCGGGATATCTATCCATTTTTGCGTCAAGGCGACTTTCGGGTGATCCCGCATGGTCGTGACTTCGGCGATATGCAGGATCTGGCGCCCGCTCCGGTGTCGAGTTCGGAAGAGCCCTTGCGTGTGGTCTTTCCGGGTAATATCTCCATGGCCAAGGGGGGGCGTTTGATTCAGGCGCTCGCCGAGCGTGCACCGGAACATGGTCTGGAAATCCACTTGCTCGGCAAGGTGGCGGGGGATGTGACACTGCCTGATTGGGTGGTTCGTCATGGCGGTTATCAGCGCGATGAATTCCTCGCCCGTATTGCCGAGATTCGCCCTCATGTGGGCGGCATTCTATCTATCTGGCCGGAGACCTACTGCCATACGCTCACGGAGCTCTGGGCTGCTGGTGTGCCGGTGGTTGGCGTGGATATCGGTGCCGTGGGCGATCGATTGCGTCACAACGGTGCTGGCTGGCTGGCGAAGACGCCGGTATTCGAGGATGTTCTGGCGGTACTGGATGAAGCTCGTGATCCGGATGGCTGGCAGCGCGCTCATCAGGCCGTGCTGGAGTGGCAGCGTACCGAGGGTGCGACACTGAGTACCAGTGCGATGTCACAGCGTTACCGAGGGCTCTACGATGAGTTGTTGTCGCACCGCTGGCGTAATCCTCATGCCTATGAGGCTATCATTCAGCGTTCGTCTGATTCGCCGAGCGAGCAAACGGCCATGCAGGACAATAGGGAAGAATTGACCAAGTGAGTTTGTGTTTTCTTGTCACAGGAGGGGCCGGGTTCATCGGCTCGGCGGTGATTCGTGAGCTGATAACCGCCACTTCGCATCGTGTCGTCAACGTCGATAAGCTGACCTATGCAGGCAACCTGGAGTCGCTGGCTAGCGTTTCCAGTGAACCTCGGTATCGCTTTGAGCAGGTCGATATTGGCGATGCCGAGGCGATGCAGCGTGTGTTCGATACGCATCGGCCGGATGTGGTAATGCATTTGGCGGCGGAGAGCCACGTCGACCGCTCCATTGATGGTCCTGCGGCGTTCATCCAGACCAACGTGGTCGGTACTTCGGTGTTGCTGGAAGTCGCTCGAAAGTATTGGCAGGCATTGCAGGTCGATGAACCCGAGAAGGCGGCCGGCTTTCGCTTTCATCATGTTTCCACCGATGAGGTGTATGGTGATCTCGAAGGCACGAATGACCTGTTCACGGAAGCCACACCGTATGCGCCCAGTTCGCCTTATTCGGCCAGCAAGGCCAGCGCGGACCATCTCGTGTCCGCCTGGCAGCGAACATTTGGCTTGCCAACGCTGACGACCAATTGCTCGAACAACTATGGGCCGTATCATTTCCCCGAGAAATTGATCCCGTTGATGATCCTCAGTGCTCTGGACGGAAAACCGCTGCCGGTGTACGGCAATGGCCAACAGGTACGCGACTGGTTGTTTGTGGAGGATCATGCCCGTGCGTTGATCAAGGTGGCAACGCAAGGCCAAGTCGGTGAGGCTTATAACATTGGCGGCCACAACGAAAAGACCAACCTCGAAGTGGTCGAAGCGCTTTGTGACCTGCTGGATGCCCGAATCGGTACTTCTGATCTCACGTCTGATACATCACACCCGTCGCCTCGTACCTCGCACCGTGACTTGATCACCTTCGTCACCGACCGGCCAGGCCATGATGTGCGCTATGCCATTGATGCCAGCAAGATTGAGCGCGAGCTGGGGTGGACCCCGGATGAGACCTTCGAAACAGGGCTGGCCAGGACCGTGGACTGGTACCTGACCAATCGTGAGTGGTGGCAGCGCGTGCTGGATGGAAGTTATCGAGGAGAGCGGCTGGGAGTTGGTACATGAGGCGTATTTTAGTGCTGGGCGGTAATGGCCAGGTCGGCTTCGAGCTTCAGCGTACCTTGTCGGTTTTGGGTGAGATCAAGGCGCCGGGGCGAACCGAGCTGGATCTGGCCGATGCAGATGCCGTGACGCACCATGTGCAAGCATTGGCACCGGACATGATTGTCAACGCAGCGGCATACACTGCAGTGGACAAGGCGGAAGAGGAGCCGCAGCTGGCTCGGCGCTTGAATGCAGAGCTCCCGGCTCAATTGGCCAAATACGCCAATGATCGGCAGATTCCGTTGGTACATTACTCCTCAGACTACGTCTATCCCGGTGACGGAAGTGAAGCCTGGCAAGAAGGGGCTGAGACTGGTCCGTCATCCGTGTATGGTTCGACCAAGCTGGCCGGAGACCAGGCGGTGCAGGCAAGTGGCTGCCAGCATCTGATCCTGCGTACCAGCTGGGTGTATAGTGCACGTGGCCACAATTTCATGAAGACCATGCTGCGTCTAGCGCGTGAGCGCAGCGCACTCAGGATTGTCAATGATCAGATTGGCGCGCCGACGCCGGCACGCCTGATTGCCGATGTCACATTAATGGCCTTGCATGGCCTGCAACAGGGCCGCGTTGATGGCGGTCTTTACCACTTGGCACCGCGCGGAACAACTAGCTGGCATGGCTTTGCAGGCGAAATTTTCCGTTTGGCTCGTGAGGCAGGAGAGCCGCTGGCGGTTGACCCTTCGCAGGTAGCTGGTATCCCCACGAGCGAGTATCCTACACCTGCAGTTCGCCCGCTCAATTCACGTCTCGATGTGTCTCGCATAGAGTGGGCCCTGGGGGTGTGCATGCCTGATTGGCGCTCACAGCTGGCTTTGACGCTGGGAGAGCGGCTGGAATACTCGCAGTTGCCCGGCCAGTAAGTCGCGGTTGGCTGTGAAGGCCTGTGCGATACGATCTCGCTCGGGGCTAAAATCCACTGTGTAAGGATATGCCATGGCTCGGAAAGGTATCATTTTGGCAGGAGGCTCTGGCACAAGGTTACACCCCGTTACCCTGGGGGTTTCCAAACAGCTGCTGCCAATCTACGACAAGCCGATGATCTATTACCCGATTTCGGTACTGATGCTGGCGGGTATTCGTGACATCTTGATTATTTCGACGCCTTCCGACCTGCCTCAGTACGAGGCCTTGCTGGGTAGTGGGGAACAGTTCGGCGTTCGCTTCGAGTATGCGGTGCAACCTTCGCCGGATGGGCTGGCGCAGGCTTTCATCATTGGCGAGGAGTTCATCGGCTCGGATCCCGTGTGCCTTGTGCTCGGTGATAACATCTTCCATGGTCAGCATTTTTCCGACCAGTTGAAGCGTGCTGCAGCGGAAGAAAGCGGGGCGACGATATTCGGCTACCTGGTCAAGGACCCGCAGCGTTTTGGAGTGGTGGATTTCGATGAGCAAGGCCATGCCTTGTCGATCGAGGAGAAGCCTGAGAAGCCTAAGTCGGCCTATGCGGTGACCGGGCTGTATTTTTATGACAATGACGTCGTTGAGATTGCCAAGCAGGTGGAGCCTTCCCATCGAGGAGAGCTGGAGATTACCAGCATCAACAATGCTTACCTCGAGCGTGGTGATCTATGTGTAGAAAGGTTGGGGCGTGGATTTGCCTGGTTGGATACGGGGACGCACGACAGCCTCATGGAAGCATCTCAGTATGTGCAAACTATCGAGCATCGCCAGGGTCTAAAGATTGCCTGCTTGCAGGAGATTGCCTGGAAGCATGGCTGGATCGATGATTCCTTGCTGGAAGCCTGTGGCAAGGCGTTGAGCAAGACCTCCTATGGTGAGTATCTGCTGCGGTTGCTGCATCAAAAGGGAAGCACTGCTTAAATTCCTGCGCATGCAAATCGCTTTGTTGCGCGGTGCTCGAAAGCTCGCCTAACCACCTGTTATGTCTCGCTTTCTGTGCTCCGTGCGCCTCACGCTTTACTATGCTCGGCGATTTATTCAGCTTTTCCAAAGCATGGCATACAGCCTCTAGAGTGACGCAAATATATGGACTACGAAACCCTCGATGTGGCGGATGTCGTCAAGTTGACTCCACGAGTGTTTGGCGATGAGCGCGGTTTTTTTCTGGAGACCTTTCGGCAGAGTGAGTTCGATCGTCATTGTGGTTCCTACAGCTTCGTTCAGGATAACCACAGCAGGTCGGTGAAAGGTACGCTGCGTGGACTTCACTACCAGTTGAAGAACCCCCAGGGCAAGCTGGTGCGTGTGACTCGTGGCGAGGTTTTCGATGTCGCGGTGGACCTTCGTCGCAGTTCACCGACGTTCGGTAAATGGGTGGGCGTACTGTTGAACGAAACCAACAAGCAGATGCTGTGGGTGCCGCCGGGATTCGCCCATGGATTCTATACGATTAGTGATGTGGCCGAGTTTCAGTATAAGTGTACAGATTATTATGCACCGGGTGATGAATACTGCATTCGTTGGGATGACCCGGCATTGGGTATCGAGTGGCCAATTAATGAAGCGGATGAAGTGACTGTTTCGGAGAAGGATGCCGCTGGCGCTTCATGGCAATATAGCGAGAAGTATGAATGAGTATATTTGGTAAATCGAGCTCTGGGAAGAGTCCGGTAAAAAAGCGAGCGCTTCTTCATATTGGAACCCCGAAAACCGGAACGACTTCAATACAGCGTAGCCTGTTTTCGCAGCAGGAGCAGCTTGGTGATATCGAAGTGCCTGTCGGTGAGGGCGGGAATCAGCACTACCTGGCACTTCTTTACCAACCTTATAAGCGCCTTCCCCGAGGCTTCAAGAGCATGTATGCCGATCAAGAGGCTCTGGAGAAAGCTGTAGGAAGTTTGCACGAATGGTTTCATAAGAAGCTGGATGCTGCCAGCGATTTGGTGCTTTCTTCAGAGTTTCTAAGCAAGTTCAACGTTCAGGAAATAACCAGCCTGAAGGAAGATCTTGAGAAGAGTGGGTATGTAGATATAAGGGTTGTTGTTTATGTCAGGGATGTTTCTGAGTACTATGTCTCGTCGCTCCAGCAACTGCTCAAGGCTTCACATAAAGTAAGCGATCCCTCCAGTTTCAAGTATGATTTTAGACCCATTATCAACAAGTTTAGGCGTGTTTTTGGGGACGTTGTTCAGGTCAAGAAGTACGACAGGTCTGTTTTAAAGGATGAATGCGTCGTTCAGGACTTCTTTTCTCATTGTTGTGATTTTTTTGGGAAAAATATTGAAGGTGTTAAGTCATACAAGGATAATTCAGGGCTTAGCCTGGAAAGCATGTATCTTTTGAAGGGGTATCGTGAAAAGTATCATGGGTCTGACCATAATCGATTCAAGCCGGATTCCAACCTGCTGATCAGTCTGATGCAAGACGAGACGGTTAATTATAAAAGGAATAAGCCCAAGCTACTCGATTCAGTGGCGGCTCTTTTAGAGTCCACGCATGCCAATGACATGATGTGGCTTTACAAGCAATACGGTATTGATATATGTAAAAAGCGCAGTAAGAACTCTGTCGATCCCGCAGAGCTGGGTGAAAATCCGAGTCTGACAGATCTTTTTGGGCCGCCGGATCATGATGTGCTGCAGGACCTTCAACTAGAAGTTATCCATCGCTTGGCTTCGAGTGATTAACCTGTCTTGAGGTTATAGTTTTTATGCCGCGCCGTTTATTTCTTTCGGGAAAAAGCAAGAAAGATAATGATTATGATGTTGTTGTTCACGTAGGTGCACCGAAGACTGGTTCGTCAGCGATACAGAAATTTTGTCTTGAGAATGGGAAAAATCTTTTAAAAGAAGGGTTTTATTATCCTAAGCACGCCCTGGATGTTAACGGAATATCCGGTGGCCATGCGATGGTGTCCGCTCCGTTACTTAAGGGAAACAAGGAGGAAGCTCAGCAAAATTTCGATAAGCTTCTGAAAGAGGCGAGAGGGCGTAATGCAATCTTGCTTTTGTCGTCAGAGGGGATTTATCGACTTAGCGATCAGTTCAAAGAGCTGACAGAAGGCCTTTCTGTCAAGGTCGTCGGTTTTTTTCGTGATCCACTTGAATCAATACTTTCAAATTATAATCAGTCTGTGAAACGCCATTTTTCAACGGCCAAGCTTACAGACTTCTGTAAGCGGATATTGCATTCAGGGAGCGGAAATCTTTCTGGGGCTCATTTGATCGCCTGGGTCGATACTTTCGGTAATGAAAACTGTGATTTTCAGACCTACACGAAGGAGAGGCTTCATACTTCCTCTGTGGAGAAAAGATTCCTTTCTGCTGTTGGGGTCTCCTCCCTCAAGGCTGAAAAATTTCTGCTTGGTGGCGGTAACGTTAATAAAAGTTACACGCCATCCGCCCTGGAGCTGAAAAGGCTGTTAAATCATGTTCTAGGAGAAGATGCGCGCGAGCTGAATAGTGAGGTGGACTGGTTTCTTCAAGGGTATTCGGATAAAAGTGAGGAGCGCTACCCTGAGATCACGGATCTTCTGGATGCTCATACCGTCAATGCGCTTTGTGATACATTCGAGCCTTCCAACCTGGCGCTGAGAGATCGCTTCGGGTGGAAGGATGCATCTTTTGGCGATTATGCGCGGCTGCGAGATGCTTTGGTCTCTACTGCCATGTCGCCTATGACCATCGTGACTCCGGGTGTTCCGCTTCAGAAGCTGTGTGATAAAAAGCCTGAAGTTGCTGAGCAACTAAAAGATCTGGTTGCGTTGCGCCTCAAGAGTAACAAGGCATCGTTCTCGATGATGAAGCTCGCTGATCTGTTCAATATATCTATTAATGAGAAGTCGCATGCATCGGCATTGCTCCCTCAGAAGCGTTTGAAGGTTTTTCTTGAAGAAGGAACAGAACCGGCGGATTTTCTGCGTGAGTTGAGCCTTATGATGGAATCAGCAGGCAACCTTGTGGCGGCAGAACGCCTCATTGAGCGCGCAAGGGAACTTCGTCCTTGGGGTGGAGGAATAAAGACAATTCATTCTCGTATCAAGAAAGAACGTAGAGCACGGCGATCCTGATGGCTCGGTTAAATAATCAAGATGTACTGGCTCGGTTGAAACCGACGCTTCTGAAAATAAAGAGTTGGTCTATTACCAAGGGAGTGTCTCGTTGGTTTTCCGAGGTGGCTGGGTTGAGATGGGCGCCGGAGCTGAGCGTCAAGTGTGATATTGAGCCTTGCACTCCAAATGATGATGACTTGCAGTGGGAGGCCATCACGGAGAATGGCGAGTTTTTTCTTGTGGGAGGCAATCCAAGGTCTGGATGGCATATGCTGGAAGTGGTCATGGAACATGATCAACCCCATGCCGCTTTACGAATAAATTTTGATAAAGAAGGCCAACCCGAGAAAGAGCACAGTATATTTCTTCCGCTAAAAAAGGGAAAAATGACGAAGCGGCTGTGCTTCATTCCATTTGGCGTTACCCGAATTCGCCTTGATCCAATGGAAACGACAGGTCGTTTTTCCATAAGAGAGCTTCGTTTCGTCTGGTTGATGCCTGGCTTCGCATATGACCGGCTGGCACTGCGCTTGCACAATTTGCACACCGCCTATAAGGATCGCCCGAAAAAAGACATCCTTCGTCTCGTCAGGAAGGAAGCGAAAGAGGGGGGGCGACACTGGCGTAAGATCGCGGTATCACACTATGAAGAAACTTTCATGCATTGTGCACCGTCACGCCATTATCAATACTGGCTTGATCATGTTGAGCCTAAGCGGCTGGTTTCACCCAACCAGGTTGTTGCCAATCTTGGTAGGATGCCGAAGAAGCACAAGCACCTGATTTCCATTCTGTTGCCGACCTATAATACGCCTGTCGAGTGGCTGAAGGCGGCGATCGAATCAGTCATGGCTCAGAGCTATCCGTCGTGGCAACTTTGCATCGCCGATGACGCCTCCAACGATGAGGAGACTTTGTCAGCGTTGGCACGATGGGCTGACAGCGATGATCGAATCGATGTTGTCTATCGGCAAAAGAATGAGGGCGTCGCTGCAGCTAGCAATAGCGCGCTTGATATGGCTCGAGGCGATTTCGTGGCCTGGCTCGGCCATGATGACGAAATGGCCCCCAATGCGCTGTATCATGTCGTCGAGACGCTTGGCCGTCATCCTGATGGTGAGCTACTGTATAGCGATGAAGACAAGATCGACGAGGTGTCTCAGCGCTTTGATCCCTATTTCAAGCCGCGTTGGAACCCTGACCTTCTTTTGGCCCGCAATTATATTGCGCACCTCAGTGTATTGCGTACTGGCCGGCTGCGTAACATCGGTGGGTTTCGTCGCGGGTTCGAGGGTGGCCACAACCATGATGTGTTGTTGCGCTTTACGCATGACCTTCCTGAAAGTCGTATTCACCATATTCCGTTTATCCTGTATCACTGGCGTTCAGTGTCCCATGTCTCATCCAGCAGTGATGAAAAGCCTTCGAATGCAGGGCTTCGCGCTGTCCGAGATCATGTGGCTCGATTGAGCCCGCAGGCACGAGTCGTCGCTGGCCCGGTTGCCGAGAGTTATCGAGTGATATGGCCAGTACCCGATACTGAGCCGATGGTCTCCTTGTTGGTTCCTACCCGTGACGGCATCGAGATACTGCGTCCCTGTGTCAATGCGATTCTCGAGACGACACAGTACGAGAACTTTGAAGTTCTGATTCTGGATAATCAGTCGCAGTGCCAGGAAACACTTGCGTACATGAGCGACCTGGAGAAGCGGGACAGCCGGGTTAGAGTGATCCGATGGGATTATCCGTTCAATTACTCATCGATCAATAACTTCGGTGTGCGGCATGCCCGTGGCGATATCATTGGCCTGGTCAATAATGATATCGAGCCCATCAATGGTAACTGGCTCCGTGAGATGGTCAGCCATGTGGCTCGTCCGGATGTCGGCTGTGTGGGAGCCAAGTTGTATTACCCGAACGATACGATCCAGCATGCAGGCGTTATTCTGGGGCTTGGAGGAGTGGCGGGGCATTCGCATAAATTCTATGCGAAACACCACCCGGGGTACTTCCATCGCTTGTATCTCGTGCAGAATCTTTCTGCCGTGACGGCTGCTTGCCTGTTGATCCGGAAGTCGGTGTTCGAGTCGGTTGGTGGGTTGAATGAAACGGATCTGGCCGTGGCGTTCAATGATGTGGATTTGTGCCTCAAGGTCCGCGAGGCGGGGTATCGCAATGTCTGGACACCCCATGCGGAGCTTTATCATCATGAGTCGGTGTCTCGTGGTGCCGACGATAGCCCGAAGAAGCACGCCCGGTTCAAGCGGGAAATCGCCTATATGCGGCGTACCTGGGGGCCTCAGTTGGATAGCGATCCAGCCTATAATCCTAACCTGACTCTGGCTTATGAAGATTTCTCCTTGAGGTGATGGAGACGAGCGGGCAAAGAGGAAGGAAGGGGGACGGAAAGCATGAATGCAACGAGAGTCGACGGGATGGTCAATGAGCGGTAAGCGCTGGTTGCTGCTGAGCGATGGGGCGCGGCCAACCGAGGATATCTATTTCCTCAAGTCTGTCGCGCCCCATTTACGTTCCGAGGGGCACGACGTGGGGCGGCTGGATGTGCGCTCCTGGCGTTGGCGGTTGGCGCGCTGGGTGCTGTCGCGGCAGATGGGCGCCAACCTGGTGATCTGCCGCAGTTTGCCGGTGTATGCATTGCGCTGGCTGGAACGCCAGCGTGATCTTTTCGGTCGCATCGTCTATCTGGTGGATGATGATATACCGGCGGCGGCCGAGGACGAGGGGTTGCCGGCGGCGTATCGTCAGCGCATGGCGCGTCTGGCCGAGATGCAGCCGCGCTGGTTGGCACTGGCCGATGTGGTGGTGACCTGCAGTGAGCGGCTGGCGGCTTCCCTGGCCGGTCGGCATGCGGATGTGCGGGTACTGACGCCGCCCTTGATCGCACCGCTGCCGGATCTGGCCCATTTCGAGACGGCAGGGGCCGGTCCCGGGGAATGGCGCCTGGGTTTTCATGGCACGCGGGCGCACCTGGCCGATCTGCAGCATATTGCCTCGGCCTTGATCCGTGTGCATGACGAGCGCCCGGCGGTCTCTCTCGAGGTGATGATGGGGCGGCATACACCGCCTGAATTGCGTGGTCTGGAGCGCCTGACGGCGCCGGATGCCAGGTCGTGGAAGGCGTTTCGGCGCTATCAACAGCAGCATCGCTTGCATATCGGGTTGGCGCCGTTGCTGGATTCGGCGTTCAATCGGGGCAAGTCATTCATCAAGTTTCTGGATATCAGTGCCATGGGCGGCGTGGGGATCTATAGCCGACGAGCGCCCTATACGGATATCGTCGAGGATGGGGTGACCGGCCTGCTGGTGGATGATACGTCGCAGGCGTGGCACGACGCCTTGCACTATCTTTGCGATAATCCGGAGACGACACGGCACATGGCCGAAAACGCAGCTCAAGTTGCCAGGCAGCGCGGCGATTCGGCGCAGGCAGTGGCCTTCTGGCGTCGTCTGAGTTCCGGGAATTAAGGAAGGGGATGATGTTCAAGCAGATTACGCGTTTGCCGGTGTGGCTGGCGGAGTTGTTCACCGGGACCAAGTCCTTTGTTGCCAATCCCCTGATCGGCAGCCAGCGCTTGAACCGCTGGGGCCTGCATGTGGGGCGGGTGGCGCTGGCCCATGGCGTGATGCGCCTGCGCATGGGCATGTTGAGCTGGCGGGTGCCTAAAGAAGACCGTCGCCAGTTCATCGAGCAGGGCTATGTGCTCAAGAAGAACTACCTGCCGGAGGCCGAGTATCAGGCGCTGGTGCGCGAGGTGCGCAACGCCGGGGGCGAGGTGCGCCAGTGCAACCAGGGCAATGCCCAGACCCGGCGCATGTTGCTGGCCCCCGAGGTGCTCGAGGAGATGCCCTACACCCGGGCGCTGATGAAGGACCCGGCGTTTCGGCGCCTGATGCGGTTTTGTGCCGGCCACCTGCGCATGCCGATCTGCCATGCCGAGAAGGTGAGGAACGGCGTCACGGATGATGCGCCGGACCCGCAGACCAACCTGCACGTGGATACCTTCCAGCCCACCATGAAGTTCTGGTTGTATCTCGAGGATGTCTCGGATCGCAACGGGCCTTTTGTCTTCGTGCCGGGCTCCACCTGCCTCAGCCGGGACCGCCTGCGCTGGGAGTATCAGATGAGCCTGAAGGCGCGCGAGCATGCCGACCGCTACACAGCACGCGGCTCCTTCCGTGTGGCGCCAGAAGAGGCCGAGACGCTGGGCAAGGCGCCGCCGCAGAGTTTCGCAGTGCCGGGCAATACGCTGCTGATTGCCAATACCTTCGGCGTGCATGCGCGCGGCCATGCTGAACCCGGGACATCGCGCCTGGCGTTGTGGGGCATGAGCCGCACCAATCCGTTCAACCCGCTGCCGGGCCTGGGCTTCGAGAGCCTGAACCGCTTGCAGTATCGTGTTCTGCAGCGCATGCGGCGCCGTGAGGACGAGAAAGCCGCCGCGCGGGGCGCCAAGGCATCCTGGCATCGCGCGGAAGGGCCGGATGCCTGGTGACGCGCCGTGGGCTGACAGACGATCGAGTAGTGTACGAGTTCTGCCGACAATAGGGATTTCAAGGTAATGCGCAATCGCACGTGTAATGGGAAGCAAGGGATGTGCTACCAACAGCATGACGACCGGCCGGCGGCGGATCGGGGTGCTGCCTACCGCCACGGCAGCCTGAAGCACGTCGCGCTGATGACGCTGGGTGTGGCCGCGGCGCCCATATCGGCCTGGGCCGATGGGGTCAGTGTCACCCCCTGGGGCGAGGGGTGGGCCCTGGGTGGCCATGCCGGCAAGGCGATTCACGAGACGGTGAAGAGTGGCGAAGCCTTCAACCCCTTTGCCTGGGAGTTCAAGGACTACAAGATCGTCAGTACCGGCCTGCAGAAGGAGCTGGTCGATTTTGGTGGCTACTCCAAGATCTATACCGAAGCCAATGTGTCCTATGTCTGGGGGAAGGAAGAGTACTACGAGGCTTTTATGACGCCTTCCATCAGTTGGGAACGTTTCATGTGGGACGACACGATCGATACCACTGCCTCTGTCGGCGTGGGCATGTCCTACACCTCAGAAGCGTCGAAGCTTGATGATTCCGGTAAGCGTTGGATGGTCTCGATGATCTTTGAGCTGGAGGGACAGCCCGCGGCCTGGGGTCCCTGGTCGATCTATGGGCGTCTCCATCACCGCTCGACGGCAGGGATCATCAATGACGGTGACGGGGGCAGTAATATTCCCTCTCTCGGGGTTCGGTACCACTTCGATTGAGTGGCGCAATGTGAGGGACAATGCCCCGAGAAAAGAGCGTGCCATGTACCGCAAACACAAAAGCTACCGGAGCGCTCCGGTAGCTTTTTTATGTGCGACGGCGGAAAATTGCTTGCTGACACATCGCCGTGCACTGCTCGGGATTACTGCTGACGGCATTACGTTGATGACGCTTGGCTGGCAGGGCAGGATGTGATCAGTCTGCGGCCGAGTCGACGCCGCTGTCTTCGGCGACCTCACCTTCCGGAAGGTCGGCTTCGGGCTCTTCCGCGACTTCGGCGTTGTAGTCGGAGCCCGTTCCGCCGTCCTTGACGATGCTTTCGTCATCCAGATTGGCGTTCGTCTCGTCTTCGACTTCCGGGTTATGGTTGGACTGCACGCCGCCATCTTCGACGATGGCTTGGTCTTGGTGCTCCATGCCGTCTTCGTGATGCTCCGCCATGGCGACGGAAGAAGCGAGCATCAGGGTGCTGGCGATAGCGGCTGTCTTGATGATCTTTTGCATGCTTTACCTCTAACAAGCTGGGAGTTTGTACACCGCAGAGCGAAAAGCTGTACTGCGCCTCTGTTGTGTTGTACATAACTTATACGCCATATTGGTAACATGCAAACTATTAGCTTGATTTGGTATGGTGATCGACCTGGCTTATTATGCCCACAGGGGCAGGCCAAGAAGGGACGCTGCTGAGCCGTTGACGGCGCGGCTAGGCGAGTAGCCCCAGGTGCTCGACCAGGATGGTGGCGCCGATGCCGCAGAGCACCAGGCCGCCGAGGATTTCGGCCCGCTTGCCAATCATGCTGTTGACCACTCGGCCCAGCATGACACCCAGGGTGGTCATCCAGGGAAAACGCATGAAAAACCGCTCTACGACGGGCCTCGTAGCGCTTTACCAGTAGGAGATAATGTGGTCATCTAGCAGCTTTTGCTCATGGATGGCCCGATGCTGACACCCTCGCTTATGCACCATTTATCGATTGTTCCCGACTTCCGCCAGGCTTGGAAAGTGCAGCATCAGCTGTCGGATATTCTGTTTTTGACGGTCTGTGCGGTGATCTGTGGTGCGGAGGGTTGGGACGAAATCGAAGATTTTGGCAACGCAAGGCTCGACTTTCTCCGCCAGTACGGCGATTTTGAGGCTGGTGTGCCCAGCCATGACACCTTGGCCAGGGTCATGGCTCTGGTGAATGCCGAACAGTTGCAAAGCGCGTTTGCCGAGTGGATGAAATCGTGCCATGACGTCACGGAGGGCGCCGTGGTGGCTATTGATGGCAAGACGTTGCGTGGATCGTATTGCCGAGGAAAGGAGAAGGGTGCGATCCACATGGTTAGCGCCTTCAGCGCGGCGAATGGCGTGGTGCTGGGGCAGGTCAAGACGGCGGAGAAGTCCAACGAGATAACGGCGATTCCTGAGCTACTCAAGCTGCTGAATCTG
>NZ_JAUFPO010000012.1:26524-242875 GCF_030409235.1 Halomonas almeriensis
TTGGCAGATGCCTTTGAGGCGGCGTTCCCCATGGCCAAGGTGGTCAACTTCGATGGTGATGCCTATGTCACGGATGAAAAGAACCGAGGGCGGCAAGAGACCCGTTATCACATCGTTAGTGAGATTACTGAAGAGTTTCAGGAGCTTAGCTACGAGTGGCCAGGCTTGAAAACAGTGGGCGTGGTCATGAGCTTTCGTCAGGAAGGTGGCGAAGCACCAGAGGTACCGATGATCCGCTACTACATCAGCTCCACCGAACTCAGTGCCAAAAAGCTTGCCGAAGCGGCCCGCCAGCATTGGTATGTCGAGAATAAGCTCCACTGGTCCTTGGACGTCACTCTCCGCGAGGATGCCTGCAAAATCCACCGAGGACAGGCGGCAGAAAACCTCGCCAGGGTGCGGCATATCGCCTTGAATTACCTGAAAGGAGAGAAAGGATTCAAGGGCGGAATCCGGCGAAAACAGAAGAAAGCGGCGCTGGATGAGACGTACCTTGCAGACATTCTCGCGGTCTAGGATTTTTCATGCGTTTTCCCTGGGTGGTCATCAGCAGGGTGGCGGTGCCGATCGCGAGTGAGGTCCAGATGATGTGGGCGTCCATGAAGGCCAGCGTGATGCCGATGACCAGAGCGTCGATGCTGGTTGCCAGGGCGGTTACCACGAGATGCAATAGGGAGCGCGATGAGCGCCGGGGCGGAGACGTTCCGGCGTTTGTGTTGGCGGGGCCTTCGCTTTCGGGGCTTTCATTCTTCAGCCCCTCATGAATCATGTGGGCGCCCAGTAAGGAAAGCAGCGCGAAGGCGATCCAGTGGTCCCAGGCAGTGATGTACTGCGCCATCGAGAGGCCCAGGGCCCAGCCGAGCAGTGGGGTGAGGGTCTCGATGACGCCGAAGATCAGGCCGGTTTGCAGCGCCTGGAGAAAACTGGGTCGCCGGGACAAGGCGGCGCCTTTGCTCAGCGAGGCGACAAAGGCATCGCTGGACATGGAGAAGGCGAGAAAAATGGTCGAGTAAAGGGACATGCACAGGCTCCGGCGATCGACAGGCCAAGACGACATGCGCTGTTGAGCGACGTTGGAAAACGTCTGTCCAGCGCGGTGACATCATTGGTCTCGCCAACCTTGCGGCTACCGTGCCACGGCTTTGCGGCCGAGTATGTTGACACGGAGACTCCCACGCGCTCGCCAGGCCAAGGGCTTGATCGTGCGCAGGAAGCAGGCTACTCCCCAAGAACGAGCACGAGCCTACATGATTGGATGACGGATGTCATGTGGCGGAGTTCACCGTGCCAGCTCTTCCTGCAGGGCTTCGAGGGTCTGGTCGACCTGGGCTTCGGTGTGCTCGCAGGAGAGGAAGAAGCGCAAGCGGGCGCTCTGCTCGGGCACGGCGGGGTGCAGAATGGGCTGGACGTTGATGCCGCGCTCCAGCAGGGCGTGGGAAAGCCCGGCGGCGCGGGCCGAGCTGCCGATGATCACCGGGACCACGGCGGCGCCGATGCTTTCCCCCGTGTCCAGTCCCATTTGCCGGGCCTGCTCCAGGAAGTAGCGCGAGATGGCCTGCAGGCGGTGCACGCGTTGCGGTTCCTGGTGCATGAGTTCCAGCGCCTTGAGCGAGGGGCCGGCGACCTGGGCGGGCATGCCCACGCTGTACAGGAACCCCGGCGCCAGGTGGCGCAGAGTCTCCACCAGTGCCTGGCAGCCGGCGATGTAGCCGCCACAGCCGGCCAGCGTCTTGCTCATGGTGCCCATCCAGATATCGACACTGTTGGCGGGCATGTCGAAGTGTTCGCGCAGACCCAGACCATGTTCGCCCAGTACGCCGAAGGAGTGCGCTTCGTCGACCATCAGCCAGCTCTGGTGGCGTTGCTTGATATCGACGAAGCGCGGCAGGTCGGGCAGGTCGCCGTCCATGCTATAGAGCCCCTCGATGACGATCAGCACGCGCTCGAACTGCGGGCGATGACGGCGCAGCAAGTCGTCCAGAGCGTCGGCGTCGTTGTGCGGGAAACTCATGCGCCGGGCGCCGGAGAGCTGGGCACCGACCAGGGCGCTGTTGTGGATGTACTCGTCGTGGAGGATCAGGTCGCCCGGGCCGAGCAGGTAGCCAAGCGTCGAGACGTTGGTGGCGTGGCCGCTGACGAAGGCCACTGCCGCCTCGACGTCGTAGGCCTCGGCGATGGCACTTTCCAGTTCGCCGTGGATGGGGCGCTCACCGGAGACGATGCGGCTGGCCGAGACGGAGCTGCCGTAGTGCTGTACGGCGTCGATGGCCGCCTGGTTGACCCGCGGGTCGCCGGAGAAGCCCAGGTAGTTGTAGCTGGCGAAGTTGATGACCTCGCGCTCGTCGATGCGACTGGTAGCCCCGGCATTGCCCTGGTGGCAACGGAAGAAGGGGTCGACCAGGCCGAGCCGCGTGGCGGCCTCGCGCATCAGGGTCAACTGCTGATATCCCGGGTGGCTGTCGAAGCGGGTCAGCCGCTCGGCGACACGGTTCTGGCCACTGTTGGCGCTGCCCGCATCGCTGGGCGGGCGCGAGCGCTTGCGGCTGCGCGCCCCGTCGAGTAGCTGGCGCTTGAGGTCCTGCCGGGAACCCTGCTGACTCATCGCGTCGTGGCCTCTTGCGGTGGCGTTTCAGCGGCGTCGGCGATGGCATCAGCACCGTGCTGGGCCGCAAGCGAGGCCAGTCCGGCCTGTTCGTCGCCGCTCGCGTCGTCGTCATCGTCGCCGCGGGTCAAACGCTCGATGAGCACGCCGCTGAGCTTGTCCAGCGTCGAGGCTTCGCTGAGCACCATGACGGGCACGCGCACGCCGAGGCGTGATTCGATGGCGGTCATCAGCTCGACGCCCATCAGCGAATCAAAGCCCATGTCGTAGACCGAGCGGTGAACGTCGATCTTGCTTTCCTCCACCAGCAGGATGCTGGCCAGCTCGGCCTTGAGCAGCTCGGTGACGGTGCCGTGCAATTCTTCCGGCGAAAGCTCGGCGAGCAGTTGCGTGATGTCCTGGTCGCTGTCGTCCTGGTGGCTCTCGTCACCGGCGGCGCGAGCGACTTCGCTGAAACGCGGGCTGTCGGCGGTGGGCAACGAGCGGGCCAGCGCCGGCCAGTCGAGCTCGAGCACGCCGAGGCTGGGCCCCGGTGCGGCGAGCATGCGGCCGAGCACGCTCAGGGCGTCATCGGCGCGCAGGGCGGAGCCACCCAGGCGCTCCTGTAGCGCATCCCGCGTGCGGGTATTGCGGGCCAGGAAGCCGGCATCCTCGATGGCGCCCCAGCGCACGCAGGTGGCGGGCAGCCCCTGGGCGCGACGGTTGGCGGCCAGGGCTTCGAGCCAGTGGTTGGCCGCCACATAGCTGGCCTGGCCGGGGTTGCCGAACAGGGTGGTCGCCGAGGAATAGAGCACGAAGAAGTCCAGGGCGTCGTCGCGGGTCAGCTCATCGAGCAGGCGCGCACCCTCGATCTTGGGTGTCAGCACGCGTGCGATCCGTTCGTCGTCGAGATTGCGGATCAGGCCGTCCTCGATGACCGCGGCGGCGTGAACGATGCCCTTGAGCGGCGGATGCTCGGAGCGGCAACGCTTAAGCAGGGCACTGAGCGCGGCTCGGTCGCCCACGTCACAGGCAGCGGCCTCGACCGTGACGCCCATGGCCTCCAGCTCGGCGATGCCGTCGGCGGCTTCCGGCGAGGCGGCGCCGCGGCGGCCCACCAGGATGAGATGACGCGCGCCGCATTCGGCCAGCCAGCGGGCGGTGCGCAGGCCGAAGCCGCCCAGGCCACCGGTGACCAGGTAGCTGGCCGCGGCGGAAAGCGTTGGAGCCTCGGCGGGCCGGCTCTCGGCGGCCGGGCTCAGCGGCTGGTCCTGGGTGACCACCACCTTGCCGATCTGGCGGGCCTGCTGCATGTAGCGGAAGGCCTCGACCACCTGCCGGTTGCCGAAGGCAGTGTACGGCAGCGGCGTGAAGGTGCCGTCCTCGAACAGCGCCATCATCTCGCTGAACAGGGTCTGGGTCAGCTCCGGGCATTCCTTCATCAGCTGGTCGGAGTCGATACCGAAGTAGCTGAGGTTGTTGCGGAAGGGCCGCAGGCCGATGTGGGTGTTTTCGTAGAAGTCGCGCTTGCCGAGTTCCAGGAAGCGTCCGAAGGGCCGCAGTACCCGCAGGTTCTGGTTGATGGCTTCGCCGGCCAGCGAGTTGAGCACCACGTCCACGCCACGGCCGTCGGTATCGGCGAGGATCTCCTCGGCGAAGGTCAGCGAGCGCGAGTCATACAGCCGCTCGATGCCGCTCAGGCGCAGGAAGTCGCGCTTTTCCTCGGCGCCCACGGTGGTGTGGATCTCGGCACCCAGCCAGCGAGCCACCTGGATGGCGGCCAGGCCGACGCCGCCGGCGGCGCCGTGGATCAGCACGTGTTCGCCGGGGGCCAGACGCGCCAGGTGCTTCAGCGCGTAGTAGACGGTGAAGAAGGTGGTCGGGATGGTCGCCGCGGCGGCGAAGTCGATGCCGTTGGGCAGCGGCGCGATAGCGTGCTGGCTGGCGATCAGGCGGTCGCTGAAGCTGGCCGGGCCGAAGCCCACCACGGCATCGCCCGGGGCCACGCCCTCGACATCGGGGCCGACCTGCTCGACCACGCCGGAGAACTCGAGGCCCAGGGTCGGGCCGGCGAAACCGTTCTCGATGGCCTCATCCGAGAGCAGCCCCAGGGTATACATGACATCGCGGAAGTTGAGGCCGGTGGCCTCGACCCGCACCTGCACCTGGCCACTCGCGAGCTGCGGCAGGGTGGTGGCCTGCCAGTCGAGGTGGCGGAGCTGGCCGGGCATGGGGAAGCCCAGGCGCATAGCGTGGTCTGTGTCGCGGGGCGCGGCTTCGCCGGGCGTGGCCTCCTGCTGGCCCGGGGCGGGCAGCATGCGCAGGCGAGTGGCATATCGCTTGCCCTGGGCATCGATGACGACTTCGGTCTCGGCGTCGGGGTCGATCAGTTCGTCGCCGAGTGTCGCGAAGGCCCTGGCCGAGAGTTCGCCGGCGGGCAGGTCGAGCAGGCGCACACGATAGCCGTGGGCCTCGTTGGCCAGCGAGCGGCCAAAGCCCCAGAGGGCGGCGTCATCACTGACGTCACGGGCGGCCGGGTGGTCCTCGCGCCAGGTGCCGGCCACCTCGCGGGTGATCAGCCAGAGTGCCGGCGGCTCGGCGGTGTTCTCGGCCAGCGGCTCGAGAATGCCGGGCCAGCGGGCGGCCTGCTGGCAGCGCTGCAGGCCGCTGTTGCGCAGGTCGATGATGCGGCTGGCGCGATGGGCGTCCTCGGCATCGCCGATCATGGCGTAATGGCCCTGGCGTTCCAGCGTGGCGGCCAGCTCCTCGGCCAGGGCGGTGTCATCTTCATCGGCGACCAGCAGATAGTCGCGGGACGTGCCGGCCATGGATTCGCGGTCCAGCACGCCGTCGGCGGCTTCCTGCGCCTCGGGCAGCCGGGCATGAATCAGATAGGCCCCGGCGTCGTCTTCCAGCGGAAGTGCCTGAATGTCCCGGGCGCCGAGCCCTTCCAGCCATTGGCTGACGTCGTCGGGCTCACAGGCGCTGGGGGTCAGCGAGGTGTCGTCGAGCCCCGGGGTGGCCAGCAGGGTGTCGATCCAGGCCGAGGGGGCAACTCCCAGCAACAGCACACTGGCGCCGGGTGCCAGGCGAGCCGGCAGGGCCTCGATGAGGCGGCGGCTGAGCTCGGGGTTGGTGACATCCAGCGAGACCATGGCAAGCTGGGCCGGCTTGCCGGCGGCCGGCTCGCTGCCCGAGGCCTCCAGCGACTCGACCTCGATGAGCGGCTGGCGTTCGCGCAGTTGCTCGGCATGCTGCGCGGCAAGCTCGCCGGCGGTGAGCAGGCGATAGTCGCACAGGTCGGGATCGAGCAGCTCGGTAAGCCGCTCGCCCAGGGCCGGTGCACTGACGCCGGCCTCGAGCAGCGACAGGCGCTGGCCCTCGGGGAGTTCGGCCAGGGTCTCGCCGAGCGCCTTGCCGAGGGGCCCGGCAATCGCCTGCCAGCCGGCATGGCCGATCAACTGGCGGTTGAGACGGGTCAGGCGGTCGCGGTCGAGGCCGATGTCCTCGGCACTGCGATGTCCCGCGAGGAGTTCGCGCAGGTTCAGGCCGAAGCGACCCAGACGCTGGATGGGGCCGATGTGGCCTGGGTAATCCTGGGCCAGCAGGCGCCAGATGGTGGTGGCATCGACATCGTCCTCGACATCGCGCTGTGTCCAGCCATGGTCATGGCGTTCCAGGCGCCCGGCGTCGACCAGCAGGTGCAATAGCTGGTCGAGCAGGGCCTGTGTCTGGGGCTGGGCGGCCACCATCGACTGGTAGTCCGCCTGGCGCAGTTCGCCGTCTATCAGCCTGTCGGCCAGGGCTTCGGCAGCGAAGGCCTCGGCCAGGCGGTCGAGCAGCGGCGCGAGTTCGCTGGCATAGCGCTGGCCGGTGGCGGCGGCGTAGCCGTCAACCAGCTCGGGCATGGTGGCCATCAGCGCGCTGAGGTCGGCCGGTTGTTGCTGCGCCGGGCGCGGCGCCGGTGTCAGGCGCACGTCCAGATGGCTGAGGCGCTGCTCGGCGTGGCTGGTAAGACGCACGGCCTTGAAGCGCGTCTCGCTGACCACTGCGACGGCGCGGCCCTCGGCATCGAAGAGTTCGAAGTCGGCGGTGAAGGAGTACGGCGCTTGCTTGAGCAGCCTGGCCCGGGCCACGGCCGGCTGGCCGGCATCCGGTGACCACTGGATGCGGCCGACCCGCACCGGAACGAAGGCCATGCCCTGGCGCTCGAACGACTCGCCCTGGCGGGCACTCTGGCGCGCCAGCAGCGGCAGGAACAACTGGAAGGCGCTGTCCAGAATGCCCGGGTGCAGGTGCTGCACGTCGAGCTGTTCGGCAATTGCGGGGGTGGGCTGGATGTGACCGATGACCTCGTTTTCGTCGATCCAGGCGCGGTCGATGGCCTGGAAGGCCGGGCCGTAGTCGAGGCCCAGGCGGCTGGCCATGGCTAGATGTTCCGGCAGGGTCAGGTCAGGCTCGCGCTCGGGCAGGCGCGGGGCCGCACGCTCGAGCATCAGACCCTTACTCTGGGTCATGATGCGCGCCGTGGCATGCAGTTGCCATTCCTCGCCCACGGCGGGCTCGCGGGAGTGCACGCTGACGCGGCCGTCTTCCGGCGTAATGGCCAGGCGACTGAGGCGGCCATGCTGGCCATCGAGCATCATCGGGGCCTGGATCTCGAGTTCCTCGATATCCAGCGGGCGGGCGTCGCGCCAGCGGGCGGCGGCGGCCAGAGCCAGTTCGATGAAGCCGGCCCCGGGGAAGATGGCGGCATTGCCGACCACATGGCCGGCCAGCCAGGGGCGGCGGCCGGTATCCAGCTGGCTTTCCCAGGTCAGGGTGTGCTGCGCCAGCCGATAGCCCAGCAAGGGGTGTTCGTAATGGCGGTTGAGCAGGTTGAGCGCGTCCGAGGTGCTGGGCATCCAGTAGGAGCGGTGCTGCCAGGGATAACGCGGCAGCTCGACCAGCTGACCGGTCACCGGGAACCAGTGATCGGTATCAGTGTCCAGGCCCGAGAGCAGGGTCTGCCCGATGGTCCGGTCGATGCACTGCGGGCCGGCCAGGTCGCGCTCCAGGGTGGCGATGACCACGCCTTCGAGCTCGGCTTCGCTCAGGGCCTCGTTCAGATAACGCTTGAGAATCGGGTGAGCGCCGATCTCGATCAGCACATTGGTGCCGTCGGCGGTGATGGCGCGGGCCGCATCGGCGAAGCGCACCGGTTCGCGAATGTTCTGCCACCAGTAGTCGGCGTCCAGGTGCTCGCCCTCGAGCTCGGCCCCGGTGACAGTGGAGATGTAGGGAATCCGCGACTGACGCGGCCGCAGCCCCTTGAGCGAGCCGATCAGGTCATCGCGGATGGGGTCCATGGCCGGGCTGTGGAAGGCGTAATCGAGCCCCAGGCGCTTGGCGAAGTGGCGCTGTCCGTGCAGCTCGGCCTCGATGCGTTCCAGCGCCTCGGCCGGACCGGCGAGGGTGACGCCCCTGGCGCTGTTCATGCCGGCCAGGTGGAGGTCGCGGTACTCCGGGCGCGCCAGATAACCTTCCATGGCCTCGGCGCCAAGGCCCACGGCGGTCATCTCGCCCTGGCCACGGGTCAGGCCCTGATAGTGGCTGCGCAGGTGGATGACGCGCACGGCGTCGCTCAGCGAGAGAGCCCCACAGGCCCAGGCGGCTGCTACTTCGCCGACGCTGTGCCCGGTCACGGCCACCGGCTCGATGCCCTGGGCGGCGAGCATGCGGGTGATGCCCACCTGAACGGCGAACAGCGCCGGCTGGGCGATCTCGGTGCGCTGGAAGCGCTCGGTACCGTTGTTGCCGTCGAGCTCGGCGCGCAGCGAGAAGTCGGCATGGCGCTGGAAGAGGGCGTCGACCTCGTCGATGGCGGCGGCGAAGACCTTGGATTCGTGCAGCAGGTCGCGGCCCATGGTCTCCCACTGGCAGCCGTTGCCGTCGTAGACGAAGGCCGGGCCCTGGGCGCTGGCGAGCCGCTGGCCACGAACCACCGGGTGTTCGAGCTCCAGGCCGCGGCTGTCGGTGTCGCGTTCTTCGGCAAAGGCGGCGAGGCGCTCGGCGGCTTCCTGCTTGTTGCGCGCCAGCAGCAGGGCGCCGTCGGCGTGATGCTCGCGGCGGCGGTAGAGGCTGTCGGCGATATCGTAGAGGCGGCTTTCGGTGTCGCCCAGCCAGGCGGCCAGCTCGCCGGCCATGGCGCGCAGGGCGGGCTCGCTACGCGCGGAGAGGCGCAAGGGCAGTGCTTGCTCCGGCACCACGGGCGACGGCTCTGGCCCTGCCGGGGCGCTCTCGAGGATGACGTGAGCATTGGCGCCGCCGAAACCGAAGGAGTTGACGCCGATGACCAGGCGGCCCTCAGGCTTCAGCTTGCGTGCCTGGGTGACGATTTCCAGGTTCCAGTCGTCGAAGCGAATCTTCGGGTTGGGGCGCCGAATGCCGATGGTGGCCGGAACTTCACGATGACGCAGGCTGTAGAGCGCCTTGGCCAGGCCGGCCACGCCCGAGGCGGTTTCCAGGTGGCCCAGGTTGCTCTTGACCGAGCCGATGGGCAAAGGCGTGCGACGGTGCCGGGCCAGGGCATCGCCGATGGCGTGTGTCTCGATGGGGTCGCCGACGGCGGTGCCGGTGCCATGCGCTTCCAGGTAGTCGATCTCGTCGGGGCTGATTCCGGCGCGCTCGTAGACCTGGCGCATCAGCTGGGTCTGAGCGTCCGGATTGGGGACGGTCAGGCCCTGCTTGTGGCCGTCGGTGTTGACGGTCGAGCCGGCGACCACACCCAGGATGTTGTCGCCGTCTTCCACAGCCTGGTCGTAGTCCTTGAGCATGAAGAGGCCGGCGCCTTCCGAGCGCACATAACCATCACCATCGGCATCGAAGACGCGGCAGCGGCCATTGGGCGAGAGCATGCTGGCCTTGGAAAAGATAATGAAGCCGTAGGGGTGCAGGTGCAGGCTGATGCCGCCGGCCAGGGCCATGCTGGTCTCGCCGCTGCGGATAGCCTGGCAGGCTTGGTGGAAGGCCACCATGGATGATGAGCAGGCGGTGTCCACCGACATGCTCGGCCCGTGCAGGTCGAACAGGTAGGAGAGCCGGTTCGAGGCGATGCTGGAGGTGTTGCCGGTGGCGGTGGAGGCATCGATGGCCCCCATGTCGCCGGTATAGCGATACGAATAATCGAGTGCTGCGACACCCAGGAAAACACCGCACTGGCTGCCGCGCAGCCGAGAGGGGGCAATGCCGGCGCTTTCCATGGTTTCCCAGGTCAGTTCCAGCAGCATGCGTTGCTGCGGGTCCATGTTGGCCGCTTCACGCGGCGAGATGCCGAAGAAGTCGGCATCGAAGCCACTGATGTCGCCCAGACTGCCGGCAGCGAAGGTCACGCTGGTGCCGGGGTGGCGCTTGTCAGGGTGCTGGAAGGCTTCATGACTCCAGCGGTCAGGGGCGACCTGAGTAACCAGGTCCTTCTCGTCTTTCAGGTCCTGCCAGAAGCCTTCCGGGGTGGTTCCCGGCATCCGGTGGGCAACACCGATGATGGCCACGCGTCTTGTCATGCTCGCTCCCGATGCTCCTGGTTGCAGCCGTCATCGGCGCCTTGCGCCTGTTCGACGACAGCCTGCCATATCCGTTGACTCAATTGCTCGGCGCCCAGCGATTCGCTCGTCTGGGTCGTTTTACAGAAGCCGCGACTCGACCATAGCCAATAGGGCGTGTCGCCGTCGGGCTCGCCATGATGTTCATACGCGTTCGGCATGATCGGTACATGGTCACCATACCAGCACAGTAGGCCTTGTCTGGTGTTGGTTGCCAACTGTTGTTGCAGGCGCCCTGCCATGCGGTCGGAATTCTGCAGGTGCGCCAGGTAGCTGGCCAGCTCGCCGTCATCGTCCGGCAGCGGCGGGGCGCCGGGGGCCAGCGAGTCCCTGGGCTGGTCAGCCGCCCACTGGTCCAGTTGCAAGGGACCGTGGTTTTCCATGCTGATCACGAACACGAATAATGGCTTATTATCCGTATCAGCGAGCAGACTGCCAACCTTATCGGCTACCGCGAGGTCGCCGATGTACTGACCGCAGTAATCCGAGCGCTCGAAGGCCTGGATATCGATGAACTCATCGAAGCCGAGATGTGGCATGACGCGGTCGCGCTGGTAGAAGCTGGCGGCGTAGGGATGAACGCAGACGGTGCGATAGCCGAGTCGCTTGAGTTCGGCGGCCAGGCTGGGTACCGGACGCTTGGTCAATTGGTGATAGGGATTGAAGCGGTGGATGCCCAGGGTCTGCTGGTCGAGGCCGGTCAGCACAGCGGCCTCGGTGCGCACGGTATTGGCGCCCCAGGCCGGGACTCGTAAGCGGCCTTGCAGCATGGCTTCATCGCGCAGTGCATCCAGGTTCGGCAACAGGTCGTCGCGGAGCTGGCCATGCCAGGGGCGCGGGTCGAAGAAGGATTCGCTCTGCACCACCACCAGATGGGGCAGAGATGGCTGGTCCTTCAGGGTCTCCGGCGCGGGTGCATAGGGCGAGGCGAGCTCGCCGAGCGGCCGGCGCATCAGCAGGCCATAGGCCCAGAGGGCGCTGAACAGGCCGAGCCGGTGGGTATCCACTGCCGGGTCGAGGCTGCACGTCGGCAGGCGACGCAGGCTGAGCCGCAGTAGCAGGATCGAGGCCACGATGAGCAGCGCGCTGCGCGACAGGAAGACCTCCCCGCCATGCCGGGCCAGCAGTGAGGTCTCGATCAGCACAAAGCCGATGATGGCCGCCAGGCCGGCCAGGGTCGCGCCAATCGCCAGGCCGATGCCGAAGAAGGGCACATAGAGGCGTGGATGGCGAATGGCGTCGAGAAAGTACTCGAAGTCCTGACAGATAAAGGGTTCGCGTAGGGTCCTGGATTTGGCATTGCTCGATTGCACGACCACCAGCTGTAATGCCACGAACAGCATCAGGGCGAACCAGGGGCGCTGCAGGATCAGCACCAGGCCGCCGAAGGCCAGACTCCAGGTGCCGACATGCACCGCCAGCGTCGAGGCCGGGCGCTGCCAGGCCGCGGCGGGCGCGGGGCGCAGCAGCGACTCGGCGAGCAGGCTGGCGACCAGCCCGAGGCCCCAGGGCCAGAGCAGTGCTGCCGTCATGCCGGTCTCCCATAGCCCATCCAGCGCAGGATGGGTTGCGCCAGGCCAGCGGGCAACACCGCTAGACACCAGCAGCCCAGGTTGAGCGGGAAGGGGAAGCTGATGCGTGCCTTGTTGCGCGCGATGCCACGGGCCATGCGCCGTGCCGCGGCGTCGGCGTCTATCTGCCAGGGTTTGGGGCCGGGCATGTCGTGGCACATCGGCGAGCTGACATACCCCGGCATGACGACACTGACGCCCACGCCTCGCGGCGTCAGCCAGCCGCGCAGGGCCTCGCCGTAGGCCTTGATGCCGGCCTTGCTGGCGCTGTAGCTGGGCGTCAGCGGCAGGCCGTGCCAGGCGGCCAGCGAGCTGAGAAACACCAGCTGGCCGTGGCCGCGCTCGGCCATGCGCGGTGCCAGGTGGTGGGCCATGGCCATGGGCGTGCGCAGGTTGATGTCGAGCAGCCGGCTGGTGGCCTGCCAGTCTTCCATTTCCTCGCCGGGCTCTGCGTGCAGGTTCTGGCCGGCATTGGCGATGACCACATCGGGCAGCGCGAGCTGCTCCAGCCATTCGCCCAGGGCCGTGTCATCGGTCAGGTCGACCCGGCTGAGCTCGACCTCTGCACCGGCGTCACGACAGGTTCTGGCCACTGCCTCCAGGGGCTCGGCACGCCGTCCATGCAGCACCAGGCGAATGCCCGGGGCCGCATAGTGGCGAGCCAGAGCGCCGCCGATGGCGCCGGTGGCACCGGTGATCAGCAGGCTGCGTGGCGTCATAGCAGGGCCTCGAGCGGTGAGCGGGGTTCCTCCAGGCGGTTGGCCACGTTGTCGATGGCCAGTTGCATCCCGGTGTCGCAGTAGTAGCCGCCATTGAGCTGGACGGTGTGCATGATGGTGCGATGAAAGCAGCGGAAGAGTTCGTCGTCCGGGGCCTCTGCGTCTCGCCAGAAGTCGTCCAGTCCACCCTCGAAGGTCAGACCATTCAGGCGGTAGATGGGCTGACTGAGGGCGATGGTCGGGCAGCGATGCTCCAGGGCGACGATCCCCGAGGTGCTGTTGACCGTCACGGTGCCGGCGGCGGCATCCAGCAGGGCATTGAGATCGCCGGACTCCAGGTAGACCGTGCGGCCCTCGATGGCGAAGCGTTTTTCCAGGCGCTTGATCAGGCCGGAGTAATTGATCAGCCCCATGTCCAGCGGATGGTTCTTGATGCACAGCAGGCTGTCCGAGGGGGCATGCCGGGCAAAGGAGGCCATGATGTACTCGATGACTTCGACCATGTCGCTGAAATGAGAGTGGTTGCGGATCTGGGCATCGCCATTGAGTTGCAGGGGCAGCACGTAGTAAGGCCGGTTGCCGCCGATCAGTGCCTTGATGCGCTCGGCATCCCGGGGCTTCCACCAGCGCAGCTGGGTGAAGCGCTTGATATAGCCGGCGTATTCCACTGGCGCGGTAACGGGCGCATGGGTGCGGTAGCGCGGGAATATTGCTGGGTTGCCGAGGCCGGCCAAATGGTAGAGGACATCATGGGTGGCACGCCGCTTGAAAGATGGCTGAAAGCGCTTGGGTCTCGCGGGTTGTGGCAGGCGATTGCCGACCTCGCGAAACCAGTCGGCGTCCTGTGGCAGCAGTGAATAGCCGTTGACGCCTTCGCGTTCCAGAGTGATCCAGTGCGGCCGGAAATAGCCTTCCTCGAGCACATGGTTGCGGATGCCCTGCTTGCGGGCCTCCTCGATGGCGATCAGGTGCATGGGCCGCTGGTCGCCGAACAAAACCTGGTCGGTGGTGCCGTGCCGTTGCCAGAGGTCTCTGAGGAATTCAGGCAGGTTCTCCAGCTTGCCGCGGAAGTTGTGGCCGGGACCTGCGCTCTTGCACCAGTAGGCCATGTCACCTGCGGCGAAGTTGACCTTGGCGACATGATGACCATCGGCACTCAGCTTCCTGCCGAGACGCGGGAAGAACGGCGAGCAGACACCCTGAAGGAACAGGAAAGAGCGTTTCGGCGACGTCACGGTTAATGCCTTCCAATAAAGGTGTTGCGGTACCCGCGATAGAGGTACGTCCACCAGGCGGGACGCTGATGGCGAGCGCGTTGTTGTTCGAGTAGTGTCACCACGGTCTCGGCATTGCAGAGCCCACGGCTGACGGGGTCGACGTAAAGCGGGTAGAGAATCAGGGTGGCCGCCACCAGCTCATCCAGCTCCAGGGTCCGCCGCCGACGCGGGCACTGGTGGCGGTCCTCGGTGAGCCCCCAGCCCGCATAGAACGGCAGGCCATAGGTGACGATACGACAGCCACGCAGCAAGCCTTCGAAGCCTGCCAGGGACCCCATGGTATGGACCTCATCGACCATGTCCAGTAGACCGGTGATGTCGACATCACTGACCGACTGGTCGTATAGCGCCTCGTGGGCGGTATCGAGGGCACCGACACGCGCCCCGGTCAGCACGTCCGGGTGGGGCTTGTAGAGAATCCGGGCGTGCGGATTGGCCTCGCGCACGGCGGTCAGCAGGTCGCCATTGGTGCGGATATCCACGGTGCCGTGGGCGATGGAGGCGTCGCTTTCCACCTGGCCGGTGACCAGCAGGAGGCGCTTCCCCGGCGGGCGCTCGAGAGGCCTTGCTCCCGGCAGGTTGTATTTGGAGAGCCGCAGCGCCACCAGGCGCTCGCGCAGCCGGGCGGCGCGTGCCATCAGCGCCGGCGGGAAATCGGCCTCGTTGAGCAGGCGCTCGAGTTCACTTTCGCGCTTGGCATCGTAATGAATGCCCAGCGAATCGACGACCAGCGACAGCGGACGGGCGAGGTCGACGCCCAGGCCAATGGAGCGCAGGAAGCCATCCTCCATGCGCCAGAGCGCATGGCCGCTTTGCCGACAGCGTGTGGCGGCGTTCTCGTCGAGGCGTGAGGCCCAGCAGAGAATCCGCTCGTCGGCTTCGGCACCCTGTGGCGGCTGGTGGTGGCGAAGGTGACGAACCCGGCTCAGCTCGCCCAGGAAATCGCCGACGAAGCCGCGCTTCCATGAGGACAGACCGTATACGGCCCAGCGCCCGGCGAGGCGGTGGTGCTGGCGCGTCTGGTCACCGATCAGCTCGATGACGTCCTCGAAGTTGCTGGCCAGGCCCGTATAAGGGTTGGCGTAACGCGTATAGCGAAGATAGGCCGCGGCGAAGACCTGCTCCAGGCTGCGGGGAAGCTGGCGTCGCGGGCAGGCCTTGCGGTCATCGGTGAGCCCCCAGCCGGCATAGAAGGGCACCCCGTGGCAGACGACACGCTTGCCGGCCATCAGGGCCTCGAAGCCGAGCTGGCTGCTGACCACATGGACGGTGTCGACGGCATCCAGCAGTGCCCAGGGATTGAGCGTCTCGCCGATCAGGCGGCAGCCGGGTATCTCGCCGGCATCACCCAGATGGCCGGCCTTCTTGCCGGCAATTACATCGGGGTGCACCTTGACCAGAATTTCCGCCTCGGGATGTTCGCTGCGGGCACGGTCGAGCATGCACTGGAAGTCCTCGGCCGTAGCCAGTGCCCCTTCGATGGACGCGTCACCGGCGGTCTGGTCGACAACCAGCACGCGGGGCCGCTGGTCGGCGAACAGCGTGCGGTCCGGCGCATGGTTGTACTTGGACAACCGCAGCTCGCGCAGCCGCTGCATGCCGCGGCGTGCCCGCTCGAGCTCCTCCGCCGGGAAGTCGTCCGCCGCCTGGATCAACTGCTCCAGCTCGGAGCGGCGGCTGGCGTCATAGTAGATGCCCACCGAATCGACGATCAGGCTGTGGGGGGGATGCCCCTCGACGCCGAGCCCCCAGGAGCGCAGGAAACCATCCTCGACGGCGAGATAAGGCAGCCCATGCGCATCGGCATGGTCACGCGCCTTGCGTGAACTCGGCTTCAAGCCCCAGCCCGCGATCCCCCCCGCACGACGCGCGGCCCAGCTACCCAGCAAGGGGAAGTGCTCGAACTCGGGCAAGCAGGCACGCAGAATCGGCAACGCCTGCATGCGCCGCGTCGATATCGCCACGGTGTCGGGCTGTGAGGCTCGGCGTGAAAGGGCCAAGGGCGTATCCCTTTAAATCTATCAATGGTTTGAATAGACGCAGGATTGTAACAGGATGCACCGCGAGAGACGCGGGGTCGGGAGTGAACAAGGCTAAAACCGGCCGGGCCGGCCCGGGCCCGGAGCTGGAAGCTGGAAGAACGGCGCTGCGCGCGTTCAAAGAAGGAGGAGGGTAGAACGGCGCTTCGCGCCTTGAAGAGGGAAGAACCCCCTTGGCGCCACACACACTGTCACTAGCCTGACTTCTTCCTTCTTCCTTCTTCCTTCTTCCTTCTTCCTGCTCGTGCACCCGACCCGCCTTGCCGGTACAATCCCCGCATTCCTTATCCATACTCGCCTGGCTGCTTCCGGAAGTGAGTACAGGGGCTAGTACAACCTAGAGCCGAGTTGTAATGACAGACGCCAAGCAGGCCCATGAGACGGGGCTTCGTAGGACCTTCGCCATCATCTCCCACCCCGATGCGGGCAAGACGACCATCACCGAGAAGATGCTGTTGTTCGGCAATGCCATCCAGATGGCGGGGTCGGTGAAGAGCAAGCGGGATGATCGCCACGCCACCTCCGACTGGATGAAGATGGAGCAAGAGCGGGGCATCTCGGTGACCACCTCGGTGATGCAGTTCCCCTATAACGGGCGCATCGTCAACCTGCTCGATACGCCGGGCCACGCTGACTTCTCCGAGGATACCTACCGCACCCTGACGGCGGTGGACTCGGCCCTGATGGTCATCGACGGGGCCAAGGGTGTCGAGGACCGGACCATCAAGCTGATGGATGTATGTCGGCTGCGGACCACGCCGATCCTGACCTTCATCAACAAGATGGACCGCGATACCCGTGATCCCATCGAGGTCATGGATGAAGTCGAGGACGTACTCAAGATCCAGTGTGCACCGATGACCTGGCCGATCGGCATGGGGCGTCACTTCAAGGGGGTCTATCACCTCTACAATGACGTGATTCATCTTTACAAGCAGGGCCAGGGCAACCGTATTCCCGAGGACAATCGCATCGAGGGACTCGACAGCCCCGAGGTCGATGAGGTGCTGGGCGAAGATGCAGCCGAGGAACTGCGCATGGAGGTCGAGCTTGTGCGCGGTGCCTCGCATACCTTCGACCATGACGCCTATCTGCGCGGTGAGCTGTCGCCCGTGTATTTCGGTACCGCCATGGGCAATTTCGGCGTGCGCGAGATGCTGGACGGCTTCGTCGAATATGCGCCGTCCCCGCAGCCACGGGACACCAACCTGCGCACCGTGGAGGCCGAAGACGGCAGCTTCAGTGGCTTCGTCTTCAAGATCCAGGCCAACATGGACCCCAACCACCGCGACCGGGTGGCCTTCCTGCGGGTGTGTTCCGGCAAGTACGAGCGCCACATGAAGATGCGCCATGTGCGCGTCGGCAAGGATGTGAAGATTGCCGATGCCCTTACCTTCATGGCATCCGACCGCACGCATGTTGAAGAGGCGTGGCCCGGCGACATCATCGGTCTACACAACCACGGCACCATTCAGATCGGCGATACCTTCACCCAGGGCGAGAACATGCGCTTCACCGGCATCCCGCACTTCGCCCCGGAACTGTTCAAGCGCGTGCGCCTCACCGACCCGCTGAAGATGAAGGCACTGCAGAAAGGCCTGCAGCAGCTCTCGGAAGAGGGCGCTACGCAGGTGTTCATGCCGCTGGACAACAATGATCTGATCCTGGGCGCCGTGGGCGTGCTGCAGTTCGATGTGGTGGCCCATCGTCTCAAGCAGGAATACAAGGTCGACTGCATCTACGAGGGCGTCAACGTCCAGACCGCCCGCTGGGTCGAATGCGACGACCCGAAGATGCTGGAAGACTTCAAGCGCAAGGTCAGCGCTAACCTCGCCATCGACGGCGGCGGTCACCTGACTTACATCGCCCCGACCCGCGTTAACCTGCAGATGACCCAGGAGCGCTGGCCCGACGTCAAGTTTCATCATACGAGGGAGCACTGACCCAGGCGCTGAGCGCCTGGAAGGACGCGGCTGACGCCGCTGAAAGAGCGAAGAACGGCGCTACGCGCCTTGAAGAGGGAAGATAAACCTTGACGCTCCCAACCCTGGGGCTAGCCTGGCACTCTTCACTCTTCACTCTTCACTCTTCACTCTTCACTCTTCACTCTTCACTCTTCACTCTTCACTCTTCACTCTTCACTCTTCACTCTTCACAACCCCAACTCCTCCACGGCTTCTTCCCGCATCCTGAACTTCTGCACTTTGCCGGTGACGGTCATCGGGAATTCCTCGACGAACTTGATATAGCGGGGGATCTTGAAGTGGGCGATGCGGTCCTGGCAGAAGGCCTTGAGGGTGTCTTCGTCGAGTGATTCGCCTTCGCTGAGCTTGACCCAGGCCATGATTTCCTCGCCGTACTTCTCGCTGGGTACGCCGATGACCTGAACGTCGGAGATGGCGGGGTGGGTGTAGAGAAAGTCCTCTATTTCGCGGGGGTAGATGTTCTCACCACCGCGGATGATCATGTCCTTGATTCGTCCCACGATGGCGACGTAGCCGTCGTCGTCCATGGTGGCCAGGTCGCCGGTGTGCATCCATCCGGCCTGGTCGATGGCGTCGTGGGTGGCCTCCGGATTGTTCCAGTAGCCGAGCATGACGCTGTAGCCGCGGGTACAGAGCTCGCCGGGTGTACCGGGCGGTACCACACTGCCGTCGTCCGGGCTGGTCAGCTTGACCTCGGTGTGCGGGTGTATGGTGCCGACGGTGGTCACGCGCTTGTCGAACGGGGCGTCGGTCCTGGTCTGGAAGCTCACCGGGCTGGTTTCGGTCATGCCGTAACAGATGGTGACTTCCTGCATGTGCATGCGCTCGATGACGCGACGCATGACCTCGATGGGGCAGATGGAGCCGGCCATGATGCCGGTGCGCAGGGTCGAGAGGTCGAAGTGTTCGAACTCGGGGTGTTCGAGCTCGGCGATGAACATGGTGGGGACCCCGTATAGCGCCGTGGCGCCTTCCTCACTAACGGCCTGGAGTGTCAGCAACGGATCGAAGCCCTGGTCGGGGTAGATCATGGTGCTGCCGTGGGTCATGCAGCCCAGGTTGCCCATCACCATGCCGAAGCAGTGGTAGAGCGGGACCGGGATTACCATGCGGTCGCTGGCGTCGAGCTTCATGGTGCGGGCTACGAAAAAGCCGTTGTTGAGGATGTTGTGGTGCGAGAGGGTGGCGCCCTTGGGCGCGCCGGTGGTGCCCGAGGTGTACTGGATGTTGATCGCCTCGTCGAACTGCAGACTGGCCTGGCGCTCGGCCAGCGCTTTGGGGCTGACGTCACCGGCATGCTCGCGCATGGCCTGCCAGGAGAGGATGCCGGGCAGGGCGTGAGCGGCATCGAGGCAGATGACTCGTTGCAGTTCGGGTAGGCGCTCGGATTGCCAGCTGTCTGCACCGCTGGCCTCGTTAAGTTCGGGCATCAGTTCGGCAAGCGCGGCGACATAATCCGACCCCTTGAAGGCACCCTGCAGTACCAGGGTCGAGGTGCCCGACTGGCGCAGCGCGTATTCCAGCTCGTGGGTTCTGTAGCTGGGGTTTATATTGACCAGAATGGCGCCGAGCTTGGCCGTGGCGAACTGGGTGATCGCCCACTCGGCACGGTTGGGTGACCAGATGCCCACCCGATCACCTTTCTCCACGCCCAGCGCCATCATCGCCCGCGCCACCCGATCCACTTCGTCACGCAGCTCCCGCCAGCTATAGCGCAGCCCCTGGTGACGGCTGATCAAGGCATCCCGATCCCCGAACCGGGACACGGTGTCGTCGAAACAATCCCCGATGGTCTGGCCTTTCAGTGGGGTGTCGCTGACCCCGCTGACGTAGCTGATCCGGCGTGACATGGTGGCTCCATTGTTGTTGGATGGCGGTTGACGCCGTTACGAGAACGAAGAGGGGAGAACGGCGCTACGCGCCTGGAAGAGGTAAGAACGCGGCTGGCGCCGCTTGAAGAGGGAAGAACGGCGCTTCGCGCCTGGAAGAAAACCCTTTACACCATACACCCTGGCTACCTTCTTCCTTCTTCCTTCTTCCTTCTTCCTTCTTCTAGCTACCGGCGCCGAGCTTCCCCAACGCTTCCCTCGCTTTCTGTTCGACGTCGTCCATTTCCCGCCGCATCTGGCGGATGTCGTCTTCCTGGCGTTCGAGCTCGGCGCGTTTTTCCTCGAGGATCTCGATCAGGCGCTGGAGCTGTCGGGTGTTTCCGTCGGGCATGGCGTCGTACATCATCACCACTTCGCGGATCTCGGCGAGGGAAAACCCGAGGCGCTTGCCTCTCAGGGTGAGCTTGAGACGCACGCGGTCCTTGTCGCGGTAGATACGCTTCTGCCCCTGCCGTTGTGGGGCAAGCAGTCCTTCCTGCTCGTAGAAGCGGATCGTGCGGGGTGTGACGTCGAATAACCTGGCCAGCTCGCTGATGCTATAAGTGCGTTGCTGTCGGGGCAGTGCCTGGCTGCTGGCATCGCTGCCGCTGATTGTCGCCTGGTCGGCTGATGCGTGCTTTTCTGCGGTCGTCTCTTCGCTCATCGAGTGTAGGTATCCTGTTGACCTCTGAGCGGCCTGGCTTCGAGGCTTCGTCGTTCGGAACGGTGCCTGGAGAAGCGTTTGCCGATATGTCGCAAAGCCTAGATCAGCTTTACGTTTACGTAAAGTGCTTGTTCGACCATGGTGAGGTGTGGGATAAACCAAGCAACTGCTAGGGTAAATGAAGCTGCATGCTCGGGGCATGGGTCCCGGTCGGCGCGAGGGCGTCAGCGGCTCGCTGCCTGGCAGTACCTGCCCGGGCGTCGCCCGGTTTCCTGTCATCTTGTGAGAGGTTCCCATGGATTTTGCGCTGAGCGAGGATCAGAAGGCACTGGCCACTGCGGCCGCGGATTTTGCCCGGGCGGAGTTAAGCGAGCATGCCGCCGGCTGGGATGCGGAGTCTCATTTTCCCGTGGATGTGATTCGGCGCGCCGGAGAGGCCGGCTTTCTGGGCATTTATATTGCCGAGGAGCAGGGTGGTCTGGGCCTGTCGCGTCTCGATGCGTCCCTGATCTTCGAGCAGCTGGCCCAGGGCTGCGTCTCTACCACGGCCTACCTGACCATACACAACATGGTGACCTGGATGGTCGCCGGTTGGGGCAGCGACGGTCTGCGTGATCAATACCTCGCGTCGATGATAGCGGGCGAGTCGCTGGGCTCCTATTGCCTGACGGAACCCGGCGCCGGCTCGGATGCGGCGAGCCTTAAGACCCGGGCGGTGCGCGATGGCGATGACTATGTGCTGAATGGTTCCAAGATGTTCATCTCCGGCGCCGGTGCTACCCAGATGCTGGTGGTCATGGCGCGCACCGGTGAGCCCGACAGTGGTGCCGCGGGGGTCTCGGCCTTGCTGGTCCCTGCGGACGCCGCCGGCATCGAGTACGGCAGGAACGAGGACAAGATGGGATGGAAGAGCCAGCCGACCCGTCTGGTGAGCTTCGATGATGTTCGCGTGCCGGTCGGTAATCGCCTGGGGGAAGAGGGCGAAGGCTTCCGGCTGGCCATGCGCGGTCTGGATGGCGGCCGCCTGAACATCGCCAGCTGTTCGCTGGGGGCCGCCCAGCAGGCGCTGACCCTGGCGCGCGACTATATGGCCCAGCGCAAACAGTTCGGACGCGAGCTGTCGACCTTTCAGGCCTTGCAGTTCAAGCTTGCCGACATGGCCAGCGAGCTGACCGCGGCGCGGCTGATGGTGCGCCACGCCGCCTGGCGGCTGGATGCACAGGATCCGGAGGCCACGGCCCACTGTGCCATGGCCAAGCGGTATGCTACGGATGCCGGCTTTAACGTCTGCAACGAGGCCCTGCAACTGCATGGTGGCTATGGCTATATTCGTGAGTATCCTCTGGAGCGTCTGGTGCGGGATACGCGGGTCCATCAGATCCTCGAGGGTACCAACGAGATCATGCGGTTGATCGTGGCGCGCCGCCTGCTGGCCGACGGTGTCATCGAGTCCTTTCAATAACTTTTAACCCCTCTCAGGAGAGTTCGGATGAGCGAAGCCCTGGTGCACTTTGAAGAATGCCCTACGCGCGGGGGAGGACGCCTTGGTCTGGCTCGGTTGAATGCGCCGAAAGCCCTCAATGCCCTGTCGCTCGGTATGATCCAGTTGCTGAACGAGCAGCTGGATGCCTGGGAGCAGGATGACGAGATCGTGGCCATCTGGCTGGAAGGTGCCGGTGACAAGGCCTTCTGTGCCGGTGGTGATGTGGTGGCGCTGTATCGCGCCCTCGAGCAGAATCGTCAATCGCCGTTTCCGGCCAGCTACTTTGCCGCCGAATATCGTCTCGACCATCGGCTGCATACCTGTGCCAAGCCGCTGCTGGTGTGGGGCGATGGCATCATCATGGGCGGTGGCGTAGGGCTGATGGCCGGTGGCTTTCAGCGCCTGGTCACCGAGACCAGCCTGATGGCCATGCCGGAAATCACCATAGGCCTGTACCCGGACGTGGGCGCCAGCTGGTTGCTGGCCCGTCTGCCGAGGGGGATCGGTGCCTATCTGGGCCTGACGGGAGCGCAGCTCAATGCCCGTGACATGCTGGACCTGGGGCTGGCGGATCGCTTCGTGCCGCGTGACCGGCGTGATGCACTGCTGGCGGCGCTGACCGAGGCGGATTACGAGGCGCACGACATGGCCGGCTGTCGTGGCGCGGTGATCGAGGCGGTGGCGAGTGTCGAGGATCGGCGCCAGGCCCCGCAAGGGCAGGTCATGGCGCAACGCGATCATGTCCAGGCGCTGACCGATCGCGGCACGGTCAGCGAGGCCGTGACGCAGGTGCTGAATGATGATAGCGAGGATGCCTGGCTCGCTGCCAACCGCCAGCGGCTGGCCACGGGCTGCCCGATGACCGCCCATCTGGTGTGGCGGATGCTGGAACGCCATCGTCACAGCAGCCTGGCCGAAGCATTTCGCGATGAGCTCGGCGTGTCGGTCCAGGTGTCTCACCACGGGGATGTCGGCGAGGGCGTCAGGGCCCTGCTGGTCGACAAGGACAAGCAGCCGCGCTGGTCGCATGCCGACGTGGCCAGCGTGCCGCCGGCGGACGTCGAGGCTCTTCTGCGCTCGCCCTGGGCTGACGCCGAGCACCCCTTGAAAGATCTGGGCTGAACGGCGTGTGACCCGAGCCTTGGCGGAAATCCGCCAGTGATTCGAAGCGCAGCATCCTGCTGCCAACATCGAGGAGCAACGCCATGAATATCGCCTTTATCGGACTGGGCAACATGGGCATGCCCATGGCCGGCAACCTGCTGGCCGCCGGACATGATGTCGTCGTCAATGATCTGGTCGAGGACGCCATGCAGGCCCTGGAGGAACAAGGGGCAAAACGCGCGGCGAGCGCCGCAGCGGCCTGCGCCGAGGCCGAGGTGGTAATCTCGATGCTGCCTGCCGGGGAGCATGTGCGCGGACTTTATCTGGGTATCGAGGGGCCCGGGCTGCTGGATACCCTAACGCACCAGCCCTTGATCATCGATGCCTCGACGATATCCCCGGAAGACGCCCGCCGGGTGGGTCAGGCGGCCCGCGAGCGTGGCCTGACCTACTTGGACGCGCCGGTTTCCGGCGGCATCGGTGGCGCCCGGGCAGGAAGCCTGACCTTCATCGTCGGCGGTGATGCCGCCGGGTTCGATCAGGCCATGCCGGTGCTCGAGTGCATGGGGCGCAACGTCTTCCATGCCGGCGATATCGGTGATGGTCAGGTGGCAAAGATCTGCAACAACATGCTGCTGGGCATCCTGATGAGCGGCACGGCGGAAGCCTTGGCGTTGGGCGTGAAGAATGGCCTGGACCCGGCTGTGCTGTCGGAGATCATGAAGCAGAGCAGTGGTGGCAACTGGGCACTCAATGTTTATAACCCCTGGCCGGGGGTGATGCCCGAGTCGGCGGCGTCGCGGAACTACGAGGGCGGTTTTCTCACCGATCTGATGGCCAAGGATTTGGGGCTGGCCTGGGAGCTGGCGCAGAAAGCACGCACTAGCGTGCCCATGGGCTCCCAGGCGCGCAATCTGTTCGTTCTGCACAGTGCCCAGGGGTATGGTGGTCGGGATTTCTCGAGCATTCAGTGGCTTTATCGAGCCGGCGAGGATGTCTGATCCGGCGTGACAAGAGGCGCGACGCCGGTACAGCTTGGTTTTGCCTGGCTTTTAGTCTATATTTTATAAAAATGTCGATATTATGGAGCCATGCATGAGCCAGATTACCCCCATGACCTGGGATGACCCCTTCCGCCTGGTCGACCAGCTCGAGGAAGATGAGCGCCTCGTCCAGCAGACCGCCCATGACTACTGTCAGGAAAAGCTGATGCCGCGGGTGCTGGAAGCCAACCGGCATGAGCGCTTCGACCGCGAGATCATGAACGAGATGGGCGAGTTGGGGCTGCTGGGATCCACCATCGAGGGCTATGGCTGTGCAGGCATGAACTATGTCAGCTATGGCCTGATCGCCCGCGAGGTCGAACGCGTGGATTCCGGCTATCGCAGTGCCATGAGCGTCCAGTCCAGCCTGGTCATGTATCCCATCCATGCCTTCGGCAGCGAGTCGCAGAAGGAGAAATACCTGCCCCGCTTGGCCAGCGGCGAGTGGGCGGGGGCCTTCGGCTTGACCGAGCCGGACCATGGCTCGGATCCGGGCAGCATGTCGACTCGGGCGATGCGCACCGCCGATGGCTGGCGCCTCAACGGGACCAAGACGTGGATTACCAACTCCCCGATCGCCGATGTCTTCGTGGTCTGGGCGCGCGACGAGGAAGGTGTGGTGCGCGGTTTCATCCTCGAAAAGAACATGCCGGGCCTCACGGCCCCGAAGATTGACGGCAAGTTCAGCCTGCGTGCCTCGGTGACCGGACAGATCGCCATGCAGGATGTCGAGGTCAGCGATGATCAGCGCCTTCCGGAGGTCACCGGCCTCAAGGGGCCGTTCTCGTGTCTCAACCGGGCACGCTACGGCATCGCATGGGGCACCATGGGGGCCGCCGAGGCCTGCTGGCATGCCGCCCGCGACTACACCCTGGAGCGCAAGCAGTTCGGCCGCCTCCTGGCCGCCAATCAGCTCATCCAGAAGAAGCTCGCCGACATGCAGACCGAAATCGCCCTGGGACTTCAGGGCACGCTGCGCGCCGGTCGCATGATCGACGACGGTCAGCTTGTGCCCGAGGTGATCTCGCTGATCAAGCGCAACAACTGCGGCAAGTCCCTGGATATCGCCCGCCAGGCCCGCGACATGCACGGTGGCAATGGCATCAGCGATGAATATCACGTGATCCGCCACGTGATGAACCTTGAAGCGGTCAATACCTACGAAGGCACCCATGACGTCCACGCGCTGATTCTGGGGAGAGCGCAGACCGGTCTGCAGGCGTTCACGGGTGAGGGTTGATGGGTAAGTTGTGAGGTGTGAAGTGTGAGGAGTGAGGTGTGAATGGGGTGCGCTCGGTGTACCTCAAGCTGCTCGTCGATTCATGCAGTGTTGGCCGTTACCGGAGATATGGGCCAGAGGGCGATGCAGCCTGTAGCCGGGAGCGAGGGGGCAAGCCGAAGAGGAGGTCCGACGCCAAGGGTGAGGAGCACTGCTCCGAACGGGCTGGCCATGGATGGCCAGCACCGGTCCTGCAAGCGGAGCAGGATGCGAGAGCGCCGCTGGGCGTCGGTAGCGCCCATGGATGGGTTCATAGCGCCTCCTCGTAGGCTTGCCGCCGAGTCTCTTTGGAGCCTCTTTGGAGCTTCTGTAAAAGGAACCAGAATGAGCGGACCATTGGCAGGCGTCGTGGTGCTGGATATGTCGCGGGTGCTGGCCGGTCCCTGGGCCGGTCAGCTGCTGGCGGATCTCGGTGCCCGTGTCATCAAGATCGAACATCCCGAGCGCGGCGATGATACCCGCGGCTGGGGCCCGCCCTGGTGGCAGGGCGAGGCGGATGCCGAGCGGCTGGCCGCCTACTACCTGTGTGCCAATCGCGGCAAGCAGTCGCTGGCCGTGGACATCGCCACCCCGGATGGTCAGGCGCTGATCCGCGAACTGGCGGCGGGGGCCGATGTGTTGCTGGAAAACTTCAAGGTCGGCGGCCTGGCGCGCTACGGCCTGGATCCGGCCAGTCTGCGCGAACGCAACCCGCGCCTGATTGCCTGCTCGATCACCGGCTTCGGCCAGGACGGCCCCTATGCAGGGCGCGCCGGCTATGACTTCATGATTCAGGCCATGGGCGGCCTGATGAGCCTCAGCGGCGAACCCGACGGCATGCCGATGAAGACCGGGGTGGCGATCACCGATGTGATGACCGGGCTCTATGCCACCATCGGGGTGCTGGCCGCCTTGCATGAGCGGCGTGACTCTGGCGTCGGCCAGTATATCGATCTGGCCCTGCTGGATGTTCAGGTTGCCACTCTGGCCAATCAGGCTCTGAACACTCGGGTCAGCGGCAGCAGTCCGCCGCGTCATGGCAATGCCCACCCCAATATCGTGCCTTATCAGGCCTTCGCCTGCGCCGATGGCTATCTGGTGCTGACCGTGGGCAATGACGCTCAGTTCGCCCGTCTAGCCGGGTTGCTGGGCCAGCCGGGCTGGGCCGAGGATCCCCGTTATGCCACCAATGCCGCCCGGGTGGCGCACCGCGAGAGCCTGGTGGCGCAAGTGGCCGAGCTGCTGCTGGCCAGGCGCCGTGATGAGTGGCTGGCGGATCTCGAAGCGGCGGGCATACCGGCCGGGCCGATCAACAGCGTGGCCGAGGCGCTGGCAGATCCCCAGGTACAGCATCGTGGCATGTGCCGCGAGCTGTGGCGCGACGGCCAGCCACTGCCCCAGATGGCCAACCCGTTGCGCTTCGACGGAACCAGTGCCACCAGCAATATGCCGCCGCCGACCCTGGGCCAGGACAGCGACGCCGTGCTTGGCGGGATGGGCCTGTCGGACGCGGAAATCGCCGAGCTGAGACGACGCGGCATCGTGCGCTGAGGCGCGGGTGTGATGGTGCGCTCAGGTCAGGTGGTTATCCCAGCGGATCGGCAGGTCGTGGGTCTGTTGAGGGGCGCTGCCATCGCCGCCAAGGCGGTACAGCCCAACCGACCCGATGAGACGAAAAAGCCGCCCTGGCCGTCACAGCGCGCACCATGCCCAACTCACGGCCGATGCCGGCGAGTTGGTGGTGGATCTGTGCGATCTGGATATGCAGGCTCTGCTGCTCGATCCCGTGCTCGCCGGCCTTCCAGCCGCAACGTCCGACCATGTTCTTGCCCTCACGGATATCCTAGACGCGATTGACGCGGCCTGAAATGCCGTCACCATCTTCGTCATGCGGATCAGCAGTGGCTTCGAGGGTCACGGCGGGGAGGGGCTCGAGCAGGCCCAGGACGTCGCGCGCCTCGATGCTGGCCGGGGCCTCGACCCAGGGGTTGTGGAAGAAGCTGTTGCCGACGCTGAAGTCGAGCCGTTGGGTCATCGACATGTTGTACAGCGGCAGGGAGTAGGCATTGTGATCGAATTGCTCGACGGAACCCTGCCCGCCGATGTCAGGCGTTTTCTGGATCGGTGCGAGGGGATTGCCCGAGGCCTCGGACGCCCCGCCGAGAGTGACGAACAGCAGGCAGGCCTTGCCGGTCCTGCGACGCCGGCAGCAGAGCGGCGAGCAGTACGGCACGGCGCAGAGGGCGCTGGACGAAATGAGTCGGCATGAGGAAGCCTCTTTGGTTATTGGCAGATACGCTGACTCGTGGCGTGATGATAACCAATATCGGACAAGGGTGCGAATGGGATTTTTTAGCGTTTGTTAACAAAATGCGAGAAACGAGCAGTGTGCTGCGAGACTTCAGCCAAGCAGCTCGATGCTCGTCGCTCGTTTCGCGTCGCTGGCCGTTCAGCGCGGTGAGAAGCGCCGGTTGATGCCGGTTTCGGCGATCATTCGGGTCGAGATCTCTTCCACCGAGAAGCGGGTGGTGTCGATGAAGGGCACGTGCATGCGCCGATACAGGGCTTCCGCCTGGGTGACTTCCTGCATGCACTGGTCCATGGAGCTGTAGCGACTGTCGGGGCGTCGCTCGTGGCGAATGGCGGCCAGTCGGCGGGGGTCGATGGTCAACCCGAACAGCTTGTGACGATGCTTTTCCAGCACCTCGGGCAGCTTGAGCTTGCCGCTCTCGTCGAGGTCATCCTCGGTGAGCGGGTAGTTGGCGGCGCGAATGCCGAACTGCAGAGCCAGATAGAGCGAGGAGGGCGTCTTGCCGCAGCGTGACACGCCGATCAGGATGATGTCGGCCTGGTCGTACTGGTGAGTGCGGGCGCCGTCGTCGTTGTCCAGGGCAAAATGGACCGAGTGAATGCGGTCCATGTAGACATCGTCGCTACCGATGGCGTGGGTCCGGCCGACACTGTAGGACGAGTGGGTGGCAAGCTCCTGCTCCAGGGGCTCGAGGAAGGTGGAGAAGATGTCGACCTTGAAGCCCGGTGCATCGCGAATCACGTCGCGGATGGCGCTGTCGACCACGGTGTCGATGATGATCGGCTTCTCGCCATCCCGGGCCGCCGTGGAGGCGATCACCGCCGCCAGCTCATGTGCCTTGGCGACACTGTCGATATAGGGCTTGGTGACCATGCGGATCTCGACGTTCTCGAACTGCGCCAGCAGGCTGCGGCCCAGGCTCTCGGCGGTAATGCCGGTGCCATCGGATATGAAGAAAGCGGTACGTGTCATGTGACTCTCGACGCCAGGTGTAGGTTGCGAGCATTGTCAGTTGCCTAGAGGGATTGCACAAGCGGTCCTGCCGGCTAGCGAGCCGCGACGCGAGATACGAGTCGCGAGACACGAGAAACGAGCAGCATGTTGCCACCGCGTGTTTGGCTCTACAGGTCGCTGCCCATAGCCTGTCCCTCACACCTCACACCTCACACCTCACACCTCACACCTCACACCTCACTGCCCGCCGCTCGAAACTCGCGACTACATAACCCCAGCCATTTCGACGAATGTTGTAAAAAACCTTCAGTGACTTCGATGTTAGACCAATGGCGAATATGGAAGGCCGCTGGTAGAGTCGCGATCATCCATTCATGACGACGTGTCATGGACTTTCTTGCGTCGACATCCAGGGGGTTGCGTGGACGATAATATTCTGTGGTTCGAAGAGCTGGGCATGAACAATGTCGAGCGAGTCGGGGGCAAGAATGCTTCGCTCGGCGAGATGATTTCCGGTCTGGCCGGTGCCGGGGTGACCGTGCCGGGCGGGTTTGCGACCACGGCCCACGCCTACCGCGAGTTCCTGTCTCACGAAGGCCTGAACGAGCGCATCAACCAGCGTCTCGCCAGGCTCGATGTGGATGATGTCAATGCGCTGGCCGAGGCCGGGGCGGAGATTCGTCAGTGGGTGATTGACACACCCTTGCCGCCGGCCTTCGAGCAGGCTCTGCGTGAAAGCTACGAGCAGCTCCAGGCGCGCCACCCCAATCTCAAGGTGGCGGTGCGCAGCTCGGCTACCGCCGAGGATCTGCCGGATGCCTCCTTCGCCGGACAGCAGGAGACCTTTCTCAACATCGAGGGCTTCGACAACATCAAGCGGGCCGTGCATGAGGTCTTCGCTTCGCTGTTCAACGACCGGGCCATTTCCTATCGCGTGCATCGTGGCTACCCCCACGAGAATGTCGCCTTGTCGGCGGGTATCCAGAAGATGGTGCGTTCCGAGACCGGGGCCTCCGGTGTGATGTTCACTCTGGATACCGAGTCCGGTTATCGCGATGCGGTCTTTGTCACGGCCTCCTGGGGGCTGGGTGAAACCGTGGTTCAGGGGGCGGTTAATCCCGACGAGTTCTATGTACACAAGCCGACCCTGGCGGCGGGTCGCCCGGCGGTGCTGCGTCGCAACCTGGGCTCCAAGCTGATCAAGATGATCTACAGCGAGGACGCCAGTGCCGGCAAGTCGGTGGAAACCGTCGATGTGCCGCTGGCGGACCGGGCGCGTTTCTGTATCAACGACGAGCAGATCATGTCGCTGGCGCGTCAGGCAGTGACCATCGAGCAGCACTATGGCCGACCCATGGACATCGAGTGGGCCCTGGATGGTGATGACGGTACGCTGTACATCGTCCAGGCGCGTCCCGAGACGGTGGTCTCGCAGCAGGAAGGCGGCAAGCTGGAGCGTTTCCAGCTCAGGGAAAAGGGACGCACCCTGGTGACCGGCCGCGCCATTGGCCAGCGTATCGGCCAGGGCGAGGTCAAGGTCGTGGCGTCACCGGATGACATGCACAAGGTCAATGCCGGCGATGTGCTGGTGACCGACATGACCGATCCGGACTGGGAGCCGATCATGAAGCGGGCTTCGGCGATCGTGACCAACCGTGGTGGACGAACCTGCCATGCCGCGATCATCGCCCGGGAGCTGGGGATTCCGGCCGTGGTCGGCTGCGCCGATGCCACGGCGGCCCTGGCCGATGGTCAGACGGTCACGGTCTCCTGTGCCGAGGGTGACACCGGTCATGTCTACCATGGGCTGCTGGAGTTCGATCGTAATGTGACCAGCGTCGATGCCATGCCCGAGATTCCGTTCAAGATCATGATGAACGTCGGCAATCCGGATCGTGCCTTCAGTTTTGCCAGCCTGCCGAATGCCGGGGTGGGACTGGCGCGGCTGGAGTTCATCATCAACCGCATGATCGGTGTGCATCCCAAGGCACTGCTGGAATACGACAAGCAGACCCCGGATCTGCAGCAGACCATCGATCTGCGCACGGCCGGCTATGATGATCCGGTGAGCTTTTACGTCGACAAACTGGTCGAGGGCATCTCGACCCTGGCGGCGTCCTTCTACCCCGAGCGGGTCATCGTGCGCCTGTCGGACTTCAAGTCCAACGAGTACGAAAACCTCATCGGCGGCAAACTTTACGAGCCGGGGGAAGAGAACCCCATGCTCGGCTTCCGCGGGGCTTCGCGCTATCTCTCCGAGGCCTTCAGCCCCTGCTTCGAACTGGAGTGTCGAGCACTCAAGCGGGTGCGTGATGAAATGGGGCTCGACAACATCGAGATCATGGTGCCCTTCGTGCGGACCACCGAAGAAGCCAGAGATGTCGTCGACCTGCTGGCGGCCAACGGCCTGGAGCGGGGTCGCGATAACCTCAAGGTCATCATGATGTGCGAGCTGCCGGCCAACGCCCTGTTGGCCGATGAGTTTCTGCAGTATTTTGACGGTTTCTCCATCGGGTCCAACGACCTGACCCAGCTGACCCTGGGGCTGGACCGCGACTCGGGGATCGTGGCGCATCACTTCGAGGAGCGTAATCCGGCCGTGAAGAAGCTACTGGCCATGGCCATCCAGGCATGCAAGGCCCAGGGCAAGTACGTGGGCATTTGCGGCCAGGGGCCCTCGGATCACCCGGATCTGGCCAAGTGGCTGATGGAGCAGGGCATCGACTCGGTGTCGCTGAATCCGGATGCGGTGCTGGAGACCTGGTTCATGCTGGCAGGCGAGAAACTCGGCTGATCCGTCTTTATTTCCTTGCACTGCGATGCTCGACACCCGGCCCTGTGCCGGGTGTCGTTCTCCGTGGCCCGGTGGAATGTCCACATTGGTGCGGGTTTTTGGCACCATGTCGCGTCTATCCGGATCAAGGACTCGCGTGATGACCTATTTTGCGGTGATAGGGGGCCTTGTCCTGTCACTCTCGGTGTTGGCGGGCTGGACCCTGTGGCGATGCCTGCGCTGGCTGGGCGGTCGACTAGGGCGGAGCCGTCAACAGCCTCGGCGCTCGAAGGGACGTTCGACACGGGCCCATTCGCGGCCAAAGCAGGAAAAGCTCAAGTTCAGCCAGGCTGGCAAGGCGAAATCCGGCAAGGCCTCGGCCTCGCAGGCGACTTCACAGAAAGCGACCGCCAAAAAGGCCGGGGCAGCGTCGAAGCGCGACCAGGATCGGTCACTCCGCGAGCCCTGGAGGCTGACCCACGCCCTGGCGCCCCTGTCGGCGACCTGGTCGCTGGCGCTGGTGGCAGGCCTGCTGTATGGCGGAGCCCGGCTGGCGGAGTTCGGCATGGCCGCGCGGCCGGGGTCGGCGCCGATGGCCTATCATCGGCTGGTGGAAATTCTGGGCCTGGGGGCCGCCGGTCTGGCTGTTATCACCCTGATCGGAGGGCTGGCCTGGTGGCGCTGCTATCGCGCAGACAAGACCCGGGACTGAGTCCAGCAGTTTTGGTATTGGATATCAGGGGGTGGCCGACATGGCCGAGCAGCCAGGCCAGGGCCCAACCGGCCGCCGGAAGTAGAAGGCTGGATGCCAGGATGGTGTAGAACAGATGGTAGGCGACAAGAGGGCGCTGATGCTGGTGAAGGTCGACAAGAACCTCGGCGCCTAGGGGAGTCAGAGTGCGCATGGTCGTCAGGGGCGGCATGATGACAATACCGTGACATTCACGCGGCGATGCTGGCACATGCCCCTGATGGCCCGGCCTGCCGGGTTCAGCCCAGTGGCAGTTGTCGTTCGCTGATCACGACACCGTTGTTGTCGGCATATAGCCACTGGCCGGGGCTGATGGTCACGCCGCCGAAAGTGACGGGGATATCGCGCTGCCCTTCACCACGCTTCTCGCTCTTGCGCGGATGAGCGGCCAGTGCCTGGATGCCCAGTTCGGTCTCGGCCAGTTCGTCGACGTCACGCACACAGCCGTACATGATTACCCCGGCCCAGCCATTGCCGGCGGCCTTTTCGGCCAGCATGTCGCCAAGCATAGCACAGCGGGTGGAGCCGCCGGCATCGACCACCAGGATGGCGCCTTCGCCGGGCTCGTCGATGGCCTGCTTGACCAGGGAATTGTCCTCGAAGCATTTCACGGTGCGTACCGGCCCACCGAAGGCCTCGATGCCCCCGACATTCAGCAGCATGGGGTCGAGCACGGCGACTTCGGGATATTCATCGCAGATATCGGGTGTGATGATGTGACTCATGATACAACCCCTGATAGTGAATGGTTAGATCAATCATGCCACATCAATTGACGAGACATAAAAAAAGCGCCCCGTGGGGCGCTTCTGTCATCGGCTCCGGCCGCGCCGCCTTGGCAGCGGGCCTTCGATGTTGCGAGCATCGGAGTCGAGCGTACTGATTCCTTAGGCCTCCTGGGCTACCGGAATCACGTTGGAGGCGGCGTTCTGAAACTCCTCGATCTCGTGGAAGTTCATGTAACGGTAGATCTCGCCTGCCATGGCATCGAATTCTGCCATGTAACGCCGGTACTCGTCGACACTCGGCAGGCGCCCTTCGACCGCGGAGACGGCGGCCAGCTCGGCCGAGGCCAGGAAGACATCGGCGCCGTCGCCCAGTCGATTGGGGAAGTTGCGCGTCGAGGTGGAGACCACGGTGCTCCTGGCGGCGACACGCGCCTGGTTACCCATGCACAACGAGCAGCCGGGCATTTCCATCCGTGCGCCGGCGCGGCCATAGATGCCGTAGTAGCCTTCCTCGGTGAGCTGGTGCTGGTCCATCTTGGTCGGCGGCGCGAGCCATAGCTTGGTCTTCAGGCTGCCGGCGGGTTGCTTCTCGAGGAGTTTGCCGGCGGCACGGAAGTGACCGATGTTGGTCATGCACGAGCCGATGAAGACCTCGTCGATGGAGCGGCCGGCGACATCGGAGAGCAGGCGGGCGTCGTCCGGGTCGTTGGGCGCGCAGAGCACTGGCTGGTCGAGCTGGTCCAGGTCGATCTCGATGATCTCGGCGTACTCGGCGTCCTTGTCGGCGCGCATCAGGCTGGGGTTATCCAGCCATTCCTGCATGGCCAGGATCCGGCGTTCGATGGTCCGCTTGTCGCCGTAGCCGTTGGCGATCATCCACTTGAGCAGGGTGACGTTGGATTTGAGGTATTCGCTGACGCTGTCCTCGGAGAGCGTGATGGTGCAGCCGGCGGCGCTGCGCTCGGCGGAGGCATCGGAAAGCTCGAAGGCCTGCTCGACGGTAAGATCCTCGAGGCCCTCGATTTCCAGGATGCGGCCGGAGAAGGCGTTCTTCTTGCCGGATTTCTCGACGGTCAGCAGGCCCTGCTGGATGGCGTAGTAGGGGATCGCATGGACCAGGTCACGCAGGGTGACGCCCTGCTGACGCTTGCCCTTGAAGCGCACCAGCACGGACTCCGGCATGTCCAGCGGCATCACGCCGGTAGCGGCGGCGAAGGCCACCAGGCCGGAACCCGCCGGGAAGGAGATGCCCATCGGGAAGCGCGTGTGCGAATCGCCGCCGGTACCCACGGTGTCGGGCAGCAGCATCCGGTTGAGCCAGCTGTGGATGATGCCGTCGCCGGGGCGCAGAGAGACGCCGCCACGGTTCATGATGAAGTCAGGCAGGGTGTGGTGAGTTTCCACGTCCACCGGCTTGGGATAGGCGCTGGTATGGCAGAAGGACTGCATGACCAGATCGGACTGGAAGCCCAGGCAGGCCAGATCCTTGAGTTCGTCGCGGGTCATCGGGCCTGTGGTGTCCTGGGAGCCGACGGTGGTCATCTTCGGCTCGCAGTACATGCCGGGACGCACGCCTTTCATGCCGCAGGCCTTGCCGACCATCTTCTGTGCCAGGGTGAAGCCATTGTTGCTGGAAGGCGGCTGCTCAGGGCGTCGGAACACCTCGGATGGCTCGAGGCCAAGGGACTCGCGGGCCTTGGCGGTCAGGCCGCGGCCGATGATCAGCGGAATGCGCCCACCGGCACGTACTTCGTCGAGCAGCAGCTGCGTCTTGAGTTCGAAAGTGGTCAGGACCTCGTCGGTGCCATGGCGGCAGACCTTACCTTCATACGGGTAGACATCGATGACATCGCCCATCGCGAGCTTTTCGACATCCATCTCGACGGGCAGGGCGCCAGAGTCTTCCATGGTGTTGAAGAAGATCGGGGCGATCTTGCCACCGAAGCAGAAGCCGCCGGCGCGCTTGTTGGGGACATTGGGGATGTCGTCGCCGAAGAACCACAGCACCGAGTTGGTGGCCGACTTGCGCGAGGAGCCGGTGCCGACCACATCGCCTACATAGGCGACCGGGAAGCCCTGGGCGCGGACGTCCTCGATCTGCTTGAGTGGGCCGGTGCTGCCGGGCTCGACCGGCTCGATGCCCTCGCGCTCGTTCTTGAGCATGGCATTGGCGTGCAGCGGAATGTCGGGACGCGACCAGGCATCGGGTGCCGGCGAGAGATCATCGGTGTTGGTCTCGCCGGGCACCTTGAAGACACTCAGGGTGATCTTCTCGTCGAGTGCCGGGCGAGACAGGAACCATTCGGCCTCTGCCCAGGAGCGGATGATGTCCCTGGCGACCTCGTTGCCGGCCTTGGCGCGTTCTTCCACGTCATGGAAGGCATCGAACATCAGCAGGGTGTGCTTGAGCTGTTCGCCGACTTCAGTGGCCAGTGTCTCGTCATCGAGCAGCTCGACCAGCGAGACGATGTTGTAGCCGCCCTGCATGGTGCCCAGCAGTTTGACGGCGTGGATCCTGTCGACCAGCGGCGATTCGGCCTCGCCCTTGGCGATGGCGGTCAGGAAGGCGGCCTTGACGTAGGCGGCTTCATCGACGCCGGGGGGGATGCGGTTGGTCAGCAGGTCAAGAATAAACTCTTCCTCGCCGGCCGGCGGGTTTTTCAGCAGCTCGATCAGGGCAGCCGTCTGCTCGGCATTCAGGGGCTTGGGAGGAATGCCGTTCTGGGCACGTTCCTCGACATGTTGGCGGTAGGCTTCAAGCACGTGGTGGCCCTCATTGGTTATGGCGGCCGACACTCGCGGCCCGCCGAGGGCTGAACCCGCGCGGAACGGTCGGCACTTGGACGTCGCAGTCATCGGTCCCGTTATTCTAGAAGAAACTGTCGACAATGTTAAGAAGGCCCATGATGGCGGACCTTGAGCCATGCCTGCTGCCGACGGGAGCCGGCCGGGGTGCCAGATGCTCGCTATCGCGTTACCATAGCGGGTTGATTGATGGAGGGTCTGCGATGTCCGGGCGTGTGGTGTCTCCCTGTATCGGAGTCTGCTCGACCACGGTCGGTGATCGAGTGTGCCGTGGCTGCCAGCGTTACGATGACGAGATACGTGACTGGCCGGCGCTCGAGACGTCGCAGCGCCAGGCCCGCATGGTAGCGCTGGACGCGTTACGTGTGGAGGTGGCGGCTCGCCACCTCAGGGTGGTTGACGCCGCGGCTCTTCAGGCCCAGCTCGACCGTCACCGGATTCGCTATCGCGAGGACCAGCCGGCAATGTCGCGCGCGGTGGAATTGTTGCGTGTCGGGCGAGGGCGGATTCGCGAACTGTCGCGCTACGGCCTGGTGCCGCATGCCGACCTGGATGCCGAGGCCCTTCACCGGCGCCTGGCCGACGAGCTTGGCCGGGCCGGTGAGGCTCGTCGCCAGTGTCTCGTCTCTGTTACCTGAGCCCGAGGCTTCGGGTCGAGTGAACCTGAAGCGGGCGCTTTCGGAACCTGTTTTTTGAGCGGAAATGCCATGACTGCCACACATGATCCCAGACTGCCCGAGGCCATTCTCGACTTTCTGGCCTGTCCGACTCCGGCTGCCTGGGTCGACTGGGCGCTGGAAAACCCTGAAACCCTGCTGATCGACCATGCACAGTGCGAGAAAAAGGCTGCCTCCACGGCCATGAGCCTGCTCTATCGATATGTCGATGACAGTGAGTTGCTGACCAAGATGGCGCGGCTGGCGCGTGAAGAATTGTTGCACTTCGAGCAAGTCGTCAAGTTGATGGAGGGCCGGGGCATTACCTACCGGCCCATCGGGGCAGCGCGTTATGCCGAGGGACTGCGCCGCCATGTGCGCAGTCAGGAGCCTCAGCGGCTGGTGGATGTGCTGATTGTCGGGGCGATCATCGAGGCCCGCAGTTGCGAGCGTTTCGCGCGGCTCATTCCCTACTTGGATGATGAGCTTGCCAAGTTCTATCGCGGTCTGGTTAAGTCGGAAGGTCGGCACTACGAAGATTATCTGATGCTGGCGGAGCGGCTTTCTCATCAGCCCATCGAGGAAAGGGTCGCCTTCCTTGTCGCCCGGGAAGCAGAATTGATCACCACGCCAGATACCGAATTTCGTTTTCACAGCGGTGTACCGGCCTGACGCCGGTGGCTGCCGCACAGCAGGATAAATCCATCATGCGGGACGCTCCCGAAGACGCCGTTCGTGAAGAACAGGACACTCTGGCCCTTTTCGGACATTTCTCGCTTACCATCGGCGATGATGCTCTGACGCACTTCAGTTACGACAAGGTCAAGGCACTGCTGGTTTATCTGCTGTTGCACGATCAGCCGGTCAACCGTGCCTCGCTGGCCGAGCTGCTGTGGCCTGACCAGGGCTTGTCCTCGGGACGCACCAATCTGCGCCATGCCCTGCACTGCCTGCGGCAGTCCATGGGCGAGCAGGCCGATCAGGTGTTGATGGTGTCGCGCCAGACCATTGCCTTTCGGCTGCCAGAGCACTGGACCTTCGATCTGCATGAATTGCAGGGCCTGCTGGATGGCCCGCCGGATGTGGCCACCCTGGAAGCCGTGCTCGGCTACTATCAGGGTGACCTGGTCGAGGAGCTGCAGTTGCCCAATTGCACCGAGTTCCTGAGATGGCTGGTGCAGGTGCGCAATGAGTGGCGCCAGCGGGTGATCCGCTTTGCCGAGCTTGTTCTCGAACAGAATGAGCCGCTGCCCGACCCCTTGCTCGAGGGGCTGGTCAGCCGCTTTTCCGGGTATGGCCCCTTTCACGAAAAGCTGGTGCGCCAGCTGGCCGACCACGGGCAGCTGGCGGCGGCTCACGAGCAGTACAACGCCTTTCTGCAACAGCTGGCACTGAGCGGTCAGCAGCCGGACCCGAGTTTTTTGCAGCTGGCCCGCTACTGGTCGGACGGGGCGCCTGAGCCGGCCGCGACGAGTGCCGGCCATGGCTTTGCCCCGCCCAGCATCGACCACTCGGCACCGATCCGCGAGGATGAGGTCGAGCAGCGTCAGTTGTCAGTCATGGCGATTCGCTTGCACATCGAGGCTGATCTATCCTCGCGCAGCGAAGCAAGAGACTTCCTGGCGCTGCAGGTGGAGTTGATGCGCTGGCTGGAGCAACAGTGCCATCATCTGGGTGGCTCCTGGCTGCCCGGTGCCACCGGGGGCCTGGGGCTTGCCTGCTTCGGCACTCATGGTCCGGCCCATCAGTTGTCCGAGTTGGTCGCGCTCTACGAGCACTGTCGCCACAGCCTGCCGGATGAATGTCGGCGTCACTGGACGGGAGAAGGCGAGCCGCCGCAGTTTCAGTTCGCGGCGGGCCTGAACAGCGGTCGGGTGGTCTACCTGCCGGAACGTCATCTGGTCGATCCGCTGGGCCAGGTCACTCAGGTGGCGGTGTCGCTGATGAATGCCGCCGAGGGCAGTGAGTTGGTGATCTCTCAGGAGGCCAGTCAGCATATGCCGCCGGCCCTGGACCTGCAGCCGCGGCTGACCTCGCGGCTGGTCGCCAACGACGGCCGGGTGCGGCTGCGCGCCCTTGTGCTTGGCGGCAACGAAGGAGGGCGTGACGCCATGCCGCCTAGCCTGGTGGGACGTGAAACCGCGCTGCGGACCCTGCGTGATGCCTTGGCACGTGCCGGTATCGGGCTGCGTCAGAGTGTGCTGGTGCGCGGTCCTTCCGGCCTGGGCAAGTCGGCGCTGCTTGTCGGCTTCCGCCAGTTGGATCAGAGTCAGGATGCGCTGATCTGCTGGCAGCCGACTACTCGGCTCTCGGTCCAGGAACCCTATGGTGTGGCACGCCAGCTGGTCCGCTGGCATCTGGACGGCGAGATCCGCTGTGAGGATTTCGATGAGCATCTGCTGGCCTTGATGCCCGGTGCCCTGAGTGATGAACGTCGCCTGCTGCTCAAGGAGGCGCTGGGCGTCTGCGAGCCTCGCGAGGGGCTGGCGCTTGCCAAGAGCGGCGAGGCCGTCGAGTTGGTGGGGGGGCTGCTGAGTCGTTTGATCGCAGTGTTGACCGAGTCACGCACCCTGGTGCTGATGGTCGACGACCTGCAGTGGCTGGACGAGCCGTCCTTCAAGTTGCTGGCGGCCCTGCAGGCCCGCCTGCCGATCAATTGTCCTTTCATGCTGGTGGCCAGCCATCATGGTCGCGAGACCCTGCCGACCCGCCTGGACTGGGATCAGCAGATTACCCTGGGACGCCTCGACGAGACCCAGTCATCGCGGCTGCTGTCGCAGCTGGCCAAGCGCTATCGCCTGCATATTAGCCCGCGGTTGCGCAGCCAGATCATCGAGCGTTGCGACGGTGTGCCGCTCTATCTGCAGGAGATCTGTCGGCGCGTCGACATGGATCGCCGCGAGGGGCGCACCACCCAGCTCGATGAGCTGCCGCGCGGCCTGCTGGGGCTGCTGGCCAGCCGCATCGATCAACTGGACACCGACCGGGAGGTGGCGCATGTGGCGGCGGTACTCGGTCGTCAGTTTCGTCTCGACCTGCTGGCGGAGTGCAGCGGCTGGGAGATGCCGCGCCTGAAGTCGGCCATCGAGCAGATGATCCGCCTGGAGATCATCGAGCCGATGGATAACGACAGCGAGGGGCGCGAGTATCAGTTTACCCACCAGTTGCTGCAGGAAGCGGCCTATCTGTCCTGCCCGCGGGACATTCGCGTTGATCTTCACCGCCAGGTGGTGGGCTTGATCGAGGAGCATTTTCCGGTGTGGATCAGTCGCCACCCGGGCGATTTTGCCACACATCTTCGCCGCAGCGGGCATTATGCGCGTGGCGCCCGCTATTTCGAGCTGGCCGCGCGCGAAGCCCTCAAGGTCAGTGCCAACCGCACGGCGCTGAGAATGGCCGATTTCGGCCTGGCGAGCCTGCGCCATGTGGAAGACAAGGTCGAGCGCGAGGTCAGCCTGCATACGGTCCGCGGTCAGGCGGCTTTCGCCCTCGAGGGCCACGGCTCGCCGACGGCGCACGAGAGCTTCGTGCGAGCCCGTGAACTGCTCAATACCGGTGACGAGCTGCCCGAGGACAACGAGGACCTCGAGCAGGTCTTTCTCGTCAAGTGGGGCCTCTGGGTAGGCTGCAGCCAGCGCAATGCGCACGCCGATGCCTTCATGCTGGCTTCGCGCCTGGCCGATGTGGCGGCACGTCTGGACGACCCGCGCTATCGCCGCCTTGCCGCCTTCGCTCGTGCCAGCTGCGAATACTGGGCCGGGCGCATCGAGCAGGCCTATGAACACCTGGAGGAAATTGATCCGCTCAATTCGCCGATGATGATCGAGTGGTTGCCGTTTTCCGATCATCCGCAGGTAGCGGCTTCCTGCTTCCAGGGCTGGGCGCTGTGCCTGCGGGGTGACTATCAGCGCGCCGAGCGTCAGGTCGAGTCGGCCATTCGCCTGGCCGAGCAGATCAATCACCCGGGCAGCCTGGCCATGGCGTTGATGTACGCCGCGGCCCTGTATCGCCAGTTGGGGCATGTGCATCTGGCCTCGAGTCGTGCCGAGCGCGCCTATGACATCACCGGCTCATCGGACCTGCACCTGTGGCAGATTTCCGCCCGCAGTGTGCTCGGCTGGCAGCGCGCCATGGCCGGGGATCGCGAAGGCCTGACAGTGCTAGAGGGCACCCTGCAGGAGCTGGCCGATCTCACCGGTCGGGATCCCCATCAACGCCCGGCACTGTGGTTCATCGATGCCTGTGTCTCGATGAACGAGCTGGAGCGTGCCGAGGACTACCTCGACCAGTCGCTGATGGTGGCCCGGGAGCGCTCGACGCTGTTCATTCCGGAGCTCTCCATTCAATTGGCGCTGGTGCGTCAGCGTCTCGGCCGCCCGGCGGAGGATGTGCGTACCCTGGTCGAGCAGGCGCTTGCCCAGGCCCGCAAGGATGGCAATCTGCATCAGGAGCTGTTCGGGCTGGAACTCTGGTTGACCGTGGTCGATGCGGAAGGCACCCAGGCGCGGGAGGCCTTCCGCGAGTTGCTCGGCAAGGTCAGTCACAGTGATGCGCCGGTGCTGGTGCGATGGCGCAATCTGTTGGACAAGCGCTTGCCGCATCTGGTGGATGTCTAGGGACTGGCGGTGAGTAACGAGCGGCGAGAAACGAGCCGCGAGTTGCGAGCGCTGCGGGATGCGAGTGGCGATTAGTATGCAAAGGTGCCGCTCCCGGCCCCAGAGTTCGGCTTCCAGCCGCTCGTAGCTCGGCTCTCGAAGCTCGAGGCGAGCTGTTGGCGCCACCCCGGGTATTTGGCAGCCGGTGTGAAAGCCAGTCGCCTACGAGCCTCAACGGTGGGAGAATACGTCAATGGCGAGGCGTGATCAGGATCAAGGGCCGCGCCCCTCCGCTGATACGGGGTGCCGTGCGGGCTGTGGGGCCTGTTGCATCGCGCCCTCGATCAGCTCGCCGATTCCGGGCATGCCCGACGGCAAACCGCAGGGTGTACGCTGCGCGCAGCTCGACGTCGACAACCTCTGCAGGTTGTTCGGCGACCCCCGACGTCCTGCGGTTTGCCTGGCCTTCGACTACGACCCTGAGCTCTGTGGCAACAATCGCGACCAGGCCATGGCGCTTATCGCTGCCCTGGAAGTGAACACCTGAACCCTCTCGTTTTCGAGCCTCGAGCTGCGAGCGACGAGCGGCTGGCAGCCGGGTTACAGGGCCAAGAGCAGCATACGTTTGCTGCTCGCTACCCGTTCCCCTCAGCCGACTCCCCAGCGCTCGCCACTCGTTGCTCGTTACTCGCCGCTCGTTTCTCGCCGCTCGTTTCTCGACCCCGCAACCGATCACCCAGTACCCGCAACTCGTGGCTCGTTGCTCGCCGCTCGTTTCTTGACCCCGCAGCCGATCACCCAGCACTCGCAACTCGTGGCTCGTTGCTCGCCGCTCGTTTCTCGACTCCGCAGCCGATCACCCAGCGCTCGCCACTCGTTGCTCGTTTCTCGCCGCTCATTTCTCGTTTCTCGCGGCTCGTTACTCGCGGCCCGAATCTCGTTACTCGCCGCTTCGAGCTTCGGCAATCGCCCCCTTTTCGATACCCTCGAACGCCTGGACTCGGGTATCCCGGCCGGTTTCGCGGCGGATTTCCGTTGCCAGCCAGGCGGCGATGTTTTCCACCGTGGTGGTGCAGGGCATGATCACACAGCGCTCGCGGGGCAGGTCGATCAGAAAGCGTCCCTGAGCGGCACGGTAGCCAGCCATTAGCCGCCCCATGATCGAAGCATCCAGGCCGTCTACCACATCGGCTTCATCCACCAGGTAGCGATCCGCCAGGCGCTGGGCCCAGTCGGCTTCCAGTCGGGTAGCGCGTTGGCCGTTCTGCCAGATATGCAGCCGCGAGCGGTGGCCGTGGGCAATGCGCTGACAATTGCCGTCATGGTGCTTCAGGCCGTGGCTATAGGTGTAGTGAGCGCCCTCGATGGTCTCTTCACCGAGTGTCAGCCGCACGGCGTCGACGCGTGGCGGAAGCTGACGCACCAGCATCTGCTGGAGATGCTCGGCCAGGTTCGGCAGGGTGATCGCCGCCCAGGGCAGGAGGCTAAAGGCCTGGCGAGGGCCGCGGACCTCCATGACATAGGGGGTTTCGGTACGAACGCGCAGGCCTTCCGGGCAGGGTTGAACGTTCACCCCGGGTGCCTCGGTGGGCACCAGCAGGGTATGATCGAGGCTCTGGTCGAGGTGCGACTTGATCCAGGGCTTGACCCGACCGAAGTCGAACAGCATGCCATCCTCGCCCAGCTCGCCGTCGAGCTCGGCATCCACCCGCCAGCTGGTGCCGATCAGGCCTCGCGTCGGGCACCACATGGAGGTGTCCAGTTGTGTCAGGCGGTTGACGAAGAGTGTCATCAGTCGATCCCCGCGATTTTGTGGGTCTGGAGCGAGAGGCGCCAGCGGGGATTCGCCAGGCAATAGGCCACGGTGCGGGCCATAGCATCCGCGGGGCGCGTCCGTGGCGGCAAAGCCGCCGTGTCCATGGGCTGCAGAAAGAAATGCGCGAAGTCCATGTCGGTGAAGCGTTCGGGCGGTGCCTCGGCCTGGGGGTAGATCAGCTTGAGTTCATCGCCCCGGGTCTGGACCAGCGGGTTGCGGCCCTTGGGGCTGACGCACAGCCAGTCGATGCCGGCCGGGGCGGCCAGGGTGCCGTTGGTTTCCACGGCGACATCGAAGCCGCGTTCGTGCATGGCGGCGATCAGGGCATCATCCAGCTGCAGCAGCGGCTCGCCTCCGGTGAAGATCACCTGGGGATGCGCGCCATCCGGGCCTCCTTGCCAGAGGGAGGCGAGATGCGTGCCGAGGTCGTCGGCATCTGCAAAGCGGCCGCCATTCTGGCCGTCGGTGCCGCGGATGTCGGTGTCGCAGAAGTGACAGGCCGCCGTGGCTCGATCGGCCTCGCGGCCCGACCAGAGGTTACAGCCGGCGAAACGGCAGAAAACGCTGGCGCGGCCGGCCTGACCGCCTTCGCCCTGCAGGGAGTAGAAGGCTTCCTTGACGCTATACATCCTCGCGGCCCTCGCTCGCCCCGGCTGACTCAGGGGTGGCGGCATAGGCCAGCGGGTCGCTGGCCCGGTTGGCGGCAAAGGCCGCCAGGCGCTCGCGACAACTGCCGCAACGCCCACAGGCCAGCGCCGCACCTTCATAACAGGTCCAGGTGTGGCGATAGTCGAGGCCCATGGCGAGGCCATCGGCGAGGATCTCGGCCTTGCTGCTGTGCAGATAGGGCGTGTGAAGGGTCACCGGCTCGAAGTTGGCGATGCCGGCCACGGCGTTCATGGCCTCGACGAAGGCCGGTCGACAGTCCGGATAGAGCACATGGTCACCGCCGTGGGCCCCGTAGTCGACTCGGCCGGCGCCGATGTTGACGGCCTTGGCGATGGCCATGGAGAGCAGCATCATGTTGCGGTTGGGCACCACGGTGGCCGTCAGGTTGTCGGCGTCATAGTCCCCGTCGGGCATGCTGCGGTCGCTGTCGGTGAGTGCCGAGTTGTCGATGAGGGAATGGATGGCACGGATGTCGATGACCTGGTGAGGCACCTCGAGCGCGGCGCAGACACGCCGGGCGGTCTCGAGCTCGCGTCCATGGCGCTGCCCATAATCGAAGGACAGGGCATGCACCTCGAGGCCCTCGCGCAGGGCGCGGTGCAAAACGGTATAGGAGTCCATGCCGCCGGAGTAAATGACCACGGTGGCGTTGGCAGAAAAAGACTGGGGCATTTCGGGCCTGCTAGTCGGAGAATTTGATGGCCGGGTTCCGGTCCGGCGGTGCATAGTCTACGTGGGCCGTGGCGGTGGCGCCAGGTGCATGGGTCGTGTCGCTCTGCAAACTGGCCCATCACCCTGATTCAGGTTCGGGCGCCCGGTTCTGGCTGGTATACTGCTCGGCATCGGTTCAGGACGGACAGCGCTGTGCTGTCGAGCCAATACACGCTTTCATGGGGTCATCATGGCCAGGATCGAACATAGCGCCACGCTGCATGCGCCACCCGAGCGGGTCTTTGCTCTGCTCGAGCGGGTCGAGGATTTCGTCGATTATTCGGATCTGATCAAGGACATCGAACCTCTGGGCAATGATCATTATCGCTGGCACGTCAGGGCGGTGGGCATGGATTGGACCTTCGATGTGGCGATCACCGAGTCGGTTGCTCCCTCGGTGCTGGCCTGGGAGTCCGTGGATGGGGTTCACAACACCGGGCGCTACGAGCTCGCCCAGGTGCCGGAGGGAACCCGGGTGGCACTACGGGTCGATTACGAGATTCACAATCGCTTTGTCGAAAAGGCGGTAAGGCGGGCGGCCAGTCCGCTGGTCAACCGCGTCAGCCAGCAGATCCTCGACCGCGTTGCCGCCCGTCTCCACGCTGGGGAGTGATGTCCGCTTCAGCCGGATTTTCGCAGCGAGGCATCCAGGTGATCGACCACCTCGGCCCAGTCCGCGTCGGCCTCCAGCGCCTCGCGCAGCAGCTCCGACTGCCCCTCGTTCCAGCACGCCGCGTCGGGCAGGGCGGTGTCGCCGGGGATGGGCGCATGGTGGTCGATAAAGCGCTTGATGGACTCGGGGTCCGACGCCAGGCCGAGCTGATCGAAGAGTTCGCTGAAGGGATGGTCATAGGCTTCCATCGTTGTTCCTCGCAAAGTGAGTCGATGTGAGAAGCCTAGACGTTGATGGGATGGTGTGCTCGGGGAAGAGGGAAGAAGTAAGAAGTAAGAAGGAGCTCGAAGTCATAAGCTTTAAGCTGGACGAAAACCTTGACCCAAGGTCTCAGAGTCCCTGCTGCCTTCCATCTTTCCTCTTCCCTCTTTTTTCTTCCCTCTTCCAGCTCACCCCCCGCCCGTAGATGCGCTGCGTTCGCCGACCAGCGGGGTCAGGAAGCGTCGCCGCCTTTCGGCGTTGTCCAGCGGTTGGGCGAGCAGGTGGATCAGCTTGGTCACGGCGGCTTCGGGGGTCATGTCGTCGCCGGAGAGCACCCCGGCGTCGATCAGCCCACAGCCGGCGGCGTAGTGGCCGATGTTGACCGCGCCGTGCGGGCATTGGCTGATGGCGGCTAGCAGCTTGCCTTCTCCGCTGGCGCGGGCCAGGACGCCGAGAATCTCGGGGTCTTGGGGCACATTGCCGCCGCCCCAGACCTCCAGCAGTGCGCCCTGGACGCGATCGTCGAGCAGCCAAGCCTCGAGCTGCCAGGCGCGGATACCGGGCCACAGCACGAGGCGTGGCACACTCCCCGCGGCGAGGCCCGCATAGTCGGGGCGTTCAAGACGTGGTGCGCCGCGTTGATGGGCGTTCAGGCCCCGTTCGTCGAACAGCCGGATGCCATCCCTGTCCCCGGCCCCCAGGGGCGGGTAGTTGGGGCTGGCAAAGGCCGCCGCCTGGTGAGTCTGCCATTTGCGGCTGCGTGCGCCACGCAACAGTTGCCCGCCGAAGCAGATGGCGACTTCCTGAAGGCCGGGCTGTGCGGCAAAGCGCAGGGCCATTTGGATATTGTCCGAGGCGTCACTGTGGGGTGCTTCCAGGGGTGCCATGGCACCGCTCAGCACGACCGGGCGGTCGATGCCCTGGAGCTGATAGGCCAGACTCGAGGCCGTCCATGCCAGGGTATCGGTACCATGCAGGATGACCACGCCGGCATGGTGGGCATAATGCTCGGCCACCAGGGCGGCCAGGTGCTGCCAGTCACTGGGCGTGGCGGCGCTGGAATCGATGGGCGGGTCGGTCTGCAGCCACTCGATGTCGGGCAGGCGGCTGCGCTGATCCGGGGCCAGCCCGGCGAGGTGATGGCGCAGCCGCTGCTCGAAATCGCGACTCGGTACCAGGCCGTCGGCACTCTCCACCATGCCGACGGTGCCCCCCGTATAGATGACCAGCACGGTAGACGGATTGGATGGCATATGGGCTCCTCGGGGATCCTCGGTCAACGATGTCGCTTCAGCGATATACGCGCGTGAAAAGCCGGCCCTGGTCATCCAGCTCCAGGCGGCGTTGACGTCCGGCAAGCCAGGCAAAGCCAGCGGCTAGCACGGCGATGCTCAGCAGGGCCAGGTTGATGATGGGCAGGCCGAGCTCGAAATCCCGCATCACGCCTACGGCCAGCGGCCCCAGGGCGGCCAGGGTGTAACCACCGCCCTGCACCAGGCCTGACAGCTTGCCGGCCAGGCGGGAGTCGGCGGTACGCAGCACGATCAGCGTGAGTGCCATACTGAAGCCGCCGCCCTGGCCCAGGCCAAGCAGCAGCACGCCCGCCCAACGCCATTCGATGGGCCCCACCAGCAGGAGGCTCAATCCGCCGGCGACCATCGACAGGGTCAGCAGCAGCACCGGGCGCTGGTCGCGGCCGAGCCGGGCGATCCAGGGAGCGGCCAGGGCGGCGAACAACTGGACCATCACCGAGGCCGCCATCATCCAGCCCGCCTGGGCGGCATCGTAGCCTCGCTCGATCAGCAGGCTGGGTAGCCAGCCAAAGACAATATAGGCCAGTGACGACTGGGCGCCCATCAGCAACATGACATGCCAGGCCAGTGGCTGGCGCATCAGCTCGCGGGTATTGCCGGTAATGGCGGGGCGTGTGCCGGGCGTCGAAGGTTGCGGCATCATTCGCCACCAGGCGATCAGGGCGGCGATGGCCAGGGCCGACCAGCTCATCAGCGCCAGCGACCAACTGCCGAGAGCCTCGGCCATGGGGATACTCAACCCGGCGCCGAGGGCGCCGCCGAGGCACAGGGCCATGGTATAGACACCGGTCGTCAGGTCTGCCGCTCGGGGCAGTTCACGTTTGACGAAGGCCGGCAGGAGGCTGCCGACCACGCCGATGCCGGCGCCCACCAGCAGGGTGCCGGCAAACAGCCAGAAGGGGGTAGCCAGCCCGCGCAGGGCCAGGCCCGTGGCCAGCACCAGCAGTGCAGCCGAAAGGCTGCGCTCGGCACCCAGACGGTTTGACAACCAGGGGGCGAGCGGGGCAAAGAGGCCCAGGCAGAGCACCGGCAGGGTGGTCAGCGCACCGATGCCGACGTTGCTGATGCCGGTCGAGGCTTCGACACGCGGAAGCAGCGGGGCCAGGGAGGACAGGGCCGGCCTCAGGTTGAGGCCGACCAGCACCATCAGCAGCATGAAGGACACCGGATGCAGTGAAGACCGGGCTGGCGCTGGCTGGCGAACACTGGGCATGAGGGTTACTTGAGGTAGGAGCCCAGGTCGCCGCGGGCAGAGTCGAGCAGGGTGATGAACTGGACATCATTGCCGCCATTGATGCGGTCGACGCGGCCCATGCTGGCCATGCTCTGGTTGACCCGGAGGTGCTCGTAGATTTCCAGGGTGACTTTCTCAGCAGGCTGGTCGCCCGGGTTCAGCTGACCATCCTGCAGGGTGAAGGTGGTCAGCAGTGTCGCTCGCACGCGGGTACTGCCGCCCTCGGCGAGGACGCGACGCACGAACAGCCAGCCTTCGCAGGCCATTGCCTGGCCTTCTACATCGCGCAGGAAGAGGGTGCGATAGCAGGCCCCTTCGCTGGCGGCTTTCTCGGCCATGCTGCGATAGGCCTCGGTCATGCGTTGGGCCGAGACACGGGCTTTTTCCATCTCGCGCATGGCGGCGTTGTGTTCGCGCTCGAGTTGCGCCTGACGCTGGAAGGCGAGCCAGCGGTTGTAGTCACGGAGCAGGTTCTGGGTGTCCATGGCGTTCCTTGCTTTTGATTCAATGGGAATGCAGGTCGTGTCGCTGACGGCAGGCGCCGGATGCCAAGCCGTCAGGGTGATGCATGGCGCTGCGATGTCAGGCTTGCTGGCGCTTCTGACCGCCACGCCGGCGACGCTTGCGCCGCGCCGAATCGTCGCTGGTCGAGGTGCCGCCGCTGTTGCCGGGCTTGCCGCCGCCCGGTTTTCCGCCACTCGGTTTTCCGCCACCGCCGCGGCCCCGGCCACCTCGTCCATTCTCGATGGGTTCGGGCTTGGCATTAGGGTCGGGCTCGAAGCCGGGCTCGATGTGCTTGACCAGATCGCGCTTGATGAGCCGCTCGATGTTCTTGAGCAGGCCGTGTTCGTCGACGCAGACCAGCGAGACGGCCTGGCCTTCGTTACCGGCTCGGCCGGTGCGACCGATGCGATGCACATAGTCCTCGGCCACATTGGGCAGCTCGAAGTTGACGACATGCGGCAGCTCGTCGATGTCCAGGCCCCGCGCGGCGATGTCGGTGGCCACTAGGACCTGCAGGTCGCCCGACTTGAAGGCCGTCAGGGCCTTGGTACGGGCCGACTGACTCTTGTTGCCGTGGATGGCCATGGCCGGGATGTCACGTTTTCCCAGATGCTCGGCGAGACGGTTGGCGCCGTGCTTGGTGCGGGTGAACACCAGTACCTGGAACCAGCGCTGGGAATGGATCAGGTGGGCCAGCAGCTCGCGTTTTTTCTCGCGGTCGACGCGATAGACGGCCTGGTCGACGGTTTCGGCCGTCGTGTTACGGCGTGCGACTTCGATCAGGGTCGGGTTGTCGAGCAGCTGGTTGGCCAGGGTCTGGATCTCGTTGGAGAAAGTGGCCGAGAACAGCAGGTTCTGGCGCTTGGCCGGCAGCAGCTTGAGGACCTTGCGAATGTCATGGATGAAGCCCATGTCGAGCATGCGATCAGCTTCGTCGAGGACCAGAATCTCCACGCCGGACAGGTCGACGTGACCCTGCTGCTGGAGATCGAGCAGACGCCCGGGGGTGGCCACCAGGATGTCGAGCCCCGCGCGGATGGCATCCACCTGGGGTTGCTGGCCCACGCCGCCGAAAATGACGTGGGAGGTCAGTGACAGGTTCTGGCCATAGTCGCGGACACTCTCGCCCACCTGGGCGGCGAGCTCGCGGGTCGGTGTCAGCACCAGGGCGCGCACGCCTCGCTTGGCGGGGCGCTTGCCGCCGGCCAGCCGTTGCAGCATTGGCAGGGTGAAGCCGGCGGTCTTGCCGGTGCCCGTTTGGGCGCTGGCCAGCAGGTCCTGGCCATCCAGCACGGCCGGAATGGCCTGGCGCTGGATCGGGGTCGCTTCGCTATAGCCCTGTGCCTGAATGGCACCGAGCAGTTCAGGCCTGAGGCCCAGGTCGGAAAAACTCATGCAGTCTCCGCAACAACGTCGCGACCCGTGCCGATGGCGTCATGCCATCGGCCAGTCCCGGATCGAGACGCAGAAAATAGGGTTGGCCGCGGCAGGAGGGACCAGCGTTGCCGCGCCAGTATTTATTATGCCATAGCGATGACGTCAGCGCAGCCGCCGGATGTCGGTCGCCAGCCGGTCGGCGAGGCGGTCCAGATCATCCCCCAGGGCCTTGACCAGGGCCGGGTAGCCATCGGCCTTGAGGGTGGTGGTGAGCCGGAAAGGGGTCAGGGCCAGTAGCTCGCCCTGCGGGTCGCGCAGCATCCAGCGCCCCTCGGCGATGGCCTCCCCATCGTGACGGCCCTGAAAGCGGGTCATCTCGACCTTCAGGGCCAGCGGGGTTTCCTGGCGACTGGTATCGCTGTCGAGCATCACCCGGGTATCGCCGAGCCTGGCGGCAAGTCGGTCGCGCAGGCCCCGTTCAAGCTGACTTCCCAGCGGCTCGGCCCATTGGTGGCCCTGGGCGGCCCTGACGGTGAGGTCGTCGACCTGAAAGACGATGCCCTCGACTTCCAGGTAGCTGGCCAGGCGAACAGGGCGTATGACCAGTTGGTGGTCGGCGGACGCCGCTACATCGCTCTCGCTGATCGGCACGTCGGGCAGGGTGTAGAGCTCGACCGGTGCCTGACTGGTGGCACAGCCGCTGATGACCAGTGCCGCCAGCGAGACGGTCAAGAGGGTGGCGAGGCCGCGTGGTTTCATGGCTGACTCCTTGTGCCGGGGGCGCGCGGTATCGGGTCTTCGCCCTCCTGGGTGTCGAAAAGCAGGGCGCGGGGATCCTCACTGATTTTGCGCGCCGCGGGTTGCAGGTCACGCATCAGGCGCCTTACCTGGTCCAGGGTGTCGGTCAGCTCGCGGTAGGCCGGCGAGTCGGCGGACAGTCCCTGCAGGGTGGACTGCAGTTCCTTGAGTGTGGTGTTGAGGTTAGCCGGCAGTTGCCGGGTCTGTGGATCCTTGACCAGGCTGTCGACGCTGGTGGTCAACTGTCGCACTTCTTCCAGCATGGCCTTCGAGGTGGACAGGTTGTCGTCCAGGCCGGTGAGGATCGGTTCGACTTCCAGGCCGTTGAGCTTGTCGAGCAGGTTGGTCACCTGCGACTGGATCTGCGCGAGGCCGGTGGAGGTGGTCGGGAAGACATCGTGTTGCACGAAGGTCTCGGCGGTGTATTCGCCGGCACGCTGGTCATCGAAGGTCAGGTCGACGAAGAGCGCACCGGTGAGCAGGCTGCCGCTCTTCAGCGAGGCGCGCAGGCCGCGTTCGAAGAGCCGCTTGAAGCGGGCCTCCCATTCTTCGAGGTCCATTTCCTGGTTGTCGATGCCGAGCCGCTGAGGCTCGATGCGGATCAGCACCGGGATGGCCAGGCGGTCGCGGCCATCCAGCTGGGGCGCGGTGAAGTTCCAGGGCACGCTGGCCACGGTGCCGATGCGCACGCCACGGAACTCGACCGGCGCCCCCTTGGACAGGCCGCGGACCGTGTCCTCGATCAGCAGCACGTATTCCAGGTATTCGTCGAAGGTCCCCTGGCGAGCGCTCTGCTCGTCGGGGTGCAGGGTAAAGTGGGTATCGGAAGAGACGGGGTCTCCCTGGGGCAGGTCGTCGGGCACCCCGAAAGTGACGCCGCCGCCGAGCAGGGCCTCCACGGACTCCACCTGGATGTTGATGCCCTGGGAATCCAGGCTGAAGTCGATGCCGCTGGTGGTCCAGAAGCGCGTATTGCGGGTGATCAGGCGGTGATATGGACTCTCGATGAAAACCCGGTGCTGCATTTTCTGGTTGTCGATGTCGAAGTCGGCCTTCTCGACCCGGCCGACCGGTAATCCCTGATAGGTGATGGGGTCGCCGACACTCAGGGCGTTGCCGACCTGACTGGTCAGGTTGATGCGCAGCCCCTCGGCCCCGGGGGCGGCCACGGGCGGTTGATCGCTGACCTCGAAGGAGCGCGCTTCCTCGTCGCTGCGGCCGGGCTCCAGTTGCAGATAGGAACCGGACAGCACGGTATTGAGGCCGCTGATGCCCTCGCGACCGATGCGCGGCTTGACCACCCAGAAGGAGGTGTCTGCGACCAGCATGGGTTCGGCCTGCTCCGACATGCGGGCCTGCATGACCACCTGGGAGCGGTCGTCCGACAGTGACACCGACTCAATCTGCCCGACCTCGACATTGCGGGTCTTGATCATGGTGCTGCCGGCCTCGATGCCGTCGGCGCTGTCCATGGTCAGGGTGATCATTGGGCCCTGGCTGGCATAGTTGTCATAGACCAGCCAGGCACCGATCAGCAGCGCCACGATGGGTACGATCCAGATCGGCGACAGGGGAGCCTGGCGACTCGCCCGGGCCCGGTGTTCGCTGTCTTCCCGATCGTTGTCGACAGGGCTGTTATTCATCAAACGCTTCCTTGTTTGTGTTGCTGTTCAACAGGCGTATCCCAGATCAGCCGGGGATCGAAACTCATGGCCGCCAGCATGGTGATGACCACTACGGCGCCAAAGGCGAGGGCAGCGGGCCCCGGGGTGATCGACATCAACTGGCCGGCGCGGATCAATGCGACCAGCACGGCCACCACGAAGATGTCGACCATGGACCAGCGACCGATGAACTCGGTCAAGCGGTACAGCCGGGTGCGCGTCAGGGCGTTGAACTGATGGGCCCTGGGCGCGACCAGGCACAGCCAGGCCAGAACCACGAGCTTGCCCAGAGGTACCAGCACGCTGGCCACCAGTATGACGACGGCTACCGGCCAAGAGCCCGTCTCGATCAATTTGAACACGCCGCCGATGATCGTCGAAGGGTCGGCCCGTCCGAAGCTGGTGGTGGTCATGATCGGATAGACATTGGCCGGAATGTAGAGGATGGCCGCGGCGGCGAGAAGAGCCCAGGTGCGCTGCAGGCTCATGGGGCGGCGACTATGCAGGTGTTCGCCACAACGTCGGCAACGGCCCTTGCCCTGTGAATCCAGGCGGTTGATCAGCCCGCAGGTGTGGCAGCTGGTGAGGCCCTGGGGGAAGGCGGTCTCGCCGGTGCGGGTGGCGTCCGGAGCCGCGGGCTCGCCGGCCAGGGCGAACCATAACCAGTCGCGGTCCAGGGACTGGCTGGTGGCCACAAGCAGCACCACGAAAACGCCGAAGGCCCAGAAGCCGGCGCCGAGGTCGATGTCCGCCAGTCCGGCGATCTTGATCAGGCTAACCAGGGTGCCGACCAGGAAGACATCGGCCATCATCCAGGGCTCGAGATGCGCTAGTGAGCGGGCAATGCCACGGCTCAAGGGAAGGGGGCGGCCCCACAGCAGTCCGGCCTGCAGCCAGATCACACTCAGCAGGTAAAGTGACGGCAGCACCATGATAGTCAGCAGCACGGCGATCGCGACCACGGGCTCATGGAAGCCGAGGAGCTGCGTGGCCGACTGGGTAAGCTCGATATGGTTGCTGACGCCCTGGACGCTAAAGCCCAGAAAGGGATGGAGCACCGCGACCAGTAGCGTTATCAGTGAGGCCAGGGCCAGGGCCATGCTGCGCTGCGCCGGGTAACGGTGGCGCCTCACCTCGGCATGCCCACAACGCGGGCAGTTGGCCTGCTCGCCGGAATTTAGCGGCGGCAGTGCCATGACCCAGTCACAGTGGTGACAAGCACGCAGGCGCCGCCGCGAATGACGCGCCTCCGGCGGCGTGCGGTCAACCAGCGGAGCGGGTCTGGGCATTGCAATGTGCGGGGGAATCGGCCTTGGCACGAGCGCGACATCCTCATTGGAGCTGGCGTGATTCAGCAGTCGGTTTTTTGCTGTTTTCCAGAGGGCAAGTGTGTCACGTTGACGCCCCCGGAACCACAGACAAACATACAGTCTCGAATGTGACAGGAGTTAGCATGTTGCTTTCCCTTCTGGCGGTGATGGTGGGTCTGGTGCTTTTGATGTGGAGCGCCGAGCGATTCGTCGACGGTGCTGCCGCCACTTCGGCGCATCTGGGGGTGTCGCCCTTGTTGATCGGCATGCTGGTGATTGGTTTCGGCACTTCGGCGCCGGAGCTGGTGGTGTCGGTGATTGCCGCCTACCAGGGCAATCCGGGGTTGGCGCTGGGCAATGCCTATGGCTCGAATATCGCCAACATCGGTCTCATCCTCGGCCTGGTGGCGCTGATCTCGCCGCTTGCGGTGCACTCGAGCATGGTGCGCCGCGAACTGCCTGTCCTAGGGGCCGTAACGCTCCTGTCGGCCCTGTTGTTGCTGGGCGGTGTCGTCAGTCGTGTCGAGGGTGGCTTGCTGCTGCTGATACTGGCGGCTTTCATGGCGTATTCCATCTGGCAGGGCACGCAACCCCCGGGCGACGCGCTGGCCACGGATACTCAGCAGAGCCTTGCGCATCAGGCGGTGTCATTGCGCCGTGGTCTGTCATGGACGGCGGCCGGGCTGGTGTTGCTTGTGGTGAGCTCGCGCCTGCTGGTCTGGGGTGCGGTATCGATTGCCCAGAGCTTTGGCGTCAGTGACCTGATCATCGGACTGACAGTTGTGGCAGTGGGCACCTCGCTTCCCGAGCTGGCCTCGTCGATCAGTGCCCTTAGGCGCCGCGAGCATGATCTGGTACTGGGCAATATAGTGGGTTCCAACCTGTTCAACACCCTTGGCGTGGTGGGGCTGGCGGCGCTGATCGCGCCGATCGGGGTGACCTCCGAGGTGCTGTTGCGCGACTGGGCCCTGATGACGGCCATGACCGTGCTGATGACGGTCTTTGCGCTGGGCTGGCGGGGGCGCGCCGGACGCATCAATCGGCTGGAGGGAGGCGCCCTGATGGTAATGTACCTGGTCTATAGCGGCTTCATGATCCATCTGGTGGTGCAGGGTGCCTGATCGCGGCAGACGTGGTGTGGCCGGCTGCGACAATGCGACACGTTAGACTCCGCGGTACATGGCGTTATGATAATAAGGGTATCCCCGGTAGCGCCAGACCCGAAGGGCTGACGGGTTCTGGAATTGCCGGAAATACAGAATAGGACAGGCCTTGTCTGTCTTGTGTCTCGCGCAGCCACCTGGAGCCAGATATGGAACTCGATCCTCTGCTGCTGTCACGATTGCAATTTGCCTTCGTGGTTTCCTTTCACGCGATATTTCCGGTGTTCTCCATCGGTATTGCGTCTTACCTTGCCCTGTTGAACGGGCTATTCTACAAGACCGGTAACCCGGCCTGGGAGCGCCTGGCGATCTTCTGGGCCAAGGTGTTTGCCGTGGTGTTCGGCATGGGCGTTGTCTCGGGCATCGTGATGTCCTTCCAGTTCGGTACCAACTGGAGCAACTTCTCCTGGGCCGGCTCCAATGTCCTGGGCCCCATGCTCAGCTACGAGGTGGTAACGGCCTTCTTCCTGGAAGCCGCCTTCCTGGGGGTGCTGCTGTTCGGGCGTGGCAAGGTACCCCAGGGCGTGCACCTCTTTGCGTCGCTGATGGTAGCGTTGGGTACCTTCATCTCGGTGTTCTGGATCATCTCGGCCAATAGCTGGATGCAGACACCGGCCGGGGTTGAGATGATCAATGGTCGTTTCGAGGTCACGTCCTGGTCCGCGGTGATCTTCAACGCTTCCTTCCCGTATCGCTTCTCGCACATGGTACTGGCGTCCTTCCTCACCGGTGGTTTCGTGGTGGCCGGCGTGAGTGCCTGGTATCTGCTGATTGGGCGTGATGTCGAGGCCAACCGCAAAGCCTTCTCCATGTGTCTGTGGCTGTTGCTGGTGCTGGCGCCTGCCCAGGCGGTGGTTGGCGACTACCATGGCCTCAATACCCTGGAGCATCAGCCGACCAAGGTGGCGGCCATGGAAGGCAACTGGGAGCGTCAGAGCAATGCGCCCCTGCTGCTGTTCGCCTGGCCGGACCAGGATGCTCAGGAAAACTTGGTGGAGTTCGGTATTCCGGGGCTGGCGAGCCTGATCCTGACCCATGATGTCGAGGGTGAGATTCCCGGCATCAGTGAGGCCGCCCCGGCCGAGCAGCCGCCGGTGTGGATGGTCTTCTGGTCGTTCCGCGTCATGGTGGGTATCGGCCTGGTAATGATCGGAGTGGCGATCGCCGGCCTCTGGCTGCGTGTCAGAGGACGCCTCTACGAGAGCCGCGGTTTCCTGCAATTGATGCGGGTGATGAGCATCTCGCCTTTTGTGGCGGTGCTGGCCGGCTGGTTCGTTACCGAAATCGGTCGGGCCCCCTGGCTGGTCTACGGCATCATGGATCAGTCCGAGGCGCTGACACCTTCGCTGAGTGGCTGGATGGCGCTGGCGACCCTGCTGGGGTATGTGGCCGTTTATGCCGTGGTCTTCTGGGTCGGTGTCTACTACCTGACCCGTGTGGTGCGTCAGGGCATGCTGCCGGACCTCGAGTCGCATGACGATGAGGTAGAGCGGCCGATGCGCCCGCTTTCCGCTACACACGTCCCCCTCGAGGACGCCGCCAGTCAACCGGGCAGGAGCTGAGCCATGGAAATGTTGGATTTATCGCTTATCTGGGCCGCGATCATCGGTTTCGGTGTCATCATGTATGTGCTCATGGATGGCTTCGATCTGGGCGTGGGTCTGCTGTTTCCGTTTGCCCCGGACGAAGCGGGGCGCGATGTGATGATGAACACAGTGGCCCCGGTCTGGGATGGCAACGAGACCTGGCTGGTGCTGGGCGGTGCCGGCCTGCTGGCGGCCTTCCCGCTGGTCTACACAGTCTTTCTGCCGGCACTGTATCTGGGCGTCTTCCTGATGCTGGCCGGCCTGATCTTTCGGGGCATCGCCTTCGAATTTCGCTTCAAGTCGCACCGCAACCGCCACTGGTGGAACCGCGCTTTCTGCTGGGGCTCGGCGGTGGCCTCCTTCGCCCAGGGTGTCGTGGTGGGTGCCTACATCCAGGGCTTTGCGGTCGAGAACTATGTCTATGTCGGCGGCCCCTTCGACTGGTTGACGCCTTTCACTGTGCTCACCGGCGTGGGGTTGATGGCCGGCTATGCGCTGCTGGGGGCCACCTGGCTGATCATGAAGACCGAAGGCCAACTGCAGGAGTGGGTCTATCGTTTGACTCCCAGGCTGCTGGTCGCGGTACTGGCGGTGTTCGCCATCATCAGTGTGTGGACGCCCTTCGTGGATGAGTTCGTGCGCGAACGCTGGTTCGGCCATCTGCACCTGATCTGGATCTTCCCGGTGCTGGCGCTGGTGTGTGCCGGTGTGGTGTGGCGAGCTGTCCGGCAGCGACGTGAAGGCCAGCCGTTCATCGCCACTCTGGGCTTGTTCCTGTTCACCTATCTGGGCCTGGTGGTTAGCAAGTGGCCCTACATCGTGCCGCCGGACTACACGATCTGGGAAGCCGCTTCGGCGCCGGAATCGCAGCTTTTCCTGCTGCTTGGGGTGTTGTTCGTGATTCCCATTGTGCTGGCCTACACCGCCTGGACCTACTGGGTCTTCCGCGGCAAGATTCGGGAAGGGGATGGCTATCACTGATCCTATGGCCAAAAACACTTCCCACCTCACGGCGCGCCTTTGGCTGGCGCGCCTCGCCCGGGCCGAGCGCAAGTCGCTCGGCCTGGCGGTTGTGGCCGGCCTGTTAGTCGGCCTGATGACCATCCTGCAGATGGCGACCCTGGCCTGGCTGATCAGTGCCCTGGTTATTGACGCCGCCCGACCGGCGACACTCTTGCCGGGGTTTGCGCTGCTGGCGGTGGCCATGGTGCTGCGGGCCCTGGCCCAGTGGTGGCAGGAAACCGCCGGCGTTCAGGCAAGCCTGCGGGTTCGCGGCGAGGCGCGGCGTATCCTGTTGGACCATCTACAGTCGCTCGGTCCGGTGGGACTCACCGGGCATCACACTGCCAGCCTGGCCAACCGGGTTGTCGATCAGGTCGAGGCCCTGGATGGCTATGTGGCGCGGTTTCTGCCGCAGATGCGGCTGGCGGTACTGGTGCCGCTGGTCATTTTTGGGGTCGTGCTGGCCCTGGATTGGCTGGCGGCTCTGTTCATGTTGCTGGCAGCGCCGCTGATTCCGCTGTTCATGGCGCTGGTCGGCATGGGGGCCGAGCGTCTCAACCGCGATCAGTTCGAGACGGTGTCACGACTCTCGCGTCATTTCATTGATCGGGTGCGGGGCATCACCACCCTGCAGCTGTTCGGTGTCGGTCATCAGGCCACTGAGGAGGTATACGCGGCGGCGGATGCCTATCGCCTGCGCAGCATGCGAACCCTGCGTATCGCCTTTTTGTCCTCGGCGGTGCTCGAGTTTTTCGCCGCCGTGGCCATCGCGGTGGTGGCCATGTACGTGGGCTTCGGCCTGCTGGGCTATATCAGCTTCGGGCCCGCGGACCAGTTGACCCTGTTCAGTGGTCTGCTGGTGCTGCTGCTGGCGCCGGAGTTCTTCCAGCCGCTGCGCAGCCTGTCACAGCACTATCATGATCGCGCCGCTGCCCTGGGCGCGGCCGAGGGGATGGTCGAACTGCTCAATGAGAGCTCGCCGCGTCAGGGCCACAAGCAGGCCGCCCCGCGGGGCAAGGCGCTGGTCGAGCTGGACGCGGTCTGTGTTCGTCACGATGAACGCGGCCGTGTGCTGGGGCCGCTTGATCTGACGCTGGAAGCCGGCGAGGTGCTGGGCATCAGCGGTCCCTCCGGGGTGGGCAAGTCGACACTGCTGCAGCTGCTGGCCGGCTTCGTGGAGCCCAGTGCCGGTGAGCATCGTGCCGTGCCGGGATTGCGCCTGGCCTGGATGGACCAGCGTCCCTTGCTGATTCATGGCAGCCTGGCCGACAACCTGCGGCTTGCCGCGCCACAGTCAAGCGACGCGGCCCTTCGCGATGCCCTGCAACGTGTGGGTCTGGGTGACCTGCTGGCGGCGCTGCCGGCGGGGCTCGAGACGCTACTGGGGGAACGCGGCGTCGGCCTCTCGGGCGGGCAGGCGCAGCGGCTGGCACTGGCCCGCATCTTTCTCTCCGAGGCACCATTGGTGCTGCTGGACGAGCCCACGGCGAGTCTGGATGACGAGAGCGAAGCGCGGGTCCTGGCGGCGTTCTCCGCACTGATCGAACAGGGCCGAACCCTGGTCATCGCCAGCCACCGGCCCGCACCCCTGGCGCTGGCGAGTCGCCGGTTGGCGCTGCAGGCACATGAAGGGTATGGCAATGAATGAGTTTGGCGTGATCACGACACTGCGGCCCTGGCTCAAGCACCTGGCGCGCCGGCGTGGACGCCTGGCGATCGGCGCTCTGCTGATGCTGCTGGCCCTTTTGGCGGCCCTGGGGCTGCTGGCGCTCTCCGGCTGGTTCATTACCGCCACGGGCCTGACCGGCCTGGCGTTGGCGGCCGGGGCGGCCGTGACCCTGGATGTTTATGTGCCCGGGGGCGGCATTCGCACCTTTGCCCTGACACGCACCCTGGCGCGTTACGGCGAACGTCTCTTTAACCACGACACCGTGCTGCGGCTGCTGGCCGACCTGCGCGGGCACCTTTTTTCGGTGCTGGCGGCGCTGGATTTGGCCAGCCTCAGCCGGCGTCGCGCCAGTGATTGGCTGAACCGCTTGACCGCCGATATCGACAGCCTGGATAGCCTTTTTCTGCGCCTGCTTGCACCGGCGCTGGTGGCGTTGGTGGCGATTCTCGGGCTAAGTGGCTTTGTGGCCCTCTGGGCGCCCCTGGCCGGCGGAGCGGTGGCTCTGGTGCTGGGGGTGGCCTGGGCCTGGCTGACCTTCGGCCAGGCCCGTTGGGGCATGGCGGCGAGCCGGCGTCGGGTTGCCGAGCTGGAGCGACTGCGGGGCCGGGTCATCGAGCATCTGGCGGGCATGGCCGAACTCGAGACCTTTGGTGCCCTTGCCGAGCAGCGCCAGCGCCTGGATGTCATCGAGACTCGCCTGCGCGAGGATCAACGCCAGCTGGGCCGCATCGCGGCTCTGGGCCTGGCGCTGGGCGGCCTGATGGTCGGCCTGGCCTGGCTGCTGGCATTCTGGCTCGGCGCCAGCCTGTGGGAGGCCGAGGGCCTTTCCGGGCCCGTGCTGGTGATGATCCCGCTGGCCATCATGGCGCTCAATGAAGCGGTGATGGCATTGCCCATGGCCTATACCCAGTTCGGTGCCACCCTGGCCGCCGCCGAGCGACTCAACGCCCTGGAAGCCGCGCGTCTTGCGCCGAGTCAGACAGTCGACAGTCTTGATTTGCCGTCGGGGCCGCTGTCGCTGGTCCTTGACCGGGTCAGCCTGCACTATCCCGGCGCCCTGAAAGCGGCCCTGGCGGATGTCTCGCTGACCCTGGAGGCGGGCGAGCGAGTCGCCCTGTGCGGGCCTTCGGGGTCCGGCAAGTCCAGTCTCGCCGCACTGGTGGCGAGCCAGCTTCGGCCGGACAGAGGGAGCATCTACGTGGGCGGCTGTGCGATCGAACACCTCGATGAAGAAGCTCTGCGCCGTCGCCTGGCGGTGTTGACCCAGGACACCGAGCTGTTCGATGACAGCCTGGCGGCCAATCTCTGGTTGGGTGATCCGGAGGCCAGCGAGGCGATGCTGTGGCAGCGTCTCGATGACGTCGAGCTGGGCGACTGGGCGCGTGAGCTGCCCCAGGGGCTTGCCACGCGTGTCGGCGAGGGCGGGCGGCGGCTATCCGGTGGTCAGGCCAGGCGCGTGGCCCTGGCGCGCCTGATGCTTCGCGATCCGGGCCTGGTGCTGCTCGATGAGCCCTTCAATGGTCTGGATGCGCCACTGGCGCGGCGACTGGCGGCGCGCCTCGACCAGTGGCTGGAAGGGCGCAGCGTGATCGTCTTTTCCCATCACCATGAACCAGAGGTTCAGCCCTTGCCGGGGGTGAGCCGCCGCGTGACGCTTGCCGACCAGGGATGAGGGCGCGCGGCGCTTCTGCTTACCACAGCAGTGGGTCATGACGGAGCATGGAGCGTGTTTTTATCGATCGGGTGAACCCATGCAGGATTTTCTCAGGCAACTGCCCAAGGCCGAGCTGCATCTGCACATCGAGGGGACCCTCGAGCCGGAGCTGATGATGGCGCTCGCCGAGCGCAATGGTGTGACCCTGCCGTATGCATCGGTCGAGGAGGTCCGCCGGGCTTATGACTTCGCCGATCTGTCGGCGTTTCTCGAGCTGTACTTCCTCGGCATGAGCGTCCTGCGCCATGAGGCGGATTTCGAGGATCTGGCCATGGACTATTTGCGCCGCGCCCATGCCGAGGGCGTGGTGCATGTCGAGATGCATGTCGATCCCCAGGCGCATCTGGCCCGCGGCGTGCCGCTCGAGGCGGTGCTCAATGGTCTGGAGCGGGCCCGCACGCGTGCCGCGCGGGAGCTCGATATCTCGACGGCACTGATTCTGGCCTTCCTGCGTGACAAGCCCGTCGACGAAGCCATGCAGTTGCTGGAAGCGGTCGAACCCTACCGGGAGCGATTCGCGGCGGTCGGCCTGGATAGTGCCGAACTTGGCTATCCACCGGGCCGCTTCGCCGGGGTCTTCCAGCGTGCCAGGCAGATGGGGCTGGCCTGTGTGGCGCATGCCGGCGAAGAAGGCCCGCCCGAGTATATCCACGAGGCGCTGGAGCAGCTTCAGGTGCGTCGTGTCGATCACGGCGTGCGCTGCCTGGAGGATCCGGCCCTGGTCGAGACGCTTCGCGAGCGTGGCATCGTGCTGACGTTATGCCCTTTGTCCAACGTCAGCCTCAAGGTGGTCGAGCGACTCGCCGAGCATCCCTTGCCGCGCCTGCTCGAGGCGGGGCTCAGCCTGACCCTGAGCTCCGACGATCCCGCCTACTTCGGCGGCGGCATGCTGGACAACTTCCTGGCCTGCCGGGAGGCCTTCGGCTGGGGGGAAGCGACCTTCCGGCAACTGGCGGCCAATGCCATCGACGAGGCCTTCATGAGCGAAGCCAGGCGCGCCGAGCTGCAGGCCCGCCTGGCTGATTGCTGAAGTCGACGCCGGCTTAGCCGGATCGCTGGTGGACGCACTCGCCGTTGGCCCAGGTAGCATGCACGGCGCGATCATCGCCCAGCATCATCAGCGCGAAGAGGCGCTCGGCCAGGTTCCGGCTGCGGGCATTCTGTCGCTTGAGCAAGGGGCTGGCATCCGGGTCGAGGACAACGATGTCGGCCTCGCCACCGGGGCGCAGTTGGCCGATATGCTCGTCGAGACGCAGGGCTCGCGCATTGCCCAGGGTTAGCTGATAGAAGCCCTGCCAGGCGGTCAGTGGCTGGCCTAGTAACTGGCCGACCTGGTAGGCGGCCTTGAGGCTGCCGAGCGGTGACAGGTCGGTCCCGCCGCCAACGTCGCTGGCCAGGCTGACGGTCAGTCCCGCCTCGCGGCTGGCCTGGCGATCGAAGAGGCCGCTGCCGAGGAACAGATTGGACGTGGGGCAGAAGGCGACATTGGCTCCGGCATCCGCCAGCCGCTGGCGCATGGGCCGGGTCAGGTGAATGCCATGCGCGAAGGTGCTGCGCGGGCCGACCAGGCCGTGGCGTTCGTAGACGTCCAGGTAGTCGCGACTCTCCGGAAACAACTCGGCCACCCAGTCGATCTCGCCCTGGTTTTCGGAGAGGTGTGTCTGCAGGTGCAGGTCCGGCGCATCAGCCAGGACGCCGCCCGTGGCATCCAGCTGTTCGCGGGTCGAGGTCGGCGCAAAGCGCGGCGTCAGGGTGTAACCCAGGCGGTCACGGCCGTGCCAGTCGGCAATCAGGCGTTCGCTATCGGCGATGCCGCCCAACGGGGTGTCGAGCAGCTCGGGCGGGGCATGGCGATCCATCAACACCTTGCCGGCTAGCATGCGCAGCCCGCGTCGCCGAGCGGCGGTGAAGAACGCATCCACCGAGCCGGGGTGCGAGGTGCAGAACACCTGGGCCGTAGTCGTGCCGACGCGCAGCGCCTCATCGAGAAAGGCCTCGGCGATGACATCGGCATGGGCCTGGCGGGCGAAGCGGCATTCTTCGGGGAAGGTGTAGTCGTTGAGCCAGTCGAGCAGCTGACGCCCCCAACAGGCCATGATGTCGAGCTGCACGTAGTGCACATGGGTATCGATGAAGCCGGGCATCATCAGTTTGTCGCGATAGTCGACGGTCTCGATATGCGCCGGCAGGTCCTCGGCTACTGCCGCATGATGACCTACGCGGCGAATGACGCCGCCTTCGATCAGAATGGCGCCGTCCTGTTCATGAAAGACGCTGCCCTGGGCGGGAGTGTCGCTGTCTCCCGGGTCGTGATGGAAGCTCAGTAGCGGGCCACGCAGAAGACGCATGGCGGATGGTGAATGACTCATGGGGGATGCTTGCTGTCGGGAAATCAGGATGGCCGTGTCAGAGCATGACATCTCGCCGGCAAAAAACCACGGCCTGTGGTCGGTCATCATCGCCTCTGGATGATGTTGGTGCGACACCGTGACGCACGGCTCGGGCCACGTAAAGCCTTGTCGGCGGCCCGGCAGACTGAGAAAGTCATAGTGTAGCGATATAATAGTGCGAAAATCTCTGCACTAAAGGGTGGTTCATGCGCGAATCCTGTCCCTGTGGTAGCGGCCACTTTCTGGCCGCGTGTTGTGGTCGCCATCACGACGGCGAGCCGGCGGCAACGCCGGAAGCCCTGATGCGCGCCCGCTTCAGCGCCTTCGCTCTGGGTCGCAATGACTATCTGCTGGCGACCTGGCACCCGGATACGCGGCCGGCCAGCTTGCCGGACGAGGATCCGACCCATTGGATTCGCCTCGAGATCATCGAAAGCTCAAGCGATGGCGACCAGGGGCGGGTGCACTTTCGTGCCACCTTCCGTGAAGGTCGGCGCTGGGGCGTGCTCGAGGAGGACTCCAGGTTCACTCGACTCGATGCTGGCTGGTGCTATGCGGATGGCGAGCCGCGCGTAATGCGCCTCAAGCCGGGTCGCAACAACCCCTGCCCGTGTGGCAGCGGACGCAAGGGTAAACAGTGCTGCCTTCGGTCCTGATGACACGGCATCGATGGCGGCGGGAGAGAATGACATGAAACATCGGGGTCTTGTGCTGTGTCTGGGCGTTCCCCTGGGGTTTTTGACGCTGCTGGGCGGTTTGATCTTCGGGGGGCAAGCTATCTCAGCCATCAAACTCGACAGCGAGATTGAGCAGGCGCTGGCCAACAAGCTGGCCATCGATGATGCCATTCAGGTGGATCACCTGCAGCGCGTCAACAACGGTTATGGCTATTGCGGGCTGTACAAGTCGGCTTCCGCCGAGGACGGATATGCGTCCTTCTTCTACAACACTATCGAGGACCGAGTGACGGTCGACATCAAGTCCGATCGCTTCACCTCCAATTGTGGTCTGTCGTCCTTCTGCTGAAGCATATGGCAGCAGGTGAAGACGTCTTTACCCGGGTACCGGGTGCCCCCTGACAAGGAGCCTCTCATGGCAAAGCAATTTCGCGGGACCCGTCAGCCTGGCTGGATGGCGCCATTGGCCCTTCTGGCCGGCGCTGTGATGTCATTGAATGCGCAGGCTGGCGACCTTGAAGTCTCGGAGGCGCGCATGCGCGTGCTGCCCGGCGAGATGCCGGCGGCCGGTTATTTCCAGCTCCACAACGGTGGGGAAGGGACTGTGGTACTGGTCGGTGCGCATAGTGCGGCCTTCGGCCACGTGGAGCTGCACCGCAGCATGAGTCATGACGGCATGGCCAGCATGGAGGCCGTCGAGCAGGTCGAACTGGCAGCCGGCGAGTCCATCGAATTCGCGCCCCAGGGGTATCATCTGATGTTGATGCAGCCCGCCGGCGAGGTGGCCGTGGGCGAGAGTGTCGAAATCGTCCTCAACTTCGAACAGGCCGAGCCGTTGTCCGTGGACTTCGAGGCCGTGCCGCCCACGTCACTCTAGGAGTCGATGTTGTCCATGTTCTCTGTTTTCGCAAGGCGACGGTCTCGGGCTTTCCCTGCCTGGCGGCTGGCTCTGCTGCTGGGGGGCACGATGCTGTTGGCCGGCTGTGTGGATCACAACTGGGAAACCAATGACATCACCGATGTGATGCCGGACCTGGAATTCGATCTGGTCGACGAGAATGGTCAGGACGTCAGCGCCGAGGATTACATCGGCAAGCCCACCTTTGTGTTCTTTGGCTTCACCCATTGTCCGGATGTCTGTCCGACCACCCTGGCCAAGCTCTCGGCCGCCATCAAGCAGCTGGATGAGTCGCGTCGGGATGATGTCCAGGTGCTTTTCGTTTCGGTGGACCCGGGACGCGACACGCCGCAGATCATGAAGCAGTATACCCAGGCCTTTGGTCCGCAGTTCATCGGCCTGACCGGCCAGCGGAAAAAGATCGATGCCGTGACCAATCGCTACCGGGTGACCTATGAATATGGCGAGCGGGATGACCAGGGCCACTACAATGTGACCCACTCCAGCAGTGTCTTTGCCTTCAATCGCGAGGGCGAAGCGCGTTTCATGGCCAGTGATTTCGACACCATCGATTCGATTCTCGGCGACCTGAAATATCTGCTCAAGCACGGTTGAGTGGCTGCGCGCGCAGTGCGAGCCGTGCTTCTCCTCCTGACAAAAAAGGCCCGTCGGCTCAGCACCGGCGGGCCTTTTGCTTTCTGGCATCAGCCAGGATCAGAGCGTCATGGCGGCCACCCAGCCAAAGGCGATCAGCGGGATGTTGTAGTGCAGGAAGGTCGGCACCACGCTGTCCCAGATGTGGTCATGCTGCCCGTCGGCGTTGAGGCCGGCGGTAGGGCCCAGCGTCGAGTCCGAGGCCGGGGAGCCGGCGTCGCCCAGTGCCGCTGCGGTGCCCACCAGGGCGATGGTGGCCATGGGCGAGAAGCCGAAGTTGAGGGCCAGGGGCACATAGAGGGAGGCAATGATGGGAATCGTCGAGAAGGAGGAGCCGATGCCCATGGTGATGAAAAGTCCCACCAGCAGCATGATCAACGCCGCCAGCCCCTTGTTGTCGCCGATGAGGTCGGCCGAGCCCGAGACCAGTGCCTCGACTTCACCGCTGGCCTGCATGACGCTGGCGAATCCCGCCGCCGAGATCATGATGAAGCCGACCAGGGCCATCATGCGCATGCCTTCGGTGAAGATGTCGTCCTGCTCGTGCCAACGGAAGACGCCGCTTACCGAGAGCAGGGCGAAGCCGAACAGACCACCCAGCACCATGGAGCCACTGAACAGCTGAACCGCCACCGTGCCCACTAGGGACAGGCCGAGAATGGCGATCTGCCAGGGCCTGAGCTGCTGGGCCGCCTGCTCGGGCGTTTCATCGCCATGCGCCAGGTCGATGTCCTGATAATCGCGTTTACGGCGGTAGCTGAAGAGCACGGCTAGGACCAGACCGATGGCCATTCCGCCGATGGGCACGATCATGGCCATGGGCACCATGCCGGCGGAGACGTCCAGACCGTTGTCATTGAGGTTGGTCAGGAGGATGTCGTTCAGAAAGATCGAACCGAAGCCGACCGGCAGCAGCATGTAGGGGGCGGTGATGCCGAAGGTGATGACGCAGGCCACGGCGCGGCGGTCGAGCTGCAGGTGGTTCATGAGCTTGAGCAGCGGCGGCACCAGCACCGGGATAAAGGCAATATGCACCGGAATCAGGTTCTGGGAGCTGACGGCCGCCGCCAACAGTACGCCGAGCACCATGAAGGCGATGTGGCGATGGTTGGCAGTGCTGTCATCCAGGTTGAGCCCAGCAATCGCCTTGCTGGAAAGCAACTGGGTGATGCCCGAACGTGACAGCGCCACGGCGAAGGCACCGAGGACCGCATAGGAAATGGCGACCTTGGCCCCGTTGCCCAGGCCGTCGTTGAAGGCGGAAAGGATTTCGCCCAGTGGCATGCCGGCCGTCAGGCCGCCCACCAGGGCGGCGGCAATCAGCGCGAACACCACGGATACACGCATCAGGCTCAGAGTGACCATGACCAGGATGGCCAGGACTACAGCGTTCATGTCTTGTCCCTTGAATGAAGAATGGGGTGAGAATCTTGTCGGGTGATCCCGGTCGGCCAGGCTGGTATCTTGTAGCCCTTGTGCGCCCTGACCGGTATCCGGCCAGTCGCGGCGACAGCTTGCAGGCTGGCCTGAGACCAGACGATCAGCGGTGTTGCGGGCGCAGATGATATCACCCTATTCGCCAAACGCCACCGCGCTGGTCGAGGCCTGTCGCACGACTCGGCTTCCTTTTTGCCCCTCCAGGAGAAACGTCATGGCATCGAGCGATTTCACGGCCAGTCCGGCAATGCGTCATAGCCCCGCCGCGGTGCGTAATCGGCAACCCATTCTCGAGGTCCTCCAGGCGGTGCTGCCGGAGCAGGCCGAGGTGCTGGAGCTGGCCAGCGGCAGTGGCGAGCATGCCCTGCATTGTGCGACGGCGATGCCGGGCTGGCGCTGGCAGCCCAGCGACCTGGACGATGAGTCCCTGGCGTCCATCGAGGCCTGGCGGAGTGCCTGCGGCCCCGGCAATCTCGCCTCTCCTATCCGCCTGGATGCGACCCGGGAGTGGCCGTCCGGCAAGCTGGATGCCATCGTGGCCATCAACTTGGTGCATATCTCGCCCTGGCAGGTGACCGAGGCCTTGATGGCGCGTGCCGGCGAGACGCTGATAGCGAACGGCGTGCTTTATCTCTACGGCCCCTATCGACGCCATGGGCAGCACACCTCTGCCAGCAATGCGACCTTCGATGCGGATCTCCAGCGGCGCGATCCGCGCTGGGGGGTGAGAGATCTAGACCGGGTGCTGGAGCTGGCGGGGCGTCACGGCCTGGTGCTCGAGCGCGTGGTCGAGATGCCGGCCAACAACCTCAGCGTAGTGCTGCGTCGCCACGGATCAAACGCTGTCGGCAATGCCTCGTCTTGCGATGATGACGGAATTCATGGTCCGACAATGAGTGCTTAGCGTGGACTAGTTCGAGGTCCAACCGGACCAGGCGGCGAGGGTGGCCTGGTGTCTAGCGCTGGCGGTGACAAAAATGCTGGGCCCATCAGTAACGGCAATACCGCTCCGGGAATGGTTACGTTGAGCCTGGGGATCTTTGTGACTGTCTGTGACCATTCTGGCCGAGCGGATTCTTCGCTTCGACGAGGATCATCAGGCCCTTTCACGCCTGGCGGCCGAACGCCTGGCCGGATAGGCGTCGCCGAGGCGATACCGCTCCCGGGGACAAGCCCCGGGAGATCTCAACGCGACGCCGGGGGCTCTCCCGGTACCCGATAACGCGGGCCCTCTTGTCGGCGCTCCTGACGCGTCTTGGTGTCATCCTCGGCGGGCACGCCCCACACCGTCTCGCGACTGCCGTCCTGCCAGGTATAGGTCGTGCAGCCTCCCAGCAGCAGCCCGGTCAGCAGCAGGGCCAACCCGGATCGCTTGATATGACTCATGATGTCTCCAGGACATTGTGCCAGTTGGTTGCGATTGGCCGGCGACTGGTTCATTCAAGCCAGAGCTTCATGATCGGCCGGCAAGCGCCATTGTGTCCAAGCGTTCTTCAGGGCGCCCGTGCCGGCTCGCCAAGTGGCCATCGTGCCATACAAAAAAACCGCCACTCGGAATAACCCGTGAGTGGCGGTTTTCAGCATTTTGGTCGGAGCGACTGGATTCGAACCAGCGACCTTCGCAACCCCATTGCGACGCGCTACCAAGCTGCGCCACGCTCCGATTCATGTCCCGGACTTGCCCGAGAACGAGGCGTATACTAGCGCGTTGATGACCAAATGAAAAGCCCTTTTTTGGCTTCTTTTCAATTGCTTGGCGGCACGGGTCGAAAGGGTGGCTTGAGTGATCGTTGTGCCACACTATCAGCCTGGCCATCAAATGGATCGTCCAGGTCCATTTGATTATCGCCCGTACCACGCTGGCACAGATGGTTCTTCTGGTGTGGCGCGGGCTCGCGTCGGCCTGGGCTGGCGGCGGTACGTTGCAGTGCCACGATTGACCCGACATGACAGCATGCCGGGTTAATATGGCGTGTGGCGGGCGTGGAGACGCCTCCATCGAAAACACACACGAGAGGTTGAGATGCCGTTGGTGATGGGGATGAGTATGTTGCTGGCCTGCCAGATGCTCGGTGAGCTGGTGACGATCGGTTTGTCACTGCCCGTACCGGGGCCTGTGATCGGGATGGTGATACTGCTGGGTGGCTTGTTGCTTTACGGCAAAGTGCCGGAAGGCCTACGCCATACGGGAGAAGGGCTCTTGCGCTACCTGACGCTGTTGTTCGTCCCGGCGGGCGTGGGTCTGATGGTGCACGGGGCACTGATCGGGGCGGATTGGCTGGCCATCGTGCTCACGCTGATCGCCTCCACCGCCTTGACCATCGCAGTGACGGCCTGGGTCTTTGACTGGCTGCAACGGCGCTGGGGAGTGAGCGGTTCGGAGGATGGTGACCGATGAATGTCGTGCCACTCGATACCCTGTGGGTGTATCTGGCCGCCAGCCCCTTGCTGTCGCTGCTGGCGACGCTGGTGGCATTTGCCCTGGCGGTGCGCCTCAATCGTCTGTTGGGTGGCACGCCCCTGCTGCATCCCGTCACTCTGGCGATAGCCATCCTCATCGGTTGGCTCTGGCTGATCGACATGGATTACCCCCGTTATTTCGAAGGGGCTCAGTTCATCCATTTTCTACTCGGCCCCGCCACGGTGGCGCTGGCCATTCCGCTCTATGATCACCGCGAGCGGGTGAGGCGACTCCTCTGGCCATTATTGATTGCCTGTGTCGCGGGGATTGTCACGGCCGTCGCCAGTACTCTGGGCATGGCGCTGTTGCTGGGGGCAGGTCAAGAGACCCTGGTGTCGCTGGCGCCGCGCTCGGTGACGTCGCCGATCGCCATGGGTATCGCCGAACAGATTGGTGGCATTCCGTCGCTGGCCGCGGGACTGGTGTTGCTGACGGGCTCTATCGGGTGCGCGCTGGGGCCGGGCATCTTTCGTCTGTTGCGCATCACGGATCCGGCCGTGATGGGGTTCAGCATGGGGCTTGCGGCACATGGCTTCGGCACGGCGCATTGCTTTGCCCGGCTGGGCACTGTGGCGGGTGCCCTGGCAGGCCTGGCCATGGGCCTGACTGGCCTGCTGACGGCTTTCATTCTGCCCCTAGTGATCCAGTTGCTTGGCATGAACTAGGCATTGTTCGAAAACTGTCTGCGCTCGATGACCTGCCGGGGCATTTCCCGGGCCATGGGGCGGGGTGCGTCTGAGAGTATCTGATGCCCCGGCAAGGAGGATTGCAGCATGTGGCGTGTCATTCAGTCGGTTCTGGCCGCTTTTTTTGGTGTTCAGAAGGAGAGCCGCCGAACCGAGGACTTCACTCATGGGCGTGGTTTTGTGTTCATCGTTGTCGGCCTGGTCATGGCGGCGCTGCTGGTGGGGCTACTGGTTCTGGTGGCGTCTCTCGCCGCCGAATAGCCGGGGCCGCCGGTTCGCCCGTATCGCCCATTTCGCGCTGACGCAAGGGGGCTGCATGTTTTGGGCAGGTGGGGAGGGGCTGCTTCGCGAGCGCTTTCCGACACTGCGCTGAACACTGGTCCGTGACGAATGGCTGGGCTCTTCTATACTCCTCATAGCACCGCCGGTTATCAGGCATCTGTCACAAGGAGGCCGTGCCCATGCGGCTCGTATGGACTGTAGGGCTTGTCAGCGCGGGACTGTCCAGCAAGGTGCTGGCCAACCAATGGAACATGCCGGTGGGCGTGACGGACGTCAGCCGCGAGATTCATTCGCTGCACATGATCATTTTCTGGATCTGTGTGGCGATCGGTGTCGTTGTCTTCGGCGCGCTGTTCTATTCGCTGTTTCGCTATCGCCGCTCGCGGGGCGCCAGGGCATCCAACTTCCATGAGCACACCACGCTCGAGATTGTCTGGACCGTGGTCCCCCTGTTGATCCTGGTGGCCATGGCGATACCGGCCACGGCGACCCTCAAGAAAATGTACGACACCTCCGAGGCCGACCTGGATGTGATGATCACCGGCCAGCAATGGCGCTGGCGCTACTCCTATCTGGGTGAAGAGGTGGCATTCACCTCGAATCTTGCCACGCCGCGCTCCCAGGTCGAAGGCAAGAGTGCCAAGAGCGAGAACTATCTTCTCGAAGTCGATGAGCCGCTGGTCCTGCCGGTCGGGCAGAAAGTCAGGCTGTTGATGACCTCGGATGATGTCATTCATTCCTGGTGGGTGCCGGACCTGGCGGTCAAGCAGGATGCGGTGCCGGGGTTTGTCAACGAGAACTGGGTGCGTATCAATGAGCCGGGCATCTATCGCGGGCAGTGCGCCGAGTTGTGTGGCAAGGATCATGCTTTCATGCCGGTGGTGGTCAAGGCCGTCGAGCCCCCCGAATTCGAATCCTGGCTGGCCCAACGCAAGGAAGCGGCCGCACAGGCGGCATTGGGCGTCGACCGCGAGTGGGCGCTCGAGGAGTTGATGACACGTGGTGAGCAGGTCTATGCCACGATCTGTGCGTCCTGTCACATGCCGGATGGTCAGGGTAGTCCGCCGGCCTTCCCGGCGCTGGCGGGTAACCAGACCATGCTGGATGACGCGGACTATCACATCGAAACCGTCATCAATGGTGTGTCGGGAAGCGCCATGCCGGCCTTCAGAAGCACCTTGAATGCCGTGGAGCTCGCAGCGGTGATCACCTATGAGCGAAATGCCTGGGGGAATGACACCGGGGAAGCCATCCAGCCGGCACGAATTGCCGAATTGATCGACTCGCCCTGAATCGGCAGTCGCATATCGAGGAGATAGGCCATGGCGTCGCACTTGCCTACTGGATCGTCCGCCTCGCAACAGCAGTCCGGGGCCGCGGAGATGACATCCGACACGCACCACAGCGGGCCAACCGGCCTGATGCGCTGGTTGTTGACGACCAATCACAAGGAAATCGGTACCCTTTACTTGCTGTTTTCACTGGCCATGTTCTTCATTGGCGGTCTCTTTGCCATGGTCGTGCGGGCGGAGCTCTTTCAGCCGGGACTGCAACTGGTGCAGCCCGAGTTTTTTAACCAGATGACCACCATGCATGGCCTGATCATGGTGTTCGGCGCCGTCATGCCGGCCTTCGTGGGCCTGGCCAACTGGATGGTACCCCTGCAGATCGGCGCGCCGGACATGGCGTTGCCGCGGCTCAACAACTTCAGCTTCTGGCTGCTGCCCGTGGCATTCACCATGTTGCTGGCCACCCTGGTCATGCCCGGCGGGGCACCGAACTTCGGCTGGACCTTCTATGCGCCGCTTTCGACCACCTATGCGCCACCGTCCACGACCTTTTTCATCTTCTCGCTGCATCTGGCGGGAATCAGCTCGATTCTCGGCGCCATCAACATCATCGCCACCATTCTCAATCTGCGCGCGCCGGGCATGCGCATGATGGACATGCCGCTGTTCGTCTGGACCTGGTTGATCACCGCCTTCCTGTTAATCGCGGTCATGCCTGTGCTGGCCGGCGTGATCACCATGATGCTGCTGGACATTCATTTCGGCACCAGCTTCTTCAATGCCGCAGGCGGTGGTGACCCGGTCCTCTTTCAACATCTTTTCTGGTTTTTCGGTCATCCCGAGGTGTACATCATGATCCTGCCGGCCTTCGGCATTGTCTCGGTGATCATTCCGACCTTCGCCCGCAAGCGCCTGTTCGGTTATGCCTCCATGGTCTACGCAACCGCCTCCATTGCCATTCTTTCCTTCCTGGTCTGGGCGCATCACATGTTCGTGGTGGGCCTGCCGCTGACCGCCGAGCTGTTCTTCATGTACAGCACCATGCTGATTTCGGTGCCCACCGGGGTGAAGGTGTTCAACTGGATTACCACCCTGTTCCGGGGCTCGCTGACCTTCGAGCCGCCGATGCTGTTTGCCCTGGCGTTTGTGGTGTTGTTCACCATTGGCGGATTCTCCGGGTTGATGCTGGCCATTTCCCCGGCGGACTTCCAGTATCACGACACTTACTTCGTCGTGGCGCACTTCCATTATGTACTCGTCCCGGGCGCGGTCTTTGCCATCATGGCGGCAGTCTATTACTGGCTACCCAAGTGGACCGGTCACTACCCGCATCTGCGCCTTTCGCAGTGGCATTTCTGGCTGTCGGTGGTGGGGGTGAACCTGACATTCTTTCCCATGCACTTTGCGGGCCTGGCCGGCATGCCCCGGCGCATTCCGGATTACTCCCTGCAATTCGCCGACTTCAACATGATCACCAGCATCGGCGGCTTTCTGTTCGGTCTTTCCCAGTTGCTGTTCGTGCTGGTCGTGGTGCTCTGTGTTCGTGGCGGCAGGAAGGCTCCGGCGCAAGCCTGGGAGGGGGCCGAGGATCTCGAATGGACGGTGCCCAGCCCGGCGCCCTTGCATACCTTCGAGACACCTCCCGATTTCACCCCCTATCGTCACTGAGTGACGGATGACGGGAGGCTCGGATGGACAGACAGTTCCTGGAAGGCAGGCGTCGCGGGGTGCGACGCACGGTGGCGAGAACCCTGGTGGCCCTGGTGTTAATGGGCTGCTTCGCGATTGCCCTGGTGCCCCTCTACGATGTGTTCTGCGAGGTCACCGGGCTGAATGGCAAGACCGCATCCCGCGCCCAGGCCCTGTCAGCTCAGTCGGCCGATCAAACCCGGTTGGTGACCATGCAGTTTATTACGCGAAGCAGTTCCGGTCTGCCCTGGGCGCTGACCACCGAGACTCGTCAGTTGCGCCTTCATCCCGGCCAGAGCGCTGAAGTCTCGTTCACCTTTCACAACCTGGGCAACAGGCCTTATGTGGCAAGGGCCGTGCCCAGCGTGTCGCCATCCGAGGCCTCGGTGCACCTGCGCAAGCTGGCCTGTTTCTGCTTCGAGAACCAGCGCCTGGCCGCCGGCGAGCGCTTCGAGGCGCCTCTGGTATTCCAGTTGACGCGAGACCTGCCGGAAGACGTCAAGACGGTCACCCTGGTCTATACCCTCTATGAACAGCAGGTCAGCCTGTCGCGTCACAGCGCGATGCAACGACCGGGAGGTGAAACATGAGCGGTGGTAGCTATTACGTACCCGCATCCAGCAAGTGGCCGATCCTGGCGTGCCTTGCCCTGGGGGGCATGATGCTGGGAACAGGTATGTTGCTGGTGTACGGCGCCTCCGGAATGCCGATCATGATGGCAGGCCTCGTGGGTGTTTTGCTGGTGATGGCGCTGTGGTTTCGCGACGTGGTGCTGGAGTCGCGAAAGGGGCTCTACGACGAACAGATGGATCGCTCCTTTCGCTGGGGCATGGGCTGGTTCATCTTTTCCGAGGTGATGTTCTTCGCGGCCTTTTTCGGCGCGCTTTTCTATATTCGCATCTTTGCCCTGCCATGGCTGGACGGCGAGGGCGCCAAGGGGGTCGCCGCTCTTCTATGGCCGGATTTCACCGCCAGCTGGCCGCTGCTGGAGCCCCCGGGTACTGACGTGCAAGGGCCTTCCTCGACCCTCAGCCCCTGGCACCTGCCATTGGTCAACACGCTGATTCTCGTGGGCTCGAGCATTACCCTGACGGTGGCACATGAAGGGCTCAAGGAAGGGCAGCGTCGGGTGGTGAAAAACTGGCTCGGGCTGACCGTGCTGCTGGGGCTGTGTTTCATTGCGATTCAGGGCATCGAGTATCGCGAGGCCTATCTGCACTACGGCATCACCCTGGACGCGGGCATCTATGGGGCGACCTTCTTTCTCCTGACCGGCTTTCACGGGGCACATGTAATCATCGGCACCCTGATCCTGGCTGTCATGCTGGTCCGGGTTCTACGCGGCCACTTTGCGCCGGACGATCAGTTCGGCTTTGAAGCGGCTGCCTGGTACTGGCACTTCGTCGATGTGGTATGGATCGGTCTGTTTCTGTTTGTCTATGTGTTCTGAACCGGCGCCGGGCGGATGGGCCTCAATGCCCCAGTTGACCGGAAAGAAAGCCATAGACCAGCAGGGCAAGCAAGAGGGTGGCCAGACACACGCGCAGCTTCAGCGAAATGAGCACGCGCCGGGATCGGCCACCATCCTTCATCAACCAGCCGGCGCCCGCCGCCAGGCTTGCCAGCATGGCGATGAAGATGAGTGCAACAAGGATCTTGATGAGCATTAGCGACTCCCGGACGACAGGTCGGACCGCTGACCGTTGGAAACGTCGTCTATTGTGCTGGTATGCCTTCTGGGCATGCGTGGTGATCACGGGTCTGTCACTGGGACTATGGCAGTGGGAGCGTGCGTCCGACAAGCAAGCGATGCTTACGCAATTCGATACGGCACCGAGCCTTGAGGCACCCCGCGAGGCTCCCCCCGAGGGGGCACGGCTGACGGTTGGCGGAGAGTTCATTGCCGAACGCACACTCTATCTGGACAACCGTACCCATGATGGTCGCCTGGGGGTTGCGGCGTTGACGCCGCTGAGGGGCGAGGATGGACGCTTGTGGCTGATTCAGCGCGGGTTCCACGAGACCGGGCCGACGCGTGCCGAGCCGCGGGTGGCGACTCCGACTGGGTCGGTCACGGTCAAGGGTCGCTGGCAGGCGTCGGGCGAAGCGGCGCCGCTTTTCGGCCCCAACCGGGAGGGGCGTCGTCTGCAGCGCATCGACCTGGCTGCCTGGCCGTCCCTGGGACCGTTTGCCCATGCCGGCTGGTTGCATCAGACGAGTGGTGATGGGCAGCTGACGCCGTGGTGGCAACCCAATGTGCTGCCGCCCTCGCGACACCTAGCCTACGCCTTTCAATGGTGGGGGCTGGCCATGGCGGCGATAGTCATCATGCTGCTGGGAGCACGACGAATGCGCGCGGACAGGGAGACCCAGGATGGTGAAAGACGCTGATTCACGCGGCCGGCTCAAGTTGCTGGCACTCTTCGTGGTGTTCGCACTGCCCATGGCTATGGCCTGGGCCATGGTCGAATGGCGCATCGGGGTGCCGGATGAACGAACCGCTCATGGACAACTTCATACGGCGCTACCCAGGCTGGCTGAATGGCCGCTGCCGCCCGTGGAAAAGGAGGGCGCGGACGACTGGCTCATGGTCTTTGACTGCGATTCGGGGTGTGCCACGCAAGCAGACCGTTGGTGGCGGGTCCATCGAGCTTTGGGGCGCGATGCCCACCGCGTGAGTCGTTTGCGGATTGCTGAGGCATCCGGCAAGGCGCTTCCGGGGGAGCGGATTGTGGGCTGGAAGCAGCTACCCGCCTGGGCTAGCGCCGGTGTGCTGTGGATCCTAGACCCTGAAGGCAGGCCCGTTCTCAGCTATGCGCCAGGGGTGGATGCCTCTCATGTGCTGGAGGATATCGAGCGGCTTCTTGAGCTCAATCCCGAGCCCCCCGTGACTTCAATGGACGACGCTTGAGAGGAGGGGCTGTGCATGGATCAAAGCGCTTCAAGGCCGACCAGGCAACGAGTCGTGTGCTGGTTGAGTCTGCTGGGCATGCTGCTGTCCCTGCTGGTGGTGCTGGCCGGTGCCTGGACACGGCTGGTTGATGCCGGCCTGGGTTGCCCTGATTGGCCGGGATGCTTCGGCCAATGGAACGTGCCGGATGTCGATACAGCGCTTTCTCATTCACCCGGAAGTGTCTTCGATGCCTCCAAGGCCTGGATGGAAATGTGGCATCGCTACATGGCTTCCCTGCTGGGGGTGGTGGTGGTGCTGGTGGTGATGCTGGGCCGGCCGTTGCGCCGGCACTCGGGCTATCCCTGGCGGCTGTCGCTGGGTCTGCTGATGATAATACTCATTCAGGGTGGCTTCGGTGCCCTGACAGTGACGCTTAGACTCTGGCCCCAGGTAGTGACTCTGCACCTGCTCGGGGGCCTGGCAGTGGCGGGTCTGTTTCTGTGGCTGCATCTTCATCTGCGACACCCATTGGGGCAGGTCCTCAAGCACCCGCGCCATCGCGGACTCTCGCCATTGTGGGCGCTTTCCCTGGGTCTGCTGGTTCTACAGCTGGCGCTGGGTGGCTGGACGTCAAGTAACTACGCGGGGCTTGCCTGCCATGGCTTTCCTGCCTGCAACGGTGAGTGGTGGCCCAGTGCAGACTGGGGCGAGGGCTTTCACCTTACCCAGACAGTCGGGCCGGAGTACCTGCACGGCCAGCTCCATGCCGAGGCACGTACTGCCATTCACCTGGCTCACCGGCTTGGGGGAGGAGCCCTGTTGTTGAGCCTGGCGGCACTGGCCTGGCGCTGCCGGCGTGAGCCGAGGGTTAGGCGCCTCGTGCTGACCTGGCTGGGCGTCTCGATAGCCCAATCGGCCCTGGGCGCCTCCAATGTTCTGCTCTGGCTACCTGCCTGGCTGGCGCTTTTGCACACAGCGGGCGCCGCCTTGAGCATGTTGTTGGCCTTGCTGGCATTCTGGCAGTGGCAGCGAGTCGGGACAGCGGCTTGCCTCGAGCAGCGCTCGCGATGGGTGCCGCCCGCCTGGCTGGCTCGGGTAGTGAATCGCGGTTGAGTCCAGCGAATCCGGTGTCCGGGAAAGAACGGATGAATGGCGTCTGTGGGTCAGCCTTGGTGAGGCCCGCCAGTAGGGCGTAGAATACTTTTATGTTCCCGATATAGCGAGACGTATTCATGACGACTTCCATCGTTCTGCTGCTATTGGGTCTGGCCCTGGCTGTCGTGGCCGGGCTGGCCGTTTACGCCGTCAAGCTGTGGCGCGAAGTACGCCGTCGCGAAGCCTTTCGTCAGGATGAGTTGCGTCGGGCCCACGAAAATTGCGTGGAAAATCTGGAGCTGGTGGCCAGCGCTCTGCAGCAGGGCCAAGTGGACATCACAGAAGGTGCCTGGCGCTGCAAGACACTTCTCGACATTTTGGACAGCTCGCTGGCCGGGCGCCCGGAATTCATCGCGTTCAGTGAAGTTCATGAACGCACCAGGCACTTGCACACTCATTCGGCGCGCCAGGCCTTGACCCCCAAGGAGCGATTCCGTGAAGATCGCGAGCGTTGGGCCGTCGAGCATGAGTGGCGAGATGCCATCTTGGAATCCGCCGGGCATGTCGTGGCTTTTCGGGGAAAGTGGCCCGGAGCCCTAGAATGAGATGAATGACCTAGCCAAAACAATCTATTACACTTTTCACTGCGTTTTCCGATTGAAAGGTGGCTCAGTCTCCGGCAAGCTGCTAACTGCAACGTAAATGGCTGGTATATGGATGAAATCGCATGTCATCCGTGTTCCGACTGGTCGAGATAGCTTGAACATGCTTTCTTGTTCAGTGATGACGGTCCCACCGTTATCGGTTAGCCATACCAACGAACTGGCTGGTTGGCTTAGCCTGTGCTGGCCCCGCTAGATTTGTGTCAAGAAGGAGTCTTACATGAAAAAATCAACGACTGGTTTATTGCTCGGTTCCGCTCTGGTTGTCGGCCTCTCCGGCTGTGCCAGCTCGGCTTCTCAGTCCTCCGGCATGGACGACAGTTCTGCTTCCGATCGCGCTTGGTACAAGCATCCTGCCGTGTGCAGCGTGGCTGGTGGCTTGATCGGCGGTGGCATCGGCTATGCGTCTATGGATGAAGACGACGAAGATACCGGCGCCTACGTCGGCGGTACCCTGGGTGCCACCGCGGCTGCGCTGCTGTGCGCCGAGCCTAACAAGGGCCCTGCCCCGGTGGGCGACAGCGATGGTGATGGCGTGCCGGACGACCAGGATCAGTGCCCGGGTACTCCGGCTGGCGTGGCCGTTGACGCAGTGGGCTGCCCGCTGGACTCCGATGGCGACGGCGTGCCGGACTACCAGGACCAGTGCCCGGGTACCCCGGCCGGTGCTGAAGTCAACGCCCTGGGTTGCGTCGAGGACCTGGTGCTGCAGGACGTCAACTTCGAGTTTGATTCCGCAAAGCTGACCATGGGCGCCGAGTCTGTGCTGTCCGACGTGGCTTCCAAGCTGCGTGCCAACGACAGCGTTCGTGTCCGCATCGAAGGTCACACTGACTCTATCGGTTCTGCCGGCTACAACAAGGACCTGTCACAGCGCCGTGCTGATTCTGTGGCAGACTACCTGTCTAACCAGGGCATCGCCCCCAACCGCATGAAGACCATCGGTTACGGCGAGATGCAGCCGGTTGCGACCAACGACACCAAGGCTGGCCGCGCCGAAAACCGTCGTGTTGAGCTTGGTGAGTGGGAATAAATCCCGCTTGACTCGTCTCCCCATGTCCCGGCTATCGGTCGGGGCAGGCGATGTCGATAAGGCGCCTTCGGGCGCCTTTTTTATGCGCGGTCAACGCATGGCGCAAGCCCGAAGCCTTCTGGTAAGCTATTGACTTTTTGGTCCCATCCCACTGGCAATTCATCATTGCGACAAGTGATCCCTGGTATGGATCACCACTGCGCCCAAGGAAGTGTTTCAACATGCCCACCGTGACCCTGCCGGACGGCAGTCAGAGATCCTTTGACGAACCCATCAGCATCATGCAACTGGCGCAAAGCATCGGCACCGGCCTGGCCAAGGCCTGTATCGCCGGGCGCATCGATGGCCAGCTGGTGGATGCGGCGGATGTCATCAACGATGATGCCCGAGCGGCCATCATCACGGCCCGTGACGAGGAGGGCCTCGAGATCATTCGCCACACCTGTGCCCACCTGGTGGGTCATGCCGTAAAACAGTTGTATCCGGATGCCCGGATGGCCATCGGCCCGGTGATCGAGGATGGCTTCTACTACGATATCGACTTCGGTCGCTCGGTAACGCCGGAAGACCTCGAGGCGATCGAGGAGCGCATGGTGGCGCTGATCGACTCCGGCTACGATGTGGTACGCGAATATGTCGATCGGGATGCGGCCATGGCCACCTTCCGGGAGCGGGGCGAGACCTACAAGCAGGAAATTGTGGCCGACATTCCCGAAGGAGAAACTATTCGGCTGTATCACCATGAGGAGTACATCGACATGTGTCGGGGGCCTCATGTTCCTAACACACGCCACCTCAAGGCCTTCAAGTTGCTGAAGCTCGCGGGTGCCTACTGGCGTAGCGATGCCGAGCGCCCCATGTTGACCCGTATCTACGGCACGGCCTGGGGTGACAAAAAGCAGCTGAAAGCCTATCTGAAACGCCTCGAGGAGGCCGAAAAGCGCGATCATCGCAAGCTGGCCAAGAAGATGGATCTTTTCCATCTTCAGGAGGAAGCGCCGGGGATGGTGTTCTGGCATCCGAATGGTTGGACCATCTATCAGGCCCTCGAACAGTACATGAGACGCGTGCAGATTGACCATGGCTATCAGGAGATCAAGACACCGCAGGTGGTCGATCTCTCGCTGTGGAAGGCATCCGGGCACTGGGGCCACTACAGTGAACTGATGTTCACCACGGAATCCGAAAAGCGCGAGTATGCCGTCAAGCCGATGAACTGCCCGTGCCATGTTCAGGTGTTCAACCAGGGGCTGAAGAGCTACCGCGACCTGCCGCTGCGCCTTGCCGAATTCGGCAGCTGTCATCGTAACGAGCCCTCCGGTTCGCTGCACGGCCTGATGCGGGTGCGCAGTTTTACCCAGGATGACGCGCATATCTTCTGCACCGAGGGGCAGATTCAGGCCGAGGCTGAAGCCTTCATCGCCCTGACCCTGCAGGTTTACAAGGAGCTGGGCTTCGAGGATGTCGAGCTCAAGCTGTCCACTCGCCCCGAAGGCTTCATGGGCGAGCCGGCCCTCTGGGATCGTGCCGAGACGGGACTTGAGGCTGCGCTCGACACGACCGGACTGGACTGGGAGCTGCAGCCGGGCGAGGGCGCCTTCTACGGACCCAAGATCGAGTTCTCGCTGCGCGACTGTCTCAATCGCGTCTGGCAGTGTGGTACCCTGCAGCTCGATTTCAATCTGCCGGAGCGGCTGGGTGCGCAATTTGTCGATGAGGATGGCGAGCGCAAGACGCCGGTTATGCTTCACAGGGCGATTCTCGGCTCCTTTGAACGCTTTCTGGGCATACTCATCGAGCAGCATGCCGGGGCCATGCCGCTATGGCTGGCTCCCCAGCAGGCGGTGATCCTGAATATCACCGATTCACAACGGGATTTTGCGACTTCTCTGGAGCGCCGTTTGCAGAAAACGGGGCTTCGCGTCAAGGCAGACTTGAGGAATGAGAAGATCGGCTTTAAAATCCGCGAGCATACGTTGCAGAAGGTCCCCTATCTCCTGGTGGTGGGAGATAAGGAAGTCGAAGCCGACTCGGTTGCTGTTCGCTCGCGAAGTGGCGAGGATCTCGGTACCATGACGGTGGATACCTTCATAGACCGCATTCAGGCCGAGCGGCGCTAGCGACATCTTCCAAGACAGAAGTGGAGGCGGAACCATCAAGAGAAGCAACCCCAGAGGACGTCCGCAGGAAAAGCGTCCACCGATGAACGAGAAAATCACCGACGAACAGGTACGCCTGATCGACAGCGATGGCGAGCAGCTCGGTATCCTGCCGACGCGAGACGCCCTCGAGCGTGCCGAAGCGGCTGGTTTGGACCTCGTACAGATCTCCAATGCCGATCCGATCGTCTGCAAGATCATGGACTACGGCAAGTTCGTCTTCGAGCAGAAGAAGCAGAAGGCGGCTCAAAAGAAAAAGCAGAAGCAGATCCAGGTCAAGGAAGTCAAATTCCGGCCTGGCACCGACGAGGGGGACTACCAGGTCAAGATGAAGAATCTGACCCGTTTCCTCGAAGGTGGCGATAAGGGCAAGGTCACCCTGCGTTTCCGTGGTCGAGAGATGGCCCACCAGGACATCGGTCGTAAACTGATGGAGCGCATTGCCGCCGATCTCGAGGAGATCGGCACTGTCGAATCCTTCCCCAAGATGGAAGGCCGACAGATGATCATGATCATTGCCCCCAAGAAGAAGTGATTCGGCGGCCAGTTAAACGGTTGGCGGGCCTTGCAGGCCTGCCTTCGGCCCCGGGTTTTCTCAACAATCTCGAGCGGAGCTCATCTCATGCCGAAAATCAAAGGCAACAGCGGCGCAGCCAAGCGCTTCAAGAAGACGGCCAATGGCTTCAAGCACAAGCAGTCTTTCCGCAGCCACATCCTGACCAAGAAGTCGACCAAGCGTAAGCGTCATCTGCGCGGAATGAAGCAGGTCCATGACGCTGACAAGCCGCTCGTGCAGCGCATGCTGCCGAACCTGTAACCCTTGGTTGCCCATTTTTAACGTCAGGAGTAAGCCATGACTCGTGTCAAGCGTGGTGTCGTCGCACGCCGTCGTCACAAGAAGATCCTCAAGCAGGCCAAGGGCTACTACGGTGCTCGTTCGCGCGTTTTTCGCGTGGCCAAGCAGGCTGTCATCAAGGCCGGTCAGTATGCCTACCGCGACCGTCGCCAGCGTAAGCGTCAGTTCCGCGCTCTGTGGATCCAGCGCATCAACGCCGGTGCCCGTCAGCACGGCATGTCCTACAGCCGTTTTGTCGGTGGTCTGAAAAAGGCCGGGATCGAGATCGACCGCAAGGTTCTGGCTGACCTGGCCGTCAACGAGAAGGCAGCCTTTGCTGCCATCGTCGAGAAGGCCAAGGCTGCCCAGTAAAGAGGGTCGAGAGGGTCGTCGGTTCGCTATGAAGGCGTTCCGCCCCGATGATCGTCGCAGGGGAAGAGCAGCCGCTCTTCCCCTGTTTTTTTTGCATGTCATCCCGGCAGCGATGTCCGCCCCCGCATGAGGCGGTCAGGTCGGCAGGCCGGGAACGAGATATGGAGCATCAACGGATGGACCATCTTCCCACACTGGTCTCCGAGGCGCGTGCGGCCATTCAGGCGGCCGACAACATGACAGCCCTGGAGGATCTGCGCGTTCGCTACCTCGGCAAGAAGGGCGAGATCACCGCGCTACTCAAGGGGCTTGGCCAGCTGCCCGCGGAAGAACGTCCGGCGGCAGGGGAGCGTATCAACCAGGCCAAGCAGGCGCTGACCGCCGAGCTCGATGAGCGTAAGCAGGCCCTCGAGAAGGCGGCCCTGGAAGCTCGTCTGGGCGAGGAGACGTTAGATGTCACCCTGCCCGGGCGTGGCGAGGCAGGCGGTGGACTGCACCCGGTTACACGCACCCTGGAGCGCATCGAGGGGCTTTTCACCCATGTCGGTTATGACGTGGCCGTGGGGCCGGAGATCGAGGATGATTACCATAACTTCGAGGCCCTGAACATTCCGGCGCATCATCCGGCCCGTGGTATGGCCGATACCTTCTATTTCGACGCCAGCCGCCTGCTGCGCACTCATACCTCACCGGTGCAGGTGCGCACCATGAAAAGCGGCGAGCCGCCGATTCGCATTGTCTGCCCCGGCCGTGTCTACCGCAGTGATTCGGACCTGACGCATACCCCCATGTTCCACCAGGTGGAAGGCCTACTGGTCGACGAGGATGTGCGTTTTTCCGATCTCAAGGGCACCATCCAGGATTTCCTGCATGCCTTCTTCGAGCGCGATGACCTGGCGGTACGCTTCCGGCCTTCCTATTTTCCGTTCACCGAGCCTTCGGCCGAAGTCGACATAGCGTGCGTGATGTGCGACGGCGACGGCTGCCGGGTCTGTTCGCAGAGCGGCTGGCTTGAAGTCATGGGCTGCGGCATGGTCCACCCAGAGGTCTTTCGCCATTCCGGCATCGACAGTGAACGCTATACCGGTTTTGCCTTTGGCATGGGGGCTGAGCGTCTGGCCATGCTGCGCTATGGCGTCAACGATCTGCGACTGTTCTTCGACAACGACCTGCGCTTCCTTCAGCAGTTCGCCTGATAGTCACCAATACATAGCCAGGGAGATTCGTGGTCAGGCTGGACGCGTCGAGGCAGGGGGTGGGCCCAGAGCACAGCGCCTGCCTCAGCAAGGCCGCCAGCGCTCGGCGGTAACGGGCTCAGCACCCTTGTAGCAGCCCTTGCGAGCGTGTGCCGATGGCGATACTCCCGGTGAGCACAGCGATAGGAATTGCCATGAAATTTTCCGAACAGTGGCTGCGTGAATGGGTCTCACCGGCACTGACGACCCAGCAGTTGGCCGATCAGGTCACCATGGCGGGTCTCGAGGTCGACGGTATTGAGCCCGTGGCGGCTGCCTTCACGGGAGTCGTGGTGGCCGAGGTAACCGAGCTCGCCCCGCATCCCGATGCCGACAAGCTGAGCGTCTGTCAGGTCAACGATGGTGTCGAAAGGCTTCAGGTTGTCTGCGGGGCCCCCAATGTGGCACAGGGTCAGAAGATAGCCTTTGCCCGGGTCGGTGCCGTGCTGCCCGCCGAGGACCCGAAAGGCTTTCGGATCAAGAAGGCCAAATTGCGGGGCGTCGAGTCCCGGGGCATGATCTGCTCGGCCTCCGAGCTGGGACTGGATCAGGAAACCTCTGCCGGTATTCTGGTGTTGCCTGACGACGCACCGGTCGGCGACGACGTCCGTGATTACCTGACGCTTGATGACAGCACCATTGAGGTCGACCTGACCCCCAATCGGGGTGACTGCCTGAGCATTCAGGGCATGGCGCGCGAGGTGGGCGTCCTCAATCGCCTGCCGGTTGCGCCACCGCCGCTCGACCCGGTCGAGGCTCGACACGACGAGACCTTCCCGGTACGTATCGAGGCTGAAGCGGGGTGCCCGCGCTACCTCGGTCGGGTGATTCGCAACGTTGACGTCACGGCTCCGACACCGCTCTGGATGGTCGAGCGTCTGCGTCGCGGCGGTGTGCGCAGCATTGATCCGGTGGTCGACGTCACCAACTATGTCATGCTCGAACTCGGTCAGCCCCTGCATGCCTTTGACCGGGACAACCTCCATGACGCCATCGTGGTTCGCCATGCCCGGCATCAGGAGCCGCTGACCCTGCTCGATGGCCAGAAGGTTGCCTTGAGCGAGGACACCCTGGTCATCGCCGATGCCCGGGGCCCGCTGGCGATCGCGGGTGTCATGGGCGGCGAGCATTCCGGTGTCCATCAGGGCACTCGTGACATCTTCCTCGAGGCGGCGCACTTTTCTCCCTTGGCCATCGCCGGCCAGGCGCGCCACTATGGCTTGCACACCGATGCATCGCACCGCTTCGAGCGCGGTGTCGATCCGCAGCGAGTGCGCGAGGCCGCGGAGCGTGCCACGGCGCTGCTGGTGGAGATCACCGGGGGGCAGCCCGGACCGCTGACCGAAGCCGTGGCTGGCGAAGCCGACCATGACCAGGCAGAGGTGCTGCTGCGCCGTGGTCGTCTGGATCAGGCGCTGGACAAGGTGCTGGCGGAAGACGAAGTCAGCGAGATTCTCCAGCGACTGGGCATTACGGTGAGCAGCGTCGCACAAGGCTGGCAGGCGAGGGTGCCCAGCTGGCGTTTCGATATTGCCATCGAAGAGGATCTGATCGAGGAAATCGCTCGCATCCATGGCTACAATCAGCTGCCCAGTCGGCCTCCCCGAGCCCGCCTGGGGCCTCGTCCCGATAACGAGGCGACCCATCCGCTGGCGTCTTTGCGTCGTCGAATGGTCTCGCGCGGTTACTTCGAGGCCGTGACCTACAGCTTCGTGGCGCCCGAGTTGCAGACGACCCTGCTGCCCGATGCGGTGTCACCGGCGCTTGCCAATCCCATTTCCAATGATCTTTCGGTGATGCGGGCCAGCCTGTTCCCCGGTCTGATTCGTGCTCTGCAGCACAATCTTAATCGTCAGCAGCCGCGAGTACGGTTGTTCGAGACCGGGCTGGTCTTCCGTGGCCCACTGGATGATCTGGAGCAGGTGCCCATGCTCGGGGCTCTAGTCTGTGGCAAGCGTGACCCCGAGGGCTGGCACGGTGACAACGCGCCAGTGGATTTTTTCGATCTCAAGGGAGACCTGGAGAGTCTGATGGAACTCGGCGAGGGCGCTCGGGCATGGTCCTTCGTAGCGGCCGAGCACCCTTCACTGCATCCCGGTCAGAGTGCTCGCGTCCTGCATCAGGGGCAGCCGGTCGGTTGGATCGGCAAGCTGCACCCTGCCGTGAGAGCCCAGCTCGGGCTCAAGGTCGATGCGCTCTTGTTCGAGGTCGAGCTGGAGGCGCTGAGTCAGGGTCGGATTCCGGCCTTCAAGCCGTTGTCCCGCTTTCCGGAAGTGCGGCGCGACCTCGCGTTCCTGGTTGACGCCGAAAAGCCCGTCCAGGACTTGCTGGATATTCTCGAGCAGGAGGCCGGTGAATGGCTGGTCGATGCCCACCTGTTCGACGTCTACCAGGGCCAGGGTGTGCCGGAAGGCCGCAAGAGCATCGCCCTGGGCTTGACCTGGCAGCATCCTTCGCGCACGCTTAATGACGAAGAAATCAATCAGTTGGTCGAATCCATCGTGATGGCATCGCGTAACACCCTGGGCGCCGAGTTGCGCACCTGAGGGCCATCGGATGCCTTACAGGCTCTCGGTTCCGGATCGATCGACACTGCGTGAGGAAAGCAGCATGGGGGCGTTGACCAAGGCGGAACTGGCTGAACACTTGCACGCTGAACTCGGTCTCTCCAAGCGGGAGGCCAAGTCAATGGTGGAAACCTTCTTCGAGGAAATACGCGGTTGCCTGCGCGAAAACGAGCAGGTTAAACTTTCCGGGTTCGGTAATTTCGACCTGCGCGATAAGCGCGAGCGCCCGGGGCGTAATCCCAAAACGGGAGAAGAGATTCCGATCTCGGCACGGCGTGTCGTGACCTTCCGGCCCGGCCAGAAGCTCAAGATCCGGGTCGAGTCGCTTGCCGACGAAGGATGAGATCGCCGTCCGCCCCGTCTCCTGGCACCAGTATCGGTTCTTCCGATGCTGGTGTTTTCATTCATGGCATTTGCATTCATCCCCGGGTAAAAAACGCTTCGCCAGGTGCGAGGCCAGGCCATGGGTGTTAACATCATGGTGAATTTTCCACGGAAAACATCGATATGCCGAAACTCAAGATATTCGTGGGAACCGTGTACGGCGGAGCCCTGGACGTCGCCGAGCAGGTCTCGCCGCTCTTCGAGCAGGCTGGGTATGAGGTGGCGATCTTCGATCAGCCCAGCTTGAGCGATCTCATCGAGTCTCCCACGGACCTGGCACTGTTCTGCACCTCGAGTACCGGTAGCGGGGACTTCCCGGGTAATCTGGTGGCGTTTGTGCGTGACCTGCAGGCCAAGAGCCCCGGACTCGGTGAACTGCGCTATGGTCTGATCGCCCTTGGCGACAGCTCCTACGTCGATTCCTATTGCGGTGCCGGGCGACATCTCGACGAGCTTCTTCAGGAGCAGGGCGCTCAGCGCCTGGGCGAGCGCCTCGAGATCGATGCCATGGAAACCTTCATGGCCGACGATGAGGCCCTGCCTTGGGTCGATGAGTGGATCGAGACCCAGCAGCTCAAGGTTGCCTGAATATGAATGTTTCCCCGGCGCGCTGCAGCCTGCTGATCGGTCTGTTGGTGCTCATGCTGGTCAGCGTTCCGCGGTATTACCTGGGCGGACATGATACGCACCTCGCCATGCTCCTGCTGGGCGGCGTTGGTGCCGCCACGCTGGCGATCTATCAGTGGTGGCAATTATCGGCAGACCATCGACACTTGCTGGGCGTTCTGGTCCGACGATTGGCCGCTCTACTGGCCGCCGGCATTGTCCTGATGGGTCTCTGGCAGGCGCTTTTCGCCACCTGGACCGGCTGGCCGGTCCTGGTGTCTCACGGCGCCACCCTGGGGCTGCTGCTGCACGCTATGGGGCTTTGGTGGAAGCCCTCGGCTGCGCCGTAAGCTTCAAGAACGCGGCTGGCGCCGCTGGAAGAGGGAAAAACGGCGCTGCGCGCCTTGAAGAGCGAAGAAAAAAACCTTGACTCTATGCCGTCGTGGGTCATGCTGCCTTCCTTCTTCCTTCTTCCTTCTTCCTTCTTCCTTCTTCCTTCTTCCTTCTTCCTTCTTCCTTCTTCCTTCTTCCTTCTTCCTTCTTCCTTCTTCCTTCTTCGACCCTCAGCCCAGCGTATAACAGGGCACGTATTCACCCGTTAGCTTCATTCGGCCCTGGGCGACGAAAGAGGTCAACAGGTCATCCAGGCGGGCCATGAGTTCGGGTTCCGCGCTGAGCCGGAAAGGACCGTGGGATTCGATACAGCGGATTCCGCGTTCCTTGACATTGCCGGCCACGATCCCCGAGAAGGCCCGACGCAGATTGGCGGCGAGCTCGTGTACCGGCTGATTACGGTGCAGGGCGAGGGCGGCCATGCTGGCGTGATCCGGCTCGAAGGGTTCCTGGAAGTCTCGCGCGATGTTGAGTCGCCAGTTGAAGTAGAAGGCATCCTGACGCTGTCGCCGGTACTCGCTGACCTCATAGATGCCATCGCGCATGACACGTGCGACCTCGACGGGGTCGTCGATGATGATCCGGTACAGATTGCGTACCGCCTCGCCCAAGGTATAGACCAGAAACTCGTCGATGCGCTTGAAGTAGTCCGCAGAGTCGGCAGGACCGGTAAGGATCACTGGGAGTGCCATGTCCTCGTTGTCCGGGTGGAGGAGTATGCCCAGCAGGTATAGGATTTCCTCGGCGGTGCCCACGCCTCCGGGAAAGACAATGATGCCATGACCGAGGCGCACGAAGGCCTCTAGTCGCTTTTCGATATCCGGCATCACCACCAGTTCATTGACGATCGGGTTGGGTGCTTCGGCGGCTATGATGCCCGGCTCTGACACGCCCAGATAGCGACCCTCACGACGTCGTTGCTTGGCGTGTGCCACGTTGGCCCCTTTCATCGGCCCCTTCATGGCGCCCGGGCCGCAGCCGGTGCAGATATCCAGATCGCGGAGCCCCAGGTGATAGCCGACATGCTTGGTGTAGTCGTATTCTTCCCGGGTGATCGAGTGGCCGCCCCAGCAGACGACCAGGCTGGGGTCACGGCTCGGCTTGAGGGTGCCGGCCTTGCGCAGGATATGAAACACCGCATTGGTGGTGCCTTCACCCGTGGATAGGTCGAAACGCTGGCGAGTCTGAATCTCGTTGTAGACATAAACGATATCGCGCAGCACCGATGACAGGTGCTCTCGAATCCCGCGAATCATGCGGCCGTCAACGAAGGCCTCGGCGGGCGCGTTGGACAGCTGCAGACGCACGCCGCGATCTTGCTGGATGACCTCGATATCGAAATCCGCATAGGTCTCCATCAGGGCCAGGCCGTCATCGGTGGGGTTGCCCGAATTCAGCACGGCCAGCGCACAGCTGCGCAGCAGCTCATGTAGGCCCTTGCGTGATGTATCGTGCAAGCGGTTGACTTCCTGCTGGGAGAGAATTTCCAGGCTGCCTTCCGGCGAGATGGTGCTGGAGATGGTGTCGGCCATGCTGGGCTTCCGTGTCGCGGCAAAAAGGGATTCGTGGCATGGCGTTCAGAGCCTGTTCAGCCAGGGCTGAGAAGCGGGTTTCGAACGCCAGTTGATGCTATCACGGGACCGCCGAAGGTGCAGCGCTGCGCTACCGGCAGGGGCCTGCTGGCATCCTGCCGGTTGGAAAACGGCTCGCGTCGGCTGGCGATGGCTCAGCCCGGAGGGCAGCCAGCATGTTCGCCAGCGCGAGCCGTACCCGGGACAGTGCTGGCAGGAGCCTGAGCTATCAGGCGGATTGATTATTCGCGATAGGCCTCGATGCTCGGGCAGGAGCAGATCAGCTGGCGGTCACCCTGGACATTATCCACTCGATTGACCGTCGGCCAGTACTTGGCTGACTTCACGGCCGGAGTGGGGAAGGCGCCGACTTCCCTGGAATAGGGACGGTGCCATTCATCCTGCATGATGTCGGTCATGGTATGCGGGGCCTTGACCAGGGGGTTGTTGTCCGTCGGCCAGTCGCCGCGTTCGACCTGGGCGATTTCCTCGCGGATATGGATCATGGCGTCGCAGAAGCGATCCAGCTCATACAGCGATTCCGATTCCGTGGGCTCGATCATCAGGGTGCCGGGCACCGGAAAGGACATGGTGGGGGCATGGAATCCATAGTCCATGAGGCGCTTGGCGATATCCTCCTCGCTGATGCCCGAGCTGCTCTTGAGCGACCGGATATCGATGATGCATTCATGGGCCACATTGCCGTGGCTGCCCTTGTACAGCACCGGATAGTGTTCGGCGAGGCGTCGGGCAATGTAGTTGGCGCCGAGAATGGCCAGCTCGGTGGCCTCACGCAGTCCACGAGCTCCCATCATCTTGATGTAGGCCCAGGAGATGGGCAGGATCGAGGCGCTGCCGAAGGGAGCCGCCGCCACCGCGCCGGCCTCGGCGTCGACGCCCTCGAGACGACGCACACTGTGGTTGGGTACGTGGGCGGCCAGGTGCGCTTTGACACCGATCGGCCCCATGCCGGGCCCACCGCCACCATGCGGGATGCAGAAGGTCTTGTGCAGGTTGAGGTGAGAGACGTCGCCGCCGAAGTCGCCGGGCCGTGCCAGCCCCACCTGGGCGTTCATGTTGGCGCCATCGATGTAGACCTGGCCTCCATGCTCGTGGACGATCTCGCAGGCTTCACGAATGCCTTCCTCGAAGACGCCGTGCGTGGAGGGATAGGTCAGCATGATGGCGGACAGGTCATCATGATGCGCCTGAGCCTTGTGGCGCAGGTCCTCGAGGTCGATGTTGCCCTGATCGTCGCATTCGACAACGACGACCTTCATGTGAGCCATGGCGGCCGAGGCGGGGTTGGTGCCGTGAGCCGAGCTGGGTATCAGGCAGACGTGCCGGTGCCCCTGACCCTGGGCCTGCTGATAGCGGCGTATGGCAATCAGGCCGGCGTATTCGCCCTGGGCGCCGGAATTGGGCTGCATGGCGATGTGATCATAGCCGGTGATCTCTTTCAGAAAGGCGCCGAGCTCGCCGATGATCTGCTTGTATCCGGCCACCTGATCCTGGGGCGCAAAGGGATGAATGCGCGCCAGCTCGGGCCAGGAGATGGGCATCATTTCGGCGGTGGCGTTCAGCTTCATGGTGCACGAGCCCAGCGGGATCATGGCGTGCGCCAGGGAGAGGTCCTTGTTTTCCAGTCGCTTGAGGTAGCGCAGCATCTCGGTTTCGCTGTGATAGCGCCGGAAGGTCGGGTGGGTCAGAAAATCGGATTCACGCTGGCAGTCAGGCGGGATCCCGGTGAGCCCCTCGGCCACGACCGCTTCATCGAGCACCGGCACCGCCAGTCCATGCTCCTCGCCGAGCAGCACATCGAAGAGCTGCCCGACATCATGCGCCGTCGTGGTCTGGTCAAGGCTCAGGCCGACGTCGCCATCCGCGAAGTAGCGCAGATTGACGTCCTGGGCCATGGCGCGGCCATGGATCTTGCCGGCATCCACGCCGGTCAGCCGCAGGGTGTCGAACCAGGTGTCGTGCACCAGCTTGACGCCAGCTTGGCGCAGCCCGGTGGCCAGAATGGTGGTGAGGCGGTGAATCCGGCCGGCGATGGTCCGCAGCCCCTGGGCGCCATGATAGACCGCATAGAATCCGGCAATATTGGCCAGCAGCGCCTGGGCCGTACAGATGTTGGAGGTGGCTTTTTCACGGCGGATATGTTGTTCACGGGTCTGCATGGCCATGCGAAAAGCGGTATGACCATGCTCATCCCGGGAGACGCCGATGATTCTGCCGGGGATCGAGCGCTTGAGCTTGTCGGTGGTGGCGAAAAAGGCCGCATGCGGTCCGCCGAAGCCCATGGGCACACCGAAGCGTTGTGCCGACCCGATGACAATGTCGGCCCCCATGGTCCCCGGCTCCCTGAGCAGGACCAGCGACATGATGTCGGCCGCCACGCAGGTCATGATACCGGCCTGAGCGGCCTGGTGGATCAACTGGCTGAGGTCGTTGACCCTACCGCTTTCACCGGGATATTGCAGCAGTGCACCGAAAACCTCCTGATCGGCAATCGACTCGGCGGGCCCCACGATGAGCTCGAAGCCGAAATAATGGGCCCGGGTGCGGACCACATCTAGGGTTTGCGGGAAGGCATCATCGGCTACGAAGAAGGCATTCGACTTCGCCTTCCTGTTGGCCCGGCGACACAGCGCCATGGCTTCTGCGGCGGCCGTCGCCTCATCCAGCAGGGAGGCATTGGCCAGACTCATGCCCGTCAGGTCCATGATCATCTGCTGGAAGTTCAGCAAGCCTTCGAGGCGCCCCTGGGAGATTTCCGGTTGATAGGGCGTATAGGCGGTATACCAGCCGGGATTTTCCAGCACGTTGCGCTGAATCACGGCGGGCAGGAGGGTGTCGTAGTAGCCCTGGCCGATGTAGCTCTTGGCCACGCGATTCTGTCGCGCCAGGCGGTAAAGGTAGTCGAGGGCTTCGGCCTCGCTGCGTGGCGGGTCCAGGTCCAGCTCGCGCCCCAGGCGAATCCCCGCGGGAATGGTCTGCTCGATGAGCCTCTCCATGCTGTCGAGTTCCAGGGTTTCGAGCATGGTGGCGATGTCGTCGGCGTCGGGTCCATTGTGACGCTGCAGGAAGGCATCGTGGTTGGCCAGCTGGGCCAGGCGGCGGTTATCGAAAGCCATGACATACCTTTGGTGTCGATTGGCCCCGATGTCGCGTGACATGCGGCAGCCGAAAGTCGAAAGGAGGCCCGGCGCCATCGTCACCGGGCGAGGAGGACTTATTCCTCGGCGGCCGCAATCGCCTGATAGGCATCGGCATCGAGGAGGTCGTCAAGATCCGCGGCGCTTTCAAGGCGCAGCTTCATGAGCCAGGCATCTTCGTAGGGCGACTCATTGATGGACTCGGGGGCATCCTCGAGCGATTCATTGACGGCCACGACTTCACCGGAGACCGGGGCGAAGAGGTCGGAAGCGGCTTTCACGGATTCGACCACACCGAATTCGTCGCCCTTGGCCAGGTGGGTGCCCACTTCGGGAAGCTCGACGAACACCACGTCACCCAGGGATTGCTGAGCGTGATCCGTGATACCGATGGTGACCGTGCCATCACCGTTATCCAGGATCCATTCATGGCTGTCGGCATAATACAGATTGGCAGGGATAGCGCTCATGCTGGTTTCCTATACGAAAAATGTTGACTGGCTGAGGTGAATCCTAACGTCATCATGACGTTTTGGCGAGGCCCGGGGGCATGAGAGTGCCCGCAAACGCTTGCGCCTGTGCCCATGATAGAAAACCCCGCAGAAATTGCCCATGCTTATGCCTGGCTCGGGCGGCAATGCCCTGCTCGGCGCCGCTGGCGCCATCGGCGCGGTGGTCTGCAAATCATCGTTGGCCTTGCAAGAGCACCTGTTCAGGGCCTTTAGCCTGTTGGCCGCGAGCGCTTGTTGTTCGACATCGGGCTGGGTAGAGTGCCTTTTGTTTCTTATAAGAAACAGAGTGGATGGGCGCGCCGGAGGGTCTGGTGCTGTGTCTGTTCGGCAAGGGGAAATCCGGAAGCCTGGCGGCAAGCTTCCACTCGGCCATGAGCGTTTTTGCTGTTTTGCGCCATGATGCCAAGATTTTCGTATATGGGGCTGGAGCGAAAGCGGAGGAATTCGCTATGGTAAACGGGTTCGTCGCATTGCGGTTCCGGCCGCATTCTCTGGCCATGCATCGGAGAACAACCTCCGGGATGCATAACAATAATCGTGAGGGAGACAAAACGTGGAAACCTTGACCAATCTACTGTCATCCATCGAGGGGATCGTCTGGGGTCCTCTGATGCTGGTTCTGCTGCTCGGGGTGGGCCTCTATCTACAGCTGGGGCTCAAGTTGCTGCCAATTCGCAAGCTGGGGATGGGCTTCAAGCTGCTGTGGGGTGGGCGCACCACACCGGCAGACGATCGCAAAGGTGGCGAAGTGTCGCCATTCAATGCCCTGATGACGTCGCTGTCGGCCACCATCGGTACGGGTAACATCGCCGGTGTGGCCACGGCCATTTTTCTGGGCGGTCCGGGTGCCGTCTTCTGGATGTGGATCACGGCCCTAGTCGGCATGGCGACCAAGTTTGCCGAGGCCGTGCTTGCGGTTCGCTACCGTGAGGTCGACGAAGCGGGGGATCACGTTGGCGGCCCTATGTATTACATTCGCAATGGCCTCGGCAAGAAGTGGGCCTGGCTGGGCATGGCCTTTGCCTTCTTTGGCGCGGTAGCGGCCTTCGGCATCGGCAACACCGTTCAGTCCAATTCGGTGGCCGATGGCCTGGGTGAGTCCCTGGGCATTCCCCACTGGGTCACCGGTCTGGTGATCATGGTGCTGGCCGGTGCGGTCATCCTGGGCGGCATCAAGCGGATTGCCAAGGTTGCCGGCAAGCTCGTGCCGATCATGGCCGTGGCCTATATTCTCTGCGGTCTGCTGGTGTTGATCATCAATGCCGACCAGATCGGCGCGGCCCTCGGCTTGATCTTCGGCCATGCCTTCACGCCGATCTCCGCCGCGGGCGGTTTCGCCGGTGCCGCCGTTGCCAAGGCCATTCAGTTCGGCGTGGCACGCGGAGTCTTCTCCAACGAGGCGGGGCTTGGCAGTGCGCCCATCGCCCACGCGGCCGCACAGACCAAGAATCCGGTGCGTCAGGGCTTGATCGCCATGCTTGGCACCTTCATCGATACCATCGTGGTGTGCAGCATCACGGCGCTGGCCATCCTGACCACCGCCTGGACGTCCGGGGAAACCGGCGCCGCGCTGACGGCGATGTCGTTCAATGAGGCCCTGCCGGGTGTCGGCCAGTATGTGGTCTCCTTCGCGCTCGCCGTCTTTGCCTTCACCACTATTCTGGGCTGGGCCTTCTATGGCGAGAAGTGTTTCGAGTTCCTGTTCGGCGTTGGCTCCATCAAGATCTATCGGGTGGTCTACATCCTGGCGATCTTTGCCGGCTCCGTGCTGCCGCTGGGCTTTGTGTGGCTGTTGGCGAGTGTCTTCAATGCCATGATGGCCATTCCCAATCTGGTGGCCCTGGCGCTGTTGTCGCCGGTGGTCTTCAAGCTCTCGCGGGATTATTTCGACGGCAAGCAAGTCCTGCCGGGCGAGGATCTCGACAAGTCATGATGATGACGACATGGCCGGCTTCAAGCCGGCCATGTTCATTCTGTCACGGGAAAAGGTTGGCCAGGCAATGAAAGAACAACGCAAGACACCGCTTTTTGATCTGCATGAGGAACTTGGCGCACGCATGGTGTCCTTTGCTGGATACTCCATGCCGGTCCAGTTCCCCGCCGGGGTCAAGAAAGAGCATGAACATACTCGCCAGGCCTGCGGTCTGTTCGATGTATCCCATATGGGCCAGGTGCTACTGCATGGACCGGACCCGGCCGGAGCGCTGGAAACCCTGGTGCCGTCCGATCTGGTGGGGCTCGAAGCGGGGCGGCAGCGCTATGGCCTCTTTACCTCCGAAGAAGGCGGTATCCTGGATGATCTGATGATCGTCAATGCCGGGGATCATTTCTATCTGGTAGTCAATGCGGCCTGCAAGGAGCAGGACATTGCTCATCTGCGCCAGGGGCTGTCGGGGCATTCGATAGAAGAGCTCGATCGAGGATTGCTGGCACTTCAGGGGCCGGAAGCCGCCGCGGTCATGCAGCGGCTGTGTCCGCCGGCCTGCAATCTGGTATTCATGCAGCATGGTCGCTTCATGATCGACGGGGTCGAGGTCTGGGTCAGTCGCAGTGGTTATACCGGAGAGGATGGTTTCGAAATCTCGGTGCCGGCGGCGTCGACAGAGGCACTGGCCAGACGCCTGCTTTCGGAGCCTGAAGTGGCGCCGGTCGGCCTGGGGGCGCGGGACTCGCTGCGCCTCGAGGCAGGCCTGTGTCTGTATGGCCATGATCTGGATACCTCGACCACACCCGTGGAAGCCGGGCTCATCTGGGCCATCGGCAAGCCGCGGCGTCAGGACGGAGAACGTGCCGGCGGCTTCCCCGGTGCCGAACTCATCCTGCACCAGGTGGCCGAGAAGGATCATCGGCGCAAGCGCGTTGGCCTGCTGGGTGAGGGGCGTGCCCCGGTTCGCGAGGGGGCTCCGTTGCTCGATGAGCATGGAGAGCCGGCAGGCGTGGTCTGCTCGGGTGGTTTCGGACCCAGCCTGGGGCGGCCGGTGGCCATGGGCTATGTAACCAGTGAGCTGGCGCACCCTGGCCAGGTGGTGTACGCCGAGGTGCGTGGCAAGCGCCTGGCGGTGACCGTGACGCGAATGCCCTTTGTGACCCCGGGTTATCATCGCGGCTAGATTTATACCGTTATCTTTTCGGCATTCAACACAGCGGCTACCTTTGAGTGGCCGTTTTCATGCGCCAACCGGCAAAACAAGGCGAGAGGGCATCAGCCGGGTCAACTGGGCTCAATAGTGTATCCAGCGAAAGGTCAGGCTGATGCGTAACCCCTGGCCCTTTCGATCAGGCAGGCTGTGTTCCAGCTCCGACTGTACCCCGGGGCCCATCATCAGGACGCTGTCGTCGGGCTGATCGATATTGAAGGCCGGTGCCCGGCGATCCTTCCAGCGGAAACGCAGTGGACGCTCACGGCCAAGACTGAGTGAGGCGATGAGGGGCCGAGCGCCCAGCTCGGGTTCGTTATCACTGTGCCATCCCATGCGGTGTTGGCCATGGGCGTACCGGTTGATCAGTACGCTGTTGAATGTCGCCTCGAACCCCGCCTGCTGGAGTCGTTCCTGTAGCGCCTGGCGGATTTCCATGACGCCGGGATGCCATTCTTCCGGCTCGAAGTCCTGGCCCGAGTAGCGGTAGGCGGCATCGCCCATCCAGACCTGGTGGCGGGGGATGGGGTGCTCGCGTCCGAACAGACGCAGGCGTGGCTGCTGCCACGCCAGCTCGTCATTAAGGCATTGCAACATCCGGTCAGCTCTTTGCTGGCCCAGGAGATGTCGAAAGCGCACCAGTGGTGGGGTCTTCAGGAGGAAGTCGGCGAAGTTCTCGGGGTCGTATGCGGTCATGCCATCAGCATGCCATTCGCCTTCCAGGCTGTCAGCTGGCCGATGTCAGGCCCCGCCGCTCAGCCCCAGGCTGAACAATGCCATGCAATAGCCCAGAATGCCGCCGGCGATGACATCGCTGATGTAGTGGAGTCCCAGTCCGACCCGCGAGATCGCGATCAGGATGACAATGGGCAACAACCAGGGGGTCAGCCAGGGCGTATCTACCATGCACAGCGTCATGAACATCACGGCGTGCATGGTGTGACCGCTGGGAAAGCTGTAGCGGTCCCGGGCAGGTTCGTTGCAGGCAATGGTATGAAAGGTGATGAAGGGCCTTTCACGACAAAGACGGGTTTTCACCAGCCGATAGATACCAATCGCCACCAGGGCGGTCAGGATATACTGGCCCATTATCCGCGCCGCCTGGGGTCCTTCATGCAGAAGGGGCTGGGCGGCTATGAGCGCGACCCAGATCGGCCAGTCCCCGGCTCGGCTTGCCCATCGCAGGCTGGCCAGCCAGCGTCGATGGATACTGAAGCCGGCCATCCATTGACATAACTGCCATTCCAGAAGGTCGAGACGTTCAAACACGGCACTGCTCAGTGTCTTCATGTTGGGCCTCCCGCGCCAGGTTCAAGGCGGCAACAAACTCATCGGTGATGGCCGGCCAGCGATACTGCAGGGCGCGCTCTCGTGCTGCCTCGCCGAGCCGCGCACAGCGCTCGGGTTGCCGGGCCAGGCTGAGCGCAGCATCGCGAAACGCCGCGCTATCATTCGGCTCCAGATGGAGACCGTTGACCTCATGCGCTATCAATTCGCGTCCCGCCGCGTGGCGAAAGGCCACCACGGCCAGACCACTGGCCATGGCCTCGAGGACGACATTGCCCCAGGTTTCGGATAGCGAGGGAAACAGGAAGAAGTCGGCACTGGCGTAGTGTTGTGCCAGAAGTCGGGCATCGATGAAGCCGGTGAAATGCACGTCCGGAAGCGCTTTTTGCAGGCTTTCGCGTTGCGGTCCATCGCCCACCACCACGATACGCATCTCGGGGTAGGCATTCAGCAGGGCGGCACAGGTTTCCCGTAATACCCCAAGGTTCTTTTCCGCCGCCAGGCGGCCGACATGCAGGGCCACCGGACGGTGCCCGTCGCTGTCCCAGCCTGGCCGCAATTCAGAACACCGATGGGCCGGCGAGAACTGCTCGCCGTCAATGCCTCTGGCCATCACCCCGACCCTTTCGAAGCCTCTGGCGGTCAATGCCTCGGCCTGGTGATGGGTGGGAACCAGGGTGGCGTGGCAGCGGTTGTGAAAGTGGCGCAGGCGCCGCGTGACCAGAGGTTCCAGCCAGCCGACGCCATAGTCACGGCAGTAGTGATCGAAGTTAGTATGCCAGCCACTGACCACCGGGATATTCAGGCGTTCGGCGCAGCGCAGGGCCGACCACCCCAGGGGCCCTTCAGTAGCGACATAGACGACATCGGGCCTTTGTTTCTGCCACATGGCCCTGAGGCGGCGGTCCGCGGGTAGCCCAAGCCGCACATCGCTGTAGCCGGGCATGGCAAAGCCTCTGACCTGCAGCTCCAGGCTCATGTCTGGTTCCGAGTGTGACTCGCCTTGCGGGGCCGGCCTGACCAGCTGCAGCGTCATGCCGCGCTCGAGCAATTGCCGGGTCAACTGTTGGAGCGTATGCGCCACGCCATTGATATCGGGTGACCAGGTTTCGCTGACCAGGCAGATGCGCATATTTAACCTCTTGCTGTACCGGTGCTGGTTCAGCACCTTTCACCCGAGAGGTTGCGTGGCAGGGATGACAGCTCAGCGACAAGACGATGAAGAGGTGATGACGCCTCGCACAAGGCGTGTCTTCAAGCCCCGGGGGTGGCCTGGCGCAGGACCCGGGCGGGATTCATGGGCTTGCCACCTTGACGCATGTCGAAGAGCAGTTGGTGTTGGCCGTTGCTGGCCTGGCCGACCTGGCATAGCGGACTGCCGGCCTGGACCTGTTCGCCACTCTCGACCACTAGCGACCGACAGCGGGCATAGACACTCTGCAGGTTATCCGGGTGGTGAACAATCACGACCTTGCCCAGTTGCCGCATGCTGTTGGCGAAGCGCACCTGGCCATCGGCCACGGCCATGGCACGAGCGCCCTGATGGGTCGAGAGCAGCATGGGTTGCAGCGTTCCGTGATCATCCTTGCCGAAGCGACGCGCGATTTGATAGTTATCCAGCGGCCAGGGCCATTGACGGTTTGATGAGGCCGCGTCAGTCGGTGCCGAAGCGCTCGCTGAGGACGCCCCGGTGGTGGCCGGGCGAGGGTTTGCCTCCACCGTGGCGTCGGCGGAAGAGCCATCGAGTGGCACCTGGATCATCTGGCCCACTTTGAGATCTGTGGCCTCTACGCCCTGATTGGCGCTTGCCAGAACTTGCGCGCTGGTGGCAAAGCGCCGCGCGACGGACGAAAAAGTGTCACCCGGTCGAATCTGATACCGATAGGGGCCACTGGAAGGCGCTCGCTCGCGCTGGCTGGGTACCAGGACGCGCTGGCCGACCGCCAGGCTTCTCGGTTCGACATCGGGATTGAAGCGCTTGAGCCGGACCAGGGGCACGTCGGCCCGCTGGGCAATACTGCCCAGGGTATCGCCCCGTCGTATGGCCACCCAGTTGCCGGCAATGTTCTTATGCGAGGCAGTCGCCCCGGTGGCGGTATCGCCCGAGGGGCCATGGGATTGAGCGGCACAGCCGCTCAACAGGAGGGTCAGGCCTATCAGGGCGAGTCCAGTGCGGCATCCTTTGCCTGCCACAGCGCGTTGAGCCATGAGTGAAAGCGTTCCTTGTAGTGCGAGTCGTGATGGTAGTGGCCGTCCTGCATCCAGTCGGGCACCGGGATTTGCCGGACGTGAACATGAATGGTGTCTTCCCGGCCGCAGAGAAAGCGCCAGAAGCTTGGCTCGGATGCCTCATAGCTCAGGGTCACATCGAGGATGCCGCCGAGTCGGTCACCCAGCAGGCCGACCACCTGGGCAATACCGCCGGCTCTCGGCGGCAGCAGATTCCGGTAGGGGCTTTGCCGTGCTGCGTGTTTGGCCGGTGTATAGCGGGTGCCTTCCACGAAGTTGTAGATGGCGATAGGGCGCTCACGCGCATGGCGACACATGCGCTCTGTAGCCTCCTGGTCGCGGCGCGCCAGATGCGGGCGCTTTTCGCGCTGTTCACGGGTCAGGCGCCGCAACATGGGAAATTCCAGCGCCCAGAAGGCCAGACCGACCACGGGAATCCAGATCAGCTGGCGCTTGACGAAAAAGTGCGGCATGGGAATGCGACGATGCAGCACCATCAGCAGGGCGAAGATATCGGTCCAGCTGCGGTGGTTGGAGAGCACCAACCACCAATCATCCTGCGTGAGTGATTGCGGCAGATCGATGTCGAGGGGCGGTGCCACCCAATGGCGCATCCACCATAGGTTGACATCCAGCCACCAGCGCGCAATGGCATTCAGCCCCCGGAGCACGCGGCGGCGCAACGGACGGCCGGGGGTGACCAGCTTCAACAGGGTGAGTGCGACCAGCGGCACCCCCCAGAAAAGGGTGTTGAGCGTCAGTACCAGCAGGCTGGCGATCCCTTTCAGGGTCGACATGCCGATCTCCTCGTCGGGCTTGCGTGATGAAGCGACATGCTAATGGATCCGCCCGCTTCTGCCCAGCCAACCATAGAGCCGGGCAAGCGCCGGGCTCATTCACTCAGGTCGGGAAGATCCTCGAACAGTGCCAGGGCTTCGGGGTTAGCCAGCGCTTCACGGTTCTTGACCGGCTCGCCGTGGACCACATTGCGAACGGCCAGCTCCACCAGCTTGCCCGACAGGGTCCGAGGCAGGTCCGCCACCTGCAGGATGCGCTGCGGAACATGGCGAGGCGTGGCGTTGGAGCGGATGGTGGTCCTGATCTGGTGACGCAGTTGGTCATCCAGTGTCAGCCCGTCTCGCAGGCGAACAAACAGCACGACACGAATATCGTCTCCCCACGTCTGACCGATACACAGCGACTCCAGCACCTCATCGACCTTTTCGACCTGGCGGTAAATCTCGGCCGTGCCGATGCGCACGCCTCCCGGATTGAGCACCGCATCGGAGCGGCCATGAATGATCAGGCCATCCTCCGGGGTGATTTCCGCATAGTCGCCATGCGCCCAGGTGTTCTCGAAGCTTGCGAAATAGGCGTCGTGGTAGCGTTCACCATCCGGGTCATTCCAGAAGCCGATCGGCATGGCAGGAAAGGGCGCCGTGCAGACGAGCTCGCCCTTTTCGCCACGCAATGGACGGCCTTCATCGTCGAAGACATCCACGGCCATGCCCAGGCCGCGGCATTGCAGCTGGCCACGATAGACGGGGCGGATGGGGCAGCCCAGGGCAAAGCAAGAGACGATATCGGTGCCACCGGATATGGATGCCAGCAAGAGGTCCTGCTTGATGTCGCGATACACATAGTCGAAGGATTCATGGGTCAGCGCCGATCCCGTGGAGAGAACGGCACGCAGGGCACTCAGGTCATGCTCGCGTCCGGGTTCGAGTCCTTCCTTCTCACAGGCCGCGATATAGCGAGCACTGGTACCGAAAACGCTAACGCCTTCCTGCTCGGCAATTCTCCACAGCACATCGGCGTCCGGGGCGAAGGCCGCGCCGTCAAAGAGCACCAGGGTGGCCCCGCTGGCCAGTCCGGAGGCGAGCCAGTTCCACATCATCCAGCCGCAGGTGGTGTAGTAAAAGAGCCGGTCCGAGTCGCGCAGGTCGGTGTGCAGGCGGTGTTCCTTGAGATGCTGCAGGAGGGTGCCACCGGCACTGTGCACAATGCACTTGGGGGTTCCCGTGGTGCCGGATGAGTAGAGAATGTAGAGCGGGTGATCGAACGGCTGCTGCTGAAAGTCGATTTCCTGGGCCGTGTTATTCAGGTAGTCATCCCAGGCAATGGCGCGCGGCATGCCCGAAAGGTCCGGGGCATCCTCGAGAAAGGGGAAGACCACCAGGTGGGTCAGATCCTCCAGGGAGTCGACGATCTCGGCCAGCCGCTGTCGGGTATCGATCGCCTTGCCGTTCCAGGTATAGCCGTCGGCGGCAATCAGTACCTTGGGGGTGATCTGGCCGAAGCGGTCCAGCACGCCCTGATGGCCGAAGTCCGGCGAGCACGAAGACCAGATGGCGCCCAAGCTGGCGGCGGCGAGCATGCCGATGATGGCATGTTCGCTGTTGGGCACGAAGCCGGCCACACGATCGCCGGGCTGGACCCCATCCTCGCGCAGCGCATGCGCCAGCCTGGCCACCTGATGGTAAAGCTCGGCATGACTGAGCTCGCGACGCCGGCCGCGCTCGTCGTGGACGATCAGGGCGGGGCTTGCGTCACGCTTGCGCAGCAGGTTGGCCGCGAAGTTCAGCCGAGCATCGGGAAACCACTGTGCCCCCGGCATGGCCTGCGGCTGCGCCAGGACCCTGTCACCCTTGTGTTCGGCCACGATATCGAAGCTATCCCAGAGTTCTGACCAGAAGCGCTGGGGGTGTTCGATGCTCCAGGCGTGAAGGTCCTGATAATCCTCTAAGGGAATTCCATCCTGTCGGGCAATCCTGCGCATCAGGGCGGCCATCTGCGTGGCCTCGAGCGTCTCGGCGGATGGTTGCCAGAGGGGAGTGTTCATGACGATGGTCTCCTGGTCGATATCCAGTGGGTGGCGGGCAGTCAGTGCGGCAGCGGGATGTCGTACCCTGAGCGCCGCCCGGGACCAGTGTACCGTTTTCGTGCCGCACGTCACCCGGCACCTGCCTGGCTATTCGCGACTCGCTGATCGACGCCGGAGCAGACAAGCACTGCTCCAGCATCATCCGCGCAGGTTGGCGACAGCATGTCGAAAAACTGACCATTCTGTGACATGCGGCCGAGACGTCTGGGCTGGAACGCTTTCTACCACGCTGATTCACAGTCTTATCCACAGAAACTGTGGATGATGTCGTGGCGTGGCAGCTTGGTGCCGGTCGGGCCTGTCAGCCGAGTTCGCACAGCGCATGATGAGGCAGTAGCAGCTCCACACTGCGCTCCCGGTTGGCAGTGACGCGCCGCTGGATAAGGGCCAGGCCGCCCAGGCTGACCTCACGACGCTCCCCGTGGGCAAAACACAACCGCTGAGGATGTCCTGGATAGAAGCGGTAGTCGAGTAGCGGTGATACGGGAAAGACGCCCTGCAGCCGGTCGGTATGTCCTGTGTAGCCTCGCTGGTCGAGCTGGTTGTCGAGTGTCTTCATGGAGGTGTCGAGCCGGTCACAGTCGAACCCCGGATGGTGAACACGGGTTCCCATGACGGCCAGCCAGGCGGCCAGTGGATCGGCCTGATGCAAGGCCTGGTAGTCTTCCCAGGTCGGCATCGACCAGGGGCGGCCGCCGACGGGCAGCGTTTCCGGCCGACCGTCGGCGCTGTCAATCAGGCGTTGCAACAGGTCGCGAGGCTGGCGTGACAGGGTGGCGACCTGGAATTCCGCCAGGACAAGCCAGGTCTGGCGTGGCATGTCGGTGGCCAGCAAGGTCAACAGCAGCCCTCGTTCGGGCATTGCATAGCGCTGACGTGGCGTATATCCATGTTCGGCGAGTCCCGGAATCAGCGACTTTGCCGACCATGGCCCCAGGCTCGGGGTCAGCAGGGTGAGATATTCCGCCATGGTGGCACTCGACCACAGGTCCAGTGCGCTGATGTCCGGTTGCCGGTCCGTGTAGTCCCGCCATAATGCCTGGATGAGCGTGCCGCCTTGCATCCGTGACCCCCAGTGTCGACGCCCTGTGCCGATTTTCCTTTCTTCATATTGTATACCGCCGCGGTGTGGGCGGATTCAACGAGGCGAGACGGTCGGGGTCGAGACCGCCCAGTGGGCGGTCAAGGGCGCGATCGGGGACGGTGACGGCGGGAGCGGAGGCTTATTGAGTAGCGGGCGACAGCAGGGCGTTATCGGCGACATACTGGTTGAACTCGGTGAAGCCGCCGATATGCGTCTGGTCGGCGAAGATCTGCGGCACCGTGTTCACCGGCTTGCCGATGGTCTTGGCCATGTCCGCCTTGCTGATGCCTTCCTCGATGATGTCCACGTAGCGATATCCTTCGATGGCACCGGCCGTCTGCAAGGATTCTGCCAGCGCCTCGGCGCGCACGCAGAAGGGGCAGGCAGGGCGGCCAAATATGACAATGTACATCGTGAGACTCCTCATGAGGGAAAAAGGTATTAAAGCGCGATTGTGACGGAGCCCGGCCCCCTTTGGCCAATAGACTCTCTAAAGCGCCGCCATTGTGCCCCGCTATCCGCCATCGGGCTGTGGCGGCTTCGCCTTACCAGGCCGCCAGCTCGCTGGCATCGGCCTGTCGGAGCAGGTCGCCGAGTGCGTCGTGCAGTTCCGGGCTGGATACCAGCAGATTCTCGCCGTAGAGATCCTGTGGAATCCCGCCGGGTCCCGGATAGAGATGGCCGGTTGCTGCCCCGGCTTCCCTGGCGATGACCAGCCCGGCGGCAAAGTCCCAGGGGGCGACGCTTTCGTAGTAGGCATCCAGACGCCCGCAGGCCACATCGCACAGGTCCAGAGCCGCCGAGCCGTTGCGACGGATATCCTGGCAATGTGTGAGCACCGCCATCAATCGGCGCATCAAGGGTGGGCGGCTGTCATGGCGGTAGGGGAAACCGGTGCCGACCAGCGCCCGCTTCAGCCCGCTGGCCCGGCTCGCCTGGATGGGATGACCATTGCACCAGGCGCCCTGGCCCGAGAGGGCGGTATAGGTTTCATCGAGGAAGGGCGCATGCACCACGCCGAGATGCAGTTGGCCGGCACTGGCCCAGCCGATCGAGACGGCTACATGGCGCAGGCCATGAGCGAAGTTGACGGTGCCGTCGATGGGGTCGACGATCCACAGGGCGCTGGGGTTCTCCAGGGCATCGCGATTTGGCGCCAGCTCCTCGCTGAGCCTCTGCTCCTCCGGAAATGCCTCTGATAGACGTTGCCGGATCAGGGTGTCGACCTCGACGTCGGTGTCGGTGACCAGTTCCTGGCCGTCCTTGTAGCGATGCTGAAAGTGCTGGCCGTCCCGGGCATCGCGAATCATGCGACCTGCCTGACGGGCGATGTCTTCGGCAATTTCCAGGCGTTGTTGAGGTGTCATCAAGAGTCCTCGAGTCTAGTGGCGGTGCATGTCACAGTGTCCGGCATCCGTGGCAAAGTGTCGATTGTCCGCGCCAGCCGGCTGGTCATAGGCAGGACGTCAGGCTTTGGCTTATGCTGGCGACATTGCGTTTTTCTGATGGCCGTCAATCCTCGAGGAGTCAACCATGAACGAGACGTCACAAGAGCCGCGTGTTGCCCTGGTCACCGGTACCGGCAGCGGCATCGGTGAAGCCGTGATGCGCCACTTTTGTGCCCAGGGCCACCAGGTGCTGGCAGTGGACTTCCAGGCCGAGGGGCGCAAGGCAGCAGAGTCTGCCGGTGCGGCCTTTTTCCAGGCCGACCTGGCCGATGGAGAGGCGTGTCGGGCGGCGGTCGAACATGCCGTGGAACGCTTCGGCCATCTGGACATCCTGGTCAATAACGCCGGCATCCAGCATGTCGCCCCCATCGAGTCGTTTGCCGAGGACAAGTGGCGCCACATCATCGACCTGATGCTCACGGCGCCCTTCCTGCTGACACAGGCTGCCTGGCCGCACATGCGCGCCGCAGGCTGGGGGCGCATCGTCAACATCGCCTCCGTGCATGCCCAGGTGGCGTCCCCGGGCAAGGCGGCCTATGTCAGTGCCAAGCATGGCATGATCGGCCTGACCAGGACGGCGGCACTGGAGGGCGGTGACCAGGGCATCACCGCCAATGCGCTTTGCCCGGCCTACGTCAAGACCCCGCTGGTGGATAACCAGATTGCCGACCAGGCCCGCATGCACGGCATGCAGGAGCAGGAAGTCATTGAGCAGATCATGCTCAAGAATGCCGCCGTGAAACGCCTCATCGAGCCCGATGAAGTGGCGCAGCTGGTGGGTTATCTCTCCTCCGATGCGGCGGGTGCCGTCACGGGCGCCAGCTGGAATATCGACCTGGGGTGGACCGCTCAATAGCATGTCGTGTTTCATCGATGCGCATTGTCATCTCGACCTCGAGGCCTTTGCAGCGGACAGGACCGATGTTCTGCAACGCGCGCGGGAGGCGGGCGTCGGTGGCTTTGTGGTGCCGGCCACCACCCGTGAGCGATGGCCCGAGGTGCTGGCCATGGGCCGCCACGCGGACATTGCGGTTTGCCTGGGCCTGCATCCGTGCTTCATGGAGGCGCATGGGCCGGGTGACATTGAGGCCCTGGGCGAATGGCTCGCGGATCATCGCGAGGTGGTGGCGGTCGGCGAATGCGGGCTGGATGCACGCTTCGCGCATACCCTGGACGCCCAGCAGACGCTGCTGGATGCTCAGCTGCGCCTGGCGAAGGCGCATGGCTTGCCGTTGGTACTGCATTGTGTACGCGCCAATGATCAGCTCGCCAAGCGATTGCGTCAGCTGGCCCCGCCGGCAGGGGGGCTGGTGCATGGCTTCGCCGGCTCTGTTGAACAGGCCATGGTCTTCCATCGCCTGGGCTTCTTGCTGGGGCTGGGAGGTGCCGTGACCTATCCGCGAGCCAGGCGCTTGCAGCGCGCCGTTGCGGCACTTCCGGATGATGGCTATGTGCTCGAGACCGACAGCCCCGACATGCCTTTGAGCGGCTACCAGGGCCAGCGCAACGAGCCTCGGCGAGTGGTCGAGGTTTGCCGCGCCGTGGCGGAACTGAAAGGTCAGACACCGGAACAGGTGGCCATGAATTCCACCCGCAATGCCCGGCGTCTTTTCGCGCTAGCCTGACGCCGGGACGGGCCGGAGATTTCTAGAGAGCGCCAGCCAGTTGTTCCGGGTCGAGCCGTTCAATCGCGTAGGGAAGCTTGAGACGTTTCAACTGCTGATCCTCGACGCTGAGCGGTTCGGCTGGTTCGCGGGTGCTCATCACGGCCAGTATCTCGGCCTGGCCGTAAGCGTCCAGGGCGGCGGACACCACCTCGCCGAGGCGCTTGCCGTTGGCATCCAGGATGCCGCTGCCGACTGGAGGGCGATGGGCACCTTCCAGTTGCGCACGCATCAGGCGTTTCTTGACCTGGCCGCGGAAGTGCGCCCGAGCGACGACCTCTTGGCCAGTGTAGCAGCCCTTCTTGAAGCTGATGCCGCCCAACGCTTCCCAGTTGAGCATTTGCGGCAGGTAGCTGTCGCTCTGGCCGGCGTCCAGCCAGACCAGTCCTGACTGGATGTCGTGAAGCTGCCAGGTGAGGCTGTCGACCGGCGTGACCTTGCCCGACAGGCATGACCACATTGGGCCAGCCTGGTCGTCGGGGACGCAGATCAGCATACGGGGCGTCGGGCCGGGCTGACCGACCACCAGGCCGCTCTCATGGCTGGTCTGCTGCCAGGGGGGCGGGGGCGTGATATCGAGCAGCGCTTCGGCAACCGCTGGGGCCTCATGGCCGTACAGGCCGATCAGGGCCAGGTCCTCCCGGATCTGGAGTCCCACCTTGTAAAAGGGCGCGAACTTGGCGAGATGCTGGCGCAGGGAGTCGAGCTGTTGATGGTGCATCAGCAGTCGGTAGTGCCCCGAGTCGACACGGCACACCTGAACGTTGGCGAGCACTCGGCCCTTGGGGGTACAGAAGCAGCTCGGCGGGGCAAAGCCGCCATCCACTAGCGACATTTGGGCGCTGGTCTGCCCCTGGAGAAACCGCTCGGCGCCTTCCCCCGTGACGTCGAGCAGGCCGAGCCGGGGCAGGGGCGACATGACAGGCCCTTCCAGGGCTTGCTGAGCCGGCTCGGGTGTGTCGAAGGTGATTTCTGTGTCATGTTCACGGCGACCGCCGCTCTGAGTGATCCAGTCGTACATGTCGGATCCTTGTGGACGTGCTTGCCGGTGTGGCGTGCGCATGGCTGTTGTCAGCTTAACAGGTGAGGGTGCCGGGGCCACAATGCAAGTGCCGTGAACCGCTCGAACTGGCATCATGTTAGACTTCGCATCGCAATGCACAGGTACGAGACCGACAGGGCTCACTGACGATCAATGGAGCTGCCGGCATGTCGCAGGTATCACTGAGTTTCAAGGGTGTCGAGAACGCGGATCAGGTCAACCGGATCACCACGGCACTGATGATGATGGATGGCGTCGAGAGTGCCGAAGTAGGGCGTCATGGCGCCGAGGTGGATGGCCGGGTTCGCCGACAGGCGTTGATCGAGACCATCCGTGCGCTGGGGCTGAACATCGAGGTGAGCTGAATGAGTATCGTCTTGCAGAGTGAGCGTGATGGCCGCTTGCGCCAGCGGGCCAGGATCGAGTCTTTCGAGGACCTGCTGGTGGATGTGCCGGAGGCCTATGGCGGTGATGGTCAGGCCCCGGATCCGCATGATTATTTCGATCTGTCACTGGGGGCCTGCAAGGCCATCACGGCCCAGATGTATGCGCGTCGCAAGGAGTGGCCACTCGAGGGTGTCGAGGTGATGGTGGTGCGTGACGAACGCGATGAAACCCGCGGTATCTATCGCCTGGATGTCATCATGAGCTTTCAGGGGGATCTGGATGATGCCCAGCGGCAGCGCCTCGAGGAAATCAGTCACAAGTGCCCGATACACCGCTTGATGACGACCTCGGAGGTGCAGATCAACACGCGGCAGACGCCCTGAGCTCGCTCGCGTCGCCGTGGATAGACGCTATCCCGCGAGCCGGCACCCAGGGGCCACACCACAGCAGGGAGAATCCATGAGCAAGTCGTTTCGCCTGGCGTCCAGTTTCAAGCCGGCCGGGGATCAACCCGCGGCCATTCAGGACCTGGTGAAAGGTCTGGATGCGGGACTGGCTCATCAGACGCTGCTCGGCGTCACCGGCTCGGGCAAGACCTTCACCATGGCCAATGTGGTGGAGCGTCTGCAGCGGCCGACCATCGTCATGGCGCCCAACAAGACCCTCGCCGCTCAGCTGTATGGCGAGTTCAAGGCATTCTTTCCCGATAATGCCGTCGAGTATTTCGTTTCCTACTACGACTACTATCAGCCGGAAGCCTATGTCCCTTCCTCGGATACCTTCATCGAGAAGGATGCCTCGATCAACGATCACATCGAACAGATGCGACTCTCGGCCACCAAGGCCCTGCTGGAGCGTCGGGATGCTCTGATCGTGGTCTCGGTGTCGGCCATTTATGGTCTGGGTGATCCGGATGCCTACCTGAAGATGCGTCTGCACTTCAATCGTGGCGAGCTGATCGACCAGCGCGCCTTTCTGCGCCGCCTGGCCGAGCTGCAGTACACGCGCAATGACATGGATTTCAAGCGCGGCACTTATCGGGTGCGCGGTGATGTCATCGACATCTTCCCCGCCGACTCCGAGGACGAGGCCGTTCGCGTCGAGCTGTTCGATGACGAGATCGATGGCATCAGTCTCTTCGATCCCCTGACGGGCGAGGTCCGCGGCAAGGTCCCGCGTATGACGATTTACCCCAAGACGCACTATGTCACGCCCCGCGAGACGATCATGGGGGCCATCGACTCGATCAAGGAAGAGTTGACCGAGCGGCTGGCTTGGATGCGCAAGCATGACAAGCTGGTGGAGGCGCAACGGCTCGAGCAACGGACCCTTTACGATATCGAGATGATGCTGGAGCTGGGCTATTGCAACGGTATCGAGAATTACTCGCGCTACCTCTCGGGGCGCGATCCGGGTGAGCCGCCGCCGACTTTCTTCGATTATCTACCCGCGGATGCTTTGCTGTTCATCGACGAATCCCATGTCAGCGTTCCCCAGGTGGGTGGCATGTACAAGGGAGACCGCTCACGCAAGGAAACCCTGGTGGACTATGGCTTCCGCCTGCCGTCGGCGCTCGACAACCGCCCCATGAAATTCGAGGAATGGGAGCGCATATGCCCGCAGGCGGTCTTTGTCTCCGCCACGCCCGGCCCCTATGAGGCAGAGCATGCCGGCCAAGTGGTCGAGCAGGTGGTACGGCCCACCGGACTGCTGGATCCGGAGATCGAGGTTCGTTCGGCCACAACCCAGGTGGATGATCTGCTTTCTGAGGCGCGCGTTCGCAGTAGTGCCGGAGAGCGCGTGCTGGTCACTACCCTGACCAAGCGCATGGCCGAGGACCTGACGGAATATCTGGATGAACATGACGTGCGGGTTCGCTATCTGCACTCGGACATCGACACGGTCGAGCGGGTGGAGATCATCCGCGACCTGCGCCTCGGCCAGTTCGATGTGCTGGTCGGCATCAACCTTCTTCGCGAGGGGCTGGACATCCCGGAAGTGTCACTGGTCGCGGTGCTCGACGCCGACAAGGAAGGTTTCCTGCGCAATGAACGCTCGCTGATTCAGACCATGGGCAGGGCGGCACGCAATGCGCACGGCAAGGCCGTGCTGTACGCCGATCGCATCACCGATTCTATGCAGCGCGCCATGGCTGAAACGGAGCGACGTCGTCAAAAGCAGATGGCTCACAACGAAGCTGAGGGGATTACCCCGGAGACGGTGACGCGCTCGGTGGCGGATATCCTCGAATCGGCCGAGACGCCTGGCCGCAAGAGCAAGGGGCGCAAGGGCGAGCGCAAGGTGGCGGAAGATTCCGGCCCATATGATCCGCAGGCCCTGTCGCCGGAAGCGCTGCGCAAGGAAGTGGCCCGGCTCGAGGATGCCATGGTCGAGGCTGCGCAGAACCTGGAATTCGAGGAAGCGGCCCGCATGCGCGATCGACTTCATGAGCTCAAGGAGCGCCAGCTCGCCCTGGGATGAAGCTCAACCGAAGGGATGAACAAGAAGCCAAAGATTTATACCGTTATCTTGTTTATTCAAAAGATCGGCAAATATAAAAAAACGGGATAAGTCAGCAAGGTAGTCCGAGCCGGCTCGAGGCAGACATCAGACAGGCAAGATCGAACTGCCCCAGGCGCGATGCTTGCGGTACCATTATCCATCCGGAAGCCCGCCGTCATGGCGGGGCCTGATGCGCCGCGCGCATGACACGGTGACGCGTGACCAGGCCTCTGCCGGCACAGAAGCGGGATAGCGACCCGACCAAGGAGCGACGTGCTCATGACCGTGATTCAACAGGACGACCTCATCCAGAGCGTCGCCGATGCTCTCCAGTACATTTCCTACTACCACCCCAAGGACTTCATCGACGCCATGGCCGAGGCCCATGAGCGCGAGGAAAACCCCGCTGCCCGTGACGCCATTGCCCAGATCCTGATCAATTCGCGCATGTGCGCCATCGGCCATCGGCCGATCTGTCAGGACACCGGTATCGTCACGGTCTTCGTGCATGTCGGCATGGACGTGCGTTTCGAGGCCGACATGAGTCTCGATGACATGGTCAACGAAGGGGTGCGTCGGGCTTATCTGCTGCCCGACAACGTGCTTCGCGCCTCGGTGCTCGCCGACCCTGATGGCAAGCGTCAGAATACCCGCGACAACACCCCCGCGGTGATCCATCACAAACTGGTCCCTGGCGACAGGATCGAGGTCCATGTCGCGGCCAAGGGCGGCGGCAGCGAGGCCAAGTCGAAGTTTGCCATGCTCAATCCCTCGGACAATGTGGTCGACTGGGTGCTCGATCAGCTCCCGAAGATGGGGGCCGGCTGGTGCCCGCCGGGCATGCTAGGCATCGGCATCGGTGGCACAGCGGAAAAGGCCATGGAGCTGGCCAAGGAGTCGCTGCTGGATCCCATCGACATCCAGGACCTTCAGGCACGGGGCGCGGCCAATCGTGCGGAAGAGTTGCGACTCGAGCTCTATGACACGGTCAACCGGACCGGTATCGGTGCCCAGGGGCTGGGCGGGCTGACCACGGTGCTGGATATCAAGGTCAAGGATTATCCGACGCATGCGGCGAACAAGCCGGTCGCGATCATTCCCAATTGCGCGGCTACCCGCCATGCTCACTTCACCCTGGATGGCTCCGGACCCGCGGCACTGCCGGCCCCGAAGCTGGAGGACTGGCCGCAGATCACGCACGAAACCGGCGACAACGTCAAGCGGGTCGATCTGGACGCCATCACCGCCGAGGAAATCCGTACCTGGCAGCCGGGAGACACCCTGTTGCTCAATGGCAAGCTGTTGACCGGTCGGGATGCGGCGCACAAGCGGATGGTCGAGATGATCGGCAAGGGTGAGTCGCTGCCCGTGGATCTCAAGGGGCGCTTCATCTATTACGTCGGACCGGTGGATCCGGTCGGTGATGAGGTGGTGGGACCGGCCGGCCCGACCACGGCCACGCGAATGGACAAGTTCACCCGAACCATGCTCGAGGCAACGGGCCTGCTGGGCATGGTCGGCAAGGCCGAGCGTGGCGAGGCGGCCATCGAGGCGATCCGCGACAATCGTGCCGTTTATCTGATGGCGGTAGGCGGTTCGGCCTATCTCGTCGCCCAGGCCATCAAGCAGGCCAGGGTGGTCGGCTTCGAGGATCTCGGCATGGAGGCCATCTATGAGTTCGAGGTCGAGGATATGCCGGTGACCGTGGCCGTGGACAGCGCCGGTACCTCGGTGCACCAGACCGGACCGGCCAAATGGAAGGAAATCATCGCCGAGCGCGTCTGATTCTCGGCCGTGCGCGCCCTCGACCCTGGGTGGGCGCGCCTCCCAACGTCATGAGCCCATGGCTTGTGTCTGAACTCGGTGCAAGGAAGCGTTGAATGGCGTCCTGGCTGCTCGGTCTGCTGATCGTGGTAATTCATGTGCTCGGCGTGCTGTCGGCGGTTCAGGCGCTGATGTCGAGCCGTACCTCACAGGGCGCCATCGCCTGGATGATCTCGCTGTTGACCATTCCGTATCTGGCGGTGCCACTTTACTGGATCTTCGGTCGACCGCGATTCTTCGGTTATGTGTCGGCCAGGGGGGTGCGCGACAGCGTGCTGCGACGCGTCCTAGGGCGTTATCGCCAACTGGTTGAGCCCTACCTGGTGACCGGCAGCGTTGCCGATGTAGTTGCCGTGGAAAAACTCGCCATGATGCCACTGACCAGTGGCAACCGGGCGGAACTGCTGGTCGATGGCCAGGCGACCTTTCGCAGTCTCTTCGACGGTATCGAACGTGCCGACGACTATATTGTGGTTCAGTTCTTCATCGTGCGTGAGGATGTCCTGGGGCGTGAGTTCAAGCAGCATCTTCAGGATGCGGCGCAACGCGAGGTGAGGGTCTATTTCCTCTACGACGAGATCGGCTGCCACCAACTCTCCGAGCACTATCTCAATGACCTGCGTGAAGCCGGGGTTCAGGTCAGTGCCTTTCATTCCTCGCGCGGGTTTCGCCATCGCTTCCAGCTGAACTTTCGCAATCATCGCAAGGTGATGGTGGTCGATGGTCGCGAAGGCTGGATCGGCGGCTCGAATGTGGGCGTGGAATACCTGGGCGAAAGCCCGCGACATGGTCATTGGCGAGACACCCACCTGCATTTGGTGGGCCCGAGCGTGTTGGGCCTTCAGGAAGCCTTCTGGGAAGACTGGCACTGGGCTACCGGCCAGGTCATCAACCTGACCTGGACCCCGAGCACCAGCGGCGAGGAGTGCCAGAACGTGATCATTGTACCGTCTGGTCCGGCCGATCCCCAGGAAACGGCCAGCCTGCTGGTACAGCATGCCATTCACAGTGCCCGTGAGCGTCTCTGGGTCACCAGCCCCTATTTCGTGCCGGACCATAGTGTTCAGGATGCACTGCGACTGGCTGCCATGCGCGGCGTCGATGTGCGCATCATGATCCCCGAGCGGCCCGACCACCTGCTGGTCTTTCTCTCGGCCTTTTCCTTCCTGCCCGACATGCTGCGTGCCGGGGTCAGGGTCTATCGTTATCAGCCCGGGTTCATGCATCAAAAGGTCATGCTGATCGACGATGAAGCTGCCAGTGTCGGTACCGTCAACCTGGATAATCGCTCCTTTCGGCTGAACTTCGAGATCACCGCCTTCGTGCCGGACCGCCGCTTCGCCGCGGATGTGCATGCCATGCTGGTACGCGATTTCGCGGCGTGTCGCCGGGTGACGCTGGAAGAGATCCAGTGTCGGCCGCTGTGGCGCAAGCTGGTGTCGCGGGCAGCCTACCTGTTGGCGCCGGTGCAATGACCGGCTTGGGCTTCCTGTATCGCTGCGGTACATTACGGCTTCGATATTTCTGGCCCCAAGCCCATGGAAGGGCCGGGAGAGTGCGGGCAGGGCAGCTTGCGCGCGCCATCACCATGCATTGACCAATCGGAGTACCGGTGAATCTCGAAACCAAGTGGCTGGAAGATTTCGTCGCCCTGGCCAATACCCGCAGCTTTTCTGCCTCCGCTCGCCAGCGTCATGTGACCCAGCCGGCCTTCAGTCGCCGCATCCGTGCTCTGGAGCAGGCCGTCGGCATTACCCTGGTGGATCGCTCGACAACGCCTGTCGGGCTGACACCGGAGGGCCAGCTTTTTCTGGTCACCGCGCGCAGCATGGTCGAGCAACTCAACGAGAGTCTGGGGCACCTGCGCGGGCTTTCCATGGCCAATGAGGCCCTGGATATCGTGGCGGCGCACTCCCTGGCGCTGAGTTTCTATCCGCAATGGATCTCGCGCCTGCAGAAAGGGGTGGGGGAGCTACCGACCCGCCTGGCGGCGATGAACGTGGGGGATGCCATCCATGTGTTGCGCGAGGGCAACTGCGACCTGATGCTGGCCTACTATGACCCCTACGCGAGCATGCAGCTCGATCCGGAGGTCTTTCCATCGTTCGCCATCGGTCAGGTCAAGATGCTGCCCGTGAGCGTGCCGGACGCCCGGGGTCGCCCGCGTTACTCGCTGGATAACGGTGATGCCATTCCCTATCTGTCCTATACCCAGGGGGCCTTCCTCGGGCGCAGTGTGCGCATGCTGTTGAAGAATGACCCCTTGCGCATGCGCCTGCGCACCGTCTACGAAACGGCCATGGCCGAAGGTCTCAAGGGCATGGTGCTGCAGGGCGTGGGCGTGGCCTGGATTCCGGATTTCTGCATCCGTCAGGAGCTCGATGATGGCCGCCTGGTGCGTGCCGGCGATGACAAGAACGATGTACCGCTGGAAATCCGCCTTTACCGCTGTTCGCTGGTTCACAAGCCCGGCGTCGAGAAGCTGTGGCGGCAGATGATGAAGCTGCCGCGCGACTTTCTTGAGGGGTGAAAGGCATCAGGGGCCACTGAAGTCGGCGGGCAGGCCGAGGAAGTTCTGGATGATGAAGAAGTGGTCCTCGAAGAGGCCATCGGGCTCCAGGTCGGCGAGCGGCACCCAGCGCGCATGATCGCCGCCCTGGACGGGCTTGAGGCGGGGGAGTTGTTGATCCGGACGCAGGGCGAAGTAGAACGCCTCGGCCAGGGTCCGACCCCGCCAGCTGCGATGAGGCTCATCGAACAACCGCTGGCCACGCAGCGAGCCCTTGAGCACCGGCTCCGGCACTTTCAGGCGTACCCGTTCGCGCAGCTCCCGCAGACAGGCATCCAGCAGGCGTTCCTGGGAATTGATGAAACCGCCGGGCAGGGCATATAGCCCCTTGCCCGGGGCTGCCGTGCGCTTGACCAGCAGGATGTGCCCGGACTGCACGACGACGGCGTTGACGGTCACGAAGATGGGCGGGTAGGGCGCCTGGGCCCAGGCCTGGCGGTACTGGTCCAGCAGAGCCTGCTCCTCGACGAGCTGTTGATACGCCTCACTGTCGAGAAAGGTCCGGATACCGTCCACCACACTGGGCGGCAGTTCATGCGCCGCTCCGGCGTTGGCATAGTCGGTCGCCGCGAGGGGGGAGCGGAACAGGCGCTCGCGAATCTGACTGGCCGAGATCCCCTCCACCATGGGCACGCTGACCGATTCCCACTGCGGAAACAGTGACAGGTAATAACTGGACTGGCCGCGACTGGCGCCAATCAGTCCGATGCGCGGCAGGCGGGCATGGCGCGGTGAGGTCAGGTCACGCACCTTGCGCTGAACATCGCGTACCCAGACATCGTTATTGTAGAGGGCATCGAGTAGCGGCTCGATCTCGAGTCGCTGGTTATCGGCTTCGTCGAAGGCATTGCGCAACATTTGGCGGCGCTCGTCAAAGCGCCAGGGGTTGCGCAGCGAACGGGCCTGCCAGGCCGAGCCGATCAGCACAATGACCTGCCGGGCCCGCTTCAGGGCCTCATGAATGATCGCCAGGTGACCCAGATGGGTGGGCTGGAAACGACCGATGAAGACCAGGCAGTCGAAATCGTGATCGGGTGACTCGGCATCTGGCATGCGGCTGATCCTGTCGCTGGGCCTGTGGGAACACCATTATGGTGACCCGGCGAGGGCGGCGCAATCGGCAGCCCCCTGCCCCTCGGCGGGTGGCTCCGGTATGCTGATGGTGGACAAGGGAATGCAAGGAGCTGTCGTGATCAAGCAAGCTGTGATGAATACTTGGACCCGGGTGCGCGATTTCGTGGTCTTCTGGTCGGGCGTCGTGCGCCATGCCGTGAAACTCTGGCTGGATCGCAATGCGTTCAGTTATGCCGGCTCACTGGCGTTCTACACGCTGTTTTCGTTGGCCCCCACGGTGATCATCGCGGTCACGGTGATCGGCCTGGTGCTGGGGGAGGAAGCGGCTCAGGGCCAGATCGTCGCCCAACTGGAAGGCACCATGGGGGCGAGCGCGGCTGAAGTCGTGCAGAATGCCGTGACCCAGTCGCGGATCCAGGAGTCGGGGATTCTGCCTACCCTGCTGGGGGTCGGTGCCCTGCTGGTCGGTGCCACCACGGTCTTCGGGCAGATGCAGTTTTCCCTGAACACTCTCTGGGGCGTGACCGCACGCCCCAGCACCAACAGCTTGTGGATCTTCATCAAGAATCGCATGCTCTCGCTCACCGTGGTGCTCTCGATCGGCTTCATCCTGCTGGTTTCGCTCGCCCTGGGTGTAATGGTCAAGGCCATGCTCAAGGCCGCCGATGGTCTTCTGCCCTTTGTCGGCCTGCTGACCAACGGCGCGGAATTTCTCGTCTCGCTGGCCCTGATCACGGCGCTTTTTGCCACTATCTTCAAGGTCCTGCCCGATGTCGTGCTGCGCTGGCGTGATGTGCTGGTAGGGGCCATCGTCACGGCCCTGCTGTTCGCCGTGGGGCGGACGGCCATCGCCATTTACCTGACCTATACGGCAACGGCCTCGACCTATGGTGCTGCCGGTTCGGTCGTGCTGATCCTGCTGTGGGTCTACTATTCGTCGTTGATCCTGCTGTTCGGTGCGGCCTTTACCAAGTGTCACCTGGTGGCCCGGGGCAAGGCGGTGGTGCCGCGCAACAGTGCCGTGCTGGTCAAGCACGAACTGCTCGATGATACTCCCCATGGCACCAGCAAGGGGTCCAGGCTGCCCGGCTGGGCCAGAGGGCGACGTCGCGCTGCCGCCGTGGTAAGCGAAGCGGCCGGGGCTGGCGAGCAGGCGGATCCCGAGAAGAGCCACGCGTGTGTGCCCTCCGACACCCGCACGGAGAACGCCGATAAAGCCACATCTGGGGGTGGTGAGCCGCGGTTCCGGGGATGACCCCCGGGGCAACCCGACAAGCCGAGAGGAGGTCCGGATGTTACAGTCGCAATGCGTGAAAGCGCTGGTCAGTGGCAGGGTGCAGGGGGTGTGCTTTCGACAGGCGACCCGTGAACAGGCTCTCATCCACGGGGTCGTGGGCTACGCTCACAATCTGCCCGATGGGCGTGTCGAAGTGCTGATGTGTGGTGATGCCGAGAGCGTCAAAGCTCTCGGCGACTGGTTGTGGCAGGGCCCGCCGGCTGCCGAGGTCCGGCATGTGGAGTTACAGACCGTCGAGGCTTCACCTCCCGATAACTTTCGCACCGGCTGAGATACCGGGTCGCACTGGGTCAGGCATCGCCGACCAGGGTGGCGGTCATCCACTCCACCGCGGCTTCCCCCTCGATGCCCAGGCAGACCTCGCTGTATGGCGTGCCTGACCAGCGGGACTCGATGAAGTCGCGCTCCTGCGGGGCGAAGAGGGTCTGACCTTCGGCAAGTCCCTCCGTGACCACGTTCAGGTGGCCGCGTTGCGTGGTAAACATCTCCGGTCGCACCAGCCAGGCCAGGGCACAACTGTCGTGTGGGCAGCAGCCATCGATGCCCAGCATCTGCTGATAGAAGCTTCGGTAGAAGGCGTAGCTGCCGGCCAGCACCTGGCCGAGACGACCCTGGCCGGCTTCGATACGCGCCATCTGCCGGGGACCGAGGACGCAGCGGTGCGTCACGTCCAGACCGACCATGACCAGCGGCCAGCCGGCGGTCAGAACGCGCTGGGCGGCGTGCGGGTCATTGAAGATATTGGCTTCGGCCACCGGGGTGACATTGCCGCCTTCCTTGATGGAACCGCCCATGACGATGACCTGCTTCACCTTCTCGATCAGCGCCGGGTCGAGCTGCAGCGCGGCGGCCAGATTACCCAGCGGTCCCACGGCTACCAGCGAGACCTCCCCGGGGCGGGCGTTGACCGTATCGACGATGAACTGTGCCGCACTGCGCGAATCGGCTTTGCCCTGGACCTCGGGCAGCGCGATATTACCAAGGCCGTTGTCGCCATGGATATGGGTCGGAGCCGGATGCCGCGGCTTGACCATGGGCGCCGCAGCCCCCTGGGCGACCGGCACCTGGCGCTCGGCCAGTTCGGCCAGCAGCAGGGCATTGTGCGTGGCGGTGGTGATATCGACGTTACCGAAGGTGGTGGTCATGCCTAGCAGTTCGATATCGGGATGGGCCATCGCGATGGCAATGGCCTGGGCATCGTCCACGCCGGGGTCGGTATCAAAGATGATCGGATGTGCCATGAGGGCTCCTGCTCGAGTGTCTCAAAGGGTGCGGGCCAGTTCCGACTCGACTTCCGCCAGCTCGGGAATACTCTCCGTGGCCCCCGGCCGTTGTACGCCGATGGCAGCAGCAGTGGCGGCGCGCAACAGACAGTTGGCAGCGTTTTCCCCGGCCTGACTTGCAGCCAGGTAGTAGCCGATGAAGGTATCGCCGGCGGCCGTGGTGTCCTGAGGCCTGACGGGAAGCGGCGACTGAAAGATCCGCTGCTCGGTGGATTGGTACCAGGCGCCGTCTCCCCCGAGGGTCAGGACAGTTTGTGTCTCGGGTAGCTGACGGGCCAGCGCATCCAGCAGTTCGCCGGCAGGGCTGCCCGCGGGCAGGCCGGTCAGGGCTTCGGCCTCGCCACGGTTGACGAACAGCAGCTCACAGTAGTGCAAGGGCAGCGAGGCGACCTCGGCGGTCATCGGTGCCGGATTGAAGGCGACCTTCAGCCCCTTGGCATGCGCCATCTCCAGCGCAGGGGCCAGGCCGCTGCATTCGTTCTGGATCAGTAGCCAGTCGCCCGCCGCGGTGTTCTCGAACAGCTCACCCAGGTTGGCCGGTGTGAAGCCATGATTGGCGCCGGGAAAGAGAAGGATGGCGTTCTCGCCTTCATCATCCACCTGGATGATGGCATGCCCGCTGGCCACGTCGACCATCTCGATGTAGCGGGTATCGACACCAGCGGCCTGAAGGTGCTCTCGTGCCCAGTTGTCCTGGCGGCCCAGGCGGCCCCAGTGACAGACGCGACTGCCAGCACGTGCCAGGGCGATGGACTGATTGGCGCCCTTGCCACCCAGGCCGACGCGGTAATCGCCGCCGGCGAGTGTCTCGCCGGGACGGACCAGGTGGGGGACGCGATAGAAATGGTCGATGTTGATCGAGCCAAGATTGTGCAGCATGGCGTATCCGAATTTGCTCTGTGTAGTGAGGTCTCGGCCCGAGTATCCAAGGCACGGAAGGCCAGCGCAAGCCGCCACGTTCGCGCCGCCAACCCGGCGCAGCCGTTGCACTTCACCGTGTGGCGATCCAGGCATCCAGGTTGTCCGCGGTCAGCGAGACGATACGCTGCCTGGCCTCGGGGGAAATCCAGGCGTTGTGCGGTGTGACGATGAGATTCAGCGGCTCGCCGAGAGCCTCCAGCAGCGGATGGCCGTTGCGCGGTGGCTCTTCCGGCAGCACGTCCACGCCGAGCCCGCCGAGTCGACCGGCCTGCAGGGCGGCCAGGCAGGCTCTTTCGTCGATGATGCCGCCTCGCGCACAGTTGATTATCAGTGTGGAAGGCTTCAGGCGCGCCAGCAGGGTTTCGTCGATCAGATGTTGGGTCGCGTCGGTCAATGGGCAGTGCAGACTGATGACATCCGCCCCGGCGGCCAGTTCGTGCAGGGCAGGGCGGGAATCCCCGGCTTCCCGGCCGGGCCGGGCCGCATAACTGACCTGCATGCCAAGGCCAGCGGCCAGCTGGCCGACACGGCGGCCGAGTTCTCCCTGGCCGACGATGACCAGGTGTCGCCCGTCGAGCTGCATGGTCGGATGATCCATCAGACAGAAAAAGGGGCTGGCACTCCAGCGACCGGACCTGACATCCTCCTGATAGAGCGGCAAGCGTGCGGCCAATGCCAGCAGCAGCAGCAGGCTGTGCTGGGCCACGCTGGCGGTCCCGTAGCCCACCACATTGCGGACCTGGATGCCAAGCCTTTCAGCGGCCTGCATGTCGATGTTGTTGGTGCCGGTGGCCAGCACGCAGATCAGCTTGAGCCGCGGAAGTGCCTCGAGGCTTGCGGCGTCCAGCACGACCTTGTTGACGATGGCCACATCGGCCTGGTCGAGACGCGGCACGACGTGTTCGGCGGATGTCGCGTCATGGCAAGTCAGGCGGCTGACGCGTGCTTCGATGGGTGAAAGGTCGATATCCGCTCCCAGGCTGGCAGCATCAAGAAGTACGGCTTGCATGGTGGGGTCCTTGCGGGTCGATTGATGGATGCTGCGCGATCAAGGCAGCGTCGAGGCCACGACAGGGCTGGGCCTACGGCTATCGAGCAGGCTATAATATGTCGCTTTGTGCCGGCCTTGTCATTTGATCGGCCTGCCCTGATTGACCAGCACTGACGGTGCGCGACAAGCGTCGAAGCGAATGATCACGCCACAGCGCCATGCAGCCCCGTCGCATGACTCATGGGATATCGTCATCGGGAGAATCACGACCATGCCCATCTACGAATATGAGTGCAAGGCTTGCTGCCACCGCCTGGAAAAGCTTCAGAGACTCGGTGCCGAGCCGCTGACGATATGTCCAGCCTGTGATCAGCCATCACTCGGCCGCCTGGTCTCCGCCGCCGGTTTTCGCCTGGCGGGCGGCGGCTGGTACGAGACGGACTTCAAGACCGGCAACAAGAAGAATCTAGCCGCTGGCGGCGAGACCGCCACGGCCTCGGATACCTCGGACAAGGGCGGCACAGCGGCCTGACGCCCGCCGACTTGCGCCACGAGAACTTCACGGAACCCGAATCAAACAGGATACGACATGCGCAGCCATTATTGCGGCCAATTGAACGAGACCATGGTGGATCAGACCGTCACCCTGTGCGGCTGGGTTCACCGCCGCCGGGACCACGGCGGAGTGATCTTCCTCGATATGCGCGATCGCGACGGCATCGCCCAGGTCGTGGTCGACCCCGATACGGCCGAGGCCTTCGCTAATGCGGATCGCGCTCGTAGCGAATATGTGTTGCGCATCTCCGGTCGCATCCGCCTGCGCCCCGAAGGCACCCAGAATGCCAATATGCCGACCGGCATGATTGAGGTGCTGGCTCGCGACGTCGAAGTTCTCAATACCGCGGCTACGCCGCCGTTTCAGCTCGACGAGCATGGCCGTGTCGGTGAGGAAGTCCGCCTCAAGCACCGCTACATCGATCTGCGTCGCCCGGACATGATCGACAAGCTGCGCCTGCGTTCGCGCATTTCACATACCGTGCGGGCCTATCTGGAGAACCAGGGCTTTCTGGATATCGAGACACCGATTCTCACGCGGGCAACCCCGGAGGGCGCGCGCGATTATCTGGTGCCCAGCCGCACCCATGCCGGCAACTTCTTTGCGCTGCCCCAGTCGCCACAGTTGTTCAAGCAGCTGCTGATGGTGTCCGGCTTCGATCGCTATTATCAGATCGCCAAGTGTTTCCGCGACGAGGATCTGCGCGCCGACCGTCAGCCGGAATTCACACAGATCGACATCGAGGCCTCCTTTGTCGAGGAAGATGACATCATGGCCATCACCGAAGGCATGATTCGTCAGCTCTTCCAGGAGGTCCTGCAGGTCCAGTTGCCGGAATTTGCTCGCATGCCCTATGCCGAGGCCATGCAGCGCTACGGCTCGGACAAGCCGGACCTGCGCATCCCGCTGGAGCTCGTGGATGTCGACGACCTGATGAAGGACGTCGACTTCAAGGTCTTCTCCGGACCGGCCAACGCCGAGGATGGCCGCGTTGCAGCACTCCGGGTCAAGGGCGGGGCCTCGCTGACGCGCAAGGAGATCGACGCCTATACCGATTTTGTCGGCATCTACGGCGCGCGCGGCCTGGCCTGGATCAAGGTCAATGAGCGGGCCGCCGGCATCGAGGGGCTGCAGTCGCCGATTGTCAAGTTCATGGACGGTGTCGTCGAGCCACTGCTCGATCGTGTGGGCGCCGAAGATGGCGATATCATCTTCTTCGGCGCCGACAAAGCCCGCATCGTGAATGAGGCCCTGGGAGCGCTGCGTGTGCGCCTGGGCGAGGATCTTGACCTCTACACCGCTGAGTGGGCGCCGCTGTGGGTGGTCGACTTCCCGATGTTCGAAGCCGACGATGACGGGCGTCTCCAGGCGCTGCACCATCCGTTCACAGCGCCTTCCTGCGATGCCGAGACCCTCAGACAGCAGCCGGCCGAAGCGCTCTCCCGTGCCTACGACATGGTGCTCAATGGCACAGAGCTGGGTGGCGGATCGATTCGTATTCACGATCAGGCCATGCAGCAGACCGTCCTCGAGACGCTGGGCATCGGCGAGGAAGAGGCGCGCGAGAAGTTCGGTTTCCTGCTGGATGCTCTGCAGTACGGCGCGCCGCCCCATGGCGGGCTGGCCTTCGGACTCGATCGCCTTGTCATGCTGATGAGCGGAGCGCGCACCATTCGCGAAGTCATCGCCTTTCCCAAGACCCAGAGCGCGGCCTGCCTGATGACCGACGCCCCCGGCGATGTCAGTGCTCAGCAGCTCAAGGAGCTCAACATCCGCCTGCGTCAAAAGGCCAGGACGGAGAATGCCGGGGACTAATCCTCCCGGAGAGTCACACAACCAGCCGGCGCCGAGAGGGCGCCGGTGTCGTTTGCATCCTTGTTCAAGCAGCGCCGGGGAGCTATATGGCCGGTCACAGCAAATGGGCGAACATCAAGCATCGCAAGGCGGCACAGGACGCCAGGCGCGGCAAGATCTTCAACAAGCTGATTCGCGAGTTGAGCGTGGCGGCTCGACACGGGGGAGGCGAGCCGGCCGATAACCCGCGTCTGAGGGCCGCCATTGACAAGGCCCTGGCCAATAACATGACCAAGGACACCATCCAGCGCGCCGTCGACAGAGGGGCCGGCAACACCGATGGCGACGCCATGGAGGAAGTCGTCTACGAGGGCTACGGCCCGGAGGGTGTGGCGGTCATGGTCGAGGCCATGACGGACAACCGCAATCGCACGGTGTCGGAGGTTCGCCATGCCTTCAGCAAGCAGGGCGGCAACCTGGGCACCACCGGTTCCGTGGCCTTCATGTTTCATCGTCAGGGCCGCCTGACCCTGCCTGGTGAGGCCAGCGAAGAGGCGGCCATCGAGGCGACCCTGGAGGCCGCGCCTGAAGAGATCGAGTCGCTGGATGACGGTCGCCTGGAAGTGGTGACCTCGCCGGACCGCTTTGGTGTCATCAAGGATGCGCTGGTCGAGGCGGGCCTGACACCGACCTCGAGCGAGGTGGGCTTGTTTCCCGACAATTACACGCGGATTACCGATGTCGAGCTGGGGCAGCGTATCATCAGGCTGGTCGACCGCCTGGAGGACCTGGATGATGTGCAGAACGTCTTCACCAATGCCGACTTCGATGACGACATCCTCGAGGCCCTGCAAGAGCAGGCTTGATGCCGTGACGGGCATTCGCTTCGGGGGGACGCCATGCTGATTCTGGGTATCGATCCGGGGTCACGCATCACCGGCTGGGGCGTGCTCGACGTGACCACCCCGAAGCCTCGCTACGTGGCCAGCGGCTGCATTCGCACCCGTGGGGAGGATCTCGCCCAGCGTTTAGCGCAGATCTATGCCGGCATCGGTGAATTGATCGCGGTGCACGGGCCTGGCGAATTCGCCATCGAGCAGGTCTTTCTCTCCAAGAATGCCGACTCGGCCCTCAAGCTGGGCCAGGCGCGTGGCACCGCCATTGTCTGTGCCGCCAATCATGGTGTGCCGGTCAGCGAGTATGCCGCCCGGCAGATCAAGCAGGCGGTGACGGGCAACGGTGGCGCCGACAAGGGACAGGTGCAGCAGATGATCACGGCCGTCCTGGGCCTTGACGGCGCGCCCCAGGCGGATGCCGCCGATGCGCTGGCCATTGCCCTGACGCACGCCCATGCCCGCCTGGGCCTGGTCCAGCAGGGCAGTTACGGGGGCCGGCGCAGGGCCGGTCGGGGTTCTGGCTGGCGAGACTATCGCCCCTCCTGATTCCTCTCAGGGCAAAGGTGCAAGGATTGTCGAACAGCGTTCCGTGAGGCTGGCAAGGTGTCCGGACGACCAGTATAGTAGGCCCGAGTCGCTGAAGGTGTTCGCTCGACCGCCTGCATGATGCACTACCTTGATCAACCAGAGGATCGCGAGATCGCATGATTGGACGTCTGAGAGGCACCCTGCTGGAAAAACAGCCTCCCTGGTTGATGGTGGATGTCGGCGGAGTCGGCTATGAGCTGGAAGCGTCGATGACCACCCTGGTCGCGTTACCCGGCTGTGGCGAGGAGGTTTCGCTGCACACGCATCTGACCATCCGTGACGATGCACACCTCCTGTTCGGTTTCGCTCGTGAGCAGGAGCGCGCGCTCTTCAGGGCCCTGATCAAGGTCAATGGGGTCGGTCCCAAGCTGGCCCTGGCCATTCTCTCAGGCATGGACGAGGATGCCTTCATCCGTTGTGTCATGGATGATGATATCAAGGCACTGACGCGCTTGCCGGGGGTTGGCAGGAAGACGGCCGAGCGGCTCGTCATCGAGATGCGTGACCGATTCCCGCACTGGCAGGACGAGACGGCAGTGAATGCCCAGAGCCCGGGAGTGACACCCCACCCGGCTAGTGCTTCCAATCCCCTGGCGGATGCCGAAGCGGCCCTGGTCAGCCTGGGTTACAAGGCCACCGAAGCCAGCCGCATGCTCTCGGGTCTTGAAGAAGAGGCCAGCACCGAAGCGATGATCAAGGCGGCCCTGGTGCGCCGCATGTCGGGTTGAGCACGGCGGCGCGGGTAGCGCTGCCTGATCCGAATCTCCCCGCAGGGGGTCAATGGAGTCTTGCCGAGGAAGGGAGCAGATGCTGGAAACCGACCGACTGATCGGCGCCGAGACCCGGGATGGCGAGAGCTCTCTGGACCATGCCATTCGTCCCCGTCATCTGAGCGATTATATCGGCCAGCCTCGTGTCCGCGAACAGCTCGATATTTTCATCAGCGCCGCCAGGGGACGTCAGGAGAGCCTCGACCACACCCTGGTCTTCGGTCCCCCGGGGCTTGGCAAGACCACCCTGGCCAACATCATTGCCACCGAGATGCAGGTGGGGCTCAAGTCGACCTCCGGCCCGGTGCTGGAGAAGGCCGGCGATCTGGCGGCCATGCTGACCAACCTGCAACCCGGCGACGTGCTCTTTATCGACGAGATCCATCGTTTGCCCTCGGTGGTCGAGGAAGTCCTGTATCCCGCCATGGAAGATTTCCAGCTGGATATCGTGATCGGCGAGGGGCCGGCGGCGCGCTCCATCAAGCTGGATCTTCCCTCCTTCACCCTGGTCGGCGCCACCACCCGGGCAGGCCTGTTGACGTCGCCGCTGCGGGACCGCTTCGGCATCGTTCAGCGGCTGGAATTCTACTCCGTCGAGGAGCTCACCCAGATCGTGACCCGCTCGGCCGGGCTGCTGGAGGTGCCATGCGATGCCGAGGGCTCCATGGAAGTGGCGAGGCGCTCGCGCGGCACGCCGCGCATCGCCAATCGACTCCTGCGTCGTGTCCGGGATTTTGCCCAGGTGCGCGGTGACGGCCACATCAATGCCGAGCTGGCGGACCAGGCGCTGAACATGCTGCATGTCGATCACCATGGGCTTGATCACATGGATCGCCGGCTGTTGCTGGCCATGATCGAGAAATTCGATGGCGGGCCGGTCGGGGTGGATTCCCTGGCAGCGGCCATCGGCGAGGAACGCGACACCATAGAAGATGTCATTGAACCATACCTGATCCAGCAAGGCCTGATGATGCGTACCGCGCGTGGTCGGGTGGTGACTCGCCAAGCCTGGCATCATTTTGGCCTGCCGCCGGATGATCAGGCACCGCGCAACGATTGACCGAGCTGCCCAGACCGAGAGGATTGCCGTGAACGACGCCATGTCCATTCCCCACCTGATCATGAACGCCAGCGGTGTAGTGCAGGCCGTCATGCTGTTATTGCTGATCGGTTCGCTGCTGTCCTGGATCGTGATCTTTCAACGAACCTTCGTCATGCGCCGAGCGCGCAAGGCGCATCGTCAGTTCGAGGATCGGTTCTGGTCCGGTGTCGATCTCAACGAACTGTATCGCGAGACACCGGCGGAACAGGACACCCAGGGAACCGAGCAGCTGTTTCGTGCCGGTTTCCGCGAGTTCAACCGCCTGATGCCCAAGACACGCAGCCCCCAGGCCATCCTCGATGGAGTGCAGCGCAGCATGCGTGTCGCCTGGTCCCGGGAGGAGGATCGCCTCAACAGGCATCTGGTTTTTCTTGCCACGGTGGCGTCGTCGAGCCCCTACATCGGCCTGTTCGGTACGGTATGGGGCATCATGGGCTCCTTCCAGTCGCTTTCAATGGCCCAGCAGGCCACGCTGTCGACCGTCGCGCCGTGGATCGCCGAAGCCCTGATCGCCACGGCCATGGGCCTGTTCGCGGCCATTCCAGCGGTAATCTTCTACAACCGACTCTCCGCGGAATCGTCGCGGCTGCTGGGCAAGTACGAGGACTTCGCCGAGGAATTTCATTCCATTCTGCACCGTAACCTTCAGGGACGCGGTGACTCCAACGACGGCTGAGGGAGAGGCATCATGCACGGACCCTTCAACCGCATGGGGCGGCGCAAGCCGATGAACGAGATCAATGTGGTGCCGTTCATCGATGTCATGCTGGTGCTGCTGGTGATCTTCATGATCACGGCCCCCATGTTGACCCAGGGCGTTCAGGTGGACCTTCCCCAGACGGCCTCCGAACCCATCGAGGAGAGCGAGGACCGCGACCCGATCGTCGTATCGGTGGACAGCGAGGGCCAGTTTTTCGTCAGTCTCGGCGGCGATGAGACCAGGGTCTCGCTCGATGAACTCAGCCAGCGCGTCCTGGTCCTGCTGGAACGCCAGCCGGGGACCCAGGTACTGGTTCGGGGAGATCGCAATGTCGCCTATGGGCAGGTGGTAAGCCTTATGAGTACGCTCCAGGAAGCCGGTGTCGCCAATGTGGGGCTGATTTCCGAGCCGCCGCCCGGAGAGTCCTGAGGAAGCGACATGGCCAGACACTCACGACGCGTCGGTTACGGGCTTCCGGCCCTGCTTGCCATCGGCCTGCATCTCGGCATCCTGATGATCAGTGTGCTGCGCTTTCCCTGGGCGGAAAGCGAGCCGCCGAGCCAGTCGGTCGTTCAGGCGACTCTGGTCAGTACCCGGACGACGACCGACCAGGCCCAGCAGGCCAGCCAGCCGGAGGCCTCCTCGCCGGCCGACGAGGCCAGGGAAGAACCGGCTACGGCCGAGGCCGAAGACGCCGAAGCACAGCGCCAAGAGGCGGCGGAGGCCGAGCGTCAGGCCGCGGCAGAGGCTGAAGCCGAAGCCGAGAGAGAGCGCACCGCCGCCCGGGAAGCTGCACGTGCCGCTGAGGAGGAGGCGCAGCGGCGTGAGGCTCAGGCCAAGGCCGAGGCCGAACGCCGTGCGGAAGCCGAACGCCAACGCCAGGCCGAGGAGGAAGCCCGCCGCCAGCGCGAGGCCGAAGCCGAACGTCAGCGCCAGGCCGAGGAAGAAGCCCGCCGCCAGCGGGAAGCGGAAGAGGAGGCGCGTCGTCAGCGCGAGGCCGAAGCCGAACGCCAACGCCAAGCCGAGGAAGAGGCCCGGCGCCAGCGGGAAGCGGAAGAGGAGGCGCGTCGTCAGCGCGAGGCCGAAGCCGAACGCCAACGCCAGGCCGAGGAAGAGGCCCGGCGCCAGCGGGAAGAAGAGCAGCGGCGCCAGGAAGCCGCCGCCCAGCGCGCGTCCGAGGCGGCCCAGAGCAGCTTGGAACGCGCCATACAAGGTGAGGCGCAAGCCGCCGCCAATGCCGAACAGGCCCGCGAGGCGGCCAATGGCTTTATCAATCTGGTACGCCGCTCCGTCGAACAGGCCTGGGTGATCCCGCCCAATGTGAGCGACAATGCCAGTGCACTGGTGGCGATTCGTCTGGGGCCTTCCGGCGAGGTCTTTTCCGCCAGTATCGCTCGCAGCAGTGGCAACACGGCCTTTGACCGCGCCGCGGTGCAGGCAGTGGAGTCGGCTGCCCCCTTTGCCGAATTGCGTGACCTGCCCGCTTCGGTACAGCGGGACCATCGAGAGTTCAACCTCAACTTCCGTCCGGGAGACATACGCTGATGAGAGCCTTGTTAACGAGCTGGCTGGCCGCGCTGGTGCTGCTATGCGCCCCAATGGCCCAGGCCGAGCTGACCATCGATATCACGCGGGGCAACGAACAGGCCACGCCCATCGCGGTGGTACCCTTTGCCGAAGACGGTGTCAGTATGTCCACGGATATTGCCCGCATCGTCTCCGAGGATCTGCGCCGCAGCGGCTATTTTGCGCCACTGGCGCGCCAGGATATGTTTGCCCGGCCCGCCAGCAGCGATGACGTGACCTATGGTGACTGGCAGGCACTAGATACTCGCTATCTGGTCGTGGGGCGGGTGTCGCAGGAGGACGGCAACCTCAGGATTCGTTACGAGCTGATGGACGTTGCCGGCGAGTCACGCATGCTGGGCGAGACGGTGACCACCGGGCCGGACCAGCCGAGAGCAGCGGCGCATCATGTCAGTGACCAGGTCTTCGAGGCCATCACCGACATTCGGGGTGCCTTCTCGACGCGCATTGCCTACGTCACCTCCGAGGGCATCGGTGACAACACGCAATACCGCCTCATGGTGGCCGATGCCGATGGTCACAACAGTCACCAGGCCCTGACATCCAATGAACCCATCATGTCACCTGCCTGGTCGCCGGATGGCAACAAGCTCGCCTATGTCTCCTTCGAGGGCGGTCGCCCCGGCATCTATGTGCAGGAAGTCAGCAGTGGCCGGCGCGTCAAGCTGACCTCCTTCGAGGGCCTGAACAGTGCCCCCTCCTGGTCGCCGGATGGACGCAGGCTGGCCATCGCGCTCTCGCGGGATGGACAGCCGGAAATCTATACCATCGATATCGCTTCCCAGGAACTGACGCGTATCACGCGCAACCCGAGCATCGAGACAGAACCGTCCTGGGCGCCGGATGGTCGCAGCCTGATCTACACCTCGGATCGCAGCGGGGGGCCCCAGATCTACCGTCAGGCCCTGAATGGTGGCTCTCCCGAGCGCCTGACCTATACCGGCGACTATAACGCCAGGGCGCGGTTTGCGCCGGATGGAGAAGCCATCTTTCTGATCCACAAGGGCAATAATGGCTATCAGGTGGCCCGCCAGGATCTCGATAACGGTCGCCTGGTGGAACTCAGCGATGCCCGCCAGGCCGAATCGCCGAGTGTTGCACCGAATGGCACCATGGTAATCTTCGCTACCCAGGAGGGGAGTCGTGGTGTACTGGGGGTCGTGTCCGCGGATGGGCGCGCTTCGTTCCGCCTCCCCGCGACCCAGGGCGATGTACGCGAGCCCGCCTGGTCCCCGTTTCTGAACTGAACCCGTACCACAAGGAGAGTCCCAAGATGCAACTCAAGCCATATGTCCGGTCTCTGGCCGTTGCCTTTTCCCTGGCCCTCGTGGCCGGTTGTTCCAGCATAGGTGGTACCCAGGATGGCTCCATGTCCGGTAGCGGCACCGCAGGAGTCGCCGGCACGAGCGGCACCAGTGGTGTCGGCACCGGCCAGGTGAACGGCTCGGGCACCGGCAACGGAAGCGGCCTCAACGGTGGTTCTGGCCAGATGGCCGATTCGCGCATTCCGGCCACGCGTACCATCTATTTTGCTTTCGACAGCGACACGATCCGGCCTGAATTCCAGTCGGTGCTCAACGCCCATGCCAGCTTCCTGCGCAACAACACCAATGCCAGTGTTGTGCTGCAGGGTCATACCGATGAGCGGGGGACCCGTGAATACAACCTGGCGCTGGGGGAGCGGCGTGCCGGTGCCGTCGAGGAATTCCTCAGCGTGCAGGGCGTATCCCCCTCTCAGGTGGACGTCGTCAGTTACGGTGAAGAACGTCCCGCCGCGCGCGGCAGCAACGAACAGGCCTATGCGCAGAACCGTCGTGTCGTCTTTGCCTACTGATACACGGCGCCAGCCGGCCCGTCGGCCTGAAGGTATGGCAAGAGCGCGGGGCGCGCCCCCGCACTCGTATGCCCGACCGGCGTGCTGCACGGTCAATGGATACGCAAGGAAGGATATGCGATGAAAACGGGCCTGAAACGCTTGTGCATCATCGGCATTGTCAGCCTGCCAATGGGCGTCGTGCCGACCGTGTCTGCTCAGCAGCCCTCGGTGACCGATCTGTCGGGGGGAAGCTCGGGAGGTGGCACCTTTTACGATCAGACCGCCACTCGTGCGGAAGCCGGTGGCGATCTGGTGCTTTTCAACCGCCTGAAGCAGAATCAGGAAGAGCTGCGCCGCCTCAGGGGACAGGTCGAGGAGTTACGCCACCAGCTTGAGCAACTGCGCCAGCAAACGCGTCAGCAGTACCTGGACATGGACGACCGCCTGAGTTCCCTGTCTTCCGATGCTGCTGGAGGCAGTGCCTCGTCGTCAGCGCCGTCATCGAACTCGTCCGGTTCGGCGTCGTCCGGCGGTAACGCCGGGGCGAACGACAGCGCCGGGCGTGAGGCCTACCAGGCCGCATTCGCCAAGGTACAGAACCGCGATTTCGCGGCCGCCCGCCAGGCCTTCGAGACCTTCATCGCGGATTATCCCCAGAGCGGGCTGGCCGCCAATGCCCACTACTGGCTGGGCGAGCTGCATTCTGCAGAATCCGATCTCGAGGCCGCCTCGGCCGCCTTCCGGAAGGTGATCGACGGCTTCCCTGACAGCAACAAGGTACCTGACGCGCTGTACAAGCTTGGGCTTCTCAAGGCCCGCCAGGGCAACATCGAAGCCAGTGGCGAGCTGCTCGACCAGGTTCAGTCACAATATCCCGACAGCAGCGCGGCCAGCCTGGCAGAGGACTTCCAGAAAGAGTCGGGTAGCTGATCGTTGACACGGAGAGTCCAGATGGCGTGTTGCAGGATTGAGTACAAGCCGGCCGGCGATCTGCTGGCGGGGCGCATCATACTGGTTACCGGGGCAGGCGATGGTATCGGCCGCAGTGCCGCCCTGAGCTATGCGCGACACGGGGCCACCGTGATACTGCTGGGCAGAACCACCGCCAAGCTCGAGAAGGTCTATGACGAAATCGAGGCCGCCGGCGGCGCTCAGCCGGCGATCTTTCCGCTCAATTTCGAGGGCGCGACCTTCAAGGACTACCAGGACATGGCCGTGACCCTCGAAGAGACATTCGGGCGGCTCGACGGCCTTTTACACAATGCTGGATTACTGGGACGCATCACGCCCTTCGAGCAATACGACCCGGCGCTCTGGGAGCAGGTGATGCAGGTCAACGTCAATGGGCCGATCTGGATGACCCAGGCTCTGCTGCCGTTGTTGCGTGCCGCGCCGGATGCATCGGTGATCTTCACCACATCGAGTGTCGGCCGCAAGGGACGCGCCTACTGGGGCGCCTATTCGGTGTCCAAGTTTGCCACTGAGGGCTTCGTTCAGGTGCTCGCCGACGAGGTCGAGCACGAGGGACAGGTGCGCATCAACAGCCTCAATCCGGGGGCCACCCGCACCGCCATGCGCAAGTCGGCCTATCCGGGGGAAGATCCCATGACACTGCGCTCGGCGGATGACATCATGCCGACCTATCTGTGGCTGATGGGGCCGGACAGCCGAGGGCACAACGGCGAAACCTTCGACGCTCAGCCACCGCGCACGACCTGAGTACCCGGTAGAGCGCCACTCTGCCGGGGTCTCCCGCCCGCCGAGTGCGGCCGGGGGTGGTGTCAGGCGATGTCGGTCGGCGCCTTCGTCAGTGCATGGACCAGCGCCTCGGGGGTGTCGAAACAAAAATCGGCCGACCAGTGGCGATGATCGTCCGGCGCTTCCAGATAGCCATAGCCGACGGCCACGGCGATCATACCGGCGGCTCGAGCGGCCTGTACATCGCGATGATGATCACCGATGTACCAGCATTTCTCGGAGGCGACGTCAAGACGGCGCGCTGCCTCGTGCAACGGGGCCGGATCGGGCTTCTTCATGGGTAGATCATCGGCGCACAACAACACGTCCGGCTCAAGCTCGAGGGCCCTGACCAGCGGCGCTGCATAGGCCCGCGGCTTGTTGGTGACGATCCCCCAGGGGCGGCCGGCCATAATCCAGTGCTGCAGCAGTGTCTCGAGAGGCGTAAAGACCAGACTCTCCACCGCCAGGGCTTCGCTGTAACGGTCGAGCAGGTACTGGCGTGCGCTTTCATGCCCGGCCTGCTCGCGGCCCAGTCCCAGCGCCATCTCCACCAGGGCGCTGCCGCCGTTGGAAACCTGGGAGCGAATTCGCGGGTAGGGAAGTGCACTCAGACCATGGTGGGCGCGCAACGCATTGGTGGCCCGCGCCAGATCCGGGGCGGTGTCGACCAGGGTGCCATCCAGATCGAACAGCAGGGCCGAGGGAAGCGAGAGGCGGTCCATCAGGCCACCTCGCGGCGGCAATGCATGAGATAGTTCACCGCGACATCCCTGGCGGATAGCTGATAGCGGCGCCATAAGGGGTGATAGATGAGGCCGCTCTGTTCGCGCACCTCCAGGCCGGCTTCCCTTGACCAGCCCGCCAGTTCCGAGGGACGTATGAAACGGGCATAGTCATGGGTGCCTCGTGGCAGCATGCCCAGTACATACTCGGCGCCGATAATCGCCAGGGCATAGGCCTTCGGGTGTCGGTTGATGGTCGAGAAGAAGACCTGCCCCCCCGGTTTGACCAGGCGCGCGCAGGCCTGCACCACGGAGCCGGGGTCGGGGACATGCTCCAGCATTTCCATGCAGGTGACCACGTCGAAGGAAGCCGGCTGGCGTTCGGCCAACTGCTCGACGCTGGTGCATTGGTAGTCGACCTGCAGCGCCGATTGCTCGGCATGCTGCCGAGCTACCGCAAGCGGTGCCTCTCCCAGGTCGATACCCGAGACCTGGCCGCCGCGATGCGCCATGGCCTCGGCGAGTATGCCGCCACCGCAGCCCACATCCAAAACCTGCCGTCCCGCCAGACCGGCACGGGCATCAATGAAGTCGAGTCGCAAGGGATTGATGTCATGCAACGGCTTGAATTCGCCGTTGACATCCCACCAGCGCTCGGCCAGTGCCTCGAACTTGGCGATTTCAGAGGCGTCGACATTGTCACTGCGGGAATCACTAGCCGTCATGGCATTCTCCATCTGTCTTGCCTGATTTGCCCTGGTGGCGATCACGGGCGCATTCGGTATCATGGGATCATGATACCCGTTCCGGGGAGTCCATTCCCAATGGCGCTTCACTTTCCTTTGCACTTGAATATCACAGGGACTGTTCCATGATTCGCAAGGCTGTTCTACCCGTTGCCGGCTTCGGCACCCGTTGCTTGCCTGCTTCCAAGGCCATCCCCAAGGAAATGATCACCATCGTCGACCGGCCGGTGATTCAATACGTGGTTCAGGAAGCCGTGGAAGCTGGAATTCGCGATATCGTGCTGGTCACCCACGGCAGCAAGGGAGCCATCGAAAATCACTTTGACAAGCACTTCGAGCTCGAGGCGGGTCTCGAGGCCAAGGGCAAGTGGGAATTGCTCGAGGAGCTGCGCGCCATCGTGCCGCCGGACGTGAATATTGTCAGCATCCGCCAGTCCGAGCCCCTGGGCCTGGGTCATGCGGTGCTCTGTGCTCGCCCCATCATCGGTGATGACGAGCCCTTTGCCGTGCTGCTGCCGGATGTGCTGGTGGATGGCAGTGGGGTGTCGGGCGACAATGATCTCGCCGGCATGGTGGCTTCCTTCAATGACCGCCAGCGCAGCCAGCTAATGGTCGAGGAGGTGCCCCATGATATGGTTCACAAGTACGGCATCGTGGCCCCGCAGAACGATGCACCGGCCGCGGGTGAAGCGTCTGCCCTGGCCGGGCTGGTCGAAAAGCCCGCTCATGAGCAGGCGCCTTCCAACCTGGCGGTGATCGGCCGTTACGTGCTGCCCGGCCGCATCTTCCCCTTGCTGGCGAACACGCCGCCTGGTGCCGGGGATGAAATCCAGTTGACCGACGCCATCGAAACCCTTCGCGACCTCGAGGGTGTCGATGCCTGGCGCATGCGCGGGCGGACCTATGATTGCGGTCACCAGCTCGGCTACCTGGAAGCCATCCTCGCCTACGGGCGCCGCCATGATCGTTATGGAGAGGGCTTCCGCGAGCTGATCAAGCGTTATGCCGGCGAGGAGTAGTTCATGCGAGTCTTGATCATCGGCAGCGAACTGGCCGCGGCCACCGCTGCCGCCGCCCTGGCCTGGGTGGGTCACCAAGTGGTCTGGCGGCCTCATGACACCCTGGGCTGGAGGCGTCTTGCCGCCAGCGCCTGGCTGACCAGCGAGCCTCATCTTCTCGACCATCTTGCCCAGAGCCGTGATCAGGGTCGCCTGACGATCCTCGAAGCCGATGAACCATCCGCCGAGGCCAGGGCGTTTGACGTGGTCTGGCTGGCCTTGTCCCCCGAACAGCGCGCCGATGCCGGTGAGCTGATTGATCGCTATCGCGACGGGCTGTCTGACGACTCGGTGCTGGTCAACAATTCGACGTTTCCGGTAGGCGAAACGGAAGTCCTGGAGCAACGCCTGGAGCGAGCGGGGAGGGCGGTCACCCTGGTCGACCTGCTTGAGGAAGGGCGTGCCTGGGAAACGTTCACGCGTCCCTCGCGCTGGTTGCTGGGGTGCGATGACGACACGGCCGAGCAGCGCGTTCGCGAGTTGCTGCGTGCCTTCAACCGTCGCCGGGATGTCTTTCAGCGCATGCCCCGGCGAGCCGCCGAACTCAGTAAGCTGGCCATCAACGGCATGCTGGCGACGCGCATCAGTTACATGAACGAAATCGCCGGCCTGGCCGATACCCTGGAGGTTGATGTCGAGCATGTGCGGCAGGGTATGGGCGCGGATAGCCGCATTGGTTATGAGTACCTCTACCCGGGGTGTGGCTTCGGCGGCCCCAGCTTTTCACGTGACCTGATGCGACTGGCGGATGTTCAATCGGCCAGCGGGCGTCACTCGGCCCTGCTCGACCAGGTGCTGGACATCAACGAGCACAAGAAGGAAACCCTGTTTCGCAAGCTCTGGGCGCATTATCACGGCTGCCTAGAGGGCAGGACAGTGGCCATCTGGGGCGCGGCCTTCAAACCCGGGACAGCCCGCATCGATCACGCCCCCGTGTTGACGCTGCTGCGCGCGCTCTGGGCTCAGGGCGTCAGGGTCAGGTTGCATGACCAGGCCGCCGTCTCGGCCCTACAGGAGCGGCTCGGCGACCACCCCTTACTCGACTGCTTCGACGGCGATCCTTATGAAGCCACCGAAGGGGCCGATGCATTGATGCTGGTCACCGAGTGGAAGGCCTACTGGAACCCGGACTGGCAGCGCCTGGCCGGCCAGCTAGGAGGCCGTTTGCTCCTGAACGGACGCAATATCTATGACCCCGGCTATGTTGCGTCTCGGGGACTGTATTACCGGGGGATCGGCCGGCGTTGCGACCCTTGAGGCGCTCGCTCCGTCATGAATAGTTGTGTTCGATGAACGACCAGTTGAGTAGGTCCCAGACGCTTCTTCGGTAGGCAGAGTGGCTCTCACAGGGGGCACCGCAGTGGTGCGATAACGCCGACTCGATGACCAGCACGGGCCAGTATCCCGCCGTCAGGGGCGTATGGTGATCCAGGATGGCCAGGCTGCCCTGGTGGTCGCGCACCAGCCAGCTCCATGCGGATGATCGGTTGTTGCCGGCCGCGTTCGACAGCGCATCCCTGAAACGACAGAAGCTGCCAAACTGCGAGTCGATGGCCGTGGCCAGGGTTCCCTGTGGTTGGCCGCCGCCCCAGGGGGCCAAGCAATGCCAGTAAAAGGTCAGGGTCCAGGCTTCGGTGGCCAGCTCGGCTACCTCGCGGGATGAAGCCTGCATCAGGGCTTCCAGCGGGGGACTCTCCTCGGCCGATTTGTCCAGCAGGCCATTGAGCCGTTCCAGACAGGCTCGCTGACGACCCTCATGCAACGCCCTGACCCTGTCGGCAGAGAGCCCGGGGGCCAGGGCATGTGGTTCGAAGGGCAGTGCAGGCAGCTCGAAAGCCATGGAGAACTCCTCTTGGTATCTGCCCGGGACCCGTGACAGATTGACGGCCGGGGGACTAGGGGTGAGAAATTGCCGAACCCCTCAAGCGTTGAGTCCGGTCGTTCGCTACGCCGGTAAAAAACCTTACACTATTCAGCATGCTGAGTGTTTCCGGCAGTGGCATCCTGTCATCTGGGTGCCAATCGGTGACCTTCGTGACACGGATCTTCATGCCTTACAACCTGTAACATCGTCCGAGGAGACCATCATGGCAGAGCGCCCGGAAGATAGCCGGTACCAGCGACCGATCGTTCCGGACCCGGAGGCCAGCCTGGCCGGCCACCGCCCTCTGAATGCTCCCGGGGTGCGTCTCTGGCCGCTGTGGTCCCTGACCCTGTTGCTGTTGGTCCTGCTGATGGGGCTGGCCGCCACGGGCTGGTGGTATCATCAGGCTGTCCAGCAACGCCTGACAGCATTGCACGGCGAGCTTTCCAATGTGCATGCCCGTTTCGATGCCGAGCAGGGGCGTGGTGAGGCTCTGGAGTCATTGCAGCAGCGCGTCGCTGGCGTCGAGGACGAGCAGGCGAAGGTTGGGCAGAGTATCGAAGAGCGCCTGGCCGAATGGTCTGAACAACGCCTCGTGCCCGTGGCAGATGACATGGACGAGGTTGCCCGCCTCCAGGCTAACCTCGCAGAGGACGCCCGGGCGCGGGACGAAGTGCTGTCTGCCGTGCGTAGCTCGCTGGATGCGCTGGAGCGCGCCGGCGAGAATGGGCGCGCCACTCTGGAAGAGCGCATCGGCACGCTGTCCGCCGCGGTTGAGTCGAACGAGTCTCGGCTGGCCGAGTCCGATGAACAACGCGAGTCTCGGCTGTCATCACTCGGCGAGGAACTGGAGTCAACACAGGGTCGTCTGTCTGCCATGCAAGCCGACATTGAAGGTCTGGCCGGTTCGAGAGAAGATACCCGATCCCAGGTCGAACGTTTGAATTCGCGCCTGGATGCAATGCAGACGGAGCTGCGAGATCTGCGTCAGGCACAATTGGCGTTGAGTGCCCAGCTGGAATCCATGCGCCAATGAGTGTGACGTCAGTCAGGAAATATACGCATTATGGATAATCGTCGGATCATGCGCCTCGGAGCGGGGGCACTCTGCCTGGTTGCCGTCACCCCGGCCACCGCTCTCGATGCCACCATAGAGGGTGTCGATGACGAACTCGCCAGCAATATCGAGGTCTACCTGGACGGTCTGGATGCCGCCGGCTACCAGGCGGAGCGTCTGGAAGGTGAAGTCCGCCGGCTGGTCAACCAGGCTCTGCGCCCCTACGGCTATTACACCCCTCAATTGACCCTGCGGTTTGACGACCGCTCGGCGCCCACCAGCGTGACCCTGGAAATCGATAAGGGCGAGCCGGTGCGTATCGAAGCACTGGATATCGTCCTGGAAGGGGGCGCCGCTGAGGATTCGGCCTTCAGCGACGCCATCGAGGACTATCCCCAGGAGAAGGGTGACATCCTCCGCCATGCGCCCTATGACAGTCTGCGCAGCAAACTGTCGGGCCTGGCACTTCAACGAGGCTATTTCGACTGGCGGTTCACGCAACGGCGCATGGAAATCCGCCCCTGGGAAAACACGGCCTATCTGTCCCTGGGGCTCGACAGCGGCCCCCGCTACCATTTCGGTGAGGTTTACTTCAGCGGCCATCACATCGAGGCCGACAGGTTGAACAGCCTGGTGCCTTTTTACCCCGGCGCCGCCTATCAGGCCAGCCAAGTGGCTCGCTTGAACCAGAACCTCGGTCAGACCCAGTGGTTCGGTTCGGTCAGTGTACGGCCCCGTCTGAATGCCGGCCCGGAGGATCTGGCGTTGCCCGAAGCAGCGGCCGGCTGGTGGTACGCCCTGGATGTGTCGGGCATTCCGCCAGCACCCGAGCCGCCCGAACGCCTCAGCAGCGTGGCGCTCACCACGGCGGGAGCGCTGCATGCCGGCGAGGTGCCGAGCGTACCGATCGACGTGCTGCTGACGCCCGCGGACCGGCATCAGTTCGAAGCCGGGATCGGTTTCTCCACCGATGTGGGGCCGCGGGGGAGGCTCAGCTGGGATCAGCCCTGGGTGAATCGCTATGGCCACAGCTGGGACCATGACCTCTATGTGTCGGCCCCCGAGCAGAAATTCAGCGGTGTCTACACCATGCCGCTTGAAGATCCCTTGAGTGACAGCTACGAGCTTCAATACGGGGTGCGCAACAAGTCCGAGGACGACACCGAGTCGCTGGAAGCCAGCGTCGAATTCGGCCGCCGCTGGAAGTTCGACAATGGCTGGGAGCAGTACCTCTATGCGCGCAGCACCTATGAGGACTTCACCCAGGCTGGGGTATCCAATGAGGTACTCCTGCTGTATCCCGGGGTACGCTGGTCGCGGACCCGCACCCGCAACCCGACCTTTCCCACCTGGGGTGACCGGCAACAGTTGACCGTGCAATACTCACACTCCGCCTGGGGATCGGATGCCGAATTCCTGCGTATCAATGGCGATACCCAGTGGATCCGCATGCTGGGCAAGCGTAATCGTCTTGTCGGTCGGCTCGGCCTGGGCAGCATCAAAACCGACGATTTTGAAGATATCCCCCCCTCCCTGCGCTTTTTTGTCGGCGGCGACAACAGCGTCCGCGGCTACTCCTTCGAGAGTCTGTCGCCGCGTGATTCACAAGGCCGTCTGGAGGGCGGCGAACAGCGTTTTGTGGCCAGCATCGAAGCCCAGCGCAAGGTAGCCGACAAGTGGTGGCTGGCGTCCTTCGTGGATACCGGGGACGCCTTCTCGGACTGGGGGCCGGAAGCCTTGAGCACCGGCGTCGGCCTGGGCGTTCGGTGGATCTCGCCGGTTGGTCCGATTCGCTTCGATGTGGCGCATCCCTTCGACCATGAAGATAGCTTTCGCATTCACTTCTCCATCGGACCCGAATTCTGAGAGGCCGCCACGTGAGAGTTCGTCGCTTGACCTGGGCGCTGACCCGACTGTTGATTCTTGTTCCTGTGTGGTTGATCGGACTGGTCTTTCTGGTGCTGGGCCTGGCCCTGTCGCCCTGGGGCACCGGGCTGCTCCTCGATCAGGGCAAACGCATGGAGCTCTATGACTTCGCCAGTGCCGAAGGGGCTCCACTGGATACCCTGATTGTCGAGGAGTTCAGCCTCGAGGCCGGCACGGCCCGGGTGGCCATAAAACAGCTAAAACTCGTCTGGGCAGAGGACTGCCTGCTGGACGGGCGCCTCTGCCTTGATCGCTTGAAGGTCGAGGGCGCGCGGGTTCGCCTCTCGGAAAGCGACGCGCCGCCCGAAGAGGAAGCCCCGGCAAGCAATGAAGGCGGCATCCCGGGTCCCATCGAACTGCCATTCCCCATCGAGTTGCGTGAACTGGGCCTGGACGATGTCGAGGTTCGTCTGGCCGATGGCACCCGACTCTACTGGTCGTCCTTCAGCAGCGGTGCGGTGGCCAGCACCGATACCCTTGAATTGCTACCCACCCGGCTGGATGATCTGCGCCTGACCCTGCCGTTGTCGGCCGGCAACCAGCTCGCCCTTGGCGAGAGCGAGCGCGAGGATCCCACTCTGGCGGCTCACGCCATTGATGCCTCGATTGCCGTGCGTTCGCCGTTGCCCGCCGAGGCAGCCCCCGAGGCCGCGGGCATGGCCGATCAGTCGCTGGAAGACAAGCCGCGTATCGAGCTGCCGAGCATCACGTTGCCGATCAATGTGGAAGTCCCGGAGCTCAAGGTCACCGATACAGCGGTGGAGGGCGCCTTTGCCTATCACCTGGATGAGTTGCTGCTGAGCGTCACGGCGCGGGGGCAGGACATCAGCATCGAGCCGCTGAGTGTGTCGAGTTCGGCCGCGGATGCCCGCCTCGAGGCCGCGGTCACCCTGAGCGGCAACTACCCGTTGAACGTCAGTCTCGAAAGCGATCTCTACCTGCCGCAACGCATGCCGGCCCTGGATGGCGAGCGTATCGAGCTTGGGCTCGGCGGTGATCTGGCCGATCTGCAGGTGGATCTGACCACCACCGGGCCCATCGAGACCCGCTTCACCGCCACTCTCGATGCCCTGGACCCGACACTGCCGTTCGAGGCGTCACTGCAGAGCCCCGGCCTGCAATGGCCACTGCCCGGTATGCAAGCCGCCACCCCGGCGACCACCGCGCAAGCGAATGCCGATCCCGCGAATGGTGAGGGCGAAGACGACAGCGACGCCTCCAGCGCCGATACGGCGGCGGAGACCAGCGAACCCTGGCGGATCGAGTCACTCAGCCTCAAGGCGCAGGGTAGCCTGACCGATTACCGCACCCAGGTCTCGCTGGCCGCACAGGGCCCGCAGGTACCGCCTACCCGGGTTGAGCTGAGCGGGCGTGGCGACCTGGCGCATTTCATCTGGGAACCCTTGGCCCTGAACATGAATGACGCTCGGATCTCGACCGAGGGTCGCATCGACTGGGCCGATGGGCTGGCGGTGGAAGCCAGCCTCGCGCTGAACGACCTGAATCCTGAACCCTTCGTCGAGGGCTTGAGCGGTAACCTGAACGGCAGTGCCGATGTCGCCTTCACCCAGGATGCGGATGGCTGGCGGGTAGAGGTACCCGGCCTGGCCATCGATGGCACCCTGGCCGAATATCCGCTCAGTCTCGAGGCCCAACTGGCCGGCGATAGCCGCATGAACTGGCAGATTCAGACCCTGGCGTTTCGCCAGGGCGAGAATCGTCTCGACGCCAGCGGCGAGGTGTCCCCCGAACAGCTCGATGTGGCAGCCGAGCTGGACATGCCCGCTCTCGACAGTCTCTACCCTGATCTCAGCGGCGCCCTGAGCGGCCGCATCGATGCCTCGGGCAGTCTGGAGGCCCCTCAGTTGCAGCTCGATCTCGCCGGCGATGGCCTGGCCTTCGCCGACAACGCCCTGAGGCGACTCGAGCTGACCGGTGAGGTGGCCGGACTCGAGGATCCACGCCTGGATGTGGCGCTCAACGCCGAAGGGATCGACGCTGCGGGCCAGGCATTCGACAGCGTCGACCTGAACCTCGACGGGCAGTTGTCACAACACCGCCTGACACTGGATGTGGGTGGCCCGGCGGAGGGACTGCTGTCCTCCCTGAACCTGGCGCTGGAAGGTGGTCTGGATCAACAGGCGCAACGCTATCAGGGCCGCCTGATACCCCTCGAAGCGACGACCGGATATGGCGAGCTGGCCCTGGAGGATGCTCTGGTGATCGAGGCCGATCTGGCCAGTAGTGCGGTCACCGCGCAGCCATTCTGCCTGCGCCGTCGCGAGGGCGGTTCGCTCTGTCTCGAGGCGCCGCTGGCCGCCTCGGCGGATGCCGGCAATGCCGTGCTGGCCATCAATGAGCTGCCCATGGACCTGATCAATGACACCATGCCCGCCGGTTGGCGCATGGCGGGGGAGACCCAGGCCCGCATGACCGCCCAGTGGTCCAGTGTTGGCAGCGCCTGGCAGGCGGAAGCCAACCTGGAGAGCCGCCTGGATATCACCGGGCAGGATGCCTATGGCAAGGCCTGGACAGTCCCAGGTACCGGACTGACGCTGGACGTGCAGGCCGACCAGGGGCGTGCCGATGTCGATCTGGGGCTGACGCTGGGCGAGAGTGGCGCAGTGCGCCTCGATCTGGGCATCGACGATCCCATGGGGGCCGGCAATCTCTCCGGTAACCTGACGCTCGAGGAGCTTGCCCTGAGCCCTTACCGGCCGCTGGTGGCCGACGTCAAGACCCTCGAGGGGGCGCTGAGCGGGCGTGTCGATATCAGCGGCAACCGTCAACAACCCGGACTCGATGGCAACCTGGAGTTGAGCGGACTACAGGCGGTTGGTATGGGCTTGCCGCTCTCGGTGACCGATGGCCGGCTGAGTGTCGATCTCAACGGCGACCGTGCTCTGCTCGCTGGTTTCGTGGCCAGCGAGCAGGGCAGACTGAATGTGGAAGGCAATGCCAGCTGGCCATCCGCCGATGCCTGGCAGGTTGGCATAGATATCAACGGCGTGGAAGATCCCTTGCAGGCCTCGCTGTCCGGTTTTGGCCGCCTGCGTCTGGCTCCTGATCTTAGCGTCAGTGCCAACCCCGATCGCCTGCGCATCCGTGGTGACGTCGGCATTCCCTGGGCTCGGCTCGAGGTCGGCGAAGTTCCCGCCTCGGCTCAGTCATCCAGCCCGGACGAGGTCATCGTCACCCGCGAGGAGGTCAAAACCCGGGAAACCGCTCAGGCCACCGGGGAATCCACGGCCGAGGCCATGTCCGAGGCCGGCATGGCCATGAACATGCGTATCACGCTGTCGCTGGGGCCAGACATGCGACTTTCAGCCTATGGGCTGGAGACCGGTTTGGCCGGCAATCTGGAGGTTCGCCAGGAAGGCGGCCCGGTACAGATCTTCGGCGACGTCAACCTCGAGGATGGTCGCTTCCGGGCCTTCGCTCAGGATTTGATCATCCGTGAGGGTATTCTCTACTTCAGCGGGCCGCCCGGGGAGCCGTTGCTGGATTTCGAGGCCATTCGCAATCCGGAGAGTACCGAAGATGACGTCATCGCCGGTATTCAGGTCTCCGGTCCGGCCTCCAGCCCTCGGCTGCAGATCTTTTCCGAACCGGCCATGGATGAGTCGCGGGCCCTGTCTTATGTACTGCGCGGCCGCGCCCCGGATGCCAGCGGTGGTGCCGACGGCGCCTTGACCTCGGCGCTGATCGGCGTGAGCCTGGGGCAGGCCAGTGGCACCGTCGGCGCCATCGGTGAGGCCTTCGGTATTCAGGATCTGCAGCTTGACTCCGCCGGCAGTGGCGAGGACAGCCAGGTGGTCGTGCGTGGCAACCTCACCGATCGCTTGAGCGTCGGTTACGGCGTCGGGGTCTTCTCGCCCATCGCCGAGTTGAGCCTGCGCTACAAGCTGTGGCGCAATCTGTACGTGGAGGCCGTCTCGGGGGCTTCCCAGGCGGTTGACCTGATCTATACCTTCAGTCTGCCCGGCGACCCGCCGGACCTGGAATAGATTCGTCAGGCAAGCCACATTCGCGCAACAACGAGGAAAGCGTCATGAACCAACAGGCGGAAAGTGCGCCGCAGGGGCGCAGCACGCCACTGCCGATCACCGGGCAGCACCGAGTGACAGGGCATTCCATGGTCCCCCCCTGGCCGGCGGGCATGCAGGAAATCGTCCTCGGGCTGGGGTGTTTCTGGGGCGCGGAGAGACTCTTCTGGGAACTCCCGGGTGTGCATGTCACGGCCGTGGGCTATGCCGGTGGCATCACGTCCAACCCGACTTATGAAGAGACCTGTACGGGCCGCACCGGTCATGCCGAAGTGGTGCGGGTGGTCTTCGATCCCGAGGTGACCTCGCTGGAGACACTACTGCGCTCTTTCTGGGAGGCCCACGATCCGACCCAGGGAGATCGTCAGGGTAACGATATCGGCCCCCAGTATCGCTCGATCATTCTGACCCTCGATGAAGATCAGCAGGAACGGGCCCAACACAGCCGCGAGGCGTATGCCGCGGCGCTGGAAGAGCAGGGCCGAGGACCCATCACGACCGACATCCAGCCGCTGGACGTCTTCTATTACGCCGAGGAGTATCACCAGCAGTATCTCGATCGTCACCCGAATGGTTACTGCGGACTGAAAGGCACCGGCGTCACTTGTCCGCTTCCCTGACGGTAGCCTGCCACTGATCGAGCTGTTGTCCGACGCGACGCGCCAGCCAGCTGGCGAGTTGCCCGTCCCGCCACTCGACATAGCCCACATGGCCACCGTGACTTGACCGTTCGAGGCGGATCCCGGCGCCCAGCATCAGGTCGTCGTAGAGACCGGGCGGCATGAAGGGGTCATCCGCGGCATGCAGGATCAGGGTCGGCGTCCGGATGTGACGTAGCAATGGGCCCGCCGAGGCCCGCTGGTAATAGTCCGAGGCGCCTGCAAACCCGTGCAGCGGGGCCGTCACTGCATCGTCATAGGCCCGTAGAGTGGTCAATTGTTCGAGATCGGCCTCCCGAAGGCCCAGCGGCAATTCGCCACTGGCTAGACGAGGCGCCACCCTGGCCTTGAGTGATGTCAGCAGGTGGCGCTGGTAGACCCTTGCCAGGCCCCGCTGCAGGGTATCGGCACAACCGGCCAGATCGACCGGCGGTGCCACGGCCATCGCGCCAGCGAGAGCCAGCGGATTATCCGCTCCCTCGGCCAGCAGCTTGAGCAACATGTTGGCGCCCAGCGACACACCCAGTGCTGCCATGGTGGCGTGCGGATAGCGATGACGGAGTGTCTCGAGCAGATAGCGGGCATCCGCCGTATCGCCACTGTGATAGGCGCGCGGTCGTCGATTGGGCCAGCGACCACAGCCGCGGAAGTGCATCAGCACACCGCGCCAGCCTTGCTGTTCGGCGCTGGCCAGAATGTGTCGCGCATAGGGCGAGTCCACCGAGCCTTCCAGTCCGTGAAACACCACCAGCAGCGGGGCGTACCGGCCAATGGTCGAGCCGTCACACCAGCTCAGCTCGACGAAGTCTCCATCAGCCAGCTCCAGCACTTCCCGGCTCAGGCCCGGTGAGGGACGGGGCAGGGTACGCGGCAACAGGGTCTGTACATGGCGGTTGGCCAGTCCGCTTGCCGGCCGAAACTCGGCGTCGATGTCCACTGATGTCATGACGTATGCTCGCTCTCGACCGCTGCGCTCTGTGCCAGTGCCTGCCAGAGGGCGTCAAGGCTTGACCCCGAGGCCTCTCGACGGCGGTAGAGGCGAATCTCCAGCGGCAAGTGCCATCGTTGGCTGCCGGCCATTACCAGACGCCCGGCAGCGAGTGCCTCGCGAACGCTGCGCGCTGGCATCCAGCCTATGCCATATCCCAGTTCCACCAGTTCACGAATATTGCCGCTCTGGATACTCTCGTTGAGGACATTGAAGTTCGGGGCATCGCCCTGCGCGGCCAACTGGCGCTGCAGTACTGCGTTGACCATGGAACCTGGATGATAGGCGATCAGGGGCAGGGGGCGGCGCGCCCCGTTATCCAGGGCATAACGGGGGCGGCCATCCGGGTCTGGCAGGGAAACCGGGATCAAGTGCTCGTCGCCCAGCCGTTGATGACTGAAGGCCTCGGTATCGACGTCTGCCGGTTCGTCATCCTTCGGCCAATAACACATGACGAGATCACACTCATCCCGACCCAGTGCCTGGAAATAGTCGGGGATCAACCAGCCGGTGGCTCGCAGGCAGGGCTCCATTTCGGGGGGATCCGATAGAGCGGCCAGCCAGTCCGGGAAGAAATTGGCCAGCAGGCTCTGGGACGCGGCAAGACGCAGCTTCCCAGTCTGGCTCTTTGCCAGACTGTCCAGGCGCTGACGCGTCTCCGCGACCTGACGCGTGACTTCCTGACAGAGACGCAGGAACTCCTCTCCCTCGGGTGTCAGCGACAGCGGCAAGGTCTGGCGATTGACGAGAATGGCGCCCATATCATCTTCGAGCAGCTTGATGCGTCGCGAGAACGTCGGCTGGGTGACGTTCTGCTCTTCCGCTGCTCGCGAGAAGTGCCGGGTACGGGCCAGGGCAATGAAATCTTCCAGCCAGCGTATTTCCATGGACAGCTCTCTTGCCGAGGGGCGGGCATCGATAGACACATCAGCAAGAGAGCCCGGTTCACGGGCTCTCTATGCATGCCTCGGCATATTATGCCAGAAATGGCGCCGGGACCGGCCGCCCCGAAAGTCACGGATCGATGCGGTTTTCTTCCACCCCGTGACAAGCCACCTGGCCGCCATCCTCTGTGGCGATCAGCTGGGGGATCTCGTCACGACAGCGCTGGTTGGCATGCGGGCAGCGACCGTGGAAGACACAGCCCGATGGCAGGTGGACCGGCGTCGGGACTTCACCTTCAAGACGAATGTGTTGCGGACGGTCATCCTCGAGCCGAGGAATGGCCGACATCAGCGCCTGTGTGTAGGGATGGCGGGGTCGCGCAAAGAGTGTGGCGGTCGGGGCGACCTCGCAGACCCGGCCCAGGTACATGACCGCGACGCGCGTGCCGAAATGCTCGACCACCGCCAGGTCGTGAGTGATGAACAGGTAGGTCAGGTTGTGTCGCTGCTGAGCCTCCATCAGGAGGTTGAGCACCTGGGCCTGGATCGACACATCCAGTGCCGAGATAGGCTCGTCGGCGACGATGAACTCCGGGTCCACGGCCAGGGCACGGGCGATGGCGATGCGCTGGCGTTGTCCGCCGGAAAACTCATGGCCATAGCGCGGCCCCCAATCCGCACTGATGCCCACCGACTCCATGACCTCGCTGACCTTGTCCTTGACGGCCTGATTGGACCAGTCCGGATGGTGCAGCCGGATCGGCTCCTCCAGCGTCTGCTGGATGGTCATGCGAGGGTTCAGGGAGGCGTAGGGATTCTGGAAGATCATCTGCATGCGACGACGATAGGGCAGCAACTGCTTGCCGCTCATGTTGTCGATTCGCTCCCCGGCATAGCGGACTTCACCGGCCGAGGGTGTGAGAAGCCCCATCACGGTACGCGCCACGGTGGATTTGCCGCACCCGGACTCGCCCACCACACAGAGGGCCTCGCCACGCTGAATGTCCAGGTCCACGCCATTGATAGCATGAACATGCTCCTGGTGGCGTACCAGCTTGCCCCCCTTAAACTGCAATTGTTCGAGAAAATCGCCGGACAGCGAGAAGCGCTTCTCCAGCCCCTTGAGGCTGAGCAGCGGGGCGGTGGATGCCGTGCCTGTTGCACTCGAATTCATCACTCTTGCTCCTGTGCCGGAATGCGTTCGCTGTCGATCATTTCCGCCACCATGTGACAGGCGGCCTGGCAGTTGCCGGAGGTGACAAAGGCCGGCACTTCCTCGCGGCAGGCCTGACGGTCGGTGCCATCGCTGCGCTGGACGAAGCCGCAGCGTGGGTGGAAGGCACAGCCGGAGGGCAGCTTGGAAAGCGACGGCATGCTGCCGGGAATCTGATTGAGCCGCTCGCCCGGGGTGGCCATCTGCGGCAGGGCATTGATCAGCCCCTGGGTGTAGGGGTGCTGAGGATCATTGATGATCTCCCGAGTAGGGCCCTGTTCGATGACGCGACCGGCATACATGACCAGCATGCGCTGCGTGACCTGGCTGACCACTCCCAGGTCGTGAGTGATCAGGATGAGCCCGACGTTATGCGTCTCGCAGAGCTCGAGCAGCAGGGCCATGATCTCGGCCTGGATGGTCACGTCGAGCGCCGTGGTCGGCTCGTCGGCGATGATGATGTCCGGGTCGAGCAGCAAGGCGACGGCGATGATCACCCTCTGGCGCATGCCGCCGGACAGTTCATGCGGATACTGATCGAGACGTGCCTCGGGGGAGGGAATCTGCACCTGCTGTAGCCGCTTGAGCGAAATGGTACGCGCCTGACGGGTCGTGATGCGCCGGTGGGCTTTGAGGCACTCGACCATCTGCTCACCGATGGTCAGCACCGGGTTGAGCGTCATCATCGGGTCCTGGAAGATCATCGACATGCGATGGCCGCGAATCTTGCGCAACTGCCGATCGCTGACGCCGATGAGCTCCTGATCGTCGAAGCGGATACTGCCACCGGCGATATAGCCGGGCTTGGCAATCAGGTTCAGCAGGCTGAAGGCGGCCACGGACTTGCCGGCACCGGACTCGCCGACGATGCCCAGGCGTTCGCCGCGATCCAGGCTGAAACAGACATCGCGCAGGGCCTGGACATCGCCGCCACGCAGCGCAAAGCGCACGTCGAGGTGGTTAACGTCGAGTAGAGACATGGATTCAGCCCTTGTAGAGTCGCGGATTCAGAACGTCACGCAGCCAGTCACCCAGCAGGTTGATCACCAGCACCAGAATCACCAGCACCAGGCCGGGAATCAGCGTGATCCACCAGGACCCGGACTGCAGGTAATCGAAACCGGACTTGATCAATGAGCCCAGCGACGGCTGGGTTTCGGGCATGCCAAGCCCCAGAAACGACAGGGCCGCTTCGGAGATGATGGCATTGGCCACCTGGACCGTGGAGATGACAAAGATCGGTGACAGCGTATTGGGCAGGATATGCCGAAACATGATTCGGCGACTGGACAGGCCCATCACCCGAGCGGCATCGACATACTCCTTGCCCTTCTCGGCGAGCACCGAGGCCCGCACGGTACGCGCGTACTGGGGCCACTCTGCCAGACCGATGATCAATACCAGCAATGGCACGGCATAGGTGCTGAAGGTGGCACCACCGAAGATTGCTTTGAACAGGGCACCCACAATGATGGCAACCATCAGGGTCGAGAAGGACAGCTGAATGTCGGCCAGACGCATCAGAAAGGCATCGACACGCCCCCCCATGTAGCCGGCCAGCAGGCCGAAGCAGACACCCAGTGTGGCCTGCATAGCCACGGCGCCGAAGCCGATGATCAACGAAACCCGGGCGCCATAGAGGATGGTCGAAAGCAGATCACGGCCCTGGGCATCGGTACCCATCAGGTAGGTGGGGTCGCTGCCGTCAATCCACAACGGCGGCAGCTCAGAAGCCAGAATGTCAATCTGCGCCAGGTCATAAGGGTCCATGGGCGCCAGCCAGGGGGCCAGCACGGCAGCCGTGACCAGCAGGATGAATGCCAGCAGACTGACCTGGGCGATCAGGTCACGCTTGAAACTGTAGAGCAAGTAGGAGTCGCGAAAGCGCTCCCAACGGCTCGCGGGTCGAGTCGTCTGCGAGGTCATGCGGGTTTCCCTGTCAGCTTGACGGTGGGATTGATCAGGCCATAGATCAGATCGACCAGGGTATTGGTGATCACGAAGATCAACCCGACGATCATCAGATAGGTCACGATCAGCGGTATATCCGAGCGCTCGATGGCATCCAGGAACATCAGCCCCATGCCGGGCCACTGGAAGACGGTCTCGGTGAGAATGGTGTAGGCCACCAGGGTTCCGATCTGCACGCCACCCACGGTGATGACCGGCAGCATGGTGTTCTTCAGGGCGTGCAGAAAATAGATGCGACGTGGCGATATGCCCTTGGCGCGGGCGAACTTCACATAGTCCGACTGCAGGACCTCGAGCATCTCAGCACGAATCAGGCGGATGAAGAGTGGCAGCATGATCGATGCCAGAGAGATGGCCGGCAGCACCAGATAGGTCAGTCCTTCCAGGGAAGCAAAGTTGGTCTCCCAGGTGCCTAAGACTGGAATCGGATCGCCGCGACCGTAAGCCGGCATGCCACCTTCGGTGCTTACCAGGTCATTGAGCCAGCTGCCCCAGCCGGTATCCGTGGGGAAGGGCGTCCAGGTGACGCCGATGGCAAACAGCTGGATAAGCACGATGGCAGTCAGAAAGACCGGTATCGAGATGCCGACAATCGATACGCCCATGAAGAATCGTGACAACCAGGCGCGTGGCTTGATAGCACTGTAGACCCCGATGGGCACCGACAGCGCGATGATCAGGAAGGTCGTAGCGGCCACCAGCTCCAGCGTCGCCGGCAGGTGACGCATGATGACCTGAGTGGTCGGCTCGTTGAAGATGTACGAATACCCGAAGTCGAACTGGGCGGCGTTGGCGGCGAAGCGCAGATACTGTACGGCAAAGGGATCGTTGAGCCCCAGCTCTTCTCGCAGGGCTTCACGCTCACTCTCGGGCACCGACTGACCGACCATCTGCTGGATGGGGTCGCCGAGATTGTCCTGAATGGCGAAGGCGATCACGCTGATGACGAACATCACCAGTAGCGCGTGAAACAGGCGCTTGATCAGAAAAGCGATCATGAGGGCGTTCCATGGTTTCCGGGGCTGTTTTCCGGGCCGACACGCGAGACCGGAGTTCCAGGGCCTGTCACGCGAAAACGCGCCCTTCGATTGAAGGGCGTGTCTCGCAGTGAGCTGTTGAAAGGCCGACCCATGGAGGAGCCATGGATCGGCAGGAGGATCTTATTCGTCGCCGTCCATCACCAGATCCCCGAGGTAGGGGAAGTTCATGACGTTGACCACCGGCTCGATGTCGACATTACTGGCACTGGCCCAGGCCAGGTCCTGCCAGTGCAGCGGAATGAAGGCCGCCTCGTCGTACAGCGTCTGCTCCATCTGCTGCAGCATTTCAGCGCGTTTCGCCTGATCCAGCTCGAGGTTGGCTTCGGAGACCAGCTTGTCGACCTCGGGGTTACAGTAATTGCCCGCGTTGTACTGACCGGCACCACTGTCTGCGTCCGGACAGGCGGTCAGGTACTCATGGAAGTTGGCCGTGTCCTCGGTGTCGGCATGCCAGCCGATCATCATCATGTCGGCGACGCGATCATCATATTCCCCCCAGTACTGCGCCTTGGGCAGGGTCTTGAGGTCCACCTCGACGTTGATGCGAGCCAGCATGGCGGCGACTGCCTGGGCAATCTTGGCATCGTTCACGTAGCGATTGTTGGGCGCCATCATGCTGATCGAGAAGCCGTCCTCGTACCCGGCCTCGGCCATCAGCTCCTTGGCCTTTTCCACGTCATAGCGGGGTGCCAGCTCACTGTTGTGACCGGCATAACCCTCTGGCGACATCTGTGCCGCCGGTGTCGCGAAGCCCTTCATCAGGCGGTCGGCGATGCCTTCCTGATTGATGGCGTAGGCAAAGGCCTTACGCACGCGTGGGTCCTGGAAGGCTTCGACGCGCTCCTGGTTCATGTGGAACAAGATGATGCGCGTGCCCGACATGGTGACCAGTTGCGTATTGTCGTCATTGCGCACGCGCTCCAGATCATTGGGCGGCACCGGCGCAATGAAGTCGACGTCGCCGGAAAGCAGGGCGGCGACACGGGTGGCATTCTCGCCGATCGGCTTGAGCACGATCTTGTCGACGTTGCCCGGTGACTCCTCGTCCCAGTAGGCATCGTTGCGTTCGAAGGCCACGCGTACCCCCTGCTGGCGTTCGGTGACCTCGAACGGACCGGTGCCAGAGACGTTGCGCGAGGCATAGGAGTTGCCGTTCTTGACGATCTCGTCCTTGGCGTCACCATCGCTGTCTTCCCCGGAGTAGAACTCGCTATCCATGGGGAAGATGTAGGTCGCCAGGTTGAGCAGGAGTGGGTAGGACTGATGGGTGTTGATCTCGACGGTGTGTTCATCGACCGCCGTGACACTCTCGATGGGCTCGAAAATCGCCTTGAAGTCCGGGCTGCGCTTCAGGCGTTCGATGGTCCAGACCACGTCCTGCGCTGTGAACGCATTGCCGCTGTGGAATTCGACACCTTCGCGCAGGCTCATGCGCAATGTGGTGTCATCGACCTGCTCCCATGAAGTCGCCAGACGGGGCTCGATCTCCAGGTCCTTGTTCCATCGCACTAGGGGGTCGAAGGTCATGTGCGAAAGCTGGAGGATCCCGCCGGACAGCTGCTCATGAATGTCCAGGGAAACTGGATCGGCATCATAGGCCATGCGCAGGGTATTTTCCGCCAGGGCAGCCGGAGCGAAGGCAGCAGAGGTCATGGCGGTGCCGATGACGCTGGCCAGCAAAGTCTTCTTGATTGTCATGTGTCGTTCCATGCCAGGTGAATTGTTATCGGTTTCAAGCCCGGGACCTGTATTAGGGCGTATCCACCATTGTGGTCCATTACTCAACATAGAGAGATCGGCAGGAAAAGCACAATCGAAAATGTGATACGTGGTCATGCGTTGCGTGAATAACCGCGCGGCAAACCGCATGGATCAGTCTTCGCCGGCCGCGGTGACACGATCGATGCGATACAACGTCGAAACCTGGTCGAGCCCCGTCACGCTGCAGTCGAGATCGGTCGCTCGACCGTCACTGAGCCCGTAGACCCAACCGTGAACCGCCAGCGGCTGACCGCGTTGCCAGGCCCGTTGAATGATCTTGGTACGGCACAGATTCTTGACCTGGGCCTGGACGTTGAGCTCGCACATCCTGTCGACCTGCTGGTCCATCGACAAATGCCCCAGGTCCGGGCGATGCAGGCTGTAGAGTTCGCGCACCGAGTGCAGCCAGTAATCGACAATGCCGCACTCGCCGCCGGCCACCGCGGCTTTCACACCACCGCAACCGTAGTGGCCGACGATCATGATGTGCTTGACCTTGAGCACATCAACTGCAAACTGCACTACCGACAGGGCATTCATATCGTTGTGATGCAGCAGATTGGCTACATTGCGATGCACGAAAACTTCGCCGGGAGGCAGGTCGATGATCTGGTTGGCCGGCACTCGGGAGTCTGAACAGCCAATCCACAGATAATCGGGATTCTGTTGTTGGGATAGACGGGCGAAGAAATCGGGATCCTGGCGACTGACGCTATCGGCCCATTGGCGATTGCGCTCGAGGAGCTGTTTCATTTCGTCCTTCATGGGGGGAGTCTCCAGGGTGATCGGATAGCCAGAGAAGTGCATTCTTTATTACCCGCATAGCAAGGGTCAATCGGCAGTCCCTGCCGACCGCGCATCGACGCTGGTATGATAAGTGCTTATTCCGCTCATGCATCAACAGGAGACGCCTGTGTCCGAGTTCGATTATGACCTTTTTGTCATCGGCGCCGGATCCGGCGGTGTGCGTGCCGCCAGAACCGCCGCCGCCCGTGGCGCCCGCGTGGCCGTGGCCGAGGACCGCTATCTAGGTGGTACCTGTGTGAATGTCGGCTGCGTGCCCAAGAAACTGTACTCGTATGCAGCGCACTTCCACGAGGACTTCGAGGATGCCGGAGGCTTCGGCTGGCAAATGGGCGAGGCCCCACGCTTCGACTGGGCGACCCTGCGGGACAACAAGATCGGCGAGATCAAGCGCCTGAACGGCATTTACGGCCGGCTGCTGGACAATGCCGACGTCAGCCTGATCAACGGCCGGGCCACGGTCATCGATGGTCATCATGTCCAGGTCGCGGGTGACGTCATCAGTGCCCAGAAAATCCTGATCGCGGTCGGCGGCTGGCCATGGGTGCCCGACTTTCCGGGCAGCGAGCTCACCGTCAACTCCAATCAGGTCTTTGACCTGGAGAATTTTCCCCAGCGCTTTCTGGTGCTGGGCGGTGGCTATATCGCCGTGGAGTTCGCCAGCATCTTCAACGGACTGGGCAGCGATGCCCACCTGGTCTATCGGGGAGAGCTGTTCCTGCGTGGCTTTGATGACGAGGTGCGCACCTTCGCCCGTGACGAAATGGCCAAGAAAGGCGTCAATCTGCACTTCAACACCAACATCGAATCCATCGAGAAAGTCGCGGGTGGCCTCAAGGTCACGCTGACCGACGGCCGGGTCATGGAGGTCGATGCGGTGCTCGCCGCCACCGGGCGCCGTCCCCATCTGGCCGGGCTGGGCCTCGATCGCCTAGATGTCGCGACCAACGACGATGGCACTCTCAAGGTCAACGAGCGTTTCGAGACCTCGGTGTCCTCGATCCTGGCGCTCGGTGACGTCACGGGAGGCCCGGAGCTGACTCCCGTGGCACTGGAGGAAGCCATGAAACTGGTGGAGTATCATTTCACCACTTCCACGCCCGAACCACTGGACTATGCGCGCATCGCCACCGCTGTGTTCTGTCATCCCAATATCGGCACTGTCGGCTTGTCCGAGGAAGCGGCCCGCGGGATCTATGCCTCGATCAGTGTCTACAGCGCCGACTTCCGGCCGATGAAACACACGCTGTCCGGCAGCAATGAGCGCTGTCTGATGAAGCTGATCGTCGATGACGCCACGGATGTCGTAGTCGGGGCCCACATGGTTGGCGAAGAAGCCGGCGAAACCATTCAAGGCATCGCCATCGCCGTGCGGGCCGGGCTGACCAAGGCGCAGTTCGACCAGACCGTGGGCATCCATCCCACCGGCGCGGAAGAGTTCGTCACCATGCGCACGGCAACGCGCCACTGAGCATCGTGCCGTCGGGGTGAAGCGGCTATCTGGCAGGCCATCAGGCAACTGGCTGAAGGGGAGGGGGCTAGGAGCCTGTCGGACTTAACGCTGATTTGCTACGAACCCCGGGCTTTCGGCCAATTTCATTCGATCTGATTCGTTAAATAGCGGGCTATTCGCCTCATCAGATCGATAAACTTGTCTCGAAATCCGTGATTCTCGCGACGATCGGTCAAATCCGACAGGCTCCTAGGCGGCAGGGAAGGGCAGGCGCGACCTAATGTTGCTGCAGCCAGTTGATAATACTGCTTAAGGGGTTAATGCCAGCATGATTACCCTAATTTTTGAAATAACATTAAGCGGTTGTTATGATGGAGGTTCAATTCGCTACAGCGAACCCCGAAAATGAGTGCACCTTCAGAGCCGTTTACACCTTCTTCCGATCTGGCCAGGCCCACTGTATCGGACGCCGTGGTCGGCCAGGATGCCAACTCCCTGTTTATTCGCAAACCCAATCCGGATGATGGTTGGGGCGTCTATGAGCTGGTCAAATCCTGCCCACCCCTGGATGTGAACTCCGCCTACGCCTATCTTCTCCTGGCCACGCAATTTCGCGAGAGCTGTGCCGTGGCGACCAACGAGGCAGGGGTGATCGTCGGTTTCGTCTCCGGCTATGTCAAAAGTGATGCACCGGATACCTATTTTCTGTGGCAGGTCGCCGTCGGGGAAAAAGCCAGGGGAACTGGCATGGCGCGCCGCCTGGTAGAGGCTATCCTGACCCGGCCGCTGTTCAGCAACGTGCATCATCTCGAGACCACCATTACCCCCGACAACCAGGCCTCCTGGGCTTTGTTTCGTCGACTGGCCGAGCGCTGGCACGCCCCCTTGAACAGTCGCGAGTACTTTTCCACCGACCAGCTCGGCGGCGAGCACGACCCGGAAAACCTCGTACGCATTGGGCCCTTCCAGACGCACAAAATCCGATAAGACGCACTAGCCTGATATTTTCAGGTATGTCATTGGCGTACTACGTCAGTTCACTGACTTCCCTGATGAAGAGCTCATCCCGGGCTCGGTATCCAGGAAAACAGCACCCACAAAGATTTACAGCACCCACAAAGATTTTTAGTTGATCGCCTGACGTGTGGCTTGTGGCATGCTGGACGCAGTCGGCCGTTCCAGCCGACCCGACCACGAATTAATGGAGAGTCGATATGATCGTTCGCAACCTTGAGCAAGCGCGCCAGACCGAGCGCCTCGTCACCGCCGAAAACGGCAACTGGGACAGTACCCGTTTATCCCTGGCCGAAGACGGTGGCAACTGTTCCTTCCACATTACCCGTATCTTTGAAGGCACCGAGACGCACATTCATTACAAGCATCACTTCGAGGCCGTTTATTGCATCGAGGGCGAGGGTGAAGTGGAGACCCTGGCCGATGGCAAGATCTGGCCGATCAAGCCGGGGGATATCTACATCCTCGACCAGCACGACGAGCATCTGCTGCGTGCCACCAAGACCATGCACCTGGCCTGCGTGTTCACACCTGGGCTGACCGGCAACGAAATGCATCGCGAAGACGGCTCCTACGCGCCTGCGGAATAACAGCGCCGGGCACCCGGATGCCGGTGCCTGGGCAAGCCCTCGGAGCAAGCGGGCCGGGGGCCTGGCTGAAGACGTGAAGGAGGGGCTGCAGATTTCCCCAAATAATTCTCAACCCTTTATTTAACATAATATACATTCTACGAAACTAAGGTAGACACTAGGTCGAAGCTTAAAGCTTCCCCTGAATGCAACCTGCCTGGCGCCGGGCTGTCACTGTCTTGTTACTCATGTTGATCAAGCCGTCGTGGACACTGGGTGGTCGGCTCCTTATCATCCAGAAAACTCGCGTTTCGTTTCCTCTGTGCCAAGGACGCTTTCCCACATGCCGATACACGCTTTCCGGATGTTTCTGCTCTTCGGCTCCGCAACATTGCTCGGTGGATGCGCGCTTCTGCCACCCCAGCAGGAACCGGTTGCGCCGCCCGTCAATCGCGTCGAGTTCACGGCCGGCATTCAGGAGCTCGAGAAGCGAGTCATCGCGCAGTGCCAGCAGGATAGCGAACGCCTGGCGCAACAGTATCATCAGGATCAGCGCTCCGTGAGCACCGATGTCCAGGCGGTTGGCCGGCAGGTGCGCGAGCTGCGTGACCAGCTCCGGGCACTCGACCATGACCACCGTCAGCAGGAAGCCACCAAGGTCATCACCGAGTGCCGTGCCAGCGACGACCGCCTGGCCAACAAGGAGCTGCTGGGCCGTGCCGAGTGGATCAGCCTTCCGGACATGGGCACTTTTCTCGAGGCGCGTGTCGACTCGGGAGCCGATACCTCCTCGCTGAGCGCTCGCGATATCACGGCCTTTGAACGTGACGGCGAGGACTGGGTGCGCTTCAAGCTTGGCTTGACTCCGGACGACAAGGTGGTCGAGGCAGTGCGTGATGTCTGGCACGAAGCCCCCATCGTTCGCCGCGTTCGCATCACCCAGGCATCCGGCGAGGAATCACGCCCGGTCATCGAGCTGCTGATGACCCTGGGGCCGATCCGTGAACCCGTGCAGTTCACCCTGACGGACCGCAGTCACCTCGAATATCCGGTATTGCTGGGTCGACGCTTCCTGATGGACATCGCCATCGTCGACGTGGCGCGTGAATTCGTGCATGACCAGCCTGAGCTGACCGAGGCTGCCGAGCCGGAGGAAAGCCCGGATGCTTCATCCAAGGAGTCACCCTGAATGACCGCTGGCTCGCCTTTCTTGCTCCTACCAGGAAGTTGACATGTCCCGACTGCCCTTCTATCTGATCGTCGTTGTCTTAATAGTGACCGGCATCGGCATGAGCCTGCACCGACATGTGCAGTTCGAGGTGCCCTGGACCCCGGGTGAACAGCGCCAGGTCTGGGAGATCGAGGCACAGGTGAACTTTGTGGCCGATGGAGGCCCCGCCAAGGTGGAAATGGCGCTGCCGGCGACCCAACAGGGGTTTCGCCTGCAGACGGAACACACTGCGTCCCCGGGCTACGGCCTGTCCTTCATCGAGGAGGACGGTGTGCGTCGCGCGTTATGGTCCATCCGCGACGCCCGCGGCAGCCAGCAGCTGTATTACAACGCGCGCATGCAGGTCACCGCTCAGGCACAGCCTCAGCCAATGCCACCGCCCACGGCGGATAGCGATGCCTTGTGGGAGCGTCCTTATGACACCGCCGCCAGCCAGGTGATCGATCGAGCCTGGTCACGCAGTGCCGATGAGTTCACCTTTGCCCGGGAGTTGATCCGCGACTTCAGCGAGCAACGCCAGGGTGAAAATGCCCGCCTGTTATTGACGCAGTTCGATCGTGTGCCGCTGCTGGTGCGGCTCCTGAACCAGGCCGGAGTGGCCGCACGCGCCGTCAATGGTCTGGAGCTCGAGCACGGTCGGCGCCGCCAGACCCTGACGCCCTGGATTCAGGTATACGACGGCGACGACCATGCCCTCTTCAACCCGGCCAGTGGCGAACAGGGCCGACCACAGAACCTGCTGCTCTGGGAGCGCGCCGGCCAATCCGTGCTTGAGGTTCAGGGCGGCACGAACTCGCGTATCACCTTTTCCATGCTGTCCCGCAACCAACCCGCCGAGGCGGCAGTGCGCGACCGGGTCTCCGAGGCATCGGACACCTTCCTCAACTTCTCGATTCACAGCCTGCCGCTGGAAGAACAGGCGCTCTTCCAGACCATCCTGCTGATTCCCATCGGTGCTCTGGTGGTCGTGTTGCTGAGGGTCCTGATCGGCATCAAGACCTCCGGCACCTTCATGCCGGTACTGATCGCCCTGGCGTTCATTCAGACGACCCTGGCCACTGGTCTGATCGGCTTTCTGCTGGTCGTGGCGGTCGGTCTGGTGATTCGCAACTATCTCTCCTACCTCAATCTGCTGCTCGTGGCGCGGGTCACGGCGGTGATCATCACGGTGATCGCGATCATCTCGCTGTTTTCGGTGCTGGCCTATCGCATGGGGCTCAATGCCGGCCTGACGATCACCTTCTTCCCGATGATCATTCTGTCCTGGACCATCGAGCGAATGTCGATTCTCTGGGAAGAGGAAGGCCCCAAGGAGGTCCTGATCCAGGGTGGCGGCAGCCTGCTGACAGCCGTGCTCGCCTATCTGGCGATGAACAATCCCTGGATTCGCCATATCACCTTCAACTTCCTGGGCGTTCAGCTGATTCTCATGGCACTGATCCTGATGCTGGGCAACTACACGGGCTATCGCCTGCTCGAGCTGCGTCGTTTCCAGCCGGTCACGGAGGATTGATCCATGCCCTGGACCACTCCCGGCAAGCTGCGTGCCAAGGGCATCATCGGCATGAACCGCCGCAACATTCACTATATCGGCCGCTACAATGACCGCCGGCTATACCCCCTGGTGGACGATAAACTGCAGACCAAACTGCTTGCCCAGCGCCATGACATCACCTCGCCGGCGCTGATCGGTACCGTCGCCACCCAGTTCAGCGTCAAGCACATTCGCGAGATGCTGTCGGGACACTCGGGCTTTGTCATCAAGCCGGCCAAGGGCAGCGGCGGCAAGGGCATTCTGGTCATCGAAGGGCGCGACGGGGATGCCTACATCAAGCCCAGCGGCATGCGGTTATCCATTGATGACGTGGAGCGGCATGTGTCCAACATCCTGTCGGGCCTGTATTCATTGGGCGGCTCCCCCGATGTCGCCCTGATCGAGAGTCTGATCGATTTCGACGAGTCGTTCTCGGCCTATACCCATGAGGGGGTACCCGACATTCGCGTCATTGTCTTCAAGGGCTACCCGGTCATGGCCATGATGCGGTTGTCGACGGCCGCCTCCGACGGCAAGGCCAATCTGCACCAGGGGGCGGTCGGTGTGGGCATCGATATTGCCTCGGGTCAGGCCATTCGTGGTGTGCAGTTCGACCGCGCCCGCCACGACCACCCGGATACCGGGCATGAGCTGGCCAGCCTGCATATCGCCGAGTGGCGCACCCTGCTCGAGCTCGCCGCGAGCTGCTATGAAATGACATCCCTGGGCTACCTGGGCACCGACATGGTGCTCGACCGTCAGCATGGGCCCATGCTGCTGGAGCTCAACGCCCGCCCCGGCCTGGCCATTCAGATGGCCAATGGCGAAGGGTTACGCAATCGCCTGGACCTGATCGAGCAACAGCCCGAGGATGTGGCGCCGGCGCAACGCGTGGACTTTGCCCAGCACCACTTTGCCAGGCGCAGCGAACTCCACAGCGACCAGTCCGCCCTGGCGTGACAAACCGCCTGGCAGCCCGACGGCACGACGCGTAGAATCCCAGCTTTACCCCAGAGAGCGCATGGCTAGCATGACCGACTCCCGAGCCCTGATGGAACAGGCCGAGCGCCAATGCCGACAACGCGGCGTTCGCTTCACGCCCATACGGCAGCGTGTCCTGCAGATGATCGCGGAACACCAGGGGGGGCTGAAGGCCTACGACCTGCTCGACCGCCTGACCACCGAGCACGCCTCGGCGCGTCCGCCCACGGTATATCGCACCCTGGAGTTTCTCATCGACCAGGGGCTTGTGCACCGTATTGAATCGCTGAATGCCTATGTCGCCTGCCCTTGTCCGGAGCATGCGCATGGCTTTCAAATGCTGATCTGTCGTGATTGCGGGCGTGTCGAAGAGTTGCATCTCGATGACATCAACACTCAGCTCGCCGGCCGCGCCCATGAGCTGGGCTTCTCCGTCCAGCGACAGACCATCGAACTCCTGGGGTGCTGCCATGACTGCCGGCAGGCCGCCAACGCCTGACGCCAACGGAGCTCACATGTCCGAGGTATTCAAGCAACTCGAAAGCGCCACGGTGGGTACCACACGCCCGCTGGGAGAGATCCTCGATGCCGCCCGTTTCAATGCGGATGGCCTGTTGCCGGCCATAGCGCAGCAACACGACAGCGGTGAAGTGCTGATGATGGCCTGGATGAACCGCCAGGCACTCGAGGAAACCCTGCATACCGGGCGAGTCTGCTACTGGTCGCGGTCCCGGAACACCTTCTGGCGCAAGGGCGAATCTTCCGGTCAGCAACAGCAACTGGTGTCAGCGGCCTTCGATTGCGACGGCGATACCCTGCTGCTTCAGGTCGACCAGACCGGGCCGGCCTGTCATAGCGGGCGTCGTAGCTGTTTCTACGTGGCCCTGGAGATCGACCGGGCGAGCGTCAATGCTGCCCCGCTGATCGACCCCGAGACGCTCTACAAGCGGCGCTGACGGCATGCCAAGCGAGCGCTCGTGGATTCGCCGCTGCGCCACCCGGCTGCTGACCTGGCCGCTGCTGGGCCTGATCAGGCTATATCAACTGGTGGTCAGCCCCCTGCTGGGCCCTCGCTGCCGGTACTGGCCAAGCTGCTCGCATTATACCGCCGAGGCACTGACCATCCATGGGCCGCTCAAGGGCGGCTGGCTGGCCATCAAACGCATCCTGCGCTGCCATCCCGGTGCCGCCGGCGGCATCGACCCGGTGCCCGGCGGCCCCAGCGAACAGCTGTGCAAGGAAGATCCCGAGCTGGACGACGACTTCCGGTGTCGCCATTAACGCAACATGCCCTGATGCCTGAACATCAGGGCTAACCAGGGAAGCGCTGAATAAATCGCCGAGCATGGTGAAGCGCAAGGCGCACGGAGCGCAAAAAGCGAGACTTAACAGATCGTTAGGCGAGCTTTCGAGTGCCGCTCAACGCCGCGATTTGCCAGCGCAGACCTTTATGCAATGTTTCCCTGGGTGAGTTTACACAGCTAGCCGACTCAGGCGGCTTCCTGTTCGGCGACACGATAGATGCGTTCGAGCATGGCATGCAGGCCGTTGCTGCGTGTGGGTGACAGGTGCTTGTCCAGCCCCAGATCCGTCAGGAAGTGCGCACTGGTAGCACGAATGTCCTGCGGGGAACGGTCATTGTAGATGCGCATCAGCACCGCAATCAGCCCTGACACAATGGCGGCATCGGAGATGGCCTGGAAGCGCAGATGCTCTCCGTCACGCTCATGGTGCATCCAGACATTCGATTGACAGCCCTGGATCTTGCGCTCCTCGGTCTTCCATTCCTCCGGAAAGGCCGGAAGCTGCTTGCCCAAGTCTATAATGTACTGGTAGCGATCCATCCAGTTATCGAACATCTCAAATTCTTCGACGAGTTCCTGCTGAGCCTGTTCGGCGCTCGTGGTTGTCATGCCAATCTCCTTGCTGGGGTTACCCCCATTATAACGGTTGCGCCCCGCCGTCGTCCGCCCCTTGAGCGCCCTCACCCGGCGTGGTCACTAGACGGTGCCCCGCCTGCTGGCGATGCCACTCCTCTCCTTCGCTGTGCAGATAACGGGCCGTGGTGTCGAGTCGTGAATGCCGGGCCGTCTCGGCCAGATAGCGCAGCTCGACGCCGGCCTGTGCCTGGTGAGTCAGGGCCGTATGGCGTAGCCAATGCGGCGTGGCGCGACGCAGCTGGCAAGCATCCAGCAGGTCAGGGTGTTTCGCTTCTTGAGCCAGGGCATCGGCCGCCCGGGCGAAGGTGGCACGCATCAACCGGTAGACCTGATTCTCCCCCAGGCCTCGCCGACCATCCAGACCACGCAGCACCGGTGTGACCTCGCCTCGGGCCGGTTGCGACGGCAGCCCCAGGCAGGCCCGCCATTCGCCCAGCAGCTTCATCATGTCCGGCGGCACGGGAATGCTCGCCAGCTTGCCGCCCTTCCCCGTCACCTGCCACCACCAGCGCCCCTCGCGGCGCTTGAAATCATTCATGCGCGCCGCTGCCATCTCGCCGATACGCGGTGCAAGCAGATAGGCAAAGCCGAACAGCACGCGCTGGCGCTGCCATTCGAAACGCTGGCGTGGGCTGGCCGGTTCCGCAGGGGGTCGATTCAACCACTGCCATAACCACTGCCAAAGCGGACGTTCTAGATAGCGCTCGACACTGGTTTGTCGGTTATCCAGACGGCGGCGCTTGTCGCGCATCAACCGAAAGGGGTTGTGCTCCAGCCAGCCCGCCTCGACCAGCCAGGCAAACAACCCCTGGAGGATCACCAGGCTCTGGCGACGGCTGGACGGCGACAAGGGACCACGGAAGGGACGCCAAGCGGGGTCGTGGCGCGGCCTGGTCGGCCCGACCCAGTGCTCGCGGGGTCGCGGGTCCGCCAGAAAGGCCTCGAAGTCATCCAGGTCGCGACGCTGCAGATCCTGCAGTGACCGCCCTGCTTCATTCAACCACAGCAAGAGCCGCTCGGCCTCGCGTCGATAGGCACGCCGGGTATTGGGGCTGGCGCGATACTCGGCCAGCCAGCAGGCCACCGCCTCGGCATCGCTGGAGGCCTGGATGCGCCCGGATGACGACACAGGCAGCGCCGCGCTGTCCGCGGCCGCATACAGCAGGCTGCCGATCTGCTCGGCGGCCGGTCTGCTGGCCGTCGCATAGGGAGCTGAACCGGCAGGCAGCGAGTCGTCTTCCATGGGTTATTCCTTTGAGTAGGATCCTGGGTGGCGGCCGTGCCTCACGGGCTGCGGGCACTGCCCTGCCCGCACCGCGGTCCGGTTAGCGCATCGGCTCGCTCAGTGTGGCGTTACGCGGAAAGAAATTCAAGATAAGGCGCGTAATCTTGAATTTTTGGGCTAATGTGTAAATAAAATTATGTGTTACGTTTTATGTAATATACTTTATTTTAGTCTCCCAAAGCGCTATCCTGCGCTTAGCCTGAAGCAGTCGAGACCCACCAAAGGGGCCCCTACGCACATGGCGGCCGACACCGGCGATCAAGGCAAGCAACCCGGGTTACACGAGGAGTTCACATGGCACGCAGCGGTGTGCGATACGAGGATGTGCAACGCGCCATCGACGCCTTGATGGCACGCGGGGAAGCACCCAGCGTGCACAAGATTCGTGAAGCCCTGGGCACAGGCAGCTTCACGACCATCAGCGAACACTTGCGCGAATGGCGCCGGCTGCGCGAGGAAAACCGCGATGTTCCGCCTCCTCAGGGCATGCCCACCGAGCTTCAGGCACTGGCCGAAGCGCTGTGGAGTCAGGCCCAGGAAGCCGCCAATGACGCCCTGGTGCATTATCGTCAGGAAGCCGATACCCGCGTGGAAGAGGCCCAACAGCAGGTCGCCGGGGCCGAGCGCCGTGCGGAGGACGCCGAACAGCGGGAAGCCGCCCTGTCCTCGCGCCTGACGGAGCTCGATCAACGTCTCGATGAGCGGACCCGTGAACAGGCGCAGCTACAGGCCGAACACGATGCCCTGCAGGAGCGGCTGACCCGCGCGCAACAAGAGGTCGAGACCCTCCAGTCGCGACTGGAAGCCGCCAGACAGCAAGCTCGTGAGCAGGAACAGGCCCACCAGCAGGCCCTGGAAGCGCAGCAAACGAACCTCGAGCAACGCCTGCGACAGGAAGAGGAGCGCAATGAAAGCGCCGAGGCGCGCCTCATGGGCCTGCTGGATGAGGCCCGACAGGAGCGCCAGGCGGCCGAGAAGGCCCATGCCGGGCGCGAACAGCGGCTCGAGCGTCAGCTGGAAGATGCCCGGGCACAGCACAAGGCCCGCGAACAGGAGCTGTCCGAGGCCCAACACGCGCGACACGAGGCCGAACGGGCCCGCGCCACGACACAGGAGAGAGAAACCGAGCTGCAGCGGCAGAATGAAGAACTGGCCGCGCGTATTACCGAACGCGATCGCCAATTGGCCGAGCAGGCCGAACACTGGCAACAACGCGAGCAGCAGATGGAAGAGCGGCTATGGACGTCGCTGGAAGCCTTGCGCAGCGAGTGGCGGGATGCGCGGGAGCGAGCCGAGGACACTACGGACTCGCCTGCTTCGGATCGCGAGGACCCCGCCTGAACGGGGCTGGCTCGCGCTAGAGGGGATGCCTGCCGCGACCAGCTGGCCACGGTAGTCACCGAGCCTCAGTAGTAGGCGTTTGTGGTATCCGAGTGGTCGGTGATGTCCCGGATGCCGCTGAGCTCCGGAATACGCTCCTTCAGGGTCTTCTCGACGCCGTCCTTGAGCGTGATATCAACGGCCGCACAGCCCTGGCAACCACCACCGAAGGACAGCACGGCGACCTGCTCCTCAGTCAACTGCACCAGGCGAACCTCGCCGCCATGCGCCGCCAGGCCAGGGTTGATCTCGCTGTACAGGACATAATTGACCTGATCCTCGAGCGGGCTGTCGGCATTGACCTTCGGCATCTTGGCATTGGGGGCCTTGATCGTCAGCTGCCCCCCCATGCGGTCGGCGTTGAAGTCGACCACGGCCTCTTCGAGGAAGGGAACGCTGTTGCTGTCGAGATAGACGGCAATCTTCTCGAGCTCGAGACGCTGGTCACTTGGCTCTTCTTCGCCGGGCCGGCAATAGGCCAGGCAGGTCTCGGCGTAGGGCGTGCCCGGCTGGGTGATGAAAATGCGTACCGCTATCCCCTCGACGTTCTGCTTGGCCAGCAGTTCGGCGAGGTAATCCTGGGCACTGTCGGTGATCTGGATGCTGTCACTCATGATGCTCTCACTGTTCTGGCCCCGACCCGCCATTCATGGGGAGCGGAGTCGAGTTGTCGGGATTTGCCCTCATGGTAAGCGAGCCTTGCCGCCAAGACAATCCCGAGTGTTTTGGTGGGTCTTTCCCGCCCTGCCGCTGACGGCCGGCATTTGCTACCATGTCGCCCCATCCGGCTCCCCGCACAAGGCGGATGCCGCATGGCACAGCCCATAACAACGCTCGATTCACGACTTGCCGGAGATCTTCCCGACCCATGGCCGACGTTTCCGTAACCTCGCTTGCGACGCTTACCGATAGCCTCTCCAGCCGCATTCTGATGCTGGATGGCGGCATGGGCACCATGCTGCAGAATGCCGACCTCAGCGAAGCGGAATTCCGCGGCGAGCGCTTCAGCGACTGGCCGACCGACCTCAAGGGCAACAACGACCTGCTCGGCCTGACCTGCCCGGACCTGGTGACGCGCATCCATCGGGAATACCTGGAAGCCGGCGCCGACATTGTCGAGACCAACACCTTCAACAGCACGCGCCTGTCCCAGGCGGACTATGGCATGCAGGAACTGGTGGTCGAGCTCAACCGGGAATCTGCCCGCCTCGCCCGCCAGGTCTGCGACAGCGTGGCGCGGCAAACCGGCGTGCCACGCTATGTGGCCGGCGTACTGGGGCCGACCTCGCGCACCGCCTCACTGTCGCCGGATGTCAACGACCCGGCCATGCGCAACGTCACCTTCGATGAGCTGCGCGACAACTATCAAGAGGCCGCCGACGCGCTGATCGAAGGCGGCAGCGACCTGATCCTGATCGAGACCGTCTTCGACACCTTGAACGCCAAGGCGGCTATCTTCGCCCTGGAGGAGCTCTTCGAGGCGCGCGGCGAGCGCGTGCCGGTGATGATCTCCGGTACCATCACCGATGCCTCCGGCCGTACTCTGTCAGGCCAGACCACCGAGGCCTTCTGGAATTCGGTGCGTCACGCCCGGCCCCTGTCGATCGGCCTCAACTGCGCGCTGGGCGCCGCCGAGCTGCGCCCCTATGTCGAGGAGCTGGCGCAGAAGGCCGATACCTTCGTGACCGCCCACCCCAATGCCGGCCTGCCCAACGAGTTCGGCGAATACGATCAGACCCCGGACGAGATGGCGGCAATCGTCGCCGAGTTCGCCACCAGCGGGCTGGTCAACATCATCGGCGGCTGCTGTGGCTCCACTCCGGAACACATTGCGGCCATTCACCGCGCCATCCAGGGCGTCGAGCCGCGCCGGATTCCGCCACGCGACCGGGCGTGCCGTCTGTCGGGCCTGGAGCCCTTCAACATCCAGCACGACTCGCTGTTCGTCAATGTCGGCGAACGCACCAATGTCACCGGTTCAGCGCGCTTCAAGCGCCTGATCAAGGAAGAAGACTTCACCACCGCCCTGGAAGTCGCCCTCGAGCAGGTCGAGAACGGTGCTCAGGTCATCGATATCAACATGGATGAAGGCATGCTGGAGTCCGAGGAAGCCATGGTGCGCTTTCTCAACCTGATTGCCGGCGAACCCGACATCGCCCGGGTGCCCATCATGGTCGACTCCTCCAAGTGGGAGATCATCGAAGCGGGCCTGAAGTGCATCCAGGGCAAGGCCGTGGTCAACTCCATTTCCCTGAAGGAAGGCGAGGACGCCTTCCGCGAGCAGGCCACCCGGTGCCGACGCTACGGCGCCGCCCTGGTCATCATGGCCTTCGACGAACAGGGCCAGGCCGATACCTTCGCGCGCAAGACCGAAATCTCTCAGCGCGCCTATCGCCTGCTGGTCGATGAAATCGGCTATCCGGCCGAAGACATCATCTTCGACCCCAACATTTTTGCCATCGCCACCGGCATCGAGGAACACGACAATTATGCCGTCGATTTCATCGAGGCCACGCGCTGGATTCGCGAGCATCTGCCGCATGCCATGGTTTCCGGCGGCGTGTCCAACGTGTCCTTTTCGTTCCGCGGCAACAACGCCGTGCGCGAGGCGATTCACTCGGTATTTCTCTATCATGCCATTCGTGCCGGCCTGAGCATGGGCATCGTCAATGCCGGGCAACTGGCCGTCTATGATGACTTGCCCGATGAGCTCCGCGAAGGCGTCGAGGATGTGGTGCTCAATCGCCGACCCGATGCCACCGAACGGCTGCTGGAACTGGCCGACCGGTACAAGGATGACGGCAGCGGCGCCACCCAGAAGGAAGACGCGGAATGGCGCAGCTGGGAAGTCGAGAAGCGCATCGAGCACGCGCTGGTCAAGGGCATCACCGCCTACATCGAAGATGACACCGAGCTCGCCCGCCAGCGTGCGCAGCGTCCGATCGAGGTCATCGAGGGCCCGCTGATGGATGGCATGAACGTGGTCGGCGACCTGTTCGGCGACGGCAAGATGTTCCTGCCCCAGGTGGTCAAGTCGGCGCGCGTCATGAAGCAGGCCGTGGCCTACTTGATTCCCTATATCGAGGCCGAGAAGAGCGAGGACACCCAGGCCAAGGGCAAGATCGTCATGGCTACCGTCAAGGGCGATGTCCACGATATCGGCAAGAACATCGTCGGTGTAGTCCTGCAATGCAACAACTACGAGGTCATCGACCTCGGCGTGATGGTGCCGGCCGAGAAGATCCTGCAGACCGCGCGCGAGGAGAATGCCGACATCATCGGGCTGTCCGGCCTGATCACGCCCTCCCTGGACGAGATGGTGCATGTCGCCAAGGAAATGCAGCGCCAGAACTTCGACATCCCCCTGCTGATCGGTGGCGCCACCACATCTAAGGCGCATACCGCGGTCAAGATCGAGCCGGGTTACGAGCATCCGGTGATCTATGTCACCGATGCCTCACGCGCCGTGGGGGTCGCAGGCAGGCTGCTGACTCCGGGGCTCAAAGCGGATTACATCAGTGACATCCGCGACGAGTACGAAAAGGTGCGTGAGCGCAACGCCAAGCGCCGTCCCAAGGCCGCCGAAATCAGCTATGACCAGGCCCGCCAGCACAAGCCAGCCTTCGACTGGCAGGCGTATACGCCGCCGCGCCCGGTCCTTTCCGGCCTCAAGACATTCAGCGACCAGCCGCTGGCACCATTGATCGAGCGTATCGACTGGACGCCTTTCTTCATGAGCTGGCAGCTGGCCGGCAAGTACCCCCAGATTCTCGAGGATGCCAAGGTCGGCGAAGCAGCCCGCAACCTCTTTGATGATGCCCAGACCATGCTGCGGTACCTGGTCGACGAGCGGCTGATCCAGGCTCGCGGGGTCATCGGCATGTGGCCGGCCAACAGCGTGGATGACGATACCATCGAGGTCTACGCCGACGAGTCACGGACTCGGGTGGCCGAGCGGCTGCAGCATATTCGTCAGCAGACCACCAAGAATCGCGAAGGCGTCTGCTACAGTCTGGCCGATTTCATCGCGCCCCGGAGCACGGGACGGCCGGACTGGATCGGCGGCTTTGCGGTGACCGCCGGCCACGGGGTGGAAGCGCTGGCCGAGCGTTACAAGGCTGCCGGCGACGACTATAACGCCATCATGGTCCAGGCCCTGGCCGACCGCCTGGCCGAAGCCTTCGCCGAGTACATGCACGAGCGCGTGCGCACCGAGTACTGGGGCTATGCGCCCGAGGAGGCACTGGACAACGAGGCCCTGATCGCTGAAAAGTATCAGGGCATTCGCCCGGCGCCCGGCTACCCGGCCTGTCCAGATCATACCGAAAAGGCCACCCTCTTCCGTCTGCTCGAAGCCGAGCGGCACACCGGGCTCTCCTTGACCGAGAGCTTCGCCATGTGGCCCGCGGCCGCCGTCTCCGGGTGGTATTTCGCGCATCCACAGTCAAAGTACTTCTCCACCGGCCGCATCACCCGCGATCAGGTCGAGTCTCTGGCCAAGCGCAAGGACATGACGCTTGGCGAACTGGAACGCTGGCTGATGCCAGTGCTCTCCTACAACCCCAGCTAACCATGGCCGGATGTGCCAGCACAGGACCACAGCGCCGCCAGCTCGATAGCCGGCGGCGGACCATTCTGCGCCTTGCCCTGCCGATCATCGGCGGGATGCTCAGCCAGAGCCTGCTCAATCTGATCGATGCCGCCCTGGTGGGCAGTCTGGGCGAGATTCCGCTGGCCGGTGTGGGAATCGGGGGTTACGCCACCTTCTTGATCACGGCCATGGTTTTCGGTCTTTCATCGGGGGTTCAGGCCCAGACCGCGCGGCGCCATGGCGAAAAGGCCTGGGCCAGTCGCGCCATGGCCCTCAACGCTGGGCTCGTAATGGGCCTGGTGATCGCAGTGCCGCTGACCTTGGTGTGCCTGTGGCAGGCCCCACGGCTGATGGCCTGGATCAATCAGGACCCGGCGGTGAACGCCGAAGCCGTCAGCTACTTTCGCTGGCGCGTGGTGTCCCTGACGCCGGTGGCCCTGATCTTCTGCTTTCGCGGCTACTGGAACGGGATTCAACGTACCGGCCTGTATCTGCGCATCATGCTGATGATGCACCTGGTCAACGTGCTGGCCAGTATCACCTTGATATTCGGTTATCTGGGGCTGCCGACCATGGGCGCTGCCGGCGCCGGGGCCGGTACGAGCCTCTCGCTGTTTGCGGGACTGGTGGTATGGGCCGGCTATAGCCGTCGACATGCCAGTGTCAGTGGCTTTTTGGTGAGCTGGCCGGACCTCACGACCTTTCGCACCACCCTGCGCCTGGCGGCGCCGCATTCGTTTCAGCAACTCTGGTTCGCCGCAGGCTATGCGGTACTGTTCTGGATTCTCGGGCAGATTGGTACCGGAAGCGTGGCGGTCGGTCATGTGCTGGTCAATCTGTCCTTGATGCTGATCCTGCCCGGCGTGGGCCTTGGCATGGCGGCCATGAGCCTGGTCGGTCAGTCGCTTGGCCGGCGGGATGGTCGCGAGGCCAAACGCTGGGGCTGGGAGGCAGTGCGGGTGGCCGTTGTCTGCCTGACACTGCTCGGTCTGCCTCTGTTGATCTTCCCCGAGCTGGTGCTGAGCTGGTTTCTGCATGACAGCCAACTGATTGCCCTGGGCAGCCGGCCGCTGCAATTGACGGCAATGATGATCATGCTGGACGCCGCAGCCCTGGTGCTGGCCCAGGCCCTGCTGGGCGCCGGTGCCAATCGAACCGTCATGTTGACAACGCTTACCCTGCAGTGGCTGCTGTTTCTGCCTGTGGCCTGGTGGGTGGGGGTGCATCTGGCATTCGGGCTACTGGGTATCTGGTGGGTTCAGTTGGTCTATCGAGTGATCAACTCCCTGGTATTCGCCCTGATATGGAAGCGCCAACGCTGGACGAGCGTGGCTCTCTAGCCCGAAAGCGCTAGTCTTAATTCCATTTTGCGCATGAAATATGCATATTTATTCTTTTATCGTATAAAAAGAGGCCGGTAGACTAACCAGACTGTGCCACTTTCCTATTAAAGGAAGGCGTCGAATGTATCGCTATGATAATCATGACCAGAGCCTGGTAGATGAGCGTGTCGCGCAATTTCGCGACCAGATGCGCCGCTACCTGGAAGGCAGCCTCAGCGAGGAGGAATTTCTCCCCTTGCGTCTGCAGAATGGTCTCTATGTGCAACGTTATGCCCCCATGCTACGTATCGCGATCCCCTACGGCATGCTGGCTTCCTACCAGTTGCGCAAGCTGGGTGAGATTGCCGCCCGCTATGACCGTGGCTACGGGCACTTCACCACGCGCACCAACCTGCAATTGAACTGGCCGAAGATGGAGGATGTTCCCGATATCCTCGCCGACCTGGCGAGCGTGCAGATGCACGCCATCCAGACCAGCGGCAATGACATCCGCAACACCACCACCGACCAGTTTTCCGGGATCGCCGCCGATGAACAGGTCGATCCGCGTCCCTGGTGCGAGTTGATCCGCCAGTGGTCGACCTTCCACCCAGAATTCGCCTACCTGCCGCGCAAGTTCAAGATCGCCGTTACAGGTGCCGAGGAAGACCGTGCCGCCATCCAGGTACACGATGTGGGCCTGCACTTGTGGCGTGACGAGGCCGGTGAAGTCCGCGTCAGGGTACTGGCCGGCGGCGGGCTGGGCCGCACGCCGATGATCGGCAGCGTGATCCACGAGGATCTGCCCTGGCAGCATCTGCTGACCTACCTGGAGGCTCTGGTGCGGGTCTACAACCAGTTCGGGCGGCGCGACAACAAGTTCAAGGCGCGTATCAAGATCCTGGTCAAGGCGCTGGGCGCCGATGAATTTCGCCGCCGGGTCGAGGAAGAATGGTCCCATCTCAAGGACGGCTCTCAGACCCTGAACGACGAGGCCATCGATGCCGTGGCGGCGCACTTCGTCGAGCCACCCAGGCGCGAGGTGTCGCAAAGCGCCATTGAGCACTATGAGCAGCTGAGAGCGGACAACCGCGCCTTTGCCCGCTTTGTCACCAACAACGTGACGGATCACAAGGTACCCGGCTACAAGGCCGTGACCCTGTCGCTCAAGCGCCATGATCATTCGCCGGGTGACGTCACCTCGGACGACATGAGCGCGGTCGCCGACCTAGCGGATGAGTTCGGCTATGGCGAGCTGCGGGTCACTCACGAGCAGAACCTGGTGCTGACCGATGTGCCCGTGGATCAGATGGAGGCGCTCTGGCAACGCCTGGAAGAGCTCGGCATGGCCAACCCGACCGTGGGCACACTCGCCGACCTGATCTGCTGCCCCGGCGGTGATTACTGTTCGCTGGCCAATGCCAAGTCGATCCCGGTGGCCCAGGAGATTCAACAGCGCTTCGAGGACCTGGACTTCCTGTACGACCTGGGGCCCCTGGAGCTCAATATCTCGGGCTGCATGAACGCCTGTGGCCACCATCATGTGGGTCACATCGGCATTCTGGGCGTCGACAAGAAAGGCGAGGAGTATTATCAGATCTCGCTGGGCGGCAGCCAGGGCAATGAATCATCGCTTGGCAAGATTCTGGGGCCCTCCTTTTACCGTGAAGATGTCACCAATGTGATCGACAAGCTGTTGAAGGTCTATGTCGGCGAACGCCAGGCAGATGAGACCTTTCTGGACACCTACCGGCGGATCGGCCTGAAACCCTTCAAGGAGCATGTATATGCCTGATCAGCAACGCTGCCTGATTGTCGACGGCGCGGTGGTACCGGATGAGTGGAGACTGCTCGGAGAAGCAAGCGAGCGCCCTGCGGATGAGCCCGTGATCATGCCACTGGCGGACTGGCAAGCGGCCCGCGAGGCAACCACGGCTCCCCTGCTGGCCAGTGACACCGTCCTGACACCGGAGCTAGTCGCCGAACTGGTCGAGGCGCCGCTGATTGCCATCGACTTTCCCAAGTTCACCGATGGCCGGGGCTACAGCCTGGCGCGGTTGCTGCGGGAACGACATGGGTATCACGGACAGATCCGCGCGGTCGGCGATGTCCTCATCGATCAGTTGTTCTACATGTCACGGTGTGGTTTCAACGCCTTTTCCCTGCGCGAAGATCAGCTCGCCGACGACGCCCTGAAGGCATTGAATACCTTCAGCCGCAGCTATCAACCGGGCACCGATACCCGGGAGCCCCTTTTTCGTCGTCGGCTGCGCGAGAGAAACCCTCAACGCAGCGTGGCCTGATGCGCCGGACAGCACCAGCTGCGACGGGGGGGTGCCGGCCCGGAGGCCTGCACCCCTCCTTGTTCACCGACTGGGCGCCGACCCCTTCTACCCTCGCCGCTTCTGCTGACGCTCCCGGTTGGCCGCCCTGGCCCGTTCACTCTTGCGCAGCATTACCCAGGTAGCGCCGATGCCCCCGTCGGCCTGTGCCGCCGAGGTGTAAGCCTGAACCTCTTCCAGGGCACTCAGCCACTTGGCCAGATACGAGCGCAGCACATTGGCCGCACTGTCGATCTCCCTGCCCCGACCATGCACGATCAATACCGAGCGCAGATCGCTGTCGCGGGCTTCACACACAAAGATCGGCAGCGCACGGCGGCATTCGTCAAGCGGTCGTCGCAGCAGGTGCAGGCTCGCCTGGGCGGGATAGCCGCCATGGCGCAAGCGATCGACGACACCGTGCTGAATGCCGTCACGACGCCATTCCAGCGGGTCATGCGGGGGGATGAGGTCGACAAAATCATCGGATAGGCCCCATGCAGTCGAGGTCTCGGCCTCGGCACTCTGGCGCCGCGCCAGCTGCGCTTCACTGGGACTGCTCGGCGGACGCCCCGGATCCGCACGGTCTCGCCCGCTGCGAAGGGGTTCTACATCTTCCATCAATGCCCGAAAATCCAGGTTCTCCTGCTTTGATGCATTCATGCGACACCTCCGGCGGGCACACCAACTGAAATATTGTGCCGATCATGTTAGCGTTCCCGGCCACCGGATCAACCCCGCGTGATGAAGGAAACATGACAACCTTTTGCCTCCACGGCGCTGTGCTGCCGGGAACGCCCCTGACAGATCGGGAGCTCTAGATGCGCCGGAAGACGGGCTTTGCTATCACCGCAGGACTCGCCACTTTGCTGATCACTGCCGGCATCTTCTTCTGGCTGGTGTGGTTGAGTCCCTGGACCTATCAGCGCCCGGCCTCCCTGCCGGAGGTATCCCCCGGACCTCATCAGGTCTTTGTTTACGGCACCCTGCGACATGCCAGCGTGCGCTGGATTGTCTACGGACGCAGCGGTTCTCCTTCAGCTGCCACGCTCGAGGGCTATGAGCGTAACGATCTGGACCTGATCCGCGCCAGGGGTGCCAGTGTCGAAGGCCTCGTCTTGACGGTCGACCGCCGGGAGCTAAAGCGGCTGGATCGTTACGAACGCCTGGGCATTCGGTACTCGCGAGAGCGGGTGGAACTCGGCGATGGCCAGCAGGCCTGGGTCTACCAACGCCTGGATGACTGAATGCGCGTTAATCCGCCTCCGGTGCAAGTTGTTTGGCAACGTAGATAACGGTATAAATAACATACCGGCATAGCCGACAAGGCGCCTTGCCTGTAGGCTGAAGACATGGACGACTCACTGACCCTGCTCGAGATGTTCACCCGACTTTGCGCCGCTGCCGGGCTGGCGCTGGTGTTGGGCTGCGAGCGGGAATTCCGCCGCAAACCGGCGGGACTGCGTTCCCATATGCTGGTGGCCCTGGGCGCCGCGGCCTTTCTGCTGGTCGGCCTGGAAATCCTCCAGGCCACCGGTGGAGGCGACCCGGCGGCTCGGATTGACCCGACGCGCATCGTTGAGGGCGTGATCGGCGGCATCGGCTTTCTCGGCGCTGGCAGCATTATCCGTAGTGGCACCAATGTGCAGGGCATCACCACGGGAGCGTCGATCTGGCTGGCGGGTGCCATCGGCATCGCCGCCGGCGTGGGCGATCTTGCGCTGGCCGCGATGGTCACCCTGCTGGCCCTGATCATCATGACCCTGCTGGGCGCCATAGAGCGCGCCCTGCCGTGGCACAAGCGGGATGACTGAGCCCCCCGGAGCTGTTGTGGGCGTCTGTGCCCCCGGCCTACAATAGACGGAGCGTTGTTCATCACACTTGAGGCCACTGGATGCTGACCCTGTTGCACAATCCGCGTTGTTCGAAGTCCCGTCAGACGCTGGCCTTGCTCGAGGAGCGCCACCTCGACATGAGAGTACGCCGCTATCTCGACGAGCCCCTCGATGAAGCAGAATTGAGAGCCCTGCTGACGCGCCTCGAAGCGGATTCAGCCGCACTCGTGCGCACCCAAGAGCCCGAATGGAAGCAACTTGGTGCCGATCCCCATGACGCCGAGCAGGTCATTCAGGCCATCGCAGCGCACCCACGGATCCTTCAGCGACCGATCGCCGATGACGGTCAGCGCGCCATCATCGGTCGCCCGACGGACGCTGTGCTGAGCCTGCTTGACGGGACGACCGCTTGACTCGCTTATTCAACACAGGAAGCTCCATGTCTGCCAATCCTTATGTACTGATTCTGTTCTATTCACGCCAGGGGGCGACACGTGCCCTGGCAGAGCGCATTGCGGCCGGCGTGGAATCCATCTCCGGTATTGATGCCCGCCTGCGTACCGTGCCTCCCGTGTCGACCACCTGTGAAGCGGTCGACCCGGAGGTTCCCGAACAGGGCGCCGTTCATGCCGACCTAGATGACCTGCGCCATTGCGCGGCCCTGGCCCTGGGCAGCCCGACACGCTTCGGCAACATGGCGGCGCCGCTGAAATACTTTATCGACAGCACCAGTGAACTCTGGCTGGGAGGTGCCCTCATTGACCGCCCCGCTACGGCCTTCACCTCCACCTCCAGCCTACATGGCGGCCAGGAAACCACCCTGATCTCGATGCTCCTGCCCTTGTTGCACCATGGCATGATCTATGTCGGGCTTCCCTACAGCGAGATCGAATTGACCCGGACCCAGGGTGGCGGCACGCCCTATGGTGTCAGCCATCTGGCTGGCACTCGCAGTGACCGCCCGCTGGATGACCATGAACGGCAACTAGCGTTTGCCCAGGGCCAGCGTCTCGCTCGCCTGGCGCTTTCCCTGGACCTCCAGGCCGGGAGCAAGGCATGAAGCGTTGGGTGAATGCTCTCGAGGCCCGGCAGGGTCTGGATCGACTGGTGACAACCAGCCGCCGGCTGGTGATCGGCAGTTATGCCATACTCGTGATACTGATGGTCTACCGCGGCCTGGTGGTCGACAGCGACACCGGCCGTATCGGCCCCTGGATCGCCTTTGTACTTCCGCTGGCGCTCTTCCTGCCCTCGATATTCGCTAGGCGAGCCCGCGGCCACGCCTGGCTGGCCTTTGTCAGTCTGCTTTACTTCGCCCAGGGCGTCATGGTCGCCAGCCTACCGGGGCAGGTCATCCGGGGCATCACGGAAGCCGTTGTGGCACTGGCGCTGTTTGCCGCCTGCACCGGCTACGCCCGCTTCCGCAGTCGTCAGGTCAAGAATGCCCAGGCGGGTTCACAGTAACTCATTCGTTTTTCTGTCGGGAGGACACCATGACACGCGAGATTGCCGACATCAGGCGCGAGTATGAAGGAGGAAGGCTTGAAGAGGATCAGGTTCCGGAGCAGCCCATGCCCCTCTTCAATGACTGGCTAGCCCTGGCACTGGACAGCGAAGGTGACGATGGCAATGTCATGACACTGGCCACGGTGGACAGCCAGGGAATGCCCCATGCCCGCATTGTCTTGCTCAAGGACGTCAGCGACACCGGGCTGGTCTTCTACACCAACTATCAGAGCCACAAGGGCAGCGAGATCGCCAACTCGCCCCATGCCGCCCTGGTCTTCTGGTGGCCGACGCTGGGGCGCCAGGTCCGCATTGAGGGTAGCGTCGACAAGATCAGCGCCGAGGAGTCCGACCAATACTTTGCCAGTCGTCCACGGGCCAGCCAGCTCGGCGCCTGGATTGCCACCCAGAGCGTGGTGATTCCCAACCGGAGCTGGCTCGAGGAACGAGAGCAACGCTTCCAGCATGCCTATCAGGGTCAGGATATCCAGCGCCCCGGCCATTGGGGTGGCTATCGGGTCGTGCCGGGGATGATTGAGTTCTGGCAGGGCCAGCCCAGCCGCCTGCACGATCGCATCCGCTACGAGCGGCGCGGCAACAGCTGGCAGCATTTTCGCCTGGCCCCGTGACTCTGGTCACGCCTCGAAGGCCGCCGCCTCCAGGCGGTGGCGCTGCCACTCGCTGCCAGGTTCATTGAGGCGCAGGAACGCATCCACCACTTGCTCTTCCATGTTGTATCGCTGACGAAAGCCCAGGTATTTCAGCAGTGATCGCATGGGCCGATTGTCGGCCATGATCTGACCGACCATTTCCAGGGTCCCGACGCTCTTGCTGTAACGGATAATGCGCTCCATCAGCAGCTTGCCGATACCCAGCCCCTGCAGGTCATCACGGATGATGATAGAGAATTCGGTGCGGATATTGTCCGGGTCGTTCCACACCCGGACGACGCCCAGCATCTCCTTGCTGCCATCCTGCAAGGGATGCTCGGCAATGAAGGCCATCTGACGGTCATAATTGATGTGGGACAGCATCGACAGGTCCCGTTGGCTCAGATCCGACTTGTGGTGGAAGTAGCGGAAGCGGATGCTCTGCTCGGAAAGCCGACCATGAAACCGGGCAATCATCGGCGCATCCTCGGCGCGAATCGGCCGCACCTCCACCTCCCAGCCATTGCGCAATGTCACCCACTCACGCAGTTCTTCCGGATACGGCATGATGGCAAAACGTGCCGGTTTGCCGAGATCCATGGCGAAGTCCACTGCCATCAAACCATCCCGGTTGAGCAGAATCGGATTGAGCTCCAGTCCCTGCAGGTTCGGCAGGTCACTGGCCATCTGCGACAACTTGACCAGCAGTTCACCGATACGCGTCATATCGCGCTGCGGATCGGGAGAGTGCTCACGGATCAGGCGAGCGGCATGGGTTCGACCGACCACATCGGCCGCCAGGGACATGTTGAGCGGTGGTAGCGCCGCTTGGCGATCGGCGAGGATATTGACCTTGTAGCCGCCAATGCCGAAGACAACCAAGGGGCCGAATACCGGGTCCCGGGTAATCCCGGCGCATAGCTGCATCGAGTGCTTGCCGCGCTGCATGGCCTGCAGGCAATACTCACGAATCTCCAGGTCCGGAAACTTCTCCCGCACCTTGTTGCCCAGTTGCGTGACGCCCAGGGCAACCTCCTCGGGTGTCATCAGGTCCTGAAGCAAGCCGGCTGACAGCTTGTGCGGGTGACGACGATAGCGAAAGGGGCGGCAATTGCCGTCATGCACGACCTTCAGGGCCATGGGTCCCGGGAAGTCACCGGCCGCATGGAGCGCCTCTTCTGCGCCGGATAGATAACGGCTGTGCGCCGCAGGAATACCATAGGCCTCTAGCACCCGGGCCACCTCGGAATGATACAGGGTTTCCCGCGACTGGGCCTGCGCCTCCTCGATCAGCTCGCGGCATGCCTGGCGGCTCGCCGCTGGCGTGGAAAACGTCAGACTGGGCGGCGTCTCATGCAGTAGGGCCTGCACCCGCTGATAATCCACCATGTGCATGAAGGCCTTGACGGCCTTTTCCGGCGAAATATAGGTGGGAATCCCGGCTTGATTGCACTCATGCCGGGCCGCTAGCGCTTCGCCCAGGCCCATCCAGCTGGTCAAGAGGTTGCGTCGAAAGCGCTTGCGGGCCTCGATGACCGCACGCGCCGTTTCCAGCGACGGGGCCAGCCGGGTTGGCGCATGGACGACCAGCACGGCATCGACGCCCGGGTCGGCGGCCACCAGCTCCAGCGCCTCAACAAAGGCTTGAGGCGTCGCCATGCCCCCCAGGTCCACCGGGTTTTCACCGGGCTTGCTGCGATCCTGGTGCTCTTCTTGCAAGCGGGCCCGGGTTTCAGGCTCGAACTCGGCCAGCCGCCCCCCGGCGTTGATCAACTTGTCGATCGCCAGCATGGCCGGCCCCAGGCCATTGGAGACAACCGCCAGCCTGTCACCGCGCAACGGCTTCATGCGCGACAGGGTTTCCAGGGCATCGAAGAGCTCATCGGAATCATTGACCCGGACGACACCGGCCCGAGCGAAGGCGGCGGCGAATACCTGATCGCGGTTGGCAATACCGGGAGTGGAAGGCAATCCGGAAATATCCGATTCAGCCGTCCGCCCACTCTTGATGGCCAGCACCAGACGATGTCGTGAGGCGTCACGCAAGGCCGTCATGAAGTGCTGTGCATCGAGGATGTGTTCCAGATGCAGCAGAATGGCCTGGGGAGGGGAGTACTGGTTGATGTAATCGATCAGATCCGGCAGCAGCACATCGACGCTGTCGCCCAGTGTCAGCAGATGTGAGAAGCCGATCTCGCGCCCCGCGGCCCAGTCGATCATGGCATTCCCCAGCATGCCCGACTGCCCCAGATAGGCCACCCGGCCACGCTTCACCGACCGTCCGGAACAGGAGGCATTGAGGCGCCGTCCCGGCACGATGAGCCCCATGCATTCCGGCCCCAGAACACGGACGCCCGATGCCCGTGCCGCCCCGAGAATGCGCTCCCCGATGGATGGCCCCTCCTCGCCCGCTCTGCGCGGATGAGGGCCGCCGGAAAGCACCAGCGCGGCACGTGTCCCATGTCGGCCCAGTGCCTCGACCATCTCGGCAACGTCATCGATGGGCGAGCAGACCACGGCCAGATCGGCTACCCCGGGCAGGTCATCGAGACGATTGAAGCATGGCACCCCCAGCAGGGGCTGCGGCGCTGTGTCACTGAGCGTATCCTCGCTCCATGCCCAGATCGGACCCGTGAAGCCCCCTTCCAGCAGATTGCCGATCACCACGCCGCCCATGGATTGGGGCTTTTCAGACGCCCCCACGACGAGGATACTTCGCGGGTCGAAAAAATGGTTCACAAAACGAGTGCTCATCGGCGACTCCTCTGGATGACGGGGCTCCGGCTGGTCTATGTCCACTCGGGCGCTCTGCCGACGGCTTACGACCTATGGCCACTTCCATAGAGGAAGGGCTGGGCTCTAGAGTGATACCACGCCAGCGGAGGGGCAGCATGATAACAGCCTATATTACCCACCCGGATCACCCCAGGCATTTCATGGGGCCGGGGCATCCTGAGTCGCCCAAGCGCCTGGATGCCATCCAGGCACGACTGAAGCTCACCGGCCTCCTGCAACAGACCATGCAGTGCGAGGCGACCGAGGCCAGTAACCAGCAACTGTATCGTGTGCATCCGGCACAACACCTGCGATACCTGGAAAACTGTAACCCGTGTGAGGGCGTTCAGTCCCTGGATGGCGACACCCTCATGACCCCGGATAGCCTGCGCATTGCGCGGCTGGCGGCCGGTGCCGCCATCAAGGGCGTCGACCGGGTATATCGACATCAGGCCGACAACGTCTTCTGCGCCATGCGTCCTCCGGGCCATCATGCCGAGGCATCCAAGGCCATGGGCTTCTGCTTCTTCAACAATGTGGCGGTCGCCGCCGCCCATGCGCGAAATGTCCACGCAGCGCAACGCGTGGCCATTCTGGATTTCGACGTGCACCAGGGCAACGGCACCATCGATATCTTCCAGAATGACCCGAGCGTGCTGGTCTGCAGCAGTTTTCAGTCCCCCTTCTACCCATGGCGCTACCTGGAAAGCACTGCCCCCAACATCATCAATACGCCCTTGCCGTCCGGCAGCGATGGCGCGGCATTCAGGCGCGCCATCGAGGCTGACTGGCTTCCCGCCCTGCATCATTTCCAGCCCGATTTGGTCTTGCTTTCGGCCGGCTTCGATGCTCACCGCGAAGACCCCCTGGGAGAACTGAACCTAACGCCGGACGACTTCTACTGGGTTACCCGTCTGGCCATGGAAGTGGCCGAGCGCTACGCGGACAAGCGCCTGGTCTCGGTGCTCGAGGGCGGCTACGCAGGTTCAGCACTGGGCCTCAGCGTGGAAGCTCACCTCAAGGCGCTGCTGGGACTGCCCCCTGGCTGAGCATGATGTCGCCGTGACCCAGGCCAGGGTCGCCGGGACTAGCCGGTGCCAGGTTCCGATATGCTAATCTACCGCATATTCGTTTCCTTGAGTGAACGCGCATGAACGGCAACCAAGACCAGGATGCGGCCCTGCGCATCGCCTCGGGTCGCAAGCCTTTCGTCGAGCCCCTGCGACTCGGCGAACGCCTCAGGGAAATCCGCCAGGCCAATGACTGGACGCTGAGCGACGTCAGCCAGCGAACCGGCCTGGCACGCTCGACCCTGTCGAAGATCGAAAATGGCCAGACATCGCCGACCTTCGCTGCCGTGCAGAAACTCATCGGCGGCCTGGGAATCGACCTGCCGCAGTTGCTTAGTCAGCCCCCCGGCAAGGCTCGAACCATGGGTCGACGAGACCTGACCCGCAGTGGGGCCGGCCAGTTGCATCCGACACCGACCTATGAGCATGAGCTACTCAGCTGCGAGATGGCCCAGAAGCGCATGATCCCCTTCAAGACGGTCGTCCGCGCGCGGCGTTTCGACGACTTCCAACAGTGGGTTCGCCATGACGGGGAAGAGTTTTTGATGATCCTGGAGGGAGAGGTTCACCTCTACTCAGAGTTCTACGAACCCGTGTTGCTGGTCAAGGGCGACAGCATCTACTTTGACAGTGACATGGGCCATGCACTCGTCTCGGTCAGCGCGGAAGATGCCATCGTGCTGTCGGTCTGCACCCCGCGTGCCGGACATTGATCTGTCTCAACAAGCCACATCGGAGGCTCTCCATGCAGCATATCGACGACGCGACGCGCACCGAAATGGAAGCAGCGGCATTTCGCCGCCTGTTGCGTCATCTCGACGACAACAAGGACGTGCAGAACATCGACCTGATGATACTGGCGGACTTCTGTCGCAACTGCCTTTCAAAATGGCTGATGGCCGAAGCCGAGGCGCGTGGTGAATCCCTGGATTATGAAGCGGCACGCGAGTATGTCTATGGCATGCCATATGCTGAGTGGAAGGCACGCTATCAGCCCGAGGCCACGCCGGAACAACTGGCTGCACTAGAAGCCCGGCAGGCCGCCAAACAGAATCGGGACTCCGATTGATGAGCGCCCCACTGATCCCTCTGCGCATCGCCGTACTGAGCATTTCCGATACTCGAACCGAGGCCGACGACAACAGCGGCCAGTGGCTGGTGGGAGCGCTCGAGAGCGCCGGCCATCAGCTCACGACCAAAACCATGGTTCGCGATGACATCTACTGGATACGGGCCCGCGTCGCCACCTGGATTGCCGACCCGGAGGTTCAGGTGATCGTAACCACCGGCGGCACCGGCTTCACGGCACGGGATTCAACGCCGGAGGCCATCGACCCCCTGCTCGACAGCCGCATTGAAGGCTTCGGAGAGCTATTTCGCCACCTCTCCTGGCAGGAAATCGGGAGCTCGACCGTGCAGAGCCGTTGCCTCGCCGGACTGGCCAATCAGACCCTGATCTTCTGCTTGCCCGGCTCCACAGGCGCCTGTCGGACAGCCTGGCATGGCATTCTGGCCGAGCAACTGGACAGCCGGCATCGCCCCTGCAACTTTGCCAACCTGGTCATTCCTCAGCGAGGTCATCATGGCTGACGCCAGCGCGCTGTGCTCCGTGGAAGATGCCCTGGCCGCCCTGCTTGCCGAAACGCCATTGATGCCGAGCGAGATGGTGAACTCCGAGGGCGCATTTCACCGGGTACTGGCCGAGAGTGTCACCGCACAACTGGATGTACCGCCCTTTGCCAACAGCGCCATGGATGGCTACGCCCTTTACCATGGTGACGCAGGGCGCGTCCTCCCGGTAAGCCAGCGAATTACCGCCGGGGCTCAACCGGACCGTCTGGCCTTGGACAGCTGCGCACGCATTTTCACCGGTGGACTGATGCCGGAAGGCGCCGACACGGTGGTCATGCAGGAAAAGGTCGAGGAAACACCCCAGGGTATTCGCTTTCCCCAGTCGATCCCGCGCTACAACAACGTGCGACCGCAAGGCAGCGATGTGCAGGCTGGAAGCCGTTTGCTGAGTGCCGGCACACGGCTGGACGCTGCTGCCCTGGGGCACCTGGCCGGCCAGGGCGTCACCAGGCTCCGGGTACGCCGCAGACCGCGCATTGCCCTGCTCTCCACCGGTGACGAAATCATCGAGCCGGGCCAGCCACTCCGCCCCGGGCAGATCTACAATACCAACCGCCCGATGCTCAGGGCATTGCTCGAAAGTTTTGGTGCCGAGGTATCCATCGTGGCCGCTGTCCCCGATCAGGCACAACGCACGCGGCAGTTGCTGGCCTCGTCAGCCGCTGATGCGGACCTGGTGGTGACCACGGGTGGCGTCAGCGTCGGCGAGGAAGATCACGTCAAGGCGGCCATCGAATCGCTGGGTCAACTGGATGTCTGGCGACTGGCAATGAAGCCCGGCAAGCCATTGGCGATCGGCCGAATCCCCGATGCGGCCGGGGGCAGCACCGTCCTGGTCGGACTGCCGGGCAATCCGGTGTCCAGCTTCGTGGGGGCCTGGCTGTTTCTACGTCCCCTGCTGGGGCACATGCTCGACTGTGCTGAGCTCAAGGAGCTCCCCTGCCTGCGTGCGAATGCAGACTTCACCACGAGCACCGGGCCAAGGCGGCACTACATGAGGGTCTCGCTGGCCTTTTCGTCTGAGGGCATAAAAGCCCACGCCTATCCGGATCAGAACTCCGGGGTCCTGTCGTCCTGTGTGGGAGCCGATGCACTGGCGGTCATTCCGCCGGACACCCGAATAGAGCCCGGTGATGCCGTAGAATGTCTCTGGCTGAGCGCAGGTTGATCAGAGGGAGGCGGAGACCGGCGGTATGCTGAGGACGTTGTCCAGATCACCCCGAAGGGTACGAAAACCCTCTGACAACGCCAGATAATCGCTGTGCAGCCAGGGAATCAGGGCCTCCAGATGGTTGGGGCCGCTCAGCCGACGGCCGAGGCCGGCGATGGCCCGACAGGTAAAGTCGAAATCGGCATACCCTCTCAGCCAGTCCTGACCGATCAGACAAGGCACCATGGGACTCAACCTGTTGGGCGCGCCCCACCCGCCAAGCAGACGGTAGCAGCGCTTCACCAGAGCATCTCGAGCCGCCACGTCCAGGCTGGCCGCCAGGAAATGATCCCACACCAGATCAAGCGCAATACCCGCATGACGCCGCTGCTGTGCAGGTGCTCTGTTACGGGCCTCACGGACGACAGAGTGGCGATCGACAAAGGCATCCACACGACGGTGGTGACGTATCCCGCGGGCCACGGGTGGCTGCCAGCTGGAGAGATCTACTCCCTTGACACCGTCGGCAATCAGGTTGCCATAGACAAACGCCTGGGAGCCCCCTCGCGCCAACCATGCATGGGCAAGAAAATTCATTGCGAAGCGTCAAGAAGAGACAACATCAAAAACCACCATGACACATTGCCAACCGGCATGAGTGACGCACGGGGCAAGCCGATGCTCATAGACAATTGGCGGGTTTCGGCAAGCCAGCGATACGAGCGACCACCTTGGCAGGACTTCCCGGGAAGAGGCGCATCAGATGAATGGAGCGGCCCTTTTCAGCACCCAGTTGCTTGCCGACGGCCTTGACCAGAGGACGCATGGCCGGGGCCATTTCGTATTGGCGATAAAAATCGCGCACCACCTCGATGACGGCCCAATGCTCTTCATCCAGCTGAATGGATGCCTCTTTGGCCAGTATCCGGGCAACATCGAGTGACCAATGCGTCCTGTCAACCAGATAACCCTCAGGGTCGACGGGGATAGATTGCCCATTGTTGAGCACAAGATAACGGTATATTTCTGTGGAGGCCATTAATACCAGCTCACGGTTTTAGCCGCTTCCTCGGTCAAATTCACGAAACCGTCGATGTCCACAATGGCAAAGCCTTCAGGCTGGCGCCCGAGCAGGCCACGCGACTCCAGATCCTCGCGCAGTACGTAGCGTCGACCTTCCAGCGCGGTGAAGAGCGCGGCCAGAGTGGGCATGGCACCAACGACACCATCCTCAATCAATAGCAGACAATCATCGTCCGCCATGGCCGACAGCACCTGTTCCAGGGTCCGACCGGCATCCGGGGCTTGATTGACGACATGCAGTATCATGATTCCCTCACCAATCACCAGAAACAGCGCCGCTCATCAAGGCCCACAAGTACTGGCGCAACCTGCAGGACACAAGCAGCAAGCATCTACCTTGAGTTTCGGAGAGCATGCTTAAAACGTCAGCACCAGATCATGATGTTTAATCAAGTCGGCCATTCCAGCCTCCTCGAGCCCCTGAGGAGCCAGGATCAAGTCTTCCTGGACCAAACCATAACGTTCCATGGCTCTTTGCTCGACAAAGAGTGCGTCAATGTCGTACATCTCCAGCATCTGCAGCGTAGGGTGTGTGCCCTTCTGCCCCAGGGCTCCCGCTTGCTGGCCGCTGAGCAGCGCCAGGACGCCCTCCCCCATGAACAGCAGAGAAACGTCTCTATCGAATGCAGCACCCACCAGGGCAATGTCCAGGCCTTCCCTCAGCCAGCTGCTGCCGTGCGGTGCATGACGCAACACCAGCAGAATATCTCCCTTGGTGGAACAACCGTTCTGTTCTTCGAGGTATGGCATCGCCGGACCTCTCTTCAGGTGCCGAAGGTTATCAGACGATCACAGCCCAACCCCAGGTCGACGAGCTGACCCAGACCGACCAGCTCGAAGGGAGGCTCGACACTATGCCCGGACTTGCCATGCCGGGCGGCTTCGCGCTCGTCCATCAGACCTCGCCGCAAGGCCGCTGCAATGCATACCTGGAGCGCGACATCATGCTCGGCACTGAGATTCATCCACCCATCCAGAAGCTGGGGCTCATCCTGGGGAGGAGCGGCCAATCGCGCGGCATTGCAAACCCCATCATGATAGAAGAATACACTATCCAGTTGGTGTCCCCGGGCCAGGACTGCGTGGGCAAACCGCAGGGCCGAGTGGCTCGCCTGATGGCTATAGGGTGCCGCCAGAACCAGGATGGCATAACGCATGAAGCACTCTCTCAACGGACTGGCCCCGCCGAGGCGGGGCCAGAATACCCGGATCGTTCGTCAGCCGGGGATCAGTCCTGACTCATGATCCCCAGTATGGAGAGCAGACTCACGAAAAGATTGTAGATGGAAACGTATAGGGTAATCGTGGCCAGGATGTAATTGGTTTCCCCGGCGCGGTGGATGATTTCACTGGTCTGGTAGAGGATAGCCGCGGAAGAGAACAGCACGAAGCCGGCGGACACCATCAACGACAGGCCCGGAATCTGCAGAAAGATACTCGCCAGCATGGCGAGAACCAGCACGATGGCACCGGCCAGCAAGAAGTTGCTGAGGAAGCTGAAGTCCTTGCGGGTTATCAGCGCGACCGCCGACAGGCCCAAAAAGGTAAGACCCGTCATGCCCAGTGCGGTCATGATCAACTGAGCACCGTTGGGAAGCGTCAGGTAGGCGCTGAGCAGCGGTCCCAGAGTGAAGCCCATGAAACCGGTGAAGGCGAAGGTCAACAAGAGCCCCAGCGCCGAATTGGCGGTCTTGTGCACCAGGAACATCAGTCCGTAAGCACCGATGAAGAAGACAAAGATGTTCATCTGCTGAACACCCATTGCCATGGCAGTGCCCGCCGTCACGGCGGAGAACAGCAATGTCAGTGACAACAGGCCATAGGTGTTGCGTAGCGTCTTGTTGGCACTAACGCTCTGTGTAGCTTGTTGTGTTACATGCGTATCTTGGTAAGCCATTGATCCAACACTCCTGTAAATTATGATCAGGGCAATGCCTACAGAATGCCCCCTAAGAATGGCAGACGCAAGCACCTCGCTGTTCCCGGCCCCGGGATCCGGCGTCCTCTACAGTGAGTATAGGTCAGGACGGCGCAAGGCGAATGCCACCCCGCTGGAATACGACGGTTGACTCTTCCGGAAATTTTGATAATATACATCGCCGTGAGCCGGAGGGATGGCAGAGCGGTTGAATGCACCGGTCTTGAAAACCGGCGAAGGTGAGAGCCTTCCCAGGGTTCGAATCCCTGTCCCTCCGCCACCTTTCTTCAAGGGAATCAGCTAATTAGCTGATTCCCTATTTGTTTGGGTCTCGCAACCCCCCTTCTCTATAACATCTCTGACAGCACACATTATAAAGAATCGGCTGACCCGGTGACCCGGTGCTTAAACGACTGAAGTTAAGCCAAAGTCTAAGGCAGGAGCCAGAGCCAGAGCGAAAAGCTTTGTCTTCGCAGGGGCACCAGTCAAATGGTACCTCTTGGACGCTGTTTTGCTCACAAGAAGGCCGCCTCGAAGAGCGTCCTATCTATCCAAGTATTCGACGACGTGAAACCCTACGCCTCCCGTCCTCGTATTTATGAGTACGCTTACCGCCTCTTCGTCTGATACGGCGGTAATGCAGATCACGAAACGGGAGGTACATCATGAATAATTCAATCAAGATTGCAGCGCTCACGGCCTCAATGACCATGCTTTCAGGCATGGCCATCGCCGACCATCATCGTGGCGATACGTCCCAGATGCACGCAAACGAAGGCGAATCCCTCGTTCAGGATGGCGGCGTACAATCCGACCACATTGCCGAACGAGCAGATAATGGCGGCACCCTCGATGACAAACCAATCATCCAGGATGGCGGGGTTCAGTCCAACTACAATGCTAAGCGGGAGACACACGGCGATTTGGATACCGACCCCATCGTCTTAGACGGTGGCGTACAATCAAATCATAACCCTGAGGTCAGCAACTGACACTACCGGACTGCCGCCGCAAAGCAGAGCAAATCAGCAAGTGATCCTACTCGCCCCTGCTCCTGACAGGGGCGAATGTTGCTCGATAGCAGAGCCGCACCCGGTTCGATTCCCCTGGCCTATCAGCAACCTACCCGGCCCGCTGTCTCACGAATCGCCGACTGTCTCAGGCTCTCGCCGTTGTCAGCACCGCTGCCGAAACCATGCTTCGGCAGCGGGTTTTCGGTCTGGCGCTGGACTACGAAGATCTCACCGCTCATCATGCCCCACGCTGTGATATCGCCCTACAGGCGGCGGTCGATACCGAGGTTGCGCTGGCCAGCCAATCGACGCTGTGCCGTTTCTAACAGCAAGCCAGTCGCTAATGGGCGGTAGCCCTTAAGAGGGAGGTCGTCTTCCGTGGCAACAGTGGCTTCTGTCGGCCGATGATCCTCAACTGGTGTGAGCGCCATAGCGTCGAATACATCGTCGGCCTAACCACCAGCAGCCGCCTCGAGAAGCTGTCATTCGATATTCGCTATGAATCAACCATCCGCTGGGAGGGCGAGCGGACCAAGCAGCGCCACTTCGGGCGCATCCACTATGCTGCTCACAGCTGGAAGCGCCCGAGGCGCAAGGTGGTGGTCAAGGCCGAAACCAGCCACCGGGGCTTCAACACCCGCTACGTGGTGACCAACCTTCATGGCAGTCCGCAGTGGCTCTACGATCATCGCTACTGCCCGTGCGGCGACATGGAGAACCGCATCAAGGAACAGCAGTGGTTGTTCTCGGATCGCACCAGCTGCCATGACGGGTGGCCCAACCAGTACCGGTTGCTGCTGGCCGGCCTGGCCTATCTGCTGCTGAAACGGCTGCGCCAGGTGTATCTGAAGCGCACCGCCTACGCCACGGCCCAGGTCACCACGCTGCGCTTGAAGTTTGTGAAGATCGGTGGCGTGGTGATCCGCAATACCCGTCTCGTCCGCCTGATGCTGAGCAGTCCTTCCCCCGATCAGAGCCTATTTCGTAAGCTCGCTAGCAAGCTGGTGCCGAGATGACCAGTGCGGTGCTGTCCGCGGCACGGCATAAATACTGTAGGTAGGGAGCAGTGGGCCTTATTGCCGGCGCATCGATCAAAAAATGACCAATCTTCGCTAAAACTGGCGCGACAAGCTGGCCTGGTCACTCAGCAGACCAACGTCGCAGCCCTGGTGCAATATCCGGGCTAACCAGCCAACGGGCCGCGCCACTTCATCACAAGCGCAATAGCCAAGAGCTACGCAACACCGGAATCTTCCAGGGGGTGGACAAAGCAGCTGACAAGCCACCACATCAAGATTAGGATGGACCCGAACTACCACTCAATCGAAAAGGGAATCACGATGGATATTATACGAATCATACTGGCCATCCTGTTGCCACCTGTGGGTGTTTTTCTACAGGTCGGTTTCGGGCTTCACTTCTGGGTCAACATTCTATTGACCATCATGGGCTACATTCCCGGTATCGTACATGCTGTCTGGATTATCGCCAGGCGCTAGTAGCTCTCCCACCACGGCCCTCTCAAGGGCCGTACTTTTTTGCTCCCCCACCCCTGTTCCGCCTCTGGCTTGCCGTTCGTTTCCAACCCGGGGGGGGGGAAAGTGGTCCCGTAGAATGACGCAGTATGGCAACACATTTACACACCAGGGCCTGGTGATTGATGAACTTCCCTAAACTGACATGGACAGTACGCAAGCAGGCCATCAGACTGGCGCCACCTGTCTGGCACTCAGCAACAGCAGGCAAAAAATACCACATTCGGAGGAATACATGGGTATCATTGCTTGGATCATTTTCGGCGTTATTGCCGGTGTCGTCGCCAAACTGATCATGCCCGGAAAGGACGGGGGCGGTTTCATCATGACCTGCCTTCTGGGTATTGTCGGCGCCGTTGTCGGCGGCTGGGTCAGCACTTTCCTCGGCTTCGGCAGTGTCGATGGGTTCAACCTGGGCAGCTTCGGGATTGCCATTGTCGGCGCACTTATCGTGCTGTTCATCTACAACAAGGTCGTCAAGTAACACCCGGGGCCGGCCATGGCCGGCCCTCAATACAACCGCAAGCCGACCTGGGTCACCTGATTGCCCTTCATTTCACTGACCACCCAGTGGATCCCGTGCCAATCGACATCATCACCCACCACAGGGTGACCGCCGACTCGTAATGAAATGAACTCCGCCAAGGTCATTTCGTGCTCCCCCGGGCTCAGGGTCAAACCATAAGCGTCTGCCAGATCTCCCATACGGACTTCACCCGAGAAAGTGAAAGCGCCAAAGAAGGCTTTTTCCCGCTTGAGGGTGGCATCCCCATTGAACAGACGGTTCAGGGCCGGCAGATCATCCGTTCGACCTATGACACACAGCACATCGTCACGGCACAGGCGTGTCGAACCCTTGGGATGCAGCATGACGCCATCCCGGAACAGGGAGGCGATCAGGGCTCCGGACGGAAAACGCAACAGTCGAATGGGCACATCTTCCAGGTCACTGTTTTCCACCACGTAGACGAACATTTCAAAATCGTTACTGGCTTGAATGCCCAGTGGGCCACGCCGATTGGGCGTGACCATGGGGGGGAGCAGCACCCTGGTGCGGCGCGCCACCCAGGATAGGCTCCCGCCCTGAATCAGCAGCGAAAGCAGCACCACCGCGAAGGCGATATTGAAATACAGCGATGCGTTCTCGACGCCACCCATCACCGGGAAGATGGCCAGAACGATTGGCACTGCCCCGCGCAACCCCACCCAGGCAATGAAGATTACATCCCCGCCAGCGAAAGCGAAAGAACGGTTTTATGGCAATCAGCACGGCAATCGGGCGTGCCACCAATATCAGTGCCAGGGCCACCAGAGCGGCCGGCAAGGCAACATCGAGAAGCTCGCTGGGATTGACCAGCAGTCCCAACACGAGGAAGAGTCCGATCTGACTCAGCCATGCGAAACCATCATGCACCGGGAGGATGAAATTGAGGTGTCGTCCCGGCCGATTCCCGATCATCAAGCCGGTCAGGTAAATGGCCAGAAAGCCACTACCGCCCAGCGCACTGGTCAGGCCGAATACGCAGAACCCCAGCGCCAGCGCCAGCAGCGAATAAAGGCCCGGCGCCAGATCCAGCCAGCTGAGCAGCCGGGCGCTCAACCAGCCAGCACCTACACCTATCAGGATGCCCAGACCGAACTGTTCGACAAAGAAGAGCGCGGTTTCCCAGCCCCCGCCGATGTCGCCGACCAGAATCTCCACCAGCATCAGCGTGAGGAAAATGGCCATGGGATCGTTGGTGCCCGACTCGATCTCCAGGGTCGCGCCGACCCGTTCATTGAGATTGATGCCCCGGCCTCCCAGCATGGAGAACACCGCCGCCGCATCGGTCGAGCCGACGATGGCACCGACCAGCAACCCCTGGACCAAGGTCAGGTCAAACACCAGCATCGCGATGCTACCGACAATGCCACTGGTCAGAAATACCCCCAGGGTCGCCAGACTCAATGCCGGTTTGAAGCCGACACGAAACGTCTTCAAGCGGGTCCGCAATCCGCCATCCAGAAGAATCATGGCAAGAGCGACATGCCCGATGGAAAAGGCCAGGGCGTAGTCATCGAACTCGACACCCAGCACGCCCTCTTCGCCTGCCAGCATTCCAAGACCGAGAAAGATCAACAACAAGGGCACACCGGCCAGACTCGAAAGTCGACTGGCAAGAATGCTCAGGGCGATCAAGAAACCGCTCAGCAAGAAAAGAGTATTGATCGAATTCATGCGTCATGAAGCCTGAATATTGGAATACTATTGTGTCATGATCGCCAGATTCTGGCGATGCGCTCCATACCGCTGGATGGGCTAGCCATCCAGCGCGCTCGACCGCTAGACTGACTCGGGCCTGGGACGGGCGGCACCATGGAGAAAGACCTTCACCGGATTGCCTTATCGCGGTTGCCCACAGCAGGCGACTCAAACTCTTATGTCACAGCGGGAGCCACTATCATGTTGTCACCTCGCCGCTCGTTTAAGGTGTCACGCAGCATTATGCTGGCCGGCACTCTGCTGGCTTCAACGCTGGCCGTCAGCCAGCAGGAGAGCGATGAGAACGCTGGCTTCGGCCCCTTGCAGAGCGACGTCATGGTGCCCGATCTGGCCTTCCCATCGCAGAGCTCTCCATCGGCGGGCAACGTAGAGGCCAGTGGTCCCGGCGTGGACACCCCCTCACGCGAGGTAGCGCCCGCTATTGCCCTGGGGCCTGCAGAGCCCATCGCGCCTCCACCTGTGGACCACTTGTCGGTCGCGCTGGACTGGTATCCTAGCCCACGGCACGCAGCCCTCTTCACCGCCCAGGCCCTAGGGCTGTTTCGACAGCATGGCCTGGAAGTCGACATCTCGACACCAGCCGACCCGGAAGTACCAACCAAACTGCTGGCGGACTCGCGAGTGGACCTGGCTCTGACGCGTCAGCCCCTCCTCCATCGACAGATCGATCAAGGCATGCCGCTTGTAAGAGTGGCCAGCCTAATCAGTGTTACTCTAACCGCGCTGGTCGTCAGTCAGGATAGCGGTATCGAGTCGTTGGCGGATCTCGAAGGCAAGCGGATTGGACATGCCAATGAAGATGGCGAGCAGATTCTACTACCGGCCATGCTTACCGACAGCGGTGTTGCCGTCGACGACCTGGATACCCCCAATGTCCACTACCGTATCGAAGAGGCCATCAAGGAAGGACGCGTCGATGGCGTCATCGGGGGTGTTCGTCATCTGCTGCCACGTGCTCTGGCCAACGATGGCACCGTGTCACGCAGCTTCTTCGTCGAGGAACATGGTGTGCCATTGCATGACGGCCTGATACTGGTGGCCAACAGGGATGACCTGCAGCACCAGCGACATGCCATCAAGGACTTTGTCGCCGCCCTCGAAAAGGCAACGGCGTGGCTTCTGGAGCACCCGGATGAGAGCTGGCCCCTACTGATCGACCAGGAACCAACTCTGGACACCTCCATCAACCGGGATGCCTGGCCAATCGTAAGGGCCCGTTTAACCCAGGCGCCGAGTGCCTTGAGCCAGGGACGCTACCAGCGCTTCGAACGCTTTATGCAGGAAATCGGCATCGCAGATGACCTGCATGCTGTATCACGGCTCGCTGTCGATATCAGTGCACCGATTCGTGACCAATAGACCTAGCGCTGTTCCAGGAAACCACTACTTAATCATCGCGCTCGAGAGCTTGGCCCGTCAGATGATTCAGCGCTTCCCCAGAATGCGCGCGAGAAAGTCATTGACCGACGCCTGGAAGGCATCCGGACATTCAGCATGTAACCAATGCCCGGCGTCCAGACTCACCAGCTCGGCCTCCGGGAGGATGGTGTAAAGCGCCGGCAGCCTCTCATCGGCGACATATTGCGACCGTGTACCGCGCAGCACGAGCGTAGGGCCATTGAAGGCTCCCTGGCCGGCCGGCTCGGCCATGATGGCGCCGTAGCCAGCTTCTATCTCGTCAAGGCCGACTCGCAACGAAAGCCCACCCGCGTCATTACGCACCAGGTTGGTGGCCAGGAACATCCGAATCGCGGGCTCTTCGACATGCTCGGCGAGCAGGGCATCGGCCTCGTTTCGGTTTCCGGGCATGCCGCTCTGCACACGCCTCAGACCGGCCAGAATGCTGGCGTGGTCATGACCATAGGCACAAGGTGCAATGTCGGCGACCAACAACGAGACCACTCGCTGCGGCGCCAGGCGCGCCACGCTCATGACAACCTTGCCGCCCATCGAGTGGCCCAACAAGTGCGCCCGCTCGATGCCGAGACGATCCAGCAGAGCCATGACATCTTCGGCCATGGCAGTATAAGTCATGCCGTCGACGTGCGGCGAACGTCCATGATTACGCAAGTCAACGGCCAGCACTCGAAAGCGCTCGCGCCATTGCTTGATATGCGAGCGCCAGTTATCGGCGCTGCCCAACAGACCGTGCAGCACAACCAGGGGGGCACCTTCGCCACCGGTATCCGTGTAATGCAGCGAGACCGCCATCGACTACCTCCTTGCTTGTCCAGAAACGCCTCAGGGACGTACTCCTGCCTGTTCCGGCAGCTTGTCATCACGCCCGGTGACGCCGACCAGCCAGCGTGACAGGCCGCTCAGCAGGACACCATAGAGGGGAAGGAAGAATACCAGACTGATCCCCAGCTTGATCACATAGTCCACCCAGGCAATCTCCGGCCAGTTAGCCGCCATGAACGGATCCGGGCTGTGATGAAAGGCAATGGAAAAAAAGGCAAAGGTGTCGGCGAAATTGCCCAGCAGAGTGGACATCGCCGGAGCCACCCACCAGGCGCGCAAGCGCCGCAGCCTGTCGAACACGGTGATGTCCAGCAGCTGGCCGACGACATAGGCCATGAAGCTGGCCAGCGCGATCCTGCCGACGAAGAGGTTCCACTCACTCAACGCGCCCAGTCCGGCAAAACCTCCCTTGGGAAACATGACCGAGACCACATAAGAGATCACCAGGGCCGGAAACATCACGCGCAGCACGATGGCACGCGCCTGTTCCTTGCCGAAAAGGCGAACCGTGAGGTCGGTCGTCAGAAAAATGAAGGGGAAACTGAACGCGCCCCAGGTGGTATGCCAGCCAAACAGGCTGAACGGCAGTTGAACCAGATAGTTACTGGCGGCAATGACCAGAATGTGCAGGCTTACCAGTAACAACAGGCAACGACGCGCCTGCGTAGAGGAGAGAATAAACATGGTTGCGTCAATCTTTTTGGAAGAGGGGTGAGGGAACCCTGTGGGATATGAGCATGCAGCTATCAAGAATGAACATTATACGCATCTGACACAGCCGGGCCAGACCCGAACCTGGCCGGGGACACCCGCCATCGGCAAGCACGGCACTCGTTCCATCGCAACATGACCATACGGCCAGATAATAATCATTTACTCATCAATACATTAGGCCTGCGTGTATTCGCTAGTCCTTAAAGAATGAGCTATGGTGGATTTTGTCTCTATGATGGACCAAGGCAAAGGCAAGTCATCCGGATTGCCGGCAGTCGCACACCAACCCGGTAGCCAGCGAGGGAAGCCGCGGTATTGGACACTCTAGGATGGAACTGACAATGACCAGCAATCAGCGCCAGGCAAAACACCCACTGCTAAAAAAAGGGGATGCGAAAGTCGGCCAGGTCAGCGCGCTGCTTAAGGCAATGGCCAATGACAACCGATTACGCATTCTGTGCTTGCTGGCGGAGGGGGAACTCTCGGTATCCGAGCTGAATCAGCAGCTCGTGCTCAGCCAGTCTGCATTGTCTCAGCATCTGGCTATATTGCGTCGGGCGCAACTCGTCACCACCCGACGCGATTCCCAGACCATTTACTACTCCCTCGAGGGGGATTGCGCGAAGACACTGATCACAACGCTCGACCACTTGACCGACCGATAAGCGGGCGGTCGATCATCGAGGCTCTTCTCAGCGCCTCTGCCAGCGTGAGGCATCGAGCACCTCCAATCCTTTCAAGGCGGCGCGTTCGATGCCCTCGCTGACCGAGAGTCCTAGACGCTGCAACATGCCCTGATGTGGCTGGAGGCTGAGGGTAATCACGCGAGCCTCGTTCATGCGGCTTGCCAGATACGCCGAGCTGGTGCCGACTTCATCCGCCAGCCTCATATCCTTCGCTTGCCGGCCATACCAGGTCTCGCCGGTGGCCACGGCCTCGATGTCGAGCCCGGGGCGTCGTTCGATGACATGTTGCTTAAATAACTGGTGAACCGTGTCCAGGTCATCCAGGAACTTGTCGCGACCTTCCTCGGTATTCTCGCCAAACACTGTCAGGGTGCGTTTGTACTGGCCGGCGGTGAGCACATCGACATCGATGTCATGGCGCTTCAGCAGGCGGTGCACATTGGGCAGCTGGGCGACCACACCAATCGAGCCGAGAACCGCGAAAGGCGAAGCATGCAGGCGATCGGCACAGCAGGCCATCATGTACCCCCCGCTTGCGGCCACCTTGTCGACACAGACCGTGGTCGACAACCCGGCCTGCTTCAGCCGATCCATCTCTGCCGCGGCATGACCATAGGCGTGAACGAGGCCCCCGGCGGACTCTAGTCGCACTACTACCTCGTCGCCCTCGCCGGCTGCATCCAGCACAGCGGAAATTTCATCCGACAGCCGACTCGTGCCGCTGGCCTTCAAGTCACCGTAAAAATCCAGTACCCAGACCGTACTTCGCGAGGTCGGATGTTTTTTTCGCGCCTTGACATCGCGTTTGAGACGTCTGGCCAGCGCCTTGCGCTGGCCGCCATCGGTAGCCGCCAGCTGGAGACGTTGCTGGCGCCGCAGTCGCTTGCTGTTGAGCTCCTCAAGCTTGAGACGCGACCTGTCTTCTTCACCACCGCCTCGCGCCCTGGCGATCAATGCCACCAAGGCCGCGAGGCTGATCACGACGATCAAGCACTGCCCCGCGAAGAGGCCAAGTTCACCTAACCATTCCATCACGATCGATCTCCTGCTTTGTATCGGGTTGTACCTCAAAGAAGCCCCGGCGAGACAGTAAATACGGGTGTCCCGGCCACGGTGGCTTGATCGAGGCGGGTGTTCTCAATAGGCTGGCGGCAATATTAACGACACACAGGTCTTCCAACGATGTCCACATTCGACAAGCTCCATGATCGCTTCGACCCCCAGGCCGCCGAGGGCATGCATGAGGTCTTCCAGTTCCACTTCACGGATGCTCAGGCCCATTACCTGGCAGTCGAGGATGGCCAGCTGGACATTGTCGAAGGTGAACATGATGATCCCTCCGTTAGCCTGAATCTCAGCACTGACACCCTGAAAGGCATAATGTCAGGGGATATCAATGGCATGACGGCTTACATGAGCGGCAAGCTGAAAGCCAGTGGCAACATCATGCTGGCCACCCGTCTGACGAGTCTCTTTCCATCGCGCTGAGCGGCGACTCCCCGGCACGCGGGATCACCGCCTGGCTCCAACTGCATCCAGATGGGTGTCTATCAGGGCACGCGAAATCGAATAGGCAGGCGGCAGTTGGGGCAGGCGGTGCGGCGAGAACCAGGCGGCATCACTGATCTCGATGCCGTCGATACGGATACGCGCGCTGGCAGCCTCGGCAAAGAACCCCATCATCAGTGAATGCGGGAACGGCCAGGCCTGGCTGCGGAAATAACGGAGACGTCCCAGCGCCACACCGACCTCTTCTGCTACCTCTCGCCGAACCGCTTCCTCAGCTGACTCGCCGGGCTCGATATAGCCCGCCAGGGTCGAGTAACGGCTCGGCGGAAAACGCGGGCTGCGGGCCAGCAGCATCGATTCACCATGGGTCACCAGGGTGATAATGCAGGGAGAAATGCGCGGATACTGGCGCTGGCCACATTCTCCGCACTGCCTGGCAAATTCATGCGGCACGCTCTCGGTCGCCACTCCGCAACGTCCACAAAAACGATGGTTACGCAGCCAGGCAGCGACCTGCAGGGCGGTGGAGATCAGCGGAAACCATTCAGCCGGCAACAGCTGCAGCCAGTCGCGACCGTCGAGCCAGTCCGTTCCAGGCGCTTCCTCGAGACTCAAAGCCACGGGCTCACCCGACCACCAGCATAGCGGCTGGACTCCGGCAGGCCAGGCAGTCAACGGCTGCAGCGGGCCCTTGTCCACGCCCGGGGCAATACGGCCGCCGGCCAGACGGATGATGCGACCGGCATCAGCTCGATGGGGCAGCTCCCGCCAGAGCATCAGCCCGAGTCCTCGGGATGCGTGGCACCCGGCCAGTTCTCTCGCTGGTCCCATTGGCAATGGCCGGCCGCCTCACGGATGCTGGCCAGCTTATCATGATGCGATCGCCATTCATCCGGGTCGGGCTGCTGGACACGGAGTTGGCCGTGCGACAAGGCGAGCCGACGAATGACCAAGCCCCCGGGACTGTCGGACTCGCGGCTCGACTCGCCGGCCGACTGGGCCTCCAGTGTCAGGGCCGTCTGCCCGCCGGTCATGCCCAGATAGACATCCGCCAGTATCTCGGCATCCAGCAAGGCGCCGTGCAGGACACGGTGGCCATTGTCGATGTCATAGCGCTTGCACAGGGCATCCAGATTGTTGCGCTGGCCGGGGTGCTTATCCCGCGCCATCCTGAGCGTATCGAGAATCCGGCAGTGCTCTGCCACCGGACCCAGCCTGGGTTCACCGCGCACTTCGTTGAGCATGTTCAGCTCATGGTCGATGAAGCCCACATCAAAGGGAGCGTTGTGAATCACCAGTTCGGCCCCTTCGATAAAGGCCCAGAAGGCATCCGCGACCTCGGCAAAGACCGGCTCGTGGGCCACTTTCTCATTGGTGATGCCATGCACGTCGACGGCTTCGGCCTCGATGTCGCGCTCGGGGTTGATGTACTGGTGATAGGTATTGCCGGTCAGGCGGCGGTTGACCATTTCGACAGCACCTATCTCGATCAGCCGATGGCCATCACGAGGATCAATGCCGGTGGTTTCGGTATCCAGGATAATCTGGCGCATGCAGTATCTCGTCGTCGCTGATCACGGAAATGAACGTCAGGAGGCGGCGTTCATTTCATCGATGGCTTCATTGGCCAGGGCATCGGCTCGCTCGTTGCCAGGGTGACCGCTGTGTCCCTTGACCCAGTGCCACTCCACATTATGACGCCGCGACTGCTCAAGCAGGTCGCGCCACAACTCGGCATTCTTGACCGGCTTGCGCGATGCGGTCTTCCAGTCCCGCTTGATCCAGCCCTGAATCCACTCGGTCATGCCGCGGCGGACATATTCCGAATCGGTCCAGAGTGCCACCTGACAGGGCCGCTTCAGCGCACGCAGGGCCATGATGGCCGCCAGAAGTTCCATACGGTTGTTGGTGGTACTGGTTTCAGCACCTTTCAGGACCTTTTCATGCCCGCCACTGATCAGTACAGCCCCCCATCCCCCCGGACCAGGATTGCCACGACACGCCCCGTCGGTGTAAATGGTAACGTCGTTCACTCTTCGATCCTTCTCGATGATGATCGTAGTCGGGACACACCTCCCAGCGCCGGCCCCCCGAGCGGCGGCAATGACAACCTGCCCTGTCTCGGCTTGACCAACTGGGATCGGCGTCGAGCCACCATCATGTAGGCATCGCCCAGCGGAACATTGTAGCGCCGTCCAAGCGTTTCGAGCATGCCATTGCACCCCGTCCGGCCCGGCAGCCGAAAGCCGCAATAGTCTACTCGCTGAGCTTCGAAATCGACAAATGCCAGCCAATCACTCAGTTGCGATGGACTGCGCCAGCGACCACCGGCACTGAAGTGTCGACGCCATTCGGGACGCATGCGTGCGCAGCCTGCCGTGCCATAGGGCGACCAGCCGAAAAGTACCAGGTGGCCATTGTCCGCCGTGACTCTTGCCGCCTCCTGCAGAACATGGTGCGGTTGCGGCAGGACTTCGAGAAGATGATGCACGACCACCAGGTCCAGACAGTTGTCCGGCAAGGCAAGCTGATCAGGCGGGCACACCAGCGTCGAGCGCGACTCGGCCATTTCGCTGGTCGGCGCCCAGCTCATGGAGTGTTGAACCGGACACATGTCGGTCAGCGCAGGGGCCAGGCTGAGTTCGAGTGCATGCAGGCCGAACCATTTCTCGCAGCGCGGTCCGATACAGGCGCGTTCGGCAGACCAGACGACGCGACCAGACTCACCGACCCAGTACTGGCGCCCTTCTCTTGCCAACCTGGCCAGGGCAATCGGATCCCGAAGATTTGACATGCTGCGCTCTTCTCTCCACAGTTTACACTTTTTGCGAATTGCCTCGGTACCAGAGCATCGGGCTACTGTCGACTTCCAGGAGGCACGAGGATACATTATTCATGCTGAGCGTGACGCCCATACCCGCACTGAATGATAACTATATCTGGCTATTGCGCCAGGACACGAGTGACAGTGTCTGCGTGGTTGATCCTGGCGACGCGACGGCGGTAATCGAGTGGCTGGAGCGAGAGGGTCTGACACTCGGCTGCATCCTGATCACCCATCATCACGGCGATCATACCGGCGGGCTAGCCGAGCTGATCAAGCGCTATTCGCCTCGCGTCATAGGGCCACACAACCCGGATATCGAAGGCATCCACGAGCGGGTCGGCGATGGCGACGAGATTCGCGTCATGGGACGACTCTTCGAGGTGCTCGAGGTACCGGGTCACACCCTCGACCATATCGCGTTCTTCACCGCGGGCATACCACCCCTGCTTTTCTGTGGCGACCTTCTCTTCAGTGGAGGCTGCGGCCGTGTCTTCGAGGGAACAACGGAGCAGATGTTCCACTCGCTGGATCGCCTGACGCCCCTGCCCGAAGATGCCCTGGTGTTTGCCGCCCACGAGTACACCCTGGCCAACCTGGCCTTCGCCAGGACCGTGGACCCGGACAACCGGGACATTCGGGAAGCCGAACAGGAATGCCTGCGGGCCCGCGAACTGGAGCGTCCCACCCTGCCCAGCACGCTGGGACGCGAACGCCGCATCAACCCCTTCCTGCGCTGCAGCAACCCGGCCATTCGCCAGGCCGCAGCGGCGCAGGGTCAGGCAGATACCGATGCAGCCACATTTACCACGCTGCGTGCCTGGAAAGACAGCTTTTGAGAACGCGTCGGCTGCAAGGCGCTACCATCGAGACCGTCTCCTGCCTATTACTTGATATCCGATGCGGCGGGAACCCCCACCCCGACGACCACCGCGCCCAGGAGTCATCAATGCCCCATCATGCACTGCGTCATCCCCTGTCTGGACTTACCGGTTCCTGTGCCTTGATGGGCGCCATCCTGACGCTCGGCCTCCTCGGCCAGCCAGTACATGCCTCCAGCGGCCCGGCTGCCACTGCAGCAACCCTGGCGACTGACCCAATCCCAGCAGATTCCGCCATGCCAGTGTCGAGATCAGGCTTCTGGTCCGACCTGACACTTCACCCCAGGGATGCCTGGAAGCGACTAAGAAACAACTTTGCCTGGCAGGATCAGTGGCGCGAGGGTGCCGGGCATGACCGCGTCCAGTACTGGATCGAACAATACAGCGCCGGGCCGCGCAACATCGCAGAAATCACTCGCCGCGCGCGCCCCTGGCTGGCCTGGATCATCCAGCAGGTCGAGGCCCGGGGCCTGCCCGGTGAAATCGCCCTGGTTCCCTTTGTCGAGAGCTCATTCGACCCACAGGCGATGAGTCATCGTGGGGCCTCGGGTCTGTGGCAGATCATGCCACGCACCGGTGAAGCCCTGGGCCTCACGCGAAGTGCGGGCTGGGATGGCCGACGGGATGTTGTGCGCTCCACGCAAGCCGCACTCGATTATATCGAGATGCAGGCCGACCAATGGTACAGAGGGAACATTGAGCTCTCCCTCGCTGCCTACAATGCCGGGGCAGGCACCGTGAACCAGGCGCGCCGAGTGGCGCAGGCCAGGGGGCGGTCCGGCGATTACTGGGATCTCGAGCTTCCCGGCGAAACCATGGATTATGTGCCCAAGCTGCTGGCCATTGCCGCCATCATCGCCGAACCCGAGCAATATGGCATCCAGCTCCCTGATATTCATGGAGGCCCGGCCTTTGCCAGTGTTGCCGTCACGCGGCGCATCAGCCTCGAGGAAGCGGCCCGTCTGACCGACGTCTCCCGCGACACCCTGAGCCAACTCAACCCGGGCCTGCGCCAGGGTATTGCTGAGCCGCACCAGCAGGGGGATCTGCTCGTACCTGCCGGACATGCCTCCCCCCTGGTGGCCGCGCTGCAGGGCTCACCCGACACCTCGCCGGCGAGCCCGGAGACTGTGCATGTGGTGCAACGCGGTGAAACCTTGTCCACCATTGCATCACAGCATGCCGTGGCCATGAACGACCTGGCGCGCTGGAATGACCTCGACCACCCCGACACTTTACAACCCGGGCAGCAACTGACACTTTCCGATAGGTGACCGTGGCGCGCCTGGCGCCAGCTTGATGACGGAAAGGAACCCCCATGAAGCGACTGTTACTGCCGATTCTCGTGTCCATGGCCAGCGGGGCAAGCATGGCCGCCGACCCCGAGGAGGTGGCAACGCAACACGCCCTCGCCCTGTACGGCGAGCCCGCCCTCGAGGCCGACTTCGAGCATTTCCCGCATGCCAACCCCGATGCGCCCGTCGGTGGCACGCTGAGTCGCGCCGCCAATGGCAGCAGCTTCGACTCCACCAATCCCTATATCATTCAGGGCACCCACGCCGCCGGGCTCAGCCATACCTACGACACCCTGCTGACCCAGAGCCCGGATGAAGCCTTCACCATGTATGGGCTGCTGGCCTCGGGAATCCGTCTCGACCCCGATCGGCAATGGGTCGAATTCGACCTGCATCCCGAGGCCCGCTTCCATGACGGTACCCCGGTGACGGCAGAGGATGTCATCTTCAGCTTCAACACCCTGGTCGAGCACGGTCGCCCTTTCTACGCGGCCTATTATGCCAATGTCGAGGCGGTGCGCGCCGTTGATGATGACACCGTGCATTTCGATCTGGCTGACAGTGAGTCCCGTGAATTGCCCTTGATTCTGGGTCAGATGCCGGTCCTGCCCTCGCACTACTGGCAGGACCGCGATTTTACCAGCCCGACCCGGGATGCCCTGCTCGGCTCGGGCCCCTATCGCATCGCCACGATCGATCCCGGACGCCGCATTGTCTATGAGCGGGTCGACGACTACTGGGGCGCTGACCTGGGGGTGAATCGTGGACGCCACAACATCGAGCGACTGGTTTATGATTACTACCGCGATTCATCGGTGGCCATGGAAGCCTTCAAGGCCGGCAACCTGGACCTGAGAATCGGCGCCACGGCGAGCAACTGGGCCACCGGCTACGACTTCCCGGCGGCCAATCAGGGCTTCATACAGCGCCTCGAGATTCCCGATGGCCAACCCGCCGGTATGCAGGCGTATGTCATGAACCTGCGACGGGACAAGTTTCAGCATCTGGCGCTGCGCAAGGCACTCAACCTGGCCTTCAACTTCGAGTGGCTCAACAAGAACCTCTTCTACGGGGCCTATGAGCGCACCCACAGCTACTTCGCCAATTCCCAGATGGCGGCCGAGGGGCTGCCCGACGAAGGCGAGCTGGCCCTGCTGGAGCCTCATCGCGATACCCTGCCCGAGGCAGTCTTCGACACCCCGCTGCCCATGGCTACTCCGCAAGCACCTCGCGCGCGACTCAGGAAGGCCCATGCCATCCTCGGCGAGGCCGGTTTCACCTATCAGGACGGCGTGATGCGCAAGCCCGATGGTGAGCCCTTGAACATCGAAGTCCTGCTTCACGACACCCGTTTCGAACGCGTCGTCCAACCCCTGTTGCAGAACCTGCAACGGCTGGGGATCGAGGGCAACATTCGCGTGGTCGACGTCAACCAATACCTCAACCGGCTGCGCAATTTCGATTTCGATATTGTCGTGGGCAGCTTCCCTCAATCGGCCAGCCCCGGGAATGAACAGCGTGAATACTGGGGCAGCGAATATGCCGACGCCCCACAGAGCCGTAACCTCATCGGCCTGCAGGACCCGGTGATCGATGACCTGGTCGACCGCTTGATCGCCGCCGACTCGCGCGACGACCTGGACACAGCTGCCCAGGCTCTGGACCGGGTGCTGCGCTGGGGCTTCTACGTCATCCCCCAGTGGCACCTTCCCGCGACGCGGCTGGCGTTCTGGGACAAGCTAGCCTGGCAGGAGCCCTTTCCCGAGTATCGCCTGGACCTTGACGCCTGGTGGATTGACCCGCAACGCGCCCAGGAAATCGAGGCTCGCCAGAGCGGCGGCTAGCCAGCTCCCGTCCATTTGAGGAATTGCCGTGGCCGCCTACACGCTACGCCGTCTGTTGCTGATGATCCCCACCCTGCTGGGCATTCTGCTACTCAACTTCGTCATCGTGCAGGCCGCCCCGGGCGGCCCGATCGACCAGATGCTGGCCCGCTTCGAGGGGCTTTCCTCGGAGTCCAGTACACGACTGCAGAGTGGCGGTGGCGAAGTCGTCGAGAGTTCGGAGTCGCGCGCCAGCCGTGGCGTACCGGACCAGCTGGTGGAGCGTCTGGAAGCGCAATTCGGCTTCGACAAGCCGGCGCCGCAACGCTTCCTCGATATGCTGGTCGACTACGCCACCTTTGACCTGGGCGAGAGCTTCTTCCGCGGCGAGGCCGTCACCACCCTGATCCTTGAACGCCTGCCGGTATCCATCTCGCTGGGACTCTGGACCACCTTGCTGGTCTATCTGATATCGGTTCCCCTGGGCATACGCAAGGCACTAAGGCATGGAACCCGCTTCGATGTCTGGTCCTCGGGCATCGTCATCATCGGCTATGCCATCCCCGGCTTTCTCTTCGCCATCCTCTTGATCGTGCTCTTCGCCGGCGGCAGCTACTGGGACATCTTTCCGTTGCGTGGCCTGACATCCGCCGATTTCGACGAGCTCTCGACGCTTGGCAAGGTGAAGGACTATTTCTGGCACATCAGCTTGCCGGTCGTGGCCTCGGCCATCGGCAGCTTTGCCACCCTGACCATGCTGACCAAGAACAGCTTCCTCGACGAGGTCCACAAGCAATACGTCCTGACAGCCCGCGCCAAAGGGGCCAGCGAACGGCGGGTGTTGTATGGCCATGTGTTTCGCAATGCGATGCTGATCATCATCGCAGGTCTGCCGTCCGCGCTGATCGGCATTTTCTTTACCGGCGCACTGTTGATCGAGGTCATCTTCTCGCTCAACGGCCTGGGTCTGTTGGGCTTCGAGGCCGTCATGCAAAGGGACTACCCGGTGATCTTCGGCACTCTGTACCTGTATACCCTGATCGGCCTGATCCTCAAGCTGATTTCCGACCTGACCTATGTATGGGTCGATCCGCGCATCGACTTCGAAACGCGGGAGGCCTGATCATGCTCAGCATGCTGCCGTCACGTCTTTCTCCGATCAGTCAGCGCCGGCTGCGGGTCTTTCGCCACAACCGCCGGGCGCGCCTGTCACTGTGGGTGTTCATGGTGCTGTTCGTGATCAGCCTGGGCGCCGAACTGGTGGCCAATGACAAACCCCTGCTGATGCAATACCAGGGGGACTGGTATGTTCCGGTCCTGGTGGACTATGCAGACAGCGAGTTCGGTGGCTTCCTGCCGACACCCGCCGATTATCATGACCCCCATACCCGAGACGCCATCGAGGCAGAGGGCTGGATGCTCTGGCCGCCGATTCCCTATTCCTATGACACCCTGGACATGGGGCTGGAACACCCTGCCCCGTCACCTCCCGACGCCGCACACTGGCTGGGCACAGACGACCAGGGACGCGATGTGCTGGCCCGGGTGATCTATGGCTTTCGCCTGTCGGTGGTGTTCGCTCTGGTGCTGACCGTCGGATCGCTGATGCTTGGCGTCCTGATCGGCGGTATCCAGGGCTACTTCGGTGGCAAGGTGGATCTGATCGGTCAACGACTCACCGAGATATGGTCGGGTCTGCCTGTGCTCTTTCTGTTGATCATTCTGGCCAGCATGGTCGAGCCCAACCTCTGGTGGCTGCTGGGTATCATGCTGCTGTTTTCGTGGCTGGGGCTGGTCGATGTGGTTCGCGCCGAATTTCTGCGCGCGCGCAATCTCGAGTATGTGCGGGCCGCTCGCGCCATGGGACTGCCATCCCGGCTGATCATGTGGCGTCATGTCTTGCCCAATGCCATGGTCGCCACCCTGACCTTCATCCCCTTTCTGTTCACCGGCGGCATCACCACCCTCACGGCCCTGGACTTCCTCGGTTTCGGCCTGCCGCCCGGCTCGCCCTCACTGGGTGAGCTGGTCGCCCAGGGCAAGAACAATCTTCAGGCCCCCTGGCTGGGCATAGTCGCCTTCCTGACGCTCTCGATCATGTTGTCGTTGCTGGTGTTCATCGGCGAGGGGCTGCGGGATGCCTTCGACCCTCGCCACATTCAACACGCCGGAGATGGCCATGCCTGATCAGCCCCTGTTCGAGCTCGACCGGCTCACTATCGCCTTCGATGGCACGACCGTCGTCGACCGGCTCTCCCTGAAGGTGGGGCGTGGCGAAACCATGGCGCTGGTCGGCGAGTCCGGCTCGGGCAAGTCGGTCTCGGCACTGGGCGCCCTGGGGCTGCTTCCCGCCAATGTGCGCGTGCAGGGCGTGCGCCAGCTCGACGGACAGGACCTGGCCGAGCTGACACCGCGTGACTGGCAACGCATTCGCGGCTCTCGGGTGGGGTTCATCTTTCAGGAGCCCATGACCTCGCTCAACCCTCTGCATAATATCGGCAAGCAGATCGGCGAGGTGCTGAGGCTGCACCAGGGGCTGACCGGTCAGGCCGCCCGCCAGCGCTGCCGGGAACTGCTGGACAGGGTCAGGCTCCCCCGAGCGGATGAACTCCTCGACACCTGGCCGCACCAGCTTTCCGGCGGTCAGCGTCAACGCGTCATGATTGCCATGGCGATCGCCAACAACCCGCGCTTGCTGATCGCCGACGAACCCACGACGGCACTGGATGTCACGGTGCAGAAGGAGATCCTCTCGTTGCTTGCCGAGCTGCGCGATGAACAGGGCATGGGCATGCTGTTCATCACCCATGATCTCAACCTGGTCCGTCATCATGCTGAGCAGGTCTGCGTAATGCATCAGGGCCGGGTGGAGGAGACCGGCCGGGTCCACGAAGTCTTCAGCTCTCCGCGGAGTGACTACACGAGAGACCTTCTGGACGCCGAGCCGAGCGGCCGGCCCGCGCCGGTCAAGGATCATCGGGCACTCATGCAGGCCTCGGGGCTGAGTGTCAGCTTCCAGCGCCCCAAGCGGCTGTTTCAACGTCGCCCTGCCCCCTTCGACGCCTTGCATCCGCTCGACCTCCAGGTGTCCCCCGGAGAGACACTGGGCATCGTGGGCGAATCCGGCTCGGGCAAGAGCACACTGGCTCAGGCGTTGTTGCGCCTGGTACCCAGCAAGGGGGCTGTCGACTTCGACGGCACACGCCTGGACCGCCTGAACCGGCGCGATATGCGCCATCAACGGCGGCGCTTTCAGGTCGTCTTCCAGGACCCTTTTGGTTCACTGTCTCCCCGCATGCCAGTGGCGGACATCATCAGTGAGGGCTTGCGCTTTCACCACCCCGAGCTGGGCCCATCAGCCGTGGCCCAGCGAGTCGCCGCCACCCTGCAGGAAGTGGGGCTTCCCGAGGGCTGTGCCGCGCGCTACCCCCATGAGTTCTCCGGTGGCCAGCGCCAGCGCATCGCCGTCGCCAGAGCCATCATCATGGAACCTGACCTGGTGATACTCGACGAGCCCACCTCAGCCCTCGATCGCACCGTTCAGGCCCAACTGGTCAATCTCCTGCGCGAGCTGCAATCCAGACGCGGCATCAGCTACCTGTTCATCAGCCATGACCTGGCAGTGGTGCGCGCCATGGCGCATCGCATCCTGGTCCTCAAGGACGGCAGGGTTGTCGAGCACGGCGATTGCCAGGACGTCCTGGCGGACCCCGCCATGGCGTATACACGAGAGCTGGTTGAAGCAGCCGGACTGAGTCCGGCCCGGGAATGAATCGGCCGACCCGGCTCTACCGGGCGGCGGCAGGAAAAGGGATACCTCGGTCAGAAAAGAGCCACTTCACTGGCCTCGAGTTCACGCCACTCCCCCGGCGCCAGCGTCTCGTCCAGCGGGAGGTCGCCGACCGCCTCGCGATGCAGCGCCTCGACGTGGTTGCCGATGGCGGCCAGCATGCGCCGCACCTGATGATAACGGCCTTCCTGGATCGTCAGGCGCACCTGATAGGGATCAAGGCACTCGAGCCGGGCAGGCAGCGTCGGCGTTTTATCGCCTTGCAGTTCGACGCCTTCAGCAAAGGCCCGGATGGCGCGTTGCGCTCCGGCCCCCTCCAGAGGACGAGCCAGGGTCGCCCGGTAGACCTTGGGGCAATGCCGGCTGGGGGCCGTGATGCGATGGGACCACTGGCCATCATCGGTGATCAGGATAAGGCCTGTGCTATCGACGTCCAGCCGGCCGACGGAATGCAGTCGCTCGGGTTTGGCGACATCGAGCAAGTCCACCACCCTGGGGTAGAGTTCCCGCCTTGCCGTGCATTCCACGCCCCCCGGCTTGTTGAGCATGATGTAGCGCAAGCCCACCGGCTCCAGCGCTTCTCCCAGCCAAGTTACACAGTCATCGGACTGGACATGCCGGGCCGCCTTCTTCTCCAGTTGACCATTGACGGTGACTTCACCGCGCAGCAGGGCTCGCTTGGCCAGCCCTCGGGTCATCTCGGTACTTTCCGACAGAAAGCGATCTAGTCGCATGAGGCAGTCGCTCCCTCGTCCAGGGTAAAGTCATCCGCGTCCATCCAGGCAGGAAATTTTTCCCGAAAGGCCTGCAGCTCGTCCAGAGACAGGCGGCCGGTCATGACAAAGGCTTGATCCCGGGGCTCATCGATCAGCGGCTCGCCCCTGGCATCGATCAGCATGGAGTCGCCCGCATACCCCAGCCCCTTGGCATCCTTACCGACGCGATTGACACCGATCACCGGGCAAAGATTCTCGATGGCACGCGCCTGCAGAAGCACTCGCCAGGCATGACGACGCGGGGCGGGCCAGTTGGCTACACACAGCAAGGCATCATACTCGAAGTGCTGATCGGACGACGCTTGCTGACGCAACCAGACGGGGAATCTCAGGTCGTAACAGACACTGAGCAGAATCCGAAAGCCCTTGAGCTCCACGATCACCCGATCATCTCCCATGGCATAGCGTTCGTGTTCGCCGGCCATGCGAAACAGATGGCGCTTGTCGTAACTGAGCATACTGCCATCCGGTCTGGCCCAGACCAGCCTGTTGTAATGCTCGCCCGAGGCGGTCACGGCCACGCTTCCGGTGATCACACAGCCCCGCTGGCGGGCCTGATCCTGCATCCAGGCAACGGTCGCGCTGTGTTCCATGGGCTCGGCCATTTCCCGGGAGTTCATGGTGAAGCCGGTGGCGAACATTTCGGGCAGGACAATCAGATCGGTGTCCGCACTGCCCAACTCGCCGAGGGTGGCCTCGAGCATCCGGCAGTTGGCCTCGGGGTCTTCCCAACGCAGATCACACTGCACCAGGGTGGTTCGTAGCTCACTCATGCAAGTCTCCTTGATGGAGTCAGATATTCGCATAGCCTAACCGAGTCACCCTATGCGCAGCCATGGCAAGATGAACTCGGCCGCACTATGATGGTGCCGACATACTTAGGAAGCTTAACATGCCAAGGATCCATGACGTTTCGCCCGATGCCGGCAAGGGAGTCGGTTTCGGACTCGCCGCCTATCTCATGTGGGGCTGTTTCCCGCTGTTTTTTGCACTCTTCGAGGGGGTGCCTGCCTATGAGGTATTGATCCACCGAGTCCTGTGGTCCTGCGTCTTTCTTATGGGACTGGTCACCCTGATGCGTCGCTGGTCCCCCGTGATAGCGGCTCTCAGGCACCCGGGAAGACTGGGGCGAGTGCTTGCCTGTGCCATTCTGATCGCCGTCAATTGGGGGCTTTATATCTATGCCGTAGAAAGTCGCCAGGTATTGCAGGCCAGTCTCGGTTACTTTCTCACGCCCCTGATCAATGTACTGCTGGGCATGATCGTGCTGCGTGAACGCATGCTGCCCCTGCAGGGCATCGCCGTGGCTCTTGCCGGTATCGCCATCACCATCCAGCTGGTGATGCTCGGCGAGATGCCCTGGATCACTCTAGTCCTGGCTTTCTCCTTTGGCACCTATGGCCTGCTGCGCAAGCAGGTTCCGCTGGATGGGCTCTCCGGGCTGCTGGTCGAGACCCTGATGCTCATGCCACTAGGGCTGCTGGCGCTGGCATGGCTCAGTCAGCTTGGCGTGTCCCATTTCCTGACCGACCAGCGCCATACGCTGCTGCTGATCGCCAGCGGGGTGATTACCGCCCTGCCCTTGCTGGCCTTTGCCGGCGCAGCACGTCGGCTGCAACTCGGGACACTGGGCTTTCTCATGTACCTGAACCCCAGCATCCAGTTCCTGATCGCTCTGCTGGTCTTCGAGGAACCCCTGGTGCCGACGCAGTTGGTCACCTTCCTGCTGATATGGGGCGGACTGGCCCTGTACTCATGGTCTGCATGGCAGAACCGTCCTGTGCCGGCCTGACACCAGCCGTCTTGCCATCCCCTGAGATGCATCGGGCTTGATCCGTCTCGACGACTGCGACAAGTCCGGATGACCAAGCACTATGGACCTCTTCCTGTCTGGCTGCCTTATGACAATCGGCATCCTCTGGCCCGGGGCCCTTGTAAACACCTTCTCGGCCGCAGTGCGTGAACTCGCCCCCGGCTTCAAGCACCATGCCGCTCGAATCGGCTATCATGGCGACAAACCCCCATAGCGGAGCCCCCATGCAAGCGCCTCTGCCCCTGCCACTGTCGACGCCCAACCGCAACCTGGTGCGTTTGACCATTGTTCGCGGCATCACCTGGACCGGCTTTCTCATCGGCGTGGTCATCGGTATCGCGGCGCTCGATTTCGCCCTCGATATCCCGTCGGTCATCGCGGTGATGAGCGCCATGAGCCTGATCAACATCGCCACCTGGTGGCGCCTGGGCCGTCCCTGGACGGTCACCCACGGGGAGTACCTGGCCCACCTGCTGGCGGACATGGCCGGCTTGACCCTGGTGTTCTACCTGATCGGCGGCTCGACCAACCCCTTCATCGGCTACTACCTGGTTCCGGTCACCATCGCCGCTGCCACCCTGCCCTGGCGCCATGCCTGGGTCGTTGCATCAGCTGGCATGGCGGGCTACAGCTTGCTGATGTTCTTCTATCATCCGGTGCCACAACTGGGCATTCCGCATGCCGAAACCGGGCTGAACCTGCACACTCTGGGTATGTGGCTCAACTTCGCTCTGTCGGCGGGACTGGTCACCTTTTTTATCTACAAGATGGCCCATGCCCTGCGCCACCGGGAGCAGTCTCTGTCACGTACCCGAGAATCTGCGCTGCGCAATGAGCAGGTACTGGCAGTGGCCACCCAGGCGGCCGGCACGGCCCATGAGCTGGGTACCCCGCTGTCGACAATGGCAGTCCTGCTGAGTGAAATGCGAGAGGATGCCAGGGACGACCCGGTTCTGACCCGGGACATCGAGATGCTTCGCGAACAGGTGGATACCTGCAAGTCGCGTCTGCGCCACCTGGTCGAAAACGCCGACCGCCGTCGCATGTCCAAGCCCGAGCCACGGGATGCTCGGGAGTGGCTGGACACGGTGATACAGCGCTGGCTGGTACTGCGGCCGGATGTCGATTATCACCTGACCATCAGCGAACGGCGGGGCCAGCCTTGCATCGCCGTCGACACGACTCTGGAACAGGCCCTGACCAATCTGCTCAACAATGCCGCCGACGCCAACCCGGCGGATATCACCATCAAGATGGACTGGAGCATGGACGAGGTGGTCATCGATATACGAGATCATGGGCCGGGGGTGACGCTGGACATTGCCGACCAGCTCGGCGAGACCTTTGTCTCGACCAAAAGCAAGGGGCTGGGTATCGGGCTCTTCCTGACACATGCCACCATCAATCGCTTCGGCGGGGGAGTCAGCCTGTACAATCACCCCGAGGGCGGCACGCTGACCGAGGTGAGTCTGCCGCGTGCCGACACCGCTGTATAAAGATGGGTACTGGAGAGGATTGCGAGACCATGCAACCGACAACCACCACACAACGTCTGCTGGTCATCGATGATGACGAGATGTTCTGCCATGTCATGCATCGCGCCATGTCACGACGTGGCTATGAAGTCCTGGTCGCCCGCGATGGCGAAAAAGCCCTGCAACTGGTGCGTGAATATCGTCCGCAGGAAGCGACACTCGATCTCAAGCTCGAGCATGAATCCGGCCTCAGGTTACTGCCGGAAATACTGAGTTTGGTTCCCGAGTGCCGCATCATCGTCCTAACCGGCTACTCGAGCATTGCCACCGCCGTTGAGGCCATCAAGCTGGGGGCGGTCAATTACCTGTGCAAGCCGGTTGATGGCGATGACGTCATGGCCGCACTATCCCGCAATGAGGGCGACCCGGCCGCCGACGTCGCAGAAGCCCCGCCCTCCATCAACCGCTTGACCTGGGAGCACATCCAGAAGGTGCTGCAGGAACACGACGGCAACATTTCGGCGACGGCCCGCGCACTGGGCATGCACCGTCGAACGTTGCAGCGCAAGCTGCAGAAACGGCCGGTCAGACACTAGCGGGTCGACCGGCGTCACCGAGCGCGCTGGCAGGGCCGCTGTGGTGCCTCACATGTCCCGGGGCGCGAAGATACCCGGGGCATTGCGCCAGTAGCCCTTGTAGTCCATACCAAAACCGAATACATAGCGATCAGCTACCTCCAGCCCGCAGTAATCAGCCTTGAGCCCCTCGACCGCCTTGCGGTCATGCTGCTTGTCGACCAGCACCGCCGTGGAAATGCTGGCCGCGCCCGCCTGCCGGCAATATTCCAGAATCGCCGCCAGGGTCGAGCCTTCATCCAGGATGTCATCGACGATCACCACATGGCGGCCGGACATCGGCACCTCCGGTGAAACACGCCAGAAAAGCTCGCCCCCACGAGTGCCTCCGCGATAGCGCGTGGCGTGAAGATAGTCGACTTCCAGCGGAAACCCAAGGCGAGTCAGCAGATGCCCGGTCGTGATCAAACCGCCGTTCATCACGCAGTAGAAGACCGGGAGGCGATCGCCGAGATCGCGATTCAGGGCCTCGGCCATGCGATCGAGAGCGCGTTCGACCTGCGGCTGTGAAATCAGGCAGTCAGCACTATCCATGACCGCTTGCATGTCAGACAGTGACGGCAGTGTATCGGGATCGAGTTTGGACATCGTAAGCTCGTCTTGTGAGTAGCTGGGTAACAGGGTATGTCAGTCGGCGGCCATGGACTCGAGGCGTGCATGAAGGCGACGCCAGCGCGGCAAGGCCATCAGGGCATCGAGATCCGGTCGGGCACGCCCGTAACGCAACTTGCCGGTGCGCCGCGATACCTGCCCCTGGCAGGCATCCAGCACCTCGAGGGCCGCCTGGCGGTCGTTGCACACCAGCAGCGTATCGCAGCCGGCCTCCAGCGCCTGACGCGCCCGCTCGGCCGGCGCCCCGGCGGAGCAGGCGCCGGCCATGCTGAGATCATCGGAAAAGATGGTACCCTTGAAGCCAAAGGATTCGCGCAACATGCCAAGCCAGGCCGGCGAAAAACCGGCGGGACGGTGATCAAAGTCGGGATACAGGACATGGGCTGGCATCATGCCATCCAGCCGCGGGGCCAGCTCGCAGAACGGGATCAGATCATGAGACCGAAGGCTCTCCATGGACCGCGGGTCCTCGGGCAGCTCATGATGGGAGTCAGCGGCCACACCACCATGCCCGGGAAAATGCTTGCCGATGGCGCACATACCGGCCTCATGGAGGCCGGATACAAAGGCGCCGGCCAGGACGCTGACGATCTCGGGATCACCACTGAAACTGCGGTCACCGATGACCGATGAGATACCGCTATCGACATCCAGGACGGGGGCAAAGCTGATGTCAAGCCAGCACGCTGCCATCTCCATGCCCAGCAGCCAGCCGGTATCCTGGCAGAGGCGACGGGCATCCTCCGGAGATAGCGAATACTCCTGCCCTAGGCGTGACATCGAGGGTAGGCGTGTGACGCCCTGGCGAAGACGCTGCACGCGTCCTCCTTCCTGATCGATGGCCAACAGCAGGTCGGGACGCACCCGACGGATTGACTGACAAAGCTCGCGTACCTGGGAGGCATCCTCGACATTGCGACCAAACAGTATGACGCCGCCCACCGCCGGGTGACCCAGCATCTGCTGTTCGTCCTCGCGGAGAAGAGGACCTTCCAGGTCCAGCATCACGGGTCCGAGTGTCTGGCTCATGGTCGCTTCCTGACGAAATGAAGGCCAGATTCTAGACCATCCCATGGCTGGGTGACAGCCCGTAACCCCGCTCTTCGGCCTGGCCGGCGGACACCAGGCCAAACACTACGTACAATGAAGCGGTCGCCAAGCAAGGAGTCATTGATGCCAAGTCCTCTGCCCCCCTGGCTGGTCGGGCCGATTGCCATGCTGCTCGGTTTGAGCCTGGGCAGCTTCGTCAACGTGGTCATTACCCGCCTGCCCGTGATGCTGATGCGCCAGTGGCGCAGCGAGGCCCGCGAAGCCCTGTCACTGGAAGCGGAGTCAGCGCCGCTTTTCAACCTCGTGCGGCCCGATTCGATGTGTCCGAGTTGCGAGTCCCCCATAGCCTGGCGCCACAAGCTGCCACTGGTCAGCTGGCTGATGCTGCGTGGCCGCTGCGCCGACTGTCAGGCACGGATCAGCCCCCAGTACCCGCTGGTAGAGCTCCTCGGGGGGCTTCTTGCCCTGGCCGTGGTGCTGCTGCATGGCGTGAGCTGGGAGACCGCCTTCCTGCTTGGCGCCTGCCTGACCCTGCTGGCATTGGCGGTGATCGACCTGCGCCTGCAGCTACTGCCCGATATCCTGACCCTGCCCTTGCTCTGGGCCGGGCTCTTCTACCACTGGTTGCTGGTTCCTCTCGCCCTGCCGGACGCCGTTCTCGGGGCGATGCTCGGCTACCTGGTGCTCTGGGGCTTTCATGGTGTCTTTCATCTGGCGACCGGCAAGCAGGGGATGGGCCAAGGCGACTTCAAGCTGCTGGCCGCCCTGGGCGCCTGGCTGGGCTGGACCTACCTGCCCCTGTTACTGCTGATCGCGGCCGCCTCCGGTACACTCTATGGAATGGCCATTCAGGCCAGGGATCCTCGACAACGTGGTCAAGCCATTGCCTTCGGGCCTTGGCTGGCCATGGCGGGCTGGCTGATGTTGATGGCCGGCGAACCCTTGATGGCGTGGTACCTCCAATGGATGAACTGACCCCTCGCCCGCTTGTCATCGGCATGACAGGCGGCATCGCTTCAGGAAAATCCACCGTTGCCCGCGTTTTTTCACGGCTCGGCATTCCCTGGGTGGATGCGGATGATGTGGCCAGGGAGATCGTGGCACCGGGCGAGCCGGCCCTGGCGGAAATTCGTCAACGCTACGGCGCCAGGCTGATGCTCGACGACGGTTGCCTCGACCGGCGGGCACTCCGCGAGATCGTCTTTGCCGATCCCGCGGAACGGCAGTGGCTCGAATCCATCACCCATCCGCGCATACGAACCCGGCTGATTGAATGGCTGGACACCTTTCACTGGCGAGGGGCGCCCTACGCCCTGCTCATCTCGCCACTGCTCTTCGAGTCCGGACAGCAGGAGCTGGTCGACCGCTGCCTGGTCATCGATGTGCCGGAGTACCTGCAGGTTGAGCGCACCGCCAGACGCGATGATGTCGACGAAGCTCAGGCACGCGACATTGTCGCCGCCCAGATGACGCGAGAGCAGCGACTGGCCCGCGCCGACGACGTGCTCTGCAATGACGGCAGCCCCGAATCTCTCGAGGCACAGATCAAGAGACTGGACCAGCAATATCGCGACATGCCGAGATTGCCAGGGAACAACTGATCGCGCATCATACGTCGCCAACCACCCGCGATTCCGACGAGACCCCATGGCCGAAACTTCGACACAGCGCCCACTTGAAGTTGCCTGTCCACAATGCCGCAATACGGTGGCCTGGACAGCGGAGAACCCTTATCGTCCCTTCTGTAGCAAACGTTGCCGTTTGCTGGACCTGGGCGCCTGGGCGGAAGAGTCACACCGTATTGCCGGAGAGCCAGCCATGGACGAGGCCGATATAGACGCCATGCTGGCACGGTCCGATCGTGATGCCAGTGAGTAATGCATAGCATGATGCAAGCGCCGCAATACCGGCTGCTCGCCGAACTGGAAGCCGTGTTTGATCAGCTTGTCGAGCGCACCGATCATCTGGTGGATACCTGGCGGCAAAGCCGGGCATCAGCCTGGTCGTTCGATACATCCCGCGCAGACGCTACCTGGCTCAGACGTGCCCTGCTGGACTTCTGGTACGAGGACGGCCAGGACGGGCGAAGCACGCGGCGCTATATCGGACTTGTGGCCGCCAACGAAGCCGTCATGGCTCGGTTGCAGGAGGTCAATGCGACCAAGCAGCAACTGGGTCAACTGGTGGCCAAGATACGTCGCGACGTCCCGGGCCTGATACCCGAAATCAAGGCAGTCCTGCCCTTTCGTCATCCAGCCTTGCATGAACACCTGAGTGGTGCCGGCCTGGCACGCCTGCATCTCAAGCAATGCTGGCGGAGCATTCCGCAAGCCGAAAGCGAGGTATCAAGGGTCCGACTGGCCTGGTACCGCAGCGGTCGGTCGATCAAGCGACTCAGCGTCCGTGACGCTGAACTCTTACTCCATGAACTGGATACCGATGCCGCTCATGTGCGTCTGCAACTGGACAAGCTGGGGAGACTTCAGGCAAGCGAACCCCTGGCGCAGGTCCAGGAACAAGCTCCCCTGATGCGCGCCAACATCTTTTACAGCACTCCCCTGGAAGACGGTCACAGCCGCAAGGCGATGAACATCGCGCTTCCTCTGTTCATCCCCAGTGAGAATGGGCAGCTCCCCGACGTCAACCAGCCTCCGGATAGCCCCCCAGCGCAACGCAGCCGCGCCAAGCGCCGTGACGCGCGTCTGGAGGAAACCGCGTTGCTGCCGAGTATCAGAGTCTACCGCTACCAACGGGGTCAATGAGCGCTTTTCGCCGGGTCAAGCAATGCGCCCCAGGGCCTTCATGGTGCTCAGCAGGTCACTCACGCTCTCCGCCGGAAGGGCATACTCCCGCATCAACGTTTCCAGTTGCTGCTTGAACGCCACCTCGCGCTCCACTGGCGTGGCCTCGGACGTCTCAGCAGCCGGAGAACGGGGCTGCTCACCGGGCTGCTCGAGATCTCGCAACGCCTCGGCAAACGCATCATCAAGCTCACGAAACTTACGGAGCTTTTCGCGCTCATCCAGAGGTTGCCGTGTATTCTGATATTTCATTAGCTAATATTGATTTCCAAGTCTAGCCTTGAAAAAAGCCGTGGGTTGACCGTGCCTATCTTGCTTGGGCTCCTCTGAAACCAGTATACCCGCCATTCCGGCTCAGGGCACACAACCCCTGGTATACAGGCTCGGCTAATTCGCACATATTGCTCTAAAACGCGCAGACATCGCCAGTTTTCGTGCCTTGCGTGTCGATGAGCAGCGTAAAAGAGCCTTTATTAACATATGCTAATTCAAGATAAAAACGATAATCAATTGCACTGCTCCGGGCAATCAAAATGTTTGTGGACAATGCAAACATGACCGCTCATCGAGTGCAGGGATGGTGAGAGACAACCAGAGGCATGGCGATCAGCCACGAAATTATGCGGGCGGAGGTATGGCTGCTGAACACCTTGGCCCCCTGCCAACCTGGAAGAGCTGACCCGATGCATCGGCTACTCGCCGTCACAGATTCGTCGGCGATTTCACGAGATATTCGGCATATCACCCGGGGCTTACCGGAACCAGCTTCGCATGGCCAAGTCCGCCCGGCTTTTGGTGCAAACGCCCATGAGCATTCGCGCAATTGCCATGCCTACAGCTACCACAATCATTCGTCTAGCCTTGCCACCGGCTTTCCGACTGATGTCTCTACCCGAGCAACGCCAGGTGCGCCTGCCTCTAAACAACACTCATGATCTGAAGGATGCACTCTGCTTCATGAGTTATCTCAACTTTTCCGGTAAAGGCAAAACACTGAAGGGCGACCCAGTCCAGTAGATTCCACAATCACGGGGACTGAAGTTGTGCATCGCCATTGCTGACAGCCTCTAACAACAGAAGGCCCTGTCGCTTATCAACGAGAGGGCCACTTGAAACTGCAACTAACGTTATGAACGCCTAAGTGCCTGATCTGATATTTTCGAGTATAATCCGCCTCAGGATCACTGACACGGATGGAACCATGGCAAGGCGCTTCGTTGCCCCTCTCACTGAATCTGAACAAAAAACGCTGTCCTCCGCCTATCACCATGGTGAGAAGCGCGCCCTACGTCGGCGTGCGCATGCCATCCTGTTGAGTAATCAAGGCCATACAATCAACCAAATCAGTGAGATACTGCAGGTTCGCCGCGATGCTGT
>NZ_JAUFPO010000013.1 GCF_030409235.1 Halomonas almeriensis
GTCGGTCGATGCCAGCAATCACTCGGCTCAACACCCGCATTCAGAACCCTGATGAATAAGGCGGGCTAAACCAAGGCGAACCAAGGGCTGGCCCCCAGTGTCAGGATGATTGTCGTGCCCTCTGATATCCTGTTCTTAAATACCAGGGGGCGATAGGAGCCATTCATGCCTCGTTACTCTGAGGAACGCCGACAAGCCGTGGTCGCCAAGCTGCTGCCACCCCACAACCTATCCGCTTATGAGGTCGCTGAGCAGGAAGGTATCTCCGTGGCCACCGTCTACAAGTGGCGCAAGGAAGCCCGTGCCGAAGGGCGCTGCCTTCCCGATGCCTCTGATCAAGGCAGCTCAGGATGGTCTTCCCAGGACAAGTTCGCCGCCGTGGTCGAAACCGCGCCCATGAACGCCGAAGACGTCGCCGAGTATTGTCGCCGACGTGGACTGTACCCTGAGCAACTGCAGCGCTGGCGCCATGATTGTGAGCAGGCCGCCAGCCTGTCCCATGAGGAACGTCGCCGTGAGGCCGATGACGCCAAGCAGCAACGCAAACGCATCCGAGAGCTGGAGCACGAGCTCCAGCGCAAGGAAGCGGCCCTGGCCGAGACCGCTGCCTTGTTGACGCTGCGAAAAAAGGCCCGAGCGATCTGGGGGGACGAGGAAAAATGATCAGTGGCCCGGATCGCCAACATGCCGTTGAACTGATCGACGAGGCCCGCGCCAATGGCGCGCGTCTCGCCCCTGCTTGCCGCATGCTCGGACTGACAGCCCGTACGTATCAGCGTTGGACACGTGGCCCTGTCCTCCGGGAGGATCAACGCCCTTTTACCGAACGGCCGGTGCCCGCTAATGCCCTGACATCGGCCGAAGAACAGGACGTTCTCGACGTGTGCCATCGGCCGGCTTTCGCCGGCCTGCCGCCCGACCAGATCGTCGTGCGACTGCTGGATGAGGAAAGCCGCCACCTTGCCTCGGTATCGACGTTCTATCGCATTTTGCGGCGCCATTATGAAGTGGTTCACCGTGGGCGTGCCAGAGCGCCGAAACATCACGCCAGGCCCACCACCTACCGGGCATCCGCGCCTAACCAAACCTGGTCCTGGGACTGCACCTGGCTTGGCGGGCCCATTAAGGGGCAGCATTACTACCTGGTGATGATCCTCGATATCTTCAGCCGCAAGGTGGTGGGCTGGGAAGTCTTCCTGTCGGAATCGGCGCACAACTCGCGCACCGTCCTCGAACGGGCAGTGCTCGCCGAGCAAGTCGTCAATCAGCCGCTGGTATTGCATGCCGACAACGGTAGCCCGTTCAAGGGCGCCACGCTGCAAGAGAAGCTGCGCAACCTCGAGATTACGCCGTCCTACAGTCGGCCACGCGTCAGCAACGACAATCCTTATTCTGAGGCGGCGTTTCGAACCTGCAAGTATCGGCCCGATTATCCGGTGAATGGTTTTGCCAGTATCGAGAAAGCACGGCAATGGGTTCAGAGCTTCGTGAACTGGTACAACCATGAGCATCGGCATAGCGGTATTCGGTTCGTTACGCCAGCACAACGGCATGCTGGCGAGGATAAGGCCATACTGAGAAAGCGCCACGCCCTGTATCAGGCCGCACGCCGGAACAACCCGGCACGATGGAGTGGCAAGACCCGAAACTGGTCACCCATCAAGGTGGTTACATTGAACCCTGAACGAGAGCCAACAACGCCGCAGACCTGTCGCAAACCAACTGCAGCGTAAAAAGCATCAGAGGCGACAACTACCTTGACAGTCACCGCTGGTTGGAAGCAGTTTGTGCGCCTTGGCTGATAACCGTCTCGATAGTCATTGTTACGCTGTTACTTGTGCCGCATGTCGCACGCGATATCTGTTGTCATCGGATGATCAATTGGACCGTACGTATCTCTCGATTGGTTGTTGGCGGACCCGTTTGCACAAATCACTACCTCTTTGTCCTGATCCCGCTTTGTGCGAGGCCGCCTGGATCGTGGCACGTTATCGGTGTAGAGTTTAGAGTATTAAATGTAGGCTTTTACCAATTTAGCCAGATTCTATACTCAGAGTTTGTGTTAAACTCGTCTTCCATTTTTGTCAATATATAGAAATGGGAAAAGAATATTAAAAGTATGCCATCAATCTGCAGAAAAAATTTTCTGGCTCTGCTCTTTAGTCTATAGTTATATTGTTAACGGAGGTTTTTGTGTACAAAAAAGATGGTCTTATATTTCTTGATCTTCATAAGTCAGGGTCTTCTTCTATACAGAAGATGCTATATGATTATGTTGATGATAAGGGGGACTTTTTTAAGAAGCATGAGCCAGTGAAGGGAAGGTATAATCTATCCGATATTGCCTTTATGGCTGTTAAGTGCTTATCCAAAATTAATCGCGCACTCAGTGCCATAGCCACTGAGCAGCCGGTGTACCTCATCACAGAGGCGGTCAAACGAGAGGTATGCACT
>NZ_JAUFPO010000014.1 GCF_030409235.1 Halomonas almeriensis
AGGTGTTCTTGGGAGAGTACTCAGGAGGCCTGGACACTGCAGGTGCTGCACTTATTGATTGAATTCAGGAAAGGAAGCTACTCATGAGCCATTATCAGCGTGTCGTCATTACCGGCCATGGCGGTGTGGATGTCCTCGATACGGTCCAAGAGGCGATTCCCCAGCCGGGTGGAGGAGAGGTTTGTGTCAGGGTGTTGGCGGCGGGAGTGGGTTATGCTGACGTCATGGCCCAACACGGAGGCTATCCCTTGGCCCCGGGTGTGCCTTTTACACCGGGTTATGACCTTGTGGGCATCGTTGAGCAGGTGGGTGGCGACGTTGTCGGCATTGAAACAGGCCAGTATGTGGCGGCGCTGAATCCTGAATTTGGTTGTTACGCTGAGTACGCATGTGTGCCCCATGAGCTGTTGGTTCCTGTCCCGGATGAGCTGGACCCCGTGGAAGCAGTCAGCCTGATCCTCAATTATTTAACGGCCCATGCCCTTCTTCATGAAAAGGGGCAGCTTCATCACGGGGAAACCGTGTTGATTCACGCTGCCGCGGGGGGCGTCGGCACCGCGCTCCTGCAATTGGGCGGTCTGCTTGACCTGACAATGTACGGTACGGCTTCTGCCCGCAAGCATGTGACGGTTCGTGAAAATGGCGGGATTCCGATCGACTATCAAAACCAGGATTTCGTTGAAGCGGTCCGCCGTGATATTCCGGGAGGCGTTGATGCTGCGTTCGATCCATTTGGTGGGCCGAATCTGAGGCGTTCGTATAAAGCGGTACGAAAAAGTGGCCGTGTTATCAGTTATGGCTTTGCCGGTGAGCGCTTCGGAGGCATGAAGCAAATGGTCCTGGGTATGCTGCAAATGGCCGCTCTCAATAGCTGGCCTGACGGCAAGCGGGTCACGCTCTGCGCCACTCCCGGTGAAGTCAAGAAGGATTCATCATGGTACCGGGAAACGCTTGCCGAACTCTTTGCCATGCTGGCGTCAGGCAAGGTGAAGCCAGTCATTGGGGCGAGGGTACCGTTAGCCGACGTCCAGCGGGCGCATCGGATGGTCGAAAAGGGCGAGGTGAGTGGCAAGGTCGTACTGGTCTGCGGATCTTGAATCACCTCATGGCCTGGTGATTCCGAACTGTTCGGCGCTGCCATCATTCGGGTCTGGTACAGGAAGGGCCCCTTGATGCGGCCGTGAGCGGGCGACATCGCGCTTGCCCCGGAGCGGATACAGCGGGCAGTTCTGGCGGGTAACCTAGTGTAGTGCAATCGTAGTATGCTGAACCTCCAGCCCGCCCGGAGCCAGCTACTACCATGTCGTTACCGCCTTGCCCGCAATGCCAGTCCGAATTCGTCTATCAGGATCAGCGGCTTCTCGTATGCCCCGAGTGTGCTCATGAATGGGATCCTTCGATCGTCGAGCCCGAGGAGGGCGTGGCCATCAAGGATGCCAATGGTAATCCGCTGGCCGAAGGCGACAGGGTTACGCTGATCAAGGACCTCAAGGTCAAGGGAAGCTCCCAGGTCATGAAGATCGGCACCCGGGCTTTCATTCGGCGCATCAAGGATGGCAAGGACCATCAGCTCGACTGTCGGGTTGATGGGGCCGGCGAGATGATGATCACGGCGAGCTTCGTGAAGAAGGCATAAGGCTTCTCACCAGGAAGACACTATGACGTGGACCGGAGGTAAGCTATGCCAGTCCTTACAAGAGGAAGCTTGCAGGTCGATTACACGGACGAGGGACAGGGTCCGGTTGTCGTCTTGATACATAGCTCCGTCAGCGCCAATCAGCAGTGGCGGGCGCTCACTGAGGCGCTGAAGGACCGCTACCGAGTCCTGGCGGTCAATCTATTTGGCTACGGAGAAACGCCCCCCTGGCCGGGAAACTCCCCGCAGTCCCTGTATGCACAGGCTCAACCGGTTCTTGCCTTGAGCGAGGAAACAGCTGGTCCTGTCCATTTGGTCGGGCATTCCTTCGGCGGTACGGTCGCACTTAAGGCTGCAATGCTACTGGGGCCAAGGGTTGGCAGCCTGGTTCTGCTGGAACCGAATCCGTTTTACTTGCTCCAGCAAAACGGTCGCACGCGAGCATTACTGGAAGTATGCGGCCTGCGAGATCATGTGAAATGCTTTGGCGCATTGGGAGACTGGTCAAGAGTGGCGGAACGCTTTGCCGACTACTGGCTAGGCGACGGGGCGTGGCGTGCCATGCCCGAAAAGCGGCGAGCCGCCTTTATCAAGGCGTTGCCACCCAACTTCCACGAATGGGATGCCGTAATGAACGAGGAGACCACCATTGAGGAATGCAAGGGCCTGACGGCGAGAACATTAGTGGTCAGCGATCAGGCGACCCGACTTCCCATACGCGAGATCGTCGATATCCTTGCCGAGGCCTGTCCTCACTGGTCTTTCCATTCCGTGGCCAAGGGTGGCCATATGGCGCCGCTCACTCACCCGGAACTGGTCAATCCGGTCATACGTGACTTCCTTGACGCCGATCCTGCCTGATCCAGATTGGAAACACGCTCCAGCCAGTGGCTTCCACTGCGCGCTCTGACCGGGCCCCTCCATGGCGTTACCGCCTTGCCGGCAATGCCGGCCCACGCAAAAGGAACCCGCCGGTCTCGAGTGTGTGCTCGAGGTCGGCGGGTTCTTTACGTCTGACGCTGGGAAGCGCTGCTACCGGATCAACCGGCGATCTTGTCTTTCAGCACGCTGACGATGTCGTCGATCGGGATCATGGTGGCTTCGCTATCGCGGCGGCCCTTGTATTCCAGCTCGCCGTTGTCGAGGCTGCGGTCGCCAATGACGATGCGGTGGGGGATGCCCATCAGTTCCTGGTCGGCGAAGCGCACGCCGGGGCGCAGGTCGCGGTCGTCGAGCAGCACGTCGATACCGGCGTCGCTGAAGGCCTGGTAGAGGCGTTCGCTTTCGTCGCGCACGCGCTGCGACTTGTGGGCGTTCATCGGCACCAGGGCGACGTTGTAGGGGGCGATGGCGTCGGGCCAGATGATGCCGGCGTCGTCGTGGTTCTGCTCGATGGCGGCGGCGACCACGCGGGTCACGCCGATGCCGTAGCAACCCATCAGCAGCGGCACGGCCTTGCCGTTTTCGTCCAGCACGGTGGCGTTCATCGCCGTGGAGTACTTGGTGCCCAGCTGGAAGACGTGGCCGACCTCGATGCCGCGGGCGATGGCCAGGGTACCCTTGCCGTCCGGCGAGGGGTCGCCTTCGACGACGTTGCGCAGGTCGGCGACCCTGGGCAGGGCGACGTCACGCTCCCAGTTGATTCCGAAGTAGTGCTTGTCCTCGATGTTGGCGCCGGCGCCGAAGTCGCTCATCAGCGCCACGCTGCGGTCGATGACCAGCGGCATGTCGAGGTTGACCGGGCCCAGCGAGCCGGGGCCAGCGCCCACGGCGGCGCGGATTTCTTCCTCGGTGCCCATGGTCAGCGGCGCGGCCACCTCGGGCAGGTTCTCGGCCTTGACCTCGTTGAGCTCGTGGTCGCCGCGCACCAGCAGGGCGACGAGGCCGCCTTCGCTACCCTTGACCATCAGCGTCTTGATGGTCTTCTCGATGGGCAGGTTGTGCTTCTCGACCAGCGCCGCGATGGTCTTCACGTTGGGCGTGTCGACCAGCTCCAGGCTTTCCTGCGGGGCAGGGCGCTCGGGCGTCTCGCCCAGTGGCGCGGGCAGGGCCTCGGCCTTCTCGATGTTGGCGGCGTAGTCGGACTCGGTAGAGAAGATCACGGCGTCTTCGCCGGACTCGGCCAGCACCTGGAACTCGTGGGAGCCGGTGCCGCCGATGTCGCCGTTGTCGGCTTCCACGGCACGGAAGTCCAGCCCCAGCCGCGTGAAGATGCGCACATAGGCGTCGTACATGGCGTCGTAGGAACGCTGCAGGCCGGCCTGGTCGACATCGAAGGAGTAGGCGTCCTTCATGATGAACTCGCGGGCACGCATCACGCCGAAACGCGGGCGCGTCTCGTCGCGGAACTTGGTCTGGATCTGGTAGAAGTTCGAGGGCACCTGCTTGTAGGAGCGGATCTCGTTGCGCACCAGATCGGTGATGACTTCCTCGTGGGTCGGGCCATAGCAGAAGTCGCGGTCGTGCCGGTCGCGGATGCGCAGCAGCAGGTTGCCGTACTGGTCCCAGCGACCGGATTCCTGCCACAGGTCGGCTGGCTGAATGGCCGGCATCAGCACTTCCTGGGCATGGGCGCGATCCATCTCCTCGCGGACGATGTTCTCGACCTTGCGCAGCGTACGCAGCCCCAGCGGCAGCCAGGTATAGAGGCCGGCGTTGAGGCGACGAATCATTCCCGCGCGCAGCATCAACTGATGACTGACGATATCGGCGTCGGCGGGCGTTTCCTTCAGAGTGGCGATCAACAGTTGACTGGCGCGCATGAGGGGTCCGTGAGAGCTTGTTGGTTTGTGGCTATTAAAGCGGCATTGTACGACCTGGCGTGGATGGCGGCAAAAGGAGCCGGGATGCCTAGACCAGCTGGCGTACCTCGATGCCATCGGCAAGCCGCTGGGCCTGACGCAGCCAGTCGGCGTGGTTGTCGACCTGGCCGGTGTCGCGCAGTGCGGCGATGGTGGCCAGGTCGAGGGTGGCGAACTGCCAGCCCGGCGTGGCGTCGGCGCTCTGCACCAGAATGCCGTCCGGCGGGAAGCCGTGATCGCAGGGCGTGTAGACGGCGGCATGGCCGATATTGATGTCCACCGCCGGCGACCACAGGGCCTCGCCGATGGTCGGCGAATGAATCACCGCCACCTGCTGCTCGATGGCGCGGGCCTGGGAGCTCAGGCGCACGCGCTGGTAGCCGGCCTGGGTGTCGGTGCAGCTGGGTACCAGCAGCAGTTCGGCACCGGCGTCGATCAGCGCCCGGGCCAGCAGCGGAAACTCGCTGTCATAGCAGATCAGTACGCCCAGTTTACCGGCCGGGGTGTCGAAGACGCGCAGGCCGTCACCCGGCGAGATGCCCCAGTCGCCCCGCTCGAAGCGCGTCATCAGCTGCTTGTCCTGATGGTCGAAGCGGCCATCCGGGGTGAACAGCCAGGCGCGATTGACGAAGTGATCGTCGTCGATGGCCCAGGGCAGCGAGGGCGCCAGCAGGGTCACGCCATGCGCCATGGCCAGCTCCCGCCAGGTCTCGTGGAAGACCTCCCGCCAGGCCTGCAGGCCGTGCCGCTGAGCCCGGATATCGTCGCGTTCGGCCTCGGGCAGCAGCGAGGTCAGTTCCATGCCGCCGTACTCCGGAAAGACCAGCAGTTCGGCGCCCCGGCTGGCGGCGTCACGCACCCAGCGTGCGGCCTTGTGACGAAAGGACTCGATGTCGTCGAAGGCCTCGATGGGGTACTGGGCGGTGGCGACCCGCAGCGAGTGACGCGTCATGCCGACGCCTCCCGAATGTTGTCGATGCGATTGAGCCAGAACACCATGGGTTTGTCAGTCTCCTCGGTGTGTCCGACGTCCTTCCAGGCAAAGCTGGTGGCCAGTTCGGGGTGTCGCTGGTAGCCGCGCCCTTGCCAGAAGTCATGCAGCGGGCGGTAGTCTGCCGGCTTGAGGGGGTGATCCGCCGGGCGCTCCACGGCACAGAAGGCCACCCAGGCATAGCCGGCGGCCGCGGCGTGCTGCTCGCGGGCATCCATGAAGGCATGCCCGAGGCCGTGTCCGCGATACTCGGGCAGCAGCACCGACTCGCCGTAATAGAAGACATCGGCGACCCGGTAGCCCTGGGCCTCGAAGGGCGCGCGGAATTCCTCGACCTCATCGCTCAGCGGCTGCGCCGTGGAGGCGCCGACCAGCCGCTCGCCATCCAGCGCCAGCACGAAGAGGCTGCGCGGGTTCTCGGCATAACGCTTGAGATATTCGCCCTCATAGGCCGGATCGCCGTCATAGAGATAGGGGAAGTCGCGGAACACGCGAATGCGTAGGTCGGCGAGCCCTTCCAGGTAGGGGGTGATCTCGGCGCCCTGGCAGGTCGTCAGTCGGGGTTGCGGCATGGCTTGTCTCCTCGGCATCGCGGCGGGATGTCGGGCCCCGGGCCTGGCCCGGGGCTGGCCATGAGCCTATCAGGCTGTGGCGTGGCTGCCCATCCGGCGAGCGCGCAGCGGCCACTCAGTGACGCTGTCGCAACACCCAGAGGCTAACCAGACCCCAGAGGCTAACCAGACCATGGTGGCCACGAACAACGGTACGCCGACGATTATGGCAAGGCCTCCAGCGCGTAGGGTCGATAACCTTCGAGCAGGGCCCAGAGCCGCGCGGCCGTGTGGACGACCAACTGGAAGACGTGCCGCTCTTCGGGCCCGGCTGGCAGCCGGCCAGCCCGGCCGTCAGTGCCAGCAGCAGCGTGAACCGCGCGGGTGCCGAATGCATCAGCCAGGCGCGCCGCATGTGTCAGCCGCCCCAGATCAGCGAGCGCGCCAGCAGGCCGATCACCAGTGTCAGGGAGACGCTCAGCAGCGTGCCCAGCAGCACGTACTCGGTGAGCTTGCGCTCCTTGCGTTCGCGCAGGTCGCCGTAGCGCAGTACCGACTTGGCGGTCAGCAGGAAGCCCACGGCAATCAGCTCGTGCTGCAGCACCAGGGTCAGCACCAGCAGCCGTTCGAGCATGCCGATGCGCGCCCCGGCCGCCACCAGGGTGCCCTGGTCACTGACATCCTGACTCCAGGGCCGCAGGGCCAGCGCGATGGCCAGCGATAGCGGCCGCGTGACGATCAGGTAGGTCAGCAGCAGGCCCAGGGTCTCGGGGCGGGTGAGCCAGGCTGCGGCGGCCTGCAGCGGGGCGCTGTCGTCCAGCCAGACGGCCCAGACCGCCACCAGTACCAGCACGTGCAGGGCCTGGTCGAGCAGGAACCAGCGCAGCTTGTCCGCCGCCAGTTGTGCCTTGCCCAGATCGATCAGCCAATGGCTGACGGCCACCACCAGCGCCGCCAGGATGGCGAAGCCCACGCCGGCCCCCGCCAGACCCAGCACCGGCAGCACCAGCAGGCCGTGCAGGCCGGCATGCAGATAGAGGGCCGTGGAGCGGATGCCGTCCTGCTGGCGGGAGTCGACCCAGTGTTTCGGCTGCAGCAGGAAGTCGCCCAGCAGATGCGCCAGCAGCAAGCCGAGCAGGGGTGCGGTGGTCATCGGGTTGGGCCCTCCATGGCCAGTCGTTCGCGGAAGTAGGCCAGTGTATCGCCGAGCAGTGCCCAGCGAGCGGTCCGCAGCCGCTTGTGCACGCTGGGCTGGCGAATGCCCAGGCGCCTGGCCAGGGCCTGCTGGGATTCATCGTGCCACAGCCGCAGGTGGGAAATCTCGGCGGCGTGCGTCGTCCAGCCCTCGATCAGCTCATCGACATAGCGTAACAGCAGACCTAGGCCCGGGTCCGGCTCGGCATCCGGGCGCGTCAGGCTGAGGTGGGTGTCCTCCGCCATAGTGTCGAGCCCCTGTCCCGATGCCACGAAGACGGGGCCATCGGCGGCCGCCAGGGGCGCCTCGGGCTGCCAGTCATCCTCGCCCACGGCGATGGCGATGCGCGCATCCCAGCGTTGGTCTTGACCCTGGTGGATCAGTCCGGCGCGCAGCATCACGGCGGCTTCCAGGGCCGCGGCGGGCTCGGGCAGGGCCAGTTGAAAGCCGTCGCCGCGGAAACGCTCGAAGCGACCGTCATGGGCCCGGGCCAGGCGCTCGAGGGTCTCGTCCAGCACCGCGAACAGGGCCTGGCTATCATCCAGGCCGCGAGAGTCGATGATATCGCCGGTCAGCACCGCAATGGCTTGCGTCATGAGTAGGCATCCACGGGAATGTGGCTCACATTATAGCCCAAATAAGCTATACCATCGAATTATAGCCATTAAAGGCTATTATTTAATGATATAGCCCAAAAAGGCTATCGGGCGGCGTGCCGACCAGGCCGGGAAGCGCTGATTCATCTTGCGAGCTCCGTCATGGCGTCCTCCAACCCCGCCAGCGTCATCGGATACATGCGGTCCTCGATCAACTCGCGGATCAACCGGGTGGAGTGCGTGTACTCCCAGTGACGACGCGGCATGGGGTTCAGCCACACCAGTCTGGGGAAGGCGTGGGTCAGGCGCTGCAGCCAGACGGCGCCGGGCTCGTCGTTCATGTGTTCGACGCTGCCCCAGGGATGAGTGATCTCGAAGGGCGACATGGCGGCATCGCCGACCACGATCACCTGATAGTCGGCGCCATAGGTATTGAGCAGCTCCCGGGTGGGCAGGCGCGCCTGTTGATGACGCGATTGCCAGCTACCATTGGAATGCCAGACGCCTTCATACAGGCAGTTGTGGAAATAGAAGTGTTCGAGGTGCTTGAACTCGGCGCGGGCGGCGGAGAACAGCGCCTCGCAGTCACGGATATGGTCATCCATGGAGCCGCCCACATCGAGGAACAGCAGCACCTTCACGGCATTGCGCCGCTCGGGGCGCATGCGCACGCTGAGCAGCCCGCCGTTGCGCGCGGTATCGCGAATCGTGGTGTCGACATCGAACTCTTCCGCCGCTCCCTGGCGGGCAAAGCGCCGCAAGCGCCGCAGCGCCATCTTGATGTTGCGGGTGCCGAGCTCGCGGTCGGCGTCATAGTCGCGGTAGCGGCGCTCATCCCAGACCTTGGCGGCGCGGCGATGGCGAGAGCCGTCCTGGCCGATGCGGATCCCCTCGGGATGGTAACCATGGGCACCGAAAGGGCTGGTGCCGCCGGTACCGATCCACTTGTTGCCGCCGGCATGGCGCTCCTTCTGTTCCTCGAGGCGCTGCTTGAAGGTCTCGAGCAGGGCATCCAGGCCGCCCAGCGACTCGACCTGAGCCTTCTCTGCCTCGCTGAGCCGTTTCTCGAACTCGCGGCGCAGCCAGTCATCCGGGATCAGGGCGTCGATGGAGGCGTCCTGCGCCTGCACACCTTCCAGCCAGGCGGCGAAGGCGCGATCGAAGCGGTCGAAATGCCGCTCGTCCTTGATCATCACGGTGCGCGCGAGATGATAGAAGGCATCGAGGTCGGCGAACACCACGTCGTGCTCGAGCGCCGCATTGAGGTCGAGAAGCTCGCGCAGCGAGACCGGCACCTCGAAGCGCCGCAGGGATTCGAACAGGCCGATGAACATGGCGCTCAGCGCCTCTGCCGACGCATCATGAAGGCCAGGCGCTCAAGCAACTGGGTGTCCTGCTCGTTCTTGACCAGGGCCCCGGCCATGGGCGGCAGGGCACTGGCGGGGTCGCGCTGGTGCAGGGTCTCCTGGGCCAATTCATCGGCCATCAGCAGCTTCAGCCAGTCGACCAGCTCCGAGGTCGAAGGCTTCTTCTTGAGCCCCGGCGCCTCGCGCAGCTCGAAGAAGACTTCCAGTGCCCGGCTGACCAGCTGAGGGGCGATGTCCGGGAAGTGCACATCGACGATGGACTGCATGGTCGCCCTGTCGGGAAAGTCGATGTAGTGGAAGAAACAGCGGCGCAGGAAGGCGTCGGGCAGTTCCTTCTCGTTGTTGGAGGTGATCACCACCACCGGGCGGTGCCGGGCCCGGATGGTCTCGCCGGTCTCGTAGACGTGGAACTCCATGCGGTCGAGTTCCTGCAGCAGGTCGTTGGGGAACTCGATATCCGCCTTGTCGATCTCGTCGATCAGCAGCACCACGCGCCGGTCGCTGGTGAAGGCCTCCCACAGCTTGCCGGGATGCAGGTAGTTGGCCACGTTCTCGACGCCCTCGATGCCCAGCTGCGAGTCGCGCAGCCGGCTGACCGCATCGTATTCATAGAGGCCCTGGGCGGCCTTGGTGGTCGACTTGATATGCCAGGTGATCAGTTGGGTGTCCAGGGAAGCCGCCAGTTCCTCGGCCAGCAATGTCTTGCCGGTGCCGGGCTCGCCCTTGACCAGCAGCGGGCGCTGCAGGGTGACCGCGGCGTTGACCGCCTGTTTCAGGGACTCGGTGGCGACATAGGTCGCGCTGCTGTCGAACGCCATGAGTTGCCTCGCAGGAAGAAGGAGCGAAATTCAAACGAGTGTACGGAAGGTGGGGGGCGGCGACAATCTTCCCGGGGCCAGACCCGCAGTCCGTCCTGATCCCGGGTGGCGTGGCAAGGCAGGGAAGGGCGGCAGGAGGAAAACTGCCACCAAGGTCGGATTGTTGGCGTCGCCGATATGGCGTTTCATATACATCAACAACGACAGCGAATTCGGTCGTCGGTTTTCCGGCCACCCAAAAAAATGTCCCCCGAAGGGGACACAAGAGGAGCACGCCAGCTCACACCTTTTACTATCCGAAAAGCATGCTAGGATAGTGGGTCAATCAACAAAAACAACAAGATATCTATTCGAAGGCGGCGATCCAGGAAATTGGGTCGCCGCCTTTTCATGCTGTGCTGCACCATTGGGAGGCATCCAAGGGCCTGTATGCGCACTTGTGGGGCGCAGAGCAGGGCGTCTGGCCAGGGTCTTCGCGGGTGCAGCACCACTTGCCCGGGCGTGGTCCGGCAGGCAAGCTCGAGGCATGTGCAGCTTGTCTGATCACCACAGGAGCCAGAGCGCCATGCTGACCTATTCACTCGCCCACTGGATGGCCTTTCTCTCGACCGCGGTCCTGCTGAACCTCTCGCCGGGACCGGACATGGCCTTCATCCTCGGCCAGACGGCGCGGCATGGGCGACGCGGTGGTGTGGCGGCCATGTTCGGCGTGTGGAGCGGGGCGGCGTTGCATGTGGCGATGGCGGCACTGGGCCTGTCGGCGATACTCGCCACCTCGGCGCTGGCCTTCTCGCTGGTCAAGTGGGTGGGGGCCGCCTACTTGATCTGGCTGGGCCTGCAGATCCTGTTGAGCCGCGACAACGGCGATGCGCCCGACGTCAGCGTGGCCAGCACGCCGAAAACCGGCGCCATCTACCGCCAGGGCATCCTGGTCTCGGCGCTCAACCCCAAGGTGGCCATCTTCTTCCTGGCCTTCCTGCCCCAGTTCGTGGTGCCGGGAGCCGGCCCCGCCGCGCTGCAGCTCGCCTTTCACGGCGCCTTGATCATCGCCGTCGCCGCCGCCATCGAACCACCGCTGGTGCTGCTCAGCGCCCGCATCGCCCGCGCCATGCAGAACCAGAAGCGCCTCGGCCGCTGGCTGGAAAAAAGCCTGGGCGGGGTGTTTGTGGGGTTGGGGGTGAAGCTGGCGCTCAGTCAGCGCTAGGGAAATGAGCTTGAAGCTGGAAGAACGCGGCTGGCGCCGCAGCGAGAGTGAAGAGGGAAGAACGGCGCTATGCGCCTTGAAGAGGGAAGAACGGCGCTTCACGCCTCGAAGAGGGAAGAACGGCGCTACGCGCCTGGAAGAGGGAAGAACGGCGCTACGCGCCTTGAAGAGGGAAGAACGGCGCTTCGCGCCTGGAAGAAAACTCTTGACACCACAACCCCTGGCATCAGCCTGGCTTCTTCCTTCTTCCTTCTTCCTTCTTCCTTCTTCCTTCTTCCTTCTTCCTTCTTCCTTCTTCCTTCTTCCTTCTTCCTTCTTCCTTCTTCCTTCTTCCTTCTTCCTTCTTCCTTCTTCCTTCTTCCCTCTTGCCCTTGACTTACGGCTTACAGCTTACAGCTCATCCTACTCCCCCTTCTTCAACTGCTTGCGCAGGCCCTGGGGTACCTGCTTGATGATCAGCCGGTCGTTTTCCTCGTCGTATTCCACCGCGGCGCCGAGCAGGTGGGAGTCGAAGCTGATGGAGACGCCGGCGGCGCGGCCGGTGAAGCGTTTGAAGGCCTTGAGGGTGCGCTTGTCCGGGGGGATTTCCGGTGACAGGCCGTAGTCGCTGTTACGGATGTGGTCGTAGAAGGCCTTGGGTTGCTGTTCGTCGACGACTTCCGAGAGTTCGTCCAGGGTCATGGGCTCGCCGCGGCTGGCCTGTTCGCTGGCGTAGCCGATCAAGGCGTCGGTCTTCTCGCGGCTGGTTTCCTCCGCCATGTCGGTGCTTTCCACGTAATCGCTGAACGCCTTGAGCAGGGTTCGGGTTTCCTGGGGTGTGTCCACCGGCTGGCTGGCGCCGAGCACCTCGGCGAAGGCATCGGCAAGCTTGCGGCCGCCGCGATCCCGGGTGTAGGAGAGATATGGGTGTGAGGCGTTGCCCTGACGCCACTGGGTGATGTCGATCCTGGCGCCCAGCGTCATTTGCGCCAGGTTGAGCTGCGGGCTGGGCACGATGTCGAGATGATCGCCGATGCCGAAGCCGTCGCGCTGGAGGAGCAGGGCCATGAGCAGGTAGCGGGACTCGCCCTTTTGGTGATCGATGATCAGGAGGTGGCCGCCCAGCGGCAGGTGGGCATCAATCAGCGGGGCGATGGCACTGGCCAGTTCGCGGGTCAAGGTGGTGAAGTCCAGCTCACCGTCGAGGAAGCTGGCCAGGGCGCGGGGCAGACGGGCTGAGGTCTCGTCGCTGAACTGTCCCCAATCCTTGGCCTTGGCGTGATAGGCGGTGTTGAGTTCGGCGAGCAGGTCATCGAGGGTCGCGGAGGCCGCCAGCTCGCCTTCCGCCGGCACGACGCGCGCGCCCTGTTCGCCGGATGTGTCGATGCGATGAATGATGCTGTGCAGGATGGGCATGAGGACCTCGCGGCTCGCGGATGACGGCCGGCGATGATACCGCATCATCCCCGGCCGGGGCTGCCCCGAATGCGTCAGACAGCCCAGCGCGATTCAGCGCGGGTCGCGCTTAAGGCTTGAGACCATAGCCGCTGCGAAAGATCCAGTTGACCACGGCCAGCGAGATGGTCAGGAAGAGGGCGATCATGCCCAGACTGGCCCAGATGCTGACATCGCCCATGCCGTAGAAGCTCCAGCGGAAGCCGCTGACCAGGTAGACCACCGGGTTGGCCAGGGTCACGATCTGCCAGGCCGGTGGCAGCATGTCGATGGAGTAGAAGGTGCCGCCCAGGAAGGTCAGCGGCGTGATGACCAGCAGCGGCACCAGTTGCAGCTTCTCGAAGCCGTCGGCCCAGATGCCGATGATGAAGCCCAGCAGGCTGAAGGTCAGCGAGGTCAGCACCAGGAACAGCAGCATCATGAAGGGGTGCGCGATCTCGAAGGGCACAAAGAGCCGCGCCGTGGCCAGCACGATCAGCCCCAGGACGATCGACTTGGTGGCCGCCGCGCCCACATAGCCGAGCACCACCTCGAAGTAGGAGACCGGCGCCGAGAGGATCTCGTAGATGGTGCCGGTGAAGCGCGGGAAGAAGATGCCGAAGGAGGCGTTGGACACACTCTGGGTCAGCAGCATCAGCATGATCAGCCCGGGGACGATGAAGGCCCCGTAGCTGACGCCGTCCACCTCGCTGATGCGGGTGCCGATGGCCGCACCGAAGACCACGAAATACAGTGAGGTCGAGATGACCGGCGAGACGATGCTCTGCAGGATCGTGCGCAGGCTGCGGGCCATCTCGGCGGCGTAGAGGGTCTTCACGGATCGGAAGTTCATGCGTTCTCCTGCACCAGGCTGACGAAGATTTCCTCCAGGGAGCTCTGCCGGGTGTGCAGGTCCTTGAAGTGGATGCCAGCGGCCTGCAGGTCGGCCAGCAGCTCGGCGATGGCCGCTGGGTCGCCCTCACTCTCGCCGGGGCGCGAGGCATCGTAGGTATACACCAGGGCATGGCCGTCATCGGCAATCGTCAGGTTGTGGTCGGCCAGGGCCTCCGGGATGCCCGACAGCGGCTCGCTGAGGTGCAGGGTCAGGGCTTTGCTGCCCAGCTTGCGCATCAGCTCTCGCTTCTCCTCCACCAGCACCAGCTCACCGGCGCGTATCACGCCGATGCGGTCGGCCATTTCCTCGGCCTCCTCGATGTAGTGGGTGGTGAGAATGATGGTGACGCCATTCTCGCGAAGCTGGCGCACCACATCCCACATGTCGCGGCGCAGCTCGACGTCGACGCCGGCGGTGGGCTCGTCGAGGAAGAGGATCTGCGGCTCATGGGCCAGGGCCTTGGCGATCAGCACCCGGCGTTTCATGCCGCCGGAAAGCGTGATCAGCTTGTTGCGGCGCTTTTCCCAGAGGCTCAGCGAGCGCAGCGTCTTCTCGATGTGCAGTGGCGAGGCGGGCTTGCCGAACAGGCCGCGACTGAAGCTGACCGTGTCCCAGACCGTGGAGAAGGCTTCGCCGGTCAGCTCCTGGGGCACCAGGCCGATGCGCGAGCGGGCCTCGCGGTAGTCGCTCACGTTGTCGTGGCCGTCCACCAGCACCCGGCCTCCGCTGGCATTGACCAGGCCGCAGATCACACTGATCAGGGTGGTCTTGCCGGCCCCGTTGGGGCCCAGCAGGGCGAAGATCTCGCCGCGCTGAATGTCCAGGTCGATGCCTTTCAGGGCCTGGAAGCCGCTGTCATAGACCTTGGACAGGTCTTCGACTCGAATGACCGTCACGGTCTGTCTCCTGTCGCGGGGGTGTCATGCATCATGCCTTGCCGCTCAGGAGGGCAGGGCGGGGGCATCGAACTCGGCGGGCTCATCACTGTAGACGCAGACATTGGCTTCCTCGATCAGGCCGTCCGGCGACTGCACCTGTTCCTCGAAGAACGCCTGGATCTCGCGGCGCTGGCAATGCGCTTCGAAGGCCTCGCGGTTGGCCCAGGTCTCGTGGAAGACGATGGGGTAGCTGTCGCCCTGGGCAAAGGGGCTCTCGATACGCCGCGTCACGGTATAGCGCAGGCAGCCGTCCTCGCGATGGGTGTTCGGCTCAAGTGCCTGCAGGGCGGAGAAGGCGGCGGCTTCCTGCCCGGGCTTGGGCTTGAAGCTGGCGATGCAGTAGATCTTGCTCGACATGGGTTTCCATCGGTACGAGTAAACTGACAAGGCAGATGATGACCTTAACATGCGGCTGATATTGCGGGGGAGTATGACATCCCCCTGGCACCTTCCTTAGCCTATCGTCGTCTGGCGAAGCAACCCGTCACATTAGACATTGAGGGCATCGATTACCCATACAACAACAGTGGTGCCCCTATGCGTTACTCAGAGACCTACTCAGCGTCCATCGAACAGCCGGAGGCCTTCTGGCGGGACAAAGCGTCCTGGATAGACTGGTTCGAGGCTCCCGAGACCATTGTGTCGCGGCGTGAGGATGGCCACCATGACTGGTTTCCCGACGGCAGGCTCAACACCGCCGATCTAGCGCTTGATGCGCAGGTCCGGGCCGGCCGGGGTGATCAGCTGGCGCTGATTCATGACTCCCCCGTCACGGGCACGGTCCAGCGCTTCACCTATGCCGAACTTACCGCACGGGTAGCATGTTTTGCCGGGGCGCTGCGTGACAAGGGAGTGGGACCGGGTGACAGGGTGATCCTGTACATGCCGATGATCCCGGAGGCGGTGATCGGCATGTTGGCCTGTGCCCGGCTGGGTGCCATCCATTCGGTGGTGTTTGGTGGTTTCGCGGCGCACGAACTGGCGGTGCGCATCGACGATGCCCAGCCCAGGGTCGTGCTGACGGCTTCCTGCGGGATCGAGGTGGATCGCGTCATCGCCTACAAGCCGCTGGTGGATGCGGCTCTGGAAGAGTCCGTGCACCAGCCGGAGGCGTGCATCGTCTTTGCGCGGCCACAGGCCAGTGCTGAACTGCAGGCCGGCCGGGACTTCGACTGGGCCGAGCTCGAGGCCGCTGGCCAGGCCGTCGAGCCGGTGCCGGTGCGCGCGACGGATCCGCTGTACATTCTGTATACGTCCGGCACCACCGGCAAGCCAAAGGGGGTGGTGCGCGACAATGGCGGTCATGCCGTGGCCATGCGCTACAGCATGGCCGTGGTCTATGACGCCAGTCCCGGCGATGTGTTCTGGGCCGCCTCGGATGTGGGCTGGGTGGTGGGCCACAGCTATATCGTCTATGGCCCGCTGATCACCGGTTGCACCACCATCCTCTACGAGGGCAAGCCGGTGAAGACCCCGGATGCCGGGGCCTTCTGGCGCGTCTGCGCAGAGCATGGCGTCAATGTGCTGTTTACCGCTCCGACGGCGTTCCGCGCCGTGCGCAAGGAAGATCCCGAGGCAGAGGAGCTGTCCCGGTATGACATCCGATGCCTGAAACGCATCCTGCTGGCCGGTGAACGCCTGGACCCTACTACCCATGCGTGGCTGAGCGACAAGACTGGCCTGCCGATACTGGATCACTGGTGGCAGACCGAGACTGGCTGGGCCATCTGCTGCAATCCGGTGGGGATCGAGAAGCTACCGACGCAGCCCGGCTCGGCCGGTATGCCCACGCCGGGGTTCGATGTGGCCATTCTGGATGCCAGCGGCCAGCCCGTAGGCCCCGGCGAGCAGGGGCAGGTGGCGGTTCGCCTGCCGTTGCCACCGGGATGTCTGACGACCATCTGGGGCGATGATGAGCGTTTTCGCCACGCCTACCTCGATCCCGTACCCGGCTACTATTACTCGGGGGATGGCGGTTACCGCGATGCACAAGGCAACGTCTTCATCATGGGGCGCATGGATGACGTGATCAATGTGGCGGGTCATCGCTTGTCCACCAGCGAGATGGAGGAGGTGGTGGCGGCGCATCCGGCCGTGGCCGAGTGCTGCGTGATCGGCGTGCGCGATGAGTTGCGCGGCCAGCTCCCCGTTGGCCTGGTGTTGCTCAAGGATGGCGCGACCATCGCGGCCGATGACCTGGAAGACGCGCTGGTCGAGATGGTACGTCAGCGGATCGGCGCGGTGGCCTGCTTTCAGCGTGCCGAAATCGTCGAGCGCCTGCCCAAGACGCGTTCCGGCAAGATCCTGCGGCGGGTGCTGCGCGACATCGCCGATGGCGAAGACTACGCCGTCCCCTCGACCATCGATGATCCCGCCATTCTGGAGGACATCGAGAAACGGCTGCATTCCTGAGTGCGTCGTGCCCCCAGGCACGGCTCGACCACGGCCCGCGCCAAAGGATGCACCGCCCGGCAGGCCGGGCGGCGGGCCCTGCCCGGCACATCAGAGGAAGACCGCGAAACTCTCGGCGTTGATCAGCATGTGCGCCACCACACTGGCCGCGTAGCCCAGGGCGATGATCGGTGCCCAGCGCATGTGGCCGGCAAAGGTGTAAATGCCGCGTGCCTGACCCATCAAGGCCACGCCGGCGGCGGAGCCCACCGACAGCAGGCTGCCGCCGACGCCGGCGGTCAGGGTGATCAGCAACCAGTTGCCCAGGGACATGTCGGGCTCCATGGAGATCACCGCGAACATCACCGGGATGTTGTCGACCACCGCCGAGATCATGCCCAGCACGATATTGGCCCAGACCGGGTCCCAGCCCGTGTAGAGCGTCTCGGACAACAGGCTCAGGTAGCCCATGAAGCCGAGGCCGCCCACCGACATCACCACGCCATAGAAGAACAGCAGGGTGTCCCACTCGGAGCGCGCCACACGAGTGAAGACATCGAATGGCACCACGCTGCCCAGCGCTTCGAGCTTGCGCCAGTCCCCGCGCTTGCTGTAGCGCGTGCGTTTGCGCTCCAGTGAGCGGGGCAGGCTGCGCCGCAGGTAGAAGCCGAAGAACTGCAGGAAGCCAAGGCCGGTCATCATGCCCAGTGCCGGCGGCAGGTTGAGCATGGTGTGGCAGAGCACCGAGATGACGATGGTCACCAGAAACAGGCCAACGATGCGCCGCGCACCGCGCTTGAGCCAGATGTCCTCTTCCAGGGCCGCCGGCTTGCGGTTCTTGATGAACAGGCTCATGACGACGGCCGGCACCAGATAGTTGACCAGCGAGGGTCCCAAGAGCTTGAAAAACTGCTGGAACTCCACCAGCTTGGCCTGCCAGACCATCAGGGTGGTGATGTCACCGAAGGGACTGAAGGCGCCGCCGGCATTGGCAGCCACCACGATGTTCACACAGCAGATGTTGATGAAGCGCTTGTCGCCCTCGGCCACCTTGAGCACCACGGCGCACATCAGCATGGCGGTGGTCAGGTTGTTGGCGATGGTCGAGATCCAGAAGGCCAGAATGCCGGTGATCCAGAACAGCGAGCGATAGCTGAAGCCCGTCTCGATCAGCCAGGCGCGCAACTTCTCGAAGACGCGGCGCTCTTCCATGGCATTGATGTAGGTCATGGCCACCAGCAGGAAGAGCAGCAGTTCACTGTATTCCAGCAGGGTGTCGCTGAAGGCCTCTTCCGCGGTATTGGGCAGGCCCGAGCGCATGTAGGTCCAGCCGATGAGCGCCCAGATCAGACCGGCGGCGACGAGCACCGGCTTGGATTTGCGCATGTGCAGCTTTTCCTCGGCCATGACCAGGGCATAGGCGGCGAGGAAGAGGGTGACGGCGATAAAGCCGGGGATGGTATAGGTCAGGTCCAGCTCGCCGGCGGAAGCTGCCTGGGCAAGGGGGCTGAACAGCAAGATACAGAAAGCGAGCACGCAAGAACCTGGCCACCGGGCGCTGTGCCGGGGCCAGTAGGGGTCACGATGGCGAGTCAGCATGACTGAGGCATCCTGAGGTCTGGAGGGAGAATGGGGCGAAATCGCGGCGTATTCTATACTAATCAAACACTGTTCGCTATTAGTTAGGCGACTAATAGGGTGCCCGATGAGGACACGCTGGTTGCGGCATGCGGGTGCTGGCCGGTGGCCACGGCAATCGCGCAGGCCCCTGTCTGACGTTATCCTGTATGGAGGAAAAGCCGCAGATCACAGGAGTGCGACATGCAGCAAGCCGCATCTGATACCGCCATTCCGGTGGGCATCAGCGCCTGCCTGACCGGTGCCGAGGTGCGTTACAACGGCGGTCACAAGCGGTCGCGTTACTGCCTGGAGGTGCTCGGAGAACGGCTGCGCTTCGAGACCTTCTGCCCAGAGCTGGAAGCCGGGCTCGGTGTTCCCCGGGAGCCTGTGCGGCTGGTCGGCCGTGCCGGTGAGACACCCCGTGTGCGTGGCACCCAGAACACCGAGCGGGATGTCACGGCGAGTATCGAGCAGGTCGGCATCGACTTCGTCGGGGCGCATCGTCACCTGCGTGGTTTCATTCTCATGAAGGGGTCGCCGAGTTGCGGCCTGGAAAGGGTCAAGGTCTACCACGAGAACGGCATGCCGAGTCACACGGATTCCGGCGCCTTCGTGCGCGTCATGCGCGAGCATTTCCCCGAGCTGCCGCTGGAAGAAGAGGCCAGGCTCAATGACCTGGGGCTGCGCGAGAACTTCATCTCGCGCATCTACGCCCTGGATGACTGGAAGCGCAACGTCGAGCCGGATCCCAGCCATCACGCCATGCTGCAGTTCCACAGTCGCCAGAAGTTTTTGCTGATGGCCCACCGAGTGTCGGCCTATCGCGAGCTGGGGCGCTATCTGGCAGAAGCGCATCAGCGGCCACTGGCCGAGACCCGCCACTACTATCTGCAAGCCTTTATGCAGGCGATCTCGCGGCCGGCCACGCGCAAGTCGCACACCAATGCGTTGATGCATGTGCTGGGGTATCTGAAGCATGCCCTGGATGGCCAGACGCGACGCGATCTGCGCCAATCCATCGAAGAGTATCGCCTCGAACAGGTGCCGCTGGCCGTGCCCATGCGCCTGCTGAATCACTATCTGAAACGTCACGGTTCGGACTACATCCTTCAGCAGTCCTACCTGGATCCGCATCCCTATGAGCTGGGGCTGCGCAATGCGATATGACGCCGAGCCATGCGGCCTGCCGGGCCTCCGAGGTCACGGTGGCCACTGACGGCGGGACGCTCGACCATGCCACACGCTTGCGTCGTCTGGGCGAGGTGCTGGAGGCTTGGCACAGTGTCTGGCAGCCACTGCCGTTCCAGCATCCCCTGCTGCCCTGGGAGGCAGACCACGGCGAGCTGGCCGCGGCCCTGCGCGACTTGTCCGATGCCGAGGCCGAGCGCCTGCAGGATGCGCCGCTCTCGGCCAGCGCGCTGTCGCAATGGCTACCCGTCGAGGAACTGGCCACTCTGGTCGAGCTGCCGGATCTCGCTGCAGGTGGCGAGCCGACACTGCCCGATGGCTGGGGCGTCTTCGTCGGCGGTCGCAAGTGGCGGCAGATTCAGGCCTTTGCGCCCCTGGTCAGTGCCGACCGGCCACTGCTGGAGTGGTGCGCGGGCAAGGGGCATCTGGCGCGAGGGCTGGCGCGTTGGCATGACAGGCCGGTCGACGCCCTGGAGTGGCAGCCCGCGCTCTGCGAGGCGGGCGGGGCGCTGGCGTATCACCAGTCGGCTGCGGTAAGGCTACATCAGCAGGATGTTATGGCCGCGGATGCCGAGTGCTGGCTGAACGAAGAGCGGCGTGTCATGGCGCTGCACGCCTGCGGGGATCTGCATGTGAGGCTGCTGCATCTGGCCGCCCGCCGGCGCGGTGCCGTGACCCTGGCTCCCTGCTGTTACCAGCGCACGGCCGACGCCTGGTACCAGCCAATATCGTGTCAGGCCCGCCGCGAGATGAACTGGTCGATGTCACGGGACGACCTTGCCATGGCGGTGCAGGAGACCGTCACGGCCCCCGGTAAGGTGCGTCGCGAGCGGCGCCTGGCCAATGCCTGGCGCCTGGGCTTCGATGCCCTGCAGCGTTCGCTCACCGGGCGCGACCGTTATCTGCCTGTGCCCAGCCTGGCCTATGGCCAGTTGCCGACAACCTTCGCTGGCTTCTGCCGCTGGGCTGGCGAACGCAAGGCGGTGGAGCTGCCCGGCACAATCGATTGGGCGGCGCATGAAGCCGAGGGCTGGCGCCGGCTGGCTGAGGTCACGCGCCTCGAACTGGTGCGGCATGTCTTTCGGCGTCCTCTGGAGGTCTGGCTGGCGCTGGATCGGGTCAGGCTTATGGAAGAGGCGGGCTTTGACGTGCGTCTGGGTACCTTCTGTGACCGCCAACTGACGCCACGTAACCTGGTGATCGAGGCCGAGCCCTGGGCCTGAGCATTGATGTCAGTGCGCCACGCGCCCGGTGGCGCCGCTATGGCGCTTTCATGGCCGGCCAAAGCGGGCTAGCATGTCGGCCACGCGGCGAGAGTCAGTGAACAAGCGTCCAGCTGGGGAATAAAGGGAATGAAGATCACGATTTTTGGTACCGGGTATGTGGGCCTCGTCACGGGAGCCTGCCTGGCGGATGTGGGGCATGAGGTGCTGTGCATGGATGTCGATGCCGACAAGATCGCACGCCTGGAAGCTGGAGAGATTCCCATCTACGAGCCGGGGCTGGAAGAGTTGGTGAGTCACAACATGGCCTCGGAACGATTGGCGTTCACGACCCGGGCGGATCGAGCCGTCGAATTCGGCACTCTGCAGTTCATCGCGGTGGGCACGCCCCCGGACGAAGACGGCAGTGCCGATCTGCAGTACGTGCTTTCGGTGGCCCGGACCATCGGCGAGCACATGAACGACTTCAAGGTGGTGATCGACAAGTCCACTGTGCCGGTCGGCACCGCTGGTCGCGTGCGCCACACGATCAAGGAAGTACTCGAGCAGCGCGGCGCGAGCCTCGAGTTCGAGGTCTGCTCGAACCCGGAGTTCCTTAAGGAGGGAGCCGCCATCGAGGATTTCTCGCATGGTGCCCGCATCGTCGTTGGTACCGAGTCCGAACGCGTGCGTGAGCTGATGCGCGACTGCTACGGCCCCTATATCCGCCTGCAGGAAAAGCTGATGTTCATGGACGTGCGTGCCGCCGAGTTGACCAAGTACGCGGCCAACGCCATGCTCGCCACCAAGATCAGTTTCATGAACGAGATCGCCAATCTGGCCGAGCGCCTGGGCGCGGATGTCGAGCAGGTGCGACGCGGTATCGGCTCGGATCCGCGTATCGGCTACCACTTCATCTACCCCGGCTGTGGCTACGGCGGCTCCTGTTTTCCCAAGGATGTGCGTGCCCTGACGCGCACGGCCGGTGATGTCGACTATCAGGCGGAATTGCTCAGCGCGGTGGAAGGCGTCAACCAGCGCCAGAAGCAGACGCTGTTCGACAAGCTCGAGCGGGCCTTCGACGGCGATCTGGCCGGACGCACCATTGCTGTCTGGGGCCTGTCCTTCAAGCCCAATACCGATGACATGCGTGACGCCCCGAGTCGCCTCCTGATGGAATCTCTGTGGCGGGTCGGGGCGCGGGTGCGTGCCTTCGACCCGGAGGCCATGGACGAGTGCCGGAGGATCTACGGTCAGCGCGATGATCTGAGCCTCGCCGAGACCCGTGAGGCCGCCGTCGAAGGGGCCGATGCGCTGGTCATCTGCACCGAGTGGAAGGTCTTCCGCATGGTCGACTTCGACTGGCTGAAGGACCAACTCGGCATGCCGGTGGTGGTCGACGGCCGCAACCTCTACAACCCCGAGACCGTTCGCCGGGCGGGCCTGATGTATTACGCGGTGGGGCGTGGTGATTCCCTGCACCAACCCGTCTGAGGATTGCGTTTCCCTGAGCGCCGAGTCATCCGTCCTGCAGGGCGCGCTCCAGCGTGGCCAGGCGGCCGGGCGTCAGGGCGTCGGCTACCGCCGAGATGCGCAGCACATGGCCCAGGTCGGGATGCGCCGGGCGGGCAATCAACTTGCCTTCCGCCAGCAATTCACCATGGACCTGTCCGGCCAGCTCGGCACTGGAGAGCCGAATGCCCAGAAAATTGGTGGCGCTCGGCAGTACTTCGGCCCCCAGGGAACGGAAATGTTCGGCCAGTGCCTCGCGGCGGGCAATCACATCGGCAATGTGCTGCCGGGTTTCGTCGGGATGGTCGAGCACCACCTCGGCGGCGGCCAGAGTTAGGGCCGAGACGGCATAGTGAATTCGCACCTTCATCAACATGTACAGCGTTTCGGGCTCGGCGATCGCATAACCAATGCGCATGCCGGCCATGCCATGCGCCTTGGAAAGCGTTCGGCAACGAATCACACCTGGCATGACCTCACGAGCAATGGGCGTGTCAGCATCCGGCCGAAAGTCATGATAGGCCTCGTCGAGAAGCAGCCAGCAGTCCTCCGGTAGAGCCCGGCGAAGCGCCTTGACGGCGTCATCGGTATGCAGGTGACCACTCGGGTTGTCCGGATTGGCCAGATAGACCAGGCGCGCCTCTTCCTGGTGAGCCGCCTCCGCCAGGGCTTGCAGGTCCGGCGAGAGGCCGTGTTCATCCTCGTGGTAGGCCACCTCGACCAGCCGACATCCCTGGCCGCGGGCAAAATAGCCGAAGGTCGGATAGGTGCCGGCGGAGCTGATCACGCTTTGCCCGGCCGGGGCAACCGCTCGCAACGCCAGGGCCAGCAGGCTGTCGGCGCCCGCATCCACCAGCAAGGCCTCAAGCGGAATACCCTGCTGCTGTGACAGCCGCTCACGCACGCCGAGCGCCTCGGAATCCCCGTAACAATAGGCATGCTCGACCATGGCATCGCCGAAGTGGCGGCGCAGCGCCGCATGCGGCATGTCCAGGCCCTCGTTGGAGCCCAGCCGGTGGGGGATGGTGCGCCCCAGGCGGCGTTGCAGCACCCAGATGCCGGGGAAGGGGTTATCGGGGCCGGGATGATACAGGTGGTCGGCAAAACGTGGCATGTCATCTCTCGCGGGGCAATGAATGGAGAGGCAGCGAGCCCGGCAGGCTTCGGCGCCTGTGCCGGCTCAGCCGGGCGTCGTCGCGTGCGTTGCCTGGAGGGCGCGGCGCCGGGCACGGATGGGGAACCCGATGGCGATTCCGCGGTCGATCCGTGCATGAAGCGTCTGCCTCGTTGGGCAGCAACGCTTGCCCATTATGAGCAACAGGAGTCTTGTCATGCTGGCCTCATTGCAACGCTGGATCAACGACATGACGGCGCAGTCGTCCTCCGCGGAGCCGCCGAGCCTGGCGCTGGCCACTGCGGCCTTGTTATGCGAGGTGATGCGCGCCGACTACCGCCTCGAGCCTGCCGAGCTCGAAGCCTTGCGCGAGGAGCTGCGTCAACGTTTCGGGCTCGAGGAGCAGGTGCTGAGCGAGCTGATGGAGCTGGCCCAGCAGGAAACCGAAGCCTCGGTGGACCATCACCGTTTCGTGCGCCTGATCCGTGACGAGTGCGACGCCGAGTCACGTATCGAGCTGGTGCGCGCGATGTGGGCCCTGGCCTACGCCGATGGCCACAAGGACGCCCTGGAAGAGCATCGCATCCGCCGCCTGGCCGAACTGCTCCATGTCAGCCATGCCGATTTCGTGCGCACGCGCCACGAGGAGCAGCAGCGCGCCGCTGGGGAATCATCCTGAGGTTTCCGGGGACGGACTGCCCCGGGCGGAAAGTGTTGGTATGCCAGGCGTCTCGGCCTGATAGAATGGCAGTCGTGACCCTGCCGTGTGCATGAGACAGCGGTCGGGATTTCGACAGGCGTTGGCAAGCGAGGGGAGACGGATGGTGCGGCAAGTGACGGTGCTGGGGGCGGGCATGATCGGCGTGTCGGTGGCATGGTATCTGGTTCGGCGGGGCTTCGACGTGACCCTGATCGACCGCCAGGCGCCGGGGCAGGAGACGTCCTTCGGCAATGCCGGCCTGATTCAGCGCGAAGCGGTGCGGCCTTATCCCTTTCCGCGCGATCTGGCCACCCTGGTCCGCGTCCTGCCCAACCGCCAGGTCGATATTCGCTATCGCCCGGGCGGCATGTGGCGTGCGGCCTGGCCGCTGTTTCAGTACTGGCGAAATTCCGGCGGCAGTCGCTACGCGCGTCTGGTGCCGGAATATGCTGCCCTCATTCAGCGTTGCCTGGACGCGCATGGCGAGATGATCGAGGCTGCCGGGGCGGAGTCCCTGATCGGTCGCGATGGCTGGCTGGAGGTCTATCGCAGCGCTGACAAGCTCGCCGAGCGCCTTGAAGAGGCCCGGCAGATGGGGGCGGAGTATGGCGTGCACTTCCGTCATCTGGATGCCGGAGAGCTGGCGGAACTGGAGCCGGATCTGACCGATCGCTGCGCGGGGGCGATTCACTGGCTGAACTCGTGGACGGTCGCCGATCCCAGTGCCCTCGTTCAGGCCTATGCCCGGGCCTTCGAGGCCGAGGGCGGGCGCCTGCTGCTCGGCGAGATTCAGGATGTCAGGCAGGATGCCGACGGCTGGCAGGTGGATGTCGACGCTCAAACTCATCATGCCGAAGACCTGGTGATGGCGCTGGGGCCCTGGTCGCGCAACTGGCTCGAGCACCTGGGACTGTCGGCTCCCATGTTCGTCAAGCGCGGTTACCACATGCACTATGCCGGGGCCGAGGGGGCAACCCTCAGGCACTGGGTCATGGATGCCGAGGTCGGCTATGTGATGGCGCCCATGAAGGCCGGCATTCGGCTGACCACCGGGGCCGAGCTGGAGCGACTCGAGGCGCCGCCGCACCATGCACAGCTGGCCGCCGCGGCAGGGCGAGCCAATGAGCTGCTGCCCCTGGGCGAACGACTCGATGCGGTTCCCTGGAAGGGTGCGCGTCCCTGCATGCCGGACATGAAGCCGGTGATCGGGCCGGCGCCGGGCAAGCGTGGCCTGTGGTGCGCCTTCGGCCATGGCCACCATGGCTTCACCCTGGGGCCGGCCACCGGGCAGTTGCTGTCACAGATGATCGCCGGTGACACGCCGGATATCGAGATGGCGCCGTATCGCCTGGACCGCTTCTAGCCGGAAGCCGGGCGCGATGACCGCCCGTCGTGGCGATAGGTGACGGCCGGCGAGGCGTTACAGCCGGCCGTCGCTTTTTTATCCGGCTTTGGTTCGCTGCCTGGCCTTCCGACGCCTCAGGAACGTATGGATCAGCAGTTTGATGGCCAGGGTGAAGATGAACACCAGCCAGCCCGCTGTCGCCAGGACGTTGAACAACAACAGCTTCTGCTCGCCGTTCAGGGGCGTGATCCAGTAATCGATGCCGATCGCCATCAGAAAGGCGAGTGCCAGCGGCAGCACCAGGATGTGCATCCACATCTCGGTGCGGCGCTTGCGCACATGATAGCGGCTCATCATCACCCGCGAAGGGCGATGCACGAAGCTGATCATGATGAGACTGCCGGCCATCAGCATGGCGGCAAGGGTCGGTTCGATATTGCCGATGTGGACCGTGTAACTGATCGACCAATAGACCATCAGCCACATCAGGCCGGCCAGGATGGCGACGAGATCGGCGTAATAGCGTACCTTCGGCATGGTGTCCTCGTGGCGTTGCTCAGGCCGGGGATGATACGTCAAATCATCCCGGCGTGAAGCATTTTCTGAGCGTGATTCCCTCGGTCTTTTGCTCGCCGCAGTGCCGCGACGGCCACCGCAGCCGGCCACGCAAGGGAAGCATTTTCCCTGCTCGGGCGGCTCCGGAGGCAGGCGACATTGCGGTATACTCGTCACCATGAATCCACGTCGATAACAGGATATGCCGTGAACTCGATCACCCTGACTCGCCCGGACGACTGGCACCTTCACCTCCGGGACGGCCAGGTGCTGCCTGCCGTGGTGCCTGCCAGTGCCCGCCAGATGGGCCGTGCCATCATCATGCCCAATCTCAAGCCACCGGTCACCACTACACAGCAGGCGCTCGACTATCGTCAGCGTATTCTGGCGGCCGTGCCCGACGGCGAGGCGTTCGAGCCGCTGATGACGCTCTACCTCACCGATAACACCAGTGCCGAGGAAATCGAGCGGGCCCATGCCAGCGGCCAGGTGCATGCGGTCAAGCTGTATCCCGCCGGTGCCACCACCAACTCGGCAGCCGGCGTCACCGACCTGACCCATTGCGATGCGGCCATCGGCGCCATGGCCCGACTGGGCATGCCGCTGCTGGTGCATGGCGAGGTCACCGATGCCGACATCGATATCTTCGATCGCGAAGCCGTCTTCATCGAGCGGGTCATGAAGCCGCTGCTGGATCGTCATCCGACGCTCAAGGTGGTGTTCGAGCACATCACCACCGCCGATGCCGCGGCCTTCGTCACGGCGGCGCCGGCCAATGTGGCCGCCACCATCACCGCGCACCACCTGTTGTTCAATCGCAACCACATGCTGGTGGGCGGCATCCGCCCGCATTACTACTGCCTGCCGATCCTCAAGCGCGAGCGGCATCGCCAGGCCCTGATCGAGGCCGCGACCGCGGGCAGTGGCAAGTTCTTCCTGGGCACCGACAGCGCTCCGCATGCCAAGGGTGATAAGGAAAGTGCCTGTGGCTGTGCCGGCGCCTACACCGCGCCGGTGGCCCTGGAGCTCTATGCCACGGCCTTCGAGCAGGCCGGCGCGCTGGACCAGCTGGAAACCTTCACCAGCCACGCCGGGCCGGACTTCTATGGCCTGTCGCGCAATGCCGATAGCGTGACCCTGGAACGCGAGACCTGGACGGTCCCCGAGTCGTTGCCGTATGTCCCGGATCAGGACATCGTGCCCATGCGGGCAGGGGAGAGCCTGGGTTGGAAGTTGAGGGTGTGAGGGGGGAAGAGGGAAGACAGAAGAGGGAAGAGCTGGAAGTGGCGAGCGACGAGAAACGAGGAACGAGCGGTTGGAAGCAGGCCGCAGGCCGGATGCTGGGATGCGAGATGACGAGCCGCGAGAAACGAGAAACGAGCGGTTGGAAGCAGGCCGTAGGCCGGATGCTGGGATGCGAGATGACGAGCCGCGAGAAACGAGGAACGAGCGGTTGGAAGCAGGCCGTAGGCCGGATGCTGGGATGCGAGATGACGAGCCGCGAGAAGCGAGAAACGAGCGGTTGGGAGCAGACCGCGGAGCGGGTAGCGGGAAGTTGAAGGCAGAGGGAAGAGGGAAGAGCTGGAAGCTTGAAGCCGGAAGCTGGAAGTGTTGAGCGGCGAGCGACGAGAAACGAGGAACGAGCGGTTGGGAGCAGACCGCAGGGCGGGTGCCGGGATGCGAGATGACGAGCCGCGAGTAACGAACTACGAGAAGTAGAAGCGAGAAACGCGAATCGAGCGGTTGGGAGCAGGCCGCGTAGCGTTGAGTGCGGTGTGTATGGACGAAAAGGCCCCGCCAGAGTGGTTCTGGCGGGGCCTTGGGGCTTCTTGCCGGCGGTGTGTCAGCCGGCGGTGGTGGCGTCGGCGGTGCGGGTGGTCTGCGCGAGGCGCTGAATCATGCCGCTGACCATGCGCGTCGAGTGGTCCGCGGCCCTGGCCAGGAATTCCTCGAAAGAGAGGTGGTTGTCGCCACCGCCGGCAATGTCCGAGAGGGCGCGAATGACCACGAAAGGGCAGCCGTACAGGTGGCAGGTCTGCGCAATGGCGGCGGCTTCCATCTCTGCGGCCAGCATGGTCGGGAAGCGCGAGCGGGTCTGGGCGACAAGCTCGGGGCAGGCCATGAAGACATCGCCGGTGGCGATTAGTCCCTCGGTCACCCTGACCTCGTTCATGGCTTCCACGCTCTGGCGGGCCAGCTCCACCAGCTTGGCGTCCGGCAGGTAGGCGGCCGGCATCTGCGGCACCTGGCCATGCTCGTAACCGAAGACCACGGCATCCACGTCGTGGTGACGGACCTCGCTGGAGACCACCACGTCGCCGATTTCCAGCCCTTCGCCGAAACCGCCGGCGGAGCCGGTATTGATCACGGCCTCGGGCTGATACATGTCCAGCAGCAGCGTCGTGCCCACGGCCGCGTTGACCTTGCCGATACCCGATTGAAGAATCACCACCTCGACATCATGCAGCCGGCCACAGTGGAAAGTGCTGCCCACGTGATGGCGGGTCTCGCAGTCTTCCAGCATCGCCTTGAGCTGAGCGACTTCCTGGGACATGGCGCCGATGATGCCGATGCGTTTCATCTATTCGTTCTCCACGGGGCAAGGCGTGACGACTGAGGTGTGACGTGTAAGGCGTAAAGGCCAGGCTGTGACCGGATATTGACGATCAGGCGCCTTCGGCGAAGACCTGATGCCACTCGCTGCGCTTGGCGAGCAGGTCGCGCGCCAGGTCCTTGGCGCCTTCCAGGCTATGGCTGGCGGCCCAGCCGCACTGCTCTTCATTGCAGGCAGGCACTTCGTCGGCTTCCAGCACGTCGTTCAGCGTGCCTTCGACGAGCTCGAGCATGCCGTCATAGTCGTCATGGTTGAGCATGGCGATGTAGAAGCCCGTCTGGCAGCCCATGGGGCTGATATCCAGCACCAGGTCGGAATGGTTGCGCGACTTCTCGGCCATCAGATGCTCGAGCGAGTGCAGCGCCGGCATGTCCATGTGGCCCTTGTTCGGCTGGCAGATACGCAGGTCATACTTGTGGATGGTGTCGCCGTGCTGGCCGGTCTTCACATCCGCCAGGCGGACATAAGGCGCCTTCACCTTGGTGTGATCCAGATTGAAGCTCTCGACGTTCATCTTGTCGCTCATCGACGGACCTCGCGATATCTAGCAGTGGAAAGTCAGCGCGCATTCTACCTGAGTACAGGCCAGGGTGCACGACGCAGGCCTCGCCGGCCCCTCACACCTCATTTTCTTCCTTCTTCTTACTTCCCTCTTTTTATCTTCCCACTGCCTTCAACTTCCCGCTACCCGCCCGCGGCTGGCTTCCAATCGCTCGTTTCTCGTTTCTCGTTTCTCGTCGCTCGTTACTCGCGGCTCGTCATCTCGCATCCCAGCACCTGACCCGCGGCTGGCTTCCAACCGCCCGTTCCTCGTTTCTCTTCGCTCGTTGCTCGCGGCTCGTCATCTCGCATCCCAGCACCTGACCCGCGGCTGGCTTCCAACCGCTCGTTCCTCGTATCTCGTAACTCGTCGCTCACCACTTCCAGCTTCCAGCTCTTCCTTCTTCCTTCTTCCCTCTTTCACCCCTTGGCATCATGCATCTCGGCCGCCAGCAGGGTGTTCTCGAGTAGCGAAGCCACCGTCATTGGCCCCACGCCACCGGGCACCGGCGTGATGTGGCTGGCGCGCGCCGCGGCCGACTCGAATTCGACATCCCCGGTCAGCTTGCCGTCTTCCTGGCGGTTGATACCCACATCGATGACGATGGCGTCGTCGCGCACCCATTCGCCCTTGACCAGCCCCGGGGTGCCCACGGCCACCACCAGCAGTTCGGCGCGCCGCACATGGGCTTCCAGATCCCTGGTGAAGCGATGACAGACCGTGGTGGTGCAGCCCGCCAGCATCAATTCCAGTGACATCGGGCGCCCGACGATGTTGGAAGCGCCCACTACGGTGGCATCCAGGCCACGAATGTTGAGGCCGCTTTCCTGCAGTAGGGTGATCACGCCCTTGGGGGTGCAGGGGCGCAGCAGGGGCAGGCGCTGAGCTAGGCGCCCGAGGTTGTAGGGATGAAAGCCATCGACATCCTTGTGCGGATGCACACGCTCGAGAATAGGGCGCGGGTCCAGGTGATCAGGGAGGGGCAGTTGAATCAGGATGCCATCGACGTCCGGCGCCGCATTGAGTTCATCGACCAGTGATTCCAGATGCTGCTGAGACGTATCGGCCGGTAACTGATGCTTGAACGACAGCATACCGGCTTCCTCACAGGCACGATGCTTGTTGCGTACATAGACCTGCGATGCCGGATCCTCGCCGACCAGAACCACCGCCAGACCCGGAGCGCGCGACCCGGCATCGAGGCGCGCCTGAACCTGTAGAGCAACCTGCTGGCGAACACGGGCGGCGATGGATTTGCCATCGATCAGTTGGGCGTTCATCGGCTTCCCTCTGGCGGTCGAATGAATAGACGTGTGTGAAGTCGCGGCCGATTTTCGCATGAGCGGGCGTTCAGGCAAAGCGAGCGGACGATATCGGGCTTGACGCCGGGGGAAAGTCACGTAGAATACGCATCGCTTGACGGGGCCTGCTACGGCGACCGTTAGGGCCGTGCAAAAGCCGGCGGGGTGTAGCGCAGTTTGGTAGCGCGCCTGCTTTGGGAGCAGGATGTCGGGGGTTCGAATCCCTCCACCCCGACCACAAGTCGTTGAAAGGGTGAAGTTTTTTCCCTGTTCTGGCTTGCGGCTGGGTGCCTGGCAACGTAAGATGCGCCTATAGCTCAACCGGATAGAGCAACGGCCTTCTAAGCCGTAGGTTGCAGGTTCAAGTCCTGCTGGGCGCGCCATCTCGGTGCAAGGTCCTGAGGGCTTGCAGTCAAGTCAAGGCAACCTGTTTGCCTGTGTCAGGGTAGTACAGCACTTTGTTGTGACTGACCCATGATAGGTTGTTGTCAGTGGTGGATGTAGCTCAGTGGTAGAGCCCCGGATTGTGGCTCCGGTGGTCGTGGGTTCGATCCCCATCATCCACCCCAGTGACAGACAATCGCAGTTTCAGGCAGTGGTGGATGTAGCTCAGTGGTAGAGCCCCGGATTGTGGCTCCGGTGGTCGTGGGTTCGATCCCCATCATCCACCCCATTTGCCTTCCCTTCGAAAGATTCCCGGTCCGCCTCGTCGTTATCTGTCCCGTTTGCTAGAGCTAGAGTCAGATGTTCACTCAGCTCATTGGCCTGGTCTCAGCGATTGGTCACGTCTGCCGACGAGACGAATGGTTCAGCGCCGATCCTCATCCGTTTTTGCCCTCCTGCCCTTGAAATTCCGGTATTCGCCCTTATCTGTTACTGGATGGCGCTTGCCAGTGACAGGCGGGATTCATAGAATCCCCACTCTGAATGTTTCAACGCTATTCCATAGAACCAACGCCCCTGTCGGTGTAGAGGACAATTCATGCAAGTTTCCGTCGATACGACCTCCCAGATTGAACGCCGCGTCAAAGTGCAGGTACCCGCCGCCGAGATCGACGAGGCCGTGGACACCCGCCTAAAGGATGCCGCCAAGAGCGTGCGTATCAACGGCTTCCGTCAGGGACGGGTGCCGATGTCGGTCGTTCGCCAGCGTTACGGCGCCGATGTGCGTAACGAAGTGGTCGGCGAAGTGATGCGTGAGCGTTACGTCCGTGCCATCACCGATGAGAGCCTTAACCCGGCCGGCAATCCGCAGATCGAGACCGAAGTCAACGAGGCCGGCAAGGATCTGGAGTTCACCGCCATTCTCGAGATCTACCCGGAAATCGAGCTGAACTCCATCGAGGGCACCGAGGTCGAGCGCCCTGTAGTCGAGGTCAGCGATGCCGACGTGACCGAAATGATCGAGAGCCTGCGCAAGCAGAACGCCGGCTGGCAGGAAGTCGAGCGTCCCGCCGCGGACGGCGACCAGGTTACCATCGACTTTCAGGGCTACCTGGGCGACGAGCCTTTCGAGGGCGGTAGCGCCGAGGGCCATGAGCTCACCATCGGTTCCGGCAGCTTCATCCCGGGTTTCGAAGAGCAGTTGATCGGTGCCAGCGCTGGTGAAGACAAGGAGCTCAAGGTCACCTTCCCGGAAGATTACCAGGCGGAGCAGCTGGCCGGCCAGGAAGCCACCTTCAAGGTCAAGGTGCATGCCGTGAAGGCACAGGAGCTGCCTGAGGTCGACGCCGAGTTCGTCAAGCAGTTCGGTGTGGAAGACGGCGATCTGGAGCGTTTCCGTGAGGAAATCACCAACAACATGAAGCGTGAGGCCACTCAGGCCATCGATAACCGCGTGAAGCAGCAGGTGCTCGAGGCGCTCAAGAAGGCCAACGACATCGAGGTGCCGCAGTCGCTGATCCAGCAGGAAACCGATGGTCTCAAGCGCCAGGCGGCCCAGCAGTTCGGTCTCGGAGAGGACTTCGACGTCAGTCAGCTGCCCGATGAGCTGTTTGCCGAGCAGGCCAAGAGCCGCGTGCAGATCGGCCTGCTGCTGGCCGAGGTGATCAAGGTCAATGAGCTGGATGCCAGCGACGATGAGATCAAGGCCAAAGTCGAGGAACTCGCCCAGCAGTACCAGGAGCCCGAGCAGGTCGTCGAGTACTACATGGGTAACGACGAGATGAAGAACCAGGTCAAGTCGGCCGTCCTGGAAGAGAAGGCCGTAGACATCCTGCTCGAGCAGGCCACCGTCACCGACGTCGAGATGAGCTACCAGGACGCGCTCGCTGCGGCTCAACAGCAAGGTGGTGAAGAGGAAGCCGAGGAAGAAGCCGAGCAAAGCCAGGCTTGATCCCCCCTCGAGATCCCGCCCGGCGCGATGCCGGGCGGTTAATCAGCCGCCGATCCCATACATCGGATGCAAGGACATCACCCAGATGAGTAACGACATCGATATCCAATCCGCCGGCGGCCTGGTGCCCATGGTGGTCGAGCAGAGCGCACGGGGCGAGCGGTCCTACGACATCTATTCCCGCCTGCTCAAGGAGCGTGTGATCTTCCTGGTGGGGCCGGTCGAGGATTACACCGCCAACCTGCTGGTCGCGCAGTTGCTGTTCCTGGAGTCCGAGAACCCCGACAAGGACATCCATCTGTACATCAACTCGCCGGGTGGTTCGGTTACTGCCGGAATGTCGATCTATGACACCATGCAGTTCATCAAGCCCGATGTGTCCACTGTCTGTATCGGACAGGCGGCGAGCATGGGGGCCCTGTTGTTGACCGGCGGTGCCCAGGGCAAGCGCTATTGCCTGCCCAACTCACGGATGATGATCCATCAGCCACTGGGCGGTTATCAGGGTCAGGCCTCGGACATCGAGATTCACACCCGTGAGATTCTCGGCATCCGCGAACGCCTTAACCAGATCCTGGCCCACCACACCGGCCAGGAATTCGAGACGATTGCCAAGGATACCGACCGCGACAATTTCATGAACGGCGAGCAGGCCGCCGAATATGGCCTGATCGACGCCGTGCTGGATAAGCGGCCGACATCCTGATAGCGTGAAACTCACCACGCTTTGACTACGTGATTCACGGTGGCCTCCGGGCCGCCGCTGCGAGAGAGGTACGCGAATGGCCGACGGCAAAGGCAAGGACGAAGATGGCAAGCTGCTGTACTGCTCGTTCTGTGGCAAAAACCAGAACGAAGTACGCAAGCTGATTGCCGGCCCGTCCGTATATATCTGCGATGAGTGTGTCGACCTGTGCAACGACATCATTCGCGAGGAAGTTCTCGATGCCGATGCCGAGAGCGATGAGGAGCGCCTGCCCGCCCCGCGCGAAATTCGTCACACTCTCGACGACTATGTGATCGGCCAGGACCGCGCCAAGATGGTGCTGTCCGTGGCGGTCTACAACCATTACAAGCGGTTGCGCTATGGCACCAAGGATGAAGTCGAGCTCGGCAAGTCGAACATCCTGCTGATCGGCCCCACGGGTAGCGGCAAGACCCTGTTGGCCGAGACCCTGGCGCGCCTGCTCAATGTTCCCTTCACCATCGCGGATGCCACAACGCTTACCGAAGCGGGCTATGTCGGCGAGGATGTCGAGAACATTATCCAAAAGCTGTTGCAGAAGTGCGAATACGATGTCGAAAAGGCCCAGCGCGGCATTGTCTACATCGACGAGATCGACAAGATCTCGCGCAAGTCCGACAACCCCTCCATCACTCGGGATGTCTCGGGTGAGGGTGTCCAGCAGGCACTGCTAAAGCTGATCGAGGGGACCACTGCTCAGGTACCGCCCCAGGGTGGCCGCAAGCATCCTCAGCAGGAGTTCCTGCAGGTCGATACCACCAACATGCTGTTCATTGTTGGTGGTGCCTTCGCCGGGCTCGACAAGGTCATTCGTGACCGCGCCGAGCAGGGCGGCATCGGCTTCAATGCCGAGGTCAAGGGCAAGGACGAAACCAAGGGCTTCGGGGATCTGCTGCTCGACGTGCAGCCCGAGGATCTGGTCAAGTTCGGCCTGATTCCCGAGTTCGTCGGTCGTCTGCCGGCCATCGCGACCCTGACCGAGCTGACCGAGGATGCCCTGGTACAGATCCTCACCGAGCCCAAGAACTCCTTGATCAAGCAGTATGCGCGTCTGTTCGAGCTCGAGAACGTCGAACTCGAGTTCCGCGAGGACGCACTGCGCGCTGTGGCCAACAAGGCCATGGAACGCAATACCGGGGCACGCGGGCTGCGCTCGATTCTCGAATCGGTGCTGCTCGACACCATGTACGAGATTCCCACGGTCGAAGGGGTCTCCAAGGTAGTCATCGATGCCTCCGTGGTCACTGGCGAGAGTAAACCCCTCTTGATCTATTCCCAGCAGGAGGAAGAGGCGCGCGTCGACGGTACCGACGGCTAGCCAGCCTGAATGGTTGCTCCCTGATTCGACCGGACTCGCTCGGGGAGTCGTCATTACAAGGGCCGCCCAGCGGCCCTTTTCTATGTCGTGCCGTGGCCCTGACCTTGCAATGTCGGGGACTCGCCCCCATCCCTCGGGTATTCACCCGAACCGTTTGAGGAACGTCTGCGATGCAGCAGAACGCCGAACAGACCCAGAGTCTGCCCCTTTTGCCGCTGCGGGATGTTGTTGTCTACCCGCAAATGGTCATTCCGTTATTCGTCGGCCGGGAAAAGTCGATCCAGGCGCTCGAGACGGCAATGGAAGCCGATAAGCGTGTGCTCCTCGTGGCGCAGCGTGAAGCGAGCAAGGACGATCCGGATAACGAAGACTTGTTTTCCATCGGCACCGTCGCCGAGATCATGCAGTTGCTCAAGCTGCCTGACGGCACCGTCAAGGTACTGATCGAAGGCGAGTCGCGGGCCGACATCCGTGACATCCAGGTCGCCGAGGAAGGTTACAGTCGCGCCGAAGTGGTGCTGCGCGAGAGCGAGCCGCTTTCCGAGCGCGAGCAGGAGTCCCTGGTACGCGTGCTGCTCAATCAGTTCGAGCAGTACGTGAAGATGTCCAAGAAGGTGCCCAACGAGGTGCTAAACTCGCTGTCGGGCATCGAGGACCCGAGCCGCCTGGTGGATACCATCTGTGCGCACCTGTCGTTGAAGATCGACGACAAGCAACAACTGCTCGAGATGGATCGCGTGCGCGATCGCGTCGAACACCTCATGGCGCAGATCGAGTCTGAGATCGACCTGCTGCAGGTTGAGAAGCGCATTCGCTCGCGGGTCAAGGACCAGATGGAAAAGTCCCAGCGCGAGTACTATCTCAACGAGCAGATGAAGGCCATCCAGAAGGAGATGGGCGAGCTCGAGAACGTCCCTAATGAGGCAGACAAGTACGAGCAGGCCATCAACGAATCCGGCATGCCCAAGGAGGCCGCCGAGAAGGCCCGTCAGGAGCTCGGCAAGCTGCGCATGATGTCGCCGTCCTCGGCCGAAGCCACGGTGGTGCGCTCCTACCTGGACTGGCTGACGGCGGTACCCTGGAAGAAGCGCACCCGGGTGCGCCACGACATTCAGCATGCCCAGAAGGTGCTCGACGAGGATCACCATGGCCTGGAAGAGGTCAAGGAACGCATTCTCGAGTACCTGGCGGTCCACAAGCGCGTCAAGAAGCTCAAGGGCCCGGTATTGTGCCTGGTCGGCCCGCCCGGTGTCGGCAAGACATCGCTTGGCCAGTCGATCGCCCGCGCCACCAACCGCAAGTACGTGCGCCTGGCACTTGGCGGCGTGCGTGATGAGTCTGAGATCCGCGGTCACCGCCGCACCTACATCGGCTCGCTGCCCGGCAAGATGGTTCAGCGCATGAGCAAGGCCGGGGTCAAGAATCCGCTGTTCCTGCTCGACGAAGTCGACAAGGTCGGCATGGACCACCGGGGAGACCCCTCGTCGGCTTTGCTGGAAGTGCTTGATCCCGAGCAGAACGACAAGTTCAGCGACCACTACCTGGAGCTTGATTACGACCTGTCCGAGACCCTGTTCATCTGCACCGCCAACTCGATGAACATTCCCGGACCGCTGCTCGACCGCATGGAAGTGATTCGCCTGCCCGGTTACACCGAGGACGAGAAGCTGGCCATCGCGCGTCGCTACCTGGTGCCCAAGCAGCTCAAGGCCAACGGCTTCAAGGCCGACGAATTGACCTTCTCCGATGAAGCGCTGCTGGAAGTGATTCGCTATTACAGCCGCGAGGCCGGGGTGCGTGAGCTCGAACGCCAGATCGCCAAGGTTTGTCGCAAGGTGTTGCGCAAGCGCCTCGAGCAGGAAGGTAAGGAAGGGGCCCTGGCACCCGACCACCTCTCGGCCGCCGACATCGAGGAATATGCCGGCGTGCGTCGTTACAGCTATGGCCTGGCCGACCAAGAAGATCAGGTCGGACGTGTTACCGGCCTGGCCTGGACCTCGGTGGGCGGGGAGCTGCTCAACATCGAGTCCGTGGTCACGCCCGGCAAGGGGCGCCTCGACAAGACCGGCTCGCTGGGCGACGTCATGAAGGAATCCGTCAGTGCCGCCCAGACCGTGGTGCGTGCCCGAGCCATTTCGCTGGGTGTCGACCCGGAGCGCTTCGAAAAGGAAGACCTGCACATCCACGTTCCCGAGGGCGCCACGCCTAAGGATGGTCCCAGTGCCGGCATCGCTATGGTCACCGCCATGATCTCGGCCTATACCGGTCGTCCGGTGCGCTGTGACGTGGCCATGACCGGCGAGGTCAACCTGCGCGGCGAGGTCCTGCCGATCGGTGGACTCAAGGAGAAATTGCTGGCGGCCAGGCGCGGTGGTATAAAGACCGTGCTGATTCCCGAGGAGAACCGGCGGGATCTCAAGGAAGTGCCGGATAACATCAAGGATGCACTGGATATCAGACCAGTGCGGTGGATCGACGAAGTCCTTGATGTGGCGTTGACCGAAAAGACAATTTCGGATGACGACGAAACCCGAGCAGAAGAAGTTGCGTCTACTCAATCAATGATCAGTACTCACTGACGTTTTTTTCATCTTCATGCCGAGGCAAAAAGCCCGGCATGATGGGGATTATCAGGGATGGTCGCTTGACACATCTTTCAGCGCGTTGCTATAAACTAGCGCTATGCTGTGCTGGCACCATTCAGCTGTAAGTCTCGCTGAGTAGAGTTAATTTACGAAACAGTCAAGGGGTGAAGTGTGAATAAATCCGAACTGATCGAAGCCATTGCCGCTTCTGCCGATATCCCCAAAGCCTCTGCATCGCGTGCACTGGATGCGATGGTGGACACCGTGGCAGATAGCCTCAAGAAGGGCGACAGCGTGTCTCTGGTGGGTTTTGGTACGTTCACAGTCAAGGAACGTGCGGCGCGCACCGGTCGTAACCCGCAGACCGGCGAGCCGATCCAGATCAGTGCCGCCAAGGTGCCGAGTTTCAAGGCTGGCAAGGCACTCAAGGACTCCGTCAATTAAGGTATCGTCCTGCGTCGATCACCATTGGCTTCGAGTCCTGAACGGGCGCATCGCATCGCGGTGCGCCCGTTTTTATCTTTAACACCCGGGCGAGCCGCCCATACCCTGTCGCAACACGATGCGTTGGCCCGGCCGAGGTCGCCAGGCCTTGCCTGATGCGTATAATGTTCCGCGATCAGAAACTTTAGATACAGCCGAGGCTTGCATGCTGCAAAGTATTCGTGACCGCTCCGCGAGCTGGGGCGCCAAGATCATCATCGGTGCCGTGGTGGTTGCCATGGGCCTTTTCGGGGCCGACTCGCTGATTGGCCTGCTGGGCAATGATGGCAACGACGTGGCCACCGTCAATGGCGAGCCCATCCAGCGTCAGCAGCTGGAGCTAGAGGTTCAGCGTGCCATCCGCAGTGGTCAGGTACCGCCGGACCAGGAACGCGAGCTGCAAGCGCAGATGCTCGACAGCCTGATTGCCGAGCGTCTGTTGACCCAGTACGCCGAGGAGGGCGGTCTGCACCTCTCCGAGAGCCAGATCGATCAACTGATCGTCAACCTGTCGCAATTCCAGGATCAGGATGGCAATTTCTCCCAGGAGCTGTTTCAGCGCCGGCTGCGCCAGGCCGGCTTCACGCCGTTGGCTTTCCGCGATCAGTTGCGCTCCGACATGAAGCGTAACCAGATCCGGCAGGGGCTGGCGACCAGCGAATTCACTCTGGAGACCGAAGAGCAGCGCCTGGCCGCCCTGCAGCGTCAGACCCGCAGCTTCCGCCACCATGCCCTGAGCGCGGAGGACCTGGAAAGCCAGCCCGAGGTCAGTGACCAGGAGCGTCAGGCCTATTACGAAGCCAATGCCGAGCAGTATCAGCGTCCCGAGCAGGTCAAGCTGGCCTATGTACTCGTGGACCGGCAGCGCATGGCGGAGCAGGTCGAACTGAGTGACGACGAGTTGCGTCAGGCCTGGCAGGACGAGGCCGCCAACGTCGACCGCCGCGTGTCCCACATCATGGTCAACTATGGTGAAGAGCGCACCCAGCAGGAAGCGCGCAAACGCCTCGATCAAGCCCGCCAAGCATTGGCTGACGGCGCCGCCTTCGAGGAGCTGGCCGCCGAGTACTCGGATGATGCGTCCACCAGCGAGCAGGGCGGTGACCTGGGGATCATCAGCCGCGGCTTCTTCGGCGAGGCGTTCGATGACGCTGCCTTCAGTCTCAACGAGGGGCAGGTGTCGGATATCGTCGAGACCGACAGCGCCCTCCACCTGATCAAGGTCACCGAGCTCGACCGCCCGTCCTTCGAGGAATCGCGAGAGCGCCTGGCCGAACAGGAGGCCATGCAGCGTGTTTCCAACGACTTCGACGAGCGGGTCCAGCGCCTGATCGACGAGAGCTTTTCGGCCGAGGACCTGCAGAGTGTCGCCGACTCTCTCGACCTCGAACGTCAGACCACAGACTGGGTGAGTCGCGATGACGTCTCCGGCGTTCTCTCCGAGCCTGGAGTGATGGACCAGGCCTTTGCGCCGGAAGTCATCGAGGAAGGCTTCAACAGCGACGTCATCGAGCTCGACGAGGACCGCCGGCTGGTCCTGCGCGCCCTGGATCATCGTGAGGCTGCCACTCTGCCGCTCGAGGACGTGCGCGAGCAGGTGACCCGTGCAGTGCAGGCGCAAAAGACGGTAGAAGCGCTGCAGGCGCGAGCCGATGAGATGATTGCGCCACTGCGTGCCGGCGAATCGCTCGCGGTCGACTGGCAGCAAGTCGACAGCCTCAGCCGCCGTGACCAGACCACCGTGGCCCAGCCGGTTGTCAGCCAGGTCTTCAAGCTGGCTCATCCCGAGGGTGAGCAGAGCGTCTACGGCCACGCTGTGGATGGTCAACGCGTTGTGCTGATTGCCCTCGACAGCGTCGGCGAAGGCGAAGTCAACGAACAAAGCGAAGCCATGGTCGCGCGTATCGCCAACCAACTCCGCTCCCAGGCCGCCGTCGAAGGCCTGCTCGAATACCTCCGCGACAACGCCGAAATCGAACGCTTCTAAACCGCCTCACGAGCCACGAGACACGAGCCACGAGAGACGAGCTGCCCGCTACACGCAGCTCGTCTCTCGCCATGCCTCCAACCGCTCGCGGCTCGCACCCCACCACTTCCAGCTTCAGGCTTCCAGCTTTTCCTTCCCCCTTCCTTCTTCCCTCATCCGACTTTTCACTTACAGCTTAAAGCTTACAGCTTACAGCTTAGCGCTCTGCCCCCCGGCCGCTCCAACACACGCCATTGTCGCCATGACAGATGCCGCCGGATCGGGCACTGACTAGGCTGGATGTGACAGAATGCATCTTAATAAGTCTCCCAACTCGACCCTAACCGTGCACAGGGGGCCATAATGTATCGAGTGCGTCGCTTTGCGGTTCGCCATGCCCATGCCTTCGAACGCTTGTATGCCGGCCTCGAGGTGGTGCTCAAGCGGTCGGCTCCGCTGCTTGAGCGTATCGGCTATCAACGTCTCGAGGCGCCGGTGGCATGGCTCGAGAAACACCTCAAGGGCTTTCTCTTCGACTGCCAGATGTGCGGCCACTGCGTGCTCAGTTCGACGGGCATGTCGTGCCCCATGAACTGTCCCAAGCACTTGCGCAATGGCCCCTGTGGCGGTGTGCGTGAAGATGGCGGCTGCGAAGTCAAGCCGGAGATGCGTTGCGTCTGGCTGGATGCTTGGGAGGGCAGCCAGCGCATGAAGCACGCCGAGCGTATCGAGGTCGTGCAACTGCCGGTGGATGCCAGCCAGCAGGGCACCTCCTCCTGGCTCAAGGTGGCACGTGGCGAGCATGGTGCAGGAGGTTCCCATGAAGTTCGATGACGAACCCGTCCCCGGGTATTCGCTGCCCGTTCTGCCCGGGCATGTGTCGCCGGGAAGGCTGGAACGGGTACTGCGCGCCGGGCGCTTTGCCGTGACCACCGAGATCAGCCCGCCGGATTCCGCCGACCCGGCAGAGGTATTGCAGCGCGCGGCCATCTTCGATGGCTATGTCGACGCCATCAACGCCACCGACGGCTCCGGCGCCAACTGTCACATGTCCAGTGTGGGCGTGTGCTCGCTGCTCACCCGGGTCGGCTACGCCACCATCCTTCAGATGTCCTGCCGCGATCGTAACCGCATCGCCATGCAGGGCGAGATCCTGGGCGGAGCCGCCATGGGCGCCTGCAACCTGCTGTGCCTGACCGGCGACGGTGTCCAGGCCGGTGACCACCCAAATGCTCGGCCGGTCTTCGACCTGGATTCCATGTCCCTACTTAACATTGCCCGAGGCATGCGCGACAACGCCTGTTTCGAGAGTGGGCGGGGAATCGACAGTCCGCCAAGGCTTTTCCTGGGGGCGGCCGAGAACCCCTTCGTGCCGCCTCGGCATTTACGCGCCCAGCGGCTGGCCAAGAAGAAGGCCGCCGGTGCCAACTTCATCCAGACCCAGTATTGCTTTGACCCTGCCACGCTGCGCGACTTCATGGCCGAGGTCGGCGACATGGGGCTACTGGAGGGCCCGGATCGGCTACATGTGCTGGTCGGCATGGGGCCGTTGGCTTCGGCACGCAGTGCACGCTGGATCCGCGATCATGTCCCGGGCGTGCATATTCCGGACCATGTCATCCGGCGCCTGGAGGGCGCCCGGGACCAGCGCGAGGAGGGCACCCGGCTGTGCCGTGACATTCTCCAGGAAGTGCGCGAGATCGAGGGTGTCAGTGGCGCTCACATCATGGCGTATCGTCAGGAAGGCAAGGTGGCCCGCATCATCGAGGAAAGTGGTGTGCTGGAAGGGCGCTCGCCCTGGTACCCAGGACGCGACAATCCGGCAGAGCTTAACCCCGAGGCCGCCAGCGCGGCCGGGCCAGCGGCCACCGGGTCCGGCTGGTAGCCCTTACCGGCTGTGGAGCGGGAAATCGCGCAGCGTCAAGGCTTCGCCTGGCGCCGCGACGATTTCCCAGCCACGGTCGGGCTGCCAGTCACCCAGTACATAGCGGCGCGCCGGTTGGCCATCCACGTCCAGGTTGTGAACATCGGGGCGATGGGTATGGCCATGAATCAGCGTCGTCACGCCATGCTGGCGCAGGCTGGCCACCACTTCCTCCGGCGTGACATCCATGATGTCCTCGGCTTTGTTGGAATTGGCCTCACCGGACTGGTCGCGAAGCTGTCGGGCCAGTTCGATGCGCTCGGTAATCGGCATGGCCAACACCTGTGCCTGCCACTCGGGCTGACGTGACTGGGCGCGAAAGGCCATGTAGGCCTCGTCACGCGTGCAAAGGCTGTCGCCGTGCATCAGCAGAACCCGCTCATCGCCCAGGGTGACCAGGCTGGGGTCGGGCAGGAGGGTGGCGCCGGCATCGGCGGCAAAGCGCTCACCGAGCAGGAAGTCGCGGTTGCCGTGCATCAGGTAGATGGCCGTGCCCTGGTCGGCGAGACGCTTGAGCGCCTCGGCAATCCGCCGGGCGAGCGGCGCGTTGCCGGTCGGGTCGGCATCTCCCAGGTCGAGCAGGTCGTCGCCGATCCAGGCCTCGAAGAAGTCGCCCAGGATGTACAGCGCTTCGGCGCCTCGGGCCCGTTCGTCCAGCCAGTCGAGAAACCCCTGGGTTATTGCCGGGGCACCGGGATGCAGGTGCAGGTCGGAAATCAGCAGAGTGGCCATGTCAGCGTCCGTGGTTGCCGGATGGTGGGCGGGGAGGAAGACGTCGCGCCTCCCGGTGATCGCGCGTCAGGCTCAGCCGGCCGCATTCTGCAGGCGCGCCGTCTTGAGGACCACGTCCTCGGCGGGCACATCGGCATGCATGCCGCGGCGTGTGGTTTCGACCTTCTTGATGCGCTCGACCACGTCCATGCCCTCGACCACCTCGGCGAACACGCAGTAGCCCCAACCCTGCAGGTTCTTGCCGCGATGATTGAGAAAGTCGTTGTCGGCCACATTGATGAAGAACTGCGCGGTGGCGGAGTGCGGGTCCTGGGTGCGGGCCATGGCCAGGGTGCCGACTCGATTGGGCAGGCCGTTATCGGCTTCATTCTCGATGGGGTCGCGGGTCGGCTTCTGGTTGAAGTTCAGATCGAAGCCGCCTCCCTGCACCATGAAGCCGTCGATCACACGGTGAAAGAGGGTGTTGTCGTAGAAGCCGTCGCGGACATACTGTTCAAAGTTGGCCGCTGTCTTCGGGGCTTTCTCGTGATTCAGGGCGATGACGATGTCGCCGAAGTTCGTTTCTAGCGTGATCATGACGATTTCCTGTCGATTGGCCGGATGCCTTGGCGCCGTGCATGGGCGTGGCGCTATAATAGCGGTTTTGCGTCGATGCGCGAAGCCGGAATCCCCGGCCACGATCGACAGGCCCGCGTCCAACCAGAGGTTGCCCAATCAACATGACCGAGACCACCAGCGCGCCGAATTTCATTCGCAACCAGATCCAGGAAGAACTCGAGGCTGGCCGTCACGACAGGATCGTCACCCGGTTCCCGCCGCATCCCAACGGCTTTCTGCATATCGGCCACGCCAAGTCGATCTGTCTGAATTTCGGGCTCGCCGAGCAGTTCGGGGGCGACTGTCACCTGCGCTTCGATGACACCAATCCCGACAAAGAAGAGCAGGCCTACATCGATGCCATCAAGGCCGACGTCAACTGGCTGGGCTTCGAATGGGCTGGCGAAGTGCGTTACGCCTCCGATTACTTCGACCAGCTCTACGCCTGGGCCCGGCACCTGATCAACGAAGGCAAGGCTTATGTGGATGACCTCTCGCCGGACGAGATTCGCGAATATCGCGGCACCCTGACCGAAGCCGGCACCCCCAGCCCGTATCGCGACCGCGGTGTCGAGGAAAACCTCGACCTGCTGGAACGCATGCGGGTCGGCGAGTTTGCCGAGGGCGAGAAGGTGCTGCGCGCGCGGATCGACATGGCGTCACCCAACATCAACCTGCGCGACCCCATCCTCTACCGCATCCGTCATGCCAGCCATCACCAGGCCGGCGACAAGTGGAAGATCTATCCGTCCTACGACTTCGCGCATGGCCAGTCCGATGCCATCGAAGGCGTCACTCACTCGCTGTGCTCGCTGGAGTTCGAGGATCACCGTCCGCTCTATGACTGGTTTCTCGCGCAGTTGCCGGTACCGTCGCAGCCGCGTCAGATCGAGTTTGCACGGCTCAACCTAAATTACACCCTGACCTCCAAGCGCAAGCTCAAGCTGCTGGTCGACCAGGGCTATGTCGACGGCTGGGACGACCCGCGCATGCCCACCATCTCCGGCATGCGCCGCCGTGGCTACACGCCGGCCTCGGTACGCAAGTTCTGCGAGATGATCGGTGTCACCCGTGCCGATGGCGGCCTGGTGGACATCGCCATGCTCTACCACGCCATTCGCTCGGATCTCGAGGACAACGCCCCGCGCGCCATGTGCGTGCTCAAGCCGCTCAAGGTGGTGCTGACCAATGTCCCCGAGGATCATGAAGAGGTCTATGACGTGGCCGGCCACCCCGCTCGCGACGACATGCCGGTGCGCCGTGTGCCCTTCACTCGGGAGATCTACATCGACCGGGATGACTTCATGGAAGATCCCCCGAAGAAGTTTTTCCGCCTGGCTCCGGGCAAGGAAGTTCGCCTGCGCAACAGCTACGTGATTCGCTGCGACGAGGTCATCAAGGATGATGCCGGCGAGGTGGTCGAGCTGCGCTGCTCGGTAGACTTCGACACCCTCGGCAGGAACCCCGAGGACCGCAAGGTCAAGGGCGTGCTGCACTGGGTCAGCGCCGCGCACGGTCTGCCGGTCGAGGTACGTCTCTACGACAACCTCTTCCAGGTCGAGCAGCCCGACAAGGACCGCGATGCCGACTTCCTCGAGCACCTGAATCCCGAGTCGTTGGTCACCGTCCAGGGTTTTGCCGAGCCGAGCCTGGCGGGGGCGCCGCCGGAGAGTCGCTACCAGTTCGAGCGCGTCGGCTACTTCTGCGCCGACCGCTACGCCAGTCGCGCCGACAAGCTGGTGTTCAACCGCACCGTGGGACTCAAGGACACCTGGGCGAAGATCAGGAAGAAGGGCTGATATGCAGATCTACAACACCCTGACACGTCGCAAGGAAGCGCTCACGCCTCTAGAGGCCGGCAAGGTGCGCATGTACGTGTGCGGCATGACGGTCTACGACTACTGCCACCTGGGTCACGCCCGGGTGATGGTGGCCTTCGATGTCATCACCCGTTATCTGCGGGCCCGGGGCTATGACGTCAATTATGTGCGCAACATCACCGACATCGACGACAAGATCCTCAAGCGTGCCGAGGAAAACGGCGAGAGCATCCAGGCGCTCACCGAACGCATGATTGACGCCATGCACGAGGACGAAGGCCGCCTTGGCGTCCAGCGGCCCGACCACGAGCCGCGCGCCACCGGCCATGTCGACGACATCACGGCGATGATCCAGACGCTGATCGACAAGGGCTATGCCTATGCGGCGGACAATGGCGATGTCTACTACCGCGTGCGCCGTTTCGCCGAGTACGGCAAGCTCAACAACCGCGACCCCGACGAAATGCGGGCCGGCGCCCGGGTGGATGTCGACGCGCACAAGGAAGACCCGCTCGACTTCGTGCTGTGGAAGGCCGCCAAGCCCGGCGAGGCCGAATGGCCCTCGCCCTGGGGGCCAGGCCGCCCCGGCTGGCATATCGAGTGCTCGGCCATGTCGACCTGCTGCCTGGGCGACACCTTCGATATTCATGGTGGCGGGCCGGACCTGACCTTCCCCCACCACGAGAACGAGATCGCCCAGAGCGAGGCCGCCACCGGCAAGACCTACGTCAACACCTGGATGCATGCCGGGGCCGTGCGCGTGCAGCACGAGAAGATGTCCAAGTCGCTGGGCAACTTCTTCACCATTCGTGACGTGCTCGAGCATCACGACCCGGAAGTGGTGCGCTATCTGCTGGTGGCCAGCCATTACCGCAGCCCGATCAACTATGCACCGGACTCCCTGGCCGATGCCCGCAAGTCTCTGGAGCGTTTCTACAACGCCCTGGACGGGCTGGACCTCGAAAACGCCACGGCGGGGCAGGTGGATGAGCGTTTCGACGCGCGCTTTACCGAGGCCATGGACGACGACTTCAACACCGCCGAGGCGCTCTCGGTGCTCTTCGATCTGGCCCGGGAAGTCAACCGGGCGCGCAAGGAAGTTCCCGAGCAGGCGGTGGCCCTGGCCGCGGAACTCAAGCGGCTGGGCGGTGTGCTGGGATTGCTGCAGCAGGTACCCGCCGACTTCCTCAAGGGTGGAGCCGGCGAGCTGCCGCTCGGCGAGGACGAGATCCAGGCGCGCATCAGCGAGCGTGCCGAGGCCAAGCAGGCACGTGACTTCGCGCGGGCCGATGCCATCCGCGACGAGCTCGCCGCCCTGGGCATCGTCCTCAAGGACAGCCGCGAAGGCACCTCCTGGGTGTTCGAGGCCCCCGGCGAATGAGCCGGGGCATCAGGGACGACAGGTGAAGCCATGTCATTGACGCCCAGCGAATGCTCGGATGCCATCCAGTATCTACGGCAGGTGCTGCCCGGCCTGCAGGCGGTCTACCTGTTTGGCAGTCAGGCGAATGGCAGTTCGCGTCTGGACAGTGATGTCGACCTGGCCGTCCTGTTGCCCCGGCCACTGGAGGCCGAGCGGCGCTGGGAAGTGGCCCAGACACTGGCTTCTCGTCTGGGGCGTGATGTGGATCTGGTGGACCTGCGCGGTGCATCGACCGTCATGCAGCATCAGGTTCTGAGTCATGGCGGGCCGGTCTGGTCCGCCGGGTCCGTTGCCGACGAGTACGAGCTGAGCGTATTCAGCGAGTATTGGGACCTCACCATCCAACGGCGCGAGCTGGTCGACGATATCAAGCAACGGGGGCGTGTCCATGGCCGATGATGTCTTGCTCAACAAGGCTGATTTTGCCCGGCCGTCGCGCGTGGCGTTGCTGAACAGCTTCTGACTCGAGGCCATCAGCCACTGGGCCCCAGGGGAATCTGCCGGGGCCAGTCATCCTCCACGACAAAGACCCGCTGCCAGCCCTTGCCGGGACGGTAGAGCGCCAGCTGCCGCGGTGCGCCGCTGTGCGCGAAGTGTTCTGCCAGGCAGGCGGCCAACTCATCCAGGCCGAGCAGATGACGGCGGGCAGGAGGGGCCAGCCAGTGAGGCTTGCCCAGCCAGCTGCCCCGGGTCGCGTCGTCCAGCGTGGCGGCGAAGGCCGGCCAGTGTGCCCAGTGTAGCCAGAGCCCACGGTAATGGGCGGAGTGGGCCTGAACGGGGGCGGGCATTGGGTGTTCCCAGGGATAGAAGAGCACGCCGGGCATGGCCAGACGCTGCTGCAGACGTCCCTGCCAGGATGGGCCGAGGGCGGTGGCCAGGGCATCCCGGGCATCCGGCGAGTGGGCCAGGGGGAACTGGTGACGTTCCAGGTGGGCCTGCTTGAGAGCCAGGCTGTCCATGCCGTTGGTGCCGATCCAGCGGGCCGGGTCGTTCGGCCTGCCGGGCCCGCTCGGCAGGCCCAGATAGAACTTGATCGCCAGCTCCAGGTGAATCGGTGTGGTATCGCCCTGTCGCTGTTGATAGACCAGATCCAGCTCACCCCGGGTGCGGCGCCCGCGAATCACCGCCAGGTTGTGCACCCGCAAGCGTGTCCCCGGCGCCGTCTGCAGCAGGTATTGCCAGAGCCGCTCATGGTAGTGACCGAGACGCGAGGCGCCGGGCTCCCCGGTCATGGCCTCCAGCATCGCGGGCGCCTCGGCCTGTCGATCCAGGTAGCCCTGCAGGGCCTGCCGGCTCCCCAGGCCCAGGGATTGGCGCGTCGGCCGGCCCGGCCAGGCCAGGGACAGCAGGTCCGGGGCGCTCAGCAGCCAGGCCAGGTTACGTACCTGCGGATGCTGCCAGCGTTCGAGAAAATCGGTATCGTAGGGTGGCATGAGGCCTCAGGATGACATCGCCATGGTGTTCCGACAGTCTGGTATGTGGCACTTTATACTTCACCCGACATTCCCGACCAGCAGGTGCTAATGATGAACTCGTCTCTCACGCGTTTTGCCGCCCTGGCGGCCGGTGGCCTGATGGCCCTGTCCATGACGGCCCAGGCCGACACCCCGAAAGAGGGCGATCCGGTGGTCGTGGCCTCCAAGATCGACACCGAAGGCTCGGTGCTGGGGCAACTGATCCTGCAGCGCCTGGAGAACAACGGCATCAAGGTGGAAAACAGCCTGCAGCTTGGCACCACCAGCATCGTGCGCGAGGCCCTGACCTCCGGCGAGATCGACCTCTACCCCGAGTACACCGGCAATGGCGCCTTCTTCTTCGACATGGCCGACAGCGATGTGTGGAAGAATGCCGAGGATGCCCATGCGACCGTCAAGGCCGAGGATCGCAAGCGCAACGGCCTGGTCTGGCTGACCCCGGCCGACGCCAACAACACCTGGGCGATCAGCCTGAGGGGCGAGCTGGCACGCCAGAACGAGCTCACCAGCCTCGAGGATCTGGCGGCCTATCTGGATGATGGCGGTGACTTCAAGCTGGCAGCCAGTGCCGAGTTCATCGAGTCGCCCCAGGCGCTGCCGGCCTTCCAGGATGCCTACGGCTTCGAACTCAGCGACGACCAGCTGCTGGTGCTCTCCGGCGGCAACACCGCCGCCACCATGCGCGCCGCCGCCCAGCAGACCAGTGGTGTCAATGCCGCCATGACCTATGGCACCGACGGCGGCCTTCAGGCACTCGACCTGGTGGTCATGGACGACACCCTGGGCGTTCAACCGATCTACCAGCCCGCCCCGGTGATTCGCGAGTCGGTGCTCGAGACCTATCCCGAGATCGAAAGCCTGCTGGCACCGGTCTTCGAGGCCCTGGACCGCGACACCCTGCAACGTCTCAACGGCAATGTGGCCGTCAAGGGGCTTCCCCCGGCGGATGTGGCGGCCGACTTCCTCGAGTCGCTGTCCGACTGACTTCGACTGGAGAGGCGCCGATCAAGCGCCTCTCGTGAATTCCTGAACATCTGAATGGCTGAGCGGCTTGATGCGAGAGGGAGCAGGGTCCAATAGCGTGCTGGTCAGTCTGATGCTGGTACTGCTGGTCAGCTGGCTTGGCCTGGATGCGGTCAGTGTGGCCGCCAACCGTATTGTTCCCGGAGAGGGCATCGGCCTGGGCGGTGTGGCCGGCTGGCCGGGCATTCTGCTCAGCGTTGCGCCCATGCTCGGCGTGTTGTGGCTGGCCTGGCGGCCGAGCCCCGGGCGCCTGCGGGTGGCGCTGCTGCTGGTCATGGCGATGCTCGCGGCCCTGCCCGTATGGCTGGTGGTGGCGGCCGCGCTGACGGTAGACCCGGCACTTCCCCAGTCGCGTCTGTCCATCGGCCCCGCCGTATGGCTGGCGCTCTTCATGCTGTTGCTCTCGCGTATCGAGTTGCGCGGCCGTATCCGTGTGCCGCGCTGGCAGGGGGCGCTGCTCGACCTCCTGCCTCTGCTCAGCCTGGGGCTGTGCCTGCTGACGGCTCTCGAGCCCCTGGCGCTGCGTCAAGAATACTTGGCGCGAGAGCCGGCCTTCATCGCGGCCATCGGCGAGCACCTGTTGCTGGTCAGTGTCGCTGTGCTGGTCAGTCTTTCGCTGGGCGTGGGGCTGGCCATGGCCATGCGCCGCTGGCCGAGCGCCCAGCGTTTCGGCTTCACGCTGCTCAACTTTCTGCAGACCATCCCCAGCCTGGCCCTGTTCGGCCTTTTGCTGGCGCCATTGGCCTGGCTGTCCAATCGCTTCGAGTGGATCGATGCACTGGGCGTCAGTGGCATCGGCTGGGCGCCGGCGCTGCTGGCGCTGGTCGCCTACAGCCTGCTGCCCATGGTCCGCAACACCTATGTGGCCCTAGAGGAAGTGGACCCGGGCGTTATTGATGCCGCCCGTGGCATGGGCATGAGCCGCGCCCAGATCTTTCGCCAGGTACGTCTGCCCCTGGGCCTGCCGGTATTGCTCGAGGGTATTCGCATCACCACGGTTCAGGCCATCGGCCTGACCGCCGTGGCTGCGCTGATCGGGGCCGGCGGGCTGGGGCGCTTCATCTTTCAGGGGCTGGGACAGGCGGCCATGGACCTGGTGCTGCTGGGCGCCTTGCCGATTCTGATCATGGCCCTGCTGGCCGATGCCCTGCTGGGCGCCCTGACCGAACGACTGCGACCCGGAGGCCTGCGGTGATCGAATTGATGCAAGTCAGCAAGCGTTTTGGCGACGCTCTGGCGGTGGACGACGTTTCGCTGAATATAGCCCGGGGCGAGCTGTGTGTGCTGATCGGAACCTCGGGGTGTGGCAAGTCGACGACCCTGCGCATGATCAATCGTCTGATCGAACACAGCGCCGGGGAAATCCACCTGGAAGGGCAGCCGGTGCGCGAGTTCCGCGAGGAAGTGCTGCGCCGGCGCATCGGCTATGCCATCCAGAGTACCGGGTTGTTCCCGCACTGGACGGTGGCGCGCAACATTGGCCTGGTGCCGGGCCTGCTCAAGTGGCCACGGGCGCGCATCCGCGAACGGGTCGAGGAACTCATGGCGCTGCTAGGGCTCGAGGTGGCGGAGTTTGCCGACAAGTACCCCAGTCAGCTTTCCGGCGGCCAGGCCCAGCGGGTCGGCGTGGCCCGGGCCCTGGCCGCCGACCCGGACATCCTTTTGATGGACGAACCCTTCGGCGCCCTCGACCCGATCACCCGGGAGTCGCTTCAGGACGAGCTGATTCGCCTCCAGGCCCGGCTCAACAAGACCATCGTCTTCGTCACCCACGACATGGACGAAGCCCTGCGGCTGGCAGATCGTCTGGTGGTCATGAATCAGGGTCGCATCATCCAGCAGGGCCATCCGCTCGAACTGCTGCGCCGGCCCGCCGATGGTTTTGTCGAGTCGCTGCTGGGTGGTGAGGATCGCGGCCTCAAGGAAGCGGCCCTGCTGCCGGTCAGCCAGCGCATGGTAGCGCTGGACGACGCGCCGCCGGATGAGCAACAGGTGGCGCAGCATGCCACCCTGCGCGAGGCGCTGTCGATCATGCTGTGGCGCCATACCGAGCGCCTGACCGTGGTCGATGAGGCGGGCCGGCCAGTGGGGCAGTTGTATCTGGCACAGCTCGTGGGCATTAACGGCGAGGCCTCGGGGAGGGGGCATGACCGCCACCACCGAGCCGCCGGCTAAGGGCAGGGTACCGTCATGAATCACACCGCTTCTACGGCGACTCGTTCGTCGCCCTGCGCCAACGGGTCTGCGGCAAGGCGCTGGCTGGCCCCCCTGGCTTGGCTGTTGCTGTTGACATACGCCTGCTGGGGCATGCCGTGGCTTGAGCCGTTGTTTCGCCTGGTCGAGCCCGATAGCCGCGACGTCATCTATGCCAGGGCCGACTTCTTCCTGCTGCTGGGTCGTCATATGTTGGTCGTAGGCGTTGCCGCCCTGCTGGCGATCGGCATCGGCGTGGCCGCCGCCATTGCCGTGACGCGCCCAGCGGGCCGCGACTTCCTGCCCATGGTCAGTCAGCTGGCCTCCATGGGACAGACCTTTCCGCCCGTGGCCGTACTGGCGCTGGCCGTGCCGGTGCTCGGCTTCGGCACCCTGCCGGTCATCGTCGCGCTGTTGCTCTACGGCCTGCTGCCCATCGTGCGCAATACCCTGGCCGGCCTGGAAGGCATCGATGGCGGGGTGGCGGAAGCCGCCCGCGGCATGGGCATGACCGGTGGCCAGCGGCTGCTTCGGGTCGAGCTGCCGCTGGCCGCTCCCATCATCCTGGCCGGCATCCGTACCTCGGTGACCATCAACATCGCCACCGCCGCCATCGGCTCCACGGTGGGCGCCAGCAACCTCGGCGACCCCATCATCTCGGGCATCGTCAACGGCAACATCGCCTATGTGCTGCAGGGCGCGCTGCTGATCGGCCTGCTCGCGCTGAGCGTCGACAGCCTCTTTGCGCGCTTGCAGCCCGCTTCCCCGCAATAGCTGCCAGCCTGAATGGCTGGTCAGCTACTTCCAACTTGGCTATTCTGCCTCTACAGTTTACGTTAACGTAAATCGAAAGCGCGGAATGTCGGGGCAACCCCCTGGCAGTCCGCCATGACAATGACAATACTTCCCCCAAAAGGGGCAAGGATGATCATCACATGACAACAAGACCCGACAGCACCATGCCGCCGGCGCCCATGACCGGCACACCGGAGTTTCTGGCCGGTGACGAATACCGCATCCCGACCTGGTGCGTCCTCGGCGAGGACGGTCGACCGCTCGAAGGCGCGCAAGCGCCGGACATCGAGCGCGACAAGGCGCGCCGCATCTATGAAGCCATGCTGGCCACCCGCGTGATGGACGAGCGCATGATGGCCGCCCAGCGCCAGGGGCGCCTGAGTTTCTACATGCAGTGCACCGGCGAGGAGGCCGCCGTGGTCGGCGCCACTGCCGCCCTCGACGATGCCGACATGATCATGGCGCAGTATCGCGAGCAGGGCGCGCTGGTCTATCGCGGCTTCAGCTTCGACGAGTTCATGAACCAGCTGTTCGGCAATCAGCTCGACTATGGCAAGGGCCGGCAGATGCCGATTCACTACGGCTCGCGCAAGCTGCACTATATGACCATCTCCTCGCCGTTGGGCACCCAGATTCCCCAGGCCACCGGCTATGCCTACGGCCAGAAGCTGGCCGGCAATGGCCTCTGCACCCTGGTGTTTTTCGGCGAGGGCGCCGCCTCCGAGGGCGATTTTCATGCCGCCCTGAACATGGCGGCGGTCCACGACGCGCCGGTGATCTTCTTCTGCCGCAACAACGGCTACGCCATCTCCACGCCCACCGTCGAGCAGTTTGCCGCCGACGGCGTGGCGCCCCGGGCACTCGGCTATCGCATGCATGTCATCCGCATCGACGGCAACGACATCCTGGCCGTCTACCGCGCCACCGAGGAAGCCCGGCGCATCGCCGTGGAGCACAACAAGCCGGTGCTCATCGAAGCCATGACCTATCGCCTGGCGGCTCATTCCTCCTCTGACGATCCCTCCGGCTACCGCTCGCGCAAGGAGGAGGAAGCCTGGCGCGAAAAGGACCCCATCCTGCGCATGAAACGCTGGTTGATCGAGCGCGACTGGTGGAGCGATGACGAGGAAAATGCCCGCCAGGACGAGCTGCGTCGCGAAGTGCTGGAGACCATGAAACGCGCCGAGAAGCGTCCGCCGCCCGACCTGGGCACCCTGGTCAGCGACGTCTACGCCGATGTCACCCCGGCCCTGCAGCGCCAGCTCGATGCCCTGACGGCGCATGTGCGTCGTTATCCGGATGCCTATCCCCGGGGAGCGAGCTCGCTGGACCCGGACGTCAAGGACAGCACGGATGTCACGACCGATCAGGGAGGCGCCTGAGATGCCCAACATGAACATGCTGCAGGCCATCAACCAGGCCCTGGACATCGCCATGGCCGAGGACGACAAGGTGCTGTGCTTCGGCGAGGACGTCGGCAGCTTCGGCGGGGTCTTCCGGGCCACCAGTCACCTGCAGGAAAAATACGGCCATGCGCGCTGCTTCAACACGCCGATCGTCGAGCAGGGCATCGTCGGCTTCGCCAATGGCCTGGCCTCGCAGGGCTCGGTGCCGGTGGCGGAGATCCAGTTCGCCGACTACATCTTTCCGGCCTTCGACCAGCTGGTCAACGAGACCGCCAAGTTCCGCTATCGCTCCGGCGACCTGTTCAACGTCGGCGGCCTGACCCTGCGCGCCCCTTATGGCGGCGGCATCTCCGGCGGTCACTATCACTCCCAGTCGCCGGAAGCCTATTTCGCCCACACGCCGGGCCTGAAGATCGTCATTCCGCGCAATCCCTACGAGGCCAAGGGCCTGCTGCTGGCGTCGATTCGTGACCCCGATCCGGTGCTGTTCTTCGAGCCCAAGCGGCTGTATCGCGCCTCCACCGGCGAGGTGCCCGAGGAGGACTATCAACTGCCCCTCGGCGAGGCGGCCGTTACCCGCGAGGGCAGCGATGTCACTTTGGTGGGCTGGGGCGCGCAGATGGAGGTCATCGAACGCGCCGTGGAACTGGCCGAGAAGGACGGCATTTCCTGCGAGGTCATCGATCTGCGCACCATCCTGCCCTGGGACGAGGACACCATCGTCGACTCGGTGCTCAAGACCGGCCGCCTGGTCGTCACCCACGAAGCGCCGCGCACCGGCGGCTTCGCCGGCGAGATCGCTGCCACCGTGCAGGAGCGCTGCTTCCTGTATCTCGAATCGCCCGTGATGCGAGTGACCGGCCTGGATACGCCCTTCCCGCAGACGCTGGAGAAGGAGTACCTGCCGGATCATCTCAAGATCCATGAAGCGATCCGCGCCAGCGTGAACTTTTGAGCCGATACCCAGGGAGACACCGATGACCCAGTTCAAGTTGCCCGATATCGGCGAAGGTATCGTGGAATGTGAAGTCGTTGAATGGCACGTGCAGGAAGGCGACAGCGTGGCCGAGGATCAGCCGGTGGTCGAGGTCATGACCGACAAGGCACTGGTCGAGATCACCGCGCCGGAAACCGGCACCATTACCCGGCTGCATGTGGCCAAGGGCGAGACCGCCCGGGTCCATGAACCCCTCTTTGCCTACGACGCCGAGGGCGGTGAGAGTGACGAAAGTACTGAAAGCGGCGAGAGCGGAGACAACGCCGAGCCCGCGGATGACGCCGAAGACGCGCAAGGCGAGGGCAGCGCGCCCGCTGACGCCACGCCACGCCCCGCATCGCCGCAGGCCGAAGCGCCAGCGGTAGCCCCGCCGGCAAGCGGCCGCGGCGCCTACGGGCGCATTCCGGCCAGCCCGGCGGTGCGGCGTCTGCTGCGCGAGAACGAGCTGCGCCTCGACCAGGTGCCGGGCTCCGGCAAGGACGGTCGCGTGCTCAAGGAAGACGTGCTGAGCTTTCTGGACGGCGCCGTGGCCACTCAGTCGGCCGAGAGCAACGCGGCCTCGAGCGGCCCGAGCCCCGCTGGCGAGGCCACGTCGCGTGTCGAGCCGCTGCGTGGTGTTCGCGCCGCCATGGCCCGACAGATGGTCGAGTCCGCCTCGACGATCCCGCACTTCCAGTACGGCGAGGAGATCGACGTCACCCGGCTGCTGGCCCTGCACGATCGCCTCAAGCCCCAGGCCGAGGCGCAGGAGACACGCCTGACGCTGATGCCGCTGTTCATGAAGGCGCTGGCGCTGGCCGTCCAGGCCCATCCGATTCTCAACAGCCGGCTCGACATGGAGGCCGGCGAGATCCACTACCAGTCGCACTGCAACATCGGCATGGCGGTGGACGGCAAGGCCGGCCTGATGGTGCCCAACGTCAAGCAGGTCGAGTCGCTGTCGCTGCTCGAGGTGGCCGCCGAGGTGCAGCGACTGACCACTGCGGCCCGCGAAGGGCGGGTATCCCGCGCCGACCTGCAGCAAGGCACCATCAGCATGTCCAACATCGGAGCCCTGGGCGGCACCTACGCCGCGCCCATCATCAATGCTCCGGAGGTCGCCATCGTCGCCATCGGCAAGACCCAGTGGCTGCCGCGCTTCGACGCCAACGGCGAGGTGGTCTCGCGGGCCATCATGACCGCCACCTGGGCCGGCGATCACCGCCTCATCGACGGCGGCACCATCGCCCGCTTCTGCAACGTCTGGAAGGGCTATCTGGAGGACCCGGAAACCATGCTGCTGTCGTTGCGCTGAATCGGCTTTAAATGATGAGGTGAAAACAAGGAGTCTGTTGAGGGAAAGGGAGCGTCAGCTCTGGTGATCACAAAGCAGTGGTGACAGGGAGGTACCACCCGACTATAATGTAGCTACAATGTAGCCACTAAATACAGGAGTCCATCATGAGTGCTGATACCGTGGTTCGCGCCCGCATTGACAGTGAAACCAAGGAGCGTGCCACTGCCGCTCTGGAGGCCATGGGGTTGTCCGTGTCCGACGCCATTCGGCTGCTGATGTTGCGAGTCGCCGATGAACAACGCCTGCCGTTTGCCGTACAGGTGCCCAATGCCACCACGGCCAAGGCACTGAAGGAGCTGGAAACCGGCAAGGGCAAACGCTTTGATAACGCGGATGCTCTGTACGATGATCTGGGGATCTGATGCTGACCCCGGTCCGTTCCAGCCAGTTCAAGCGGGATGTAAAGAAGGTCCAGGGATATGGACAAGTTGCGTGTGCTTCTGGGTCTGCTGCTTGAGCAAGCTCCCTTGCCGGATGCCTATCAGGACCATCCGCTGCGGGGAAACTGGAAGGGCTACCGTGATGCACACATTGAACCCGATTGGTTGCTGCTTTACTGCGTAATGGATGACGAACTGTACCTCGCTCGTACGGGTAGCCATGCCGATCTGTTCAGCGATTAGGCAGGGCGAGTCATTCCTGTCCATATCGGCAGGTGAACGTCATGAACCTGCGCACCCCCAAGCCCGCAGCAAGCGAGGGTAAACTGACCCTGGAATCTGCTGAGCCCCCAGGCCGCAGTTAAAGTAAGCGGTATAAACGCCTCGATTAAGCCAGGACTCTGGAGGTGGTTGGGGAAGACCGTGCAGGAAACGCCGATGACTCAACCGCCGCTCCAGCAGTTCTATATTCCGGAAGACCAGTCGGTCTATCTGCTGAGTCACGACGATGCGCGCAAGCTGCGCGAGTGGGTGGCGCTGTGCCAGGCGCAGCTCGAACAGCTCGGTTACCGCCATATCGAGCTGATCGGCAAGGGCGCCTACGGCTTCGTGTTCGCCGGGGTGACCGAGCATGGCGAGCAGTATGTCTTCAAGTTCACGCGGGTCACGCTGTCGCGCGAGATCCAGGATCGCCTCGAGGAAGAGGCCTTCATGCTCGAGCAGGTGGATCACCCCCATGTGCCGCGGCTGATCGCCTATCAACGCGTACGCCACCAGTCGATCCTGGTCATGGAGCGCGCCCCGGGCCTCAACCTCGAGGAAGTCTCGCGCCGCGAAGGGCGCCTGTCGCCGCGCCTGGTGGTGCGTATCGCCGACCAGCTGGCCGGCATCCTGCGCGCCCTGCGCGACGAAAACGGGCCGGCCGGGCGCCCGGTGGTGCACGGCGACATCAAGCCCTCCAACCTGGTCTTCGACGCCGACCGCGAGCGCGTCGCCCTGATCGACTGGGGCTCCTCGGTGTTCGCCCAGCTGGATGCCAACCAGCAGTTCGTCGCCACCAACGTCATGGAGCTGATGTCCGACAACCTGCAGCAGACCAATGCCCGGCTGGGGGATGTCTACTTCATCGGCGAGGAACAGCTCAACGGCGCGCTGTCGTCGCCCCGCTTCGACGAGCAGGGCGCCGCCGGCACCCTCTATGCGCTGGCCTCCGGCCAGTCGTGTCGCTTCGGCCATCGGGTCATTCCAGCCACTTCGCTTGGCCTGCCGCGGGAATTCGCGCGCCTGCTCGACGGCATGCTCGACCCCGACCCCGAGGTGCGCCGACGCGCCGGCGACTACTTCATTAGCGAGATGCCGCGCCTCGGCCGCCTGGTCATGCTTGACCTGCCCGAGCCGCCGGAAACCGCCCTGGTGCCGGTGTGGACGCGCTCGGCGGCCAGCGAGATCGACACCGTGGTCTACAGCTCCCGCAAGTCCTTCCTGCGCGAGGAAGGCGGCCGCGACAGCTTGAGCGAGGTCAACGACGTCCAGCTTGACCGCTACTACAAGAACTTCATGCAGGGTATGGGCGAGACCGAAAAGGCCTTCCTGGCCGCTGTCAGCCGGCTGGGCAGCTACCCCGTAGTGGGCGGCCTGGCGGTGCGCTGGGAGGCCGAAGGCGTCTACATCGACACCTCCCTGAACCTGCACGACCCGGCGCTCAAGCCGGCCTTCGTCGCCGCCGTCAACAACATGGTCAGCCTGGCCCGGGCCATTCACCGCCAGGGCATCTTCAAGAGCTGTCTGTTCAATGCCCGCGACACCCTGCACCTGGACCGCGAAGGCCCCGACCGACCCTTCGTGATCCCGCCGGACATTCGCCTGGCCTATGAAGTCAGCGACGTCCCCGAGCTCGAGGACCGCACCCGACTGCACAGCTACTTCGAGGACGGCCCCGACCCGGACGAATTCCTGGTCCTGCCCGAAGCCATCATCACCGCCCTGGAAGCCCTCAACGAGATCCACCACACCGGCATGATCATCTTCGAAGCGCTGCCCGAGCACCTCAAGATTCACAGCCACTACCGCCTGCTCGACCCCTCCCGGGAAGACGAATTCCGCCGACGCCTGGACGACATCCTCGACGCCGTGGCGCTGATCGAAGGCCTCGGCGTCTCCGGCTTCATGAAGATGCCCTACAAGGACACCCGCTTCTTCCCCCACCTGGCGCAACAACCCGAACGCTTCTACCCCCGCGACCCACGCGCCGCCCTGGCCGCCATGCAGGCCGACTCGCACTGACACCGGCGGCCGCCCATGAATGAGTTCGTGGTCGGACTCTGGCAAGATAAGGAACCATCAATCCCTCCTGCCATGGCGACATGCCACGGGTGACAGCGCGACGGGGACGGGGACAGGGACTGGCGAGGGTCTTTTGACAGGGATGTCAAAAGTAGCGCCCAGGGACGGGTTCACAGCGCCCTCGCCAGGACCTGGCGCCGGTCGCGCCCCCGCTGGCCGAGGGAGCAGTGATCGTCTATCTCAATGGACAAGGATGCAGCATGGCCCACTTACTCCGCATCGTGATGATTCACGGTCACCTGGATGGCGTCGTCGAACTGGATGTCGATGGCCACACCAACATCTGCGGCACCAATGCCTCCGGCAAGACCACGCTGCAACGCCTGGTACCGGTGTTCTACGGTGAGCTGCCGAACAAGGTGGTGCCGCGCACGCGCATGAAATTCGATGCCTTCTACCTGCCGCATCGCAACAGCTATCTGATCTACGAATACCGCCGCGAGGCCGGCAACGTCTGCCAGGCCGTGCTGACCCGCAAGAAGGAAGGCGGCGTCGAATACCGCTTCGTCGGCGCTTCCTATCGCCCCGAAGACTATCTGGTGGAAAGCCGGGAAGGCGTCGCGGCCCTGGAGACCGAGGCCTGGCTGGCCGGACTGCGTCGCCAGGGCATTCCTTTTTCCGCCAAGTGGAACGCCACCTCGGAATACCGCGCGGTCATCCAGAACGACTTCACCCAGCAACAGGGCAACCGCCGCGAGGCCCTGAAACTGCGCCAGACCGCCGCCCAGTTCAGCCTGGTCAAGCCCGAACGGCGCATCCGCCACATGGAGAAACTGATCTCCGCGGTGCATGCCAAGGAGGGCAAGATGGACACCCTCAAGACCATGCTGGCGGCCATCTTCGAGGAAGACGGCGTCGAACTGCCGGTCACCCGCATCCGCAGCACCAAGGCCCGCGAATGGATCGCCCAGATGCGCCAGTCCATGCGCCTGGCGCCGTTGCAGCAATCCCTGGCCGAGCTGGCCGAGGTCGACCGCGAGATCGCCGATCTCGAGACCACCCTGTGGCAACTCAAGCCCCAGCTGGAAGCCGACCGCCACCGTGCCGAACGCCAGCTCGCCGACAGCGAGGCCGATCTCAATACCCAGCAGCAAGCCTTCCAGGCCCGCGAGCAGGAGTACGAGCAGACCCGCGACCGGCTCAATGACCGCATCAGCGAACTGGCCAGCGAACTCGAGCGTACCCAGCGCAGCCTCAACGACCTGCAGCAGCAATACGAGGCCTACGCCGAGGCCGACATGCCGGCCCTGGAGCGCGACCTCGCCGAACTGCCGCAGTGGCGCGAGCAGGCCCGCCAGCTGCAGGAACACCTGACGGTGATGCAGGAGGCCACGGCGGCCAACCGCTCGCGCCTGGAAGCGCGACTGCGCGAACTCGCCGACGACCTCTCGCGGCGCAGCGAGGAAATCCAGGCCCGGCTCGACGAACTGGGCGACGCCCGGGCCGCGCGTCAGGAACAGCAGTGGGCCAGCGAGCGCGAGCTCGAGGAAAAGCACCAGACACGGCGCAGCGAACTGGAAGCCGGTTATCAGTCACGGCTCGAGGCGGGCATCGAGCGCCTCGCCGACCTCAAGGCGCAACTGGCCTCCACCGGCCAATCCAGCGACGAGGCCAGCGAGGCCGAGCTGGCCCAGACACGCGTCGACCAGGCGCAGAGCGATCGCCAGGCCGCCAATCAGCGACTCGATGGCCTGCGCCGCGAACACGAGACCCTGCGCCAGGAACGCGACAGCGCCGAACAGCAGCGCGAAACCGCCCGGCAGGACCTGGATCGTGCCCAGCAGCGCTGCCGCGACCTGGAAATCCAGCGCGATCCCAGCGAGGGCAGTCTGCGCCACTTCATGCGCTACCACCGGCCCGGCTGGGAACACCAGCTGGGCAAGGTCATTGCCCCCGAACTGCTGGAGCGTCACGACCTGTCGCCGCAGTTGACGGAGGCCGACCAGGACAACGACGGGCATGACGACCTGTTCGGCGTGAACCTGGACCTGACGGCCATCGAACTGCCCGATCATGCCCGCGACGAAGCCAGCCTGCATGCCGCCATCGAGGCCGCGGAAGCCGAGCAGGCGCGGGCCGAGGCCGACCTCAAGGCCACCGAGAAACAGCTCAAGGCCTGCCACGAACGCGTCCAGGGTGCCGATGAAAGCCTCAGCCAGGCGCGTCTGGCGCTCAAGCATGCCGATGCCGAGGTGGAGTACGCCCTGGACGCCCGGCATCAGATCCACGAGCGTCACCTGCAACAGCAGCAGGAGCGTCGCCGCGCCGCCGAACAGGCGCTGGCCGACCAGCAGGCCGCCGACGAGGCCCTGCGCGAGGAAAAGCGCCAGGCACTGACCACCCTCGACGACACCCACCAGTCCCAGCTGCTGGAGCTCAAGGCCGACGGCCAGAGCCAGCTGGCCGGCTTCGACGCCCGCATCGAGCAGTACCGCCAGCAGCTCGACGACCTCAAGGCCGAGCATCAGCGCCAACGCAAGGAGCTCGAAACCGCCTTCGACCAGGAGCTTCAGGAGCAGGGCGTCGACCCCGAGACACTGCGTTCGACCCGCCAACGCATCAGCGATCTGCAGGAGCGCATCCGCGTCACCGAGAGCCGCCGCGAGGAACTCGATGCCTACAGCCGCTTCATGCGGGTCGACTGGGGCCAGCGCAAGCCCGAACTGGTCGACCGCGAGGCCAGCCTGACCCGCGACAAGCAGAGCGCCGAACACCAGCGCGAGCAATGTCGCAGCGACTTCCAGGCCGCCCGGACGGCCCATCAGCAAGCCAGCAAGGCCCTCAAGTCACGCATCAACGCCGAGCGCGAGGTCATCGACGCCCTCAAGCCGCTGCTCGGCCAGCTCGACGGCCTGGGACTGGCCCCCGACGACACCGTCCAGCAGGCCGACGGTGAGGCACCCGGGGACGTTCACGAGCGCATCGAGCGCAGTCGTCAGGCGCTGGCCGATCGCAGCCGCGAAGTCGAGATGCTGCGCAAGGGCTGCGAGCAGGTCGAGAGCGACCTGATCAAGGGCGCCAGTGCCGGTTTCGTCGAGACCCTGGAGAACGAGCGGGCCAGGCTCAATGCCAGCTCTGGCCAGGCCGGCGAGTCGGGCCTCGACCCGCGTCGCCAGCTGCCCATGCTGCGCGGCATGCTGCAACTGCTCGAGGACCAGCAGCAACAGCTCATCCAGCAGGGCCGCAACCTGGGCGCCGACCTGGACAAGTTCTTCACCGTGTTTCGCGACCTCAACCGACGCATCAGCGCCCAGAGCCGCCGGCTCTCCGAAGAAGTCGCCGATGACCTGCGGCTGGACGGCATCAACAAGGCAGAGGTCAAGATCCAGTCGACCATCGACGAGCTCGGCTTCTGGGAGCCGCTCAAGCGCTTCGCCCAGTTGTATCGTGACTGGCGCAATTCCTCCCGCGAGCTGCCGGGGGACGACTACCTGGACGCCCTGGCCGATGTCGTCGACCTGCTGCGCCACGATCAGCAGTACAGCTTCGAGAGCCTGCTGCGCCTGGAACTGCACCTCAACGAGGGCGGCACCGACCTGGTCATCAAGAGCGACCGCCAGCTGCTCGAGTCCTCGAGCCACGGCATGGCCTACCTGATCCTGTGCAAGTTCCTGCTGGCCTTCACCCGGCTGCTGCGCGGCTCGGCGGAGATCGCCATTCACTGGCCCATCGACGAGATCGGCACGCTGGCCTATCACAACGTCGAGACCCTGTTCGATGCCTGCGACAGCAATCGCATTCATATCGTCGGCGCCTTCCCCAACCCGGAGTCCGACGTGCTGCTGCTGTTCCAGCATCGCTACCTGATCGACCGTGACAACGAGGACGCCGGCCGGCGTCGCCTGAAACGCATCGAGCCGCGGCTCAGCCGCCTGGCCGAGCGCCTGCAGCAACGCACTGCCGAATCCACCGCGGAGGAGTTCACCTGATGATCGAACATGGCCCCCTGCTCGAGCGCCTGCTGGCCGGCGAGTTCGTCTGCGCGGTGAGCGATGATCACGCCTTTCGGCGGCTGCAGGACGAGGACACCCGCGAGCAGATCGACACCTATCTGCGCCCGCTCAACCGGCGTCTGGCTACCAATGCCGAGGGCAGCGTCTATTTCCTGGCCTGGCGTCAGTTGAACGACGAGGCCCGCGACCAGCTGTCCCGCCAGCTCGGCGAGGTGCTGCACAGCCTGATGCCGATGCTCGAGTGGCTGCAGCTGATGCAGGAAGCCCTGGGCCACGATGCCCTGGTGGCCCCCGGCGATGTGCTCAAGCCCGCCGAGCTCAGCGCCCGCTGCGAGGACAACCAGAGCCTGCGCGAACAGCTCGAGCGCCTGGCCGGCGACAGCTTCTTCGGCTCCCAGAGCGACCAGCTCGACGCCCAGATGAAGCAGGTCTTCAAGCGTCTTCGCGAGCACGGCTACGTGCTCCAGCCCCACGCCGACCGCCAGGTCTATCTGGTCACCGGCAAGGTCGATTATCTGGTCGACCTGGTGCGCCTGATCCGCGACGAGGAGAACCTGCCCATCGAGGATGAAATGCCCCAGGCCCAGGAAAATCTGTTATGAGCTCCAGGATGCCATCAACGGAGGCGCGCCCGGCCGAGGATCACGCTGACCACCAGCTGGAAGGCCGGCTGGCCAGCACCGGGGTGGAGCGTCTGGCCTTGCTGGGCAAGCACGCCGAGGCGCTGATGCAGGGCTACAGCCGCGACGAGGTACCGCTGGCCAATCTCAGCGAGCGCGCCCTCAACAAGCTGCTGGCGGCGCGCATCGTCTGGCGCCCCGACGAGCAGGGCGGCGTCAAGCTGGCCCCGCGCGTGCGCGAACTGATCGCCGAGATGCTGGCCGACGAAACCCGCCGCCAGGTCAACGCCGACGTGGGCGAGACCCTGGAGCTGTTGCGCAGCCTGGTACAGAGTTACCGCGAAGCCCAGAGCCAGGGCGAATACTGGCGCCAGGAACAGCAGCTGCTGCGCCTGCGCCAGGCGCTGGACGACCTCAATGGCCGTTTCGCCGACGCCATCGACAGCCTCTGGCAGCGCCTCAACAGCGACTTCGGCTTCGTCAGCCGCCTCAACGACAAGATCCGCGAGAACGACCGTGCCCAGAAGCAGATCGTGCGCCTGCTCGACGGCTTGCAACTGATCGACTTCGACGAGCTCATCGAGCTGGTCGGCAGCGACGGCGGCCTGCGCAAGCTCTTGATCAGTCAACTGCAGCGCCAGGTCAGCCAGCACTACACCAGCCTGCGCGAGGTGCAGAGCCGGCTCACCGAACTCATGGCCCGCTTCCGCCAGCAACAGTCGCGCAGCCGACTGGTCAGTGGCATGGCGGCCTTCCTGCGCGAGCACCCCAACTTCGTGCCCGGCAACTATGCCCGGCGCAGCGAGGTGCCCGACCTGGTCAACCAGGCCACCGCCCTGAATGCCGCGGCGTCCCCGGCACTGGATCACCAGTCGGACACTCGCGTCATCACCGAACTGCTGCACGAGCTTCCCCGCCCACAGCAGCCCAGCCGCGATGCCACCAGCGCCGGGCCGGCCGCGGTCGAAACCACCGGCCTGGTGGCCGCGCGCCAGCAGGCGCTCAAGGATGACGTGGAGCGCTTCTACCTGGCCGTCATCGACCAATCCGCCGAGGCGGGCATCAGCGCCCTGGATTATCTGCACCAAAGCGACATGACCTGGGGCGAGGAAATCTGGCTCTTCCAGGTCATCGCCGAATACCAGAGCCTGCCTCGCAGCGAACAGGCTGCCTTCAGGCTGCAACAATCGGAAAGCCGCGCCAGTCAATTCAATGACCTGCGGCTGATCCACGACGTTACCCTCCGACTGGCGAGATCCGCATGACCGATACCCTCGACAAGCGCACTCATGGCTGGCTCGGCGATATCCAGGACAGGCTGCGTCGCCAACCCTGTGTCGAGAAGTCGCTCGAGCTCGGCGCCTGCCAGGCCTTCATCGCCTGGTGCGATCAGCACGGCCTGGACCTGGAGCTCTATCAGCGCCATCAGGTGCTGCGTTTCGACCGGCAGCTGATGCGCAAGGTGCAGGCGTTGCTCGAAAGCCTCGGCCAGCTGCCGCTGGGCGAGAGCACTTCGGGCCGTACCACCGCCGAACAGGCCCGGTCCAGCCATCAGGAAGACAAGGCACAGCGCCAGGGACCGCGCGCCCACCGCGTGCTGCTCAACACGCCCGCGACCACAGTGCGTCCGGGTATCGGCGCCCGAGAGCGCGAGATTCTCGATGTCGACTGGCGCGAGCTCGACCTGACCGCCTTCGATGTGCTGCTGATGATCGAGAATCTGGACAGCTTCCATGAGCCGGCCGGTGCCCTGGACGCCCTGGCGGACCATGCGCGCCCACTGATCGTCTATCGCGGCGATCGCCACTATGGCGGCGGCTTCCGGGAGCTTGCCCGCGCCTGGGCCGCCACCGGCAAGCCGCTGCTGGGACTCGGCGATTTCGACCCGCGCGGCCTGCGCATCGTCCTCGGCAGCGGGGCCACCGGGCTGCTGCTGCCACCCTTGGCTTGGCTGCAGGAAAACGCCACCCGGGCCCACGTGCCCGCCGAGCAACTGCCCGATCAGCCGGCACTGCGCAAGCATCGCGACCAGTTGCCGGCCGCGCACCCGTTGGGGGACTATCTGGCATTGCTGCTCGACGAGCAGCGCGGGCTCAAGCAGCAGTGGTTCACGTCGCCGCTGGTGGTGGTCGGGGCGAGAGGGCAGAAGTAAGAGGAAAGAGGGAAGAGGGAAGCAAAAGAAGCGGAAGAGGCAGCACCATCATCGATGAGGGGACGATGCGCATGCGCGAGTTATTGCTGAACGCCGATATGGGCGAGAGCTTCGGGGCCTGGACCATGGGGCTGGATGCTCATGTCATGCCGTATGTCGATCTGGCCAATGTGGCCTGCGGCTTTCATGCCTCGGACCCGGATGTCATGCGGCGCACGGTGCGCCTGGCCGCGGAACATGGCGTCAGCGTCGGTGCGCACCCGGCCTATCCCGACCTGGTCGGCTTCGGCCGGCGCTCGATGGCCTGTTCACCGGAGGAAATCGAGAATTTCGTGCTCTACCAGCTCGGGGCGCTGGCTGCCATCTGTCACGCCGAAGGGCTGACGCTGGCCTACATCAAGCCGCACGGGGCGCTGTACAATGACATGATGCGTGACCATGACCGCCTGGCCGCGGTGATGCGCGCTATCCAGGCCTTCGATCCGGCGTTGCCGCTGATGGTCATGGCCACCCGCGACAACGGCGCCGAGGAGACGCTGGCCGGCAACCATGGCATCACCCTGTGGCGTGAGGCCTTCGCCGACCGCGCCTATGACGGGGCAGGGCGCCTGGTCGCGAGAAGCGAGCCGGGGGCCGTGCATCGTAAGCGCCACGCCATCGTCGATCAGGCGACGCGCATCGCTCGGGGCGAGGCGCTGATCGCCAATGATGGCAGCGAGCTGTATCTGAATGCCGACACCCTCTGCGTGCACGGCGACAATGCCGAGTCCATCGCCGCCATTGCCGCCATCCGTGCGGCCCTGGCGGCGGAGGGACGCGCCTCCGGAGGTGACGGGGCATGACGCCGGCACTGCCGAGGATCGAGTCCGCCGGCCTGGATGGCTGGATGGTGCGCCTCTTCGATGACATCGACGAGGCCAACATGCCCTGGCTGACGGCACTGGTACGCCAGTGTGAGGCGAGTCTGAGCGATGCCCTGGTGGATCTGGTGCCGTCCTACACCACGCTGCTGGTCATCTTTGACCCCCTGGTCATCGCGCCGGGGGACGTCCGGCAACGCCTGCAGCAGCTGCTGGCCAACCTCGAGCCCGATGACAGCAGCGCGGCAGCCGACGTCGTCGAACTGCCCACCTGGTACGACACTCGGGTCGGCCCGGAGCTCGAGCGTATCGCCGAGCGGGCCGGGATGAGCATCGAACAGGTCATCGAGGCCCACAGCCAGACGGAATACCGCGTCTTTGCATTGGGTTTTGCGCCGGGCTTCGCCTTCATGGGGCGGGTCGCCGAGACCATTGCCTGCCCGCGTCTGGACACTCCGCGCCAACGCCTGCCCGCCGGCAGCGTGGCCATCGCCGAACGCCAGACCTCGGCCTATCCGCAGGTCTCGCCGGGTGGCTGGAACCTGATCGGCCGCACCCCGGCCGTGCTCTTCGATCGGCATCGCGACGGCTTCAGCCTGCTCCGGGTGGGCGATCGCGTGCGTTTCGTGCCGGTATCGCAAGCCGAGTTCGAACAGCTTGGCGGCAATAGCCAACCCACAGAGGCCCGGGCATGAGTGCGCCACAGACGCTATTCGAGGTTCGCCGCGCCGGCCCGCTGGCACTATTGCAGGATGCCGGCCGCTTCGGCGTGCGGCGCCTGGGCGTGACCCAGGGCGGGCCGGCCGATGCACACGCCTGGGCCTGGGCCAATCAGCTCGTCGGCAATGCCTGGGGCACCACCGGGCTGGAAATCACCATGGGCGGGCTCGAGCTGGTGTGCCGGGCCGAGGCCATCATTGCGGTCTGTGGGGCGGACCTGGGTTCCAGCCTGGATGGCGAGGCCCTGCCGCTGTGGCAAGGCCTGCGGGTGGAAGCCGGCCAGCGCCTGTCCTTCCAGCAGCCGGTCAACGGCCTGCGAGCCTATCTGGCGGTCGCCGGCGGCTTCGAGGCCGAGCAGGTGCTCGGCAGCACCGCCACGGTCACGCGTGAAGGCCTGGGCGGCCTGCATGGTGACGGCCAGCCGCTGCAGGAGGGCGACCGGCTTGCTCGCGCCGCCGGTCCGACCGGACTTCAGCCCGGCCAACGGGCGCCGGCGGATGCCATCATCGACTATCGGCAGGCGCCACGATTGGCGCTGATCCCCGGGGCCCAGGTGGCTGCCTTCGAGGGCAGCAGCCTCTATCAGGCCTTCAACGCGACCTGGCAGGTCGATGACCGCGCCGACCGCATGGGCGTTCGCCTGCGCGGCCCGGAGCTGAAATGCCGCTCGGGCGGCATGATCTCGGAAGGCATCGGCCCAGGCGCCGTCCAGGTCCCTCCGGACGGCCAGCCCATCGCACTGCTCAACGACCGCCAGACCATTGGCGGCTACCCGCGCCTCGGGGCGCTGACGCCGCTGGCCTGCGCCCGACTGGCACAATGCCTGCCCGGCCAGCAGGTGCGCCTGCAGCCCACCAGCCTGGAACAGGCCAGCCGCGCCTATCGGGCCTTTCGCAGTCGTTTCGGAACCTGACGCCCAGTCTCTGCTCAGATCCCTAGACCGCTCTCCCGCAACAACTGATCGATCGATAGATCGGACGGCTTGCGGTGGGGCGTCTCCTCGAACATCAACTCGGACTCCAGCTGACCGACGCCGTCACGCACCAGGCGCTCGATCAGCTCGGTCTTGGAAAACCCCGTGCGCTCGGCCAGGCGCTCCAGGCGGGTCTCCAGCTCCTGCGAGAAACGAAGAAAATGCGGCATGATGCAATCTCCTGAGGTGATCAGGCCCAAACTATCTCCTTGATGTGACAAAGCGTTGACATCAATAAGAGGTCACATCATCCGATCCTTCTCTCCCGCGTTGTAAGCATTTTGGATGAGCCCCGCCTCTCCGCGCTTTCAGCGAATAGTAGATGCCGATCACTCGCGTTCATAGACGAAAAGCGGAGTACCCGGTTTGCTATTGGATGTTGAACATGGCCACCATGGTGGTGGCCTTCCCCAAGGCGGTGATCCTGGGGTTACTTACGGCTTAAGGCTTACAGCTTAAAGCTCATCGCTGCGCGCCATCACGTCCTCGATAATCGGCACCGGGGTCATCAGGTGTTCCTGCATCATGCGACACGCGGTGTCGCTGTCGCGGGCGAGGATGACCTCGACCAGGGCGGCGTGTTCCTGACGCTTGCGTTCCAGGGCTTCCTCGGACAGGACCGTCTCGCGCAGCCACAGGTGGCGATAGCGCTCCACCTGATCGAACAGCGTGTCACGCAGTTGCAAGAGGTTGGGGGAGTTGCAGCCCTCGGCGATGGCGGTGTGAAAGGCCTTATGTCGCGCGTCCCATACATCCAGCATTTCCTCGGGGCTCTGGACCTCCACCACCTTGCTCAGCGTATGCGCCTTCGCCAGCACATCGGCCTCCCAGGCATCATCGCCGCGCTGAATCGCCAACTCCAGCACCAGCCGTTCGAGTTGCGCCCGCGCATCGTAGAGATCGGCGAGCTCGGCCCGCGACATCGTCGCCACCCGGTACCCGCGCTGACTGATCGCCACCACCAGACGCTCCGCCACCAGCTGTGACAGCGCCTCCCGCAACGGCCCGACACCCAGCCCGTAGCGATCCTTCAAGCGACTCATCACCAGCTTCTCACCCGGCTGAAACACCCCCCGGATGATATCCTGCTTGAGCCCGCGATACGCCCCGACCCCCAGATTCTGCTTCGCGCTAGTCTCCATGACACCGCTCACTGCCGAAGTGAACCGACATGATACGTCAAGACAGCGGGGTGGGGAGAGGGGGAGAGCGCCTCTTACGAGTGAAGAAGGAAGAACGGCGCTGCGCGCCTTTAAGAGGGAAGAAAACCCTTGACGTCACGACCCCGCTGGCACTGGCCTGACTTCTTCCTTCTTCCTTCTTCCTTCTTCCTTCTTCCTTCTTCCTTCTTCCTTCTTCGAGCCCCGCTCCCCACGCTTAGGCCCTGCCTGCATATTGTCAGCAATCCGAGACATTACACATCCGGTATCGCTTATGGTCTGATAGGCAGGTTCGTCTGCGTGTGACGGTCAGGTTACGGAAATTCACGCTTTCGAAGGGCCGCAGAAGGGCCTCTTGAGGCTACGTGGCTGGCCGTGGCCGGCGTTAATCCATAGAATGATTTCGGGCTAGCGGAGCGGCGTAAAGACTTCATGCCGAGGCGCTGAGCCTCGCCAAACAATCAAGGCATCACAGGGCAGGGGAATACGCCCGTAACAATCCCGGGGCGGTAGCGTGCCTGAACGCATGAGGAGCAGTCTCTAACATGGCACTGGATGCCTGGCTCAGTATTTTCAGCGTGGTCGCCGTTCTGGTGGCCCTGGCAGCAACCCGTGTCGCGCCCGATGCGATCCTCATGGCAGCTCTGGCCTTTCTGGTGGTCAGCGGCGTGCTGGCGCCGGCCGAGGCCCTGGTGGGCTTTTCCAACACCGGGGTGATGACTATCGCCGCCCTCTATGTGGTGGCAGCGGGCCTCAAGGAAACCGGGGCTGTGCAGTGGGTGGCCAATGCACTGCTGGGCCAGCCAAGTACTCTAAAGAAGGCCCAGTTGCGGGTCATGCTGCCGGCTTCGAGCCTCAGTGCTTTCATGAACAACACCACCGTGGTGGCCATGTTTATACCGGCTCTGCAGGAGTGGTCGCGCAAGCTCAAGATGCCGCCTTCCAAGCTGCTGCTGCCGTTGAGCTACACGGCGATCCTGGGCGGCACCTGCACCCTGATCGGCACCAGCACCAACCTGGTGGTCGATGGCCTGCTGCAGAGCGAAAAGGGTGTGTCACTGGGGATGTTCGAGCTGGCACAGGTTGGCCTGCCTATGCTGCTGGTTGGTGGCACCTTCCTGATGCTGTTTGCCGACCGCCTGTTGCCGCGCCGCGAGGGGCTGATCGAGCAACTGGACCTGGCCCGCGAGTATAGTGTCGAGTTCGTGGTCACCGAGGGCGGGCCGCTGGCCGGCAAGACGATTTCCGAGGCCGGGCTGCGTAACCTCCAGTACGGCTATCTGACCGATATCGAACGCGACGGCCGGTTGATGACCGCCGTACCGCCCGAAACCCAGCTCGAAGGCGGCGATATCCTGGTCTTCATCGGCGCGCCGGAGCTCGCTCGCGAGCTGCGCCAGGTGCGCGGTGTCAGCCCCGGCAGCGACGACATTCACAAGCTCGACGTTGCCAACCACCACCGTTGCCTGGTCGAGGCGGTGATCAGCCCGGACTTCACCGGGGTCGGCCAGACCGTGCGCGAAGCCCGGGTGCGTTCACGCTTCCAGGCGGTCATTCTGTCGATCTCGCGCCAGGGCCGGCGCCTGCCCGGCAAGGTCGGCGATATCCGCCTGCAGGTGGGCGACACCCTCTTAATGGAAACCGGTCACGACTTCGTCGACCAGTACCGGTATCGCCGTGACTTTCTGCTGGTCAGTGCTCTGAACGACTCCACGCCGCCCAGCTTTCACAAGGCCCCTGTTGCCCTGGGTGTGCTCGGTGCCATGGTCGCGGCCGCCGGGGTCGGCCTGCTGTCGATCTTCGAGGCCGCGTTGCTCGCCGGCGGCGGCATGTTGGCTACGGGCTGCATCACTGTCAGCAAGGCGCGTCGCTATATCGACCTTTCAGTGCTTACGGTCATCGCCGCTTCCTTCGCGCTCGGCGCCGCCATGACCAGTTCCGGCGCCGCCCAGGTCATCGCCGGCGGTGTCGTCACCGACAGCATGTCGCCCTGGCTGGCCCTGGCGCTCATTTACCTGCTGACCACAGTGTTCACGGAGATCATCACCAACAACGCCGCCGCCGTGCTGATGTTCCCCATCGCCATGTCGGTCGCCGACCAGCTCGGCGTAAGCTACATGCCCTTTGCCATCGCCATCATGTTCGCCGCCTCCGCCAGCTTCATGACCCCGCTCGGCTACCAGACGAACTTGATGGTCTACGGCCCCGGCGGCTACCGCCTGATCGACTACCTCCGCCTCGGCGCCCCGCTCAGCCTGCTCGTCGGTAGCACCGCCGTAGGGCTGATACCGATGGTGTGGGGGTTTTGAGCAAAGAACGAAGAAAGAAGAGGGAAGAGGGAAGAGGGAAGAACCCCCCATAAAATAGAGCTCAAGGGTTTCCTTCCCTCTTAAAGCGGCTTCAGCCGCGCTCTTCCCTCTTAATTCTTACGCAGCCGCGCTCTTCCTTCTTCTTCCAACACACTCACAGCTGGACCAGGAGCCCCCCTTGCCCCATTTCGTAACCGATGAGATGCGTCAGCGTTTGCTGGCGGGTGTTGAAGCTGCGGGCCGTGAGGTCCTGACGGTGTACAACCGCACCTATGAAGTCGAGACCAAGGACGACGATAGCCCGCTGACTGAGGCGGATATGGCGTCGCATCATGCGCTTGTCGCGTTGCTGGAGACGGTGACGCCGGAAGTGCCGGTGCTTTCCGAGGAGTCCGGCGACATTCCCTACGCGGAGCGCCAGGAGTGGGACCGCTACTGGTTGATCGACCCGCTTGACGGCACCAAGGAATTCATCAAGAAAAACGGTGAGTTCACCCTGAACATCGCGCTGGTGGAAAACGGCGACCCGGTGTTCGGCATCGTCCACGCCCCGGTACTGGAAACCAGTTGGATCGGCCAGGTCGGCGAAGGCGCCATGAAGGTTGAAAAGGGCAGCGCCCGCGAGATCCAGGTGCACGCTCTGCCGGAAGCAGGTGCCGAGCCCTGGAAGGTCGTCGGCAGCCGCTCCCACGGCGCCGAATCCTTCGAAGCCTTCTGCGCCCGCCTGCCGGAGCACGAACGCGTCTCCATGGGCAGCTCGCTCAAACTGTGCCTGGTCGCCGAAGCAAAGGCCGACCTCTACCCACGCCTCGCCCCGACCTGTGAATGGGACACCGCCGCCGCCCAGGCCGTGGTCGTCGCCGCCGGCGGCCAGGTACTCAACGCTGAAACACTTGAACCCCTACGCTGCAACCAGCAGGATTCGGTGTTAAACCCACACTTCATCGTCTGCGGACAACGCGACGAACGGTGGACGACGGCCCTGCGGGCCAGTCTCCAGAAGGAAGAATGAAGAAGGAAGAGGGAGGTCTAAGAGGGAAGAGGTAAAAAAGAAGAGGTAAGAAGCCACCATGATCAGAGTTTAAGGGTTTTCTTCCCTCTTCAAGGCGCGAAGCGCCGTACTTCCCTCTTCAAGCGGCGTTAGCCGCGGTCTTCCCTCTTGACTCTTTTCGAGGCGCGTAGCGCCTAGCGTCCACCCACAGGCCTATCTTCGACCCAACGGACCAACCGCTATGGAAATAACTCCTGAACGCCAGACTCACCTCAAGCAGCTTGAGGCGGAGTCGATTCATATCATTCGCGAGGTGGCTGCCGAGTTTCGTAACCCGGTCATGCTGTACTCCATCGGCAAGGACTCCTCGGTGATGCTGCACCTGGCGCGCAAGGCCTTCTACCCCGGGCCGCCGCCGTTTCCGTTGATGCACGTCAACACCACCTGGAAATTCAAGGAAATGATCAAGTTCCGTGACGAGATGGCGGAAGCCGCCGGCATGGAGCTCATCGAGCACATCAACCAGGAAGGTGTCGAAGCCAACATCAACCCCTTCGATCACGGCAGCTCCAAGTACACTGACGTGATGAAGACCCAGTCGCTGAAGATGGCGCTGGACAAGTACCAGTTCGACGCCGCCTTCGGTGGCGCCCGCCGCGACGAGGAAGCCAGCCGCGCCAAGGAGCGAGTCTTCTCCTTCCGCGACAAGCACCACCGCTGGGACCCGAAAAACCAGCGCCCGGAGCTGTGGAACGTCTACAACTCCAAGGTCAACAAGGGCGAGTCGATCCGCGTCTTCCCGCTCTCCAACTGGACCGAGCTGGATATCTGGCAGTACATCTACCTCGAATCCATCCCCATCGTCCCGCTGTACTACTCCGCCCCGCGCCCGGTGGTCAACCGCGACGGCATCGACATCATGGTCGACGACGAGCGCCTGCCGCTGGAAGAAGGCGAAGTCCCGGAAGAGAAGTGGGTCCGCTTCCGCACCCTCGGCTGCTACCCGCTGACCGGCGCCGTCGAATCCCACGCCACCACACTCCCCGAGATCATCCAGGAAATGCTCCTGACCAAGACCTCGGAACGCAGCGGCCGCGCCATCGACCACGACCAAGCCGGCTCCATGGAGAAGAAGAAGAGGGAAGGCTACTTCTGAGGCGCGTAGCGCCTCAGAAGAGCCACGAGCCTCGAGCAGCGAGATACGAGCTGCGAGTTACGAGGAACGAGCAAAACTTTAGAGCCGAGCTACGAGTAACGAGAGGCGAGCAACCTCAAAACCTGAAAAGTATGCTGCTGGGTTTGGGGTTAGGTTTTCGAAGCTCGTTTCTCGCATCTCGTAGCTGGGGTTAGGGGTTCGAAGCTCGTACCTCGCCGCTCGCAACTGGAGCCCTCGCAAGGAAGTGATATGCGACATGAGCAAATGGAAGTTTGGCAACGTAGCAAGGCGTTGAGTGTCGAGGTGTATCGTGAGGTGGCAGACCTGCGTGACTTTGGCTTCAAAGACCAGATAACACGTTCTGCACTGTCGATTCCCAGCAATATTGCGGAAGGCTTCGAACGTTATACGCGTCAAGAGAAATTTCGCTTTGTTTCCATTGCAAAAGGCTCATGCGGCGAATTTGCCACCCAGGCTCTGATAGGTATTGAAGTGGGTTACGTCTCGGAGCTCGTAGGAAGTCAGTGGCGAACTGAGGCGATGGAAATATCCCGTATGCTTGGCTCGCTTCTCAAAACATTGTCAACTCAGCCCCGGCCCTAATGAACCAACGTGCTGAGAGCACGGTCTGCTCGTAGCTCGTTTCTCGTAGCTCGCAGGCCAGGTGCTGCCACCCGGACGGAGAAAGAATAGTGTCTCACCAATCGAGTCTTATCGCTGACGACATCGAAGCGTATTTGAAAGAACACGAGAACAAGGATCTGCTGCGGTTTATCACCTGCGGTAGTGTGGATGATGGTAAATCGACGCTGATTGGTCGGTTGCTGCATGATTCCAAGATGATCTATGAGGATCAGCTGGCGGCGATTACCCAGGCGTCGAAGACCAGCGGAACCACCGGGGATGAGGTGGATCTGGCGTTGCTGGTGGATGGCTTGCAGTCCGAGCGGGAGCAGGGCATCACCATCGACGTGGCGTATCGCTTCTTCTCCACCGAGAAGCGCAAGTTCATCATCGCCGACACGCCGGGGCACGAGCAGTACACCCGCAACATGGCGACGGGCGCGTCCACGGCGAGTCTGGCGGTGATCCTGGTGGATGCGCGTCACGGCGTGCAGACCCAGACCCGCCGCCACAGCTTCATCGCCGATCTGCTGGGCATCCAGCACCTGGTGGTGGCCATCAACAAGATGGACCTGGTCGATTACTCGGAAGAGCGGTACAACGAGATCGTCGAGGAATATCAGCAGGAAGTGGCCAGCAAGCTGAATGCGCCGGACATCCGCTTCGTGCCCATGTCGGCGCTCAAGGGCGACAACGTCGTCAACAAGAGCGAGTCGATGGGGTGGTACGAAGGCCCGGCGATGCTCGACCTGCTCGAGACCGTCGAGGTCCGCCACGACTCCAACCTGCGCGACCTGCGCCTGCCGGTGCAGTACGTCAACCGCCCCAACCTGGACTTTCGCGGCTACTGCGGCACCCTGGCCGCCGGTGTCATCAAGCCGGGGCGGGCCGTGCGCGCACTGCCGTCTGGCAAGACCTCGAAGGTCGAGCGCATCGTCACCTGGGACGGCGACCTGGAAGCGGCTTACCCCGGTCAGGCGATTACCGTGACCCTGGAAGACGAGATCGACATCTCGCGGGGTGACTGGATCGTCGCCGGTGACGCCCAGGTCCCGCTGGCCACCAGCTTCGAGGCCGACATCGTGTGGATGCATGAGAAGGCTTTGGAGCCCGGCAAGCTGTATGACCTTAAGCTCGCCACCCGCGACATGGCCGGCAAGATATCGGCGATCGACTACCAGGTCGACGTCAACACCCTGGAGCAGCGCCATGCCGATCACCTCGACCTCAACGCCATCGCGCGCTGCCAGGTCGAGTTGACCGCGCCGGTGCCGGTGGACGACTATCGCACCAGCCCGGGCACGGGTAACTTCATCATCATCGACCGCCTGACCAACATCACGGTCGGGGTCGGCATGATCCACCAGCCGCTGGAAAGCGAACTGCCCTACGAGTTCCGCGAGCACGACAGCAAGGCCAATGTGGTATGGAACCGCACCAGCGTCACCCAGGCCATGCGCGAGCAGCTCAACGGCCACGAAGGCAAGTGCGTGTGGCTCACCGGCTACTCCGGTTCCGGCAAGTCCACCCTGGCCAACGCCCTGGAAGTCGAGCTGAATCGTCGCGGCTATCACACCATGCTGCTCGACGGTGATAACATCCGCCACGGCCTGTGCAAGGACCTGGACATGGGCGAGGGCGATCGTGCCGAGAACATCCGCCGGGTGGGCGAGGTGGCGCGTCTGTTCGCCGAGGCCGGAGTGATCGTCATCACCGCCTTCATCTCGCCGTTCCGCGCGGGCCGCGAGGAAGTGCGCAACATGTTCGACGAGGGCGACTTCGTTGAGGTGCACGTCGATACACCGCTGGATATCTGCGAACAGCGCGATCCCAAGGGGCTGTATCACAAGGCACGTGAAGGGCGCCTCAAGGACTTCACCGGCATCAACAGCCCCTACGAAGTCCCGGCCAACCCGGACGTGACGGTCAGCACCGAGACCATGAGTCAGCAGGACATCATTGCCCACCTGCTCAAGGCTCTGTAATAAGCTTTGACATGCTCCTGAAAAGACTTCCGGCGGGCTTCTGAGCTATTCTGGTTCAGGTGCCCGTCGGGAGGGCAGCGTCAAGCTGATATCGCAAGGAAACCCCAATGCCACATCAACAACCCGGCCGCAGGCTGCGGCGCAGTGCCTCCGTGCTACTGCTCGCCCTGGCTACAGGCCTGACCGGTTGTGCTGCCCAGCAGGGCTATCAGAACGGCGCCGGCTCAGTGGTCGCCAATAGCCAGGGCACCCCGGTTGGCGACAATCTCAATGGTTTTCTCAGTCAGGCAGCCCCCGGTTCCACCGTGGTGCTGCAGCAGAGCCCCTGGGGCGCCAACGTCGAAGTCATGGCCGATGCTCCTTATTATGCGGCGAGTGGCCGCACCTGCCGCCAACTGCAAGTCAGGCAGCAGCGTGGCCAAATGGAATTTGCCGTCGCCTGCGAGACGGCGGACGGTAACTGGGCCTCGCACCGCTTGGTGACACAAACTCAGGCAGGGAGGATGCCCCGGTGATCGACCGAGAAACCTCGAGAACAGCAAAATCCGGCAAGACGGCACGCCTGAGTGCGCTACTGCTTGCCACAGCCTTGCTGCTGCCTGTCCAGGCCAGTGCTCAGAACTTCGTCACCTCCAGCACCAGTCTCTCGGGCTCCCAGAGCCAGTCGCAATCGGCCCAGAACCGTGGGCAGAGCGGTGGCGGGCAGAGCGGCAGTGTTGAAGCCGGGCCGCGTGCCAACTGGCAGAGCAACAACTATGGCCCGCTCCCCGAAACAGCTCAGCCGTCCAAGACAGAAGTGGATGAGCTGCCTCCCTTCGGTGCCAACCTCTTCGAGGGTGGCTTTCGCGGCACCATGGCGGATGGCCTCAACTCCAGCTACCAGATCAAGCCCGGGGATCAGATCACCCTGCGCGCCTGGGGCGCCGTTGAGATCGACCGCACCATGCCGGTGGATGCCCAGGGCAATATCTTCATCCCCTCGATCGGCCCGATCGCCGTTCAGGGCATGAACAGCCAACAGCTCGACGCCAAAATACGTCAAGCCATCAAGAACGTTTACCCTCAGGATGTTGAGGTCTACACCAACCTTCAGGGCGTGCAGCCGGTGGGCGTCTTCGTCACTGGCTATGTCGAAAATCCCGGCCGTTACGCCGGCACTCCCTCCGACTCGGTGCTGTATTTTCTCGACCAGGCCGGTGGCATTGACCAGGAACTCGGCAGCTATCGCCAGATCCGCGTCGAGCGCAACGGTCGCACCGTGAGCACCATCGACCTCTACGACTTCCTGCTGGAGGGCGATATCCCGCGCCCGCAGTTCAAGGATGGCGATACCATCGTCGTTGAAGAGCGGGGTCCGGCGATCGCCGTGACAGGCGATGTGAAGCGTGAATATCGCTATGAGCTGCAAGGCCAGCAACTCAGCGGCGCCGACGTGAAGCAACTGGCGCGCCTCAACAGTGGGGTCTCCCACGTGCTGTTGCGTGGCGACCGCAGCGATGGCCCCACGGCCGAGTATTTCGCGCTGGACGAGTTCGGCAGTCAGACCGTGCAGAGCGGCGATGAAGTGCTGTTCAGCTCCGACAAGCGCGCCGAAACCATCGTGGTGGAAGTGCAGGGCAGCTATTACGGCCCATCCCGTTATGCGCTGCCACGCGACGCCCACCTGGGTGAGTTGCTGGATGCCATCAGCGTACCCAAGGACATGAGCAGCGTGCGTGATATCTCGATCCTGCGCGACAGCGTGGCCGAGCAGCAGGAAGCCGCCCTGGAGAAGAGCCTGCGCCGCCTGCAGACCACCTATCTGGGTTACCCGGCACGTACCGCCGAGGAAGGGCAGATCCAGGTGCGGCAGTCCGAACTGATCGAGCGCTTCGTCGAGGAAGCCGAGGAAGTCGAGCCGACCGGCCAGCTGGTCGTCGCCCGCGGCAACGGCAATATCGCCAATGTACGCCTGCAAGACGGTGATGTGATCAACATCCCCGAGACCAACGACGCCATCCTTCTCAGCGGCGAGGTCACCATGCCTCAGGCTGTGGTCTACACGCCGGGCATGTCCGTCGAGGACTACATTGAGCAGGCTGGCGGCTTCACGCCGCGCGCCGATGGCGACAAAGTCCTGGTGGCACACCGCAACGGTGCCGTGGTCCCGGCTGATGAAGCCCGCCTGCGCGCCGGCGATGAAATCATCGTGCTGCCGGCCGCACCGACCAGCAACATCGAGCTCGGCAAGTCGATCACGCAGATCCTCTACCAGATCGCCGTGGCCACCAAGGTCGCGCTGGATATCTGATGGTGCATGATCAATCAGACGGTCACCAGACCGTCTGATTCCTTGCTAGCAGGTTTAATACTCATGTTTCAAATATTCTCTCGCGGGCCGCATGGTACCGAGCGTTCACCGTGGCAAGTCACGCGCAGCGTCTGGTATGCCATGTTCATGCGCGAAGCCATCTCGCGCACCATGACCGACCGCATGGGCTGGTTCTGGATGATTGCCGAGCCCATGATATTCACCTTGATCATGGTGGGAATTCGCGGCTTCATCAGAGGAGACCGGTTGATTGTGGGAGCCGAGTTTATCCCGTGGATGATCGTAGGCCTGATGGGTTTTTTTGTTGTGCGAGAAGGCATGACACGTGGACTTGGTGCGATCGAGGCTAATCAGGCGCTATTTGCCTACCGCCAGGTACAGCCGGTGGATTCGGTGCTGGTGCGTAACTTCCTCGAGGTGATGCTGCGTACCTTGATCTTCCTGCTGTTTATTGTCGGTGCCATGATGCTGGGCATGGACCTCACCCCGGATAAGGCGCTATATGCCATGTGGGACTGGTTCGCCCTCTGGTGTCTGGGATTAGGGCTGGGGTTGGTCGTCTCGGTAGCCGGTAGCCTTGTGCCGGAAGTTGGCAAGATTGTTCGCATGATCAATATGCCTTTGCTGATCCTCTCCGGCGTTATCTTTCCCTTGAACAACCTGCCGCATTGGCTGCTCGAATATGTGATGTACAACCCCATTTTGCATGGGCTCGAGCTTTTGCGAGCTAGCTTCTTCGAGGGTTACAAGGTCGTCCACGGTACGAGTGCGCTTTATTACTGGTGGTGGGCACTTGGCACCATGGCGTTGGGCCTGTTGATGCACATGCGCTTTCGCGATCGTCTCAAGGCCAAGTAATCCGGAATTCCCATGATCGAGATACGCAACCTCTACAAGCGCTATCACAACCACCACGGCAGCCCCTGGGTGCTCAAGGACATCAACCTCTCGTTTCCTCCCGGTGTCAGCGTTGGTCTGGTAGGCCGTAACGGCGCCGGTAAATCAACACTACTGCGTTTGATTGCTGGTATGGACCATCCTGAAAAGGGCAGCATCGAGCGCGGTTGTCGCGTCTCCTGGCCGATTGGCCTGGCGGGTGGGTTTCAGGGCTCGATGACCGGGCGGCAGAACGTCAAGTTCGTGGCGCGCGTGCATGGCGGGCGTAACAAGGAGCAGGAGATCATCGACCGTGTGCAATCCTTTGCTGAAATCGGTGATGCCTTCGATGAGCCCATCAACACCTATTCTTCGGGCATGCGCGCTCGACTCAATTTCGGCCTTTCGTTGGCGTTCGACTTCGATGTCTATTTGTCCGATGAGGCGACTTCGGTAGGCGACCGCTCATTCAAGGCCAAGGCCACCAAGGCCTTCAAGGATAAGGTCGGCCAAGCCAGCTTAATTATGGTCTCCCACGGCGAAAGCATCCTCAAGGATCTCTGTCAGGCTGGCGTTTACCTTCACGATGGACAAGCCACTTGGTACGACGATGTGGAAGGTGCCATCGAGGCCTATCACGCCGACACCGATGGTAACGTTGAAGATCACCCTCTGGGGGCGCCAGTACGTCCCCAGCGCCTTGTCGAACCCGGTTCGCTAGCGCAAGCACGTGAGCAGCTACGACAACGGCGTACCGAATTGGACAACGCTAAGGCCATGTTCGCCGATGCCAAGGAGCAAGCTTTGAAACCGAACCAGCGCAAACACTACGAAGATGCCTTGCGAGAAGCGAAGCAGAATGCCCAGGATGCCAAAGCGAGGTTCGAGGCATTCAAAAAAGATTCAAATGAAGGGGCGCTGTAAAGCAAGGCCCCGCTAGCTGCCATCATGGCACCCTGCGCATTTGCCCAGGCGAATGCGGGTGTATCCACGTTATCAGGTTTGTTATTACCTCTATGGCCTCACAATCTTTTCCCGGTAACAATCGTCTCAAGCATATCTGCAAGACACAGCCGCACTGGTTTCTCGCTGGGTTAGCCATTCTGCTGGTCGCGTTTTACTGGATGTTTTGGGCGGAAGACCGCTACGTATCGCGTGCCACTGTGGTGCTCGAAAGCCCCCAGCTCTCTCAGCCGGATGTAAGCTTTTCGTCGATTCTGACCGGCACTTCCAGCGATACGGACTTGCTACTGCTACGCGAATACCTGCTCTCGGTAGATATGCTCAAGCAAGTGCAGGAAAAGCTCGACTTCCGCCAGCATTACACCGAGCACGGCGATATCTTTGCTCGCTTGGGTAACGCCCAAGCGCCAATCGAAATGTTGCACGAGTATTATCAAGAACGTGTGATCATCGAAATGGACGAATATTCCGGCGTACTGAATGTTGAGGTTCAGGCCTACACGCCGGAATTTGCCCATCAGATGGTGCAGTTATTGCTCGATGCTGGTGAGAATCACATGAACCAGATGGGGCAGCGTCTGGCTGAGGAGCAGGTTACTTTCCTCGAAACGCAGCTGGACCGTCTGAATGAACGCCTAAAAGAGGCCCGTACCAATCTGCTGGAATTCCAGAATAAGGAGGGCCTGGTAGCGCCCGAGCAGACCGTGCAGAGCATCAACCAGGTGGTGGCCACCCTTGAAGGTAACCTGGCGCAGCTCAAAGCCCAGCGACTGGCATTGTCTAGTTATCAAAGTACCCGCTCTGCAGAAATGCAGCGCGTGCAGAGCGAAATCAGCGCTATGCGCGAGCAGATCCAGGAACAGCGTGACCGCCTGGCCCAAGCAACCGGCGAGTCTCTGAATCGTGTCTCTTCCGAATACAAGACACTTGAACTTCAGGCCCAGTTCGCTCAGGAGACATATTCCAGCGCGCTTTCAACGCTCGAAAATACCCGCCTGGAAGCTGCTCGCAAGCTCAAGCAGGTCAGCGTTCTTCAGAGCCCGTTGATGCCGGAGTACCCAACCAAGCCGGATCGGGTTTACAACACTACTGTATTTGCCCTGGTTACTATCTTCCTGGCCTTTATCTTCAGCATGCTGGTGCTGATCATTCGTGATCATCGCGACTAAATTTCACTCAACCTCTCAATAGTGGCGAGTCGATATGTGTTCACTCAGTGCAGAACAGCAGATTAGGGAGTCGTCGTTATTCGATTCCGAATGGTATCAGGCCCGCTATAGTGATGTGCCTGGTGCCGGCATCTCACCCGAGCGCCATTTTCTGAAATATGGCTGGCTGATCGGAAGAGATCCGAGCCCCTGCTTCTCCACAACTGCCTATCTAGCCCGCTATGGCGACGTACGCAGAGCAGGCGTCAACCCGTTAGTGCACTACCTGCGCAACGGCCAGAAAGAAGGTCGCGAGATAACGCCCGTTGCCGATGCGCCGAAGCGGACGGTGGCGAGCAAGCAGAATAGCTCGAGCGAATCCAGCCAGCCGAGCGTCTCGAGTACAAATGACGTAGAAAAAAGCAGCGAGAAAGCAAAAGGACAAGAAAAAGGACAAGAAAAAGGGCGGTTGGCCCGTCAGCTTGAGGACACACAACAACAGCTCGAGCACTATTTCAAGCGTTGCCAGGAATTGGAACTCCAACTTCATTCTTAATGACCGGTAGTACGTAACGAGCTGCCAAGGAAGATGATGTGATTAAAAACCGCAAGATACTCACTGTATTCGGCACTCGCCCGGAGGGCATCAAAATGGCCCCATTGGCGTTGCAGCTAGCCGAAGATAACCGTTTTGAGACCAAAGTATGCGTCACCGCCCAGCACCGCGAGATGCTGGATCAGGTGTTGGAGCTGTTCGAACTTCAGCCGGATTACGACCTGGACATCATGCGCCCCGGTCAGGGGCTGACGGATGTCACCGCCGCCATCCTGAAAGGCATGAAAAATGTGCTGGAGGATTTCCAACCGGACATGGTGCTGGTTCACGGCGACACCGCCACCACCTTTGCCACCACACTGGCCGCTTACTATCAGCAAATACCCGTGGGCCATGTGGAAGCCGGCCTGCGTACCGGCAACCTTTACTCACCCTGGCCGGAAGAAGGCAATCGCAAGCTGACCGGGGCCATCGCCACCATGCACTTCGCGCCGACCAAGACATCTCGGGGCAACCTGCTGGCCGAGGGCATTGATGAAGGTAATGTCCATGTAACGGGCAATACCGTGATCGATGCACTGCTCGAGGTGGTGCGCAAGCTGGATACTGACGCTGAATTGGCACCGGCACAGCGTGAGCGCTTCCCCTTCCTCGATGACGACAAGCGCCTGGTATTGGTCACCGGCCACCGTCGCGAGAGCTTTGGTGGTGGTTTTGAGCGCATCTGCCAGGCCTTGGCGGAAACCGCCAAGGCACACCCTGATACCCAGATCGTTTATCCCGTCCACCTAAACCCCAATGTGCAGGATCCGGTCAATTACTACCTGGGAGAGGTCGACAATGTCCACCTGATAGAACCCCAGGACTACCTGCCGTTCGTGTTCCTGATGAACCGGGCCGATATCATCCTGACCGATTCCGGTGGAATCCAGGAAGAAGCGCCGTCACTGGGTAAGCCCGTACTGGTCATGCGCGACACCACCGAACGGCCGGAAGCCGTGGACGCCGGCACCGTCAAGTTGGTGGGCACTGACGTTGCCACCATCACCGGTGAGCTGACCAGCCTGCTGACCAACGCCGACGCTTATAACGCCATGAGTTACGCGCACAACCCCTACGGCGACGGTAAAGCCTGTCAGCGCATTCGCGATGCACTAGCTGAGGATTGAAGAAGCAAACGGCAAAACGGAGGAAGGAAGGAGGAAGGAAGGAGGAAGAAGGAAGGGACTTTTGCAGCACCATGCCATCTGTTTAGCTTTCTTACCTCTTACCTCTTACCTCTTACCTCTTACCTCTTACCTCTTACCTCTTACTTCGCTTTACCACCTGGATGCTTTTCAGTCCGGTCACCCGAAACAGATAACTCTCGGACAATCTTATGCCCTTCAACACCATTTCAATGATCGGCCTTGGCTACATTGGCTTGCCGACTGCCGCAGTTTTTGCTTCCCGTCGCACCCAGGTAATCGGTGTCGATATCGATCAGGAAGCCGTCGATATCATCAATCGTGGTGAAATCCACATCGTCGAGCCCGAGCTCGACATGGTCGTGCACGCGGCGGTCAAGGAAGGCTATCTACGCGCAACCACCACGCCGGAGCCGGCGGATGCCTATCTGGTGGCGGTGCCCACGCCCTTCCATACAGATGATAATGGCCAGAACCACAAGGCCGACCTCAAGTACATCAAGGCCGCGGCACAGGCACTGGCCCCTCAACTGCAAGCGGGCAACCTGGTCGTGCTCGAGTCCACCAGCCCGGTGGGGGCCACCGAGCAGATGGCTGGCTGGCTGGCCGAAGCGCGTCCGGATCTGACCTTCCCGCAAACCCACGGTGAAGCCTCCGATATCCGCATTGCCCATTGCCCGGAACGGGTACTACCGGGACATGTCATTCGCGAGCTGGTCCAGAATGACCGTGTAATCGGCGGCATGACGCCGAAATGTGCCCAGGTGGCCTGCGAGCTGTATCAGATCGTCGTGGAAGGTGAGTGTGTGCCCACCACGGCCCGGACGGCCGAAATGGCCAAATTGACCGAAAACAGCTTCCGCGACGTCAATATTGCTTTTGCCAATGAACTTTCGACCATTGCGCATGAACTGGAAATCAACGTCTGGGAGTTGATCGAGCTGGCCAACCGCCATCCACGCGTCAACATCCTGTCGCCGGGTGCCGGAGTGGGAGGCCACTGCATCGCCGTGGACCCCTGGTTCATCGTCGATGCCTGCCCGGAGCAGGCCCAACTGATACGCACCGCGCGCGAAGTCAACGATGCCAAGCCCGGCTGGGTGCTCGGCCGGGTCAGCGAGGCGCTGGAAGTACTGCACCGTGAGGCACCGGATGCGCGACGCAAGGACCTGACCGTGGCGTGTCTGGGGGTTGCCTTCAAGCCCGACATCGATGACCTGCGCGAAAGCCCGGCCCTGGGCGTTGTAGAGAAAGTCGTCGCTCTTGGCGGGAACACCCTGGTGGTGGAGCCCAACATCCATGCCTTGCCGCAGGCACTCAACGCCCCCAATGTCCAGCTTGCCGGACTGGATGAAGCCCTGTCCCAGGCGGATGTCGTCTGTGTGCTCGTCAAGCACAAGCCATTCATTCAGCGTGTCGCGGATATCAAGCAGCACAGCAATGTGATCGATGCGGTAGGGCTGTTGGGCTAAAGCTGGCCTGCCAGGCCGAGCCCTGCAATCCAATTAGCGCGCCGCTCAACCGTGGTCAAGCCGGTTCAGGCCATGTTGGAGACTAAGGTGAAAAATGAATCTGCTCGATACTCATTACTATGACTCAAGATAACCTGATCAAGCATGCGCTGGTGCTGGCGGAGTATACACAACAGCACGTGCCTGAACCGATCGAAAAGCGTATTGCCTATGTGGTGAGCCATGGCCAGAGCTATGCCAGCAATGGCTATGCGGTGAGGACTCAAGGCATCGCCAAAGCGCTGAACGAGCAAGGCTTCGAAACCCTGTGCTTCGTTCGTCCCGGGCGCCCATGGGAGATGGGCACAGCCATTGCGCCCGAGATGGAAGTGGAAGGCGTGCGCTACCTGCATAGCGCCTGGCTTGAAGGCAAGCCACCGGCTGATGAAAAAGCGCACCTCGACGCCAGCGTGACGCGTTTTATCGAGCTGTTTCGCGTATATCGCCCATCGGCGGTGATCGCGGGCTCCAACTACATCGTTGGCTTACCGGCCTGGATTGCCGCAAAACGGCTGGGCCTGCCGTTTTACAACGAGGTGCGCGGCTTCTGGGAACTCTCGAAGGACGCACGAGAGCCGGGTTATGCCAACACCGCCGCCTTCAGGGCCGAAACCGAACGCGATAGCTTCGTGGCCAGGCAAGCGGACAAAGTCTTTACCCTTAACCAGCCCATGCAGGACGAACTCAGCCGGCGTGGCGTGGCTTGCGAACGTATCGAAATCATTCCCAACGGGGTAAGCCAGCTCCCCGAGATAAGGCCTGCTAGCGGTGAACTCAAGGCACGCCTGGGCATCAACCAGGCGGACCGCGTCATCGGCTATGTGGGCAGCATCAATGCCTATGAAGGCCTGGAGACCCTGGTCGAAGCCTGCGAGAACCTTGTAGCACAGCAGGGCGAAAACCTTAAACTGCTGCTGGTCGGTGATGATCAACCCCTTACCCGGGTGGCGCATAACACCCATAACGCGGTAGCGGATAAACCCTGGCTGATTCAGGTGGGTCGCATCGCGCATGAGCAAGTGGCGGATTACTACGCACTGATCGATACGATCGTTATCCCCCGCAAGAAGCTACCGGTCTGTGAACTGGTACCGCCCATGAAGGCCGCCGAAGCCCTGGCCTACGGAAAACGGCTGGTAGTCTCTGATGTAGCGCCGCTGGCCGAATATGCCCGAAAACATGACAGTGTGGTGAGCTTCCAGGCCGGTAACGCCGCAAGCCTGTCGACAGCGCTTCAAAGCTCACTGAAACTGCCGGCGCCGATCCCGAGTACCAGCCCTCTTTTCTCGGCGCATAGCGAACTGATGACCAAGGTGCTTCTTGGTGAGGAAGCGAGTAAAAAAGAATCAACTCAGAACTCAGCCAAGCCAGTAGAGCCGGTCAAGCCCGACGCGACGCTGGTGAAAAAAGAAGAAATAAAGCCCACTGTCAATCCGTTTGTTGAGTCGGAAATTGTTGATTACTCCTACGGCGTTAAGCAATATTCGGATCGGTATAAGGTTAGTTCAACATTTCATGATCTTTCTCAGGAAAGCCTGACCTGGAGCTTAGAAATTAACAATACCGAAGAAGTAGATATTTTCTTTGAATTAAAACTGGGTCATGCGGGTTCTTCATCTGTAGCCTTGAAGGAGGCAGTGGCAAAAGTAGAGTTTTATGACTCACTTGGCAAGCTTTTGAAGCCATCTAAGCGAATTCCCAAGAGCCCATCGGTTGGGAGTTATGTTTATCTAAAGTGTAGTGAGAATGGAACAACTAAACTTAGCCTGCCAGTCCCTTATGGTGCTCATCAGCTACGGCTTACAGCTATTAAATGGGGAACAGGCACAGAGGTATATATATCTAATGTAGCGCACCATGCTAATTATAAAAAAGGGGTAAGTGTTGTTATTCCAAGTTATAAAGGTGAAAAAACCATACGGAAGTGCCTAGATAGTTTGGCTGCGCAAAATCTAGAGAAAGCGGATTTTGAAGTTATAGTCATAATGAATGGCGATCCTGACAATACGGTGCAGGTTGTTGAGCGTTTTAAGGATGAGAACCCTGAAATAAATACCTTACTAACAAAGAGCGAAGTGGTAGGAGCCGGGGCAGCACGAAATTATGGGGTCTTTCTTGCAAGTCGTGAATATTTAACATTTGTGGATGACGATGACTTTGTGTCTTCAGGTTTTTTACAGTCCCTCCTTCATTACGCAGATAAGAATAATATCGCTGTTTCAAACATTGAAGATTTTAATGAATCAGGTTTTTTTGGAAGTCAAATTAATCAGCAAATTAAAAGGAATGCAGGAGATAAGCAGGTTAGCTGTTCAGAAATCACGTCAGCTGTAACCTTAAATGCATGCAAACTTATTCCAACGAAATTTGCAAAAGCAGTCAAGTATAATAATTTCCTAAAAAGTGGTGAGGATGTTGACTATTGGACAAGGCTAGTGTGCCTTTTTAATCCTTCCTTTCGCTGTGTTGAAGCTGATGATGATGCTGTTTATTATCGCCGTGTAAGAGGAAATTCAGTTTCCAGGCAAGCGGAGTCATTTGAGTTTAATGTAAAGCAGCGCTTGGAGGTAGTGGCTGAGCTTGAGAAAGTTTCTACAAATAAAGAAAAGAAGAGCTTTGTAAATAGCAAAGTCAATGCTCAGCTCGGTTTTGTTTATAGGTACTTAGGTGGAAACCCTGAAGAATGGGATAGGTTTAAAGACCTTGGGGAAGAGCTTGGGATAAGCTCTGGTGCATTTCAGCATGTTAATTCAAAACAATCAAAAACCCTTGTTATATCTTACTGTTTTCCACCATATATAGATACTGCAGGTATCGTCTGCGCCAAACGCATTGTTGAAAATAATAAGCCCGTCGATGTTGTCTCGAATACCATGAAGGGTATAAGGAAGCGAGACAATAGACTTTGGGATTTGGTGAAGCCTTATGTTGGTGTTTCTTGTGAGGTTGAAGTTAACCCCAGTTTTTCGAACTGGGGTGCAATTGAGAAATTTTGTAAAGAAGCTGTCAGTTTTTTCGAAAAAAATAAAGGAAAATATTCTGAGATCTATAGCCGGTCAATGTGGCCAGGCTCCCATTTTGCAGCAGCACTAATAAAGGTCAGAAACCCAGATCTCAAGTGGGTTGCCGAGTTTTCTGACCCGCTAAGGGTTGACGTAACTGGAAAAGAAAGGCTGGTTACGATGGATAAAGAATGGTTGACCAACAATGGTTTTTTTGAATGGATGAAGGACAAGAGTTTTGATATTCAGTTAACTGATAGTTTGTTTTTTTGGTGTGAAAACCTTCCCTATATGCTTGCTGATGAATTTGTTTTTACAAATGACTCTCAAAAAGAGTATATGCTAGGCATGGTTTCTGATAAAGCTTTAAAGCTACATGTTGATAAAAGCTCTGTCATAGATCCTCATCCCACTCTACCCAGAAAATATTATAGTTATTCTGATTTCCAATATCCTTTGGATAATAGTAAAATCAATTTAGCATATTTTGGTTCATTTTACGTAACACGCGGTATTGGTGATGTGCTAGATGCAATAATTTGCCTGTCACCTGAAAGAAAATCAAAAATCAAATTGCATGTTTTTACCCCGAACAGCCATGATGTTTTGATTGATGATAGCTTGAAAGAAAACATTGTCATGAATGATGTTCTTCCATATTTAGATTTTCTTTCTGCTTCAAACAGTTTTGATTACCTAATAGTTAATGATGCGCAAACAAAAGGTGTTAAATGGATAAACCCCTATTTGCCATCCAAGCTTAGTGATTATATTGGGAGTGAAGCAAAAATTTTCCCAATTTACGAAAAAGGTAGCCATTTACATCGTTTTTCAGAAAGTAATAATATCCTCTATAAAGCCGAGATCGGGAAGAAAGGCGAAATTGTGAATGCGTTAAATCTGTTGTGCGATAGAAGCTAAATGTGATCATACCTAAAAGTGGGAGATAGTAATAGTGAAAGCTATATGGGAGTTTGTGGGAAGTAGTGCCCAACTAGTGTTTTCCCTTGATAGCCATGACTACAAAAATGGTAAAGGGCAAGGGGGGATGAAGGTTGGTTTAAAAAGTAATTACTTTAATATTCAATTACCTGTTGGTAACTATGTTAGGCCTCACCCAGACCTGTTAGCTTTTGCTGCTTTAGTTGCACTGAGACCTTGGATTCATAGTGAGCTGCAAGTTGGTAGCCCAGTTAGCCCCGACTTTGCAAAAATTTGCTGGGAGTTGTTCAGGGTGTCTGTTCACCCAATAGACCCTAAAATCAAAGTTCGGGCTCCAGGGAATAGGCCGCTAATATCATTTAGTGGTGGCGTGGACTCTATTGCAGCCAGTGAAGTGTTTCCTGATCAAGTGCCTTATATTTATTATAAACGTGTTAACCACCCGGATCTTCATAATGAAGCCCCTGATGTCCGGGTGGATGCTATTACAGATGTTGTAGAAAAAGTAAAGAAAGCTGGTAAAAATGTATATATTGTAGAGTCAGATCTCGAACACATTTGCTCTCCATATCCAACATTGCCAGGTTGGTTTTGCATAGGTATTGGGGCTCTTTTATTAGCCGATAGTCTAGATGCAGGATTATTGGTGATGGGAGGAACGTTTGAAACTTATTTTATGGACATGGGAAAGTCTTGGTTTGGTACAAGAGGGAAAGGTCTAGACCCTGTAGCTGAGTTGGTCGGGCTGCCGATCTGCCGACCAATGCTAGGGGTCACAGAAATTGGAACCATGCGGATTGTTCAACAATCAGCCTTTGCTGATATTGCTAGATCTTGTGTGTTAGGCACTAGAGAGGAATCTTGTGGTTTTTGTTCGAAGTGTATCCGTAAAGACCTGATTTCTGCAGTGATAAATGAAGCCCCCCTAGAAGATTCTCGAGTGAATTCATTAAAAGAGGATGTTTCTGGATTTAAAGGGTATCAGGGAAATCCACCTTATTACATGCAAGCACAGTTTGAATATTGTTTGTCGCGACTGAGTTCACTTTCCCCCGCTTTGGATAACCTTTATTCAAGACTGGGAAGGCCAGACAGAAAAGATACTGCATGGATGGATTTTTATTACCATCCAGCCCAAAATATAAGTATACCCGAAGGATGGCGCTCTTATTTGGGGTATACTATAAGTGAAAAAATACCCATGATGCCACAATCATATATTAATGATGTTAAGCGTGTTTCGAGGTAGCTTTTAAGTGCCTGATCTGATATTTTCGAGTATAATCCGCCTCAGGATCACTGACACGGATGGAACCAT
>NZ_JAUFPO010000015.1 GCF_030409235.1 Halomonas almeriensis
GTCGGTCGATGCCAGCAATCACTCGGCTCAACACCCGCATTCAGAACCCTGATGAATAAGGCGGGTTCATCGGGTGGTTCTGTCAACGGGTGGTGGACAAGACAGATTCTACCCTGCCGGTGGCTACAAGGAAGCTCCAGCAGGATTTATGCAGCGTCTCCCTAACTACAAGTACTCTGGATAGCCAAAATACCCATACACCCACTCTTTTTTGCAAACCTTTGATTTCAAATAGTCACGATGCTGACTATCCACAAAATAAATTTTATCCACCTTGGTGACATTAACCCTTTTCCGCTCGTGTATTTCCTCTCTTATTTCTTCAACACTCTTTTTAAGGCTAACTGGATTCACCCTAATATCCGAAGAAGCGATTTCCAAAACCTTTAAAAAATCCTCCTCAAGATTTTCGTTTCGAACAACAAAATTAACTATGCTTTTTTTAGAAATTGAGTCAACAACACCCTTTTTATCTTCAACTCCCTCCAGGGCTTTATTAATATCACGGAAAGCAAGACTCAAAAGCCTAAACGAAAAGAAGCCTAAAATATTTGACAAGCAAGGAAATTTATCAAAACCCTCGCCAAAAAAAGGTATGTTTTCATCAGAGCTCAAAAAATCAAACCACTTCTCAAAATCCTCAGCCTTATTAGAATTATACAAATACCCAAACCCATTATTTTTTAGCCTATTATATACAGCACCTTTTCCATACAAGCCATACCTATAAAGTGACATATACTGCTCGAAAGGGTCTCTAAGTGCCTGATCTGATATTTTCGAGTATAATCCGCCTCAGGATCACTGACACGGATGGAACCAT
>NZ_JAUFPO010000016.1 GCF_030409235.1 Halomonas almeriensis
CTTGATTCTATAAGAGAAACTGCTCGCCATCTTCTTTTCTATCTCAGCCCGGTGAATAAGGCGGGTTTAGCGCATACTAAGTCAGCGCTTGTCTTCCGAACAGATCAGAGGCCAGCTCAAGCACATGAATATCACGGCCTTCTAGACGCTTACTTCTACCCCGCTCTGCTATTATTCTATAAACCTATAGCTTTTCCATTCAGAACCTGTGGCCACCCCTTACCCCTTCCCATTTTCTCTATGCAGAATCTCTCGGTAGTCCGATAATTTCCGCTTAATACCTTGTCCTTCAGGCCGTAAAATTGAAGCAACTTGCATAACTTCTAGCGCAGATTTTATGTCATGCTCTTCTAAAACTATAGCAGCATCCCTTAGCCCATTTATTTTATTTGAGTTAATTCCAACCAAACCTGCCCTAGATGTTTTAGAAACCTCAACCAAAAGCTTTTCGAAAAACTCAACTGCACTATAATCTATACTAGCTCCCCCATTGTACTTTTCATAATCGATATCAAAAAGCACGGTTCGCTCAGGAAACCAGCGCCTCCTTACCTCCTCATTGATGCTATCAAACTTCATCTGAGTATAATAAGCTAAATCTTTTCCTGGTTTTTCTCCCGATCCAGCATATATTCTGCTTATATAATTTACAAAATTGGACCGAATGTAGTTTAAGCCAGCCCCCTCCAAGAAAACTGGAAGATTTCTATTTATAGCTTTTAGCATCTCCTGCCCTGTGGCAGTAACTGACTCATTCTCTTGCTCGGCAGATGCCAAATTTGTTGGGTCAACTCCACATACAGAACAAAAATCTGAAACAACATCTCCTCCAGTCAATTCTTTTCTATCAAACAGGTTCACAATAAAGCTACACCCAGAAAAACTCTTCTCCCATCCTGACAAAAACTCAAAGTAATTATAAAAATAGTTACTAACATGACACCTTTCCAGATGTTCTTCTAAACCGACTTCTACCCCGCCAGACTTTAAACTAGTAGAGTACAACGAAATATTTACATCGACTTGTGGACGAATATACCCAACTATTGCAACATCTTCGAAATAATTTTCTAAGAAACTTCGCAACTTCTGCCTTTGATGAGGCTTATTAAGCCTAGAATGGAAAAGCTCAGAGGAAAAAACAACATTTTCTACATCACTAGGTAACTCACTGATCTCTTTTTCAAAAGAGTCCAAAAACTCTTTATCAAAAGCATCCTTTTTCTCTTCGCTATCTACAAACTCATTCCTAAATAAGAAATAATTTGTTTGATTTCTATCAAGACAATAACCGACAAGCCTCACATCGTTAGCCAGACCCGTAGACTTCATAAAATAAAATCCTTGATCGGCTAAACGTTCTCTATTTTTTCCCAAAAAGTTCTGGATCGATGTGGTTCCTGTTTTTTCCATACCAATATGGACCCAAGCTTTTTTTATTTTCACAAATCACCTCAAAAAAATTAATTGATTAGACAAACTTACAACTGGACAGGAATTACCCTCACCCTTGACCTCACAAGCAGTAGCTATAAGTGCAGTTCGCCTTTAGGTTGAGCGTAAAAAATAGTTTCTCTAATAAAACTAAGCACTTCTAAAATTTATTAACCTCTCCCAATAAGTGCTTATCCAAAATTAATCGCGCACTCAGTGCCATAGCCACTGAGCAGCCGGTGTACCTCATCACAGAGGCGGTCAAACGAGAGGTATGCACT
>NZ_JAUFPO010000017.1 GCF_030409235.1 Halomonas almeriensis
GCTGCCGGCGAGCGGAGTTTTGAAGGCTCCGACAATTTGGAAACACGCGCCCTTAGCTCAGCTGGATAGAGCGTCGCCCTCCGGAGGCGAAGGTCGAAGGTTCGAATCCTTCAGGGCGCGCCAGACAAATCAAGGGCTTGCGAGCAATCGCAGGCCCTTTTCTATTGCTGCCCCGCCATTTGTACCTCAAGGCCAGTCTGCAACGCGTGATGCCATGTGCCCGCGAGATACAAGCCTGGCAGGGGCTGCCATATCCCGCGAGTCGTCGAAGAACTGACGCCGGCCCCGAGGGCATGGTTACTGGTTAGGACGGCTCCCCCGCCCCATGCCCCTGGGCGATATCCTGCCGGCTGAGCACGACCACATCTCGCGGCCACCACTCCGGGTGCTCATCGCGCACGAAGGTCAGCAGTTTTTCCCTGACGTTGGCCTCGGCCATCCAGCTGGAAATCGGGTTGGCGGCCATCAGGTAGCAGGAGATGACCTGCGAGTGCGCGTTCTGCGCCGTGACGCAGCAGAACAGCTTGTGGTGCTCGATGACATCCTCTTCCGCCTTGGCGAATTCGACGAACTTCTCGCGAATCTGCTCGATATCCGCGCTCAGGTGCAGCGTCAGCTCCACACAACGGTATTCCTTTGCCTCCTTGGCGGACATGTTCTCGAACGGCTTGGAGGCAAAGTACATGACCGGCACGACCAGGCGACGCTCGTTCCAGATCCTCAGGCGTATGAAGGTGAAGAATATGCCCTCGACATGACACCACTGACCCTCGAAATACACCAGGTCACCCACCCGCACGGGCTTGGCCAGAGAAAGCTGAAAGGACGAGAGGATACTGCCGAGCACGGCCTGGCCGGCAATACCCACCAGCACGGCCAGCACACTCGCCGAGGCTAGGATCGAGAGTCCCAGTGACTCGAAAAGCTGGACCTGGCCGAGCACATAGATGGTCACCACGGTGACGGAGACCAGGATGACCACCCGGCGAATGGCATAGAGCGTGGTGAGCAGCTTGCGGTCGTCCTGGGATTTGGTGTCATCGATATCGCCGACGATGCGTCGTGTCATCTTGAGCATGATGGTATCGACCAGACGCAGTGCCATCGCCCCGGCACCCCAGGCGAGTACGGCAAAAAGCAGGACTCTCAGGGTCGTGGTCGCTGCCGCCGAGAAGGACACCACATAATTGAGTACCCCCTGAGTGACCAGCGACATCACGATCAGCGCCATGGGCACCCGGATGCGTTCGACAAAGATGCTGCGTGAGCCGGTGGGAATCAGCGGCTTGATGATGCCCAGCAGGCTGTGAACGCTTTTGCCGATCATGGCAACCGCGAGCAGAACCAGGGGCAGGGCGATCCACTCCCAGATTTTCAGTACGCCCAGCGAGTCCTTCATGCTGGCGGGGATGTACTTCTCAAACTCGCGTGGGCCGTAGATTTCGTAGAGCGCCGGAATACCCGCCACGCTTTCCGGGGTGACCAGCCATACCGGGCTTGCATCACCGGATTTGTAGCGGCCCAGACGGATGTCGTACATGTGGTCCGGGGTATCCAGGGATGCCAGCTCGATGGTGCGTCCCGCAGGCCGGGCTTGCGCGCCCTGGCCCGTGCTGCCGCTGACACTGCCATCCTGGCGGCTGGGCAGTTCGGAAATCTGCAACCACTTGCCGCGCTGCAGAATCGTCGCCAGGTGTTCGGCGAGCTGGGCACCGCGTTTGCGCTGTTGCGGCGGGGAAAGGTCGTTGAGGTTCAAGACATGCGCCGCGGCCTCGAACTCGCCCTGTTCGGTGAGGTTGCGAAAGGTGCGCATGGCCTCACGTGGCGTGCGCCGGTCGACCAGCTCCGGCGCCTGACCGAGACCGCTATTGAGGGCGTCGACGCTATACCAGCCCTGTTCACTGGCGCCGTCATGGGCCATGGCGATGCTGGTACTGGCCAGCACGAGCACGACCAGTATCAACCACTTCTGCCATCGAACCATGTGCTTCATCTCTGTTTCACCGGGCTGTTCCGAGAATTCGTCCGCTAGTGACACGAATCATCCCAGCCGCCCGGTGGCGCGTCCAGCGACTCGCGAGGGTTTGTCCCCCCAGTATCGATTCGGATATGTTTCACGTGAAGCAATGCAGGCCTGAGCCACTGACATCATCAAGGCGATGGATATCATCTTCCCCCAGGTAGTCACCACTCTGCACCTCGATGACCACCAAGGGCATGAGACCCGGGTTTTCCAGGCGATGGCGGAAACCGACAGGAATATAGGTAGACTCATTGGTCCGCAGGAGGAAGTCACTGTCCTCATTGGTGACTCTTGCCGTGCCGCTGACGACTACCCAGTGCTCACTGCGATGATGATGCATCTGCAACGATAGAGAGGCCCCGGGCTTGACTTCGATGCGCTTGATCTTGAAGCGATGTCCTTCCTCGAGGACCGTGTAAGTGCCCCAGGGTCGGTGTACCTTGCCTTGGTGCCACTGGTGTTGGCTGTCATGGGACGCCAGGCGCTCGGCAAGTTGCTTGACGTCCTGGCTGCGATCCCGGTGAGCCACGAGGAGGGCCCCAGGCGTATCCACGATCACCAGGTCTTGTACGCCGAGTGTCGCGGTCAGCGCATGGTGGCTATGGATGTAACAGTCCTTCGTGTCTTCCATTTCCACGTCACCCTGGACACGGTTGCCTCGCGCATCGGCAGGCGTGAGTTCCGCCATGGCCTGCCAGGAGCCGATATCGCTCCAGCCTATATCACAGGGCACGACCGCTAGCTTCGACGAGTGCTCCATGAGAGCGCAATCGATGGAGTCGCCGGCCAGGGCGGCAAAAAGCTCGGGATCGAGTTGCGCCACGCTGTGTTTTCCCCCCTCACTGTAGCGGGCAGCATCCAGGGCCGCCTGAGTATGCTCCAGCAGGGCAGGGGCATGCTGTGCCAGCTCTGCCAGTAGCGTTGCGGCGGTAAAGCAGAACATACCCGAGTTCCAGAAGTATCGGCCACTGGCCAGGTAGTGTTCGGCCGTGATCGGGTCCGGCTTTTCGGTGAAACCCAGTGCCGGCTGGATGGGCGATCCTGCCTGGTGGACGGCTTCACGGATCTCGATATATCCGAAGCCGGTCTCGGCGCGAGTCGGTTTGATACCGAAGGTCACCAACTGATCATCGGCCGCCGCCACGGCAGCATGCTTCACCGCCTCGGCAAAGGCAGGTTCATCGTTGACCTGGTGATCCGCAGGCAGCACCAGCAGCATGGCGTCTTCGCCATAGCGTTGCTTGAGCTCCAGCGCGGCGGCGCAGATGGCAGGGGCAGTGTTGCGTCCGCAGGGCTCCAGCAGGTAGTGCAGCGGTTGCTGAGGCGCCAGGGCCTGGTATTCATCCTCGGTACGAAAAAACAGTTCGCGATGCGTGACCGTCGTGACACTCTCCATGCCATCCTCACCACAGATGACTTGGCCACGTCGATAGGTCTGTTGCAGCAGGGAGGTGGCGCCATCCAGCCGCATGAAGGGCTTGGGGTGCGCTTTTTGTGAGATTGGCCAAAGTCGGGACCCGGAACCGCCCGCGATGATGACGACATGCATGTGGTGGCCTCCGCTAAGGATGGAAAGCCCAGGATGGCCTGGGTGGTGCGCTTCCCGACAGCTTACCGATGAATGTCGTTGAGCTGCAGTAAGAATTCGAGGATCCGCCTGCGTCGTGCGCCTTCATTGGCGAGGCTCTCGCCCGCCAGCATGCCGACCCCGAGCACCAGGCCGCGACGCTTGTGCCGAGCACTGCAAAAGAGGTTAATCAGAGCCGCTTTCGCCTGAACACTGTCATGGCGGCCTGCTGCGTCAATCGGGAGGTTGGCGAATGGCCTCGAACTCGAGGCGGATGTCGACCTCATCGCCGACCAGGCCGTTGTCGACGGCGTAGTCCATGCCCCACTGGCTGCGCTCGAGGGTGGTGGTCGCCGAGATGCCCAGGGTGTGCTTTTCATGGCCGAAGGGGTAGGGCGCGGCCTTGTTGAGGGTCACGTCGAGGCTGACCGGTCGGGTCTGGCCGAGCAGCGTCAATTGCCCGTTCAGCGTGCCCTGCTGGTTCTCGATATCCGTCAGGCTCTCGGCGACAAACGCGATGGTGGGAAACGCCTCGGTGTCGAGGAAGTCGTCATCACGGACATGGGCATCGCGGGCTTCATGGTTGGTGAAGACACTGGCGGCGTCGATGGTGGCCGAGCCGGAAATGAGCTCCTGGCTTGATTCGTCGTACACGAATTCGCCGCTGGCTTCGAGAAACTGGCCCAGCACATCGGCATAGCCAACGTGGGCCACGCTGAAGCTCACCGCGAAATGGTCGGGGTCGATCCGGTAGGTCCGGGGCTCGGCGGCGCCGCTGGTGGGTATGGCCAGCAGCACGGCCATCACGCAGATGGTTGGGATGCGGCAATCGCGGCGCAGACTGGGTAGTGGCGTGACGAGGTGCATGGGATCTCCTGGGGCGCGCAGGGCGCCGGTTGGGGCGGGGGCTCTGTGGCTCAGGTGCCTCGCGCCTGGTGGTAAAGCCAGAGGATATCGCGCAGGAAGGAGCCGCTCAGCAGGATGAGTGCGATAGCCAGCATGGGAGTGGCGAGCGCGGGTGGTGTGAAGGGCGTGCAGGCGATGATCAAGGCGCCCACCTGAATGACGCAGATGGTCTTGCGGCGCAGGCTTTCCGGCAAGGGAGCCCGGAGCCAGGCCCAGCGAGCGCCGGCGGCGACGAAGGCATAGCGCATGCCGCCGAGCGCCAGTACCCAGGGGCCGGCCTTGTCATGGGTGATCAGGGCCACGCACAGCAGCAGCATCAGGAAGGCATCGAGCTCCATGTCGAAGCGTGCCCCGAAGCGTGTCAGGCTGCGCGTGCGGCGTGCGACCCAGCCATCCACTCCATCGAGCAGCAGTGCCAGCAGCGCGAGCAGGCTCAGGGGCCAGAGCGTTCCCTCCCAGCCGGCCTGGCGAAACAGGGGCGTCAGGGCGATGCCGGCCAAGGCGGTGATCATGGCGGCGCGCAACAGGGTCACGCGATTGGCCCAGCCAAAGTTGGGCAGTTCACCACGCCATGCGCTCAGTATCAGGACGCTGAGCGCCAGTTGTGCCAGCACCGCCGCGCCCAGCACCTGCGGGGCCTGATGGTGAGGCCACAGCGCCAGACTGATGGCGGTTGCCAGCGCCATGCCCAGGGCCAGGTCCGGCCATATCCGCCGGGTTGTTAGCTGCTCGGTTTGAGGCATGTCGCCGGATCGCTCCTTTCACCAATCTTGTACGTCGAGCGCAAGCTGTCGAGGCAGGCTCGAGTATGCTGCCATGGTCGAGGTCCGGTCCCGCGGCCGTGACATCCTGGCCTGACCCTGAATATAGTGATGAGTGTGGTCATGAAACATCTGATGCGCCAGGGCTGTCTGATGACTTTGTACATGATCTGTATAGTTTCAAGGCGGTCATTCCGGTAAAGGCCGCGCATCGATACGTCAGACAGGGAGTACGGGCAAATGTTGCAGGCGAGGGCGTTCTGGCGGGTTCCCGGCCCGCGCGGCGAGCTGCGTCAGCAGGCGCTGGCCGCGCCGCAGGCTGACGAAGTACTGGTCGAGACCCGCTTCAGCGCGGTCAGCCGTGGCACCGAGTCCCAGGTGTTTCATGGCCGGATACCCTCATCCGAGTTTCAACGCATGCGCGCTCCCTTTCAGCAGGGCGAGTTCAACGCGGAACTCAAGTACGGCTACGCCAATGTCGGTCGTGTCCAGCAGGGTCCGCCGGACCTTCAAGGGCGTGATGTGTTCTGTCTCTTCCCTCACCAGGATCGTTATGTGGTGCCGGCTTCCGCCGTGGTGCCGCTGCCCGATGGTCTGCCGGCGCGGCGGGGGGTGCTGGGCGCCAACATGGAGACCGCGGTCAATGCCCTCTGGGATGCGGCGCCGATGGTCGGCGATCGTATCGCCATCATCGGGGCCGGTGTGGTGGGCTCTCTGGTCGCCGCACTGGCGGCCGGGATTCCCGGCGCCGAGGTCAGCCTGATCGACACCAATCCGCAGCGTGCGGCGCTGGCCAGGGCTCTCGGCGTGACCTTCTGCGAGCCCGCGGCAGCACCCACCGAATGTGATCTGGTGTTTCATGTCAGCGGCAGTGCTGAAGGGCTCCAGCAGGCCCTGGCGCTGGCCGGCAACGAAGCCCGGGTCGTCGAGCTGAGCTGGTATGGCACCCAGGAGGTCAGCGTGCCGTTGGGGCAGGCGTTCCATTCACGCCGCTTGGCATTGCAGGCCTCCCAGGTCGGTCATCTGCGGGGAGATCGTGCCGTACGCTGGGGTGGCGGGCGGCGCATGGCGCTGGCCTTGCGGCTGCTGTGCGATCCCCGTTACGAGGCGCTGCTGGAGCCTGACTGCCCCTTCGAAGACCTGCCTAGCAGGATGCCTGATATCACCTCGCCTGGTGGCGATACGCTCTGCCAGGTCGTTCGCTATGGCCCCGGGGCCGAGGGTGAAGTGCCCCATCAAAGGAGTAACCGATGTTCAGCCTGACGGTTCGCGATCACATGATGATCGCCCACAGTTTCAACAGTGAGGTATTCGGGCCGGCGCAGAAGCTGCACGGCGCCACCTATGTCGTGGATGTCAGTTTCTACCGGCCGACGCTTGATGAGCATGACCTGGTAGTGGATATCGGCCTGGCCAGCGAGACCCTCGGCGAGGTGCTGAAGGGGCTCACCCTGACCAACCTGGATGATCACGACGCCTTCGCGGGGCGCAATACCACCACCGAGTTCATGTCTCAGGCGGTCTTTCAGCGCATGGCGGCAGCCATCCACGACGGGCGCCTGGGTGAAGGGGCCCGGGCATTGAGTGCCATGAAGGTGACGCTTCACGAGTCGCACATCGCCTGGGCGAGCTATGAAGCGCCGCTCGAGGTGCCGGCGTGATGATCTCGCGTCTGGCCTTCATGGTGCCGGGCTCGTTGCGTCAGGCCACGGGGGGCTATCGGTATGATGCACGCTTGGTCGATGGGCTGCGTGAGCGTGGCTGGCAGGTCGGTGTGCATGAGCTGGCGGGGCAATTTCCCGAGGGTGATGACCTGGCCCGCCAGTCCCTTGATGAAGCCCTGGCCGCCTTGCCCGACGGCCATGCGGTGGTCATCGATGGTCTGGCACTGGGCAATCTGGGGGAGGTGGCTGCTCCGCATGCCGAGCGCCTGGACATCACGGGCCTGGTCCACCATCCGCTGGGTGATGAGGCCGGCCTGGCTTCGTCGCTCAGCGAGCAGCTGCTGAGTCGCGAGGCGCAGATCCTCAACCGCCTGCAGCGGATCGTCGTGACCAGTCCGTTCACGGCACGACGCCTGGCCGAGCTGGGGGTTGATGCCACGCCGATCACCATTGTCGAGCCCGGTGTCGAGGCGGCGCCGCCGGCCGAGTCGGCCTGGCCGGCCGCGGCCTCACAGGCGCCGCGCCTGTTGTGTGTGGCCACCCTGACGCCGCGCAAGGGCCACCTGATGCTGCTCGAGGCGCTGGCCGCCTTGCGTCACCGCGACTGGCATCTGGAATGCATCGGGGATGACCGGCGGGATGTATCGCATGGGCACGCGATTCGCGAGCGGATAGCGGCGCTGGGTCTCGAGGAGCGGGTGACGCTTTCCGGCAGCCTTGATGAGCATGCGCTGGCCGAGGCCTACCAGCAAAGCGACCTGGTGCTGGTGCCGTCCTGGTATGAAGGCTACGGCATGGTGGTGACAGAAGCGCTGGCGCATGGCTTGCCGCTGGTCGCCACCCTCGGGGGTGCCCTGCGCGATACCGTGCCGGCCGCGGCGAGCTGGCGGGTCGAGCCCGGGGACAGTGGCGCCTTCGCCGCGGCCCTTGACCAGTGGTGGTGCGACGAGGCGCGTGAGCCCCGGCGCCGTGCCGCGATTGAGGCGCGGGCGTCGCTGGTGAGCTGGGACACGGTGGTCACGCGGTTTGCCGGTGCCTTGAGCCTGGCATCCACCATGCCGGGAGCCGGTAATGAGTGACGGCAGTTACTTCGCTGCTGACTGGCTGGCGCTGCGTGAGCCGGTCGATGCGCGTTCGCGAGTTGACCACCTGAATCAGGCCCTCTGCGCCTGGCTGGCAGACCGCCGGCGCCCCGTCACAGTGCTCGACCTGGGCGCCGGCAGCGGCAGCAACCTGCGATACCTGGCGCCGCGCCTGTCGCTGCCCCAGCAGTGGACTCTCCTGGATCATGACGCCGACTTGCTGGAGCGCGCCCGGGATGCGCTGCCGCCCACCGGCGAACCCCTGGAGGTGATGACGCGCCTGGACGATATGGGGCGCTGGAGCCAGGCGCCGCAGGTGCTGGACGCCTGGCTGGACGGCGTGGACCTGGTCACTGCCTCGGCATTGCTCGACCTGGTGTCGCAGTCCTGGGTCGAGACGCTGGCTGCCGCCGTCGCCACACGGCAGGCCGCCGTGCTGATCGCCCTGAGTGTGGACGGTGACTGGTGGCTGGAGACGACAGCCGCGCAGCCGGAGGAGGCCGCACGACGGCGCCGCGAAGACCAGTGGATGCGCCGCCACTATCGCGCCCATCAGGCCTCCGACAAGGGAGCCGGCACCGCCCTGGGCGGCCAGGCACCCGAGGCCATGGCGACGGCGCTGCGGGCCAATGGTTATCGGGTAGAGGTGGCCGAGAGCCCCTGGCGGCTGGAAGCACCACGCGACCTGGCGCTGGGCGAGGCCCTGCTCGAGGGCTGGCGGGATGCCGTGAGCGAGCAAGAGCCGCACGCCATGGAAACGGTGCGGCACTGGCATGCGGCACGGCGGGCCAGCTGGCAACGGGGCGAGCTGGTGATTCGGGTCGGGCATCGTGACCTGCTGGCGCTGCCGGCGACGTGGGGAGCCGCTCATGGCTAGGCGTCGCGGGCTCTGGCTGTTGGGGCGCTGGGGGCTGGCTCTGTCGGCGGTCGCCCTAGTCTGCTGGCTGGTTGATGGCAGCCGGGTCAGCGAGCGCTTCGCGACGCTCGAGACGGGCTGGATTGTCGCCGGCCTGTTGATCTCGCTGCCGCAGGTGGCCATGTCGGCCTGGCGCTGGTGGTTCACCCTGCGCTGCCTGGACCTGCCGATGAGCCCCTGGCGCGCCTGGCAGGAATATTATCTGGCCACCTTTCTCAACCAAGTGCTGCCGGGTGGCGTGGCGGGCGATGTGGCACGCGCTTGGCGACATGCCCGGCGCACGGGCGAGGCCTGGGGAGATCGGCGCCGCCAGCAGGCGCTTCGAGCAGTCATCATTGAACGTGTCTCGGGTCAGCTGGCGCTGGCGGTGATCGTGCTCTCCAGCCTGGCGGTGCTGCCGATCTGGCAGTCGCTGCGTGGTCAGCTGGGGCAACTGCTGAGCGACCATCTGATCAGCTTGGTGGTGCTGTTAATGGTGCTGTTGATGGTGCTGACGGGGCTAGCGGGGCTGGCCATGGGTGGGGCACGCCGTTGGCGGGGCCAGGTGCGCCCCGCCGTGCTGGCAGGTGCCTGGCAGGATGTGCGGCAGAGCCTGCTGAGGCCGCGACGGCTGGCGCTGCATCTGCTGGTCTCGCTGGCCACGGTGCTCAGTTATGCCCTGGTCATGCTGTGTGCCGCCCGGGCCATCGGTATCGAGACGGACTCGCTCACGCTGCTGGCCCTGGCGCCGCTGCTGTTGCTGGCCATGGTCATGCCGCTGAGTCTGGCGGGCTGGGGCTGGCGCGAGGGGGCCGCGGCCCTGGTATGGCCGCTGGTGGGACTCTCGGCCGCCGATGGGGTGGCGGTGTCACTGGCCTATGGTCTTTTGGTGCTGCTCTCCAGCCTGCCCGGCGTGCTGGTGCTGCTGGCCGCCTTGCTGGCGCCTCGTGGCGGGCGTTCCGGCACGTCGAAGGCGCGGCTGTCAGACGGCTCTCAGGTCAAGGTCGAAGAGACTGTCGTCGCCCAGCGAGAAACGCCGACAGGGCGGGCGCCGCGCGCTCTCAAGCGTCTCGATGGCGGGCAGTTCGAGGCCGGGCTTGCCGGAACCGATCAGCAATGGCGCCACCAGCAGATGCAGTCGATCCAGGGCATCGGCGTCGAGAAAGCGCGACAGGGTGGTGCTGCCGCCCTCGATGAGAATGCGGCGATAGCCTGCCGCGCGCAAATGCGTGATGACGGCTTCAGGAAAGGCGTGGTCATTCGTCCGGGGCAGTACCGCACGACGTTCGCAGCGCCCGCCGGTCAGGGGCGCAGGTTTCGAAATGTGGGTGCCGACCAGTTGCCAGGTGGGCGCCTGCCCATCGGTGAACAGGCAGTAATGGTCGCCGAGCCGCCCGGCGGGGTCGAGGACCACCCTCAGCGGCTGGGGGCCTTCGACGTGGCGCACCGTCAGCGCGGGGTCGTCCGCCGCCACGGTACCGGCGCCGACGACCACGGCGTCGACCAGGGCACGCAAGCGATGCAGGTGCCCGCGTGCCTCGAGGCCGTTGATGTAGTGCGAGTGTCCGCTGGGTGTGGCAATGCGGCCATCCAGGCTCTGCCCCAGTTGGCCGATGACACAGCCTGTGGGCGGGCAGAGAAGCGGCAGCAGGGCATCCAGCGTTTCGGCATCGGCGCCGGCCAGGCCGGGTTCGGCATGCCAGCGACCATCGGCGTGGAGGGTCAGTTGCCCCGGGGCGAGCGCCACCCTCAGTGGCCCGCTCGACCAGTCATGGTCACGCGCCCGAAGCAGTGCCTGCCAGCAGGCTCCAGCGTAAGAATCGGACATTGATGACATGGCAGGCTCCATCACAACAGGCCGCCACATCATGCGGCCAATGCGCGCCCGGTACAACCGGGCCACGCACCTGACAGCAGGCAGCACAGGGCAGGTACCACCGACACGAGGAAAGCGTCATGTATCAACTTGAACGAGCCATCTTTGACTTGCGTCGCGGCGTACCGGTTCTGATCACCGGTGCCGATGGCGACCGACTGGTGCGACCGCTGGAAGGGCATCACGAGGGGGAGTTGGCGACACTTTTCGAGCGCGGCGCTCAGCCTCGGCTGGTGGTGACCCAGCATCGCCTGGCGGCTGCCGGTTATCAGGCCCCCAGCGATATCGTCACGCTGTTGTTGAGCGCACAGGCGCTGCCCGAGACGCTGGCCGAAGGCGAGGTGCCGCCCCATGAGGCCATGCTGCCGGCCACCTCGGCCGAGCGCGTGGCCCTGGGCATGCTGCGCCGGGGGCAATTGATGCCGGCGGCGCTGATGGTGACGCCCGCGGCCGAGGATGAGGTGCAGCCTATGGTGGCGGCGGGCACCCTTCTGGCGCTCGACGCCGGCGAGGCGGAGTTGGCGTTGGCCAACCTGGGACGTGCCGTGACCCGCATCAGCGAGGCCCGGGTGCCGCTGGCCGATGCGGAGGTGACCCGCTTCATTCTCTTCCGCGAGGCGGATGGCATGCGCGAGCATCTGGCGGTGATCATCGGCGATCCGCACGCCTGGCCGGCAGCGGTGCCCATTCGGCTGCATTCGGCCTGTCTGACCGGCGATCTATTCGCCAGCCTGCTCTGCGACTGCGGCGAGCAACTGCGCAATGCCGTGCGCGATATCCATGCCCTGGGCGGCGGCGTCCTGCTTTACCTTGATCAGGAAGGGCGCGACATCGGCATGGCCAACAAGCTGCGTGCCATCGGCCTGCAGGAAGCCGGGCTGGACACGCTCGATGCGGATGCCTGTCTGGGCTTCGGTCATGATGAACGCTGCTATGCCCCGGCCGTGGCCATGCTGGAGAATCTTGATATTCAGCGTGTGCAACTGCTCACCAACAATCCGCGCAAGCTGGCGGCATTGACCGAGGCGGGTATCGAGGTAGCCAAGCGGCAGGCCGTCTACGGTCGGGTGACCGAGCAGAACCGCGCCTATTTGACCACCAAGGCCGGGCGGTCCGGTCACTGGCTGGAATCCATCCTCGATCAGGATGACTCGGCTTGAAAGTGACGGATATCCAGTCGAGCTGCGTCTTCCAGGGTTTTCGCCAGCGCCCCGGCATAATGGTTGATGAGCCGCTCGCCCAAAGCGGCGCTGCCGAGTCCGGCATCCCCCACGACGCCGTCCGGGTGAAGGTCCTGGGCCAGCCAGGCGAAGGAGGCAATGCCTTCCGGGCCCAAGCGGGTCTGCTCGCTGGCCAGCCGCTCGCCCACCGAAGGCGGGTGCCCCATCGCCCGGGTGTTGACCCGTTGCGGATGCAGGTGTCGCATCATGGCGGTTTCCAGGGCGCCACCATGCAGCCCGTGCGCCAGCTCCTGCGGCGGCAGCCAGCCCTCGGGCAGGGCAATCTTCATGTAGGGCGCCTTGACCACCAGCATGCCGTGGCGGCGCCTCAGGGTCAGCCCTGCCTGCTGCATGATGGCCTGATTGCCACCGTGGCTGTTGAGCAGCATCAGTCGCCGAATACCGCTGGCCGCCAGGCCGTCGCCGATGGCCTCGATGGTGGCCTGAGCCACGGGGGCAGGCAGCGAGAGGGTGCCGGGAAAGCCAAGGTGCTCCTCGCTGGCGCCCACCTGCAGGCTGGGCATGACGAAGACCGACTGTTCGGGCGAGGTTCGCTCCAGCATGGCGGCAAGCAGCCCTTCTCCGATGTCGCGATCCGTCGACAAGGGCAGGTGGGCGCCATGTTGTTCGATGGCCCCCAGGACCATGATGGCGACGCTGCTATCGTCGATCAGTGCCGGGATATCCGGCGCATGCAGCGTCTCCCAGTGATGAATGGCCATGTCGCTGACAGTCCTCCTGACGGTGGGCGATGCTCTAGGCACTGTCTGAAAAGTCGACGAGCGAAGGTTAGGCAAGGCGAAAATCTACGAAAACGCGGAGTTTACAAGGAGTAAATGAGCATTTTGAGAAGATTTTCAACGCCGTATAACCGAGCGCAGACAGTTTTCGGACAATGCCTAGACTCTACGTTGTGCCGGCCGGTCTTGCGAGGTCCGGGCCACATGAGGTGGTGTCTGGCATTGCTGGCCCTGTGGGTCCTGGCGCGGCTCGGTGGTCTCTTGATGGCGGCGCTGACCGCCGCGGGCAGCACAGGCGGCTGGGGCGCCGGCTGGCTGTGGTGGCTGCCGCTTGACGCCTGTCTGCTGGCTCTGCTGTTGCTCTGGCTGCCGCCGTGGCGCTGGTTACTCGGGTTCATCGCGCTGAGCCTGACGGGGTCGGTGATGCTCAACCTCGCCTCGGGGGTGACGCTGGCAGTCTTCGGCCGAGAGCTGAATGTCTGGCTGGATGTCGCCTTGTTATCCGCCGGTTATCAGTTGCTGTCCTCCAACCTCGGGCAGCCGGCGGCGCTCCTGGTAACGGGTTTGCTGCTGGGTGGGCTGGCCATTCTGGCCTGGGGGATGTGGCGTTTGCTGCTCTCGGTCTGTCGGCAGTCAGCCGGATACTCCAGGGCCTGGCGCATCGCCGGGTCCGCCGGTGTGGCTGGGCTGATCCTCATGATCTGGGGGCTGGACCAGTGGTTTGATGAGCCGCGGCTGGGCCTCGATGCCCCGCTGGCCTCGGCGGTAAGCGAGCAGGCCGAGCAACTGCCCATCACCCTGGCGGCGCGCCAACGCTTCGGGGACCGTCAGCGACGCCAGCAGCCAGACGTGGCTCCGCTGACAGAACTGGCCGGCCGGGATGTCGTGCTGATCTTCATCGAATCCTATGGCATGTCACTACTTGAGCGCGGGGCGGCCGGGATGCCGACCTTGCTGGCGCGAACCAGCGAGTCGCTGGCCGCAGATGGCATCGCCACCGCCTCCGGGCGTCTTCGCTCGCCGGTGCGTGGTGGACAGTCCTGGCTGGCGCATGCCAGTGTGCTGGCGGGGCTGACCATCGACAACGGCCTGGATTATCGGCTCTTGCTGGAAGGCCAACCGCTCACTCTGGTACAGGACTTTGCGGCCACCGGCCACCACACCATGACCCTGATGCCGGCGATTACCCAGCCATGGCCCGAAGGGCGAGCTTATGAGTTCGATACCCTGGTGAATGCCGCAGCCATGGATTATGCCGGGCCCGCCCTCAACTGGGTGACCATGCCGGACCAGTTCACGCTGAAGTCGCTGGCTACGCGCTGGCTGAGCGAGCCCTCTGGGCCGGTTTTCGCGCAGGTGGCGCTGGTCAGCAGCCATGCCCCCTGGACGCCCATTCTGCCGGTGCGTGACTGGGCGAGTATCGGCGATGGTAGTGGTTTCCAGCCGTGGGCCGATGCCGGTCCGCCGCCAGAGCAACTTTGGCGTGACATGGCGGAGGTTCAACGCCACTATGCGGACTCCGTGCGCTACTCGCTGACGGTCACGCTGGAGTGGGTGGCGCGCTATCTGCCAGACGACGCTCTCGTCATGGTGATGGGGGATCATCCCGCGGCACCGGTGGTGACCGGCGCCGAGGCCAGTCCTGATGTGCCGGTCCATGTGTTCAGTCGTGATGCCCAACTGATCCAGGCGTTTGCGGATTTTGGCCTGCACCGGGGGCTGATGCCGCCTTCGCAGGCGGCTGATGCGCCCATGGCCTGTTGGCGGCACTGGCTGCATGCCATGTTCGGTGCCCAACCTCGCGCATTGTCCCAGCCGTGCGCCCGGGACAATGCCTCGGGAGAACGCTGATCGCCAACACGGCAATGCGCGACGCGCTTCGCGCGATGATGGCCGCCGGCTGATGGGGCTTCCTTAGGGAAGCCCTATCAGCTGGATCAGCACGTTCAATTTACCCTATAGGGCCTTGGCCGATACCCTAGGGCCTGTATTGAGCCGACCACCCATACAGCAAGGAGTCATCCATCAATGCCGATTCTTAACACTGAAGTGAAGCCGTTCAAGGCGACTGCCTACTACAATGGCGAGTTCATTGACGTCACCAATGAAAGCCTGAAGGGCCAGTGGAGCATTTTCTTCTTCTATCCGGCCGACTTCACCTTCGTCTGCCCCACCGAACTGGGCGATCTGGCCGACAACTACGAAGAGTTCAAGAAGCTCGGCGTGGAAATCTACAGCGTCTCCACCGACACTCACTTCACTCACAAGGCCTGGCACGACAGCTCCGAGACCATCGGCAAGCTGCAGTATCCGATGCTGGCTGACCCGACTCACGTTGTCTCGCGCAACTTCGACGTGCTGATCGAGGAAGACGGCGTGGCGGATCGTGGCACCTTCGTGGTCGACCCGGACGGCAAGATCCAGATCGTCGAGCTCAACGCCGGCAACATCGGCCGTAACGCCGAAGAGCTGCTGCGCAAGGTCAAGGCCGCTCAGTACGTGCGTGCTAACCCCAACGAGGTTTGCCCGGCCAAGTGGGAAGAAGGTCAGGAAACTCTCGAGCCGTCTCTGGACCTGGTCGGCAAGATTTGAGGAAGCCTGCTTCCTGTGGGTAACACCTCTGTTGAGGCCATGTTGCCTGAATCGGCGGCCTGATGACGTGGCCGCCGATGCCTGCCTGACAAGCCCGGGTGCTGCCCGGGTTTGCATTACCGAATTGACGACAGGATGCGCTACCCGAGTGGTGGCCACAGGGGAGCTGTGTCCTGATGACCCGCGACGAGGAAATCGCCGTTATGTTGGACGACAATCTGAAATCCCAGCTCAATGCCTATCTGCAGAAGGTCACGCGGCCTTTCGAGATCGTCGCCACCCTCGATGACGGCGACAAGTCCCGGGAAATGCATGGCCTGCTGAAAGACGTGGCCGGCCTGAGCGAGCAGATCAGTCTGCGCCTGGATGGCGACGACGCACGTGCGCCGTCCTTCGCGCTTCATCGTGAGGGCGAGTCCACCGGGATCGTCTTCGCCGGTATTCCCATGGGCCACGAGTTCACCTCGCTGGTGCTGGCCCTGCTGCATGTCGGCGGCCATCCGCCCAAGGCCAGTGAAGAAACCGTCGAGCAGATCAAGGCGCTGCCGGGTGGCCTGCACTTCGAGACCTACTTCTCGCAGTCCTGCCAGAACTGCCCGGACGTGGTCCAGGCCCTGAACCTGATGGCTGTGCTCAACCCCGGCATCAGCCATGTGGCCATCGACGGTGCCATGTTCAAGGACGAGGTGGATGCCCGCGAGGTCATGTCGGTCCCCGGCATCTTCCTCAACGGCGAGCCCTTCGACCAGGGCCGCATGAGTCTCGAGCAGATCCTCGCCAAGGTGGATACCGGCGCCGAGGAGCGCGAAGCCGAGCGCCTCAACGAGATGCCGGCCTTCGATCTGTTGACGGTCGGCGGCGGCCCGGCCGGCGCCTCCGCCGCCATCTATGCCGCGCGCAAGGGCATTCGCACCGGTGTCGCCTCCGAGCGTTTCGGCGGCCAGGTGCTCGACACCATGGGCATCGAGAACCTGATCTCCGTGCCCTACACCGAAGGTCCCAAGCTGGCCGCGGCCCTGGAAGAGCACGTCAAGCAGTACGACGTGGAGATCATGGACCTGCAGCGAGCCACCGAGCTGGTGCCGGCCAGCCAGCCGGGCGGTGAGCACGAGGTGCGCTTCGCCTCGGGTGCCAGCCTGAAGAGCAAGACGCTGGTGCTCTCCACCGGTGCCCGCTGGCGGGAAATGAACGTGCCCGGCGAAGCCGAGTATCGCAACAAGGGCGTGGCCTACTGCCCGCACTGTGACGGTCCCTTGTTCAAGGGCAAGCGTGTCGCCGTGATCGGCGGCGGCAACTCCGGTGTCGAGGCGGCCATCGATCTGGCCGGTGTGGTCAAGGAAGTCATCTTGATCGAGTTCATGGATGAGCTGCGTGCCGACGAGGTGCTGCAGAAGAAGCTGGCCAGCCTGCCCAATGTCGAGATTATCAAGGGCGCACGCACGACCCAGGTCAACGGCGACGGCGCACGGGTTTCCGGCCTGACCTATGAAGAGCGCGCCAGTGGCGAGCTGCGCGATATCGAGCTGGAAGGCGTCTTCGTGCAGATCGGCCTGGTGCCCAACACCGAATGGCTGCAGCACTCGCCCATCGAGCTTTCCTCGCATGGCGAGATCATCACCGATGAGCGCGGCATGACCTCGGTGCCGGGCATCTTCGCCGCCGGCGACGTGACCACGGTGCCCTACAAGCAGATCGTCATCTCGCTGGGCGAAGGTTCGCGGGCGGCGCTTGGGGCTTTTGATTACTTGATTCGCCAGTGAGAGGCTGCATTTCTCACGGTCACCCTCAAACCGTCGGGAAAGGTGGGCTGTTCCGTCGACAAGCCTTCGCGAGGGCGCTGTGAACCCCTCCATGGGCGCTACATCCGCCCTGCGGCGCTCTTGCATCCTGCGCCGCTTGCAGGACCTGGGCTGGCCTTCCATGGCCAGCCCGTTCGGCGGCACGCGCCTCACCCATGGCGGATGACCCTCGCTTCGCCTTGCCCCCGGCGCCCACCATCGACATTGCGAGCTGGAAAAGCGCAAGCCATCATTGCGTGGTGGATGACGCCCTCGTCGGTTTACCGGCGGGGGCGTTGTCGTGTGGGGCGGCGTTGTCTGCAGGATGCGTCTCGCACAGGCGGTTCATGCGGGTCAGCGCCTGGTCGGCGCCTTTCAGGCTGAAGACCATGAACCAGTAGTCCTCCGCGGCGCGGTGAATGCGCAGGCGCAGTGTCTCGCCGTGGCGCATGCCATCGAGCAGGGCGCTGGTATCCGGCATCGTCAGGCGCACATAGAAGCCGTCGTCGCCGCGCTCGGTGATAAAGGCCGCCTCGCCGGTATACACATCGCCCTGATCGATCATCACATCCACCGGCACCCGATCCCAGGTGGTGCTCTCGGCCTGGACCTCGTCGAGCATCACGCGAATCTCCAGCCAGCGCTGCCCGCAGGCGCCGGGCGTGGCGTTGACACTGAGCACGCTGTCCGAGTAGCTGCTCTGTTCGATAGCGCGCACATGGCGCTCCTCGCCCAGGGTCAGGCGCAAGGAATGCCAGTCGCCATGGGGCTGGGCATCGCGGATGTTATAGCTCGTGGCCAGGGCCGGGGCCACCAGCAACCAGGCCAGCAGGCCGGCGAGCAAGCCGCGCGCCAGAAAAGTGACAGGACGCATGCGTATAGTCTCAATGTGACAAACGTTTAATGGCAGCGTTGCCGAATCAATAGCAGCGTTGCTAGATTCGCAAGGGTCGCATTGCGAACTCATGCGTGCACATAACACGACAACAAATTGGAGTTTCTGGTTATGCGTAACAACAACAAGACGCTGGTAGCCCTATCCCTCGCTACCCTGTCGCTTGGAACCGCCGCGACCGCCTCGGCCGCTACCCTGGACGAGGTCAAGGAACGCGGTGAACTGCGTTGTGGCGTGAATGTCGGCCTTGCCGGCTTCTCGGCCTCCGACGAAGACGGCACTTGGCAGGGCCTGGATGTGGAAACCTGCCGCGCCCTGTCCTCTGCCATCTTCGGTGACCCCGAACACGTGGCATTCACACCCCTTACCGCCAAGGAACGCTTCACGGCGCTGCAGTCCGGCGAAATTGACGTTCTCTCGCGCAACACTACCTGGACGGCCACTCGCGATAACTCCCTGGGCCTGAACTTTACCGCCACCACCTTCTACGACGGCCAGGGCTTCATGGTCGATAAGGACCTGGAAATCGAGAGCCTCGAGGACCTCAATGGTGCTTCGATCTGCATCCAGTCCGGCACCACCCACGAGCTCAACCTCGCCGACTACTTCCCCTCCCGCGACATCGACATCAACACCGTGACCTTCGATACCCCGGACCAGACGGCCCAGGGCTTTGCCAGTGGTCGCTGTGATGTGCTGACCTCGGATACCTCGCAGCTCAGCGCCCTGCGCCTGCAGCTCCCCGAGCCCGACAGCGTCGAGATCCTCACCGAGCTGATCTCCAAGGAGCCGCTTGGCCCCGTGGTGCGCCAGGGCGATGACCAGTGGCTGGATATCGTGCAGTGGGCCATCTTCGCCATGATCAATGCCGAGGAAATGGGCATCAATAGCGACAATGTCGATGAGATGAAGGAAAACCCGCCCAATCCCGGTGTGGCGCGCCTGCTCGGTGTCGACGGCACCTATGGCGAGCAGCTGGGCCTGAGCAATGACTGGGCCTACAACATCATTTCCCAGGTGGGTAACTATGGTGAAGTCTTCGCCGATACCGTGGGCGAGAATTCCCCGCTGGGCATCAGCCGAGGCATGAACGCGCTGTGGAACGAAGGCGGCATCCTCTACGCGCCGCCGGTCCGTTGAGCCAGCGTCACTGACGGATTCCACGTTTCCCGGGTCGGGACGGCCCGGCCCATGATCGTGTTCGCGCCACCCTGACGGGTGGCAGCCAGCGGCCCCGGCACATGTCGGGGCCGCTGCAGCGATCGGGTCGTGTCATGTTCCGTTGATTTCTGCTTCCGCCGCCTCTCGGGGTGGCGGATCGTGATATCCCGTTCGAGGCTCGACATGCAGCGTTCTTCTACATCCGAACGGGGGCCGCTATGGCGTGACCCCGCCGTTCGTGCGTTGGTGATCCAGGCGGTTCTGCTGCTGGCCCTGCTGGGCTTCATCGCCATGATAGTGAGCAACACCCTGTCCAACCTGGAGGCGCGTGGCATCACCACGGGCTTCGGCTTTCTCCAGGAACGGGCCGGTTTCTCCATTCCCCAGACCCTGATCGAATACAGCGGTGACAGCAGCTATGCCCGTACCTTCGTGGTGGGCCTGCTGAACACCCTGCTGGTTTCTGCCATGGGCATCGTGGCGGCGACCATCATCGGCTTTGCGGTGGGCATCGCGCGACTGTCGAGCAACTGGCTGATGGCCAAGCTCGCCGCCGCCTATGTCGAAATCTTTCGCAATATCCCGCTGCTGGTGCAGATTCTGTTCTGGTACTTCGCCGTCCTGCAGGCGTTACCGAGTCCGCGCCAGAGCATGTCGCTGTTCGAGGCTTTCTTCCTCAACGTGCGTGGCCTGGTGGTGCCGGCGCCCGAGCCCCTGCCGGGCTTCTCGGCGACGCTCTGGGCGCTGTTGCTGGCCGTGGTCGCCGTGGTGGCACTGACGATCTACGCGCGGCGCCTGCAGACCCGTACCGGCAAGGCACTGCCCGTCTTTCGCCTCGGCGCGTTGATCCTGATCGGCCTGCCGTTGCTGGTCTTCCTGCTCACCGGCCAGCCGCTCGAGTGGGAGATACCGGCCATGGCCGGCTTCAACTTCCAGGGCGGCGTGACCGTCATCCCGGAGCTGGTGGCGCTGTGGCTGGCGCTGTCCATCTACACGGCGTCGTTCATCGCCGAGATCGTGCGTTCGGGCATTCAGTCGGTGCCCAAGGGGCAGACCGAGGCGGCCAAGGCGATCAGCCTGCCCGGCGATGTGACCCTGCGCAAGATCGTCATCCCTCAGGCCATGCGGGTCATTGTGCCGCAGTTGACCAGCCAGTATCTCAACCTGACCAAGAACTCCTCGCTGGCCACCGCCATCGGGTATCCGGATCTGGTCGCGGTGTTTGCCGGAACGGCTCTCAACCAGACCGGTCAGGCCATCGAGATCGTCGCCATCACCATGGCGGTCTATCTGGTGATCAGCCTGGTGGTCTCGGCGCTGATGAACCTCTACAACGCGCGCACTTTGCTCAAGGAGCGATGAGATGACGACACGAACCGAGATGATCGAGGCGCGTCGTCCGCCGGACATGCGCCGTGGCGCGGTCGGCTGGTTGCGCGCCAATCTGTTCAATGGCCCGCTCAACAGCGTGGTCAGCGTGATTACCATGGTGCTGCTGGCCATGATGCTGTGGCCCATGGCCAAGTGGGCCCTGATCGACGCCGACTGGCTGGGCTCGACTCGCGAGGCCTGCACGGGCGAGGGCGCCTGCTGGGTGTTCATCAGTGCGCGCTTCGAGACCATCATCTATGGCTTCTATCCCGACCCGGAGCGCTGGCGGGTGGATATCGTGCTGGCCATGCTGACGCTGCTGGTGGCCTGGCTGGCCATTCCGCGGCTGCCGGCCAAGCGCTGGGTGGGCGCCTTTGCCCTGGTCGGCTTCCCGATCGTGGCCTATGTGTTGCTGATCGGTGGCCACTTCGGTCTCGAGGTGGTACCGACCCGCGAGTGGGGCGGGCTGATGCTGACCCTGACGGTGGCCACCGTGGGCATCGTCGGTTCGCTGCCGATCGGCGTGGTGCTGGCTCTCGGGCGGCGTTCGCAGATGCCGCTGGTGCGCAGCCTGTGCGTGGTGTTCATCGAGTTCTGGCGTGGCGTGCCCTTGATCACGGTGCTGTTCATGGCCTCGGTCATGCTGCCGCTGTTCGTGCCCACCGAGGTCGAGTTCGACAAGCTGTTGCGCGCCCTGATCGGCATCATGTTCTTCTGGAGTGCCTACATGGCCGAGGTCGTGCGGGGTGGCCTGCAGGCGATTCCCTCCGGCCAGGAGGAAGCGGCCAAGGCACTGGGGCTGGGCTACTGGCGCCGCATGGGGCTGATCGTGCTACCCCAGGCGCTGAAGCTGGTGATTCCCGGCATCGTCAACACCTTCATCGCGCTGTTCAAGGACACCTCGCTGGTGTTGATCATCGGCCTGTTCGATCTGCTGGCGATCATTCGCGCGGGTCTCACCGACAGCAACTGGCTGGGCTTTGCCACCGAGGGCTATGTTTTCGCCGCGCTGATGTTCTGGGTCTTCTGTTTCAGCATGTCGCGCTACAGTCAGTATATAGAGCGACGCCTGCATACCGGCCACTGAGAGGAGCAATCAATCATTGATTGCCACCTCTCAGCCAAGGTGTCTTTTGCGACGGCACCGGGCTCAGAGAATTGCTCGCGTTTAAGAACAAGGATATATCGTCATGACGGCAAACAATTCGGCAAGCGCTTCCTCCGCGGATACTCCGATGATCGAGGTGGAGGGGCTCAATAAGTGGTACGGCGACTTTCATGTGCTGCGCGACATCGACCTGACGGTGGCGCGCGGTGAGCGCATCGTCGTCTGCGGGCCTTCGGGTTCGGGCAAGTCGACCCTGATCCGTTGCTTCAATCATCTGGAGTCGCATCAGCAGGGCCGCATCACGGTCGATGGCGTGACCATGACCCAGGACATCAAGCGCATCGAGCAGATTCGCCGCAATGTCGGCATGGTCTTCCAGCATTTCAATCTGTTTCCGCACCTTTCGGTGCTCGACAACTGTTGCATCTCCCAGACCTGGGTGCAGAAAAAGCCTCGGGCCGAGGCCGAGAAGACCGCCCGGGAGTTTCTCGAGCGGGTGCAAATCGCCGATCAGGCCCACAAGTATCCGGGGCAGTTATCCGGTGGTCAGCAGCAGCGCGTGGCCATTGCCCGGGCCCTGTGCATGCGCCCCGAGGTCATGCTGTTCGATGAACCGACCTCGGCACTCGACCCGGAAATGATCAAGGAAGTGCTGGATGTCATGGTCGAGCTGGCCCAGGACGGCATGACCATGCTGTGCGTGACCCACGAGATGGGCTTCGCCAAGACGGTGGCCGACCGGGTGATCTTCATGGACCAAGGCCAGGTCATCGAGCAGGCACCGCCGCAGACCTTCTTCAACCATCCCGAATCCGAGCGGACGAAGTTGTTTCTGAGTCAGATTCTGGGGCACTAGGCCCAGTGGCCGGCAGGGGCTTTTCCGGCGACAGGGCTCGGCGAGGGCGCTGTAAACCCGTCCATGGGCGCTACATCCGCCATTCATGGCGGATGACCCTCGCTTCGCCCTGTCCCCGGCGCCCGTGGTCATGAATGGCCGTGCTCACAGTACGAACGCTTTTTTGCGTTCTGGCCCGTGTTGCGAGCTGTGGCGAATGTTTGCCGGCTGAGGGGCGCATCTCAAGCGACGATGCGCAGGCATTGTCCGGCGTGGTAGAGGGTGAAGCCGCTTTCGTAGGCCTTGCTCCATAGCGGCTTGGCGCGCAGTGGCGGGGCGCGTCGCACGGGTAGGGGCAGGCTGCTGTCGTCGCCGTGGGTGAGGTAGCGGGCAAAGCCTTTGCCGACTACGGTGCCGGTGGTGATGCCCCGGCCGTTGTAGCCGGCGGCGGCGAGAATGCCCGGGGCCGGTTCGAACAGGCGCAGGGTGTGATCTGGCGTGAAGCCAACCTGGCCGGTCCAGCTGCATTCCCAGTCGACGCGCCCTAGCTGTGGGAAGTAATGGCGCTGGATGCGGTCGGCCCAGCAGCGCAGGAAGGCCGCCGGCTTGGTCTCGCCACGCCCCAGGCTACCCAGGATCAGGCGCCCTTGAGCGTCGCGGCGCATGCTGCTGAGCACCATGCGCGTATCCCAGGCGCCCTGGCGTTCGGGCAGGATATTGCCGGCGATGTCGTCGGGCAGCGGCGGCGAAGCCACCTGGTAGAAGTGCCCGCGGAAGAAGACATCGCGCACCTGATTCCAGTGATCCTCGCTGTAGGCGTTGGTGGCGATCACCAGCTGCGGGGCCCGCACACAGCCCGCTGGTGTGTCGACCCGCCAGTCCTCTTCCTCTCGAGCGATGCCTTCGGCCGGGCTGTGGGTATACAGATGGGCACCCGCCTGCCGGGCGGCGCGGGCCAGCCCCCGGGTGTAGGCGGTGGGGTTGAGGGTGCCGGCGCGCCGGTCGAGCAGGGCGCGCCGAATACGCTGTGTGCCGATGCGCCGCTGACAGTCCTCGCCCTCGAGCAGCTCCACCGGCGCGCCACGCTGAGAAAACTGCTGGTAACGCCGCGCCAGCTCCCGCTCGCCCCCGGCATTGTGCGCCAGATGCAGGGTGCCGGTGCGGGTGTCCTGGCAGTCGATGGCGTAGCGATCGATCAGCGCGAAGACTTCGGCGGGTGCCTCACCGAGGACGCTGTTGGCCCGCTCGCCGTTTTCCGGGCCGAGCGCCTCGAGGATGTCGTCCGGCGGAATCCACATTCCGGCGTTGACTAGGCCGACGCTGCGCCCTGAGCCCCCGCTGGGAATCTCGCCGGCTTCCAGCAGGGCCACCGACACGCCCGCTTCGGCGAGATGAATGGCCGTGCTCAGCCCGGTTATGCCACCACCGATCACGGCGACATCCGCCGAAGCCTCGCCTGACAGCGGCGTAGCGTCATGCAACGGCTCGAGGGATGTGGACGTCCAGACGCAGGTCGAGTGCATACGGCGCTCCTGACAGCTTCAGGCCAATGCCATGGGGAATGACCGGGTTCCGCCGTCGTCACCGGGTGTCGACGGCGGGGGCCGAGGGCTCAGTCGAACTTGATGCCCTGGGCCAGCGGCAGCTCGCGGGAGTAGTTGACGGTGTTGGTCTGGCGGCGCATGTAGCTCTTCCAGATGTCCGAGCCGGACTCGCGTCCGCCGCCGGTGTCCTTCTCGCCGCCGAAGGCGCCACCGATCTCGGCACCGCTCGGGCCGATATTGACGTTGGCGATACCACAGTCGCTGCCCACATCCGAGACGAAGGCCTCGGATTCGCGGACATCGGTGGTGAAGATGCACGACGACAGCCCCTGGGGCACGTCATTGTGCATCGCCATGGCCTCGTCGAAGTCGCGGTAGCTCATCACGTAGAGGATCGGCGCGAAGGTCTCGTTCCTGACCAGCTCATTCTGCTCTTCCATCTCGACGATGGCCGGCGTGACGTAGTAGGCATGCGGATACTGATCGGCCAGCTGGCGCTCGCCGCCGAACACCGTAGCGCCCTGCTGGCGCGCCTGGTCGAGCACCGACTGCATCTGCTCGAAGGCCTGGGCATCGACCAAGGGGCCGACCAGGCTACCTGCCATGGGATCGCCGATGGTCACGCCGGCATAGGCCTTCTTGACCCGCTCGACCACCTCGTCGCGCACCGACTCGTGAACGATCAGGCGGCGCAGGGTGGTGCAGCGCTGGCCGGCGGTGCCCACGGCCGAGAACAGGATGGCACGCACGGCCATATCCAGATCGGCGCTGGGCGCTAGGATCATGCCGTTGTTACCGCCCAGCTCGAGGATGCTGCGACCGAAGCGGGCCGCCACACGAGGCGCCACCTCGCGGCCCATGCGGGTGCTGCCGGTGGCGCTGATCAGCGGCACACGGGGGTCGTCGGCCAGGCGCTCGCCGGCGGCGCGGTCGCCGATGATCACCTGGCTCAGGTCGGCCGGTGCCTCGTCGCCGAACTCGGCCATGGCGCGTTCCAGCAGCGCCTGACAGCCCAGGGCAGTGAGCGGGGTCTTTTCCGACGGCTTCCACAGCAGGCTGTTGCCGCACACCAGCGCCAGGGCGGAATTCCAGGCCCAGGGTGCGACCGGGAAGTTGAAGGCGGTGATCAGACCGATGGGGCCCAGCGGATGCCAGCTCTCGCGCATGTGGTGACCCGGGCGCTCGGAGGCGATGGTCAGGCCGTAGAGCTGACGCGACTGGCCCACCGCCAGGTCGCAGATATCGATCATCTCCTGCACTTCGCCCAGACCTTCCTGGTAGATCTTGCCGCATTCCAGGGTGACCAGGGCGCCCAGGTCCTCCTTGTGGCGACGCAACTGCTCGCCGAACAGGCGCACCAGCTCGCCGCGCCGAGGGGCTGGCACCTGGCGCCACTGCTCGAAGGCCTGCTGGGAACGCGCCACACGCTCCTCGATGGCATCGGCGCCTTCCAGGCTGACGCGGCCGATCTCGCCGCCGTCGGTGGGAGAGGTGATGACGAAATCCCCCTGACGATAACGGGCCTCGTCGACCCCGAGTTTGTGCATGAGCGTGTCGATCATGGTGTGTCCTCTTGTGTCCGAGCCTGACGCCAAGCGTCTGTTCCAGAATGGCGGAAATGAGGCCAGTATTGACGCGCCGATTGACGGCGCTCAAACGACGTTTTATATGAAGGTCATTCCTTTTTTTCGTGAAGCGTCCTGTCTGCCTTTCGGAGCACTGCATGAGCCGTCGACACCTGCCCACCCTCACCGCCATGCAATGCTTCGAGGCCTCGGTGCGGCACCTGAGCTTCACCCGCGCCGCCGATGAGCTGAACCTGACCCAGAGCGCGGTCAGCAAGCAGGTGGCGCAACTCGAGGCGACCCTGGAACATCCGCTGTTTCGCCGGGTTCGCAAGCGCCTGCAGGTCACGCCGGAAGGCGCGCTCTACCTCACCGAGGTGCGCAAGATCCTCGCCCAGGTGGAGATGTCCACGCGCTACATGCAGTCCTACGGCGGGCAGAGCGAGGTGCTCAATGTCACCACCCTGCCGACTTTCGGCGCCCGCTGGCTGATCCCGCGGCTCTATGGGTTTCGCTTCCGCCACCCGCGTACCTACCTGAACATCACCAACCGCTCGGAGCCCTTCGACCTGGAGGAAGAGCGGGTCGATGTGGCCTTCTTCTTCGGTCATGGCGCCTGGCCGCGGGCCGAGTGCATCCGCCTGTGCGACGAGGAGCGGGTGCCGGTCTGCGCGCCCGCGGCGGTTCCGCCCGGCGGCATCAATGAGCCGCTGGCGCTGACCCGACTGGTGCTGTTGCAGAACGCCACCCGCCCCGAGGCCTGGCATGACTGGTTCGCGGCCCAGGGCTGCTATACCGAGCACAGCTACCATGGCCCGCGATTCGATACCTTCGACATGGCCCTGCGTGCTGCCCGAGCTGGCTGCGGCGTGGCGCTGGTGCCGCGCTTTCTGGCCGAGGAAGAGCTGGCCGCCGGTCAACTGATCGTGCCCTGGTCGTTCGGGCTGACCAGCCGCGAGGCCTATTATCTGGCCTACCCGGAACACAAGGCCGAAGTTGCCAGGGTCAAGGGCTTCACCAACTGGATACTCGAGCATCTCGAGCGGCCTGCCGCCACCAGCTAGTTGATGGGCGTGTCCGCGGCGGCCCGCGTCAGGAGGTGCTCAACAAAATGTCGCACCCGGGGCAGTTCGCCGAGGTGTTCGGGGTGAACCAGATAGTAGGCATCCGGCCCGCGCAGCACATGCGGCCAGGCCAGGGCAAGGTGTCCGGCGGCCAGTTCCTCATCGACGAAGAAGCGCGGCACCAGGGCCAGGCCGCCGCCATTGAGCACGGTGGCGATCAGCATCTGGAAGGTTTCGACGCGGGTACCGTGATAACTGTGCTCGCTGCTGATGTGTTGATCGGCAAACCAGCGATGCCAGGCATCGGGGCGTGTCGAGAGGTGCAGCAGGCGGCATTCGGCCAGGTCATGAGCCGCCCGGATCGTTTGACGCGCTAGATAGTCGGGGGCGCCGACGGCGACGACCGCCTCATCGAACAGCTTGTGGCACTCCAGGTTCGGCCAGTGGCCATGGCCGTGGAAGATGGCCACTTCGATGTTTTCGTGTTCCAGATCAAATGCCTCGACATGGTCGTGAATGCTCAGGTCGATCCGTGGATGGGCCTCCAGGAAGGCCGGAAGCTGCCGCGACAGCCAGCGGGCACCGAAGGTCGGCAGGCAGGCGACACGCAGGCGCTCGGCCTGGCCGCGGTAGGTCATGATCGAGTGCGCCGACATCTCGATCTGCGCCAGTATCCGGCGCACCTCGGTGAGGTACTGCGAGCCCTCCGGGGTCAGCACCAGGCTGCGGCGCACGCGCCGAAACAGCTTGTGAGCCAGGTAAGCCTCAAGCTGAGCCACCTGCTTGCTGACCGCGCTCTGGGTAATGCATAGCTCATCGGCGGCCCGTGTGAAGCTCATGTGACGCGCCGCGGCCTCGAAACATTGCATGGTGATGGTCGATGGCAGATGACGCGCACTCATGGCCGTTCTCCGCGGCCCGGTTCGGGGCTCTTTGGATGCTGGAATCTCATGTATAGCGCCGCTTACACTCATTTCATGGTATGGAAAGGGTAATGCATGAGCCAGAGGAATGGGTAGCCCGCTTTTTTTCGTTTGCCGGCGATAGCCTTGCTCTGTTCTCATCCATGACAGGATGGTCGTCGGTTGCCGACGACCCGTGGATTCTTTACGTCCGGGCAGGTCACCCCGAGTGCCCGCCCGGGCGAACGCAACCCAGAGGTAGGCACGATGACGTCCCCGGTATCTCATCACGATATTCGTGATCGCTTTTCCCGCGCCATGTCGGCCATGTATCAGGACGAAGTGCCGCAGTACGGCACCTTGTTGGCGCTGGTGGCGGAGGTCAATCAGCAGACCCTTCAACAGAACCCTGAACTGGCCGAGCGACTCGAAGCCCACGATGAAATAAACCGCCTGGGTGTCGAGCGGCATGGTGCCATTCGCGTTGGCACGTCCGAGGAGCTTGGCATGCTGCGTCGCCTGTTCGCAGTGATGGGCATGCATCCGGTGGGCTACTACGATCTCTCCGAGGCTGGGGTGCCGGTGCACTCGACGGCGTTTCGGCCGGTTGAAGATGAGGCGCTGGCACGCAATCCGTTCCGGGTCTTTACCTCGCTGCTGCGCCTCGAACTCATCGAAAGCCCCGAGCTGCGCGAGCGCGCCGCCGAGATTCTGGCCAAGCGGGATATCTTCACGCCCAAGGCACGCGAGTTGATCGAGCTCAGCGAACGCCAGGGCGGGCTGACCAGCGAGCAGGCCGATCAATTCGTCGCCGAGGCGCTGGAGACCTTTCGCTGGCACCAGGATGCCACCGTGGATCTCGACACCTATGAAGCCCTGCACGCCGAGCACCGCCTGATCGCTGATGTGGTCTGCTTTCGCGGGCCGCACATCAACCATCTGACGCCGCGCACTCTGGATATCGACGAGGTGCAGCGGCGCATGCCGGCGGCCGGCATCACCCCGAAGGAAGTCATCGAGGGGCCGCCGCGCCGCAACTGCCCGATTCTGTTGCGCCAGACCAGCTTCAAGGCCCTGGAAGAGCCGACACGCTTCGTCGGCGAGCGCCAGGGCAGCCACACCGCCCGCTTCGGCGAGATCGAGCAGCGCGGGGTGGCGCTGACCCCCGAAGGCCGTGCGCTCTATGACCGCCTGCTCACCGAGTCGCGTCAGCGCACCGCCGGGCTGGCCAACGAGGCGCACCAGCAGGTGCTCGGCGAGGTCTTTCAAGCCTTCCCGGATACCCACGCCGAGCTGCGTCGTCAGGGGCTGGCGTTTTTCGACTACCGCCTGACCGAGGCCGGGCGCGAGGCCGGTCTGGTGGCCGAGACCGATCTGGAGGCGCTGATCGAGCAGGGGCTGGTCAGTGCTCAGCCCATTACCTACGAGGACTTCCTGCCGGTGAGTGCCGCGGGCATCTTCCAGTCCAACCTCGGCGGTGGTCAGAACCAGGCCTATGCCGGCAACGCCAATCGCGAGGCCTTCGAGGCGGCCCTGGGGGCGGCCGTGACCGACGAGCTGGCGCTCTACGCAAAGCGCCAGCAGGCCTCGCGCGATGCCGTGATGGCCGCGCTGAGTGATGCTGGATAGCCTGGCATGGCTGAATAGCCTCTCACCGCTCGATGGCGGTGTCTCGCTGCTGCTGGTCGGGGTGGGGCCGGCATGAGTTGAGTCGGCAAGGTGAGGCGGGCGGTTTCCGACAGCCGGAATGACGGCAATGTCGTGAAATAGGCTGAATCATGCAGGCTTTTTCCCTGCACTGTGCGCCAATCTGGTTCATAATGCAGCCTGCAGCGTAGACGTCACACCTCCAGAGGAATAGTCCATGGGGCGCATAACGACACGGCGATGGTGCTTCGTCCTGATTCTGTTTTGCATCGCGACACTTTTGACCAGCACCGCTCAAGCGCAGAACCCGCGGTATGCCGGGATTGTGGTCGATACCGAAACCAGCGAGATTCTCTACGCCGAGAATGCCGATGCGCCGCGCTACCCGGCCTCGCTGACCAAGATGATGACGCTCTACATGCTGTTCGAGTCGCTCGAGCGAGGCAGCATGAAGCTGAATCAGCCGCTGCCGGTGTCGTCCACAGCGTCGAAAATGCCGGCCACCAAGCTGTGGCTCAAGCCGGGCAGCAGCCTGCCGGTTGAAACGGCCATCAAGGCGCTGGTCGTGCGCTCCGCTAATGACGTTGCGGTCGTGGTGGCCGAAGCCCTGGGCGGCAGCGAGGACCACTTCGCGCGCATGATGACCTCTCGGGCACACGAAATGGGCATGCAGGACACGATCTTCCGCAATGCCTCCGGCCTGCCGGATGACCGCCAGGTCACCACGGCGCGCGATATGGCCATGTTGGCGCGACGCCTGATGCTCGACTTCCCCGAGTATTACCACTACTTCTCGAAGAGCCGCTTCAGCTGGCGCGGCAAGACGGTGACCGGCCACAACAACCTGCTTGATACTTACCCGGGGGCCGATGGCCTCAAGACGGGGTTCATTCGGGCTTCCGGCTTCAACGTGGCCACCTCCGCCAAGCGTCACGGCCGCCGCATGCTTGCCGTGGTGATGGGCGGTTACTCGTCTTCCTCGCGGGATGAGCACATGGCCGACCTCCTGGACCGCGGCTTCATGCGTGCCTCACTGAACAATGGGCGTGGCTTTCTGGCCAATACGCGTATTGCCAATGACTACCTGCTGCCACGTAGCGAGCGCCCCATGCTGCCTTCCGGTGGCATGATGGCGAGCCGCGGCAACTCGGTGGCCTCGCTGCCGTCCTCTCCGGCATCGCCGCCGGTCGACACCGACGCCGCGAGCGGTGGCACGGCCAGCACCCCCTCGCAGGATGAAACCATCGTCGCGAATGCCTCCAGCACCGCTAGCGCTTCGAACACCTCGAGTTCCGCGACGACGTCGAGCTCTCCGAATATCGCTAACGCCACCAACACAGCGTCCAACAGCGCGGATTCGGCCGTCGTCTCGACCGATGAGCCGGCAGATTCCTCGACCGGCCCCGTGGTCTCGTCGCTCAACGAGCCCTCCACCAGCGCAGCCGCGACGGCATCCGAGCCCGCCTCGGCCGAGCCGGCCCAGGTTGCCTCGGCAGCGCCGGCATCCACGCCCGAGGTCGCTTCCACCAGCCAGGCTTCCGGTTCGACGGCAGCCAGCGCCGATGCGCCGCGCTTGGGGGACTGGGGGGTTCAGGTAGGTGCCTTCAGCGATGCCGACAATGCTCGCCGCCTCGCGGCCCGAGCCGCCGAGCGTCTCACCGCCGAGCTGGCCGATGCCCGTGTAGCGGTGCCGCACGTGGCCGACGCCAACGTCTATCGCGCCCGGCTGGTCGACATGGCGGAACCCCAGGCACGCAATGCCTGCCGTCGCCTGCAGGCCCAGGGCATGGACTGCATGGTGGTGCAGGCGGCGTTCTGATCGTCGCTACGACCAAGGGTGGGGTTGTCGTCCCCTGCCGGCGCCGTTAGCGTCAAAATCCTTAGCTATGCGCTGACTCCCACCCCACCGGCCCTGTCGGTGGGGTGTTTCATGTGGTTGTGGTTCGGCCTTCGAGACGCTCAGGAGCATCCATGTCGTCATCCTTAAAGGGTATTCTGTGCATGTGCGGCGGGGTCTTGTGTCTGGCCCTCGGTGATGCCATCACCAAGTGGCTGGGCGAGACGCACTCGCCGCTGCAGATCATCTTCTTCCGTACCCTGGTTTCGCTGCCGCTGATCGCCCTGATCGCGCGCTTCAGCGGTGGGCTGCGCAAGCTCAAGACACGCCGGCCGGGGATACATCTGCTGCGCGGGCTGATCTTTACCGGCACCATGGTCTGCTTCATGTGGGGGCTGACGCTGCTGCCGCTGGCCGAAACCACCGCGATTGCCTTTGCTGCGCCCTTGTTCGTCAATCTGCTTTCGGTACCACTGCTGGGCGAACGGGTCGATCGCACCACCCTGTTGGCTACCCTGGTGGGCTTTGCCGGGGTCCTGGTGGTGGTGCGCCCCGGTGGCGAGAGTTTTCAGCCGGCGGCGCTGATCGTCGTCGGCGCGGCGGTCTTCTATGCCCTGACGATGATCACCGCGCGCCGCTATGGGGAACGTGAGCATCTCTGGGCGATGGTCTTCTACACCACCCTGGTGCCGATGCTGGTGTCGGCGGCAAGCCTGCCCTGGGTCTGGCAGATGCCGGCGCCGGTCCACTGGCCCTTCTTCCTGCTGGCCGGGGTGCTCGGGGTGGGCGCCATGGCCGGGCTGACCCTGGCGTTTCGTTTTGCCCCGGCGGCGCTGGCGGCCCCCTTCGATTACACGGCCCTGCTGTGGGCCGTGCTGCTGGGCTGGTGGATCTGGGACGAGGTGCCGGATCTGTGGGTGCTGGTGGGCGGCTCGCTGATCATCCTCAGTGGCCTGGCGATCGCCTATCATGAGCGGCGCGTGGCCTTGAATCGGCGGCCCACGGCCTGACAGCGCGACTCAGCCGCGCTGCCTGAAAGACGGGAACGCGCGGGCCGCGGCTTGCGGGTCGGGTGTGCCGCAGATGGCCGAGATCACGGCCATGCCGTTGACGCCTGCGCGCTGCACGACCGCGGCGTGTTCGGCCTTGAGGCCGCCGATGGCGACCGTGGGCAGGGGGCTGGCGCCGGCCAGGGCGGCCAGGCCATCGAAGCCGAGCGGGGCCGCATGGTCTCGCTTGCTGGGGGTGGCAAACACCGGCCCCAGCCCCAGATAGTCGAGCCGTTCGACGTCGATGCCTGCCAGTTGCTGGGCTGTCTGCACCGACAGCCCCAGCATGGCCTCGCTACCCAGGGCGCTGCGCGCCTCGCTGACCTCGCCATCGTCCTGACCGATATGCAGGCCATCGGCGCCGCTGGCCAGGGCCACCTCCAGCCGGTCATTGACCAGAAGCGGCACGCTGCTGCTGGCCAGCACCGCCTTGAGGCGCCGGGCGACAGGGATCAGCTCGGCATCGCTGGCCTGTTTGTCGCGTAGCTGCACCATGCTCACACCGCCTTTCACCGCGGCCAGCACAGTGGCCTCGAGGCCGCGCTCGGCACACAGTTCAGGGTCGGTGACCAGATAGAGCGAGAGATCAAGGCGCATCGGAGAGCTCCACCTGTGCCTGCTGGTTGAGGGTCTCGGGGTCAAGCCGATACAACGCGTCGATGAAGGCCACGGCGAAACTGCCGGGGCCCCGCGCCTCTTCGCCGGCCATGCGACCGGCCTCGGCATAACCTGCCAGGGCCGCCACGCAGGCCTCGAAGGGATCCTCGGCCACCGCCAGATACGCCCCCACCACGCCGGTCAGGGCACAGCCCAGGGTAGTGACCCGCGGCATCAATGCATGCCCTCCGGCGATTCGCGCCAGGCGCTGGCCGTCGGTCACCAGATCGGTTTCGCCGGTCACGGCCACCGTGGCGCCGCTGCGGCGTGCCAGGGCCACCGCCGCCTGAACGGCCGCTTCGGTGGTGTCGGTACTGTCGACCCCCTGGCCGCCGCTGCCCTGCTGGGCGAGGGCGAGAATCTCCGAGGCATTGCCGCGAATGACCGTCGGCGAAAGGGCCACCAGGCGGGCCCCGGCATCGCGACGCAGGCCGGTGGCCCCTACCGCGACGGGGTCGAACACCCAGGGGGTGCCGGCCTGGTTGGCGGCGCGGGCGGCGTCCTCCATGGCCGCCACCCAGTGCGGCGAAAGCGTGCCGATGTTCAGGGTTACGGCTCCGGCCAGGCGCGCGAACTCGGCGACTTCCTCACGGGCATGGGCCATGGCCGGCGAGGCGCCCAGCGCCAGCAGCACATTGGCCATGTTGTTCATGGCAACATGATTGGTGATGTTATGAACCAGCGGGCGGACCTGGCGCATGCGGCGCAGGTAGCTGGCGATATCGAGAGTTTGCATGGCGCCTCCCGGGCGGGAGGAGGTGCCAGCGGAGCGAGCCGGCACGACTCCCTCCGCCGGCATTATCCGGATCAGGTGGTAAGGGTGCGTCTCAGCCGGTGAGCATGGCCACCGGCGCCCCTGTCGTCAGGCTTTTACTATCCGCGGTGGCGCCGCGTCTGTAAAGAGGCGGCAGTGGTATCTGCCACCGCCGCCGGCTCGATCACGAGCGCTTGGGCTGCTTGACCACGCGCAGATACGGCTTCTGTTCGTCCCAGCCTTCCGGGAAGAGCGTCTGCGCCTCTTCATTGCTCACCGCCGGCACGATGATGCAGTCATCGCCATCCTGCCAGTTCACCGGGGTGGCCAGCTTGTGCTGATCGGTGAGTTGCAGGCTATCCAGCACGCGCAGCAATTCGGCAAAGTTGCGGCCGGTGCTGGCCGGATAGGTGATGGTCAGGCGAACCTTCTTGTTCGGATCGATGATGAAGACACTACGCACCGTCAGGGTGTCGTTGGCATTGGGATGGATCATGCCGTACAGATCGCTGACCTTGCGATCGCCATCGGCCAGCAGCGGAAAGTTCAGGCCATGGCCCTGGGTTTCCTGGATGTCGCCGACCCACTTCTCGTGGTCTTCCAGCGGATCGACGGAGAGACCAATGGCCTTGGTGTGTCGCTTGTCGAGCTCCGGCTTGAGCCGCGAGACCTCGCCCAGCTCGGTGGTGCACACCGGGGTAAAATCCTTGGGATGCGAGAACAGGATGACCCAGTTGTCTCCGGCCCACTCATGGAAGTTGATGGTGCCGGCCGTGCTTTCTTGGGTGAAATCTGGCGCGATGTCGCCGAGTTGCAATGACATGTCAGGCTCCTCTGGGTTGCGTTGATGGCATCGCCCACGCGCTGCCGAATCGTTGGCCTAAGCATTACATGGGGGCGATGGGTGGGGGAAACAACCTGTGGTGATATGGTTAGCACGAGCTGCGAGCTGCGAGCTGCGAGCTGCGAGATACGAGCTTCGCCAGCAGTTCGTTTCTCGCGACTCGTATCTCGCCCAGTGCCTGCGGGGCTTCTCAAGCACTGGGTAAGGGGGTGGCATCACTTGCCAAGCCTGACGCCTGGCGGCCTTCACTGGAAGGCGATACGCGTACCGTAGCTCAGCCGTTCCTCCGGCGTCTTGGCATGGCCCTGCACACCGATCATCTCGTCGGCGCACTGGTCATCCCAGGTCACAACGCCATGGGTCAGGCCCGCCTTACCCAGCAGCTCGCGGATTTTACCGGTGCCCAGGTAGGTGCAGGTCTTGCCGTCCTTGTCGGAGAGCTTGGAGACTCCGCCAGCGTGGTGAAAGCGCACGGTGTAGATGCCATCCTGCGATTCCAGCTCCACGATCGGCGAGAAACCCTCGGAAACGGCCTTGGTCAGCTGCTTGTAGGTGATATGGTCACCCAGTGTCACATTGGTGGTCATGCGGGCTCCCTTTTGGTCGCGGTATCCTACCGGATTGTAGATTCCTCCCGGCCTCACCGCCATGCCGATGCGGGTGGAAATCCGCGGCGATCGCCCCCACAACTGATGAAAGGGTATCAACCGGCCCGATCTATCCACGAGCAGACAAGGAGCATGACATGAGCTTTCAGGGCGAACAGCATCCCGGCGTTCAGGCCCCGGCCAGCGAGACCCAGGGGTTTCGTTTGAACCACACCATGCTGCGCGTGAAGGATCCGCAGGCCGCGCTCGAGTTTTACTCGCGGGTCTTCGGCATGCAGGTGCTGCGCAAGCTGGATTTCGAGGAAATGGGCTTCTCGCTCTACTTCCTGGCCCGGCTGGAGGAAGGCGATGCCGTGCCTGAGGATGCCGCCCAGCGCAGCGTCTGGACCTTCAGCCAGAAGGGCCTGCTGGAGCTGACGCACAACTGGGGCACCGAAGACCAGGAAGACTTCGCCTATCACGACGGCAACGCCGAGCCGCAGGGCTTCGGTCATATCTGCTTCTCGGTGCCGGATCTGGACGCCGCCCAGGCCTGGTTCGACGCCAATGACGTCGAGTTCATCAAGCGCGCCGATCAGGGCAAGATGCCGGACGTGATCTTCGTCAAGGACGCCGATGGCTACTGGATTGAGGTCGTCGAGGCCGAGCGCATGGCCAGCAAGGGCGATTAACATCGCCCACGAGCTACGAGCTACGAGCTACGAGCTACGAGCTACGAGCTACGAGCTACGAGACAATCTGCTGGCAGGATGGACCGAGATTGCTGCAGGGCGATGGACTGAAACGGCGTCGGCTCTGCCTCTTGTGTATAAGTCAGAATGTCCACAGGTAGTTGTAAACGGGCTTCCAGTGCTTGTTTAAGCTCGGCACGTGCCAGAAGGGCAATCGGTTTACTGGAAATCAGCAGCAGGTCCAGGTCACCTCCTCGCCGAGTTTCGTCGAGGCGCGAGCCAAACAGGCGAGCCTCGACATCATGTCCGACGATCTGACGGGTGATATCGAGGATAAGTTGCCGCTGTTGCTTGTTCAGGCGCATGGCGCTATTCCGTCAAATGCTCTTACGTCGAGTCTAGCACCATGCACCTTGCGGCCAGCAACACGATACGCAAGCGTTGCTGGCCGGGGTCCTTACAGCGCGTCAGTGCTCATGGTCATGATCGTGGCCGTGATCGTGGTCATGCTCGCCATGGTCGTGTTCATCTTCATGGGTCGCGCCAGCGGTCGCTTCCTGACCCAGGGCCTCGTGTAGCACATCGGCATTGTGACGCAGCATGCCGATATAGCGGCTGGCCTCTCCCTCGGCGGCCAGGGCGCCGGAGTAGAGGGTGCCGGCCACCGGGCGGTCGGTTTCCTCGGCCAGTTGGTCGATGATGGCGGGGCTGGTCATGTTCTCGTGGAACAGCGCCTGCACATTGTTGGCCTTGATGACGTCGATCAGCTTGGCCATGTTCGCCGCGCTGGGTTCCGACGCCGTAGTCAGCCCGGCCGGTGACAGAAACTCGACATCATAGGCCTGGGCGAAATAGCTGAAGGAATCATGCCCGGTGATCACGCTGGTGGTCTCGGGCAGGGCGGCCAGCTTGTCGTGAATCTCGGCATCCAGCGCTTCCAGCTCGGCCTGGTAGGCCTCGGCACGCTGGCGATAGGCTTCCTCGTTGGTCGGGTCCGCCTCGATCAAGCCATCGCGAATGTTGGCCGCATAGGTCTGGCCGAGGATCGGGTCGAGCCAGGCGTGCGGGTCCTCGTCGCCATGGTCGTGCCCGGCGTGCGCCTCGGGCGACTGGCTGGCCTGCTCGTGCTCGGCGTGCTCTGAGTGATCGTGCTCTGAGTGATCGTCATGGTCATCCTGGCCGTGTGCAGCATGATCCTGATGGCCATGCTCCGCCGAGGCGGCATTTCGCGGGCCACTGATGCCTTCGGTGGCGACGACCCGCGGACCGGCATAGTCACCGGACTCCAGCAGGCGCTCCATCCAGCCCTCGAAGTGCATGCCGTTGAACACCACCAGGTCCGCCTCGGTCAGGTTGCGCGCGTCATCCGGGCGTGGCGAATACACGTGGGCATCGCCATTGGCACCCACCAGCGCGGTCACCTCGACATGCTCGCCCCCCACCTGCTCGACCATATCGGCGAGAAGGCTGAAGCTGGCGATCACCTGGACGCGCTCGGCGGCCAGCACGGAGGGCATGGCCAGCAGGGCGGCAAGGCCGGTGACAAGGCTGGCGCGGCGTGTGAAGCGATGAGCGGATGGCATGTGAAATCTCCCGGGTCAGTCGGTGGAGGTGCTTTCGAGCGGGGCGGCACGCAAGCGGTGGCGGGCCATGAAGCTATCGTGCCGGCCGAACAGCGCCGAAAGAATATACGCCAGCCCCGCCACCAGGATGATGGCCGGGCCGGACGGCAGACTGAGGTGGAACGACAGCAACAGGCCGCCCAGGTTGGCGACCAGCGCGATGACGATGGCCAGGGCAATCAGGCCCTCCAGCCGCTTGCTCCAGAAGCGCGCCGTGGTCGCCGGCAGCATCATCAGGCCCACGGCCATCAACGTGCCCAGAGTCTGGAAGCCGGCGGTCAGGTTGAGCACCACCAGGCCCAGGAAGACGCCATGCACCAGGCCGCCGCGCACGCCCTGGCCGCGCAGGAACAGCGGGTCCAGACACTCGACCACCAGCGCCCGGAAGATGAGCGCCAGCATCAGCACGATCAGCGTGGCGATGCCGACGATCAGCAGCAGCGCCGTGGTATCCACCGCCAGCACCGAGCCGAAAAGCACATGGGTCAGGTCCACGCTGCTGCCGCCCAGCGAGACCAGCATCACCCCGGCGGCCAGCGAGATCAAAAAGAAACTCGCCATGGCCGAGTCCTCGCGGTGCCCGGTCATCTGCGAGACGCTGCCCGCCAGCACCGCCACCACCAGGCCGGAGAGAATCCCGCCGAGGCTCATGATCGGCAGCGAGAAGCCGGCAAACAGGAAGCCCAGCGCAATGCCCGGCAGAATGGCGTGGGACATGGCATCGCCGATCAGGCTCATGCCGCGCAGCATCAGGAACACGCCCAGTGGCGGCGCCGCCAGCGAGAGGGCCAGGCCGGCCACCGCGGCACGGTTCATGAAGCCGTACTCGAAGGGGGCAAGTAGCCAGGCGTCAAGCAGTGCCAGCATGGCGAATATCCGCAAAATCAATGGGTAAACGAGGAGCCCGGGCCGGTTGCCCGGTGTGATGATCGAGCAGCGCCTCGGTGCCGACCCAGCGACCATGGCCTCCGGCCAGCAGCAGCACATCATCGGCCAGGCGCGACAGCTGCTCCATGTCGTGCAGCACCACCAGAATGGTCGCGCCCGCGGCGGCCATGTCGCGCAGCACCTCCATCATCACCTCGACGGTCTCACCATCGACGTTGGCGAAGGGCTCATCGAGCAGCAGCAGCTCGGCCTCCTGCATCAGGGTCCGGCCGATCAGCGCGCGCTGGCGCTGACCGCCGGAGAGCTCGCCCAACTGGCGATGCGCCAGATGCGAGATGCCCAGGCGCGCCATGATCTCGCGGCCACGCCGATAATGCGCAGCGCAATAGCCCCTGAGGGCACCATGGCTCGGCCAGGTGCCGGTCATGATCAGCTCCTCGACACTCATCGGGAAGGTCAGATCCAGGGCCAGTTGCTGCGGCAGCCAGGCACAACGCTCCCGCGATACCTCGCAACTCACTCGCCCGGCCACCGGCGGCAGCATGCCCATGAGCGCCGAGATCAGGGTGCTCTTGCCCGCCCCGTTGGCACCGATCAGGGCGGTGATGGCACCATCCTGAAAGCTGCCGTCCAGGTGCTCGAGCACCGTCTGGCCGCCACGTGCCAGCTGCAGGTTGCGCAGGGTCAGGCGTGCCATCAGCCCGCACCCCCCAGCACCCAGGCCACGGCCAGCCACAACGCCGCCAGTGGCACCACGGCTAGCATCAAGCGGCGTGCGGCCGACAACGACATCAGGGAAAAATGACACGGCCCCTCGGGGCGATGTCGGTGAGAGCGGTGCGCCATGGGGTCGACCTCCGAAATGCGCGGAAGTTATAACATAACATCATTGGGCCGCCAACCCGGCAAGACTGATAAAATACCTCGGCAACTTCCCCGAATGGACGTGACGATAATGCGCAACGCGACACTGCCGATTCTCGGCGCCCTCGGCCTGGCCGGCCTGCTGGGCCTGGCCGCCCCCAATGCCTTCGCTACCGGTGAAACCGGGCTCTACCTGGGCGGTGGCGCCGGCCAAACCCATGGCGATCAGCGCTTCGACGATGAGGCCGAGCACTGGAAGCTGATCGGCGGCTACAACTTCAGCTGGCTGCCGTTCCTCGATGTGGGCGGTGAGCTAGCCTACGTCAACGCCGGCACCCTCGAGGGCACGGCCAACGGTGGCTCGGCCAGCCTGAACGTGGAAAGCGTGCAGGCCACCGGCGTGCTGGGCTGGAGCCTCGGGCCGCTCGGCCTCTACGGCAAGGCCGGCATGGCCGACTGGGACGCTGAGCGGCGTGGCACCGGCATCGACGCCGACCTCTCCGGCACCTCGCCCGTCTATGGCCTGGGCGTGCGGGCCGGCCTGCTCGATGTCACTGGGCGCCTGGAAGTCGAGCGTCTGGATACCGACGACATCGGCAACCTCGACATGGTCACCGCCAGCGTGGTCTATACCTTCTGAGCAGCGGGCAGGCCGGCGTGGCCCACCAGCCGGGCTGCGCCACTGACCGCCATCATCGGGCCAGGGGAATCAGGACCACAGAATCCACGAGGCCAGGGAGTCGCGGTTGGCAATCTCGATCTGCTGAGCGCGCGGGTTGGCCTCGGCATGATGCGGGTTGACGCCCAGCTCGCGCAGCGCATAGCGCGCCAGGGGCCCGCGGCAGTGCAGCTCCAGCTCGCCATCCGGCATGCCGTAGTCCATCGCCAGCAACTCCCGCTCGGCCTCGGGCAGGCGGCGGTCAGGAATCAGCCGCACCGCCACCCGCGTCTGCCAGCGTTCGTCATTCTCTGCATCATGCAGGCCCAGCATCTCGCCCACATCCTCCGGCACACCGCGGAAGCGGCTCAGCACGAAATCCCGGTAGTCGCGATGCTTCTCGCAGTAGGCACGCACATGCCAGCGCCCGGCGGCAAACACCAGGGTATGCGGCACGATGATCCGCTCATCCCCCGCCGGACTGGAGAAGGAGGCATAGGTGACCTCCAGGCGACGCTTCTCGCGCGACGCCCGCACCAGCTCGCGCACCACCGCCGGCGTGATCGCCCGGCTCGGCATGGGCAACGACTCGGTGTTCGCCGCCCCCATGCTCAAGCCGGCAAACGGCGAATCCAGGGTGTCGTGAATATGCAGCAGGCGTAGGTACTCATCAACCCGGCCCTGGGTATACAGCGGCACGAAGGCCTCGCTCGGCAGGTAGCCATGGCGGCTCCCGTCGTACTGAAGGTTATCTGGTGCCAGCTCGCGATACGCGCGCAGCACCTTCTGCGCCTGCTGGCGGCCGATATCGAACGCCTCGCCGATCTGGCTGGCCGCCACGCGCCCCTCCCACAGCGCCAGAATCTCGATCAAGCGGTAACGGGCCAGCGTATCCCAGGGGATGGTCGTCAACGATGACATGACTCCCTCCATGGCTGTCATATTCCAGGTTGCTCATCATCCCCCGCATTCTAGCTCACCTTCAACAGGCCGGGTTGAAGAGTGTTGTGGATGAATGTCCAGTGGTGGCGGGGGGCAAGTGGGTGTGCTTGGATGTACCTGACTGTCGCAGCCTGGAGACAAGGATGTTGTATTTTCGCTATTGGGGGAAAGCTAAGCCTGAAGAGGGGGCTGATAGCTGTCACCTGTTGCCTTATCACAGTCTGGATGTGGCTGCCGTCGGGTGGTTCCTCCTGGCGCCCGAGCGACCGTTGACCCAGCACCTTTCCCGCCAGTTGGGGCTTTCCCCGGATGTTCTACGACGGCTTCTCGTCTTTCTGCTCGGAATCCATGATCTGGGCAAGTTCGCCCGTGCTTTCCAGGGAGTGGCTCGCCCGGAGTGTTCCGGCCTTGTACCACCGGTCGAGCGGTTGGCCTATATCGAGCGACATGACCGACTGGGGGCGTTGCTTTGGCAGTCCTGCTGGAGGCAGTGGTGGCAAGACGGCACCCTGGGTGGCATTGGAGAGATGCCACCTCGGCGGGAGCGCCGCCAACTGGCCGATACACTGCGTGCCTTGCTGGGTCCAATGTTTGGCCATCACGGTCAACCTGTGGAAGCCGGCGGGCTGGACGTGAATGATTTCTTTGCGGATGACGAGTACGCCGCTGATAGCGAAGCAGCCCAGCAGTTTGTCGCCGACCTGGCTGCCCTGATCGACGTCGAGTGGCCGCTCGACAAGCTGGTTTCACAGGAATGGAGAGAGACCTTACTGGCCGTGAGCTGGACGATTGCTGGCTGGGCGACTCTGAGCGATTGGTTGGGATCGAACCGAGAGCATTTTATCTACTGCCAGAAGGAGGTGCCGCTGGCGGATTACTGGCCGATAGCGCTCGAGCGCGCCGATAGGGCGTTGCAGGAAAGTGGGTTTGCGCGGCCTCCTGAGCCAATCCCCTATGCCGGACTTGCCAGTTGGTTTGGTGATCAGTCGGTCACACCAACTCCGCTACAGCGGGAAGCGGAAACGCTGACGATCAGCGAGGGCCCGCAACTTTTCATTCTCGAAGACGTGACCGGAGCCGGTAAAACCGAGGCGGCCTGTATTCTCGCGCAGCGGCTCTTGGCGGCCGGTCATGGAGAGGGGCTCTATTTCGCGCTACCGACCATGGCGACGTCCAACGCCATGTACGAACGACTCGGACATTTGCATCAGCATTTTTATACCGAGGCATCACAACCTTCCTGCGTGCTTTCTCATGGTGCCCGTGAACTGAATGACACCTTCATGAAGGCGGTAGCCAGCGAGCAGCCTTCAGATCGTGACTACGCCGCCGATGACATGACTGCCACTACGCGCTGCAATCGCTGGTTGGCCGATTCGCGCAAGAAATCACTGCTGGCCGACGTCGGCGTCGGCACCATCGACCAGGCCTTGATGGGGCTGCTGCCGTTTCGTCACCAGTCGTTGCGTCTCTATGGCTTGGCGCGAAAGGTCATGATTGTCGATGAGGTGCATGCTTATGATCACTACATGCAGACTCTGCTCAATCAGCTATTGGCCCATCATGCACGTCAGGGCGGCAGTGCCATCCTGCTGACGGCTACCATGCCGCGTGACATGCGCGCGTCTCTGGCCGCGGCATGGTGTGAAGGCTTGGGGCAAAAGTCGGCCGCTCTTGAGCAAGAGGCCTTCCCGTTGTTGACCCAGATAGGCCCGGAAAAGGCATGCGAGACTCCGCTGGCCACCCGCCCTGAAGTGTCGCGTGAGGTCGGCATCGACTGGCTGACCACCGAGGAACAAGCGATTGCCACTGTTCTGGAAGCAGTCGAGGCGGGTGAGTGCGTTGCCTGGGTACGCAACACCGTAGACGATGCGATTCGCGCCTATGAGCAACTACTCCTGCGTCATCCCGATCCCGAGCGTTGCCTACTTTTCCATAGCCGTTTCGCGATGTCAGACCGTCAACGTATCGAGTCGGATGTCATCGACCGCTTGGGCAAGGCTTCTACCTCCGACCGGCGTCGCGGCCAGGTATTGATCAGTACCCAGGTGTTCCAGGAATCCCTCGACTGCGATGTGGACCTCATGGTCAGTGACCTGGCGCCCATCGATCTGCTGATTCAGCGTGCGGGACGCCTGCAGCGCCATGTGCGTGGCATGCGTCGCGCGCCGATGCTGTCTGTGCTGGCACCAGAGTGGAGTGATCAACCCGATGGTCAGTGGCTGAAGCGTACTCTGCCCGGCACTCAGGCGGTCTACCGCGACACTTCCCTGCTATGGCTGACTCAGCGTGTGCTACGCGAGCTTGGTGCGATCCGCATGCCGGATGAGGCCCGGGCGCTCATTGAGGGTGTCTATGGTTCGGTCGCCGACCAGGTGCCGGACGGGCTCCAGGAAGCGAGATGGGAGCAAAGGGGTATGCAGGGAGTGGCCGTCTCCATGGCCAACTTCAACGTCTTGCCTCTCGAGCGGGGCTACCTGCGACACCAGGAGGCCGATCAATGGCAGGAAGAATTGGAAATCGGTACGCGCCTTGTCGATGAACCAACACTCAACGTCGTGCTGCTCAAGCACACCGCAGAGGGCGAGCTAACACTGTGGGCTGAAGGTGAGCGTCATGCCGCCATGCTCAGCCAGGTAAAGCTGCGCCAGAGCCAGGCAGAGAAGCTGGCTGGCCTGCCGGCGGCCGATCAGGAGGCCTGGGAGGCCCTTCAAGAGCGTTACAAGGCGTTGCGTTTCGTCAGGCCCTGGCTGGTCGAAGCTGACCCTGTATGTGCCTATGACGCCCAGTGGGGAGTGGGGTTTTGCAAGGAAGGGTAAATCCCCGCTGACGCGGGGAACGTGCCATAGAGTTGCTATGAACCGGTTCATCACCGCGGGGGCAGTGAACGCAGGAGCCATTATTGCTTAGGTTGACAGATTTCGCTAGGTGGGCTACAAATTGCCATGCACTCTCGGTTAAGCTAAAAAATTGCTATGAACCTTTTGGTTTAGAGAGGCATGGAACGGCGACGAGTCACCGAACCTGCCTGTTGCTCACATTAACAAGCTAAGCGTTCTGGTATTCCTGCGCAAGTGGGCGTCGTCACAATCGACATGAAGATTGCCTATTAATAGGAGGCAAATATGATTTTTCGGCGCTACCGTCGAACCAAGAACGGGAAGGTGCTCGATGCCAGGGACTATGGGTATGAGGCTTGGCCGATCAAACCCAGGCGGCGTGTGAAGAAGAAGCCTAAGAAGTAGTCCGATGCTGGTGCTGCCACAGCTTACAGCTGTGGCAGCACTCTGAAGAGCGCACCCATGGAGGCCAGAATGAATTTGATGACAGCGTGTTGGCTGCCATTCCGTAACCGGAATGGCGCTATCGTCTACCTGCCGCCTACAGCGGTGGCAGACCCCGACATCATTGATCTCGCCCTGCCTCGAGCGGACTTTCAGGGCGCGGCTTACCAGTTCCTGATCGGCCTGTTGCAAACCACACTGCCGCCGCAGGATCACGGCGACTGGGTGGACCGCTTGCTCGAGCCGCCCGGCGTTGATGAACTGCAAACAGTCTTTGCTCCATTCGTCGATGCCTTCGAGCTGGATGGCGAAGGGCCACGTTTCATGCAGGACCTTGACCCACTCGACGACGTCAAGGAGGCCACTGTCAGTGGCTTGCTGATTGATGCGCCGGGAGCGAATGGCATCAAGAACAACACTGATGTTTTCGTAAAACGCGGGTGTGTCGAGGCGATGTGTGAAGATTGCGCCGCCCTTGCCCTTTTCACCATGCAGATAAACGCCCCGGCTGGTGGCGCAGGCATTCGTGTCGGTCTCCGTGGCGGTGGTCCGCTGACGACACTGGTAATGCCGGAGTCGAATGCGGCCAGTCTATGGTCCCGGCTCTGGGGTAACGTTGTGACAACCGAGTCGCTGACTCGCTCCGGGCAGTCGTGGACGGAGCCTCGAGCTGATGACGAAAGCCTTTTCCTCTGGATAGCGCCGACCCGGGTCAGCGACAGGAAAGGCACAGAAGTTTTTCCCGAGGGTATGCATCCACTTCACCCATATTGGTCTATGCCGCGACGCTTCCGCCTGCTTTTCGAAGACGAGGCATGTCGTTGTGATGTCTGTGGGCGTGAGGTTTCGCGGGCCGTGCGTCGGGTTCGTTCCAAGAAGCAAGGCGCCAACTACGGTGGTCCCTGGCTGCACCCGCTGACGCCTTATCGCCGCGACCCCAAAAAGCCCAATGAGCCACCCTTGTCCACCAAAGGGCAGCCAGGCGGACTAGGCTATCAGCACTGGTCGAACCTCGTGTTGAACGATACCGATGGTAGCGGAGCCTTGCCTGCCCTGGTGGTAAATGACCATGTCTCCCAGAAGGTGCAAATAGTCGAGGGCGAGAGGGACGCCGGAGAAGAGGTCGCCGCGCTGCTTAAACACGCCCGGCTATGGGCCTTCGGCTATGACATGGACAACATGAAACCACGCGGCTGGTACAGCGTTGAGATGCCGCTGGTCGCGGTTCCACCAGCGCAGCAGGATAGGCTGCGCGCTTGGGTCCAACGTTTCATCGACCTGGCTCGACAAGTCGCTTGGATGGTTCGAAACCAAATCAAGAATGCCTGGTTCGACCGTCCTGCCGAAGCCAAGGGCGATATGAGTCATATCGATATGGCGTTCTATGACGCCACCCAAGGCGACTTTTTTAATGCCCTCCAGAGTTTTAAAGAAGTGCTCTTGGTCTCTCACGATAGCCCGACCTTACCCGCTGAGGTTGCTGAAAGCTGGTATCGCGCCCTTTATCGCAAGGCGATGGCGCTTTTTGAGGAACAAGCCCTGAGTGGAGCGCTGGAGGCGGCGGACCTTCAACGTGCGACTGCCGCCCGGCGTCAGTTGCAGAGTTTTCTTGTGGGGCGCAGCAAAGGAAGCAAGGTTATACGTCAATTTGCCGAGACCGGCGGCTTCTCCTTGACCGCCAAGCCGGCTGCTACTGAGGAGAGAATATCGTGAGTGAAACAGAAGTTGTTCCCGAAACAGAAACTCCACCTCGCGTACCCGAGCGGCCTTTTGCGATAGAACGCAGGGAAGCTGACGCTTTGCGGCGATGGTGGCAGCGCCTGACTCTATCGGCAGAGGAACTCAAGCTGCATACCGATGCGCCGCCCTGGCCCAAGGGTGTACGAGCGACATTGCGTCGTTGCGAAAGTGGCGAAGCTGCGATGCTGACAGAAGCATTTCGGCATCTTTGGCACTACTTGCCGGACGAAGAAATCGACTCCGAATGGCGTCGTAACCAGCGCCTACAGACCTGGTCATGTATCGCACTGGTAGTGGCCGAGCTGCGAGAGGATGCTCCCAAGATGCCCCTCGGTGCTGGCCTTGGTCAACAGAAGCGTGAAACCGGAAAGCCGTATATGAGCGAGCTTCGCTTTCAGCAGTTAATGACATCCCGAACACCTGAAGAGTTGATTCAGCGACTGCGTCGTGCGCTGGCACTCATCGACAAACGAGGCGTCAGTGTTGTGCACCTGGCCGACAACATCGCGCTGTGGTGGCGAGAATACCATGGCGGAATGTCGTCGAGACCGACCCACCGGCTTGGCTTTATCTGGGCGAATGATTACTTCGGCGCCACATCCGCCTACCGGCAAGACAACCAGTAATCCGTCAATCAAGACAGGGAGACCAACCAATGAGCAACTTTATCCAGCTGCATCTACTGACTGCCTATCCACCGGCCAACCTTAATCGCGATGATCTTGGCCGGCCCAAGACGGCGTTCATGGGAGGGGCGAAGCGTCTTCGTGTCTCGTCTCAGAGCCTCAAGCGTACCTGGCGAACTTCGGAGCTTTTCGAAGAGGCCGTGGGTCAGCATAAAGGGCAGCGTACCAAGAAAGTGGGGATCCAGGCTGCGAAATGCCTGCAGGAAAAAGGGGTGAATGAGAATGAGGCGAGACTCTGGGCCACCGAGATCGCCAAGGTTTTCGGTGATGTGGCCAAGGGAGAACTGGAAACCAGTCAATTGGTTCATATCAGCCCCGAAGAGCAGGCAGAGGTTGATGCTCTAGTTGAGAAATTGGCAACCGAAAAGCGCGCGCCGGAGAAGGAAGACCTCAATTTACTGCGCCACAAACCGTCCGCTGTGGATATTGCCTTGTTCGGCCGCATGTTGGCTGCGTCACCGTCCTTCAATGTGGAGGCTGCTTGTCAGGTCGCTCATGCCATCACGGTACATGCTGCCGAGGTCGAGGATGATTACTTCACGGCGGTAGACGATCTAAACACTGGCGACGAGCATCGCGGTGCGGCACATGTTGGTGAAGCCGGTTTCGGTGCCGGCCTGTTCTATAGCTATATCTGTATCGATCGACGGCAGTTGATCGAGAACCTCAATGGCGAGGAAGCACTTGCCGACCGGGCAATCGCCGCCCTGGTAGAGGCCGCAGTGAAAACCTCGCCGAAGGGTAAGCAGAATAGTTTCGGCTCGCGTGCGCATGCCAGTTATGTCTTGGCCGAGCGGGGGGATCAGCAACCGCGCTCGCTGGCGCCTGCCTTCCTGCGGCCGGTGGCTGGTCAGGATCAGACGTTGGATGCTGTTATGCGGTTGGAACGCCAGGCTAAATCCTTCGATGATGCCTACGGTGCTGGCGCCGACAAGCGTTTTATCCTGTCGGCTGACCCCGATTACCAGGAACCTCGTCTTGATGGCAATGTCGCCGTGGGCAGCCTTACCGAGCTGACTGGCTTTCTGGCGACTGATCAGTAAGGAGCCGTTATGACCCAGTACCTGGTTTTTCGGCTCTATGCGCCCCTCGCTAGCTGGGGAGAGGCTGCTGTGGGCGAGTCTCGCCCTACCGCGACGTATCCCGGACGTAGCGCCATTGTCGGGTTGCTAGGGGCTGCTTTGGGGGTACGCCGTGATGATGATGAAGGACAACGCCGCCTTCGTGAGAGTGTCGCGATCGCCATTAAACAGTACTCTCCGGGAAGTCTGATGCGCGACTACCACACGGTACAGGTCCCTGCGTCGCAGTCCAAAGTGGTTTACCGCACTCGGCGAGATGAGTTGAGCGCACCCCAGAAGGTCATCAACACCATTCTCTCCAGCCGAGATTATCGCTGTGATGGACTATGGCACGTCGCTGTCTGGCTCACACCACAGGCAGAGCTTGCACTCGAACAACTGGAGCGGTCCCTCAATAAGCCGTACTTCCCGCTCTACTTGGGTCGCAAGGCCTGTCCACCCGGTGCGCCTTTGGCGCCTCGAATAGCAGCCTGCGATCACTTGCGCGATGCCCTGGATGCAGAGTTTCCGCCTCTGCATGGCAATGACAAAGACGCTGAAAGCAGAGCTTTAAGGCTCCCGGATAGTGTGATCTACGTTTGGGAGGGTAGCGCTACCTTGCTGGATGGCAATGGTCAGGGTGTGGAATCCAGTGAAACATGGGATGTGCCGCTTAATAGACGCCGCTGGCAATTCGGACCACGTACTGAATACCGCCGCATGGTACGGCCAAGGGGGGAAAGATAATGTACCTTTCTCGAGTGCGAGTCGATCTCAATGGCCTCTCCCGTGGGGCTTTGTTCGACATCATGGATGGGCGTGCTTATACCGCCCATCAACTCCTGTGGAGATTGTTTCCTGACCATCAGGGAGCGCGCCCTTTTCTATTTCGACAAGAAATGGAAGAGCCTGAAGATGGGGGAGCAGCACGGGGCCTACCGAATTTCTATGTGTTGTCCGATCGTGAACCGGAAGGGATTCCTGGCGTGCTGGAGTCTCAGTCCAAGTCATTTTCCCCAGCGTTGGAGGTTGGAGAACAACTTGCCTTCCGCCTGAGAGCCAATCCCACTGTGGCCAAGCCGGTGGCTGGCAAGCGTGGCAGGCGCGCCGATGTGCTGATGGCTGCCAAGTATCCATTCGAGTCTGGTGGAAACAGAAAAAATCAGGCCTGTGCCGATGCAATGGACGCGGCTGCTCGTGAGTGGCTGGAGAAGCGTGCCGAGTCCTGGGGAGTTCGTTTGCCTGTGCCACCCGAAGTGGGAGGGTATCGTCAGCATGCCTTACCGAAGAATAGCGGAGAGCCGATTCGCTTTTCCAGCATCGACTATGAAGGCTTGCTGGAGGTCACCGACCCAGGTCGACTGATCGAAACTCTGTCACATGGTATAGGGCGGGCCAAGGCTTTTGGCTGTGGCTTGCTGTTGCTGCGACACCCTTGAGGGGGTAGGCAAGGAGGTCGATATGGGATTCATCCCACTCAAGCCGATCCCCGAGAAAGACCGCATGTCGATGATCTTCGTTGGCATGGGGCAGATCGATGTGCGTGATGGTGCTTTCGTTGTCATCGACGACGTCAACGGGGAACGTATGCATATCCCCGTTGGCTCGGTGGCGTGCTTGCTCCTGGAGCCGGGAACCCGGGTTTCGCATGCCGCCGTCAAACTGGCTTCGGTTGTCGGGACACTGCTGATCTGGGTCGGTGATGCCGGTGTACGCCTATACAGTGCTGGTCAGCCCGGTGGCGCTCGATCCGATAAACTACTTTATCAAGCTCAGCTGGCGCTGGATGACAAGCTGCGGTTAAAAGTCGTGCGCAAGATGTTCGAGCTCCGCTTTGGAGAGCCGCCGCCCTCAAGACGTAGTGTCGATCAACTGCGGGGTATGGAGGGTGCACGAGTTCGCAAGACCTATCAGCTTCTCGCTAAGCAGTATGGGGTCAAATGGAATGGCAGGCGATATGACCCGTCCCAGTGGGATGCATCAGATGTCGCCAATCAGTGTCTTTCTGCTGCCACGGCTTGTCTGTATGGCATTACTGAAGCAGCGATATTGGCCTCCGGGTACGCCCCGGCAATTGGCTTCCTGCATACTGGCAAACCGCAGAGCTTTGTTTACGACATTGCTGACATCGTGAAATTCGAGACGGTCGTTCCTGCTGCTTTTAGAGTTGCGGCCCGTAACCCTGTGGCGCCTGATCGTGAAGTGCGGATCGCTTGCCGTGACGCCTTCAAGCAGACCAAGTTGCTCCAACGGTTGATCCCTATGATTGAAGACGTATTGGCGGCGGGTGAAATTGAACCGCCTCCCCCTGCTCCCGAAGCGATGCCGACGGCTATCCCGGAACCGGAGTCAGTTGGCGACCAAGGGCATCGGAGCAAGTAACGATGGCGATGTTGGTTGTGGTAACTGAAGCGGTACCACCGCGTCTACGTGGCCGGCTTGCCGTCTGGCTTCTTGAGATCCGCGCTGGTGTTTACGTCGGGGACGTGACCAAGCGGGTACGCGAAATGATATGGGAGCAGATCAACGCACTTGCGGAGGATGGCAATGTAGCAATGGCCTGGTCGAGTAACCATGAGTCCGGTTTTGAGTTCCAGACATATGGGCAAAATCGTCGGGAACCGGTAGATCATGATGGGTTACGTTTGGTGCGATTTTTGCCTATAGATACAACTAATTGATTTTACTGGCTCTTTAACAATTCAGTCTGGTCAAAAAATGAACAAAATCGCTGGTGGATTTTCCGCTGGCGATTTTTCATTTGCAAAACAGGTGTCTACAATAAGTCCGATCCCCGCACTCGCGGGGATGAACCGTACATTGATGTCGCCAACATTGAGGCTAATTGCCGATCCCCGCACTCGCGGGGATGAACCGGATACCTTTTCGACCAATACGCGAATTTCGACCCGATCCCCGCACTCGCGGGGATGAACCGCACGCCACCTTCGTCGCCGGTCATCAGTTGCTCCGATCCCCGCACTCGCGGGGATGAACCGTCGTCAATAGCGAGATGGATAGCGAAGACGAGCCGATCCCCGCACTCGCGGGGATGAACCGCGATAGAACGGCTTTGCCCGCCAACAATGCTACCGATCCCCGCACTCGCGGGGATGAACCGCCAGTACCGGCACGACTCGCCTGAATACCAGCCCGATCCCCGCACTCGCGGGGATGAACCGGCGCCATGCTCAAGCTTGCGCTACGCCAGCGGCCGATCCCCGCACTCGCGGGGATGAACCGGCTCAAGATTGTCCCGCGCAGCTCTTCCAGAGCCGATCCCCGCACTCGCGGGGATGAACCGGCGATTGTGGAGCGCACTCGCAATGCATAGAGCCGATCCCCGCACTCGCGGGGATGAACCGGGCTGGATATGGACGCGGTGCGGGCGATCACCCCGATCCCCGCACTCGCGGGGATGAACCGCAACTCAGCATAGTCTGGCTGGTAACGAAGAACCGATCCCCGCACTCGCGGGGATGAACCGGCTTCTATGGCTTGAGGGGGTAGCTCAGGCCCCCGATCCCCGCACTCGCGGGGATGAACCGATAATGGACAAGCTGCGCTCGGATCTGGTGCGCCGATCCCCGCACTCGCGGGGATGAACCGCATCAGGCCACCTCTGGGTAATGGTCCGGCCCCCGATCCCCGCACTCGCGGGGATGAACCGAGGCCGTCGCCCGCACCCAGTCGCTTAAAGAACCGATCCCCGCACTCGCGGGGATGAACCGAACGGGCACTTCTGGGGGTGTTCGAACCGGGACCGATCCCCGCACTCGCGGGGATGAACCGCGATTAATGCTTTCATCACACCGAATGCCGACCCGATCCCCGCACTCGCGGGGATGAACCGCTTCGAACAAATGCTTAACGCCAAACCGACACACCGATCCCCGCACTCGCGGGGATGAACCGTACTTTATTTGCTGTATGAGTCGTCGTAACCTCCGATCCCCGCACTCGCGGGGATGAACCGCACCACGGTGCCGTATCCTCGGCTTTCACGAGCCGATCCCCGCACTCGCGGGGATGAACCGCTCGACCCGGACGGCCCGATCAGCCTGACGGTCCGATCCCCGCACTCGCGGGGATGAACCGTGGCTGGTGCAGCCCGCCCCGAGTTACGAGGCCCGATCCCCGCACTCGCGGGGATGAACCGCGTTACCCGGATGACGGCCCGTTCCCCCTGCTCCGATCCCCGCACTCGCGGGGATGAACCGCACCGTGACGGCCTGCCGCGCATCGAGGCGGCCCGATCCCCGCACTCGCGGGGATGAACCGCGCCACAAACAGCTTGCGGAGCCATACGCTGGACCCGATCCCCGCACTCGCGGGGATGAACCGTACGACTGGGAGGCTATCGAGCGCGACTGGCGCCGATCCCCGCACTCGCGGGGATGAACCGTCCCAGGGGTCGATACGCTCCAGCCCGGCGCGCCGATCCCCGCACTCGCGGGGATGAACCGGCAGGAATCGGCGCCCTGACTCTTGCTGATCACCGATCCCCGCACTCGCGGGGATGAACCGTTTCCAGTGGCTGCTGGGCTTTCCGCGATACGCCGATCCCCGCACTCGCGGGGATGAACCGCTTGGTAATGCAGGCTTCAACGTCTTCTTTGCCCGATCCCCGCACTCGCGGGGATGAACCGGTGCAGACTACAAGTGGGTCGGCACTAACTATCCGATCCCCGCACTCGCGGGGATGAACCGGTCGCTCACCATGTCATTCAGCGCATCGCCCACCGATCCCCGCACTCGCGGGGATGAACCGGATTTCCCGTCGCCGCTTGACACCTCAACCCACCGATCCCCGCACTCGCGGGGATGAACCGCATAAGTTTTAAATCAATAATCAAAATATAACCCGATCCCCGCACTCGCGGGGATGAACCGGCAAAGATTCAATTAGCCTGGATCGATGAGGCCCGATCCCCGCACTCGCGGGGATGAACCGCAGGCTGCGCTCCGGACTCGGTCTGCGCCGACCCGATCCCCGCACTCGCGGGGATGAACCGGCTGATATATAGGCTTCACACTTACACCCCACCCGATCCCCGCACTCGCGGGGATGAACCGGATCTGCGCTTCCATGACCTGCGCCACAGCTACCGATCCCCGCACTCGCGGGGATGAACCGATGTCCTGCGCGTCATCGAGCTTGTGGCAGATCCGATCCCCGCACTCGCGGGGATGAACCGATTCCCCGCTTGAGTCAGATGGCGCTGGCCTGCCGATCCCCGCACTCGCGGGGATGAACCGAGATCGCGAATCACATTCAATGCAACAAGGCGCCGATCCCCGCACTCGCGGGGATGAACCGCATTCTGGTTTTTAGCTACGGAGTAGAAACTTCCGATCCCCGCACTCGCGGGGATGAACCGCCGCTTTCTACGGTACTTGGGATACCGACACGCCGATCCCCGCACTCGCGGGGATGAACCGGCCGATATTGAACAGCGTCCCCAACGCCGAGCCCGATCCCCGCACTCGCGGGGATGAACCGACGTGGCCGCGCTTGTGGCGCTCGATGGGCGCCCGATCCCCGCACTCGCGGGGATGAACCGCAGCTTGGGAGCGTCGACGACGGATTGGAGAACCGATCCCCGCACTCGCGGGGATGAACCGCGTGACACATCGCCGGTTACGTTCTCGACGGCCCGATCCCCGCACTCGCGGGGATGAACCGGGTTGGCACCCGGGCGCGGCGCGCTGCCCGCTCCGATCCCCGCACTCGCGGGGATGAACCGCCGAAGCGCCGCCTTTAGTTGTCGCATCTGCTCCGATCCCCGCACTCGCGGGGATGAACCGTCGTAGGCGTCGGCCATGGTCGCCTTGCCGCCCCGATCCCCGCACTCGCGGGGATGAACCGGCGGCGAGTTCCTGGAGGATTTGCCGGCACAACCGATCCCCGCACTCGCGGGGATGAACCGGTTGGGAAGGCGTCTTCCGGAATACCGAGCATCCGATCCCCGCACTCGCGGGGATGAACCGGTCGTGAAACCGATGCTCTTATACATGGTTTACCGATCCCCGCACTCGCGGGGATGAACCGATGGTCGAGATGGCGAACACCCTTCGTACCCTCCGATCCCCGCACTCGCGGGGATGAACCGTAGGCCGCGCCGTCCTCATAGGAGTCCATGCGCCGATCCCCGCACTCGCGGGGATGAACCGCAAATACGGGGCGAGTAATCATGAAAGATTCATCCGATCCCCGCACTCGCGGGGATGAACCGTATTGCTGGAAGTACCTGAGCCTGTCGGGGCGCCGATCCCCGCACTCGCGGGGATGAAGCGGCATCTTCATCCATGCCTGTCGGGCGCTGTGTGGTTAACATCCGCTTTGTCCTGACCCGAGCCCATGTGGCGAAGCGCTATGAGAGGGGGCACACGCAAGGCACGGCGCAAGGCTGGTTCGCCATCCCCAGATGCCCCACGCTGCTTGCGTAGGGCACATCAGACGAATATTGGTCTCTTACGCCGTGTGATGGAAGCATATGCCGAGATGACTGTCGGGGCGCAAGGCTAGCTGGAGAGAGTAAGGAAGAACGTAGCAAAGGGGGAGCTTGCCGCGCGGGAGGCACCCGCGCTAGCCCTCATCAACGCCTATATCCGCGAAGGGGTCGGCAGCCATGCCCAGGACAAGCTCATTGCCAGCATAGAACATCAACAAGAAGTGTGGGTACAAGCGCATGTTGGTCTCTCCCTGTTAATGGCCGGGGAAACTTATGCCGATATCCGGGTATGATCCAGGAGAAGGATTGGCTGTAGCGTCAAAGAGTGATGATTGTGTGGAGTGAGGTCTCACCCCGCGGCGTGTAAAGGTGTGACCCGGGCGCGCGGCTGCTGTGCCGCCTGCCAGAGCTCGTACTTGAGCTGCATCTCCAGCCACATCTCTGCGCTGGTGCCAAGCGCCTGCTCAAGGCGTAGCGCCATGTCGGCTGAAATGCCGGCGTTGCCGTTGAGGATGCGAGACAGCGTGGCGCGCGTTATGCCCAAGCGCCTGGCGGCTTCGGTGACCGAGATGTCGCCGATGTACTCGCGCAGCACGGTGCCGGGATGCGCGGGGTTGTGCAAGCGATTCATGCGACCTCCTGGCGGTAATCCTGACAGTCCACCAAGATGGCGTCCTTGCCATCAAAAGTGAAGGTGAGTCGCCAGTGCCCATTGACGGTGATGGTCCAGTGTCCGCTCAAACTGCCCTTGAGTGGATGCAGCGCGTTCATGTCTTCAGGGCCTGTTGCACTATCCAGCGCGGTGAGCTGGATTTGTAGCTTGGTCGCGTGCTTGTCTGGAGTTGGGTGGGCCACAGCACGCCATGCCCGCTTACTCCCCTTCCTCCAGCACCTCCTCCAAGCGATCGGGGAAGTTGGTGAACAGGCCGTCGACGCCCCAGTCGAGCAGTTGGCGCATGCTGGCTTGGTCGTTGATGGTGTAGCTGTGCACCAGCAGGTCGTTGGCGTGGGCTTGCTTGATAAAGCTCTCGTCGATGACGGTCTGGCCGTCGTACTGGTAGTTGGGGCCGACGCCCACGGCGTAGTCGGCGATGGCCTGGAAATCGGCGTCGGTGATTTCGGCGGGAGCGGGCGTCACGCCGGTCCATTCCTCGAGGCTGCCGTCATCGCCGGGGGAGTACCAGAGCAGCTGCACCAGGGGGATCTCGGGGTTGAGCGACTGGACTTCCTGCAGGCTGGGCTGGCTGAACGACTGGATGACCACCTTGCCGGCCTGGACGAGGCCTGAGGCTTCGAGCTGGCTGACCAGGGCGCTCTGCAGTTCGGGGTAGTCCGCGGGGGACTTGGTCTCGATGTAGTAGCGCACGTCCTGCCCGTAGCGCTCGATCACTTCGTCGAGGGTCAGCAGCCGGGCGTTCTGGTAGGCGTCGTCGGCGTGTTCGGGGTGGGTCGCGTTGAACCAGCTTCCGGCGTCGAGTGCCTTGAGTTCGCTGAGGTCGTGTTCCTTCACCGGCCCCTGGCCGTCGGTGGTGCGCTCCAGTGTGGTGTCGTGGATGGCCAGCAAATGCCCGTCAGCGCTCATGTGCACGTCCAGCTCCAGGTAGTCGGCGCCCATAGCCACGGCCTTGTCGTAGGCGTGCCAGGTGTGTTCCGGGGCGTGACCGCTGGCGCCGCGGTGGGCGATGATCTGGAAGGCTTGGAGATCCTGGCGCTGCTGAGCCAGGGCGTTGTCCTGGGCCTGGGCGGCCATGGGGGCGAGGAGGCCGGCGGTGCCGAGCACGGTGAGGCAGGCGGGTAGCGCACGCATCGTAGTCAAGGAGCAGTCCTTTTGTTGAATGTTCGCCCAATAACCTAACCGGCCTGCCTCGGCCCTGCAAATCGCCCCTCTTCCGGGCGTGCTGTGTTTAGATGGCACCATTACCGTTTGGAACCGATCGAGGGAGGCCAGCATGGCCATATCCGCTGAGGCGCAGCGAGTGCTTGAGGCGCTGGATGCCCTGCATGCCGAGGATCCGCGCCAGGTGGAAGTCGAGGGCCGGTCCTTGCCTGTCGCGAAGGAGCTATGGCACGCCGGACGCATGAGTGCCTGGCTTGAGCGGCTGGAGGCGGCGCCGGATGAACTGGTGCAACTGGCGGTGCGGGGCCAGCACCTGCAGCGCTGGCAAGTGCCGCGCGATGAATATGAGCAGGGCCGGGTGGGGTATCTCACCTGGCGGCGCGATCAGGGCAAGCGTGCCGGCGAGACCACGGCGCGCCTGATGCGCGAGGCCGGCTTCGAGGAGCAGAGTGCCGAGCAGGTGGCGCGCATGATCCGCAAGCAGGGGCTTGGCCGTGAGGCCGGGACCCAGGCGGTAGAAGACTGCGCCTGCCTGGTCTTCCTGGAAAATTATTTCGCCGACTTCTCCCGCCAGGTGGAGCGGGATCACTTGATCCGCATCGTGCGCAAGACCTGGGGCAAGATGTCGCCCCAGGCGCGGGAGCTGGCGCTGGGTCTGCCGATGAGCGAGGAGGCCAAGGAGCTCGTCGAGGCGGCACTGGCAGAGTGAAGCACGCAGGTAGCGCAGTGCTTGCCTGGCGTCCGAGGGCCGGCCGCGTCCCGTAGCGGCCGGCCGTGCCTCATGCAGACTTAGTGTGAGCTTCTGGCGTTGTAGATGTCTTCATCCAGCTCGCCCTCGCTCTTGCCAACCAGAGTGGTGACCATTAGATCGCCGGCCACATTCACGCTGGTGCGCGCCATGTCGAGGATGCGGTCGATGCCTGCGATCACGGCAATGGCTTCCAATGGCAGGCCGATCTGGGCCATGACGATGGATAACATGACCAGACCAGCGCCGGGGACGCCGGCAGTGCCGATCGAGGCTAGGGTGCCAGTCACGATGATCATGCCGTAGTCGGCCATGCTCAGGTCGACGCCCAGCAGTTGGGCGATGAAAACGGCGACTACGCCCTGGTAGATGGCAGTGCCGTCCATGTTGATGGTGGCGCCCACTGGCAGCACGAAGCCGGCTACACCTTCCGAAACGCCGAGGTTGTTCCGGGCGCAACGCAGCGAGACGGGCAGCGTGCCGGAAGACGAGGCCGAGGAGTAGGCGACGACCAGGGCGTCGAGAATGCCTTGCAGGTAGCGCAATGGGTTGAGGCGGCCAATCAAGGCGAGCAGGCCGGAGTATACCAGCAGCACGTGCAGGGCGCTGGCCAGGTAGGCAACGCCGATCACCTTGGCCAATGGCAACAGGACCTCCAGGCCATAGTTACCCGAGACGTGGGCGATCAGTCCGAAGACGCCGAAGGGGGCGAAGGCCATGACGATGTTGGTTAGCTTGACCATTGCGTCAGCGAAGCTCTCGAAGACTTTCACTACGGGCTCGCCTTTCTCGCCGATCAGGGTGAGCGAGATGCCTAGTCCAATGGCGAAGACGATAATCTGCAGGATGTTGCCGTTGGCGAGGGCATCGATGGGGTTCTGGGGTACCAGCCCCACCAGGATCTCCGTCAGGCTGGGTGCTTCCTTGGCCTCGACGCCGGATTCGAAGGTCATGTCGAGACCGACACCAGGCTGGAAGATCCAGGATGCGAGCAAGCCAATGGCGATGGCAAATGCCGTGGTCAGTAGGTAGAGGGCGATAGTGCGGGCACCGATGCGGCCCATTTTCTGCGGGTCGCGCATAGCAGTGATGCCCACCACCAAGGTAGAGAACACCAGCGGCACGATGAGCATCTTGATGGCGTTGATGAAGATATCGCCAATCGGTTTGAACACGCTGGCCTGTTCGCCCATCAGCGCGCCGGCCAGAACACCTAGTGCCAGGCCGGCGAGGATTTTCTGCCAGAGGGGAATTCGCTGCCAGAGGTTGGGGCCGGCAGCTGGGGCGTTGTTGGACAAGAGGGACTCCTTTCTGTGGGTTGGCGTGGATTCGTTAAATTCGCATACCGATCAGCGATTCTACCGAATTATCCACGCCTTCGTTTTCAGAAAGGCGCCTCTTTATCTTCTTTTTGCATTCTTGGGAGTCAGAATGACTGGGCTTACAGCGCCTCGTCGAGCAGGGCTTGGAAGGCGGCCCAGGATTTCTGATCGGCGCGTTCCTGGTAGGCGTCGCTGCCCATCACGGTGAAGGCGTGGGGTGCACCGGAGTAGACCTCGATCTCGTAGGTGGCATCGGCGGCCTCGAGCTGTTGCGAGAGGCTGGCCACATCGGCCATGGAGATCATGCTGTCGGCCGCGCCATGGGCCACCAGCAGGGGCGGCATCCCGGCCGGGTAGGACTGGCCTTCGGGGGTGCCCAGGCCGCCGTGGAAGGTGGCATAGCCGCGCACATCCTCGGCCTGGCCGGAACGCGCCATTTCCAGCACCACCGCGCCGCCGAAGCAGTAGCCCATGACCACGGTGGGCCGTGCTGCGCCCTGCTGGCGGGCCTCTGCCAGGCCGGCCAGGGTCAGCTGGCGCATGCGTTCGCGGTCATCGTAGAGCTTGGCGGTCTCGGCCTTCTTGGCGTCGGTTTCCACCGGGCGGTTGCCCTTGCCGTAGAGGTCGACGGCAAAGGCGTCATAGCCCTGGGCGGCGAGCATGTCGGCGCGCTGGCGTTCGTAGTCGGTCAGGCCGTCCCAGTCGTGGATGATCAGCACGGTGCCGCGGGCTTCGTCCGGAGCGCTGGCGAGGTAGCCGCTGAAGGTGTCGTCGCCTTGCTGGTAGTCGATCGTCTGGCCGCGGCTCGCGTCGGCCATGGCGGTGCCGCTGAGGCCGACGAGCAGCAGGCTGCCGAGCATCAGTCGCGCGCCGTGACAGGGGGTGCGGTGGATCATGGTCGGTCTCCCGGTATTTGGTTGGCGAACGCCGCAGGGGCGCGGCGTGGGCTGCGCTTGAGAGTGTAGACCCATGGCGGCGCCTTCTGCCTACCGTTGGCAGCCATGGCTTGAGTTTTGGGCCCCTTCCTTCCAGATTGTGTATGTGTGTTCCTGTGCAACCTGAAACGAGACCAACAATCATGAAGAAACGCGTTCTAGCGATGGCAGTAGCGGCCTCTTCCGTGGCGTTCACGGGCATGGCCCAGGCGGAAGTCAAGATCGGCTTTCTCGGTGGCTTCACCGGGGGCATCGAGAGCCTGACGCCGCCGATCTTCGATGGTGCTCAGCTGGCAGCCCAGCAGATCAACGAGCAGGGCGGTCTGCTGGACGGCCAGGACATCGTCATGCCCACCGGCGATACGACCTGTTCGGATGCCTCGGCGGCCTCCAACGCGGCGGACCGCATGGTCAACACCGAGAATGTAACGGCGATCGTCGGCGCTCTGTGCACCGGCGCCACCGTGGCGGCGGCCAACAATGCGGCCGTGCCGGGCGGTGTGACCATGGTGTCCCCGGCGTCCACGGCACCGGCGGTAACCGATATCGACGACAACGACCTGGTGTTCCGCACCGTGCCGTCGGATGCCTTCCAGGGCAAGATGCTCGCCAAGCTGCTGATGGACAAGGGGATCGAGGAAGTCGCGGTCACCTACGTCAACAACGACTACGGCAGTGGCCTGGCCGATGCCTTCACCACCGCCTTCGAGGAAAATGGCGGCAGTGTGGCGGCCAACCTGCCCCACGAGGATAACCGGGCCGACTATCGCGCCGAGCTGGGCCAACTGGCTTCCACCGGTGTGCCCAACCTGGTGGTGCTGGCCTATGCCGATACTTCCGGTCAGACGGTCATGCGCCAGGCCTACGAGGGTGGCATGTTCACCCAGTACATCGGGGCGGATGGCATGGTCGGCGACAGCCTGGTCGAGGCCGTTGGCGCGGATGTTCTGGATGGCATGATCGCTACGCGCCCGGGCAGCCCGGACCTGCCGGGTACTGAGCTCTTCAACGAGGCCGCCAAGGCCGCGGATGTCGACCCGAGTGCGGTGTTCGCCGCTCAGGCCTACGATGCTGCCTTCCTGCTGGGCCTGGCCATCGAGCAGAATGGCAACGCCGAGCGCGAGGGGCTGTCCGAGGCGCTGCGCAGCGTGTCTTCCGCGCCGGGCGAGGTCATCCTGCCGGGTGAGTGGGAAAAGGCCAAGGAGCTGATCGCCGCGGGGACCGAGGTCAACTACGAAGGCGCCTCCGGTACGCATGAGTTCGACGAGAACGGTGATGTGCCGGGCGTGGTGGTCGAGATGGCCGTCGAGGACGGCTCCTTCGTCAGCAAGGGCTTCGTCAGTGCTGATGAAGAAGAGAGTGAATCCGGCGAGGGTGACGCCGAGTAACGCACCCGCCTGCCACGGGGCTACGCCCCGCCACGACAAGGGCCCCACTTCGGTGGGGCCCTTTTTTTACGCTTCATGCGTGAGTGGGGTGTCCCGCCCCTTTCGTGCAGTCGCCAGGGGCGGAGGTGCTTCATCAGCCGTGGTGGCGCACCTTCTCGGGCAGCATGCCCTTGGGGGCGAAGCGCAGTACCAGGCTGATCAGCAGGCCGATGACGAAGACCCTCGCCTGCAGGGCGCGGCTGTCCAGGTTGGTCGGGACCTCCCAGCCGAACACGCCTGCACCGGCGTTGGCGGCCCATTCCATCAGGCTCAGTGCCAGCGGTCCGGACATGATCCAGATGATGTAGACCGCCACGGCGCCGAAGATGGTGCCCAGGTTGTTGCCCGGCCCGCCGAGGATGACCATCACCAGCACCAGGAAGGTGTGGTTGAGCGGCAGATAGCCCTGGGGGTCGAAGATGCTGTTGAAGCTGGCCAGCACGGCACCGCCGATGCCCATCAGGATGCAGCCCAGCACGAAGATTTCCAGCCGGCGTTTGTTGATGTCCTTGCCCATGGCCGCGGCCGAGACTTCGTTGTCGCGGATGGCGCGGATCATGCGGCCCCAGGGGGCGTTATAGGCACGGTGCAGCAGGAAGAAGATGGCCGCGATGATCACCGCGGTCACCGAGAGGTACAGGGCGCGCGCCAGGGTGAAGCCGACCTCCGAGGGGCCGGGGACCGGCCAGGGCAGGGGCGAGACGGTGGCGGTGCCGCGGGTCAGCCAGTCGGCGTTCTTGAGAAACGCCTTGATGATCTCGGCGATGCCGATGGTGGCGATGGCCAGGTAGTCGCTGCGCAGGCCCAGGCAGACGTGGCCGATGAAGTAGCCCACGCCGCCGGCCAGGGCGCCGCCGATGATCCAGCCGAACCAGACCGGCAGGTTCAAGCCGCCGATGAAGCCGGCCTGCGACTCGATCTGCCCGGCCACCTCGCGGAAGTGGCTGATCACCAGCATGTACAGCACCACGCCGAGCACTACGGCGAAGATCGTCCGCAGCCGCCGGGGTACGCCGAGGCGGTCGAGGCGTGAGGCGGCTACCACCAGGACGATGGCGCCCACCATGTAGAGCAGCGCCAGGCCCAGCTCGCCGGGCAGCTCGCTGTTCCAGAAGGCGTCGTTGACCGGGATGCTGAAGAACATGGCGCAGAAGCCGCCCAGGGCGACAAAGCCCATCACGCCGGCGTTGAACTGGCCGGCATAGCCCCACTGGATGGTCAGGCCCAGGGCCAGGATGGCGTAGCAGGCCGACTCGACCAGCATGCGGGTGCCGTAGGCGCTGCCCATGGCGGCGTAGACCGCCAGCACCACACCCAGCAAGCCCAGGAAGAGGACCGTTTCGCGCAGCGGGAAACGCCGTGGGGTGGCCACGCTATCGGCGCGCTCGGGCTCCCGTGACGGTTGTGTTGGCTGTGACTGGCTCATGTGATCACCTTGCCCTTGAAGATACCGGTGGGGCGCCACACCAGGATGGCGACGAGGATGAAGAAGGGCACCACGATCTTGTACTCGGTGCCGACGAAGGCCAGGTTGGCCGGCAGCTCCAGCCATTCGGGCAGGCTGTCGCGGAAGGGCCGCAGCAGCACGCTCCAGTTGAACACCGCCAGGGATTCGGCGAAGCCGACCACGAAGCCGCCGGCAATGGCGCCGAAGGGGTGCCCCACGCCGCCGACGATGGCCGCGGCGAAGATCGGCAGCAGCAGGAAGAAGCTGAGGTCGGGCTTGAAGGTCACATCCAGCGACAGCAGGGTGCCGGCGATGGCGGCCAGCCCGCCGGCGAGCATCCAGGTCACCGCGACGATGGTGTTGGTGTTGATGCCCGAGGCCTGGGCCAGGTCCGGGTTGTCGGACATGGCACGCATGGCCTTGCCGAGCCGCGAACGGCTGAGAAAGAGATGCAGGCCGATGACACTGAGGATGGTCAGGCCGAACAGATAGAGCTGCGGCTCGGTGATGACCACGGGCACGCGCACACTCTCGATGGGCACCGGCAGGCGGAAGATTTCCTTGCGGTCATCCACGTACAGGCTGGAGCCGCCGGTGCCGGCGAACAGCCGGATCAGGCCCTGCAGCATCAGGGTCACGCCCAGCGAGGCGATCACCATGACGATCGGCTTGACGCCGTGGGCGCGCAGCGGCTTGTAGAAGGTGCGGTCGATGCCCACCGCCAGCGCGGCGGTCAGCGCCATGGCCAGCGGCATCAGCAGAATCGGCGTGGGAATGCCGATGGCCGCACCGGCCTGCGGAAAGAGGGTGGTCAGCAGCAGCACCATGAAGGCGCCGAAGGTCATCATGTCGCCATGCGCGAAGTGGGCGAAACGCATGATGCTGAAGATCAGCGTCACGCCCACGGCGCCCATGGCATAGATCGAGCCGGATACGCTGCCGGCGATCACCACGTTGTTGATGAAAAAGACGAGTTCGTTCAAGGCACAGCCTCCAGATGGTTCCGTCGATGCCGAGCCAGGCTCAGCCGCCCAGAAAGCTCTTGGCGACATCCGGGTCGGCCAGCAGGGCCGCGCCGGTATCGGTGAAACGGTTCTGGCCCGCGGCCAGCACGAAGCCCTTGTCGGCAATGGCGAGCGCCTGCTTGGCGTTCTGCTCGACCATCAGGATGCCGACACCGGCGGCGTTGACTTCCTTGACCCGCTCGAAGATCTCGTTCATGTACAGCGGCGAGAGGCCGGCGGTCGGTTCGTCGAGCAGCAGCAGGTCGGGCTCGGGCATCAGTGCGCGGCCCATGGCCACCATCTGGCGCTGGCCGCCCGAGAGCTCGCCGGCTGGCTGATGGCGCTTTTCCTTCAAGGGTGGGAAGAACTCGTAGACGCGCTCGAGCATGCGCTTGATGTTGTCGGGCTTGAGGTAGGCGCCCATTTCCAGGTTTTCCTGGACCGTCATGCTCGGGAAGACATTGTGTTCCTGGGGCACGAAGCCCATGCCACGCTGCACCAGCTTGTTAGGCGGCAGGTTGTGGATGGTCTCACCGTTGAGCAGGATCTCGCCCTGGTTGACCGAGAGCAGGCCGAAGATGGCCTTGAGCATGGTCGACTTGCCGGCGCCGTTGGGGCCGACGATGACGCCGACCTCAGTGGCCTCGATGGCCATGTCCACCCCGTTGAGGATGTTCATGCCGCCGTAGCCGCCATACACGTCGCGTGCGTCGAGTAGTGGCATAGTGTGTGAGTCTCTGCGTATGAGGCGGCGGAAACCTGACGGGCGGCTCCGGATGATGGTCGGGCCGGTGATTCCGTCAGTCTTTCCACCCCGCCCCGTTGTGGTTCATGAGCTGCCGAGGTAGGGCGTGTTTTCAGGCGACATTGGCGCCGAAGTAGGCCTCGATGACGCGCTCATCGTTGCGAATCTGTTCGATCGTGCCCTCGACCATGACGCTGCCCTGGGCGAGTACGATGACCGGATCACACAGCCGCGCGATCATGTCCATATCGTGCTCAATGACCAGGAAGGTATAGCCCATCTCCTGGTTGAGGCGTTCGATGTTGCGGATCAGGTCGCCCAGCAGGGTGCGGTTGACCCCGGCGGCGATCTCGTCGAGCAGCACGACCCGGGCATCGGTCATCATGGTGCGGCCGAGTTCGAGCAGCTTCTTCTGCCCGCCGGAGAGGTTGGCGGCCAGCTCGTTGCGCACATGGTGCAGGCCGATGAAGTCGATGACCTCGAGGGCACGGCGCCGCACTTCGGCTTCCTCACGCCCCACGGCGCCGGGCTTGAGCCAGGTACTGAAGAGGTTCTCGCCGGCTTGGCGGGGCGGCACCATCATCAGGTTTTCCAGCGCCGTCATCTGGCCGAACTCGTGGGCGATCTGGAAGGTGCGCAACAGGCCCTTGTGGAACAGGGCATTGGCGGGACGGTTGGTGATGTCCTCGCCCGCCAGAAAGATTTGGCCGCTGTCCAGGGGCAGGGCGCCGGCGATGATATTGAAAAGCGTCGATTTGCCGGCGCCATTGGGGCCAATCAACCCGGTGACCGAGCCTTCGGCGACCTGGATCGAGCAGTCGTTGATGACCTGCAGGCCGCCGAAGGCCTTGTTGACATTTTGGACGTCGATGATGGCAGACATGGTGTGGGGTTCCGTCGGTTTTCTGCGTTGTTTTGCCATGGGGCACATGCCCCGGCTTGTTGTTCGGTGGCCCAGCACGCTGCACTGGGGGCCACGGCGACTGGCTGGCCATCAGTGCTTCGGCTGGTGCTTCGCTCGGAACAGGCGACTGGCGGCAAAGGCCCCGACAATCACCACGGCGCCGATCAGAGGGATCAGATAGCCTTCAATCTGCGGAATGGCTCTCAGAAAGATAAAGGCCACTGCTGCCGGCGATACAAAGCGTACCAGAAAGCGCCAGGTGTGCAGCCAGCCCTCACTGGTCTGCAATTCCTTCATTATTTCACCATGAGTCAACGCCCAGCCGGCAAAGAGCGCCACCATCAGGCCGCCCAGCGGCATGAGAATGTGCGTCAGCAGCTCCATCAGCTCGAAGGCGCTGATGCTCAGGGCAGTATGGAAGGGGCTGTCGCTGGCCCAGACGTTGAAGCTGAACACCGAGAGCAGCCCCAGGCCCCAGCAGGCGATGGTCATGATGGCCACGGACTGTGCGCGGCTGAGGTCGAAGCGTTCGACCAGGAAGGCCGCCACCGGCTCGATCATCGAGATGGCCGAGCTGATGGCCGCGCCGATCACCAGCACGAAGAATACGGCGCCGATCAGCGAGCCGCCGGGCATTTCGGTGAAGGCCAGCGGCAGGGTGGTGAACATCAAGCCCGGCCCCTCGGCAGGGTCCAGCTCGGCGCCGAATACCAGGGCGAAGATGGCCAGGCCGGCAATCAGCGCCACGGCGGTGTCGATGATCACGATGGCCAGGGCGGTGCGACTCAGCGAGGCTTTGCCGGGCATGTAGGCGCCGTAGGCCATGAGCGCGCCCATGCCCAGGCTCAGAGTGAAGAAGGATTGGCCCATGGCGGCCAGCCAGCCCTCGAAGCTGAGGTCGCTGAGCTGCAGGGTCAGCAGGAAGTCGGCGGCGGCCGGCATGTCGCCATGCATGACGCTGTAGGTCAGAATCACCAGTAGAATGACCAGCAGCGCTGGCATCATCAGGCGCAGGGCGTTCTCGATACCGCGGTGCACGCCGAGGCCTACGATCAACCCCGAGGCGGCGATGAACAGGGTGTGATAGAGCGTCAGTAGCGAGGGCGAGGCCAGCAGGCTTTCGAAGCCACTGGCGACGGTGGCGGCATCGGCGTCGATTAGCGCGCCGGTGAGCATGCGCCAGGTGTAGTGCAGCGCCCAGCCGGCAATCACCGAGTAGAAGCTGAGGATGATCAAGGCCGCGGCGGCGCTTAGCCAGCCGATCGACTCCCAGGCTCGCGAAGCCTTGTGGGTGCGGCTCAGAAAGCGCATGCCCATGATCGGGCTCCGTCGGCTGCTGCGTCCCAGCAGGATCTCGGCGATCAGGATGGGCACGCCGACGATGCACAGCGTGACGATGTACACCAGCAGGAAGGCGCCACCGCCGTTCTCGCCGGCCAGATAGGGAAAGCGCCACAGGTTGCCGAGCCCGACCGCTGAGCCGACCGCGGCCAGCAGGAAGGTCCCCTTGTGCGTCCAGATGTTGTTCGTGCTCATGGAGGTCCTGCTTTGGCCGTGTCGCTGCCACCGGCTGTGTCAGATGCGACATCCGTTAAGTATGAGTGGCTGCTGGTATCCGAACCTCCTGACCCTGGCCGCCTGGCGCGGGCGAAGGGGTGGTCCTACAAGCTCAGCAGGCCGAAGGATGCCGCACTTTGCTGCTTTGCCGCATCGGCGTCAACTCTGCGTCATTCGGGGGCTATCTGGCCAGTGCTGGAGCGTTTAGGTGTCGTTGGCCCGGCGGCTGGTAAAGTGACGTTGTTTCAGTCCTGTGCGTCGTCGTCCTCGTCGGGGTAGTTGGGTTCCATGGCGCGCTTTTCGTCGGGCAGGCGGACGGTGTCACCCAGCGACAGGTCGTGATGGGCGTCGCGCCGCTGGCCGTTCTCGAGATCAATGATAGCCGCCACGCTGCCGATGCTGACGCCTTCGACGTAGGCCTCGACCTTGATGCGAACCGCGCTTCCGCGATAGCGCGCCGAAAGGATGTCACCGGGCCTTGGAGCGGAGTGCTGGTCCGGGTGCTTCGCGAAATGGTCCATGACGCTGTCGGCGCCGGGAGCTTCCCATTCGATGTGCTTGTGCATGGCGGTACCTCGCGGTCAGGCGTCTTTCTCTAGCGTAGTGCGAGTGGTGACCGGCCACCAAGCGGGGCCGGCGTTGTTCGCCGCCCTTACTGGACGGTGGTCACCCCAGGCGGTGCATCGAAGCGCACTTCTTCCCAGCCCACGGTGATGGTCTCGCCGATCAGTTCCTTGACGGACTTGGCGCCCTCGCCGCCCAGACCGACGATCTCGGCGACAAACTTGCCGTCCGGCAGGCGTTTGGTGACGCGGCAGTTGAGCACGCGTCCCACGTTGTCCTGAACGAAGAACTCCTGACCTTCCTGCAGCTTCTTGGCATTGCTGTCGGGTGCCTCAACGGGCTTGAGTGAAAAATCGGCCATCGGGACGTCACTCCATTGCAGTGAGTAAGGAACCTTCAGCCTATCATTCGGCAGTCGTCGCGACGACTGCCTGTTGGCGGGGCATTTCGCAAGTCGCCAGGGGATACGCTAGCCTCAGTATATGAGGCAGGTGATCAATTTTTGCACAACGTCGGACAGTGTCCGTATCGCCTATGCAACGGCCGGGCGAGGCCCGCCCTTGTTGCGTGTGGGCGGGTGGATGACCCACCTGGAACGTGACTGGGACAGCCCCATCTGGCGCCACTGGCTGCGTGAATTGACCCGCGAGCACACTCTGGCGCGTTTCGATATTCGTGGATCTGGCCTGTCCGACCATCGGGTTCACGAGCAGGGGCTGGAAGCCTGGCTACATGATCTGGAAGCGGTGGCCAACGCCCTGGGATGGCGACGCTTTCCGTTATTCGGCATCTGCCAGGGAGGCGCGGTGGCGGCCGCTTATGCCGCGCGTTATCCCGAACGGGTCAGTCACCTGATTCTCTACAATGCCTATGCCCATGGCGCCTATTCTGCGGGCGTCAACCAACAGCAGTCCGATGAAGCCCGCGCACTGGAGCAGCTGATCGAAGTCGGCTGGGGCCACCCCAACAGCGCCTTTCGTGAGGTCTTCGCCCGGCTGATGTCACCCCGCGAAGCGGCTGAGCAGGTGGTGTGGTGGGAGCAGCTGCAGCGCTATACCGCGGAGCCGGATGATGCGGTGCGACTATGGCGGGGCTTTCATGAACTGGACATTCGCCCCCAGCTGCCGCAGGTCCAGGCGCCCACACTGGTGGCCCACGTCAAGGGCGACCATATGGTGCCCTTTGAGGCGGGACGGCGCCTGGCCGCACGGGTTCCGGACGCGCATTTTCTGCCATTGGAGGGCCGGAACCATATCCTGCAGACCTCGGATCCTGGCTGGCCGTTGCTGGTCACCGAGTTGCGGCGGTTCCTGAGTGGTATGTCGGCCCATGCCGTCGCCCCGCCACCCGGTTTCGATGAGCTGACGCGTCGTGAACAGGCCATCCTAGATGCCGTGGCCCGGGGCCTGGCCAATCCGGGCATTGCCGATGAGCTGTCCATTTCCTCCAAGACGGTGCGTAACCACGTCAGTCGCATCGGCAGCAAGCTGTCGGTGTCCAGCCGTGCGGAAATGATCGTCAAGGCGCGAGAAGCGGGCTTTGGCCATGCCTGATGCGCCACTCGGGACATCCGTCTCAAGCCTGGAGGAATTCTCCGGCTCGATTCGGGACACCTGCCTCATGCCGGCCGCCTTAGGTCACGCCTAGGTTGAGTTCAGGGCCCCTTCCTGCGGGCCTGATGTGGTTTTCCTAGCGGTGGGCCAAGAGGTGATCGAAATGGATACGGCAACAGTCGACAATTTCAGAGAGGCGTTCAGAGGCAGCATCATCCTGCCCGAGGATGCGGCCTATGATGACGTCAGAGCGCTTTACAACGGCATGATCGATAAACGCCCACGGCTGATCGCGCAGTGCACGGATACGGCCGATGTGGCCACGGCCGTGCGCTTCGGCCGCGAGCAGGAGCAGTTGATCGCCGTGCGTGGCGGTGGTCATAACGGTCCGGGCCTGGGCAGCTGTGATGATGGCTTGCTGATCGATCTGTCGCGGATGACGGGGATTCATGTCGAGCCGGACAGTGCAATCGTCAGGGCACAGCCCGGCTGTACCCAGGGCGATCTGGATCATGCCACGCATGCCTATGGGCTGGCCGTGCCGGCGGGCATCGTCAGTACCACCGGTATGGCCGGGCTGACCCTGGGCGGTGGGCATGGATACCTGAGCCGGCTGCACGGCTTGACCGTCGACAACCTGCTTGAGGCCGAAGTGGTGCTCGCCGATGGTCGGATCGTGATTGCCAATATCAACCGTCATGAGGACCTGTTCTGGGCACTACGTGGCGGCGGGGGCAACTTCGGCATCGTGACCAGCTTCCTGCTGCAGGCCCATCCGGTGGATACCGTCTTCGCCGGGCCCATCTTATGGGATCTGGCCCATGCCAGGCAGATCATGGCGTGGTACCGCGACTTTCTGCCCGAGGCGCCCAGACAGCTGGGCATGTTTCTGGGGCTGAAGCGTGTGCCTTCGATGGCGCCTTTTCCGGAAGCGCTGTGGGACCGCCTGGTTTGTGCGTTGCTGTGCTGCCATACCGGGCCCGAGGACGAGGCCATGGCGATCATGCAGTCGGTCAGGGAGGCGCTGCCGGAGCCGTTGATGGATGGCATGACGAGCATGCCATTTCCCGCCTGGCAGTCCGCCTTCGATGCCATCCTGCCCAAGGGCCTGCAGTGGTACTGGAAAGGTGATTTCGTGCACGAGCTCAGCGACAGTGCCATCGAGGTGCATCTCGAGCATGCCGCGCGGATTCCTTCCGGTAGCCTGTCGCTGATGCACCTGTATCCGATAGATGGCGCCGTGCACGATACCCATAGCGATGCCATGGCCTGGCCATGCCGCGAGGCGACCTGGTCGATGGTGATCGCCGGAATCGACCGGGACCCGGCCAGAGCCGAGACCGTGAGCCGCTGGGCGCGCGATTACTGGGAGGCCCTGCACCCGTTCCATGACGGGGGCGGTTACATCAACTTCATGATGGACGAGGGCAGCGAGCGCATTCAGGCGATCTATGGCGCCAACTATCCACGGCTGGCGCGGATCAAGGGGCGCTATGATCCGGACAACACCTTCCGCGTCAACCAGAACATCTTGCCGGACACGACCAGCCAACAAAAAGCCCACCGCTGAGGGTGGGCTTGGCGTGATGCCGAAAGGCCGGCTGGGGCTTAGTTCTTCTTGGAACGCTTGCGCTCGTTCTCGGATAGCAGCTTCTTGCGCAGGCGGACGTGGTTGGGAGTGACCTCGACGATTTCGTCGTCGTCGAGGAATTCCACGGCCTGCTCCAGGGTGAAGCGCACGGGCGGCGTGAGCACCAGGGCTTCGTCACTGCCGGAAGAACGCATGTTGTCGAGCTTCTTGGCCTTGGTCGGGTTGACCACCATGTCTTCGGCACGGTTGTTGATGCCGATCAGCATGCCTTCGTAGACTTCGGTGCCGTGCTCGACGAGCAGCTTGCCGCGATCCTGCAGGGCGAACAGGGCATAGGCCAGGGCCTTGCCGCTGACCATGGAGACCAGCACGCCGTTGCGGCGCTCGACGGAGGCTTCGGGACGCAGCGGGCCATAGCAGTCGAAACGGCTGGTCAGGATGCCGGTGCCTGAGGTCAGGGTCAGGAACTGGCCGCGGAAGCCGATCAGGCCACGCGCCGGGATGGTGAAGTCGAGGCGTACCCGGCCCTTGCCGTCGGGGTGCATGTTCTTGAGCTCGCCCTTGCGGTAGCCGAGCTCTTCCATGATGGCGCCCTGGTGCTGCTCTTCGCAGTCGATGATGACTTCTTCGTAGGGCTCCTGGTTGACGCCATCGATCTCGCGGATGATGACCTCGGGGCGGCCCACGGAGAGTTCGAAGCCTTCACGACGCATGCTCTCGATCAGCACGGCCAGGTGCAGCTCGCCACGCCCGGAGACGATGAACTTCTCAGGGCTGTCGCCCTGCTCGACCCGTAGCGCCACGTTGTGGATCAGCTCCTGCTCGAGGCGCTCTTTGATGTTGCGGCTGGTGACGAACTTGCCGTCCTTGCCGGCGAACGGCGAGTCATTGACCTGGAAGGTCATGGAGACGGTCGGCTCGTCGACGGTCAGCGCCGGCAGGGCCTCGACGTTGCTCGGGTCGCAGATCGTGTCGGAAATCGCCAGGTTTTCGATGCCGGTGATGCAGACGATGTCGCCGGCGGTGGCTTCGTCGGTCTGCACGCGCTCCAGGCCCAGGTGGGTCATCACCTGGCCGATCTTGCCGCGACGCTCCTGGCCTTCCTTGGTGACCACGCTGACCTGCTGGCCGGGACGCATGGCACCACGGGTGATGCGGCCCAGGCCGATGACACCGACATAGCTGTTGTAGTCCAGCGCCGAGATCTGCATCTGCAGGGAGCCGTCGAGCTCGACCTGCGGCGGCTGAACGATGTCGACGATGGCGCGGAAGACCGGCGTCATGTCTTCGGTCAGCTGGTCCGGCTCGTTGCCGGCCACGCCGTTGAGAGCGGAGCAGTAGACGATCGGGAAGTCGAGCTGTTCGTCGCTGGCGCCGAGGTTGTCGAACAGATCGAAGATCTGGTCGATGACCCAGTCCGGACGCGCGCCCGGACGGTCGATCTTGTTGACCACGACGATCGGCTTGAGGCCCTGATCGAAGGCCTTCTGGGTGACGAAGCGGGTCTGCGGCATGGGGCCGTCGACGGCATCGACCATGAGCAGCACCGAGTCGACCATCGACATCACGCGCTCGACCTCACCGCCGAAGTCGGCGTGTCCCGGGGTGTCGACGATGTTGATGTGATAGTCGCGCTCCTCCGGGCTCTCCCAGCGGATGGCGGTGTTCTTGGCCAGGATGGTGATGCCGCGCTCTTTCTCCTGGTCGTTGGAGTCCATGATGCGCTCCTGGGACTCCGCCTTGCGGTCCAGGGTGCCGGACTGCTGGAGGAGCTTGTCCACCAGGGTGGTCTTGCCATGGTCGACGTGCGCGATGATGGCAATATTGCGAAGGTTTTCGATGTTGGAACTTGCGTTCGTGCTCATAGGGTGTGGATCACTAATTTGTACGCACCTATGTACACGTGGTGTTCAGTACCCTAGGCGCGGGGCAGGGAAGTTTAGGGCGCGCATTGTACAGGCTAGCCCGCCTGGGTAATAGCGTATTTGTGTGATACGCGCGGCGGGCCGGGTACAAGGCGCACCACGGTAGGGTTGGCAAGGGCGTGAGTGCGAAGTGCGGGCGGCTGGCCTGGCCGGTCGAGTGCCAGGACGCGGGCGAGTCGCAACGGTGCACCTTTATGGTGCGTAAGGGTTTTTCGTGCCCTGTTTTGGTTCGCTGAAACGGGCCCTGGATGCCCCTGACGCGGGGAATATCGGCCGCGGCATTCATGTGGGGCATTGCACGATATTAAATTTTTCCTTCTTTATCATGCGGTTAATATTTCTTCAGTGTGGCATGCGCCATTTTGGCATGCTTTCTGCTTAATTATTGCAAACGCCACGGTCGTCCTGGCGATTGTGGGCAGTTGCACCACGGCGTGCTACAACAATGGCTGCCCGACCAGCGGTCACGACGCTTTGAAGCCGATTCAGAGTTAACGAGCCAAGCTCATTTGTGGAGGATCTCATGTCCGACAAGACTCTCGCCCTGATTGAAGAGCACGATGTGAAGTGGGTCGACCTGCGCTTCACCGATACCAAAGGCAAGGAACAGCATGTGACCATCCCTTCGCGGGATGTCGATGAGGAGTTCTTCGAGAATGGCCAGATGTTCGATGGCTCTTCTATCAATGGCTGGAAGGGCATCAACGAGTCGGACATGATTCTGCGCCCGGAAGACGGCACCGGCTACCTTGATCCCTTCACCGAAGACGCCACCCTGGTGCTGCGTTGTGACATCATCGAGCCGGCCACCATGCAGGGCTATGAGCGCGACCCGCGCTCCATCGCCAAGCGTGCCGAGGCCTATCTGCAGTCCTCCGGTCTGGGCGACACCGCCTTCTTCGGCCCGGAGCCCGAGTTCTTCGTCTTTGATGAGGTGCACTGGAAGGCCGATGCCGAAGGCGCCATGTACAAGATCAGCTCCGAGGAAGGGGCCTGGGCCACCGACCGCCACGTCGAGGGCGGCAACATGGGCCACCGCCCGCGCGTCAAGGGGGGCTACTTCCCGGTGCCGCCGGTCGACAGCTTCCACGACATCCGGGGTGTCATGTGCAACACCCTGGAAGCCATCGGCCAGAGCGTCGAGGTGCATCACCACGAGGTCTCCAACGCTGGCCAGAACGAGATCGGCGTCAAGTTCAACACTCTGGTGAAGAAGGCCGACGAACTTCAGGAAATGAAGTACGTGGTGCACAACGTGGCCCACGCCTACGGCAAGACGGCGACCTTCATGCCCAAGCCGGTGGTGGGCGACAACGGCAGCGGTATGCACGTTCACCAGTCCTTCTGGAAGGACGGCCAGAACCAGTTTGCCGGTGACGAGTACGCCGGCCTCTCGGAAATGGCGCTGTACTACATCGGTGGCGTGATCAAGCACGCACGCGCCCTGAACGCCTTCGCCAACGCTTCGACCAACTCCTACAAGCGTCTGGTGCCGGGCTTCGAGGCGCCAGTGATGCTGGCTTACAGCGCCCGTAACCGCTCCGCCTCCATCCGTATCCCGTATACCGCCAGTCCGAAGGGCAAGCGCGTCGAGCTTCGCTTCCCGGATCCGACCGCCAACCCCTACCTGTGCTTCGCGGCGATGCTGATGGCCGGCATCGATGGCATCAAGAACAAGATTCATCCCGGCGATGCCATGGACAAGAACCTCTACGACCTGCCGCCGGAAGAGGGCAAGGCCATTCCCACCGTGGCCGAAAGCCTCGATCAGGCGCTGGAAGCCCTGGACGCCGATCGCAGCTTCCTCACCGAAGGCGGCGTCTTCACCGACGAGACGATCGATGCCTACATTGAGCTCAAGTCCGAGGACATCGAGCGCCTGCGCATGACGACGCACCCGATCGAGTTCGACATGTACTACAGCTGCTGAGGCGCGGCCGACTCCGGTATCGACAAGGGCACGCCTGCGGGCGTGCCCTTTTTTTACTGCGTCACCGGCCAGTGGTACCGGCGATGCGTGAAGGCTGCTGGGCCCCGGCCCGGCAAAGGCCGCGGCGCTCATCTATAGTCGGGGCGTGAGCCATGTCGGCGTGGCCAACGCCGGGAGCCTGAGCATGAAGCGGACTGGCCGGCGGGGCCTGGTGCTCTGCCTGACTCTCTTTCTTTCCTTGGCCGCCTCGGCCGAGACACTATATCGCACAACCGATGCCCAGGGGCTGGTGCGCTACTCGGATGATCCGGCCAGCGGCGGCGAGCTCGTCGAGCTGGCGCCGATCAGCATCGTCCCGGCGCGGTCATCGGCCACGTCCACTCCTGCCCCGGCCCCGCAAGACAAGACGGCAGCGCCGCCCTATGCGCGCTTTGCCATTGACGAACCGGCCGATCAGAGCACGCTGCCCAACGGTGCCGCGGGCAATGTGATGGTGCGCCTGGCCATTCGGCCGGCCCTGCGCGCGGGGCATCGGTGGCGTCTGCGGCTCGATGGCGAGCCCGTTGGCCAGGCAACACGTGAGCCGGCCCTGCCGCTCACCAATCTGGCGCGCGGCCGGCACCGCCTGGAGGCCGAGCTGCTCGGTCAGGGTGCACGGGTGCTGCGGCGCTCCGCGCCGGTGATCCTGCATGTGCGGCGGGCCAGCGTTCCCCGGCCCGGGCGCTCCGAGGACACCGGTGCGGAGCCATGAGGCCGGGGCTGGGCCCTGGTGGTGCGAGCAGGGTGGTTTGCCGGCATCCTTCTGTGCAGGCGGGATGCGGGTGCACTAAAATGGTGCGTGACGTATCCCATCACCTTTTGTGAATCCCCATGTCGCGCGGTGCTTCAGGGTGGCGCGCTTTTTGCAGCGGTTTCCATCAGTGCGGCCGAGGCCGGCGTATCGTGCCTGGCGAAACGGTCCCGGCTACCCATTTCCTGATCATCGCGAGCCTGTCCATGTACCAACGCTTGATGGAGCATCTCACTACCGCTGTCCTGCTGCTCGATGGGCGCCTGCAGTTGCGCTGGATGAACCCGGCTGCCGAGGCGCTGCTGGCGATCAGTTTCATGCGGGTGCAGGGCCAGGCGTTACCAGAACTGGTGACCAGCGTTGAGGACATGGGCGAGCTGCTGGCCAAGGCGCGTGACGAGTTTCACCCCTTCACCCAGCGTGAGGCGCGCTTGACCCTGGCGACCGGCGAAACGCTGACCGTGGACTACACCGTCACGCCGCTGACGGCCGACGAGCTGCTCCTGGAGGTCGAGCCGCGTGATCGGCTGCTGCGCATCTCGCGGGAAGAAGCCCTGCAGACCCGTCAGGAGACCATCAAGGTGCTGGCGCGGGGGCTGGCCCATGAAGTCAAGAACCCGCTGGGGGGCATCCGCGGGGCGGCGCAGTTGCTCGAGCGCGACCTCGGAGACTCGCAGTTGACGGAGTTCACGCGAATCATCATCGAGGAGGTCGACCGGCTGCGCGACATGGTGGATGCCATGCTCGGTCCTAATCAGGTCGGGCGGCATGCGCCGCTGAACATCCACAAGGCGCTGGAGCGCGTGCGCTCGTTGCTGGTGGTCGAGCAGCCGGGGGTGACCATCATCCGCGACTATGATCCGAGCCTGCCGGAACTCACCGGCGATGAGGCGCAGATGATCCAGGCCATCCTCAATGTGGCGCGCAATGCCGTGGAGGCCATGACCGAGTCCGCGGTGCCGGCGCCCAGCCTGATGCTGCGCACCCGGGCGCGCCGCCAGTTCACCCTGGGCGCCGAGCGACACCGTCTGGTCTGCGAGGTGTCGCTCATCGACAACGGCCCAGGGATTCCGGAGCGGCTGCGCGAAACCCTTTTCTATCCCATGGTCTCGGGGCGCGCCGAGGGCAGTGGGCTGGGGCTGTCGATTGCTCAGTCGGTCCTGCACCGCCACCACGGGCTGATCGAATGCGACTCCGCGCCCGGCCATACCGAATTCCGCCTGCTTATTCCGTTGGAGAAACCTCATGAGTGAAGCCGCTCGCGTCATGATCGTCGACGACGACCGCGCCATCCGCTGGGTGCTGGAGCGGGCGCTGGCGCAGCCCGACCTGGCGGTCGAGTGCGTCGAGCGTGCCGATCACGTCCTGCCACGCCTGCTCGAGGAGCCACCGGATGTGCTGGTGACCGATATCCGCATGCCGGGCATCGACGGCCTGGACCTGATGGCCCGGGTGCGCGAGGCGCATCCGGATCTGCCGGTGATCGTCATGACGGCGCACTCGGATCTCGACAGTGCCGTGGCGTCCTATCAGGGCGGTGCCTTCGAGTATCTGCCCAAGCCCTTCGATGTGGACGAGGCCCTGGCCCTGGTCCGGCGTGCCGTGGCGCATGCCCGGGAGCGCCAACGACCGACCACCCCGCCCGAGGGACTGGAGACCGAGATCATCGGCGAGGCCCCGGCCATGCAGGAGGTCTTTCGGGCCATCGGCCGGCTGGCGCAGTCGCACATCACGGTGCTCATCAACGGCGAGTCGGGGACCGGCAAGGAGCGCGTGGCGCAGGCGCTGCATCAGCACAGCCCGCGCGGCAGCAAGCCCTTCATCGCCCTGAACATGGCAGCCATTCCCCGCGATCTCATCGAGTCCGAGCTGTTCGGCCACGAGAAGGGCGCCTTCACCGGCGCCACGGCGCAGCGTCAGGGGCGATTCGAGCAGGCCGATGGTGGCACCCTGTTTCTCGACGAGATCGGCGACATGCCGGCCGAGACCCAGACCCGGCTGCTGCGCGTGCTGGCGGATGGCGAGTTCTATCGTGTCGGCGGCCACACCCCGGTCAAGGTGGACGTGCGCATCATCGCGGCGACTCACCAGCACCTCGAGGAACTGGTCCAGGAGGGGCGTTTCCGTGAGGACCTGTTCCACCGCCTCAATGTGATCCGCGTGCATCTGCCCAAGCTGGCCGACCGCCGCGAGGACATTCCGCGGCTGGCCCGGCACTTCCTGATCGAGGCTGCCAAGGAGCTGTCGACGGATGCCAAGGTGCTGACCGAGGACGCCGAGGCGCATCTGACTCGCCTGCCCTGGCACGGCAATGTGCGCCAGCTGGAGAATACCTGCCGCTGGCTGACCGTGATGGCCTCGGGGCGCGAGGTCATGGTCGAGGACCTGCCCCCGGAGTTGCGCGAAGCTTCAAGCGGCGGGGCCTCCGGAGACTGGCGCGTGGCCTTCCGCGACTGGGCGGACCGTGCCTTGGCCGCCGGCCACACCCACCTGCTGGAGGAAGCCGTGCCCGACTTCGAGAAGATCCTCATCGAGACCGCCCTCAAGCACACCGGCGGGCGCAAGGGCGACGCCGCCGAGCTGCTCGGCTGGGGCCGCAACACCCTGACCCGCAAGCTCAAGACGCTGCTGCCGGAGATGGCGGAGGATTGAGCTAGCGAGCCACGAGCCACGGGCCACGAGCTGCGAGATTCGAGCCGCGTGTCTCGCGTGAGGTTTTGGAGGCTGAGCGGCTGGGGCCACCATCCTGCTCGTTTCTCGTTTCTCGTTCCTCGCTACTTCTGTTGGCGTGCCAGCGGCTGGGTGCGTTTTTCCAACCAGGCCAGAGCGTCGCCCTCGAGCTTGGGGGCGAGCCGTTCGCGGACCTCGGCGTGATAGGCGTCGAGCCAGTCGATCTCGCTGGCGTCGAGCAGGCTGGGCTCGATGCAGCGGGTGTCGATGGGGCACAGCGTCAGTGTCTCGAAGTACAGGAAGTCACCGAACTCGCTCTCGCTCGCCGGTCGATTGGCCACCAGGTTCTCGATGCGGATGCCCCATTGGCCGGGGCGGTACACACCGGGCTCGATGGAGGTGATCATGCCCGGTTGCATGGCGGTGTGCGGGGCCGTGGGTGCCTGCCAGGCGATGACCTGCGGGCCCTCGTGTACGTTGAGGAAGTAGCCCACGCCATGCCCGGTGCCATGCCCGTAGTCGCGGCCGGTGCGCCACAGCGGCGCCCGGGCGATGGCGTCGAGCTGCGCCGAGGGAATACCGTGCGGGAAGTGGGCACGCGAGAGCCCGATGGTGCCCTGGAGCACCAGGGTATAGTCCTCGCGCTGTGCCGCGCTGATCTCGCCGACCGGCACCACCCGGGTGATGTCGGTGGTGCCGCCGGGGTATTGGCCACCGGAGTCGATCAGCAGCAGGCCATTGCCGGCGATGGTTGAGTGGGCCTCGGGGGTGGCGTGATAGTGCGGCAGGGCGCCGTTGGCATTGAAGGCGGCGATGGTCGAGAAGCTGCGGCTGACGAAGCCGGGGCGTGCGGCACGTGCGGCGGTGAGCTGCTCGTCGATGGTCAACTCGGTGACCGTCTCGCCGCGCTCGAGCGCCGCTTCCAGCCAGGCGAAGAACTCGCACAGGGCGACGCCGTCCTCTTCCATGGTCTGGCGGACGTGCTTGAGGTCGTTTTCGCTCTTGCGCCCCTTGAGCAGGGTGCTGGGCTGGTAGGCCTCGATCAGGTCGGTCATGCCCGGCAGGGCCTCGCGGGTGCCCAGGGTCAGGCGGGCCGGGTCGATCAGCACGCGCGATGCCTCGGGCAGTGCGGCCAGACGAGCCGCCCACTCCGTGTAGGGCGCCACCTCGATGCCATCGTCGGCGAGCGCCTGCGTCAGCGAGTCATTCAGCTTGCCGGGGGCGATGAACAGCGTCGCGCTCTCGCGGCCGAGCAGCAGGTGGGCCAGAAAGACCGGGTTGAAGTCGACGTCGTTGCCGCGCAGCTGGGTCAGCCAGGCGATATCGTCCAGCGTCGAGATGGGGTGCCAGTCGGCATCATGCTGGGCCATTGCTTCGCGCACGCGGGCGAGACGCGCGGCGCGGCTCTCGTCCAGATAGGCTGGATCGTGGGCATAGAGCGGCGCCTCGGGCAGGGCAGGGCGGTCCGGCCAGATGGCGTCGAGCAGGTCGCTGTCACCGTGCAGCCGGATATCCGCGGCCGACAGGGTCGCTTCCAGCCGCCGGGCACTGGCCAGAGAAACCACCTGGGCATCGAAGCCCAGGGTGGCACCGGCGGGCAACTGCTCGGCCAGCCAGTCGATCGGCGCGTCGCCCTGGCCGGGGTGGAGCTTCATCAGCTCGATGCCGCTGCCGGCCAGCTGTGCTTCGGCCTGGACCCAGTAGCGGCTGTCGACCCAGAGGCCGGCGCGCTCCTGCGTCACCACCAGGGTGCCCACCGAGCCATCGAAGCCTGACAGCCAGGCGCGGCCACCCCAGTGCGCCGGCAGGTACTCGGAGTTGTGCGGGTCGGAAGACGGCAGCCACCAGGCATCGATGGCGTGTTCGCGCATGGCCTCGCGCAGGGCCGCCAGACGGGCTGCCGGGGTAGCAGGGGCTTCACTGGACATGGGTCGGGCTCCGGTTGCAGAGGGATACGATGACAGCGTCTGGACCATAGCATATTGCGACTCGGCACTGCGCTCCCCGAGGGAGCCGTGTTTTCCTAACCAAAAGGGGCATGGGCGAAATGCTGGCTGGCGTCCTATATTGCAGCGACCGATCGCTTGTCACCCGCGGCATCGGGCTGGCCAATGTCATGCAGGGGCTGGCGCTGGGGGTCGAGGACTACGAGAGCGCCATCGGCGGGCTGGGCGGTTGCCCCTTCGCGCCCGGCGCTTCGGGCAATATCGCCAGCGAGGATCTGGTCTACCTGCTCGACGAAATGGGCATCGACAGCGGCCTGAGCCTCGACAGCATGATAGAGGCCGCCGGTATCGCCTCCCGCCTGATGGGTCGGACGCTGCCGGCCCAGGTTTCCCGGGCGGGGGTTTCCCGGGCGGGGCCGCGCCTGGCGCTGCATGATGCTTCCGCCGCTCCCACTGCACGAGGATGATGATGTCAGATACGCCGTCCCGGTCCGGAGGCTCTCTCGAGGGCATTCGCGTGATCGACCTGACCCGGGTGATTTCCGGGCCCTTCTGTACCCAGATGCTGGGCGACCATGGTGCCGAAGTCATCAAGGTCGAGCCGCCCGGCCGGGGCGACATCGTGCGCTCCCAGGGCAATATGGTGAACGGCTTTAGCTGGTACTTCGCCCAGTTCAATCGCAACAAGCGCTCGCTGACGCTGGATCTGCGTCAGGAGGCGGGCAGGGAGATCCTCTGTCGCCTGCTGGATGACGCCGATGTGCTGGTGGAAAACTTCCGCCCGGGGGTCATGGCCAAGATGGGGCTGGATGACGCCACCCTGCGCGAGCGCTTTCCCCACCTGGTGGTGGGGCGCATCAATGGCTTCGGTTCCACCGGGCCTTATCGTGACCGGCCGGCCTACGACTTCATCGCCCAGGCCATGAGCGGCTTCATGGGCGTCAACGGGCCGCCGGACGGCGAGCCCATGCGCGCCGCACCGCCGATCAGCGACATGGTGGCCAGCCAGAACCTGGCCTTCGGCATCAGTGCGGCCCTGGTGCGACGCGCGCGCACCGGGCAGGGCGAGATCGTCGAGACGGCGCTGACCAATGGCCTGATCAGCATGATGGGCTACCTGGCGGCGGAGTACTTCGCCACCGGCGAGGTGCCGCAGCGCACCGGCAATGACCACCCCATGCTCTATCCCTACGGGCTCTTCCAGGCCAGCGATGGCGAGGTCGCCATTGCGCCGAGCAATGACATCATGGTCGAGCGTTTCCTGGGTGCCCTGAACATGCAGGAGCTGCTGGAGGAAGAGCGCTTCGCCGACAACCGCCGGCGCATGGCCAACCGCGAGCCGCTGCGCGAATTGCTCAACCGGGTCATTTCACAGCGCAGCGTCGAGGAATGGATTGCCCACTTCAATGAAGCCGGTGTGCCCTGCGGGCGTGTGCAGGACCTCCAGGAGACCTTCGAGGATCCCCAGGTGGTGGCCCAGCAGATGATGCTGCAGCTCGACCAGGGCGAACACGGCCAGGTGCCGACCACCGGTTTTCCGGTGAAGATGAGCGAAGCGCCAGCTGACTTGCACTTTCCGGTGCCCCGGCTCGGCGAACACACCGCGAGCCTGCTCGCCGAGCTGGGACTGGATGACGCCGCCCGGCAGGCCTTGAGGGACCAGGGCGTTATATAAGCCATACCTGGTGCACGCACTAACACAGCTAGGACGCACGACAGGAGCGCAAAAATCCGCGCCAATGGCTGGGCGCGACCGGGCCTTGGTGCCAGAATGGGCGTCTCAAGGAGGCTCCATGACGCAGATGACCTGGGAGCGCCTGCTCGACCCGGCCCGCCTGCACGATGAACGCGGCGTGGCGCGCGGCGAGACAGGCCGTAGCCCGTTTCACAAGGATCACGATCGCATTGTCTTCGCCGGCTCGTTTCGTCGCCTGGGGCGCAAGACCCAGGTGCATCCGCTGACCGACAACGATCATATTCACACCCGCTTGACGCATTCCCTGGAAGTGGGCTGCGTGGGGCGCTCGCTGGGCATGAGTGTCGGCGAGGAGCTGCACCACCGCCTGCCTGCCGGTATCACGCCGGCGGATCTGGGGGTGATCGTGCAGGCGGCCTGCCTGGGCCATGACATCGGCAACCCGCCCTTCGGCCATGCCGGGGAGTACGCCATCCGCGACTGGTTCAAGCGGGCCGCCCTGGATGGCAGTGGCCTGCTGGACGGCCTTTCGGACATGGAGCGTGAAGATCTGCTGACCTACGAGGGCAATGCACAGGGCTTTCGTATCGTCACCCAGATCGAGTACAACCAGTTTCGCGGTGGCATGCGCTTGACCGGCGCTACCCTGGGGACGCTGCTCAAGTACCCGTGGGCGGTGGATCATGGCGGATCGCGGGGCAAGTTCGGCTGTTACCAGAGCGAGCTGCCGTTGCTCAATGAGGTGGCCGACCGCCTCGGTCTGCTCCCCCAGGGCGAGAACCGCTGGTGCCGGCATCCGCTGGCCTGGCTGGTCGAGGCCGCCGATGACATCTGCTATGCGTTGCTGGATCTCGAGGATGGCCTGGAAATGGGCATCCTGCGCTTCGAGGAAGTGGCCGATATCCTGACCCAGATTGCCGGTGGCGAGCCGCCGGATTATGCCACCATGCGCGAGGATGGCGTCTCCCAGCGGCGGCGCATCGCCGCCCTGCGCGGTGCGGCCATGGAGCAGGCGGTCAAGGAGGTGACCAGGGTCTTCGTACAGCACGAGGGCGAACTGCTGGCCGGCACCCTGCAGCATGACCTGCTGGAGCTCTGCCACCCGGACCTGGACTGGGGTGTGAAGGCCGCCAAGGATCTGGCCCGTGAGCGCATCTTCCGTAATGAGCGCAAGGCCAAGCTGGAGATCGGCGCCTACACGACCCTGGGCATTCTGCTTGAGGCCTTCATCGGCGCCGCGCACGAGCTGCACCACACCGGGCACTCCAACTTCAAGCACCAGCGGGTGCTGGCGCTGATCGGCGAGAACACGCCGCTGCGCTCCTGGTCGCTGTATGACAGCTATCGCCGCATGCTCGACTTCATCGGTGGCATGACCGACCACTACGCCGTGGATCTGGCCCAGGAGATGGGCGGGCGTCTCAAGGGCGACTGAGCGGCCGGCCGCGGTTCAGGCGCGAATGGGCAGGGAGACGCCGTCCGGGTAACGACCGGCGCCGCTGGCGCTCAGCACGCGCTGGATGCATGGCGAATTTTCTCGAGATGCTCGAACATGTGATCGGGCTTGATATAACGCACACCGGGCATGCCCAGGGTGCGAAAAACATCGAATGTGATCAGATTCATGGATAGAAGATCTATATCTCTGTCGGGGCTAGCGGACTATTATCCGCGCCGATGCCGCTGGCAAGCACTACTCACTGCCTGGTCCTCAGGGGGGCGGTTTCGTCTGGCGATGGCGCTGATGCTGGGCATCAGTCTGCTGGGCTCACTGCCGGCCATGGCCAAGACGCCCGGCGAAGTGGGGTCGATCGCGGCCGAGGGCTTCGATCACTACACCCTGGCGTTGACCTGGCACCCGGGCTTCTGTGCCACTCGCCATGATCCGCCCCGCGAGTGTCGCGAGGCGAGCTTGCGGCGTGGCAGCGAGACCGGCTTTGTGCTGCATGGGCTCTGGCCGTCTCTGCCGCATCGGCTGGATCAGCGTGGGGTGGAGCGGCAGCGCTGGCGGCGGCAGGGGTGTTTCATCGAGCGTGAGCGTCCCGCCGGCGGCTTCTGTGGGCACCCGACGCTGGGGCTTAACGAGGGACTGGATGCGCAGCTGGACGTCGTCATGCCGGGGCGGGCGAGCTGTCTGGGGCGCTACCAGTATGCCAAGCACGCGGCCTGCCTGAGGCTCTCCGCCGAAGACCTGTTCGGCGCCTCGGTGGCGCTGGTCGAGGCGGTCAATGCCAGTGTCTTCACCGACTTCGTGGTCACCCAGCGTGGCGGCGAGGTGCGTCGCAATGACCTGATCAGTGCCTTCGAGTCTGCCTTCGGAGAGGGCCGCGGGCGCGCTCTGCGCCTGGAGTGCGGGGGAGGCGGTAACCGGCTTTTGACCGAGGTGCGCATCGGTATCGATGCTCAACGCCTGACGGACTTTCCGGCGCCGGAGAGCCTGGTGAGGCTGGGCCTGGGGAATTGCCCGGCCCGGGTCAAGATCGCGGCCTTTTAAGCCGTCTTGCCCGGGTTCGACAGCGCATGCTGGCGCAAAACGCGGATGACGGCGTCGTGGGTCGCGTCGTCGAACGCCCGGGCCGCTTGCCGGTTCGAGGGCGGCTGGTCGAGATAATCGGCCAGTCCCTCGCCGTTGACCACCAGCAGGTCGCCGGCTCGGTCGGCCTGCTCGATCTGCCATCCGGGCATGACGAGTACGCCCTGTACCGGCACCGACTGACCGGTCCGCTCTTCCAGCCAGCTGGCCAGCGAGCGACTGGCCTGACGGGTCTCGCGTAGCGGCTGGCGTTCCTTCCAGCCCGGGAATCGCAACCGGTCTTCTTCCACGACTACGACATTGCTCTGCTCGCCGGAGGGCAGCACGGCCGGCGTGCGGGCGCGCGTCTCGATAGCGAAGACGCCCTCCGGCGTGACCGCGACATGGTCCAGGCTGGTGTCGAGACTGACGTCGTGGAAGACGAAGTAAGGGTGGGCCTCCGGGCGGATTAAGCGCGACAGCTCCTGGCCCACGGCCAGTTCGCAGGCCAGCCCCAGCTTGAGGCGTCGGATGCGCTGGAAGTCGCGGATCAGGCGCAGGCAGAAGACCAGCACCAGGACGGTCGAAAGGGCGCCATAGAGGCTCCACTCCAACCAGTTCTGCTGGTCGGCGAAGAGCATGCGCCCCATGCCGTAGACCAGTGGGGTCAGGGTGATGATCGGCCCCAAGGCGCCATTCAGGAACAGGCCGGTGAAGGCCTGGTCGAGCCGGTCACGCAGGGATTGTCCCGGTTCACGCAGGCGATGGGCATCGAACGGCGAGCTGACCCGGGCGTCATGCAGGTTGCGCAGGGCAAGCACGACCATGGCGGTGGCCGCGAGCGGAAACAGAAAGATCAGCGGTAGCAGGTATTCTAGCCAGGCCATCGAAAGTCCTTGCCCAGGATAGGAAACCCATTCTAGACAACTTCGGTCCAACAAGGCCATTCTCGAAGCTCGACAGCCAAGCAGGGAGCCCCATGCAGCAAGACTCGATCGCCTCACTGGCCGTCTTCATGGCCGATACGCCGGGGCTGGCCGTATTGACGGGGGCGGGCATCAGCACGGCCAGCGGCATCCCCGATTACCGTGACGACCAGGGTGACTGGAAGCGCTCGCCGCCCATGCAGCATCAGGCATTCATGTCATCCACGGCGGCACGTCAGCGTTACTGGGCACGCGCCCTGGTTGGCTTTCGCACCCTGCACGAGGCACAGCCCAATCTGGCTCACCATGCCCTGGCGCGCCTTGAGCGGCAAGGCAGCATTGCCGGGATCATTACCCAGAATGTCGACGGGTTGCATCAGCGTGCTGGCTCTCGGCGAGTCATCGACCTGCATGGGCGCGCCGATGTGGTGCGTTGCATGAGCTGTGGCGCGACGCGCCCGCGTCAGGATCTGCATGACGAGCTGGGTAGCCTCAACCCGCAGTGGCTGGCGCTGGGGGCGCATGCTGCGCCGGATGGCGATGCTGACCTGGAACGGGATTTCAGCGACTTTCGGGTACCGGCCTGCGCCGGTTGCCGTGAAGGCATCTGGAAGCCGGATGTGGTCTTCTTCGGCGACAGCGTGCCGCGCCACACGGTAGAGGAGGCCTTCGCGCTGCTGGATGAAAGCGCTGGCCTGCTGGTGGTCGGCTCGTCGTTGATGGTCTATTCGGGGTATCGGTTTGCACGCCGGGCGTCCCAGGCAGGGCAGCCCTTGGCGTGCCTCAATCTGGGCCGCACCCGAGCCGATGACCTCTTTGCGGTGAAGGTGGCCGCCAGCGCCGAGCAAGGCCTGGCAGCGCTGGCGGAGCACCTCGAGGCGGTCTCGCCGGCTCCCTGAGCCGGTCGCGGCCGCCTCAGCGGCGCATCTCGATGCCGTTGTCGGTCATGTGGCGCTTGGTTTCAGGGATGCTGTATTCCCCGAAGTGAAAGATGCTGGCCGCCAGTACCGCGTCGGCCCCGCCGTCCTTGATGCCTTCCACCAGGTGGTCGAGGTTGCCGACGCCGCCGGAGGCGATCACCGGGACACTGACCGCGTCGCTGATGGCACGCGTCACGCCGATGTCGAAGCCCTGGCGGGTGCCATCGCGGTCCATGCTGGTCAGCAGCAGTTCGCCGGCGCCCAGTTCGACCATCTTCTGTGCCCATTCCACGGCGTCGAGCCCGGTGGGGCGACGTCCGCCATGGGTGAAGATTTCCCAGCGCGGGGTCTCGCCGTCCGCGGAAACCCACTTGGCGTCGATGGCCACGACGATGCACTGGCTGCCGAAGCGTTCGGCGGCCTCGTACACGAAGTCGGGGTCGTGCACGGCGGCGGTATTGATCGAGACCTTGTCGGCACCCGCATTGAGCATGGTGCGAATGTCGTCGCAGGTGCGAATGCCACCTCCCACGGTCAGCGGGATGAAGACCTCCCCGGCGATGCGCTCGACCATTTCCACCGTGGTGGCGCGGTCCTCGTGGCTGGCGGTGATGTCGAGGAAGGTGATCTCATCGGCGCCCTGGTGGTTATAGCGCTGGGCGATTTCCACCGGGTCACCGGCATCGCGGATACCCACGAAGTTGACGCCCTTGACCACCCGTCCGGCGTCGACGTCCAGGCAGGGAATGATGCGCTTGGCGAGTCCCATGATTCAGCTCTCGGTTCGGTGGCGGGTGAGTTCATCGCACAGCCGCTGGCCCTCGGCCAGGTCCAGGCTGCCTTCGTAGATGGCACGGCCGGTTATGGCGCCGAGGATACCCGGTTCCTCGGCTTCCACCAGGGCGCGCAGGTCATCTAGGTTGGTGACGCCGCCGGAGGCGATGACCGGCAGGCCGCCCTGGCGGGCCAGTTCGGCGGTGGCCTCGATATTGACCCCGCCCATCATGCCGTCCCGGGCGATGTCGGTGTAGACGATGGCTGAGACACCGTCGTCGGCGAAGCGCTTGGCCAGCTCGGTGGCCTTGAGCGTCGATACCTCGGCCCAGCCATCGGTGGCCACGAAGCCATCGCGGGCATCCAGGCCGACGGTGATGTGGCCCGGGAAGTCGCGGCACATCTGGGTGACGAAGTCCGGCTCCTTGACCGCCTTGGTGCCGATGATGACCTGGGACACGCCGGCGTTCAGGTAGTGCTCGATGGTGGCGGCGCTGCGGATGCCGCCGCCGATCTGGATCGGCAGCGTGGGGTAGGCGCGAGCGATCTCGGTGACCGCCTCGCCATTGATCGGCCGTCCTTCGAAGGCGCCGTTGAGGTCGACCAGATGCAGGTGCCGGGCGCCGGCCTCGACCCAGCGGGCCGCCATGGCGACCGGGTCGTCCCCGTACGTGGTCGCGTCATCCATGCGCCCCTGCTTGAGGCGAACGCACTGGCCATCCTTGAGGTCGATGGCGGGAATTACCAACATGTTGAATCCTCCAGAGCGGGCGCCGTTCAGGGCATCCATTGAACGAAGTTTTCGAGCAGCCTGAGGCCGGCGCGGGAGCTCTTTTCCGGATGGAACTGCACCGCGAAGGTGGCATCGCGTCCGGTGGCGACATGGGCCTTGACGCGGCCGTAATCGGTGGCGCCGAACAGCACACTGTCGTCCTCGACCTCGACATAGTAGCTGTGCACGAAGTAGAAGTGCTCGTTCTGGTCGATGCCTTCCCAGAGCGGATGCGACTGATGCTGGTGCACCAGGTTCCAGCCCATGTGCGGCACCTTGCAGCGATTGCCGCTCTCGTCGCTCATGTCGGCGGGGAAGCGGCGTACCTCGCCGGGCATGAAGCCCAGGCAGTCGACGCCGTCATTTTCCTCGCTGTGCTCGTGAAGCATTTGTTGGCCGACGCAGATGCCCAGCAAGGGCTTGTTCTGGCGGGCCAGCAACTCGTCGACCATGCCGCGCAGTTCGGTGCGTTCCAGCTCGCCGATGCAGTCGCGAATGGCGCCCTGGCCGGGCAGTACCAGCCGCGTGGCGCCGTGGATGCGTCGTGCGTCACGGGTGATCACGACGTTTTCGTGGGTCACGTGCTCCAATGCCTTGGCGACGGAATGCAGGTTGCCCATTCCGTAGTCGATGACGGCAATGGTCATGGGAACTTCCTCGTATCAGTCGACGGGTTCAGGAAGCACGGCGTGAAGAGAGGCGGAACTGCCCTCCCGATGGCACGGTGCTTGGCGTGTCTGTCGAGTGCCGCTGTCACAGGCTACCCTTAGTGGACGGCATGCGGCCTGTCATGCGCGGGTCTTCGGCGGCGGCCATGCGCAGCGCGCGGCCGAAGGCCTTGAAGATGGTTTCCGCCTGGTGGTGGGCGTTGTGGCCCTTCAGGTTGTCGATATGCAGCGTCACGCCGGCATGGTTGACGAAGCCCTGGAAGAACTCCTGAAACAATTGGGTGTCCATCTGACCCAGCACGGCACGCGTGAACTCGACGTTCAGGAACAGGCCAGCGCGTCCCGAGAAGTCTATCACGACTCGTGACAGGGCTTCGTCCAGAGGCACATAGGCGTGGCCGTAACGGTAAATGCCGCGCTTGTCGCCGATGGCCTCGGCGACGGCCTGGCCCAGGGTGATGCCCAGGTCTTCGACCGTGTGGTGGGCATCGATGTGCAGGTCGCCGCTGACCTGCATGTCGATGTCGACAAGGCCATGCCGAGACACCTGGTCGAGCATGTGATCGAGGAAGTGGACACCGGATGTGCCGGTCAGTTGCCCCTCTCCGTCGAAATTGAGGGCGACCGTGATCTGGGTTTCCTGGGTATCACGGCTGACCGTGGCGGTACGCTCGGACATGTTGGGTCTCCAGCGCCGGGGCGCTTGTCGGAATTGGGCCGGCCGCGAGGGCTCGAATAGCCGCGGATGCCCGGGTGGGGCGGCGACGCTTTGCCATTATAGTGAAACGCCACCCCGATCCGCTACAATGCGAACCACTCAGCGGTAGCGGCATCCGCTGCCCCCCCAACGCGAGGATCCTGCATGCCGGTCACGCTCCAGCGAGTCGATCAGGCCGCCTGGGAGGCAGATGCCCAGGTGCGAACCGATCTTCTGCGCATCTATAAAGACGCCCCCGCCGAGCGCATGCCGCAGGCGCCGGAGGACTTCGTGAGCGAGCATCTGGCCGAGGCGGCCCGTTTTTTCTGCTGCGCGCATTTCAATGACCGGCTGCTCGGGGCGGTGGCCGTGACGCCCCAGTCCGAGGCCTGGTGGCTCGGCCACCTGTGTGTGCGCAAGTCGACCCGGCGCCGCGGGGTCGGGTCGCGACTGCTTACCCTGACGCACCAGTCGGCCAGCCAGGAAGGGCGTCAGCTGCGCGTGATAAGCTCGCAGCTGGCCATGGCGGACCAGCTGCTGCTGAGACGCCTGGGCTATCGTCTGACACAGACGGGTGATTATTTCGAACTCGACCTGCCGCCCAAAGGAGCCGGGCCATGAAGCGAATCCTGCGTACCCTGTTAGCCACCATCGGCATTCTGGGCCTGGTGGCGGTGGCAGCGGTGGTCTTTGTCACGACCTTCTTTGATCCCGATGATCTCAAGCCGCGTCTGGTCGATGTGGTGCGCGAGCACAGTGGCCTGGAACTGGAGCTTGATGGCCCGCTCACCTGGTCCTTCTACCCCCGCCTGGGGGTGAGTGTCGCCTCCGCGGAGGCCAGGCTGCCCGAGCAGGGCCTACAGGATCGCCCCTTTGCCGCCTTTGAGCACGGCGAGGTCAGCCTGGCCTTTGCGCCGCTGCTGGGGGGCGAGATCGCCATCGAGGGGCTGACCCTCGATGGTCTGCGCCTCAACCTGGAGCGTGATGCCGAGGGGCGTGGCAACTGGCAGGGGCTGGTCGACCGCCTGCGCGATCGTGGTGAACAAGCTGAGCAGGCCCTGGCGCCGGCCAGCGCCGGCCCGAGCCCGGATGGCACGGTGCTTTCGGTCGCGCTGAACATTGCCAGCGTCCAGGTCCGCCAGGGCCAGATCCATTACCGGGATCGCCAGTCCGGCAATGAAGTCACCCTGCAGCAGTTCAGCATGACGGGCAGCAACGTCAACCCGGATGAAGCCTTTCCGCTCAATGCCAGTCTGCGCCTGGTCCTCGACGACAGTCGGGCCAATGAAGCGCCGCTGCTGATCAGTGATGTCACCCTCAAGACTCGGGTCGACCTGGGGCTGGCCGAGGGACGACATGTGCTCCAGAAGCTGACCCTGCAGGCCGATTCACGCTTTGCGGGGGATGAGTCCACGCAGAAGGCCAGCCTGAATGCCGCCGAGGCGATCTTCGACCAGGATCAGCAGCAGCTCGAGCTGACCGATGGCCAGCTGGATGTCAGCCTGCTCGACCCGCGGCTCGGCGAGAAGCGTCTGCCACTGGCCATAGGCTTTCAACTGGATGCCGACCTGGCAGAGCAGACGGCCCAGCTCCGCGAGATCACGCTGACCGGCCCGGATGGCCTGGAAGCGACGGGCCGCCTCAAGTTCAGCGAGCTGGTGCCGACCTGGGCCTATGCGGGCCAGGTCAGCCTCAAGCCGCTGTCGCTTCGCCCCTGGCTGACACGCCTCGATGCCCTGCCGACCACCTCCAGTGACACCGCCCTCGACTCGCTGGGGCTGACCAGCTCGCTGGAGGGCGATCGCCACGGCCTCACGCTCAGCGACCTGACGCTGAACCTGGATGACCGCACCTTCAACGGGCAGCTGGGCGGGCGCTTCGATGGCTCGCGCCTGATGCTCGACCTGCAGGGTGACGGCCTGAACCTGGATGCCTATCTGCCGCCCCAGGCGCCCGATGCTGAAGGCCAGGATAGTGCCAGCCTGAACCCGGTCGAGCAGGCGCATGCTCAACCGACCTCGGGCCTTTTGCCAGCGGACTGGCTTGGCGGGCTGGACCTTGATGCCAGCCTCGAGCTCGGCGAGTTGCAGCTGCTCAAGCAGTCATTCCGGGATGTGGTGCTGCGCCTGCAGGGTGAACAGGGCCAGCACCGGCTGACACACTTAGAGGCCGGTTTTCATGAAGGCCGGCTGTCTGCCACCGGCGTCCTCGATGCGCGCCAGAGCCCCCTGGCTTGGCAGCTTTCGCCGACGGTCAGCGATGTTCGCCTGGGCAGCCTGATGGCGTCACTGGCCGAGCAGCCCACGGCCATCCAGGGACGGTTGCAGAGCAGCGGCTCGCTGGAAAGCCAGGGCAACACCCTCCCCGAATTGAAGCGTGCCCTGAGCGGCCGGCTGGATGCCCGGCTCGACAAGGGGCAGCTTGGTGAGGTCAACATCTCTCGCCAGCTTTGCAGCACCGTGGCCAGTCTCGAAGGCAAGCGCACCAGCCGCGAATGGCAGGCAGTCACGCCGATCGAGTCGGCCCGGGCGAGCTTCGTGATTCGCGATGGCGTGGCGCAAAGTGATGACCTCAGCGCGTCGATTCCGGGGATCGGTATCGAAGGCCAGGGTCAGCTCGACGTGGCCAGTGAGCGCTTCGACCTGAATGCCCGGGCGCGCTTTACCGACACGGTCGATGCCGCCTGCGAGGTCAACCCGCGCTTGCAGGAGGTGCCTTTCCCGGTCCACTGCGAGGGGCAGTTGAGCGGTGACAGTGCCCAGTGGTGTCGCTTCGATCGTCAGGCGCTTCAGGCCTCGCTCGGCGCCCTGCTGCGTGAGGAGGTTTCCGAGCGTGCCGGCGAGGAAGTCAACAAGCGACTCGACGATGCCATGGATCAGCTCGAAAACAGGACGGGCAGTGAACTTCGTAACGCCATCGAGAGTCTATTGAAGTGAGCAAAGCGTAAGCCAGTCCCTGCGCCGGTCCCCGCGATCGGCGCTTTTTTGCGTGTCGAGCCCGACCATGACCGAAATACCGCCCGCCATTCTGCCACCCGAAACCTTTCAGCGACGCCTGCTGGACTGGTTCGACGTCCACGGTCGGCATGATCTGCCGTGGCAGCAACAGCGAACGCCCTACCGGGTCTGGGTCTCGGAGATCATGCTCCAGCAGACCCAGGTGACAACGGTGATTCCCTATTTCGAGCGCTTCATGGCGCGCTTTCCCGATGTTGCCGCGCTGGCCGGGGCTGAGCAGGACGAGGTACTGCACCTGTGGACCGGCCTTGGCTATTACGCCCGGGGGCGCAACCTGCACAAGGCGGCACGCGTGGTCATGGACGAGCATGGTGGGGCATTTCCGGTACACAGCCTCGAGGCCATGGCCGCCCTGCCGGGCATCGGGCGCTCCACGGCCGGGGCCATCATCGCCCAGAGCACTGGTCAGCGTGCGGTGATTCTGGACGGCAACGTCAAGCGCGTGCTGACCCGTCTGCACGGCGTGGAGGGCTGGCCGGGCCGGCCGGCGGTGGAACGTCGTCTGTGGGCCCTGGCCGAGCATTACACGCCGCACCAGCGAGTGGTCGACTTCACCCAGGCCATCATGGACCTGGGCGCGACCCTGTGTCGGCGCGGTCAGCCGGACTGTGGTCGCTGCCCCTTCGAAGCGGACTGTGTGGCCAATGCTAGGGGCGAGCAGAAGCGCTTTCCGGAATCCAAGCCCAGGAAGGCCACCCCCACGCGGGAGACCCTGATGTTGTTGCTGCAGGACGAGCATGGGCGCGTCCTGCTTCAGCAGCGGCCCTCCAGCGGTCTCTGGGGCGGGCTCTGGAGCCTGCCGCAGTTCGACGACATGGCATCGCTGAAGGCCTGGCGCGACCAGCATGCGGCCGGGGCCGAACTTGCTGCCTGCTGGCCGACCTTCACCCATGTGTTCAGCCACTTCCGTCTGCAGATCACGCCGCAACCGGCGAGGGTAGCGCGGCGCGATAGCGTCGCCGAAGGCTGGCACTGGTACGACCCGGCCGAGCCGTCCAGCATTGGCCTGGCCGCGCCGGTGAAAGGCTTGCTGGAGGCGTTGCAACCCTTCACCCTGTCAGCTCCGGCAGGCCACGCCGACCCGGATTGAGACCCTGCTTCAGCCAAGGAGCCATCGCGATGAGCCAGACCGTATTCTGCCGCAAGTATCAACAAGAGCTCGAAGCGCTGCCGTTTCCGCCGCTACCCGGCGAGAAAGGCCGCGAGATTCAGGCCAGTGTGTCCAAGCGTGCCTGGGACGAATGGCAGGCACAGCAGACACGGCTGATCAACGAAAAACACCTCAACATGCTCGACGCCACGGACCGCGCCTATCTGATGGAGCAGATGGAACGCTTCTTCGACAACCAGGAGACCGACCAGGCGGAAGGCTACGTACCGCCCGAGGCGTGACCCGCCGCTGAACAGGGCCGAAAGACTGCCTGGGCGAACGCGTCAGTCAGCCGATTCGGCGGTTGTCTGAAACGCACAGAGAGAATTGCACGGAAAAGGTTGACGCAAAACGGGATTTGGGGTTTAATACGCACCGTTGGCGCGGCCAGATAGCTCAGTCGGTAGAGCAGTGGATTGAAAATCCTCGTGTCGGCGGTTCGATTCCGTCTCTGGCCACCACAAATGCTGGGGTATCGCCAAGTGGTAAGGCACTGGTTTTTGGTATCAGCATGCGCAGGTTCGAATCCTGCTACCCCAGCCACGCCAACGCTCTCATGTTCTGCATTACAGGCTGAGATCGTTCCGAGCCGACATAGCTCAGTTGGTAGAGCAACTGACTTGTAATCAGTAGGTCCCGGGTTCGACTCCTGGTGTCGGCACCATCGGAATTTTTTCCCAGCAGATCAACAGATTGCAGAGCACAAGAAACCGCCCTCGAAGGCGGTTTTTTTGTGTCTGCGGATCATGCGACGTACAGATTCCTTCCTGATCCTCCTCCTCCACTCGGCCTCACGCCCGGCGCGCGATTACGACGCCATGCACCTTGCCGTCAGTCTCCTCGACGATGTGTGCAACGTTGCTTTTTCTCGCCATGGGGCGGCAGGGAGCAGATGCCTTCGAGTCACCGAGCTCTATCTAGCCAGCAGCGGGGTGCATGTATCGGTACCGGGCGCAGGGACGATGTCGGCCTAGCCTCGGTGCTGGTCGTAACGCAGGGCTTGCCAGGGTTCGGCGATGAGGCGTTGCAGGTCCTGTGCCAGGCGCAGCTCGGGGTCGTAGGGGTGAATGCCGAGGCGTAACGGGCGGGCGCCGCGGCGTGCCTGGCGGATCTGGAGCCGGTTCCAGGTCCGGAGTGCCTGCTCACGCCAGCGCGTGTCGGCCTCGAAACCGACCAGCGGGAGCTTGTCGAGCTGTCCACTGTGCAGGTCAAGCATGCCGCGTGTGACCTCGATGCGTTGATAGGGGAGGGTCATGAGGCGTGATCGCGGAATTGTGCCGAGTGCCCAGGCGGGTGGCACATAGGTGCTGGGGGGTGCCAGGTCGTGCTGCGGGAACCAGTCGGCGGCGGCCTGCATGAGCCGGGCGATGGCGTCGCCGTCGAGCGCCAGGTGCTCCCCCGCGCGACGCGAGAGCAGGGCGGCGTGCAGGCGATGCCGGAGCCCCTTGATCCGCCAGGCGCGGTGGTGCCAGCCATGGGCGGCGAGTTCCAGCCCCTCCTGCTGCCAGCGGGTCAGGGTGGCGATGTCGCCGTGCTGCCAGTCCTTGCCGGGCACGACCAGCAGCGTCAGATTCGCGTGACCCTGGGCTCTCAGCGTGTCGATGATCGAGGCGACGCGCGCCAGGGTGTGCGGCATAACATCGTGGATCGAGAGCAGGGTTTTCATGGTCGGGCGGTGGCCTGTGCGGTCAGCACGCCAAGCCATTGCTCGAGCGTGTCGTCATTGAGCTGCAGGGCCGCCTCCCGCGCGCGGGAGGCCACTTCGGTAAGGAAACCGGGCGGACTGGCCTGTAGACGGCCGATGGCATCGCTCAGGGTTTCGCCGTGATGGATCTTGCAGAGTCCGTTCGCGAGCTGTGGCCAGTCATGAATGCCGATGTTGTCCGACACCAGGGCCGGGCGTCCGCGTGCCATGGCTTCGAGGGCGATGGAACCGAAGGTTTCCTGGTGGGAGGGCAGTACCAGCAGGCTGGAGTCGTCTATCAGTTGGCACAAGGCATCCCGCGACAGCCAGCCCCGGTAATCGAGGTTAGGCAGTTCGCTGGCGGCGGCTTCGACCCGCGACTTGAGCGGGCCATCGCCGCCGATCACGAAGCGGATGGACGGCCAGTGGCGCGCGGCCTCGAGGATGGTGTCGATGTTCTTTTCCGCCGCCAGTCGGCCTGCGAAGCAGACCTGTTGCAGGTCTTCCGGCAGCGGGGCGGGCGGTGTTTCGGCAAAGTGGCGGGCCAGGGGGGTGCCCATGACATCGCATCGCCTGGCGCCCAGGCCCATGACCGTATCGTCCAGCGCCTGATTGTGGATCAGCACCGTGCTGCTGCGTTGGCAGAGAAAGCGATTGGCGGAGCTCAGGCAACCGCTAATCAGTTGCCGCTTGAAGGGGCGCCAGTACAGGTCGGCCAGGCCCTCGAAGTGCGTATGGTAGGCGGAGATGAAGGCGCAGCCCTGACGACGCGCCATCCAGGGGCCCAGCAGGCCGTAAGGGCCGGGTGTCACGCTGACGATGACATGCGGTTGAAGCCGCGCCAGGGCTCGGCTAATCCTGACGGGGTTGGGTGCCGCGACATGCTGGGTGGCATCGCCCGGCAGGGGGAAACGGAAAGGGTGGAAGCCGTTCGACGCTTCGGGCTGCAGGATCTCGACAGATTCGACGCGGGAACGCAGTTGATCGATCAGGTCGTGGTAGTAGGAGCCGGTGCCATTGCGTTCGGCCAGGGAGTCGGAGAAGAAGGCAATGCGCAACTTCCGCGCGTCGATGCCGGGCTCGGGCGGTAAGGGGGTGGCGGTCTCGTTCACGTGCTGATCCTGATTCGCTGAGGCAGGGCTAGGAGGCCCAGGTAAGCCGGCTGCATGACGGCTTCCATGGTGTCACGCGGGATTGCCAGTGACTCGGCCGAATGCTGGTGTCGGCTCGCGGTACCGGTGGGCAACTGCTGTACATGGTGCACCAGCTCCGGACCCATTGGTTCGCCGATCCCTGCCATGGCTCGGGTGATGATGAGGGACGGCTGCTCACGCAGGTCGTCCATGTCGATGACGGCTCCCGGGGACATGGACTCGTTGGCCAGGGTGTCGTTCAGGTGGTCGAGTGTCTCGCCGAACATGGCGAGAAAGTCGTGTTGAAACCGGGCGCTGTCGGCCTTGGTGCCGCAGAGCTCGGCGGCGCTGTGCACCGAGCTGAGCTGGGAGCTCAGCGCCGTGATGGGATTGCGCACACAGACCATGAAGCGAGCCTCGGGAAACTGCTGCCGGAGCCCCTCCAGCCAGGAGCCGAAGGCGGCATTCTTGGAGAGCAGGTGTCGTTGCTGCCCATCGGCATACAGTTGGCGTTGCAGGCAGCGCTCGTAGAAGCGTAACAGGCGCCGGCGTCGTCCGGGACTCATTCGGCGGTCGAAGTGGCCCAGCTCAAGGAGGCCGGGGCTGCCCGGGAATACCAGCATGAGAATGAAGCAGCCGCCGGCGGGCAAGAGCGTCAGGTAGTCCTCTTCGGCGGCGTTCAGGCCGACATCATGGATTTCGGCGAAGTCACCGACCGCGCGCCGGATGACGGCGTCCAGGCCGCGCCTCCCCCATCCGCCCAGGGCGTAGTCCAGCTTGCCGAGCCCGTGCAGCAGCTTGCGTTGCGTGATCGAGGGCGCCAGCAGGGCCTCCCAGGTGGTGAGCGTGGTATAGCGCCGGCGGTCCATGGCCAGGGTGCGATGCAGGAAGGTGGTGCCACTGCGGGGTAGGCCGGTGATGAACAGCGCCTGGCCGACGCGCACTCGGCGGTATCCTGGAAACAGCAGCTCATCCAGTAGCAGGCAGACCGCATGCAGGCCCTGTACCAGCATGAACACCGGCAACGCCACCAGCAGCAGTAGTGCGCGGCGCAGCGTCATGGGGGCGCGGGGATCGCGCCAGCGGGTCAGTGCCCGGCCCCACCATGCAAGGTGCAGGGCCAGGCCTTCGAGCAATGTGATGAGTGTCGTCATGAGGCCGAGGGTATCAACTTGTCGGTGTAGTAACAGGTGGTCATCGCAGTCGGGTCAGCCAAGAGGCGTTGCATCATGGCCTTCCAGCCAAGGGTTTGCTCTCGGCCCGGCCATCATGATCAAGCCGGTTACTATGCGCTGTCGCGCATTACTATTTGATGACAGCGCCTGTCCGTAGGCCTTCGGCACCGAGGCGATGGCCGCGCATGGCGTATTAGGCCAACCTCAGCTGGGTTCAGGGTGCAAATAAATCGCTGGTCTGCAAAGGACGATGTCGGCATTGTGCGGGAGTCGATTCACGCTGTTGTCAGCCCGGCAATGGCCTTCTCGTCAAGGTGGTTTCCATGACGCATGCCGATGACTGGACCCCGGTGCTCGAGCTGCCAGGTCGTTGCTGGCTGCTCCCTCCTGCCGAGACGCTGTTTTGGATGGCGCGGTCAGGGGTTCGTTGATGAAAGGCGCTGGCCATACCCGCTGGCGGCGTTGCCTGCCGTTTCTCGACTGGATGCCGCGACAGACGCCGCGCTCGCTGCGCACCGACGCCATTGCCGGCCTGATCGGTGCCGTCCTGGTGCTGCCGCAGGGCGTGGCCTATGCCCTGCTGGCCGGCCTACCCGCGGAATACGGGCTGTATGCGGCCATCGTGCCGGTCATCCTGGCGGCGTTGTTCGGCTCATCGCGGCAAATGGTCAGTGGCCCGGTAGCGGCCCTGTCGATCGCGCTGTTTTCCACCCTGCAACCCTTCGCCGAAGCGGGAACCAGCGAGTTTATCACCCTGGCGATGACCCTGACTTTTCTGGCGGGCGTGTTCCAGATCCTGCTGGGCCTGGCGCGCCTGGGCGCTCTGGTCGAGCTGGTCTCGCATTCGGTGATCACGGGGTTCACGGCCGGGGCGGCGCTGATCATTGCCGCCAGCCAGTTACCCCATGCACTGGGTCTCGAGGCCGTCGAAAACGGCAGCTTCCTGTCGTTGTGGCCCCAGCTTGTGGCGCGTCTCGATGCCATTCAGCCTCTGGCGCTGCTGATCACGGCGGCCACCATCCTCGTGTGCCTGGCCTTTCAGCGCTGGCTGCCACGCTGGCCCGGTATGATCGTGGCGATTCTGGCAACGACCCTGCTGGCGGCCTGGCTTGATCCGCAGGGCCAGAGCATTCAGCGGGTAACCGAGGTGCAGGCAGGACTGCCGCCGCTCTCGGCGCCTGATCTGTCGCTGGAAAACCTGCGCCTCCTGACGCCCGGCGCCATGGCGCTGGGGCTGCTCGGCCTGGTGCAGGCCGTGGCCATCTCGCGCGCCATTGCGGCCAGCACCGGGCAGCGGCTCGACAACAATCAAGAGTTCATCGGTCAGGGGGTCGCTAATCTGGGGGGCGCCTTCTTTCATCTGTTGCAGCGCCAGGCGCGTCGCTGTCATGCGCGCGGTGGAAAGCTCTACCTGGCCTGGACCAAACCCAGCGTGGTGGCTCGCCTGCAGCGCATCGGCCTGGTCGATGAGGAACCGCTCGACGCCCAGCAGGTGGTGATCGCCCTCTAGGTGTGATCTCTCGGTAGGTTGTTCATCCGGAGCCTACCCGGAAAACTGGGGGTGCGAACCAAACCAACCTCCAGGAGGCCCGGATGAACACCCATAAGAATGCCCGTCTTACTCCGCATGGTCGAGCCCTGCTGGCCGCTCGTGTGATCGATGAAGGGTTACGCCCAAGAGAGGTGGCTCAAGCTCAGGGCGTCAGTGTGAGAACGGTCTTCAAGTGGGTGCGTCGCTTCCGCGAAGAAGGCCTCACGGGCCTTCAGGACCGTACGTCACGCCCAGCCCGAAGCCCCTTTGCGACCGACACGACTACCGTGGACCGGATCATCGAACGTCGTCAGCAGCGCCAGACCTACCGCCAGATTGCCCAGGCGCTGGGGGTCGGTCAGAGCACAGTGGCGCGTATTCTCAAGCGCAAGGCGTTGAACCGCTTGGCTGCCCTGTCCCCGGCCAGGCCCGACAACCGCTACGAACACGATGCCCCCGGGGATCTCCTGCATCTGGACATCAAGAAGCTGGGTTGCTTCGAGCGACCGGGGCATCGTGTGACTGGTGACCGCCAACAGAGCACGCCTGGCGCTGGATGGGAGTATGTCCATGTAGCCATCGACGATCACTCGCGAGTGGCCTTCAGCAGCGTTCACCCGGACGAGACGAGTTGGAGCGCTTGTATAGCTCTGCTGCAGGCGATGCGCTACTACATCAGCCTGGGCATCCGTTTTACCCGGGTACTCACCGACAACGGCGCCTGCTATCGCTCCCGCCGCTTTCGGCGCCTGTGCCGGCGGCTGAGGCTGAAACACCGCCGGACCAAGCCGTACAGCCCACGAACCAACGGTAAAGCGGAGAGGTTCATCCAGACGGCGCTGCGCGAGTGGGCCTACGCGCGCTCATATGCAAGCTCGGATGAGCGCGGCAGGCACCTGCCTGCCTGGCTTCATCAGTACAACTGGCACCGCCCGCATGCCAG
>NZ_JAUFPO010000018.1 GCF_030409235.1 Halomonas almeriensis
CACTCACAGAAGAAGCACCGGCTAACTCCGTGCCAGCAGCCGCGGTAATACGGAGGGTGCAAGCGTTAATCGGAATTACTGGGCGTAAAGCGTGCGTAGGCGGCTTGGTAAGCCGGTTGTGAAAGCCCCGGGCTCAACCTGGGAATGGCATCCGGAACTGTCAGGCTAGAGTGCAGGAGAGGAAGGTAGAATTCCCGGTGTAGCGGTGAAATGCGTAGAGATCGGGAGGAATACCAGTGGCGAAGGCGGCCTTCTGGACTGACACTGACGCTGAGGTACGAAAGCGTGGGTAGCAAACAGGATTAGATACCCTGGTAGTCCACGCCGTAAACGATGTCGACTAGCCGTTGGGGTCCTTGAGACCTTTGTGGCGCAGTTAACGCACTAAGTCGACCGCCTGGGGAGTACGGCCGCAAGGTTAAAACTCAAATGAATTGACGGGGGCCCGCACAAGCGGTGGAGCATGTGGTTTAATTCGATGCAACGCGAAGAACCTTACCTACCCTTGACATCGTGCGAACTTGGTAGAGATACCTTGGTGCCTTCGGGAGCGCACAGACAGGTGCTGCATGGCTGTCGTCAGCTCGTGTTGTGAAATGTTGGGTTAAGTCCCGTAACGAGCGCAACCCTTGTCCTTATTTGCCAGCGATTCGGTCGGGAACTCTAAGGAGACTGCCGGTGACAAACCGGAGGAAGGTGGGGACGACGTCAAGTCATCATGGCCCTTACGGGTAGGGCTACACACGTGCTACAATGGCCGGTACAATGGGTCGCAAAGCGGCGACGTGGAGCTAATCCCATAAAGCCGGTCTCAGTCCGGATCGGAGTCTGCAACTCGACTCCGTGAAGTCGGAATCGCTAGTAATCGTGCATCAGAATGGCACGGTGAATACGTTCCCGGGCCTTGTACACACCGCCCGTCACACCATGGGAGTGGACTGCACCAGAAGTGGTTAGCCTAACTTCGGAGGGCGATCACCACGGTGTGGTTCATGACTGGGGT
>NZ_JAUFPO010000019.1 GCF_030409235.1 Halomonas almeriensis
TAGGCTCCACCATGCCTTCCCGACAGTCACTTGATTCAAGACCAGTCGCAAGTCTTTAGAAAGAGGTCTTCCCTCTTCCTTCTGATGACTTCCGACTGTTCTTCGAACAGTCGCTCTTTAACAATGTAACCATGCTGACAAACGTTCTTTCGAAAGAAAGAACACGAGATACGTCTCAAGCGTATCCGGCAATATCGTTTGTCATCGCGACCAGACTCCTTCGGGTTATATGGTCAAGCGATGAAGCGCACACGGTGGATGCCTAGGCAGCCAGAGGCGATGAAAGACGTGGAAGCCTGCGATAAGGTTCGGCGAGGTGGCAAACAACCTGCGACCCGGACATCTCTGAATGGGGAAACCCACCTGCCATCAGGCAGGTATCGTTGACTGAATCCATAGGTCAACGAGGCGAACCGGGAGAACTGAAACATCTCAGTACCCCGAGGAACAGAAATCAACCGAGATTCCCCCAGTAGCGGCGAGCGACCGGGGAGTAGCCCTTAAGCGGGTGACAGGTTAGGCGAATGAGCTGGGAAGCTCAGCGATACAGGGTGATAGCCCCGTAGTCGAAAGCCTGATCCCGTGAAATCGAGTAGGTCGGGGCACGTGTAACCTTGACTGAAGACGGGGGGACCATCCTCCAAGGCTAAATACTCCTGGCTGACCGATAGTGAACCAGTACCGTGAGGGAAAGGCGAAAAGAACCCCGGAGAGGGGAGTGAAATAGATCCTGAAACCGTGTGCGTACAAGCAGTGGGAGCAGGCAAGTTCTGTGACCGCGTACCTTTTGTATAATGGGTCAGCGACTTATATTCAGTGGCGAGCTTAACCGCATAGGGGAGGCGTAGAGAAATCGAGTCTTAACTGGGCGACCAGTCGCTGGATATAGACCCGAAACCGGGCGATCTATCCATGAGCAGGTTGAAGGTTGAGTAACATCAACTGGAGGACCGAACCAGGAACTGTTGAAAAAGTTTTGGATGACTTGTGGATCGGAGTGAAAGGCTAATCAAGCCCGGAGATAGCTGGTTCTCCTCGAAAGCTATTTAGGTAGCGCCTCACGTATCACCGCCGGGGGTAGAGCACTGTTTCGGCTAGGGGGCCATCCCGGCTTACCAACCCGAGGCAAACTCCGAATACCGGTGAGTGCAAGCGTGGGAGACACACAGCGGGTGCTAACGTCCGTTGTGAAAAGGGAAACAACCCAGACCGTCAGCTAAGGTCCCGAAATCCTGGTTAAGTGGGAAACGATGTGGGAAGGCTCAGACAGCTAGGAGGTTGGCTTAGAAGCAGCCATCCTTTAAAGAAAGCGTAATAGCTCACTAGTCGAGTCGGCCTGCGCGGAAGATGTAACGGGGCTAAACCAGGTACCGAAGCTACGGGTTCATCCTCTGGATGAGCGGTAGAGGAGCGTCGTGTACGCCGACGAAGGTGAGTCGAAAGGCTTGCTGGAGGTATCACGAGTGCGAATGCTGACATGAGTAACGATAAGGGGAGTGAAAAACTCCCCCGCCGGAAGACCAAGGGTTTCTGTTCGACGCTAATCGGAGCAGAGTGAGTCGGTCCCTAAGGCGAGGCCGAAAGGCGTAGCCGATGGGAAACGGGCTAATATTCCCGTACCTGACTGTATTGCGATGGGGGGACGAAGAAGGCTAGGTGAGCCAGGCGTTGGTTGTCCTGGTGAAAGTCAGTAGGCTGGGGCATTAGGTAAATCCGGTACCCCAAGGCCGAGAGACGAGACGAACAGACTACGGTCTGGAAGTCATCGATGCCACGCTTCCAGGAAAAGCCTCTAAGCTTCAGATACAGTGAGACCGTACCCCAAACCGACACAGGTGGTCAGGGTGAGAATCCCAAGGCGCTTGAGAGAACTCGGGTGAAGGAACTAGGCAAAATGGTGCCGTAACTTCGGGAGAAGGCACGCCGCCAGTATGTGAACACCCTCGCGGTGGGAGCAGAAGGCGGTCGAAGATACCAGGTGGCTGCAACTGTTTATTAAAAACACAGTACTCTGCAAACGCGTAAGCGGACGTATAGGGTATGACGCCTGCCCGGTGCCGGAAGGTTAATTGATGGCGTTAGCTCCGGCGAAGCGCTTGATCGAAGCCCCGGTAAACGGCGGCCGTAACTATAACGGTCCTAAGGTAGCGAAATTCCTTGTCGGGTAAGTTCCGACCTGCACGAATGGCGTAATGATGGCCACGCTGTCTCCACCCGAGACTCAGTGAAATTGAAATCGCAGTGAAGATGCTGTGTACCCGCGGCTAGACGGAAAGACCCCGTGAACCTTTACTACAGCTTCACACTGGACGCTGATGTTGCTTGTGTAGGATAGCTGGGAGGCTTTGAAACGGTAGCGCCAGCTGCCGTGGAGCCACCCTTGAAATACCAGCCTGGCATCATTGGCGTTCTAACTCAGGTCCGTTATCCGGATCGAGGACCGTGTGTGGTGGGTAGTTTGACTGGGGCGGTCTCCTCCCAAAGTGTAACGGAGGAGCACGAAGGTACCCTCAGCACGGTCGGAAATCGTGCATTGAGTGCAAGAGCATAAGGGTGCTTAACTGCGAGACAGACACGTCGAGCAGATACGAAAGTAGGTTCTAGTGATCCGGTGGTTCTGAATGGAAGGGCCATCGCTCAACGGATAAAAGGTACTCCGGGGATAACAGGCTGATACCGCCCAAGAGTTCACATCGACGGCGGTGTTTGGCACCTCGATGTCGGCTCATCACATCCTGGGGCTGAAGTCGGTCCCAAGGGTATGGCTGTTCGCCATTTAAAGTGGTACGCGAGCTGGGTTTAGAACGTCGTGAGACAGTTCGGTCCCTATCTGCCGTGGGCGTTGGAGATTTGAGAAGTGCTGCTCCTAGTACGAGAGGACCGGAGTGGACGACCCTCTGGTGTACCGGTTGTCACGCCCGTGGCATTGCCGGGTAGCTAAGGTCGGACGGGATAACCGCTGAAAGCATCTAAGCGGGAAGCCCCCTTCAAGATGAGATCTCCCCGAGGCCTTGAGCCTCCTGAAGGGTCCAGCAAGACGAGCTGGTTGATAGGCCGGATGTGGAAGCGTTGCAAGGCGTTAAGCTGACCGGTACTAATGGCCCGTGAGGCTTGACCATATAACACCCAAGGAGTCTGGATGACAGACGCTTGCCGGGTACGTTGAGACGACTCATCAGCATGGTGACATTGATTTTTTTCGCCTGACGATCATAGCGTTCGGGAACCACCTGATCCCATGCCGAACTCAGAAGTGAAAC
>NZ_JAUFPO010000002.1 GCF_030409235.1 Halomonas almeriensis
CCGGGTCTTCCCGGGGGATTTTTTTATGTCCGGGTGTCAGGCGATGACCTGGCCTTACCATGCGAGCGTAGGGTGAGCGCCGCCCGGACAAGGCACAGCCTTGTCAGGCGCGAACGGGCGAGGTGGAAAGCCGCGTAGCGGCGTCCCGAGCCCAGGCTCAAGGCCACGCAGTGGCCGCAGAGGCGTCAGGCATCTACACCGAAAAAAACCCGGGCCAAAAGGCTCGGGGTTTTTTTATGGAAGAATGTTGCCCCACTATAGCGCGCTGGTCAGGCAAGGGAGTTCCCCTGGAGAGTAGCGGAGAGCCGCCCTGGTCATCGTCAGTCATCTACACCGAAAAACCCCGGGCCAAAAGGCTTGGGGTTTTTTTATGGAAGAATGTTGCCCCACTATGGCGCGCTGGTCAGGCAAGGGTGTCCCTCCATGCAGACGAGAATCTGACGCCAACTGGAGACGCCACCTTCAGAATATTGAAGGATAGTGGAATACCCTTGCCAAATCCCTGAATCAGTTGGCAATTTTCTTCCTGACATACTAGGGTGAGCAGACGACATTTCGTTGATCTGAGGAGGGACACGATGAAACAGGAACTGCTACGCAAGTTGGCGCTGATGATGCTGATCGGTACGACCTCTGTTGGCCTGGCGGCTTGCAGTGGTGAGGAAGAAGCTGAGGAAAACGCTGAACAGGCAGCGGAGAGCGCTGAGCAGAGCGTTGAAGAAGCGGCCGACGAGACAGAAGAAGCCATGGAGGAAGGCGCCGAAGAGGCCGAGCAGGCCGGTGAAGAGATGGCAGAAGACGCAGACCAGGCCGTCGATGAGATGGCGGAAGGTACCGAAGCTGCCATGGATGAAGCTGGCGAAACAGCGGCTGATGCCGCCAATGAGGCTGAGGCCACCATGGATGAAGCCGCCGAGAACACCGAGGAAGCGGCCGGTGAAGCCGGCGAGGCCATGGAAGAAGCCTCCGAGGATGCCGGCCAGGCAGCTGAAGACTCCGTCGACAGCACTGGCGAGGCCATGGAAGATGCCGGCGAAGCCACCCAGGAAGCTGCCGACGAGATGCAGGAGTAATACTCCACCTCGCTGGATCAGCATTTCCTTAAAGAGAAAGGCCGGGCATTTTGCCCGGCCTTTCTCGTTGGTACTTTCTCTGTGTAAAGGAGGGCGGCAGCGGCTCGCCCTCCACTTCAGGCTGCTCTCAGTAATGTAGGCTGAGAGATCATCGCTTGCCCGACACCTTCTGGCCGGTGAAGGGCTTCATCTGAATCGAGACACGGGGAAGTGCCATGCGCATGCATTCCGAGTCGAGCCTGTTGCTGATGGTGGACATCCAGAGCCGTCTGTTGCCGGTGCTGGAAGATGGCGGACAGGTCATCGAAGAGGCTGCCTGGATGGGCGGTGTGGCCGAAGCGCTCGGTATACCGGTCTGGCTGACCGAACAGTACCCGCAGGGACTCGGTCACACTGTGCCGGCCCTGGTGACGGCGCTGACATCCCCGAGGTACTGGCAGAAGTACCACTTCAATGCGCATGCCGAGGCCCCGTTTGCTCGGGCACTGGCCGAGACCGGGCGCCGGCAGGTGATATTGTGCGGTGCCGAGGCGCATATCTGCGTGCTGCAGACGGGCCTGGCCCTGCTTGAGGCCGGCTACGAGGTGTTCTGGTTGAGCGAAGCGGTCGGTAGTCGGCGGCGGGATGAAGTGACCCTGGCCCGGCAGCGCCTGGTCGAAGCCGGTGCCCGGGCCGTCAGTGCCGACATGGTCGCCTATGAGTGGCTGGAACGGTGCGATGGCGCGACCTTCAAGGAGATCCACCAGCGTTTTCTCAAGGCGCGCTCGGAACGCCCCTTGACGTTTCGCTAGAAGCGTTTAGCTCATCCACGCCCTGCGAGAATGTCGACGTACATCCCGCCTGACCGCTTCACCAGCTCAGCGGTGCGGGCGCCCCGTGCGGAGCGGTTCCTGGGCTGCATGGGGTTGATCACTGGTGGATCGCGGTAGATGTGGGTCATGCCCGGCATGATCAGGGGCGGTCTCGTTCGTCGCGGCAGAATACCAGGGTGTTGCCCTCCGACATGGCCGCATTGTAGCGATAGCCGGCGACATCGAAGTCCTTGAGGGCCTCGGCATCATCCAGGCGTTGCTGAATCATCCAGGCGGCCATCAGGCCGCGAGCCTTCTTGGCATAGAAACTGATGATCTTGTACTGGCCATTTTTTTCATCCTTGAACACCGGTGTGATGACCCTGGCATTCAGGCGCCCGGCGTCGATGGACTTGAAATATTCGTTGGAGGCCAGGTTGACCAGTACCCGGCTGCCGCTTTGTGCAATGGCCTCGTCCAGGGCGCTGGTCAGCTCGTCGCGCCAGAAGGCATACAGATCCTTTCCGGCGGGGTTGGCGAGCTTGGTGCCCATTTCCAGTCGGTAGGGCTGAATCAGGTCCAGAGGCCGCAGCAGGCCATAGAGGCCCGAAAGAATGCGCAGGTGGTCCTGGGCGAAGTCGTTGTCGGCATCATCGAAGTGCTCGGCCTCCAGGCCGACATAGACATCGCCCTGAAAGGCCTGGGCTGCCGGCTTGGCATTGTCGGCGGTAAAGGGCGTCTGCCATTCGGCGAAACGAGCGGCGTTGAGACCGGCAATCTTGTCACTGACGCCCATCAATTGGCTGATGTCCTGAGGCGACTTGTCGCGCAGGATATCGATCAGGGTCTGGCTGTGCTCCAGGTAGTCCGGCTGGGTGTGCCGGGAGGTACTGGCCGGCGTTTCGAAGTCCAGCTTCTTGGCCGGGGAAATCACGCTCAGCATGAGGCGCTCCTGTCACGTCTGGGTATCGGGGCGAATTATAGCAAGGCCGTCCGAGGGGCGGGGCTATCGTCACGATAGTCCCGCAGGGCGGGTCAGGGGCAGGGGTTCGGCAGGCGCTGGTGAACCTGCTCGATGGCCTCCAGTACATCGTCATTCAGGCGCAGTGACTCGCTGGCCAGGTTGCTCTCGAGTTGCGCCATGGTGGTGGCACCAATGATGTTGCTGGTCAGGAAGGGACGGGAGTTGACGTAGGCCAGTGCCATCTGAGCGGGGTCGAGGCCATGTTCGCGCGCGATGTTCACATAGGCCTGTGTGGCCTCCTGGGCCAGCGACGTCGTGTAGCGCTGAAAACGCTCGTAAAGCGTCAGGCGCGCGCCTTCCGGGCGCGCGCCGTTGATATACTTACCGGAGAGCACACCAAAGCCGAGAGGGGAGTAGGCCAGTAGTCCGACGTTTTCACGATGGGCGACTTCGGCCAGGCCGATCTCATAGGTCCGGTTCAACAGGTTGTAGGGATTTTGCACCGAGGCCACGCGTGGCAGGCCCATTTTGTCGGCCAGGTGCAGGGCATGCATGACCCCCCAGGGTGTCTCGTTGGAAAGCCCGATGGCGCGGACCTTGCCGGCCTGGACCACTTCCTGCAGCGCTGCCAGAGTTTCTTCCAGGGCGATGGCATCTTCCTGCTCGTCCGGCTGATAGCCCAGCCGGCCGAAGAAGTTGCTGCGGCGCTCTGGCCAGTGCAACTGATAGAGATCGATATACTCGGTCTGCAGGCGTTGCAGACTGGCGTCAACGGCCTGATGCACCTGCTCACGCGTGAGGCGCGATCCGCCGCGGAGGTAATCCATGCCGGGGCCTGCTATCTTGCTGGCCAGGATGATGTCATCCCGGGAGCCGCGCGACGCCAGCCAGCTGCCGATGTAGCGCTCGGTCAGCCCCTGCGTTTCGGCGCTGGATGGTACCGGGTACATCTCAGCGGTATCAATGAAGTCGATGCCGAACGCGACGGCTCGGTCCAGCTGTTCATGGGCCTCGGCTTCACTGTTCTGTACACCGAAAGTCATGGTACCGAGGCACAATCGGCTGACCTCGATGCCCGTGTTTCCCAGGGGGCGCGTTTGCATCCGTCACTCCTCAAAATGTGGATAAAACCGTCGGAACTGCCTTCAGCCAGGCGTGGGGCGCCTGGGTCAAAATGCCTTGATCAGGCGGTTTGTCCGGCATGGTAGCCGGGGCAGGCCGAGGCGTAAACGTTAGGGGGTTGAGTCCCCGTGTGGCCGAGCGTATGCTTGCCTTCCCGTTGGCCAGGCGGAGCCTGTCCCTGCCAACGCCATTACATGAACGACGCCGGTCACAGGGTGGTGCTCGACGTCACTATCGAATCGAATCTCAGGACTCAGGATGGTTTGCCATGCCGCAGGCATCGTCACTGTTTACTCGGCTCGAGTACCGTCTGGCACAACAGCTCGTGCACACTCGCTGGTTGCCTCGTTCGCCGCATACCCAGCGGTTGACCATGCACCTGTTTCAACGCTGCGCCAAGGCCGGACACCCTGCGGCCCTGGCACAGTACGGCCATATGCTGTTTCACCGCGGCGTGTCCCCTCAGGACAAGGCGCGCGGCGCGCGTTACGTGATTGAAGCCGCACATGGCGGTGACATGCGGGCCCAGTACCGCGCCGGCCAGATTCACGAGCATGGTTGTGCGCAGTACCCCCGCCGCGAGGATCACGCCGTGACCTGGTACGCCCGGGCCGGCGAGGCCGGCCACCCCCATGCGGCAGCGCGTCTGGCTAGTGCCTACCGGCATGGTGATCTGGGGCTGCCCGTCGATCCCGAGCGGATGGCCTACTGGCAGCGCATGGCCGATCAGGTACCGGTCATGCCCGAGGCACTGGACAGCCGAGAAGCCGGAGCGCGACACTAAGGCCAGGTGTCTCAGTGACGAGACGTGAATCACTGGCCGGGCTTCTGGTGCCGCGGCCCTGACCAAGGAATCACCTGCCCGTGACGCTACCGACACTGCTGGATATCGAAGCGTCCGGATTCGGGCGTGGTAGTTACCCCATCGAGATCGGCCTGGCCCGTGGCGATGGCAGTGTCTGTGCCTTTCTGATCCAGCCACTGGATGAATGGATACACTGGGATCCCAAGGCCGAGCTGTTACATGGTATCTCGCGGGCCCGGCTGGCACGGGAAGGCTATCCGGTACGTGAAGTGGCGCGCTGGCTCAATGACGAGCTGCGCGAAGTGGGTATCGCCTATAGCGACAGCTGGGGCTACGACAATACCTGGATGTCCCTGCTCTTCCATCATGCCGGCATGTTGCCGGCCTTTCGCCTCGAAGCGTTGCGTCGTCTGTTGAGCGAAGCGCAGATGGAGCGCTGGAGCGATACCAAGGAAGCCATCATCGAGGAGCAGGGCGTGCATCGGCATCGTGCCGGCGAGGACGCCCTGCTGCTGCAGCAGACCTATCAGCGCACCCTGGGTTACTGACCTCCTGACGCCTTACCCTTTACACCTCACACCTCACACCTCACACCTCACACCTCACACCTCACACCTCACGCCGGCCTCACCGACCGAGGCGCTGCTCCAGCGCATCGAGCAGCGGCGCCGGCGAGTCGGCAGCCAGCAGGTTGGCGCGGGTGTCGGCGTCGAGGAAGCCGTGCTGCACGGTGTTGTCGAGAAAGGACAGCAGCGGGGTATAGAACCCCCGGGTATTAAGGAGCCCGAGGGGCTTGTCGTGCAGGCCCAGGTATTGCCAGGTCCAGGCCTCGAACAGTTCTTCCAGGGTCCCGATTCCCCCCGGCAGGGCGATGAAGGCGTCGCTGTAGGCCGCCATGCTGGCCTTGCGTTCATGCATGTTGCTGACGCGTACCAATCGGGTGAGTCCGGTGTGGGCCTGCTCGCGCTCCACCAGATGATCCGGCATCACGCCGGTCACCTCGCCACCGGCGGCCATCATGCTGTCGGCCAGTGCCCCCATCATACCGACGCGAGCCCCGCCGTAGACCAGTGCGTGACCCCGCGACGCCAGCTCACGGCCGAGCGTCCCGGCGGCTTCCAGAAAGGCCGGGTCATGGCCGGCGCGCGAGCCAAGATAGACGCAGAAGGTTGTCATGGGCTTCTCCGGGGGGCGTCGTCTCAGGGCAGGCAGTCGGCGACGCCATGATGTTCGTCCAGCCACTGGCCGATGACGTTCTGGCCACACAGATGATGGGCATACTGGGTGTGCAGACAGCGTACCTGGTTCCAGTTGGCGATACCGCCGATACCACGCTCGCGCAGCACCGTCTCGTAGCCCAGTTCCTGCACCCTGGCGTATTGTTCGGGTGTCATGTGGTGCCAGCGGGCCTCGATGTAGTCACGATGACTCTGATGGTAGGCCTCGAGGAAGTCGGGCTCCTCGCGCAGGCGGGCTTCCAGCTGCTTGATCACCCCGGCCGCCTCGAGATGGCTGAGCTCGATTTTCAGGCGCTCCGAACTCAGCCAGAAAAGGGTCGGGAAGGGGGCGCCATCGACGATGGGGGCCATGCGCAGGACCAGGGGCGTGCCCTCGCCGTCGGTGGCGGCCAGGGCTTCGATGCCCCGTGGCGGTCGGCCCAGCTGTTCGGTGATGCGTTCCAGTTGCCGCGCGTCAGGTTTCGTGTCGGGACGAATCACCATCGTTGTCATCTCGTATGAACTTGGTCGAGCGGCCCACGGCGCGAAAGAAGGTCCGATTGAGCTGTTCCGGCGTTGGAACATAGTTCCAGTAGCGGTCGCAGTAATCGTTGGCCCGGGCCATCAGCACGTCGTAGAGGCGGTTGAACGGCGCATCATAATCGTATGGGTCGGCCCCGAACAAGCGGATGTGAGGATAGTCGGCGAAGCGCTCCATGAAGTAGCGCTCCAGGTCCGCCTCCACGGCATGGTGGCGGGCAAGGTTATCTGGGTCGAGCCAGAGGTCGTAGCGGATGGCCATGGGCGGCTCCATTGGGTCATGTGGCGCGTTGCTGCCGAAAGCGTCCTTGCCGCTTGGACAGTGGGATGAGGCTTTCGGCTCGAAAGGGTCAACGCGCCAGGGAGGCAAAATCGGCGTTCAGCAGTTCGACCAGATCCCGGGGCGCCAGACGGATCTCCAGGCCGCGCCGCCCGCCACTGACGTGACAGTGTGCCAGGCCCGCGGCGCTGGCATCGACGAAGACCGGCAGGCGCTTTTTCTGGCCCAGCGGGCTGATGCCGCCCACGACATAGCCCGTGGCACGTTCGGCCTCCTCGACCTCGGCCAGGCTGGCCTTGCGGGCACCGGCGGACCTGGCCAGTGCCTTGAGGTCCAACTGGCCGGATACCGGCACCAGAGCCATGACCAGGCAACCATTATCGAGTCGTGCCAGCAGCGTCTTGAAGACCTCGTGCGTTGCCAGGCCCAGCGCATCGGCGGCCTCTTCGCCATAGGCCGGGTGGCGCGCATCGTGCTCGTACGTCGCGAGCGCAAAGTCGATACCGGACTTTTCCAGCACCTTGACGGCCGGAGTCATGCGTCTTTCGCCTCCGTTTCCTGCAAGTGTTCGCTCAAGGCCTCGCGCAGGCTGCCTTCGATGGGTACGGCGCATCCGGCCTGGTGGTCATAGTGCACCAGGACGGTATGCCCCGTGTTGGTCAATTGACCCGACTGACGGGCTTCCTGGGTCACGGTGAAGGAGCTCTTGCCGAGCCGCGTGAGGAATGTGCGAATCTCGATGTCGTGGCCATAATGCAGCTCGCCGTGATAATCGATCTCCAGGCGTGCCATGATCAGTCGCCAGCGGCGCGGGTCAAGGTCCGCGGTGAAGAGTCTGAAAAGGTCGTTGCGGGCCCATTCGAACCAGGCCGGCAGGCGCGTGTTGTTGATGTGGCCCAGCGCATCGGTGTCGTAGAAGGCGGGCTCTATAGTGCGAACGAACATGCAGTTACCTCTTCAGCGTATGCGGCCAGATATCTCTCGGCATGGCGATGCCCAGAGCATCACTATAGCATGCTAGCGAGTCGCTTCCGGGTCCCGGTCGGCGGTGCGCCGTTGATGCCACAGGGCCTGTCCGCGGTTCCAGCCCAGCAGCCACAGGGTGGCAGCAGCAAAGCCGATCAGCGTGCCCCAGGCGAGCCCCAGGGTGTCATAGGCCAGCGAGACGCACAGCGCATAGCATAGCAGCGAGCCCAGCCCGGCCGGGTAGTGCTTGATGACGGTTGCCACCGGCGCGGCACCATGGGTCAGGTGGAGAATCACCAGGAACGGGTACATGGTGACCGGGAAGGCCGCCATGACGCCGGCCCAGCTGCTCGGCACGACATGCGCCAGAGCGGTAATGACGAAGACGATGCCGGCCGCTAGCCCGGCGCGCAGTGCCAGAGCCGCGGCGCTGAATCCGCCGCGGGGCGGGGCGGCGCGCTCGGGAATGCGGCGGTAAAGCCAACTGAAGACGACAATCGCCAGCAGGGTGATCAGGGTGCCGCTCAGTCGATTGACGTCGAAGCGGGTCAACAACAGGCTCATCAGCCCCCAGGCGAGCAGGCCGCCCAGGGTCCCCCCGAGGACACCGCGTAAGCCGTCACGTCGGCCACACAGCAGATAGCCGCCACCCAGCGCCAGGGTCGCGGAGAAGCCTGCCAGGGTGTGCACGGCACTTTCGGCGGCAAAATTCGGCGAGATCTCAAGCCCGATGAAGAACAGCGCGATGGCCGTGCCCAGCGGGTAGCCGGAAAGCAGGCCAGCGGCGCGCGTACTGAGGCGCTCGGCGATCACCGAGAGGCCCAGTACCACGCCGATCGAGACCAGCAATTTGGCCAGTTGCCATTCAAGTGGAACTTCCATGACGCTATCCTGTTCGTCGAGACATGGCCCGAACTGGAACGCAGGCGCCCCAGGCGATCGCTCCATGGCCGGGTCGTTGCCGCCCTGTTGGCAGAGCCGAGGAATGCATGACCGGCCACGAGCTATCGCCGCCCAGTCGTCCCGAACATTGTGAGTTGTGTCAGCGCGCTGCACCGCTGACGCGCCACCACCTGATTCCGCGCACCCTGCACAGCAAGCCGCGCTATCGGCGTCGGTTCGATCGGGCGGAGCGCCTGAGCGCCATTCTGTGGGTCTGCCATGCCTGCCATCGGCATATTCACGCGCTGTTCAGCGAGCGCGAGCTGGCCGACCATTATCGCAGCCGTGAGGCCCTGCTGGGGCATCCCGAGGTCCAGACCTTCGTCGCATGGCTGGCCACCAAGCCGGCGGGCTTCGAGCCCAAGCGCCCGACGCGACGGCGACGCTGATGACTTACACCAGGCGCAGACCCTGCTGATCCACCCAGGCGGCCTTGAGAGCGGCCTCCAGGGGCGAGCGCAGGTGCGCGGGCAGGGCTTCGACAGCGGCCTCATAGTGCTCGACCCGGCGATTGCGCAACCAGCAGTAGGCCCAGGCACAGGCCTCTTCGTCGCTTTGCGGTACGGGCCGCGCCGGCATCTGGATCAGCAGAAAGACCGCGGTGCGTGCGGCCCAGAGCGGGATCTCCGCGTGATGCTCGCCCGCGCTCCAGGCCTCGAGGGTGGCACCGCCGGGCGTGGCCTCGGGCTCGCCCAGTTTGGCGACCCGTGCCGTTTCGGCAAGAATCAGTGCCAGGCGGTCGTGGTCGCCCTGGCCGAGTGCCAGCCACTGGGCGATGACCGCCGGCAGGCCCTGGCGGACCTTGGAATAGAAGCTGCTTTGGGGCATGGTTTGATGCATTCTCAGGGGCGTCACATGACGCCGGATCAGGAGCAAGGATGGCCACTTCATGACCGCGACCTTCGATTTTGTCACGCCCGTCGAGCGGCGACACCCTTCCAATGGCCACTGGCCGTCACAGAAATGGCATCGCTACGCGGAGGATGTCCTGCCGTTGTGGGTGGCCGACATGGACTTCCGCTCGCCGCCGCCCGTTATCGAGGCGCTGCAGTCCCGGGTCGAACATGGTGTCTATGGCTATGGTCTGGTAGCCGACAGCCTGCGCGATGCCGTCTGCCGCTGGAGCCGCGAGCACTATGGCTGGGCGATCGAGCCCGACTGGCAGGTGTGGCTGCCCGGCGTGGTGCCGGCCCTCAACATGGCCAGTCTGGCGCTTACCGAGCCTGGCGATGGCGTGCTGACCATCACGCCGATCTATCCACCCTTCCTGCAGGTGGCCGAGCGCACCGGCCGGGAGCCTCAGCAGGCCGCCATGCAGCCGCCCCGGGCAGCGGGCGATGACTGGCAGCTGGATCTCGAGGCCCTTGAGGCCGCCATCGCGCCGCGCACCCGAATGCTGCTGTGGTGCCATCCGCACAACCCGACCGGCCGCGTCTGGCGCCCGGACGAACTGGAAGGGCTGGCCCGTCTGGTCGAGCGCCATGACTTTTACGTGGTCTCCGACGAGCTTCACTGCGACCTGCTGCTCGAGGACGGTGCTCGCCATCAACCGCTGGCGGCCCTGTTTCCGGCGCTGGCCGGGCGCATCATCACCCTCTGGGCGCCGTCCAAGACCTTCAATCTGGCCGGGCTGACGGCCGCCTGCGCGGTGATTCCCGATGCCGACCTGCGTCGGCGCTTCGCGGCACGCCTCAAGGGCCTGCAACCCGACGGCAATGTACTGGGGCTGGTGGCCGCCGAGGCCGCCTACCGCCACGGAGAACCCTGGCGGCAGGACCTGCTGGAGACACTGCGTGGCCACCGCCGCCGGCTGGAAGCACATGTCGCCCGCTGGCCGGGGGTGCGCATGGCGGCCCCGCAGTCGACCTATCTGGCCTGGCTGGACCTGCGCGAGTCACCCGCCATGGATGGCGCCGCCTCGCCTCAGCAACGGCTGCTCGAGCAGGCGCGCGTGGCGCTTTCGGATGGCGCGGATTTCGGCTGGCCGGGCTTTGTGCGGCTCAACTTCGGCACCACCGCCGAGCAGCTGGACGCCGCGCTGAAGCGCCTCGATACGGTACTGTCTGGTTGATGGCGCGCCAGCCGGCATGAAAAAAACGCGGAGGTCGGCCTCCGCGCTTCAAATCATCCGCCCCGTTCAGGGCGGCGTCAGAGTGCGGCGATCCGGTCGCGTTGCTCGATCAGCAGCCGGCGGTTGGCGGCCAGTTCGTCGCGCTTGTCGCGTTCCTTCTGGACCACGGCTTCCGGCGCCTTGGCGACGAAGCTTTCGTTGCCGAGCTTCTTTTCGATACCGCCGATCAGCTTGTCCTGTTTGTCGATCTCCTTGGCCAGACGCGCCAGTTCCGCCTCCTTGTCGATCAGGCCGGCCATGGGCACCAGCACTTCCATGTCGCCGACCAGCTGGGTAGCGGCCAGCGGTGCCGTTTCAGGGTCATCGAGCCAGTCGATGCGCTCCAGCTTGGCCAGCTTGGCGAGGAAACGCCGGTTGGCGTCCAGGCGCTGTCGATCGTCGGCGTCGCCCTTGGTCAGAATGGCCTCCAGCGGTTTGCCGGGGGCAATGTTGAGCTCGGCGCGGATGTTGCGGATCGCCACGATCACGCCCTTGAGCCACTCGATATCACGCTCGGCCGCCTCGTCGATGCGGCTGTCGTCGGCCTGTGGCCAGGGTTGAACCATCAGCGAGTCATCCTCGCCGCGGCTGGTGCCGGCCAGCGGGGCGACGCGCTGCCAGATCTCCTCGCTGATGTAGGGCATCATCGGGTGCGCCAGGCGCAGCACGGTCTCGAGCACGCGCACCAGGGTGCGGCGGGTGCCGCGCTGGGCCTGTGCCGACGCCTCGTCATCCCAGAGGACCGGCTTGGACAGCTCCAGGTACCAGTCGCAGTACTCGTTCCAGATGAACTCGTAGAGCGCCTGGGAGGCGTGGTCGAAGCGGTATTCCTGCATGGCACGGGTGACCTGGGCCTCGGTCTGCTGCAGGCGCGAGACGATCCAGCGGTCGGCCAGCGACAGTTCGATCTCGCCGTCCCCGTCGTTTTCAAGCTCGGTGCCGCAGTCTTGGCCCTCGGCGTTCATCAGCACATAGCGCGAGGCGTTCCACAGCTTGTTGCAGAAGTTGCGGTAGCCATCCAGGCGGCCCATGTCGAACTTGATGTCACGTCCGGTGGTGGCCTGGGACAGGAAGGTGAAGCGCAGGGCGTCGGTGCCGTGGGCCTCGATGCCCTGCGGAAATTCCTGACGCGTGGCCTTGGCGATGGCCCTGGCCTTCTGCGGCTGCATCATGTTGCCGGTGCGCTTGTCGACCAGGGTGTCCAGGTCGATGCCGTCGATCAGGTCGATGGGGTCGAGCACATTGCCCTTGGACTTGGACATCTTGTTGCCCTGGCCGTCGCGAACCAGGCCATGCACATAGACCTGCTTGAAGGGCACCTCGCCGGTGAACTCCAGGGTCAGCATGATCATCCGTGCGACCCAGAAGAAAATGATGTCGAAACCGGTGACCAGCACGCTGCTGGGGTGGAAGGTCTCCAGCGCCGGTGTCCGCTCGGGCCAACCCAGGGTGCCGAAGGTCCACAGGCCGGAACTGAACCAGGTGTCGAGGACGTCCTCGTCCTGGCTAAGGGACACGTCGGCGGCGATGCCATAGCGCTCGCGGGCCTCGGCCTCGGTGCGGGCCACGTAAACTCTGCCCTCGGCATCGTACCAGGCCGGAATGCGGTGACCCCACCACAGCTGGCGCGAGATGCACCAGTCCTGAAGGTCACGCATCCAGGCGAAATACATGTTCTCGTAGTTCTTCGGCACGAACTCGATGTCGCCGTTCTCGACTGCCGCGATGGCGGGCTTGGCGAGGTCTTCCACGGCCACGAACCACTGGTCGGTGAGATAGGGCTCGATGACATCGCCGGATCGGTCGCCGAAGGGCTGCATCAGCTTCTTGTGCTCGACCAGCGGCTGTTCCTGGCCGGCTTCATCGGTGGTGGTCATGGCCAGGCCTTCGGCGGTGACCGCCTCGACCACCTGACGACGCGCTTCGAAGCGGTCCAGCCCGCGTAGTTCGATGGGCACCAGGTTGACCTCGTCCACACTGCCGATGTCTTCGCCCCGGGCGGCGCGGGATGCCAGGGCGGCGCTTTCCGCATAGGAGAGGCCGTCAGTGCGCATGTGCGCCTTGCGGTCCATCAGGTTGTAGAGCGGAATCGCGTTGCGCTGTGCGACGGCGTAGTCGTTGAAGTCGTGGGCGCCGGTGATCTTGACGGCACCCGAGCCGAAGTTGGGATCGGGGTACTCATCGGTGATGATGGGAATCAGGCGACGGTGTTCCTTCGGCCCGACAGGGATCTCGCAGAGCTTGCCGACCAGCGGCGCATAGCGCTCATCGTCCGGGCTCACGGCGACGGCACCATCGCCCAGCATGGTTTCCGGGCGCGTGGTGGCGATGGAGATATAGTCGCGTGTCTCGCGCAGCGTGACGTTGCCGTCGGCATCCTTCTCGATGTACTCGTAGGTTTCACCGCCGGCCAGCGGATACTTGAAGTGCCACATCTGGCCATCGACCTCGGTGTTCTCCACCTCGAGGTCGGAAATGGCGGTCTCGAACGTCGGGTCCCAGTTGACCAGCCGCTTGCCACGGTAGATCAGGCCCTTGTCGAACAACTGCACGAAGACTTCCTGCACTGCCTTGTAGAAGCCGTCGTCCATGGTGAAGCGTTCACGGGACCAGTCGACGCTGGCGCCCATGCGCCGCAGCTGGCGGGTGATGTGCCCCCCGGATTCCTGCTTCCACTCCCAGATCCGGTCAGTGAAGGCATCACGGCCCAGGTCGTGACGACTCTTGCCTTCCTCGGCGGCGACCTTGCGCTCCACCAGCATCTGGGTGGCGATGCCGGCGTGGTCGGTGCCCACCTGCCACAGGGTATTGTTGCCCTGCATACGCTTCCAGCGCGTCAGGGTATCCATGATGGTGTCCTGGAAGGCATGACCCATGTGCAGACTGCCGGTGACATTGGGCGGCGGGATCATGATGGAGAAGGGGGCGCCCTTGCCGGAGGGGGCAAAGTGGCCGTTGTCTTCCCAGCGCTGATACCAGCGGTTCTCGATCTGCTCGGGTTGGTAGGTCTTGTCCATGGGGGGTCCGGTCCAGAATGGGGTGCCACCGGGGCCAGGCAAAGCCGGGAACCGGTCGGCGGGGCATCGTCAAAAATGGGCTCGATTATAGCTTGATGAGGGGGCAGGCGTCAGCCTGACCTACTGCTGCCCGCGCAGCTGGTGCGCCTTAACCGCATAGCCACGCTGCTTGTAGGTCTGCCAGCATTCACGCTTGGCGGTCAGCACGGCCTGGTGCTGATTGATGATCTCGGCGACCCGCTCGAAGCGCGAGAACCACTCCGGAATCCCCGGGTGCAGGTTGAGCATGGCCTGGGTGCCGGTCTCGCCGGGCGCCGGTGGCTCCTGCCAGCCGATGGTGGCCGGCACGCTATCCGCCATCTCGCTGCCCAGCAGGGCATGCGGCAGGTAGGCATCGGCGCGAAAGTCCCACAGCCGATCATCCAGGGTCCGAGCCATGGCCTCGTCTTCCACATGCAGATGCAGCCGATAGCCCTTGTTGACGATGGTCTCGGCCAACCGGCAGGCAAAGGCCAGCCGGGCATCGAGGGTGGTATCGGGCAGGATGTAGAAATCGATCTGGGTCATGGGGCCTCATTCTGGGCTACGAGCTACGAGCTACGAGCTACGAGCTACGAGCTACGAGCTACGAGCTACGAGCTACGAGCTACGAGCTACGAGCTGCGAGCTGTGCGGTGCCACCATACTGCTCGCCACTCGCCACTCGCCACTCGCCACTCGCCACTCGCCACTCGCCACTCGTGTTTAGGCCAGTCGGGTCAGCCAGCCGTGGGGGTCTTCCCGGCGGCCGTACTGCAGGTCGAGCAGGTGGCCGCGCAGGCGCTTGGCGACCTCGTTGTCGCTGCTGCCGTCGAGGCGGATGGTGTCGTCCTCGGTGACCAGCTCGCCGACCGGGGTGATGACGGCGGCAGTGCCGCAGGCGAAGACTTCGGTGATGTCGCCGCTGGCCGCGCCCTCACGCCATTCGTCGAGGCTGATCGGACGCTCCTCGGGTGTCAGGCCTTCCTCGCGGGCCAGAGTGAGCACCGAGTCACGGGTCACGCCTTCGAGGATGGTGTCGGTGAGCTGCGGCGTCACCAGGCGGCCGTCGCGGAAGACGAAGAACAGGTTCATGCCGCCCAGTTCCTCGATCCACTTGTTTTCGGCGGCATCCAGGAAGGCGACCTGGCTGCAGCCGTTGGCTTCGGCCTCCTTCTGGGCGGCCAGCGAGGCGGCGTAGTTGCCGCCGCACTTGGCGAAGCCGGTGCCGCCGGCCGCGGCCCGCTTGTAGTGCGAGGAGAGCCAGATCGAGACCGGCGCGATGCCGCCCTTGAAGTAGGCGGCCGCCGGCGAGGCGATGACGTAGTAGTCGACCTCATGGGACGGACGCACGCCGAGGAAGGTCTCGCTGGCGATCATGAAGGGGCGCAGGTAGAGGCTGGATTCCTCGGCCGCCGTGGCGGGCGTCGGCACCCAGGCATGGTCCAGGGCCACCAGGGCCTTGAGCGAGTCGACGAAGTCTTCGTCGGAAAGCTCCGGCAGGGCCAGGCGACGCGCCGAGCGCCGGAAGCGCTCGGCGTTCTTTTCGGGGCGGAAGGCCCACACCGAGCCGTCATCATGGCGGTAGGCCTTGATACCCTCGAAGATCTCCTGGGCGTAGTGCAGCACGGCGGCGGCCGGGTCCAGGGTCAGGGGCCCGTAGGGGCGCACTTCGTGACCGTGCCAGCCGGCGTCGAGCGTCCAGCGGACATGCGCCATGTGGTCGGTGAAGTAACGGCCGAAGCCGGGATTGGCGAGGATATCGTCCCGGATGGGGGCTGCCGTGGCCTCGGAGGACGGCAGCACGGTAAAGCGTTGTGTGGGCACGGCGATCGGTCTCCGCTTGGCCCGAGGCATCGACAGCGCCCCGGGGTGATACTGGTACAACGGCCGGCCGGGCGGTCGCTGCATGCGTGTCGAGGATCGGGTGGCCGGGGCATCCGCTGCCCCGGCAGTACTGTCGTCAATGAAAAGGCCACCGCGGGCAAAAGGCAAGCCCGCGTCGGTCTATCACTCCTCGCCGACCTCGACCCGGCTGTCGCCGGCGCGATCCAGCAGATACTGGGTGAGCAGGCTGACCGGGCGGCCGGAGGCCCCCTTCTGCGCGCCGGACTGCCAGGCGGTGCCCGCGATGTCCAGGTGGGCCCAGGGATACTTGTCGGCAAAGCGCGAGAGAAAGCAGCCCGCCGTGATGGTGCCCGCCGGGCGCCCGCCGATATTGGCCAGATCGGCGAAGTTGGAGTCGAGCTGTTCCTGATACTCGTCCCACAGCGGCAGGTGCCAGGCGCGATCCCAGGCGGTTTCGCCGGCATCCAGCAGGTCCAGTGCCAGGTCGTCGTCGTTGGCCATCAGGCCGGTGGCGTGATGCCCCAGGCCGATGATGACGGCCCCGGTCAGGGTGGCGATATCGACCACGCTGGCCGGCTCGAAGCGCTCGGCATAGGTCAGGGCATCGCACAGCACCAGGCGACCCTCGGCGTCGGTATTGAGGACCTCGACCGACAGGCCCTTGAGGGTCTTGATGATATCGCCGGGCTTGGTCGCCAGGCCATCGGGCATGTTCTCGGCGCTGGCCACGATGGCGATCAGGTTGACCCGTGGCTTGATGGCCAGTGTCGAGGTGACGGCGCCGAACACGCTGGCGGCACCGCACATGTCGAACTTCATCTCGTCCATGGCGGCCCCGGGCTTGAGCGAAATACCGCCGGAGTCGAAGGTGATGCCCTTGCCGACCAGCACATGGGGCGGCTCGTCCGGATCCTCGGCGCCCTGGTACTTCATGACGATCAGGCGCGAGGGTTCGGCGCTGCCGTGGCCCACGCTGAGCAGGCTGTGGGCACCCAGGGCTTCCAGGGCGGCTTCGTCGAGGACTTCGGTGGTCAGCTTGCCGTTGGACTCGGCGGCCATGGTCTCGGCGCGCTCGGCGAGATAACTCGGGGTGCAGACATTGCCCGGGAGGTTGCCCAGGGTACGGGTCACCTTGACGCCCTGGCCGATACCATCGCCGATGCGTCCGCCCTCACGGGCCAGTTCTGCATGGTCGCCTTCAGCGACCAGCAGGGTCACGCGTTCGAGTTGCGGCAATGGCGCCGGCTCGGACTTGAAGTCATTGAAACGATAGACCGCATGATGGGCGGCCTCGGCCACAATGCGCGCCTTCCAGTGGCTGTCGCGATCGGCAATCGGCACATCGGTGAAGGCAACGGCAGCGTCCTCGGCCGGCAGGCTGGCCAGCGCGGTGAAGGCGGCGTCGACGGCCTTGCGGAAGGCGCTTTCCTGGCACTGGTCGCGCTTCCCCACGCCGACCAGCATCAGACGGTCGGTATTGAGGCCGGGCGCGAAGGGGATCATCTGGACATTGCCGAGACGCGCATCAAAGTCGCCACGCTCGATCAACTGGCCGATCAGTCGCTCGCTGGCATCATCGAGCTTGGCGGCGGCGGGCAGCAGCTCGCCGTCCTTGAACACCGGTACCACGAGGCAAGCCGTCTCGACCTTGGCGGGATTGGCCGTCTGAACTGGGAATTCCATGGTGTCTCCACAAGACAAGCGGTGAGGGATTCTGGATAATGCCGGCACATTGCCGATTCGCCCCAGTGTACCCCAGGAGCCCGCCGGACTTCACACTGACCTAGGCTGACAGGGCAACACCCGACCCCGCGTCGATGCCCAGGGCCGGATGCCGTGCCGTGTAGCGTGCCACCCTGCGCGGCCGGGCATGCGCCAGCGACGCCGTGATCGGAGGTTGCGGTCGTGCGGGAGCAAGGGCGGCAACCCGGACCGGGAGGCTGTATTGATCATATTTCGTTACCTGACCCGCGAGATCCTGCAGACCATGGCGGCAGTAGCCGGCGTGCTGTTGCTGGTCATCATGGGCAGTCGCTTCATTCGTTATTTCTCGAATGCCGCCGAAGGCGAGATCCCCGTGGATATTCTCGGCACCCTGATGCTCTTTCATCTGCCGGGGTTTCTCGAGCTCATCCTGCCGCTGGCCTTCTTCCTGGGGATTCTGCTGGCGCTTGGCCAGCTCTATCTCAACAGCGAGATCACCGTGCTGGTGGCCTGCGGGACCAGCCCCAACAAGCTGTTGTGGGTCAGCCTGCTGCCGGCCACGGTGGTGGCCATCCTGGTCGGCCTGTGCAGCCTGTGGCTGACGCCGGCCGGCGCGCTGCACAACGAGACCATGATCGCCGAGCAGCGCAGCCAGCTGGACTTCGGTGTGCTGGCGCCTGGACGCTTTCAGGATTTCGGCGATGGCCGAGTGGCTTACACGGAGACGCTCAGCGAGAGCGAGCGACGGCTGGAAGAGGTATTCATCAGCGAGCGGCAACGACGTGGCGATGGTACCCCGCAGACCGTGGTGACACGTGCCGCCGAGGGCTATCAGACCGTCGATGAAGAAACCGGCAGCCGCTTCCTGGTGCTTTCCCGGGGGCAGCGTTTCAGCGTCGATCCGGGGCGTGCCGTGGCCGAGCATCTGGCCTTCGGTCGCTATGCGGTGCGGCTCTCGGGCGCCGCCGAGCGTCAGGACCTCGATGATGCCGAGCTGCTGAGCACGCCGGTGCTGGCCGCGCAGGGCTCGCCCGAGGCTATGGCGCAATTGCAGTGGCGACTCGGTCTGCCGCCCATGGTCTTCATCCTCACGCTGCTGGCCATGCCTCTGTCCCGGGTCAATCCGCGTCAGGGGCGCTTTGCCAAGCTGCTGCCGGCGATCTTCCTGTACGTGGCCTACCTGAGTCTGCTGCTGGCGGCCATGGATGCTATGGCCGGAGGGAGCTGGCCGGTGGCGCTCGGCATGTGGCCGATCCACCTCGGCTTTCTGGCCATCGGCCTGCTGATGACGCTGCAGGCGCAGCGCAAGGGGATGAGTGGATGATCGCCGACCGTCTGGATCGCTACATCGCGCGCAATGTCCTGGGCGCCATTCTGGTGGTGCAGGTGGTGCTGCTGGGCCTGGACCTGGTCATCACCTACATCAATGAGCTGGGCGATGTAGAGGGCAATTACGGTGCCCTGGATGTGCTGCTCTACCTGTGCATGCGGCTGCCCTGGCGCTTCTACCAGTATGCGCCGGTCGGGGTGCTGATCGGTGCCCTGATCGGCCTGGGCGGCATGGCCTCGAGCAACGAGCTGACGGTCATGCGCGCTGCCGGGCGTTCCCTGGGCCGCATTCTGTGGAGTGTCATGAAGCCGATCATCCTGGTGGTGGCGGTGGTGCTGTTCATCGCCGAGTTCGTCAGCCCGCGCACCGAACAATTCGCCAGCGCCTGGCGTCTGCAGCAGATGCAGGGCGAGGGGGCCGTGATGACCGAGCAGGGCGGCTGGCAGCGCGAGGGCGAGGACTTCTACCGTTTCGGCGCCATCCGCGCCGACAATGTCGTGCTCGACCTGACGCGCTACCGTTTCGAGGGACGCGAGCTGCGCCAGGCCCTGAGCGCCCGTCGGGCCCTGTGGCGGGACGGTGGCTGGGTCATGGAGGACGTGAAGGTGACCCGCTTCGAGGACAATCGCACGGTGGTGACCGAGCAGGCGACGCGCTCCTGGGAGACGGACCTCACCCCGGCCGAGCTGGACCGCCTGCTGCGTGAGGTGGATACCCAGGCGCCCAGCGAGCTCTGGGCCCATGCCAGCTACCTGCAGTCCCAGGGACAGGATGCCACCCAGCCACTGCTGTACTTCTGGCAGAAAATGTTGATGCCCTTGACCATGGCGTCGCTGATGCTAGTAGCGGCCTCCTTCGTCTTCGGGCCATTGCGCAGCGTGGCGGCCGGGACGCGAGTCTTCTACGGCGTGGTGACCGGGCTGGGCTTCAAGTACCTGCAGGACCTCCTCGGCCCGGCCTCTACCGTCTTTGGCTTCTCGCCGGCCTGGGCGGTGCTGGCGCCGACGCTGATCTGCGCGGCGCTGGGTTTCTACCTTCTGCGACGCAGCGGCTGAGCGGGAGCTGCCATGGCCAAGCGCTTTACCCATCTCGAGCATGCCCATCCCGCCGGTCTGGGACGTCGGCTGGGCGCCATGCTCTACGATAGCCTGCTGGTGCTGGCGATATGGGTGGCGCTCACTGCTGGTCACGTCCTGATCAGTCGCCTCCTTCTGGGGCTGCCCGCCGAGCAGTTGGGGCAGGGAGCTGCTCAGGTCATGTCCCTTCGTCTCCTGCTGTTGCTGGGCGCCTTCGGGTTCCTGAGTTTTTTCTGGAGGCGGGGCGGCATGACGCTGGGCATGCAGGCCTGGCGCCTGCGCGTGCAGACGCCGCAGGGGCTGGCGCTCAACTGGCGTCAGTGCCTGGTGCGTTTCGTGGTCGGAGGGCTCTCCTGGGCCGCGCTGGGCGTGGGGCATCTCTGGATTCTATGGGACCCCGGGCGACGCAGCTGGGCGGACCTGGCCTCCGGTACCCGCGTCATGCTCCTGCCTGCCGCTCGGCCCTGAGAGACTGCCGGGTCCACCGGCCCGCTGCCCCGGCAGGGCTGACACCCCATGACGTACGAAAAAAGATCTCATCCATGGTTGCGATAGTCTATGCGAATCATTTACATTTGATTCGTGGTCAGCCTGAGGTGATGTCATGTACGTGTGTCTTTGCAAGGGTGTCAGTGACAAGGCCATCCGCCAGAGTGTGGAGGATGGCGCACGCAGCTGGCGTGAGGTGCAGCGCGATACGGGCTGCGGCACCCAGTGCGGCAAGTGCGCCTGCCTGGGCAAGAGCCTCACCCGGGAGTCCGTCGAGGAAATGCTGACCATGCCCGCCGACGATTTCGCCTACGCCGTGTGATGACAATCACTATTGTTTGCTTTGATATTTGCAAGCATTTGATTTTATTGAACTTTCTGCGTGATTATCTAGACTGTTCGGCATGCTTGGCCGGGCGCGTGACCCTGTGCCAGAGTGACCAGTGAGCCAGACAACGATAGAGGACGCGTCATGAAAGGTGACAGCAAGGTCATTGAATATCTCAACACGGTGCTCGGCAACGAGCTGGTGGCCATCAACCAGTACTACCTGCATGCCAAGATGTATCAGGACTGGGGATTCCACGCGCTGGGCAAGTGGGAATACAAGGAATCCATCGAGGAAATGCAGCACGCCGATACCCTGATCGAGCGCATTCTCTTCCTCGAGGGCCTGCCCAACCTTCAGGACTACGGCAAGCTGCTGATCGGCGAGAACACCAAGGAAATGCTCGAGTGCGATCTCAAGATCGAGAAGAAGGCGCACATCGACCTGATCAATGCCATCGCGCACTGCGAGCAGGTGCAGGACTACGCCAGCCGCGACCTGTTCCGCCAGATCCTCTCCGATGAGGAAGAACACATCGATCATCTGGAGACGGAGCTCGGCCTGATCGACAAGGTGGGGATCCAGAACTACCTTCAGCAGCAGATGCAGGCCGCGGCGGAGTAAGCTCGGCGGCAAGCCTTAAGCTGTAAGCTTTAAGAGGTAAGACCCCTTGGACCCGAAAGGTCTGGGGGGGTCGGGCGTCGCCGACTCGGGGGGTATCTTGAGTATTTCGCGACTCGATGCTGGCTGTCTTACAGCTTACAGCACTTCCCTCTTCCCTCTTCTTCCTTGCCTAAAACGCCTTCTCCAGCGCGAAGCGGGGCAGGGGTTCGCCCTGCACCTCCACGGTTTCCATGAACATCGCTAGCGGGCGGACCCAGAGGCCGTAGTCACCGTACAGGGCGCGGTAGGCGACCAGCGGCTCCTCGGTTTCGCTGTGATGGGCCACGCCGATGACTTCGTAGAGCGCGCCCTTGTAATGCCGGTAAATGCCGGGAGCGGGGTTCTGCGGTTCCATCATGAGTCTCCTGGGTTATCGAGCCGCTCGGCTCTGGCGCGCCAGGCGAGCCAGGACGCGACTGACGGCGACAAAGCCGAAGGTGCCGGTGACGAAGGTGGCGGCGCCGAAGCCCGAGGCGCAGTCCAGGCGGGTCGATTCGTCCGCGCCCGGCCGGGTGTGACAGACCTCGCCGTCCGGGGTCGGATACACCAGCTGCTCGTCGGAAAACACACACTCCACCGAGAAGCGCCGCCTGGGGTTGCGAGAGAACCCATGGTCGCGGCGCAGGCGTGACCGGACCCTGGCGAGTAGTGGGTCCTGTTCGGTGCGCGTCAGGTCCGCCGTGCGGATGCGAGTCGGGTCGGTCTGGCCGCCGGCGGCCCCGGTGACGGTGATCGGCTGTTTGCGGCGCTTGCACCAGGCAATCATGGCGGCCTTGGCCACGGCGTTGTCGATGGCGTCGATCACATGATCGGCATCGGCAGGGAGCCGATCGGCGAGGTTGTTCGGGGTGACAAAGGCACTATCGGCGATGACCTCCATGGCCGGGTTGATGGCCCGGCAGCGTTCGGCCAGTACCTCGACCTTGGGCCGGCCGATGGTGCCATCCAGGGCGTGTAGCTGGCGGTTGACGTTGGACACGCAGACATCATCCAGGTCGATCAGGGTCAGGCGCCCGATGCCGGAACGCGCCAGGGCTTCGGCCGCCCAGCTGCCCACGCCCCCCACGCCGACCACCACGACGTGGGCCTGTTGAAAGTGATCCGCGGCGCGTCGTCCATAGAGGCGGCGAATACCGCCGAAGCGAAGCTCGTGGTCGGCATCCCGGGAGGAAGCGGGCGTGGCGTCAGTATCGGTCATGAGGATGTCATTGGTCGTGTCGCGGTCTGGTGGCCCGCGTTGGTGGGCAAGTGCCCCGACCAGCCGAAGTGCTGGAAGAGGCTGGTCAGGCGAGTGTCCAGCGCGCAGTCGAGCGAGAGGGGCTGGCCGTGAACCGGGTGGGTGAAGGTCAGTCCCACCGCGGCCAGCAGTAGTCCCGGGCAGTCGAGCTGTTCGGCGAAGAAGCGGTTGTGCACACTCTTGCCATGCTTGGCGTCGCCGATGATCGGATAACCGCGGCGCGACAGGTGGCGTCGAATCTGGTGACGCCGCCCGGTCAAAGGTCGTGCTTCCATGAGCGAGTAACGGGCACTGGGGTAGCGGTCGACGCGCACCGGCAGCTCGACGCTATCCAGGCGAGCGATCGCGGTGCGGGCCTCACGGGCCGGCATCTCGGCCTTGGGGCGTCGTCCGTCCTCGTCGCGCAGGGCGTAATCCAGGCACTCCTGCTCGGGCCCATGGCCACGCACCACGGCCAGGTAGCGTTTACCGACGCGATGCGCGGCGAAGTCGTCGGCCAGCGTTCTCGCCGTTCGGCTGTCCAGGGCGAACACCATCAGGCCCGAGGTCGGACGGTCGAGGCGATGGACCGGATAGACGTGCCGGCCGATCTGGTCGCGCAGGCTCTGCACCAGGAAGCGTCGCTCGCCACGCGCCAGAGCACTGCGATGCACCAGCATGTCGGCGGGCTTGTGCACGGCGACAAGGTGCTCATCGTGGTAGAGAATGGGTAATGCGTCGGTCATGATGGCGCCTGACGAAAAACAGGCTGCCATTGTCGCTGTCGCTTGCCGGGATGTCATCCTCGACGGTTTTTGGTCTGCGGCCGGGCCGGTACCCGGGCCGGTACCCGGGTCGGCGGGGCCCCGGCGAGTTTCCATGGACAATCAGGAGCGTAATGTGGCGAATCATCCTGAAAGCCCCCATCTGGTGGTGCTGACCGGTGCCGGCATGAGCGCCGAAAGCGGTATCCAGACCTTTCGTGCGGCCGATGGGCTGTGGGCCGATCATCCCATCGAGGCGGTGGCGACGCCCGAGGGCTGGGCCCGCGATCCCGAGCGGGTGCTGCGTTTCTATGATGCGCGGCGCGAGCAGGTGCGCAGTGCCCGACCCAATGCCGGCCACCAGGCGCTGGCCGAGCTGGAAGCCGATGGCTTTGCCGTCAGTATCATCACCCAGAATATCGATGACCTCCACGAACGGGCCGGCTCACGCCATGTCGTGCATCTGCATGGTGAGGTGCTCAAGGCACGCTCCTCGCTGAAGGCGGATCTGCGTTACCCCTTGCCGCAAGGCGGCATCGAGCTGGGCGACCTGTGTGATCTGGGCAGTCAACTGCGCCCGGATGTGGTGTGGTTCGGCGAGGCGGTGCCGCGCTTCGGCGATGCCCTCGCGCTGGTGGCCGAGGCGGACCTGCTGCTGGTGGTGGGGACTTCGCTGGCGGTCATGCCGGCGGCCTCGCTGGTCGATGAAGCGTCCCTGGAGGCGCCGCGCGTGCTGGTCGACCCCCAGGCCGAAGAACTGACCACCACCGGCGTGCATGGCCTGGCGCTTTCCGCCGGTGAGGGCGTCCCCCGGCTGGTCGAGCACTGGCGCCGTCAGCAGCGCCTGGAGCTGCCTCACGAGGGATTCTGAGCTTCGGACGCTAGCGCGCAGCGTGGTAGAATCTGCTTCCCTTGGAGCGACACTCCCGTGATGCATGCCAGACGATCCGCTGCCGCCTGCCGGCCAGGCCCAGACCGAGCACACCGACGAGTCGCCGCCGCGCCGTGAATTCAATGCGCGCGGAAGCACCGTGGTGCGTTGCCCCTCCTGCAATCTACCCGAGTTGAATTGTCTGTGTCCCTATCGGGTCAGTGCACACTGTCGGGTCGAGGTATGGCTGCTTACGCATCCGATCGAGCACTACAAGCCAACCAACACGGGACGCTTGATTCGCGATGTGCTGCCGAGGACTCGGGTCTTCACCTGGTATCGCACCGCTCCGGATCCGGCCCTCCTGGCGCTGCTGGATGATCCGCGCTATGCCCCCTTCGTGGTCTTTCCCGACGATCAGCCGGGCTATGCCGAGCGGGTGGTCGACGTCGAGCGGGTGATCAAGCGGCGCGAGGCAGGGCGAGTCCCGGTACTGATTCTGCTGGATGGCACCTGGCGGCAGGCGCGCAAGATCTTTCGCCGCAGTGACTATCTGGCGGGGCTGCCCGTTCTGCCGCTGGTGACCGACCGGCAGACGCGCTATCGGTTGCGCAAGCCGGCCTCCGCCGAGCACCTGAGCACCGCCGAAGTGGCCGCCGAGCTGCTGCGTCAGGCCGGCGAGAGTCAGGCCGCGGACCATCTGGACGACTACTTCGAGGTCTTCAATGAGTGCTACGCGGCGAGCCGTCGCTACATCAAGCTGACCGAGACCTCGCCGGCCATGCAGAGGCTGCTTGCGGCACGCCAGGAGCGCTAGCGAAACACTGATTTATTGCTGCGCTCGATATCTTGGCTGCCGGCGGTACTCGTGCGCGAGCCCGGTCGGCATCCTCATTTAGCATCGCGTAAACTCCGGTTCCTCCGTTCCGGCGGCAGTCAACCTATCATCGCTCGCGACACAAATCAGCGCTTCCCTAACCGAAGAGCTTGCCGGCGATTCGCAGCCCGGCCACCCAGGTGCCGGCGGCCGAGCCCAGGGTAGCGGTGAGAAACACCAGCAGGGTGCGCGCCACGCGGTTGCGCCACCAGCCCTTCCAGTGGGTCACGTCATGGCGCAGGGTGGAGAAGTCTCGCACCTTGGGTTTGCGCAGGCTCAATTCGACCCCCGCGGCGACGAAGCCCGCGCCGATGGTGGGGTTGAGAGAGGTCAACGGGGCGGCGCAGAGGGTGGCGATGACGGTCAACGGATGGGCCAGGGCAACCAGGGTCGCGGCACCCGAGAGCACGCCGTTGATCAGGAACCACTCGCCCACCAGCTCCCAGCCGAGCTGGGTGTTGCGCGAAAAGCCGATGGCGAAGCCGGTCAGCACCAGGGCGGTGATCAGCCAGGGCACGGCCCGCCAGATCCTCGAGCGCGGTGGTGTCACCTCGAGCTGTTGACGCTCCTCGGCGGGGGCCTCGGGCAGGGGCGCTTCGAGATGCTCGCTCATGCCGCCCAGATGACCGGCGCCGATGACCACCAGCACATGGCGGTACTGGCCGGGCGGGCAGAGCTCGGCCAGACGCAATACCATGAAACGGTCGCGCTCGCTGATCAGCGGGGTATACAAGGACTCCGACTGAGACGCGAACTCGCGAAAGGTCGACTCCAGCACATCGCCTTCCTTGAGACGCTCGATGTCCTCCGAGGACACATCCTGACGCGACAGGACGCCGCCCAGCAGCCCCGAAAACAACGAGAAACGCTGCCACCAGGGCACGTTGTGATAGATGCGCTTGAGGGTAATGCCGATGTCGCGGTCGATCAGCGCCAGCGGCAGTTGGTGCTCGCGCACGCCCTCGACGGCGGCACGCATCTCGGCGCCGGGCTCGATGCCGGACTGCTCGGCAACACGCTGCTGGAAGGCGCCCAGCGCGAGGCTGGCGGCGACCATGCCGGCCTTGCCCTGACGAAAGACCTGGAACAGGTCCTGCTCGCCCAGGGCATCCGGGTTGGCCAGGTTCTGGTGACGCGAGTCGCACAGCTCGATGGCCACCGCATCGTAGTCGCCGGAGGCGATCATGTCGCGCACTTCCGCGGCGCTGCTGGCCGAGACGTGGGCCGTGCCCAGCAGGGTGTAGCGCGTGGTGCCAACCTGCAGGGTACGGCGCGGGCCGACGGCGTCGGCCGCCGGTTCGTCGAGAGTGCAGTCCTGAGTATCGGTCATGGACGCATGAGCCTTGAAGAGGTGAGAGAGTTGATTATCCACGAGTGTCGCCGGCGGGCAAACCCGTCGCGGCATTCGTCACTTGCGCCAGAAGGCCGGGGTAAAGAGCACCATCACGGTGAAGATTTCCAGGCGGCCGAGCAGCATGGCGACCACCAGAATCCACTTGGCCAGGCTCGGCAGGTCGCCATAGTGCGCCGAGGCCTCGCCGAGTGCCGGGCCGAGGTTGTTGAGCGCGGAGCCTACGGTCGACCAGGCGGTGACCTGGTCGACCCCGGTGGCCATGACGCCGACCAGCATCAGGAAAAACAGCATTACATAGGCCGAGAAGAACCCCCACACGGCCTGGGCGATGCCCTCCGGCACACTGACCTTACCGATCTTGACCGTTATCACCGCGCTGGGATGGATCAGCCGCATGACCTCGCGCATGCCCTGCTTGATGATCAGGATGATGCGGATGACCTTCATGCCGCCGCCCGTGGAGCCGGAGCAGCCACCCACGAAGGCCGCCACGAACAGCAAAAAGGGCAGGGCGCCGGGCCAGGAGGAAAAGTCGGCGACCCCGAAGCCCGCCGTGGTAGCCACCGAGACGACCTCGAAGAAGGCGTGGCGCAGGCCCTCGGCGGTGTCGTAGTCGCTGGTAAGCCACAGCGAGACGGCGGTGACCAGGGTCAGCACGCACAGGAAGATCATCAGGAAGCGTGCTTCCGGGTCCAGGAAGTAATGTGTGAGTCGGCGCTCCCGCCAGGCCACGAAGTGCAGGCTGAAACTGAACGCCGAGATCAGCAGAAAGCCGGCACAGATCAGTTCGATCACGGCACTGTCGAAGTGCCCTATGCTGGCGTCATGGGTCGAGAAGCCGCCGATGGCCACCGTAGAGAAGCTGTGCCCCAGCGCATCGAACCAGTCCATGCCGGCCGCCATGTAGGCCAGCATGCAGGTGATCGTCAGGGTGGCATAGATATACCACAGGGCCTTGGCCGTCTCGGTGATGCGCGGCGTCAGCTTGGAGTCCTTGAGCGGGCCGGGGATCTCGGTGCGATACAGCGCCATGCCGCCGACGCCCAGGGTCGGCAGGATCGCCACCGCCAGCACCACGATCCCCATGCCGCCCAGCCACTGCAGCTGCTGGCGATAGTAGAGAATCGCCTTGGGCAGCATGTCGATGCCGGTGATCACCGTGGCGCCGGTGGTCGTCAGCCCGGAGAAGGATTCGAAGACCGCATCGGTGGGCGACAGCGCCGAGGCCCCGGTCAGCATCAGCGGCAGCGAGCCGAACAGCCCAAGTACGCTCCAGAACAGCGCGGCGATCAGAAAGCCGTCGCGCGTTCGCAGCTCCTTGCGGGCGTGGCGGTTGGGCAGGTACATTAAGGCTCCGGTGCCCACCGTGATGCCCAGCGCGACGCTGAAGGCCTCCCACATGCCGTCGGCGAACAGCAGCGAGATCAGGATGGGCGGCACCATGGTCAGGCTGAACATCATCAGCAGCAGGCCCAGGATGCGCAGGATCATGCGCAGGCTCATGGCAGGATCCTCCTCGTCGTCCCTGTCGACATGATCCACTCCATCAGAAGAAGGTCAGCCCCACCTGGAAGAGTCGCTCCACGTCGCGAATGCGACGCTTGTCAATGACGAACAGGATGACGTGATCGCCGGATTCCACGATCACGTCATCATGGGCGATGAGGACCTCCTTGCCACGCACGATCGCGCCGATGGTGGTGCCGCTCGGCAGGTCGATGTCGGCGATAGCCTTGCCCACCACCTTGGAGGACTGGGTGTCGCCATGGGCGATGGCCTCGATGGCTTCGGCGGCCCCGCGGCGCAGCGAGTGCACATTGACGATATCGCCGCGTCGCACATGGGTCAGCAGGCTGCCGATGGTGGCCTGCTGGGGGGATATCGCGATGTCGATCTCGCCGCCCTGCACCAGGTCCACGTAGGCGGCATTGTTGATCAGGGTCAGCACCTTTTTGGCGCCCATGCGCTTGGCTAGCATAGACGACATGATGTTGACCTCGTCGTCGTTGGTCAGGGCACAGAAGATATCGCAATCCTCGATGTTCTCTTCCTCGAGGAGGCGCTTGCTGGTCGCGCTGCCATGCAGCACCACTGTTCTGTCGAGCCGCTCGGAGAGCTGGGTGCAGCGCTCCAGGCTGCGCTCGACGATCTTCACCTGGTGGCTGTGTTCCAGATGTTCGGCGAGGCGCTCGCCGATGTTGCCGCCGCCGACGATGACGATGCGCCGGAAGTCGCGCTCGAGTCGGCGCAGTTCGCTCATCACGGCACGGATATCGCGCCGCGCGGCGATGAAGAAGACCTCGTCGTCGGCCTCGATGACGGTGTCGCCGCGCGGAATGATCGGCCGATTGCGTCGATAGATGGCGGCCACCCGGGTGTCCACGCTTGGCATGTGGCGGCGCAGAAAGCCCAGCTCCTGGCCCACCAGCGGGCCGCCATAGTAGGCCTTGACGGCCACCAGCTGTACCAGGCCCGAGGCAAATTCGAGGACCTGGAGGGCACCGGGGTGCTCGATCAGGCGGCGGATATGGTCGGTGACCACCTGCTCGGGACTGATCAGTACGTCGATGGGCACGGCCTCGTGGGCGAACAGGCCCTTGCGCGTCAGGTAGGCGGTGGCCCGCACCCGGGCGATCTTGGTGGGGGTGCGGTAGAGGGTATGCGCCACTTGACAGGCGATCATGTTGACTTCGTCGGTGTTGGTCACCGCGATCAGCATGTCGGCGTCTTCACAGCCCGCCTGGCGCAGCACCATGGGGTAGGAGGCCGCACCGGCCACGGTGCGAATATCCAGGCGGGTATGCAGCTCGCGCAGCCGCTCGCCATCGGTGTCCACCACCGTGATGTCGTTCTCTTCGCGGGCCAGGTGTTCGGCCAGGGTGCCACCGACCTGGCCGGCGCCGAGAATGATGATCTTCATCGTCTGTCAGAGTCCGCAAGAAAGAAGCGCATGGGCATCATGCCACCGGGCGTGGCGAAGAGCCTAAACCAGTCGCTTGGTGAAAGACAGTGATCGGCTCAGTCCAGGGTGAAGCCGACCTTGATGGTGACCTGCCAGTGGGCCACACGCCCGTCCTCGATATGGCCGCGCGTGTCCAGCACCTCGAACCAGCGCATGCTGTGGAGGCTCTCTGCGGCCTTGCTCAGGGCGCCTTGCACGGCATCTTCAATGCTCTTTTCCGATGAGCCGGTCAACTCGATGTGCTTGTAGGTATGTTGCATGGTGGCGATCCCTCGTGAATGAAGCCTGGTCGGGTGGTCTCTGCTGCCTGGCCGGCATCAGCCGGCCGTCTTTCGCAGTCTGGCATAGAAAAAGCCGTCATGACTGTCAACGCTCGGCAGTAGCTGGCGCCCTGCGCCGGCCGGCTGGCCCCAGGCCAGTCCTTCGGGGGTGGTGACCTCGGCATCCGGAGTGCGCGCCAGGAAGGCCTGCAACTGATCGGTATTCTCGGCCGGCAGCACCGAGCAGGTGGCATACATCAGGGTGCCACCCTCGGCCAGCAGCGGCCAGAGATTGTCCAGCAGGCGAGATTGCAGTTCGGCCAGCTTGGCAATGTCCGATGACCGGCGCAGCCGCTTGATGTCCGGGTGACGACGAATCACGCCGCTGCCCGAGCAGGGGGCATCCAGCAGGATGGCATCGAAGGGCGTGCCATCCCACCAGTCCTGGGCGGTGGCATCACCGTGTACCAGCTCGGCATCCAGCCCGAGGCGCGACAGGGTGTCCTCGACGCGGGCCAGGCGGACGTCATCGCTGTCGATGGCCTGCATCTGGACATCGTAGAGCTCGAGCAGATGGGAGGCCTTGCCACCCGGGGCACAACAGGCGTCCAGCACCCGCGCCCCGGGGCGCGGGGCGATTACCGGCCCCAGCAGCACGGCGGCGAGCTGCGCCGACTCATCCTGCACGCTGACGTGCCCCTCGCGAAAACCGGGCAGCTCGTTCACTTCGCAGGGCGTATCCAGGGTCAGGCCATCCGGGGCATGGGGGCAGAGTCGCGCGGCACTGTCGAGGCGTTGCAGGTACATTTCGCGATCGCCGAAGCGCCGATTGACGCGGAGCGTCATGGGCCCCGGCTGGTTGTTGGCCTCGCAGATCCGCTTCCAGTCTTCCGGCCAGGCCTGGCGCAGTGACCTGACCCACCAGCGCGGGTGCAGCAGTGCCACGGCGGGATCCTTATCGACCTCGGCCTGGAGAGCGGCGCTGTCGCGCTGCAGGCGTCGCAGGCAGCCATTCAGCACCCGGGTCGCCCAGGTCTTGCCGAGCAGGCGAGCCGCCCCGGCGGTCTCGCCCACGGCGGCGTGGGCGGGGATGCGCATGTACAACAATTGGTAGATGCCGACCAGCAGCAGCGCCTGGATATCGGCATCCCGCGTCTTGAAGGCCTTCTCCAGCAGCTTGCCGGTCAGGGCCTCGAGGCGGGGCAGGGTGCGGCAGGTGCCGAAGCAAAGCTCCTTGAACAGGGCGCGGTCGCGGGCGATGACCTGATGGTCGTCAAGGTCATTGAGCGACTTGCGGCCCGTGATGACCGGGGCCAGGGCGCGAGCGGCGGCGGCTCGCACGGCCAGGCCGTTATCCAGCGATTTGCTGCGGGGCGTGGAGTGACGTTGCTGGCTCATGCGGGAGTCTCCCGGTGAGGTGGGCCGAGTAGCGTGCCGACGCTGAAGCGCTCTGCCCGAGCGCGCATCAGCTCGGCGGCGCCCAGGGGGGTGCCGCCGGGCAGCTGGGCACGGGTCACGCGCAGCGCACTGTCGCGGCAGGCGATGCGCAGGGCATCCCGGTCAGGCGTGAGCAGGGTGCCGGGGGTGGCATCGCTCTCGTGGGCGGCCAGTGTGCCCGGCTCGGCCAGCCACAACCGCAGTCGCTCGCTGCCCAGCTGACACCAGGCCACGGGCCAGGGGTTGAAGGCACGAACCCGCGCGGCCAGCGATGTCGCCGGGGCATCGAAGTTCAGTTCGGCTTCGGCCTTGCTCAGCTTGGCAGCGTAGGTGACGCCTGCCTCGGGCTGCGGCGTCGGGGTGATGCCGGGCTCCACCAGACGGTCGAGGGTCTCTATGAGTGCCTCGCCGCCCAGCGCCGCCAGGCTGTCGTGCAGGGAGCCCCCAGTGGTGGCCGCGGTGATCGGCGTGCGCCGGATCAGCAGCATGTCGCCGGTATCCAGCCCCTCGTCCATCTGCATCAGCGTCACGCCGCTCTCGGTGTCGCCAGCTTCGATGGCGCGCTGGATTGGCGCCGCCCCGCGCCAGCGTGGCAGCAGCGAAGCGTGTACATTCAGGCACCCCAGCCGCGGGGTTTCCAGTACCGCCCGGGGCAGAATCAGGCCATAGGCGACCACCACCATCACGTCGGCCTCGAGGTCGGCCAGTTCGGCCTGAGCCTCGCCCGAGCGCAGCGATGCAGGCTGGAACACCGCCAGCTCATGTGCCAGGGCGAGTTGCTTGACGGGGCTGGCTGTCAGCTTGCGACCGCGACCGGCGGCCCGGTCCGGCTGGGTATAGACCCCCACCACCTGGTGACGGCTTTCGAGGAGCGCTTGCAGGCTGGTGGCCGCGAAGTCGGGTGTGCCAGCGAAGATGACACGCAGCGGTTGGGACATGTCGGGGAGCCTTACCGAAATGGGTGCCCGGCATGATAACGGAACCGGGTCACCATTAAGAAGGCCAATGCCTCAACGGGCCCTGGCCGTGTGTCGCCGGGAGGTGTGGATCAGGCGTCCTGGGCAAGCTTGTGGCGCTTCTGCATTTTCTTCATGACCCTGTTGCGCTTGAGTGGCGAGAGGTAGTCGACAAACAGCACCCCGCGCAGGTGGTCGAATTCGTGCTGGATGCAGTGGGCCAGTAGACCCTCGGCCTCCAGCTCGTAGGGCGTACCGTCGCGATCCAAGGCTTCCAGGTGAACCTTCAGGGCCCGCGGCACCTCGGCGTAATAGTCGGGGATCGACAGGCAGCCTTCCTGAAGCGGCTCACGGGCTTCGCCAATCGGGGTATAGCGGGGGTTGATGAGCACCCTGGGCTCGTTGCGCCCTTCACTGACGTCCATGACGATCACTTGGCGATGGACATCCACCTGGGTGGCGGCCAGACCGATACCACTGGCGTCGTACATGGTCTCGAGCATGTCGTCGACCAGCTGACGCACGCCGTCGTCGACCGCCTCGACCGGGGCCGCCTCGGTGCGCAGGCGTTCATCGGGGAATTCGAGAATGGGAAGTTTGGCCATGGCGTAGGTCACCGTTGTGCGGAAAAGCGAAATCCGGGTCTATTCTAGGGGCGAAGGGCGGGGCAGAAAACCGCTTCGGCCCGATTAGTTTGATGACCTTTAAGTATAGCATTTCGCGGCGCGCCCCGGGAGTGCTGCCGCGACGGGCCGGGAGATTTGCCCATGCAACGCATCGCCATGGAATGGTTGGCCATATCCCTGTTGCCGGGGCTCGGGGCCACTCGTCTGGCCGAGGTTCTGGCCTTCGCTCCAGCCTGGCCGGATGGCTGGCTGGCTGCTCTGCCGCGCCCTGCGGCCCAGGCTCTTCGCCTGTGGCTCGAGCACCCGGATAAGAGCCCGCTCAGCGAACGCATCGCGGCCGCGGAGGACTGGCTGGCTGAGTCGGCCCAGCGTAGCCTGCTGCATCCGGGGCATTCGAGCTGGCCGCAGGTGCTCGATCATATCGCCGACCCGCCACCGGTGCTCTGGGCCCAGGGAGACCTGGCGGCGCTGGAACGCCCGCGCTTGGCCATGGTCGGCACGCGGCGCCCCACTCGTGAGGGGCGCGGCAATGCCGCGGGCTTTGCGCGTCAGTTGGCCGAGCATGGCTGGTGTGTTGTCAGCGGCATGGCGCTGGGCATCGATGGCATTGCCCAGCAGGCCGCGCTGGAGGCCGGAGGACGCAGTATCGCCGTTCTGGGCTGCGGCGTGGATGTCGTTTACCCGGCTCGCCATTATCACCTGCATCAGATGCTGCGTGATGAAGGAGGCCTCCTGCTGTCCGAGCATCCGCCGGGCACTCGCGCTCGGGCGGGATTTTTCCCCCGCCGCAACCGTCTCATCAGCGGCCTGTCGCAGGGCGTGCTGGTGGTCGAGGCCGCCGAGCGCAGCGGTTCCCTGGTGAGTGCCCGGCTGGCCGCCGAGCAGGGGCGTGAAGTGCTGGCCGTGCCGGGTTCGATTCACAATCCGCAGGCACGTGGCTGCCTGCACCTGATCCGCGAGGGCGCCAGTCTGGTCAGGGACCTGGACGATATCCTGGCCGAGCTAGGGCAGTGGCGTGGTGAGCCTGTGACACAGTGTCGCGGCGAGGAAGCGGAGGCCTGTGTCGACCCTCTGCTGGCCTGGCTGAGTGATAGCCCTACCCCGGTCGATGTGCTGGTCGAGCTGAGCGGGCTGGCGGTGGCCGAGTGCCAGCAGCGACTGCTGCTTCTGGAGCTCGAGGGCCGTGCGGCCCAGGCCGCGGGCGGCTGGGTACGCCTGCCGAGGCCGTCGGGGGCATGATAGAATTCGTTCGACCGTTTCATGTTCAGCCCTGATCGATTGGATGCACCGTCATGCCACAGGCCCGTTCTCTTGATGCCCTTGTCGATATACTGCGTGAAGGCGGCGTGATCGCCTACCCCACTGAAGCCGTCTGGGGGCTGGGTTGCGACCCGGATGATGTCCCGGCCCTGCAACGCCTGCTGGACATCAAGCGTCGTGACCCGGCCAAGGGCGTGATTCTGGTGGCGGCCGACCTCGAGCAGTGTCAGCCCTGGCTGGAAGGGCTGGCGCCGGATCAACGCCGGCGCCTGGTGGAGCCCCGGGCCCAGCCGACCACCTGGCTGGTGCCCGATAACGGGCGAGCTCACGCCCTGGTCAGGGGTGAGCACACCAGGGTGGCCCTGAGAATCAGCGAACACCCCGAGGTGCAGGCACTGTGCCGCGCCTTCGGCGGCCCGCTGGTCTCCACCTCGGCCAACCGTGCCGGCGAGCCCTCCGTCATGAGCCTCGAAGCGCTTCAACAGCTCTTCGGCAATGAGCTGGATGGCATTCTCGAGGGCGCCCTGGGTGGCCATACCCGACCCAGCACCATTCGTGACCTGGCCACCGGTGACGTGCTGCGTGCCTGACCTGTCCCCCGGCACCCCGTTGGTGCGGCATCTCCGGTTTCCAGTGGTGTTCCGGCGGGTTCCACTCATTCTGACATTCAGCGAGGAGGCCCTGTGGCCCAAGCGCATCTCCAAGACGTCAAGACATACCTGCTCGATCTGCAGGACCGCCTCTGCCAGGCGCTGGCCGCGGAGGACGGCCGGGCGGACTTTCGCGAGGATACCTGGGAGCGTGAAGAAGGCGGTGGTGGCCGTTCGCGGGTCATCGAGAACGGAGCCGTCTTCGAGAAGGGGGGCGTCAATTTCTCGCACGTCCACGGCGCCTCGCTGCCGGCAGCCGCCTCGGCGGCCCGCCCGCAGCTGGCGGGGCGCAGCTTTCATGCCCTGGGGGTGTCCTGGGTGCTGCACCCCGAGAATCCCCATGTGCCCACCAGCCACGGCAATGTGCGTTTTCTGATCGCCGAGAAGGAAGGCGAGGCGCCGGTCTGGTGGTTCGGCGGCGGCTATGATCTGACGCCCTTCTATCCGGTGCTCGAGGATGTCCGCCACTGGCACCGGGTGGCACGCGACGCCTGTGCGCCCTTCGGCGAGGACGTCTACCCGCGTTTCAAGGCCTGGTGCGACGACTACTTCACGCTCAAGCACCGGGGCGAGGCACGGGGCGTGGGCGGGCTTTTCTTCGATGACCTCAACGAGGGCGGCTTCGAACGCTGCTTCGCCTTTCAGCGGGCGGTGGGTGATAGCTTCCTCGATGCCTACCTGCCCATCATCCAGCGTCGCCGTGATCAGGCCTGGGGTGAGCGGGAGCGCGACTTCCAGCTCTACCGGCGCGGCCGCTATGTGGAATTCAACCTGGTCTGGGATCGTGGCACCCTGTTCGGCCTGCAGAGTGGCGGGCGCACCGAGTCGATCCTGATGTCGATGCCACCGCTGGCACGCTGGGAGTACTGCTGGGCCCCGCAGCCGGGAAGCCCGGAGGCCGAACTGGACGAGTATCTGCAGCCGCGGGACTGGCTGGCTGACGAGAAGGCAGGGCAATGACGGATCGTTACTGTGTGTTCGGTCATCCGATCGGCCATTCGAAGTCGCCGGCGATTCACGCGGCCTTTGCCGAGCAGACCGGTGAGGCGCTCACCTACACGGCCGTCGAGGCGCCGCTGGATGACTTCGCCGGCGCCTGGCGCGCCTTTATCGCCGCAGGTGGGCGCGGGGCCAATGTCACCGTGCCCTTCAAGGAAACCGCGCATCGGCTCTGCGATACCCTGAGTGAGCGCGCGCGCCGTGCGGGAGCGGTGAACACCCTGAGCCTCGGTGATAACGGCGAGACTCACGGCGACACCACGGATGGCCTGGGGCTGGTCGGCGACCTGCTGCGCCACGGTGTCGAGATTGCCGGCAAGCGGCTGCTGGTACTGGGGGCCGGGGGCGCGGTGCGCGGCGTGCTGGAACCTTTGCTGGAGGCCGGACCGGCCAGCCTGTTCATCGCCAATCGCACGGCCGCCCGGGCCGAGGAGCTGGGCGCGGACTTCGCCGATCTCGGAGCGGTGACGGGGGGCGGATTCGACGCCGTGCGCGGTCCATTCGACCTGGTGATCAATGGCACCAGTGCCAGTCTGGCCGGCGACCTACCGCCGCTGCCGGATGACCTCTTCTCGGCGGGCGGCGTCGCCTACGACATGATGTATGGCGCCGAGCCGACGGTTTTCCTGCGCTGGGCCGGCGAACGCGGCGCCAGGGGCATCGACGGCCTGGGCATGCTGGTCGGCCAGGCCGCCGAATCCTTTGCCCTGTGGCGCGGCCGGCACCCCGCGGTTACCCCGGTGCTCGAGCGCCTGCGCCGCGAACTGTGAGCCGGCTTGCGCAGGGAGTCAGCAGTCGGGAGTGCGTCCCGACTGCCGAGCCTGTCGATAGGTGGTCATGGCCTGGTTCATGCCCGCCTGCAGGTCGCTGATGCGGCTGCCGTGGCTGGGGTGGGTCGACATCCACTCGGGTGGCTGGCCGCCGCCCGCCTGGCTCATGTTGCGCCACAGCTGAACACTGGCGCGGGGGTCGAAGCCGGCGCGGGCCATCAGGTCGAGGCCGATCTCGTCGGCTTCGCTCTCGTGGCTGCGCGAGAAGGGCAGTTGCACGCCGAACTGGGCGCCCATGCCGAGTGCCTGCATGGTCATGTCATGGGTCGGGCCCTCGAGACCGGCCGCCGCCGCTGCCGCCGAGGCAACACTCAGGCCGACCTGGGTCGCGCTCTGGGTCGAGGCGCGCTCATTGGCGTGCTGGGCCATGACATGGGCAATTTCATGGCCGATCACCGAGGCCACCTGATTGGTGTCGTCGGCCAGGTCCAGCAGGCCGGTGTTCACGCCCACATAACCGCCGGGCAGAGCGAAGGCATTGGCCGACTCATCCTTGAAGACCCGAACCTCCCAGTTGGACTGACGCTCTTCAGGCGGCAGCACCTTGACGATGGCGTTGGTGATGCACTGCACCCGGCGCAAGGGCGCCCCGCCGACCGTGGGCAGTTCCTGCTGGTACTTGTCGAACGCCTTGGCGCCCATCCGGTTCAGCTCGGATTCGGACATCAGCATCAGCTGTGAGCGTCCGGTCGGGGATGTCGAGCAGGCGGCAATGGCAATGCTGAGCGCACCGATGGCGAGACACTGCATCCAGCGCATGGAGTCCTCCTTGGATCGGCTTTCGGGTCCTTGATGGTTCTGACAAGGTACCGCGCCTGCCGTGTGGGTCAAGGAAACACTGCTTAAATGCCTTCGCATGCAAATCGCTTCGTTGCGCGGTACGCGAAAGCTCGCCTAACTATTTGTTATGTCTCGCTTCCTGTGTTCCGTGCGCCTTGCGCTTTACTATGCTCGGCGATTTCTTCAGCGTTTCCTCAAGGCGAGGGCTGGCTATGGCATTATGCCATTCGACCGCCCTGACGACAGTAAGGAGAGTGCCTCGATGGATGATGAACTGGCTCGGCGCCTGCTGGGCGTGCTGGAGCGGGTGGAGCCCTGGCTGCCGCCGGCGCCGGTAAAGGTCGACTGGCAGCAGGATGTGGCGGCGCTGTGGCAGCGCCATCCACTGGGCGGGCGCCTCACCCCGGTGCCGCCCCGCGACGCGCTGCAACTGGCCGATCTGCTGGGGGTCGAGCGCCAGAAGCAGGCGCTGGTCGACAATACGCGTGCCTTCCTGCGTGGTTATCCGGCCAATCATGCCCTGCTCTGGGGTGCCCGCGGCGGTGGCAAGTCGTCGCTTGTGCGGGCCCTGCTCAATGACCTGGCCGCCGAGGGACTGCGCCTGGTGCAGGTCGATCGTCATGATCTGTCCGCGCTCCCCGTGCTGGTCGAGCAGTTGCGCCACGAGCCCCACCACTTCGTGGTGTATTGCGATGACCTGTCCTTCGAGGGCCAGGATGATGCCTACAAGGCCCTCAAGAGCGTGCTGGATGGTGCGCTCACCGGGCCGCCGGCGAACGTGCTGCTGTATGCCACCTCAAATCGGCGTCATCTGCTGCCGGAATCGATGGCCGACAATCAGGGATCGCACCTGGTCGGACAGGAACTGCATCACGGTGACGCCGTGGAAGAGAAGATCGCCCTGTCGGATCGCTTCGGTCTGTGGCTGAGCTTTCGCCCCTTCGACCAGGCCACCTACCTGCAAGCCTGTGAGCACTGGGTCAACTGGCTGGGGCAAGGCGATGACTGGGACGAGTCGGCACGTCGCGAAGCCATCCGCTACGCCACCCTGCGCGGCGGCCGCAGTGGCCGTGTGGCCTGGCAGTTTGCCTGTCAGCTGGTGGGTCAGCGCCGCCTGGGGACGTGAAGCACCACTGGCCGCGGTCGGCAGGCACCGCCGATCAGCGGCGGTTGCGGCGTGATTCCCTGCTGCGCTCGAGCTCGCGCTTTTTGGCCTTGTCGCGGTCGCTGGCCTCGGCCATGTTGTCGTAGGGATTCTTGCCCGAACGAAACTCGAAGCGCATGGGCGTGCCACGCACCTTGAGCACCTTGCGGAAGGTGTTGGTCAAGAAGCGCTTGTAGGCCTCGGGCAGCGAGCCGGTCTGGTTGCCGTGGACCACGATGATCGGCGGGTTGGTGCCGCCCTGGTGGGCCATGCGGAGCTTGATGCGGCGGCCATGGATCATCGGTGGCTGGTGCTGCTCGACGGCATCGCGCAGGATGTTGGTCAGGCGGTTGGTCGACCAGCGGCTGTGGGCCGACTGAAAGGCCCGCTCGATGGACGGATAGAGATCGCCGACCGCAGTGCCGTGCAGTGCCGAGATGAAGTGCAGTTCGGCATAGTCGGCGAAGCCCAGGCGACGCTTGATCTCGGTGCGCATGCGGTCCTTGGCCTCGCTTTCCAGGCCATCCCACTTGTTGACCGCCAGCACCAGGGCCCGGCCGCTGGTCAGCACATAGTCGAGCAGGTGAAGGTCCTGCTCCACCAGGCCGGTCCGCGCGTCCAGCACCATCACGGCGACGTGGCACTCCTTGATCGCTTCGAGGGTCTTGATGATCGAGAACTTCTCGGCGACCTCGGAAACATTCTTGCGACGCCTGACCCCGGCAGTGTCGACCAGCACATAGGGCTCGCCGCGACGCTCGAAGGGGATCTCGATAGCATCGCGGGTGGTGCCGGCCTCGTCGAAGACCACCACGCGTTCCTCGCCGAGCATGCGATTGACCAGCGTCGACTTACCCACATTGGGGCGGCCGATGACACCGATGCGAATGCCCTTGGTGCTGGTGTCGGCGGGCATGTCCTCGTCGCGCTCGGGAAAGGGCTCGAGAACCAGATCGATCAGCGCGGTCACATTGCGCCCGTGGGATGCCGCGATCGAGCGCGGCTCACCGATGCCCAGCTGCCAGAAGTCGGCCATGGCCGAGTGTTCCTCGAGACCGTCGGTCTTGTTGACGACCAGCCAGGTCTTCTTGTGGTTGACGCGTAGGTGGTTGGCGATGGCCTCGTCGGCCATGTGCAGCCCGGTGCGTCCATCGACCATGAACAGCACGATGTCGGCTTCGTCGATGGCCTGTAGCGACTGTTCCGCCATGACCGCATCGATGCCATCCTCGTCGCCGCTGATGCCGCCGGTGTCGATGACCGTATAGGTCTTGCCACCGAGGATGCCGTTTCCGTACTTGCGGTCCCGGGTCAGACCCGGGAAGTCGGCCACCAGCGCATCACGCGTACGCGTCAGGCGGTTGAACAGGGTCGACTTGCCCACATTGGGGCGGCCGACCAGAGCGATCACGGGATTCATGGGTTAAGTTCCAGAGCCTCCAGGCTTCCGTCGTCGGCCAGAGCGTAGACACGCTTGCCATCGGTGAGCGGGCGCACGCTGATCCCCGAGCCGTCAATCTCCTCGCGGCCCACTAGCTTGCCGTCGCGGGCGTCGATGAAGTGCACATAGCCTTCCATGTCACCCACCACCAGTCGGCCGTCGGCGAAGGCCGGCGCGCTCAGTTGACGGTTCGCCAACTCGGCCATGCGCCACTTTTCACGGCCGTCGGTGGCCGAGAGGGCGACCAGGTGGCTGTCGGCGTCGACCACGTAGAGTGTCTCGCCGACCAACACTGGGGTATGGTAGCTGGAGATGTCGCGTGCCCACAGGCCCTGGCCGCTGGTGGCCTGAAGCGCCGCCAGGCGCCCGTTGTAGCTGGTCACGAAGAGACGACCATCCGGAGTGAGCACCGGCTGCCCGGCCAGGTCGACCATGCGGTCGATATCGCTGCGTCCCTGCGGTGCGGCGATACGACGCTCCCAGAGGGCCCGCCCACTGCCGTTGTCCAGGGTCACCAGGCTGCCATTGGCCAGGCCGGCGAAGGTCACGGCATCGATGGTCCGCGGTGTTCCGGTGCTGCGCAACGTAAGGGCGGGCTGTGACGTGCTGTAGACCCAGCGTTCGGCACCGCTGCGACGATCGAGGGCGGTCACCTTGCCATCGATGGTCTGTACCACCACCAGCCGGTTGTTTACCTGCGGGGCGGAGAGAACCTCGCTGCTGACCCGCGAGCGCCAGACTTCCTCGCCACTGCCTTGATCCAGGGCGAGGATCTCGCCGTTTCGGGTGCCCAGGAAGACATGGTCGGCCACCGCGGTCAGGGCGCTTGAGGCGGCGCTGTCGAGCCGGGTTTCCCAGAGCACTTCGCCGTTGTCGGCGTTGATGGCCTTGATCAGGCCCTGATGATCGGCGGCGAAGAGAGTGTCGCCATCCTGCGCCGGGGCCAGGGAATAGCCGCCGAGCCCTAGGCCGTCGCCGATCTGTTCGTCCCAGAGGGTGTCGACGGTGGTGCTGTGGGTGATGTCCTGCAGTTCACGCGGCGCATTTTCGGAATCCACCTTGCCTGCGCAGCCTGCCATCAGTCCCAATGTCACCAGAGCGGCGATCGCCAGTGTCGGTTTCATGACGTGGTCTCCTGAGCGCCCAGGTTGTCGAGTTTGAGTTGCAGGCCGAACAGCGAACGTTCGCCCTGTTGCGAGCGTTGTAGGGCCTCCCGCCAGGCGTCGCCGGCGCTGTCGGTGTCGCCCAGCACGAAGTGGGCGTCGCCGCGAATTTCCGCGCGCTGTGCCGAGAGGGTGTCTGGAATCGCCCCGTCCAGGGTCGCCAGGGCGGCCTCGGCGTCATCCCCGGCGATCTGCAGGCGCGCCAGTCGCAGACGGGCCAGGCCGGCCAGGTAGGCGTGCTCGCTATCGGCGATGAGCCCCTCGAGGGCGTTGCGTGCGCTCCCCAGCTCACCGTCGCCGACGGCCAGGCGGGCGGACAGCAGCTGCCCCAGGTCGGCGTAGAGGCTGCCGCCATGCTCGTCAACCAGGGTGGTGGCCAGTTCTTCGGCCCTCTCGCGGGCGCCGTCGTCCAGCTGATCCTGACTGGTCAATTGCAGCAACTGTTGATAACGCTGTGAGGCAGCTTCCGCCTGAGCGGTCTGGTAGTCCTGCCAGCTTTTCCAGGCGAAGACACCGGCGGCGGCAATGGCCGCGCCGATCAGCAGCGACACGCCGTTTTCCTTCCACCAGCGCTTGATGGCTTCGAGCTGCTCTTCTTCGGTTCTCATTTCCGCCACGGGCGGCCTCCTTGTTGACAGTACGGTCCGTCAGGCTTCCGACAACAGCTCGCCCAGCACAGTGGCCAGTTCGCTGTGTTCAATACGGCGTTGTTCGCGATCCTCGCGCAGGAACTTGAGCGTGGCCGTCTGGCTGGCCAGCTCTTCCTCGCCGAGTAGCAGGGCCAGTCGCGCCCCGCTCTTGTCGGCCTTGCGAATACGGCTCTTGAACCCCCCTCCGCCACAGTGCAACTGCAGGCGCAGGCCGGGCATTTCATCGCGCAGGCGCTCAGCCAGGCCAAGGGCGGCGGCTTCGGCGTCACCGCTCATCGGCAGCAGATAGACGTCCAGGGTATCCAGTGCCGCCTCGGGCACCAGGTCCAGCGTCTCGAGCAGCAGCACTAAGCGTTCTACCCCTAGCGCAAAGCCCACGGCGGGAATCGGCTTGCCGCCCAACTGTTCGACGAGGCCATCATAGCGGCCGCCGGCACAGATTGTGCCCTGGCTGCCCAGCGCCTCGGTGGTCCATTCGAAGACGGTGCGGGAATAGTAATCCAGGCCACGCACCAGGCGGGGATTGATCACGTACTCGATACCGGCGGCGTCGAGGATGGCGGTAAGCCGCTCGAAATGCGCCCGTGACTCGGCATCCAGATGATCCATCAGCCGCGGCGCCGCCGCCAGCATGTCCGCCATGGCCGGGTTCTTGGAGTCCAGGATGCGCAGCGGGTTGGTGGCCAGGCGCCGCCGCGAGTCTTCGTCGAGCACGTCGTGGTGCGCCTCGAAGTAGCTGACCAGGGTGTCACGATAGGCGGCCCGAGCCTCCGGCGAGCCCAGTGAGTTGAGCTCCAGGGTCACATGCTCGAAGAGACCGAGCTGTTTCCACAGCCGTGCCGAGAGCAGAATCACTTCGGCGTCGATATCCGGGCCCTCGAGGCCGAAGGTTTCCACGCCGACCTGGTGAAACTGACGATAGCGCCCCTTCTGGGGGCGCTCGTGGCGGAACATGGGCCCCTGGTACCAGAGACGCTGGGTCTGGTTGTGCAGCAGGCCATTCTCCATGGCGGCCCGGACGCAGCTGGCCGTTCCCTCGGGGCGCAGGGTCAGACTATCGCCGTTGCGATCCTCGAAGGTATACATCTCCTTCTCGACGATGTCGGTGACCTCGCCGATGGAGCGCTTGAACAGCGCCGTCTGCTCAAGAATGGGCGTACGGATCTCGTCATAGCCGTAGCGTCCCATCAGGTTGCGCACCTGCGTCTCGAAGTACTGCCACAGCGGGGCCTGGGTCGGCAGCAGGTCGTTCATGCCCCGAATGGCCTGGATCTTCTTGCTCAATGCTGACTCCTTCACGTGCCGGGATCAGGCGTCCCGGGCAATCACGTCCTGTTCTGCCTGTTCCTTTTCGCGGACCTTGTCACGAATCAGTCGTTCGAGGTCGTCGACCAGATGGTCGTTGCGCAGTTTGCTTGACGGCTTGCCGTCGATATAGACGAGGTTGGCCGGGCTGCCGCCTGTCAGGCCGATGTCGCTTTCCTTGGCCTCGCCGGGGCCATTGACCACACAGCCGATGACCGAGACATCGAGCGGCGTCATGACATCCTCGAGACGCTCCTCGAGCTGGTTCATGGTGCCGATGACGTCGAAGTTCTGGCGCGAGCAGCTGGGGCAGGCAACGAAGTTGATGCCCTTGGAACGCAGGCTCAGGCTCTTGAGCATGTCGAAGCCGACCTTGATTTCCTCAACCGGATCGGCGGCCAGGGACACGCGGATGGTGTCGCCGATGCCGTCCATCAGCAGCATGCCAAGGCCGATGGAGGACTTGACGGTGCCCGAGCGCAGGCCACCGGCCTCGGTGATGCCGAGGTGCAGCGGCTGCTCGATGCGTGAGGCCAGCTCGCGGTAGGCGGCCACCGCCATGAACACATCCGAGGCCTTGACGCTGACCTTGAAGCCCGGGAAGTCGAGGCGGTCCAGATGGTCGATGTGGCGCATCGCGGATTCGACCAGGGCAGCCGGAGTCGGTTCGCCGTATTTCTTCTGCAGGTCTTTCTCCAGCGAGCCGGCATTGACGCCGATGCGAATCGGAATGCCGTTGTCGCGGGCGGCACCGACCACGGCGGCGACCCGGTCTTCACGACCGATGTTACCAGGGTTGATGCGCAGACAGTCGACGCCGAGCTCGGCCACGCGCAGGGCGATGCGGTAATCGAAATGGATATCCGCCACCAGCGGGACCTTCACCGCCTGCTTAATGCGCCCGAAGGCTTCTGCGGCGTCCATGCTGGGGACCGAGACGCGCACGATGTCGGCCCCGGCATTCTCGAGTTGCTGTATCTGCGCCACGGTGGCATCCACATCGAGCGTGTCGGTGTTGGTCATGCTCTGCACAGAGATTGGGGCTCCGCCACCGACCGGCACGTCACCGACGTGGATGCGGCGGGATTGGCGGCGTTGGATGGGCGATGGTGCGTGCATGTGACTCACTCTCCCAGGGTGAAGCGAGCAACGTTGTTGGTACCGGCGCGCTCGCTCAGGTCGATGACTTCGCCATCCCAGCTCAGTTCGACGCCGGTGGCATTGCCCACGGTCAGGCGAAAGGGCGGTGTACCCTCGACGCTGGCCGTGGTGCCGGGCTCCTGCAAGCCGACGAAGACGCGCTGGTTGCTGGCATCGAAGATTTCGGTCCAGGACTGCTCGTTGAAGCTCAGCTCGAGCAGGCTGGTGGAGGTCTCGGTGGTGGCCGTGTCGCTTCTGGCCGGTGTGTCGCCGTCGGCCGGGGCATCGGCCGAGGCTTGCTGGTGATCGGCGTTGGTGCTGGCGCCTTCAACGCCAGCAGCGGAGGTGTCCGGGGCAGTATCCGTCGAGGCGCTGTCCGAGGCCGTAGCCGAGCCCTCGTTGTCAGCCTCGCCTGTCGCGTCGGTCGCAGCGTTCTGGGTGTTGTCCGACGCAGCTTCCTCGGGCGCTTCCAGCAGGCTGGTCGTGTCGCCCGAAGGGGGTGTGTCGGCCGAGGTGGTCGAGTTGGCGTCACTCTCGCCGGTGTCGGTGCCCCCTTCGCTGCCTGCTTCCTCGACCAGGGAGGCATTGCCATCCATGTCATCCACGGTCACCGCTGCTGTGTCACCCGGCGCGGGCGGTTCGCTGCCGCCGCGGCTCTGCCACCACATCAGGGTCAGACCGATCAGGCCGGCGATCACGATCAGGGTGACCAGACGAAACAGCCAGGTGCCGATTCGCGAGGGAGGCCGGCTGACCACGTGCACGGGCGTAACCCGATGCTCGAGGTCCTCCTTGCCAAAGTGCGCATGGTAGGCCGACAGCACTGCATCTTCGTCGAGGCCGAGCAGGCTCGCATAGCTGCGCAGATACCCGCGTCGATAGGTGGCGATGGGGACTTCCTCGTAGCTGTCCCTCTCCAGGCCATCAATGACGGCCGGGCGCAGGTTGAGCGCCGCGGCGACTTCCTCGCGCGTTAGTCCCAGGTTTTCCCGTTCGCGTTGCAGCAACTCGCCAGGAGAAGCCTGGGCGGCTGTTGCATCGGGTTCCTGGAAAGGTGTGTCGCTCATGGCGTGAATCCTTGATTGGCAAACAGGGCTCAGGGCCTGGCTGACGAGGCATGGGTCGACCGCTGGTCGTGGCGGGCATGACGAATCTCGTCGGCCAGGCGAGCCGCCTGACGATCCGGGCCGGCCAGGCGGCGATATTCATTCAGGTGTCGCTCGGCGCTGTCGAGCCGGCCCAGTCGAATGTCGAGTTCGGCCAGTTGTCGATGGGCCGCAGCATGCTCGGCATCGACGCTCATCGCCTGCTCAAAGCGGTCGCGAGCGGCGCGATCATCCCCGAGTGCCTGTCGACAGCGGCCCAGGTTGGTCAGCAAGCGGGCGCGCCTGGGGTAGTGCGCGTCCGAGCTGGCGCGCTGCAGCTGTCGACAGGCGGCCTCGAGTTGCCCCTGATCATACAGGAAGGCGGCGTAATTGTTGCGTGCTCGGGTGAAATCCGGGGCTGTCTCCAGGGCCTTGCGATAGGCCGTCGCTGCCAGTTGTTCATCGCCCCGGCGTTGGTGCACGAGGGCCATGGCCTGGCGTGCTTCGGCGTTATCCGGGGCCAGCTCCAGCGCTTGGCGCAGCGCCCGGCTCGCGCGCGGCAGGTTGCCCTGAGAGAGATAGGCTTCACCCAGGCGCGTATAGGCCGCCGACGGCGACTCGTCCGGCGCCACCGGCTCAGCTTGTGTAGCGCATCCACTCAGCCACAGCATGCCGATCAGCACCAGCATGATGAGCGGCCGACGGTAGCCATCGAGACTCGGGCGATCCATCATGGCCTCCTCGCAGAGGTGATGTGCGCCGGGCCAGCACAGGCCACGGCCCCTGATGAAAAAAGCTCGCCCATCAAAGCGTCGTGCCCGGTGGAAGTCAAGCCAGCCCACGGCTCAATCCGCGTCGATCTGAATCGACTGTATGTAGCGCTCGTGGCGGCGGGTTCGGTCCTTCACGCGGCCGACCAGTTGGCCGCAGGCGGCGTCGATGTCGTCACCTCGCGTGGAGCGAATGGTCGCATTGAGATTGAGGTCGTACAGCCACTGCTGGAAACGCTTGACCTGGTTGCGCGAGGGCGTCTCGTAACCTGAGTGCGGAAAGGGGTTGAAGGGGATCAGGTTGATCTTGCTGGGCAGCTCCTTCAGCAGCTCGGCGAGTTGCTGGGCATGCTCCTGCTGATCATTGACGTCCTTCATCATGGTGTACTCGATGGTCACCACGCGCGCATCGTCGCACTTGGCCAGGTAGCGCTGGCAGGCATCCAGCAGGGTGCGAATGTTGTACTTGCGGTTGAGCGGCACCAGCTCGCTGCGCAGCTCGTCGTTGGCGGCGTGCAGCGAGATGGCCAGACTCACGTCGAGCTCGTCGCCCAGCTTGTCCAGCATGGGGACCACGCCGGAGGTGGAAAGCGTGACACGGCGCTTCGAGAGGCTATAGGCATTGTCGTCGAGCATCAGCTTCATGGCCGGCACGACGTTGTCATAGTTCATCAGCGGCTCGCCCATGCCCATCATCACCACATTGGTGACGGGGCGATTGGCGGTGTCATGGCGGGGGCCGAAGCTGTTGCTGGCCACCCACACCTGGCCGATCACTTCGGCCGCTGTGAGGTTGCGCTGAAAGCCCTGCTTGCCGGTGGAGCAGAAACTGCAGTCCAGCGAGCAGCCGACCTGGGACGAGACGCACAGGGTACGACGCTTGCCGTTCTCGGCGGGGATCAGCACGGTTTCGACATAGCTGCCATCCTCGACTTCGAGAACCCACTTGCGGGTCCCGTCATTGGAGGAGCCTTCGTAGACCACGCTGGGGCCGCGAATTTCGGCGACCTCCGAGAGGCGGGCGCGCAGGGCTTTTGACAGGTTGGTCATGGATTCGAAATTGTCGCAGCCTTCCTGGTGAATCCATTTCATCACCTGGGCGGCACGGAATTTCTTCTCGCCGATGGAAAGGAAGAAGGCTTCCATTTCCTCGCGCGTCATGCCCAGCAAGTTGAGGCGTTGGGAAGCAGTGGTGGCAGTCATGATAGTCAGCGGTCGGTCGGGGCGGGGGTGTTGCCACCCCCGCTGGACGGGGCGATCAGCCGCGCGGGCAGATCTCGTCGTCGCTAAAGAAGTAGGCGATTTCACGCGCCGCGGATTCCGGCGAATCGGAGCCATGCACGGCGTTGGCGTCAATCGACTGGGCGTAATCGGCACGGATGGTGCCGGCTTCGGCTTCCTTGGGGTTGGTGGCGCCCATCAGGTCGCGGTTGGCGGCGATGGCATTGTTGCCCTCCAGCACCTGCACAATGACCGGACCGGAGGTCATGAAGCCCACCAGGTCGGCAAAGAACGGACGTTCCTTGTGCTCGGCATAGAAGCCTTCTGCCTTTTCCTGGGAAAGGTGCAGCATCTTGGCGGCGACGATCTGCAGGCCGGCATGTTCGAAACGGCTCTCGATCTCGCCGATGACGTTCTTGGCCACGGCGTCGGGCTTGATGATGGACAGGGTGCGTTCTGTAGCCATGGGGCGTGCTCTCCAGAGTAGCGGATAATGAAAGCCTCACGCCGCCTCGAGAGTCTCGGCGCGGCGCGGGGCTGATGGTTGATGCGGTTCGACCGGTGGGGTCGAGTGGGCGCAGAGTATACCGCCCCTGGGCGCTGATGAACAATTCGCGCGCCGCCCGGATCGCCACGCCATGGCCGGTGGTGGCATGCCGCTCACACGCTGAAGCTCTCGCCGCAGCCGCACTCGTCCTTGACGTTGGGGTTGTTGAAGCGGAAGAAGCGGTTGAGTCCTTCCGAGACATAGTCGACCTCGCTGCCGTCGAGCACTTCCAGGGCGTCCGGGGCGACAAACACCTTGACGCCATGTTCCTCGAAGGCCACGTCGTCGTTGGCGGCCTCGTCGGCGATGTCGAGCACATAGCTGTAGCCCGAGCAGCCGCTGGGCTTGATGGTGACGCGCAGGCCCAGGCCATGACCGCGTTCGTCGAGAACACGGTTGATCTGCTCGGCAGCGGCGGTGGTGATGGATAGGTTCGCCATGATGGCCTCCTGCTCGATAGGTTCAGCGGCGCAGCCCGGTCAGGGCGTGCCGCAATGTGGCGAGGGTCCGGTCGATATCGTCCGCGGTGGTGAAGCGCCCCAGGCTGAAGCGCAGCGAGGCCAGTGCCAGCGCTCGCGACACCCCGATCTCCCTTAGTACATAGGATGGCTCGACACTGGCGGAGTTGCAGGCCGAGCCGGTCGAAACGGCGATGTTGCGCAGCGCCATCAAAAGCGATTCGCCATCGACCCCGGAAAACCCCAGATTGATGATGTTCGGGACCGAGGCCTCGGTGGTCGAATTGAGATGGATACCCGGAAGGTCGGCCAGCCCCTCCAGGAAACGCGCCTGCAGTGCCTCTATGCGAGCCTGATCGGCCTCACCTTCGCGGCCGGCGATGGCAAAGGCCTCGCCCATCCCGGCGATCTGGTGGGTCGGCAGGGTGCCGGAGCGCATGCCGCGCTCGTGGCCGCCCCCATGAATCAGGGCCTCGAGCCGGATGTCCGGCGAGCGCTTCACATACAGGGCGCCGACGCCCTTGGGACCATACGCCTTGTGGCCGGAGAGCGACATCAGATCGATGCCCAGCTCGGCCACGTTCAGGGGCAGGCGCCCGACCGCCTGGGCGGCGTCGGTGTGGAAGAGCGCGCCGGCCGCGTGGGCGGCGGCTGCCAGACCCGCCAGATCATTGATGCTGCCCAGTTCGTTGTTCACCGCCATCAGCGAGACCAGCACGGTGTCGTCGCGCAGCAAGGCCTTAAGCGACTCCGGCGTGATGCGGCCGCTGCCGTCGGGCGTCAGCCAGCTCACCTCGCAGCCCTCTTTTTCCAGCGCCAGGGCGGTGTCGATGATCGCCTTGTGCTCGATGGTCGAGGTCACCAGGTGCCGGCCCCGCTCGCGGCCGGCGCGCATGAGGCCGATCAGTGCCAGGTTGTCGGCCTCTGTGGCGCCGCTGGTCCAGACGATCTCGCGCGGGTCGGCGCCAATCCGGTCGGCGACCTGGCGGCGCGCGCTCTCGACGGCCTGTTCGGCCTGCCAGCCGGGCATGTGACTGCGCGAGGCGGGGTTGGCGAACACACCGTCGAGTGTCAGGTGCCGGCTCATGACCTCGGCGACCCGGGGGTCGACGGGCGTGGTGGCCGCATAGTCGAGGTAGATGGAACCGCTCATCGGCGATGAACCCTTGATTCTTGCCGGTGGCTCGAGGGTCGAGCCGCCTGGCGAGGCCTTGGTTGAATCGGTGTCCGCACCCGTTCGTTCTTCAGGGCGATGACGCCGGAATCTGCTTGTCGGCCACACGACGCTGCCGTGTGGCAATCGCCTGGAATTCGTCGCGACCGGCCAGCTGGCCCAAGGTCACGCCATCCAGGAAGCCGTGAATCTGCTCGGACAGCTCGTACCAGAGGTGGTGGGTCAGGCAGGTATCGCCCTGCTGACAATCCGACATGCCACCACAGCGCGTGGCATCCACCGATTCGTCGACGGCATCGATGACCCGCGCCACCGAGATCTTCGTGGCCGGCTCGGTCAGTAGATAGCCGCCGCCCGGGCCACGCACGCTGCCGACCAGGCCGTTGCGCCGCAGACGGGCAAACAGCTGTTCCAGGTAGGACAGCGAAATTTCCTGGCGCCTGGCGATATCGGCCAGGCAGATGGGCCCCTGGTCGGCATGCATCGCCAGGTCCAGCATGGCGGTGACGGCGTAGCGTCCCTTGGTGGTCAGGCGCATGGTCCTTCACCTCGGCACCGGGGTGGACGTTGGAAACAGCGGCGCGCGAAGCCGCCGATCAACCTGTCATTATGATAAAGACCCAGTAGATCGGTCAACCATTGTGCCCGGTGTCCTTGCGGGTTCGGGTGGCGCTTGGTTCGTCCGTCTCCTCGGATGGCGAACCATCGGCTGGTTCAGAGGCGGGTGTCGGGGCATAGTCCGAGGTTTTCGGTGTTGCCGTGCGGTCGTCGGCAGGCGCACAGCCGTGGTCGATGCCTTCCAGGATGTCGGCGAAATCCTCGTCACGCAGTTCGGGCAACCGGCCATCGCGGAAGCCGGCGTCGATCTGGCGCAGCGTCGCGCACATCTGCTCGATGCGCTCATCGACCTGATGCATGTGATCGAGCATGGCCTGCATGGAGCGGGCCACCGGATCCGGCATGTCCTGGCTGACGCCATAGGCATCGAACCCGAACTTGCGGCACATGGCCTCGCGACGTTCGGGGTCGACCTGCAGGGCGTCTTCGGTATCCGGGTCGCTGCGCTGCACCACCTTGCCGGGAATCCCGACCACGGTGGCGCCGGCCGGCACTTCCTTGGTGATCACCGCATTGGAGCCGACCTTGGCGCCGGCGCCCACGGTGAAGGGGCCGAGGATCTTGGCCCCGGCACCGACGATCACGCCATCCCCCAGGGTGGGGTGGCGCTTGCCATCCTGCCAGCTCGTGCCGCCCAGGGTGACGCCTTGATAGAGAGTGACATCATCACCCACTTCGGCCGTCTCGCCGATCACCACACCCATGCCATGGTCGATGAAGAAGCGCCGGCCGATGTTTGCGCCGGGGTGGATCTCGATGCCGGTCAACCAGCGGCCCAGTGTCGACAGGGTGCGTGCCAGCCACTTGAGGTTGCGCCGCCACAGCCAGTGCCCGAGGCGATGCAGCAGCAGGGCATGCAGGCCCGGGTAGTTGGTCAGGACTTCGAGAAAGTTGCGCGCCGCCGGGTCACGGGCGAATACGCTGTTGATGTCCTCGCGCAGACGTTGAAACATGCGGCGATCCTTGGTTAAGGGCGAGTCTTGCCCTTCATGGTGGGGGGCACTCGGGGCGGGTTCAAGTCATGCATCAGGAACCGGCATCCGGGGTATCCGACGAGTCCTGGCGGTCGCTGCTCGCTGCCTGACGCTGGGTGGCGGTCAGGATGCCGCGCAGGATGTTCATCTCCATGCGCTCGGGGCGGGCGCGCAACGTGAAGCGCCGCAGCCGCGCCATCAGCTGACGCGGCTGCGCCGGGTCATGAAAGCCGATGTCGATCAGGGTGCGTTCCAGGTGGTCGAAATAATGCTCGAGCTCCTGATGGCTGGCCAGTGGCTCCGGCGCGGCCTCGTCGCCTGCCTCGGGGGCCTCCATGCACGCCAGCCGGCACTCGTAGGCCACGACCTGAATGGCGGCCGCCAGGTTCAGCGAGCTGAAGTCGGGGTTGGTGGGGATATGCACATGGGCGTGACAGCGCTGCATCTCGGCGTTGGTCAAGCCACTGTCCTCGCGGCCGAAGACCAGGGCCACGCGGCTTTCCTCGCCGGCCAACTCCGCCGGCAGACGTTCGCCGAGCTGTCGCGGCGTGGTCATCGGCCAGGGCAGGGTGCGCGAGCGGGCGCTGGCGCCCACCACCAGGGTGCACTCGCTGACGGCGTCCTCCAGGCTTGCGAAGGTTGGGGCCTGATGGACCAGGCGGTCGGCCCCTGACGCGCGGGACACGGTCTCGGCCGTGATCGGCTCGCAGCGCGGGGCCACCAGCGCCAGGTCAGCGAGTCCCATGTTGTGCATGGCACGGGCCGTGCCGCCAATGTTGCCTGGATGACTGGTGCCGACCAGCACGATACGTATGCGTTCGAGCATGGGGAGTTCCGGTTGGGGCTGTTAACGTCGCGAAAAGCGCAGTCTAGCATGCTGGCTTCGAGCTTCGAGCTTCGAGCTTCGAGCTTCGAGCTGCGTAGCGCGCGCATGGCGTTTCTGATAGGATTCGTGCCACCAGTCGACGATAGCGTCGGCTCGGGGGAGTGGTCCGCCCGCGGCATAAGCGTTGCTGCGCCGCCAGGGCCGGCGCTTCCTCGCTTGCGTTCTTTAACATCACCGTGACTCCCAAGGCCTGATCATGCATCCGATGGTCCAATTTGCACTGCGTGCTGCGCGCAGTGCCGGCGAGCAGTATCTGCGCGTTCGCGAGCGCATCGAAAATGCTCATGAAGAACATAACCTCGACAAGCTGCTCGAGGACACGGCGCGTAACGCCGAGACACTCATCCAGCGTCAGCTGGCGCGCGGGTACCCCCAGCATGGCGTCGTCGGCCGCTACACCCCGCAACGTGACGGGGAGGGCGATGGCCGCGATGTGATATGGCAGATCGAACCCGTACATGGCTATTCCAACCTGACCGTGGCCGCCTCCGGCTTCGCGCTCTCGGTGGTCTGCATGGTCAAGGGCCGTCCGGAGCATGCGGTGATGATCTGCCCCTTCAGCGATGACGAATACCTGATGAGCCGCGGCCGTGGCGCCCAGCTCAACGGTAAGCGTATTCGTGTGCCCCGGCATTACGCCATCGAGGGCGCGCGCATTGCCATGGGGCTGCCCGAAGCCTCGCTGCGTTCGCGCCTGCAGCCGACTCATCTGACCCTGATCCAGCAGCTGGCGCCTCGCGTCGAGCTGATGCGGGCCTCGGGCAATGCCTTGATGGACATCGCCGAGCTGGCCTCTGGGCGTGCCGATGCCGCCTTTGTGCTGGGCATGGAAGAGCAGGAGATGCAGGTCGGCTCACTGATGCTCAAGGAAGCCGGTGCCCTGATGGGCATGCCCGATGGCCAGCCCACGGTGGCCACCAGCCAGCCGTTGATGGCCGCCGGCCCGCGTCTCTACAAGACGCTGGTCAAGCAGCTCAAGCCTCATTTCTGAGTCGTCTGACGCCGGGGCTGACGCCTCGGCTACATCGCGTTACGTTGTGGGACTGTTCGTGGTCGCTCACTGGGTGTAGGTTTAGGGGAGCCAGCCGCCAATGTGGCAGCTGGTTCATGCCCAGGGCCATGAACACCATCCGCGAGAGGAGTGACGATGCAACCCCTCAGCTATTACTACTACAACGTGCTGGAAAGCCTCGAAAAGCCTTGTGATGTACCTGCTGCACACCTGCAGGAAGGCTATGATCTCCTGTACCACTATGGTGGTCGCGTGGAGATGGACCTGATGCGTCGGGCCGAGGCAGCCAGCGCCGAGAATGATCCACTTCACTGGCATGAAGCGCTGGACGACGAACAACGCGACAAGCTGCGACGAGCCTTCCAGGACGAGAATCCCGCCAAGATTCTCAAGGTGATGCAACGCAACGGCTATGCCAGCGTGCTCTATCACCACGCCCGTGAAGTGTTTCAACCCGATGCCCAGGGTGTCGCCTGAGGCAGGTTCAGCGTTGTTGGCCACGGCTGCAACGTTTCGCCTGACACAAACGCAAAACGCCACCCGATCGGGTGGCGTTTTGCGTTGCGGCAGCGGTATCGGCGCCGCGCGACTCAGGGCAGCTCTTCCTCGCCTTCTTCGTCGTCCTTCTGTGGCGGCATCAGGTCCACGCGCTGCAGCTTGAGCGGCAGCAGCAGGGCGGCGGAGACGTAGATGGACGAGAAGGTTCCCACCGCCACGCCGATCAACAACGCCACGGCGAAGAAGTGGATCATGTCGCCGCCGAGAAATACCAGGGCCAGCAGCACCAGCAGGGTCGTGCCGGATGTGGCCAGGGTCCGCGACAGCGTCTGGTTGATGGACTCATTGAAGATGGCCGGCATGTCATCGATACGCGAGGTGCGAATGTTTTCGCGAATGCGGTCATAGACCACGATAGTGTCGTTCAACGAGTAACCGATCACCGCCAGCACGGCAGCCAGCACGGTCAGGTCGAACTCGAAACCGAACAGCGCGAAGACACCGATGACGATAACCACATCGTGGATCAGGGCCAGCAGGGCACCGATGGCGAACTTGTACTGGAAGCGAAAGGCCACGTAGAGCATCACGATGCCCAGTGCCACCAGCATACCCATGCCGCTCTGGTCGCGCAGCTGATCGCCGACCTGGGCACCGACGAACTCGGCGCGTACCAGCTCGACATTGCTGCCGGATTGGCGCAGCAGGTCGACGATTTGATCGCCGACACCGGCCTCGAAGATTTCCTGCAGTCGAATCAGCACCTCGGTAGAAGTGCCGAACGTCTGCACCACGACGTTCTGGAAGCCAGCGGCCTCCAGAGCCTCACGCACGGCGTCCAGCGCCGGTGCCGCGGCATAGCGCACCTCGACCAGGGTGCCGCCGGTAAAGTCCAGCCCCAGATTGAGGCCCTGCAGCGCCAGCGCGACCACCGACACCACCAGCAGAATGGCCGAGCTGATGAAGGCAAGGCGCCGTTTGCCCATGAAGTCGATCTGTCGATTGATGAGAGGTTGCATGGCCACTTCCTATATCCAGAGCTTTTTGATCGGCCGGCTGCCGTAACGCAGGTTGACCATGGCGCGTGTCACCAGCAGGGCGGTGAACAGCGAGGTCAGGATGCCCAGCGATAGGGTTACGGCGAAGCCCTTGACCGGCCCGGTGCCGATCGAGAACAGGATCAACGCCACCAGCAGGGTGGTGATATTGGCATCGACGATCGACGAGAAGGCGCGCTCGTAGCCCGCATGGATGGCCTGTGGGGCCGAGAGGCCATTGCGCAGCTCCTCGCGTATCCGCTCGAAGATCAGCACATTGGCGTCGACGGCCATGCCCAGCGTCAGCACGATACCGGCGATGCCCGGCAGGGTCAGGGTCGCGCCGAGCATCGACATGGCTGCCACCAGCAGGGTCAGGTTGAGCGCCAGGGCGATGTTGGCGAAGACCCCGAAGACCCGATAGCGCACCAGCATGAAGAGCACCACCAGCAGCAGGCCGATCTGCACCGACATGACGCCGCGCTCGATGTTCTCGGCACCGAGGCTCGGGCCGATGGTGCGCTCCTGAGCGAAGTACATCGGGGCGGCCAGCGAACCGGAACGCAGCAGCAGGGCCAGGTCGGCCGCCTCGGTGGGCGACTCCAAGCCGGTGATACGGAAGCTGTTGCCCAGCGCACTCTGGATGGTCGCCAGACTGATGATGCCGCGCTCGGTGTTCTGGGTGCGCACCGTGGTCTCTTCGCCGTTTTCCATCACGGTGCGTTCGCTCGAGTTGTGCTCGATGAACAGTACCGCCATGTTGCGGCCGATGTTGGTGCGGGTGGCGCGGTTCATCAGGGTGCCGCCGGTGCCGTCCAGGTCGATGTTGACCTGCGGGCGGCCATTCTGGTCGAAGCCCTGGTTGGCGTTGGACACCCGGTCACCGGTGATGATGATGTCCTGCATCAGGGTGGCGCTGCGTGCCTGGTTGTTGCGGAACGGGAAACTCTCGGTTTCGGATTCCGGCGTATCCGGGCGCGCCTCGAGGCGGAATTCCAGGTTGGCCGTGGCGCCGATGATGCGCTTGGCCGCCGCGGTATCCTGAACGCCGGGGAGCTGTACCACGATGCGGTTGGGCCCCTGGCGCTGCACCAGCGGTTCGGAGACCCCCAGCTCGTTGACCCGGTTGCGCAGTGTGGTCAGGTTCTGGTTGACCGCATAGTCCTGGATCTCTTCCACCGCGACATCGTCCAGGGCGATTTCCAGGCCAGCGCCACGCGGGCGCTCGACATTGCTGTACTCGAAGTCCGGATACTGCTGGCCGATCAGCCGCCGTGCCTCGCGGCGGTCTCCTTCGTTCATGAAGTCGAGGCTGATCGAACGCTCACCGATCTCGCTGTTGCGGTAGCGCAGGCGCTCGTCGCGCAGCATGTTGCGCATGGCGCTGGCATCGGATTCCAGCTGCTGGCTGATGGCCGCATCCATGTCGACTTCGAGCAGGAAGTGCACACCGCCGCGCAGGTCGAGGCCCAGCGTCATGGGTGACGCCGCCAGCGACTCGAGCCAGCCAGGGGTCGACTCGGCCAGGTTGAGCGCGGTGACATAGTCGTCACTGAGCGACTCGCTGATCAGATCCCTTGCCCTGGCCTGATCATCGGCATTGGCCAGGCGGATCAGGACGCTCTTGGGCTGGCGCTCGATGGACTGGATGTTGATGCCGGCTTCGTCGAGGGTGGTCTCGAGGCGGTCGAGGCGTTGCTCGTCGAGCATGAACTCGCCGCGGTCACTACTGATCTGAACGGCCGGGTCAGCCGGGAAGAGGTTGGGCAGCGCATAGATCAGGCCGACGACAAGGACTAGAAGTATCAGCAGATACTTCCACAGGGGGTAACGATTGAGCATGGGGGCCCTGCCCTCAGGTTGCTGATGATGGTGACGGGCGTTAGGTCATCACGAGCACCGGGCGGAGCCGGTCGGCCGGGCCCCGCCGCGGCGGTCGCAGGGCAGCCCGCACCGTCAGGCGATGCGGGCATGTCTGCTTAGATGGACTTGAGCGTGCCCTTGGGGAGGACGTTGGCCACGGCATTCTTCTGAACGCTGACCTCGGTGCCCTCGGCGATTTCCATGGACAGGAACTCGCTGTCGTCGCTGACCTTGGTGATGCGCCCCAGCATGCCACCGCCGATGACGATCTCGTCACCCTTGGAAAGGCCGGCGATCAGGTTCTTGTGCTGCTTGGCACGCTTGGCCTGCGGGCGCCACAGCAGAAAGTAGAAGATCAGCACGAAGCCGACCAGCATCACGATCTGGGCGATGCCACCGCCCGCTGCGGCGCCGGCATCCTGTGCCTGGGCCGGGGAAATGAAGAAGTCCAGCATTTACGACAATCTCCTGAGTCGTGGTGAAGAAAGTGGCGCCCTCGGGGCGCTCGCAACCGGCCTGCAAGGTCGACCAGTCGTCAATTCGGTGCGGGAGGTACCGGCAGACCGCGCTGCGCATAGAACACTTCCACGAAGTTCGCCAATGTACCCGCTTCAATGGCACCGCGCAAACCAGCCATCAGGCGCTGGTAGTGGCGAAGGTTGTGCACGGTATTGAGCATCGAGCCGAGCATTTCACCGCAGCGGTCCAGATGGTGCAGATAGGCACGGGAAAAATGCTGACAGGTATAGCAGTCGCAGCCCGCCTCCAGCGGCCCGGTGTCATGGCGGTGGCGCGCATTGCGGATCTTGACCGTGCCCTCGGCGGTGAACAGGTGGCCGTTGCGCGCATTGCGCGTGGGCATCACGCAGTCGAACATGTCGACCCCGCGGCGCACGCCTTCCACCAGGTCTTCCGGCTTGCCGACGCCCATCAGATAACGCGGCTTGTCGTCGGGCATCCACTCGGGCAGGTAGTCGAGCACCTCGATCATTTCCGCCTTGGGCTCGCCCACCGAGAGGCCGCCGATGGCGTAACCGTCGAAGCCGATCGCGTCGAGGCCCTTGAGCGAGGCCTCGCGCAGCTCCGGGTACATGCCGCCCTGGATGATGCCGAACAGTGCCGACGGCGAGTCGCCATGCGCGTCCCGCGAGCGCTGCGCCCAGCGCAGCGACATCTCCATGGAGCGTTTGGCTTCTTCAAAGCTGGCCGGGTAGGGCGTGCACTCGTCGAAGATCATCACGATGTCCGAGCCCAGCGAGCGCTGCACGGCCATGGACTCTTCCGGCCCCATGAAGACCTTGGCGCCGTCCACCGGCGAGCGGAAGTGCACGCCCTGCTCGGTGATCTTGCGCATTTCGCCCAGCGAGAAGACCTGAAAGCCGCCGGAATCGGTGAGGATCGGCTTGTTCCACTGCGCGAAGTCGTGCAGGTCGCCGTGCTGCTCGATGACCTCGGTACCCGGGCGCAGCCACAGGTGAAAGGTATTGCCGAGGATGATCTCGGCGCCGATCTCCTGCACCGACTGCGGGGTCATGCCCTTGACGGTGCCGTAGGTGCCTACGGGCATGAAGGCAGGCGTCTCGACACGGCCGCGCGGGAAGGTCAGGGTCCCTCGACGCGCCCGGCCATCGCTGGCGTGGCGCTCGAAGATCATGAAGCATTCTTTTCGCATGTCACTCTCGATTGATAAGCGGTATCACCGGACGCCACCAGCAGCCTGTCGGGTCAGGAACATGGCATCGCCATAACTGAAGAAGGCATAGCCCTGCTCGACGGCTTCCCGGTAGGCCCGCATGACGGTCTCGTAGCCGGCGAAGGAGGCGACCAGCATCAACAGGGTCGACTCCGGCAAGTGGAAGTTGGTGACCAGACCGTCGACCACCTGCCATTCATAGCCCGGGTAGATGAAGATATCGGTCTCGCCGCTGAGCGGGGCGATGCGGCCGTCCGGGCTCTGCTGACAGGCCGACTCGAGGCAGCGCACACTGGTGGTGCCCACGGCGATGACACGGTTGCCCCGAGCCCGAGCCGCGCGGACCCTGGCACAGGCACTCTCGGAGACCTCGATCCACTCGCTGTGCATGTCATGCTCGCGAATGTCATCGACGCGCACCGGCTGAAAGGTGCCGGCTCCCACGTGCAGGGTGACGAAGGCGCTCTCCACGCCCTTGGCGGCGAGCTGCTCGAGCAGCGGCTCATCGAAATGCAGGCCGGCCGTCGGTGCCGCCACGGCACCATCGCGACGCGCATAGACGGTCTGGTAGCGCTCGCGGTCGGAGAGCTCGTCCTCGCGCGTGATGTAGGGCGGCAGCGGCATGTGGCCATGCTGTTCGAGCAAGGCGATCAGCGGCGTCTCGCCCAGGAAGCGCAGCTCGAACAGGGCCTCCCGCCGGCCCTCGACCACGGCCTGAATCCCGCCCTCGAAGGTCAGCTCGCTGCCGACAGGGGGCGACTTGCTGGAACGCAGGTGGGCCAGGCCGCGGTGAGCATCCAGAGGCCGCTCGAGCAGCATCTCCACGCGGCCGCCGCTGGCCTTGTGACCATGCAGGCGGGCCGGTATGACGCGGGTGTCGTTGAACACCAGCAGGTCTCCGGGGTCGAGCTTGTCGAGCAGTGCCGGAAAGCGTTGATGGTCGAGCTCGCCGCTGGCGCCATCGACACACAACAGGCGGCAGTCACTGCGTTGCTCGGAGGGATATCGGGCGATCAGCGCCTCGGGAAGCTCGTAATGGAAATCGGCGCGCTGCATGACGTCACTCGGTTGACCTGGAGTTGGGATGTTCGAGTGCTGGGGCAATGATCCAGCAGGTCGCACAGGATACCGCTTCAGCGCGGTGAAGTCAGTGCGGTGATTGACCTGCTTATCAGGCTCCGTATAATGCATCGCCGTTGCCGGTGTGGCGGAATTGGTAGACGCAGCGGATTCAAAATCCGCCGCTGTAAAAGGCGTGTCGGTTCGAGTCCGACCACCGGCACCATCATGAAACTCGGCCCCTCGTGGCTGCACTCCTTGATTTCCCCAAGAACCCTCTTTCTCTGCCCGGCAGATCGCCGCCGGAGAACCCGCCCATGAAACGCCACGACGATGCCGTCGTCGAGATGCTGCGCGATGACCCGGACATGGTGCCTGAATACCTGCGTACCGCTTTCGATGAGCTGGACGAGGAAGGCGGCGATGTGGTCTTGCTGATGGTGCTTCGCCACCTGAGAGGGTGTTTACAAACTACTGCGCTCGCCCATGCGGCGTTGAAATCAGCCTCAAAATGCTCATTTACCAGCTCGTAAACTCCGCTTTCTGACTCGTGACATCCTTGTCACTCGCTCTTCGAGCAGCAAAGCTGCCCAAATCGTCAATCCTGACGATTTGTCGGTTGATTTCGCCTGGCCTGGTCGTCGCTCGTGACTTTTGTAAACACCCTCTGAGTGCGTTGCGTTCATTTCTCTCTCAGCGCCCCTGAGCGCCTCGACGCAGCCAGTCATGCAAGAAGGCCAGTTTGCGCAGCGCGAGAAGAGAGGCATATAGCCAGGCTCCAGTAGAGGGGCAGGGCAGATGGAAGGCGCCGGGCAGCCATGCGGCCTGCCCTGTCCTTCCCGGGGGCGATGTCGTAGTGTGGCGTTTTGGTCGTGTGTTCAGGAAAGCGTCATGCCGTTGTCTCTCTGGTTGTCATTGGCGGCCATCTGCGCCATGGGCGCCATGTCGCCGGGGCCGAGCCTGGCCCTGGTGCTGCGTCATACCCTGGGTGGCGGGCGTGTGCCGGGCGTCATGGCCGCGCTTTCGCATGCGCTCGGGGTCGGGCTCTATGCGCTGCTTACGGTCTGGGGGCTGGGGGCGCTGATCGTGCGCTTCCCGACGCTGTTCCAGTTGATCACCTGGGGCGGGGCGGCCTATCTGGCCTGGCTGGGTATCAAGGCCTGGCGGGCCGGTCGTGGCGGTGCCCTCGAAGCCGGCGCCATGGCCACGTCGAACCGGCAGGCGGCCCGCGAGGGGATGCTGGTGGCCCTGGGCAACCCCAAGCTGATCCTGTTCTTCGTGGCCCTGCTCAGCCAGTTCGTGACGCCCGACATGAGCCTGCTCGAGCGGGCCATCATCGTGCTGACGGCGATGGTCATCGATGGCGGCTGGTATGTGCTGGTAGCCCTGGGGCTCTCGCATTCGCGGGTGCTGCCCTGGCTGCAGGCCCGCGCCCACTGGATCAACCGTATCACGGGCGTGCTCCTGCTGGCGCTGGCGCTGCGGGTGGCGATGGGCCCCTTGATGGGCAGCTGATGCGTCCGCTTCAGGGTGCCGGCTGGCGTTGGCTGTCGCGCCGGATGCGCAGGATGGTCACCACATTGGTGATAAAGATCAGGCCCTCGGCGATGCTGCCGCCGATCGAGCCGGCCAGCAGGTTGCTGATGACCCAGCAGAAGGCCGCCGCGGCGAGCATGATCCGCATGGCGATGCCGCGCAGCATGAACATGCCGTAGGTGCCCAGCAGGCCTGCCGCGAGCGCCGGTATGTCGGCCGGCCCGCGCCAGGTCAGGGCGGCGATGAGCAGGGTGGCCAGCAGGATCGCGACCATGATGGCGGTATGGCCGGCATAGCGGCGTGCCAGGATGATGCGCAGGATGATCAGCGCCGAGATGCCCGAGGCCACCCAGCTCTCGAAGAGCGCGAACTGCACCGCAAAGGCCACATTGGCAAAGATCAGGATGACCAGCAGGCGGTCATCGCGCTTGCTGGAAAAGGCCACCAGGCATAGCGCCAGGGCGGTCAGGCTGACGGCCTGGCCGAGCAGCCAGCGCAGGCTCAGGTCTTCCAGGGCAAATTCCATGACAGGCACCAGGTGACGGGAAGATCGAGTGGACGACGCCCACTCTATCACGACCCGGGGCCTAGTCCTGGAGCCTGGTCAGGAGAGCGTCCTCCTGCGCATCCGGGGGCAGGCTGCCGAATACCGGGCTGGCCTCGAGCAGTCGCGAGCGGCAGAAGGTCTCGCCGACCTCGGCCGGCGCATGCTGCATCAGCAGGGCGCCCTGCAGACACTGCGCCATGCACTGGGTCAGCCGGCGGGCCTGACGCTCCAGCGTCTCTGCCGGTGCCTCGAGCCATTGAGCGAGTGACTGCATGGCCGTGTCGAGCGCGGCCGAGGCGCCGCGTGCCTGCTCGAGCTCCTGACGCAGCGCCACCAGGGCTTCCGGGTGGCGCTGGAGCACGCGCAGCACGTCCAGGCAGATGACGTTGCCGGACCCTTCCCAGATTGAGTTGACCGGGGCTTCCCGGTATAGCCTCGCCAGTGGCGACTCTTCCACATAGCCGATGCCGCCCAGGCACTCCATGGCCTCGGCGAGAAAGCCCGGGGCGCGCTTGTTATGCCAGTACTTGGCGAGTGCCGGCAGGAGCCGTGCCAGGGCCGTTTCGTGGGCGTCATGGCGCGCCGCACCGTCGAAGGCGCGGGCGCTGCGCAGGCACAGGGCCACGCCGGCCTCGACCTCCAGGGCCATGTCGGCCAGCAGGGTGCGCATCAGGGGCTGCTCGGCCAGACAGCGGCCGAAGGCCTGGCGCGTCTGCACATGCTGCCAGGCCTCGGAGAGCGCCTGACGCATCATGCCCACCGGGGCCGTGGCGGCATCCAGGCGCGTCTGTTGGACCATCGAGAGGATGGTGGCGATGCCGCGTCCGGGCTCGCCGAGCGGCTCGGCCCAGGCATCGCGGTACTCGATTTCCGCGGAGGCGTTGGCGCGATTGCCGCACTTGTCCTTGAGGCGCTGAATCTCGATGGCATTGCGTTCGTTATCCGGCGTGAAACGCGGCACGAGAAAGCAACTCAGGCCATCGTCGGTCTGCGCCAGGGTCAAGAAGGCATCCGACATGGGCGCGCTGCAGAACCACTTGTGGCCATTGAGTCGCCAGCCATCGACTGTCTTGATGGCGTGGGTGGTATTGCGTCGCACGTCGCTGCCGCCCTGTTTCTCGGTCATGGCCATGCCGAAGGTCAGGGCGGTCTTGCGCTCGGCGGGCAATGCACGGGGGTCATGGTCCCAGCTCAGCAGGCCGGGCGACCAGCGCGCATGCAGGTCGGCCGAGTGTCGCAGTGCCGGAAAGGCCGCATGGGTCATGGTGATCGGACAGCAGAAGCCCGGCTCGGCCTGGGTCAGCAGATAGAGCGCCGCCACATGCGCCTGGTGGCCACCGCGACCTTCTTCCTGCCAGGCGACGGCGTGCCAGCCGTGATCCATGGCCAGGTGCATCAACTCATGGTAGGCCGGGTGGTACTCGACCTCATCGAGGCGACGGCCATGGCGGTCGAAGAGTCGCAGCTCGGGCGGGTGGCGGTTGGCCGCGTCGCCGAGCCGGCGCACCGCCTCGCTGCCCGCCTCCCGGCCCAGCGGTGCCAGTCGCTCCATGACCCAAGGTGGCGCCTCGCGGGCCAGGGCGTCGCGCAGCGGCCTGTCCTGCGTGAGCAGGTCCTGGTCACCGCCCGGCGGGGGCTGATTGTGCACCTCATGGCTGGCCAGGCGAGATCGGGGGGCATGATCCGGCATCACAGGCTCCAGTGGCAGGCTCCTGACTTCAGCATGGTGGGCGCGGGCCGAGTGGTCAAAGGCGCGGCCCCGCTGGCAGTGACGGTCTGAGCGCGAGGCGTTAGGCTGGAGGCGTCGTCAGTGGAGGAGCCTTCATGACCCAGTCTTCAGCGGTGCTGCCCGAGGTGCCGGCCACGGCGCATGTCGCCGAGGAACGCATCCAGGTGGTCGATGCCCGCAACCGGCCCTGCGGCAGCGCTCGACGAGCCACCATGCGTCGCTATCGCTACTGGCACCGAGCGACCTATATCGTGGTGTGCAACGCCCAGGGAGAGCTCTGTGTTCAGCGCCGTACGTTGTCCAAGGAGGTGTTTCCCGGCGCGCTTGACCTGGCAGCCGGCGGCGTCGTCGGTGCCGGCGAGGCGGTCCACCTGGCGGCGCAACGCGAGCTGGCCGAGGAACTGGGCATTCGCCGCCAGCCACTGAAGCACGAGCTGGAATTCGTTCATGCGGCGGGTGGCAACTTCATCTTCGGCAGTGCCTTTCGGGTCGATTACAGCGGCCCCTTGCGCCTGCAGCCCGAAGAGGTCGCCGAGGCCTTCTGGCTGACGCCGGCCGAGGCGCTGGCGCTGGAAGGCGTAACACCGGATACCCGCCAGGTGGTCGAGGCGCTTGTCGCGGATGGCAGCTTGCATGCCGAGCCTTGAGCGCCGCGTTGTTGCCTGTTGCGGGAAGGGGCTGGCGCCGGCCGGGTCGGCGTGGCATCGTGAAGGAACAGACAGCGAGCCCGAGCCATGAGCATTCACGACCATGATTGCCGCACGCACAGCGGCGAGCCCTTCAACCTAGGCGCCTTGCGTGGCCAGGTGCTGCTGGTTGTCAATGTGGCCAGCCGCTGCGGTTTTACCTCCCAGCTTGGCGAGCTCGAACGTCTCTACCGCCGGCATCGCGACCGCGGCTTCACCATCCTGGCCTTTCCGTGCAACCAGTTCGGCCGTCAGTCACCGGAATCCGCACAGGGGTTCTGCTCCTTCGGCGAGCATACCTACAGCGTCACCTTCCCTATGATGGGCAAGGTCAACGTCAATGGTCGCCATGCCCACCCGTTGTTCATCGAGCTCAAGCGCGAGGCGCCCGGTGCCCTGGGCACCGGCGTCATCAAGTGGAACTTCACCAAGTTCCTGGTGGCGCGGGACGGCCGAGTGATTCGCCGCTTCTCCCCCCGCGCCCGTATCGCCGAGCTGGAAGCCGCGCTAGAGCCCATCCTGGATGAGCCCTGGTAGCCCGCGCATGAGGCCGGAGAAACCGCCGTGCGCGGGCGTCCTGAGCCCGCCTAGAGGTCCTTGACCAGCCTGAGGGCGTCATAGATGGCGGCATGGGTATTGCGCGACTCCACCGCGTCCCCCAGGCGGAACAACTGGAAGCTGCCGCCGGGATGGCGTACCACCGACTGCGGGTTGCCGGCGATCAGGTCGTCATAATCCACCTCGCCGCCGTTCGAGGCATGCGCCTTGAGCTCGAAGTACACATCGGCCATGGGCGTGATGCCGTAGTTGACCACTACCTGATCGACACGGCGTTCATGATCCAGGTCCATGTAATCACTGGTGATTCGCGCCAGCAGTTCGCCATCCGCGCGCTCCACCGACTTGAGTCGATAGGTCGGCGTGAAGGTCACGTTGGGGCGCTGTAATTCGCGCATGTAGGGCACCAGGGTCATGGCCATGACCTCCGACGAGAAGGTCCGGTCGGGTGTCATGATCTCGATCTCGGCCCCGGTTTGAGCGATGATCTCGGCCGCCTGCAGGGCGGGGTGGTCGCCGGCATCATCGAACAGCAGCACCTTGTTGCCCGGTGCCACATGACCCGAGAGGATATCCCAGGTGTTGACCACCCACTGGTGGCCCTGGGTCGGCATGTCCTCGATGGGATAGCCGCCGGTGGCCACGATGACCACGTCCGGATTCTCCGCGAGCACTTCCTCGGCCTCGGCGAAGACGTTGTAGCGAATCTCCACGCCCAGCGCCTCACAGCGCGACAGACGCCAGTCGATGATGCCCATCATGTCTCGTCGGCGCGGGCTCTGGGCGGTCAGGCGTATCTGGCCGCCGGCCTCGCTGGACGCCTCCAGTACCAGTACCTCGTGCCCGCGCTCCGCGGCCACCCTGGCGGCCTCCAGCCCCGCCGGACCGGCGCCGATGATGACCACCCGGCGGCGTTGATCGGCGGGTGGAATGGTATGCGGCATGGTGGTTTCACGCCCGGTGGCCGCATTGTGAATGCAGTAGGCGGCGCCGCCCTGATAGATGCGGTCGAGGCAGTAGTTGGCCCCGACACAGGGGCGAATTTCCTCCTCGCGATCCTCCGTCAGCTTCTGGACGATATGCGGATCGGCCATGTGCGCCCGGGTCATGCCGATCATGTCGACCAGGCCGGAAGAGATGGCATGACGGGCCGTGGCGACATCCTGAATCTTGGCCCCATGGAAGGTCGGGAAGTCGACCTGGCGGCGGATCTCGCCGGCAAAATCCAGATGAGGGGCGCTGTGCATGCCCTGAACCGGGATGACATCGGTCAGGCCCGGGTCGGTATCGATGTGTCCGCGCACCACATTGAGGAAGTCGACCAGGCCGCTGTCCTTGAGGCGCTGGGAGATGGTCATGCCGTCCTGCGGCGTCAGGCCGCCCTCGAGCATCTCGTCGCCGGTATAACGCAGGCCGACGATGAACTCAGGCCCCACGCGCCTTCGAATGGCCTCGAGCACCTCGAAGGTGAAGCGCAGTCGGTTGTCCAGACTGCCGCCATAGGGACCCTCGAGGGTATTGGTCAGCGGCGACCAGAACTGATCCATCAGGTGGCCATAGGCCTGCAGCTCGATACCGTCGAGCCCCGCCGCATGCATGCGTTCGGCGGCATCGGCGTAATCGCGGATCAGGCGTTCGATATCCCAGTCCTCGACCTGTTTGGGGTAGGCACGATGCGAGGCCTCGCGATGGTGCGAGGGCGAGACCGCCGGCAGCCAGTCACCCTTGTCCCAGCGAGTGCGCCGCCCCAGGTGCGTGAGCTGAATCATCACCGCCGTGCCGTGCTCATGGCAGGCATCGGTCAGCTCGCGCATCCAGGGCACGACCTCATCCTTGTAAGCCAGGATGTTGTTGAACACCGGCGGGCTGTCCCGGGATACCGCCGCCGAACCGGCCGTCATGGTCAGGCCCAGGCCTGCCCTGGCGCGCTCGACGTGATAGGCGCGGTAGAGCTCCTTGGGCATGCCGTCTTCCGGGTAGGCCGGTTCATGGGACGTCATCATCAGACGGTTCTTGATGGTCAGGTTCTTGAGCTGAAACGGCTGAAGCAGCGGATCGTTGGCCACGGTCAGGCCCTCCATCTTGTTGTGTTCTTGACAACGTTAGAAGTGACTGTACATGATTGTCAATCAAGTGTTCATCGATGTACATGAGGCGTCGGAGGTGCGGCACATGCTGAACGGCCTGGTGGTTGGTGTGATTGGCGGGCAGGGCTGGATAGGCCGAGCCCTGGGACTGGCATTGCTCGAGAAACGGTGGCTGGCACCCGAGCAATTGCTGGTGTCATCCCGTTCGGCCAACAGCGGTGCCTATGCCGACTGGCCCGGCGTGCGCTGTGTTCAGGATAATCGGCAGCTCGCCGAGCTGGCGGATGTCATCGTGCTATCGGTTCGTCCACAGGATCTTGCGGAGATCGACATCCAGGTCGGCGACAAGCTGGTGATATCGCTGCTGGCCATGGCCTCGCTGGATGCCGTCGCCGGTCAGCTCGGCACCCCGCGAGTGGTGCGGGCCATGCCCAATGCGGCCGCGGAGATTCAGCGTGGCTACTTTCCCTGGTACGCGTCACCGGCCATCAGTGATGGCGATCGCGGCATCGTGCAGGCGTTGCTGGAAAGCTGCGGTACGGCACGCGAGGTCTCGTCCGAAGACGCGATCGACTATCTGACGGCGGTGAGCGGCGCCGGGCCTGCCTATCCGGCTCTGCTGGCCCAGGCAATGCTCTCGCACGCTCGCCAGGCCGGTCTCGATGACGACATCGCCCGGGAAGCCGTGATGCAGACCCTGGTGGGCGGCAGCCTGTTGCTGGAGCAGCAGCCGGCCGAGCCCGGCGAGATGGTCAAGCGCCTGGTGGAATATCAGGGCACCACTGCCGAGGGGCTGCGCACCATGATCGAAGGCGGCTTCGAGCGGGTCGTCCACGAGGGGCTGCAGGCCGCCTATCGAACCGCCAGGGCAGGGTAGGCACCTATCAGGGCGACGTTGTATGGGCCAGCCATTGATCACCAGGCCCCTAACAACCAGCAGGCCGAACCTCCGGTTCAAGACCAACAATATTCAATAATCAGGTTGCACAATGATAGAGACGAGTCACGGTGTCGTGATCGGCACCTTCATGGCGTATTTCGCCATCATGCTGGTTGTCGGTGTCGTTGCCTACCGGCGTTCCAACAACTTCTCCGACTATGTGCTCGGTGGGCGCACTCTGGGGCCGTTTGCCACGGCGCTTTCGTCCGGGGCTTCCGAGATGTCGGGCTGGTTGTTGATTGCCATGCCCGGCGCTGCCTTTCTGACAGGGATGTCATCCTTCTGGATTGCCGTGGGCCTGTTGGCGGGTACGCTGCTTAACTGGCTGATCGTGGCGCGCCGCTTGCGGGTCTACAGCTTCATTGCCAACAATGCCCTGACGATTCCCGAGTATCTGGCCGAGCGCTTTCAGGACCGGACGCTGGTGCTGCGGCTCATCTCGGCGATTTTCATCATCATCTTCTATCTTTTCTACACCAGTTCGGGTCTGGTGGCCGGCGGAAAGCTATTGAACACCGTCTTTGGCATGGACTATTCGATGGCGGTACTGGCCGGCGCCCTGGCAGTTATTTCCTACACCTTTTTCGGTGGCTATCTGGCAGTCTCCTGGACCGACGTCATCCAGGGCATGATGATGTTCCTGACCCTGGTCATCGTGCCGGTGGTGGCAATTTATGAGCTCGGTGGTGTCGGTGAGGCATTCTCCGCCGCAGAAGGCGCCAAGTCGGGTATCCTGAATAGCCTGCGTGATGCGTCGACCGGTGAGTGGCTGACCTGGACGGCTGTCGTCAGCTCCCTGGCCTGGGGGCTTGGCTACTTTGGGCAACCGCATTCGCTGGCGCGCTTTGCCGGCATCAATGATGCACGCAATATCCCCATGGCACGCTGGATCGCGGTCATCTGGACGGCGGTTGGCCTGGTGGGAGCCCTGCTGATCGGCATACTGGGCAATGCCTTTTTCCCCGATGGCCTGGATGATCACGAGCGCATCTTCATGTTCATGATCGATATCATGTTCAATCCGCTGGTCGCCGGTGTATTGCTGACGACGGTGATGGCTGCCGTCATGTCGACAGCCGATTCTCAGTTGCTGATCTGCTCGTCGACAATTGCCGACGATATCTACAAGGCCGTTTTTCGCCAATCCGCCTCGCAAAAGGAGTTGGTCATGGTGGGGCGCCTGGCAGTCCTGGGTGTATCCAGTGTGGCGGTCATGCTGGCCCTGAATCCTGACTCCAATGTGCTCGGCTTGGTGTCCTATGCCTGGGCAGGGTTCGGTGCAGCCTTCGGGCCGGCCCTTATCGCGTCACTTTTCTGGCCACGAATGAACCAGTGGGGCGCGCTGGCGGGCGTGGTCACCGGTGGGCTGATCGTCATTATCTGGGGGCAACTGAGTGGTGGTCTCTATGATCTCTACGAAATCGTGCCGGCCTTCATTTTGTCGGCTCTGGCCATCGTCTTCGTCACTCTGCTGACACCAAAGCCCAATCAGGATGTTGGCCGTCAGTTCCAGAGCATGCTTGAAGAAATCCAATAACACTCATCTGGAGTGCGTGTCATGAAAGTACTCGTCGCCGTCAAGCGCGTCATCGATTACAACGTCAAGATCCGGGTCAAGCCGGATAACTCCGACGTCGATCTCACCAATGTCAAGATGGCCATGAACCCCTTCTGCGAGATTGCCGTGGAAGAGGCGGTGCGCCTCAAGGAAGCCGGCACGGCCAGCGAGGTGGTGGCTGTCAGCATCGGTCCCAAGGCGGCCCAGGAGCAGTTGCGCACCGCTCTGGCGCTGGGCGCCGATCGCGCCCTTCATGTCCAGACCGACGAACGGGTCGAGTCGCTGGGCGCCGCCAGGGCGCTGGCCAAGGTGGTCGAGGAAGAACAGCCTGAACTGATGATTCTCGGCAAACAGGCCATCGACAGCGACAACAACCAGACCGGGCAGATGCTGGCGGCGCTCACCGGCCGCCCGCAGGGCACCTTTGCCTCCGCCATCAAGGTCGAGGGTGACAGTCTGGAAGTCATCCGCGAGGTCGACGGCGGCCTGCAGACCGTCTCGCTCAAGTTGCCGGCCATCGTCACCACCGACCTGCGCTTGAATGAGCCGCGCTATGCCAAGCTGCCGGACATCATGAAGGCCAAGAAGAAGCCGCTGGAGACCCGCACGCCGGAGGAGATGGGCGTCGAGGTGGCCAGTCAGCTCAAGCTGGTGAGTGTCGAGCCGCCGGCCGAGCGCCAGGGTGGCGTGACCGTCGGCTCCGTGGACGAGCTGGTCGATAAACTCAAGAACGAAGCCAAGGTGATCTCATGAGCATTCTGGTACTTGCTGAACATCATGACGGCCATCTGGCCGAAGGCACGGCGCATGTGGTTGCCGCGGCCCGCCAGATCGCCGAGCATAGCGGCGCCGACATCGATGTCCTGGTGGCCGGCGAGGGCGTGGCGGCCATCGCCGAGGCGGCGGCCGGTCTGGAGGGCGTGGCCCGGGTGCGCGTCGCCGACCACGCCGTCTATGGCCATCAACTGGCCGAGCCCCTGGGCGATTTGCTGGTCGCGCTGGCCGACGACTACAGCCATGTGCTGGCCGCCGGCTCGACCACCGGCAAGAATGCCCTGCCGCGCCTGGCGGCGCTGAAGGGGACCCAGCAGATCTCCGAAATCATCGCCGTGGTCAGCGCCGACACCTTCAAGCGTCCGGTCTACGCCGGCAACGCCATTGCCACCGTGCAGAGCGCGGACGCGCTGAAGGTCATCACGGTGCGCCCCACGGCCTTCGATGCCGTGGCCGAGGGCGGCAGCGCCAGTGTCGAGGCGGTGGATACTGTGGTCGACAACGACCTGTCGTCCTTCATCGATGAAAAACTGGCGCAGAGCGACCGTCCGGAGCTGGGGTCCGCCAAGGTGGTGGTGTCCGGCGGCCGAGGTATGGGCAATGGGGAGAACTTCAAGCTGCTGGATGGCGTTGCCGACAAGCTGGGCGCTGCCATCGGGGCTTCGCGGGCCGCCGTGGATGCCGGCTTCGTGCCCAACGACATGCAGGTCGGCCAGACCGGCAAGATCGTCGCGCCGGATCTGTACATTGCCGTGGGCATCAGTGGTGCCATCCAGCACATGGCGGGCATGAAGGATTCGAAGATCATCGTCGCCATCAACAAGGACGAGGAAGCGCCGATCTTCCAAGTGGCAGACTACGGTCTGGTCGGTGATCTGTTCGAGCTCGTGCCGGAGCTGGAAAAGAAGCTTTAAGCACCGAACCAGAAGCCGGTAACGCCAGGGTGGTTACCGGCTTGCCTGTATCGGGCCAACGGCGGTTTCAAGACGTCAAATGGCTTCCGGTGTGTGATCGTGCCGGGCGTGGAAGCGTCGCAGGTCGCGGTCTTCGGGGTGGTGACCAGTGAAAATTTCCACGTAGTAGGGCACGCGTTGCATGCGCAATGCCACCGACTCCTGACAGTTCATGGAGATGTAACCGATCTGGGTCAGATAGATGCTGCGGCCGCGGACATTGGCCTCCTGGGGCGAGTAGCCGAAGCGTTCGAACATCTGCTTCAGGGCTTCGATACGTACTTCATCGGCCGCTTCAATATCCTGTGTGACGCCCGGGGACTGCAGGGCCCAGCTGCGGATGGCGAATTCCAGCTGCGAGTCGAAGAGTTCAGGGTTCAGCCAGCAGTCGAAGACGTTGAGCGCGGCCTCGGTAATGGTTTCGGCGTAGGCTTCTGTCTGGCCGACCAGCCCCCGGGTATTCGTCTCCCGCCAGCGCTCGATGAGGGCCTGCAGCAGCGCTTCCCGGTCCGTGAAGAACCAGTAGAAGCTGGTGCGCGAGAGCCCGAGGCGCTTGGCCAGCGGCAGAATCTTGACGCTGTCCACACCAGACTCGAGCAGTAGTTCGAAGGCGGCATTCAGCCAGGCCTCGCGTGAGCCTTTCCATTTGGTGGGACGCTGGTCGGTATCGGGCATCGAAAGGGCCTGGCGCGTTCGCAAGTGGAGAGCGTGGCCACAAGAGCCCTGCAGCCGCGCTCTGGATCAGCCGGCAAGTGTACATTGGTGTATTGTTCATGTACACGCAGAGGCCGCGAACAAGGTTTACTCGTTGGGTACTTCGCCCCGGGCGATCATCAGGCGCTCCATCAACTCGTTCCAGCGATGGCGGGTCATCAGGGTCGTCAGCCCGGAAAACAGCGCCCAGCTCTTGCGCCGCCAGCCCTTGAGTCGCAGGTTGTGTGCCACCAGCAGGCGCATCAGCTTGTGATCGTCGAAGTTGCGCCATTCGCTGGCCACCGACATCTGCTGGCGCGATAGCACCGGCGCGAGCTCCAGTCGAAACACCCACTCCAGCTCCCGGGTACTGAGGTCATGGCGTTCGATGACCTCGATCATGCGCGCATAGTCGCTTTCCCTGGGTTCGCGCTCCAGCCACAGCGGCGCCAGGGCCAGCCATAATTCGCCACGTTCGTCGACGAGGGTCTGGGCATCCATGGCGGTCTCCTGCGAGGGTGATGAAGTATCGCTTCAGGACCTGCATGCTGCCCCAGCCGGCGGGCCGACTCAACCGGCGTTGCCTGGATCGTTTGACCAGGTACGCGGATGAGGGCGGACACTGCGGCCCAGTGGCGCTAGAATGGCGTGATCGAGCATTCAACGCTGGAGCGTGCGTGGCGCGGCATCCGGCCAAACCGGCATTCAATGTAGAGGTCTGACGTGATCATCAAACCCAAGGTACGCGGTTTCATTTGCACCACCACTCACCCTGTCGGCTGCGAGCAGAACGTACGCGAACAGATCGAGGCAACTCGTGCGCGCGGTCTGGACAAGCAGGATGGCCCGAAGAAGGTCCTGGTCATCGGCGCGTCCAGTGGTTATGGGCTGGCAGCACGTATCACCGCCGCGTTCGGCTATGGCGCGGATACCCTGGGCGTGTTCTTCGAGAAGCCGGGCACCGAGAAAAAGCCGGGCACCGCAGGCTGGTACAACGCCGCGGCGTTCGACAAGTTCGCCAAGCAGGAAGGCCTCTACAGCAAGGCCATCAACGGTGATGCCTTTTCCCACGAAGCGCGCGACAAGGCCATCGAGCTGATCAAGCAGGACCTCGGCCAGGTCGATCTGGTGGTCTACTCGCTGGCCTCGCCGGTGCGCAAGCTGCCGGACAGCGGCGAGCTCAAGCGTTCGAGCCTCAAGCCGATCGGCGAGACCTACCGCGCCACTGCCATCGACACCAACAAGGACGCCATCATCGAGGCGGAAGTCGAGCCGGCCACCGAGCAGGAAATCGCCGATACCCAGGCGGTGATGGGCGGTGAAGACTGGGAGCTGTGGATCGATGCGCTGGACAAGGCGGGTGTGCTGGCGCCCGGGGCCCGGTCGGTGGCCTTCAGCTACATCGGTACCGAGATTACCTGGCCGATCTACTGGCACGGTGCCCTGGGCAAGGCCAAGGAAGACCTGGATCGCGCCGCCGGCGAGATCGACAAGCGCCTCGGCGAGCAGGACGGAGGCGCCAACGTGGCGGTTCTGAAGTCCGTAGTGACCCAGGCCAGCGCGGCGATTCCGGTGATGCCGCTGTACATCGCCATGGTCTACAAGGTGATGAAGGAGCAGGGTCTTCACGAGGGCACCATCGACCAGCTCAATCGCCTGTTCGCTGAGCGTCTGTATGGCGGTGAGGCGGCGACCGATGAGGCCGGCCGCCTGCGCCTGGACGACTGGGAGCTGCGCGACGATGTCCAGCAGGCCTGCAAGGCGCTGTGGGCCGAGGTCACCACCGACAACCTGTTCGACATCACCGATTACGCGGGCTACAAGCATGACTTCCTGAAGCTCTTCGGCTTCGAGCGTGATGATGTCGACTACGAGGCGGACGTGGACCCGGTGCGCTCCTTCGATGTCGTTGAGCTCTGATCATTCGGGAGAGGCCAGATGATGCCCCGTATTCCGCTGAGGTCCTGTGCTGCATGGCTGCTGCCGCTGGTGGCCGTGCTGCTGCTGACCGGCTGCCAGAGTGCCTATTACGGTGCCCTGGAAAAGGTCGGCATTCACAAGCGTGAGCTGATGGTGGATCGCGTCGAGGAAGGACGCGACGCCCAGGTCGAGGCCGAACAGCAGTTCGCCTCGGCACTGGAGCAGTTCCGCGCCGTGGTGCGTGTGCCGGACAGCGAGCTGTCCGAGACCTATGAGCGCCTTGAAACTTCTCATGAGCGCAGCGAAGCTGCCGCCGAGCGCGTGCAATCGCGCATCGACGACATCGAGTCGGTCGCCGAGGCGCTGTTTGCGGAATGGGAAGACGAGCTCGACCTCTATCAGAGTGCCGAGTATCGCCGGCTCTCCGAGCAGCGTCTGCGTCAGACGCGTCAGCGCTATGCGCAGATGCGCGATGCCATGCAGGAGGCCGCCGACAGCATGCAGCCTGTTCTGCTGGTCATGCGCGATAATGTCCTGCTGCTCAAGCACAACCTCAATGCCCGGGCAATCGGCGCATTGCGCGGTGAAGTCGATGGGCTGGAGCGTGAGGTAGCCGCATTGCGTGAACGCATGCAGGCCGCCATTTCGCGTTCCAATGCCTTCATCGATACGCTGCACGATATCGATGATGGGCGTTGAAGAGGGCGCAACGCTCTATGCCCATGCCCTGACTCGCCGTGTCGGCGTCATGGTGATGCCCGGCTTCTCGATGCTGGCCCAGGCCTGTGCGACCGAGCCGCTGGATATCGCCAATCGGCTGGCCGGGCGGACGCTGTATCGGCTTTCGACCTTCGCCGTCGACGAGCGGCCGGTGGCCAGTGCCTCTGGGCAGGCGCTGTTGCCCCAGTCGGCGGCTGGCGGTTCAGCCTCGGCGCTGGACCTGCTGCTGGTCTGCGCACCGGGGCCGTTGGCCGGCACGGTGTCGAACGACCTCCTTGACTGGCTGCAGCGCCTGGCCGCGGCTCGCGTGGTACTGGGCGGCATTGGCGGGGGCACCGAGCTGCTGGCGCGGACCGGGGCACTCGATGGCTATCGGGCCACCTTGCCCTGGCCGCGCTTCGAGGCCTTCGCCCGCGATTATCCGCGGGTCCGGCTGTCTCAGCAGCTCTTCGAGATCGACCGCGACCGGCTGACCTGCGGTGGCGGTACCGCGGCCATGGACATGATGATGACCCTGGTCGGCCACCACCACGGCGACGAACTGGCCGAGCGCATCTCCGAACACTTCGTGCTCGAACGCATTCGCATGGGCGACGAGCCTCAGCAGGTGCCGCTGCGCACCCGTCTAGGCCACGCACCACAGAGCCTGGTGGATGCCGTCTCACTGATGGAGTCCAACATCGAGGAGCCGTTGACGACCCATGAGCTGGCCGAGCATCTGGGGATATCGCGGCGCCAGCTGGAGCGGTTGTTCAAGAAGTACCTGCAGGCGGTACCGAGCCGCTATTATCTCAACCTGCGCTTGCAGCAGGCCCGGCGCATGCTGCGCGACAGCGACCGACCGGCCGGTGACATCGCCCTGCAGACCGGTTTTTCCTCGGCGGCGCACTTCTCCACCGCCTATCGCAACCACTTCGGCATGACACCGCGGGAAGAACGGCTGACCTGACCGCCGCCGCATGTGGCACGGGCCATGGCGCGTCGCAGCAACGCGATGTCAGTCGGCTTCAGCGCTGCTCGGGTTGCCTGTCTTGTGTGCCAGCAGGGCTCGGAACAAGGTGCCCATCATCACGGGTTGGTCCCTATCAATAGTGAAGCCGGCGCCTTCCAGCAGCGGTCTGGCCTGGCGGGTAATATCCGTCGCGATGGCTGACGTGACCAGGTTGAGCGCGCGGCGCCCCGGGCCTGCCGGACGGGCATCACTCTGGAACTTGTCCATCACGCACAGCTGGCCGTTGGCGGCCAGGACGCGATGTGCCTCGGCGAGCCCGTGGTTCGGTGCTGGCATCACCGCCAGGATGAGATGCATCACCACCACGTCGAAATGCGCGTCGGGGTAGTCGAGATCGCTGGCGTCCATGACCGATGCCTGGACATCGCGCTGCAGCGTCGTGGCTCGCCGTTTGAGGCGCTGGACCATGATCGGTGAAAGGTCCGTGGCATGCAGTTCGACATCCCGCGGCAGCCAGGGCAAGTCCAGGCCGGTGCCCGCGCCGACCAGGAGTACACGCATGCCGGGGCGCCACTGAACCTGGTTCAGCGAAGTCTGCCGAGCGCGACGCAGGGCGCGATCCACTACGGCGTCATAGACCGGGGCATAGCCGCCATAGCGCAGACGATTCCAGGCGGTAGTGTTGAGCATGCGACCTTCCTCGTTTGGCCTCATAGAGGCTTTCTGCCTTGGGACGATCATGACGCTGGACCGTCCAAGATGCCAGCACGGGCCTGCCTTCTTTCACAATTCGCCGTCCCATTGCTGAAAGCCACCCCAGGCGCGGCTCCTTATACTCGATGTCATCGACTCGAATAATGATGATCCATCCTTCGAGCCTTCTCGAGCAAAAGGAGCGTGACATGACTCAGACCCCGACCCGCAGCGACTTCGACCAGTACATGGTGCCCAACTATGCACCGCAGAAAACCATTCCGGTGCGTGGCGAGGGCAGCCGTCTGTGGGATCAGCAGGGCAAGGAGTACATTGATTTCGCCGGTGGCATCGCGGTGAACGCGCTGGGCCACTGCCATCCGGTGCTGATCGATGCCCTCAAGGACCAGGCCGACAAGCTCTGGCATCTGGCCAATATCTACACCAATGAGCCGGCTCTCGAACTGGCGCGCAATCTGGTCGAGCGCACCTTCGCCGACAAGGTCTATCTTTGCAGCTCCGGTGGCGAGGCCAACGAGGCCGCGCTCAAGCTGGCGCGTCGCTGGGCGCATGATCAGCATGGCGAGCACAAGAATCGCATTGTTTCCTTTGGCAAGTCTTTCCATGGCCGAACCTTTTTCACCGTCAGTGTCGGCGGTCAGCCCAAGTATTCCCAGGGCTTCGGCCCGGTGCCCGGCGGCATTGAGCATGGCGAGTTCAACAACCTGGACAGCGTGCGCCACCTGATCGATGACGACACCTGTGCAGTGATGGTCGAGCCGATGCAGGGCGAAGGCGGCATCATTCCCGCCGACCCGGCCTTCCTCGAGGGGCTGCGGGAGCTTTGTGATGCCCATGATGCGTTGCTGATCTTCGATGAGGTGCAGACCGGCGTGGGCCGCACCGGCTCGCTGTTCGCCTACATGCAGTACGGCGTGACGCCCGACATCCTGACCAGCGCCAAAGCGCTGGGTGGTGGCTTTCCGGTGGGCGCCATGCTGACCACCGACCGCATCGCTCCGGCGCTGACGCTGGGCACTCACGGCTCTACCTATGGCGGCAATGCGCTGGCCTCTGCGGTGGCCCTGGCGGCGCTTGAGCACATCGACACGCCCGAGGTGCTCGAGGGGGTGGCGCGCAAGCATGAGCTGTTCCGCGAGCACCTGGAAACGATCAATCGCAAGCACCAGGTGTTCAAGGAAATCCGTGGCATGGGGCTGCTCATCGGCGCCGAGATGCGCCCGGAGTATGAAGGCCGTGCCAAGGAGATCCTGCCGCTGGCCATCGAGGAAGGGCTGATGGCACTGATCGCCGGCCCCAATGTGCTGCGCATGGCGCCTTCGCTGGTGATCCCCGAGGCCGATATCGCCGAGGGCATGGTGCGTCTCGAGCGCGCCATCGCGCGTCTGGTGGGCGAGCAGTGAGCCGCGCTGCCGCCATGCCGCAAGTCGACACCCGAGGAGGCCATGCCATGTTGGTGGTACGTCCTGCCCGGCCGGCGGATCTGCCGGCCCTGGAGCGCCTGGCAGGCACGGCGACGCCGCGCCTGACCAACCTGCCGGCGCACCGTGACCGTCTGGAGGAGCGCATCGCGCGCTCCCAGCGCGCCTTCGACGCCGAAGTGGACTTTCCCGGCGACGAGCATTACACCTTCGTGCTGGAGGATCTGGAGCGGGGCGAGGCGGTCGGCACCGCCACCATTCGTGCCCAGGCCGGCGCCCAGGAGGCCTACTACACCTATCGCCAGGAAACGCTGATCCACGCCTCCCAGCAGCTCGATGTGCGCCGCGAGGTGCCGACCCTGTCGCTGTCCCATGAGGTCTCGGAAGCCAGCCTGCTGTGTGCCTATTCACTGGATCCGCATTATCGCGGCACCAGTGCCGAGAGCCTGCTGCGCCGCGCGCGACTGATGTTCATCGCTCAGTATCCGGAGCGCTTCGCCGAGGTCCTGGCCATGGCCTTTCCGGGCTACCTGGACAGCGAGCAGCAGTCGCCGTTCTGGAACAGCGTGGGTCGCCATTTCTTCGTGCGCGACTTCCAGGAGATCAACTACATCGCCGGCGTGCGCTCGAAGAGCTTCATCGCCGAGGTGATGCCGCAGTTCCCGCTCTATCTGGCCCTGCTCTCGCCCCAGGCGCGGGCCGCCGTGGGGCGCGAACATCCGGCCTATGAGTCGGCCGTGGGCGAGATGCTGGCCGAGGGTTTCCTGCGTTCGCGGCATGTCGATATCTTCGATGCCGGCCCGGTGGTCAAGGGCGAGCGTTCGCGCCTGGAGAGCTTCCGTCAGGCAGCATGGCACCCGGTGCGCGTGCGTCCGGCCCATTCGCTGCCCGATGCCGAGCCGGCCATGGTGGCCAATCAGCGCCTCGGCGATTTTCGCTGTGTGGTGGCGCGTTACGCCCTGTCGCCGACCGGCCAGCTCATGCTGTCGCCGGAACATGCCGAGTTGCTGGGCGTCGAGGAAGGCCGTGCCGTGCTGGCGGCGCCCCTCGCCCTGGCGGGCGGCGAGCTGGATGCCGGTTACGATGAAGGAGAGCTGTAATGCGCATACGACCCATTGCCGAGTCCGATCTCGAAGGGCTGCGCGTGCTGGCGCGCGAAACCGGCGTCGGTTTCACCTCCCTGCCGGACAACACCGAGTTCCTGGCGGCCAAGATCGCCACGGCGGTGAGCGCCTTCAATGGCGAGACGCCGGAGGAAAATCGCCTGTACTTCTTCGTTCTCGAGGACGAGGTCGAGGGCAAGCTGGCCGGTTGCTGCGCCATCGAGAGTCAGGTGGGGCGCGAGATTCCCTTCTACCATTATCGCGTGGGCACCCTGGCGCATTCCTCGGTTCAGCTCGATCTGCACCGCACCATCGATACGCTCTTCTTGAGCTCCGACCATACGGGGGATGCCGAGGTGGCCTCGCTGTTCCTGCGTGCTGAGTACCGCGGCGCCGATCGTCGCCATGAGCGCAATGGCGCCCTGCTGTCGATGATGCGCTGGTTGTTCATGGCCGAGTTCCGCCAGACCTTTCCCGACAAGGTGCTGGCCGAGATGCGAGGCCTGTTCGACGCCGACGGCCGCAGCCCCTTCTGGGACTGCCTGGGCAGCCACTTCTTCCCCCTGGATTTCAGTGAGGCCGATCGCCTGACCGGCCTGGGGCAGAAGAGTTTCATCGGCGAACTGATGCCCAAGTTCCCGATCTATACGCCCTTCCTCTCCGAACAGGCCCGCGCCTGCATCGGCCAGGTCCATGACGACACCCGGCCGGCGCTGGCCATGCTCAAGAAGCAGGGGCTGCGCTGGGAAGGCTTTATCGACATCTTCGACGGCGGCCCCACCGTCGAGGCCTATATCGACGATGTGCGTGGGGTGCGTCTATCGCGGCATTGTCGGGTCGAGGTTCAGCCGGGCGAGCTGGAGCAGACACCACGCCCGCGCTGGCTGGCAGCCAACACCGTGATGGCGGATTTTCGCGCCGCCTGGGTCGGCCGCGGCCCCGACGAGCACGGCGTGCTCACCCTGAGCGAGGCCGAGGCCCAGCGCCTGGAGGTTCGTACCGGCGACACCCTGCGCATTCTGGATAGCGACGAGGAGGCATGATGAAGGCGACGCAACAGCTACTGATCGGCGGCCACTGGCAGGACGGCGAAGCGACAGCATTCGGCAAGCAGGATCCCGTGAGCGGCGAGTCGTTATGGTCGGGTGGTGCGGCCAGCGAGGCCCAGGTGGATGCCGCCGTGGCTGCCGCACGCGCCGCCATGCCCGATTGGGCGCGCACGCCCCTGGAAGAGCGCAAGGCGCTGGTCGAGCGCTTCCGCGAGGCGCTCGAAGCGCACCGCGAAGACCTGGCCATGGCGATTGCCCACGAGACCGGCAAGCCGCTGTGGGAGGCGCGCACCGAGGTGGGGGCCATGATCGGCAAGATGGCGATCTCGGTCCGCGCTCAGCAGGAACGCGCCGGCGAGCGCGAACGCGACCTGGGAGATGCGCGTGCCGTGCTGCGTCACCGTCCGCATGGCGTGATGGCGGTCTTCGGCCCCTACAACTTCCCCGGGCACCTGCCCAATGGCCATATCGTGCCGGCGCTGCTGGCCGGTAACAGCGTGGTCTTCAAGCCCAGCGAGCAGACGCCGCTGACCGCCGACCTGACCCTGCAGTGCTGGCGCGAGGCCGGTCTTCCGGAAGGCGTCATCAACCTGGTCCAGGGCGCGGCGCCGGTGGGGCAGGCGTTGTCCCAGCACCCGGGTATCGACGGCCTGCTGTTTACCGGCAGCGCCAAGGTCGGTGGCCTCTTGCAGCGTCAGTTCGCCGATCAGCTGGGCAAGATCCTGGCGCTGGAGCTCGGCGGCAACAACCCGCTGGTGGTCAAGGATGTGCCGGATCAGGATGCGGCCGTGCTGACCATTCTGCAGTCGGCCTTCGCCTCCGGCGGGCAGCGCTGCACCTGCGCTCGGCGCCTGATCGTGCCGCGCGGTGAAGCCGGCGACCGGCTGCTGGAAGGCCTCGCCGAGGCCATCGGCAAGCTGCGCGTGGCCAGCCAGTTCGCCGAGCCGGCGGGCTTCTACGGCGGCCTGGCCACCCTGGAGGCCGCGGATGGTCTGCTTGAAGCGCAAGCCGACCTCGAAGCGCGAGGTGGCCGCGTGCTGTCGCGCATGGCGCGTCTGGAGGAGGGCACCAGCCTGCTTTCACCGGCGCTGATCGACGTCACCGGCGTCGAGGTGCCCGACGAGGAGCACTTCGGCCCTCTGCTCAAGGTCTATCGCAGCGCCGACTGGGACGAGGCGATCACCATGGCCAACGATACCCGCTACGGTCTGTCCGCCGGGCTGATCGGCGGCGAGCAGGCCGACTGGGATGACTTCCTGTTGCGTATCCGCGCCGGCATCGTCAACTGGAACCGTCAGACCACCGGTGCCTCGGGCGATGCGCCCTTCGGTGGAGTGGGGGACAGCGGCAACCATCGGCCGAGCGCCTACTATGCCGCCGACTACTGCGCCTATCCGGTGGCGTCCATGGAAAGCCAGGACCTGCATCTGCCGGACCAACTGCCACCGGGGATCACGCTATGAATCAGGTGGCTCAGGATGTGCGCGAGGTCAACTTCGATGGCCTGGTCGGCCTGACGCACAACTACTCCGGGCTGGCCCATGGCAACATGGCCTCGATGACCCATCAGGGGCTGATCGCCAATCCCCGCGAGGCCGCGCTGCAGGGTCTGGAAAAGATGAAGTCGCTGATGGAGGCCGGCTATGCCCAGGGCGTGCTGCCACCCCAGCAGCGGCCGGACCTCGGGGCGCTGCGCGAACTGGGCTTCACCGGCAGCGATGCGCAGGTGCTGGCCCGGGCAGCCGAGGAGGCGCCGCAGCTACTGCGCGCGGTGTGCTCGGCGTCCAGCATGTGGACCGCGAATGCCGCCACGGTCACGCCCGGCCTGGATGCCGCCGATGGTCGCGTGCACTTCACGCCGGCCAATCTGCAGTCGAGCTTCCATCGTTACCTGGAGCCGTCGACTACCGGGCGAGTGCTGGCGTCGATCTTTGCCGACTCGGCGCACTTCGCCCATCATCCGGCGCTGCCGGCCACCCCGGCCTTCTCCGATGAAGGTGCGGCCAACCATACCCGGCTGTGTGCCGAGCATGGTGAAGCCGGCGTGCACCTGTTCGTCTACGGGCGTCAGGCCTTCGGTGGCGATGGTGTCGAGCCCACACGCTTCCCGGCCCGGCAGACCCTCGAAGCCAGTCAGGCCGTGGCCCGTCAGCATGGCCTGAGCGAGGCGCAGAGCGTCTTCGCTCAGCAGCATCCGGACGCCATCGATGCCGGCGTCTTCCACAACGACGTCATCGCCGTGGGCAATGGTCCCGTGCTGCTCTACCACGACATGGCCTTCCGGGACGAGGAAGCCACCCTGGATGCCCTGCGGGCGAAGATGCCCGAGCCGCTGATCCCGGTGCGCGTTCCCAGCGAGGCGGTCAGTCTCGAGGATGCCGTGGCCTCCTACCTCTTCAACTCGCAGCTGCTCAGCAACCCCGACGGCAGCATGACCCTGGTGGTGCCCGGCGAGTGTCAGGAGCGCGAAGCGGTATGGCGCTGCATCCAGGATCACCTGCTGGCCGGTAACAACCCGATCAGCGAGGTGGTGGTCAAGGACGTCAAGCAGAGCATGCGCAATGGCGGTGGCCCCGCCTGCCTGCGCCTGCGCGTGGCACTCTCGGCCCGCGAGCGTGCGGCGATTTCCGGCCGTGTGCTGCTCGATGACGCCCTGCATGGCGAGCTGACGACCTGGGTCCAGCGCCACTACCGCGACCGCCTGAGCCCGGCGGACCTCGCCGACCCGCAGCTCGCCGAGGAATGCCGTGTCGCCCTCGACGAACTGTCGCGACTCCTCGGGCTCGGCAATGTCTACCCCTTCCAGCTCGGCTGAGGCATGACCTCACCGCTTCTGACCTATCAGGCCGCGCTGGAGGCGGGCTTTGTCGCCGATGCGGCTCAATGGCAGGCCGTGACGGTGCTGGAGGAGGCGCACCAGTCGTTGGCGCGAGGCGAACCCCGGGTGCCCGGGGTTTACCTATGGGGCACCGTGGGACGTGGCAAGACCTGGCTGATGGATGCCTTTCAGCGCAGCCTGAGCGAGCCGGTCATCCGCCAGCATTTCCATCACTTCATGCGCTGGGTGCATCGCCGCCAGTTCCAGTTGACCGGCACGGCGGATCCGCTGGCACGGCTGGCCGCCGAGCTGCTCGGTGAGGCCCGTGTGCTGTGCCTCGATGAGCTCTTCGTCAACGATATCGCCGATGCCATGTTGCTGGGGCGTTTGCTCACCGAGCTCTTCGAGCAGGGCGTAACGCTGGTCACCACCTCCAATCAGGCGCCGGCCGAGCTGTATGCCGATGGCTTCAACCGCGAGCGTTTCCTGCCCGCTATCGAGGCCATTGAACGCAGTACGCGGGTCGTGCACCTGGAGGGGCAACAGGATCATCGGCGCCATCCCGGGGCGCCGGAACCTCGCTACTGGGTCCGCAGGGAGTCACGGCCCAGCGTGCTGCCGGGCGTGTTCGAGCGCTTGAATCATGGCCGGCCCGTCAGCGATGAGTCGATCAGCCTCGGGCATCGCGCCATCGAGGTTCGTGCCCGTGGCGATGACACCCTGTGGTGTGATTATGATGCGCTCTGCGAGCAGCCGCTCTCGGCGCTGGATTTCATTGGCCTGTGCGACCGTTTTCGCCGGATCGTGCTGGGGGAGGTGCCCTGTCTGGCCGGTACGCCCCGGGCCGCGGGCATTGCGCGCGGCACCGAGGACGCCGGGCAGCGCGTTGCGGCCGGCGACCGCGAGCTGCCGGCACTCTCGCGCCAGGACGATGGCGTACGGCGCTTCATCGCCCTGGTCGACGAATGCTACGACCGCGGCATCCCGCTGTATATCGAGGCCCGGGTGGCCATGGAGGAACTCTACCCCGCCGGCCACCTGGCGTTTCCGTTCCAGCGCACCCTGAGTCGCCTGCGCGAGATGCAACTGGCGCGCTTCAGCGCTGGTCTCGCGTTGTCCGGATCATGACGAGGGGGCCTGTCGGTCGACCTGCAGAGCCAAGGCCGAGTCCGGGGCAATGGTCAGTTTCGCCCGGCCGTCGTCATCGACCGTAATCTGCGTCTCGCAGTCATCCAGGAGATTGCAGTATTGGCCGCCTGAAAGCCCGGTATCCAATTCAGCCTTCCAGGTGTCGCTGTCACGGTTCATGGCCAGAAAGCCCCGGTCGCCACGGGAAAAGGCGATGCGCGTCTTGCCGTCCTGCTGCCAGTTGACCACGGGGGCATCGCCGACCGCCCGGCGAAACCCGAGCATGGCGACCATTTCGTCCCAGCGGTGCTCGCACACCCAGCCGCGCGCGGACAGATTGTCACGCGCCAGGCAGCCCATGCCCGTATCGCCATGAACGCGGCGGATTTTCCAGTTGCTGTCACCGTCCTGGGTGGGCGGCCCCTGATCACCGTTATCGAAGGTGTAGCTCGACATCAGCTTGGGCGTACCGTAGGGCCAGGCCAGCATGAAGGTGTTGGCCAGCGGGTAGAGCGTATCGCGATGCATCAACATGCCGCCGCCCACATGACCACGCTGCTTATCATGGTTGTCGACAAACACAATGGCCTTGTCATCGCTCAGCCAGCTTTCGCCCTGCCCCAGGGTCTTCAGCCGTGCCAGGTTGCCCTGACTGATGGCCTGGGCAAGCTCGTGGGAGTACCCGAACTCGGTGACATCAGCTGTCGGGGCGTACTCCTGCTTGCGGATCGGCTCGTTGCCCGGATCGATCACTTCCTGGAAGACAGCGGGCTGACCCTCCAGACGTTCGAGGATCGCGGCAATATCCTGGGCTGGCATGTGCTTGGCAGCATCGATACGCAGACCCGCAACGCCGAGGTCGAGCATGGACTGAAGGTAATCGGCAATCCGGTCGCGCACTGTCGCCCGGTCGGTCGCAAGGTCGGCCAGGCCAAGCAGATGGCAATGCTGTACCTCGTAGCGGTCCTGATAGTTCTGGATCTGATCGTTGTCGTGTCGTCCGCAATGATGGAAGTCGTCACGCTGATAAAGCTCGCCATATTCGAAGGGAGAGTAGGGCGTGCCGGCGATGCCGACCCCTTCACCGATGCCGGCCATGTGGTTGATGACTGCATCAGCGATGATGTCGACACCCGCGTCAGCGCAACGCTTGATCATCCTGGTGAAGGCCTCGCGATCGCCACTGCGTGACTCGAGTTGATAACTGACCGGTTGGTAGCGGGCCCACCAGGCTCCCTCAACGTCGTCGAGCGCGATGTGTTCGTTGGCCGGCGAGATCTGCACCGCATCGATGCCGGATGGCCCGAGGTGGGTCTCACACTCCCTGGCGACATCGTCCCAGCGCCATTCAAACAGATGCACCATCACGGGCTCTTGGGGTTCGGTGGACGAGGGAGTGCTGGCGGCGAACGCGCCCTGGGCAGCCAGTGTCGCTGTCAGGGCCAGTAAAACGGAGTTTTTTCCAGGAGTCATGGCCAGGCCGTCCTCATTGTTGTGGTTCATGGGCATGCTGACAGAACCATCCTAGCCGCCGCCTGTACCGCCTTGCTTCCTCCCGCCAGCCCCCTTTCGCCACTTCGGGTACGCCCTCGTCTTACGCCACATCATCACGCTCGAGGGGATGAGGTGCCGAGCGCCAGGGTTCGAGATCCTGCGTGGTGACCATTTTTATGGGCGCTCGGGGCCAGGGGCCTCGGCGCCCGGATGCAGCACAACAACAATGAGGATCGACATGATGCAACGCCCAGCTTTTCTGACACCACTTCTGATCACCACCCTGACAGCCGGTGCCTGTTCGTCGGCCCTGGCCTTCGAGGACGACGCCCTGACCATCTGGATGGGAGACAACAAGGGGCCGGAGGGTATTCGCTCCGTGGCGGAACGCTTCACGGAGGACACCGGCATCGAGGTAGAGGTCGTCAACCCCGATGACCTGACCAACCGTTTCCAGCAGGCGGCAGGCAGCGGTCAGGGGCCGGATATCGTCATCTGGGCGCATGATCGCCTGGGTGAATGGGCGCAGAGTGGTCTGGTCAAGCAGCTGTCACCTTCCGAGGAGTTCCGGAAGCGCTACTTCGACTTCACCTGGGACGCTACCCAGTGGCAGGGCGATACCTATGGCTACCCGGTGTCGGTCGAGTCCGTAGGGCTTATTTACAACAAGGACCTGGTGGAAGAGCCGCCCCAGAGTCTGGCGGAACTGGCCAGCCTGGACGAGGAGCTGCAGAAGGAGGGCAAGAAAGCCTTCCTGTTCGACTATGGTGAGCCCTACTACAGCTGGCCGTTCCTGGCCGCCAATGGTGGCTATCCCTTCAAGGCCACCGAGGACGGCTATGATGTCGCGGATATCGGGGTCAACAATGACGGGGCGCTGGAAGGGGCCAGGCAGCTGCGTGAGTTGATCGCCAGTGAGGTGGTGCCGGAAGGGACCAACTACAGCGCCATGGACTCGCGTTTCAACAAGGGCGAGGTGGCAACCATGATCAGCGGTCCCTGGGCCTGGAACAACCTCGAGCAGAGTGGCATCGACTTCGGCGTGGCCCTGCTGCCCAGGGTCGGGGAAAAGCGAGCCAAGCCCATGTTCGGGGTCATGACGGCGATGCTCAACACTGCCTCGCCCAACGGCCTGCTGGCAACGGAGTTCCTGGAGAACTACCTGCTCAATGAAAGTGGCCTGAGGACCTTCAACTCGGATGGCTCGCTGGGCGCCGTGGCGCACAAGGCGTATCAATCCGACCTGGAGTCCAACCCGCGTATCAAGGCGACCCTCGCCAACGCCGAGGTCGGTGTGCCCATGCCCAACATTCCCGAGATGGGGGCCTTCTGGTCTGCCATGGAGCCAGCCATGCAGAACATCGGCAGTGGCCGTCAGGCGCCCGAGGCCGCATTGGATGCCGCCGCCGAGCGTATTCGCAACGCTACCCAGTAACCTTGAATGCCTGACTCGGCTGGATTGGCCAGGAGCCGGTAATGTATACGCCCAATGCATCCCGTGGTTTGCCACGACATCGTTCGCGCTATCTCGCCGAACGCTATACCCGATGGATAATGCGAACGCTCGTTGCCCTCATGGTGCTGGCGATCCTCTGGCTGGTGCTGGCATTTCACCTTCGCGGTCAGTGGATGTTTGCTCTGCTCTTTCTTGTCCTGGGCGCCTCCATGGCCGTGGTGTTCAGCAAGCGGCACTTGATGAGCCATCGCTATATCTTCCCGGCCCTGGCGGGAATGGGCGTATTCCTGATCTTTCCGTTGCTCTACACCGTGGGCATCAGCTTCACGAACTACAGTTCCAGCAACCTGCTGAGCGAGGAGCGTGTTCGAGAGCAGCTGCTTGATCAGACCTATCGTGCCGAAGGCCAGGGCTTTCGCTTCACGCTTTATGCTGAAGGCGAGAAAGCCAGGCTCTACCTGGAGAGCGAGACGGCCGAGGGGGATAGCGCTACCGGGGCCTTGCTTTCCGAGCCCTTTGCGTTGTCGGCCGAATCAGTGCCCCGCCAGCTGAGTGTCAAGCAGGTGGCGGATGCGCCGGCCACACGAGCCCTGCCGATGCGCGAGGTGATTGCGCATCGCGAGCTGCTGCAGACACTTTCGCTGCAAACCGCGTCGGGCACGCAACTGAGCATGGTAGGGCTGCGCCAGTTCGCGCCCATATTGCCGCGATACGAGCAAAATGCCGACGGCTCACTGACGGATCTCCGCGATGGTGGCCGGCTCACGCCGGATCAGGATACGGGATTCTTTCGTAACGCCGAGGGCGAAAAGCTGACGCCTGGCTGGCCGGTGCCGGTGGGAATGGAAAACTACACCCGGATCTTCGCCGATCCGGATATCCGGGGGCCCTTCCTGCAGATCTTTGTCTGGACCTTCGTGTTTGCCGGTCTGACGGTGGTATTCACGCTGGCGGTGGGCTTTGTGCTGGCCACCTTGCTGCAGTGGGAGCAGTTGCGCGGCAAGGCTGTCTACCGCACTCTGCTGATTCTGCCCTATGCGGTGCCCGCCTTTATCTCGATTCTGATCTTCAAGGGGATGTTCAATCAGCATTACGGGGAGATCAACCTGATTCTCGAGAGCCTGTTCGGCATCAGCCCGGATTGGTTCACGGACCCCGCGCTGGCCAGGGCGATGCTGTTGATCGTCAATACCTGGCTGGGCTATCCCTACATGTTGCTGCTTTGCATGGGCTTGATCCAGTCGATTCCGCAGGATCTCTACGAGGCCTCGGCGATCGACGGCGGCGGTGCCATCACCAACATGATGAAGATCACCCTGCCCCTGATCATCAAGCCGTTGACGCCTCTGTTGATTGCGGCCTTTGCCTTCAACTTCAACAACTTCGTGCTGATTGCCCTGCTGACTGGCGGCGCTCCGGATATTCTGGGAGCGAGCACACCGGCGGGCACGACCGACCTGCTGGTGAGTTACACCTATCGCATTGCTTTCCAGGATTCCGGGCAGCAATTCGGCCTGGCAGCCGCCATCGCGACCCTCATCTTTGTGCTGGTGGCCGCGCTTTCCTGGCTCAACCTGCGCCTCACTCGGGTCAAGGTCTAGGAGAAGATTCATGCCCATGGTTCAACCGCGTTCGATACGCCTCCGCAAGTTTGGCGCTCATCTGGCACTGCTGGGGTTCGTTTCCCTGGTGGTGTTTCCCCTGCTGCTGGTCATCTCCATCTCATTTCGAGAGGGAAACTTTGCCAGCGGCAGCCTGATACCCGAACGGTTCTCACTTGAGCACTGGGCGCTGGCCTTCGGGATTCCCTGGGAACGCGCGGATGGCACGGTGGTCCAGCCGCCCTTTCCGGTCCTGCTGTGGCTCTGGAATTCCGTGAAGGTGGCGACGGTGTCCTCGCTGATGATTCTGGCGTTGTCGACGACCAGTGCCTACGCCTTTGCGCGCATGCGCTTCAAGGGCAAGGCGCCGATTCTCAATGGCATGCTGATCTTTCAGATGTTCCCGGCCGTCCTGTCGCTGGTGGCTCTGTATGCGCTCTTCGACCGTCTGGGTGAGCTGGTGCCCTGGCTTGGCATCAACACTCATGGGGCCCTGGTACTGGCATCACTCGGGGCTGTCGCTCTGCACATCTGGACCATCAAGGGCTACTTCGAGTCCATCGATGGCTCGCTTGAGGAAGCCGCCATGGTGGATGGGGCCAGTACCTGGCAGGCGTTCTGGCATATTCTGTTGCCGTTGTCGGTGCCGATACTGGTGGTGGTCTTCATCCTGGCCTTCATCATGTCGATCATGGAATACCCCATGGCGTCAGTGCTGCTGCTGGATGAAGACAAGCTGACCCTGGCCGTCGGGGCGCAGCAGTATCTGGCGGATCACAATCAGCGCTGGGGTGACTTTGCAGCGGCGGCCGTGCTCTCGGGCTTGCCGATCACGCTGGTGTTCCTGCTGTGCCAGCGCTGGATCGTGGGTGGACTGACGTCAGGAGGTGTCAAGGGCTGAGTCGCCCTGATGGAAGGGGCACAGCGCCCGGAACTGGGGCGCTGTGCCTTGCTGAGCGCAGGTCGCTCAGTTGGGGACGCCGGGGATCTCGGCGTTGCGAGGGCAGGCGGCGCCGGCCTGGTCGAAAAGGTGGCAATGGCGGCCGTCCAGGCCAAGCGTGATCCACTGTCCATCCTCGAGCGGTGTCAGACCCCCGAGCCGCTGGGTCAGAGTGTTCGTGATGCCCTCGACCGTCAGGTGTGCCAGGGTTTCGTATCCCAGCTTCTCGGCCACCAGCAGTCTCGCCTCCAGCACAGCTTCGGCATCTTCGCCAGGCACGAAGTCTTCGGCCCTCACTCCCAGGGTGGCGGTGTCCCCGGTGTTCAACCGAGAGCCGTCGACATGCACCTGCAACGGCTCACCATTGGGCAGCCGGACCAGCGTCCGGTCGCTGCCGGGTTCGCTCACGGTCACCTCCAGGGTGTTGATACGCGGCGAGCCGATAAACTCGGCGACCTCGAGGGTTCGCGGGAAGTGGTAGAGTGACAGTGGAGCGCCGACCTGAGCGATGCGGCCACCAGACAGCAACACGATCCGGTCGGCCAGGGTCATGGCTTCGACCTGGTCATGAGTGACGTAGATCATGGTCGCACCCAGCCGCTTGTGCAGCTCGGCGATCTGGACGCGCATGTCGACACGCAGTGCCGCATCAAGGTTGGACAAGGGTTCATCGAACAGAAAGACCGCCGGCTCCTTGACCAGGGTACGGCCGATGGCCACGCGCTGGCGTTGCCCGCCGGAAAGGTCCTTGGGCTTGCGCTCGAGCAGCTCGTTGAGGTGCAGAATATCCGAGGCGGCCTGGACCCGCTCCTTGATCTCGCTCTTGGAGACCCGAGCCAGTTTGAGCCCGAATGCCATGTTCTCGGCCACGGTCAGGTGGGGGTAGAGGGCGTACGACTGGAAGACCATGCCGATGTCCCGCTCCTGCGGTGGTATATCGTTGATGCGCTCGCCGTCGAGGCTCATCTCGCCCTCGGAAATGGTTTCGAGGCCCGCGATCATGCGCAGCAGCGTCGATTTTCCGCACCCGGACGGGCCGACAAAGACCACGAACTCGCCATCCTCGATGGTCAGGTCAATGTCGCGTGAGACCTCGACACCATCGAATTCCTTGCCGATGCCTTGCAGATTCAAATGTCCCATTCGGCAGCCTCCTCATCCAGGGGCGGGCAGGTGGCCATGGCGATACCATGGGCGGGCAGCTCCAGCTGACCGTTGTGCCACTGTCCATTGATCATTGCGGGTGCAGAGGGGATGGCCCGGGCAGCGGCGGGGGCCGGCAATTGACGGGGGCCATCGGAGAAGTTGAGGGCGACCAGTATTCGCGACCCCGAGAGCTCGCGTTCCAGGCAGATCACATCCTGATGCACGTCATGGTAATGAATGTCGCCTTGTTGCAGGACCGGCAGCGTACGGCGAAAGGCCAACAGTTCACGCAGTGAATTGAGCAGCGATTCGCTGTCCTGCTCCTGTCGATCGACGGCCAGTTCTCGATGCGCGTCGGGAATCGGTAGCCAGGGCGAAGCCGTGGTAAATCCACAGTAAGGAGCATCGCTCCGCCAGGGCATGGGTGTTCGGCAGCCATCGCGTCCCTTGTAGGCGGGCCAGAAATTGATGCCCGCCGGGTCGACCAGTTGGTCGAAGGTCAACTCGGCCTCGGTCAGACCCAGCTCCTCGCCCTGGTACAGGCAGACACTGCCGCGCTGGGTCAGCAGAAAGGCCAGGTGCAGGCGTTGTTTGGCTGGCTGGTGCTCGGCATTCCACCGGGTCGCCAGACGGGTGACGTCATGGTTGCCCAGCGCCCAGCAGGGCCAGCCGTCACCGATGCGCGCTTCCATTTCGCGCAGGGTGTTGACCAGAAAGTCGGGGTCATGACGCTCGCTCAGCAAATCAAAGGAATACGCCATGTGAAGGCGCTTATTGCCCTGCGTGTAAGCGGCCATGACTCCGAGGGAATCATCATCACCGACTTCACCGACACTGGTGGTTTCCGGGTATTCATCGAGCAGTGCCCGCAGGCGTTCCAGGAAATCCAGGTTCTCGGGCTGAGTCTTGTCGTGGAGATGCTCCTGGAACCCATAGGGGTTGTCGGGACGCACGCCCAGAAAGCCGGACGCGATATCCTGCCGAGGAGGATTGTCCTCGAGCTTGCCATGCGTACAGAAGTTGATGGCATCCAGTCGGAAGCCGTCCACTCCGCGGTCCAGCCAGAAGCGCACCTCGTCGAGAATCGCGTCGACGACTTCCGGATTGCGGAAGTTCAGGTCGGGCTGCGAGGGGAGAAAGTTATGCAGATAGTATTGGCAGCGCTGCGTATCCCATTGCCAGGCCGGACCGCCGAAGATGGCTTGCCAGTTGGTCGGCGGCGTGCCATCCGGGCGGGGGTCGGCCCAGACGTACCAGTCCGCCCGAGGATTGTCGCGACTTTGACGGCTTTCCGCGAACCAGGGGTGCTGGTCGGAGCTGTGTGACAGTACCTGGTCGATGGTGACCTTCAAGCCCCTCGCATGAGCCGCGTCGAGTAGACGGTCAAAATCCTCCAGGCTGCCGAACATGGGGTCCACGCCGCGGTAGTCACTGATGTCGTAACCAAAGTCCTTCATGGGCGAGGTGAAGAAAGGAGAGAGCCAGATGGCATCGACATTCAGGGAGGCGATGTAGTCCAGCCGGTCGATCACGCCCTGCAGGTCACCGGTGCCACTCTGGCCGGTGTCCATGAAGCTGCGTGGATAAATCTGATAGATAACGGCACCGCGCCACCAGTCGTTGCCCTGCCGGCCGATGTATGCGGAATCTCTTGAGCTCATTCCAGTATTCCCTGTCGTGTGGGCCGGCGTGGCGGTCGACGACCGGCCACACCGCTAGGATCGCTGACATGATGGCGCCCTCGTCGTCAGGAAAGATCCTCCTGTTGCGTCTCGACCGGGCGTAGACAAGGGGATGAGCGCAGTCAGTGGGGGCTAGAGGCGTGCCATGAGGTCCGAGGCCAGCTCGATCGCTTCACGGCGATGGCGGATGTTCTGCTTCTGATAGAGACTGCGTATATGCGTTTTGATGGTCGTAGGTGCGACGCTCAGCTGCTCGGCGATCTGCTCGTTCGACAAGCCGGCATGTATCAGTCCAAGGATCTGCCACTCGCGCCGTGTCAGTGGCGAGGTGCGAATGAGCTCGGGGACGTCGGACCGCGATATGATGTCATTGATCACGCGCTCGTCCAGCATCAGGCGCACGGCACGGCCGAAGTCCCGCTGTCGGTGGACCAGCTCGATGAGACGCTCGGCGCGCCCCCGGGTGATGTCGTCGAGGGGTGCCTGCTCGAGCACCAGGGGCAACATCTCAGTCAGTGGCTTGCCCAACCGCAGGAAACTGCCGGTCAAGGCGGTGCGTGATGCCAGCTCAAGGGCCTGATGCATGTGCCCGAGGGCCGCTTCCCGGCGCTGGCATTGCCACTCGAGGGCCGCCAGGCAGAGCTGGTTACGGTTGGCGTCGGTGACCAGTCCGAAGCGTTCGGTCTGTACCTCCAGGGCGTGAAGCAGCTCGCGTGCCTGATCCGGGGAATCCAGCATCATCAGGGCACGTGCATGATTGCGTACGTTCGCCTGCACAAAATGGTTGCTGGCTGCGTGGGGCTCGGCAGGCGGCGCCTCCCGTAACCAGCGTGCCACCGACTCCAGGTCCCCGTTGGTCTGCCACCAGGTCAGCAGCGTGGCATGCGCGTTGGCGCGCCAATCGATATGGTAGTCGCCCTCGGCGAGTATTTTACGCAAGCGTCGCACATGGTCCGACGACTGTGTCCGGTCGCCGCGAGACAGGGCAATCTTGGCCAGGCTGACATGGCATTGCAGGGTCCAGCGCTCGCCGCGCTGGTCCAGTAAGGCGATGCCGGCCAGAGCCGCATGTTCGGCTTCGTCCAGGCGGTGCCATTCCCAGAGCAGTTGGCTGCGGATGCGATACAGGAACTCGGCTATGGGCAGGGTCTCGAGGCCACTGTGCTCCAGATGAGCAAAGGCGCGTTCCTGGATATCAAAAGCGGCCTGGAGCCGGCCCTGAGCCACCAGCGTTTCGGAATGGTGGCACAGGGCCCAGAGCATCAGCTGATCGTCCTCGATCTGCAGGGCCTGCCTTTCGACGTCATGCGTTCGCTTCAGGGAGTCCTCCAGGTGGCCTTGCACAAAGCGGGATTCGCACAGGATGGCACTGGCCGATACCGGGGTGGCGGCAATATAGTGCGCCGGTAGCTGCAGGGCTTGTTCCGCCAGGGGCGCGGCCTGTTCGGCATCGCCCCGATTGATGGCCAGCTGTGCCCGCAGGGTGGCGAACTCGGCTGTCAAAACTTGCCATTCGGGATCATCCAGCTGGGCCTCGATCCACATGATCGCCTGGCCGGTACGGTCGAATTGATACTGCGCATGGGACACCCAGCCGTGGACAAGAGTCAGGTACGGAGAAGCACTGACCCGGGTTTCGCCAAGCATGGCCAGGCCACTGGCTAGCAAGGCAAAGTGGCCCTGAGACAAGAGGTGAGGCGCCTGGCTCTCGATCAGCTTTGCCAGGGCTTCGGCATCTTCCGCCTGGATGGCCTGAGCCACCGACATGGCCGCGTCCCCCATGGCCAACCAGGCCTGGCTGGCACGATGGTGCAACTGGCGTTGGCTGTGCTGGCTGAGCTCATGCTGGCGGTATCGAAGGTAGTCGGCAAACAGCGGGTGAAAGCGTCGCCATTGATCGTGCGGATCGAGACGTTGCAGGAAGAGCCCTTTGTGCTCCAGTGTCTCCAGGCGCTGCGATACGCCCCCATCGTCAAGCAACCGAGCCACTAGCTGTGGGGAAAAGCGTTCGAGCACGCCGAGTTGCAGCAGCAGCTCGCGACCGGCAGTGTCGAGGCAGTCGGCCAGCAGGTCATCGAACCAGGCAACGAAATCCGGGTGGGCCCCGCAGAGCTTATCCAGCAGGGTGTCGAACCCGGCGCGACTGCTGGTGCGTTCCACCAGCCAGCTCAATGCCAGTGGCCAGCCTTCGGTGAGACGCACGGCCCGCTCGAGGCTGACCCGTGAAGGAGGAATGCTCAGCTGCTCGGCGAACAGGGTCTCGGCTTCCTCGTCACTCATGGCCAGTGCTGCAGTGCCGATCTCCTCCAGTTCCCCCCTCATGCGCAGAGCGGGCAGACCGATACGGGGTTGGGAACGTGACACGAGGGTCAGCGTCAGCCATCCAGGCTGGTGGCGCAGCCAATGTGTCAAAGCCTCAAGGATGGTCGGGTGCTGCAGGTGTTCGGCAGCGTCGAGCACCAGGCGACAGGAGGTGGCCCGGGCGGGCAACAGGGCAAGCCACTCCTCGATGCTCTCATCGAGTGTCGCAGGCTTGTCACGCGTTGGCAGGGTCAGGTCGAGCTGGTCCCGGCAAAGCGTTTCCAGTGCGGCCCCGAAATACATCGCAAAACGGTCGGGGTCGTCATCTCGGGCATCCAGGCGCAGCCATGCCGCCGGTTGCTCCAGACAGGGCAGACGCTCGGCCACCAGGCAGCTTTTGCCGTAACCGGAGGGGGCTTCGATCAACAGCACCCGGATGTGCTCGGCCAGGGCAAAATGATGGTTGAGGCGAGGGCGTGCCACCAGGGACAAGGGCAGTGTCGGTAGCGAGAGTTTCTCCGGTATCAGTGGCATGGACCATCCCTGGCGAGTGAGGCTTGACGAATTATGCCGGAGATATGCTACTAGGGAGCGCCTTCTGCGACCAAGGTCTCAGGCGCCCGGGTGCCCGCTGAGAGCCCCAGCGGTCGGTCAGCCATTGGAGCCGGCGGCGCCGCCCACCATGCCGCTGCGCAAGGGGGCTCGGTCGCCGCCGGCGCCGAGGTGCGAGGCCACGGCGTCTTCCGGTGAGCCGGCCAGTTCGCGGAACATGCCCATGGAGCCCAGCAGGGCGGAGGATTCGTAGGGCACGAAGACGCGCTCGCCTTCCTGGGCCATCTTGGGCAGTACCTTGATGTAGCTCTGGCCGAGCAGATAGCCGACCACCGTCTGCTTGTTGTCCTCGCTGTCGCCGAGGGCGTTGAGCACCAGCTTGATCGATTCCTGCTCGCCCTGGGCGCGCAGAATGGCGGATTCCTTGTCGCCCTCGGCGTTGAGAATCGCGGATTCGCGCTGGCCCTGAGCGGTGGCGATGGCCGCGGATTTCTCGCCTTCGGCCTCGGTAACGGTGGCGCGGCGCTTGCGTTCGGCGGCCATCTGCAGGCGCATGGCCGACTCGACTTCCTCGGGCATGGCGATATCCTGCACCTCGACCCGCGAGATCTTCACGCCCCACTTGGAGGCGGCTTCTTCCATGGCGGCCTGGATCTCGTTGTTGACCTCGGCACGTGACTCGAACAGCTTGTCGAGTTCCATCTTGCCGACCACCGAGCGCAGGGTGGTCTTGGCCAGCACCTCCACCGCTTGGCTCATGTTCTCGACCTCGTAGACCGCCCGCTTGGGGTCGATGATCTGGTAATAAAGGGCGCCATTGATGGTCACCGTGACGTTGTCGGTGGTCACCACCGGCTGGCCGGGGAAATCCATGACGGTTTCGCGGCGATCGATGCGTGTCTCGTCGCTGGTGATCGCCAGGTACTCGTCACCCGCCTTGCGATAACGAATCATGGTGATGGCGCGTGGCTGCTCGATGAACGGAATGATGATATTGATGCCACTCTCCAGCAGGCGATTGAACGACCCCAGCCGCTCGATGACCATGACCTCCGATTGTCGGACCACCACCAGGCCCTTGATGACGATCACGATGCCGATGACGACGATGAGCAGGCTGAGAATCAGCCCGGGGCTGACGGGTAAATCCATGGTCAGGTTTCCTTGTGGTCGGAGAGCGAGACGACGGCGGTCGTGCCATCGAACTCCTTGAAGGTGACAAGGGTATCAGCTTGCAGGGGCGGTGTGCCCGTGGCGTCCACCGATGTGGCGAGGCGCACCCGGTAGAAGTCACCATTAACCTTGATGCCCAGCGCGCCATCGAAATCACGCTGGATGACGCGGTACGTCGAGCCCTGTTCCACCCCGGTACCGGTGGTGCCGTAGGCCACCCCGGCGGGTGAGAACCAGGGGCGGATCCGCCAGATCGTCACCGGCAGCAGAATGCCGGAAAAGGCGCCCATGGTCAGCAGTTGCCAGGCCAGGTCAAGGCCCAGCGCGGCAACCCCGGCGGTCAGGGCAGCGGCCAGGCCCAGCGCCAGCAACAGCAAGGCGCCGGATGTCAGCTCGGCCAGCCCCAGCAGCAGGGCAACGACCAGCCAGGTATACGCAGGGTTCCAGTCCATGATCTCTCCGTGGCTGACGCGGCACTCCGGGGCTTTCCCGGCAGGGCCTTTCGATCCTGCTATATAATGCGGGCATGAAGCGTCATTGTCATCGTCCCGCCGATAGCCGGTCGTCGGTCCCACCGCTCAACGGCAACGGGCAGCGGGGCGGAGACGCAATCCCGACAGGAGAGACAACAGCATGAAACGACAGAATGGAGGTAGCAGGTGACGGGCGTGATCTACTGGCTGGATATGATGGGGGTGATCGTCTTCGCCCTCTCCGGGGTGATTCTCGCCTGTCGTTCGCGCATGGACCCCTTCGGCATGCTGGTTCTGGCGGCCATGACGGGTATCGGAGGTGGCACCCTGCGTGATCTGGTGCTTGGGGTTCGGCCGGTCTTCTGGGTCGAGGATCCGGTCTACCTGTGGGTGGTGCTGGCCACGGTGGGACTGTCCATCTTGGGTTTTCATTACATTCACCGCCTGTCGCGGGTATTTCTACCGGTGGCGGATGCCTTCGGCCTGGCCCTGTTCACAGTCATCGGCGCCCACAAGGCACTCCTGCTCGAGACCTCTGGCGTCGTGGCGGTGCTGATGGGGCTGCTGACCGGGGTGGCCGGCGGCATGATGCGCGATGTGCTGGCGCGGCGGGTGCCCATGGTGCTGCGCCAGGAGATCTATGCCACGGCGTCGATTGCCGGCGGGATGGTTCTGGTGGGCCTTCAGGCCCTGGAGACCTCGTTGTTTGTCTCCATCGGCGCCGGCCTGATGACCACCCTTGGGCTGCGTCTGGCGGCGATTCGCTGGCGCTTGGCTTTGCCGGTCTTTGCCTGGGTCGAGGTCGAGCGCCCGGCCCCGCCCACGGGGGAGGGCGAGACACCGGCGGCGCCCCAGCGTCCCAAGGCCAGAGTCAGACTTCTGCCGCCCGAACGCACGGCACGCCGCAAGGATCGGGCATGATAGCGCTGCCGTCATGGCATATCGCCCGGCGCGGTGCGCCGGGCGGGTAGTGGCATCAGCCTAAAACCGTGAAGGTATCAGCGTTGATCCACAGGTGGGCCATGATGCTGGCGATGTAGCCAAGCGCGATCACCGGGCTCCAGCGCAGGTGACCCAGGAAGGTGTAATTGCCGCGGGCCTGGCCCATCAGCGCCACGCCGGCGGCCGAGCCCACCGACAGCAGGCTGCCGCCGACCCCGGCCGTTAGAGTGATCAGCAGCCAGTGACCATGTGACATGTCGGGTTCCATGGTCAGCACCGCGAACATCACCGGGATGTTGTCGACCACCGCCGAGATCACGCCCAGGGCCACATTGGCCCAGGTGGCATCCCACTGGGTGTAGAGCACATCGGACAGCAGCCCCAGGTAACCCATGAAGCCCAGGCCACCGACACACATCACGACCCCGTAGAAGAACAGCAGCGTATCCCACTCGGCACGTGCCACACGGTTGAAGACATCAAAGGGCACCACGCTGCCCAGTTGCTGGAGCTTTTTCCAGTCACCGCGCTGGGTGTAGCGGCTGCGCTTGCGCTCCAGCGAGCGCGGCAGGCTCTGGCGCAGGTAGTAACCGAAGAACTGCAGGTAGCCCAGGCCGGTCATCATGCCCAGTACCGGTGGCAGATGCAGCAGGGTGTGGCAGGCCACTGCCGTGGCTACGGTCAGCAGAAACAGGGCGATAATGCGTCGCGCGCCACGCTTGAGCCAGATGTCTTCCTCGACACTGGCCGGCTTGCGGTTCCGGATGAAGAAGGTCATCACCACGGCGGGGATCAGGAAGTTGACCAGGGACGGCAGCAGCAGTGCGAAGAACTCCTGGAAGTGCACCAGGCCGGCCTGCCAGACCATCAGGGTGGTGATATCGCCGAAGGGGCTGAAGGCGCCACCGGCATTGGCCGCCACGACGATGTTCACACAAGCCAGATTGATGAATCGCTTGTCGCCCTCGGCCACCTTGGTGACCACGGCGCACATCAGCAGGGCCGTCGTCAGGTTGTCGGCGATCGGCGAGATGACAAAGGCCAGCACCCCGGTCAGCCAGAACAGCATGCGGTAGCTGAAGCCCTTGCGAACCATCCAGGAGCGCAGGGCATCGAAGACATTGCGCTCTTCCATGGCGTTGATGTAGGTCATCGCCACCAGCAGGAAGAGCATCAGTTCGGTGAACTCGAGCAGTGTCACACGAAAGGCATGTTCCGATTCGCTGGGCATGCCGGCCTTGACGTAGACCCAGCCGATCAGGCCCCAGATGATGCCGGCCGCCACCAGCACCGGCTTGGACTTGCGCATGTGCAGCTTTTCTTCGGCCATGACCAGGGAGTAGGCCAGCACGAAGACCGCGACGGCGAGAAAGCCGACAAAGGAACCGGTCAGATCGAGTTCACCCGTGGCCGCGATGGCGGGCGCCATCGGCAACAGGGTCAGCAGTGCCACGCAGGCCAGCATTAATCGGAGGGAGAGAAGCGGACCACGTCGGGACCGGTGTGCGGGGCGGCAGAAGCTTTGCAGCATCATCATTAACCTGATTTATAAAAAGTCGGAAGAATAGGCGAAGAAATCTGGTGAATCTTACCATTTTGCAAGCGTTGATACGGTGGTTCAGGCTGCCTCTTTTGTAGGGTGCAGTAACATGCCGGCACTCGTTGCGATGCCGCCTCACGAGCAAAGTCCGGCACGGCCACCCCCGACCGGAATTTTATGGCATCATCTGCCCTTTCCGGCGGGGATGCCGGAAGGCTTCTGTAACGCCCATGACACAGGCAGACTTCGACGCATGTTTCTCGACGATTATCACTCGCGCACGGACTCGCATCTTTGCATAACCGCCGATCAGGCGAGTCGCTTCGCCAAGCGTGTGGCCGGTGACTACAACCCCATTCACAATGCGGATGCGCGACGCTTCTGCGTACCCGGGGATCTGCTGTTCGCGCTGGTACTGGCACGCTTCGGGCTTTCCCAGAAGATGACCTTTCGCTTCTTGAGCATGGTCGGTGACAGCGTGCCGCTGACTTTCAGCGAAGGCTCGGATGGCGTGATCCGGGTCCAGGATGAAGCCGGCAAATGCTATCTCGAAGTATATCGCGAAGGCGAAGTCACTCACGACGAGGCCGTCGTGGAGGCCTTCACTCGCTGCTATGTGGCGTTTTCAGGCAAGAACTTCCCGCACTACCTCAAGCCGCTGATGGAAGAGCGGGGCGTGATGTTCAACCCGCGCCGGCCGCTGGTCATCTACGACAGTATGGGCTTCTCGCTGCAGCGTCTGGACGGGCTCGACCCCGGCCTCGAGCTGCTGGACTCTTCACTGGATGTGGTCGGCAAGCGCGGTGATGTGCAGCTCGACTTCCGCATCGTCGCCGGTGGCGAGGCTATTGGCAGTGGTGCCAAGAAACTGGTCGTCAGCGGGCTCTGTGATTACGACGCCGCGGCCATGGACGACATCGTCGATGAATTCTACCGGCTCAAGGCCGCCCACGAGGCCGACTGGTAGCGGCTGTCCTTGCCGGGTCGTCATCAGGCCGGTATCAGGTTGAGCGCCATCCCCCCAAGACCGCACACCAGCACGGCCATCCAGGCCGGCTGTCGCCAGACGGCCAGCAGCGTGAAGCCGACCAGTGCCAGCGCGAATTCGCGGGGCCCGAGGATGGCGCTTGTCCACACCGGCTGATACAGGGTGGCCACCAGCAGCCCGACCACAGCGGCGTTGGCGCCGCGCATCAGTGCCTGGATGGTGGTGCGCTCGCGCAGGCTGTTCCAGAACGGCAGCGCCGCCATCAACAGCAGCATGCCCGGCAGGAAGATGGCCAGCAGGGCCATTCCCGCTCCGACCAGGCCCCCGGGCACCGTAGTGGCCGCCATGCCCAGATAGGCCGAAAAGGTGAAGAGCGGGCCGGGAACCGCCTGGGCCGCCCCATAGCCGGCCAGAAAGTCGTCGGCACCCACCCAGCCGGGCTGGACGACCGCCGCCTCTAGCAGAGGCAAGACGACATGGCCGCCACCGAATACCAGGGCGCCGGCGCGGTAGAAGGCATCCAACAGGGCCAGGCCCGACCCCGGCGCCGCCAGCATCGGCAGGCCCAGCAGTAGCGCCAGGAACAGGCCCAGGCAGAACAGGCCGCCGCGGCGGGAAATGCCGATGCCCGGCACCGGCGGTCGTGCCTCGGTGCTGCCACGGCAGAACAGCAGGCCGGCCAGTCCGCCGAGCACAATGGTCACGACCTGACCGACGGTGCCCCCCAGTGCCGTGACCAGCAGCGTGGCGGCAACGGCGATGGCGGCTCGCGTTCCGTCCGGACAGAGGTTGCGTGCCATGCCCCAGACGGCATGGGCGACGATGGCCACGGCGACCACCTTGAGGCCCTGCAGCAGGCCCTGGCCGACCGCGCCGTCGAGGCTGCCGGCGCCCAGGGCGAACAGCACCAGCAAAAGGGCAGAGGGCAGGGTGAAGGCCGTCCAGGCCGCCAGGCCGCCCAGCGGCCCGGCCCGCATCATTCCGAGGGCGAAGCCTACCTGGCTGCTTGCCGGGCCGGGCAGGAACTGACACAGCGCCACCAGATCGGCATAGGCATGTTCATCGAGCCACTGGCGACGCGTGACGAATGTCTCGCGAAAGTAGGCCAGGTGCGCCACCGGGCCGCCGAAGGCCGTCATGCCGAGGAGCAAAAAAGCATGAAACACTTCCCGGACAGGGCGGCTTTCAGGCGATGACGTCATGATGAAGGTCAATCCGTAAGGAATGAGGATGGCAGCCCGCAGGCCATGGCGTATCTTGGCTCATCAGGTTATCACCGATAGATGACAAGACGATGATGCGTGCCCTGCAGGCGATCAATGTTGTGCTTGAGTGTTTCGATCGTCTGTTGACGCTGGCCCGGATGTACAACGACATCCGCCCACCAGCTCAACCGCACCATGCGCATCCTCACGGTGATGACCGCCATCTCCGTGCCGCTGAGTTTTCTGACCGGGCTGAATGGCATGAACTTTGGGCACATGCCCGAGCTGGCCTGGCGCTATGGCTATTTCATGCTTTTGGGAATGATGCTGGCGCTGGTGGCCGGCATGCTGTACATGTTCCGACCCAAGCGCTGGTTAGAGGCGAGCCCGGCATTCTGATGGGCCCTTAGACGATGCTGCCCGGGTCCTTCTTGGAGTCACGCGCGGCGTCCCGGCTTTCCTCTTCCTGCCAGGCGCCACTGACCATGCGGTAGGCCACGGCACCCAAGAGTGCGCCGCCGAGGGGAGCGGTCCAGAACAGCCACAGCTGATCCATTGCCCAGTCGCCGACGAACATCGCCACACTGGTGCTGCGCGCCGGATTGATCGAGCCGTTGGTGATCGGCACGCTGATCAGATAAATCATCGTCAGGCACAAGCCGGCGGCCAGCGGGGCCGCCCAGGCCGGAGCCTGCTTGTCGGTGTCGCCCAGCATGACGAACACATAGACCAGGGTCAGAATCGTCTCGATCAACAGCGCGGAGACGACATCATAGCCGCCCGGTGAATACTCGCCATACCCGTTGGCGCCAAAGCCCTGGCCAAAACCTAGAGCTTCACCTTGCCTCGCAGCGCCTTGGTCTTGCCCTTGTTGACCTTCTTGTCGACTCGGCGGCGCTGCGAGCCCTTGGTCGGTTTGGTCGGCTTGCGGGTCTTGCGCTGCTTGACGGCGTCCTGAATCAGCTGTCTCAACCGCTCCAGGGCATCCTGCCTGTTGAGTTCCAGGGTGCGGTGTTTCTGTGCCTTGATGACCACCACACCTTCCTTGCTGATGCGCTGGTCGGACAGCGCCATCAAGCGTTCCTTGTAGAAGGGCGGGAGCGATGAGCCGGGAATGTCGAATCTCATATGAACGGCCGACGCCACCTTGTTGACGTTTTGCCCCCCGGCGCCCTGAGCTCGCACCTGGGTGATCTCGATATCCTGCTCGGTCAATTCCACGCTGTTGGATAAGCGAAGCATGGGCCTCCTGTTGTATAGGGTTAACTCGGCACGACGTCGCGGCCGCTGGCCTGCTGAACTGCCGCCATGCGCTCCACCGGAACATCGCTCAAGGCATTGAAGCAGGGGGAGCCATAATAGAAGCCCTGCTGCAAGCGAATGCCGGCAGCCAGCAGCCAGCTCGCTTCCGCCTGTAGTTCCACTCCCTCGGCGACCACTTCGACATCGAGCTCCCGGGCCATGCCCAGGATGGCCGCCAGCACGGTCTGGCGCCGCGGGTCACGATGACAGGCCGTGACCATCAGGCGGTCCAGCTTGAGGCTGTCGGGCGTCAGCTCGACCAGGAGATCCAGATTGGCATAACCGCTGCCGAAATCATCCAGGGCGATGCAAAAGCCGTGTTCTCGATAGGTAGCGATGATATTGCGCAGGTGCTCGCGGTCGCGCACCGCCTCCGACTCGACGATCTCGAAGGTCAGCCTGTCAGCGGGCCATCCCAGGCGGCGGGATATTTCCAGGGTGGCTTCCAGGCAGGCCTCGGGCTCATAGACGGCATTGGGCAGAAAGTTGATCGACAGAGACGCCGTCATGCCCAGGTGGCTGGCCTGGTCGATCGCCTTGACGCGGCAGGCCTGGTCGAAACGGTAGAGGTCGAGGGGACTGACCCGATCGAGGATATCCCGTGCGGTGGCCCCGCTCGGGCCGCGCACTAGTGCCTCATAGGCGTGGATGCGTCCCGCCGCGACATCGACGATCGGCTGAAAGGCCATGTTGAAATCGAACGGCAGCTGGCCCTCGCAGCGTCGGCAGCCGGCTTTGGTACGTGCGCAATGTTTCATCGGCGCCCTGGTGCCTCGGTGAGGATTCCCACATGCGCATCGTCTGCCGAGTCGCGCTTCGACGTCAGTCACGTCCCTGTGAGCCGCGTAACGGATCCAGCAGGCTACTCAACCCATTATGGTCGATTTCCTGCATCAGTTGCAGCAGCCGGCCGATTTCGCCGTCGGGGAAGCCTTCCCGGGCGAACCAGTTCAGGTAGGGGCCGGGCAGATCGGCGATCAGCGTGCCGGCGTGCTTGCCGAACGGCATGCGCCGGGTCAACAGTCGTTCCAGATCCTCGGGGTTCACGAACAGGCTCCTGGCAGAATGATCCTGATATCTTGCGAGAAGACGGCGGTCGAGTCACGTCGCGTCATGATCCGCGACCTTGAATAGTGGCCCGGTGGCCCGCACTGACGGAAGAGCATTTCATCCAAGGAGGCGGCATGACGACATTGGTAATCGGTGCCAACGGGCAGTTTGGCCGCCAGTTCTGCGCGCTGGGCCATCGTGACGGAGTCTCGTATGTCATTGCCGGAAGCGCGTGACCTGGCCGGCCGGGTTCGTCAGGTGCTGGAGAACGCCCCCGAAGCGGCATTGCCGCTGACCTATCGTCAGTTGGCCGAGGCGCTGGGGCTGACGCCGCCGCGGACCATCCAGCGGGTCACCACGGCCCTCGAGCAATTGATGGCGGAGGATGTCGCAGCCGGGCGCCCCATGCTGGCGGCCCTGGTGGTCAGTCAGCGCGGTGAAGGGCTGCCGGCCGAGGGGTTCTTTGAACGGGCGGCCGAGCTGGGGCGTCTGCCCGCCGACCCGGCGCTCCAGGCCGAAGCCTATCGCGCCGAATACCAGCGAGCCCTGGCGGCTCGCGCCTGAATGCCCGCCTCATTGGGTGCCGACGAGCAGCCCCACTATGCTCACCACGATCAGCACCCCGCCGAGTACCCGGAAGAAGCGTTCGCCGCCCGCGTCGAGCATCAGGCGGTGGGCGCGCTCGCCCATCAGGTGACCGAGCAGGGCACAGGGCAGTAGCCACAGCTGATGAATCAACTGCAGGTCGACCCCGGCGATGAGGAAGGAAACCATCTTGATCGCCACCAGGATGAACCACAGCACGAACAGCGTATCGCGCAGTTGATGCCGGGCCACATGACTGGCAAAGACCGCGACGATCAGCGGTGCCCCGATCAGCGAGGTGCCGCTGACATAGCCACCCAGGCCCAGCAAGGTGCCGTCGACGAGCTTGCCGCGGCTACGAAACGGCTTGTTGAGGAGATAGCTGGTGCCGTAGACGAGCACGATGGCAAATATGATGATTGTCATCACCTCGCCCGGCAGCGTCAGCAGGCCTACCACGCCGACGAGCTTGGGGACGATCATGACCTTCAGCGCCCGGAACAGATAGCGCCAGTCGATATTGCCATCCGTGCCTGCTTCAGCGTTGCCGGCAGCCCTTGCCTGACGATGGCCACGCCAGGCGATCCAGCTTGAAAAGATCAGCAGCTGAATGGCGATGATCGGTAGAAAGACCACCGGCTCATCAAGCACCAGCAGCAGGAAGGGCAGCGACAGCACGGCACCACCGAACCCCAGGCTGGTACGGACGAAACCGCTCCAGATGAATATCAGGCCGATCAGGGCATACTGGTACCACAGCAGGTCGGCCATGCGTCAGTCGCTTGCCGGGGGCTGGCAGACATCCACCCATTCGGCATCGACCAGTGTGGCCAGTCGCTCAGGTGCCAGGCGCACGGCACTGTTAACTGTCCCGGCGGCCGGCAGCACCTCGTCGTGGGCCTTGAGCGACGCATCGCAGTAGACGGGCACGGCGCTGGTCAGCCCGAAGGGACAGACGCCGCCGACCGGATGCCCGGTCAGGGCCAGCACCGCCTCGGCATCGAGCATTTGCGCCTTGCCCTGGAAGGTCTCGCGCAGACGGCGGTTATCCAGGCGGGTATCCCCGGCGGCGACGATCAGAACGGGGCGTTCACCGATGCGGAATGCCAGGGTCTTGGCAACCTGCCCCGGCGCCACGCCGTGTGCCTCGGCGGCCTCGGCCACCGTGGCGGTGCTGGTATCGAGTTGCAGGATCTCGATGTCGGGGGCGTTGTCGGCGAGGAAAAGACGCACATTGTCGAGGCTCATGGCCGGCTCCTTGAATCATCCCTGCCCGGGTGAGTGGTTAACAGGCTCACGATGATAGCGAATCCGGTCCCGACATGCAGGCTTCAGCCTTCGCCAGCGAGGCGCTGCTGCAGTGCTTCCAGGAAGCGCTGGATGCGCGACGCATTGGTGCCCAGGTCGCTGCGGCCGATTCGCGAGGCGGAGCGCATGTCGACGCGCACGCCCTCCGGGGTCTCGCGGAGGCGCACCACGATGTCATCCGCAAAGCCGAACCAGCGGGTGGTGGCGGTGGCCTCCAGGCGGGTCGCCGAGACCCGGGCCACCTCCCAGCCCTGCTCGGCGACAGTGGCCTCCACGGCGCCCATGACCTCGCTGAGCGGGGCATCGAGTATCACGGGGCCCAGCGCCGGGTAGCCGGCCCGTTGCTGGTCGGCGGTAGCGTCGCCCGGATAGGCCAGCGCATTGGGTGCTTCGCGCCGCGCCTCGGCCAGGGCCTGGAAAGCCGGCGGCGCGGTCATGTCGGTGGTGATGTCGTGGATCGGTGGCACGCTGCGGGCCAGTTGCATCTTGTGGGCGGGCAGGGCGACAGCCGCGGCCACTGTCAGGATGACCAACATGCCCACCAGTGCCGGTCGCCAGCGGCGACACAACCCAGCCACCATGAAGGTCAGCAGCCCCAGCACTCCCGCGCCCACGGCCAGATGAGCGCCCTTGCGCAGCAGGTTGAACGAGTCGGCGAGCGACAGCCATTCCAGGCGGTAGGCCGGCCCCGCCATGGCCATCATGATCAGCGCCACCACCAGCAGCAACACACCCAGCCAGGCAAACATCACCGGCCAGCGGCCACCCCGCGGGCGAGGCTTGAAACTCAGGGACGACATAGCCACTTCTCCTGCTCGACATCACAAGCCCCAGCATAGGCCCCCGACCCCCGGTTTGCCGACCCTGGCCGTTCACCGCGATGCATGTCCTGATACGCGAGCCGGGGAAGCCGGTTTCCACCGGTCGGGAGCGGGGAGTAAGCTATTACGGCGCGCAACGGAAACGCGTCGCTCTTCCATGCCACGCTACAGGGATTTTTCATGTTTGATCTGATCGGTGATATTCACGGTTACGCCGCCGAGCTCGAGGCCTTGCTCGACAAGCTGGGCTACGAGAAACGGGGCGGTATCTGGCAGCACCCCGAGCGGCGCGTCATCTTTCTCGGTGACTTTGTCGATCGCGGCCCGCAGCAATTCGAGACCGTGAATATCGCCCGTGCCATGGTCGAGGCGGGCCACGCTCTGGCGGTGCTGGGTAATCACGAATTCAATGCCGTGGCCTGGGCGACACCGGACCCGCAGCATCCCAGCGAATATCTGCGCCCGCATACCGCCAAGAACCGCCAGCAGCACCAGGCATTTCTCCACCAGGTCGGCGAGGACAGCCCGCAGCATCGTGACATGATCGAGTGGTTCAAGACCCTTCCGGTCTATCTGGAACTCGACGACCTGCGTGTGGTGCATGCCTGCTAGAATCCGGCCAGCCGATCTTCATCGGCCGCTACTGGCTAACCGGTGATCCAGCGCCGCTCAGCGAGCAGGTCATCTGCCTGGATTACAGCGTGGCCGGCAGTGGTGGCGGCAAGCTTTGCGCCTACCGTTTCGCTGCGGGCGAGCCGCTTACCGTCGACCGTTTTGTCTGGGTCACGTAATGTCGGGGCACCATCAGGCAACGCGAGGCAACGGCATGCAGATAGTGGATTACCGGCAGTGTGCGGCCAGTGAACTGGAAGACCTGTGTTACTCGGTCTTCGCCGAATCGGAAAACGCCGCGGAAGGGCGCATGGTCAGCAAGCTGGTGCGTCAGTTGACCGGCGATACTCCCGAGCAGGACGTGCAGGGCTGGGTCGCGGTGGATGACGCCGGCCCTGTGGGGCTGGTGTTCTTCAGTCGTCTGCGTATCGGCGAGCGCCCGGATATCGTACTGCTCTCGCCGCTGGCGGTGCGCTCCACCGCCCAGAAAACCGGCATCGGCCGTGCTCTCGTCGATCACGCACGCGAGCAGCTCAAGGCCGAGGGCATTGCGATCATCACCACCTATGGTGATCCGGCCTATTACCAACGCCTGGGCTTTCAGCCCTTGCCGCAAAGCGTGCTCCCGGCTCCCCATGAGCTCTCCTTTCCGGAAGGCTGGATGGGGCTCTCGCTCAGTGAAGAAGATGTGCCCGAGGTGGCGGGGGACTGTGTCTGTGTGAAAGCCTTCGATGACCCGCTATATTGGTGAATACCACGGTATCGGCACCCGCCAGACAGAGAAAAACCGGGCTCTGGTAGGCCCGGTTCTGGAATCGGCGCGCCCCTTGGGGCAGGCCATGAGGATCAGAATCGATAGCTGATGCCGCCCATGACAACCAGCGGATCAATGTTGACCTTGGTGTCGTAACTGTTGCCGCCAATGGTGGCGGTGGCATCACTATCAATGTCCAGGTACCAGGCGGCGGCATTCAGGGCCCAGTGGTCATCGATCAGCAGGTCGACCCCGAGCTGGGCAGCCAGCCCCCAGGAATCGTCGAGTTCCAGGCGGCCACCGGCCACTGCCTCGTCGGAAAAGGTGGTGTAATTGACCCCCAGGCCCGCATAGGGCTGGACCGGTGAGTCGCTGCCGCCCATCGGGTAGTACTGCAGGGTCAGCGTGGGTGGCAGGTGCTTGGTGGAGGCCACCTCGGCGCCATCCAGGGCGATATCATGCTCGAAGGGAGCCGCGGCCAGTAGCTCGACCCCGAGCTGATCCATGAAACGATAGCCCAGGGTAAAGGCCACGCCACGCTCGGCGTCGACATCCACTTCGCTGACGCCAATGGCATTGAAATTGCCGTTGTCATCCTTCGGGTCGACCTTGGCCACGCCGATACGCGTGTAGATGTCACCCTTTCCATAGGATGCCATGGCTGAAGACGACACCAAGCCAGCGGCAATGGTCAGCAAAACAGCGGAGGCTGCGGTTACTTTTTTCATCAATCTTGCTCCCTTGAATGATCCGATGGCGGCGCATCTTGCGAAAGCTTGAGACGTCGCCAAACCCGACATTCAATAGTGTATGCCTCACCCAGGAGGCTGTCCTGAGACAGGTTGTCGCAGTGCAGCAATGAACGAAAAAGCGAATGATTTCGCCGCTTTCATGGCCTTTGCAGGCTCACGGCACATCAGGCCGTGCTGTAGCGTCATGTCCGATCGAGTGGTAACGCTGACTGGCCGTGGCAGGGCGCGGAAGGTCCCGCATGGAAAAACATAAGCGGGTTAAGTATCTTGGCGTAACAGACTCCACCGGATCACCACGACAGCGAGGTTGCATGAACCCCACCATCGAATTGCTCAAGTCCCACCGTTCGGTGCGCAAGTTCACCGAGCAGAAGATCCCCCACGAGACGCTGCTCGAGCTGATTCGTGCCGGCCAGAGCGCGGCCACCTCCAGCCACGTCCAGGCCTACAGCGTCATCCACGTAACGAACCCGGCCAACCGCGAGCAGATCGCCGAGCTGGCGGGCGGCCAGCCCTACATCGCCCGCTGCTCCGACTTTCTGGTCTTCTGTGCCGACATGAAGCGGCCCACCGAGGCCGCCGAGCGCACCGGCGCCGAGGTGACCCGCGGCATGACCGAGCAGTTCCTGGTGGCCAGCGTCGATACCGCGCTGATGGCCCAGAATGTCGTCGTCGCCGCGGAGTCTGAGGGCCTGGGCATTTGCTACATCGGCGGGATACGCAACAATCCCCAGGCCATCAGCGAGATGCTGGAATTACCCGACCACGTCTTTCCAGTCTTCGGCCTGTGTCTGGGCTATCCGGATCCGGAGAAGCTGCCCGAGGTCAAGCCGCGCCTGCCGGTCGAGGCCGTCTTCAAGGAAGATACCTACACCGAAGACGCGCCGCATGTTGCCACCTTCGACAGCAACATGAAGCTCTACTATCAGGCGCGCAGCAACGCCAACAAGGACACCGACTGGTCCCACAACCTGACGCCGCTGTTCAGCACCAAGGTTCGTCCACACATGCGCGACTTCCTGCTCAAGCGCGGCTTCGACATGAAATAAGCCGGCTCCGCGGGCATGGCATACTGTCTAGAGCACAGTGTGGCGAACGCTGAACGGGCGCCCAGGATATTAAAGAGTGGTGAACATGATGGTGTATCTGGCATTTTTTCTGATCTTCGTCGGGGTGACGTTCGCGCTCTATCAGGTATACAGCGTGCATTACGCGATCAATTTCGATGATGAGGAAGAGCGGCCTGAGCCGATTAACCGGGACATGAAAACCCTGGTCGAAGAGGCGGGATCAGGTACTTCGGGTGAGCCGTCACCCGGCTTCGAGTCGGAGGTCAGGCGCTTGTTCGGGCAGACGGTGAGCACGCGGCTGGTGCTGACGGCGGTGCATAGCGGGTACCTCGAGCCCCTGCTGCGGCGTCGCCGTCGGGTGGACGCTCGTGACGGCCTGACCATCGCCCACCTGCCGTTCTGGAAGACGCGGCCTCCGGCACGCTATCCCCGCGGGCCGATCCTCACTTGTCTCATCATCTGCAGCCTGCTGGCGCTGTTCTGGGGCGGCATGAGCGTGTTCACGCTGGGCTACCCGCTGCCGGGAGCGGGGCTTGCCTGGGCCAATCACCTGGGCGTGCTGACGGCACTGGTCTACGCCTCGGCGCTGTTGTCCTGGGGCGCCGCCAGGCTCGATGGCTACCTCCACGACATTCAGCAGATCGGCCGGTTGAGTACGGAGAGCAGTGTCTAGCCACGGCAAGCCGGCTGCATCGGTTGATGGCTGGCCCCCGGAAGCGGGCAGGGAGCATGCCGATCAGGTCCGAGATTGGCTGCAGCAGGATGAGCGGCGTATGGCCGCCCTCGAGGCGGCGCGTGACCTCGCACTGCCGGACTGGTGCCTGGCGGCGGGCTTCGTGCGCAACCTGGTCTGGGACCGGCTGCATGACTTTTCAGCGCCCACGCCGCTGAATGATCTTGACCTTATCTACTTCGAGCCTGCGGTCACCAACGCGGCCCGGGATCGCGAGCTCCAGGCCCGGCTGGGAGAGAGTCTGGCGCTACCGTGGTCGGTCAAGAACCAGGCACGCATGCACGAGCGCAATCACGACGCTTCTTATCGGTCGACGGCGGATGCCATGCGCCACTGGGTCGAAGTGGAAACCGCCATCGGCGCCAGGTTGGATGCAAAGGGCAGGGTGGTGCTGGTCGCGCCCCTTGGCCTCGAGCCTCTTTTCGCCGGCACCATCACCCTCAACCCCGAGCGTCCCAGGCCCCGGGCGTTCAGGCATCGCCTCGAGGCAAAAGGCTGGCAGCAAACCTGGCCACGGCTGAGGGTGGCGGGCGATTAGTCTCCCCGCGTATGGCTCCTGAGCCATCATCCTGGCACGCAATGTTTGCTGATATTCTTGCACTGCGGCATTCTTGCGTCTGGCTTGCCTAGTGTAGCCACCGAAAGCGCTTTCACGCTGCACAGGGCTGTGGTTTCGTGGCCCGGTGTCGTCAGTGGGCCAAGCGCTCGGTGCCTGTCGGGAGATGAGCCATCACGCGTGTTCAGCGGTTCCCGAACCATCGGGTCAGGCTGGAGCGGCGACTTTCAGGATGTGTCAGGCGGGGGTGCCATGAGGTCTCTTTCAAGCACGGGGTTTGCGATCTTCGGCGCGGCCTTGATTGCCATCACGTACGGCCTGGCGCGCTTTGCCTTTGGTCTTTTCGTTCCCCAGATTCGCGACGAGCTCGGACTCACCACCTCGGTGATCGGTATCATCGGTTCCTTGCCGTTGATCAGTTTCCTGCTGGCCACTGCCGTCGCACCACTGATCACGGATCGCCTCGGCGCCCGCTATACGGCAGTGCTCTCCGGCCTGTTCGGCGTGGCGGGGCTGGTGCTGATCAGCCGGGCCAGCGATGCCACGATGCTCGGCTCCGGGGTATTCTCATGCGGTATCAGCACGGGGCTGATGATGCCTGCGCTGACTGCCGGCATGCAGGCCATCGTCAAACGCTCCATGCACGGCCGCGTGAGCTCGGTGATGAATGCCGGCACCAGCATCGGCTTGATCGTCGCCGTGCCGACGGTACTCTTCATGGTCGGCGCCTGGCGGCTGGCCTATCTCTCCTTCGCCATCTGCGCCGCCCTCGGGGTCATAGCCGCCTGGCTCTTCCTGCCCTCGGTATCGCAGATCACGCCGGCCAACGCGGCGCCCCCGGCCCCCTTGCGCGAGCTGCCCTGGTCCCGGCTGATCCGGCTGACCATCTTCGCCTTCGTGATGGGCTTCGTGTCCTCGGCCTACTGGATCTTCGCCCCCGACCTGGTGGTCACCCTGGGTGGCCTGTCGCCGGCCTCCACCGGTTGGCTGTGGCTGGCCGTGGGCATTGCCGGTCTTGGTGGTGCCGTGGCGGCGGACCTGGCCGACCGTAACAATCCGCCCATCACTCATGCGCTGATGCTGATGATGCTCGCCGCCAGCCTGGTGCTGCTGGCGGCCAGCCCCTCGCAGACCCTGTTAGCCGCCTTCTCCGCTTTGGTGTTCGGCCTGGCCTACATGAGTCTGACCGGCCTTTATCTCATGACCGGCATCCGCCTGCTGCCCGGTCGTCTCGCGGTGGGGCCGGTGCTGCCCTTCATGGCGGTGTCGCTCGGCCAGGCAACCGGCTCGCCAGTCATCGGTGCTCTGGTCAATGCCTTCAACTACGCCGATGCCTTCTCCATCTTCGCTTCGCTGGGCATCCTGATTGCCATCCTCTCGCCATTCTATCCTGGGCACATCTATCAGATTGGCGATGAAGAGATCGTCGAGGAAGACACTGGTCTGCAGGCTGCCTACGACCATCAGCTGCAGAACGAGGAAGGCGAGCCGCTGGAAGACCCGGAGGACCCTGGAGAGGAGTCCGAGTCAACCGCGGATGACAACGCGACACAAGCCAGCGATGCTGCCCCCACCGAGAGCACCGTCGATAGCAATGATCAGACCACGGCAAGCGGGGAATCGGCTGAGGCTCAAGCCGATGGCGCGGATATCGCTCTGGACTCCGGCCAAGATGGCAGCCTGCAGGATGAGGACCACAAGTCGAGCCAGCACCAGTCGGCGGATAATCCGCAGCGCTCCTGATCGGCACATTGCATGCCTGCAGTGGGGCCATGCCCGGCCCTCTCGGACTTTCTCGATGACATGAGCGCCATCCCCGAGCATTTGCCTGCACTGGTTGACCCGATGACCCATGCCGGTCTCATACTGGGCCATACTCAACGACGGAGGTAACAGATGAAAATTCTGATGGTCCTGACATCGCACGACCAGCTAGGTGACACCGGCCACAAGACAGGCTTCTGGCTCGAGGAGTTCGCGTCGCCCTATTACACCTTCCTGGATGCCGGGGCCGAACTGACACTGGCGTCGCCCGCGGGTGGTCAGCCGCCGCTGGACCCCAACAGCGATCAGCCGGACGCCCAGACGCCGGCCACGGAGCGCTTCAAGCAGGATGAGCAGGCCCAGCAGGTGCTGGCCAGCACGCTCAAGCTCGATGAGGTCTCGGCGGCCGACTTCGATGCGGTGTTCTATCCGGGGGGCCATGGCCCGCTCTGGGACCTGGCCGAGTCGCCGACGTCGATCAAGCTGATCCAGGACTTCGACCAGGCCGGCAAGCCGATCAGCTTTGTCTGCCATGCACCGGGCGTGCTGCGTCACGTCAAGGGCGAAAACGGCGAGGCCCTGATCAAGGACCGCCGGGTCACCGGCTTCACCAACGGCGAGGAAGCCGCTGTGGGGCTGACCGAGGTGGTGCCGTTTCTCATCGAGGACGAGTTCATCCGCCTGGGAGCGCGGTACGAGAAGGGCGATGACTGGGCGGCGTATGTTGTGGAAGACGGTCGCCTGATTACCGGCCAGAACCCCTTTAGCTCGGAAGCGGTGGCGCAGGCCTTGTTGAAGCAACTGGCCTGATCGCCACTGACCGCTCGGCATCCCGCCCGCACATGACCCGCGCCCGCCGATGGTGAGCGCGGGTCATGGCGTTTTCAGTTGCGCATGGGAATGCCATCTTCCCAACGAAAGCCGGTACCGCCACCCTGCCAGACGCCCTCGGCCTGGGGCCGCGGGCCATGAATATCGACATGCTGCGGCAGGCCGAAGCCGGGGGCGAGGTCCTGAGTGCCACGCACGGTACTGCGGTGCATGATCCTCAGCCCCTGTTCCTCGGCGGGCAGGTGCGCCCCGGGCGCGGCGCGGTGGGCAACCGCCAGGTTGTCGATGAACACGCAGTCGTTTTCCTGATACTCGAACTCGCAGGCATAGCCGTTCTCCAGGCCTGCATTCGGGATGTCGTTGTACTCATGGCAGAGCTGCTTGAGTTCATCGGCGTTCAGCAGGCGAAAGGCCTCCTCGTTGGGCACCTTCTCGATCACGGCGCCGGTCATGCCCAGATGCAGCCAGATGCACCAACGTCCGGTAACGGGGGGCTCGTGCACCACGGGGTGCACCACCCCGGACGAGGAGTTCACCGAGGACAGCCGACGCCAGAAGGCCTGACGGTCCGCCGGCAGGGCATCATGGGCGGCGCCCTGGTGGGCAAAGTAGGTGCCGCCGCCTTTCTCGGCCGGGCGGATGATGTGATAGCCCGAATGCGAAAAGGTATCCGCATTGAAGCTGCCATCGTTGTGCCATTGCGGACCCACGCCCGGAATGCCATGGCGCTGATCGTTGGACAGGCGAAAGATATGCGGATTGCCCTGGGGCGTGGCCGGGTGAACCCATGAGTGCTGTGCAACTCCTTGCCACCCCACCAGCAACTGGCACGCAGGAAGTCCTCGGCCTCCAGAGGGGCCTCGTTCTTGAACACCAGGAAGCCGCGTTGAGCCATTTCCTGCTCCAGCGCCTCGAGCACTTCCGGGGGTGGCGCCTGCGGCGCCGACAAGTCAATGCCCCGCACCTCGGCACCCAGCGGGTCGAGTGGCGTGATGGTGGCGCCGAATTGCTCGATGGTGGCGACGCGGGCCGGATCAAGGGAGGGAAGAGTCGATGGGTTAGTCGTCATGGCTAACCTCCTGTCGCGGTGACCAGTGCGCTCTCCATCCCCGTAACACGGCTGGCGCGGGCGTTCCGAGTCAGTTGGGCAATATCGCCGGGAGATGGGGCACGCATGGAATGGATGTGGCGGCATTCTCGCAAAGTCCCCGCGATGCGCCAAACCCGATAGCTCCTGCCCCAGACTCACTGGCGACATTCTACCGGTCCATCAGTCGACGATGCCTCCTGGAGCGACTGGCCCGCGCTTGGTTTTCCCTCAGGGCGGGCTAGACTTCGAGTAGATGGGCAACAAGGTCCAGGGGTGGGGCAATGGCGCATATCGTGATCTGCGCGGATGGTACCTGGAACCGACCAGAAGAAGATCTGGCAACCGACCATCCGACCAATGTGTTGAAGCTTTCGCGTGCCATTCGGCCCGAGGCCAATGGGCTCAAGCAGCATGTGTTCTATGACTGGGGGCTCGGCTCCTATCACGACAAGCTGACGGCGGGCGTCACCGGCGCGGGCATTCACAAGAACATCCTGGATGGCTACCGCTACATCCTGCACAACCATGAGCCCGGCGACAGGATCTACCTTTTCGGTTTCAGCCGCGGCGCCTACACCGTCAGGGCCCTGAGCGGCTTGATCAACAACTGCGGCATCCTCACCCGGCAGCATGCCCGGCTGGTGACCGAAGCCTGGAAGGTCTATAAGAGCCCGCGAGCGAAGAATCACCCCGATGGAGAGGCCGCCAGGGCGTTTCGCGCCAACTACAGCCACGCCTCTCGCCATGTCCACTTCATCGGTGTGTGGGATACCGTGGGCGCGCTGGGCATACCGCACAGCCTGATGGGGCTGTTCGATCGAGATGATGAGTTCTACGACACCAAGATCGGGGCCAACGTCTCGACCGTGCGCCACGCCATGGCCATCGATGAAAAGCGCGAAGACTTCAAGCCTACCATCTGGCTTCCCCGAGAGGGCGTCGACCTCAAGCAGGTCTGGTTTGCCGGGGTGCACAGCGACGTGGGTGGCTCCTACCCGCCCGACAGGAACACGGGAGTTCGCGCCTCCGATACGCCCCTGCAGTGGATGCTCAACCAGGCCGAGAGCGCCGGCCTCCAGGTGGAGCCGCATCTCCGCGATAGCCTGACCAATGGCGCGGCGGGCAAGCTCCACAAGTCACGCAAGCACGTTTATCGCTTCACGTCGCCACTGCAGAGAGAATTGGTCGACGCGGACAGGCCCACCCTTATTCACCCCAGTGTCAAACGGCGCTACCAGGAGGACCCGCGCTACCGGCCACCGCAACTCAAGGCCCTGGTGGAAAGCCACGGTTGGGACAATCTCGGCGTGGGCGAATAGCCGGCGGAAGGGCAGGCCCCGTCAAGGCTGCCCACTCGATGCCGGCGGTGCGTCGATATCACTCGTACTTGTTCTGCCAGCTCTTCACCGCGATCTGATCCTTGAGCAGCTCCAGCATGTCCACCAGCACCTGCTCGGTGATCTGCTCGGTCTTGGGGTCGGTATGCAGCCAGGCATCGAAGCCGCTCTCGGCCAGGTGTTCCACCAGCGACGAGAATTCCGCCGAACGCAGCCCGGCCAGGGCCTCGTCGATCAGGTGGCAGGCCAGGTCGGATAGAGAGCCCTCCAGACTGCGACTCACCTGGCTGCCCATCGGCAGGCGCGAGAGCCGCTTGATCTCGGGGCTCTCCGACAGGGTGCGGCTGATCAGCCCGCGCACATAACGCAGGGTATCGTCGCGATTGTTGGCGTAGGCATCACCCGCCATGGCCTCCAGCCGTTGGCTCACCTCGCGGATCAGCGCCTGCTTGCGCGGCTCCACCACTCGCTCGATCAGTGGTCCCGAGAGGCCATCGCCGTTGCGCAACTCCTGTTGCACGTTATCGAGCATGCGAATGGCGATGCGGTCGGTGAGTTCCTCCATCAGGATATCGACATACTTGGCGGCCACCCGATACAGGTACCACTGGCGCACATCGATCAGCCCCATGCGCTGCAGGCGGTGCAGTAGCGAGATGACGCGCAGCACACGCAGCAGCCGGAAGCCGCTCAGCGGAATGCAGCCCAGCACGTCGTACCAGTGCACGAAGGGGTAGAAGAACCAGCGATGATAGTGCCGCTCAGCGATGGCCACGGCCCAACCCAGCAGCACATCGAGCAGGAAGACCGCCACGAAGGCCAGATCAATGCGCAGGAAGTTGGCATGAATGTGCTGCTCATAGGCCCCGTGCAGGCCCGGCGCCACGGAGGCAAAGGCACTGTTCAAGGGCGGCAGGAGAAAGAGACTGTCGAACAGCAACAGCGCCAGGTTGGCGACCACCAGCACGAGGATGAACAGGTCCCACACCAGGTGGACCCGCTCCATTGCAGGCGAGGCTGTGCGGGTGGCGGGCATGCTACCTCCTTGAATGCGTCGGGATGTCCGTCTACCCCACCAGCCTAGCGCGTCCAAGGGCGGCAGGGGAGGCCCGGTTGCCAGAGGCAGGACTCCAGTCGCGGGCTCTAAAAACCCATCTCCTACGATGACAGAGAATGCCCTCGGGCTCTAAGCTGATGAATCAGCCAACTCGCGTGAGACCTGCCCATGGCCCAACACCCCGCGACCCGCATCACCTTGCACCCGCATACACGCAGGGTGCGGATCTACCACGGCGACACCCTGCTTGCCGATACATGCGAAGCCCTTGAGCTGCGCGAAAAAGGCTATCCACACCGGCAATACATTCCGCAAGCGGATGTGGATATGTTAAATCTCAGCGTCTCCACCACCGTGACCCACTGCCCCTTCAAGGGCGACAGCACCTACTACTCGCTGCCCGATCTCCCCGATATCGCCTGGAGCTATGAAAGCCCCCTCGACGAGATGCAGGAAATCGCTGGCCGAATAGCCTTCGATGCCGACAAGGTGCAGGAGACAGTGGAATGACAACGGGAATCGAGGCTGAGGCCACAAGGTGGAAAGGAGCCTGTGTCATCGAACGTGCGTGTTGGGGGCGTTAGCAGTTGGTCGCTACCAGCGCTGACAGAGGCCGATGATATGGTTAATGTTGCCAGGGCGATGGGGGTTGACGTTGTGCGTGCTCTTTTCTCTGTTCTATCTGGCCTGACAAAGGAGACGAGGAAGGGGTTCGCGGCCCATGTTTCAGGTAAAAGTGGTTAATAATGCTAACTACGGCGTTCAGTAGTGATACCGCAGCTGAGCGATCAGCAGGGCGTCATCGGTTACCTTGTAAACCATTCAATGTTCTTCGTTGATGCTGGTAAGGATTTTTTGTCGCTTTTTGCCAGCACCGCTAGTCCTCCGGGGTGCGCTCGGAGACGGTGGCTTCATTCGGGGATTCCTTTTCTTGACCCTCGCCCTGCTCCAGTTCGGCAACGGAATCCAGCAAACGCTGAGCGTTTTTGGGAGTGCGTAGAAGATAGGCCGTCTCTTGCAGGTGGGCTCCAACATTTGTATCGCTAATGACTTCCATAAGGCTGGCCTCATTGCTGATATGGGGCATCCTCAGGATGGCATGCGCCCGGATGTTCGCCAATTGCCATCCCGCTGAGTCGCTCGGCTACCGAATGGCGTTGTTGAATTCGGTGGAGGCGTCGCCGGTCAGTGCGGCGAAGAAGGTCAGCCAGTCCGAGGTGCCGTTGGGGCGGCCGTTGGGGTTCCAGATCTCCATGTCGGTGCTGCTCGGGGCGTTGTCGCCGCCGGCGAGGTAGGCGCTGGGGTCGACGCGGCCAAGACCGCCGCTGGCGTTGAGCTGCGTGATGGCGTCGAGGCAGTCTTCCGGGTCGTCGGGCAGGAAGTTCAGCGGCAGGCCGAGGGCATTGGCGAGCAGTTGTTGCCGGGCGGCGCGCACGGCCGCGGGGCGGCCGACGGCGACGTTCTCGTCGAACAGGCCGACGGCCAGTGAGCTGTCGAAGGTCAGGCCGCGTCGCCACAGGTGAGTGCTGCCGGTGAGCATCAGGGCGTCGTCGACGATCACGCTGGTGCTGGCCAGGTAGCCGGGCCGGCCGGGGCCGGCCACTGGTGAGAACAGCTGTACGCGGTCGTTGCCCGCCGTGCGCAGAGCACTCAGGGCGGCGCGCACGCCGGCGCTGCGCACGTCTTCCAGCTTGGCGGTCTGGTTCGGCAGGTATTTTTCCGGCACGCACAACAGCACGCGCAGTTCGGGCCGCTCGGCCCAGCGGGCCTGGATGTCGCCAAGCAAGTCAATATTGCCGGGGTTGGCCGTCAGGGCGTCGATGGCCGGGGTCTCCAGGTAGAGGAAGTCCTCGGCGCGTTCGATGGCGGCCTGCAGGGCAGTGGCGAAGTGGGCGCTGCCGTCGCGGGTGTTGAGGATCATGCGGTCGAGGGCGGCGGCCAGGGCATCGTCGTCGAAAGTGCTCGTGCCGGTGATGGTATCCAGGTCGACCGTCTGGCCGGTCTGGTTCTGCACGGCAGCCTCGATCTGGCTCTTGAGATTCTGCCAGATCTGGCCGGGCTGAAAGCCGGGGTTGTTGGCCAGCAGGGCGCGAATGGCGGCATCGCCGGCCACGCCGTAGGTGCCGGTTTCCAGCACGGCCGCCCAGGTGGTGGTGCCGCCCGGGTCCGGGGTGGCGGTGACCGGCACGCTGGTGTGGGTGACGAAGTCGAGCAGGTTGTCGGCGCGTCGCTCCGCCATGGGCTGACGCAGGGCATCGGCTGCGGGGCCGGCCAGGGCTGCGCCGGGGCCGTGGATTTCCGCGGCGGCGGGCACGCCGGGGTGGCCGAGCTGCATGGGCGGTGACTCGTGGTAGGCGGCGCGCCCCGGTGTGGCACCGATGACGCCGCTGGCCCCCTCGGCATCGTAGGCGGCCAGTTCGCGGCGCTCCTGGGAGGGAGCCGGACGGCCCATGGTCGCCACTTCGCTCAGGCCATTGCGCTCGCGCTTGACCAGGGTGGCCGCGCTGTCGGCCGCCTCGAGGTCGCCGTCCGGGGTCTGGCCAAAGGCGGGCTCGGTGACGACCAGCGTATCGCCGGCGCTCGCGGCATTGGGCAGGGTACTGGCGGCCAGGTCGCTGGCGTCGAGGCTGGCCAGGTCGACCCGTTGCGGGGCGGCGTTGGCATCGTCGGGAATGGCCAACAGGGTCTGGCCACTGGCGTACTGGCCGGTGCCACGGTTCATGGCCGCGCCCTGTTCGCACAGCCAGAGCGTGATGCCGGCGGGGATGTCGGGCGGGGCGGCCAGGCTAAGCTGGTTGCCGTCTATGGTGGCCGGGCGGTCGAAGCGCAGCTCGGGATAATAGCGGCTCTGGCCATCGGCAATGACCAGCGCCTCGCAGGAAAGCGGCACCGGGTCGGCATCCGGCGCAGTGGGGGCTGCGGCGCCGTCCGGCAATGCCGCTACCAGCCAGGCATCGCCATTGGCATCGGCCAGCGCGGCGCCGCCGTGCTGTCGGAAGCGGCGGCCGCTTTGTGTATCCAGCCCGTGGGTCCACAGGCGCACCCAGCCACCCGGGGGCAGCGAGCCCTCGAAGTGCACGGCCACGTGCTGCTCGGCGACCGAGCCACCGGCGGAGGTCTGACCTTCGCCGGCCAGGGCGCGCACGCTGAAGTCGAGTGTGTCCGGAAGGTCGCCGGTGCCGAAGTCCGCCGGCGGGTTGGTCTGGCCCCACAGCCGATCCATCACCGGCGCCATGGCAATGCCGTTGGCGGCGGCGTCGAGCGTGGTCATGATCCGGCCGGTGACGGCGTCGCTGGTGGCCAGCACGGGGTTGGCGGCGGTGTTGCGCGCCGCACTGAGGCGCAGGCGTGGGTCGGCCTGGGGCGTACCGGCTGTGCGTGCCAGGCCGACGATGTGCTTTTCGATATCGACACAGGCGATGCGCAGGAAGTCGCGGGTAATCCCGGCGGGGAAGTTGCCGCCGGTCCAGCCGGCGAAGGGCGTTGCCGTATCCGGTGGCGCGTAGTGGCCGAGCGGCAGGGCGGCCAGGCGCGGCAGTGGGGCGCTGTCGGTATCGGCATCGGCCGCCGCGGTCAGGGCGATGGCCGGGTTGGTGGCGGCCTGGTAAAGCGCCGTGGAGCCGGCGGTCTGGTTGAGGTCGCCAAGGTTCAGGCGATTGAGCAACGGCGGGTCGATGGGGCCTTCGTGGGCATTGGTGAGGTGCACCACGCGCCCGGCCGCGACCGCCGCGGTAAGTGGGTCGGTCTCTTCATCGTCGGCCCAGAGGTTGTCCCAGTTACCGGGTTGGGCCATGAAGGTCCACCAGTTGGCCACCGCGCCGGGGTCCAGCGGGCGGCCGCGGTAGTCGAAGCACCATAGCTTGACGTTCAGCGCGGTGCCGCTGCGGTTCTGCACTGCCACGGCGCTGGGCGTCTCCGGTTGGCGCAGCTCGTGCACCGGCTCTTTGGCATTGGCCAGGCCGGCGTTGCTGTCGAGTCCGAGAAAGGCCGCCTTGTCGGCGTCGCTGCTGAGATCGGTCGGCAGGTCAGCTTCACGCAGGTTCTCGATATCGGCCATGCTGCCGGCGCTGGCGGCGGGCACTTCCATGGCCAGCCAGCGCACCCTTGGGCGTGCCGGCTGGTTGGCCGGCGGCGCGGGGCTGCCATCGGGTGACGGGATGATCTGGCTGAGCGACCACAGCCGCAGCTCGGCTTCCGGCAACAGCGTCAGTAGCACCACCAGGTTGCCGTCGGTGAAGGCATGGCTGCCGTCTTCCTTCCGCAGACCGCGCAGGGCCGGCGGCCGTGGGTCGCTGGCAAACAGGTAGGAACGGGTGGCAACCGCTGGCGTACGCCACTGCATATCGGTGCCCAGCGACAGTGGTAGCGACAGGTCGGCGTCGGGCAGTGGCAGCGTCGGCAGGGTGACGTTGGTGTCGCTGTGCCGGAACCAGGGGCCCAGGGCCGGGGAAGAAAGGCCGAGTGTATCGGGGGCGGGGACGAGATCGACCATGAGGTTGTGCTCCTAGGTAACGACCGCCAGACCGGGGTCGCTGGCGCGACCCAGGGGGTCGATCAGTTCGATCCGGTACTCGGTACCCACCGGCACCGGCGTGCTGTCGCTGGCTTCATCGTGGATGACGAAGGGCCCGCTGCCGCTGATGGTTTCATCGCGCAGCAGCTCCAGGGGGGCGCCGCTTGTCAGGCGTCGCGACAGCCGTAGCCGGTAACTGCCGACGCTGCCGCCGGAGAGCTCATCCGGGTGGCTGAAGGTGATCTGCACCTGGTAGCGGTCGCTGCCGGAGGGTTGGCCCTGCACATCATCGATGCTGGGCGGCGACGGTGGCTGCTCCGGCAACAGCACCAGGCTGAACGGGTCCGAAGGCCGGCTCCACAGGCCCGGCACGGCCTGGCCGGCGGCCTCGGAGCCGGATTCCGGTGCGCCCTGCACCTCGGCGATCCAGCTATAGCGCACCCAGGGGCGCAGCCGGGCGTGGGCGGCGATCTGCACCGGGCCGTCGTCGCGGTAGATCGATTGCTGGCGGCCGCTGGCCTCGTCGACCTCGCCCAGGGTCCCGGTGGCGACGATGGGCACACTGGCCAGCGTCTGAGTGCTGACCGAGCTGCGGCGCAGTCGCCAGTTCAGCCCCTGGGTGGTGCCGGTCAGCAGGTTGATCGTTACCTCGGCCACCAGCGGGTTTTCGCCGGCTTCGGCGGCCACCGGTGTGACCTGCACAGTGGGGCGCGGCGGCGGGTCGGCATTGGGCACGCCATAGACGATCATCGGCACGTCGCTGAGCACCGGCTTGGCGCCGCTCTCGGCCTCGGCCGCGACCTTGTAGAAGTTGAGAACCCGCAGGCTGCCGGAAACCGCATGACGAAAGCCCCGTTCGCCGGAGTTGAAGGCTACGTTGACCTCGCGCAGGCGCTCGAACAGGAAGTCGGGGAACAGCGCCTCGTTGGCGCGATAGAGGGTGGCGCGGGCGGCGGCGTTATCGGCGGCATCCAGGTCGTCGAGCAGGTCCTGGCGGTTGAGCTCGCCGAGGTGGCTGCGCAGCCGGTTTTCGTCGCTGTAATAGACGCCGAAATGGTGCTGGCCCGGCTGCGGGCTCCATCGGTATTCCACCCAGCACAGGCCGGTCACGTCCGGCCGGGCGGCGTATTGCAGTTCGTCGGGCACCGGCACGGGCGCGGGCGGGCGCGGGTCGACCAGCCGCAGGGTGGTCGGCGTCGACGTCTCGGACTGGCGGCCCTGGGTATCGATCCAGCGCGCCGTCAGCCGCAGAGTGCGCTGCTCGGTGGCGGCGAGGACCGGCCCGGTCCAGCGCAGGTCGAGCAGGAAGCGTTGCTCGTCGGCACCTTCGTCGTCTGGATGCACCTGCTTGTCGGCCTCGGCGGCGTCCAGTGGCGCCAGGCTGCCGTCGACCTCGTCGACGCGGAACACGCGCAGGGTCTGCAGCAGGTGACTGCCCGGAGCCAGCGACTCGGCATCCGGCACCATGACCTTGACCAGCACACTGCCACCCTGGGTGGCGGCATCCTCGATGGCCGGCTGGCGGTAGTAGGCCTGGAACTCGGGCCGCGGCGGCAGCGGCCGCACGCCCTCGCGATGCTCGCGACGTGCCCAGTTCGACCAGCGGCCGAAGCGGTCCTGCTCGGCGATGAAGTAGCGGATGGCTTCGGGGCCGGCCTGGCGATCGGCGACGAAGCCGCTGCCGGGCTCCGGGTCCGGGGGCTGGGTGCCGTTCTCGCTGTTCAGTGCCAGCACCAGCGGCAGGTGGAAGCCCTCGGCGTTGGCCTTGTTCAGTGGCCGATAAGCGGCACCGGGCGCGGAGGCCGGCGCGCGCTTGCCGGCGGCCAGCAGGCCTCCGACGCGGCTCTTGCGGACATCGACGATCACTTCGCGGCGGGCGGTCGGCGGCGTTTCCGGCAGCCAGTTGTCGCGCAGTGGCGGGGTCTCCTCGGGGGCCGGCAACTCAGGCGGGCGCAGCGGGTCCAGCGGGGCGCCGCGGTCGGCAATGGCAATGCTGGAGACGCCGAAGTAGCGCTCATGGTCTTCCAGCTTGTCCAGCGCCTCGGCATTCACGCCTGACAGCGGGTTGCGCCGGGTGGCATGGGTGAGGGGCAGGTCGTCGCTGAACTGCGAAGCCAGCGCCTTGAGCAACTGGTGGCGCGACCAGCGGCGGTGCTGGGGTGGTAAGGCATTGATCATGCCCTCAACCAGAAAGTCTTCGGGAGGCCGCTCGTCCTGGCGTCGGCTGGGGAGTGGTTCGGCGAAGAAGCCGAACACCCGGTAGAAGACCACCCGCTCCTCGTTTTCCCGGTAAGTAGCGTCGCGCCACTTGTAGCCGAGTCGGCTGGCGGTGCCGGGGTCGGCCAGCATCTGCAGAACCCGACCCAGACGGCTGAGGGAGCTGGCGCCGATCTTCTCGCCCTTTTCGTCGAAGATGTCTTCTTCGACCAGGTGGTCGCGTTGCAACTCGCTCAGGTCGTTGATCAGCGGCTCCAGGTCCTCCACCGCCGTGTCGCTCAGCGACGCCACCCGTTGGCGCTCGAAGTTGGCATTGGCCAACGGTGCCGCCGCCGGGGCCGGCGCGTCGAGGGTTTCCTGCAGGGGGCGGCGCTTGGGAGCCTGCTCGGCAACGCGCTGATCGGCGCGTGCCACGGCATCATGCAATGGCATATAGCGCGCGCCGCCTTCATGGGGTAGGTTCATGATGGCGCAGGGTTCGTAGTCGAGCCGCTGCTCGTCATGCGCCTCGATCCAGCGCACGCCGCTTACCCGCCCCCAGCCGGTGATGCGAATCCGGGTAATGCCGGGGCCGGAAAAGGCATAGCGATAGGCGGAGCGGCGGCCGATCGTGGCCGGCCCGGCGGCGGAGTCGACGAAGGCCTCGCAGGTCAGTTTGCGGTTGCGCCTCAGCAGGTCGGGGTCGATCTCGGGAATCCGCCAGCGCTCGCGGTCGAAGAAGGGCAACGGGCGGCGTGTGAAGCGCTCGGTAAAGCGGTTATCGGGACGTGTTGGCCGCGAGCCCCCCGGTCGTACCACGCCGGGACGCGGGCGTATCGGATTGAACGGGATCGGGTTGAACGGGATCGGGTTGAACGGGATCGGCTCGGCATCGGTGACCGGCGGCGTTGGGTCGCCAGGCTCCTGCGGCTTGAGCTCAGCCATCGACTGCGCCTCGACCTGGGCCCAGAGGCAGGTCTCGCCCGCCGCCAGACTGATCACCGCGGTGACCGGGCTTTCCGGGGTGACGTTGAAGGGCGGCAGCAGCTCCTGTTCGTTTTCGCTGTCCTTGTTGATGTAGAAGCGGGCGTCGTTGCGCGTGTTGAGCCGCTTGAGGTTGTCGACCGAGGCGCGCGCCACCAGGAAGGGCGCCACTGGCAGGCCCAGCAACGGATGATGGTTCACCCGCAGGTGATTGCCGGGTTGAGCATGTGGCTCGTCGCTGTCGACCGGCAGCGCATGGGCATTGAACAGGTACGGCGTTACGAAGTCGCTCATCAGAAGCCCTCCCGTTCCATGATGGCCGGCCGATGACTCAGGCGCCGGCGGCCGCTCAGCACGCCGTCGCTGGTGTCCATGTCGAGGCGCAGCGTGTGGCTGCCGGCCGCCAGCGTGAAGGGGCTTGCGGCCTTGAGAAATATCCGCGTGCGGCGCTCGTTGCTGCGATGTATGGCAAGGCGGTGGCCCTCCACCTCGGCGCGGCGCACGTCGCAACGGGTGACGAGCTCGGCTCGGTCTTCGTCCTGCAACACGCTGGTGGTGCGCATCAGCGGCTCGAGGCTGTCGACCAGCAGGCCCTCGATGCGCCACTGGGCACCGTCCTGGCGCCAGACCACATAACTGGCTGGCTTGTCGCTCGGCAGCGGCAGGGTATCGGCTTCCATTGCACGCAGCAGCTCGTCGAACAGGCTGTCGGAGACTTCTTCCGCGCCACCCGGCAGGGTCGCGCCGGCGGGCAGGATGATGTCGTCCGGCCGGTACGGCGCCGGGTCGTCCGGGTAATAGCCCAGGTGTTCCAGCAATTGCCGCGGGTTGGCGTAGCGCGAGGTGACAAACCGCGTGGCGCTGACGGTGGCCGCATCGCTCGCCTCGCCGCTGGCACCCTGGCGTGGCGCGACCAGGCTGAAGTCATACATGGCCTGTGGCTCGAGCGGGAACCGGGCGTGCAGCGAGGCGCCGCCGACGACGGGGGCATCCGGCAGGCAGGGTGCTGCCGCGGCGGCCGCGTTGATGCGCTGATAGCCGGGCTCGAGCAGTTGCGGCGGGCTATGGCTCCAGCCGAGCTCGCCGGGAAGCGGCGCCAGCAGGCCCGGCAGGGGCTCCGCCGCGGGCCGCGGTGCCGGATCGGTGCGGCGCACGTTGAGGCGCAGCTCGCGGCCATAGAGTTCGGCAAGCTGTGGCATGTGACCGGCGTCGAAATGCACCCACAGAGCGTCGTCGAGGAAGTGGCAGGCGCGGCCATCCGCCGGCTCCACGGCGCTCAGGTGACGGCTGATGTCGCGCACATCGAACAGGTGCTCGTTGAGGCCATCCTGCGGGCTGTTGTCGGCCGGCTGCTCGTTGGCAATGGCGAAGTGGAAGCGCTGCGGCGCTGCGGCCGGCGTCCACTGGTCGCTCGGCGGCGTGGACGGTGGCTCGTTGGTGCCATCCTCATTGGATTTCCAGGCCTGCCATGACCACTGGACTTCCAGTTCGTATTCTTCCCCGGGTTCGAGCACCAGGGCTCGGCGCTGATCGGGCGGCTGGCCGGCCCTGTCCCGGGTGGTGTTGCGGCGGCGCTCGCGATTTTCGGCATCGTTCTGCCGGCGCTCGACCATGACCTGATCGGTACCGCAGACGGCCAGCACGCTGACCTGCTTGCCCGGCGGCGCGTGAATCTGTAAGCCGCTCCAGGGGCCGGCAGCGTCGCTGGCCGGGTTGTACTCGATCACCTGGCAGCGCCGGCCCTTATCCCGATGCTCATCGAGGACGCGGCCGGGCCACTGGGCATCCACGTCGTCGCCGACCATGCCGCGCACCAGCGTCCGGGCCGGTGCCGCGTCGCTACGGCCGCTGATGAAGGCTGCCAGTGACGCGGCCGCCGGGTCGTCGTGTGTGAGGGCGTCGATGGCCGTGGCATGGGTGGCATGAGTGAGCGGTGGTGCATCGGTGTGTACGTCCTGTCGCGGGGAGCGGCAGCAGATGCGCAGCAGCACCGCTTCGCCGGCGCCGCCGGCCAGCTTTATCTGGCTGATGTGGCCCCTGTCGCCGGCGTCGAGCAGCACAGGGTGGGCCTGGCGCTGGTCGGGTGGCGTCTGGCCGCCGGCGACGCTATTGCCGTCGCTGTCGTACGCCTCGGCCTTCACCGGTCTGCTGTTGAACAGCATGATCCAAAGCTCGACGGCACGGCAGGGGTTTGGCAGCTCGATGTGCAGGCCTGAGTTCGGGAAGTTGATCTCGGCGCTTCTGTCGCTGCCGGCCACCGGTGTTGGCCCGTTCTGGTCCACGGCATCGACCAGGCGCAGTTGTTCGTCAGCCTTCAGCGGTGTGAAGCGGATATTGGCGTGCTTGAACTCGGAAAGCCCCTCGCGGCGCGGCTTGAGGCGCAGGAAGGACTCGCAGGCCTGGTCGTCGGGTTCATCGACCTCGGCCGTGGCCGTGAAGCAGAAGCCGAACAGCACGTCGCGCTGGCTGCCGCCGGTGATCTGCACGCGGGCAATGCGGCTGGACGCGTTGAGGTGTGCCGTGAGGGGCACATTGAGCGGCCCGCTGACGGTTTCGCTGGCCACGCTGCGGCCATTGGCATCCAGCGCACTAACCTTGATATCGGCCTGGCTGAACGCCATCAGCCGCAGTTCGACCTGCAGGCTCGGCGACGCCAGGCGCAACTCGATACCGGTCGCGGGGAAGGTGATATCGGTCTGCTGATCCCGGCCAGGGCGGAAGCGCTGGGCGTCGACGGAGTCGGTCAGGATAAACGGCTGGTCCGCATCGAGGGCGACTACCTCGATGCCGTCGATGCGGGTGCGGGTGCTCTTGCCGCTGGGGCGCAACTGGCCGAAGTCGATGCATTGCTTTTGCGTGCGGCCGGGCTGGGCGGGGGCATCGCAGACCAGCAGGGTGATGCGCGGCCTGGCCAGCTCACGGTCGAAGCGGGCTTCCCAGGGTAGCGGCAGGGCCAGTTGGCCGCCCTCGACGCTGCGCTGGGCCGAAGGCAGCCGGTAGCCGCGTTGCAGCGCGGTGCCGGCGACGCTGACCGGGAACGGCAGCGACTGCAGTCGGCCCGGGATCAGGTGGGCGGCGAAATGGCTCAGCAGGGTCTGCAGGTCGCGGCGTCGGTAGACACGGCCGCCGCTACGCAGCAGCGGTTCGGCCGTTAGGTGGAAGTGACTCGGGTAGGGCGGCTCGGTCCGCTCTTCCTGGCGCAGTTGTACACGCTGCCAGCCGAGCCCGGTGGCGGCACGGCCGAACACACAGGCGCGCCGCGCCTCAGGCACCGGCTCACAGAGGTTGGTGACTTCCTCGGCCGGGTCGCCGGCCAGGCCGTCGCCGGCGTCATCGCCCGGCAGGTTCAGCACCCAGTTCCACGGGTTCCAGTCGAGCAGCTTCAGGTTGGGGCCTTCGTGCTCGCTGGGCTCCGGGTTGTCGGCCCCGCTGACCGGTTGGCGGTAGGGGCTGCTCATCCACACCGATTCGAGCTGGGCGCCTTCGCCGACCAACAGGCCATCGCGCTTGCGGCGCAGTTGCAGGCTGTCGAGCCGGTAGGCGTACTTGAGACGGCTGCTGCCGAACCAGCGTGGCGGGGCCTGGGCATCGCCGGGGGCGAACTGAGCCGAACTCCCGAGACCATTGGCAATGAAGTGGCTGAAATGCAGCACCGGGGCGGTATCGGGCCAGACGGTGTGGTTGTGGTCCGGCGAGGCGCCCTGGTTGATGCCTTCCTCGTCGAGGTCGAACAGCGGTTCGGCGGCAATCGCCGTGCCGATCGGCGCGGCCGTGCCCATGATGCGGTCGCGCCGGTCGGTCAGCGAGACCGAGGCGATCGGTGGTTCGGGCTCCGGTGGCGTCAACGCTTCCAGGTTGTCGCCGATGCTGACGCCGACACAGCCCTTGAGGGAGAAGAAGAACAGATCGACCTCGCCGCAGAATTCGCCGTCCAGGCGCAGCAGGGCGCTCTGATCCGGTGGGTCGAGGTAGGTCAGGATCAGCTTACCGCGGGCGGAGATCGACAGCACCACCAGGTCCAGCTCGCCGTCGACGAACACGCCCCCCTTGATCAGCAGCGGCTTGGTGCCGAAGCCCACCAGCACCTTGGCCGAAGCCGAAAGACTGATCGGTCCGGCGCTCCAGTCGATGCCCCAGCCGGCGCCGAAGCCCACCGCGAAGCCGTCGAAGGAGAAGTCCTTATCGCCGCCCAGCGAGGGCAGGCCACCCTGCTCGATCATCAGGTAGGCCCAGGCCTGAACATTCAAGGTGCCGGGCAGCAGTGTCAGCGTGATGGGTTCGCCGTGTCGGCCGAATTCGGTCTGGCCGTCGCAGCCGAGGCGCACGAAGGTGCCGTCGCCGTCGTAGGGGAAGTAGGCACCGAACGGTACCTTGACCTTTAGCACCTTGGGGATCTCGTACTGGGCCGAGACGGCCACGGTGACGGCCTCGTCGTCGATGACGATCAGCCCGGTAATCGCGCCTTCCGACGAGCCTTCGTCGCTGACCGTGGTGTTGGGCACCTCGATGACCTTGACGTCGACGCCGAGGATCACCTCCGGGTCGGGGAAGCCGACCACCACCATGCCCGAGGCCGAGAAGCAGAAGCTGACATCGGGCAGCGTGCCGACCACCACGCCCACGCCCAGCGCGTACTGGCCCTTGAGCGCCCGGTATTTGCTATCCGGCGGGGTGCCCCACCAATCCAGCTCACGGCCGACCGGGTCGTCGGTTTCGGCGGGGATGTTGCGCTCGCCGTTCATGACGAACATGCCCTTCATGCCGTACAGGGCGGCGCCGGTCTGCAGCAACGGCAGCGGTGTGGAGAACTGAACGCCCACGGCCAGGCTGAGGAAGGTGTAGGGTTCGTCGTTGGGGTCGGTCTCCTGGGAGAGGGCCAGGGCGGCGCTGGCCTTGAGATCCAGCGGGATGATATCGGCATCGACCCCGGCGCGAATCAGGCCGCCATCCTCGATGCGCAGCCGACCCTCGCCGGTGAGCACGGCCGGTACGTCGGCCTTGAGCACGAAGCCGCGCAACTCGAAGGTCGGCAGCGGGTTGTCGCCGTCCTCGAAGGTGAGTCGGATGATGGCCTCGGAGATTTCCACCACGCCGATGTTCAGGGCCACGGCGATGCGCCCCTCGATCCACAGCGAGCCGCGGCCCATGGCCACCTCGACGATGCGCAGCAGGCTGCCGAGCACGCCGTCGATCTCCCACTTGCCGGGGTCCTCGATCTCCATGCGGCTGGTATCGAAGGCCAGGCCGATCTTGTCCCAGCCCTCCTGCGAGTTGTCGAACTCGAAGCCGACGCCCTTGTAGCGAATCTTCATCGGCCGGTCGGCGGCGGTCCTGATGCCGAGCGCGCCGCCATTGATGTGCAGCGTGCAGGTGTAGTCGCTGGTCAGCTTGACCTGGTAGTCCGCCCCCGCATCGCTGATGGCACGGGTCTGCGCCTCGGCCTCGACGGCGATCAGCGCGGTCTTTGAGCCGTTGCCGACCAGCGGGTCGCTGCCGCCCAGTGGCACATCGGCAAAGGCCGCCGCGCCGATCAGCGCGGCGACGCGGGCGCCGGCTTCGACCATCTCGGTCTCGGAATCGACGCCGGAAAGCAGCATCGGCCCGAAGGCCAGCGCCGCGGTCAGGTTCTTCTGCTCGGTGGATACCAGGCCATCCGGATCGCCATCGGAGCGGATGCCGAGCGTGGTGCGCGTGAAGCCGGTACGCACATCGTGGATCCACTGGGCGTGGACGGTCAGGGTTTCGCGGCTGGCCTCGACGGCCTCACCGTTGATGGCCGGCAGCGGCAGCTCGGTGGGCGACCAGACGAATTCGGCTTCGGCCAGCGTCGGCACCGCATCTTCCCAGCGGGTGACCGTGGGGCTGTCCCAGACGAAGCGCAGCTTGACGCGGTAGTCGATGGCGGCGGCCTTGGGCGGTACCGCGGCCGGGTCGCGACCCGGTGCCGGCACCAGCGAGCGGCGCAGGGTGGCCCTGTCCCCCGGGTTATCGGGCGTTTGAATCTCATCGTTCTCCGGGGTTCCGCCAATCGCGTAGATATCGGCTCGACGGTAAGCCTGGCGTTTCGGCTCATAAGGATGCGCCGAATCCTGCTCCATCTCCCAGCCGTTGCGCTCCAGCTGGTGGCGAATCAACCAGCCCCGCGCGAAGCTGGGGTCGCCGAAGGCTTCCGACTTCTCGGCCGGGGCGAGGCCGATGTCGGCGCTCTCTTCCAGGCTGTCGCCGGCACTGTTGGCCGCATCCCAGTCGCTGTGCTCACCGCGGCGCACGATCCGGCTGCTCTCGATCGCCGTCTGGCCGGCGGTGGGCGTGGTCAAAAACTCGTGGGCCTTGTCGGCGCGGTCGCGGGCCAGGGTGATATTGCCCTGAGCCGCGTCGGGGCCGGGCTCACCGAAATTCAGATCATCGGTACGGCCGATGATCAGGAAATCGGCGCCGGGGTACTTGCTGGCCCAGACGAGCAGTTGCTGATGGATATTGGCCGCGCCCGACGCGCTGTGGACGCCCTTGGGAGTGTGCTCGCCCCAGCTCAGCGGATTGTTCTTCTCGAACTCCATGAGGATCTGCACATGGCGGTCGTCGCGGATGTTCTCGGCTGGCGGCGGGCCGCTGCCATCGCCGATGACCACCCGCGCCAGGCCGTCGCTGGGCACACTGACGCCGGCCGGGGAGGCGTCGAGCATGGCGCTGACCAGCCGGTCGGTGAAGTCGCCCTGGGCGTGGAAGTCCGAGAGATCGAAGGTCTTCTCGATCTCGACCAGGTCCAGCGGGGCGGTGGCGTCGGCGGCGTCGAAGACGCCGTTCTCGCAACCGATCAACAGCGGCGTATTCTCGGTCAACTTGAGATGCAGGCGCGCCACGCGGTGGCCCTTCTCGCCATCGACCTTCTCGCGCAAGCGCACGAAGAGGTGGCCGTCACGGTCCGCCTTCAGTCCGGTCAGGTCGGGGCTGAAGGTGTTCCCCTTGGCACTGCTGCCATTGGCTTCGATGCTCCAGTCGAATTCGCTCGCGCTCGGGTCGGCAGCGTGGGAGACCGCTTCCAGGATCAGGGGCTCGATCTCCGCGATGGTGCCGTTGAGCTGGACGACATTGGCGAGTCGCTCGCCGCCACTGGTGATCACGGCAATGCTCGGCGGATCGCCGGCGGCGATAAAGCGGAAGGTGAACGGCGGATGCTTGAAGCGCTGCTCCTGGCCGTCGATGGTCAATATCTCGACGGGCTGGACGGTCAGCACCTCATTCTGGCCGACGCTGCCGCTGGAGCTGTCGCCTTCCTCGTCCGCGCGGTCGGGCCAGGTCCAGATGGCGGTCCAATCCTGCAGGGCGCCGTCGGGCAGGCTGCCATCGTCCGGCGGCGCCGGGGCGTTGAAGCCGGCGTGAAAGCTGACCCGCTCATCCGTGCTGCCCTCGAAGATCACCCGCGGGAAGCGGTCGCTCATGTCGACCGGCCGGTTATCACCGCTGGGTTGCTGCTCGAACTGGAAGGTGGCCGGGTCCAGGGCCGTGCGCCCGAACTGCAGCTCGAACTCGCCCTGGATGCCGGCCGGTCGGCCGATCAGCAGGTCCTTGACGCCGCCGGACAGATCGCCGACCACCGGTAGGTTGCGCGGTGCGTAGACGGTGGCCTCGCGAATGGCCAGGCCCATCCAGGCCGGCCCCTGATTGCGCTCCAGCACTTCCGCCGGCGAATAGCTGGAAGAGAAGTCGAAGGTCAACTTGCCGACCGACAGGCCGATATCCGACGAGCCGAGGAAAAAGTGCGGCGGGGTGAAGTTCAGCGACACCACGGCGCCGGATTTCAGCGTCGGGTCGAACGGGTCGGGCTGGTCGATGAACAGGAAGTCGACATCGGAACTGCCGGCGTTCTTCTGCAGCCGCAACACCGCCGAGCCGGTGATGCGAACCGTGTCGTTGTTCGGGTCGCGCAGCAGATGCCGTGGCGTGGTGCCGGTTTCCTCGACGAACAGGGCCGGCTGCAGGCCGTCGACGCTGAGGCTGAAATCTGCCAGGAAGAGATCGAGCTGCCAGGCATCGGGCGCCGGTTCCAGGTTGTCGGCAATGCTCTGGCGCTCAAGCGAGAGCTGGAACGGCATGCCGGTGTGAATCAGCGGTAACGACAGAATGCCGATGCCGACATCGAAGCCCTCGGAATCGGCATCCAGCGACTCATCCAGCGCCTGAATGCGCCCCTGGTGAATGATGGCACCCGGCGAGCGGCGGCTGCTGTGGCCGATGACCGCAAAGCGCTCCACAAAATCCCGCACCGCCTGAGGCAGTACGGACTCGACCTGATCCACCGCGGAGAATAGCTCCAGCAGGGGAATACCAGCATGGCGCGGCATCGGCTTGCCTCTTGTTCTGTCGTGAAGCGAACAGCCTTAAAGTTAATAAAGATGAAGATAGAAAGCGCCAGCCCATACGGCAAGCAAAGCCTGAAAAAAATGTCGATTTAACCCCCGAAGGCAAGGCCAAAAGCAGCCAGTGAAAAGGCTTTAACGATGAAAAGCCAACAGGAAAATCAGCAGGATAAGTATATAAACACTGTTCTTTTGGGGTGGGTATTCATCGCATTCAGAAAGGTGGTTTTCCGGCGATAAACAAACACTGTTTTGTTGGCTGGGCCTTACATCCCGACACTCCGCGCTGCTCGCCAACGCCTGACCCAACCGCCGCGCCCGGCTGCCGGCGTATCCCGATAGCCACGTCGCACAGCATCGCCACCATCATGGGCAATGCGCTGGCGCCAAAGGGCAAGTGTTCGATGGACGCAAAACCTCGCCAATTGAAGGGTTTGGGCAGATTAGACGAATGGCTGAGCCCATTTTGTCGCCAAACAGTGACAGTATGAGCAAATCGACTTAAGCTGACCTGAGACGCTAACCAGCAAGGGAACTGCCATGGCCGATCATACCGCTGATTCCAGCATTACTCTGTACCCACACACCAAGCGCGTGTGGGTCCATCACGGCTATGCACCGCCCGCCGACTCCGCAAACGCCACCGAGTTGCGGAAAAAGGGATATGCACAGTGCCCTGAACATCAACAAGAGCACCCGAAAGCGGGTGTGGATATGTCAACGCTCAGCGTCACCACCAGCGTGACCTACAGCCCCTTCCAAGGTGGCAGCACCTGCGACACTCTGCCCGCCGCTCCGAAGCTCGGCTGGCGTTACGACCAGCCCAGCGACGAGAAGAACGCCATCGCCGGTCGGCTGGCATTCGATGCCGACAAGGTGAGGGAGGACATGGATGGAATGACAGCGGACATCGAGATTCAGGCAATGAGCGGCACTGGTGCCTGGATTCATAGAATAACTGCAGCACTTTGGATCATGAGGTAGAGGCAGGGGGGCCAGCGCCGGTACCCTCCCTGCTTTACCGACCAAAGTGAAGCAGAGCATGGGATACCGACAACTGACCCAGACCCAACGATACCAGATCCACGCCCGCTATGACTTGGGCATCAGCCAGCGCCAGATTGGCCGGATGTTGGGCATCCATAGCAGTACGATCAGCCGTGAGCTGCGCCGCAACGCCACCGCCAGCGGCTACGATCCTGAACAGGCGCAGGCCCGCAGTGATCACCGGCGGCGCACCGCCCGGAAGTGGACGAAACGCTTGCCCAGCATGATCGCTGCCGTCACCGGCCGGCTGCGTGATGATTGGAGCCCGGAGCAAATCAGTGGCTTCATGGCGCCCTTAGCTGGCGTGGGTGTCAGCTACCAGTGGGTCTACAACTTGATCTGGGACGATAAGGCTCATGGTGGCGATCTCTGGAGGCACCTCCGACAGCCCAAGCGGCGCAGCAAGCATCGCGCCCAGGCCGAGAGCGCAGGGCTCGGCAAGATTCCAAACCGTGTCGGCATCGAACATCGGCCGGTCGATGTCGATGACAGGCTCTACATCGGACACTGGGAGGGTGACACCGTGGTACAGGTGCACAAAAAGTCGGGGTTGGTCACGCTGGTAGAACGGCGTAGCGGCTGCTTGCTGGCGGCACGCTTACCCAAGCTTTCGGCGGAGCTGACGCATAAAGCCATGATTCGACTGCTGAAACCTCGTCGCGGTGCTGTCCAGAGCATCACTCTGGATAACGGCTCGGAATTCGCCGATCACGAGACCGTGTCCAAGGCCGTAACGGCAAAGACTTACTTCTGCGATCCATACTGCTCCGGACAGCGTGGGACCAATGAAAACACTAATGGCTTGATACGGCAGTACTTCCCGAAGGGAACGGACTTCCGTCAGGTCACCGATACTGAGCTGAGAAGAGTGGTCACCAAGCTGAATGATCGTCCTCGAAAACGACTCGGTTATCGGACACCGGCACAGGTGTTCTTGGGAGAGTACTCAGGAGGCCTGGACACTGCAGGTGCTGCACTTATTGATTGAATTAAGGGTGGAGAGTCCGTGTTATCCAGCGCGCACGTTGATCCGGCTTATATTGCACAGTTGAGGGCGGGCATCATGGAAACCAAAAAGTTATTGGTACAGTATAAGAAATTGAACGCGCATGCTCGTTAAAGTTGCAAAACGAGCACGCTACCTAGTGCCTGATAGCTTCTAAATAAAGGGTCGAAAATGAAATTAGAGTCGGTGCGAATACAGAACTTCCGCGCATTTAAAGACGAAACGATAAAATTTGATAATTACAACTGTTTTGTGGGGCCAAATGGTGCCGGTAAGTCAACTGTCATAAATGCGCTAAACGTATTTTTTCGACAACACAAAGATTCTAAAACTGACTTGAGCAAGCTATCTGCTGACGATTTCCATCATAAGAATACCTCTGATCCAATTTCGATAACCGTCACATTCAGAGATCTATCAGATGAAGCAAAGAAGGATTTAGCTGATTACGTAAGGCAAGAAAAGCTCGTTGTAACTGCACAAGCTGAATACGATGAGGGGACTGAGCGAGCTGAGGTCAAGCAATATGGAAACCGACTTGGCATGACTGAGTTCAAGGTTTGGTTTGAAGCGGAGAAATCGAAGACACCAGCTAAAGAGTTAAAAGAGATATTTGGGCAGCTAAGGGAAAAATGGCCTGGCATTCCAGCAGCTAGCTCGAAAGCTGATATGGCAGCGGCGCTAAATGAATTTGAAGCATCTAATCCCGATAGCTGCAGCTTGATTCCAAGTGAAGATCAATTCTATGGAGTTTCCAAAGGAGCCAATCGGCTTGCACCTCATTTACAGTGGGTTTTTGTCTCCGCGTCGAAAGATTTTTCCGAGGAGGCGGAAGAAAGCAAAAACTCCGCGCTTGGACAGCTCCTGTCTAGAGCAATCAGGGCCAAGGTCAACTTCACACAGAAAGTGAATGAGTTAAAAGATGGGGTGCGGCAAAACTATCAAGAAATGTTGGATGAAGAGCAAGGAGTTCTTTCGAATATATCTGATTCGCTCGAAAGTAAATTGAAACTATGGGCCAATCCCAGTGCAACAGCAAAAGTTCTCTGGAAAAATGACGCTGAAAAATCAATTAAAATTGAAGAGCCCCTCGCTCATATCCAGATTGGCGAAAAGGGTTTTGAAAGTGAGCTCGCAAGATTTGGCCATGGTATGCAGAGGTCTTATCTTTTAACTCTATTACAAGAACTTGCAGCTCTGGACGATGAAAATTCGCCAACTCTAATAATGGCCATCGAGGAGCCTGAGCTTTATCAGCATCCACCCCAAGCTCGTTATCTATCAGAGGTTTTGCAGGAGCTATCAATAGACCAGTCTCAGATCATCCTATGCTCTCATAGTCCTCATTTTATACCGGGCGATGATTTTTATACTGTGAGACTTGTTAGGGAGTCTGGCAACCCCGCTTGCTCCGCAGTTTCCTCCCTGAAATATAGTGAGCTCGCGTCAGAATTGGAAAATGCTGGCGAAAAGCCGGTAAAAGAAAACGGTATGGTTGCGAAGCTTTATCCAACTCTACGCCCAGAAATCAGTGAGATGTTTTTCAGCAAAAGGCTTGTATTAGTTGAGGGCGTGGAAGATGTTGCCTATATAGCATCGTATATACAGTTGATGGATAGATATGACGATTTTAGGCGCTCTGGGTATCACATTATTCCGGTAGGCGGGAAAAATGAACTGATAAAGCCACTAGCTATTGCCAAGCTACTCGATATTGAGGTTTTTGTAGTTTGCGATGCCGATACGGACAAGACTAACGATTCAGAAGTTGAAAAGCACAAGAAAGACAATGCGGCCATTTTGCACTTATTGGGGCATGAGAAAGGCGAAAACTGGCCGAACTACGATGTTAAAAAGAGCAATCTCAGGATGTGGAAGACGAATATTACAAAGACTGTCGGCCCGGAGTTAGGCGAAGAATGGAGGCAGCATATGGATCAGGCGGCTGCATATTACGGCAATGCTGGCGGTTTGAATAAAAATCCTCTCGCAGTATCACGGGCTTTAGAGAGCGCCTGGAAGTCTGGTCTTAGGTCTGAAGCATTGCAGGATCTAGTAAATGAGATGCTAGCGACTTAGGTAAGGAAGCAAACAAGGGGGTCAAGCCGGCCGGTACTACGCTGCGCGCCGCCCCGGCGGCTTAGTCCAGGCGTTATATTTCACTGAATTTTAGGGGGAAACCATGAGCAAAAAGAAAGTGAAAGCCATTCTTGATGATAAGGAAAAATTGAATAAATTTGCTCAGCTAAATGACCTTGCAATAGAAACCGCAAGACAAATCCTCGAAAGGATGTTAGAGAAGCCGGGCGTTGCCGATGAGTTCAAGGAATATATCTTTTCAGAAGAGAGAAGCGAAGACTTTAAAGGATATACGGCGGGTGAAGAAAAGGGCTACCAGAGAGGTCATGAATCTGGTTTTGCCAAGGGGGCTTTTGTAGGTCTTGTGGCTGCCTTAACGACCGCTGCTGCAGGCGTAGCTGCATATATTAAGGGAAATTAATATAACCAATGCAGGCACGGCGACGCCCATTACATTGCGCCTTCGGCTCCAGTCCATGCTCGTGCATGCTGCAGGCGTTGGGCTGATATGCATTGTTTGGCGAGGAAATCGCACCCCAAGGAAAAAGAGTAAGGGAGTGTTATGGGAACGGGTACACAGGTTGTCCTATCCGCATTCGTTGCGGCCTTGGTCGCCGGGCTCTTTCTGCTCGGCGGCTATTACTACAACCGAAGACTTGAACGCCTCCGAGCTGCGGAGCGATCGTGGCAACAGGTTGGAATGCCTGTAATAAACGCCGCTGATGATCTGGTGGCGAGGTTGTTTGACGTCATCGTGCGGAGACGAGGTCTACGACTGGATGAAGCGATCGAACCCACTCCGGCAGAGATATTCGACCCGTCTAAGGAGCTTAGTACGGTTTGGCGTCTGATGTTTTTCCTGGCAAGCACAACCTATCTGGAGCAACACGTCGCAGACGAAAGTCCGGATTCAAAGATTGCCAACTTGCGGTTCTACGCGAACAATAAAGCGCGAATTCCCTTAAAAGGCAATTTATTCGGAGCGTCGTATCGCCTGCAAACGGAAGGCCAGCAGCTAATTGGTTCGAAGGTCGTTAGTCTCGCGAACACCCGAGAGATCCGCGACGTGGATTTTTTCTTGTTTGTTCAAAGCCTGTCGTCCGACGAAGAGCTGTGGAAGAGCGCGGATGCGGTTCGGAAGATTCTTAATTTTGAGATGCCTGAGAGCGAGTTGGGTGGTCAGTTTCTATGTGTCGCTCAGTTCACGATATACCTTATTGACCTTGTGCAGGACCTTCGCCCGTCAAGCAAGTGGGAAGAGTTTCGAGTCTATCTAGCATCTATTCTGCGGAACCATACTCAGAAGGAATCCGGGCGGGCGGGATTCTTGTACCGGAGAAATGATTTAAAGGGTGATGATTATCGAGATACGTTCAACGTGATTCCAGCCTTCGACGCCCGGCGGTTCCGTGTAAGGCGTAGTCCGGCGGCGTGCCGGAACCGACGGCTAAACAAGCGGGCGAAGACCGGTTTCCCGCGTCAGTTGACGGCTGAAGGGGTTATTCGGGAGATGGGCGGCAAGCGCGTAGTCATCAAATGGAGCGACAGTCCGGGGGATGTCCGAAATAATCTGGATTCGATATTCGGCTGATATGCCCAACCAGTACATTCAGCCGACGCTCGTACCTCGCGCGGCTGATGATTGTCGTTAGAACAAATTCACCCACTTTCTTTCTTAACTCCCCAGCCCACTCACTCGCATCACCCTCCGCTGCGCGGCTTCGAGGAGCTGCCCTCGGCCGGTTTCTGCCAGTGTCAGCCAGTGGCGGGCGCGGGTGATGCCGGTGTAGACCAGTTCCCGGGTGAGGATGGGGTTGGGGGCGTCGGGCAGTACCAGGGCGGCGTGGGTGAATTCCGAGCCCTGGGACTTGTGCACGGTCATGGCGAAGACGGTTTCCACGGCTTGCAGGCGTGAGGGCAGTACCCATTTGATTCGGTCGCTGCCGTCGCCGGCGGGGAAGGCGACGCGCAGCAGGTGGCCGCTGTGCCCACTCGGGCTGGCGTCGGGGCGTGGCATGGCGAGGGTGATGCCGATGTCGCCGTTCATCAGGCCGAGGCCGTAGTCGTTTTTGGTCACCAGTACCGGGCGGCCGGGGTACCAGAGTTGACGGCCGTCCTGGCTGTCGATCAACTTCTCGCTTTCCAGTGCCTGGCGCACGCGTTCGTTCAGGCCTTCCACGCCCCAGGGGCCGCGGCGCAGGGCGCACAGTAGCTGGAATTGGCCGTGGGCGTTGAGCACGCGGCGCGCCCAGTCATCGAAGGCGGCCTGGGCGGCGTCATCGGTGGGGCGTTCCCGGGCCATGACGGTCAGGAAGTGCGTATAGCCCACGGGCGGTGCAGGTTCTGCGGCGTTTTCCTGGCTTGTCTCGCTATGGTCCTTCTGCGGGAAGCCTTGCGGGTAGCCGGTGACGGCCAGGCGCGGCAGCCACTGGGTATCATCGCTTTTCAGCTTGAGGTGCGAGAGGTCGGCATAGCCGTGGTCGAGCACGCGGCGGATGGCGGCGCGTTTCTCGCGAGCCTCACTCTCGGCGAGCGGAGCGTTGATGGCGGCGGCCAGTTGGCCGATGCCGCTCTCGGCGGTGAAGCGGTGGCTGACGCGCAGCATGGCGATGCTCTGGTCGAGCGTCTGGCCGTGCGCATCCAGCACCTCGTCGGGCAGGGGCTGCCCGGTGGCCTCATGCAGCCAGTCGGCGGTGGCCGGGGTGTAGTGGCCGCCTTCGGCGCGGGCACACAGATCGCCTAGGATCGAGCCGGCTTCCACCGAGGCGAGCTGGTCCTTGTCGCCGAGCAGGATGAGTCGTGCATGCGGCGGCAGGGCCTCGAGCAGGGCGGCCATCATCACCACATCGACCATCGAGGCCTCGTCGACCACCAGCACGTCCAGCGGCAGGGGGTTGTGGCGGTCGTGGCGGAAGCGCCGGGTGTCGGGGCGCGAGCCGAGCAGGCGGTGGAGTGTCGCCACTTCCCTGGGCACGCTGGCTTCGAGATGCGCTACGCCGCTCGACGATGCGGTGTTGGTGTCCTCCTCAAACTGCTCATTTACTACCTGTAAACTCCGCGTTTTCGTCGAACCCCGCCTTGCCTCGTCTTCGCTTGTGACGCGCATGGTTTTGAGAGATCCGGTGTCTTGTGCCAGTTGCTCAAAGGGCAGGCGTCCGACCTGGCCGGCAATGGATTCATTGAGCCGGGCGGCGGCCTTGCCGGTGGGCGCGGCGAGGCGGATGCGCAGGGCCTGTTCGCCGCGGCCCAGGGTGAGGCCCTGCAGCAGGGCCAGCAGGCGCACCACGGTGGTGGTTTTGCCGGTGCCGGGGCCGCCGGTGATCACCGCGAAGGGCGAGCGGGTCGCCAGGGCGCAGGCGGTCTTCTGCCAGTCGTGGTGGTCCTGCGGGGCGAAGAGGGTGTCCAGCAGCGGGCGCAGGCGTGCGGCCTCCGGGGGCTCGGTAGCTGAGTTATCAACCGCCAGACGCATGGCGATGCGGCTGTGGATATCCTGCTCGTGTTGCCAGTAGCGGCGCAGGTAGAGGCGCGGGCGTTCGGCCGTGCCGTCGAGCACCAGGGGCGTGGCGCCGGGGCCGTCGCCGACCAGTTCGGGCTGGTGCAACGCGGCGCGCCAGTCGGCGACCTCGAGCCCGGCCATCACCTGGCTGGGCAGCGGCGGTGGCTCCTCCAGGCTGTCGCCTTCGGGGGGCAGCGAGAGCGCCAGGTCCGGCGTTTCCAGGGTCAGGGCCAGATCCAGGCAGACGTGGCCGCGGCCCAGTTGGTGGCTGGCCAGGGCGGCGGCCAGCAGCAGCCGGGGCGAGGCGTCGGCGACCTCGCGATACAGGAAGTCAGCGAAGGCGCGGTCCAGCGAGCGCAGCCAGCCGCGAGCCACCCAGCGTTCCAGCAGGGCGAACAGCGCCGCGGGCTCGGCCAGCGCGTTTTCAGGCGCTTGGTCAAGCGTGCCCTGCGGCGCGGCGTCCAGCGGCGGGTGGAAATGCGTCGGGCTCATGCGGCGGCCTCCTCGGCGGCACGGAACAGGGCATCGAGCCCTTCGATCAACTCGCGGGGCGGGCACTCGGCATGCACGCCGCGCGAGGGCGCGCGACTGCCGCGCAGGAAGACGTAGAGCGCCCCGCCCAGGTGGCGTTCGATGTCATAGCCCGGCTGGCGGGCCTTGAGCAGCCGGTGCAGGGCCAGCAGGTAGAGGCTGTACTGCACGTCGTAGCGCTTGGCGAACACCGCCTCGGTCATGGCCTCGGGGGCGTAGGCGGCGTCATCCGCGCCCAGGTGGTTGGACTTCCAGTCGAGCACGTAATAGCGCCCCTGATGCTCGGCTACCAGGTCGATGAAGCCCTTGAGCATGCCGTTGAGCCGGTCCGGGTCGAGGGCCGGTCGAGCGCGGCCGCCCAGGGTGTGACGGCTGACCAGGGCATCCAACTGACGGGTGTCGACCTGATGGACCGCCAGCCAGAACTCCATTTCCACGCGGTAGCGGCTGAGCCGGTCGAGGCGCAGTGGTGTGGTGCCGCCGGCGTCCGCGTCACCGCCCGGCAGGGGCAGTTCGGCGCTGAGCAGCTCGGGCAGCCATGCGCTGAGCGCGGGAATCTGGTGCTCCCAGCCGCGGCGCTTGGCGCGGCGGGCGATGGTCTCGTCGCGCAGCTCGGCGTCCTCGGCCACCCGGGCGAAGCCCTGTTCGCCGGCCCACTCCAGCAGGCCGTGGAGGAAGGTGCCCGCGGAGGGCCCGCGGGGGAAGGCATGCAGGGCGCCTTCACCGGCCGGCCCGCCGTGGACGGGCAGGCTGCCGCTGTCCTGGGGTTCGTCATGCACCTCCCGGGCGCTTTCCTCGCCGGGCGTGGTGGGCTCGCTGGGCAGGCTCGGTTCATCGGCGGTGTCGTTGGCCTGGCGCTGCGAGTAGCCGAGCGCCGAGTAGCTGGCGATCCACCAGTGTTCGCGAATCCTGCGGCTCGGGCTGCGGGCCGGGGCCAGCGGGGTGGTGTCCTCGCGGCTCGGCACCGGGGTGGCGTCACGCGCCGGGGCCTCGCAGACGCTGATCATGCGCGCGCCGTCGTCGGTCGCGCCGTCCGGGTGATGGGTGTCGTCCAGGGGCTCGAGGGCCGGGCGCAGGCCCTGGCCGTCCAGGGGCGCGTCGCCGCCGATCAGCCGGCCGATGGCCGAGTGCTCCAGTTGTTCCAGCGGGGCCAGGCCCAGCCAGGTGGCGTGGCGGGCGCGAGTCAGGGCGACGTAGAGCTTGCGCATGTCCTCGCTGAGGCGTTCGTGGTCGGCGCGTTCGCGAACCGACTCGTCGGCTTCCAGGGAGAGGCGCAGTCGGCCCTCGTCGTCGTGCCAGCGCAGCGGCAGGTCGTCCTTTTTGGTCTGGCGGGCGGCGGCGATGAACGGCAGGAAGACCAGCGGGTACTCGAGGCCCTTGGACTTGTGAATGGTCACCACCTGCACGAGGTCGGCGTCGCTTTCCAGGCGCAGCTTGTGGGCTTCGCTCTGCTCCTGGGGGCGGCCGATGGCTTCGCGCAGGTGGCGCAGCAGGGCGTGCTCGCCGTCCAGCTCGGTGCTGGCCTGTTGCAGCAGCTCGCCGAGGTGCAGAAGGTCGGTGAGCCGGCGCTCGCCCTCCGGCACCGTAAGCAGACGGCCGGGGACGGCGAAGTCGGCCAGCATCTGGTGGAGCATGGGCAGCACGCCGCGTTGCCACCATTGGCGGTGGTAGTCGCGGAACTGCATGACTCGGGCTTCCCAGGCCAGTTCGTCCTGCTGGTCGCCGCCGTTGAGGGCGTCGAGTTCGGCCAGCGTGAGCCCCAGGCTGGGGCTGGCCAGGGCGGCGCGCAGGGCGCGGGCGTTGTCGGGCTCGGCGCAGGCGGCCAGCCAAAGCTCGAGCTCGGCGGCGGCCTCGGTCTCGTAGACGCCTTCCTTGTCGGAGAGGTAGACGCTGCGCACGCCGCGTTGCAGCAGGGCGCGGCGGATGGCGCGGGCCTCGCTGCCGCTGTTGACCAGCACGGCGAGGTCCGAGGGCGCCAGGGGGCGAAAGCTGTCGTCCTCGCGATGGGCGAAGCCGGTCTGCCCGGCCTGGCCTTCGTTCAGCAGCCTGGCCATCTCGCTGGCGCAGCGTTCGGCCAGCTCGTTGATGTAGGCGCCCTTGCTGATGCCGGCCTCGGCTTCCAGGTGCCACAGGCTGAGCGCCGGCTGGGGTGTGCCCTGGCGGACCAGTTCGTCCTTGCGACCCTTGGCGGCGACGGATTGAAACGGAACCGGATCCTCCTCGCCCTGGCGAAACAAGAAGGCGCCGCTTGCGAGGTTGGCTTCGGCGTGGGCGAAGACGCGATTGACGGCGCCGACCATGGCGGCGGCGGAGCGGAAGTTGGTGCCCAGGGTGACATGGCGGCCCCGGGTGTCGCGGCGGGCCTTGAGGTAGGTGTGAATATCCGCGCCGCGAAAGGCGTAGATGGCCTGCTTGGGGTCGCCGATCAGCAGTACGGCGCAGTCCTGGCGGTTGTCGGCGAGCTGGTAGACGTGGTCGAAGAGCCGGTACTGCACCGGGTCGGTGTCCTGGAATTCGTCGACCAGGGCTACCGGGAACTGCTGGCGGATGCGGGTGGCCAGGGTCTCGCCGGCCTCGCCCTGGAAGGCGGCGTCCAGATGGTGCAGCAGGTCGTCGGGGCCGAGCTCGGCGCGGCGGCGCTGGACCATGTTGCGCCGCTTGGCCATCCAGTGCACGGCATGGCTGAGCAGATCGGCGAAGGGCTCGGGCAGGCTGTCGAGGCGTGCCTTGAGGGGCTCGGTGGCTTCCAGCGCGGGGTGCGCGAGGGGTGAGCCGTCCTTCCAGATTTCGGCCATGCCTTCCGGGGTGAGGCGCTGCCAGGCGGCGTCGGTGAGGCCGGGGTGGATGGCTTCGGGGTCGTGGGCCCAGGTGCGCAGCTTGTCGAACCAGTTGGTGCGGTTCTTGACGTTGAGTTTCTTGCCGTCGAAGGCCTTGCGACTGGCGGCTTCCTCGATCTGCTGCTGGAGGTCGTCGATCCATTCGCGCCAGGGGGCCTTGAGTTCTTCGAGGATGCGCTCACGCTCCTGGCGGGCGTTGGCCAGGGTAGTGGCGGGCTCCGGGGCCTGGGGCAGGGCGTCGGCGTGCACGCGTAACTGGTCCACGTCCTGGTTCAGGTCGTCCGGGGATTTCCAGTGGCGGGTGATGACGCCGAGTTCCTCGGGTTCCAGGGCGTAGTAGAAGCTGCGCCAGTAGTCGCGGGCGATCTCGAGGTTCATGGCCGATTGGTCGAGTTCCATGGCCAGGGCGAACAGGCTGCCGCTGTCGAAGGCGTGTTCGCGCAGCATGCGGTGGCACCAGGCGTGGATGGTGGAGACGGCGGCCTCGTCCATCCATTCGGCGGCCAGGCGCAGGCGGCGGGCGCAGGCTGGCCAGCTTTCTCTGGGGTAGCTATCGCGGAGGGCGAGTAGCGGGTCGGCGCTCGACGGCTCTGTGCTCGCAGTATCCACCGTTGGTTCTGTGGAGAGGTCGGCGGTGTCATTCCGGGACGGGGCTTCTTCTGGAGCAGGCCTTTCCGGAGGCGCTGTAAACCCATCCCTGGGCGCTACCGATGCCATGCCTGGCATCGGACCTCCTTCAAGGCCTGCTCCAGACGCCCCTTCTGTTCCCGGTGCGCCTGATTCAGTCGCCCCGTCAGCCGCTTCGTCTAAACTGCCTGGCGCCGCCGTACCGGCAAAAAGGTCGGTGGTGGTGTTCCGGGACGGGGCTTCTTCTGGAGCAGGCCTTTCCGGAGGCGCTGTAAACCCATCCCTGGGCGCTACCGATGCCATACCTGGCATCGGACCTCCTCCAAGGCCTGCTCCAGACGCCCCTTCGGAGGCGCCGCTGGCTGTCTCCGATTCGCTATCTACGTCGCCGCCTGTCGCCGCTGCGGTGGTGTCGGGTTGGAAGGCGTCGGCGGCTTCCACCAGCCGGGCGCGGATGCGTTCGCGCAGTTCCTGGGTGGCGGCGTTGGTGAAGGTCACCACGAGGATTTCCGGGGGCGTGAGGGGCCGCGGGAAGGCGTCGCTGTCGTGCTCGTCGCGTGGGCCGAGGACCAGGCGCAGGTAGAGCAGGGCGATGGTGAAGGTCTTGCCGGTGCCGGCGCTGGCTTCGATCAGCCGGCTGCCGGGCAGCGGCAGGTGGATCGGGTCCAGGGTGGGGGCCTGTTCGCTCATGGCTGTTTTTCCTTCGCTCAAGGCTGCTTCCCCCTCGCTCATGGCTGTTTTTCCTTCGCTCATGGCTGTTTCCCCTGCGCTGTGGTCTTTTTGCCCTTTGAGCTTGCCTTGTCGCGTTTGACTGCGTAATGCAGCGGTGCGTAGAGGGCGTCGGCCAGTTCGCCGAAGTGGCGCTCGGCGGTGCGCTGGCGGGCGAGTTCATCGAAGCTGCGCCACTGGCGGGCCAGGTAGGCGTCGCGCTGGAGCTCGCCGGCGTTGTAGTTGTCGCCTTCAAAGACCTTGGCGGCGGCCTGGTAGGCCTTGAGGTCGTTGTCTTCCTGGCGCTCCGGGCTGCCCAGGCAGCGATCCAGTTGGGCGATGTCGCCGCCTTCCTTGATCCAGGTGAAGGCGGCGTCGCGGGCCAGCGGCAGGGGGGCGGTCATGCCGGCCTGCCAGGCCGAGGCGATGGCGGTCAGGCGGGCGCGGGCCAGTTCCGGGTCGAGCGGGTTGAGGGTGCCGCCGCCGGCGCGCGAGCGCAGCTCGGTGGTGACCGGGCCGACGGCGATCTGGGCGGCCAGGTGCTCGACCCAGGGCGTCAGCCAGTGTTTCCAGTGGTACTTGCCCTTGTGGACCAGACTGCTGGTGATCAGCTTGAGGCGGCATACGTCGCCCTGGTCGTTCTCGCGCAGTTCGTCGAGCCAGTCTTCCACGGCGAGGGGGCCGCCCGCGGCCTCGAGCTCCAGCGAGACGGGCGCCGGCAGGGCGCGGGGATGGGGCCAGGCGGCGAGCAGTTCGGCGTATTCGCTGAACAGCCCGTCCAGCGGTTCGACCAGGTCGTCGCGCATGCGCTGGGCGAAGCCGCCCATGGCCAGCCGGCCTTCGCGTTCCAGACGCGCCAGGGTGCTCTCGACGGCGGGCATGGGGGATTCGCGGTCTTCCACGGCGCGGCGCCCGGCCTGGATCAGTTCGTCCTGCAGCTGCCAGTGGGTCAGGCCGTCCAGCTCGAAGGGCTCGTGGTCGGGGCTTTCGGCGCTCTCGCGCTCCAGGTGGACGCCCAGCCGGGTGTTGAAGAAGGCCTTGACGGGGTCCTTGAGGAAGGCGCCGAGTTGGCCAAGTGTCAACGGGGCTTCCTGGGGCATCCGCGGCAAGCTAGCTGCGCTCGGCGATACGGCGTTAACACCAGACTCAAGAGGCGCCTTGTCGTCCAGGGCGGTTGACTGGCCGGCATGAATGGCGCGCCATTCATGGGCGTAGGTGAACAGGGCGTTGTCGGCATCCGGTGCGGCCATGAAATAGGCGCGGCTGAAGGGCTGCAGCGGGTGCTCGGTGGTCAGGGCGTCGAGCAGGGCCTGGCCGGGGTCTGCCTCGGCCGGCGCGTCGGCGAGCTGCCAGCCGGCGGCGATATGGTCGCGCAGCTGGCCGAGCAGCACCGAGGGCGGCTGCGGGGCGTTGTCGTGGATGCTGCGGCCGACCCAGCTGATCATCAGCCGGTCGCGGGCCGAGAGCAGCGCTTCGAGGAAGAGGTAGCGGTCGTCCTCGCGCCGTGAGCGGTCGCCGGGGCGGTAGTCGTGGCCCATCAGGTCGATGTCCAGCGGCCGTTGGGTGCGCGGGTAGTCGCCGTCGTTCATGCCCAGCAGGCAGACGTGGCGGAAGGGAATGGCGCGCATCGGCATCAGGGTGGCGATGTTCACGGCGCCGGCCAGGAAGCGTTGCGAGAGGTTGTTGTCGTCGATCTGGCCGAGCCAGTGTTCGCGCACCACCGAGAGCGGCAGGGCTTCCTGCAGGTCGGCGTCGTCGGTGGCGTCGCGCCATTCGTCGAGGATCTCCTCGAGGCGCGTCAGGGTGTTGAGGTCGGCCTCGTCGGCGGCGCTGAAGCAGTCGGCCAGCAGCTCGCGCAGGCGCTGGCACCAGGTGGCCACGTCGGTGGGCTCGGTGAGGCGCTGCCAGAGGGCTTCCAGGGTGTCGAGCAGGTCGACCAGCGGGCCGGCCAGGGCGGCTTCCAGGCCGCCGATATCACCATAGGGCTCGATGTCGTGCCAGGGGCCGTCGGTGCTTGCGTTGTCGGTACTGTCGCCCACCGCATAGCCGAGCAGCAGGCGGCGCAGGCCGAAGGCCCAGGTGTTGGCGGTGAGGCCCTCGGGCAGGTCGAGCCGGGCACGCTGGCGGGCGCTGAGCCCCCAGCGGATGCCGGCGCCCTCGATCCAGCGGCGCAGGATCGGCAGGGCCTCGGCGTCGAGGCCGAAGCGCTGGCGCAGGGCGGGCACTTCGAGCAGGTCGAGCAGCTCGCCGACGCTGAGGCGCGATTCGGGCAGTTGCAGCAGGGCTTCCAGGGCGATCAGCAGCGGCTGACGGTGGCGGCTGGTCTGGTCGGACAGGGTGAACGGAATATGCCGCGGGTCGTCCGGCGCGAGGCGGCCGAACACCGCCTGGACGGCGGCGGTGTAGGTGTCGATGTCCGGCACCATGACCAGGATGTCGCGGGGCTTGAGGCTCGGGTCGGCATCGAAGGCGGCGAGCAGCTGGTCGTGCAGGATCTCCACCTCGCGCAGGGCGCTGTGGGCGACATGAAAGCGCAGGCTGGTGTCGTGGTGCGGCTTGACCGCTGGCCAGGCCTCGCGGGTCTCGGCGGGCGGCCGCAGCTCGAGGATGTCGTCCTGCAGTTGCTGGAGCAGTCCGGGGTGCGTGCTGTGTTCCAGCGGCGACTCGAACAGGTCGATGCGCAGCGCCTCGGCCTCGAAGCGGGCGCGATAGCTTTCCTGATCATCGAATTCGTCGAGCAGGCGCAGGTAGTCGCGGCCCTGCTTGCCCCAGGCGGCGAGCAGCGGCTGGGCATGCAGATGAAGCTGGGTGTCGTCGAGCTCGATGGGCATGCCGGGGCGCCGCTGCTGGCGCTTGCGGGCGGCGCGAAGCAGGTCCTTGTGCTCGATGATGTCGGCCCAGTAATGCCGGCAGGGGTTGTGCACGCAGAGCACCACCTGGCTGAACCGGGCGATGGCGGCCAGGGCTTCCAGTGTCTGGCGCGGCAGCGAGGAAATGCCGAAGACGATGACGCGGCGCGGCAGGCCGGGAGGACGCGCCTCTCTATCACCCTGCTGTGGGCTCTCGGCCAGTTCGCGGCAGGCCTCCAGAAAGCGGCCATGCACCACGGCGCGGCTGCTGGCCAGGCCGGCGTCGCCCAGGTGATGGGCGATGTCGTCGCGCAGATAACGCCACAGGGCTGGCTGCCAGCGCTGGTCGTCGTCCAGCGGGCGGGCCTGGCCACGGGCATCGATGATCTCGTCGCGGCCCTCGGCCCAGGCCGCCAGCCAGTCGGCGCGATAGACCTGATACTGGTCGAACAGGTCGGCCAGTCGCTCGGCGAGCTGGTGACGCTTGCGCAGGTCGTCGTCATCGGCCAAAAAGCGCGACAGAGGCGCAAACAGCGGGTCGTCGAGCAGCGCCGGCAGCAGGCGCATCAGGCGCCAGATCAGGCGCGGCTTGTCCAGCGGCGACTCCGCCGGCACCGCGCCCTCGCCGTCGCGATGCACCAGCACGCTGCGGTAGGCCTGCCACAGGAAGCGCGCCGGCAAGGTGACATCCAGCGCCGCCGCCACGCCGCTGCCCCGGGGATCATCGGCGGCCAGGGCCAGCTTGAGCCACTGGCTGATGCCGTTGCTCTGCACCAGGATGGTCTCGTCCTCCAGCGGGTCGAGCGGGTGCTGGCGCATCCAGGTCACCGCCAGATCGCGCAGTTCCTCCAGGCGGTTGCCGTGCACCACCATGAAACCGGGTTGCAGCGAGGTATCGGAGGAGGCGGGCATGGCGATTCCTTGGCGGCGGACAACGTGCCCTCATGGTGCCGGAAAATGGTCAAGGCTTGAAGCCGAACGCGGCCAGGGCGACCATTCACCCATCACCTGCGGAATGGACAAGCCTGCCATGAGTTCAGCTCCCCCACTGACCACCCCGGATGGTCGCTATATCGTGGTGCGTGGGCACCTCTGGCGGTGTACCAATCCGGCACTGCCCGAGGCGGAGCGTCAGCACTGGGTGAAAAAGCTGATGCAGGCACGGCGCGAGGTGGGGCAGGCGAAACGCGCGCAGGACACCGCCGCCGAGCGTGATGCCCGTGCCCGGGTCGATGAGGCCAAGCGTGCGCTGGGTGAGCGCGGCCCGGTGTGGTGGCAGGACGACGCTCCGGACTACACCCAATGCAAGATCGAAAACACCCCTTACGCCGAGTGGTCGAAAACACCCCTTACGCCGAGTGGTATGCGGGGCAGGAGAACACGTGAAGCACTCGCTGCACCGGTATCCTGCCCTGCCTTCGCGAGGAACGGTATGAAACCACACTGCATGGATCTCGACGCGCCCATCGGCGTGATCGCCGACACTCACGGCACGCTGCGCGACGAGGCGCTGAGCATGCTGGAGGGCTGCGGGCTGATCCTGCACCTGGGCGATGTGGGCAGCCGCGATCGGGATGAGGCGATCATCGAGCGGCTGGGCGAGCTGGCGCCGGTGTATACGGTGCGCGGCAATGTCGATACCGCCGACTGGGCCGAGCGCCTGCCCTGGCATCTCGACCTGCGGGTCAACGGCTGGCGGCTGCATCTGGTGCATGATCTCGCCGACTTCGATGCGGCCACCGCCTGCGATGCGGTGCTCCACGGCCATTCTCACAAGGCGCGCAACGAATGGCGCGATGGCCGGCTGCTGTTCAATTCCGGCGGCGCCGGTCGTCGGCGCTTCTCCCTGCCGTTGACGGTCGGCAAGCTGTGGTGCGACGAGGCGGCCCTGCGCGGTGCCATCCTGCATCTGCCGGTCTAGCCGTTGGCCGTTTCCTCGACGGCTGTCCGGGCAGGCAGGGCCCGCAGCTCGAGCCTGCCGTCGGGGCCCGCCTGGAGCTCCACCGGGTCGGTGAGCACGCCCTGAAACTCGCCGTTTTTCTGCATCAGGCAGCTCATCAGCCAGTCCCGGCCGTTGGCGTGGAGCCAGCGCGGGGCATAGCGGTCGCAGTGCGGGGTGCCGTCGAGAAAATGGCCTTCGGCGATGCGCCAGGGGCCCAGCGGGTGGTCGGCCATCAGGTAGTGAATGCCCGAGACCGGCTCGCCCGGGTAGGTCTCTCGGTAGGCCGCCGACCAGTAGGGAGCGCTGGTGCAGAACAGGCAATACCAGCGGCCATTCTTCTCGAATACCGTGGGGACCTCGATTTCGCCGAAGCCGCCGACAAAGACCGGCGGCTCGAGAGACCATTGATACAGGTCGGGGGAGCGCGCCAGGCCGATGGCGCCGGCGGCCAGGGTGTCGTCGGCAAACGGCGAGCGCGCCGTGAAGAACATCAGCCAGCCGTCACCCTCCGGGTCGCGAATGACCCAGGGGTCGCGCATGGATTCGTCCTTCCAGCGCTCGGGCAGGTGCGGCTCGTAGCACTCGGCATTGGGGCCGCGGCGCTCCAGTGCCAGGCCCTGTTTGTGCCAGTCATGCAGGTTCGTGCTGGTGGCATGGCCGATACGCTGATGAAGGCCGTTCTCGGCGTGACTGGTGCCGGTATAGAAGAGGTGCCAGAGGTTGTCGTCGCCTTTTACCACGGAGCCCGTCCAGACGCTGCAGTCATCGAAGGCCGGCGTGGGCGAGGGCGCAAGCACCGTGCCCTGATAGCTCCAGTGGACGAGGTCCGTGCTGGTGGCGTGGCCGTGGCTGACGTGCCAGTGGCGCTGTTCCGGATCGCCCAGCGCGCGATCCGCCTGCAGGAAGAAGGCATGCCAGAGGCCCTGATCCTCGACGTACCAGCTATCCCAGATCCATTTGTCGGCCAGTTCCAGCATGTGTCGTCCCGCAGGTAACTATCGAAAAGTGCCTGATTCTAGGGCATTGGTAATGCCGGTAACCAGACCGCCAGGGCCACCAGCGTGGCCAGCAGCACCGGTGGGGTGATCACCAGCCCCACCTTCATGTACTGCCCCCAGCCGATGCGATAGCCCTTGCCGGCCAGCACATGCAGCCACAGCAGGGTGGCGAGGCTGCCGATGGGCGTCAGCTTGGGTCCCAGGTCGTTGCCGATGACGTTGGCGTAGACCATCAGTTGCTGGGTCTGCTGTGAGACCTCGGCCTGGTCGATGGCCAGGGCGCCGATCAGGGTAGCGGGCATGTTGTTCATCAGCGAGGCGAGGATCGCCGAGGCGAAGCCGGTGCCCACGGTGGCCACCAGGTCCCCCTGCCGACTCAACCAGACCAGCACCTCGGCGGCGGCGTCGGTCAACCAGGCATTGCCCAGGCCGTAGACCACCAGGTACATGCCCAGCGAGAACAGCACGATCTGCCAGGGGGCGTGGCGCAGCACGCTCTTCAGCGAGATGACATGTACGTGCCCGGCACTGAACCAGCGGCCGGCGATGGCCATCAGGATGAGTGCGGCGCTGCCCATGATCAGCGCGAAGGGCAGCTCCCAGTGGGTGGTCAGAAAGAGAGCGGCCAGCAGGGCCAGCAGCAACGGGAAGGCAGCGCGGAAGACCTGATGGTCGCGGATCGCGTCGGCGGGGGACTCGAGGCGCTCGACGTCGTAGCGGCCGGGCACCTCGCGGCGGAAGTACCAGCCGAGTACCAGCAGCGTGGCCAGCAAGGCGACCAGGTCCACCGGCACCATGACCAGTGCATAGCGGCTGAAGCCGATGTCGAAGTAGTTGGCACTGACGATGTTCACCAGGTTGGAGATGATCAGCGGCAGGCTGGTGGAGTCGGCGACGAAGCCGGTGGCGATGATGAAGGCCAGGGCCGCGCCGGGCCGAAAGTCCAGCCGCGCCAGAATGGCCACCACGATGGGCGTGAGCAGCAGGGCGGCGCCGTCGTTGGCGAAGATCGCCGCGATCATGGCGCCGAGCAGGATGATCAGCGGAAACAGCAGCCGGCCCCGGCCATTGCCCCAGCGCGCGATGTGCAGGGCGGCCCAGGCGAAGAAGCCGGCCTCGTCGAGAATCAGCGAGATGATGATCAGCGCCACGAAGGTGAAGGTGGCGTCCCACACGATGTGCCACACGGTGCCCACATCGCCCCAGTCGACCACGCCCAGCAGCAGCGCCACGCCGGCGCCGCCCAGGGCGCTCCAGCCGATGCCCAGCCCGCGGGGCTGCCAGATGACCAGCACCAGCGTGGCCACGAAGATGCCGAATGCCAGCATGAAAGGCTCCGTTGTCAGTGAGTGGCCTGGTTGACGCGCTGCGAGACCTGCTCGGCGCTTTCCACCCGCTCGGAGTAGCGGTCGGTGAGGTAGGCGCTGCGGTCGCGGGTCAGCCAGGTGAACTTGACCAGCTCCTCGCAGACATCCACGACGCGCAGATAGAGCGGCGAGAGGCGCATGCGTCCGGCCTCATCGAATTCGTTGAAGGCCCTGGGTACCGAGGACTGGTTGGGGATGGTCAGCATGCGCATCCAGCGCCCGAGGATGCGCAGCTGGTTGACGGCATTGAAGCTCTGGCTGCCGCCGGAGACTTCCATGACGGCCAGTGTCTTGCCCTGGGTGGGGCGCACGCCGCCCAGCGCCAGGGGAATCCAGTCGATCTGGGCCTTCATGATGCCGGTCATGGCGCCGTGGCGCTCCGGGCTGACCCAGACCATGCCCTCGCTCCAGGTGGCCAGTTCGCGCAGTTCCTGCACCTTGGGGTGGTTGCTGTCGGCATCATCCGGCAGCGGCAGGCCGGCGGGGTTGAAGGTGCGCACGTCACAGCCGTACCAGCGCAGCAGGCGGGCGGCTTCCTCGGCGAGCAGGCGCGAGTAGGAGCGTTCGCGCAGCGAGCCGTAGAGCACCAGGATACGCGGGGCATGCCGGGAGGCTTCGGGTCCGACCAGAGCGTCGATGTCGATGGGCTCGAGTTGCTCGGGGTCTATGTTGGGAAGGTCGTCTTGACTCATGGGGCTTGGGTCCTGCGGCTTCGGTGGAAGGGTCGCTCAGCTCGAGGGGGGCGAGCCCGGTTTGTCGCGGGTCGCCGGCGATGCCGCTGCAGAGGAGTCGCAGGCGTCAGGATTGCCGGCACAGCACTCGCGCAGCAGGGCATCCAGAGTGCCTTGCAGGTGTTCGAGACAGGCGCGGTAGATGACCGAGCGACTCTGGCGGCGCGAGGTCACCAGGCCGGCTCGAGCCAGTACGCTCAGGTGTGTCGACATGGTGTTATGCGGCACATCCAGCTCACGGGCGATATCACCGGCGGGCAGACCGTCCGGCTCGTGACGCACCAGCAGCCGGAAGGTCGCGAGGCGTGTCGACTGTGACAGGGCCGAGAAGACGTCGATCAAAGCGTTGTTGTCCATATGTCGAGAATTACAGACATATTGAGCGAATGCAATGGATGGTTTGATGGCAGTGGATCCAGCGGTCTTGCGAGCGGGGCGCGGCGGGCGCAAGGCCCTGGCACCCCGCGGCTGTCTCAGCCCAGCTCGAAGGGCACCTCGCCGGCTTCGTGGGCCAGCAGCCATTGCTTGCGGCCGATGCCGCCGGCATAGCCGGTGAGGCTGCCGTCGCTGCCGATGACGCGGTGGCAGGGCACGACGATGGCCAGCGGGTTCTTGCCATTGGCGTTGCCGACGGCGCGCTGGCCGCCCTTGCAGCGGAGCTGGTCGGCGATTTCACCGTAGTTGCGGGTTTCGCCGAAGGGAATGGTCGACAGGGCGTCCCAGACACGCCGCTGGAAGTCGGTGCCGAGGGGCGCAAGCGGCAGATCGAAGCTGTGGCGCTGGCCATCGAAGTACTCGGCCAGTTGCTGGCGGGCGCGATCCGTCACCTCGCTGGGCTTGGGCTCGCCGTCCTGGCTCTGGACGAAGGCGATCTCGGTGAGGCCGCGGGCGTTGGCGGTCAGCTTGATCAGGCCCAGCGCGTCGCGCTGCGGGGGTTCGAAGTAGTCGAGCGCCTGGCTCATGGGTTTGCCTCCTTGTCCGTCGCATGCGGGACGTGAGTGTCACGAGTCGATGGTTCCAGCGTATCGCGCGCCGGCGGCCGCGCCCATAGCTGGAGGGTCAGGTAGCTGCGCCAGGGGGCGGCTCCGGCCGGGTCGCACTCGCCCAGGTGGCCGAGTGCGCGGCGCAGCCCCGCATCGCCCTCCAGCCAGATATCCGGATGGCCGGTGCCGCGCATGGCGGCGTAGCGGGCGGTCCAGGGGCCGATGCCCTTGAGGCTGGTCCACTGCAGCGGGTCGGCCATCCGCTCGGGCTCGGCAAAGGCGGCGGCCAAGCGTTGCAGGGTGGCCTTGCGGGCACCGGGCATGCGCAGGAAGTCGAGTTCGCTGGCGGCGACCCGGGCGGGCGTGGGGAAGTAGCGGCCCTGGGCGGCGGGCTCGCCGAGTTGTTCAACCAACCGGCTGACCAGTTGCCGGGCGGCGGTGATCGACACCTGCTGGCCGAGGATGGCCCGCACGCCGGCCTCGAAGGGCGACCAAACACCGGGCAGGCGCAACCCTTCGACCAGAGAAAGCTCGGGCAGCAGCCCTGCCAGATGCGACTCGATGGTATGGGTGTCGGCATCCAGGTCGAGCACGCGGCGGATCTGTTGTACCACCTGGGGCAGTACGCTCAGGTCGTCGAGCTCGAGCCGTACGCGGAAAGCGTGCTCCTCGGGGTGATGCTCGGCGGTGAACCAGCCGCGGGCATCGCCCCAGCTTACATGACGGCCATAGTGGTGTTCGCCGATCCACTCCAGCCCCTCGATGACGCGCTGGCAATGGAAGTCGTGGAGCGGCTGCCAGGCATAGGGCGGCCGGTAGGCGAGACTCAGGGTCAGGCCATCGCCGGCTGCCGTGTCGCGGTGGCGCAGCTCACGCGGGGCCAGCCGGATATGCCGGCGAAAGGCGTCATTGAAGCGCCGCAGGCTGTTAAAGCCACTCGCATGAGCCACCTCGGTGACGGGTAGCGAGGTCTGATGCAGCAGTTGCTTGGCAAACAGGCACTGGCGGTGCAGGGCGTAGGTCTTCGGCGCGACGCCGAGGTGCTGCTGGAAGAGTTGCCGCAGGTAGCGCTCACCGATGCCCAGCCGCTCGCAGAGCTCGCCCAGGCTGCCCTCGCGCAGGGCGCCCTCGTCGATCAGCCGCAGGGCGCGCTCGAAGGTCGTGCGGCTGCCTCGCCAGGCCGGGGAATGCGGGGCGCTGTCCGGCCGACAGCGCAAACAGGGGCGAAAGCCGGCCTCGGCGGCGGCCAGGGCGCTCGGGTAGTAGTGCACGCGGTTCTCGCGAGACGGCAGCGCCGGACAGATCGGCCGGCAGTAGATGCCGGTGCTGTGCACCGCGACGAAGAAGCGACCGTCGAAACGGGTATCCCGCGCGAGCCGTGCCTGTCGGCATTGCGCCGCGGTCAGCTCGGGCAGCATCCCCGGACCGGGTGCGTTGGTGTCATCCATCCTCGGCGTCACGCCTGCTTCCTCCTGGCTCATGCGTCAGCCTGCAGTGTAGCGCGCCTGACGAGCAAAACCGGCCGGAATCGGAGGTGATGCCAGGCAGGTCATCACGCCCGCTGGGTGCTGAGCGGGCCATTGGTCTTCAGGGTGTCCATGGCGACCTGGGTGGCGATGTCGTGAAGGCCTTCCATGGGGCTGACGACACTGGCGAGGAAGGCGGAGAGGGCGCCCAGGCTTTCCACACAGACTTTGAGGATGAAGTCGTGCTGCCCGGTGACGGTATGGCATTCGATGACTTCGTCGCGCTCCAGCAGGCTGGCCACGACGCCTTGTGGGTCGCCCATCAGGCGCTTGTCCATGGAAAGAAAGATAAAGGCCGTGACGCCAAGCCCCAGCGCCTCGGCGGAGAGGCGCAGCGAATAGCCCTGGATGACGCCTTCCCGCTCGAGCCGCGCCAGGCGTCGCGAGCACTGGCTGACCGAGAGGCTGACGCCTTCGGCAAGCTGGCCGAGCGTCAGGCGGGCATCACGCTGCATGTCATGCAGGATTTTCAGGTCGAAGCGGTCTAGTGCAATCATTTGCTGTCTTTCAGTTGTGTGATGCAAAAGTGTTGCATTGATTCTGGCGCAAGGGTGTGAAAACGCAAGCCCCTTTCATGCCGGCTTCTCTAGAATGGTGGTCAGGTCCGCCACGGTATCGTGCCTGTTGTCCGACCGGCCCTGTCCTGACCCTCTGGAGACTTGCCCATGTCCGTTTCACTCGAAGACGCGCGTCAACGCGATCGCCAGGATCCACTTGCCGGCTGGAAGGCGCACTTCGCGCTGCCGGAAGGCGTGCTCTATCTGGATGGTAATTCGCTCGGCGCCCAGCCGTTGGCGGCGCGCCAGGCCGTCGCCGGGACCCTGGATCAATGGCGCGACGAGCTGATCGGCGGCTGGAATCAGGGCTGGTTCGATGCGCCGGAACGACTCGGGCGGCTGCTCGCGCCCGTGCTGGGCGCGCGTGAAGACGAGGTGCTGGTCACCGACAACATTACCCTCAACCTCTTCAAGCTGTTGGGCTACATCCTCGGCCCGGGTGGCGAGAGCGGCCGGGCGGGGCGTGGCGTGGTATTGAGCGAGGGCGGCAATTTTCCGGCCGATGGCTACATCGCCGAGGGGTTCAGCCATCTGGCCGCTCATGAGCACCGGGTGCTGCCGGAGGGCGAGCCGCTGGAGGCGCACCTCGAGGGCGTCGATGTGGTGGTGCTCAGTCAGGTCAACTATCGCACCGGGGCCCTGCGCGACATGGCGGCCACCACGCGGCTGGTGCACGACCATGGCGCGGAGGTCATCTGGGACCTGGCCCACTCGGCCGGGGCGCTGCCGGTGGCTCTCAACGCCTGTGATGTGCGCTACGCGGTCGGTTGTACCTACAAGTATCTGAACGGCGGGCCGGGGGCACCGGGCTTCGTATATGTGCGGCGCGATCATCAGACCCATGGCTGGCAGCCGCTGTCGGGCTGGCACGGTCATGCCGCGCCGTTCGCCTTCGCGCCGGACTATGCGCCGGCGGCCGACCTGACCCGCTTTCGTACCGGCACCCACTCGGCGCTGGCCTATAGTGCGCTGGAGGCTTCGCTGGCGATGTGGGCGCGGGTCGACATGGCGGCGCTGCGCGACAAGAGCCTGGCGCTGACCGAGCTGTTCCGGGCCTGCCTGGCCGATCTCTTCGCGGCCCACGGTATCGAGGACATCACCCCGGCGCTCGGGGCACGGGGCAGCCAGGTCTCGCTGGTGGCCGGCGAGCACGGCTTTGCCATCGTTCAGGCGCTGATCGCCCGCGGGGTGATCGGCGATTATCGCGAGCCGGGTCTGATGCGCTTCGGTTTTGCGCCGCTCTACCTGAGCCACGAGGATGTCTGGCAGGCCGCGCGGCACTTCCGCGAGGTGGTGGAGCGCGGCGAATACCGGGCAGAGCGCTTTCAGGTGCGCTCGGAGGTGACCTGATGGCGGGCGCCGAGCGGGAGCAGGCCTATTTGCCGAGTCGCTGGGCGCGTGATCCGCACGCCACCCTGGCACGCCAGGCCGAACTGGGAGTCCGCCTGCGTGAACGCCACCCACCACAGCCTTGGTGCCATGGAGCGGGGGCCGGAGAGGGGATCAATCTTTTTGTGCCGGCGGCGGGCTCGCCCCGGGCGCTGATGGTGTTTCTGCATGGCGGTTACTGGCAGGAGCTGGATGCCTCGGCAACCGACTTCCTGGCCGAGCCCTGGCTGGCGGCCGGCTGGGCCTTTGCGTCCGTGGATTATCCGCTGGCGCCCGAGGCTTCCATCGAGGCCATGGTGGAGGCCGTGCGGCGCGCAGTCACCTGGTTACAGGATGCCCTGAGCGCCCGCTATTCCGGCATTCGGGCTCATCTCGGGGGACACAGTGCCGGCGCCCACCTGGCGCTGATGAGCTGCCTAGACGAGCCGCGGCTCACCGCGATCGACTCCTTGTGGTTGATCAGCGGCATTTACGACCTGCGGCCGCTGGTGGATACCTGTATCAATGCGCCCCTGGGGCTGGATTATCAATGCGCCGCGCAGCTGAGCCCGCTGTGCCGGTCGCTTCAGGGACTGCCACCGCTACGTCTGCTGTGCGGCGAACATGATCCGCCGGCCTTTCGCGCCCAGAGCGAGTGCCTCGAGCGCCATGCTCGGGCGGTGGGCCTACCCTGTCGGTTCGATCGGCGCGACGGCTGTGACCACTTCGACATTCTGGAACGGCTCGCGGATGAGCCGCACCGCTTGCCCCCCGCCATACCGACAACCGGGCCGTCATGCCCGGCATCAGGAGGAGTCGCATGAGTCATTCCGACGAGATCCCGACACCGCGGGGCGCCGTGAACCTGGAGGATGAGACCCGCGTTCACTGGGATCAGGACATGAGTTACGGCGAGTACCTGCAGCTCGAGCCCCTGCTGGCCTGTCAGCGGCCGCTTTCCGGGGCGCATGATGAGATGCTGTTCGTGGTCATCCATCAGGTCTCCGAGCTGTGGCTCAAGCAGTGTCTCCACGAGGCGCACGGCGCGGCGCGCCACATTGCAGCGGACCAGCTCAGGCCGGCGTTCAAGATGCTCAGCCGGGTGGCGCGCATCCAGGAGCAGATGATTCAGGCCTGGGAGGTGCTGGTCACCATGACGCCCAGCGATTATGCGAGCTTCCGCGACAGCCTGGGACAGAGTTCCGGCTTCCAGTCCTATCAGTATCGCGAGCTGGAGTTTCTATTGGGCAACAAGCACCCGGGCATGCTGCGTGCGCATCGGGCGCATCCGGCCCGCTTCGAACGGCTCGCGGCCGTGCTGAACGCGCCGAGCCTGTATGACGTCAGCCTGCAGTTGCTGGCGCGGCGCGGCTTCGCGCTGCCGGACGCGGTGCTGGAGCGCGACTGGTCGCAGCCCTATAGCGCCTCGGCCGCCGTGGAGGCCGTCTGGGCGGAGATCTACGCCGACACGGAAGGCCACTGGGAGCTGTATGAGCTGGCGGAAAAGCTCATCGATACCGAGTACAACTTCCACAAGTGGCGCTTCAGCCACATGAAAACCGTGGAGCGGATTATCGGCCACAAGAGCGGCACCGGCGGCACCTCGGGGGTGGGCTATCTGCAGAAGGCGCTGGAGTTGAAGTTCTTCCCCGAACTCTGGTCGGTTCGAACTTTGCTGTAGCCCGGCTTTGCAGGGATTTCGCTCGGCGACTTGCCTGGCGGCCCACGGCTTGCTTGACTGTGTTGAAGCCACTTCGGCCGTTGCCGATCATACGGAGATGTCAGATGTCGCAACCGCTTACCCGCCACAACCGTCCCCGCCAGGTGCTGGATGCCGTGAAGTCGGCCAATGCCGAGCTGGCCGAGGCGGATCGCCAGGCCAAGTATCTCAAGATGGCCGAGTCGCCCTACAGCTTCTTCCGGGGCACCAATCACCTCTACTGGGATGATGTCTGGCATGACTGGCGCTTCGCCCTGTATGGCGGCCTGCCGGAGACCCAGACCTGGTTGCAGGGCGATGCACATGCCTACAACTTCGGCGCCTACGGCAGCCATGACGACAATGTGCGCTATGGCATGGACGATTTCGATGACGCCATGATCGGCGACTACCAGTACGACCTCTGGCGCCTGGCCGCCAGCCTGGTGCTGGATGCGCGGGAAAATGTCGGCCTCTCGCCCAAGGATATCTACAAGGCCCTGGCGGCCCTGACCGAGAGCTATCACGATGAGCTCGACAAGCACCAGAATGGCGAAGCGCCGGATGGCGTGACCCTGGAGACGGCCAAGGGACCGGTGGAGCCTTTCCTCAAGAAGGTGGCCAAGAAGCGCAGCCGGGCCAAGATGCTCGACAAGTGGACCCAGCAGACCGATGACGGGCGGCGCTTCGCGGACCGCCCGGAGAAGCTCGCCAGTCTGTCGGCGCATCTAGACAGCCAGTTGCGCAAAGCCATCGAGGAAGAGTACCGCCAGACCCTGCAGAGCGAGCATGCCGAGGCCGATGCCTCGCACTTCACCATCAAGGACATGGCGCGCCGCCTGGATGCCGGCACCGGCTCGCTGGGGTTGGACCGCTTTTATGTGCTGATCGAGGGCGGACGCGACCATGAACACGACGACGTGATTCTCGACGTCAAGCAGCAGACCGCGCCGGAGGGCTGGCGCCTGCTGAGTGCCGCCGAGAAACGCACCTGGCGGCGAGCCTTCCCCCACGAAGGGGCTCGCCATGCGGCGGCCTTCCGTGCCATTGCCGAGCATCCCGATCCGTATCTCGGCTGGTTGCACCTGGGCGACACCGTCTTCTCGGTGCGCGAGCGCTCGCCCTTCAAGGACGACTTCCCGACCCACAAGCTGGACAGCAGCAAGGACTACCGCAAGCTGGTCAAGCGCTGGGGGCGGATCCTGGCCCGTGAGCACCTGCGTGGCGCCCAGGCGCTGTATCCGGAAGACCCGGGCTGCTTCGCGCGCAACGTCTGCGCGATGATTGAGGGCCAGGAAGAGCACTTTGCCGACATGATCGCCACCCTGGCCGTCAGCTATGCCCAGTGTGTCGCCCAGGACTACCGTACCTTCGTCGATAGCCTGGCCGAGCCTGCCGGGACGCCCCAGGGCTGACACTTCGCGGACGGCGGCTGGCGTTTGCGCGCCCGCCGCCGAGTGGTAGGGTGGCTGGCCCTATGCTCAAGCTGTTGAGCCCTGCTGCACTGGAGGCGTCATGTTCCCGAGCTTTTTCCTGCGTTACGCGCGCTTTCCCGATCACATGCGTGCGCTCAGCCAGCCGACGCCGGCGGCGTCGCCGCGACTGTTCGCCTTCAACCGGCCGCTTGCCGAAGCGCTCGGCTTCGACCTTCAGGACTATGATGACGAGCAGGCCACCCAGGTGTTCTCGGGCAATCGCACCCCGGAGGGCGCCGAGCCGGTGGCCATGGCCTATGCCGGTCACCAGTTCGGCAACTTCGTGCCGCAACTGGGCGACGGCCGTGCACTGTTGCTGGGCGAGGTAATCGATCAACACGGGCGATACCGGGATATCCAGCTCAAGGGCAGTGGGCGCACTCCCTTTTCGCGGGGTGGTGATGGCCGTTCGCCACTGGGGCCGGTGCTGCGAGAGTACCTGGTCAGTGAGGCCATGCATGCGCTGGGCGTGCCGACCAGTCGGGCATTGGCGGCGGTGACCACCGGCGAACGCGTGGTGCGCGGTGTGCCGGAGCCGGGGGCCGTCATGACGCGGGTCGCCGCCAGTCATCTGCGGGTCGGCACCTTTCAGTACTTCGCCGCGCGCGGCGATACCGAGGCGCTGCGCCTGCTGGCCGATGAAGCCATCGAGCGCCATTATCCGCATCTGCAAGCGCTGGAGGATGACGGCGAGCGCTATCTGGCGCTGCTGGATGCCGTGGCCGAGCAACAGGTCGATCTGGTGGCACGCTGGATGGGCGTCGGCTTCATTCATGGCGTCATGAACACCGATAACACCGCCATTTCCGGGGAAACCATCGACTATGGCCCCTGCGCCTTCATGGACAGGTTCAATCCGCGAACCGTCTTCAGCTCCATCGACGAGCAGGGTCGCTACGCCTACGTCAATCAGCCCGTGGTGCTGCAGTGGAACCTGGCCCGTTTCGCCGAGACCCTGGTGCCGCTGATCGACAGCGACAGTGATCGCGCCGTGGAGCGTGCCACACCGATCATTCGCGACCTCGCCGAGCGCTATGAGGCCAGCTGGCGCCAGGTCATGCGTGCCAAGCTGGGGCTTGCCACCGAGGAAGACGGCGATGGCGAACTGGCCCAGGCACTGCTGGATGCCATGCAGGAAGGGCGTGCCGACTTTCATCTGAGCTTTCGCTATCTGGCCGATGCCGTGGAGACCGGCGGTGAAGCGGCCAGGCTCAGCGGCGAGTTCGAGCAGCGCGAGGCGCTGGACGCCTGGCTGCCGCGCTGGCGCGAACGCCTGGCGCGTGAAGGCGTGTCGCACGCCGACATCGTGGCGCGCCTGCAGGCCACCAATCCCGCCGTGGTGCCGCGCAATCACCGCGTCGCCGAGGCCATTGCCGCCGCCGAGCAGGACGACTTCGGCCCCTTCGAGGCGTTGCTGGCCGCGGTCACCAATCCCTACACGACGCCCGCCGGCGAGGTGGACTATACCTCGCCACCGCGCGAGGAAGAGCGCGTGCTGCGTACCTTCTGCGGTACCTGACCCCCTGACGGCAGCTAATGGCCTGCCGCTCTCCGAGATGGCCGCCAAGGCGCCCGATTCCCCCTGGGGAGTCGGGCGCCGTTGTGTCATGAGCGGTTCAACGTGATAGGCCTCCAATGAGCTTGATCACTTTGGGTGCTATCGATCCCATAAGCGCTTTCAATTGGGTAAGTATCCAAAAAAGGCATAACGTTATAACCGCTTTAGCAAATAAGCGCTCGATACATCACCCGCGAGGTAAAATCATGGAAACACAGCAGTCTCAACCCGCCATGCCGCAGCTCAACTGTCCCGCACCGGAGTTCACGGCCAAGACCACACACGGTGTGAAGTCTCTGAGTGACTATCGAGGCAAATGGTTGGTGCTCTTTGCACATCCAGCGGACTTCACTCCGGTATGTACCACCGAATTCTCCGCCTTCGCGACGCGAGCTGATCAGTTCAGGGAGCTCGACACTGAGTTGCTGGGCCTTTCCATTGATAGTGTGCATGCCCATATCGCCTGGACGCGCAGCATCAAGGAGAACTTCGGCGTTGATATTCCCTTTCCAATCATTGCCGACCTCAGCATGGAAGTGGCCCATGCCTATGGAATGATTCAGCCGGGAGCCAGTGATACCGCGGCGGTTCGCGCCACCTTTGTCATTGACCCGCAGGGTGTTCTGCGGGCGATGGTTTACTACCCGATGTCCAATGGCCGCTCCGTCGACGAGATTGTACGCTTGGTCAAGTCATTGCAGACCAGTGATGCCCATGGTGTGGCAACCCCGGAAAACTGGCAGCCGGGTGAGCCGGTGATTGTCCCGCCGCCGGCGACCGCCGATGAAGCCGAGGCACGCCAGGATCAGGGCTATGAGTACGTGGACTGGTACTTCTGCAAGAAGACGCTGTAAGGCCGACATGCCGGGTGCTGCGGTTCATTGGCACCCGGCCCGGTATGCATTTCCCAACCTCACGAGGCCAATATGCAGACTTTTCAACTTTCTCGCGGTCAGGATGTCGGCAAGCCTGATGTTGCCGGTTTCTACGATCCCCTCACTTTTTCGGTGCAATACGTGGTGAGCGACCCCGCCACCGGCAAGTGTGCGATCATCGATCCCATCCATGACTTCGATGACAAGTCCGGTGCGACCTCTACCCAGCATGCCGATCAACTGCTCGACTATGTGCGGGAGAGCGGGCTCGAGGTGGAGTGGATTCTGGATACTCACCCCCATGCCGACCACTTCTCCGCGGCTCAATATCTGAAGCAGAAGACCGGGGCGCCTACCGCCATTGGCGAGCAAGTCGTCGAGGTACAGAAACTCTGGAAGGAGCTGTATCACTGGCCGGATTTTCCCGCCGATGGCTCGCAGTGGGACACACTGTTTAGCGAGGGTGAGGTATTTCGTATTGGTGAGCTTCAGGCAGGGGTCATGTTCTCGCCAGGTCATACCCTGGCGTCGATCACCTACGTGATCGGTGATACTGCCTTTGTCCACGACACCCTCTTCCAGCCGGACTTCGGCACTGCCCGAGCCGACTTTCCTGGGGGAGATGCCCATCAGCTCTGGAGATCCATTCAGGCGATACTGGCACTGCCTGATGATACCCGCTTGTTCACCGGACATGATTATATGCCGGGTGGTCGTGAGCCAGAGTGGGAGAGCACGGTGCGCGAGCAACGCCAGACCAACAAGCATCTGGTCGGTGGTATGACCGAGCAGGACTATGTGGCGATGCGCAACCAACGTGACAGTGAATTGCCGATGCCCAGGCTGATTCTGCACTCCCTGCAGATCAACACCCGTGGTGGTCGCCTGCCGGAGCCCGAAGCCAATGGTCGGCGCTATTTGAAGATTCCTCTGGATGCCCTCCAGGGAAACACTGCTTGAATGCCTGCCCGTGCAAGTCGCAGTGGTATAGCCACTATCCCTGGCGGCGACACGACGGGCCCATCCAAAGACGGTTCAAATTCGTTCCCGGCGAATTTGTGCGCGGTGCTGGTGCGCCGCTCCGGTCGAGAGATCGGCTAACCTCGCTCTCGTTCGGCCCCATGCGGCAGGCGTTGGTGTTGAGCCTGAGATGATGATCCTCGCCCTGGCACACGAGTCTGGCGCAGATGGCGCGGGAAGGAGGTTGGAACATGCTGGATGCGAATCCTGGTGTTGAGCCCGGTATCGGGACTCTGGTGGTTGGTGCCGGTGCGACCGGGCTATCCGCGGCCCGAGAATTGTGCCGTCAAGGAAAAAACGTGGTCCTGGTGGAGGCCGGCGAAAACGTCGGTGGCAACATTGCGACCCGGGATGATGGTGACTGGCAGGTCGAGCTGGGGCCGAACACCCTGATGGCCAAGCCACCCCTGTACCGACTCTTGCATGAGCTGGGTCTGGACCAGGAAGCCATATTTGCCGGAGAGGCGGGCCGCAAGCGCTTCATCGTCAAAAATGGGCGAGTTCAGGCCTTACCCTTGAACTGGTCCCGTGCGCCTTTCAATCCACTGCTGGCCAAGGCGTTGCCCAGGCTGGCTCTGGAGCCCTGGATAAGCCCGGGCAAGGGCGAGGAGTCGATAGCTTCCTTCGTTGAACGACGGCTCGGGCGTCATGTCCTCGAGTATCTGGTCGATCCGTTCGTGTCGGGTATCCATGCGGGCGATCCGCAACAACTCTCGGCGCAGGCGGCATTTCCCGGCATGACCGCCCTGGAACAGCGCTTCGGTTCCTTGCTTCGAGGGGCCTGGAAGTCCAGGCAGGGTAATGCACGAAGCGAGACCATGCCCGCTACCTGGAAAGGCAAGCTGATCAGTTTTCACGGTGGACTGCAGCGCCTTGCACAGTGTCTGGCCGAGGAGGTGGCAACCGCTCGTCATGGCCAAGTGCTTTGCAGCACGCGTATCCACACTCTCCGAAAAACCGACAAGGGGTGGTTGGCTGAGACTCGGGATGAGCAGTGTTTTCATGCTGCCCGCCTGGTGCTGGCCACGCCGGCTCATGTGAGTGCGGACCTTTTGCAGCCCATGGATACCCGATTGGCGAGCTTGCTGAGAGATATCGTTTATCCGCCGGTCACTGCCGTTTCCCTGGGGTTTGCGGCGTCGCAGGTATCGCATCCGCTGGATGGCTTCGGCGTGCTGGTGCCGCGGCGCGAAAAGCGCCGCACCCTGGGGGTGCTGTTTGTTTCAAGCCTTTTTCCCGGTCGAGCCCCAGCCGGGCACGTGTTGCTTCATGCCTTTATCGGTGGCCGTCGTGACCCTGAGGGGGCAAGGCTCACCGCGGATCAGTTGGTGGCCCAGGTGTGCCATGACATGGGAGATCTGCTGGGTATCGAGGGGGAGCCTGTGTGGCACAGCATACAGCGCTGGCCAAACGCGATTCCGCAATATGAGTTGGGACATCTGGCTCGAATCCATGAGATCGAGCAAGCGGTGACTTTGCATTCCGGCCTTTACGTGATTGGCAACTGGCGGGACGGCATTGCGGTCGGTGACTGCCTGGAAAATGGGCGCCAGGCGATGGGGCAGTTTTCGAGTGAGGCGGAATGAGGCAGTCGCTGTCAGTCACGCCTGATCACATCGCGGAATAAAAAAGCGCGCTAACCGCTATTTTTATTACTAAAAAATCTAACGTTAGAACAAAATATTGTTTACAATGAAAAGGGTCTAACCGATGCGATCTGGCGCAAGCCGGTTTTTCATCATCTGGTGTTCTAAGGAGGTGCGCTATGTCTCAACAGCCCATCGTTACGGCTTTTTTCGATGAACCCACGAATACTTTCAGTTACGTGGTTCAGGACCCCGACAGCCACGCCTGCGCCATTCTCGACTCGGTGCTTGACTTCGATTATGCGGCAGGGCGTACCGATGTGCGCTCGGCCAACGAGATCATTGCCTTTGTCGAGGATCATGCCTTGCAGGTGGAGTGGGTGCTCGAGACCCATGTGCATGCCGACCATCTCTCCGCGGCGCCGTACCTGCATGAGAGGCTCGGCGGTCGCACGGGCATCGGAGCCAATATCACCGTGGTGCAGGATGTCTTTGGCAAGGCGTTCAACGCTGGCACCGCCTTTCAGCGCGATGGTAGCCAGTTCGATCGTCTCTTCGAGGAGGGGGATACCTTTGCCATCGGTCAACTCGAGGGGCGGGTGCTGCACACGCCGGGGCATACGCCGGCCTGCCTGACCTACGTCATCGGTGATGCCGCCTTTGTTGGCGATACCCTGTTCATGACCGACTATGGCACGGCTCGCTGCGATTTTCCCGGCGGCGATGCTCGAACGCTTTTCCGCTCGATTCAAAAGGTGCTCTCCCTGCCGGCCGAGACGCGCCTCTTTCTGTGTCATGACTATCCAACATCTGGACGGGACGAGTTCCGGCATTCCACCACGGTCGCCGAGCAGCGTGAGCACAACATTCATGTGCACGAGGGCGTCAGCGAGGAAGCCTTCGTCAGGATGCGTACCGAGCGTGATGCAACGCTGAACATGCCACGGCTGATTCTTCCCTCGGTGCAGGTCAATATGCGGGCCGGTGAGCTGCCTCCGGCAGAGGAGAACGGTCAGGTGTATCTCAAGGTCCCCATCAACCTGTTTTGAGTCCAGGGTCGCTGAAGGAGTCATCAATAATGCAGATCCATGAACTGGAACCGGGCTTCGCCATCAGCGATGCCCTCGTGGTAGAGGACCTGGAGGAAGTGGTCCGTCTGGGATTCAAGTCGATTGTCTGCAATCGGCGGCCCGGAGAGGCTGACGGGCAACCTGATGAGTCGTTGATGCACCAGCGCTGCTTGGCGCTGGGGCTGGCCTGGCGGTGTATACCCGTTGCGCCGGGGGAGTACGGTGAAGCCGATATCGAGGCTTTTGGCACAGCCCTGGAAGAATTGCCGCCTCCGATCCTGGCGTTTTGCCGAACCGGTCGCAGAGCCGTTCACATGTGGGCGCATGCCCGGAGTTGCGAGCCGGGCTGCGATATTCCGGCGTTGCTCGAGGCGGCCCACCAGGCGGGCCATGATCCACAGCCCATTCACGATATGTTGAATAGGTGACCAGCCTGATGAATGACGACTACAACCATAACGATGACAGGGAGCTCACCATGTCTCGCACGACACAAGACCTTACCCGGTGCTATCACGATGTCGTGGTGATCGGGGGAGGAGCTGCCGGCATTGCCGTTTCAGCCAGCCTGCTGAAACGTTGCAGTGATCTGGATATTGCCATTATCGACCCCGCCGAGATGCATAGCTATCAGCCCGGCTGGACGCTCGTCGGCGGGGGTGTCTTTTCTGCAGGCATCACGCGCCGGCCGATGCGTGAGGTGGTTCCTCGCAAGGCCGTTCGCTATGCCACTCATGCCCAGAGTGTCGATCCCGAGTGCGGCCTGGTCACTCTGGGTGACGGTCGGCAGATCCGTTATCGACGACTGGTCGTGGCTCCGGGGCTGGTGATCGACTGGGGTGCCATCGAAGGGCTCGAGGAGACGCTTGGCGAGAACGGTGTGACATCCAATTATCGCTATGAGCTGGCGCCCTACACCTGGTCGCTGGTGCAGTCGCTCAAGCATGGCAAGGCGCTGTTCACCCAGCCGCCGATGCCAATCAAATGTGCCGGGGCGCCCCAGAAAGCCATGTATTTGTCCTGTGACCATTGGCAGCGCCAGGGCCGTTTGAAGAATATTGATGTCAGCTTCTGCAATGCCGGTCAGGTCCTCTTTGGAGTGCCGGATTATGTACCGGCACTGGAGGGCTATATCGAGCAATACGGTATCGAGAAAGCCTTTGGTCGTCGCCTGGTGGCTGTCGACGGTCCGTCACGAAAGGCACGCTTCATGGTCAGCGATGACCAGGGTGAATATGAGGAAGAGCGGGAGTTCGACATGCTGCATGTCGTGCCGCCTCAGCATGCTCCGGCTTTCATCGCCGAGTCCGGGCTCGGCAATGAAGGGGGATGGCTGGACCTGAATGCCGAGACGCTTCAGCACGCCTGTTACCCTGATGTTTTCGGTCTCGGGGACGCCAGTGGCACCCCCAATGCCAAGACGGCGGCGGCAGTGCGCAAGCAGGCTCCTGTAGTGGCGGACAATCTGCTGGCGTCTCTGGAAGAGCGCCCCATGTCAGCGGCCTATCAGGGTTATGGTTCCTGTCCTCTGACGGTCTCGCGAGGACGCATCGTGCTGGCCGAGTTTGGGTATGGCGGTGCTCTTCAGCCAACTTTCCCGCGTTGGGTCAATGATGGCACCCAGGCAACGCGTCGCGCCTGGTGGCTCAAGGCCAAGCAGTTACCCTGGCTATACTGGCACGGCATGCTCAAGGGTCGAGAATGGATGGCCCATCCGGCACGCCGTGATCAGCAAGCTGAGCCAGTTCAAGCGCAGACGGCGAGGAGCCGATGACGCCTGAACGCATGATTCCGCTGATTGGCTGGCTCAAGGGTTACCGCGCCGAGACCCTGGCGCGTGACGGCCTGGCGGCCGTGATTGTCACCCTGATGCTGGTGCCTCAGGCACTGGCCTATGCGCTGTTGGCCGGGCTGCCGCCGGAGATGGGGCTCTATGCCAGCATGCTGCCACTGGTGCTGTATGCCTTGCTGGGTACCAGTGCCACGCTGGCGGTGGGCCCGGTAGCGGTCGCCTCGCTGATGACGGCGTCGGCGCTTGGCGGCATTGCCGAGCCGGGCAGCGCCGAGTATGTCGGCGCGGCGCTGGTACTGGCCGCGCTGTCCGGCCTGATGCTGGTCGGCATGGGGGTGCTGCGGCTGGGTTTTCTGGCCAACTTTCTCAGCCACCCGGTGATTTCCGGGTTCGTCACCGCCTCCGGCCTGCTCATCGCCACCAGCCAGTTGCGGCATATCCTGGGAGTCGAGGCGTCCGGGCATAACCTTCTGGAAATGGTGACGTCACTGTTCGGGCAGCTGGATACCCTCAATGGGGTCACGCTGGTGATGGGCCTTGGGGTCTGGGCCTATCTTGTGCTGAGTCGTCGTTACCTGAAGTCCGGGCTGATCCGCCTCGGGCTGACGGACGCTGTCGCCGGCCTGTTGAGCAGGGCGGCGCCGGTCTCGGCGGTCATCGTCACCACGCTGCTGGCCTGGGGGCTCAGCCTGGGGTCGCAAGGGGTCGCGCTGGTGGGCAAGGTGCCCGGCGGCCTGCCCGCGCTGGCGATGCCCTCACTGGAGGCCGACCTGTGGTCGGCTCTGCTGCCGGCGGCGTTGCTGATCAGCCTGGTGGGCTTTGTCGAGTCGGTGTCGGTCGCCCAGTCGCTGGCGGCCAAGCGACGCCAGCGCATCGACCCCAATCAGGAGTTGATTGCCCTGGGCATGGCCAACCTGGGGGCTGGTGTCAGTGGTGGGGCTCCGGTTTCCGGCGGCTTTTCGCGCTCGGTGGTCAACTTCGAGGCGGGAGCGGTCACCCCGCTGGCGGGCGCCTTCACGGCGCTGGGTATCGGTGTGGCGGCCCTGACCCTGACCGAGCCGCTGGCCTTCCTGCCCAGGGCGACGCTGGCCGCCACCATCATTGTAGCGGTCTCCACCCTGATCGATCTGCCGGCGATCAAGCGCACCTGGGCCTACTCGCGGGCCGACGGCGTCGCCATGCTGGCGACGCTGCTGCTGACGCTCTTCCATGGCGTGGAGAGCGGCATCCTGGCGGGCGTGGTCCTGTCGCTGGGCCTGCATCTGTATCGTACCAGCCAGCCGCACAGTGCCGTGGTGGGACGCGTGCCGGGTACCGAGCACTTTCGCAATGTGCGTCGCCATGAGGTCGAAACCGATGAGCGGTTGAGCATTCTGCGGGTCGACGAGAGCCTGTATTTCGCCAATGCGCGCTATCTCGAGGATACCGTGATGGCACTGGTCGCGCGGCAGCCGGGGGTCGCGGATATCGTGCTGGCCTGCCAGGCGGTCAATCTGATCGATGCCTCGGCGCTGGAGAGCCTGGAAGCCATCAACAGTCGGCTCCGGGATGCCGGGGTGAGCCTGCATCTCGCCGAGGTCAAGGGGCCGGTCATGGACCGCCTGGAGCAGACCGATTTTCTTCACGAGCTGACGGGGCAGGTCTTCCTGAGCACCTTCAGTGCCTGGTGCGTCCTGCATGTGGCGGACGACCGGGAAACCAGCGGACGGGGCGTTTCCCCGGCCACTTCATGCCACACGGAGTCTTCGTATGAAACACAATATCGGTCGCCTTGATAAATGGCTGCGGATTGCCTTCGGGGTGGTGCTCATTGGGCTGACGCTTTCGGGCACGCTGGGTGTCTGGGGGTGGTTGGGGGTGTTGCCGATCCTGACCGCCCTGATCGGCTCCTGCCCGCTCTACTCTCTCCTGGGCATCAGGACATGTCGCACCAAGTGACCATGAAGGAGGGCAATTGATGGAGTCGAGTCTCGTGCACGGCCTGGTCGGGGGTGTCCTGATCGGGCTTTCGGCGACCTGGCTGATGGCCACCCTGGGCCGCGTGGCGGGCATCAGCGGGATTATCGGCACCCTGCTGACGGAGCGGCCGAGGGGCGACAGCGCCTGGCGTCTGGCCTTCGCGCTGGGGCTGGTGAGTGGCCCGCTGTTGGTCGTGCTGCTGGGCGGTGAGCTGGGCAATGTGGCCGGTCGTGCCGGTGCCGTCGTCGGTGAGCCGGCGGGTGGCGTGGCCCTGATGCTGGTGGCCGGCCTGCTGGTGGGCGTGGGCACCGGGATCGGCAGTGGCTGCACCAGTGGTCATGGTGTCTGCGGTCTGGCGCGTCTTTCGATGCGCTCGCTGACGGCTACCCTGGTGTTTCTGCTGACCGCGATACTCACGGTGATGGTCGTTCGGCATCCATGGGGAGGAGGCGCATGAAATCCCTGATGGCGTATCTTGCCGGGCTGCTGTTCGGCCTGGGCCTGGCGATCTCGGGCATGACCGACCCCGCGCGGGTGCTTGGCTTTCTGGATGTGCTCGGGGACTGGGACCCGACGCTGATGTTTGTGCTGGGCGGGGCCGTGGTGACCAACTTTATCGGCTATCGGTTGGTGTGGCGGCGTTCTCATCCCCTGCTGGCGGCGCGTTTCCAGTTGCCGACTCGCCAGGACCTGGATGCCCGATTGCTCTCCGGTGCCGCCCTGTTCGGCATTGGCTGGGGGCTCTCCGGGTATTGTCCCGGGCCGGCGTTGGCCTCGCTGATCGGGCTTTCGGTGCCGTTGGCCGCCATGTTGGTGGCCATGGTAGTGGGCTGGTTTGTGGCCCGGGCAGTCGCTGCGGATGACTAGCGGCCAGAACCTGGCCTGACATCTCCCTGGCGGATATGAAAAAGCCGCCTCCCGGTCGGGAGGCGGCTTACATTCGGGCCCGTCATCTGGGGCTGTGTCGTCGAGGCTCAGGCCAGGTCGAAGCGGTCGGCGTTCATGACCTTGTTCCAGGCGGCGACGAAGTCCTTGACGAACTTCCGCTGGGCATCGTCCTGGGCATAGACCTCGCTCAGAGCGCGCAGCTGCGAATTGGCACCGAAGACCAGGTCGACCCGGGTGGCGGTCCACTTGACCTCACCGGTCTTGCGGTCGCGGCCCTCAAAGACGTCTTCCTCGTCGGAGACCGCCTTCCAGTCGATGGCCATGTCCGTCAGGTTGACGAAGTAGTCGTTGGTCAGGGTGCCGGGACGGGTCGTCAGGATGCCGTGCTTGACGTCACCGTGGTTGGCTCCCAGGGCACGCATGCCGCCCATCAGCACCGTCATTTGCGGGGCGCTGAGGCCCAGCAACTGGGCGCGGTCGAGCATCATTTCTTCGTCACGAACGGCAAACTTCGTGCGGCGATAATTGCGGAAGGCGTCCGCTTCGGGTCGCAGCACCTCGAAGGAGTCGGCGTCGGTCTGCGCATCGCTGGCGTCGGTGCGACCCGGCGAGAAGGGCACTTCGATGTCCTGACCGGCCTCGCGGGCGGCCTTCTCGATGGCCGCGGCACCGCCGAGCACGATCAGGTCGGCCAGCGAGACGCGCTTGTTGCCGGACTGACCGGCATTGAAGTCGTCCTGGATGCCTTCCAGGGTCTCGAGCACCTTGGCGAGCTGCTGCGGCTGGTTGACCTCCCAGTCCTTCTGGGGCGCCAGGCGGATGCGTGCGCCGTTGGCGCCACCGCGCATGTCGGAGCCGCGGAAGGTGCTGGCGGAGGACCAGGCGGTATAGACCAGCTCGCTGACCGTGAGGCCGGAACCCAGCAGCTTGCGCTTGAGCTCGGCGATATCCTGGGCATCGACCAGCTCATGATCCACGGGCGGTACCGGGTCCTGCCAGATCAGGTCTTCACTGGGAACTTCCGGTCCCAGGTAGCGGTCCTTGGGGCCCATGTCGCGGTGTGTCAGCTTGAACCAGGCCCGGGCGAAGGCATCGGCGAATTCCTGCGGGTTCTCGTGGAAGCGCCGCGAGATCTTCTCGTAGGCCGGGTCGTAGCGCAGCGACAGGTCGGTGACCAGCATGGTCGGGGCACGACGCGGGGAGTCGGGCTCGGGCCCGGGCATCTCGTCGCCTCGCGCATCCTTGGCGACGAACTGGTAGGCACCGGCCGGGCTCTTGGTCAGTTCCCATTCATAGCCGAAGAGGTTGTCGAAGAAGTAATTGCTCCACTGGGTGGGCGTCTGGGTCCAGATGACCTCGGGGCCGCCCCCCATGGTGTCTTCGCCCATGCCCTTGCCGTGGCGGCTCTTCCAGCCCAGGCCCATCTGCTCGAGGGGCGCGGCTTCCGGTTCGGCCTCGACCTGTTCTTCGGTGCCGGCGCCATGGGTCTTGCCGAAGGTGTGGCCGCCGGCGATCAGGGCCACGGTCTCTTCGTCGTTCATGGCCATGCGCTCGAAGGTCTCGCGAATATCATGAGCGGCCTTGGCCGGGTCGGGTTCGCCTTCGGGGCCCTCGGGGTTTACATAGATCAGCCCCATGTGGGTTGCGCCCAGCGGGTTCTCGAGCTCGCGCCCCTGGTTGTCGGTGATACGCTCGTCGCTGCCGAGCCATTCCTTCTCGGCGCCCCAGTAGATGTCGTCCTCGGGTTCCCAGGTATCCACGCGCCCACCGGCAAAGCCGAAGGTCTTGAGGCCCATGGATTCCAGGGCCACATTGCCGGCGAGGACATAGAGGTCGGCCCAGGAGAGCTTGTTGCCGTATTTCTGCTTGATCGGCCAGAGCAGGCGGCGCGCCTTGTCGAGGTTGACGTTGTCGGGCCAGCTGTTGAGCGGCGCGAAGCGTTGCTGGCCGCCACCGGCGCCGCCACGGCCATCGCCCATGCGGTAGGTGCCGGCGCTGTGCCAGGCCAGGCGAATCATCAGTCCGCCATAATGACCGAAGTCGGCCGGCCACCAATCCTGAGAGTCGGTCATCAGGTTGGTGAGGTCCTTTTTGACCGCGGCCAGGTCGAGCTTCCGGAATTCCTCGGCGTAGTTGAAGTCCTCGCCCAGCGGGTTGGTGTGGGCGGTGTGTTGATTGAGGATGCCGAGGTTCAGCTGATTCGGCCACCAGTGGCGGTTTTCCGGCCCCTGGCCTCGAACACTGGTATTACTGCCGTGCATGACGGGGCACTGGCCGGCGGCCCCGCTGTTATGTTGCTCGCCCATGGTGTATCTCCTTGTTGCTGACGGTCCTGGATATGACGCCGCGTATAGGGTCGGCTGCCGGGTTCGGCGCGCTGCTCGTGAGCGCTCGAAGCCGGGGCGTTGGCTTTCAATCTCAATGTACTCGCTATACTTAGGGTCTGACCAACTGCCTTTGCCAACCATCGTGATAGTGGCGCTTTATAGTTGGCGAGAGCCTGGCTTGCCGACGTCGTCCCTGAGACCCTGGCTCGAGGCACCGACTATTGGCGCGTTGTCCGGGGCCAAGCCGTGTGGGTAGACTCTATTGCCTCCGCTTTTCTATCAGAGTGGTACAAGATGTCGCGCTTGGACTGTTGAACCCGTGCAAGCACGACAATGCCCCGGCAACCCTTGGAGGATCAGGCTCATGAGCGTGCGCGATATTCCCCTCTACCTCGATGGCGAGCCCGTCATCTCGCGAAGTCAGCAATGGCAGGATGTGGTCAATCCGGCCACCCAGGCCGTGGTGGCCCGAGTGCCCTTCTGTACGCTGGAGGAGGTCGATCACGCCGTGGCGAGTGCCCGGCAGGCCTTCAGGAGCTGGCGCAAGGTACCGCTGGCCCGCCGTCAGCGCATCATGCTCGAACTGCAGGCGTTGATTCGCGAGCACAGCGAAGAGCTGGCCGAGCTGATCACCGAGGAGCACGGCAAGACGCTGCCGGATGCCGCCGGCGAGGTGGGGCGGGGCCTGGAAGTGGTCGAACATGCCTGCTCTATCACCTCCCTGCAGCTCGGCGAGCTGGCCGAGAATGCCGCCAGCGAGGTGGATGTCTATACCCTCAATCAGCCGTTGGGTGTTGGTGCCGGTATCACGGCGTTCAACTTCCCGATCATGCTGCCCTGTTTCATGTTTCCGCTGGCCATCGCCACCGGCAATACCTTCGTGCTCAAGCCTTCCGAACAGGACCCCAGCGCCACCATGCGGTTGGTCGAGCTAGCCCATGAGGCGGGGGTGCCGCCGGGTGTGCTGAATGTGGTGCATGGTGGGCCGGAGGTCGCCAATCGGCTGTGTGACCATCCGGACATCAAGGCGATGTCGTTCATTGGCTCGACCCATGTGGGCACCCAGCTCTATCGGCGAGCCAGCGAGGCCGGCAAACGCGCCCAGGCGATGATGGGTGCCAAGAACCACTGTGTTGTCATGCCGGATGCCAATCGCAGTCAGGCCATCAATAACCTGCTGGGTTCGGCCTTCGGCGCCGCCGGGCAGCGCTGCATGGCCAACTCGGTGGTGGTGCTGGTGGGCGAGGCCCGCGAGTGGCTGGCGGAACTGGCCGAGGGCGCGCGCCGCATGGTGGTCGGGCCCGGTACGCAGCGCGATGCCGATCTCGGGCCCCTGGTCTCGCCGGCGGCCAAGGAACGGGTGGAGGCGCTGATTGCCGCGGGGCAGGGCGAAGGGGCCACGCTGCTGGTCGATGGTCGCGGCTGCCAGGTGGAGGGCTACCCGGACGGCAACTTCGTCGGCCCGACACTGTTCAGCGATGTCACCGCGGAGATGACGATCTATCGAGAGGAAATCTTCGGGCCAGTGCTCTGTGTGGTGGCGGTCGAGACGCTGGATGAGGCCATCGACTTCATCAATGCCAACCCCAATGGCAACGGTACCTCGATCTTCACCAACTCCGGCTGGGTCGCGCGGCGCTTCGAGTCCGATATCGATGTCGGTCAGGTGGGCATCAATGTGCCGATTCCGGTGCCGGTGGCCTATTTCAGTTTCACCGGCTCGCGTGGTTCCAAGCTCGGTGACATGGGCCCCAACGGCAAGCAGGCCGTTGCCTTCTGGACACAGACCAAGACCGTTACCGCCCGTTGGTTCGAGCCCGAAAATGTTTCCAGCGGCATCAACAGCACCATATCGCTGAGTTGATTCGCCGCATCATGATTCGTCTGCCAGGTAAGGTGGTATGCAGGATTCGTTATCAAAGCTGGGCCACAAGGGCACACCGGAGCTCGGGCCGTCATTGCTGGGTGGGGTGAGTCTGCCGGCGGCGGTGCTGCATGAGACGGCACTGGCTCATAATCTGGCGTGGATGCAGCGCTTTGCCGAGTCGCATGGCGCCCGGCTGGCACCCCACGGCAAGACCAGCATGACCCCGGCGCTCTTCCATCGCCAGCTCGAAGCCGGTGCCTGGGGCATTACCCTGGCCACCGCGCCTCAGTGTCGCGCGGCCTTTGCCAGTGGTGTCTTGCGGGTGCTGATGGCCAACCAGCTGGTGGGCCAGGCTAACATGGCGATCATTGCCGATTTGCTTGAGGCGGGCGCTGACTTCCATTGCGTGGTCGATAGCGAAGCCAACGTGCGGGATCTAGGGCGTTTCTTCGCCGAACGCGACCTGACGCTCAAGGTGCTGATAGAGCTGGGCATCGCGGGCGGTCGTACCGGTTGCCGCTCCGTGGAGGCGGTCAGGGAACTGGCGCGGGTCGTCGATGCCGAGCCGGGGCTGGCCCTGGCCGGCATGGAGGGCTACGAAGGCGTGGTGCATGCCGCGGACCCGGTACCGGCGATTCGCGCTTATGCCACGCGGCTGGTCGAGGCGGCGCGTTGCCTCGACGACGAGGGGCGGTTCGCCGCGGACCACCCCATCATCACCGCCTCGGGGTCGGCCTGGTACGATCTGATCGCCGAGGCTTTCGATACGGGCGAGCTGCGTCGACGCTTCACGCCGGTGCTGCGTCCCGGCTGCTATGTGGTGCATGATCATGGCATCTACCGTCGGTCCCAGCAGGGTGTGCTGTCACGCCGTCCCGATCTGCATGAAGGCTTGCGCCCGGCGCTCGAGGTCTTCGCCCAGGTGCAGTCGCTGCCGGAACCGGGGTTGGCCATCGTGGCGCTTGGCAAACGCGATATTGGCGCCGATCAGTTGCCCGAACCATTGCGCCGTTATCGGGAAGGCGGCGCGGTGGGCGAAGTACTGAGCGTCGACGGCTGGGAGGTCACCAGGCTGATGGACCAGCATGCCTTCATGCGCCTGCCGGACTCGGCCGATGATGTGCACATCGGCGATGTGCTGGCCTTCGGCGCCTCGCATCCCTGTCTGACCTTCGACAAGTGGCGACGCCTCTGTCTGGTCGATGAACGTCTGGCTGTCACGGAGGTCATGGCCACCACCTTCTGAATCCTGGATTCATAGAATAACGGCAGCATCCTGGAGCATGAGGTAGGGGCAGGGCGGCCGTTTCTCGACGCGATCGGTCGCTCAGTTAGCATTGTGCTGCGGATGTGGCATCATGGGCGCGTCGTTGTCGCCGACCTGTCCCGGTCCTGATCCGGTCAGGTGCCGCGCAACGCCTCACAATTCAATTCACTGTCGCCAGGGGAGCCCTACCGTCAAAGCGGGGCTGAGAGAGCGCACGACGCTGACCCTGGAACCTGATCCGGTTGATACCGGCGGAGGAAGTGCGACATGCCTTACCTGACGTCTGCCGTGCTGGGCGCGGCACTGCTGTGTTTTGCCTACCTGGGCCTGCGGGCTCGACGGGCCGATGGCCCCCTCGATGACTATGTCACGGCGCGCAACTCGCAGAGCGCGCGCTCGCTGGGCGTCTCCTTCCTGGCCTCCGGCATGGGAGCCTGGATTCTCTTTGCACCTCCCGAAATCGGCGCCATGGTGGGGCCGCTGGCGTTGCTCGGCTATGCCCTGGGATCGGCCCTGCCACTGATCGTGCTGAGCTTTTATGGCCCGGTGATCCGACGTCATCTGCCCGAGGGGCGCAGTATCGGCGAGTTTGCCGAAGCCTGTTACGGAGCCGGGGTACGCCGCTGGGTCACCCTGGTGTCGATTCTTTACATGGGCTGTTTCCTGGCCGCCGAGCTGACCGCGATCGGTGCCATTGCGGCGCTGCTCTCTGAGGTGCCGGCAAGCGTGGTGGTCATCGGGGTGGCTCTGGTCACCCTGGTCTACACGGCGGTCGGCGGGCTGCGTGCCAGCCTGGCCACGGATCGCTGGCAGGGCTGGTTGTTGCTGGCGTTACTGATCCTGGTGACGGCGGTGGTGCTGTGGGTGCTGCCGCCCATGCCCGAGCAGGCCAGGATGCCTCAGACACCGCCGCTGGATGCGCTGTCGGTGGCCCTGACCCTGGTGATTGCGGTGACCGCGGCGGAGCTCTTCCATCAGGGCTACTGGCAGCGGGTCTGGGCTGCCGAGGATCAGCGCGCTCTGGGCCGTGGCGCCCTGCTGGGCGGTGCCGGTGTGCTGATGGTGGTCATGGCCATCGGTGGCCTGGGCATGCTGGCGGTCATGCATGGACTGCCGCTCGGCGAGCCGCCCATTCCCTTCTTTGCCCTGCTGTCCGAGGCGCCGGGCTGGTTGGCCATTCCGGCCCTGGTGCTGGCCGTGACGCTGGTTTCCTCGAGTGTCGATACGCTGCAGACGGCCATTGCCTCGCTAGTGGTGGCCGGCTCGGGGCGCCGCGGCCTGTCGGTCGCCACGGCGCGTCTGGTGACGGTCGGGCTGATGGTGCCGGTGGTGCTGATCGCCCTGCAGGAGCTTTCGGTGCTGCGCCTGTTCCTGATTGCCGATCTGCTGTGCGCGGCGACCATCGTGCCGGTCCTGCTGGGTGTCTGGCAGCGCATGGGGTCCCCGGCGGCCATGGTCGGTGGCCTGGCCGGGCTGGTCGGTGCCATCCTGCCCGGCTGGTGGGCTCAGGGTAGCCTGCTGGCCGGGATTCAGGCGGCCAGTTTCCCGGGTGGCATACCGGCGCTGGCCCCCTTTGTCGGGGCGCTGCTGGCGTCGGCGCTGGTCAGCGTGGTGATCGCCCTGGCCTGGCCGGCGAAGCCGCGCACGGCCTGAGCGAGGGCGGCGGCCAAATACCGGCTCCATGGGGTTGCCAGATGGCCCGTGTCGCGCCACCCTTCAACGTTTGATCCGTGACTCGAGGAGACTCCCCCATGAGCGATGCACCAGGTGACTCACGCCGTCGTTATTCCGCCCCGGTGGTCGACGGCGTCGGCAAATCGGCCAGCCGCGCCATGTTGCGTGCCGTCGGTTTTACCGATGAAGACTTCACCAAGCCCCAGGTCGGCATTGCCTCGACCTGGAGCCAAGTGACGCCGTGCAACAGCCATATCGCCGAGCTGGCCGATCAGGCTCGAGACGGTGCCGATGCGGCCGGTGGCAAGGGCGTGATCTTCAATACCATCACCATTTCCGATGGCATCGCCAACGGCACCGAGGGCATGAAGTATTCTCTGGTATCGCGGGAGCTGATCGCGGATTCCATCGAGGCCGTGGCGGGCTGTGAAGGATTCGATGGCGTGGTGGCACTGGGGGGCTGCGACAAGAACATGCCGGGCTGTGTGATGGGCCTGGCGCGTTTGAATCGCCCGGGTGTCTTCGTCTATGGCGGTACCATCATGCCGGGTGCCAACCATACCGACCTGGTGTCGGTGTTCGAGGCCATGGGGGCGCACAGCCGCGGCGACATGGATCTGATCGACGTCAAGCAGATCGAGGAAACGGCGATTCCCGGCCCGGGTTCCTGCGGTGGTATGTACACCGCCAATACCATGGCTTCGGCCATCGAGGCGCTGGGCATGAGCCTGCCGGGAAGCTCGGCGCAGAACGCCATCTCGGACGACAAGCGGGCGGACAGCCAGGCGGCCGGCGAGGCGGTGCTGAATCTGCTCGAGAAGGACATCAAGCCGTCGGACATCATGACCCGTGAGGCCTTCGAGAATGCCATCACGATGGTCATCGCCCTGGGTGGCTCGACCAATGCCGTGCTGCATTTGATCGCCATGGCCGACACCATCGGCGTGTCGCTGAGTCTCGAGGATTTCACCGAGATCGGCCGCCGGGTGCCGGTGCTCGCCGATCTGCGCCCCAGTGGCCATTACATGATGAGCGAGCTGGTCGCCATCGGTGGAATTCTGCCGTTGATGAAGATGCTGCTGGAGGCCGGGCTGCTGCATGGCGACTGCCTGACGGTCACCGGCAGGACCCTGGCCGAGAACCTGGCGGACGTGGCGCCGTACCCGACTGACCAGTCGATCATCGCGCCGCTGGAGGCTCCGCTGAAGAATGAAAGCCACCTGCGCATTCTCTATGGCAATCTGGCGCCGGAAGGGGCCGTGGCCAAGATTACCGGCAAGGAAGGCACGCACTTCACCGGCAACGCTCGGGTCTTCGGTTCCGAGGAGGAGGCGCAGGCGCGCATCAATGACGGCGTGGTGGTGGCCGGGGATGTCGTGGTCATTCGCTATGAAGGGCCGCGGGGCGGCCCCGGCATGCGCGAGATGCTGACGCCGACCTCGGCGATCATGGGGCGTGGCCTGGGCGATCAGGTGGCGCTGATCACCGACGGGCGCTTCTCGGGCGGCAGCCACGGTTTCGTGGTCGGCCATGTCACGCCGGAAGCCTTCGATGGCGGCCCGCTGGCGCTAGTGGAGGATGGCGACACCATCACCATCGATGCTGAGGCCAATACCATCGAGGTGAGCCTTGACGAGGCGGAGCTGAAGCGGCGTCGGGCGGCCTGGCAGCGCCCCGAACCGCGCTATACCCGTGGCGCCCTGGCCAAGTACGCCAAGGTGGTCAGCTCGGCTTCCATGGGGGCGGTGACCGACCGGCTGGACTGAGCCGCAAGACGCACCTTGCAGCAAAAAAGGGCCCGATGAGCGGGCCCTTTTTTGTGATTGCCCGGTACCGGGCGCGCGCAGGTCGCTTACTCCGAAACGGCGGAGCGCATCATGTCCTCGAAGGACTTGGCGTTCTCGGGCAGCTCGAAGATATCTGCCGCCGGGGTGCTGTCGGACAGCTCGGCAAGCTGGAAGCGCTCGCCGAAGCGCAACATGCCCAGTTCACGGTCTTCCAGCTCCTGGGCAATGGGGTCCGGTTCATCGGTCATGCTGCGCTGGTAGTCATGGAAGGCCGCCATCATTTCGCGTACCTGGGCGTCATCCGTCAGTACGAGCTCGTCGTCATGGCTGGTGCCGCTCTTGTCGGTCCACTGAATGTTGTAGACCTCACCTTCCAGCTCGGCAATGGTTTCGGTCTCGCCGGTAGCTTCCAGTGAGTCGACCTGCTTGGCCTGTTGGCCGGTCATGGTGTCGGCCTGTCCGTTGCCCATGCTCTCGGCCATTTCCTTCATTCTGGCCATGTCCATGACCATGGTCTGCCCCTGCATCTCGGTGACCATGTACCCCTTGCCGTCACGCAACAGCATGAATCCCGCCTGGGACTGGTCGGGAAAGTCCATGCGCAGCTTGTCGTCGGCCCAGCGGACCTGCATGTTGACGTTGCCCTGGTCGGACTGGGCATTCAGCGTGGCCTGGCCGTCGGCCAGGGCCGGGGTGGCAACGGCCAGGGCCAGGCCGCAGGCGATCAGGCTGGTGGCGAAATATCGCATGGCGCGTTTCCTCTTGAAGCAGGTCGTGGCATGGCGTTTGAGCCGGGTGTGCGGGCGTTGAGACTGCGCACGCAGGTTCAGCTCGTCGAGAGTTCATGGTCGATGGCTTCCCGCAGGGTCTGCAGTTCTTCCAGCGAGAGCTGTTCCAGGCGGCCGGAAAGCAGGTCACTGACCTTTTGCATCGGCAGGCCGGCGCGGCGAGCGATGTCGCGGCTACCCAGGTCGGAGACGGCAATCAGCCGGGTGATGATGCGCATCAAGCGGGCGCGTTGCTCCAGGTCCCTGACATCGAGGTCAGGGCAACTTCGTGGAGGGGGATCACTGGGATCCGATTCGCAGGTCTCACTTACCGTACTCATGAGGCTCCAGTTGAACGAGTCGATGGTGACAGCATGCATATTTTTTCACACGTTCGCCAGCCTTGTGCAAGCTTGTGGTGTCACGCGCTGATGAGTAGCGTTGTAGCGTCGGTCACCGGGCCTTTCTGCCCGGTGCTGGGGACGCGAGGCAGACAATGCACGATTTCATCATCATCGGTGGCGGCATCCTCGGGATGTCGACCGCCATGCAGCTCCAGCAGGCCCATCCGCAGCAGCGCATGGTGGTCCTCGAGAAGGAAGAGCAGCTCGCCCGGCACCAGAGCGGCCACAACAGTGGCGTGATTCATGCCGGGGTCTATTACACGCCGGGCAGTCTCAAAGCGCGCTTCTGTCTGGAGGGTAACCGGGTGACGCGTGATTTCTGTGCGTCACATGGGGTTGACTACCAGGTCTGCGGCAAGCTGCTGGTGGCCACCAGCGAGACGGAAATGCAGCGCATGCGGGCGCTCTGGGAGCGCACCGCGGCCAATGGGCTGCAGCGCGAGTGGTTGAGTGCCGAGGCGCTTCGCGAACGCGAGCCCAATGTCACCGGTCTGGGCAGCATCTTCGTGCCTTCCAGCGGCATTGTTGATTATGCGGCCGTGACCCGCGCCATGGCCGACGAATTTCAGCGACTGGGCGGTGAGATTCGTCTGGGAGCGCCGGTCAGCGCGCTGCAGGAAAGGCGCCGGGAGATGGTGGTGACCACCCCTCGGGAGGAGTTTACGGCACGCTATGTGGTCAGCTGTGCCGGGCTGATGGCCGACCGGGTGGTGCGCATGCTGGGGCGTGACCCGGGATTCTCCATCTGCCCCTTCCGTGGCGAATACTATGCCTTGCCGGCGCGCCACAACCGGATCGTCGACCATCTCATCTACCCGATTCCCGATCCGGCCAGGCCGTTTCTCGGTGTGCACCTGACGCGCATGATCGATGGCAGCGTAACCGTTGGCCCCAACGCCGTGCTGGCCTTCAAGCGTGAGGGGTATCGGCGCCGGGATCTCTCCTGGCGGGATCTGGCGGCCATGGCCAGGGATCCGGGGATTCGCCGTGTGCTGGCCGACAACCTGGGCCCCGGACTGGTCGAGATGAAGAACTCCCTGCACAAGCGCGGCTATCTGGAGCTGGTACGCCGTTATTGCCCGAGCCTCGAACTGGACGATCTGACGCCCTATCCGGCAGGGGTGCGTGCCCAGGCGGTATCACCGGATGGCAAGCTGGTCGACGACTTTCTGTTCGTGCAGACGCCCCGCAGCCTTCACGTCGGCAATGCGCCCTCGCCGGCGGCGACCTCGGCGCTGCCGATCGGGGCGCATATCCTCGCCACCCTCGAGCAGCAAATGGTGGATTGACGCCCTGTCAGCCTCGCTCTACGACCTTGGGAGACTTGCGCGAAACGCGCTGACGGGTGCAAATGATCGGGTTATCACTTGTTTCTGCGGCGGCCAGCGTGGAATGACGGACTGGCTGTCCGGGTGAGGGCCTGCTAGCGTTTTCCAGGGTAGCCGCGGCTGCCGCCGACATCACCACCACAGGACGTGATCGGGCCCTTGTCCGATTGCATCGAATGCCAGATCGCAACGGAGGTCACACATGCGCGTTATTCATTACGCTCTCGCGGCATCAATGCTGGTTGCCGCGCCGGCGGCCATCGCTCAGCAACAGCTGTCCATCGCCACCGGTGGCACCGGTGGCACCTATTATCCCTATGGCGGTGGCCTGGCCGAGCTGATCAATGAACACATTGAGGGCTATGATGCCGTGGCCGAAGTGACCGGCGCCTCGGTGGAAAACATGGGCCTGGTCTGGCGCGGGGATTCCGACATGGCGCTGGCGCTGGCCGATACGGTGTATCAGGCCTACAACGGCACCGGTGACTTCGAGGGGCGCCAACTGGACAACATTCGCGCCCTTGCGTCCGTCTATCCCAACGCCGTGCAGATCGTGACCATGGCGGACTCGGACATCGAGTCGCTCAGTGACCTGACGGGCAAGATCGTCTCGGTCGGGGCCCCCGGCAGTGGCACCGAACTCAATGCCCGTGCGCTGCTGGAGTCCAACGGCATCAGCTATGACGACTTCGAGGAGCGCCGCCTCAATTTCAACGAAACAGCCGATGCCCTGCGTGACGGCGATATCGATGCCGGCTTCTGGAGCGTGGGGCCGCCCACCAGCTCGATCATGAACCTCGCCACCACCCGCGACATCCGCTTGATCGGGCTGAGCGACGAGGAAATGGCCAACGCCCAGGATGAAGTGCCGGTGTTTGCGCCCTATGAGCTGCGTGCCGACCTCTATGAAGGCATGGAGTCAGCGGTGCAGACCATCGGCATCCCCAACATCCTGGCAACCAGCTCCGAGCTGGACGAGGAACTGGCCTACCAGATCACCAAGACCCTGTATGAGCACACGGATCAGTTGATCGCCATTCACCCGGCGGCCAATGACACCACCGTGAAGTTCAGCGTCGACTCCACGCCGATTGCCTTCCATCCGGGCGCGCTGCGCTATTACGAAGAGCAGGGTGTCGAGATCGCCGACCGTCAGCGTCCCTGATGGACCCATGGCCATGGCAGTCCGGTCGGGCGGCGAGATCCGCTCGGCCGGCGCTTTGGGTGCAGGTCGCTTGCCTGGCGGTGCTGTTGACGGCAGGGCCGGCCGTGGCCGGCGCCCCTGCGCATCAGTTGCGGGTCATCGATGCGCGGGGCGACCTGCTGGTCAGCCTGCCCATGCCGCCGGGCGCTGGCTGGTGCCTGGCCTGGAATCATTCGGTGGAAGGCTTCACCGTGCATGACTGTTATCGCAACCGCGATGGCCGCATGGTGCTCGAACGCAGTCATCTACCGGACTTCGCGGCCGGGCTCGATCATATTCCCGGTCGCGGGCGCCAGGTATCCGACGGGCAGGGCGGTTACTGGATCGAGGGAATCGACGAGCCGGTGCCCGGCGATCAGTACCGTTTGCGCGTGGGCGACGAGGCGGTCAACCACCGCCTGGTCAGCCATGGCGAGCCGAGCCTGCGCCGCCTGGTCCAGTGTGGTCGGTCGGCCGGGGGCGAGGTGGTGCTCCCTAATCCGGTGGGGCAGGCACCGCTGACCATCCGCCTCAGCCGTCTGGCGGCCGACGAGGCGGTTACCCTGGGGCTGTATCCGCCCGACTAGTCCCTGCCAGGGCCTGGTTTCGCAATTTTCTTGATCACTCCGCAGAAGCCGGGGTGATCCGACCATTCGCTGCTGCGAGAGAACCTTCATGAGCGAAACGGGCAATTCTCCCATCGTCCCCGGCAGCCAGGCCCCGCATTCACGCCCCGTGTTGTGGCTGATCACCCTGGTGGCCGTGGTGTTGTCATTGTTTCAGCTGTATTCCGCGGGTATCGAGCCGTTGGGGCTCTTCTATCAGCGCAGTATCCACCTGGCGCTGATCATGATGCTGGCTTTTCTGATGTTTCCGGTCTTCGGGCCGGGCCGGCCGCGCGGCGCCATCGGCTGGCTGGTCGATGTGCTGTTCTTCGCCGGGGCGGTGATCACCGGGGGCTACCTGGTGCTGTATCTTGACGAGATCATCAATCGCGCCGGTTTCTGGACCCAGACCGATATCATGATCGGCTGTATTGCGACGGTGACCGTTCTCGAAGCCAGCCGTCGAGCGGTTGGTCTGGGCATGACGATCATCGGCCTGTTGGCCATTCTCTATGCGTTCGCCGGGGCGCGGGGGGAGCTGCCCTGGCTGGGCGAGTGGCTGCCGGGGATCCTCGAGCATCGCGGTTACAGCCTGGACCGCCTGGTGGGCCAGCTCTACCTGGGTCAGGAAGGCATCTTCGGCCTGCCCATCGGGGTGGCGGCCACCTATATCTTTACCTTTGTGCTCTTTGGCGCCTTCCTGGAGATCACCGGCGCGGGCAAGTTCTTCATCGACCTGGCCTATGCCGCCACCGGCAGGCAGCGAGGCGGGCCGGCCAAGGCCGCCGTCATCGCCTCGGCCGGCATGGGCTCGATCTCGGGCAGTGCCATCGCCAATGTGGTGACCACCGGCGCCTTCACCATTCCCTTGATGAAACGCCTGGGCTATCGGCCGCACCAGGCGGGCGGCATTGAGGCGGCGGCATCCACCGGCGGGCAGATCATGCCGCCGTTGATGGGCGCCGGGGCCTTTCTGATCGCCGAGTACACCCGCATGCCCTACCTGGAGGTGGTCAAGGTCAGCATCCTGCCGGCGGTCATGTATTTCGGCACCGTCTATCTGTTCGTGCACATCATCGCGCTCAAGCAGGGCATGCAGGGCATGAGCAGGGACGAGCTGCCCAAGGTGCGGGATGTCATGGGTACTGGCTGGCATTTTCTGCTGCCCCTGGCGGTGCTGATCTGGTTGCTGGCCATCAACCTGTCGCCCTCGCGGGTGGGCTACTACGCCATTCTGACCATTCTGCTGGTGACGGCCCTGCGCTTTATCATCTGGATGGTCTTCGTGGGCCCCAGAAAGGGCCAGCCGGTCACGGCGAGTGCCGTCATGCTGGCGGTGCGCAATGGGGCGCTCAAGGTGCTCGAGGGTCTGGAGCTCGGCGCGCGCAATGCCGTGGCGGTCTCCATGGCCTGTGCGGTGGCCGGCATCATCGTCGGGGTGGTGGGCCTGACGGGCCTGGGCCTGAAGTTCTCGGCGATGATGATGGCCTTCTCCAACGGCCATCTGCTGCTGGCGCTGGTGATGGTGCTGCTGGCCAGTCTGGTGCTGGGCATGGGGCTGCCGGTGACGGCGAGCTATATTGTGCTGATCGTCCTGGTGGGGCCGGCCCTGACCGCCGAGTTCGGCGTGCCGCTGCTGATCGCGCATCTGGTGGTGTTCTGGTACTCCCAGGATTCCAATGTCACGCCTCCGATCGCCCTGGCAGGTTTTGCGGGCGCGGCGATCGCCGGGTCCAAGCCCATGGACACCGGCTTCCAGGCCTGGAAGTTTGCCAAGGGGCTTTATCTGATCCCGTTGTTCATGGTCTACAACCCGGAGATCATTACCGGGGGGCCGGTGCCGTTGCTGGTGTGGACGGCGCTGACCGGCTTCCTGGCGCTGGGGGCCTTCGCCGCGGCCCTGGAAGGCTATCTGTTCACGCGCATGTCGTGGCCCGTCAGGGTCATCCTGGCCCCGGCCATGGTCGCGGTCTTTTACCCCAGCCTGGTCGCCGAGATGGTGGGCGCGGCCGTGATGCTGGCGCTGATCGTCGGCAACTGGCTGGCCAGCCGGCGCGAGGTGGCGGTCGCCGGCTGATTCAGTCGGCCATGTAACAGTTTGGCGCCGCGTGGCGGGGCCGGGCTGAAGCCGGTCAGGAAGTGCCGCTCACTGAGCCGGTTGTTCCGCCTCGCCGGAACTGTCCGGCGTGGGCTCCTGCATGTCGGTGGCCTGCTCGTTGACCTCGTCCAGCGAGTCGGCCGTGTCACCGGAGGCTTCGGCGTTTCGGGCTTCTTCCTGGAGCATGGCTTGCTGGGCTTCCTGCAGGCTGCTGCCATCCGGGGTGGCATTGACGGGCTCCAGCACCAGGGTCACCGGGCCCTGTTGGGCCTCGGCGCCGACCTGAACAACATGCCGCGATGTGGTGGTCCACAACAGTTCGCCCTTGTCGCCATGCAGGGCGGCGCGCAGGCTGTGGGTGTGCTCGGGGGTCACCTCGCCGCTGGCGTAGTCCAGCCCGAAGGTCACCGGTCCTCGGTTGCCGGGGGTGACCTCGGTTTCGGCGATGGTGGTCGCCGGGCTGTCGGCACGCGAGATATCGCGCAAGCTGATGGTAATGCTGGCGCCGTCCGGCAGTGGAATATCCGTGGCGGAGAACTCCAGTTCGCCTTCCAGGCGACGGGCCACGGATTCGCTCGGGGTGTCGTTCGAGGTACCGGCGGTCTGGGTCGAGTCCGATTCCGTCGAGGTGGATTCCGAGCCAGAGGTGTCGGCAGTGTCCTGCTGCGCCTGCTTGGCGTCATCGCAGCCCGCCAGGGCAAGTGTCCCGGTCAGGGCGGCGATCATTAGCAGGTGGCGTTTCATGGGCATACTCCGTGACGGCATTGAATCCTGGACTCGCTTTGTGACCAGATATTAACAATCTAGTTCGCTGAAGGCATGCCGTCAGTGCCGCCAGTGTGCTGGAGTGAGCAGCATCGCCTCGATGTCGTTCGAGTTGGCCCGACATCCGGGCGCGCGGGTTAAGGAAGGCTCGCCCCGGCTCTGCTAGAATGCGGGATTTTGCACCATTCCGGCATCCGACTTTGTTTCCCGCGGTGCTGCCGGATTCGGCCAATTGTTGTTTCGCGAGGAGCCTTGAATGCCAGCTAACGACTCGCCGCGCGTCGGCGTCATCATGGGATCCCAGTCCGACTGGCCGGTCATGGAGTATGCCGTCGACATGCTCGAACGCCTCGGGGTCGCGCACGAGACGCGGGTGGTCTCGGCTCACCGTACGCCCGACCTGCTGTTCGATTACGCCAAGACGGCTGCCGAACGCGGCCTGCAGGTGATCATTGCCGGTGCCGGCGGGGCCGCACACCTTCCGGGCATGGTGGCGTCCCAGACGGCACTGCCGGTGCTGGGGGTACCGGTGGAGTCCAAGTCCCTCAAGGGCATGGACTCGCTGCTCTCCATCGCCCAGATGCCCGGCGGTGTGGCCGTGGGCACCCTGGCCATCGGCAAGCCGGGCGCCATCAATGCCGGCCTGCTGGCAGCGCAGATCGTCGGCCTGCAGGATGCCGCGGTGCGCCGGGCGGTGGAGAGCTTCCGTGCCGAGCAGACCGACAAGGTGCTGAACAACCCCGACCCGCGTCCCCATTCAGAGTGATCTCAGCGAGGTAAACCAAGCATGAATATCGGTGTACTGGGCGCCGGCCAATTGGGCCGCATGCTGGCCCTGGCGGGCTACCCACTGGGCAATCGCTTCACCTTCATGGATACCACCGGCAATCCGAGTGCCGGCATCGGTGATGTCATGGTGGATACCGATCAGCAGCACCTGGCGGAGTTTCTGGCCAAGGTCGATCTGGTGACCTATGAATTCGAGCACCTGCCGGTACCGCTGGTGCAGGCCATTGAGGAACACAAGCCGGTGCATCCCTCCAGCGAGGCGATCCGCGTCTGCCAGAACCGCGCCGAGGAAAAGGCCTTGTTCGACCGGCTCGCCATTCCCACGCCGGCTTATCGCCTGGTCGAGAGTGCCGAGGCCCTCGAGGCGGCGGTGCAAGAGCTGGGCACGCCGGTGGTCGCCAAGTCGGTGACCGACGGCTATGACGGCAAGGGCCAGGCGGTGATCAAGGATCCGGCCGATGCCGCTGAGGCCTGGCGCTCGATCAGTCACCCCCGGCTGATCGTCGAGGCCTTCGTCGACTTCGTGCGCGAGGTTTCGATCATCGCCGTGCGTGGCCGCGACGGCCAGGTGGTCTTCTATCCGATGGCCGAGAATCTGCACGTCGACGGTATTCTGCGCTATTCGCTGGCGCCCATGCCGGACCTGGATGCGGCCGTTCAGCAAACCGCCGATGAGTACATTCGCGCCCTGCTCGACGAGCTCGACTATGTCGGTGTCCTGACCCTGGAGCTCTTCCAGGCGCGTGACGGTAGCCTGTTGGCCAACGAGATGGCGCCGCGCGTGCACAACTCGGGCCACTGGACCATGGACGGCGCGGTGACCAGCCAGTTCGAAAACCATCTGCGCGCCATTCAGGGCCTGCCGTTGGGCGACACGGCGGCCCGCATGCCGTCCTGCATGGTCAATGTGATCGGTCAGGAAGGCGAACCGGCGCGCCTGCTCGAGATCGAGGATGCCCACCTGCACCGTTACGGCAAGAGTGAGCGTCCCGGCCGCAAGCTGGCCCACGTCAACCTGCTGGCACCCAGCCATGCGCAACTGGTCGACAAGGTGCAATGCTGCGCCGAACTGCTTCCCGGTGCCCCGACACCCCGTTTCAGCTTCGAATGACGCTGACGCCCGGGTATTCTGCCCGGGCGCTTCAATCCCGGTGCCGCAACAACCGCAGTCCGTTGCCGATGACCAGCAGGCTGGAGCCCAGGTCGGCGAATACCGCCATCCACAGGGTCGCCTGACCGCTGAAGGCCAGGACCAGGAAGACGGCCTTGATGCCGAGTGCCAGCACGATGTTCTGGATCAACACGCGGTGAGTGGTGCGTGCCAGGCGCAGGAAACTCGGTAACTTGCCGAGGTCGTCGTCCATCAGCGCGACGTCGGCGGTCTCTATGGCCACATCGCTGCCGGCCGCTCCCATGGAGAAGCCGATATCGGCGTGTGCCAGGGCGGGCGCATCATTGATGCCGTCGCCGACCATGCCGGTCACGCCGTGGTGGCTGTGTTCCTCGATGATGGTGAGCTTGTCCTCGGGCAGCAGCTCTCCCCGGGCGCTGTCGATGCCGGCTTCCGCGGCGATGGCGGCCACGGCGTGGCGGTTGTCGCCGGACAGCATCAGCGTCTTCACCCCCAGCCGGTGCAGGGCCTGGATGGCGGCCAGACTGCTGGGCTTGAGCGGGTCGCGCACGGTGAAGAGGGCCATCACCCGGTCGGCTGAGCCGAGCGCCACGACGCTGGCGCCGTGCCGCTCCAGCGCCTCGAGGCGTTCGGCGAGCGTCGCGTCGAGCAGGCCCCGGGCATCGGCGAGCCGGCGATTGCCCAGCCAGAGTGCCTGGCCATCCAGCTGGCCTTCGACGCCCTGGCCCGGGCGTTCGCGGAGGTCGTCCACCCGACCGTCGTGTGAATCCTCGGCGAGGGCACGCTGAATGGCGGCGGAGACGGGGTGGGTCGAGCGCCCGGCCAGCAGTGCGGCTTGCCGCGCCAGGTTCTGTCGGTGTGCCGCCGAGGTGTCGCCGAGCACTTCCCAATGCTCCAGTGCCGGCTCGCCCTGGGTCAGGGTACCGGTCTTGTCCAGGGCCAGCCAGGTCAGACGCCGCCCCTGTTCGAGGAAGCGTCCGCCCTTGATCAGGATGCCGGCCCGGGCCGCGGCAGAGAGGCCGCTGACGATGGTGACCGGGGTCGAGATGACCAGCGCGCAGGGGCAGGCGATCACCAGCAGCACCAGGGCGCGGTAGATGCCGTCCAGCCAGGCGCCGCCGACGAGCCAGGGCCAGGTCAGGGCGGTGAGTATGGCCAGCACGAAGACCACGGGCGTGTAGACGGCGGCGAAGCGGTCGATGAAACGCTGGGTGGGCGCCTGGCTGGCCTGGGCCTGCTCGACGGCATGAATGATGCGCGCCAGGGTGGTGTCGCTGGCCTCCCTGGTGGTGCGGATGTCGAAGTCGCCGTCGTGGTTGATGGCACCGGCGAAGACGCTGTCGCCCGGGGCCTTGTCGACGGGCAGGCTCTCGCCGGTGATCGGCGACTCGTCCAGGCTGGGATGGCCGCGCACGACCTCGCCGTCCAGCGGCAGGCGTTCGCCGGGCAGGATGCGCACGACTTCGCCGATGGCCACGTCCTCGGCGGCCACGCTTTCCCAGTCTCCCGCCGCTGTGCGGCGCCGGGCCTGGCGGGGCGCGCTGTCGAGCAGGTCACGGATGGCGCGGCGGGCGCGTTCCAGGGAGCCGGCCTCGATGCGCTCCGCCAGGGTGAACAGGACCATGACCATGGCGGCTTCCGACCAGTGGCCGATCAGAATGGCACCGGTCACCGCCACACTCATCAGGGCATTGATATTGAGGGTGCGATGACGAATCGCCACCCAGCCCTTGCGCCAGGTCGGCAGGCCCACCAGTGCGATGGCCGGCAGGGCAAGCAGCGGCGAGAGCCAGTCGGTCCAGAGCCAGGGCGTCCAGCCGACGATCTCGGCGGCCAGGGCCAGGAGTGCTGCCAGTATCAGCCGCCCCCAGGGCGTGTCGTCGCTTGCCGGCGGCGCGTCGCTCGAGTCGTCATCGACCTCCAGGGGGCGAGGCGTCATGCCCAGGTCGCGCACACGCGCCTGAAGCGCCTCGGTATCGGCGTCGTGATGGTGGATGCTCAGTACACGGCCCATCAGGTCGAACTCCAGGGCGGCGACGCCGGGTGCCGAGGTCAGGGCCTTGCGCAGCAGGGCTTCCTCGGTGGGGCAGTCCATTTCCTGGATACGCAGGCGCAGGGTGTCGCTGTCCGCCGGGGCATTCGCGGTCTCGCCAGGTTCAGCTTGATGGCCGCTGCAGCAGCCATCTTGCGGAGAGGTGTCATCGGACATCTCGGGCTCCGTTCGTGGTATTTTGCCGTCATCACACACCCTATAGCCTGTATAGGGTCAAGCCAGGCAGGAGGTCGACGATGAAAATCGGAGAGCTGGCGACTCGCACGGGATGCCGGGTCGTGACGATTCGGTACTACGAGCGGGAAGGGGTGCTGCCTGAGCCGGCGCGAAGCGAAGCCAATTACCGACTCTACAGTGAGGCGCATGTCGAGCGTCTGTCCTTCATTCGGCATTGCCGGGCGCTGGACATGACGCTGGACGAGATTCGGGCCCTGCTGGCCTGTCACGATCATCCGGAAGGCGCCTGCCATCGGGCGGATGCCCTGGTCGATGAACACCTGCAGCACGTCGAGGCGCGTATCGAGCAATTGCAGACGCTCAAGGCCTCGCTCGAGGCCCTGAAGGGGCGTTGCCAGGGCCAACGCCCGGTGGCGAAATGCGGCATTCTTTCCGCGCTGGCACAGCCACCGCAAGCCGAGCATGCCGCAGACGCGGCCGACCATGTTGCAGGGACTCATCCGCGTTTCTGACAGCGAAAGCCGTCGTTATACTCTGAACGCAAAACGGCCCCGCCGAGGCAGGGCCGTTGGATCATGACCGGGTGGTCATGAGGTCATGGCCGAGGCCATTATTCGCTGAAGTACCTGGTGTGAATCTCTTCGTAGGTGCCGTTTTCCTTCAGCGTTGCCAGGGCCTCGTTGAAGGCTTCCGCGAGGGCTTCGTCACGCTGACGGAAGGCGATGCCGAAGCCTTCCCCGAAGTATTCCTTCGGTTCGGTGATCTTCTCGCCGACGGTCTGGTAGTTACCGGCCTCACTGTCGAGCAGGGTGGACTTGCCAATCGGGAAGTCGAGGAAGACGATGTCGAGGCGGCCGGAGTCCATGTCCAGCACCATGTCATCGGCGGTGGCGTAGCGGTTGACGTCGGCCACGTCGCCGTACATGTCGGTTACGTAGTTGTCCTGCAGGGTGCCACGCTGCACGCCGACGGTCTTGCCTTCCAGGGTTTCCTCGTTGGGCGTCTCGATTTCGGTGTCGGTCGGCGCGAACCAGGCGGAAGGCGGCGTGATGTAGGGCTCGGAGAACAGCACCTGTTCACGACGCTGCTCGTTGATGGTCATGGACGACATGATGGCGTCGTACTTGCGTGCCTGGAGGCCGGGGATGATGCCGTCCCAGCCCTGTACAACCCACTCGCACTGAATGCCGATCTCGGCGCACATGGCGTTGCCCAGGTCGATATCGAAGCCGGTCAGCTCGCCGTCCGGCGTGCGGTACTCCATGGGCTTATAGGGCACATCGACCCCGATGCGGATATCACGCACTTCGGCGTTGGCAACGCCGGCAACCATGCTGGCGCCGAGAACGCCGATGCTCAGGAGCTTGCTGAATTTCATAGTGTTATCCCTTCTTGTTGATCGTTGCACCGCTTGGGTGGTGACTTTCCTACCATAGCCGAAGGCGACATGGCTCGAAAGACGGTTGGGTGTGGTTTTGAACCAACGCTTGTTCGACGCTCCCCCGCCGGGCCCGCGACCCTTCAGCCGCTGGCCGGCTTGAGGTGGGCGAGCAGGCGCTTTTCCAGATAGCGGAACAAGTAGATGATCCCGAAGGTCAGGCACAGGTAAATGGCCGCCACGAACAGAAAGGCATCGAAGGGCGCATAAAAGCGTGCGTAGACGAAGCGGGCCGCCCCGGTCAGGTCCATGATGGTCACCACGCTGGCAATGGCACTGGCGTGCAGCATAAAGATGACTTCATTGCCGTAGGCAGGCAGGGCACGACGGAAGGCACTGGGCAGCACAATGCGCCGCAGCATCAACGCCCATGACATGCCATAGGCGCGGGCTGCCTCGATCTCACCCCGGGGGGTCGATTTGATGGCACCGCGGAAGATTTCGGTGGTGTAGGCACAGGTGTTCAGGGTGAAGGCGATCAGAGCCGGCACGAAGGGTTTTTCGAGAATGACCCAGAGCCAGGTGTCCTGAATGCCCTCGACGAAGACCACGCCATAGTAGATCAGGTATAACTGCACCAGCAGGGGCGTGCCGCGGAACACATAGCAGTAGAAGAAGATCGGCAGACGAATCCAGGCGCGTTTCGATCCCCGGGCCAGGGCCAGGGGGATGGCCAGCACCAGGCCGATGATCAGTGACAGGAAAACCAGCTGCACCGTGGTGACCAGGCCATCTCCGTAATAGGAGAGCGTCTGCAGAGTGAAAATACTGTTGTCGGCCAGCAGGTTATCCAGCCAGTTGGTCAGGCTTTCCATCAGTTCACCTCCTCGAAGCCGACGTCATAGCGTTTCTGCAAGCGTGCGAAGCCCCATTCGGAGACGCTGGCGATGAGCAGATAGATCGCCGCGACGATGATCATGAAGGTGAAGGGCTCACGCGTGGCCTTGGAGGCCTCGGCGGCCACGCGGACCATGTCCGACAGGCCGATCACCGACACCAGGGCCGTGGTCTTGAGCAACACCATCCAGTTGTTGGAAAGCCCGGGCAGGGCATGGCGCATCATCTGCGGAAAGCGGATACGGCGGAATACCAGGGCATGCGACATGCCGTAGGCGCGACCGGCTTCGATCTGACCGCTTTCCACCGCCAGGAAGGCCCCTCGGAAGGTTTCGCCCATGTAGGCACCGAAGATCAGGCCGATGGTGCATACGCCGGCGACGAATTCGTTGACGTTGATGAAGATGTCGATATCGAACTGGTAGTAAAGCCAGTCGGTGAACATGTTGATACCAATCTGGCCGCCGAAGAACAGCAGCATCATCAGCACCAGGTCGGGGACGCCGCGGATTACCGTGGTGTAGACGGTGCCCAGGCGGTGCAGTACCCAGTTGCGTGACATCTTGGCGCTGGCAGTGGCCAGGCCCAGCAGGACGGCTAGGATCAGCGACAGCACTGCCAGTTCGATGGTGACCAGGGCGCCTTCCAGCAGGCGCGGGCCATAGCCGTGCAGGTCGATCATGTGAGTCTCCTCATCCGGGTCACCTCAGTGCTTGGGCGCCAGGAACTGCTTGAGTCGTTCGGAGCTCGGGTTGCCGAGCACCTGGTCGGGCGCGCCGGCCTCTTCGACCTGCCCCTGATGGAGGTAGATCACCTGGGTCGAGACATCGCGGGCGAAGGCCATTTCGTGTGTCACCACGATCATGGTGCGGCCTTCCTCAGCGAGGTCGCGCATGACTTTTAGCACGTCGCCGACCAACTCCGGATCCAGCGCTGAGGTCGGTTCATCGAACAGCATGACCTCCGGGTCCATGGCCAGGGCGCGGGCAATGGCGCCGCGCTGCTGCTGGCCACCCGACATCTGGGCCGGATAGTAGTCGGCACGGTCGCCAAGGCCGACACGCTCCAGTAACTGACGGGCATGCTCGGTGGCTTCCTGCTTCGATTTGCCCAGTACATGCACCGGGGCCTCGATGATGTTCTCGAGCAGTGTCATGTGGGCCCAGAGATTGAAGCTCTGAAAGACCATGGCGAGCTTGGCGCGCATGTTGACGACCTGTTTCCAGTCAGCCGGTTCGCGCCCCTTCTTGGTTTCCTTGAAGCGGATGGACTCGCCGTGAACGATAAGCTCGCCCTGGTCGGGTTGTTCGAGCAGGTTCATGCAGCGCAGAAAGGTACTCTTGCCGGAGCCCGAGGCTCCGATGAGGGTGATTACATCACCTTTCTGGGCCTGCAGTGACAGGCCTTTAAGGACTTCGGTGTTGCCGAAGCGCTTGGTGATATCGCGCACTTCCAGCGGAATCGGGGTATCGGCCATGAAGCGGACTCCAGTTCGAGTAGGTCGCCAGTGTCGGCAGGATCAGGGTGCGGGCCAACGAGAAAGGTCAGCGATTCTAACAGCTCGTCGGCCAGGTGGCAGGCCATGGGGGCCTGACGGTTCGCCAGCGCGGGGCTTGAGAAGCGGTTCGGTGGTGCATGACGACTCCAGCTTGTTGTAATTCTGCGGCCGGGCTATGCGTTGACACAATGTTCAATCACCCGACCGTGGGGCGTCGGTCGCGGTGACCAGTAGCGCGGCGCGGGCGCCCAGCTCGACCCTGGCATTGGGGAAGACCACGCGCAGGGGAGTCTCGCCGACCGTGAAAGCGCCGGCCTGGGCATCCTCGGCGAGGCATGTGCCGGGTGCAAACTCGGTGAAGTTCGGGGTGTCATCGTCAAAGCATAGACGGAATGCTTCGCTGTGACGGAACAGCTCGTGCTCGACCCGGAAGTAGGTCATGCGCGAGGCATCGGCCTTTCGGGGGGTGTCCCCGGCCAGCAGGGCATCGAGCATTTGGCCCATGGGCGCCAGGGGCGCAAGGTCATTGTCGCCGAAGGGCAGGGCGCGCCCCAGTTCGAGCGTGAAGGCCTGGGCCGCATGATAGTGCTTGCTGTAATGGGAAAAGGTCCAGCTGTGGGTATGCTGGTGCAGTACTGCCTGGATATCCGCACCGGCCAGCCATTGCCACTGTTCCGGTGTGGTGACGGCCGCGCCATGTGGTTCGACCACGAACCTGGGGTACTGACTGCCGCGAATGGCCGTGTGCAGGTCGTAGTGCAATCGGCGGCGCGTGGCATGGTGCGCGAAGAAGGCATCCACTGCTGCCATCAGGGCGCGGGCCCGGTCAGCTTCCATGCCGGTCTCGGCCAGGTCGCGGCGAAACAGGCGGTTCAGGTTGGTTTCGACGAAGCGGGTGCCGGCGCGGATGGCCTCGAGGTTGCCGAGTATCACCAGCACCGGACTGCCCAGCGTCAGCAGGCCGGCTTCCAGCCGAGCCAGGCTGGCGCCCAGCAGCTCGATGGGCGCCGTTTCATTGCCATGAATGCCCACCGACAGCACCACGGCGGGTGCCTCCGGCGCGTCACTGAAGGGGGTGAGTTCCAGCATACCCGGGCCCGGCATGTGAAAGCGCCCGCCGGCAAGCTCGCCATCCCGGGGCATCGAGGCGTCCCCCGCCAGGCTCTGCTCCAGCCACTCAGCCAGCATGGCAAGCCTCCTCAGGATGCTGTCGGCTGGCGTTGCAGCGGCGTCGAGAATAGGCCGTGGTGATCATGTCGCTCCCGTTGTGGCGTTGTTGTAATAACGCCACCTTCCCCAGAGTCTGCCACCGGATCAAGCTCCGGCGTCGGCTTGATGAAAGCCCGGGGTGCGATAATGAAAACTCGGCGCTCCGTGGCTCAGCGCCAGTCAGCGCAGGCCTTTCCTTGCTCGACCTTGATCAGCTCGTCGGTGGGGAAGTCGTGCTCGGCGGCGCGCTGCACGAGGTCGCGATAGGTGGCGTCGGGCAATGTGGGGGTCCGCGACAGGATCCATAGATAATCGCGGTTCGGGCCGGCGACCAGCGCCCACTGGTAATCAGTGTCGAGCGCCATGATGTTGTAGCCGCCGTAGAAGGGACCGAAGAAGCTGACCTTGAGGCGGCCGACATCGGTCGAATCGATGAAGTAGGCCTTGCCCTCGGCGACATCGGCTTCGCCTTCCTGAAGGTTGACGCCCCGGTTGATGACACTGACGCCGCCGTCCTCGCGCATGGCGTACTCGGCGGTGACGCAGTCCAGGCCGCGCTCGAAGGAGTGATCGAGGCGCGCGATCTCGTACCATTGGCCCAGGTAACGGTCGAGTTTGAAGCCCTGGATGGGCTCCACGCCCTCCGGAATCCCGGTGCAGGCGCTCAGGCTCAGGCTGGAAGCTGCCAGCAAGGGCAGCAGGTATCGGCGGGGTGTCAGCATGGTGGCAAGGCTCAATGGGAATGAATGATTCGACGGCAAACGACACGTTTGCCTGCTCGCATCATACACTGACATTTCCCGTCGCAAAGTCGACAGGTGGTCGAGGTGGCCTCCATCAACAGACAAGACTGCCAGGGTGCGGCGCTCTGGCTGAGCAATTGCAATGCCGTGTATCATCTTGGTCGCTTTCCACACTGGCGGGTGTGTCGCGTATCATGAGACGCGGGAAAGCTCGGTATAGCCGCCGATGTCGCGTTGTGTCCTCACAGGAGAGTTTCCGCAGTGAATGTGCTGATGTTCACCAATACCTATTACCCGATTGTCGGTGGGGTCAGCGAGTCGGTACAGCGTCTCAAGTATCAGTTGTGCCAGGCCGGCCACCGTGTGCTGGTGGTGGCACCACGCCTGGAGGGCCAGCCCGAGGATGAAGCGGATGTGGTCCGGGTCACGGCCGTCCAGCACTTCAACGGCAGCGACTTTTCCTTGCCGGTGCCCATGCCCGGACAGCTCTATGAAGTCATCGAGGACTTCGAGCCGGATATCGTGCACTCCCACCACCCCTTCCTGCTGGGCGACACCGCGGCCCGGGCCGCCGAGACCTATGGCCTGCCGCTGGTATTTACCCACCACACCCTCTACGAGCATTATACCCATTATGTGCCCGGGGACTCGCCGCGCATGCAGCGTTTTGCCATCGCCCTGGCCACCCAATATAGCTGGTTGTGCGACAGCGTCATCGCGCCGAGCGAGAGCATTCGCGACCTGTTGCTCGAGCGTGAGGCCAACTCTGCGGTGCGGGTCGTGCCCAGCGGTGTCGACACGGCGCGCTTTACTCTGGGCAGTGGCGAGGCCCGCCGGCAGCATCACGGCATTCCCGCCGAGGCCTATGTCATCGGTCACCTGGGCCGACTGGCTCAGGAGAAGAACCTGTCATTCCTGACCGAGGCGGTCTGCCTGACGCTGAGCCGGCAGCCTTACGCCCACTTTCTGGTCGTGGGCGATGGCGATGCCTCCGATGCCATGCAGGGCATCGCCGAGCAGCATGGGGTCGGTGATCGGGTGCACTTCACCGGGCGCCTGCATGGTGACGCCCTCATCGATGCCTACCATGCCATGGATGTCTTCGCCTTCGCGTCGCACAGCGAGACCCAAGGCATGGTCGTGGCCGAGGCCATGGCCGCCGGCCTGCCGGTGGTGGCTGTAGCGGCGCCGGGGGTGGTGGAAGTGGTCGAGGATGGCCGGAATGGTCGCCTCTTGCCGGAGGACGACGAAGACGCCATGGCCGAGGCGCTGGATGACCTGGCCGAGGCGGGTGTGCGAGCCCCGTACCGGGAAGCGGCGCTAGAGACGGCCGCGGATTATGACGAACAGCGTTGTGCGCGGCGTTGTCTGCTGGTCTATCGCGAGATCGTTGCACGGGGCGGCCCCTTCACGCATGCCGATGATGGTGGCTGGGACCGGGTGCGTGGGCGCCTGGGCGCCGAGTGGCAGATGCTGCGCTATCGGGGACGGCTGTTGCGTCACATGGTGCAGGGCGAGTGGGATCAGGAACGCCCCAACTGGTGGCCGGGCGGCCGGCATGATGAGCCGGGGATGCCCCCGGAGTGATCAGCCACGGCGCTGACGGCGCTGCGACCAACGCTTGAGGGCAAACAACACGCCTACACCGGCCAGCAATCCGAGCAGGGCCAGCACCACCTCCTGGGTATTGTTCGCGGTCACCAGTTCCCCCAGCTGGCTGCCCAGTAGCGTGACTCCCGCCAGGCCGGGCGCGATGCCAAGCGTCGAGCCGATCATGTAATCGCGAAAGCGCAGATGAAAGGCGCCGGCCATCATGTTGGTCAGGGTGAAAGGGGCCAGTGGCAAGAGGTTGACCAGCGTCATGGTGCGAATTCCGCGGCCGGAGAGGTAGCGCGACAGCCCCTTGAGGTGCTTGCCGCCATAGCGCATCAGGGCATCCCGTCCCAGTCGACGGCCGACCCACCAGGTCAGCATCGAAGCCGCCAGTGTGCCTGCCAGGGAGTAGGCAAAGCCCCACCAGGGCCCAAACAGCAGGCCGGTCAGGGCCACCAGCAGGCTGAGCGGAAACATGACCAGTGACGCCACCGCGTAGACCGCCATGACCACCAGCACCGCCCAGCTGGCATCGCGCCAGGCAAGCGACCCTCGGGCCAGCTCGCGCAGGTTGTCGAGGGTCAGTAGATCCTGCATGGCAAGCCATTGCCAGAGCAGGCCCAGCGAGACGAGTGCGAGCAGCACGAGGGCGAGGATGCTGAGTGGCCGAGACATGATACGGACAGTTTCCTGGTGAATGACTGGCGACAGCATACGTCAGAGAGCCCCACTGCCAAAGCGTGTGGCGCTGTTTTATGTCCGGTCCTGCACTGGCTGCCCCGGCCAGCTCGGGGCTTGTCCATTTTAATCGTCCCGTGCCAGCACGCGCGGCCGCGACTCCAGTTTAATCGTCCCGTGCCAGCACGCGCGGCCGCGACTCCAGCATGTCGAGGTGCAGATAGATGCCCCGCAGGTGTCGACGCCCGCTGTTGGGATTGAAGACGTAGCGCCCGGGCAGTACGCGGCGGTTGTCGAAGGCGACCATCTCGCCGGGTTTGAGGGTCTGTCGTCACCAGGCGGCCGGGTCCTGACGGAAATACTGTGACAGCAGGCGGTAGAGGGCCGGGTAGGCGGCCAGCAGGGGCCGCGGTGAGGTGAAGAAGTATTCGCAGGCGACCGCGAAGCATTCACCCGGATGGCTGGCCGCATAGTCGTCGATGGGCGTGGTCTCGACGTTCTCGATACGCGCCTGTAGATCCTCCCAGGTGGACATGAAGACCCGGTACCACTGGCGGGGATCCATGTCGCCGGGCAAGGGGGGATAGCCATCGGCGTCCAGCGAGTTGCCCATATCGAGCTTGTGCGACAGTTCGTGAATCAGCACATTGAAGCCGTCCAGCCCGCCACTGGCCATCAGGTCCGGATAGGCGACCACCACCGGCCCCTGGTGAGAGGTTTCCCCGGCTCGCTCGTCGTCGTATTCATGCATGACGCCGAATTCATCCATCTCTTCGACCCGTCGCTGAAAGGCTCCGGGCAGGATCAGCAACTCGTGGACATTGGCGAAGGCATCAAGGTGGTCGCGCTCCCGCCAGCCAAGGGTCAGCAGGCAGGCCTGCCCGGCCAGCGCCAGATGACCGGGCGTGTCGAATTCAATGCCTTCCTCGCGCAGCGCTGGATGCAGGCTGATGCGCTTGCGGTGCAGAAAATGCCAGGCCCGACGCCCCAGTCGCTCGGCCGGTTCGTCGGGCAGCAGGGTGAGCAGGGGCACTCGACGCTGCGCCACCTGCCAGTCGGCCTCGGGGAAGGGGTGTCGGGCCTCGAAGCGGGCTCTCCGCCAGCGATTCAGGAAGGCCAGCACGCGATCAGTTGTCCTCGGCGCCCAGACGGCCCCCGGACTTCCAGGACCAGTCGCGCCAGCGCAGGTCGAAGAGGTCCTGGCGGCGATCCTTGAGATTGGTCACCGAGCCTTCGTTGCGCACGACCTTGAGCCGGCTCAGATCCAGGTCGGAGAACATGATCATCTCGGTATTGGGCGTGGTCTCGGCCAGCACGGCATCATGCGGGAAGGAAAAGTCCGAGGGCGAAAAGACCGAGGACTGGGCATACTGGATGTCGAGGTTCTCGATCGACGGCACATTGCCGACACTACCGCACAACACCACGTAGCACTCGTTCTCGATGGCCCGCGCCTGGGCGCAGTGACGCACCCTCAGATAGCCGTTCTTGGTGTCGGTCCAGAAGGGCACGAACAGAATATCCATGTCCTGATCGGCCAGCAGGCGCGAGAGCTCGGGGAACTCGACGTCGTAGCAGATCTGGATGCCGATGCGACCGGCGTCGGTCTCGAAGACCTGGAGCTCGTCGCCGCCCTCGATGACCCAGTCTCGCCGCTCCTGGGGGGTGATGTGAAGCTTGGCCTGACGTTCCACCGAGCCATCGCGGTGGCAAAGGTAAGTGACGTTGTAGAGTCGGTCTTCCTCGCCGACCTCGATCATCGAGCCGGCAATGATGTTGATGTTGTAGGAGACCGCCATGCGCGACAGCTCGGTCTTGAAGCGTTCGGTGAACTCGGCCAGGAAGCGAATGGCAGCCAATTGATCCTGCTGGGCGGCCCGATCCTGCAGGCCCATCAGCGGGGCATTGAACAGCTCCGGGAAGACGGCGAAATCGCTCTGGTAGTCTGCCAGGGCATCAACGAAGTATTCCACCTGCTGCAGTACCGCCTCCACCGAGGCGAATTCGCGCATCTGCCACTGCACGGCTCCCACGCGAACCTGGGTACGGCGTGTTTCCAGCACCCGCTCGGCGGGCTCGAATAGGATGTTGTTCCACTCCAGCAGGGTGGCATAACCGCGCGACTTCTCGTCCTCGGGCAGGTACTTGGTGAGCAGTCGCTTGACCTGAAAGTCATTGGCCAGCTGGAACGACAGAATGGGGTCGTGGACTTCCTTGCGGGCCACCTTGTCGATGTACTCGGCCGGGGTCAGTTCGTCGGCGTACTGGTGGTACTGCGGAATGCGCCCGCCGGCGAGGATGGCCCGCAGGTTCATCGAGCGGCACAGTTCCTTGCGTGCCTCATACAGGCGCCGGCCCAGCCGGTAGCCGCGGTAGGCCGGATGAATCAGCACGTCGAGGCCGTACATCGCATCACCCTCGGCATCGTTGAGGATGATTTCGCGCTGATCGATGAGGTCATCGTACTTGTGCGGGTTGGAAAAGCCGTCGTAATCCACCCGCACGGTGAGGGCCACGCCGACCAGGCGCCCGTCGTCCTCGATGCCGATCTGCCCGTCGGGAAATTCCTGGATCAGGCGCTCCATGGTGTGTTCGGGCCAGGCGCCGCCCAGGTCGTCATAGACGGCATCCATCAACGCCTTGAGCTGGGGGTAATCCTCGGGTGACAGGTTGCGCAGATTGAGCTGGAGATCGTCTAGCGACATGGAATGTCCTTTGAACGGTAGTGGCCTCGAATGCCGCCAGTCTATCACGTGGATTTCCCCGCGCCCGACTGGCCAGTCAGCGGCAGTTCATTGAGCATGCCGAACAGCGACAGCTCGGGGCGCTAACTGTCGATAACCTACCCCTTGACTTGACCAGGCTGATGCCGGGGTGGAGTGAGGGGGAAGTTGTGAAGGGTGAGGAGTGAGTGGTGAGGGGTGAGTTGTGAAGGGTGAGTTGTGAAGGGTGAGGAGTGAGTGGTTAGGGGTGAGATGTCATGGGTGAGGCTTGAGACGATATGAGGGGGCAGAGGTGAGGGGTGAGATGCCGGCGGGGGAGAAATCGGTCAGCGCAGCTGGCTGTCCTTGCTGGCGCGTCGGTTGACGCCGGAGCGGGCGTTGTCACGCTTGTCCTGTTCGGCCTGGCACGCGATGCACAGGCGTACCCCCGGCACGGCCGCGCGGCGTGCTTCGGGGATTGGTTCATCGCACTCCTCGCAATACGTGAGGCTCTCGCCGCCGGGCAGCCGACTACGCGAGCGCTCCACCGCATCCTCGACCGTGCTCTCGATCTGTTCCTGGACGCTGCCGTCCTTTGCCCAGCCACCTGCCATGTCTGTCCTCCGGCGTTGCCTCACGGGTCCTGCATGCCTTTCCAGTCTAGCGAGAGCGGCTGGGCTGAGCCAGCGCTCGTGTTGTCCCAGGCCCATCGTATCGCGCAGGAGGGCAGGCCTGCCTGCTCGGCCTTGTCTTGACCGCATTGGCGAGGCCGAGCGTTTCTTGGCACTATCGAAGGTCTGCTTTGCAAATACTAGGAGCCAGAATGACCCGCGTGCTTTATGACCTCTGCGGTATTGATGAGTCTTTGCGTTTTTCCCCCTTCTGCTGGCGGGTGCGTCTGGCGTTGGCCCACAAGGGACTGGATGTCGAGACGCGGCCCTGGCATTTCCACGACAAGGAGGCACTAGCCTTCGCCGAACACGACAAGGTGCCGGTGCTGGTCGATGGTGACACGGTAGTCACCGAGAGCTATGACATCCTGTGCTATCTCGATCGCACCTATCCCGAGGCACCGCTGGTCGGCGATGCGCTGGCCGAGGCCCGGGCGCGTTTCTTCAAGCATTACGCCGAACGCTCGCTGGCGCCCCCGATCATGGCGATTATCATCATGGATCTGCTCAATGCCATCCATCCGGATGATCGTGCCTACTTCCGCGAGACCCGCGAGAAGCGCTTCGGCCGCACCCTCGAGGAAGTGCACTCGCCGGTGAGAGGGCTGAGCCAGCTCGATACTGCTCTGGCTCCCTTGCGCGGCCGCCTCGAGGAAGCCCCCTTCCTGGACGGCGATGCCCCGGGCGCGGCCGACTACCTCGTCTTCGGCAACTTCATGTGGGCGCGCTGCGTCTCCACCGCCGACCTGGTCTCCAATGCCGACCCGGTCCATGCTTGGCTGGAGCGCATGCTCGATCTGCATGACGGCCTGGGCCGTCAGGCCCCCCGGATCACCGATATTCAGGGCGCCTATCGCTGACGGTCCTGGCGCCGGTGCCGCTCGACAAGCCACCCGGGGCGACCGGCAGTGATGGTGACCTCAAGGAGCTTCCATGACGGAAAACACCTTGCCGCTTGACCCCGGTGACCCGGAACGGGTGCGTCGCTGGTTGATTCAGCTCAGTGAAACGGCGGTCGCCGCGGTGCATCCGCAGTCACTGGTCTTTGACGCGCTTCCCGAGCCCCCGGCAGGTCGCACTCTAGTGGTGGGGGCTGGCAAGGCGGCGGCCGCCATGGCCACGGCGCTCGAGCGAGCCTGGCAGGCGCACTGCCCCGAAGCACCGCTGAGTGGTCTGGTGGTCACCCGCTACGGCCATGGCCCCCAGGGCGGTGCCGATGCCTGCACTCACATCGAGGTGCTGGAGGCGTCGCACCCGATGCCGGATGACCTCGGTGAGCGGGCGGCGCGGCGTATGCTGGATGCCCTGGAAGGGGTGGGCAAGGACGACCGAGTGATTGCCCTGATCTCGGGTGGCGGGTCGGCGCTGATGACCCTGCCGGCAGCGGGTATCGAGCTGGCCGAGAAACAGGCCCTTAACAAGGCACTGTTGCGCTGCGGGGCGCCGATCAGTCAGATCAACACCGTGCGCCGTCATCTGTCGGCCATTAAGGGCGGGCGCCTGGCGGTAGCGGCTCATCCGGCCCCAGTGTTGACCTGGTTGATCTCGGATGTGCCCGGCGATGATCCGTCTCTGATTGCATCGGGACCCACTCTGCCGGATGCCAGTACCCCCGCGGATGCGCTGGCGATACTCGAACAGCATGGCATTGCCATCTCGCCGGCCGTGCGTTACCACTTGAACTCTGCCGGTGATGCGCCGCGTGCCGAGGATGCGGAATTCCGGCGGGACCGGCAGCAGGTGTTGGCGCGAGCCCGGGATGCGCTTGAAGCGGCCCGGCAGTCCGCGGTGGCCGAGGGCATCGCGGTTCAGTGGCTGGGCGATGACCTGGAAGGCGAGGCGCGTGAACTCGGGCGCACCCAGGCGAAGCTGGCGTTTGACGCCCAGCGAGACGCTTCGCGGCCCTGCCTGCTGCTGTCCGGCGGCGAGACCAGCGTGACCCTTCAGGGCGATGGCCGCGGTGGTCGTAATGTCGAGTATCTGCTCGGGCTTTTCAGTGCCCTCAAGGGCGCTCCGGGTATCCATGCACTGGCCATCGACACCGATGGCATCGATGGCTCGGAAGACAATGCCGGTGCCATCTTCGGGCCGGGCTGTTGGCAGGCGCGTGAAAGGCTCGACCTTGATCCTGACGACTATCTGTCACGTAATGATGCCTATACTTTCTTCGCGGCCCTGGGCGACCTGATCGTGACGGGCCCGACGCGCACCAATGTCAACGACTTTCGAGCCATTCTGGTTTTGCCGAGGACTTCATGACACTTCCCCCCCATGCTCCGATTCACGAGCCGATTCGCCGCACCAAGATCGTCGCCACTCTCGGCCCGGCCAGTGACCGGCCCGACGTGCTCGAGCAGATGATCGCCGCCGGCGTCGATGTGGTGCGCCTCAACTTCTCCCACGGCGCGCCCGAGGACCATCGCCGCCGCCTCACCCAGGTGCGCGAGATCGCCGACCGGCTGGGCCGCAGCGTCGCCGTGCTGGGCGACCTCCAGGGCCCCAAGATTCGCATCGCTCGCTTTGCCGACGGCCCGGTGGAACTCGAGGGCGGCCAGGCCTTCGTGATCGACGTGGCGCTCGACGGCGAAGCCGGCGACGCCACCCGCGTGGGCTGTGACTACAAAGCGCTGGCCGACGACGTGGCGGCCGGCGACCGCCTGCTGCTCGACGACGGCCGGCTGGTGCTGGACGTGGTCCGCGTGGACGGCACGCAGATCCACACCACCGTGGAACAGGGCGGCAAGCTCTCCAACAACAAGGGCATCAACAAGCAGGGCGGCGGCCTCTCTGCTCCGGCGCTGACCGACAAGGACAAGACCGACCTGAAGACCGCCATGGAGATTGGCGTCGACTACCTGGCGGTGTCCTTTCCGCGCAGTGCCGCCGACATGCACGAGGCCCGCGTACTGCTCGGCGAGGCCGGTGCCGATATCGGCCTGGTGGCCAAGCTGGAGCGCGCCGAGGCGGTGGCCGATGACGCCACCCTGGACGGCATCATCGAGGCCAGCCAGGCGGTGATGGTGGCTCGTGGCGATCTGGGCGTGGAAATCGGCGACGAACAGCTGATCGGCACCCAGAAGCGCATTATCAAGCACGCGCGCACCCTGAACCGGGCAGTGATCACCGCCACCCAGATGATGGAGTCGATGATCGAGTCGCCGCTGCCCACCCGGGCCGAGGTGTTCGATGTGGCCAATGCGGTGCTGGATGCCACCGACGCGGTCATGCTCTCCGCCGAGACCGCCGCCGGCGACTACCCGGTGGAAACCATCGAGGCCATGGCGCGCGTCTGCCTGGGGGCCGAACGCGAGCGAGTGGCCCAGGCCTCCGGCCATCGCATCCATGAAGGCTTCTCGCGCATCGACGAGACGATCGCCCTGTCGGCGATGTATGCCGCCAACCACCTCGCCGGCGTGGCGGCCATCGTCTGCATGACTTCCACCGGCTACACGCCCTTGATTGCCTCGCGGATTCGTTCGGGGCTGCCGATCGTCGGGCTGGCGCACAACCCGGTCGCCCAGCGTCGCATGGCGCTGTATCGGGGCGTGGTGTCGCTGCCCTTCGATACCAGCCAGATGACCGCCGACGAGCTCAACGACCGCGCCATGGATGTGCTGGTCCGTCATAGCATTGCCGAGCCGGGCGACCATGTCATCCTGACCCGCGGGGATCATATGAATGCCCATGGCGGCACCAATACCCTGAAGATTCTCGATGTGGGTACCCACCATGGCCAGCATTGAACGAGCGATGAGGCTAGCTGCCGGGGGCGCCTCGGGAGGTGGCCCCCGGGCTCCCGACCCGACTCGGCGGCGCCTGTTACAGGGCCTGGCCCTGTTGCCACTGGCCCTTGGCTGGCAGCCGCTGGCCTGGGCGGCGTTCCTGCCGACCCGACCCTTGACCATTCACAGCCGCCAGGGACCGCACCGCCTGACGGTCGAGGTGGCCAACAGCTCCTCGGAGCGCAGTCAGGGCCTGATGGAGCGCCAGTCCCTGGCGCAGGATGCCGGCATGCTGTTCCTCTACGACGTGGCTCAGCCCGCGCGCAGTGGCTTCTGGATGTATCGCACGCGGATTCCGTTGGATATTGCCTTCCTGGATGCCGAGGGCCGCATCAACGAGATTCACCGCATGCAGCCCTGCCGCTCCGATTCGCCGGGCGACTGCCCGGTCACTCGCGCCAGTAAGGCCTATCATGCGGCGCTGGAGGTCAATGCCGGTTACTTCGAGGCCAGGGATATCCGTCCCGGCGACTGTGTCAGCTGGCCCGGGCAGGATGGCGGGGCATGCGGCTAGAAGCGTCGCTGGTATCTGATCTTAGGCTTTGTCTGAAAAGTCGACGAGCGAAGGTTAGACAAGGCGAAAATCTACGAAAACGCGGAGTTTACAAGGGGTAAATGAGCATTTTGATCGGACTCGCGCGCGAGAAGATTTTCAACGCCGTATAACCGAGCGCAGACAGTTTTCGGACAATGCCTAGGGTGTCTCGCCATCTTTCCGGTCCTGGGTCCGCGGGTCCGGGGTTTCCTCGTCCAGCCAGGTGCCGCAGCGCAGGCAGTAATAGGCCTTATGGTCATGACGGTCATGGCCGCAGCCGGGGCAGGCTTCCTCGGAATAGCGGTCGGCTCGAATCGAGCGGATGACCTCGGCGGAGAAGACGCCGGTGGGCACGGCGATGATCGAGTAGCCGATCAGCATCATCATCACCGAAATGGCCTGACCGAGTGGCGTGACCGGCGCGATGTCGCCATAACCGACCGTGGTCAGGGTCACCGCCGCCCAGTAGATCGAGGTGGGGATGCTGGTGAAGCCGGCCTCGGCGGGCTCGATCAAATACACCAGTGAAGCAAAGATGGTGATCAGCATGCAGACCGTGAACAGAAACAGAAAGATCTGATGCGAGCTGCGTTTCAGGGCATCGATCAGTAATCGGCCTTCACCAACGAATTCCATCAGGCGCAGCACACGGAAAATCCGCAACGTTCGCAGCAGCCGGACCACGACCAGCGACTGGGCGCCCGGCACGATCAGGGCCAGCCAAGTGGGCAGGATAGCCAGCAGGTCGATGACCCCATAAAAGCTGCGCAGGTACTGCCAGGGCCGGTCCAGGCAGTAGAGCCGCACGGCCAGCTCGGCCGTGAAGAGGATCGTGAAGCCCCATTCGAGCCAATGGAAGAGCGCGCCATGGCGCTCGCGCAGCGGCACCACGCTTTCCAGCATGACCACCAGCACACTGCACAGGATCAGGCCGATCAGGGCGATATCGAAGGCCTTGGCGGCCGCTGTGTCGGACTCGAAAATGATCTGGAAGATGCGCGTGCGCAGACCTTCCCCCGCAGGTTTCCATTGGCTCACGAGAAAGGGCGTCCTTGTGGTCGTGGGTCAGCCGAGCTGAGCGTCACCGGACAGGCGGCGCGCAAGCGCCAGGGCATGGCCACCAAAGGCCGCATCGAACCAGTCAGGGCTTTCCAGCGCGTCGGCCAGCCAGCGCGCACTCTTCGCTGTATCGTCGCTCAGGCAGGCCAGTTGTTGAAAGGCCTCGCGCGCCTGGTGGCGCCATGCCGGGTCATGGCTGTCCGCCAGGGCATCCAGGGCGACAGTGGCGCGATGGAACCAGGCGGCCGGGCTGCCGCCCTCGGGCAGTGTCCAGCGGCCAAGCAGCAGGGCGCCGCCGCGTGCCGCCTTGCTGGTATCCGAGGGGCGCAGCGCTACGCCGGCGGCCAGGTCGCGGGCCAATGCCTGCAGGGCACTTGGCTCGCCGTCCTTCAACTCCAGTTCCAGCTCGCGAATGGTCACCCGGGCATCGCCGGCGCGAATCTCGCCGCAGTCCAGCGCGACCTCGATATCGGCCCTTGCCGATGTCAGCCGCCAGGTGCGACGCGTGAAGTCGGTGGAGAAGCGTGGCTCGAGGCGGGCGAGGGTCGCCTCGCCCAGCGCGGCCATGGGCGGTATCTCCGCGAGGCCGGCGATATCCAGGCCGGGGCCGCTGATGGGCCATTCCCACTCGCCACGGCTGGAAAGGCCGCCACCGCCGTGCCCACGTGTTTTCACCGTCTGCAGCAGATGCTGGCCATCACGCCGCAGGCGCAGGGCGCTGCGCGCGGCTTCCAGGGCACCCTCCGGGGTGTCGTAGTAGGTGTTCCCCAGTTGGCTGACCTGCGGTTCCAGTGTCGCCAGGCTCGGGTGGCGAGGCAGCGTATCCGGACCGGAAGGCGCGAGTGCCAGCTTGAGTTCAATTTCACTTGCCATGACCGAAGGCCTGTGTGGTTTGTATGAATTTTGCGTGAAAGTTTTATGAATTTTTCATGACGTCGCCGGGGGCAGTCACTATACTGTGGCCGCCATTTTCCAAGTGTTCAGATGCCCCATGGTGACACCCAATCCCTTCTCCGCGATGTTTGGCCGCTCGCCATTCCAGCCGCTGCTGGCCCACATCGTCAAGGTCAACGACTGTGCCGAGCAGTTGCTGCCGTTCTTTGAAGCCAGCCTCAATGGCGAGTGGCAGCAAGCCGGCGTTTGCCGCGAGTCCATCACGCGCCTCGAACATGAGGCGGATGAGCTCAAGACCGAACTGCGCCTGAACCTCCCCAATACCATGTTTCTGCCGGTCTCGCGCTCCGACTTGCTGGACCTGATCAGCGTCCAGGACAAGATCGCCAACAAGGTGCGCGATATCACCGGCATCATGCTGGGCCGCAGCATGCAGATGCCGGAGTCGCTGGCCGAGCCCATGCGTCATTATATGCAGACCTCGGTGGCCTGCGTGGCCCAGGCGCGCCAGGCCCTGGAAGAGCTCAAGGACCTGCTGGAGTCGGGCTTTGGACGCAATGTCTCCGATGTCATGCAGAACCTGATTCGTGAGCTCCATACCCTCGAGCAACAGACCGATAGCCAACAGGTCGCCATCCGGCGGCAACTGTTCGCGCTGGAAGACAGCCTGCCCCCGGTGGAGGTGATGTTTCTCTACAAGATCATTGATTGGGTGGGGGAGCTTTCCGATCTTGCCGAACGGGTCGGCAGCCGCCTTCAGATCATGACTGCCAACTGATCGGCAAACCCGCGCATTTCCTGCCTCCATCCTGACCGCAGAAGGACACCGTCCTATGTCGATTATCGCGCAACACGGCGACATCTTCATCTTCATGGCCTGTGCATTCGGCCTCTTCATGGCTTGGGGCGTCGGTGCCAATGACGTGGCCAACGCCATGGGCACCTCGGTGGGCTCCAAGGCCATCACCATCAAGCAGGCGATCCTGATCGCCGTGGTCTTCGAATTCCTCGGTGCCTGGTTGGCGGGCGGCGAGGTGACCAATACCATCCGCAAGGGCATCATCGACCCCACCGCGCTGCAGAATGATCCGCAATTGCTGGTCTACGGCATGCTGGCGGCCCTGCTGGCGGCGGCCACCTGGCTGTTGATTGCCTCCATGCGCGGCTGGCCGGTATCGACCACACACTCCATCGTCGGGGCCATTGTTGGTTTTGCCATGGCGGGTCTGGGGCTGGATGCCATCGGCTGGGGCAAGGTCGGCCAGATCGCCGCCAGCTGGGTGGTCTCACCGCTGATGGCGGGCTCCATCGCCTTCATGCTGTTTCGCTCGATTCAGCACCTCATCTTCGAGAACCATGACCCCTTCGCGGCAGCCAAGCGGTATGTACCCATGTATGTCTTCCTGGTGGGCTTTATCATCGCCATGGTGACCTTTACCAAGGGGCTCAAGCATGTGGGGTTGGAACTCGGCTTTGGCGCCAGCCTGCTTTACTCCATTCTGGTCGGGATGGCCCTGATGGCGCTGGGCGTCTGGCGGGAACGCCGGGTTGGCGCCGGCGAGCGGCATAATGATGCCTTCGGCTTTGGCGGGGTAGAGCGGGTCTTCGGCGTGCTGATGCTGTTCACAGCTTGCGCCATGGCCTTTGCGCATGGCTCCAATGATGTCGCCAATGCGGTGGGGCCCCTGGCGGCCGTCATCAGCGTCGTCGAAAGCGGCGGCACTATCGGCGGTGAAGCCCTGGTGCCCTGGTGGGTATTGATGCTCGGTGGCGGCGGTATTGTCATCGGCCTGGTGACATACGGCCATCGCGTGATCGCCACCGTGGGCACCGGCATCACCGAGTTGACCCCCAGCCGTGGCTTCGCCGCGACCCTCGCTGCCGCTACCACCGTTGTGCTGGCCTCCGGCACCGGCCTGCCGATCTCGACTACCCAGACCCTGGTCGGGGCGGTGCTGGGCGTCGGCCTGGCCCGCGGCATGGCCGCCCTCAACATGCGTGTCATTGGCACCATCGTGATGTCGTGGCTGATCACATTGCCGGCCGGCGCCGCCCTGGCGATCATGTTCTTCTTCATGTTCAAGGGGATGTTCGGCTGACGCCGCTGAAAGAAGGAAGAACGGCGCTTAGCGCCTTTAAGAGGGAAGAAAAACCCTTGACCTCGAAGAGGCTGAGGTGAAGCTGGTTCTTCCTTCTTCCTTCTTCCTTCTTCCTTCTTCCTTCTTCCTTCTTCCTTCTTCCTTCTTCCTTCTTGTGATCGGCGACTTGCAGCCTTGCTCACCTACCGGCTTTGCGTCTGGTATAGTCCAACCACGTGCTTTCTTTCACTTGCTGCCGGAGCGCGGCCTTGGACACTCGCTTTCCCTTCGTCGATTGGTTTCGCAATTCCTCGCCGTACATCAACGCCCACCGAGGCCGTACCTTCGTCATTCTGATCGAGGGCGAGGCGATTGCGGAGGGGCGGGGTGAACAGCTCATCCAGGATCTGGCCCTGCTGCACACCCTGGGGGTGCGTCTGGTGGTGGTGCTGGGGATTCGGCCCCAGGTGAACGAGGCCCTCGAGACGGCGGGTGTCACCCCCACTCGGCATGATGGCCGCTGGGTCGCCAATGACGTGGTGATGCATCATGTCGAGCGGGTCGCGGCCGAACAGCGCCTGTGGCTGGAATCGCGCCTGTCCCTGGGGCTACCCAACTCGCCCCTGCATGGCGTGGAAATGACGGTGGTGTCGGGCAATCTGGTCATGGCCAAGCCGCTGGGGGTGCGCGACGGGGTCGACTTTGCCCGCAGCGGCGAGGTGCGCCGGGTGCGTGACACCGCTATCAACGGGCTTCTGGGGCAGGGCTCGCTGGTGCTCCTGCCACCCCTGGGATACTCGAGTACTGGTGAAGTGTTCGACCTGGATGCCGCGGAAGTCGCCCAAAAGGTAGCCACCGCGTTGCAGGCCGACAAGCTGATCCTCCTGGGGGCCGCCTGTGGCCTGGTCGATGAACGGGGCCAGCTGCAGCGCCAACTGACCCCGGATGAGGCGCATCGGTGGCGTGGCGATGCCGCACCGGGTGATGAAATGCCCCGCCACCTCAAGGCGGCCAGTGCCGCTGCCCGTCGTGGCGTGGCGCGCACGCACCTTCTGTCCTGGCGGGATCATGATGCGCTGCTGGCCGAGCTCTTCACTCGGGACGGGGTGGGCACCATGATCTCGCGTCATCACTATGAGCAGCTGAGGGCTGCGCAGGTTGCCGATGTCGGAGGCCTGCTGGAGTTGCTCGAGCCGCTGGAGCAGCGTGGCATGCTGGTGCCGCGCTCTCGCGAGCGTCTGGAATATGAAATCGATGATTATGTAGTCATCGAGCGCGACGGCATGGTGATCGGCTGTGCCGCCCTGCATGGCTTCGCCCAGGCGGCCATGGGCGAGCTGGCCTGTGTCGCCGTGCATGTCGACTACCGTGGCGGCCTGCGTGGCGACCTGCTGCTCGAGGAAGTGGAGCGCCGCGCCCGGCAGCAGGGGCTCGACGCACTGTTTGCCTTGACCACCCACACGGCCCACTGGTTTTACGAGCACGGCTTTCGTGTCGCGCAACTGGCCGATCTGCCGCCCCTCAAGCGGGATATGTACAACCACGCCCGGCAGTCAAAGGTGCTGGTCAAGTCACTCCGCTGACCCCTCAATCGCCTTGCCACCCCTGCTTGTCACTTTTTGGCGACGTGCTATCTCGTTGTTTTTCGGTCTTTTTACGGTTTTGTGGCGATTACCTGTCGCCTTTATGCGACAGATAGACGACTACCTGGTCATTCTGAGCTATGCTGATGGCTCCCTTCAGTCCAGGCGGGTATTTTATCTTATTGTTTTTGAGTTATTTATGAGATTTTTGGCATGAAGCTCGCATCGTATTGGTCGAGCGACATGCAACGATTCTCACGGCTCGAATCGTTACCGGCTGTAACAGGGGTAACCATCACTGCCCTGTGTGTCTTGCCCTGATGCAGCTGTTGTCTGCTCCAGCGATGTGTGACTTAGGTTGCGATGAGACGGTACCGACTCGCGTCACGGAGGTGTACCGACAAGAGCATGGATGCTCTGGCATGGATGCCAAACCCCGATTCGGGATAATGGCTTTCGGTTATCGCCTGGCGGCGGTAACCCAGGTCGAAGCAGGGCGGTTCGCTGTCCTGGTGTCTGGAGCCCGCCCCTGGTGGCAAAGGGTTTCAGGCATCTTCGAGGGCCTTGTTTGGGGCCCGAAAAGTCAACCTGCAAATGGAATCAGGTCTGTTTGTCGGGTGCTTTTCTACCCTTCAGTTCCCTGCGTATTGGGCCGGCCCTGCCGGCCTTTTTTTTGGATGGTGCGGTTGGCGTTGCTGTCCTGCGATAGCCACCGGGCGAGTGATGTGCTGCATTTCTGGTATTCTCGGGCGTTACAACAGTGCTTTCCAATGTTCTCCCGCATAGAACACTTGCCATGCCCTCAGCCGTTTCTCGCCGCTGGCGACCCCGCTCTCTGCTGCAGCTGGTGCTGCTGGCCTTTCTCATGGTGATGCTGCCGCTGGCGGTGCTGATGTTCCAGGCAGGGCAGGCGCTATCCGAGCTGTCTCGCTTGGCCGATGTGAGTGCCCACCAGGCCGTCGAGGAAACCCGGCGGGCACGCACCCTGGGTGCCCTGGCCTTGAAGATGGAACGTGCCGCCCGTCAGTACGCGGTGGTCGAGGATGACAGCCTGCTCGACATCTATGACGAGCGCCTGGCGGAGTTCCGCCGTCTGCTGGCCAGTCAGCGCTCGCTATTGCCCGATGATCCGGATGTGCGGGCACTGGGCGATCAGCTGGACCAGCTGGCCGAGTTGCCGGATCTGCCGCTTGAGGCGTTCAAGGAGCGGTTGACCGCCTTCCTGTCGCTTGCCGACAAGACCGAGGCCATGCAGGCAGCCACCAATCAGCGAATCGACCGGCGCCTCGACGACATCCGTCAGCGGGCGAAGGACGTTCAGACGCGCCTGTGGTGGCAGACCGCGGCTCTGGTTTCGGCCAGCCTGTTGTTGATGCTGCTGTTCACGGGGCTGATCATCCGGCCCATACGCCAGATTGAGCGGTATATTCTGGGCATCGGCAGTGACGACCAGCATCAGGCGAAGGTCGCGGTGCAGGGGCCCGCCGAGCTGGTGCGGCTGGGGGATCGCCTGGACTGGCTGTCATCCCGTCTGGATGAGCTGGAGGAGCAGAAGCAGCAGTTTCTCCGGCACATGTCCCATGAGCTCAAGACGCCGCTGGCCAGTGTGCGCGAGGGCTCTTCCCTGCTTACCGATGGTGTCGCGGGGGAACTGACCCAGCATCAGCGCGAGATACTCGAGTTGATCGATGCCAGTGGGGGAGAGCTTCAGCAACTCATCGAGCAACTGCTGGACTACAACCTGCTGCAGCATAACCGGCGTTTGGAAAGCGAGCTGCGGGATCTGGCGACGCTGGTCAAGGAGGTGTTGGCCAAGCATCGACTGGCCCTGCAGAACAAGGGGATGCAGGTCGAGTGTTTCGATGGACCGTTGAATGGGTGGATAGACCCTACGGCGACAAGCCGCATACTCGATAATCTGGTCTCCAATGCGATTGCCTATGGTGAAGATGGAGGCCAGCTGGAAATTCGGGGTCGTTCCTGCTCGACATCCTTGACGCTCGAGGTGGCCAACAGCGGCGAGGCCATTGCCGAGGAGGACCGCCAGCACCTCTTCGAGGCATTCTATCAGGGACGCATTCGTCGCAAGGGTGCCTTGAAAGGTTCCGGGGTGGGGCTTGCCGTGGCGGCGGATTGTGCGCGCCTGCAGGAGGGCACTCTGGAGCTTGTCGAGGATCGACTGGCGGTCTGTTTTCGCCTGACGTTACCGCAGACCGACGAAGAATGGCACCGAGAATAATATCGCATGACCTTCCTTCGGGGAGAAACGCGAGGAACTGAACCATGCCAAAGCGCGTCTTGATGATCTGTCTGACGGTTCTTGGTCTGTCAGGCTGTCAGTGGCTTCCGATGGCGCCTGACGATGACCGGGAAGCGGCGGCACCTGAACAAGAAGCCGTGCTATGCGACGCCGAGGTTCCCGGCTTCAAGGATGCCGGTTGCATGCTTCAGGAATGGGTGGCCCTGGGTCTGGCTTCGCAGCGCGGCGACAAGGAGTGGCGCAGCGACATGCTGGCGCGTCTCGATGGCGAGCAGTCGGAAACGCGCCTGGCCCGAGCAGTCACGCTGGCATGGGGGCCGGTTTCCCAGTGGAAGCAGGCCTCCGAGCTGCTCAAGGCTGACCTGGAGGCGGCGCCCCCGCGTCTTCAGCCCTTGTTGCAATTCTGGCTCAACGAGCTGGAGCGTCGCCGCGAACTGCAGTACCGCCTGTACAAGATGGTGCAGGAGAGTGAAGCCTTGGAAACCGAGAAGCAGGCCCTGGATGAGAAACTGGATGCCATGACAGATATCGAGCGCAATATCAATTCGCGACAGTGAACCGAATAATCCGGAGACACTTATGACCCCTGGCGGAACCCCGACAGCCACGACCGATCAAGCCGCCCACATCCTGTTGGTGGATGATGACGTCAGCCTGTTGAAGCTGCTGGGCATGCGGCTCGAGAGCCGCGGATATCGCGTGACCACGGCCGAAAGTGGTCCTGCGGCACTTAAGCAACTGGAGGCGGAACGACCGGACCTGGTGTTATCCGACATGCGCATGGATGAAATGGATGGCATGGCGCTGTTCCAGGAAATTCAGCGGCGTCTGCCGGGCCTGCCGGTGATCATCCTGACGGCCCATGGCTCGATCCCGGATGCCGTCAGTGCCACCCGCCAGGGGGTCTTCGGTTTTCTGGCCAAGCCGCTGGACCGGGAAGAGCTGTTTGCCACCATCGAGGATGCCCTGTCGCACACCCAGGCGGCCAGTGGCGAGGATGATAGCTGGCGCGAGGCGATCATTACCCGCAGCCCCGATATGGAGCGGGTGCTGGAGCAGGCCAGAATGGTCGCCGCCTCGGATGTCAGCGTGCTGGTGACCGGGCCTTCGGGTTCCGGCAAGGAGCTCATGGCCGGGGCCATTCACAAGGCCAGCCGGCGGGCCGACAAGCCCTTCATTGCCATCAATTGTGGCGCTCTGCCGGAGCAGTTGCTGGAGAGCGAGCTCTTCGGCCACGCCAAGGGTGCCTTCACCGGTGCCATCAGCGATCATCAGGGGCTCTTCCAGGCCGCTGATGGGGGCACGCTGTTTCTCGATGAAGTCGGCGACATGCCGCTGACATTGCAGATCAAGCTGCTGCGCGCCCTGCAGGAGCGGCAGATCCGTCCGCTAGGCTCGACGCAGTCCATTGCCGTCGATGTGCGCCTGATCTCGGCCACGCACCGTGACCTGACACAGGCCATGGAAAGCGGCGATTTCCGCGAGGATCTCTTTTATCGCCTGAATGTCGTCAATCTCCGCCTGCCTGCACTCAAGGAGCGTGCCGAGGATGTGCCGCTTTTGGCCAAGCATCTGGTCGCCCAGGCCGCCGAGCGCCACAAGCCCTTCGTCAAGGGGTTCTCTCGGGAGGCGATCAACCTGTTGGCGTCCAGTGCCTGGCCGGGCAATGTGCGGCAGCTGGTCAATGTGGTGGAGCAGTGCGTGGCGCTGACCAGCTCGCCGATCATCCCCGAGGCGCTGGTATCCCAGGCGCTGGTGGCCGAGGAAAATGCCCTCCCGACCTTCAATGACGCCCGGGCTGGCTTCGAACGCAGTTATCTGGTCAAGGTATTGAAGATCACCGAGGGTAATGTGACGCAAGCAGCGCGTATTGCCGGGCGCAACCGCACCGATTTCTACAAGTTACTGGCGCGTCATGAGCTCGAGCCGTCGTCGTTCAAGCACTGAGTCGGCGGGACACTGCCGCTCTGGACCAGTGAGCCATCTTCCGAGGACACTACTTCGAGTGTCAGGCGACCCTCCCCGAGCCTAGCCGATAGCCGCTCGCCGGGCCTGGCCTGCCGGGCCTGCTTGATGACCCGGCCCCCCGAGGTCTCCAGGATCGAGTAGCCGCGGCCCAGCACCGCCAGCGGGCTGACGGCCTGCAGTTCACGCGAGACAGCCGCGAGGCGCTCGCGATGGCGCATCAGAACCCTGGGAATGGCGCTTTCGAGCCGTCGTGCGGCCTGTGAAAGTCGCTGCTCGGCCTGTTGCAACTGGCGTTGTGGTGAACGCACCTTGAGGCGCTGGTGAAGCTGGCCAGCATGCTGGCGCTGTTGGCTGAGACGTGACTGCATGGCGCGATACAGTCGGCCCTCGAGCTGCTTGAGCTGATTGCTCCGAAAGCTCAGGACATCCCCGGGGTGGCGCAGCCTGGCGCGCAAATGGTCGAGTCGCTGCCCGCGGGCATTCAGCTGGGCCCGCAGGGCGCGACCCAGCTGGGCCTCCAGTTGCGTCAGCCGTTGCCGCAGGGCGATGCCATCGGGCACGAGTCGTTCGGCAGCGGCCGATGGGGTCGGGGCGCGTTGGTCGGCGGCAAAGTCGGACAGGGTGACGTCCACTTCATGGCCAACCGCCGCCATAACCGGCAAGCGTGAGTGAAAGATGGCGCGGGCCAGGTGTTCGTCGTTGAAGGCCCACAGATCCTCCAGGCTGCCACCGCCGCGGGTTATCAGGATGGCATCGCGCTCGGGAGACAGAGCCGCCTGACGATTGAGCAAACCCAGCGCCGCGATCAGTGCCGGTGCCGCTTCATTGCCCTGCACCGGTACCGGGATCAGGGTCACCTGCACCAGTGGCCAGCGTGCCTTGAGAACGGCCAGCACATCCCGAATGGCGGCTCCCGTTGGTGAACTCAGGATCAGCAGTCGCTGCGGCGGAAAGGGCAGCCGTCGCTCATTGGCGAAGACCCCTTCGGCCTGCAGTTTGGCCTTCAGACGCTCGTAGGCGGCCAGCAGCTCGCCTGCGCCGGCCGGTTGCACGGCCTCGGCAATCAGCTGGAAATCGCCGCGCGGCTCGAACAGCGAGACCTGGCCGCGCACCTTGACCCGGTCGCCGTCGCGCATCGGGGCCGTCACGAAGCGGGCGCGCTGGCGAAACATCGCGCAGCGCAATTGGGCGTTTTCATCCTTGAGAGTGAAGTAGACATGCCCGGAGGCCGGCCGCGAAACATTGGACAGCTCGGCCTCGACCCAGGCTTCTCCGATGCCGCTCTCGAGAAGCTGGCGGGAGCGGCGATTGAGTTCACTGACGCTGAGTGGTGTGTCGTCGTTGACCGGCATGGGCTGTCTCACGGCAATGGAGCGTTGGGGCGTACTGTAGAGGACTTGACGGGCGCCGGCCATGCTCACGGCCGGCTGCGACGTCTGGCCGGACATCGTGCCGCCACCCTTTGGCTTGCCAGCGGCGGCGCCTGGATCGTCGGACATCGCGTTCGGAGCGAGCCAAGCAAGCAAGGATGGACCGTCGTCGATCACATTGCCCGAAATCGGGTGCTCACGTTATAATGGTTGATTAATTTTACCTCCCTCCACAGCTCACGGGTGTTGCCTCTATGCTACGTATGGCCCAAGAAGCTCTTACGTTCGACGACGTACTCCTCCTGCCCGGCTACTCTGATGTCCTGCCCAAGGATGTTAGCCTCAGAACGCGCCTGACCCGCAACCTCTTTCTAAACATTCCGATGGCCTCGGCGGCCATGGATACGGTCACCGAAGCCCGCCTGGCCATTGCCATGGCGCAGGAAGGCGGTATCGGCATTGTTCACAAGAGCATGACCATCGCCCAGCAGGCGGCCGAGGTTCGCAAGGTCAAGAAGCATGAGAGCGTCATCGTCAAGGACCCGGTAACGGTCGGGCCCAAGGCCAAGCTGGCCGATCTGCTGTCCATGGCCAGGGAGTATGGCTTCTCGGGCTTCCCCGTGGTGGAAGGCGAAACTCTGGTTGGCATCGTGACCGAGCGCGACATGCGCTTTCAGCCCAACCATGGCGACAGCGTGGCGGATATCATGACGCCGCGCGAGAAACTCGTCACGGTTCCCGAGGGCACCAGCCTCGAGGTCATCAAGTCCAAGATGCAGGAGCACCGCGTCGAGAAGATGCTGGCCGTGAACGATGCCTTCCATCTGCGCGGTCTGATCACCTTCCAGGACATCGAGAAGGCTCGCACCTTCCCGCATGCCGCCAAGGATGCAGACGGCCGCCTACTGGTCGGCGCCGCAGTGGGCACCGGCCCCGAAACCGCCGACCGCATCGCGGCCCTGGTCGAGGCCGGTGTGGATGCGGTCATCGTCGATACCGCACATGGCCACTCGAAAGGGGTGATCGACCGAGTGGCCTGGGTCAAGGAGCATTTCCCGCAGATCCAGGTCATCGGCGGCAACATTGCCACCGCCGAGGCAGCCAGGGCGCTCGCCGAGGCCGGCGCCGATGGCGTCAAGGTGGGCATTGGCCCGGGCTCGATCTGCACCACCCGGGTGGTGGCTGGCGTGGGGGTGCCCCAGATCACGGCCGTTTCCAATGTTGCCGAAGCCCTCAAGTCCTACGATGTACCGGTGATTGCCGACGGAGGTATCCGCTACTCCGGTGACCTGGCCAAGGCCGTGGCCGCAGGTGCCAGCTGCGTGATGGCCGGCGGGCTGCTGGCCGGTACCGAGGAAGCGCCGGGCGAGGTCGAGCTCTATCAGGGTCGGACCTACAAGGCCTATCGCGGCATGGGCTCCATGGGCGCGATGTCACAGACCCAGGGGTCCAGTGATCGCTACTTCCAGGATAAGAGCGAAGGAGTCGAAAAACTGGTACCGGAAGGCATCGAAGGCCGGGTTCCCTACAAGGGCCTGATGGGCGCCATCGTGCACCAGATGATGGGCGGGCTGCGTGCTTCCATGGGCTACACCGGTTGCCACAGCATCGACGAGATGCGCACCACGCCGGAGTTCATCAAGATCACCGGAGCCGGCTTCAACGAGTCGCATGTGCATGATGTGCAGATTACCAAGGAAGCCCCAAATTATCGGGCGGGCTAAGGCCCGCCCGAGAATGAAGATGTAAGAGATAAGAGGGAAGAAGAGGGGGAGGAGGCGCTCTGGGTGTCTCTTCCTTCTTCATTCTTCCCTCTTTGTTCCGAGCAGACCGTGACCCAAGCCGCGATGCTTGAGTCCACAACGGCGGTGGCCATTTCATGCAAGACATTCACGCCCACAAGATCCTGATTCTCGACTTCGGTTCCCAGTACACCCAGTTGATCGCCCGTCGGGTTCGCGACATCGGGGTGTACTCCGAAATTCGCGCCTTTGATATCACGGAAGAGGAAATCCGTGAGTATGCGCCCAACGGCATCATCCTTGCCGGGGGGCCCGAGTCGGTCACCGAACTGGGCTCGCCACGCGCACCGCAGTGCGTGTTCGAGATGGGCCTGCCGGTGCTGGGTATCTGCTATGGCATGCAGACCATGGCGGAGCAGCTCGGCGGTGCCGTGGAGGGCTCGAACCAGCGCGAGTTCGGCTATGCGCAGATCCGCCTCGATGGCCAGAGTGCCCTGTTCGAGGATATTGCCGACCACATCGAAGCCGATACCGGCAAGCGCCTGCTGGACGTGTGGATGAGCCACGGTGACAAGGTGGCCCGTGTGCCGGATGCCTTCAGTGTCGTGGCATCCACTGCCAGCTGTCCGGTTGCCGCCATGGCCTGGGAAGAGAAGCGGTTCTACGGCGTACAGTTCCACCCCGAGGTGACGCATACCCTCCAGGGTCAGCGGATCCTTGAACACTTCGTGCTGGGCATCTGCCAGGCGGAGCGCTGGTGGACCCCGGCGCAGATCATCGAGGACCAGGTAGCGCGGGTGCGTGAGCAGGTCGGTGACCGTCATGTGCTGCTGGGGCTCTCCGGTGGTGTCGACTCCTCGGTGGTGGCCGCGCTGCTGCACAAGGCCATCGGCGACCAGTTGACCTGTGTCTTCGTCGACAACGGCCTGCTGCGCAAGAACGAGGGCGATCAGGTCATGAAGACCTTTTCCAGCCATATGGGCGTGCGCGTGATCCGGGTCGATGCCGAGGACCAGTTCCTGACACTGCTCGAGGGTGTGGATGACCCCGAGGCCAAGCGCAAGATCATCGGCAACACCTTCATCGATGTCTTCGATACCGAGGCCGCCAAGATCGAAGGCGTGGAGTACCTGGCCCAGGGCACCATCTATCCGGACGTGATCGAGTCCGCCGCCAGCAAGACCGGCAAGGCGCATGTCATCAAGTCTCACCACAACGTGGGCGGCCTGCCCGAGACCATGAAGCTGCAGCTCGTCGAGCCGCTGCGCGAACTGTTCAAGGATGAGGTGCGCAAGCTAGGTGTCGAGCTTGGCTTGCCCTACGACATGGTCTATCGCCACCCCTTCCCGGGGCCGGGGCTTGGAGTGCGCATCCTCGGCGAGGTCAAGAAGGAATACGCCGACATCCTGCGCGAGGCCGACGCCATCTTCATCGAGGAGCTGCACAATGCCGGCTGGTATCAGAAGACCAGCCAGGCCTTTGCCGTCTTCCTGCCGGTACGCTCGGTGGGTGTCGTCGGTGACGGCCGCCGTTACGAATGGGTCATCGCCCTGCGTGCCGTGGAGACCATCGACTTCATGACCGCCCGCTGGGCGCACCTGCCCTACGAGCTGCTGGAGAAGGTCTCCAACCGCATCATCAACGAGCTCTCCGGCGTCTCTCGCGTCACCTACGACGTCAGCAGCAAGCCGCCCGCCACCATCGAGTGGGAGTAACCGGCCCTGTCCGGCCACGCAGGATGACACGCCCCGGGGCGTGTCACTGCCCGCTGCAAGCGGGCGTCTCAAGGCAGCGGATCATCGCGCATCCGCTGCCTCCCACCAGGACTCCAATCCGATGATCGATCACTGACGCCCAGGGGCGCAGGCTGATCCCGTGTGCGTGGCAAGCCCGCCTGCCTCCATCTCACCGGCACCCTCGAGACACTGAAAATTCATACACAAGACGAATGTCTAATTCCTTTATGAAAGCGGTTTCATGATCATCAGCAGGGCATCCATTTGCGGTTTTGTCCGCCCGTAAATGAAAGCGCTTTCATTTGCTCAAGTCTTCTACCTGGTGGAGTTACCATGAAACTAACAAAAATGACTCTCGCATTTCTGGCTGTCTCGGCGGGCGTGACCTCCACGCCGGTCTATGCAGAAAAGTCACAGGGATTCGAGTTCCACGGCTATTTCCGAGCGGGCGTTCTGTTCAACGCCAATGACGACTTCAAGCGCTCCAAGTTTCCCGGCTCCAAGGAGCGGCTGGGTCGACTGGGGATCGAGTCGGATAATCACTTCGAGCTGGCCCTGCAGAAGAACTTCGAAAACGACAAGGGACAGCAGGTGCGCATCAAGACCCGCGCCGGTGCCGATAATTCGCAATATGCCACCAACCAGCTGGGGGCCAATGCCGACGCGGCCAACAGTGAAATCGGCATGATCGAGACCTTTGTCGAGTTCGACGGGTACACCGAGACCGGCACGGTGTGGGGCGGCAAGCGGTTTTATGGCAAGGACAACTACATCTTCATGACCGACTTCTTCTACACCGACATGTCAGGTACTGGCGCAGGGGTGGAAGGCATCGAGCTGGGCGGCAACAAGTGGGATTTTGCCTACATCGCCAGTGATGACTCGGGGGATACCGGGTTCTGGGGCGACGGCAACAATGTCATGCACGCCGTGCACGTGGGGGTGGACCTCGGCGGAGTCGAACTGCATGCCATGGGCAAGCACCTGCCCGACAACATCGTGGAAGAGAACGGTGTCGCCAATGAGTATGCCTCCAGTGGCTATGACCTGAGCGCCATCGTGCACTCGGAGAGTGTCTATGGCCTGTCCGACAAGGGCTTTACCAAGTATATCGGCCAGGTGGGCCAGGGCCTGGGGTCCGGGCAACTGCTGGGCGGTACGCTCACCACCTATAACACCTACGCGCCGGGCAGCAATATCACCGGCAACAAAATCACCGGCACCGCCTGCGGTACCTCATGCGTGAAAGCCGTGGAAAGCGGGGACATGTCCACTCGTGCCCTGGTCTGGGGCGGTTATTTCTTCGATAACGGCGTCAGCGTGTTCCATTCGCTGCAGGGGCAGTACAACGACAAGGAAAACGGCAGCATCGATAGCTGGGCCTCGGCGATGGTGCGTCCCACCTTTCCGATCAGCGACAACCTGGATTTTGTCACCGAAGCCGGTTACCAGTATAACCGCCAGGAGGATGCTTCAGGCGTAAAATCAAACAGTTATGATTACAAGTTGACGGCCGGTCCCAAGCTCAAGGTCGACACCGGTTTTGGCCCGACGCCGGAAACCCGCTTCCTCGCCACCTATCTGGATGGAGATCAGCGTAACGAAAGTGATCTTATTGTGGGCGTGCAAGCCGACATGTGGTGGTAAACCCTGCCTGATTCGCAATATCCTGTTTGCTGTTTCCGAGCCTGCTGGCAAGCAGGCTCTTTTTTTACCTCTGGCAAGTGCTCGGGCCCGTGGCCCGGCTTCAAGCCGCATGATGGGTGTTGATGACATGCAAGTGACAGGCTTCAAGGCGCTGGTATGCCCGCTGGATGGTGGCCCGCTGACGCATGCCGAGCGTGCCTGGCGTTGCACGGCCGGCCACAGTTTCGATGTGGCCCGACAGGGGTATGTGCACTTGCTGCCGGTGAACAGCAAGCGCTCCCGTGACCCGGGTGACAGCAAGGATATGGTGGCATCACGGCAGCGCTTCCTGGAAGCTGGTCACTATCGGCCCATCGCCGAGGCGGTGAGTCACAGCGTTCTGTCAGGCGTCGCCGATGAGGCCACGCTGAGTTGCCTCGATGCCGGCTGTGGCGAGGGCTACTACCTTCGCCAGCTGGTCGAGGATGCGGCAGAGGCTCCCATCGCACCGCCACTTGCCCTGTTGGGGGTGGATATTTCCAAGTGGGCCGTGCGCGACGCCGCAAGACGCTTGAAGGCGGCCACCTGGGTCGTGGCGTCCAATGCACATCTACCGGTTGCAACAGCCAGTCTCGACCGTGTGCTCTGTCTGTTTGGCTTTCCTGCATACGCGGAGTTTGCCCGCATTCTCAAGCCCGGCGGTGAGCTGCTGCTGGTCGAGGCCGGGCCGGATCATCTGCGCGAGTTGCGCGAGATCATCTATCCCAGCCTCAAGCCACCCCGCAAAGACGACAATGCCGCGCCCGAGGGCTTTAGCAGACATTCGAGGGAGACGCTGCGCTATCGACTCGAGCTTTCCGGCCCCGAGCCCATCGCCGATCTGCTGACCATGACGCCACATCTTCACCGTGCCAATGCCGAGGGGCGTGAAAGGCTGGCAGCCCTGACTTCCCTGGCGCTGTCCGTGGAGGTACACCTGACACGCCTGGCGAGAGCCTGCCCGGTTGAATGACGCAAGCGCCGAGCCGGATATTGTGAAAACCTAGCGTCCAGCTTGATAGGGCGCTAACTTGTCCCCATTAACGTTGTGTGTGTCAGTACGGCAACCATTGTGATCGAGGAGAGGGCATGAGCCAGGACAACACCTATACACCACCCCGGGTCTGGACCTGGGAGCAGGCCAGTGGTGGTCAGTTTGCCAGCATCAACCGCCCGATTGCCGGGGCGACCCACGAAAAAGCATTGCCGGTGGGTGAGCCCCCCTTCCAGCTCTATTCCCTGGCGACGCCGAATGGCGTCAAGGCCACGGTCATGCTCGAGGAACTGCTCGAGCTTGGCCATACCACGGCAGAGTACGATGCCTGGTTGATCCGGATCGGGGATGGCGAGCAGTTCGGCAGCGGCTTTGTCGAGGTCAATCCGAACTCCAAGATCCCGGCCCTCATGGACCATTCCACCGAGACGCCGACGCGTGTCTTCGAGTCCGGCGCCATCCTGCTGTATCTGGCCGAGAAGTTCGGGGACTTCCTGCCGACAGCTTTCAAGGCACGTACCGAGGCGCTGAACTGGCTGTTCTGGCAGATGGGCAGCGCTCCCTTCGTGGGGGGTGGCTTCGGCCATTTCTATGCCTACGCACCGGAAAAGCTCGAATACCCCATTGATCGCTATGCCATGGAGACCAAGCGTCAGCTGGATGTCCTCGATCGGCATCTGGCCGAGAATCGGTATCTGGCGGGAGACGACTACAGCATTGCCGACATTGCCAACTGGCCCTGGTATGGCCAGCTGGTGCTGGGCCGTCTCTACGACGCGGGCGAGTTCTTGCAGGTACATACCTACGAAAACGTGGTGCGTTGGGCACAGGACATCGACGCTCGACCGGCGGTCCAGCGCGGCCGCATGGTCAACCGAACTTTCGGGGAGCCGGAGATGCAGCTGCATGAGCGTCACCACGCCAGCGACTTCGCCCAAAAGACCCAGGACAAGCTCGAGCCCCAGTCCTGATCGCGTAACCTGATATAGGTTGCTTGAGAGGCCGGCGTCCCACGCTGGCCTTTTGCGTCATGCGTCGCGGATAACCTACTCAAGGGGTGAGTGGCTCAACGTTTGTGTCAGCCGCTCCATCAGTTCGCCGCTGTGACGCCAGAAGTGCCAGTACAGCGGAACCTCCAGCGCATGCTGTGGCGCCAGGCTGATCAATTCGCCACGCCGAACGGCGTCTCGGACCTGCATCATCGGCATCATGCCGTATCCCATGCCGGCGCAGGCCAGGCGCACGAAACCTTCCGACTCCGGACACAGGTGATAGGGGAAGGGGCCGTGGTAGCCGAACTGGGCGAGAAAGCGGTGCTGTAACTGGTCATTGGGGCCATAGACGATGGCGGGGGCCCGTCGGAAGGCCGCCTCGCAGGGGCCGTCGGGGAAATGGTCGGCCGCATACTCGGGCGTGGCCATAGGGTGATAGGTCATCGAGCCCAGCGGCACGCACCGTGCGCCGGTAATCGGCTGGTCGTTGGCACACAGACAGGCGGCCACATCCCCATCTCGCAGGCGTTTGAGGCCGACGTCCTGATCCTCGACCACCAGGTCCATCAATACTTCCTCGCGTCGGCAGAAGCCGGTGACGGCCGAGGCCCACCAGGTCACTAGGCTATCGGCGTTGAGGGCGATACGCAGTCGGGGCGAGGCGACTTCCAGTGTTGGCAGGGCCTGGCCGAGCTCGCGCTCGAGCAGGCAGACGCGTTGATAGTGATTCAGCAGTCGCTGTCCGGCGGGGGTCGCCGCCAGTTGCGGGTGGCGTACCAGCACCGGCTGGCCCAGACGAATTTCCAGTGCCTTGATGCGCTGTGAGACGGCGGACTGGGAAAGGCCGAGTGCCTCGCCGGCGCGTTCGAACCCGCCGCATTCCATGACCGTCGCCAGGGCGCTGAGCAGTTTATAGTCCAGCATAAGCAAAATTAATGTGGGCTAAAGAGAATGATTTTTAAGTATAGCGGTATCCCGCTACGCTGGCCTCATTCCGGTGATACCAGAAGGACGATACCGATGTGGGAAAGTTATCTGACGGGGCTTTTGGTCAGCGGCGGCATCATCATTGCCATTGGCGCGCAGAATGCCTATGTACTGGGGCTAGCCGTGCGTCGCGAACACCACTGGTGGTCAGCAGGGCTATGCATGAGCGCCGATCTGCTGCTGATCACGGCGGGCATGTTCGGGGTCAGTGCGATGCTGGTGGCCATGCCGGAAGCCATGGCAGTGCTGCGGTGGCTGGGTGTGGCGTTCCTGATGTGGCTGGCGGTGCAAGGGTTTTATCGGGCCATCGCCGGCCGCCAGGGGCTCGAACGTGCGGAAGCCGAGAAACGCAGCCTGGTCGGAGTGATGCTGGCGACCCTGGCCGTGACGGTACTCAATCCCCAGGTCTATCTGGACACTCTGCTGCTGATACCTTCGGTCGGTGCTCAACAGCAGAGTGAGGCGGCCTTCGTTGCGGGGGCGGGCAGTGCCTCGGTCCTGTGGTTCGGGTTGCTGGCCGGGTGCGGCGCCCTGCTGTCGCCCTGGCTGGCGACACCCCGTGCCTGGCGGCTGATCGACGGCGGGATCGCCACGATGATGGCAGTGATTGCGTTGAAGCTGGCGCTCGATACTGGTTTTCAGGCAGCTGCGTGACCCACTGTGCATCTGTGGCGGACATTCAACGCAATATAGATTGCGTTTTCTATCAGCATTATCTTAACTCTGGGACGGATAACCTGATTTTGAAAGGTTAACGTTTTTTCACCGCGGGGGTGGGGACCCCCGCCCTCTCAGGATTGGCGTGGCTCGTCAGGCATCGCTGATACCGTCTTGGAGACTATCGAGTGCGTGCTTCACGTTTTTCCCAGTGGCTTTGGGGCTTGGGAATCGTGCTGTTGACGCTGGCATCCGTGACACCGCTGGTCATGGCGTACCTTGGTTCAGAAAAACTTCTGCATGAGTCTCAACAGCATACACTGCAGCGTGACCAGCGCCTCCTGGAAGAGGTGCTGGGCGAACGGTTCATGGATATTCGCTCCCAGAGCCGGGCGATTGCCGGTTCGCCGGATTTGCACAAGGAACTGGGGGATGCCGACTTCGACAGGATTCGGTCGGTCTTGCAGCAGCAACTGGCCAACGGGGGGCGCCGACATATCGATGCACTGGCGCTCGGGTATCGCGAAGAGCGGGTCGTGGCATCGCGGCAGATCAGCCCGGATCGGGTACAGGCGGTGCTGAATGACAATGTCACGGTCAACGAGTGGCAGAGCGTGACGGAGGCGTCCGAAACGTCTGCTGGTGAGTGGTTGGTATTGCCGGTCCAGCTGGATCATCAAGTGAGCGCGGAGGGGCCGGCCTGGCTGTATGCTCTGGTGCGCTTGAATGACAATGATTGGCTGGCCAGCGTCCTGATGAGCACCTTCGGCGCGTCAGCGGTAACGCTGCAACGCAACGACACCGTCCTGGTATCGCGCGAGACAGGCGCCGGCCAGCTGGAGGCACTGGCCGGCATGCGTGACGCTCGGGGCTTGGTCGAGCAGGATTCCGGCATCCTGCGACACCATACATGGCAGGTCGGCAACAGTACCCAATACCAGGTTCGCTCTTGGTTGCCGAATACCGCGTCGCCGCTATGGAGCGACATCTATCTGAGCATGCTGGTCGTGGCCTGCCTGACGGTTGTGGTGCTGGTCGGCATCTGGCTGTTTGCCGTGCGCCATTTGACGGGGCGCTTGTTGGCGGACCCGCTGAGTGATGCACAGGCGGCTCTTCGCCCCGAGACGCGGCCCGGCCGGTCATCGGTGTCGGGTGACCCGGCGACGACCGGCCAGCGCCTGGAACGCACCAGCGACGCCGGGCTGTGGCAGGCGCATGAGCAGGACTCCTTCTTTTCCGGCATTATTCGATATTCCCCCGAATGCATCTTCGTCAAGGATGTTGAAGGCTACCACCGGCTGGTCAACAAGCAGTATGCGCGAACCCTCTGGTCGTCTCCCGAGGCCATGGTCGGCAAACGCGATGACATGGTGCTGCCGGAACACATGCTCGATCAGGCACGCTCCTCGGACAGGGACGTGCTGGACTCCGGCAAAGCGGTGAAATACGAGGCGACGATCCGCACGCCGGATGGTGTCAGAACCTTCCTGGTCACCAAGTTTCCGATCAGTGATGGCGGAGGAGAGCCTCATCTGCTGGGCGGTATCGCGACCGATATCACCGAACTCAAGGAGACCCAGGAGCGTCTGGGGCTGGTACAGAATGTCTTCGCCGAGACCACCGAGGCCATCATCGTGCTGGATGACCGGCATAATGCGCTGATCGCCAACCGTGCCTTCAGCGAACTGAGCGGCTATGACCAGAGCCAGGCGACGTCGGCCATTCAGTCATTTCTGCTCGAGCACCCTGAAGTGGCCAATCAACTGGACAAGCAGCGTCGCTGGCAGGGGCAATGCTTCTTTGCGCATCGCCAGGGCGGCATTCTGCCGGTACTGGTCTCGGTGACCACGCTGCCCAAGTCATCCGGTGAGGCGCGGTATGTCCTGCGTTTCAACGACATCACCGAGCTCAAGCTGGCCGAGCACCGTCTCGAACATCTGGCCTGGTACGACCAGTTGACGGGTCTGCCGAATCGCAGCCTGTTTTCCCAGCGCCTGGAAGAAGCACTGGAACAGGCGTCGACGATGACGGCCATCCTGTTCATCGACCTGGACCACTTCAAGGATATCAATGACAAGTACGGGCACTCCCGGGGGGATCAGGTGTTGTGCCAGGTCGCTGACAGGTTGCGCACCTGCGTCCAGGCCAAGGATGTCATCTCTCGGTTCGGTGCCGATGAATTCACCGTGATGCTGCGGGATATCGATACCGAGGCCCAGGTCATGTCGATTGCCTCGCGGGTGATGAAGACCCTCGAGATGCCCTTCGAGGCGGGCGAGGATGAATGCCTCAACTCGGTGAGCATCGGCATCACATTGAGCATGCGGCATGGTGGTACCGCCGAGACTCTGCTGCGTAACGCCGACCAGGCCATGTACGTGGCCAAGGAGCGGGGGCGGCAGCGTATCGTGTTGTTCGACCCCAGCATCGATGCGCGGCAACAGCAGCGCCTCAATTACGAGATGGGCTTGCGTGAAGCCCTGAACAAGGGTGAGCTCTTCGTGCGTTACCAGCCGCGTTTCGAAATCTCGGGTCGCAGAATCGTCGGCGCCGAGGCCCTGGTACGCTGGGAAAGCCAGGAACATGGTCTGGTACCCCCCGACATCTTCATTCCGATTGCCGAGGGAACCCGGTTGATCGTCGATATAGGCCGCTTCGTACTGGAGCAGGCATGCCATGAGGCGGCGCACTGGGCCGAGCAGGGTGAGGCAGTGCCGGTATCGGTGAACCTGTCGCCCAAGCAGCTGCGTGAAGACGGCCTGTGGAGTGATATCCAGCGGATATTGCGGGAGTCCGGACTGGCCCCGGACATGCTGGAGCTCGAGCTGACGGAGAGCATGCTGGTGGATAACATCGACCTGGTGCTGCCGCTCCTGCAGCGTATACGCGCCCTGGGCGTCAATATTGCCATCGATGACTTTGGCACCGGCTACTCGTCACTGGCCTACCTGAAGCAACTACCCATCGATACGGTCAAGGTGGACCGGAGCTTCATCAATGATGTGCCCGGGTCGCCGGAAGACGAGACGCTGCTGCAGGCCATCGTCAGCATGGCTCGAAGCCTCAACTACCGCGTGGTGGCCGAAGGCGTGGAAAGCGAACAGCAGCGTGCCTTTCTGGAGACCCTGGGGTGTGATGAGTTGCAGGGCTTTCTGCTGGGCCGGCCGGAGCCCGGCAACATGCTGATCAGCCAGGTCATACGCGCTCGAGAAGGCACTCCCGAAGGCGACCGTGGAGGCGGGCGTCTGGGCTAGTCAGCGGGATGGCCAGGCAGCCGCCCGGCCTGCTGTGCGACAGCGCCTACCCTGGTATTGGCACGGCCCTTCGGGCTGTCTGGCCTGACCCCGGCTTAGGTGAGTTCGGCGCTGTGGAAGACGTTCTGCACGTCATCCAGGTCATTGAGCATGTCGAGCAGCTTTTCGAACAGGGCGGCATCCTCGCCTGTCACCGGCGTCGTGGTCTGCGGCACGAACTGGATCTCATCGATTTCCAGGTCCAGCTCGCCATAGGCGTCGATCAGGGCCTGCTTGGCCTTGGCATACTCGGTATGCGGGGCGAAGATGGTGATGCGTCCATCCTCGTTCTCGATATCGGTGACATCGACATCGGCTTCCATCATGGCGTCGAGCGCGCCTTCCTCGTCCTCACCGTCGAAGGCGAAGATCGCGCAGTGATCGAACATGTGGCTGGCGCTGCCGGGGGTTCCCAGCTTGCCCTTGCACTTGTTGATACAGGTACGCACATCGCCGATGGTTCGGTTCGGGTTGTCGGTCAAGCACTCGATGATGACCATGGCGCTGCCCGGGCCGAATCCTTCGTAGCGTGCCAGGGCATAGTCCTCGCCACCGGCACCGCTGGCCTTTTCCAGCGCCTTGTCGATGACATGCGACGGGACCTGCGCCTTCTTGGCGCGCTCGATGAGCCCCCGCAGCGTCAGGTTGGAGTGCGGGTCGCTGCCGCCCTGCTTGGCACAGACGTAGAGCTCGCGCCCGTACTTGCCGTAGACCTTGGCCTTGGCGTCCGAGGTCTTGGCCATGGACTCCTTGCGGTTCTGGAAGGCTCTGCCCATTGTCTTGTCCTGTTGCCGCTAGTGTTGCGCAGGATTTTACGAAACACGCGAAGATGCGAACAGTCTTATTTCAGATTGTGTCCCGGCCGCATACACTGTTGGGGTCTGCCTGAACAGGCATTGTCCGTCATCAGGAGTCTTCCCATGGATTATCAGGCTTATCGCCATGCTCTCGCCGCCACCCAGGGAGGTAAGGAGCTGCCCTTTGCTCCGGCCGAGTTCGAGTCACGTCGTCGTGCCATACGCCAGCGCATGGGAGAGCAGGGTTTCGATGCGTTGCTGCTGACCGATCCGGCCGACATCTACTACCTGACCGGTTACCATACGTTCGAGGTCTCAGTGCATGCCTGTCTGGTCATCAGTCAGGATCGGCTCGTGCTGCAGGTGCCCTCCATCGAGACAGGGCCTGCGGTGGTCACCGCCATGGTGGATGAGAGCCTGGGGTATCGGTGGGAAAGCATCGAGGAAGTGGTCGAGCCGCTGGCAGCGACGCTGGAGCCCCATGCGGTCATCGGGTTGGATGCCTACAATGCCGGCTTGCGTCACGGCGTGATCAGTGAACTGCAGTCACGCCTGGGGGCTCAGCGCTTTCGCCAGGATGGTGGCGCGCTGGTCGATGGTGTGCGGATCATCAAGAGTCCCGCTGAACTGGCATGTCTGCAGGAAAGTGCGCGCTTGACCTCGCTGGGACTGAAGGCGGCGGAGGCGGTGATTCGCCCGGGCGTCACCGACAATGAGGTCGCCGCCGAGGGCGCCAGGGCGATGCTGGCGGCGGGCAGCGAATTCATGAGTCTGCAGCCCATCGTCACCACCGGGCCGCGCATCGGCATCATCCATGTCAATCACAAGCGCCACGTGATCAGAGAGAAAGAGCCTGTCTTCCTGGAGTTCGGAGCCGCCTACGAACGTTACACGGCGCCCATGATGCGTACGGCCGTGGCGGGACGGCCCAGCTCGGAGATGCTGGCCCTGGGGGATGTGTGCCGTCAATTGAGTCTGGTGCTGCGTGATGCCATGCGCCCCGGCAACACCTTCGACCAGGCGGCGCGTGCCGCCGATGCGGTGCTGGCCCCGCATGCGGATCGGGTGTTCTTTTCCGGCGTCTTCGGCTATGCCGTGGGCGCGCAGTTCCCGCCGAGCTGGGTCGAGGGAACCGGTTTCATCGCGCAAGGGCAGAACCGAGTGTTCGAGAGCGACATGGTCTTTCATCTGCCCCTTTGTCTGCGCCTGCCGGGCGAATGGGGCGTCGGCCTGAGTGATACCGTGCGCGTCACTCCCGATGGTGGCGTGGCGCTGACGGACAATGACTGGCAACTGGCCGGCGCCCCGTGACAACCTGAACGAGGAGGAAGTGTGCCCAGGTCCGATATCGATAATCCCTTGACGATCCAGTTGGGACATGAAGAACTGGTGATCCGTCGGCGCTACGAGACGCTCAGCATCGCCAATGACTTTCTCGTCGCTATCTGGTTTCTGGTGGGCAGTATCCTGTTCCTGTTTCCCCGCCATGAAACCCTGGCGATATGGCTGTTTATCATCGGCAGCGTGCAGTTTCTGCTGCGCCCGAGTATTCGGCTGGCGAGCCATCTGCACTTGCAGCGCATCCCGGATAGCCAATGGCATCAGTGAGGGATGGGTCGGCGAGTGTCACCACGGGGGTTGCCAGTGAGCCCCTCAAGAACCATTCGGCATGTCTGGCGCCGGGCCGTCATCGTCGGCCTTTGTCGGTCATTGCCTAGCCGTGGGAGGACCTTCCAGTGAACATGATGCAAGTGATGAAGATCGCCCCCTGTACCGTCTTCGTGATGGTGTCCGGGATATTGGGTGGTTGCGCCGGCACGACGACGACGCAAGCGGCGTTTCCCGAACCGGATAATGCGTACTTCAGGGCCGCGACGCTGGAGTCGCCGGAGGCTGTCATGTCCATCGAGCCGGGGGATGGTCGGGACAGGGTGCGCGACCTGCTGGGCACGCCGCATTTTTCTGCGGGGTTCGCCGAGGAGCGCGCGTGGCACTATCTGTTCGACCTGGAAGCCCGGGGAGATCATGAGCCCATGCGGTGCCAGTATCGTCTGGCGTTCGATAGCGAAGGGCGTGTCGAGCGCGCCGACTGGCGCAGTGCGCGTTGCAAGTTGCGCTTCTCGAACTGGCAGGCCGAGTCGATCGAGGGCGAGGGTGTCGTCCAGAATTATCGCTTGCCGCTCGAGAGTTCCTTTACCGAAGACGGTGAGCTGACGGCCGAGGGACGACGCCTGCTGGAGGAGTTCACGAGGCTGCTGAAACGGGATTTTCGCTCGCCCTCGCTGGCTATTGCCAGCTATCCGGAGGCTGCGACTCATTCCGAACGGAGGCGCAGCGTGCAGACTTTCCTGGCGGCGGCATATGATGCCGGAACCGCTGACATCGTGCTGACCGACAGCGGTGTCTCGCCCTGTGATGCGGTCGAACGAGTCAGCCGCTGCGAGCGCATGGCGCAACTCGTCATTCAGATTCGCGGGAGCTGAGCGGTGCCGGGCTGTCGGTCTCTCAGCTTTCGGCCAGCAACTCGGGGCGCGCCGTGAAGCGCAGCCGGAAGCAGGTCCCGACATTTTCGGTGCTGTCACACTCGATGGTGCCGCCATGGCGTTCGATCACGGACTTGACCAGGGCCAACCCGAGCCCGTAGCCGGCCGATAGATCGGCACCGGTGCTGCGTTGATAGCTGTCGAAGATGGTCGGCAAGTCCTCTGCTGGAATGCCGACCCCCTGATCCTGAATTTCGATGCTCAAATGGTCCGATGTCTCTCTGACGGTGACCGATACAGTGCTGTCAGTCGGACTGTATTTCAGGGCGTTATCTAGCAGGTTGTAGATGGCGCGTAGCAGGTAGGCACGATCACCCTCCATGGGGCCTTCATCCTCGACATCACTGTCGATGCGGATACCGTGCTGACGGGCTTTCGGCCAGGCCTGGTCGATGGCTTCGAGGACCACGTCGGAAAACAGCAGGAAGTCGCGCTCCATGGCGCCGAACTCGATTCGGGTCAGCTGCATGAAGCTGTCGGTCAATGACAGTGCATTGCGTGCCTGCTGGGCGACCCGTTCCAGCAGCACCTCTTCCGTAACACGCGACTCCGGGCTCTGTTGTAGCTGCGTCAGGGCCAGGATGCTCGATTGCGGTGCCTTGAGGTCGTGGGAGAGGAAGCGCAGCAGACTGGCACGCTGTTCTTCGGCCTGGCGCTCACTGGTGACATCGACAAAACCGATCAACCAGCCGACCTCGAAAGCGTCCACGGCAGTCACCAGGGATGACACCTTGAGGTGGTAGTGGCGCTCATCCTGGCTCGTGTACAGGGTGTCCTCGAGGGCCGCGAGCTCGTCGTCCTCCGGCGGTGCCTGTTGCGCAAAGGCGGGGCCTTCTGCCGTCATTCTGGCCAGCAGGTCCTTGATATTGCCGCCAGCGTTGACGTGATGCTGTTGCAGCAGGCGCCTGCCCTGGTGGCTGGGCAGGATGATACGACCCTGTACATCGACCACCAGGGTGGCAATCGGCATCGAGTCGATGGAGTCGGCGATGAACTGGCGGGTGTCGTGGATGCGGGTAATAGCGCGCTCCAGAGAGAGGAGGCGCTGATGGAGAACCAGCCCCCATTCTGCCTGCTGTGCCGGCTCGGGTTCGGGGATGAGGCTGGGCTCCTGCTCCAGGCGGTCGATCTCCTGCTGAAACCATTGCAGGGCAGTGGCCTGACAGCGCCAGCTGATCAGCACGCAGGCAATGATCACCGAGCACAGTGCAGCCAGGGGCGGCCACCACCAACCATGGGCGAGCAATGCCCAGGCGGCGGCCATGACCAAGGACAGGACCAGCAGCGTCAACTTGGCCATGTGACGAAACTTGCACACCCATACCAGACCCATGAACAGCAGCAGCGGCAGGGTAGAGAGCAGAGAGGTCAACCAGGCCGGGGGCTCGCGAATGATGTCGCCATCCAGCAGGCCGTTCAAGAGGTTGGCCTGTATCTCCACGCCCGGCATGCCGCCGCCATCACCGCCGAAGGGGGTTGGATGCCGGTCCCCCAGGCCATTGGCGGTGGCTCCGATCATCACGATACGCTCTTCCAGCAGGGAAGGGGGGACGCGTCCCTGCAGAATATCGACATAGGAAACCCGAGGATAATGGAAGGCCCCGGCGCGATAGGGAATGCGGACATCCGGGTGCGTGCTCGCATGCTCCAGCAATGACTCGGTCGCCCCCTGGGGTGAAACCAGCCCTCGGGAGGCCAGGTGCTGGTAGAGGCGCAGCGTGAGTTGGGGAATGTCGTCTCGATATAGCGCGACATGGCGGACGATGCCGTCCCGGTCGGAGCGGATATTGATGTGCCCCATGCCGCGAGCCGCCTCGCGCAGGGGATTAATGGGTGGCAGATAGGTCGATGCCGACAGCCGTCCAGGGGAGCTGTCGTGGATCACCGGCAGGAAGGCATGGCCGTAACGCTCCAGCGCGGCGGCAAGACGCTGGTCCTGTGAGCCACTGGCGGCTTCGGCGAATACGACATCGAACAGCACGGCATTGACGTTCATGCCGCCCAGCTGGTCCAGGAAGCGGGCATGAACGTCACGGGACCATGGCCACCGGCCCAGCGCTTCCAGGCTGCGTTCGTCGATGGCCGCGATCAGGATGTCATCGTCGGTGGCGAAGTCCTGCCGGGTCAGCAGGCGGTCATACAACTCATGATCGGCCATCCAGTGCTGCTGGCCCGCCCACCAGGTGGCGGCCAGCAGTACCAGGCCGATCAATAGCCAGGTTCGGGTCAGGTCGCGAAACAGGCTATGGCTGGCTTGGTGCACCTTGCCTCCCGGAGGCCACCAGGGTGGCGCCGGTCGTGTCAGTGTCGGCGGGCGCCACCTGCAGGCGCCAGAAGAAGTCATCGATCGGCAGGTTGCGCAGCGTCACGCCCTGGTTGGCGGTGAAGGATCGGCTCATGAGGGGATCCTCGAATGATGCCTCTTCCGCCAGTTCCAGCCGGTAGCTCAGGTCGGGTATCTCGGTCCACTCGAAGGTGTAGTCCTGGCCATCGACCCGCAGGCTTGCCTCGACAGGGCGATGCAGTACCAGTTCTCGATCGTAGCGACCTTCCAACCCCAGTTCATCAACGGCAGAGCCGCGGACATAGTAGAAGCCCCGTGGCACCGACTCGAACGTCATCCTGGGAGACTCGCCGCGCTTGTCACGGAAGATGGTTTGAAAGTCGGGGTCTCTGGCCAGTTGTACCCGGTAGGTCTCGGCCTCGGGCAAGGAGGACAGGGTGACCGTCAAGGGTTGAGTGACCGAGAAGGCTTCTTCCTGCACCTCGGGGGCGGCCAGCAGCTGCTTTTCCTGTATACCGGCATCAGCGCGTGACAGGGCGCCCCGCCCGGCGGGTATGTCCCGGGAGCTGGTGTCGCGGCTCAGGTTGACAGCACCCTCCAGGGTCGTGACTCGAGTGCCATCGTCCGCTCCGGCAACCCGGAAGTGGGTGCCGCGCACCCCGACGATCCCGGCCGGCGTGTCGATATTCAACACTTCGTCCTGATTGCGTTGCGGTGGCACGCGGGCTTCTATCTCGCCGCGCTCCAGGTACAACCGGGAATCCTGGCGGTTCTGCTGTTTCAGTGTGACCCTGGAGCGGGAGGGCAGCACCACATTTTCGCCGTGTGGCAGGTTCAGCGAGACGAAGGCCTGTGTACCGGTTTCCACCGTCTCTCCCGGCGCCACCGTCATGTCATCGGTGAGCGTGACGCGTTGACCATCAGACCTGAATAGCCAGGCTTCACCTTCTGCATGACGCACCTCGGCCGAGAGTTCCGGCAACGGAGGAATTTCCAGAATATCGCCGGGCTGTATGTGTCGTGGCTCCACTACCTTGTTGGTGTCGCGCACGATCGTCCACTCTTCCGGGATACCGCGGTAGCGTTCCGTTATCTCCCAGAGAGTGTCGCCGGGTTGCACCCGATAGCGCTGTGTCTCCTTATCGGCGGTTGCCGCCGGGCTCAGTATCAGGGTCGCCAGACAGGAACCCGCGATACCGTATCTGTGCCAATGGCTCATCATTCTTGTCCCTGCGCACTGTGTCGCTCTAGAGAAACGTGATATCCGCCATACAGGATACGTCATGATATGGCGTTGTCATGCAGCGAGTTGATGTTTGTTCACTTTTTGGCCGAAGCTGGTGGGTTTGTCGGATGCAGGTCTTTGGGGGGCATGGGCAAGCCACTGGCGCGACCGTCAGTCACATCGGGTTTACAATATTTGTTCTGAACCTGCTTAACACCTCAAATGCTGTTTTCTATCATGCTCGAGCCATGGCCTATCCATGGCTCCCTGCTTTTGCCTGGCGTCTCGTCAGGCATTTTTTTCCGCCAGCGCAGTACTCCCCGGCATTTGCTGGATGTTGCCACGGCCGCTAGTCCGCTATACTGCTCGCTGTTCTATTCTGTAAAGTAAACGGTTGTTACAAGGCTTGGGAGCCTACCGCGATGTTCATTGCCATCCTCGAAGATGATTCCGTGTGCCGAGAGCAGCTTGTCGACCTGTTGCGCATGGCATCCGAGCGTAGCCCGCAGGAATGGCGTGTCACCGGAAGCGAAAACGGTTGGCAGATCGATAGCTATCGGAATGCTCGTGAATTCATTCGAGGCATCAAGCGCAATACCTATAATCTGGTGTTGTTGGACTGGATGTTGCCTGACATGGATGGCCCTGATGTGCTGAGCTGGATGGGTGAGTACTTTCAGTCGCCGCCGCCTGTGATCATGGTGACCGGCCGAGATGCCGAGCAGGATGTCGTCGAGGCACTCAAGGCTGGCGCAGAAGACTTCGTCAACAAGCCGTTTCGCTCCGAAGAGCTGATCGCGCGCGTACTGGCGACGCTCAGGCGGCGGCATGTCGGTGGCAAAAATCGCCTCGAGCCCTTTCAGTTGGGAGATGTTCAGGTCCTGCCCAAGGAAGAAACGATCACCGTGAGCGGGGCGCCGGTCAGGTTGACCCATCAGGAGTATCGGCTGGCCCTCCTGCTGCTGCGCAATATCAACCAGCCCCTGAGTCGCTCCTACCTGTACGAGTCGGTATGGGGGCAGGAAGAAAGCCCCATGTCGCGGACACTGGACGTACATATCTATCGCCTGCGGCGCAAGCTGGGATTCAATGCCGAGAATGGCTGGAAACTGGCTTCGGTATACCGCTATGGCTATCGGCTGCAGCGCCTGGAAGCTGACGACTAGAGGCTCGGATTCCTCTGTATAACCTGGCCTTCATTAGAGGCGAGGCCATGGCCCATGCATTCTGTATGGCGCCTACTAGCCCCCGCGTTGGTACTTCTCCGCACCAGGTTGAGGCTCCTGCGGTACTGTGCCTGCTTGCCGCGCTAATGCGAACCACATGACCGGGTTGTCAGCGTTGTGGACGCGACAACCTGTCCTCCAGGGCTCCATATTGCCTTCCCCTTGACGCAGCCCCTTTCACCTGGAGCTCAGGAGCAATCCTTGCCGGAGCTGATCCCAGGCGTCAGCAAAGGACACGGCTACATCCTCTCCACGCAAGATACCGGCCATGAGGTGCACAGCAGCTCGGTCGCCCCTTGTCACCGATATCTTCCTGGGCCTCACCCGGTCGTGTTGAGCCAGGACGAGCGTGGACGTGCCTGACTGTACGAGTCTGCAGTTTATGCAGTTTCGGGCAAGTGTCATAAGTTATGAAATAGTGGTATGAGTAAAGTTGTTGCTTATTGGGCTACTCCTCCAACCCCTTTAACTCCTTGCGTGGTGGTGCATAAGTTTTATGTTTGTGTTTTGTAGGACTTCTCTTATAGATGTAGGGTCCCGGATGATCAAATGAGCTATAGGAGTTATCCTCTGCTGGCAGCCAGAGAGGTCGGTCTCAAGTTCCAAGCGCAACACTATTGAAGGGTGCTCGGGCCCGCGACCGATTTCTTGAGCACCTCGGCGTAAACTTCCAATGGCGTGCGCCAGTCCAGTGTCTGGCGCGGCCGCGTGTTCAGTGAGTCGGCGATCTCGTCGAGCTCGTCCTGGCTGTAGACCGACAGATCCGTGCCCTTTGGCAGGTACTGCCGCAACAGCCCGTTGGTATTCTCATTGGAGCCTCGTTGCCATGGGCTATGCGGGTCAGCGAAGTAAATCGCCGTACCGGTTTTCTGAGTGATCTCGGCATGCTTCACCATCTCTCTGCCTTGATCGTACGTCATGGACAAGCGCAGAGCTCGTGGCACCTCATTGAGCTTGTCGCTGAAGCCAACGGCCGCCGCTGTGGCGGTAGTGCCATCCACTTTCGCCAAGATCACCAGGCGCGTGGTGCGTTCCACCAGCGTACCGACGGCAGAGCGATTGTTGGCGCCCATGATGAGGTCGCCCTCCCAGTGGCCAGGCATCAGGCGATCTTCGATCTCAGGCGGCCGCATGTGAATGCTGACCAGCTCGGGAATCTGCTGGCGTCGATCCTTGCCACGGCTGCGCGGCCGGCGCTTGCCATTGCCCTGACGAAGGCAGGCGATGAGCTCCTTCTTGAGGCTGCCACGGGGCATCACATAGAGCGCGTTGTAAATGGCCTCATGCGAGACCTGGCGACGTGAATCATTGGGAGACATGAGCTTCATTGTGCGGGCTATCTGTTGCGGTGACCAGTACTTGCGCAGCAGGTAGACCACCACCTCGAAGAGCTCCCCATCGGGATGCAGCTTGGGAAGTCGGCGTGGCTGATGTCGTGCCAAACGAGCCCTATAGCTTGCCAGGCTAGCATCGTAGTCTTTCGTCGGACTGACCGTGTGGCGAGCGATTTCTCGCGAAACGGTACTCGGAGCACGACCCAGATGAGTGGCGATGGCTCGGATCGAGTGAGTCGCTCGCATCATCATGATGGCGGCTCGGTCTTCAGCAGAGAGATGGCGATAGCATTGAGTCATAGCAACATCGTACCTGAGGGGTCACGTGTTGCACTTGGTCATTGAGACCGCCGAGCTTCTACAGCAATTCATTCGGGAGCAGGTTCATGGACATCAAGCTGCATAAGCAGGCCACCACGACACCGAAGATTCGTGCTGAAATCCAGGCGGCACCGTCCAGCATCACGGATAGCGAGCTGGCCCGCCAGTATGGTGTTTCCCACGCGACCATCCGGCGTTGGCGGTACCGCGACGATGTCCATGACCGATCGCACACGCGTCACAACCTACTGGCCACCCTTACGTCTGAGCAGGAGGAGGTGCTGATCGCCGCTCGTGAATTCCTGCGCCTCGGCCTGGATGATCTGCTCGTCGTGGCACGTGAGTTCCTGAACCCTCGACTGTCTCGCTCAGGCCTGCACCGCATGCTCCAGCGGCGCGAGGTGCCGACACTGGCAGAATTGGCTCGGCAGGACGCTGGTGATGATGGGAAGCCCCGGCACAAGCCCTTCAAGGACTACGAGCCCGGGTACGTGCATATCGACATCAAGCACCTGCCTCAGATGCCTGATGAGGAGCAGAAGCGTTACCTGTACGTCGCCATCGACCGTGCCACACGCTGGGTCTATCTGGAGGTCAGGCGAAGCCAGTCTGCCAAGGATGCCAAGGCGTTCATGAAGTGCGTCGAGGAGAAGGCTCTCTTCACGATCCAGACGGTGCTCACTGACAACGGCAAGTCGTTCACCGATCGCTTCACACGGGCAGGTGAGCGCAAGCCCAGCGGCCGCCACCCCTTCGACCGGGAGTGCCAAGCCCATGGTATCGAACATCGCCTGATCAAGCCGGGAAGGCCACAGACGAACGGTATGGTGGAGCGGTTCAACGGCCGCATCAGCGACGTGCTGGCGACCCGGCGCTATACCTCAGGCGAGGATCTGGAGCAGACGCTCAAACGCTACGCTTGGCTGTACAATCACCACATCCCTCAGAAGGCGCTGCATCATCAATCACCGATTTCAGCGATGAAGGAATGGCAGGCCAAGCGGCCGGAGTTATTCACCAAGCGGGTAGTCAATCACACGGGACCCGACATGCCGCCGGTCGCGGATGACGACAGCGCCACCACGGCGGAAAATGCCGACACTAACGGCAATGTACTGACCAACGACCAGGACGGCGGCAATGATAGCGATCCGTTGACGGTCAGTGCCGTGGACGGTGCGGCCGGCGATGTCGGCCAGCCGGTGGTCGGCAGCAACGGCGGTGAGTTCACCATCGACGACAACGGCGATTACACCTTCGACCAGAAGGGTGCATTCGATGACCTGGCCGAGGGCGAGACCCGCGAGACCACGGTCAGCTACAGCGTCGATGATGGCAATGGCGGCACCGATACGGCCACGGTCAGCGTGACCGTGACCGGCGAGAACGACGCGCCGACAACGACCGGGCTGGGTGATCAGACGAGTAGCGATGGCGACGCCATCACAGCGGTCGAGACGGCGGGGGCGTTCAGCGATGTCGATAATGGCGATACGCTGAGGTATTCCGCTGCCAACCTGCCATCAGGGTTGTCCATCGACGAGGATACCGGCGAGATCACCGGTACTCTCGATGCCAATGCCTCACAGAATGGGCCGTACAACGTTGAGGTGACGGCAGAGGATGATGCAGGAGACACGGTTACCGCTGCCTTTGATTGGTCAGTCAATAATCCGTCACCGATCGCACAGGAAGACCGCGATAGCGGAGGCCCCTCGCGTAACTACAATGGCAATGTACTGGATAATGACACCGATGGAGGCAACGACAGTGACACCCTGAGTGTCGAGGCCGTGGAAGGCGTTCCCGGTGATGTGGGTGCTGGTATCAGTGGCGACAATGGAGGCCTGTTTACCATCAATGCCAATGGGGCCTATGAATTTGACCCGAATGGCGATTTCGCCGACCTGGAGTCCGGTGAAAGCCGCGAAACCAGTGTCACCTACAGGGTAAGCGATGGCAACGGTGGCACGGATACCGCCACCGTCAGTGTCGAGATTACTCCTGATGAAATCAGTGTCGGGTCCGGTGAGGCCGATACCATCGTTGGCGGCGGTGGCGATGATGTTCTGATCGGCGACACCGGGGGAAATCAGAAAATCATCGAGCCGACGAAAAACTACAACATTGCCTTTGTGGTTGATCGCTCCGGCAGTATGGGTGACGACCTTAACGAAGGAACCGGGACGAGAATGCAGGCGGCCAAGGAGTCCATCAATAACCTGTTGGGCGAGATATCCGGCTTTCCTGGCGAGATCCAGCTACATGTCAACTTCTTCCGTGATGGTGGGGTGGAAATCGAGCCGAATGTCGATGAATTGACCAGCGATAATGTGAACGACGTCCAGGAGTGGGTCAACGACCGAGTCGCGGATGACGGCACCTATCCGGAAAATGGCTTTAATGCCGCTGAGGCCTGGTTCTCGGCATCCGGTGAGCCACAATCGACCAATGGCTTCCAGAACCTGGTGTATTACATTGCCGATGGGGACTCTAACAGTAGTCATACCGGCACCGTCATCCCTGCCTATCAGGATATGCTGACGGCCATGGGGCCGGATGCCATCGTCAATGCCATCGCCCTGGATAACGAGGTGGATCGCGACAACCTCGCGGATCTGGATACCGAGGCACAAACCGGGAGTGACATTCCTGTCGCACTGACTGCGGAAGATCTTGCCAGTATTCTGGAGGGTGGTTCGACGACAACCGAGGACGCTCCTCTCGGCCCCGATACCCTCCTGGGCGGGGCGGGTAACGACGTTATCTTCGGAGACAGTGTTGACCCGGGAAGCCTTGGGGGCCCCGCCGGCTCGGGTTATGAGACGGGTAGCGGGTATGCCGGCGTCATCAACCTCATCACGGAACAGGACGGTACGGAGCCCGATCAGGATCGCATTCTGGAGTTCATCAGGGATAACTACGCCGACCTCACCAGCGCAAGTATTACCGCAGGCGGCCAGGATCAGCTCTTTGGTGAGGCCGGAGACGATGTACTGATCGGCACCAGTGGCGATGATCTGCTGGAAGGTGGCACAGGCAGTGACGATATGCTCGGTGGCGCCGGTGCGGATGTCTTCGAGTGGAAGCTCGACGATGAGGGCAGTACCACCGGTCCGGCTGGTGATACCGTCAAGGACTTCACCCTGGGGGACTATGGCACTGATGCCGACGCCGACCAGTTGAAGCTGGGCGACCTGTTGGAGGGCTATGATGCCGGAAGCGACCCGGACCAGGAGGCGCTGGATGAGTACATCAATGCCAGCGTTGATAATGGCGACACGGTGCTGTCCATCAAGACCGATGGGGGAATCGCCACCGACAGCAGCGATGCCGACCAAATCATCACCCTGGAGGGCACAGGGGTATCCGGCGCTGACTCCCAGACGATGCTGCAGAATCTGGTCAGCAGCGACCAGCTGGATGTTGACTGATGTCGCTGTTCACAGCCTCGGCACGGCAACGCCCGGGCACCATAGCGGTCGGGTGTTTTCATTGGACCGCAATGGGCGGCTGTGGAGCTGGATGCCCGAGCCCTGATGGAAGTAGGTACGGCGGGCTTCACAATAGTTCACGGGATATGGCTGGCTAGGGCCGGCATAGGGTGTCTAGAGTGATGACTGCGGTATTCATCTCAGTGAGAGATCGTGGCTCGCCAGGGATGGCATCCTCCGGGGATCAGCGGAAGGGCGCCCGACGAGATGTCTCCAACAGGGAAGTTGGGGGATACCGCAAACCCAAGGGTCCTCCATGCAGGGCGCTTGGGTTTTTTATTGGTTACTGCCCCGAGCCTCCCGACAAAAGGCTTGCAGTGAAAAGAACGGCCACCGCGTCAATGTGACGGGTGGCCGTTGCCGTTTGCGGCTGGTGCCGGTGAGTGGACTCGAACCACCGACCTACGCATTACGAGTGCGTTGCTCTGCCAGCTGAGCTACACCGGCTTCATGCCGAGCGTAACGCCTGGCGTGCCGCTTTTTCCAGTGGCCTGCCTCGGCGAGCCAGGCCACTGCCGTCCTCAATAGGCATAGTCGCGACCGGCGGCCTTGGCGCGCTCGCGCGAGCTCGGGTTGACGGACTCGCGGAAGGGCATCTCGCATACGGTGGCGGCGACGGGCTGCCCCGGGATGTCGAGAAACTCGTCGGGGAGCCAGGCCACCAGCTCAGTGCCCAGCACGGCTGAGGCGACCGGCACATAGGCCATGGCGATGTTGGTGCCGAGTTCCGGCGAGTACCAGGGCGAGGTGATCCAGCCGCAGGGGTCGCTCTCGGCGTCCGGGCCGACCAGCCAGAAGTCCGGTGCATAGTCCTCGATGGGTTTGCCGTCGAGTTTCAGGCCCACCAGTTGGTGGGTGAAGGGCGGATTTCCGGCATTGACCTGGGCACGCGTCTCTTCCAGGACGTCCTTGCCGATGTAGTTGGCCTCCTTGCCCTTGGGCACCATGTGGCCCAGGTTGCACTGAAAGGGGTTGGTCTCGTGGTCCAGGTCCTGGCCGTAGGAGAGGATGCCGGCGGCGATACGGCGATGGTGGGCCGGGGCGATGACCATCAGGTTGTACTTCTCGCCGACGCTTCGAATGGTGTTCCATACGGTCTCGGCGTTCAATGTCGAATCGTAGGCATAGACCTCGTAGCCCTTCTCGCCGGAGAAGCCGGTCTGCGAGATCAAGACATCGACGCCCTCGATTTGCGCGGCCATCAGGCCGTAGTAGGGCACGTCGCGTACCGCCTCGCCGACCAGGTCGGCGACCAGGTCCTCGGACTTCGGGCCCTGGATCTGCAGCGGGCTGACGTCGATTTCATCGATCTGTACGTCGTAACCCATGCCGTGGTTGATGCCGCGGAACCAGTAGGCCAGGTCGGAGTCGCTGATGGTGAACCAGAACTCGTCGTCGGCGACGCGCAGCATGACCGGGTCGTTGAGCACGCAGCCACGCTCGTCGCAGAGCACCACATAGCGACCCATCATCGTCGGGACCCGTGTCACATCGCGGGTGCAGACGTAATTGCAAAAGGCTTCGGCCTCGGGCCCCTTGACGCGAATGGGGCGCTCCACCGCGACGTTCCACAGCGTCACGTCGTTGACCAGGGCGCGATACTCTTCCATGGCCCCGCCGTCCTCGGGGCGGACATAGGCACGCGGGTGATACATGCGATTGTAGACCGTCGCCTTCCAGCAGCCGGCCTCTACCGAGAGATGCCAGTAGGGCGATTTGCGGACGCGATTGGACAGCAGCAACTGGATACCGGGGTCACCACTCTGACGGAGGTTGACCGGCACCAGACGATCACTTTGGTCGATGGAAGCTTGGTAATTGACGTTGGACATGGGCGCGGCACTCCTCGTCCTTGGCTGAAAGTTCGAGACACTGTGGTCTCGAGCTCCAGGCGGACATCCGCTTGCCGGTGAGGACCGGTGGTGGATGTAACCCGCCATTACTCCCAAGGTAGGAGTGCAGCTGTGTGCCGGCGTCTCCATGACGACGCTGGAGTTGCCAGGGGCGACACGGGGCAGCCCCCGGCAGTGTTCAGCCTTCGGTATCAAGCACTCGCGTCAACCCTTCCTGTGCACTGGAGGCAACCAGTCGCCCGTTGCGGTCGAAGATGCTGCCGCGACTGAAGCCGCGTGCGCCGCCGGTCCAGGGGCTGTCCATGTCATACAGCAACCAGTCGTTGACCCTGACGTCATGGTGGAACCACAGCGAGTGATCGAGGCTGGCGATCTGCAGCCCGGGGTCGCCGAACTGGATGCCATGGGGGACCAGTGCCGTGGTCAGCAGGTTGAAGTCCGAGCTGTAGGCCAGCAGGTAGCGGTGCAGGGCCGGGTCGTCGGGCAGCTCGCCGGCCAGGCGGAACCAGAGGCGTTTGCGGGCCGGCTGGCCGGGTTCGGTGCTGTCCTCGACATGGCGGAATTCGATGGGGTGGCCGGGGAAGCGGGTGATGCGGTCTTCGTCGGCCTCCGGCGCTTCCGGCGTGCCCACGTCCGGCATCCGTGGCTGGTGCGCTATGCTGGTTTCCTGGCCATGAAAGGAGGCGCTGCAGAAGAAGATCGGGCGGCCTTTCTGGATGGCGGTGATGCGGCGCGTGGTGAAACTGGCGCCATCGCGAACGGCATCGACCTGATAGACCACCGGCATCCGCGGGTCCCCGGGGCGCAGGAAGTAGCCGTGCAGCGAGTGCACGCGGCGGCTGGCATCGACGGTATGCGTGGCGGCCGAGAGCGCCTGGCCGAGCACCTGGCCGCCGAACAGCTGGGGCAGGCCCAGGTCCTGGCTGTGGCCGCGAAACAGGTTCTCTTCCAAGGGCTCCAGGGCGAGCAGTTCGACCAGGGCGTTTAGCGAGTCGGACATTCGAGGGGTATCCTTGATTCCTGAGGCGTGCGCGGCATGATGCGTGCCACGTGCCGTTATCTCTATGTCGAGCAGTCTACTGGAGTCCAGGGTGATACGCAGCGATGAATACTACATGCACCGTGCCATAGATCAGGCCCGGCGCGCCGAGCAGGCAGGCGAGGTGCCGGTGGGTGCGGTGGTCGTGGATGCGGCCGGTGACATCATCGGCGAGGGCTACAATGCCCCGGTGTCGACTCATGACCCTAGCGCCCATGCCGAGATTCGAGCCCTGCGCCTTGCCGGCGTCCAAAGCGGCAACTATCGGCTCGACGGCTGCACCCTGTTTGTCACTCTCGAGCCCTGCCTGATGTGTACCGGTGCCATCATTCATGCACGCCTGGCCCGGGTCGTCTATGGCGCCGCCGAGCCTCGCAGTGGCATGGCCGAGTCGCGAGCCAACTTGTTTGCCCAGCCGTGGTACAACCATCGCGTCGAGGTGACCGGGGGCGTGCTGGCGGCGCGTATCGCGAAGCACCTGAAGGGCTTTTTCCGTCAGCGGCGATCCGGGTATCCGCCTTCCGCCTGACAATGGCTGGCGCCAGGAGCCGCCGGATGCGGGAACGGTGCTCAGGAGCTCGGGGGGATGACATCAAAGGTTCCGTTTTCCAGGCTGGCTTCGTCCGGCAGTCGGACATTGAGCGGATGAAACTGCTCCTGACTGCGGTCTACGTAGGTCAGCACCTCGTAATAGCGGCGTATGTTGCGCACATAGACGACCGGCTCGCCGCCTCTCGCATAGCCATGGCGAGTCTGCTCGTACCACTGCTTTTCCTGCAATAGGGGCAGTGAGCGGCGCACATGGACCCAGACGTCAGGATTGCCGCCGCGTTGTGCGGTGATATCGCGAGCATCGTAGAGGTGACCGAGTCCCACGTTGTAGGCGGCCAGCGCCATGTAGAGGCGGTCTTCGCCAGTGATTGACTCGGGCAGCCGCTGTTCGAGGCTTCGCAGGTAGCGTGCGCCTCCCTCAATGCTCTGCTCGGGATCGAGGCGATCCTCGACCCCCAGGTCTCTAGCGGTGGGCAGTGTCAGCATCATCAGGCCGCGCACGCCGGTGGGCGAGGTGGCCTCGGGGTCCCAGTGCGACTCCTGGTAGCCCACTGCGGCCAGCAGCTTCCAGTCGAAGCCGGTGGCACGCGCCGCTTCGCGAAACAGTTCGGCATAGTCCGGCAGTCGTTGCTTGGCATGCTTGATGAAGGTGCGGGCGCCAACGTATTCGAGATAGTTGTCGCGGCCGAAGTAGCGGGTCTCGAGACGCTGCAGCAACCCGGACGCCTGCATGTCGGCCAGAAAGCGGTTGGCTTCGCGCACCAGGCCGAGCCCCTGGCCGGCGGGGAAGGCCCAGGCCAGCGAGAGCGGCTTGCCCAGCGTGAAGCCGTCCTCCACCTCCGGGAAGAAGAGCCGGTTGAGGCGGAACTGGTGCTGGTAGACCACGGCGGCATCCAGCTCGCCGCTCGCCACCCGGCTCAGCAGGGAGGCGATCTCCATGTCGTTGGATTCCTTCCAGCTGAGCTCGGGGTGCTCGGCCTGCAGCTCGCGCATCACGGTGTCGGTGCCGGTGCCACTCAGGGTGCCGATCTCCAGCTCCACCAGGTCGGCGATGCCCTCGGGGGGCGTGAGACCGCGGCGGTAGACCACGAGCGGCTGAAGCGGCATGATCGGCCGACTGAAGATCAGGCCGTCGCGACTCGGGTCGAGGGGCAGGGCGGCCGCCCCCATGTCGCCCTGATCGCGCACGGCCTCCAGCACCTGGGTGCTGGTGTGATCATCGTCGAGTGCCAGGCTGACGCCCAGGTGGTCGGCGAAGCGCCGCATCAGCTCGTATTCGAAGCCGGTCGGGCCCTGGCGGCCTTCGTAATAGGTGGTCGGCGTGTTGCGGGTCTGCACGCTGATGAAGTCGCGCTCGAGCACGTCCTGCAGGTGCTCGCCCGGCTGATGACTCGGGGGAACCGGCCACAGGGCCAACATCACAGCGCTGCACGCTGTCAGGTAGCCACGCCAGTGGCGACGGAAATGGGCGAGCCGGGTTGCGGACATAGCGGTGCTGAGCGGTGAAGGGATCTTCACCTTACCCAGCGAACCCGCGCCTGTCATCATTCCCGATTTCTCGCCATCCCTGCTTTCCAGTATCATATGGCTATTCAGTCGCCGCGGGATCCATCCCGATGCGGCTCCCCGAGGGCGTGTGGCGGGGAGATCCGGGTCGAGGTTCGGCGTTGTCGGCGCTTTATGCTTCCTTCACATTTCGCTTGCTTCAGAGGTCCGAGGATATGCTCGAACTGCGCGGTGCGCCCGCCCTATCCGCTTTTCGTCACGCCAAGCTGCTGGAAGCCCTGTCTCGCGTGGCGCCAGGTGTCGAGGCGCTGGAAGCCGACTATGTGCACTTCGTTGACCATGAAGGCGAGCTGGCGGAGTCGGAGCGGCGGCTGCTCGAGGGGTTGCTCGACGATGGTACGTCGCCTGAGGCGAGGTCGAGTGGTCGGGGGCATCTGTTTCTGGTGGTGCCGCGCATCGGCACTCAGTCGCCCTGGTCGTCGAAGGCCACCGATATCGCGCATAACTGCGGGCTCTCGCGGGTCCGTCGACTCGAACGCGGCATTGCCTACCGCGTGCGGTTCAGCGGCGAGTTTGCCGAGGCCGACTTCGAGGCCGTCACGGCTCAGTTGCATGACCGCATGACCGAAACCGTGCTGTTCGATGCGTCGGATGCCGCCAAGCTGTTCGAGCATCATCAGCCGGCGCCGCTGGGCAGGGTGGAGCTGTTGGCGGGTGGTCGTGAGGCGCTGGCAACGGCCAACGTCGAGCTCGGGCTGGCCCTGGCCGAGGACGAAATCGATTACCTCTGCGAGGCGTTCCGCAGCCTGGAGCGCAATCCCACCGATGTCGAGCTGATGATGTTCGCCCAGGCGAACTCCGAGCACTGTCGTCACAAGATCTTCAATGCCGACTGGGTAGTGGACGGCGAGGCCCAGCTGCGCTCGCTATTCAAGATGATCAAGAACACATATGAAAGCTCGCCGGACGATATTCTTTCGGCCTATAGCGACAATGCGGCGGTCATTCGCGGCAGCGAGGCGGGGCGCTTCTTCGCCGCCCCCCTGACCGGCAAGCATGCCGAGCAGGCGGTTTATGCCGCCCATCGGGAGCCGGTCAACATTCTGATGAAGGTCGAGACCCACAACCACCCCACGGCCATTGCGCCGCACCCTGGGGCGGCCACCGGGGCCGGCGGCGAGATTCGCGACGAGGGCGCTACCGGCATCGGCGGCAAGCCCAAGGCCGGCCTCACCGGTTTCACTGTTTCCAATCTGCGTATTCCCGACTTCGTTCAGCCCTGGGAGGCCTTCGATTACGGCAAGCCCGAGCGCATCACCAGCGCGCTGTCGATCATGCTCGAAGGCCCCATCGGGGGTGCCGCCTTCAACAACGAATTCGGCCGCCCGAACCTGACCGGCTACTTCCGCACCTTTGAGCAGGATGCGCTGGGTGCCGATGGCATTGAGCGACGCGGCTATCACAAGCCGATCATGATCGCTGGCGGCTACGGCAACATCCGCGAGGATCACGTCCAGAAGAGCGAGATTCCGGTGGGTGGCAAGCTGATCGTCATGGGCGGGCCGGCCATGCTGATCGGCCTGGGCGGCGGCGCGGCTTCGTCGATGGCCTCGGGGGCGTCCAGTGCCGATCTGGATTTCGCCTCGGTGCAGCGCGGCAACCCGGAGATGGAAAGACGCGCCCAGGAAGTCATCGACCGCTGCTGGGCCCTGGGCGATGATAACCCGATCTGCTTCATTCATGACGTCGGCGCGGGCGGGCTGTCCAATGCCCTGCCGGAGCTGGTCAAGGATGGCGAGCGCGGCGGGCGCTTCGAGCTGCGTGAGGTGCCCAATGCCGAGCCCGGCATGAGCCCGCTGGAAATCTGGTGCAACGAGGCTCAGGAGCGCTATGTGCTGGCCGTGGCGCCGGAGAACCTGGCGGCTTTCGAGTCACTCTGTCAGCGCGAGCGGTGCCCCTATGCCGTGGTTGGCGAGGCGACCGAAGCGCACCACCTCGAGGTGCGTGATGGTCACTTCGAGTCGTCCACGGCGCAGGCGCCGCCGGTGGACCTGCCGATGAGCGTACTCTTCGGCAAGCCTCCGAAGATGCAGCGGGAGTTCTCTCGGCAAAGCCGCCATCTGCCGGGCATCATGCTCGACAACCTGGATCTGCGCGAGGCGCTGGATCGGGTCCTGAGCCTGCCCACCGTGGCCTCCAAGAGCTTTCTGATTACCATCGGCGATCGCTCGATCACCGGCCAGGTGGCCCGCGACCAGATGGTCGGCCCCTGGCAGGTGCCGGTGGCCGATGTGGCGGTGACCACGGCGACCTTCGACACCCATGCCGGTGAAGCCATGGCGATGGGCGAGCGGCCCCCGGTGGCGTTGATCGATCCGGCAGCCAGTGCACGCCTTTCTGTCGCCGAGACCATCACCAACCTGGCCGCCGCCCCGATCGCCCGGCTGGGTGATATCAAGCTGTCGGCCAACTGGATGAGTGCGGCCAGCCATCCGGGGGAAAACCAGGCGCTGTATGACGCCGTGCATGCCGTCGGCATGGAGCTGTGTCCGGCGCTGGGGATTGCCATTCCGGTGGGCAAGGATTCGATGTCGATGCGCACCGCCTGGCAGGCCGAGACCGGCGACGCCGGCGAGCTGGAGGAGAAGAGCGTCACGGCACCGCTGTCGTTGATTACCACCGGCTTTGCACCGGTGACCGATGCCCTGCGCACCCTGACGCCCGAGATCAACATGGCGCGGGATGAGTCCGATCTGATCCTGGTCGATCTGGGCGGCGGTCGCAATCGCCTCGGCGGCTCGGCACTGGCGCAGGTCTATGGCCAAGTCGGTGACGAGTGCCCGGATCTGGACGACCCGGAGGATCTCAAGGCGTTCTTCTCGGTCATTCAGGGCCTCAATGCCGATGGCAAGCTGCTGGCCTATCACGATCGCAGCGACGGTGGTTTGCTGGTCACCCTGTTGGAGATGGCCTTTGCCGCGCATGCCGGCCTGGAAATCAAGCTCGACTGCTTGATCGACGAGCCCGGCGATGCCTTCAATGCGCTCTTCGCCGAAGAGCTCGGGGCGGTGATTCAGGTGTCCCGTGAGCATACCGAAGAGGTGCTGACCCAGTTTGCCGGCGCCGGGCTCGAGACCTGCGGGGTCATCGCCCGTCCGCGCTATGACGATCAGGTACGCGTCACCCTGTTCGAGGAGCCGCTGCTCGAGACCACGCGCATGCTCACCCAGCGCACCTGGAGCGAGCCCAGTTATCGCATGCAGGCGCTGCGCGACAACGCCGACTGTGCCAAGAGCGAGTTCGATGAGCTTCTGGATGCCCGCGACCCGGGTCTCTCGGCTACGCCGACCTTCGATGTCGACGAGGATATCAGCGCGCCCTTCGTCAACACGGCCCGTCCTCCCATGGCGGTGCTGCGCGAGCAGGGGGTGAATGGCCATGTGGAAATGGCCTGGGCCTTCGATAGGGCCGGGTTCGAGGCCGTCGATGTGCACATGAGCGACATTCTCGAAGGACGCGTCGGCCTCGAGGACTTCAAGGGCCTGGTGGCCTGTGGCGGCTTTTCCTATGGCGATGTGCTGGGAGCCGGCGGGGGCTGGGCCCGGTCCGTGCTGTACAACGCCCGGGCGCGGGAGCAGTTTGCCGCCTTCTTCGAGCGTGACGACAGCTTCGCCCTGGGCGTGTGCAACGGCTGTCAGATGCTCTCGCAGCTCAGGGAACTGATTCCGGGCGCCGAGCACTGGCCGCAGTTCGTGCGCAATGAGTCCGAGCAGTTCGAGGCACGTGTTTCCATGGTCCGCGTGGAGAAGAGCCCGTCGATTCTGCTTGCCGGTATGCAGGGCTCGAAGCTGCCGATCGCCGTGGCCCATGGCGAAGGGCGCGCGGCCTTCCGTGACACGGCCCATCTGCGCCAGGTGCAAAGCAGCGATCAGGTGGCGTTGCGCTACCTGGACAATCATGGTCAGTCGACCACGCGCTATCCGGCCAACCCCAATGGCTCACCGGCGGGTATCACCGGCCTGACCAGCTCGGACGGCCGGGTGACCATCATGATGCCGCATCCGGAACGTGTTGCCAGGGCCGTGACCAACTCCTGGCGCCCCGCCGAGTGGACGCAGGACGGCGCCTGGATGCGCATGTTCCGCAATGCGCGTCACTGGCTGGGCTGAATGGCGCCGGGCCTGATTTGACCCCGTAACGCAAGACGCCGGCGCCCGTGGAGACAGGCGCCGGCGTCTTGCCCATGTACTCAAGCATCGCGGTAATGCGTCTTAGGCGTCGTCCTTGTGCTTCAAGTGCGCCTCCAGGTCGTCGAGCATATGACGGAACTGCGCCACGAAATGGTCATAGCGGCCGAAGTCGTACTCGCAGTGGTCGCAATAGACGTGGTACTGACCCTGGCGTCCGGGTGGCAGTTGCTTGTAACGGCTACCGCATTCCGGGCATTCAGGGCCGGTCGGTTGGGTGGTCATGATGGGCTCTCCTTATCGCTCGTACACTTCAGGTATCGTGCCGGCAGGCCTGGAAATCAAGGTTGACGGCATGATATGAAAAATTTTGGCATGGAATCCGGCAGAATGGCGAGCCGGTATCGCTCAGAGGCCCCATGAACGCTGTTGCCCCACCTCACTTGCGACCCTACCAGCAGGCGGCCGTGACGCGCGTTGTCGAGCACTTTCGTGCCACGCATGATCCCGGGGTGGTGGTGCTGCCGACCGGCAGCGGCAAGTCGCTGGTCATCGCCGAACTGGCCAGGCTGGCCCGCGGCCGCGTGCTGGTGCTGGCGCATGTGCGCGAACTGGTGGAGCAGAACCATGCCAAGTACGAAGCCTATGGCCTCGAGGCGGATATCTTCAGTGCCGGCCTGGGGCGCAAGGAAACCGGGCGTCAGGTGGTGTTCGGCTCGGTGCAGTCGGTCGTGCGTAACCTCGAGGCCTTCGATGACTCGGCAACGGCTTTTTCGCTGCTGGTGATCGACGAGTGTCATCGTGTCTCGCTGGACGAAAACTCGAGCTATCGGCGCGTCATCGATGCCCTGCAGCGCTGTAATCCGAGCCTCAAGATACTCGGCCTGACGGCCACCCCTTACCGGCTGGGCCAGGGGTTCGTCTATCACCGCCACCACCACGGCATGGTCCGGGGCGACGAGGATTGCTTCTTTCGCGATTGTGTCTTCGAGCAACCCTTGCGGCTGATGGTCAAGCAGGGCTACCTGGCCGAGCCGCGCCGCGTGGATGCCGCCGTGGCCCGTTATGACTTTTCGCGCCTGGCCCCGGGAGCGGGCGGTCGCTACCCGGAAGCCGAGCTGGATCGGGTGGTGGCCGGCCACCGCGCGACGCCGGCCATCGTTGCCGAAGTGGTGTCGATGGCCGCCCAGCGTCGCGGTGTCATGCTGTTTGCGGCCACCGTGGCGCATGCCGAAGAAATCCATGCCTTGTTGCCGTCGGGGGAAGCGGCGCTGATTAACGGGGCCACGCCATCCGAGGAGCGCCAAGCGCATATCGCGGCCTTCAAGGCGCAGCATCTCAAGTACCTGGTCAATGTCTCGGTACTCACCACCGGCTTCGATGCGCCGCATGTCGACTTGATTGCCATTCTGCGCCCCACGGAGTCCGTGGGGCTCTATCAGCAGATGGTCGGCCGGGGCCTGCGCCTTGCCGAGGGCAAGCAGGACTGCCTGATACTCGACTACGCCGGCAATCCCTGGGATCTGTATGCGCCCGAGGTGGGTGGCCCGCCACCGGCATCGGACACCGAGCCGGTGCAGGTGCTCTGTCCGGTCTGTGAGCATGCCAACCTGTTCTGGGGACGGCGTGACGGCGAACTGGTCATCGAACATTTCGGGCGTCGCTGCCAGGGGCTGGTCGAAGACGACAACGGTCGCCGGCAGCAATGTGACTTTCGCTATCGCTTCAAGGAGTGCAAGGAGTGTGCTGCCGAGAATGACATCGCCGCGCGGCGCTGCCATGGCTGCCGGGCGATTCTGGTGGATGCCGACGACAAGCTGCGTGAGGCTCTCGGGTTGCGCGATGCCAGGGTGCTGCGCGTGAGTGGTATGCAGCTGGAGGCCACACACAATGGACGCGGCCTGCCACGCTTGAAGGTGACCTACCACGACGAGGACGGTGAGACACTCAGCGAATGGTTCGCCCTGGAGACCGCAGCCCAGCGCGGCGCCTTCGCGGCGGTCTTCCTGCGCCGTCACCTGCGCGCCCCGGGCAGCGACTGGTGGCCGGGCAGCCCGGCCGAGGTGGTGGCGGAGCGTCGTCGCCTCAAGGCACCGGACTTCGTCATCGGCCGCAAGGTCGGACGTTATTGGCAGGTGCGCGAGAAGCTCTTCGACTACGCGGGTCGCTACCGAACGGCCGATTCGGCCGAGGCGTGAGCCAGCCCTGCCTGGCTTACCTTCAAGGGGCAGGTCTTGCTAGACTCTCTCCTTTGTCGAGAGGGCATGCCAGCAGGCTCTCTCGCCACCCCTGAGGAGGCCAGGCCACGCGTGAGCGATACGCCAACGACTGCCGATGGTGAAACCGTCACCGATCATTCTGACTCGACACCTGCCCCAGCACTGGCTCCCGAAGCCGGTGCGGCGCAGGCGGCGTCGCTGGGTCGGTTGTTCGACGAGCCCATCACCCAGTTGCCGGAGGATCTTTATATCCCGCCGGAAGCGCTGCGAGTTTTCCTTGAGGCCTTCGAAGGGCCGCTGGACCTGTTGCTGTACCTGATTCGTCGCCAGAATCTGGATATTCTGGCCATCGATGTGGCGGCCATTACCCACCAGTACATCGAATATGTGCAGTTGATGAAGGCCATGGAAATCGAGCTGGCGGGTGAGTATCTGCTGATGGCGGCGATGCTGGCCGAGATCAAGTCGCGCACCCTGTTGCCGAGTCCGCCCAAGGAAAGCGGCGAGGACGAGGAAGAGGACCCCCGCGCCGAGCTGATCCGTCGGCTTCAGGAATACGAGCGGCTCAAGAATGCCGCCGAGTCTCTCGGCGAGATACCGCGCCAGGGGCGGGACTGGTTCCCGGCTCAAGCGGCTCTGCCGCCCCTCGAGTCGCGGGTCATCCATCCTCAGGTGGAACTTGATGAGTTGCTGGGCGCTCTGGCCGGCATCTTGCGCCGGGCCGAGCTCAACCAGTCACACCAGGTCAGCCGTGAAGTGCTCTCGACGCGTGAGCGCATGCAGGTGATTCTGGGGCGCCTGAGTCATGAACATCACACCCCTTTCGAATCGCTGTTCAGCCTCGAGGAGGGGCGGCCCGGGGTCGTCGTGACCTTCATGGCGATTCTTGAACTGGCCAAGGAGACACTGATCGAGATTGTTCAGAATGCGCCCCTGTCGCCGATTCATGTGCGTGCCAGGGCGCAGACCGGAGCGGTCGACGACGAGGAAGACTTCTACGCTGAAGGCGAGGCGGGAGAAAGTCCCTTCGCCGTCGAGGAGGAAGGGCAGGATGGCCCGGCGGATGACGTGCCCCATGAAGAGGAGCAAGGCTCGGCATGAGTGCCATGGAATCTTCCGAGACCCCGCTGGACGAGATCCTCGAGGCAGCCCTGCTGGCGGCAGGCTCGCCCCTGACGCTGGAACGTCTGGAGGCCTTGTTCGATGATCAGGAACGCCCCTCGAGACGGGCCCTGCGCGAGTCGCTGGCGCGTCTCGAGTCGCGCCATGAACAGGGCGCCATGGAACTGCTGGAAACCGCGTCCGGGTTCCAGTTGCGTATTCGGCCGCGTCTGTCGTCCTGGGTGTCGCGTCTCTGGGATGAGCGTCCGCAGCGTTATTCCAGGGCCCTGCTCGAGACACTGGCCATGGTCGCTTATCGCCAGCCCGTAACGCGGGCGGATATCGAGGATGTGCGCGGCGTCTCAGTGAGTGGCTCGATCATGCGCACCCTGGTCGAGCGAGGCTGGGTGCGGGTTGTCGGCCACCGCGATGTGCCCGGTCGTCCCGCGGTCTACGCAACGACCCGCGCTTTCCTCGATGATTTCGGGTTGAAGACGCTGGATGAGTTGCCGCCGATGCATGAACTGAAGCATTTCGAGCCGGACCCGGGCCCGGAGCCGGAGGAGGAAGCGCCTCCACCCTCCCAGGAGGCGCTGCTGGCGCAGGCGGATGAGCCACTCGATGCCCCCGATACCGATGCGCAGATGCATGGTGGTGTCTCGGGGCAGGCGGAGAAGGCGGCACAGGACAATGAAGAAGGTGCCGGAGAGCCGGCGGAGGCGAGCACGCCATCCCTCCCGGATACCCAGGAACAGACATCGGCCGGGACGGCCGATGATGCATTCATACACGCCGGGACGGCGTCCGAACGGAGGGAACCGAGCTTTGCCGACCTGGAAGCTCGGCTCTCCGAGCGTGCCCGCGGTCGCGTCGATGATGACGCTGCTGCGGGGACGGAACCCATGAAAGGTGAGACAGACAATGAGTAACACCAGCGAAAAACTGCAGAAGGTGCTGGCCCGAGCCGGTCTGGGGTCGCGCCGCGAGATGGAAACGGCGATTGCCGACGGTCGCGTCAAGGTCAACGGCCAGGTGGCGACCCTGGGCGACCGCATGGAAGCGGGAGATCGTGTCGCGCTGGATGATCGACCGGTCACGCTGCGTTCCGCGGAAGAGGTACCGCGCCGCGTCATCATGTACAACAAGCCGGAGGGGGAGCTTTGCACGCGCAAGGATCCCGAAGGACGGCGCACGGTCTTCGATCGCCTGCCCCGGCTCAAGGGTGAACGCTGGATCGCCATCGGCCGCCTGGATATCAACACCAGTGGTCTGCTGTTGTTCACCACCGATGGTGAGCTGGCCAACCGCCTGATGCATCCCTCGACGCAGATCGAGCGTGAGTATGCCGTGCGTATCATGGGGGAGGTCGCCATGGAGCAGATCAAGGCGATGACCGAGGGTGTCATGCTGGATGATGGTCCGGCGCGTTTCACCGATGTTCAGGAGTTTGGCGGCGAGGGTATCAATACCTGGTTTCATGTGGTGATCATGGAAGGCCGCAACCGTGAGGTGCGGCGGCTCTGGGAGTCGCAGAACCTGACCGTCAGCCGGCTCAAGCGGGTGCGCTACGGCAACATCTTTCTCGATAAGCGTGCCAAGGCGGGTGAGTGGATCGAACTCGGGCAGGATGAGATCGATGATCTGGCCGGTCAGGCAGGGCTGGAATCGCGTCGCGTGCCGGAGTTGACACCCGACGAGAAGAATCGCTGGAGCCGCGACAAGAACAAGCGGCGTCCGGTGCAGGGCGTGCGCAAGCCCAGGCCTCCGAAACCGCGCGGTCGCTGAGATTGAGGTGCGGTGATGGGGCAGGGGGCCTGGCTTCATGTCCCGACGCCGCATGTCAGGATGCCACGCGGCGGCAGGTTGCGAAAAAAACGCTTGCCTTGCAGCAGGGTTATCCGTATTATTTGCACCCGTTCGGCAGGGCAGGGTCGTTAGCTCAGTTGGTAGAGCAGTTGGCTTTTAACCAATTGGTCGTAGGTTCGAATCCTACACGACCCACCATCCGAACCTGTGTTGGCCTTCGGGGCCATTCCGGGTCGTTAGCTCAGTTGGTAGAGCAGTTGGCTTTTAACCAATTGGTCGTAGGTTCGAATCCTACACGACCCACCAGATTCGACGCCCCCGTCTCTTCGGAGACGGGGGCGTTTTCGTCGGTGGCTGCCAAGCAATCGACGAATGCCCGAGGGGCGATCAGCCGCCTACTTGCAACCCGTCCTCGGGAGCGTCATCATCAAGGAGAGTCATGCAATCGGTGCTCGCGAACTGCGAAGCGATTGTCCATGACGCGGGTCGATCTCCGCGATAGACGCATTGGTCGGCCCTCTGGTGTGTCGTGCCGTGCGGAGCGCACGTAGCCCGGCACCTGGTGTAACGCAGGGGGATTCCCTGCCGGTCACAGTGGTAGACACGATGACGATCATGACTTCCCGTGCCGAGCTGCGCGATCAGCTGGCACGCAGCTATTGCCCGACACGTATCCCCGCCGAGGACGAAGCGCGCGTCGAGGATATCAAGCGCCTGCTCGAGGACAACAATGCTGTCCTGGTAGCGCATTATTATACCGACGACGCCATTCAGCAGCTTGCCGAGGAAACCGGCGGCTGTGTGGCGGATTCCCTGGAAATGGCTCGCTTTGGCGCGCGCCACCCGGCCGATACCCTCGTGGTGGCCGGTGTGCGCTTCATGGGCGAGACCGCCAAGATCCTGTCTCCCGAAAAGCGCGTCTTGATGCCGACCCTCGAGGCTACCTGCTCACTGGATATCGGCTGTCCGGCGGATGAATTCTCGGCCTTCTGTGACGCCCACCCCGACCGCACCGTGGTGGTGTACGCCAACACCTCGGCGGCGGTGAAGGCGCGCGCAGACTGGGTCGTGACTTCTTCGATCGCCGTGGAGGTCATCGAGCATCTCCAGGCCAGGGGCGAGAAGGTTCTGTGGGCGCCCGACAAGCATCTGGGCAGCTATATCCAGCGCCGCACAGGGGCCGACATGCTGCTCTGGGACGGGGCCTGCATCGTGCATGAGGAGTTCAAGGCCAAGGGCGTTGAGGACCTCAAGGGGCTCTACCCTGATGCGGCCGTGCTGGTGCACCCCGAATCACCGGCGCCGGTGGTTGAGCTGGCCGATGTGACGGGTTCCACCTCGCAGTTGATCAAGGCCGCCAGAGAGCTGCCCCAGCAGGAGCTGATCGTGGCCACCGATCGCGGTATCTTCTTCAAGATGCAGCAGGCCGTGCCCGACAAGACACTCTTCGAAGCCCCCACGGCGGGGGAGGGGGCGACCTGCAAGAGCTGCGCCCACTGCCCTTGGATGGCCATGAACGCGCTGGATAACCTGGCCGGTGCCCTGCGCCAGGCCAGCGGCGAAATCCATGTGGATGAAGACGTGCGCAAGCGTGCCCTCAAGCCGCTGGAGCGAATGCTCAACTTCCATACCTGAGGCGGTGGATACCTGGCGCCGAATGGTGCAACGCCCATAGTGGCACGGCAATGGCCGGATACCGCTCGGTCAGCCGTCACCGACCCGTTACGGGCCGGCAGCATGGCAGGACAGGCCGCTACATGACAGAATCGGCCGGACGGCAGGTTTGTCGCCCGGTCAAGCCTGGTGGACAGCTTCCCCTCGTGGGCTCCGGTCGTGACAAGGACCGGAGGCATGCCGTTGTGTTATAGCATGCCCATGTTTTACAGGATGCCCTGATATGAAGACGCAGACCCTCAACGTTGGCCTGATCGGTTTCGGTATGGCCGGCAAGACCTTTCATGCGCCCTTGATCTCGGCTGCCCCGGGACTGGAGCTTTCCGCCGTGGTCAGTGGAGATGCGGACAAGGTCCAGGCGGTCTATCCCGACATGTCGGTGCATGCCAGGTATCAGAGTCTGTTGGCGGACCCGACCATCGACCTGGTGGTGATCGCCACACCCAATGAGTGGCACTTTTCACTGGCCAAGGCCGCCCTTGCCGCCGGAAAGCATGTGGTGATCGACAAGCCCATGGCGGTGTCGCTGGCCGAAGCGCGCCAGTTGAAGACTCTGGCCGACAACGCCCAACGCCTGCTGAGCGTCTTCCACAATCGTCGCTGGGATAATGACTTCCTGACCCTCAAGGCCCTGATCGAGCGAGGCGACCTGGGTCGTGTCACGGCACTGGAGTCGCGTTTCGATCGTTTTCGCCCGCATGTCGGCGATCGCTGGCGGGAGGTTCATCGCCCCGGTAGCGGGGTATGGTTTGACCTGGGACCTCACCTGCTGGACCAGGCCCGCGAGCTGTTCGGCATGCCGCGCGCCATTCTGCTGGAGCTTTCCAGTGCGCGTGACGGAGCGGAGATCGACGATGACTTCGTGGCGTTACTGGATTACGACGAGGGGCCCCGTATCACCCTGAGCGCCAGCTCACTGATCGCCGAGCCGACACCGCGCTTTGCTGTACATGGCACCCGCGGCAGCTTCACCAAGTATGGGCTCGACCCCCAGGAAGGCTGGCTCAAGGCGGGGGCAACGCCAGAACCCGGCTGGGGCGTCGATGAGGCGCCGGCTCGCCTGATACTTGATGAAGGGCAGGGCGAGGAGATCGCGCTTGTCAGCCGTGAGATGGCCTGCGAGGCCGGGGATTACCGTGCCTACTACGACGCCATCTTCGAGACACTGCTGCATGGCACGCCGCCGCCGGTCACGGCCGAGAGTGCCCTGGATACCATGGCGCTGCTCGAGGCCGGGCTGGACAGCTATCGCCAGGGGCGCTGGGTCAAGCTGAAGGAAGGTAACGGCGCTCGTCGCCGCTTGCTGCACGGCAAGGGCGAGTAGGGGCATGCAGCCCGCCTCCTCTTCGGCAGTCGTCACCACAGCAGGGAGGGGCCGGGCTCGGCGCGCAGCTGGTCGCGGGCGATGAACAGCGCGGCAATGGCTCGGGCCTCATGAAAATCGTCGCGCGCCAGCAGGGCGTCAATGTCGTCGAGGGCATGCGTCTCGACGATCAGGGGTTCGGGCTCATCCCCGGGCAGACGCTCCGGGTAGAGGTCGCTTGCTAGCATCACCTGCATGCGGTGTCGCATGTAATTGGGCGCCAGGCTGAGCTCGACCAAGGGCTCGATTCGATGGGCACCGAAACCGCACTCTTCCTTCAGTTCACGGTTGGCAGCGCTGACCACATCCTCCCCGGGGTCCACCAGTCCCTTGGGCAGGCTGAGAGTGTAGTCCTCCAGCCCCGCCGCGTACTCGCGGATCAGCAGCACATGCTCCGGGTCCGGCATGGCCACGATCATGACGGCGCCGCTGCCATGCGCATTGCCGCCCAGACGTTCGAAGGTGCGCTCGGCGCCATTGGCAAAGCGTAATTCCATTTCCTCGATACGAAACAGTCGGCTGGAGGTGAGCTGGCGTCGTGCCAGCACCTGGGGCCGGGTAAGCAGTTGGCTCATGAGGTCTCCCTGGCACGGCGGGCAAGCCTGCCGAAATGCGTCTCTGTCGTCGATTGGTTACACTACCACGTCTGTTCGACCCAAGAGACGCCTCGGCGTCACCGCGAGGTTCCCATGATTGACTGGCGTGCCATTGATACCGTTCTGCTGGATATGGACGGCACACTGCTCGACCTGCACTTCGACAGCCATTTCTGGCTCGAGCACCTGCCGCGACGTTACGTCGAGCTTCATCGTCTGGATGATGCGACCCAGGAAACCATCCGCGCACGAATTCTCCGCGATCAGGGCAGTCTGGACTGGTACAGCCTGGCGTATTGGCGGCGTGAGCTGGGTGTCGACATCGTCGCCCTGAAGCGCGAGGTTCAACACCTGATCGGACTGCGCAGCGATGCGCTGGATTTTCTGGTATGGCTCAAGCAGGCTCATCCGCGTGTTGTGCTGGCCACCAATGCCGATCGCGAAAGCCTGGACCTCAAGTTACCCCTGACCGGACTGGAAGCGTACCTGGACGCGGTGGTGTCTTCTGCCGACATTGGCGCGCCCAAGGAAGAACAGGCGTTCTGGTCGGCGCTGCAGCGCATCGAGCCCTTCGACCCGGCGCGAACCCTGCTCATCGATGATAATTCCGTGGTGCTGGAAAGCGCCCGTGAGTTCGGCATTCGCCACCTGCTGGGGATTCTGCAACCCGATAGTCAACGCCCCGAACGCCGGCTCGAGTCGTTCAGCGCCGTGGATCGCTTCGCCCGCTTGTTGCCGGAGACATCGCCATCGCAGGAGGAATCCCATGGATAGCGTCAGGCTGGACAAGTGGTTATGGGCGGCGCGCTTCTTCAAGACGCGAGCCCTGGCCAAGAAAGCCATTGAAGGGGGCAAGGTCCACTACAATGGTGGACGCGCCAAGACCAGCAAGAATGTGGAGGTCGGGGCGCTGATTCGAGTGCCCCAGGGCTGGGACACCATGGAAGTGGAGGTGCTGGCGCTCTCGGAACAGCGTCGCGGTGCGCCGGAAGCCCGTGAGCTATACCAGGAAACGGCAGAAAGCGAGAAACGCCGTCGAGACGGAGCCGAGCAGCGCCGCCAGGCCAACCAGGCCATGCAACATCCTTTCAAGCGCCCCGACCGGCGTGACCGCCGCGAAATCAAACGGTTCATGCGCGGGGAGTAAAGCGAGCAGCCTGCTTCGCCCTCCAGTAACGAGACACGAGACGCAAGACGCGAACCCCAACATTGCAGCTCGAAGCTCGAAGCTACCAACCCAATTCCAGGCAGTACTCATGACGGATCAGATACAACGATTTATTTTCGACAACACCAATGTGCGCGGTGAGATGGTGTCGCTGCAGCAGGCTTATGCCGAAGTCCTGGAGCGTCATGACTATCCACCGGCGGTGACCCGCCAGCTTGGTGAGCTGCTGTCGGCGGTGGCGCTGCTGACCGAGACCATCAAGCTGGATGGCACCATGAGCATCGAAGTGCGCGGCAAGGGCGCGCTGTCTCTGCTGATGGCGGAGTCCAATCCTGGCGGCGAGCTGCGCGGCATTGCCCAGCTCGACGAGAATGCCGCGATTCCGGATGCCAACGCCGGCTTTGCCGAGCTGCTCGGGGAAGGGCAGATCACCATTACGCTGGATCCCGATGAAGGCCGTCGCTACCAGGGCATTGTCACCCTGGAGCAGGACAGCCTGGCCGAGTGCCTGGAAGACTACTTCAGCCGTTCCGAGCAGCTGCCGACCCGCCTGTGGCTGGCGGCGAATGACCAGTGCTGCGCCGGCGTGATGCTGCAACGCCTGCCGGATGAGTCGCTGAACCAGGATGAGGATGCCTGGGATCGGATGGTGCATCTGACCGACACCTTGAAAGACGACGAGCTGCTGTCGCTTTCGCATCATGAGCTGCTGCATCGGCTCTTCCATGAAGAAGAGGTGCGCGTCTTCGAGCCCAAGGCACTGCACTTTTCCTGCCATTGTTCGCGGGAACGCATTGCCAGCGCCTTGTTGACGCTGGGAGAGGAAGAGCTGCGCGATATTCTGGCCGAGCAGGGCGGTATCGCCACCCAGTGCCACTTCTGCAACACTCGCTATGAGTTCACCGCCGCTGAAGTTGACGCCTTGATGGACGATCCGTCGGCTGCGCCACCCACGGTTCATTAGGAGCCTGTCGGATTTGACCGATCGTCGCGAGAATCACGGATTTCGAGACAAGTTTATCGATCTGATGAGGCGAATAGCCCGCTATTTAACGAATCAGATCGAATGAAATTGGCCGAAAGCCCGGGCTTCGTAGCAGATCAGCGTTAAGTCCGACAGGCTCCTAGCCCCTGTATGAAAACTACCCGATACCCGGGTGGGGTCGGGGTAGTCGTGATCCTGACGGCAAGCGTCTTCCCGTCCTTCTCGGCGGGTCGGCGCATGAATGAATGATGAGCTGAACGGTCCTGATGTAGTAGTAAAACTACAAGAACGTCGGGCAATGTCGGCGTTTCCCGGCGGTCCGGTTTTTGCCATAATGCGCCCACTCATCCTTCAGCGGGTGTCGTCGAAGACGAGACGGGTAACCGCATGCGACGCCAGCAGGATGGGCTGAGATGCGTCCAGGACGACGCCCGGCAAACCGAGAGAGAATTGGCCGCAAGGCCCCAGGAATCGACATGACCACGACTCAAGCCATTTCCGCATCTGCCCGCACGCAGCCCGCCCTTGCCCATGTCAATCTGAGCAGCGCCGAACTGATCGAGCGCGCGGTGGCCAATGGTGAAGGCCGACTGGCGGCCAATGGTGCCCTGGTGGTGAATACCGGTGAGCGTACCGGCCGCTCACCCGCGGACCGTTTCATCGTCGACGAGCCCTCCACCAGCGACAAGATCGACTGGGGCAGCGTCAATCAGCCGTTCGATGCGGACAAGTTCGACGCGCTGTGGGAGCGTGTCGAGGCCTATCTGCAAGCCAGCGAGCGTTTTGTGTCCGAATTGCACGTCGGCAGTGATCCGACCCATTATTTGCCGGTCAGCGTGACCACGGAAACGGCCTGGCACAACCTCTTCGGTCGCACCATGTTCGTGCGGCCCGAGCTCTACAACCCGGCGACCAGGACCGAGTGGAGCATTCTCAATGCCCCCTTTTTCGAGTGCGACCCGGCGCGTGACGGTACCAACTCGGAAGGCACGGTCATCATCAACTTCGCTCAGCAGAAGGTGTTGATTGCCGGCATGCGCTATGCAGGCGAGATGAAGAAGGCCATGTTCTCGGTGCAGAACTTCCTGCTGCCGGACGCCGATGTATTGCCCATGCACTGTAGCGCCAACGTCGGCGAGGACGGCGAGACCACGCTATTCTTCGGGCTTTCCGGCACCGGCAAGACCACCCTCTCCGCTGACCCGGCGCGTTATCTGATCGGTGATGACGAGCATGGCTGGGGAGTGGGTACCGTCTTCAATATCGAGGGCGGCTGTTATGCCAAATGCATCGATCTCTCGGCGCAGAACGAGCCGGTTATTTGGAATGCCATTCAATTCGGTGCGGTGCTGGAAAATGTTGTCATCGATGATCGCCGTGAGCCGGATTACGCCGATGGCAGCCTGACGCAGAATTCGCGCGCGGCCTATCCGCTCGAGCATATCGACAAGCGTGTGCCGGAAAATCGTGCCGGCGAGCCCAATGCCATCGTCTTCCTGACCTGCGACATGAGCGGTGTGCTGCCGCCGGTGTCGGTGCTGTCCAAGGAAGCCGCGGCCTATCATTTCCTGTCCGGCTATACCGCCAAGGTGGGCTCCACCGAAATGGGCGCCTCCGAAGGGCTGGCCGCGACCTTCTCGACCTGTTTCGGGGCACCCTTCTTCCCGCGTCCGGCACGCGAGTACGCCGATCTGCTGATCAAGCGGGTCGCCGAGCAGGATGCCCAGGTCTATCTGGTCAACACCGGCTGGACCGGTGGTGCCTATGGCGAAGGTGGCGCTCGCTTCGCCATTCCCACGACCCGCGCCATCATTCATGCCATCCAGACGGGCATGCTGCGCGATGTGGAAACCAAGCGCATCGCCGGCCTCAACCTGGATGTGCCGACCGCCGTGCCGGGTGTCGAGACGCGCCTGCTCGACCCGCGTGAAACCTGGTCCGACCAGGCGGCCTATGACCGTCATCTACACGAGCTGGCCGCCAAGTTCGTCGACAACTTCAGGAAGTTCGACGGAGTCAGCGAGGCCATCGTGCAGGCCGGTCCGCAGGTCGACTGATCCGGCTCGTGAACCCTCGGGGGGCCCGGTAGTCAAAAGCGGGGAAGGGTGACCTTCTCCGCTTTCTTGCGTGAGGGGGGGCGGCCATTTACCGAACGAGGAATCATGCCATGCAGCGTCGTCATTTTCTTGGCCTGCTGGGGTTGGGCGGGCTTGCCGGTCTGGCGCCGAGCATCGCCAGCGCCCGACCCAAGCCGGACCTGTCCGCCGCCCCGGGGCTTGAAACCCTGGAGCTGAGTGAAGCCGAATGGCGTGACAGGCTCTCCGACGAAGCGTTCGAGGTGCTGCGCAAGGCCGGCACCGAGCCGGCCTTTTCCAGCCCGCTGGACAAGGAGACCCGCGAGGGCACCTATCACTGTGCCGGCTGCGACCTGCCTCTGTTCGAGAGTCACATGAAGTATGACTCCGGCACCGGCTGGCCGAGCTTTTTCACCCACATAGAGGGCCACCTGCTGGATGAGCTGGATCTGGTGCTGCTGATCCCGCGGACCGAATATCACTGCGCACGCTGCGGTGGCCACCAGGGGCATGTGTTCGATGATGGTCCCGAGCCCACCGGCCTGCGCTGGTGCAACAATGGCCTGGCACTGACCTTCAAGCCGGCCTGATGGCTTGACAACCGGTCCCGCGCCTGATTTTCTAGGCACATGAACATGAATCTCGCCAACCTCGTTCTCGACCTACGACTACTAGCCCGCCGCTGAGCGGGCCGGGTGACGTTGACGTCGCCCCTTCGTACGTCGACAACGAGGTTGCAACATGTTCATCGCCATACCAAACGCCCAGATTCCCGCCTTTCGTGACGCACCTGTATGCCGCTGCGCAACGTCTGGTCAAGTGTCCTGCGCCCCGCTTGCCTTTCGGCAGGCGGGGCGTTGTCATTTAGAACCGTCCATGTCTCAGGGAGAACGCCGCCATGATGCTCGATAATCCTTCCAACAAGTACCGCCCGTTCGTGGGCGTCGACCTGCCGGACCGACAGTGGCCGAGCCGGCGCATCGAGGCTCCGCCCCAGTGGTGCGCGGTCGACCTGCGTGATGGCAACCAGGCGTTGATCGATCCCATGGACCAGGAGCGCAAGCAGCGCCTGTTCGACCTGCTGGTCAGGATCGGCTTCAAGCAGATCGAGGTGGGCTTTCCCTCGGCCTCGCAGACCGATTTCGATTTCGTGCGCTCCCTGATCGAAAACGACAAGGTGCCGGAGGATGTCCACATCCAGGTGCTGACCCAGGCTCGCCCGCATTTGATCGATCGCACCTTCGAGGCCCTGAAGGGCGCGAAGAATGCCATTGTGCACGTCTACAACGCCACGGATCCGGTATTCCGTCGTGTGGTGTTCAACGTCAATCAGGCTGAATGCATCCAGATTGCCGTGGATGCCACGACGCGCATCCGCGAGCACATGGCGGCTGCACCGGAGACCCACTGGACCTTCCAGTATTCGCCGGAGCTGTTCTCGACCACCGAGATGGACTTCGCCGTGGAAATCGTCGATGCGGTGTCGGCCACCTACGAGCCCACCAGCGACAAGCCGATGATCGTCAACCTGCCGGCCACCGTGGAGTGCGCGACCCCCAACAACTATGCCGACCAGATCGAGTGGTTCTGCCGCCACGTGACCCGGCGCGACAGTCTGATTGTCAGCGTGCACCCGCACAATGACCGGGGAACCGGTGTCGCGGCCGCCGAGCTGGCGGTCATGGGCGGTGCCGACCGTATCGAGGGCTGCCTGTTCGGCAATGGCGAACGCACCGGCAACGTCGACCTGGTCACTCTGGCCATGAACCTCTATACCCAGGGCGTGCATCCGCAGCTGGACTTCTCGAACATCACGCCGGTCATGCGCGAGGTCGAGTACTGCAACCAGCTGCCGGTGCACCCGCGCCACCCCTATGTCGGTGACCTGGTCTTCACGGCCTTCTCGGGCTCGCATCAGGATGCCATCAAGAAGGGCATGGCGGCTCGGCGCGAGGATCCGGATGGTGTCTGGGCGGTTCCCTACCTGCCGATCGACCCGCTCGACGTGGGGCGCAGCTATGAGGCCGTGATCCGCGTCAACAGCCAGTCCGGCAAGGGAGGGGTGTCCTATCTGCTCGAAGAGGAACACGGCATCGAGTTGCCGCGTCGCCTGTCCATCGAGTTCAGTCAGGTGGTGCAGGAAGTCGCCGACCGGCTCGGCAAGGAAATCACATCCGAGATGATCTATCAGGCCTTCCGTGACGAATACCTGGAGAAGAACCAGCCATTCGCTTTGGCCAGCCATCGCATGTCCTCCGAGCCCGACAGCCCGGTGGTCAACCTCGAGGCGACCATCGAGGACGGCGGCGAACGGCGCATCATTCAGGGACAGGGCAATGGCCCGCTGGCCGCCTTCGTCAAATCGCTGGTCGCCGAAGGCCACGACGTCGAGATCATCGACTACCACGAGCACTCGCGGGGGCAGGGCTCGGATGCCGAGGCCATCGCTTATGTCGAGGTGCGCATCAACGGCGAAGCCGTGTTCGGCGTCGGCACCGACGAAAGCATCACCAGCGCATCGATCAAGGGCGTACTCAGCGCCATCAACCGCCAGCTCTCCAACGAAGCCCCCGCACCCAATGTGACGGTGGAAACGCTGGCCTGAGCCCTGAGAGACGCGGCTACGCCGCTGGAAGAGGGAAGACCGGCGCTTCGCGCCTTGAAGAGGGAAGTGGAATCATTATTTTGGCTTCTTCCTTCTTCCTTCTTCCTTCTTCCTTCTTCCTTCTTCTAGCTTAGAGCGGTGTCTTGCTGGCTTCGCCGGGGATTTCCCGGACCAGGCGTGGCATCAAAAAGCCCGGCAGGGTCTTGCGGAGTTCGGCGACCAGGCCGCGTGCGGTGTCGTCGTCGATGTCGAAGTGTGCGGCGCCTTCCACCGGGTCGAGCACATGCAGGTAGTAGGGCAGGATGTCGGCTTCGAAGAGGCGTTCGGAGAGCTCGGCCAGGGTCGTGACCGAGTCGTTAACGCCGCTGAGCAGGACGCTCTGGTTGAGCAGGGTCACGCCGGCCTGGCGGAGTCGCTGGCACGCCGAGATGACGCTGTCGTCAATCTCCGCGGCATGATTGATGTGCAGCACGACGACCTTCTGCAGGCGAGTTCTGCCGAGCCAGTCGAGCAGGGCGTCGTCGATGCGGTCGGGAATGACCACGGGCAGCCGTGTGTGGAGTCGCAGTCGTTTCAGGTGCGGAATGGCCTCGAGCTCGTCCACCAGCCAGTCAAGCTGACGGTCGTTGGCGGCCAGGGGGTCGCCGCCGGAGAGTATGACCTCGCGAATGCTGGCGTCGTGGCGTACGTAGTCCAGAGTTTCCTGCCACTGGCTGCGCGAAGGCGCGTTCTCCTCATAGGGGAAGTGGCGTCGAAAACAGTAGCGACAGTTGATGGCACAGGCCGGGCTGGTGATCAGCAGGACGCGTCCGGCGTACTTGTGGATCAAGCCGCGGCGGGCGGTGTGCTCGCGTTCTTCCAGGGGGTCGCTGACGAAGCCGGGGGCCTGCTGTTGTTCGGCCTCCAGCGGCAGCACCTGGCGCAGCAGGGGGTCATGTGGGTCGCCCGGGCGCATGCGCGACAGGTAGGCTTCGGGTACCCGCACCTCGAACAGGGCATGACCGGCCTCGGCGCCGGGCCACCACTGCGCGTCGAGGGCCAGGCGGCGGCATAGTTCCCGCGGGTCGCGTATGGCATGGGCCAGCTGCCGCTGCCAGGTGTCTGCCGAGGCGTGGCGCTGCAAAGGGATGGGGCTTCGGGTTATCATGCGCGACACCTATGGAGACGAGCGAGGGGGATGTCCCTCGTCCACTATCATGTGCTTGCTTGCGCTCGGGATCCCCGGCGCGACGAAAAATGGAAAGACACTCATGGCGAACTATTCTACCAATGAATTCAAGGCCGGGCTGAAGGTCATGCTGGATGGTGACCCCTGCGCCATTCTCGAGAATGACTACGTCAAGCCCGGCAAGGGCCAGGCCTTCAATCGCGTCAAGCTGCGCAACCTGATGACAGGGCGTGTCTGGGAGCGGACCTTCAAGTCCGGCGAGTCGCTGGAAGCCGCCGATGTACTCGAACTCGACATGGAGTATCTGTATACCGATGGTGAGATGTGGTACTTCATGCTCAATGACGGCTCCTTCGAGCAGTACCCGGTAGAAAAGAAGGCGCTGGGCGAGACCGAAAAGTGGCTCAAGGAGCAGGTGGTCTACACGGTGACCCTGTGGAATGACAATGTCATCAATGTCACGCCGCCCAACTTTCTTGATCTGGAAGTTGTCCAGACCGACCCCGGCCTGAAGGGCGATACCGCCCAGGGTGGCTCCAAGCCGGCCACGCTCTCCTCCGGTGCCGTGGCGCGCGTGCCGCTGTTCATCAACGAGGGTGAAGTCCTGAAGATTGATACTAGGACGGGCGAGTACGTCGGCCGCGCGTGATTTCGGGCCCTTCCTGCGCTCGCTCATACGGCGTTGACTCCTGGGACGGCTTGCTCATTTAGCGCTGCTAAACTCCGCCGCCTTCCCCATGAGTCGCCTTGTCTGAGCATCGCTCGGAGAGGGCGCTAGCTGGGCGAGACTCGCCTGCAAGGCCACATTCTGTCGGGTGTGGCCTTTGTCGTCTCTGGAGCAAACATAGATGTCAATGGATTGGCGGCCCTCGGCCGATATCGAGACGTTGCGCGAGCGCGCGCGGTTGATCGCGGAGGTGCGGGCCTTCTTCGCCGAGTGTGGTGTCATGGAAGTGGAAACGCCGGTGCTCGGCCGGGCGGGCAGTACGGATGTGCATCTGGCCTCCCTGCATTGCATCGCCACCACGCCGTCAGGACGGCAGCCACTGTGGCTGCAGACCTCGCCGGAGTTCCACATGAAGCGTCTGCTGGCTGCCGGCAGCGGGCCGATCTTCCAGCTGGCCCGCAGCTTCCGGGATGGCGAGGTCGGCTCGCGCCATAATCTCGAGTTCACCATGCTGGAGTGGTATCGGCCGGGACTCGACCTGGGTGGCCTGATGGCGGAGACCGAGGCGCTGATCCGCCGGCTGTTGCCAGGCGACCCCGGCCCGCTGCGTCGCCATCGCTATCGTGAGCTGTTCCGCGAGGACCTGGATCTCGACCCCTTTCACGAGCCCCTCGAAGCTCTGCGCCGCCTGGCCACCGAGCGGGGCGGGCTCGATATGGCCGAGGCCTGTCGCGATGATTGTCTCGACCTGTTGATGAGCCTTGTCATCGAACCGCGGCTGGGCCGGGACGGCCTCGATATCGTGCTGGACTACCCGGCCAGTCAGGCGGCGCTCGCTCGCTGCCATCGCGATCCGGAAGACGGCGAGTGGGTCGCCTCGCGCTTCGAGGTCTACCTGAACGGGCTCGAGCTGGCCAACGGCTACGACGAGCTCACCGATGCCGAGGAGCAAGGCGCTCGCTTCGCTGAAGACAACGCCGCCCGCCGCACGGCGGGCCTGCGTGAAGTGGACATCGACCAGCACCTGCTGGCCGCCCTCGAGGTCGGCATGCCCGAGGCCAGCGGGGTGGCCCTGGGACTGGATCGGCTGATTCAGCTGGCGCTGGGCAAGGCCAGCGTGGCCGAGGTCATGGCCTTTGCCACACCGCGCGCCTGAGGCTGTGCGCCGCTGAAGGTGTAGCGCGTCAGTCGGCGGTTTGCGCCTCGCCGCTCGTCTCGCCCAGGCTCTGGCCCATCTGCACCTTGCCGCCGGCTTCCAGGGCGTCGAAGGCGACCGAGTCGGAGAAGGCCATGACCACGGTGGAGCCCAGCTTGAAGCGTCCCATCTCGGCGCCTTTCTCCAGGGTGATGGGCGTGTCGAAGCCCAGGCGCTGGACAGCGTGGCGCGGCAGGGGAGCGATCTGCCCGGCCCAGACGGTCTCGATGCCGGCGACGATCATGGCGCCGACCAGCACCATGACCATGGGGCCGTGCTCGGTGTCGAAGTGGCAGACCAGGCGCTCGTTGCGCGCGAACAAGCCGGAGACGTGCTGGGTGGTGGCGTGGTTGACCGAGAACAGCCGGCCGGGCACATAGACCACCTCGCGCAGGGTGCCGGTCAGCGGCATGTGCACGCGGTGATAGTCGCGCGGCGAGAGGTAGACCGTGGCGAAACTGCCGTGGCGATAGCTTGCCGCAGTGCTGTCGTCACCGCCCAGCAGGTCGCCGATGGTGAACTCATGCCCCTTGGCCTGGATCAGGCGGCCCTGAGCGATGGCGCCGAATTGTGACAGGGTGCCATCCGCCGGCGACACCACACCCTGGCCCAGCGGCCGCGCGCCCTCCTTCAAGGGGCGGGTAAAGAATTCATTGAAGGATGGATAGGCGCTCGGCTCGGGTTGCTGCGCCTCGCTCATGTCGACCCGGAAGCGGCGAATGAAGGCCCGAATGGCCAGGTTCTTGACCGCCGTCACCCGGCAATCGGCGAGACGCCCCACCAACCGCGACAGCAGATGGTGGGGCAGGGGGTACTGAACGAGCGCAAAGAGCTTGGAGGGGGTCACGGCACGGGGTTCCTTGGTGTGGACGGGGCTGGAAGAACGCGGCTGGCGCCGCTTGAAGAGGGAAGAACGGCGCTGCGCGCCTTGAAGAGGGAAGAAAAAACCTTGACTCCATGCCGTCGGGGCTCATGCTGCCTTCCTTCTTCCTTCTTCCTTCTTCCTTCTTCCTTCTTCCTTCTTCCTTCTTCCTTCTTCCTTCTTCCTTCTTCCTTCTTCCTTCTTCCTTCTTCCTTCTTCCTTCTTCCTTCTTCCTTCTTCCTTCTTCCTTCTATGCTCATGCCTTCTCGATCGGTGTGTCGTCGCGGTTGCCCCATTCCTTCCAGGAACCGGCGTAGCCGCGCATCCGGAGCCCCAGTGCCTTGCCGACCAGCCAGGTGAAGCCGCTGCGGTGGTGGGTCTGGCAGTGGGTGACGATGTCCATGTCCTTGGTCAGGCCCAGTGCGTCGAGCTCGGTGATCAGTTCGGCGTAGTCGCGTATGCGTAGCTGACGCTCCGGGTCCATGGCGCGAGTCCACTCGAAGTTGACCGCACCGGGGATATGACCGAGGCGCTGGTTGTCGCCCTTGTGGCCGAGGTACTCGTCGCGGCTGCGGGCGTCCCAGACGGCGAGGTTAGCGTCCTCGAGCCGCTCGATGATCTCGTGACGGTCGATGGCGACCTCGGGGTGGTGGAAATCCGCGGTGTAATCGCTGGGAGCCGGGGTCACGGTATCGGTCGCGGTGGGAAGCTCGTCGGCGCGCCAGGCCTGGATGCCCCCATTGAGATAGGAGTACCGAGTATGGCCGATCAGTTCCAGGGTCCACAGCAGCCGGCCGGCCCAGCCGCCGCCTTCATCGTCATAGGCCACGACATGGGTGTCCCGGGTCAGGCCGAGGGACGAGAACAGCTGTGACAGCGCCTCCGCTGACGGAGTCTCGTTGGGTACCTCGCCGCTTCCCGCCAGCAGGCGGCGATGATCCAGGTAGACGGCTCCAGGCACGTGTCCCTGGGCATGACTTTCGGCCTTGAGCGGCACATCGATGATCAGCAGCTCAGGTGCATCCAGGTGGGCCGCAAGCTCTTCTGGCTCGATGATCAGTGGCAAGAGGTTGTCTTCGGAACTCATGGCAGTCTCCTGGCAAGCAAGGTAGGGCCTAGTTGACCTCTAGGCTCTCGATGATACGCCGATAACTGGCGAAACGGTCAGCATGAATTTCGCCCTTCTCCACGGCGGCCAGCAGGGCGCAGCCGGGCTCGGCGCGGTGGCGGCAGTCGCGAAAACGGCAGCGGCTGAGATGGTCACGGAATTCGATGAAGCCCTCGGCGACCTGGTCCGCGCTCAGGTGGGTCAGGCCGAACTCGCGAATGCCGGGAGAATCGATCAGCTCTCCGGGGCTGTCGGTGGCCGCCGGCTGTCCTCCGTCGGCCTCCGCTGCGGGAAAGGGCCGGAAGCGATAGAGCCGCGCCGTGGTGGTGGTATGGGTGCCCTTGCGGCTATCGGCGGAGAGGTCGCCGATGCGCAGGTCCTCCTCGGGCAGCAAGCGGTCGATGAGGGAGGACTTGCCGACGCCACTCTGGCCGACAAAGACCGAAGTCCGACCATGCAATTGGTCAAACAGGGCGTCGAGCCCGGTGTCGTGGGCCGTGGTGGTGGTGATCACCGGGTAGCCGAGTTCGGCGTAGCGATCCAGCAGAGCACGCAGCTCGCCGCCCTCGGCGGGCAGCAGGTCGACCTTGTTGAGCACCAGCACCGGGGCGATGCCGGTCGCTTCGGCCGCCACCAGATAGCGGTCGATCAGGTTGGCATGGGGTTCCGGCTCGACGGCAAACACGATGAGGATCTGGTCGATGCCGGCGGCCACGGGCTTCAGGCGGCCCCGTGGGTCGGGGCGTTGCAGAAGGCTATGACGGGGCTCCCGGGCGACCACGACACCACTGCCATCCTCGCCGGCCCGCCAGATAACATGATCGCCGGTCACCAGGCCATCGAGGTTGGCACGCAGGTGGCAGCGCACTGGCTGGCCCCCGTGGGCCGGCGCCACTTCCAGACTGCGACCGAAATGGGCGATCACGCGACCCGGTTGCTCGGAGCCGTATTCCCCCGCGGCGAGACGCTCGGCATCCATTGCATCGCGCTGCCTGGCCCGCCTGGCGCGTTCGGACTGCGTCTTTTCGATGCGCCAGCGTTGCTGGCGGCTCAACTTGCGTTTGCTCATGATGGCCTGGAGGTCGGTACAATGGGTCTATTGTACCCACCCATCCGCCCGGCTGTCGTCAGCCGGGCGATTGCCAAGGAGCTCTTATGTCCGCCATGAACGAGGTGTCGGACCCGCGCGCTCAGCGCCTGGTCTGGATCGACCTGGAAATGACCGGCTTGGACCCAAACCGTGAACGCATCATCGAAGTGGCGACCCTGGTCACCGATGCCGACCTCGAGGTCGTGGCGGAGGGGCCGGTGATTGCGGTACATCAGCCTGATAGCCTGCTGGATGGCATGGATAACTGGAACCAGAAGACCCACGCCAGTTCCGGGCTGATCGACCGCGTACGTGCCAGCGAGGTCGACACGGCCGAGGCCGAGCGACGCACGCTGGCCTTCCTGCGCGAGCACGTGGCGGCAGGGGCCTCACCGATGTGCGGCAACAGCGTGCATCAGGACCGGCGTTTCCTGGAACGCGAGATGCCTGAGCTGCTGGCTTTCTTCCATTATCGCAACCTGGATGTCTCGACCCTCAAGGAGCTGGCCAAGCGCTGGAACCCGGGGGCCCTGGTCGGATTCAGCAAACGCAACGTGCACCTGGCGATGGATGACATCAAGGAATCAATCGCCGAGCTGGCGCATTATCGCCGCACCTTCCTGCGGCTGGATGATGAGCAGGGGGATGAAGAGGAGTGACCCGGTAGTGTCTCATGGTCTCGCCAGGGCAGGCAGGCCGCCTGGCAGGCCTGCCCGCGCCTCTTGGGTCATTCGGCCGGTCGGATCCCCCAGCTGACGCTGACCATGGCATCCAGGGTGATGGTCCCGGGCCGGTACTCGGCATTCGAACCGCCGCTTTCAGCCGCGGCACCGGCGCTCATTGCCATCATGCGGGGCTGGTATACCGGTGAACGGTTTTCGCTGACACTGATGACCGGCCCCAGTTCGATGCCCAGGGTGTCGGCCATGAGTTCGGCTTTATTACGGGCCTTCTCCAGCGCCTGGGTCAGCGCCTTGTCGGTGGCCGCGTCGCGGTTGGACAGATCGTAGGTGACGCCATCCAGGGCATTGACGCCGGCACGGGTCAGCGCATCGAGCATCACCGGCAGGTTGTCGAGGTCACCGATGTCGATCTCGAAAGGGCGCTCCAGGCGCGTGCGGGTCATGCGTGAACCCTCGGAGCCTTCCTCCTTTCGCCCCTGGATCGTCTCGGGCTGAACCCGCAGCGATCCGGCACTTATGGCCTCCCGGTCGAGGCCCGCTGTCTCCATGGTCTCGATCATGCGGGCCGCCCGTTCCTCCAGACGTTGGCGGGCCTTGCCGAGGGTGTCCGGGTCGGTGCTGGTGTCTTCGCGCTGGGCGATGGCCGGTGTGCGCTCCCAGAGTCGCGCACTCAGGGTGGCCTCGTCGGGCACCACCTGGATCTCTGACTGGGCTTGAACGTCCAGACGTTTGTGCGGTGCTTCCTGCTGTGCCGAGGCGACCCCGGGCGTCGCGAGCAGGGGGCTCGAGAGCAGCAGAAGGGACATTAGAGCGCCGGGAAATCCGCTGTTGCGACGAATCTGAGTCATGGCATCTTCCTTGTGGCTGATGAGGTACAAGTTTGGATCCGGCAGGTTCGGCAAGGGTTCCGCTGACACAGCCATCCTGTCGATTTGCTGCACAATGGCGGGGCTGTGCGCCCTCGGGTGTATTGTGCCGCGGTTCGCCAGTCGTCATTATGATGTCATTCCTGACGATTAGCGGAGTAAAGGCAGCATGGAACTGGGCGACGATGAACGACAATCCACGATCCCACTCAATCTGACGCTGGCACTGGCAGCCCTGGTGGTCATCATCGCCGGCATGCGGGTAGGGTCGGGGTTGCTGGTGCCGGTGATTCTTTCCCTGTTCATCGCCGTGGTCTGCACCGGTCCGGTGCGCTGGCTTCAAGGGCATGGTGTTGGCCAGCGCCTGTCGGTGTGGATCACCCTGATCGTGATCGGTGGCCTGATTTCCTTGTTGGGCATTCTGCTGGTGAACAGCTTCGGTACCTTCGTCGATGAGTTGCCCAACATTCAGCAGAAACTCTTCCAGTACTATCTCGGTATCATCGACGGTTTAAGCCGGATAGGGCTGGGCGTGAACAGCCAGACGGTGTCCGAGCTGGTCGATGCCGAGAAATTCGGCAACTGGCTGCCGGCGCTTTTGAGTCAGGTCGGCAACCTGATGATGCAGAGTGTGGTGGTGGCGCTGTTGGTCACCTTTCTGCTTTTCGAGACCCTCAATTTTCGCGACAAGGTGTCACGCGCTCTGGTCAACCCGGCTCCGAGCCTTAGCCGCTTTCGTGAGTTCAGCCTGACGCTCAAGCGCTACCTGGCCGTCAAGACGCTGGTTAGTCTGGCTACTGGGCTCTTGATCTGGATGGCCTGTCAGCTGGTCGGGGTCGAGTTTCCTCTGCTGTGGGCCGTGTTGGCCTTTGCCCTCAACTACATCCCCAACATCGGCTCGGCGATTGCGGCCGTGCCCCCCGTTTTGTTGCTGATCGTGTCGCCGGATGGCGGACTCTTCAAGGCCCTGTTGCTGAGTGGCGCCTATCTGGGCGTCAACTTCGTGCTCGGCAACATCATCGAGCCGCGAGTCATGGGGCGGGCCCTGGGCTTGTCGACCTTCGTGGCCTTTCTGTCGCTGGTGGTCTGGGGCTGGATCTTTGGCGTGGTCGGCATGCTGCTGTCGGTGGTCCTGACCATGACTCTCAAGATTGCATTGGACAGTCATCCACAGACGCGCTGGATGGCTCACCTGCTGGGGCCCGGCAAGACGCCGATTGATCAGGCAGACCTGCCGCTTTCGGAGCGGGTGAAGAAGGTGCGGGATAAAGCGAAATAGGGGATAAATAGGGGATAGGGTGGTGCTCGAAGGGCCACCACGACGCCGAGGCTGACTGGCGAGCGGGCCTCGGGTCGGGGTGGAAGGCTGTCATGCCGCTGTCGGGTTATGCTCAGGCGTTCTGCTCGATGAACTGCGAAAGCTGAGACTTGGATTGTGCACCGACCAGTGAAGCGACCTTGGCACCGGACTTGAACAGCATCACGGTGGGCACGCCACGCACGCCCTGTTCGGCGGCGATTTCCGGAGCATCATCCACATTGATGCTGACGATCTTGAGGTCGCCGTCACGCTCTTCGGCCACCTCGTCGACAACCGGTGCCATGACCTTGCAGGGGCCGCACCAGGGTGCCCAGAACTTCAGCAGAACCGGTGTTTCAGCGTTCAGGACTTCCTGCTCGAAGTTGGCATTGGTGACATCGACGTTATTGGCCATGGGGGTTCTCCAGTTACTACGTTGCGCGGTATCGCGCGGATTGTTGTGCATGACATGCATGCGGGTAGCATCGATGGTAGCGGTCGACTGTTGTGCTGGCAAATCCTCCCGACCTCTGACAACAGCGGGGCACAGGAGCGTGACGCTAGTCTCGATATGCGATAAGGTAATCACAATTAGTTTTTTTATGCCACAGCAGCGCCTTATCGTGCGCTTCGCACAAGCCTTCCGCAGGTTCCGGTACGCCAGGGAGCAGGACCATGAAACTCCAGCAACTGCGATACATCTGGGAAGTCTCGCGGCACAATCTCAATGTGTCAGCAACCGCTCAGAGTCTTTACACCTCTCAGCCGGGGATTTCCAAGCAGATCCGGCTGCTCGAGGATGAGCTGGGGGTCGAGATCTTCGCGCGTAGCGGCAAGCACCTGACCCGGGTCACGCCCGCCGGTGAGTCGATCATCGAGCTGGCCGGCGAGGTGTTGCGCCTGGCCGACAACATCAAGCAGGTGTCCCAGGAACACAGTGACGAACGCCGTGGAAACCTGGCGATTGCCACGACCCATACCCAGGCACGCTATGCCCTGCCACCTGTCATTCGCCACTTTACCAAGCGCTATCCGGATGTGGCCCTTCACATGCAGCAGGGCACGCCGCGTCAGATTGCACAGATGGTCAGTGATGGCCAGGCGGATTTTGCGATCTGCACCGAGTCGCTTGAGCTGTTTCAGGACCTGGTGCTGCTGCCCTGCTATCGTTGGAACCGCTGTGTCCTGGTACCCCGCGACCATCCATTGGCACAGCTTGACACTCTGACCCTGGAGGCGCTCGCCGAACACCCGCTGGTGACCTATGTCTTTGGCTTCACGGGGCGCTCGCAACTCGACGAGGCGTTTCGTGGCAAGGGGCTTTCCCCCAATGTCGTGCTGACGGCGGCCGATGCGGATGTGATCAAGACCTATGTTCGCCTCGGCATGGGAGTCGGCATCGTCGCTCATATGGCGGTCGACCCCACTGATGATGACGACCTTGTGGCACTGGATGCGAGCCATTTGTTCGCCAGCTCCACCACCAAGATCGGTATTCGGCGGGGTACCTTCATGCGCGGTTATATGTATGACTTCCTCAAGGCCTTTGCCGACCATCTTGACCGCGAGCTGGTTGAGGCGGCACTGGAAGCCGGGCCGCGCCAAGAAGAGGCTCTGTTCGACGATATTGAACTGCCGGTGCGTTGAAACGCGGCGTCGGCATGGCGACACGCACAAGGCCCGTCCAGTTGGGCGGGCCTTTTTGCATCGTGATTGCGGACGGGGCCATCAGTGCTGCAGGTGCAACCCGCATTCGCGCTTGTGCTCGACCTTGGTCGGGTCGAAATAATCGAATTCATTGGGTAGGTCGTGTGCCTGCAGATAGCGGTGGAGATCGCGGCTGGTCCAGTTCAGCAGCGGGGCGACCTTGAGCAGGCCATCGGCGTTGCGTGATACCGCCTGCATGCGGGCACGCTCGGGGGTGTCCTCGGCGCGCAGCGCGGTGAACCAGACATCCGGCGCCATCTCGCGCAGGGCGCGATTGAAGGGCTCGAGCTTGACCTCTTCCGTAAAGGCCGCATGGCGGGGATCTTCGATTCCCGGTGTCAGGCCTTCGACAGCTTCGCGGTGGGCGCGTGAACGCTTCGGCAGGTAGGTGATCAGGTTCAGTCCCAGCCGCCTGGCCAGGTCATCGGCAAACCGGTAGGTGGCCGCGGTGTTGTAACCGTGATCCATCCACACGATCGGTGTATCAGGGCGCTGGCGCGCTACCATGTGCAGGATGACCGCCTCGAAAGGACGAAAGTTGGTCGTGCAGATCGGTCGGTTACCCTGTTCCAGCGCCCAGCGGATCAAGGCTTCCGGATCATTGCCCAGGTCGCGATTGATGATGTCGAGTTGCGGCTCCATAGGGATGCTCCCGGATGGTGGCGTTCAATATGCAGGCCACATTAGCAGAGCCGTCAGCCGCTTCCCCAATACCGATTCATTGGATGTTTATTCCTTTATGGATTAAACAGTCTTTTTCTTATTCCTTGATGTCTGGTTCATCGGTGGACAGGGCTCTCATCAGATGGCGAATCTTGTCGAGCGTCTCGGTGTATTCCTCTTCTCCCTGTGAGTCGGCGACCAGGCCGCCGCCTCCCCAGATATGCAGCGTTTCGGCATCCGCCACGGCGGTGCGAATGGCGATCGATGTATCCATGCGGCCGCGCACGTCAACATAGCCCAGGCTCCCGCAGTAGGCACTACGTGCCGAGGGTTCCAGCTCGTCGATGATCTGCATGGCGCGCACCTTGGGGGCACCGGTGATGGAGCCGCCGGGAAAGGCGGCCGAGAGCAGCTCCAGCGGTGAGTGCCGGTCATCCAGCTCGCCGGTGACCACACTGACCAGGTGATGCACATTGGCATAGCTCTCCAAAGCGCAGAGCCGGGGCACGCGCACGCTGCCCGGTCGGCATACACGCCCCAGATCATTGCGCAGAAGGTCGACGATCATGACGTTTTCCGCGCGATCCTTGAGACTGTGTGTCAGGGCCTCGGCGAAGCCTCGATCCTCCTGGGCGGTCTGGCCGCGTGGTCGTGTGCCCTTGATCGGGCGGGTTTCCACATGACCGTCGGCACATTGTAGAAAGCGCTCCGGTGACAGGGAGAGAATGCCCTTGTCCTCCCAGGCGATAAACCCGGCAAAGGGGGTCGGCGTTGCCTGGCGAAGCCGGCAGTAGGCCTGCCAGAGGTCTCCCTGATAGCCGGCGCTGAAGCGTTGCGAGAGATTGATCTGGTAGCAGTCGCCAGCGCGTATGTAGTTCTGAACCGACTCGAAACGCGCCAGGTAGTCCTCGCGGCGCATTTCGGGCTGAAAGGTACTGGTCAGGCGAAAGGGCTGCGTGGCCTGGGGTGGGGTGGCCAGCCAGGCCATGACCTCCCGACGGCGCTCGGCCGAGGCGACCAGCCAGCAGGTCTGTTGTTGGTGATCCTGAATGATCGCCCAGTCATACAGGCCGACCCGGCTGTCCGGCAGGGCCGCCACTCGGCAGGCCTGGCCGTGCGTCGGTTCCAGCCGGTGCCCCAGGTCATAGCTCCAGTAACCGATCAAGCCGCCCAGAAACGGCAGATCGCTTTCGGGAACCGCGTCGGGCAGGCGTTCGAGCATCGCCTTCTGTGCCTTAAAGGGATCGCTTTCTGATGGCTCGGAGCCGGGCTCGAGTGTCTCCAGCGGGTCGCTGGACATGATGTCGTAACGCCCACCGGGTGCGCCGGGTCGGCCACTGTCGAGCAGCACTGCCCCTGGTCTGTGGCGCAAGTGCGCGAAGGTTTCCAGGGGCGAGCGCCGGTAGGGCAGTGAAGTGATCTCGAGTGATGATGTCATGGGCACGCTTTACCTCAACAGGCGCCTTATTCTAGGCATCTTGAGGCCATTTGTCCCTGCCCCGGTCAGTGTGTCGGTCAACGAAAATCATCCACGGGCAGATTCAGGAGGTTGTCTACAACTAATCGCCAATCCCCGGAGCTTTCAGCCACATTGACCGACCATCTCGTGGTGGCTAACCTGATAGCTCCTCACTAATTGTCGACAATTAACACGATGCCTGCTCCATCTACCCTGTCATCTGCCTCGGAAGTTCGAACCCTGGCAGAGCGTGTTTTCCAACAGCTGCAGGATGCAATCGTGCGTGGCGAGCTTGCGCCAGGCAGCAAGATCACAGAGCCAGGCCTGTCACAGGTTTATGGGATTTCGCGGGGCCCCTTGCGCGAGGCCATGCGCCGCCTCGAGGCCCATCGGCTGATCGAGCGCGTGCCGCACGTCGGTGCTCGCGTGATCAAGCTGTCGATCAAGGAGTTGCTCGAGCTCTTCGATGTTCGCGAGGCCCTGGAAAGCATGGCGGCGCGTCTGGCGGCCGAGTCGATGAGTGCCGAGGAGATTGCCGGTCTGCGTGATGTGCTGGCCGTGCATGAGCGCCAGGCCGATTTGCAGAGCGGCGAGGCCTATTACCAGCGTGAGGGTGATCTCGACTTCCACTATCGCATTGTCCAGGGCAGCCACAATCGCATGCTGATGGGGCTGTTGTGTGACGACCTCTATTACCTGGTGCGCATGTATCGGACCCAGTTCAGTGCCAGCGGCTCGAGGCCTCAGCGCGCCTTTGTCGAGCATCATCGAATCGTGGATGCCATCGAGGCAGGCGATGCCGAGCTGGCTGAGCTGTTGATGCGACGTCACGTCAGCGCATCGCGAGAAAATGTCGTCGAGCGCTACGCCATGGCACTCAAGGAAAGTGAGGTGCTCGAGGAAAGCCGTGGAACCTAGGGGCCACGGCACGACATGACGCCTGTCCGTGTTGTTGTCCCATACCCTGTTCAGGAGATCTGCCATGACCCAGTCAACGCCCGGTGCGCGCTTTCGCGCTGCCCTGGCCGCCAGCCATCCGCTCCCCGTGGTGGGGACCATCAATGCCTATACGGCGATGATGGCCGAGCGCGTCGGCCACCAAGCCATCTATCTGTCGGGTGGCGGGGTGGCCAATGCCTCCTTCGGCCTGCCCGATCTGGGCATGACGACCATGAACGATGTCGTGGAGGACGCCCACCGCATCTGTGGCGCCACCGATCTGCCCCTGCTGGTGGATATCGACACAGGCTGGGGCGGGGCCTTCAATATTGCTCGCACTGTGAAGGAAATGCAGCGCGCCGGCGTCGCTGCCGTGCATCTCGAGGATCAGGTAGCCCAGAAACGCTGTGGCCATCGCCCCAACAAGGCGATCGTGTCTCGCGATGAAATGGTCGACCGCATCAAGGCGGCGTCCGATGCTCGGGTCGACCCGGACTTCTTTGTGATCGCGCGCACCGATGCGTTTCAGAAGGAGGGCTTGGACGCCGCCATCGAGCGTGCCAATGCCTGTATCGAGGCCGGTGCCGATGCCATTTTCGCCGAGGCGGTGCATACCCTGGAAGATTACAAGGCCTTCTGCGAGCACGCCGATGCGCCGATCCTGGCCAATATCACCGAGTTCGGGGCCACGCCTCTGTTTTCCCAGCAGGAGCTCGCCGAGGTCGGCTGCCGGATTGTGCTCTATCCGTTGTCGGCCTTTCGCGCGATGAATGCGGCGGCACTGAATGTCTACCGCAGCATCCTTGATAACGGCCATCAGCGTGATGTGCTGGATCAGATGCAGAGCCGTGACGAGCTCTATGACTTCCTCAATTATCACGACTTCGAGCGCAAGCTCGATGACCTGTTCGCGGATCAGCGCGGGTAGTCGTCATCGCCCGTATGACACTGACACGCCTCGCTCACCAAAAGGAGAGACGACCATGGCAGAGACATCGAACAACGGCACCGGCCTGCGCGGCCAGAGTGCCGGCAGCACTGCCCTTTGCACCGTCGGCAAGAGCGGCGCCGGCCTGACCTATCGAGGATTCGATATTGCCGAGCTCGCCGACAAGGCCCGCTTCGAGGAGGTGGCCTATCTGTTGCTCAAGGGCAAGCTGCCCAATCAGGCCGAACTCGACGCCTATGTTGCCAGGCTCCAGCGCCTGCGAGGCCTGCCGGATGCCCTGAAAACCGTGCTCGAACAGATCCCGGCCGATGCTCACCCCATGGACGTGATGAGAACCGGCGCTTCCATGCTCGGCAACCTGGAGACCGAACACGGCTTCGAGGCGCAACAGGATGTGGCCGATCGACTGCTGGCGGCCTTGCCCTCGATCATCTGTTACTGGTACCGCTATTCGCATGATGGCGTGCGCATCGCCACCGAGACGGATGATCGCTCCGTGGGCGGGCACTTTCTGCAGATGCTGCATGACGAGCCGGCGTCCGAACTGCATGCCCGGGTGATGAATGTTTCCTTGATCCTTTATGCCGAGCATGAATTCAATGCCTCGACCTTCACCGCCCGGGTCTGCGCTTCCACGCTCTCGGACATGCATTCCTGCGTGACCGGAGCCATCGGCTCGCTGCGCGGCCCCCTGCACGGCGGCGCCAACGAGGCGGCCATGGCCATGATCGAAGGCTGGCAGTCGCCTGAGGAGGCCGAGCGCGAGCTGCTCGGCATGCTGGAGCGCAAGGAAAAGGTCATGGGCTTCGGTCATGCCATCTACCGTGACTCGGACCCGCGTAACGCCATTATCAAGGAGTGGTCGAGCCGGCTGGCCGAGGATGTGGGTGACAGCGTGCTGTACCCGGTCTCGGAGCGTGTCGAGGCGGTCATGTGGCGGGAAAAGAAGCTTTTCTGCAACGCCGACTTCTTCCATGCCAGCGCCTACCACTTCATGGGCATTCCGACCAAGCTGTTCACCCCGATCTTCGTCTGCTCCCGGGTCACCGGCTGGTGCGCGCACGTCTTCGAGCAGCGTGAGAACAATCGCATCATCCGCCCGAGCGCCGACTATACCGGGCCGGAGCACAGCGATTGGGTGCCGATCGAGGCACGTGAATAACGCTGGTCATCCATCGGTGGGGACGGGCCGCGATGTGCCCGAGAGCCCCCGGCGCTGTGGGCAGTTGACCCTCGCGTCCAATACGACCATGAGCCGCAACCCCCGGTTGCGGGTTCACGCGGTAAGATTCAAAACATGACAGGAGATCGGGATGAGCCAGACCGTCGAAAGCAATGTGCGCCCGGATTATGATCCGGAACTGCAGAAAATCGCCGACTATGTGCTGGAGTATCGCATCGACAGCGATGAAGCACTGGATACGGCGCGCTACTGCCTCATGGATACCCTGGGCTGCGGCCTGCTGGCATTGCGCTTTCCTGAGTGCACCAAGCATCTGGGGCCCTTGGTCGAAGGCACCCTGGTACCGCATGGTTCGCGTGTTCCCGGCACGCCGCATCGACTAGATCCGGTCAAGGCCGCCTGGGACATTGGCGCCACCATCCGCTGGCTGGATTACAACGATACCTGGCTGGCGGCCGAATGGGGGCACCCCTCGGACAACCTGGGTGCCATCCTGGCGGTGGCTGACCACCTGTCGCAGAAGCGTGTCGCCCAGGGTGAGGCGCCCTTGACCATGCGCGAGGTGCTCGAGGCGATGGTCATGGCCCACGAGATCCAGGGCGTGCTGGCGCTGGACAACTCCTTCAATCGGGTGGGGCTCGACCATGTGGTACTGGTGAAGGTGGCCTCGACCGCCGTTGCGGTGCGCATGATGGGCGGCGATCGCGAGCAGTTGCTATCCGCGCTCTCGCATGCCTGGGCCGATGGGCAAAGCCTGAGGACCTATCGTCATGCGCCCAACGCCGGATCGCGCAAGAGCTGGGCAGCAGGCGATGCGACCTCGCGGGGCGTGCGCCTAGCGGACATCGCCATGCGTGACGAGATGGGGATTCCGGGCGTGCTCAGTGCGCCGCAATGGGGCTTCTATGACGTGGCTTTCAGCCACGCCAATAAGGACCTGTCCCTCAAGCCGGTTGAGGAGCGCAGGTTCACCTTTCAGCGCGACCTGGGCACTTACACCATGGAAAACGTGCTGTTCAAGATCTCCTTCCCGGCCGAATTCCATGCCCAGACGGCATGCGAGGCCGCGGTGACGTTGCACCCCGAGGTCAAGGATCGACTGGAAGAGATCGATCGCGTCGTGCTGACGACACATGACTCGGCCATTCGCATCATCTCCAAGTCGGGGGCGCTCGCCAATCCAGCCGACAGAGACCATTGCTTGCAATACATGACGGCGGTGCCACTGATCTTCGGCAACCTGGTGGCCGAGCACTACGAGGATGACTTTCACGCGGCGCACCCGATCATCGATCGGTTGCGCGACAGGATGGAGGTCGTGGAAGACGAGCGATACTCCCGCGACTATTACGACCCCGAGTGTCGTTCCATTGCCAACGCGATCCAGGTGTTCTTCAAGGACGGCAGCAGCACCGACAGGATCGAGGTAGAGTACCCGATCGGTCACCGTCGTCGCCGGGAAGAGGGCATGCCCGTGCTCGAGGAAAAGTTTCGGCGCAATCTGGCGACCCGCTTTCCCGCACGGCGTTGCGACAGGATACGGTCGCTGTGTCAGGACCAGGCTCAACTCGAAGCCACCTCTGTACACGACTTCGTTGACCTCTTCGTGATCTGATGCTGTCGAGAGGGGAGGGCCCCCTTTCATGCCGGGGTTGAAAACCCGCCCCGGCGGCACCCGAATACATCATGTGGCGTCGATGCACGCATCGGCATAGCGAGATCGACACGACTGAGCTATATTTTTTCGCGGCAGGGCTTGCGTCAGCGCCTGTTGATCCGTAAAGTACGCATCCGCTGCCGGCGACGGGCCAACCTCGCCAGCGGCATGGGTGGCAGAAGCTACTGTTTTGATTGAGGTTTTTCGCTCTTCTGGAAAAATCGTCGATTGACAGTCACGCCGTTTCCGGTAAAATGCTCGCCACTTGCTACAGCGGGCCCTCGGGCTCGATCGAAGCCGCCTTTCGAGGCGCGTCGCTCACCGGTAACATCGAGCTTGACGCACGGCAACGATGCTGTAGAATATGCCTTCCTCGCCAGGCGCTGATGAC
>NZ_JAUFPO010000020.1 GCF_030409235.1 Halomonas almeriensis
TGCAACGTCACTTGACCGCTCGGTAAGCAGCTTATTTATATCTGATTCGACTTTTTATCGGAATTTTTATGTCTAAATGGAATCAGATCCTGCTACCGGCACAGCCGTGTTCTCCAGCCTCCGTGGGGCCGGTCTGACGAGCGACTGGGTCCTGATGTTGTTGAGTATCAGGCCAGGGCCGTCAGCCGCGGTAGCCCCTTCAGCAGCGTCGGCCACCACTTATCGGCGGCATCGCCGAGATGCACCGTCATGCGCCGGGCGTGCAGCGATAATGTCGCTGCCACTTTGAGCACCTGCTCGCGCATCCGTATCAGGCTCCATCCCTGTCGGGTTTGTCTGACCAGCAGGCAACGCAGGCCATGCAGCACCTGGTAGGCGCAGAGACTCAGCAGTAAGCTCGCCTCGTTGCGGGCCATCACGTCCTGAACGGTGGAGGCGCCGCGATCCGTCGAGGAAAGGTGCACGTTGAGCGCTGACTTCACCTCGCCCATGTGTGCCTCGGCACTGCCGCGCTTGCGATAGAGCTCCAGGACCTTCTCTGGTGGCCAGTCGAACTTATTGAGGTTGGTGACCAGAAAGAAAGCGTGCAGCAACAAATCGTCGGGACGCTCCTGTGTCACCAACACCACGCGGCGTGGTGCAGGCCAGGAACCGGCTTGATACTCGAGATCACGGCACCACTCCCGAGGTTGCTCGGGTGGGCGGCCTCGAGGCCGTTTCAGGTACGGCGCCGCCAGCTTCTGGAGACCCGAGTGACTACGTAGTCGCCCCAGGAACTCGATCCCGCGCTCTTCCAGGGCCTCCAGTGTGTCATGACCGGTGAAGCCCGCATCGATACGTACCCGGACACTGGCCCCGGTACTTTCGTGGAGCCGGCGCACCAGATGGGGAATCCAGGTATCGGCGTCCTCCGCCGGTCCGACGTTGCCCTCGCGAAGCAGGCCGCCGACCATGTCGCCGGTCTCAGCCAACGAGGCGATCAGGGGCGAGTAGATCCGTGCGCCGACATGGCCGTGGTAGGCCGATCCGCCCTGATGGCCGTGGACCTCGATCGGCAGGCCGTCGATATCCAACGTCAGGTGCTTGGGACGTTCGCCGCCGTTCAGGGTAGTCAGTCGCCAGAGGGTCAGCCGCAGCAGGCCCTCATGCA
>NZ_JAUFPO010000021.1 GCF_030409235.1 Halomonas almeriensis
CCATCTGCTCGCTCATCATCTCAATGGGACACTTGAAGTCGAAACGCTTTCGCGGGCGCATGTTCAGCTCAAGCGCGATCTCATCCAGCTCTTTCTGGCTATAGACCGATAGATCCGTTCCTTTGGGCAAGTACTGCCGTATGAGCCCATTGATATTTTCGTTGGCGCCCCTCTGCCATGGGCTGTGCGGGTCACAGAAGTAGATGGCGACACCGGTATTCTGAGTGACCTTGGCGTGCTGTGTCATCTCACGTCCCTGGTCATATGTCATGCTCTTCCGTGCGGCCAGCGGCATGCGATTCAGCGCCGCGCTGAAGCCTTCTACAGCCGAGGTGGCAGTCGCATCGTTCATCTTCGCCAGAATCAGGAAACCGCTTTTGAGTTCGACGAGGGTGCCGACAGCCGATGCGTTGCTCTTGCCCTTGATCAGGTCGCCTTCCCAGTGGCCAGGAAATTCACGTTTCTCCACCTCTGGAGGGCGGAGGTGAATGCTGACCATGTCCGGAATCTGGTTGCGTCGGTCAACCTGACCACGACGCGGTTCGCGGGTCGGCTTTCCTTGCCGCAGACAATGGATCAGTTCCTTTCTCAGCTCACCGACGGGCAACGCGTAGATGGCGCTGTAGATCGTTTCTCGGCAGACGTAGGCGTCTCGAAGGTCAGGGATATTCATATGCTTGAGCTTGCCGCTGATCTGTTCGGGAGACAAGCGTCGACGCAGCATGTGCTGAATCAGGGCGAATCGCGGACTGCCTGGAAGCAGTTTGCGCCTAGGTCGACAACCGTCTCGACGGTCATGACGGCGCTGTTGCGCGTGTGACGCGCGATACCGGCCATCGGACGACCCATTGCGCCGTATCTCTCGACTGATCGTCGCCGGGGACCGTTCAAGCAGAGCCGCTACCTTCCTGATGCTCAAGCCTTGCGCGAGGCTGACCTGGATCGTGGCACGTTCTTCGGTGCAGAGTTCAGAA
>NZ_JAUFPO010000022.1 GCF_030409235.1 Halomonas almeriensis
AAAAAAAGCTGGCAAGCGTATAACTGAGGTTTTTGATGAGGCAATATTTGATCATTTGTCTAAAAAGGAAGAGACAAGTTCTTTTTCGATGGATTTGAAAGATCACTCTTCTTATGAGCATGACTGCTGTAGAGAAATAAAGAAGCTGGGTTGGACAGCTAGGGTTACACCTGGGTCTGGGGACCAAGGTGTAGATATATTGGCTGAAAAAGGAGGCGTGAAAATAGCTTTTCAGTGCAAGCTTTATAATGAGAGGTTAGTTGGTAATTCTGCTGTACAGCAGGTTAAGTCTGGTGGTGACTACTTCAGATGTGATGTGTTCGTAGTAATTTCTAATGCTGAGTATTCTAAGTCTTCTAAGGAGCTTGCTTCTTCCTTAGGAGTTTGTCTTATACACCATTCTGAGATAGGGCGTTTTCTTTCTTCGATTGAGGGTGGTAAAGATTATGAGAGTGGAAAAAAATCTTTGTCTGGTGATTGTGAAGAGTGTGAAATTTTTTTGTCAGCAATGAAAGGGGATGTGATTAACGTATCCGCCATTCTGGAATCTATGACACATGAGAAGAAGAGAGAGGTGCTTGGGGCAGCGAAGTTGATTTGTGATTTAAAGTGAGCCGTATAGAACTGACACCATCCTTGAAATGAAGTGCCTCGAGGCAGGCTGATACTGTCTGGCTTTTAGCTGAAACCCGAACAGTTACCGCGACCAGGAGCGCCCCACCCGTGCCCGACAGGCCCCGACACCCCGCCCCGACAGCCTTGCCATCCACTGAAACCCGGACAGTACGCAGTCGCGCCGCCAACGACGCCACCCGCGGCCGTCAGCACCTGACCCGCGACGAGGTGCATCAACTGATGCGGGGCGCGATTCGGCACCATCGCCACGGCCGGCGCGACGCCCTGATGCTGCGCCTGGCCTTCGAGCACGGGCTGCGGGTCTCGGAGCTGGTGGGGCTGCGTTGGTCGGCCGTCGACCTGATGCATCATGAGCTGCGCGTCACCCGCGCCAAGGGCGGCCTTGACGGCACCCACCCGCTCCAGGGCGACACCGTGCGGGCGCTGAAGCGCTACCAGCGCGACAGTGGTGGCCGCGCGGCGGGCTTGGTGTTCGTCAGTGAGCGTGGGGCGCCGATCAGCGCCGACGGCTTCCGGCGCCTGCTGCATCGGCTCAGTGAGCGCGTGCTGGGCGTGAAGTGGCATCCGCACGCGTTACGTCATGCCTGCGGCGTGCACCTGATCAACCAGGGCGTGGATCTGCGCACCGTGCAGCAGTACCTGGGCCACGCCAATATCCAGAACACGGTGGCTTATACCGCCCTCACCGGGCGGCCATTCGAGCGACTGAGGTTCTAAGCATCATCTTGCGGTCGGGGATCAGGGGTAGTTCTGGCGAGCGTGAACCACGGACGTGACGTCGATCCGATCCGTCACCTGGTAGACCACGATGAAATTCGGATGAGCCACAATCTCTCGCGTGCCGGGCACGCGGCCGACTTGGTGCAGGTAGGGGTGTTCGGCCACCGAGGCCACGGCCGCCTCGATGCGGGTACGCAGTTGTCGGGCGGCCTGGGGGTCGCGTTCGGCGATATAGGTGATCAGCTCGAGCAGATCAGCAATGGCATCGTCATGCCAATGAATCGGCAGGCTCACGACGTCTCGTCGTTCTGATGCCGTACCGCGTCATCGATGATCGCGTCGGCCTTGGCCATGACCTGGTCATGAGGCATCCCCTGGCCAGGGTTGTCGAGGCTGTGCTGGACCTTGGCCCGAAACCAACGGTCATAGCTGTCGGCCTGCTCCTGGGTCGCGAATTCCGAGACGATCGGGTCTAGTTGGGTGCTCATGGGCGCGTCTCCTTAGTGGCTACCAGTCTAATCGGCGTCGCCATCCTGGTACAGCGACCGGGCGAGCGAGCGCAAGCCGTGGGGGTCGCCGTTGTCCGGGGGGTCCGGATCCTGGGTGTCTGTCGGGTTCTGCTCCGGGTCGCCCTGATCTGGCCCTGGGGGCGGCAAACGCCGCAGGGTGGCCACCTCTTCGCGCAGCCGCCGCAGTTCCTCACCTTGGTGCCTGGTCAGCTCTACCAGCTCGGCCAGCAAACGTTCTGTCGTGGGTGTCGGGTCATTGTCGGAAGAAGGTGTCGGGTTCTGTTGGGTAAGTGCTGTTTGCCCCGGCGGCTCGCCGTAGACACGGATCATTTCAGACAGGTCTAGAACCTTTTGGCCTTTGCCATTCACCTGTGCTGTGACGCGGCCTTTATCGACCGCTTCGTATAGTGTGGAGCGGTGCAAGCCGTACAGGGTGGCCATGCGGCCTATGGTTAATACAGACATGTCGGGCACTGTCGGGAAGTGTTGTCGGGCTTCCCGACAGTATGGCTACTAATCACGCCCTAGCAACCTGCCGGCGCTCCTCCAGGATACGTAATGCAGCGTCCTCGAAGGATTCGCCTGGCTGTGCTTTGGCCTCGATAGTTGCCTTAGGTATCCCATAAAGAGCGCCTGAGCCGTCCCCTCTTGTGCCCTTCGTTTTTCCCTGGCGGGGCTTGTGGGGCTTCTCCTGGGCTTTCTCGCCGAAGATAAATACCAAATGTGAGACTCGGCGCCCTGTTTTCCTTTGGTCCCACTTTACCCACAGAGGCGAGTGCTCGTTAATCTGGGTCACGGCGGGTTCGATCACGCGTCGCTTGAAGTCTTTGAGTGCCGGATATTTGTCGCCGAGTTGGAAAGCGTCTCTCAGCCAGCCAATCTCGACCTCCCGTTGCCCTGCATCCCTCCATTGGCACAGCAACTCATAGAGCCGGATGGCGTGGGAGCTATTCAGCTTGGCTACATCGGAAAGCGCATAGCGCGTGAACTGTTCGGTGAGCTGGGTCAAATAGGGCAGCATGTCCTTAGTGAATCGCAACTGAACGCGACCTTCGCTCTTGCGATAGCGGATAGACTGCACCCAGCCAGTGACCAGTGTTTCCTCGTGTGAGCCTTCACCGTTGGGGCGCTCGGTGATCCACACCTCGCGACGTTTCAGCCGCAGGGCAGCGTCTGCAAGCTCCTTGTAGGTGGAGTGTGATTCGGTGCTGACAAGTGCGGCATAGTCGGCCACGGTAACGTTGTACAGTACTTCGTCGGTGATGGGCTGGTCCCGTCGTACTTGTGCAATGCAGGCCAGCATGATCCGCTGCTCTGCTGGAGTAAGGCGATAAGATGCCTCGATCAGTGCGTTGCTCTTGTAGACCTGGGGCTTGTTCATCCATGACGTTCCAAAACAGGGACTATATAACAGCGTCCCCTTGTACCCTGAATATGTCCCCTTCGCAACCCTGAATCCGTCCCCTTTTAACCCTGAATCCGTCCCCTTTTAACCCTGAATCCGTCCCCTTTTTCCCTTTTTATCCCTTTAAAATCAAAAAGTTAAAAACCCTAAAAGGGGAAAAGGGGAAAAGGTACAGAAAAGAGCGCTAACGCGCACGCCTACCCTCCGGTCACTGCGCTCCCTCCGCCCCTCGCTTCGCTCGGCCTACCCCTCTCAATGCCTCGACAAGTCGAGAAGGGCGCGATCGAGCCGCTTCGCGGCTGCGCGCCCAGGGGGACGGCTACGCCGTGTAAGACCCTGCAGACCCGCAGCAACCCCTGTTCAGCAGGGCGGTGGGCTGCGCCCACCTGACCCCTGGTTACCGGCGCTGACGCGCCTTCATCCCGCTATCGCGGGATTACCCCACTAGAGCGTCGCCGGTAAGATCATCAGGTACGGCCCCGAGATCGGCCCTGGGGGTCGAACGAGGGACGTACCCGCCAACGAGCGTAGCGAGGCGGACAGACGGGCAGTAACACAGGGTTGGGCTATCCTGGATCCGATAAGAGGCTGACGCGCAGGCAAGGAAAGGTGACATGGATAACTGGATGATAGTCGCTGCTTTGGTGATTCCGCCCACCGCTCTTGCGGCTTGGGCGATCTACCACACCAACAAGGAGCTGAACGACGAGTAGAGGTGCGGGGCCATTTCGTACGTACGAAATGTGGAGGGCCCGGGGAAGGGGCGCAGCAGGGGCCTTACGGCGAGGGCACCTGGTACCCGGAAGGCTTTGGCACTGCTCCTGGAACGCCCACCATCGGTGGAACCCCCCCGTCTTCGATTTCTTACGTAAGAAATTCTGAAGGCTCGAGGAAGGCGCAGCAGGGGCTCTGACGGCGAGGGCGCCTGGTACCCAGAAGGATTTATCACTGCTCCTGGAGCGCCCACCATCGGTGGAAACCCCCACCCCCAGGTCAAGGTCAATTTCGGGCACCCGAAATTCTGAAGGAGGGAGAAGGCTAAGGCAGGATTCGCAAAGTGCTATCACACTTGCTAGTCGCCACCTATGTCGCAACAGGAAAAGCGGGAATAGCCGTATCGGATAATAGCTTTGGGCTCGGCGGGGGGTGGTATGCTGGCCTTGAGGAATCGCACCGTTCTCGTAATAGGAGTCACGTTTTATGCATCTACGGCTTTTTCTGGTCGTCGGTCTGCTTTCCCTAGCAGCTCCGTCCGTTGGGCTGGCAGACCTCTCTGATAAATATCCTGGCCCCTGGCAGGATGACTACCATACCCAGATTTCCCAGACATTGGCGGCCAACGATATAACCGGTTGTGGTCAGTACAAGTATAAGGAAGAAGTGGATGGTAATGGTTATGTTGTGTACTGCACCCGCGACGGCTCCACTTGGCGTGCTTATGTCGTATGGACTGCGGTCGGCAAGGTCATGGGGCCCCTTGCCCCAGACCCCTCATTGAATTAGTAGCGGAGCCTCCCACCTTTCATGGCGGTACCGCCCGACAACCGCAGGGCGTCAGCGATACCTCTACCCAGCTATGCCGTCTGTTGCCGTTCGGCAGAGTGGTGAGCTATCCGTCGTTGGGGCCTTTCCTCTTGCTCTTTCTCTTCTTCTCGAGGTGTCGGCTCAGGAAGAGCCCACTGAGGAAGGGAATGCTCACCAGCAAGATCAGAAGTGGTATCAGCGGGATGTCCTGCCACATAGGTGTTGCCTCCTGGAATCCCGGTTTCCCCATTACCCTAGCTGATTTCCAGGCTCCCAGACCTGCATGCCCACCCGAGTGATCTCGCTTTGTGCCATCTTGCGCGTGTTGGGTTTGACCGTCCCCCGCATCATCAGCAACAGCTCAGCGAGCATTGGCATCACGTCACGGGCGGCGATAGCGTCCGGGCGTTCCTGGTGTGCTTCCGTGTCGGTGTGCTGGTCCTCCAGGTCGTCAGCGATGTCCTCGAGGCGGTGTAGGATCGTCTCCAGGGTCTGGTTCTGGCTGAACAGCTGCTGCTTCACGTAAGCGGACACATTGCCCCCGGATCGGGCCTCTAGCTCCGCCTTCTCGGCCTCCGAAACGCGAACGTTGATATTCGGCATCGCACCATCCTCCGTGTTTTACGATATGTTTTACACTAAACCCTAGCATTCACGGGTTTTGTAAGGAAAAGCGTTTTACTTTGGTATAACGTCAGAGAACGATTGATGAAGGATAATTACTTAAAAATCAGCTACTTGGCGATGCAAAGCATTGCGTATGGTGTATGGCTCGTTAAGGGCCCTGGAGGGGCACGCAACGGGCCATCAGCGTTAAGGAACAGGGCCCCTTTCGCGAAGCGGAAAGGGAGGGGACAGAAAAGGGACACCAGAGGGACAAACGAGGGACATCAGAGTGTCGTGGTCAACCGCTCCCGGCGCTTACGGACTCGGGCTGCGAGGCGTGACCAGTCGTCGGGCTGGACCCAGCGCTCAGCCCAGGTTAGCAACAGCTCCGTGCGGCGTTGGTCGCTGTAGTCGTGGGGATACTGCGTCAGGTCGCTGGCGATCGCCAGGAGGTTGGACTGGCCATGATGTGCCTGCCAGCCGTTTCCAGGTCCCTGATGGTTCAACACGTCAGCGCTACGCTGCAGATCCAGGGCGGTCGAGGTCGGGTCGAAGGCTGCATCCAGCAGCACGCCGAGCCATAGTGATGCTTCCTCCGGCACCATGACGCGCTTGCGTCCCATCAGAGTTCGTTCTCGTTGATCAACTCGAAGACCTTGCGCTTCGCGCTGCTGAGATCGTTCTTGTCGAGCACGTGCCACTCCCAGCAGCGCAGCCCGTTTTCGCCGGGAAGCTCCGGCCCGACAGCGCCGAGATCGCGATCGTAGCGATACCATTCGTACTGGGGGGAGCGCCATTCGACAATGCGGCCGTCAGCGCTTTTGAAGACTTGCTCCAGGTCCTTGATGCGATCCAGTGCCATAGTGGGGCCCTCCGTCGATAGATGCCCATCAGCATAGCCTATAAGCGTGACATTGTCACGTTTATTTTGTCAGGATAAGCCGCGTAATTGTGAATTCCCGTGGACCCAGAGTGAATGGTGTCGAGTCGGATGTAGACTAGATTGGGTGGCACTAGATTCCCATAGGTGGTGATGGAGCTTTGATGGATACTTTATCCAAGGAAGCCCGTAGCGAGCGTATGTCCCGGGTGCCAGGCAAGGACACCCAGCCAGAAATGAAACTGCGCCGTCTGGTGCACGGCATGGGGTTTCGCTATCGGCTTCACGATACCCGCCTTCCGGGAAGCCCTGATATGGTCTTCAGATCACGGCGAGCAGTGATCTTCATGCACGGTTGCTTCTGGCATCGGCACGAGGGCTGTGCCCTGGCCCGAATGCCTAAGAGCCGGGTATCATTCTGGCGCGAAAAATTGGAAGCCAATCAGCTACGTGATCAGCGCAACCAATTGAAATTAAATGAAATGGGGTGGCGTGTGCTGGTCGTCTGGGAGTGCCAGTTGGCCCGTACGGCCCTCACCGCGCGACTCGTGCGGGACTTCCTGAACGACACGACGGGGTTGGAGTATGATGAAATCGGTTGAGCTCTTCGCGGGCGCTGGGGGGCTAGCGATGGGGGCGACTCTCGCCGGCTTCGAGTCTCTAGCGGTGGTCGAGTGGGATCGTTGGGCATGTGACACGATTCGCGAGAATCAGCGCAAGGGATACCCCCTGGTTCAGGACTGGCCCCTGTGGGAAGGCGACGTACGTGAGTTCGATTGGTCGAGCTTTCCTGAAGGAGTCGATCTGGTGGCCGGCGGCCCGCCCTGTCAGCCGTTCTCTATGGGAGGGCGTCACAAGGCATTTGGCGATAAACGCGACATGTTCCCCGCTACGGTCGAGGTCGTTAGGCGATTGAGACCGAAGTCGTTCATCATTGAAAACGTAAAGGGCCTAACTCGTGCGAGTTTCCACGACTACTTCCAGTACATACAACTTCAGTTAGAGTTTCCCGAAGTTAGCCGGCGGGATGGTGAGACTTGGTTAGAGCACCTAAAACGGCTTCAGGAGGAAAAGACCTCTGGCGCTCAACACTTCAATGGGTTGACGTATAATTTGTTCCCGGTTTTAGTCAATGCGGCAGACTATGGCATACCTCAGAAGCGTGAGCGTGTCTTTATCGTAGGCTTTCGATCTGACTTAGGTGTGGAGTGGTCCCCCCCGGACTCGACTCATTCTCTGGACGCCTTGCTTTATGACCAGTGGGTCACTGAAGAATACTGGGAACGCCATCGTATTCCCAAGTCGCGTAGGCCCACAGTACCGGAGCGTTTGGTAAACCGGGTGAGGAAATTAGAAGATTCGTTTATCGCGTGTGATCGTAAGCCCTGGCGGACTGTCCGGGATGCCTTGATCGACGTCCCAGATCCCCGGGAAAGAGGGGCGCGTTTTTTCCATGACCACAAGTTCCAGGATGGAGCTCGGGTGTACAAGGGACATACAGGAAGTCCGCTGGATTTGCCGTCGAAGACTTTGAAGGCGGGAGCACATGGTGTCCCTGGTGGTGAGAATATGATGGTTCGCGACGATGGTAGCGTTCGCTATTTCACGGTTCGTGAATCTGCTCGACTGCAGACTTTCCCTGATGGCTATACCTTCCATGGCGCGTGGGGAGAGACTATGCGTCAGTTAGGGAATGCTGTGCCTGTCGCCTTGGCACGTTCCATGACATGCTCAGTCGCTGAGCAGTTGGCCCTGACACAACTGCGCAACTTGGCCAACCAGAAGCGCCGTAGGAATATGGCATGACCGATAATATTATTCCCTTTAACCCGCTCGATAAAAGACACCTTGGCGAGAGTGTTGGTCAAGCTATGCTTCGTCGCCCGGTAACCAATCTCGGTGATCTAAGTAAGTTCAACGGTGCTGGGATATACGCGATTTATTATGTTGGAGGATTTCCTGCCTACCAGGCGATATCTTCACGTAACCAGGGAAGAGAGTTTGTAGCGCCCATCTACGTCGGGAAGGCCGTGCCATCCGGTGCAAGGAAAGGAAAAATGTCGGAGACTACCACGACCTCTTTGCACAAGCGTCTTAACGAGCACAAGAAAAGTATAGAAGTAGTCGAAAACTTGGAAGTTGAAGACTTCTATTTTCGTGCTCTTGTGGTTGACGATATATGGATTCCTCTTGGGGAGTCGCTTTTAATATCTAAGTTTTCTCCGATTTGGAACAATTTGATAGATGGTTTTGGAAACCATACTCCAGGGAAGGGTCGTTTCGAGGGGCTGCGGCCTCGATGGGATGTTCTACATCCAGGCCGGTCTTGGGCTGAACAATGTAAGCCAAGAGATGAGACGATGGAGCAGATAATGCATGAGGCTGAAGACCATCTTCGCAACAATCCTCCTCCAGATAATAATACAATGATTACATCATAATGGATTTGAGGTTCAGCCACGTCGACGTTCTGATTGAGGACCTTGAAGAGGCCTGCGCGTATTACGCAGCCGTGTTCAAGGCCTCGGTCTCCAATACGATCGTTTGGAACCGAGGTGGGCTGCACGTCCGCTATGCCATCGTGAAGTTCGGTGTCGAGCGGTTCATGCTGGTTCAGCCCATTGCAGGTAATCTCAAGGAGCTGATGGACCAACAGGGGCCTGGTGTAATCTATCGGCATTGCTACTCGACACCCGATATCGATGCTGCTTATGACGAGCTCGTTGCCGCCGGCGTTCAACCGGAGAATGAACATGGGCAGTCCATTCGACGCGAGGATCTCAGCTCCCCAGCAGGGGGCCGGATACTGTGGCTTCCGAAACGCTTCGGTCACTTCTCCATAGAGATTCTGGAGTCCGAAGCGCTGGAAGCCTTTATCGCGTCAGCGTTTGAAGGTAGGTCATGACATGACCCTTTGTCTGGCTTTCAACTGGGAGCCGAAGGTGGGTACGATTCCTAATAGACGGCGCTATCATCCCTGCAGTCCCTGAAATGACGTGTCTGTCCACAGGCTTGAAAGTTTCCGAGAAGCACCCTGCATCCCTGAAATGACGTGCCTCAAGGTGGGCTGATACTGTCTGGGTTTTGGTTGGCATGAGGACAGTCTAGCATAAACCTAACCGTTTGGGTTTATGCTGGATCCAGCGTGGGTTGTAGAGGGAGTACACTGTCTGGCTTCTAAGCGTAATTCGACCCTGGGAGGGTGGATATAGGAGCCCAGAAAGGGTTGTCATCTAGTTCCGGCAAGAGGTCTTTTCCGTTTCTGTCGTGTAGTGCACATTGTGTAATGTTATTATAAATATAGTTGTGTGTTTTGAGGAGAAAAAATGTTTGATGTTGATGAGGCTAAGTTACGTTACTATGAGAAAATAAGGGGTTATGTTGAGCCCCATATCGACACTCTCTCGTTAAAGAGGGAGCAGCTTGTTTATAAGAATGATTATGGTGTGGAAGAAAATGATAAGTGGCGGGTTGAGTTGGGAAAGTTTATTCGCGAGATTTTGTTGCCGAGTCAAAAAAGAACTGATACCACCATTTTCAAAGCATACCGAGAACCAGATGTTACTCTAGGAGATTTTTTGTTTGAGATGAAGATAAGTTCTTCAGGATCTAGGCCGACAAAAAAAGCTGGCAAGCGTATAACTGAGGTTTTTGATGAGGCAATATTTGATCATTTGTCTAAAAAGGAAGAGACA
>NZ_JAUFPO010000003.1 GCF_030409235.1 Halomonas almeriensis
GAAGTCGTAACAAGGTAGCCGTAGGGGAACCTGCGGCTGGATCACCTCCTTAACCGACGACGTCATCGTCACTCGGCAAGTGCTCACAATGAATTACCTGATCGGCCAGAGCAAAGACTGTTTGGGTCGCGGACCCAGTGGCTAGCCGGGTCTGTAGCTCAGTTGGTTAGAGCGCACCCCTGATAAGGGTGAGGTCGGCAGTTCAAGTCTGCCCAGACCCACCATTCTCCGAACGAACGGGATCGCTCAGTTGGTTAGAGCGCACCCCCGGACGTTATATAAAGAGAAGGGTGAGGTCGCGGGGTTTCTTCAAGTCTGCCCAGACTCACCAAATTTGCGTGATACGGCGTTGCTTTGCGACTCGCATAGCAGGCTATGCGTCGCCACAAAGCGCCTTGTCTCACACAAATTATACTTATCTTGTTGCGATGATTTTTCTATCAGGCAAGGCGAGCGATACATGAGCGAGGGAGTTGGCGTCAGGCCAATGACCGAGTGAGTGAAGATGCTCAACACCGCCTGAGAGAAAAAGCAGAAGCAAGAAGGGGCCTTAGCTCAGCTGGGAGAGCGCCTGCCTTGCACGCAGGAGGTCACCGGTTCGATCCCGG
>NZ_JAUFPO010000004.1 GCF_030409235.1 Halomonas almeriensis
GGGCTCGACCATGCGGAGTAAGACGGGCATTCTTATGGGTGTTCATCCGGGCCTCCTGGAGGTTGGTTTGGTTCGCACCCCCAGTTTTCCGGGTAGGCTCCGGATGAACAACCTACCGAGAGATCACATCTAGCGCGAAAATCGACCCCGCAAGTGTCTGTTCAGCAGCCCTTGGCCCCGGCCGAGGGCTGCTGTCGTTCCAGGGCTACTGTCATTCCAGGGCTACTGTCATTTCAGGTCTGCTGTCATGGCGGGGCGCCGAGAATCTCCCGGGCAATGGCGGTGCCGCTTGCCCAAGCGGCCTCGACCCGAGGTGCCAGGCACCAGTCGCCGCCCAGATAGAGGCTCGCGCTGGTATCGCGCAGGAATGGCTCACCGAGCGGCCGGGTGACCCGGGCATATCGCCAGCGATGGGCGTCGACATGCACGGCGTCGCTGGTTGCAGTGCCAATGGCTTCGCATAGCCGGGGCAGCAGTTGTGCCACTACACTGGCCTTTTCCTCCTCGAGATGGCGTTGTGACCACTCTGGGTCGGCCTGTGCCACCCAGGTGGTGACCTGGTCGCTGCGGCCGGGCTTGCTGCTGTCGCGGGCGATATTATCCAGTGGCCCTCGGTCGGGCTTGTGGTTCACGAAGGGGGTGGGCGAGTCGGCCGCAAAGGCGGCCATCAGTGTCCAGCATGGCGCCAGCCGGACGTGCGCGAGTTCGGCCACCAGAGGGTGGTTCTCACCAATCAGTGGCGCGACCTGCGGCGCTGGCACGGTCAGTACGACACGCCTGGCCACGAATTCCCCGTGGTCGGTGGCTACCCGCCAGCCTTCATCCTGGCGGGCCAGGCTGGTGACCCGGGTGCCGAGCCGTACGTCGAGACCGGCGGCCATGGCCTGGGGTAGCCCCGACATGCCCGGCACACCGACATGGTGTTGGTGGTCGGCGCCATCCGCCCAGGGGCGCGCGGCGTCTTCCAGCTCCGCCAGCAGGCTGGCGAAGGCCGGCTCGCGAATGGTGAAGAACTGGGCACCGTGGTCGTAGCCGAACTCCATCTCGGCCATATGGGCACGTCGTGTCGACATGCGGCCTCCGGTACCGCGTCCCTTGTCGAGCACGCACACCGTCCGGCCTGCCTGTTTCAGGGTGCGCGCGCAAGCCAGCCCAGCCATGCCGGCACCGATCACCAGCGTATCCGTCATGTCAGTCCCGTTTGTTGAAGGATTTGCGGAATCCGCTTTTTGAGCTTGAAGTAGCCGGCGGTGGCATGCGGCCAAGTGGCGCTATCCCAGTTACGCTGCCATTCGTTGAGCGCTATCCCTGCCTCGGCCAGTGCCGGCTCGGCCTGGTCGAACCAGTCGCGCAACGGGCCCGTGGGGATATAGGGGGTGACGATCTGCCGGACCCCGGACTGGTGGGCCCAGGTGACGAGCGAGGCGACGTGAGTCGCCTGCAGCGGCGTGGCGGTGTACCCGGTGCGCCGCGCGGCGTCGTCCAGCGCCCGGGCCTCGAAGGCGGCCACATCGCGGGACACCTCGCCCGGTGAGCGCAGAGGGCTGGCGGCAAGCGTCGCCGTGCAGCGAATGTCCATCTCGTTCAGGGCAAAATCCTCGACCCGGCAATCTTCCTCGGTGATCAGCAGGGCGGTGGGGCTTTGCGGATCAGGCGGGGAAACGGCCCGCAGGGGCTGCAGCTCGGGCAGGCCCTGTGGCTCCTGGTCTTCCAGCCCCTGGATGTCCTGGGCCAGGTCCGTTTCGGCGGGCTGGAAGCGTCCAGCGCTCAGCCTGGCGATGTTGTCGGCCTGTGCCGCATAGGGCTTGCCGCGGGTGTGCAGGCCGGCCACCCAACGCCAGCTCAGGGTGTTCGAGGCCGGGTCGCCGTCCAGCAGGTGACGATAGAAAAAATCGGCCCCCAGCCGCCAGGGCAGCTGCAGGGTGAAGATCCAGATCGAGGCGAACCACATCCGCGCATGGTTGTGCAGGTAGCCGGTCTCGCGTAGCTCGCTGACCCAGGCGTCGAAACACTCTAGCCCCGTCTTCCCGCGGGTGGCACGCTCCAGAGCCTGCTGACGCTCCGCGGCCGCGTCGAGTGCGGCGAGATCCTCGCGCAGGCCATCACGATACTGGGCCCAGACGCCGGGGCGGTGTTCCAACCAGCCCTTGAAATAACCGCGCCAGAAGACTTCCTGCACAAAGCGTTCAGCCGCCTGGACACCATGCTCAGAGATGGCACGCGACACGGCTTCCTGCTCCAGGACCAGGCGGCGACGCAGATAGGGCGAGAGCTGCGAGACATCGCGATGGGCACCGGGCCCGCGGTCGATGTTGCGGCCCTGGGCATAGACATCGCCCATGCGTGGGGTAAAGGCGTCGAGCAGGGCTTCGCCCGTCGCTCGTGTGGCTTGTGAAGGCGGCATGACGAACTCCTGTAGGGCGCCGGGCGGGTCAGTGGGGGCAGGTGTTCGGGCTCTGCAAGGCGCCAATATAGCACCCGAGTGAACGCCGCGCCCACTCGACTGGGCCGACCTTGGCGGCCGTTGCGCCGGCGGCTAGCCCGCGCGGCGGGGAGGTTGCTGATCAGTCGCACCAGCGAGACCGGATGGCTGAAGAGATAGCCCTGCAGGAAGTCACAGCCTCGATTGGTCAGCCACTCTTCCGTCATGCCGGTGCGAGAGGTTCATTCGTCTCGGGGTGCTATTGCATGCCACACGCCGTCGCCGGGCCGGCCGTACTGACCTCAGCGCTTGTGCGTAATCTGCCGGGTTGGAGGCTTCGGAGATATCGCGATCGGTTGGCTTGTGAATGGTGTTGCCGAGCCTCGGTATCCTTCAAGTTCGTCTCGCGGGTCAATGATCCTGGACAACCCCGGGCCCGACAGCCTGTCGGACCCATGTTCTAGTATAGCGCGTCCTCCGCTCAAAGGTGCGCGAGAATTGTCTCGGCACTGCTCTGCTCGACGCCCTTGGCATCGACGCCCAGATACTCCACCACACCATCATTGGCAATCAGCGCAAAGCGTTTGCTGCGGGTGCCCATGCCGCCGGCACTGACGTCCATGTCGAGCCCCAGGGCGCGGGCGAATTCGGCGTTGCCGTCGGCCAGCATGGTGAACGCCAGGGCGTTCTGGTCCTTTTGCCAGGCGTCCATGACGAAGGCGTCGTTGACGGCCATGCAGGCCACGACATCGACCTTGTCGAGCAGCTTGTCGGCATTCACCACAAAGCCGGGCATGTGGGTGTTGGAACAGCCGGGAGTGAAGGCTCCGGGGACGGCGAACAGCACCACTCGCTTGCCCGCGAACAGCTCGCCGGTGGATATGTCCTGTGGGCCATCTGCGCCGTTGGTCTTGATGGTGATGTCGGGAATTCGGTCACCGGTGGATAGCGTCATGGGGTGATGTCTCCTGTCGAGAGTGTCTTGCACGCTGGCGGGCCTCGGTTCTGATACAGCCGGGGCGGTCCACTCACCGCGCATCTGATATTCAACCTAACATGCCGGAAGACATCCTGTATGCCAGGCTGGCGTCCTGGTACACCATTTGGTGGATGACGTCATGTAAGGTGCGGTGATGGCCATTAGTGGCATTCCCGTTCCAGCCGGGTCGCTAGGACGCTATTGCATCGCGAGTCGGGAGGGCGAGTTCGGGCAGCTCAGGTAGCGTGATTGACTCAGCCACTCTTGATCCGGGAAGTACGTAAACAGGTATTGTTGATTCTTGATGCTGTCGATCAAAGGCCTGGCGACCTCCTGACGAACCGCCGGGCATCCATGGCTGCGACCCAGGCGCCCGACCTCGTCGATGAAGGCTTCACTGACATAGTCGGCACCGTGCATGACGATGGCGCGTTGATAGGCCCGGTCATTGATGCCGGGCTCCAGGCCCTTGAGTCGCAGCGAGTAACCATTGCGGCCCTGATAACTGTTGAGGGTTCTGAACAGCCCGATGCTTGATTGATGGCTCTCCGGGATGTTGGAAAAGGCAGTGGCCATGTTGTCTCCCGATCCCTGGCCGTGCGACACCAACTCGCGGAATATCAGGCGTTCGCGTTGGAGGTCGAACACCCAAAGCCGGGGCTCGGTGGAGGGTAGCGAGAAATCGATGACTGCCAGGCGTTCGGCGCTGGGGTCGGCGCACTCGAGGGCCCGTGCGGCGAGGTTGAGGACCCCGGGGTTGGCCTGAGGGGCCAGGCGGCTCAATTGCTGAGCCAGGGCAGGCTGATCCAGTGGACCGGGCGAGAAAGTCCTGGCCATGAAGTCTCCGGCCTGCAGGCTGGGAGCGAGAAGTATCAGGGCGCAGGCCAGCAGACTGCCGAGCCGTCGGTTTATAGTGAAATGTGGCATGCTTTCAGTTCCCGTCGTGCATCTTCCGTCGTCCAGATTGGTTTGGACAAGTTTTTACATTGACGCGTGTTCATTCAATTTCTGGCACATTAATATGGCAATACTGGACACGATGGCCAGTTTTGCCAATGGGTCGAGGGAGATCTCATCATGCACATTGCCGCTTTCGCCAGACCGGGAAATTGCTGCAGCCTGCTGTGGCTGGGTGCCTGGTTGAGCCTGGCCGCGCCGGCCGTGGCAGAGACCGAGGCGGCGGTGTCTTCAGAGACGGCATCAGCCGAGGTGGGCAAGCTGCTGGAGCGGCAGCTAGACACAGCCTCTTCTCGTCTCGCACGCCTCTACGAACTGCACGAGGGGCGTCCTCTATGGCAGGACCCTGCCCGGGTCACGGCGCTGGTCGAGGCGCTGCGGGCACTGAAGGCAGATGGTCTGGTGCCCGGCGACTATCGCCCCGACAGGCTTGAGGTGATGGCACAGGCGGCGCTTGGTGACGCCGCCTCCGTCCACGCAAAAGCGGACATGGACATGCTGGCGAGTCGCACGCTGCTGACTGCCTTGACGCATCTGCAACGCGGCAAGGTGGACCCCCGCCGACTCGATGCCAACAACAACCTGGAAGTCGCCCCGGCCGACCTGGATCTCGCCGCCATATCACAGTCGCTGGATCAGGGAGATGTCGAGGCGGTGTTCGATCAGGCGCGTCCCTCCTACAAGCCCTATGAGCAGTTGCGGCAGGGGTTGGCGCGCTATCGGCGCCTCGAGGAGCAGGGCGGCTGGTCAGCCCTTGAGCCGGCGCAGGACACCCTCAGACCCGGGGACAGCGGCGAGAGTGTGGCACAACTGCGCCAACGACTGGCGGCCATCGGCAACTCCGGCGTCGTGGCGGCGGATGCCAGCTACTACCCGGCCATCGAGCTTCAGGCACCGGATCCCCGGGCCTATGACGAGGCCCTGGTGGATGCCGTGAAAGGCTTTCAGCGACGCCATCTGCTGGCCGAGGATGGGGTTGTCGGGCCGCGCACGCTCGAAGCACTTAACATCAGTGTCCAACAGCGCATCGACCAGATTCGCGCCAATATGGAACGTGCCCGCTGGTGGTTGCACGGTCTGCCCGAATCCTTCGTTCTGGTCGATATTGCCGGGTATGACCTGCGTTATTTTCGCCCCAATGGGGAAACCTGGCGTACCCGTACCGTGGTGGGGCAACCGGGGCGGCGAACGCCAACCCTGCGCTCTGAAATCACCCATCTGACCATCAACCCGACCTGGACCATCCCGCCGACCATCATGCGTGAGGACGTGCTGCCCGAGGTGCGCCAGGACCTGGACTATCTGCAGCGTCAGAACCTGACGGTGCTGAGCCCCGGCGGCGAGACGCTGGAGCCCGAGGACGTCGATTGGTCGAATCCCGGCGGCGTGATGCTTCGCCAGCCGGCGGGTAGCAGCAACCCTCTGGGGCAACTGGTCGTACGTTTTCCCAACGACCAGATGATCTACCTGCATGATACGCCGTCGCGCTGGCAGTTCGGGCGTTCGGCGCGTGCTCTGAGCTCCGGCTGCATTCGCGTGGAAGGCGTCATGGAGCTCGCCCAACTGCTGTTCGAGGATACGGACACCCGGGCCGAAGCGAGTCGACTGGTGGCCTCCGGTCAGACCCGCAATGTACTGCTGGCGCGTCATGTGCCGGTGGTGCTGCATTACTGGACAGTCCAGCCGGCGCCTGCTGGTGAGCTGACCTTTCGGCCGGATATTTATGAGCGTGACCCTGCACTGATTGCCGCGCTGGAAAAACCGCCGACCCGCTAGCGCCCCCACCCCCTCACGCCTAACCCTTTCCCCAAATACCAACCCCTGCCTTCCAGGGGAGGGCAGGGGTTGAGGCAGAGCAGTTCAGCGTGTGTGGGGTCGCGGGTCAGCCTTCGCTGTCGTCCTCGTCGTCTTCCCGGTCCGCGACGCTTGCCACCACCGTGCCGGTCCGGCCGCTTTCCAGAGCTGCCAGGACTGGCTCGGCCCGGCGCTTGAACTCGGCCAGGTCTACGCCACGCAGGCTGCCGCCTTTCGGGAGCTCGACATTCATGGCATTGACCGCCTTGTTGTTGACCAGGACCTCATAGTGGAGGTGTGGCCCGGTGCTGCGGCCGGTGTTGCCGGACAGCGCGATACGATCACCCATCTTGACCCTGTCGCCACGCTTCACGAGTGGCTTGGAAAGGTGCAGGTAGCGGGTCTTGTAGCCGTTGTCGTGACGCACCACGATGTACCGCCCGGCCGCCGGGTGGTGCCCCACCAGTTCGACACGGCCGCTGGCGGGCGCGTCCACCGGTGTGCCGGTGGGCATGGCGAAGTCGGTGCCCTTGTGAGGGCTGATACGCCCGGTGACCGGGTGATGGCGACGCAGGTTAAAGGGAGAGCTGACTCGATACTGCCCCTCGAACGGGTACCGATTGAAGGAAGGGTTCAGGCCCTTGCCGTCCGGGGTATAGAATTGGCTGTCCTCGGGGTTGCGCACCAGGGTCAGGTCCATGCGCGAGCCGTCGTAATTCACCGCCAGGATCCGCGGATCGAGGCTGTGGCCGTCGATGATGTCGGACTCCACCAAGACCTCGAAGCTGTCGCCTCTGCGTGTGTCGCGTCGGAAGTCGAGCTTCTTTTCGAGAACCCGCGAGAGTTCGGAGACCTCGGCGCTGGTCAGGCCAGTGGCCTGGGCGGAGCGGGCAAAGCTGCCGCTGACTGTGCCGGCGTAGAGGCGCTGAGTGCGCTCGCCGGCGCGCTCTATGGTCGAAACCTCGGTGCCCGACGCGTCCCTCTCGACCAGATAACCGTCGCGAATGTTGCTCATGATGCGCAACGTGGCCAGCTCTCCCGCCTCGTTGAGCTGGTATTCAAATTGATCGCCGACATCCCAGCGGGTCAGCAGGCGCTTGTCCGGAATTTCTTCCAACAGGTTCATGACCTCGCGGGTGTCCATGCCAAAATGCGCCCGTGCCAGTTCGGTGAAGGTGTCGCCCGATCTGACGGTGTAGGTCTGCCATTGTGGAACGAAGGGCTCATCAACATCGAGCTGTCGCGCGAGACTGACCGGGCCGTCGTCGAACAGATGGAGCTCGTCCTCATTGATATCCTCGTAGGAGGTGGCGTCGACCACCATGCTGGGGCTCGAGGAGGAGGACCGGTCATTTAGCGTGCCCAGGATGCGAGCGATGTTGTGGGCATTAGCGTCGATGCTCGGCAATGGCTTGGCAGGTTCAGCCTGGGCCACTGCCAGGGCAGCACTGGAGTCCACTTGGGGGGGCAGCTTGCCCGGAGTCGATCTGCCGGGACGCGCTTGAGCGGATGTAGTGTCGGCAACGTCGACGACTTCGCTTGGCGTCAGCTCCGAAAGCGGAACATGCGCCTGGGTAGCATCTTGATTGATCTGGCGACTGGCGCTGCCGTATACGCTGGACGCAACGTTTGCAGAGCTGGAGCGATCGTTCGTTGCCGGCTGGCTGGTCGCCACGGCTTGCGAGGCCTCCTGAATGGCCCGGCTGACCGGTGTCTGATCGGTTGCCAGAGAGGGCACACCCGGACGGGTCTCAGCCTCCAGGGGAATTAGCAGGGTTTCGGTCTCGGCGGTTTGGCGAGGCGTATAACGGGCCTTGTCAAGCGTAGAGACAATCTGGTGAGCGCCCAGCACGGTGACCATGGTGGCAACCGGCAACAGCATTAACTTGTGCGTGCGGGGCAGCGAATGAAGGATTCGCATCATGAATTTGGCCGTTGTGACTGTAATGAATAAACATAAATGACTTGGAAAAAGGCAGGTGAACTCTAACCGATCAAGCGCAGAGTGCCTAGTCTATATATATTTACAGTACACAAGGGGCTTGCCCCGTGGCGATCAAGGCAATGCAGGTTCCGGAAAATCAAACAGCGTTTGCTAAGGGGTAAGAGTGGCACGCCCCGGTGCGGACTGACAAGCCCTTAGCACGAAAACCAGTATAAACTGCCGCTTCGGCATAGTCCTGGCGAGTTTTGCGCAACTGTCTGATTTAAAAGGTACGTGAGAGGGGCGGGGGAAGCCCGTGGCAGCATGGGCGGCCTGGCCCCGGCTGTCCTGTGCTGCAGCCGGGCACGCGCAATCTCGGGTCGAAGCCTCTGACCCGAGCGGCCTGAGGGGGAGGGTCAGGCCGGCGGCAATGTCAGGATGCCGTCACGATATTCACGCATGGCCTGTTCCAGTTCGTGTTGGTGATTCATCACGAAAGGGCCGTAATGGGCAATGGGTTCGCCATGCGGTTCACCGGCCAGGAGCAATGCCCGGGCGTCGTCCTGGCCGCTCAATTCCAGGCTGTCTCCCGGGCCGAAAATGGCCATTTCGCCCTTGGGCAACAGCGTGCCACTGGCGGTCAGGCTACCTTGAAAGACCAGCGCCAGCAGCGTGGTCGCCGAGTTGGCCAGCGTCAGGCTGCTGCCGGTCTCAAGGGTCAGTTCGGCCATCGCGCCTTGTCCGGCCAGTGCGTCCAGAGGCCCCTCGAGCCGGGTCTCCGGGTCGATCACCCAGTTGCCGCCCAGGGCCGTGAGTTCGGCGCCCTGGTCACGGTGGCGAGGCATTTCGTCGGGTTGTACGTCGCGGTAGATCGGCTCGCTCAGCTTGTCTGAAGATGCCAGGTTCACCCAGATTTGAAAGGCATGCAGTCCCTGCTCGTCGGTGAAGGGCGTCTCCCCATGAATGATGCCTCGGCCGGTGTGCATCCATTGCGCCGCGCCGGCACGAATGCTGCTGTGATGGCCCAGGTGGTCTTCATGGCGTAACCCGCCATGCAACACGTAGGTGAGCGTTTGAATGCCGCGATGAGGGTGCGGGGGGAAACCGCCAATGGCGTTGTCGCCTGGGGCGGCCACCAGCTCGTCGAGCATCAGGAAGGGGTCGATGGCGCCGCTGAAATCATGCAGGCGCTGAATGGCGACCCCGTCACCATCGCGGCTTGGATTAGCGCTGCGGCGTTGAATGACCTGGCGCGGAGCGGGACGGTTCATGGGCGATGTCTCCCCGTTGGTGATTTTACTGGCATATTAATCCGATACTTTCGAAAATAAACCGCATATTTTCGCGCTTTTGCTTCGAGGAAATCGAATATGTCACGAGTCACCCTGGCGCAATGGCAAATGCTGGCCGCCGTTGTCGATCATGGCGGGTTTGCCCGTGCCGCCGAAGTCGTTCACAAGAGTCCTTCCACTCTCAATCATGCGGTCCACAAGCTGGAAGAGCAGTTGGGCGTCGAGGTGCTGGAACCCGTTGGACGCCAGGTTCGCCTGACCGATGCCGGGGAGCTGTTGCTGCGGCGGGCGCGCCAGTTACTGGACAACGCCGTCGCCCTGGAGGATGTGGCCGAGCGTCTGGCGGAAGGGGTGGAAGCGGAAGTCGTGTTGAGTGTTGACCAGATCTTTCCGCCTGATGCGCTGGCATGCGCAATGGAGACCTTCTCCCGGGATTATCCGTATGTCCGCGTCCAGCTCCATGAATCGGTGCTCAATGGTGGCGTGGAAATGCTGCATGACGGTTCGGCGGATCTGGTGATCTCGGGACTGGCCGTCCAGGGGTTCCTGGGCGAGCCGCTGGTGTCCGTGCGTTTCATTGCCGTGGCGCACCCCGATCATGCCCTTCACCAACTGGGGCGGGTACTGGATCTGCGCGACCTGGAGCAGCATCGCCAGCTGGTGGTACGTGATTCGGCACAGCGCGAGCCCCTGGATGCCGGCTGGCTTAAAGCTGAACAACGCTGGACGGTCAGTCATCTGAGCACATCCATTGATATGCTGGAACGCCGGCTGGGGTTTGCCTGGGTGCCCGAGACCCTAGTGGCGGAAGCGCTGGCAGCCGGTCGACTCAAGCCGCTGCCCCTGGCGGTGGGGGCCTTGCGTGAAGTGCCCATGCAGTTGATCCATCGCGATCTGGACCGTGCCGGGCCGGCGACACAGGCCATGGCGAAGCATCTGCGCGACGCGGTAGCGGCCTGCCCGGATCAACGCAGAGTCGACAAAATCGAATGAACATCGCCAAAAACTGCGATTGTGAGTCGATTTCTTCGGCCTATCCTGTTGAGTGTTCGCCGATACGAGGATGACGAGATGGGTTTGTTGATTGAAGGGCAGTGGCACGACCAGTGGTACGACACCGAGCGGCATGGTGGCGAGTTTGTTCGTGAGTCGGCCAAGTTGCGCGACTGGGTCAGCCGGGACGGGTTGCCAGGGCCGGAGGGGCAGCCCGGATTGTCTGCCGAGGCGGGCCGCTATCACCTGTATGTCTCGCTGGCTTGCCCCTGGGCGCATCGCGTGCTCATCATGCGTCGGTTGAAGGGGCTGGCGTCCCTGCTCGATGTCTCGGTCACCAGCCCGCTGATGCTGGACCAGGGGTGGAGTTATCAGCGTGACGAAGGCTCGAGCGGTGACCCGCTCAACGGGGTGTCCTTTCATCATCAGCTCTACACTATGACCGATCCTGCTTATACCGGCCGTGTGACCGTGCCGGCGCTGTGGGACAAGCAGCAGGCGCGCATCGTCAACAATGAGTCCGCCGAGCTGGTGCGCATGCTCAATACGGCCTTCGATGAGTTGACCGGCAATCGCCTGGACCTCTATCCCGCCGACCTGCGCGAGACCATCGACGCCGTCAACGCTGATGTGTACGAGCACGTCAACAACGGGGTCTACAAGAGCGGCTTTGCCACCCAGCAGAGTGTTTACGAGAAACACGTGACGGCCTTGTTCGATTGCCTGGATCGGCTGGAGGCGCGCCTGGCCGGTCAGCGATACCTGGCCGGCGAGTGGTTGACCGAGGCCGATGTCCGCCTGTTCACCACCCTGGTGCGGTTCGATGCCGTCTATCACGGCCACTTCAAGTGCAACCTGCGGCGCCTGGAAGACTACCCGAACCTGTCGAACTATCTGCGCGAGCTGTACCAATGGCCGGGCATCGCCGAGACGGTCAACTTCGACCACATCAAGCGCCACTATTACGTCAGCCACGGTACGATCAACCCCACCGGCATCGTCCCCGCCGGGCCGGTCCTGGACCTCGAACGTCCACACGACCGCGAACGGCTGGTCGGGAAGGGGATCAGAGAGAACGCAGCGTAGCTGCTTGGAGAGGGAAGAACGGCGCTGCGCGCCTTGAAGAGGGAAGAAAAAACCTTGACTCCATGCCGTCGGGGCTCATGCTGCCTTCCTTCTTCCTTCTTCCTTCTTCCTTCTTCCTTCTTCCTTCTTCCTTCTTCCTTCTTCCTTCTTCCTTCTTCCTTCTTCCTTCTTCCTTCTTCCTTCTTCCTTCTTCCTTCTTCCTTCTTCCTTCTTACCCACCGTTCTTCGCCAGCCATCTATCGAGCGCATTGGCGAATTCGCGGCGGTCGATGTCGGAGTACCCCTTGGGGCCGCCGGTGTGTTCGCCGCTGGCGCGCAGGGTTTCCATGAAGTCGCGCATCTGGACACGGGCGCGGATGTTGCTTTCATCCAGTTTCTCGCCGCGGGTGGTCATCACGCTGGCGCCGCGCTCGATGGCGGCCATGGCCAGCGGCAGGTCGGAGGTGATGACCAGGTCGCCATCCGCCAGACGGTCGACTATCTCGTCATCGGCGGCATCGAAGCCATGACTGACCGCCAGCCCCTTGACCCATTTCGAAGGGGGCAGGGGGACCTGGTGGTTGGCCACGAAGGTGGTGGAGGTGGTGGTGCGTTCGGCAGCGCGGACGATGATATCGCGGGCGATGCGGGGGCAGGCGTCGGCGTCGACCCAAAGGCTGGGCATGCGGGAAGCTCCATGTGAAAAGGACTGGTCAGCGCGATCAGACGATGGTAGCATGCGTCCTCCTCGCATGTGCTGACCCCACCATCATGACGACGCGACCCGTTCAGCAACCTGAACGTGGTGGTCGACAACGCCGGGCTCTGGTCCCAAGCGTTTTCACTGTGTAGATGGAGCGCCATTCCCTGTTCGCCTCTCGGTGAACCCGGCGCAGACGGTCGCCACGACGATGCACTCGCCTGCTGGGCGAATGAGCATCGGATGCTGGGTGCGACCGGCGTCCCTGACTCCGCTAGAGATATCCGCCCCGGGCGGAATCCGACTGTACGCCAGGCGTATGGGACGCCATGACTGTTGTTTTTTTGCCGGTTACCCCGGCCTACCAAGGTGTGATTCATGACCTCGACTTCTGTCGCCAATTTCAGCGATCTGGCTCTTCTGCCTGCCGTTCTCTCCGCCATCGAGACGCAGGGCTACCAAACGCCGTCGCCGATTCAGGCCCAAACCATCCCGGCCCTGCTGGAGGGCCGCGATATGCTGGGTCAGGCCCAGACCGGCACGGGCAAGACGGCAGCCTTTGCCCTGCCGATTCTTTCGCGTCTGGATCTCGGGCGTCGTGAACCACAGGTGCTGGTGCTGGCACCGACCCGCGAACTCGCCCAGCAGGTGGCGGCGTCGTTCAGCAAGTATGGCCAGAACCTCAAGGGGCTGGAAGTGGCCACCCTGTGTGGCGGCATGGAATACCGGGATCAGCTCCAGGCGCTGCGCCGCGGCGCCCAGGTGGTGGTCGGCACACCGGGACGTATCATCGATCACCTGGATCGTGGCAGCCTCAAGCTGGGTGGCCTCTCGGCGCTGGTGCTGGACGAAGCCGACGAGATGCTGCGCATGGGCTTTATTGATGACGTCAAGCGTGTGGTCGCCGATACGCCGACCGACGCCCAGCGCGTCTTCTTCTCGGCGACCCTGCCGACGGAAATCGAGCGCATCGTCAACAAGTACCTGGTGGATCCGGTCAAGGTGGCCATTGAGTCCAAGGCATCGACCGGTGACAATATCGAGCAGCGGCGTGTGCGTGTGGACGGTGGCGCCAAGCTGGAAGCCCTGTCACGCATCCTGGAAGTCGAACCGGTCGACGCGGCGATCGTCTTCGTGCGCACCCGGGCCGCCTGCACGACCCTGATGGAACAGTTGAGCGCTCGTGGCGTCAACGCCGCCAGCCTCTCCGGCGACCTCGACCAGAGCCTGCGTGAGCGTACCATCACGCGCCTCAAGCGCAGCAAGGTCGATGTCCTGATCGCCACTGACGTGGCGGCCCGTGGTCTGGATGTGCCGCGCATCACCCACGTCATCAACTACGACCTGCCGCAGGATGCCGAGGCCTACACGCACCGCATCGGTCGTACCGGTCGTGCCGGGCGTCCCGGGGTGGCCATCACCTTTGCCGGCAACCGCGAAGGCCGCAAGATCGGCTGGCTCGAAAAGGCTGTGGGTCGTCAGATGGAAGACATGGAGCTGCCCGATGAGGCGGCGATCCGCGCCCATCGTGACAACGTCTTTTATCAAAGGGTGATCGGCTCGCTGACCAAGGATGCGGATACCCAGCGCGAACTGGTCGAGCGCCTGATCAGTGAAGGCTACGATGCCGCCGAACTGGCTTGTGCCTTTGCTGCCCTGGCGCGTGCCGACGAAGCGCCCATTGGTCGCCTACAGGCCCCGCGCAAGGACAACAAGGAACGCGCGCCGCGGGACAACAAGGCGCCGCGCAAGGAGCGTACCTCCAGCGAGGGCATGACCCGTTATCGCGTTTCCGTGGGCCACAAGGACGGCATCAAGCCGGGCCAACTGGTCGGCGCGCTGGCCAACGAGGGCGGTATCGAGGGCAACCGGATTGGCCGCATCGACATCCGCAATGCGTTTTCCGTGGTCGAGTTGCCGAGTGGCCTGCCCACCAGTATTCTCAGCAAGATGTCGCGGGCGCGCGTGGGTGGACGCCCCCTTGAAATCAGCGAGGATCGGGCGCCGCGTCGTTCTGCCTGAAACGCCAGCCGGTCCCCGGGGCCGGCCTGAAGCGCCTGTCTGATCGGGCAGCGAGCCAAGGCATCATTGACAGGCCGAGGGATTCTTCCCTCGGCCTGTTGTCGTTTGCGGGCAACAAGGAGGTCCTGCCATGTGGCAACAACTGCCGTTTCGTCTGCGCGGATACCTGATCGCCATGACCGGTGTCCTGCTGCTGTCGCCGGATGCCCTGTTGATCAAGGACACCCAGGCCGAGGTGGCGGTCTTCATGTTCTGGCGTGGCCTGCTGCTGGGCATCGTGCTTTCGGCAGTGGCGGTGCTGCGCTACCGTGAGCGTCTGCCTCAGGCGTTGCGCGACTGTGGCCCGGCTGTCTGGTGGTGCCCGCTGGCCTTTGCCTGCAGTGCCTGGGCCTTCGTGGTGGCCGCTCGCTTGACTGCAGCCGGCAATGTGCTGGTCATGATGAATCTGGCGCCGCTGGTGGCCGGACTGATCGGCATGGTGGTGTTCGGTCAGCGTCTGAGGCGCCAGACCTGGGTCGTCATCGTGATCTGTGTCATCGGGGCTTGCCTGATGGCGGCGGGGGAAGTCGGGCAGGGCAGTCTGCTGGGCCTGGCCATCGCCCTCTTTGTGCCCATTTCGATCGCCGTCAATACCACGGTGGCAAGCGTCCAGCGAGGCGAGCGCCAGCGTGGCGTGGATACCACGGTGGTGCTGCCGCTGGGCTGCCTGGTCATGCTGGTACCGGCTGTGCTGCTGGGCGGGGTGCAGTTACCGCCCGCCGATGACGTCCAGCGCCTGGCGCTGATGACGCTTTTCCTGCCGGCGGCCTACTTCCTGATTCAGACCGGGCCACGTTATCTGCCGGGGGCCGAGGCCAGCCTGGTGATGATGCTGGAGACCCTGGTCGGGGCGCTGCTGGTCTGGTGGTGGCTGGGTGAAGTACCGCCGCCCCTGGCCTTCGTGGGCGGTGGCATGATCGTCTCGGCGATGCTGATCAGCGGCCTGCGCGACCTGCATCGCCAGCGGCGCAAGGCCGCCGCCGGTGCACTGGATGAGCGTCTGTTGCAGGAGCAGGCCATGCAGGCCGCCGAGCAGTCGGACGCGCACGAGGCCGCCGGCCGCCCTCGCGGTTAGTTGCTCACGGTCTCACCGCTCGCCACCAGCCGGGCAAAGCGTGACAGCAGGCTGGTGGCTTCCGGGGTCTCGGTGACGCCCTCGATCAAGTGCTCCGGATCCTGGCCCTGTTCAGTCAGTACCTGGCGTTGATGCCCCAGGTAGAACCGCATTACCGGGGCCGTGAACTCCGGGTGGAACTGTACACTCCACTGGCGGGGGCCATAACGCAGGGCCTGGTAGGGGTCGTGGCCATTATGACCGAGTATCGCGGCGCAGGCCGGGGGCTGCAGCACTGACTGGGCATGAGTCAACTGGACGGCAAGCTGCCGGGGCAGCGCGCCGAACAGGGGGTCAGCCTCCACGGCTTGCGTCAGCTCGACCCGGTAGGTCCCCGACTTGCGGCCGGCCGGATGGAAGCCACTCTCGCCGCCCAGGGCGGCCGCCATCAGCTGGTGGCCGTAGCAGACGCCGAGCATCGGCAGATTGCGCTGCCAGGCGTCGACCAGCCAGGGTTTCAGTGCCTCGCTCCAGGCCTCGGCATGGCTGACCATGGCATGCGAGCCAGTGATCACCAGGCCATCGCCTTGCGCCAGTTGCGGTGGGGTGCCGTCATGGCGAGCATCGTATACCGCCAGCTCGAGCGCGGGACAGGCCTCGGTGACCGGCTTCATGGCATTCAGGAAGAAGTGTTCGAAGTCGCCATATTCGGCGACGACATCGGCAAAGGCGTCGCCGGTCTTGATAATCCACAGTTTCATGAGCTCCCCCCTGTCGCCAGCCGCTCGCCCAGGGCGCGCATGAAGGCCTCACCCTGCGCCATTTGTGCCCGGTCGATGTACTCATCCGGTTGGTGGGCCTGACTGATACTGCCGGGGCCGCAGATGAGGGTGGACAACTCCTGGCGCTGGAACTGGCCGGCCTCGGTGGCGTAGGCCACCGCCGAGGTATCGGCTGCCTCGCCGAGCAGGCTGTGGCATAGCCCCAGTACTTCCTCGTTATCGCGGTCGGCGAGGGCCGGCACGGTATCATTCAGTGCCTGGGTTCGGATGCCGGTCTCGGGCGCGATGCGTTGCATCTCGGCTTCAAGCTCGGCGGCGCAGGCATCCACTCGGCCGCGCAGCTCCGCGAAGTCGTCGCTGGGCAGGTGGCGCACCTCCCACTCGAAGGTGCATTGCCGCGCCATGATGTTGATCGCCGTGCCGCCCTCGATGCGCCCGACATGCAGGCTGGAGTGCACCACGTTGAAAGCCTCGTCGACACGTCCCTCGGCCTTGAGCTCGCGCATGACGTTCTCGATCCGGGTGACCAGGCGCGCCGCCACGTGGATCGCCGAGACGCCCTGATAGACCTGGCTGGAGTGCGCCTCACGGCCGGTGACCGTGGTGCGCAGATTGGTCGCGCCTTTCTGGGCAACCACCGGCTGCATCAGGGTCGGCTCGCCGACGATGACCGTCGACGGGCGCGGGTGGTCGGCCATGAGACGCTCGATGAGCCGGGGTACGCCGACGCAGCCGACCTCCTCGTCGTAAGACAGGGCCAGCCAGATGGGCTTGTCCAGTCGCAGCTCGGTCCAGCGCGGTACTTCGGCCAGGGCGCAGGCAATGAAGCCCTTCATGTCGCAGGTACCTCGGCCGTATAGCCGGTCGTCGTCGCCCTCGCGCAGCACGAAGGGATCGCTGGACCAGGGTTGGCCCTCTACCGGGACCACGTCGGTGTGTCCGGAGAGCACCACACCGCCTTCCACGTTCGGCCCGATGCGCGCCAGCAGGTTGGCCTTGCTGCCATCGTCGTTCTCGACGCGCCAGTGGTCGACGCCATGCTCATCGAGCCAGGCTTCGATCCACTCGATCAGGGCCAGATTGGAGTCTCGCGATACGGTGGCAAAGCCCACCAGGCGTTCCAGGATCTCGACAGCGGTCACTTTGGGCTCCAGAGCAGGGTTTCAGGGGGAGATTATCACGGGCATCGGCTCGGCCGCAGCGTCGCTTGCCCCGGGCGCGGTCATTCGCTCGGCTCTCGCCTTCCTCTCATTGGTCCCGACTATCGAGGCCATGAGCATTGGCAGGTGGCGTCGTATAATTAACAGGCTTATTGTGTGCAACATCTATCGATTGTTCGATGCATTGCTCACAGGAGCCGACCATGTCGCATCCCACGCTTTTCACACCGCTTCAACTGGGCAGCCTGGACCTGCCCAACCGCGTCATCATGGCGCCCCTGACCCGTGCCCGGACGCCCGACAGTGTCCCCGGCGAGCTGCAACATGCATACTATGCCCAGCGCGCCGGCGCTGGCCTGATCATCAGCGAGGCCACCAACATCTCGCCGACGGCCCGCGGTTATGTCTACACCCCGGGCATCTGGACTGATGAACAGCAGGCCGGCTGGCAGCAGGTCGTCGAGGCCGTGCATGCCAAGGGCGGTCGTATCGCCCTGCAGCTCTGGCATGTGGGGCGTGTCTCGCACGAGCTGGTGCAGCCCGATGGCCAGCCGCCCGTGGCGCCGAGTGCCCTGAAGGGTGAGGGCGCTCAGTGCTTTGTCGAGTTCGCGGATGGCTCGGCTGGGCAACATCCCACCAGTACGCCGCGTGCTCTGGAGACCGAAGAGATTCCGGGTATCGTCGACGATTACCGTCAGGCGGCCCTGCGCGCCAGGAGCGCCGGCTTCGACATGGTGGAGGTGCACGCCGCCAACGCCTACCTGTTGAATCAGTTTCTCGCCACCGGCAGCAACCAGCGTGCCGATCGTTACGGGGGCTCCCTGGAGAACCGTGCACGCTTTCCTCTGGAAGTGGTCGACGCCGTGATCGAGGTCTTCGGCGCCGACCGCGTGGGCATTCGTCTGACGCCGTTCATCGAGATCTTCGGACTGACGGACGACGAGCCCGAGGCCATGGCGCTCTACTTGGCCGAGCAACTGGACCAGCGTGGCCTGGCCTACATCCACCTCAACGAGCCCAACTGGGCCGGCGGGGAAATCACCTTTCCGGATGGTTTCCGCGAGAAGATGCGCAAGCGCTTCAGCGGCAGCCTGATCTATTGCGGCCATTACGATGGCGAGCGTGCACGGCAGCGCCTCGAGGAGGGCACGGCGGATGCCATCGCCTTCGGCCGACCCTTCATCGCCAATCCCGACCTGCCCGAGCGGTTCCGACTGGGCGCTGCGCTCAACGAACCGGACCATGCCACCTTCTACGGCGGCGACGAACATGGCTATACCGACTACGCCTTCCTCGATAACGGTCACGACCGCATAGCCTGACCCTTTCAGCCAGCACGAGACTCCTTGTGACTGCTTGCCCGGCCGCCTGGTCGGGCTTTTTTGTATCCTGAAACCCTCAGGCGTAGAACAGCGGATGTGGCGTATCGGCCAGATGGTTGGCGCTGAGGCTCGGGATGGTACTATCGGAACGCATTCACCAACCGGCTCAAAGCTGAGCCAGCGGGTCGTGCACACTACCCCGAGGGAGTCGACCATGAGCCACACCACCGCTATATCGCGCTGCCACTGCGGAGCCGTCGAGCTCGAGGTGACCGGCAGCCCTATCCTGGGCGCGGCCTGTCATTGTGATGACTGCCAGGCAGGCGCGCGGCAGATCGAGCAGCTGGACAATGCGCCGTCCATTCTGGACGCGGCAGGCGGTACGCCCTATCTGCTCTATCGCAAGGACCGCGTGCGCTGCCCGCAAGGCGACGAGAAGCTCGTCGAGTACAAGCTCAAGAACACCTCGCCCACCAGCAGGATCGTCGCCGGTTGCTGCAATACCTTCATGTACCTCGACTTCCAGCGAGGCCACTGGCTCTCCATGCACAGGGCGCAGTTCGTCGATGCCAGCTGGCCGCTTCAAGTGCGCATTCAAACCCGCTTCAAGCCCGAGGGCAGCGCCATGCCCGATAACGTACCCGCCTACTCGGCCTATCCGTTCAAGCTGATCGGCAAGCTCGTGGCGGCACGTCTCGCCATGCTGTTCAAGCGTTAGGCTTCGTCTGAATATTCGCCGTGAGGCGCCCGCATCAAGTCCACGCCATCGACATGTCAGCGTGACATGTTCACGAAACGCTGTTTTTTCGACACGTATTTTGAAAATGTCGATGGTATCGACATTTCTCGACAAGATGTTTAAGAAATCCATTTTTTTCGACATGTTCTCTGGATCATGTCGATACCATCAACATAAACTGAGGACGTGTCGATTTTTCAGGAAAAGATGAACATGAGCTGGCGCCCCGATCATCCTTACAACGACCTGCCGCCGCTGCCCCCCGCCGAAGAACTCGAGTCGCCGGCCGTGCTGAAGGCCTGTATTCCGGCCCGGGCAGCGCTGGCGGAGCTGAAGCAGGCGGGTGAATTGCTGCCCAACCAGGGACTCCTCATCAACCTGCTGCCTCTGCTGGAAGCCCGCGACAGTTCCGAGATCGAGAACATCGTGACCACGACCGACAGGCTCTTTCAGTTCGCTCAGGAAGACACCCTCGCCGATCCTGCCACCAAGGAAGCGCTGCGCTATCGCACCGCGTTGAGCCGAGGCTATCGAGAGCTGGCCATGCGACCTCTGTGCACCAACACGGCGGTGGAAATATGCAGCACTATAAAGGGCGTCGACATGGAGATTCGCCGGGTGCCCGGCACCACCCTGGCCAATCAGACCAGCGGTGAGGTGATCTATACGCCGCCGATGGGAGAGGAGACATTGAGAGAGTTGCTGGCGAACTGGGAGCGCTATCTCCATGAAGAAGATGGTGTCGATCCCTTGATCAAGATGGCCGTAGCCCACTACCAGTTCGAGGCGATCCACCCCTTTACCGACGGCAACGGGCGTACGGGTCGCGTGTTGAACATCCTCTACCTGATCGAGCAGCAACTCCTGTCGCTACCGATTCTTTACCTGAGTCGATATATCGTGCTGCATAAGCCCGATTACTATCGCTTGCTGCTGGGAGTGACCCGTGAGGGGCAGTGGCAGGAATGGCTGCTATACATACTGAAGGCTGTCGAATATACGGCCCGCTGGACTGCTGACAAGATTGCGGCGACCCGCACGCTACTCGAGGATACAACCCGTCATATTCAGCAGCGGTTGCCTAGGGTCTACAGCCACGAGCTGGTGCAGGTGATCTTCGAGCAGCCCTACTGCCGCATCAATAACCTGGTGGAACGTGACATCGCCAAGCGCCAGACCGCCTCCAGCTACTTGCAGCAGCTGTGCGAGATCGACGTTCTCGAGGAAGTACGCGCCGGGCGCGAGAAGCTGTTCGTGCATCCCAAGCTGGTGCGCCTCATGACGGAAGACAGCAATGAGGTTGTGGCGTACCCGCCATCATGATGTCGCCGAGTAAAATTGTGGCGCGGCGTATTTCATTTTCTGCCTGAACTTCAAATAAGGCCGGCACTGCCAGCCTTGATCGGAACTCGATATAACCCACAACGACACCGTCCCGAAGCTGTGGAACCGCTGTGATGTGCGGCGTGATGACGGCATCAACGACTCGGGCTACGTCACCGAGCTGGTACTTGGTATGCGCCGTCTGGTGCTGCTGGAGCGCATCAAGGCCGAGAAGGCCAGGCTCAAGCCGGCAAAGTCGCGGCGGCGCAGCACCAATACCAATACCGCCGAGGGAGAAACCTGATGGCCGTGCGGGATGACAGGGAGCTTCTGACCGACCGCCAGCTCACCACGCTGGCGGGCGAGGCGGCTTTCGGGCGGGGACGAGAGTATTACCGCGAGGGCATGGTGACGCGCTGGAGCTGGCAGGGCGCGACCATCAGCGCCGATGTGGAGGGGAGTCAGCCCTACAGGGTCCAGCTCCGGGTAAGCCAGCGCGGCCTGGACGGGAGCTGTAATTGTCCGGCATCGGAAGGCATCGACTTCTGCAAGCACTGCGTGGCAGTGGCCATGGCGTATCGCGCCGAGCAGGCCGAGCAGTGGCGGCTGGCCGAGGGCGATGCCACGGATCGCGTGCATGCCTATCTGCAGCAGATGAGCCGGGATTCGCTGATCGAGTCCCTGCAGTCGCTCATCGAAAGCGACCCGACCCTGTATCAGCAATGGTCGATGCGTGCCGATGCTGTTCTCGGCGGGGTGGATCACAAGGCGCTGAAGAAACGCATCACGGCCGCCTTTCCCATCAATCGCAACCTGTTTCGCTATGGTCAGGTGCGCGCCTATTTCGCCGCTGCCGAGCCGGTGGTCGACCAGCTCACCGAGCAGATACCGCAGCTCCCGGCGGACAAGGCCCTCAAGCTGGCCGATTATGCCCTGGCGCGTCTGGATCGCGCGCTGCAAAGCATCGATGATTCCGGTGGCTTCCGCTTCCACTGTGAAGAGGTGCTGCAGACACTGCATGTCAAGGTGGTGGGGCAGCAGGACTGGCCCGCCGAGAAGCGCGCCACCTATCTGTTCGAACTGGCATTCGGCGACACCCATGAGTGCTATGCCGCTATTCCCGATGCCTACACCGAGGCGTTGGGCGTGGCAGGGCTCGAGGCCTATCATGCCTGCTTGCAAGGCGTCTGGGATGCGTTACCGCCACTGCCCGCCAATGCCGATTGGTCGCAGCGTTTCTACTACATGCGTCTGCGCGACCCGCTGATCAAGCGCGCCGAGGCGGCCGGCGATCTGCCGGCCATACTGGCGCTGTATGAGAAAACCGCCAGCGACGAAAAGGATTGCCTGGACGCCGCCAAGGCCTGCCTGGCCCATGGTGACTGGGCGCGTCTCGAGCAATGGTTGGCGCGGGTGCCGGCGACCCGGTCACCCTGGGCGGACGAGCGGCAGCGGTTGGCGATTCGCCTGCGCCTGCATCGCGGGGAGCCGGAGGCGGCGGCCGAACTGCAATGGCAGTGTTATCAGGCCACGAAGCGGCTTGAGGATTACCGCTACCTGCTGGAGCTGGCGGAAACTCAGGAGCTGACGGTTGATTATCGTCAAGGTGTGCACGACTGGTTGACGGAAAGGCTGAATCAAACCAACCCGCCGACTTTATTTGACGCGCCGTGGCCGGCGAATTGCCTGTTGGAAATCTACCTGCTCGACTCGCGCCTGGATGAGGCCAGGGCCTTGTGTGATGAACACAAGGTTGCGTCGGGGTTGCTGTATCAATTGGCTCAAGCTCTCGACCCCGAGCAGGGCCTGCCGCTTTATAAACGCCTGGTGCGTCATTGCGTGCAACAAACCAATAATCAGGCCTACCGGCAGGCCATCGCTTGGTTGCAGGAACTGCATGGCCGCCTGAAGACCGCCGCCGATCAACAGGCCTTCAAGACGCTGGTCGCCGAGCTTCGCGCCGAGTTCAAGCAGAAGCGCAATTTCATCAAGTGGCTGAACGAGGCCTTTGCCCTGTGAAGGACGGCGCAGGTCGAGCGCCTTGGGCCTTTGGGTGGCTGGCCTCAGCCAGTTTCTCCCGTTCTGTCGGAGCGCGTCGGCTTCTCGGTGAGTGAGTGCTGCCAGACTTTCGGGTTGCTACACTCCTTAAGGTTAACATTGATTAATAGGCGGTATGGCCGCATGGCGAAATGATACTCATTCTGCTGTGAAGTCGGTGTGCATGAGCCACCCTAGGTGCCCATTACCTACTGTAAACCGAAGGCCGGGCATGCTGACGACCAGGTATCGATTCAAGGGTTGTCTATGACGATGGAAGAAAATCCGGGTGGTGGGTCCTGGGTATTACCCGAAAGGCTCCAGAGTATTGACTCCATCTGTCCGTCATTACTGACCCAAATATTCGATAATTTCACGGAAGCCGTCGTCGTGGCGGATGTTCACCGGCGTATCATCTACGTCAATCAGGCGATGGAAGCTCTATTCGGCTATGCGCAGCAGGAACTACTGGGCCGGGAAACCAGCATCCTCTATGCCGATGAGGAGGATTTCCGGGAACAGGGCCGCCAGTGTTTCAATATTGACAGTCAAGTTGCCACGGGAAGCTATCGCGTTGCCTACCGTCGCTGGGGAGGTCAACGTTTTCTGGGCTTGACGACCGGTGCGGTCATGCGCTCGAGAAACGGCGGTCCGGCGGGGTTTATCGGTATCATTCGCCCGGCTCGCTCTTCGGATACATCGCTGGAAACTCTGCAGAAGGTACATACGATCACTTCCGACTTTATACTCACACATGGGCAGAAAATCGCGTCATTGCTGCGTATCGGCATGCAGCATTTCGGCTTTGAAATCGCCATCCTGTCGCGGGTGGTAGGGAATGATTATATTGTGGAGTATTGCGTCGATTACAAGAATGAGATCAAGCCATCGGCCTGCTTCGAATTATCCGGGACCTATTGCGAAAGGACGCTGGAACTCAACAAGACGCTGGGATTCTGTTATGTGGGTAAGAGCGAGTTGCAGCGTCATCCCTGCTACTTGAATACGCAGCTTGAGTCATACATAGGGAGCCCGGTTTGTTTTAATGGTGAAAACTACGGAACCCTGAATTTTTCCAGCCATTCACCCACCGAGCCTTTTTCCCGGGACGACTATATTTTTATGCGGCTGCTGGCCGACACGATCAGCTATCTGCTTTACAAAAAAATGTTTGAAGAAGAGGTGCTGGCTCAGGCCAAAACAGATGAGTTGACCGGGTTGCCGAACCGGCGTGCGGTGTGTGAACGCCTGAATGATACGCTGGATATCGCCAGCCGTTCTGGCTTTTATCTCACGGTGCTGTCCCTCGATCTGGATCATTTCAAGACCATCAATGATCGCTGGGGGCATTCGGCGGGGGATGCGGCCCTGATGGCCTTTGCCGGGCTAGTGGGGCGGCTGGGGCGTCGAACCGATTTTTGTGGCCGTCTGGGCGGCGACGAGTTTCTCTTTGTGCTCCCCGGGGCGTCGCTTGAGGATGCGAAGACCCTGGGCAATCAGTTGCGGCATCGCTTGAGTGAGATCGTGGTCGAGTTGAAGGGTGGCGATACTTTCTCTTTCAGCGTAAGCCTGGGGGTGGCCATGCACCATCCCGGAGAGTCCGCCCAAACCTTGCTGCAACGGGCCGACGAGGCGTTGTATCGCGCCAAGCAGGGTGGGCGAGACAGGTTGTGTGAGTAGGGGGCGAGTGCCCGTGGCTCAGCCTGCCTGCCGCACCCTGGGCAGGGCTATTTCCGTTCGTCCCGGGTCGAGCGCATGAGTACTCGGTCCATGCCGCGGGTACTCAGCACCCGCTTGAGAGCGGCGAACAGGTGGGTGGGCAGGGTCACGGCATAGCGTGCTCTGGGGCGTGGGTGCTCGAGGGCGTGGATCAGCTTGGCGACGACGGCATCGGCTTCCAGAGAAAAGGGAGCCTTGCCATCCGGAGCGGCCAGTCGTGCCTCGACCTTTTCGTAGGTGCTGGCATGGGCACTGTGGGCGGTATCGATGTTGGCCGTGAAGGCGCGATGGGCATTCTGTCGAAAGTGGCTGTTGATCGGCCCCGGCTGGATCAGGCTGACATGAATACCACTGCCTTGGAGCTCCTGGCGCAGGCTATCCGTCAGCCCCTCCAGCGCAAACTTGGAGCACACATAGGCGCCGCGATAGGGCAGGGCGGCGAAGCCCAGTACCGAGCTGTTGTGCACGATGCGGCCTTGGCCTTGGGCGCGCATCATCGGCAGCACCCGCGCGGTTAGCTCATGCGTGCCAAGCAGGTTGGTTTCAAGCTGGCGGCGCAGCACGTCGCGCGTCAGATCCTCGACGGCGCCGGGCTGGCCGTAGGCGCCATTGTTGAACAAAGCGCTCAGCTGCCCTCCGGTGCGCGCCTGGACGTCCACCATGGCGGCCTGAATGGAGGCGCTGTCGTCGAGGTCCAGTGGCAGGGCCTCCAGGCCTTCCTGTTCCAGCCGTTCGACATCCTGCGACTGTCTGGCCGTGGCCAGAACGCGCCAGCCGCGGGCCTGCATGGCATGGGCGGCGGCGTGTCCGATGCCGCTCGAGCAGCCGGTTATCAGCAGGCTGGGGGCCGGGTTGGTCATTGCCATGGGGAGCGCCTCGAGATAATTCGCCGTCGCGTCGAAGGTTCAACGTTCAAGCGCACATGAAATTGCTAGAGTGTGACGGAGCACCTAGGCACGCCTGTGCGTGTCGCAAGGCCAGTATAACAATGACCATGGAGGCATTGGATGAGCGATAGCAAGTACGCGCAGCAAGGCATGTCATTCCGCGAGAGTGTGGAGCACATGGTGGACCATGCCATCGAGATCATGGAGCTGGACGAGGGGATCGGCAATGCATTGAAGGTTTGTCAGAGCGTGATCCAGGTATCTTTCCCGGTGGAAATCAATGGCAAAGCCGAGATCTTTACCGGCTGGCGAGCCACCCATAGCGACCATCGCCTGCCCTCCAAGGGCGGGATCCGTTTTGCGCCGATTGTCGACCAGGATGAAGTCGAGGCCCTGGCCGCGCTGATGACCTACAAGTGCGCCATCGTCGATGTGCCCTTCGGCGGTTCCAAGGGTGGCCTGGTCATCGACCCGCTTCAGTATGAACCCCACCAAATGGAAGCCATTACCCGGCGTTTTGCTCGCGACCTGATCAACAAGGGCTATCTCAGCCCGGCACAGAACGTGCCGGCGCCCGATATGGGCACCGGCCCGCGCGAGATGGGCTGGATGGTGGATACCTACCGCCAGATGTTTCCCAACGACATCAACTACCTTGGCGCCCTGACCGGCAAGCCGGTGGAACATGGCGGGGTGCGCGGGCGCAACGAGGCGACCGGCCGCGGTGTGCAGTATGCGCTGCGCGAGCTCTTCCGCCACCCCAAGGAGCTTGAACGCTGTGGCCTCTCCGGCACCCTCGAGGGCCAGCGCATCATTGTCCAGGGGCTGGGCAATGTGGGCTATCATGCCGCGCACTTCCTTCAGACCGAGGACGGCAGCCTGATCACCGCCGTTATCGAGCGCGATGGCGCGGTAGTGAATGATCAGGGCCTGGACGTCGCCGCCGTGCGTGAGCACATCGCCGAGACCGGTGGGGTCAAGGGCTTTGACGGTGGCGAGTTCGTCGAGGATGGCATGGCCGTGCTTGAGCGAAAGTGCGATATCCTGATTCCGGCGGCCCTGGAAGGCGTGATCACGGCAGACAATGCCGAGCGCATCCAGACCAAGCTGATCGCCGAGGCGGCCAATGGCCCGGTGACCTTCCTGGCCGACAAGATCCTGCAGGAACGCGGCATCGAGATACTGCCCGATGCCTACTGCAACGCCGGCGGTGTTGTGGTCTCCTATTTCGAATGGATTCGCAACCTCAACCATGTGCGCTTCGGTCGCCTGGAACGGCGCTTTCACGAAGCCCGAGGCGAGCAGATCATCGAGGCCATCGAGCAGGCCACCGGCGTCGAGGTGCCCGAGCACCTGAGTGACCGTATTGGACGCGGCGCCGACGAGTTCGACCTGGTGCGCTCCGGTCTGGACGACTCAATGCGCCTGGCGCTGCAGTCGATCATTCGTCTGCGTCAGGAAAATTCCAGGATCAATGATTACCGCATGGCCGCCTATGCCCTGGCCATCGAGAAGGTATCGCGGCACTACAAGGACATTGGCTTCTAATTCTGGGCTCGCTTTCGAAGCCCGGAAAGCGTTGCTCGACTTCAGCGAAGCACCAGTCAATCCATGTATCCCTAACGCCCCTGCGGGGGCGTCGCCTCAGGCGTCCTCCGCCATCACGTCCTCGATCCATACCAGCCAGGTCTGCGTCAGTTGCTGACCCAGTCGCAGCGTGTGCCATGGCGCGCGCTGTTCAGGCGTCAGGGTCTCGGGGGCGCTGAACCATGTCTCTTCGATCTCGGCATAGGTGGCCAGTCGCTGCTCCAGCTGTCCTTTCAGTGCCTGAAGCTCCCGTAGCCGGGCTTCGCTCGGCCAATCCTGCCAGGCAAAGAATTTGGCGTATAACGGCTCGCGTACCGGTCCGGCATCGAGAGGCTCGGCCAGCCAGGCTTCCAGTGTCTGCCGGCCCGCGGCGGTGAGCTGATAGACCTTGCGATCCGGGCGTTCGGATTGCGCCACTGCCCGACACTCGAGCAGTGCCTCACGACGCATGCGGTCCAGTTCACGGTAGATCTGCTGATGACTGGCCTGCCAGACGTGGGCCAGCCCTGTTCTGAAGCGCTGCAGGATGTCGTAACCCGTGCCGGGTTCCTGCTGCAGTGTAATGAGGACAACGGCGCGCAATGACATGAGGCATCCTGGTTTTCGCTTTATTATGCACATGGTTGCATATAGAGGGGTGCTCGACTAGTCTTATGCAATAAGTTGCATGGTTATCGAGAGGATATCGCATGGCGTTCACGTTGCACCTTTATGCCTCGTTTCTGGCATTGGCGCTTGGCGGGCTGGTACTGCTGATGCCCAAGGGAAGATGGCTACACAGGACACTGGGGAGCATCTGGGTGAGCAGCATGATGCTCTCGGCGCTCAGCTCCTTCTGGCTGGGGAGCAGCCTGCTGCCGCTGGTCGGTCACTTTGGCCCGGTGCATCTGTTGTCGGCCTGGTTGCTGGTATCCGTCACCATGGGGCTGGCCAGCATACTGGGCCGCCGGGCACGCCAGCATCGTCAATGGATGGTGGGAGCCTATCTCGGTTTGGTGGGTGCCTTCATCGGCACCCTGATGCCGGGGCGCTGGGTCTCGGCGCAGCTCGGGTTCTGGTAGTGGCGGTGGCCCGCTCGCTGGTGGCCGGGCTACTGGGCAGAGCCGGTGTCGAGCAGGTGGCGCGTCTCGGTGATGATCGCCTGGAGCGCGTCGGGTTCGACCACCAGCCCGACATGACCGATGTCGGGTAGCAGGGTGACCGGTACATCGCGGCTGGCGTGTTGGAACACCGTATCGAAGTGTGTCGAGTCCAGGACCTGGTCATCACGACCGGCGATCAGTCTTGTGGGGTGGTCGACGGCCTGGATGGTGGCGCGGTAGTCGGCCCGGGGGCGGTAGTTCTGGGCCAGGTTGAAGGAATAGGCCGGGGTGAGCAGTCCCCTGGCATCCTCGGCCAGGGCGAAACGCACCACCGGCAGGTGATTGAAGGTGCTGATGCCCAGTTGATCGAGCAGCGCGATGCTGATGTAGCGGGGAATGCCGACCTGTGTCCAGCCGCCGGTGTCGGGGCGGTGGGTCGGTGCCTCCTGACTGATGAAAGGGGACAGCAGCAGGTAGTGAGCGAAGAGGTCCGAGCGCTCGCTGCCGGCGACGCGCAAGGCGAAGCCGCCCCCGGCGGAGAAGCCGGTCAGGGTGCGCGGTGTGTCGGGATTCACCGCGTCGACGAAGTCCTCGAGGTCGTCTTCCAGCTGGCCGATGTAGGCGATATCGCCCCGCGGCCCCGAGTCGCCGTGGCCGCGCACATCCAGCGCATAGGCGCTGAAGCCGGCCTCGGCATAGGCCGTGGCGAGAGGGTGCAAGCTTCGACTGTCGGCGGAGGAGCCATGCAGCAGCACCACGCTGCCGTTGCTGGCGTCATCGCGGGTCTCGGCCGGGTAGTGCCGGTAGGCGAGCTGGCTGCCATCACGAGCCTGGTAGCGATCCAGCGCCGGCAGACCGCTGTATTCCAGGTTCTTGAAGGGCTCGTTGATGCCGGCCATGGCGGGAGGCTGGGAAGGGCCACCGAAGATCAGTGCCATGACCAGTGCTGAGGTCAGCACCAACCCGATAACCAATATCACACCGGCCGCAATTTTCATGGTGCCACCTCCTTGCGTGTCAATGACTCATCAGTGTGGCACGGCTGGTGCCGTTACCCTCGGGTGAGACGTGAATCTGTACCGGGATGCGTTCATGCATCTCCTGCACATGCGAGATGACGCCGACCCGGCGCCCCAGGGCCTGGAGGCCGTCGAGGGCGTCCATGGCCAGGGCCAGGGAGTCGGGGTCGAGGCTGCCGAAGCCCTCGTCGATGAACAGTGATTCGATCACCAGTTCGCCGGAGGCCATGGAGGCCAGCCCCAGCGCCAGCGCCAGTGACACCAGGAAGGTCTCGCCGCCGGAAAGCGAATGCACGGAACGCCGCTCGTCGCCCATGTCGCGGTCGATGACCAGCAGGCCGAGTTCGCTGCCGCCGCGTACCAGCTGATAGCGTCGACTCAGGCCATGCAGGTGGGCATTGGCGTGTTCCAGCAACTGTTCCAGGTTGTAGGCCTGGGCAATCCGCCGGAAGGTCTTGCCGTCGGCGGAGCCGATCAACTCGCTGATGCGCCCCCAGCGGCGATACTCCTGACGGGCCGCCTCGAGTTGCGCCTGGCCCTGTTGCTGGCGTTCTCTTCGGCGCTCGTCGTCACGCAGGGCGTGCTGGGCGTCATCGCGTTGCTTCTGGGCACTCTCGAGTTGCGGCGTCAGCGCTTGTCGCTCCTGTTCCAGGGCCTCGAAACGCTCCACGATGGTCTGGGTGACGTCGTCGCCGAGCAGGGCGGCCTCGTCATGCGGCGTCGCCAGCAATGCCTGGTCGCGGCGTTGTGCGATCAGTGCCTGGTAACGTTCGGCCAAAGTGGCGGCGGCCTGTTGGCGGGCCTGCTCGGCGTCGTTCAACTGCTGTTCCTGGCGCTCTGCCTCGGCCTCGGATTGTGCCAACAGGCGTGTCAGGGTGGCGTCATCCAGATCGGGGTGAGCCTGTCGCCATTCGGTCAGCTGGCTTGCCAGGCTGTCGCTTTCCTGGCCGAGCGCATCCAGCTGGCGCTGTTGATGATCGCGCTGCTGAGTCAGCCGCTGTACTTCCTGGTGCGCCTGGTGGGATGTCGCCAGGGCGTTGTCCCGCGCCTGATAGGCGGACGCCTGGGCCTCGTCGAGATGCTGTTGCCAGGCATCCGCCGAGGCGTGTTGTCCCAGCAGCGTGGCCAGGCGTTCGGCGAGTTCATCCCGTTGTGTCTGTAGAGGTGGCAACTGCTCGGCCAGTTCGCGGAGCTCGCCGTCGAGACTTTCGCGGCGCGTCTCGAAACGCGCGAGCCGGGTGGCGTCTTCCTGCAGGGCCTGCTTGAGGGGTTCTATTTCCTGCTCAGCCTGACTCAGCTCTTTCAAGGTGCTTTCATGCTGGCGCCGAGTATTATGGCTCCGCTCGACCTGATCGCTCAGCCAGGCGTCGCGCTGTGCGTCCTCGATGCTGGCGAGCTCGGCGTACAGCGAGTGCTGTTCAAGTACCTGATGCGTTTCCCGGGACGTTTGCTCAGCGGTTTGTACTTCCTGACGCGCCTGCTTGAGCGAGGCGTCCAGCGCACTGTATTCGCTGAACAGCCGGTCGCGTTGCTGCTGTGCCTGCTCAAGCACATCCTGGGCCTCCTGAAGCTGGCGCTCCTCCTCTTGTTGCTGGGCGGCGAGTTGATGCGCCTCCGGAGTGGCCGGTGGCTGATGCCGCCAGGGATGCTCCAGACCGCCGCAGACGGAGCAGGGCTCACCCTCGGTGAGGGCGTCGCGCAGGGCGATCACGCTTTCGCTGCGTACCGCCCGGCTGCGTTCGATTGAGCGACTGACGCTGGTCTGATGGGACTGCGCCTGCTCGAGTTGGCGGCGTGCCTCCTGGCCCTGTTCCAGCAAGTGTTTCAGCCTCGGCTCCTCCTGCTGAAGGCGCTCGACAAGGCGTTGCTTGTCAGCGCTGGCGCGACACTGTTGCTGCCAGCGGCTGGCCAGTTCCTCCAGGGCGAGCTGGCGTTGAGCGGCCTGCTCGAAGGCTTGTCGAGACGCTTGCCTAGCCGCTTCGAGGTTGGCGTGATCACCAATCAGCCGAGACAGGGTGGCCTGCCACTCTGCCTGCTGTTGGCGGCGCTGCTGGTGTTCGCGCTCGGCCTGGCGGTGCTCGGCATCCAGGGTGGCGACTTGCTGCTGGCGCTCGGTTTGGAGCCTTTCCTTGTCGCTTACCTGCTGTTGCAGGCTGGCCAGGTCGGTCGCTTGCCGGCGAGCCTCGCGCAGGGCCGGCTCGGCCTGTTGGCGAGCTTCCCGGGCAGCCTGCAGGGCCTGCTCGGCGGTCTCGTGCGCCTTGCGTTGCTGCGCCAGTGTCGCCTCGGCTTCGCCCAGCGCCTCGAGGGTCTGGGCGTGTTCGGCTTGCTGCCGGGTGATCAGATCGGGGAGGTCGGCCTGGCGTTGCAGAAGATGACGTTGCGGCAGGATGACGCGGCGCCATGCCTGGTCCTCGCGCGCCCCGGCCAGGGCCTGCCAGGCATGTTCCGCTTGTTGTTGCTGGTGGCGGCCCTGGTCCAGCGCCTCGCGAAGACGCGCATCGGTCTCGTGCCAGGCCTGGCGGGCTTGTTGCTGCTGGCGTTGCTGCTCCAGTTGCCGCAACTGCTCGCCAGCCTCCCGGGCATGGTGCTCGAGTTGCGCCCGTGTCTCGGGGTCGGCTGGCAGGTCGTCGGCGAGGCGGTTTTCCAGGGCCTCCAGGTGGCGTTTCGCCTCGCTGGCACGCCGGTAGGCGGCGCGCGAGATGGCGGAGTACTCCGCCGTCCCGGTGAGGCGTTCGAGCAGGTCGCTGCGCTCGTTGTCATCGGCCTTGAGAAAGGCGGAGAACTCGCTCTGGGCCAGCAGCACGGCCCGGGTGAACTGCTCGAAGGTCAGACCCAGGCGTTCGGGCAGTTGCTTGTCGAACTCCCGTTTCTGGGTGGTCAGCAGGCGGTCATCGTCGAGGTCGCGCAGCGATTGATCGACGCTCTGCAGGCGGCCTTCGGCCTTGTATCGGGCGCGGCGTACCGCCCAGCGGGCCCGGTAGCGACGGCCATCGCGGCCGACGAAATCGACCTCGGCATGGCCGCTGGCGGTGCCGCGACGCAGCAGGGTGCGGGGGTCGCTGGTGGTCACTGGATCGCCGGCCGGGTCATCCACCTGGCTGTCGCGATTGGGGGCCTGGCGCAGGCGCGGCGTGTTGCCGTAGAGCGCCAGGCACAGCGCATCGAGCAGGGTGCTCTTGCCCGCCCCGGTGGGGCCGGTGATGGCGAACAGGCCGGCATGGGCCAGGGGCTCGGCGGTAAAGTCGAGTTCCAGCGGGCCGGGCAGGGAGGCAAGGTTTTCCAGGCGCAGGGCAAGGATCTTCATGCGTTGCCCTCCGTGTCGTCGAGCACTTCCTGATGCAGGCGGTCGAAGTCGGCCAGGACGTCGTCATCCGGTGGCATGTCCCAGCGGTTCTGCCAGGTGCGTTCGAAGAGCTTGCGCGGCCCCAGGGATTCCAGGTCGACCCGCTGCGGGGCAGCGTCGCCGGTGGTGTCGGGCAGGTGTCGGGTGAGGCGCAGCAGACGCAGTGCCCGGCCTTCCAGGGCCGCGTCGAGGCGGGCGCGCAGGTCGGGTACCGGGGCTTCCAGCCGGACGCTGACTTCCAGCCAGGGCCAGTGTTCGCGCGGCAAGTCGGGGTCGTCCTCCAGGGCCGCCAGTTCATCCAGTACCTCGTCCAGCGCGGCCGGGCCCAGGCGATGCATGGCCACCGCACGGGGGATGGGCACTGACTCGAGGCCTTCGAGCTGCTCGCCCTCGAGCTGCACCTCGACCACCTGATGCGGGTAGCCGACCTCGCTGAAGTCCAGCGGCAAGGGGCTGCCGCTGTAGCGGATGCGCTCCTCGCCCACCTGCTGGGCGCGATGCAGGTGGCCCAGCGCCACATAGGCGATGTCCGCGGGGAAGAGCGTCGCCGGGATGGACTCCTCGCCGCCGATCACGATGGGGCGCTCGCTGGCTTCCGAGACCGTGGCGCCATGCAGATGGGCATGGCTCATGGCGATCAGCGCCTGGCCGGCCTGTCGGCGCTGACGCGCGGCATCGATCAGTGCCTGGTGAACCTGCGAGATACCGCCGACATAATCCTGTGCCTCGCCGCCGGTGACCTCGGCGGGGCGCAGAAAGGGCAGCGCCAGGCACCAGGCCTGCGTCTCGCCGCTGCTATCATGCAGCGGCACCAGCAGGTGGTCGGCATCTAGCTCGCCGTCGTCGCGCCATGCCACACGCCCCAGCGCATGGGTACGCAGGCGGCGCATCAGGGGCGCCGGCAGTTCGATGCGATTGCCGCTGTCGTGATTGCCGGCGATCAATACAATGTCGAGTTGTGGCAGACGCTCATGGGCGCTGACGATGAAGTCGTACAGCAGCTCCTGAGCGCGCAGCGAGGGATTGACCACATCGAAGATGTCGCCGGCCACCAGCAGGGCATCGGCATCGCGCTCGACCAGGGTCTCCAGCAGCCAGTCGAGAAAGGCGCGGTGTTCGGTATGGCGTTCCTGGCCGTGGAAACTCTGGCCCAGATGCCAGTCAGCGGTATGGATCAGTCTCAACATGGGCGCCCCGGTGGCGGATCGTGAAGCAGTGTCGTCAGGACAAGGGCGCCCAGTCTAACGCGATTGGTGCTGGCGCATCAGGCGCTTATTGTCGGGCAATGGGTCGCGGGCGCCTCGCACCGACGGATCAACAGGACAGGGAGGCCGCATGTCGCCAACCGCGCTGCACGACTGGAACCTCGACCCGGGCGAGGCGATCGCCCTGCAGAAGCAGCTGGCCGCCCGGGTCGAGCGTCAGGATCGCCTGGCCGAGGTGACGCGCATTGCCGGCGTGGATATCGGCTTCGAGCAGGGGGGCGAGGTGACCCGCGCGGCGGTGGTGGTACTCGCCTGGCCGCCGGGGGCCGATGGGGCCTTCGAGCGGGTCGAGCAGGTGGTGCATCGCGAGCCGACGCGCCTGCCTTACATTCCCGGGCTTCTATCGTTTCGCGAGCTGCCCGCCGCACTGGCCGCCTTCGATAGACTGACGAGCTCGCCGGAGCTGGTCATGGTCGATGGCCAGGGGCTGGCACATCCGCGTCGGCTGGGGGTGGCGAGCCATCTGGGACTGTGGCTGGATCGGCCGACCATCGGCATCGCCAAGTCACGGCTGTGCGGGCATCACGTCGAGCCGGGCAACGAGCGGGGCGACCGGGTACCTCTGGTACACAAGGAGGAGACCATCGGCGCGGTGCTGCGCTCGCGTGCCGGCGTCAAGCCGGTGTTCGTTTCCAGCGGGCATCGCATCAGCCTGCCCACGGCCCTCGACTGGGTAGTGGCCTGCCTGGGACGCACCAAGCTGCCCGAGCCGACCCGGCTGGCGGATCGCCTGGCATCACGGCGAAGCTGAGCCAGGGAGCCGCTTGCCTGGAAAGGCGTCTTGAAGTTCAGCGTTCATCTGCCTGTTCTTGCTGGGAGCCGGTATACTGCGTGTCTCTTTTCCGCCGCTGCCGAGCTCTTCATGTCCGATCCCGTTGATCCCCTCCAGGCGACCCGTGCCTGGGTCGAGTCCTTTGTCGTCGGCCGCGAGGTCTGCCCCTTCGCCGGCCGGGAGGTGGCGCGGGGTAGCGTGCGTTACGTCAACATTGAGGCGGCCGAGCCCGGAGCGGCACTGATGCGCTTGATGGAGGAATGCTGGCACCTGGACGGCCACCCCGAGGACGAGACCACCTTGCTGGTGCTGACGGGTTGTCTGGATGACTTCGATGATTATCTGGATCACCTGGCGTTGGCCGAGAGCTTGATGGAGGCGCAGGGTTATGAAGGCGTCTACCAGCTGGCGAGCTTTCACCCGGATTATCAATTCGAGGGCGAGGACGCCGACTCGCCGCGCAACTACACCAATCGCGCGCCCTGGCCGATGTGGCACCTGATTCGCGAGGCCGGGCTGGAAGGGGCGCTGGCGCATTATCCCGACCCGGAGAGCATCCCCGAGCGCAATGCCGCCAGCATGCAGGCGCTGGGCACCGAGCGGCTGGCGGCGTCACTGGCGGCATTGCGGCCCGGATAGAAGCAACGAAAACGCGGGGTGGCGGCGTCAGGCGGTGTCTAGGGGTTCCCTGGCGACCGGCGGCGGGAAGATGCTGTTCAAGTTGGCCAGGGTGTCGTCATCAAGGACAACGTTCAGAGCGGCCGCATTTTCCTGGATGTGCTGTGGATCTACGGCCTTGGGGATGGCCATGACATGACGCTGGCCGTCGATCGGGCGAATGGACCAGGCGAGCAGCAGTTGCGCCGGCGTGAGGTCGAGCTCGGCTGCCGTGGCCATGATATCGGGATGGTCGAGCAGGTCGCGCCGCAGGCGGCCGCCCTGAGCCAGCGGGCAGTAGGCCATTACCGGTAACTCCTGCTTGCGGTGCCAGGGCAGCAGGCTGTATTCGATACCCCGCGATCCCAGGTGGTAGAGCACCTGGTTGGTGGCGCAGTCGTTACCACCCGGCATCTCGACCAGGGAACGCATCTCCTCGACATCGAAATTCGAGACACCAAAGCGGCGAATCTTGCCGTCTTGCTGCAGTCGCTCGAAGGCTTCAAGGGTCTCGTCGAGGGCAATGCCGCCGGGCCAGTGCAGCAGGTAGAGGTCTAGGTAGTCGGTGCCGAGACGCCTAAGGCTGTTCTCGCAGGCCTGGATGGCCGAGTCGCGGCCGGCGTTCCAGGGGTAGACCTTGGAGGTCAGGAAGGCTTCGTCGCGGCGGTTCTTCAGGGCATCCCCGACGATTCGCTCGGCCTGGCCCTCGGCATACATCTCGGCGGTGTCGATCAGGCTGAGTCCATGGTCCAGGCCAGCCTGGAGGGCAGTGACTTCTTCCTGATGCGTGTCATGACCCTCTCCCATGTACCAGGTGCCCTGGCCGATCGCGGGCAAGGTCACGGCGGGGGCTCGAGAGGTGGCGGCTAGCGTGACTTCGGGGCGATTCGACATGTCAGCTCCTGTTGGAAAGCGTGTGCGCTGGACATTTAGTGTGTGTTTCAGCATCCGGTGATGCAATTCCCCTTGTGTATTAGGGCGAGGACCCCCATTGTCTTTACTGAAATAGGCAAGATTGTGACGAACCCGGAACACGAGGAGTCGACATGAGCATCAAGAAATACGGTAGTGCTGTCTGGCAGGGTGACCTGAAAGACGGCAAGGGCACGGTGTCCACGCAGAGCGGTGTGCTCGACGAAACGGCGTACAGCTTTGCCACGCGCTTCGAGGGTCAGGACGGTTCCAACCCCGAGGAGCTGATCGGTGCGGCACATGCCAGCTGCTATTCCATGGCATTGTCGATGATTCTCGGTGAGGCAGGTTATACTCCGGAACGCATCGCCACCCAGGCCGAGGTGTCGCTGGTCGAGGATGAAAGCGGATTCAGCATCAGCCAGATTCACTTGGAGACACGGGCCAGCGTGCCGGGTGCCGATCAGGCGGCCTTCGAGGATGCGGCCAACAAGGCCAAGGAAGGTTGCCCGATTTCCAAGCTGTTCAATGCCGAGATCACCCTGGATGCCAAGCTGGAGGGATAACCCTCTTTCTGGCAGTAGGACGCTATCAGGCCACCCCAGGGTGGCCTGAGGCGTGTCTGGAGGGTCAGCGCTGGCCCGCGACCTCAACCAGGGCGCGAATCAAGCGTTGCTGGGGGCGATTGAAGATAAGCCACTCCGGGTGCCACTGCACGCCGATCAAAAAGTCGTGCTGTGTCGACTCAATTCCCTGTACCAGGCCGTCCCGATCGCGGGCCACGATCTCGATGCCCTCACCGGTCTGCTGCACGGCCTGATGGTGCAGGCTGTTGATGCGGCACCAGGTGACCTTGAGGATACGGTTCAGCTGGCTGGCCCCGACGATATCCACCGTTTTGCGCGGCAATACCGTGCGCCTTGGCTTGAGCCCCTCATGCGTGGTGTAGATGTCCGTGTCCAGGGTGCCTCCGCGGTAGACGTTGATCAACTGAGCTCCCCGGCAGATCCCGAGCACCGGGGTGCCGCGAGGAATGAAGCGTTCCAGAAGCTGCAGCTCGAGGTCGTCGCGCTGTGGGTCGACCCGCACGTCGAGATGGACCTCGGCGCCATACAGGTGCGCCTGTATATCGTCTCCTCCGCCGATGATCAGGCCATCGAGATGCGCCGGCATGGTTCGTGATGGCGACAAACGCAGTGGCTTGCCGCCATGCCGCCATACAGCGAACCAGTCGAACCACCAGGCAATACGACTCTTGTGATCGGAGGTAGTGATACCGATCAAGGGGCGTTCCGACATCAACGCCTCCAACGGTTTTGCAGTATGTTCCAGATGCGCCTTGGCCAGCCGGGTCGATGGCGCGCCAGATACTGCGCACTGCGCTCGCCCAGCGTGTCCGGCGCGGCAGCCAGCGCCTCGACCTCCAGCCAGCGATTCCATTCCAGGCTGGCACCCCACTGTGGATCCGACAGCTGTGCATTGGGTAGCCGGTAATGGTAAGTGGGGCGTGGTTTGACGAGCTGGTCGCTGAGCAGCTCATGTGGATGTGTCGGGTCCAGGAAAGCGAACAGTGGGAGCAGGTCCAGCTCGCGATTGCGTGTCGGGTTGTATTCCAGATAGTCGTCGATCAGGGTGCGCAGCTCCGGCTGGTAGTCAGGATCCAGCACCTTGAGTGCATAGGCCCGGGTGAAGGGGTTGGCGTGCGGCAGCACCTCGCGGGTGATGTCGACATGAATCTGCTCACGCAGCCAGCGGGCCGTGAGCAGATAGGCGCGCAGGCAGTCGAGGATGTCGCGGGTCTCGAGGCTGGTAGCTTCGGGGTTCAAGTGCAGGCCGAAACCGTAAAGCAGGCTGGCATCGGTGCCCTTGGCGCCGCGTTGCCGCAAGGCTTCGAACAGGGCGTCGAGCTCGCCGAGTTCGTCCCAGGGGACCGGGGGACAGACGATCTCGGTGGGCACCAGGCCCGTCACGACATCGCCGATCAGCTCCCGCGTTCGGGTGTGGAAGTCGTGACGCATGCGCTGCCACTCGCTGTCCGGGTGGGCATCCGCGCTGAAACGCTCTGCATCGGGGTGGGCGTACTGGGTATCCAGCTCGATTCCGAACTCTCCCCAGCGCGTCTCCACGACCTTGAGGCGATGCGCACTGAGGACCTTGATGTCACCCCCAAAGAGCGACTGCACCAGCTCGGCGGTTTCCCTGGGTGGCAGGCCGGCGAATTCGATCTCGACACCAACGCACCGAGTCTTGCCATTGGCGTTGCGGGGAGAAGCAGGCGATTGCGGCGTCATCTTGACTTCCTTATGTGACGAGATTGAACCCTAGCACACCGTCCGGGCGTAATTATGTCATGATACCCACGTTTACGCCTCACAGTCGCGACTGGAGACATGATGCTGTTCGCTGCGCGCCCTTGTTTGCTTGTTGTGCTGTTCTGTCTGACGTTGCTGGGTTCGTGGAGTGTGGCAGCTCAACCGGCACCGCTCTCAGCCCTCGCGGAGGCCCGCCAGGCCGAGAATCTGGACCCGGCCGAGCTGCAGGCCTCGCTGGATCAAGTCATCTCGACGCTGGAGAATGACACCAAGCGGCAGGCGCTGCTGGAAAACCTGCAGGCGTTGCGCAGCGTTAACCAGCCTGCCGCGGAAGAGTCGGGCATTACCTCGCCCCAGGGCCTGCTGGGGGCCCTGGCCGACACCTTCAATCAGTTGGGGAAGCAGGCTGAGGCCGGTGACTCGCCACTGGAAGGCTGGCGACTCAAGCTGACCGAGGGCTGGACGGACCTGACCGACCTCATTGTCGGTACCGGCAATGCCGAGCTGGTCCGTTTTGCCATCGAGCTGATGGTGCTGGTGGCCATCTGGGCTGGCCTGCTGGTGATCCTGATTGCCCTGGGACGCATGCTGGCCAGGCGACGCGACTGGCCACTGGATCTGCCGCGTGAGCCGCGTGCCTCCCTGATGGTGATTCATTTTCTGCGCCGCATGCTGCCCTGGGCGTTGGCCTTTGCCATGACCCTGGGGATCGCCCAGCTGGTGCCGGGAAGTGCCGGTCGCACCGCGGCGCTGGTGATCGCCTATGTCGCATTGTGCGGCCGCGCCCTGTCCGTAGTGGTTGAAACGGTCATCGCCGTATTCACTCGCGGTCATCGCTTCATGGCCGTGCGCATCCTGCAATTCCATGGCCTGCGCCCGCTGTTCATGATCGGCGCCTTGATCGCACTGGGCGATGCCTTCCAGTCATCGCGGTTGACCAGTTTCATCGGCCTCGATCTGGCGAGCCTTTTCTCGGTGCTGGCCAATATCCTGGCGGCCGTGCTGAGCGGACGCTTCATCCTGCGCTTCAAGCGCCCGATCAAGCACCTGATTCGCAATCGTCCCTACGTGCAGCGGCGGGTGAAGAGCAATACCTCCGAGGTGGTCAGGGTCGTGGGTGGACTCTGGCATGTGCCGGCGCTGCTGCTGGTGGGCGGCTCGCTGCTGGCGATCTTCGCCACCGGCGGTGATGTGGGCACGGCCCTGGCGCGTTCGATCATCTCGGCGGCGCTTCTGGTGCTGACCCTGGTAGTGGCCGGGGTGCTGCGTCGACATGCCGAAAAGCGCACGAAGAAGCGCCGACAGAGTGAGTATCGTCGACGGCTGGAGCGTTTTGGCTATGCGTTGAGCCATGTTCTGGCCTGGGTGGCCTTTGCCGAGCTTTCCCTTCAGGTCTGGGGCGGCTCCTTGATCGGCATCGGCACTCAGGGCGTGGCCAGTGTGCGCATCGGCCAGGCGCTGCTGGGCATCGGCTTCACCTTCCTGCTGGCCTGGCTGGCGTGGATCTTTGCCGACACGGCCATTCAGCGCGCGCTGGTATCGTCGGTGCGGTCGCGGGGACGCCGGGTGAACCAGGCGCGGGCCCAGACCATCACGCCGATGATCCGCAATGTGATCTTCGCCACCATCGTGGTGATCGCGGCCATCGTTGGCCTGGCCAACCTCGGAGTCAACGTCACGCCGCTGCTCGCCGGTGCCGGTGTCATCGGACTGGCCATCGGCTTCGGAGCCCAGACCCTGGTCCAGGACCTGATCACCGGCATCTTCATCCTCATCGAAGACTCCCTGGCGGTGGACGACTTCGTGCAGATCAATGGCCACATGGGCACCGTGGAAGGGCTCACGCTCCGCACGGTGCGGCTGCGCGACCTGGACGGTATCGTGCATATCATTACCTTCAGCCGCATTGACTCCATCCACAACATGTCGCGGCAGTTCGGTATCGCCCTGATGAAAATCCGCATTCCCTTCGACATGAAGATCGACGATGCCATTACCCTGATGCACGAAACGGCCAGGGCGCTGCGCCAGGACCCCATGATGCGCCATTACATCTGGTCACCACTGGAGATGCAGGGCATTCATGCTTTCGAGGATGGCTGTCCGATCCTGCGCATGCGCTTTCGCACCGCCCCGGAAATGCAGTGGGATGTGGCGCGTGCCTTCAACCTGCTGCTCAAGCAGCGCATGGAGGATCAGGCACTGGATCTGGGGGTGCCGCGTCTCAGCGTCAACATGGAAGGACGCGGTGGCGGCCGTCTGGATGGCAGCAGCGAACGCGGCGATGGACGCGATGCGGCCGGCCGGGATGCCGGCGAGCCCGGCGTGGCCGACCCTCATCGCCAGACCAGCGCCAGTGGCGGGTCGCCGGATCCGGGCACCTGACGGCAGGCCCCCGCGTTGCGGATCACTTTTTGCTGACCACGACCGAGCCCGGCGACCGCCGGGCTCGGTCGTTCTCCTGCGGGGTTTCCCTCAACACCGGCGGTTTTGCGCCACCGGGCCCGAGTCAGTCGGATGCGACCATGGTGGCACTGAGTAAAGGTTTACGCTGTTAGAGTAAACGTTTACTTTGTCGCCATGTCGCCACTATTTGAATGTGGTGACGATAATCCGGTGAATTCTGCCCGCCAGGGCGTGAACCAGAGGAGCCAATTCATGACGATCAAGGTCACGGTCTGGGGCGAGAATGTCCACGAGCAGACCAACGAGGTGGTCGCGCGTCTCTATCCCGATGGCATGCACACCTGCATTGCGCAGGCGCTCAACCAGGATGCGCAGATCGAGGCTCGCGCCGTCACCCTGCAGGACCCCGAGCAGGGGCTGCCCGAGGCGTTGCTCGACGACACCGATGTATTGCTGTGGTGGGGCCATGCCGCCCATGGCGAGGTTCGTGACGACATCGTCGAGCGTGTCCAGGCCCGCGTGCTGCAGGGCATGGGCCTGCTGGCACTGCACTCCGCGCATTACTCGAAGATCTTCAAGCGCCTGATGGGCACCACCTGCTCGCTGCGGTGGCGCGAGGCGGGCGAGCGTGAACGGCTGTGGGTGGTCAACCCCGGTCATCCCATCGTCCAGGGACTGGGCGGCTATATCGAGTTGCCGCACAGCGAGATGTACAGCGAGCCCTTCGCCGTGCCCAACCCCGATGAGGTGATCTTCATCAGTGCCTTTGAAGGCGGCGAAGTGTTTCGCTCGGGGCTCACCTACAAGCGGGGCAACGGCAAGATCTTCTATTTCGGCCCCGGCCACGAAACCTATCCGATCTACCATGACGCCCAGGTCCAGCGGGTGCTCAGCAACGCCGTGAAATGGGCGTGCCCCGAGGGCTCGCGGTGGATCGACAGTTGCCCCAATGTGCCGCCCGACCAGGCTCCCGATCCCGTCGAGGTCAAGGGCGAGAGCCTGCACAAGCCGGGCGAGGAGGGCTTCAAATGATACGACTGGCGATTATCGGCGCCGGCGGTATGGCCGGCGAGCATGCCAGGCAGTTTCACGCCCTCGAAGGCGTCGAGCTGGTGGCGGTCTGCGACCTGGATGGCGACAAGGCGCACGCCTTCGCCGACGAGCACGGCATTCCGGCGGTGTATACCGACCTTCAGGCCATGCTGGCTCGCGACGACATCCAGGCGGTGAGCAACGTGACGCCGGATGGCGTCCACCGGGCGACGACACTGGCTGCCGTCGCCGCCGGCAAGCACGTCCTCTGCGAGAAGCCGCTGGCCACCAACGCCGCGGACGCCGAGGAAATGGCGGCGGCGGCCCGTGAAGCCGGGGTGATCAACATGGTCAACCTCAGCTATCGCGACGCCCCGGCGATCCAGTTGGCCCGCGAGCTGGTGGCGGAAGGGTGGCTGGGCCGGGTGATGCATGTCGACGCCAGCTACCGCCAGAGCTGGCTGGTGAGCGACGCCTGGGGGCGCTGGGACCAGGACAGCCAGTGGCTGTGGCGGCTCTCCGAGGCCCACGGCAGCAAGGGCGTGCTGGGCGACGTGGGGGTGCATATCCTCGATTTCGCCAGCTTCCCGGTGGGCGACATCGCCGCGGTGACCTGTCGGCTCAAGTGCTTCGACAAGGCGCCGGACAACCGCATCGGCGAGTACACCCTCGACGCCAATGACAGCGCCCTGATGCAGGTCGAGTTTGCCGGCGGCGCGCTGGGCACCGTACAGGCCACTCGCTGGGCTACCGGCCATCACAACTCGCTGACGCTCTCGGTCCACGGCGACCGCGGCGCGCTGCGCGTCGACCTCGATGCGGCCCGTGACCGGGTCGAGGTGTGCTTCGACGAGGATGTGCATCCTGCGCGCTGGAGCGAACTCACGGCGCCGCCGACGCCGAGCATCTACCGCCGCTTCGTCGATAGTGTCGCCAGTGGCATCAACGACCAGCCCGACTTCGCCCGTGGAGCGGCACTGCAGAAGGTGCTGGATGCCTGCTTCACGGCCGATACCCAGGGCTGGCAGCGCCTTACCGAGAGATCCTGCCGAGCCCCGGCGCCCGCCTGTGACTGAAGCGTGGCATGCCTGCGGTGCACCGGCGCGATGATAACGGCGCCTGACGCCCGTCGGTTGCGCAAAGTGTCTCGGCGGGCGCATCGCAACATTGCCAGTGATCGGGCACAATCCTCATCGGCAGGGCCGCAGACGGGCGGCCATGGTGGATGGGGCCAGGCATGAACGCAAAATCGAGCAAGGCAGCCAACATTCAGGAAATTGCTCGCCGGGCCAATGTCTCGATTGCCTCGGTGAGTCGTGCCTTGAACGGCAAGCCGGGCATCAGTGAGGCGCTGCGCGAGCGTATTCTCGACATCAGCCGGGATACCGGCTATCAGCCCAGCGCCGCCGCGCGTCAGTTGATCAGCGGCAAGGCCGCGGTGGTGGGCATCTCGCTGGGGCGCCGGGATTTTGAGCTGCGACCCTACTATTTCCTGCTCTACCAGCACCTGACCGTGGCGCTGCATCGCCAGGGCATGGTGCCGATCTTCTTCGCCCACGACCGCACGGCGACCCTGCCCGAAGAGGCCGGGGGCGCCATCCTGCTCGGCGAGTTCGGTGATGACCCACGCCCGCGGCTGATGCGCCAACATAACCTGCCCTTTGTGCGCATCGGCCTGCCGGGCCAGGGCTTCTCGGTGTTTCCCGAGGAACAACAGGGCTTTCATGACGTGACCCAACACCTGATCGAGGGCGGACGACGACGCATTGCCTACATGGGCGATGACTTGCAGAGCCCGCACAGTCAGCACCGCCTGAGCGGGTTTCGGCAGGCCATGCAGGCCGCGGCGCTCGATGAGCGGCTCATCGATATTCCGTCCAGTCTGGACCCGGCGTTGACGGCCTATCGATGGCTGATGCAGCGACTGGGTTCCGACCCTCGAGCCTGCGATGGCATCGTCTGCGAGAACGACGAGCTGGCGCGCGGCTGTCTGGCCGCGCTGGATGACATGGGCATGCGAGTCCCCGATGAAGTCGCGGTCACGGGGTTCGATGACCTGCCGGCCCTGGCCGAGGGTCTGACCACCGTCCGCCAGGACATTCCACGCATCGCCGAAAAGACGGTGGAGCTGCTGGCGGAAGCACGCCTGCAGCAATCACCTCGCCACCTTGCCATGCCGGTCGAGCTGATCGTGCGCGGCACAAGCTAAAGAGGTTGGCGCACCGCCGCCAGCCAAGGAGGAGCGGAGCATGACATCGCTGGTTCAGACATTACTGGCGCCATTGACCTGGTTATCCAGAAAACTGGGCACGGCCCCTGAAATAAGCCGCGACCCCGCGGCCCAGGCCGAAGCCGACCGCGCCTGCGAGGCCCTGACGCTCTACCAGTTCTGGAGCTGCCCGTACTGCGTGCGGGTACGCCGCGAAATCACCCGCCTGGCCCTGAACATCGAGATCCGCGACACCCGCCTCGACCCCGAACATCGCCGCGCCTTGATCGAAGGCGGCGGCAAGGGCCAGGTGCCCTGTCTGCGTATCGAGGAGAATGGAGAAACGCGCTGGCTCTACGAATCCAGTGCCATCATCGCTTATCTACGTCGCCGGTTCGGGGAGTAGGGGAGTCTGGTTCGTAGCGAATTACGCAGCCGATGTCCCCGCTCCCAAGCCAGGTTAACGAAGCCCGTATCGAGCCTGGCCCCGTGATTGATTTAGTGGCAGGCTTGATGGACAAGACGAGCCATCGGGGTATCAGTGTCTGGTATTTTTGGCAGGGTGGAAACGGAGCAGCATCACGGCCACTAATGACCCAAAGCGGACATGCCGGCAAAGGCTGAATGCTCGTTTATTGGTGTTATATAGCCACATCGACGAAAATACACCGAAAATCAATGGGTTGATGTGGCAGTATAAGAATGTTGAACGCATCCGCTCGTTCAAGTGAGGAAGCACGCGTGCCACCTAATACCTGTTATGTGCCAGTGCGGTTCAGCTTCAGAGAAAACAAAATATTCTTGTGAAAAAGATTTTTAAAACATGTACAGTTAGGATTCAGCTACTGAATAGGGAGTCGAAATGACTCAAATTATTAGCAACACCCGCTGTAAGAAATGTAGGAAGATCGCTCACATCGCCGATATGACTAGGCTACCAACTTCAGGCCATGAGTGTCTTGATCGGAGTGCCTGCGGCGTCAGGCAGAGAAAGCTTAATGCAGCAACAAGTTAAATCAGAAAGATAGCACGGCAGGTGCGGCCACCGTGTGGCCGCACCTGCCGTAATTATAATGCGCTCGGAGACTTCTAGATGTTCGGCAACACAATGTTGATCTTCCCTTTTGGCCTACTACCTATCTTGTTCATTGTAGGGTGGGTTCTATTCTCCTCTGCTGAGGATGAGCTTCAGAAGAGTGTTGGGAGCAAGATACGAGCAGGGATAACCGAATACCCATTAGAAGTTTCTATGGCCCTATACGGCACCAATGAAAATAAAATCAGTTTCAGTGAAGATGGCAAGAGCGTAATTCTAATCGTTGAGTCTCCTAGATACATTAATCTCGATACCCCGGCTAACGTAAGAGAATACCTCAAAGAAAGTATGCCGCACAGTGAAAGCGTTAATATGGATTGGGTTAATCAATACGCCATAACGGCTATTAGCGAAAATAAAGAAGCTCGAACGCATCAGATAGTTGTATCCATTCCTGACGAGATTGTGTTAACTGATAAATACATTGAACATGAGATTACTAATGTTGGGAGAGTATTCAAACGAAACGACGCGGGAAATTCTATTCGTTGGTTGCTATATACCCAGGGAGAGCGCCGAGTCGAGCGAAAAGACGGAAGGCTATTTGTATACATAGACCGTTTGCAGATAGCTCCTGGGATCCTCGATGAAAAGCAGAAAATCATGTCGGAAAAACAGATAACTAGAAGTATAAAAAACCGCTTATGGAATAGAGTCGATGTTAGATGCATTAGTCTAGATGAAAGAGTTTATTGCGGTGAAATACTTGGCGTTTAATCGAGTAACATTGAGGAATTTATTTAGGCAGCCAATTTATGCTTGAAAGAATCATTTTTGGTGTATTTATCGGTGTTTGTTCAGTTATGTTTTTCACCAAGGAGCTTAGCTTCACAGAAAATAATCGAAAAATTATTGTCGGTTTTTTCGCCCTTATCATTATTGCTTTTGTGGGACCATCCTCCATGTTTAGCGCAGCTTACGGCGTCATGGCGGTCGGTAAAATAGCCGTTGGATACTGGCTTTCTAGCTCGCTGATTACTCAAAAGAGCACATAACAAGCGCATGTTGTCGGACTGGTTTTCCGCTACGCTCCAAACCAGCCGCAAATGCGAGCGTTAGTTGCACAAGAGGCATCGTGCCACTTCAGGTTTCAGAGAAGATTTGGGAATTCACGGCTCCATATCATGAATGACTATGAAATTGTTGTTGAATTGGATGACGTCGGTCATGTAACTAAAGCGATTTCGCCCGATGGTGAAGTGTTAGCCACTGCAGCCGGTTTTGGCGCGAGAGATGCGAAGCGGCGGTTGAAGGCAGAACTAACTGGTAATGTAAAAACCAAAAATGTATTGGTTAAGTCCGCTAAAAGGAAGACCAAAATTCATAATGCAGCCGGTGTTATTTTTGCCGCGAAAAATCGAATAGAAGGCGCAAAAGAGAAGCGAGTTGGCTCAAAAAAGAAGCGAGGCACTAAAGGCAAATAACAATCGGTTAAATCAAGGAAAAACTGCTGCGCAGTTTACCCATTAACAAGAGCGTTATGTGACTATCGACGGTTTTGGAGTATTTGATGGAAGATGAAATCGATATAGAGATGAGCTCCCTGTGCCAGGAATTAACCGACGACGGTAAGACGGTTCAGGTCGATGTCTATCGTGGTGGCGGAAGCGACTGGCACCTGGAAGTCGTGGACGAGTTTGGGAACTCCACCGTATGGGATGACCAGTTCCCTACCGATCAAGAAGCATTGAACGAGGCCAAAGCTACGATCAGAGATGAGGGCATTGACTCTTTGATAGGCGCTCCCTCGTGAAAGCAGTGCGCGCGTCACATAACCAAGCTGATTAACTGCGCGCCTTCGGCGCCGAACAACGGCTGCGCCGTTGCCGGTTATCTGCGGCGTTACATCAGCATGATCTCAACGTCAGCTATTGGCCGTAAGCAGACACTCGTCAAATGGAGGCACCGTCTCTATCGGTCTTTTCTTTCCAACTGAGTTACGTCCGGCATGGTGTCCTATGCCCATGGGCACCATGCCGGAGGTGGTAGGCGGCCTTACAGCGTTTCTTCCAGCAGCGTTGCCAGGCGTTTGTAGTGCAGTTCATCGGCTTCGGGGTGGTAGGAGCAGGTGGCGTCCTTGGCGGTGTAGCCGTGAGGGGCGCCCTTGTAGAGTTCGGTGGTGAAGTGCACGCCGGCGTTGGCCAGAGCTTCGTCCAGGCGGGCGATCTGGTCGGCGGGGAGCAGTTCGTCCTTGTCGGCGTGTCCGAAGTAGACACGTGCCTGGATATTGCCCACCACCTGAACGGGGCTGTTGTCGTCGTCGGCTTTCGCCAGGTTGGCGGAGTGGAAGCCGGCCGCGGCGATGATGCGCTCGGGGTGTTCGGCCGCCATGCGCAGGGTGAAGCCGCCGGTCAGGCAGTAGCCGACCACGGCGATGCCGCCGTCGGCGAATTCCGGGGCGGCGTCTATGCCGTTAAGCCAGGCGGTGAAGTCGCGGGATTGGGCCTCGGGCGTGAGGTGGCCGGCGTATTCGACCAGGCTCGGCCGGATATCCGGGTCGCGGAAGGACTTGCCTTCCGGCACGATGATGCCGGCCGCGTCGCGATAGTAGATGTTGGGCATCAGCACGGCGTAACCGTTGTCCGCGATGCGCTGGGCCTTCTCGAGGTAGCAGGGGCGCACGGCGCCGATATCGGTGAGGAGTATCACGGCCGGCAGGGGGCCGTCGGCGTCAGCGGGCGTGACGATATGGGCGTCGATGGTGCCGTCGGCGGCGGGGATATCGATGACGCGAGACATGAGGGCTCCATGGGGTCGGTGCTGAGTGAGACGCTGGCGGTCGCCCCAGCGGCGCGATTCCGGATGACGCTCACAAGGCCTGGCCTGCGGGCTGCCAGCCGCCTTCGCGAATGACCGGACACCCCCTGACGTCGTGGTTGTAGAGATACAGCCAGGCCGGGCCGAAGGCGGTGGCATGAATGGCCCGGTCGTAATCGCCATGGGCCGGCGCGCGGACACGATAGCCTTCCAGACGATCGAGGCCGGTGAAAATGCGGGTGCTGACGCGATACACCTCCACTTCCACGCCGTGGGATGGTTCGGCCTTGGCGCCGGGGCAGTGGCCCAGATCATAGAGCGTGGCGGTGGTCAGTCGGTCCGTGCCGACGAAGGTCGCGCCGTCCAGCCAGTGGTGATTGCGCAGGCCACGTTTCAGCGTGCCGTAGACGGCTACCAGGGGCGTGCGAGCGATGGCGAGAGCGGGACTCTGCATGATGTCACTTCTGCGTTACAGGCTGGCCGGCCGGGCCGACCGGCCATGAGATCATCCGTCGAGTTGCAGATTATCGGGGCCAAAGGCGTCCGGCAGCAACTGTTCCAGGGTGTAGCGCTTGAGCAGCCGGCCCTCGGCATCGACCACGTGAATGCGTGTCCGGTCGTCGGCGAATTCGCGGATGCGCTGGCGGCAGTCGCCGCAGGGCGTGCACAGGTGCTCGCCGGGGCCGATGACATAGACGTCCTGCAGGCGCCGCTCGCCGGCACTGGCCATGGCGGCGATGGCCGAGGCCTCGGCGCACAGCCCCTTGTAGTGCGCCACTTCGACATTGGCGCCGCTGTAGCGGGTGCCGCTCTCGCTGACGATCAGCGCGCCCACCGGATGCCGGGAGTAGGGCACATAGGCGCGGTCGCGCACGGCGACCAGGGCGCTGACGATCTCTGCCTCCACTGATTCGCTCATGCCGCACCCCCGGCGTCGTCGCGCAGCACGCTGTCCAGGGCGATACGCATCATGTCATCGAAGGTGGTGGCGCGGTCGTCGCTGGACAGGGAGTCGCCCTTGACGATGTGATCGGAGACGGTGCAGATGGTGGTGGCACGCGCGCCGAACTCGGCGGCGACGCCATACAGGCCGGCGGCTTCCATCTCGACGCCGACGATGCCGTAGCGACGCATCATCTCGACCATCTCGGGACGCGGGTCATAGAACAGATCGGCGGAGAAGATGTTGCCGACCTTGACCGGAATGCCGTGATCACGCGCGGCATCGGCGGCGTGGCGGGTCATCTCGAAGTCGGCGATGGCGCCCAGGTCGTTGCCCAGAAAGCGCGTGCGGTTGACCCCGGAGTCGGTGCTGGCACCCATGCCGATGACCACGTCGCGGACGTTGACGTCGTCGCGCACGGCGCCGCAGGAGCCCACGCGGATCAGTCGCTCGACGCCGAACTCGGTGATCAGTTCCTTGGCATAGATGGACACCGAGGGGATGCCCATGCCGTGGCCCATCACCGAGACCTCACGCCCCTGGTAGGTGCCGGTGTAGCCGTACATGTTGCGCACGTCGTTGACCAGGCGCGGGGCTTCGAGGAAGTTCTCGGCGATATAGCGGGCCCGCAGCGGGTCGCCGGGCATCAGCACGGTGTCGGCGAAGTCGCCGCGCTCGGCCTTGATATGAGGGGTAGCCATGAGTCAGTTCTCCGTCAGAAAGGTCTCGCCGTCGTCCATCGGCGCCAGGTCGAAGTAGTCGGCCAGGCTCTGGCCGATATCGGCGAAGCTGGTGCGCGCGCCCAGGGAACCGGCGGAAAGGCCGCCGCCCAGGGCGAGAATCGGGATGTGCTCGCGGGTATGGTCGCTGCCGTGCCAGGTGGGGTCACAGCCATGATCGGCGGTCAGGATCAGCAGGTCGTCGTCGCGGAGTCGGGCCAGCACTTCCGGCAGGCGCGCATCGAAGTGCTCGAGGGCGGCGGCATAGCCGTCGACGTCGCGACGGTGGCCGTAGACCATGTCGAAATCGACGAAGTTGGTCATGATCAGGCTGCGCTCGCCATCCTCGGCCATGGCGTCGAGGGTGGCGTCGAACAGGGCATCGTGGCCACTGGCCTTGATGCTGCGCGAAATGCCGCAGTGGGCATAGATATCGGCGATCTTGCCGATGGCGGTGACCCGGCCGTCGGCCTGGCAGAGTCGCTGCAGCACGGTGGGCGAGGGCGGCTCGACGCTGTAGTCGCGGCGATTGGCGGTGCGCGCGAACGTGGCGGCATCCTCGCCGTTGAAGGGGCGGGCGATGACGCGGCCGATGTTGTAGGGCTCGAGCAGGCGACGGGCGGTCTCGCACAGGCGGTAGAGGCGCTCAAGGCCGAAGCTGTCCTCATGGGCGGCGATCTGGAAGACCGAGTCGGCCGAGGTATAGACGATCGGTTGGCCGCTGCGCACATGCTCCTCGCCGAGTCGGGCGATGATCTCGGTGCCCGAGGCATGGCAGTTGCCGATCACGCCGGGCAGCTCGGCCTCACTGATCAGGGCGTCAAGCAGTTCGGCGGGGAAGCTGTTGTCGGGGTCGCTGAAGTAGCCCCAGTCGAAACGCACCGGCACACCGGCGATTTCCCAGTGTCCCGAGGGCGTATCCTTGCCGGAGGATACCTCGCGGGCATGGCCGTAGGCGCCGCTCACGCTCGTCGGTGGCGTCATGCCCTGCGCCCAGTGGCCGGTGCTCTCGTGGTGGGCGTGGAGCAGGCCGAGCCCGGCCAGGTTGGGGAGCTGCAGTGCACCTCGGTGTGTCGAGGCGGCGCATTCGCGGGCGATATGGCCCAGGGTGTCGGCGCCGGCATCGCCGAATTGCTCGGCGTCAGGCGCGGCGCCGATGCCGAAGGAATCGAGGACGAGCACGATAGCACGTGTCATGGGGCCTCCCGGCGAATGGTGTCGTGAATCAGGATCGGTGAAGCGGTGGCCTCACCGAGTTCGATGGCGTCGAGCAGCTGGCGCTCGGCACGCTCGGCGTCCTCCTGGCGACGGGCATGCAGGGTGGCGAGCGGCTGACCGGCTTCCAGGCGGGTGCCCAGCTCGGCGATATCGGCCAGGCCCACGGCATGGTCGATGGCGTCGTCGGGGGAACGTCGTCCGCCGCCCAGTTCGACCACTGCCATGCCCAGGGCGCGGGTATCCATGGCGCGCAGGTAGCCGCTGTGCGGTGCCAGGACCGGGCGGATTATCGGTGCCGTCGGCAGGTACTGGTCCGGCGCGCTGACGAAATCCGTCGGCCCACCCAGGCCGGCCACCATAAGGCCGAAGCGCTCGGCGGCGTCGCCGGAGCTCAGGGCCCGCTCGAGTTGTTGCTCGGCACTCGCCTGATCCTGGGCCAGGCCGCCAGCCATCAGCATCTCGATGGCCAGGTGACGGGTCACCTCGAGCAGCCGGCCGGTGCGGCGCTCGCCGCTGAGCACGGCCAGGGCTTCGCGCACTTCCAGGGCATTGCCCGCGCACGGGGCCAGCGGCTGACTCATGTCGGTGAGCACGGCCGTGGTCGAGGTGCCGGCGCGGCTGGCGACCTCGGCAATGGTCTCGGCGAGCTGCCGGGACGCTTCCTCGGTGGGCATAAAGGCGCCACTGCCAACCTTGACGTCCATGACCAGGCCATCGAGGCCGCAGGCCAGTTTCTTGCCCAGGATGGACGACACGATCAGCGGCAGCGACTCCACGGTGGCGGTGACATCGCGCACCGCGTAGAGGCGCTTGTCGGCCGGCGCCAGATCGGCGGTCTGGCCGATGATGGCCACGCCGACTTCCTTGACCAGTTGCCGGAAGGTGGCGGTATCCGGCGAGACGCTATAGCCGGGGATGGACTCCAGCTTGTCCAGGGTGCCGCCGGTGTGGCCGAGGCCGCGGCCGGAAATCATCGGCACATGGCCACCGCAGGCGGCGATCCAGGGGCCGAGGATCAGCGAGACCACGTCGCCCACGCCGCCGGTGGAATGCTTGTCGATGACCGGGCCGGGCAGGCCGAGTGCCGACCAGTCCAGCACGTCGCCGGAGTCGCGCACGGCCTCGGTTAACGCAACGGTCTCGGTGGCGTTCATGTCATTCAGGAAGATGGCCATGGCCAGTGCGCCGACCTGGGCATCACTGAGGCGACCATCACGGATGCCGCCGATCAGTTCATTGATGGTCGCGGCATCCAGGACCTGGCCATCGCGTTTGGCGCGAATGGCTTCCTGGGGCAGCATCAGTAATCGACCTCCTCGTCATCATCCAGGCCTTCCATGTCGATACCGCCGACCACGCCGATGGTTTCGAGCAGGTTGTCGAGCAGGCCGGAGGCGCCGAAGCGGAAGTGCTGCGGGCTGACCCAGTTGGCGCCCATGATGCGTTCGGCCAGTTGGATGTATGCCTGGGCATCCTCGGCGGTGCGTACGCCACCGGCGGCCTTGAAGCCGACTTCGCCGCCATGGTCACGAATGACTTCGAGCATGACTTCGGCGGCTTCCAGGGTGGCATTGACCGACACTTTGCCGGTGGAGGTCTTGAGGAAGTCGGCACCGCCATGGATGGCCAGTTCCGAGGCACGACGAATCAGGGCCGCATCGGCCAGCTCGCCGGTTTCCAGAATGACCTTGAGCGTCTTGTCGCCCGCAGCGGCCTTGCACATCTCGACCAGCTCGCGGCCGGTGTCTTCGTCGCCCTGCTGCAGGGTACGGTAGGGAAAGACCACATCGACTTCATCGGCACCTGATGCCACGGCTTCGCGTGTTTCGCGGGCGGCGGCCATGATGTCACTGCCACCCTCGGGGAAGTTGGTGACCGTGGCGATCTTGATGGTGTCGTTCAGACGATGCGCGGTGAGCGCGCGGCGGGCGGGGACGATGAAGCGTGGATAGACGCAGACAGCCGCCGGGTTGCCGACCGGTGTCTTGGCGCGTTGACACAGTGCCTCGATGCGCGCGTCAGTGTCGTCGTCGTTCAAGCTCGTCAGATCCATTAGGGTCAGCGCCTGACGGGCAATCCGTGTTAGGTCGTTCATGGCGTGCTCTCTTGAAAGCGTGGGAGCGGAACCCAAAAGGCTCCATGCAATGGCAGCGGGATGGTTGCGCCTGGGACGCGAAAGGGGGCCCGGGGCCCCCTTTGGTCATGGCTCATGCGCCCAGGGCGATGAAGAAGCCGGCGATGGTCGCCGACATCAGGTTGGACAGCGTACCTGCCAGTACGGCCCGGATGCCAAACTGCGCAATCTCGTGTCGACGGCTGGGGGCGATGCTGCCCAGGCCACCCAGCAGGATGGCAATCGAAGACAGGTTGGCAAAACCGCACAGGGCAAAGGACAGCACCGCCTTGGTGTGCGTGCTCATGGCCTCGCCGGTGGCGGCGACGACTTCTTCGCCACTGATGTAGGGCGCCAGGTTGATATAGGCGACGAACTCGTTGACCACCAGTTTCTGGCCGATGAAGGAGCCGGCCAGGGTGGCCTCGGACCAGGGAATGCCTAGCAGGAAGGCCAGCGGCGCGAACAGCCAACCGAGGATCTGCTCGAGGCTCAGGCTTTCCATGCCGAACCAACCGCCGACGCCGCCGAGAATGCCGTTGACGAGAGCGATCAGGCCGATGAAGGCCAGCAGCATGGCGCCCACATTGGCGGCCAGGCGCAGGCCAGATGACGCCCCGGACGCCGCGGCGTCAAGCACATTGCTGGGCTTGTCCTCGGCCTCGAGCTCTTCCTCGGCCGTGGATACGCTGTCGTTGGGGGGCTCGGTCTCGGGCACGAGAAGCTTGGCGAACAACAGCCCGCCCGGTGCGGCCATGAAGGAGGCGGCCACCAGGTACTCCATGGGAATACCCAGGGCGGCATAGCCGGCCAGTACCGACCCCGCGACCGAAGCCAGGCCACCGCACATCACGGCGAACAGCTGTGACTTGGTCATGCGATTGATGAAGGGGCGAACCACCAGCGGCGCTTCCGTCTGACCGACAAAGATGTTGGCCGTGGCCGACAGCGACTCGGTGCGCGAGGTGCCCAGGGCTTTCTGCAGAGCACCGCCGAGGATGCGGATGATCCACTGCATGATGCCGAGGTGGTAGAGAACCGCGGTCAGCGAGGAGAAGAAGATGATGACCGGCAGCACCTTGAAGGCAAAGACGAAGCCGACTTCATCCGGTTTGGCCAGGTTGCCGAACAGGAAGTCGATGCCGTCGTTGGCATAGGTCACGACCTGACTGACGGCATCGGAGACCGTGCCCAGCACGGCCTGGCCGAAGGGCACATAGAGCACGAAGGCGCCCAGCCCGGCCTGGATGGCAAAGGCGCCGACCACGGTGCGCAGGCGAATGGCACGGCGGTTGACGGAGAACAGCAAGGCGATGGCGATCAACGTCGCCATGCCGACGAAACTCATGATCAAGGTCATGGCAATGTCCTTGTGGTCGTTGGCATGAGGGCCCGGGGGCCCTCATGGCCGTTTGGCTGGAGGTGCAACCGGGCGGCTTACAGGAAGTTGTACTTCAGCGTGTAGATCATGGCGTTCTGGTAGTCGTCGGCCGTGCCCAGCTTGTCGTTGGCGTAACGGTACTGAATACCCGTGGTGATTTCCTCTACCGGGTGCCACCACAAGCTGACTGCACCGTTGGTGCCGGTGCTGCCGGCCGGGCCGTTGACGTAATTCTGCTGCAGATATTCCTCGTCGCGGTCGAAGGTCTGCTCGTGCCAGTTGCTGACGCTGAAGTTCTGGCCATAGGCCTGGAAGTCGTAGCCGAGCACCCAGCCGAGCATGTAACCGTTCTGGCCACTGTAGGCGTTGTCGTCGCTTTCCACCCAGGCCTTGCCTAGGAAGGGCTTGAACCACAGGCCATTGTCGAAGGTATGACGATAGCCGAAGCCGGCGATGCGATCCTGCTCCTTGGACTCGAACCCATAGTCACGAAAATCGTAGACATGGAAATACAGCGAGAACGGAGAATCTCCCAGGTAAATATGCGAGGTGACCTTGGCCGCGCTGCGACGGTTATCGCGTCCATCTTCTTCGGATTGGTCATTCTGCGGGTTCTCGAAGTCGTAGAAGCCGTAGAATTCGCCCCAGTCGAAGCCGACGCCACCCTCGAGCTCGAGGTAGAAGAAATCACCCTTGGCCGCATTGGTCGAGGTGCGGCTCTCGGTGCCGTTGGACCAGTCGAGATAGTTGACGGAGACATTGCCGAACGACCAGAGCGGTGTCATTGCCGAGCCTTCCTCGGCAGCCGCCGGCAGAGCGGCGACCGTCAGGGCTAGACCGGACAGGGGGGCGAGTCGTGTCAGGGCGGTGGAGCGCAGCATATTGAATTACCTTGAATATTGTTGTCGTGTGATGCCTGGTGTTGGAAGGACGCTCATCACGGACAGCGTGGTGGATAGCGAGCAGCCCGCCGGACTTGATGGGGCCTGACGCCTCTGTTATTAAATTAACGCGTGGATGTTATTTTATTAACATTCGTGGCCGCAACCCCGATCCTCAACGGGGCGTGAACGAGCCGGCCGGTGGGCCTGTCCATGTCGGGCAGTTATGCAGCAGTCAACGGGAGAGCAGCGAGTGAATGAACGCAGTGAAGCGCGCCTGGCGTACCTGACAGCCTCGCTGTCCCGAGGGGGTAGTTTGCGCCTGGCCGAGGCGGCCGTGCTGTGCGGTGTCTCGGAGATGACGGTGCGACGCGACCTGGCCAATGCCGAGAGTGGCCTGGTTCTGGTGGGTGGCCTCCTGATGCGCGCTGATGACCCGCGGCATGCTTCCGCGTATGACCTCGCCGTCCAGCATGATCGTCATGCCGAGAGCAAGCAGCGGCTCTGTGACAGGGCATTGGCGATGCTTGAGGAGGGCGATACGCTGTTCATCGATTGCGGCACCACCCTGATGCCGCTGGCCACTCAGCTACCCACCGAGCTCTCGCTGACCGTGGTGACTTATGCATTAAACGTGGCCGAGGCCGTCAGCCAGCGGTCCGGCGTACGCCTCTGGCTGCTGGGCGGCCTGTACCAGGCGTCGTCATGCTCCTTCGAAGGCGACGAAATGGTGGACACGCTCGCTCGACTGGGCATCAACAAGGCGTTTCTCTCTGCGGCCGGGGTGCATCCCCAGCGGGGGCTGAGCTGCTTTCATTTTCACGAGGTGGCCCCCAAGCAGGCAGCCATTGCCTCGGCGCAGCGGCGAATCCTGGTGGTCGACTCCAGCAAGCATGGGCTTGTCAGGCCGGCGCGCTTTGCCGATCTGGGTGATATCGACGAAGTCATCAGCGAGGATGCCGATGCCCTGGTGCGAACGGGTGCGACATCCTGACGCAATAAGCCCCTTCCCATTCCGCGCCCAGACCATCAGAATATGTGCCTAGCGGCACTCTCTTCCGAGTGCGTCGATGTCGCAGCGAGTCGACGACCCGGGAAGTGGCCGTGATTGAGCCCGAAGCGCTCTCCACGACGGTTGAGTCAGATGTGTATGTACATGCCAGCGACCCGCGCGGGAGAGCGCTTCGGCGCATGCATTGCCTGCTGAGCTCAAGCGGGTACGCGTTCGCCGCCAAGCCCTGATGAGGTTGAAACATGAGAAGAAATCCCACCCTGCGCATGCTCGGTGTCCTGCTGCTGCTTTCGCTGCCAGTGCTGTTGGCGGGCTGCAGTTCGGCACTGATGGACCCCAAGGGGCAGATCGGGGAGGAGCAACGTACCCTGATCCTGACCGCTTTCGGTCTCATGCAGATTGTTGTCATTCCTGTGATCGTCATGACGTTGCTGTTTGCCTGGCGTTATCGCCGCAGCAACAAGGATGCGACCTATTCGCCTGACTGGTCTCATTCCAACAAGATTGAGGCGGTCGTCTGGTTTATCCCCTGTGTCATCATTCTGTTCCTGGCCGTTCTGACCTGGTACACCTCGCACAGTCTTGACCCTCACAAGGCCATCGCGCCTGACGAGGACCAGCATGAGCCCATGGAAATCCAGGCGATTTCCCTGGATTGGAAGTGGCTGTTCGTCTACCCCGAGCAGGGGATTGCTACCGTCAACGAAGTGGCTTTCCCGGTAGACACGCCGGTGCGCTTCCGCGTGACATCGGGCTCGGTGATGAACTCCTTCTTCATCCCCCGACTGGGCAGTCAGATTTATGCCATGGCTGGCATGGACAATGATGTCCACCTGGTCGCCGATGACACCGGCACCTATCCGGGTCGCTCCACCAACTATAGTGGTGCAGGCTTCTCGGGCATGACCTTCGACGCGCATGTCGGGACTCAGGACGAGTTCGAGGCCTGGGTGGAGGACGTCAAGACCTCCCCCGACTCACTCGGATATCCCGAAGAGTATTACGAACTGGTCACACCCAGTGTGCACGACGATGTTCAGTACTTCTCCAACGTGGCGCCCTCGCTCTATGAGCAGGTGGTTAAGAGCTTCCATGCTGGCGGCAACCATGCTGAATACATGGAGACCTATGTGGATGCCAGCGTAAGAGAAACCCTTGGACATGGCGGTGGTCATGGCGATGGCCATGGTAGCGATCATGGCGAAGGGCATGGCGACGATTCCGAGTCTCACAATGATTCCGAGTCTCACGGCGAGTCCATGAGCGCGGAGGCAGCGGAGTAAATTATGTTCGGTAAACTCTCATTCGATGCAATACCGCTCCACGACCCCATCATCATGGTGGTCGCGATGGGCATTGCGATTGGCGGTGCCGTTGTGGTGGGCGCATTGACCTACTTCAAGAAGTGGAAGTGGCTGTGGACGGAGTGGCTGACGTCCGTTGACCACAAGAAACTGGGCATCATGTACTTCCTGGTGGCGCTGGTCATGCTGGTTCGCGGCTTTGCCGACGCCATCATGATGCGGACCCAGTTGGCCATGGCGGCCGGTGGGGCGGAAGGTTATCTACCGCCCAGCCACTATGATCAGATCTTCACCGCGCATGGCGTTATCATGATCTTCTTTGTCGCCATGCCCATGGTCATCGGCCTGATGAATCTGGTGGTGCCGCTGCAGATTGGTGCCCGGGATGTGGCGTTCCCGTTCCTCAACAACCTCAGCTTCTGGCTGTTTGTGGCCGGTGTCGCGCTGGTTAACGTCTCCCTGCTGCTGGGTGAGTTCGCCAAGACGGGTTGGCTGGCATATGCGCCACTATCGGGCATAGAGTACAGTCCAGGGGTGGGCGTCGATTACTGGATATGGGCGTTGCAGATATCGGGTATTGGTACGACGCTGACCGGTATCAACTTCTTCGTCACCATCCTGAAGATGCGCACCAAGGGCATGAAGCTGTTCCGCATGCCGATCTTCACTTGGACGTCGCTGTGCGCGAACATCCTTATCATCGCGTCCTTCCCGATCCTGACCGCGACCATCGCGCTGTTGACGCTTGACCGTTACTTTGGTTTCCACTTCTTTACCAATGATTTCGGCGGTAACATGATGATGTATGTTAACCTCATCTGGGCCTGGGGCCATCCTGAGGTGTACATTCTCATCCTGCCGGCGTTCGGTGTCTTCTCTGAGGTCATTGCGACCTTTGCGCGCAAGCGGCTGTTTGGTTATACCACCATGGTCTGGGCGACGGCGGCTATCACCCTCCTGTCGTTCATCGTCTGGCTGCACCACTTCTTCACCATGGGGGCGGGGGCCAATGTCAATGCCTTCTTCGGCATTGCGACCATGATTATCGCCATACCCACGGGCGTGAAGATCTTCAACTGGCTGTTCACCATGTACCGCGGGCGTCTCCAGTTCACCTCGCCGGTGCTGTGGACGCTGGGCTTCATCATCACCTTTACCCTGGGTGGCATGACCGGGGTGATGCTGTCGGTCCCGGCGGCCAACTTTGTGTTGCACAACAGCCTGTTCGTCATCGCCCACTTCCACAACGTCATCATCGGCGGCGTGGTGTTCGGCATGCTGGCGGGTCTGACGTACTGGTTCCCCAAGGCCTTCGGCTTCAAGCTGGATGAGAAGTGGGGCAAGCGTTCCTTCTGGTTCTGGATCGTCGGCTTCTATGTGGCCTTCATGCCGCTTTATGTGCTGAGCTTCTTCGGTGCTGTGCGTCGCATGCAGTCCTACGAGAATGGCGACTGGCAGCCGCTGATGATTATTGCCTGGTTCGGCGCCGTGCTGATCCTGATCGGTATCGCATGCACGGTAATCCAGTTCCTGGTCAGCATTCGCGACCGTAAGAAGAACGCGGACGTCACCGGCGATCCGTGGGACGGCCGTACGCTGGAGTGGTCCACGTCATCCCCGGCGCCGTTCTACAACTTCGCTCATGAGCCCGAGGTCAACGACATCGATGACTTCTGGAACAAGAAGCAGGCCAATGGCGGCAAGCCACCTCGTTCCAAGCCACCCTATCAGGACATCCACATGCCCAAGGATACCTGGGAAGGTCCGTTGATCGGCCTGTTCGCGACCGTCTTCGGCTTCGCCTTGGTGTGGCACATCTGGTGGCTGGCTATTGTCGGTGGCCTGGCAACCTTCGCGGTCTTCATGGCGCGCGTCTTCAGAGATGATGTGGACTACTATGTCCCGGCGGCTGAAGTCGAGCGAATCGAGCGCGAGCACCAACAACGTGTGGAGATGCAGGCGTAATCATGGCTACCGATACCCTTAGCAACCACCAGGATCATGCCCACGAGCATGATCACCACGATACCGCGGGCACCAAGATCTTCGGTTTCTGGGTCTATCTGATGAGCGACCTGGTGATCTTCGGATCACTGTTTGCCACCTATGCCGTGCTCCTCGGGGGCACGGCCGGGGGCCCGACCGGTGCCGATATCTTCGAGCTCGACCTCATCCTGATCAGTACCTTCATGCTGCTGGTGAGTAGTTTCACCTATGGCATGGCCGTCCTGGCGATGAACGCCGACCAGGTCGACAAGGTCAAGAAATGGCTGGCCATTACCTTCCTGTTGGGTGCCGGCTTCATCGGGATCGAGATCTACGAGTTCCAGCACCTGATTCATCTTGGCTATGGCCCGGATCGCAGTGCCTTCCTGTCGGCGTTCTTCACCCTGGTGGGCACTCACGGTCTGCACGTCTTCTTCGGCCTGGTCTGGATCATCGTCATGCTGATCCAGCTGCAGAAGAAGGGGCTGACCGACATGACTCGCCCGCGGATTATGTGCCTGAGCCTGTTCTGGCACTTTCTGGACATCGTCTGGATCTGCGTTTTCTCCTTCGTCTACCTGATGGGAGTCCTTTGACATGAGCGGACATGCCTCTCACGAAGAACACAGCCACGGTAGCGTCAAGTCCTATGTGATCGGGCTGATCCTGTCACTGGTGCTGACCATCATTCCCTTCGGCATCGTCATGACCGATGCCATGGGAACCAGTGCCACGGTGATCATCATTGTGGCCACGGCAGTGGCTCAGCTGCTGGTGCAGCTGGTGCTGTTCATGCATATGAACACCAAGGCCGACGAGGGCTGGAACTTCATGTCCTTTGTTTTCACTGTGTCGATCCTGGTGCTGGTCATTGGAGGTTCCGTATGGATCATGTTCAATCTGCATCAGAACATGATGATCGGCTGACGCCGGCGACCCCTATGCGCAATGACTACCTGACCATCACCAAACCCGGCATCATCGGGGGCAATACGATCGCCGTGCTGGGCGGCTTCTTCCTGGCCGCCCGCGGTGATATCGATGCGCTGCTGTTGATCGCCACGGTGGCTGGTCTGGCACTGGTCATCGCCTCGGGCTGTGCGTTCAACAACGTTATCGACCGTGATATCGATGCGCTGATGGAGCGCACTCAGTCCCGCCCGCTGGTCCAGGGCCGTCTCACGCCAGCGGCAACGCTTCGCTTCGCGACCCTGCTCGGGGTCGCGGGCTTTGCGCTGCTCGGGCTTTTCACCAACTGGGTGACCTTCGGGTTGGCCGTGTTCGGCTTCGTCATCTATGTGGGGGTCTACAGCCTCTACATGAAGCGCTATTCCGAGTATGGCACCCTGGTGGGCAGTCTCTCCGGTGCCATGCCGCCCGTGGTGGGGTATTGCGCGGTGACCGGACACTTCGATACCGGGGCCTTGACCCTGCTGGTGATTTTCTGCTTATGGCAGATGCCGCATTCCTATGCCATCGCCATCTTTCGCCGTGAGGATTATCTGGCGGCAAGGATTCCCGTGCTGCCGGTGGTCAGGGGAAATCGCACCGCCAAGCATTATATCCTCGGCTACATCCTTGCCTTCGTGCCGGCCTCTTTGGCGCTGAGCGTGGCCGGCTACGCTGGTCCCGGGTATTTTGTCGTGGCCCTGGTCATGGGCATCTACTGGCTCTACCTGGCCATGCAAGGTTATCGGGCCAGTGATGAAGAACGCTGGGCCAAGCGGGTCTTTGCCTTTTCGATTATCACCATCACGGCATTGAGTCTGATGATGTCGGTGGATGCCAGCCTGCCTTCCGGGCCACCGCTCTTGACGGCGTTGACCTGAATCGGTTTTTCCCTTGCCAACAAAGCATCCGGGGGAGCGTTTTCGCCGGATTCATGCTTATAATGAGAGTGTTTCAGTCACGCAGTGGATTGACGGGCCGCCCCGGGCCTGTCCCCGGCAGGAGCTAGAGCTATGCTGACGCATGTATGGGGCCTGATGGCTCATCCGAATCGCGAGTGGAAGCAGATTAAGGAAGAGCGCGAAACGCTCACTCACCTTTACGAACATCATGTTCTGCTGCTGGCGGCCGTGCCGGTCGTCTGCTCTTATATCGGCACGACCCAGGTTGGGTGGAGTCTGGGCGGTGGCACTACCATTCAGCTCGGCTATCTTGACGCCTTGGGCGCCGGTGTCGTCTTCTATCTGGTGATGCTGGCGGCGGTCTATGCGGTCGGCAAGGTCATTCGTTACATGGCCAAGCGCTATGCGCACAACCCACCCAAACAGAGCCAGTGCATTGTCTTCGCGGGTTATGTGGCCACCCCGATGTTCCTCAGTGGTGTCGTGGCGATATATCCCCTCATTTGGCTGTGCCTGCTGGCCGGCACCATCGGGCTGTGTTACACCGCCTACCTGCTTTACCTAGGTATACCGGCCTTTCTGAACATCAGCCGAGATGAGGCCTTTGTCGTGTCCAGTACGACCCTGGGCTTCGGCGTGCTGATCCTCGAGGTGCTGCTCGGCATGACGGTGCTGCTGTGGGGCTACGGTGAACGCATTATCCTGACGCTGCTGAGCTGATTCGCCGGTATCGCGGCGCGCCCCTGCGGGGCGGGGGTGGTAACGGCCGTTAATGGTCGGAAAACCTAACGGGCAACCTTCGGGTTGCCCGTGGCTTTTGGGTGGACGAGGGTCATTCGCCGGGTGCCGGGGCACCGCTGGCGGATACTCGACTGAGAGCGGTTTGCAGGGAGGAGAGTGTAGCCTGGGTATCCAGCAGTTTATCCAGGCCGAACAGGCCAAGGCGCACGCTTCGGAAGCTTTCCCCTTCATCACACATCAGGGCAACGCTGTCGCTGACCTGCAGGCCGGCTTCGGCAAAGGTGTCCACAAGCCTCGGTTGATCCGCGTAGCTGACCACCACGGTGGGGGCCTGGTATTCCCGTGCCGCAATACTCTTGAACCCATGCTCTGCCAGAATGTCATGGGCCTGGGTGCCCAGGGCGATCTGCTTCTCGCGAAGTTCGTCGACCCCATGGGCCTCGATTTCGCGCATGTTATCGCGCAGTTGTCGCAAGCCGTCGGTTGGCAGTGTCGCAGCCTCGTTGTGGGGCTCATCCGACTCGAAGCCTTCCATGATCGACAGCCACCTGCCCAGGTCACAGGCATAGCTGGTGCTGCGGGTCTCGTCGATGATCTCGCGGGCTAGCCGGGACAGCATGACCATGCCGCAGCAGGGCGTGCTGCTCCAGCCTCCCTGGGGGCTGGCAATCAGTACATCGACGCCGATCTCCAGCATGTCGACCCAGGCGGCCCCGGAGGCCGTGCTGTCCAGAATGAACAGGCCATTTTCCTGGTGTATCGCTTCGGCAATCTGTCTCATGTACTCGTCGGGCAGCATCAGGCCCGAGGAGCTGTCGACATGCGGAGCGAAGACGATATCCGGCTGCTGGTCACGGATGGTCTCGACGATATCCTCGATCGCGGGCAGTACAAAAGCTCCCTTCGGGTCGCTTTCATCCTGACGCGCTGCCTTGCGAACATTGCGCTCGGCCGGGATGCGCCCTTGATCCAGCATCTGGCTCCATCGGTAGCTAGCATCCCCCGTGCGAACGACCAGACAGCGACGCTCGGTGCCGAACTGTCGTGCCACGGCTTCCATGCTGAATATTTCGCTGCCTGGCACGATCGCGGCGGATTGCGCCCTGTACACCCGCTTGAGGGTGGCGGAAATGTCCTTCATCACTTGCTTGAACGGGATCGAAAGGGGATTGAGCGCACGATCCGTGTGGACCACCGAGTAGTCCAGCAGTCCATTCGGGCCGTCAGTGGGGGACGGGCTGGCCATTGAAATCTCCCTGGGTTGGTAAGGGCTTGGTGCATGGCTCCGAGGATATGCCGAATTCTTCTTTCGGGCCAGAGGTTCGCCTTCCCAAGCCGACGCGAGCGGCCGTTCAGCGGTTCACTCTGGAGGGGTTGCCGTCCACCACCCCCTGTTCCGGGGTCACCGACAAAGCCTCCTGGTTGATGTTGGCGATGGCCTCGGCGGCGCGTCTCAGCGCGGGCAGACACGAGAGTGCCTTGTCGCGGCTCATGCGCATGACCGGCGCCTGGATGGCCAGTCCCGTGTTCGAGGGCCCATCCCGGTTGGGTACCAGTACGGCGATGCATAACAGGCCGGCAAGAAATTCCTCGTCGTCGAAGGCATATTCCTCGCGGCGCACAATATCGATTTCGGCTTCCAGTGCTTCGGGGTCGGTCAGGGTATTGGCGGTAAAGGCATTCAAGGGCACCTGATTCAGCAGTCGGCGGCGCTGGGCAGGGGCCAGCTGAGCCAGAAACAATTTGCCACTGGCGGAGCAGTGGACGGGCACCCGGGAGCCGGGATGCAGATAGAAGCGCAGCGGCGCCGAGGTTTCCACCCGGTCCAGGTACAGCACTTCGCCACCGGATAGCGCCGTGATATTGCAGCTCTCGCCGACTTCCTCGACAAGCTCGGCCAATATGGCATGGCGAGCCCCCTGGATTGTGTCATTGAGCAGAAGCGTCTCGGCCAAGCGTCGCAACCGGCCGCCCTTGCTGTAATGTCGGCCATCGGCTTCGCGCTGCAGCATGCCTGAAGATTCGAGCTGCTGGAGCATGCGATGCAGAGTGGGCTTCGGCAGGCCGGTTTCGTCGACCATTCCTTGCAGGGTGAAAAACTGGTCTTTCCCCGCGATGACTTCCAATAGGGCTAGCAAGCGCTGTGCCGGCGTATCGCCCTCGAGGCGAGTCATATCGGTTCGATGAGTGGTCATGGTCAGCTCTCCTTTGATACCAAGGTACCTTGTTCCTATAAAGAGATCAATTTGTATCGTTTTATGGAATATTTGTTGACGAGGTTCATCGGCGACGCTACTTTGTTTAAAAGTTTCATATATCGGAACTTTTCATATCACTAACCGGTTTTCGGCTGGCTGGACCATCCAGAATGCTTCCGAGGAGGACTTTCATGAGCGACCACGACACACAAGATACGCGCCAGGCGGTGAAAGGAAAGCAGAAGATGACGCCTTCGGAGGCCTTCGTCGAAACGCTGGTGGCCAATGGGGTGACCGACATGTTCGGCATCATGGGCTCGGCGTTCATGGATGCCATGGATATCTTCGCGCCGGCCGGTATTCGACTGGTGCCGGTGGTTCACGAGCAGGGCGCGGCGCACATGGCGGACGGCTATGCGCGAGTTTCGGGACGTCATGGCCTGGTAATTGGCCAGAATGGACCTGGCATTTCCAACTGCGTGACCGGTATCGCGGCAGCCTATTGGGCGCATAGCCCGGTAGTGATCGTCACGCCGGAAGCGGGCACCACCGGCATTGGCCTGGGTGGTTTCCAGGAATGCCAGCAATTGCCCATGTTCCAGGAATTCACCAAGTACCAGGGGCATGTGACCCATCCGTCACGCATGGCCGAGTATACTGGCCGTTGTTTCGACCGAGCGATGTCGGAGATGGGACCGACCCAGCTCAATATTCCGCGCGACTATTTCTATGGCGAGATCGAGGCCGAGATTCCCGAGCCGTCGCGCCTCGATCGGGGCCCGGGTGGTACCCGCACCCTCGACGAGGCGGCGGAGCTCCTGGCCAGTGCCAGATTCCCGGTGATCGTTTCCGGTGGCGGCGTGGTCATGGCCGACGGTGTCGAGGCCTGCCAGGCACTGGCCGAGCGGCTGGGCGCGCCTGTGGTCAACAGCTATCAGCACAACGACTCCTTCCCGGCCAGTCATCCGCTATGGTGCGGCCCGCTGGGTTATCAGGGCTCCAAGGCCGGCATGAAGCTGATCGCCCAGGCCGATGTCGTGGTGGCGCTGGGTACCCGACTCGGGCCGTTCGGTACCCTGCCTCAGCACGGTCTGGACTATTGGCCGAAGGACGCCAAGATCATTCAGATCGACGCCGACCACAAGATGCTCGGCCTGGTGAAAAAGATTGCCGTGGGTATCTGCGGCGATGCCAGGGACGCCGCCGTGGCGATCACCCAACGGCTGGGCAGCCGTGAACTGGCCTGCGATGCGACCAAGGCGCAGCGTGCCGAGCAGATCGCCAGCGAGAAAGACGCCTGGGAGCGCGAGCTCGACGAGTGGGCGCACGAGAAGGATCCATTCAGTCTCGACTCCATCGACGAAGCTCAGAACGAGACCCCGTTCTCCGGCGGTGAGTACCTGCATCCGCGTCAGGTCCTGCGTGAGCTCGAGAAGGCCATGCCGGAAGACGTGATGGTCTCAACCGATATCGGCAACATCAATGCCGTGGCGCACAGCTATCTGCGTTTCGAGAGGCCGCGCAGCTTCTTCGCGCCGATGAGTTTCGGCAACTGCGGCTACGCCTTCCCCACCATCATGGGCGCCAAGGTGGCGGCACCGGAGCGTCCGGCGATCGCTTACACTGGTGACGGTGCCTGGGGCATGAGTCTGATGGAGACGATGACAGCGGTGCGCCATGACATTCCGGTGACCGCGGTGGTGTTCCACAACCGCCAGTGGGGGGCGGAGAAGAAGAACCAGGTGGAGTTCTACAATCGTCGCTTCGTGGCCGGTGAGCTGGACAATCAGAGCTTCGCCGAGATTGGCCGGGCGATGGGTGCTGAAGGGATTACCGTAGATCGGCTCGAGGACGTGGGGCCGGCGCTCACCAAGGCGGTCGATATGCAGATGAACGAAGGCAAGACCTGCATCATCGAGATCATGTGTACCCGCGAACTGGGCGACCCCTTCCGCCGAGACGCACTCAAGAAGCCGGTGCGGCTGCTGGAGAAGTATCAGGACTACGTTTGAGCAACGGCTGATTGCTTGCTGCGCTCGACGACCCACAGGGATGTGGGAAGTGCGTTGGTGCGTAGGGAACGAACCTAGCGATCTTGGCCGCTGACGATGCTGGTACGCCAGCCCGGTCGTATCCTCATTGAGTCGCCAGCCGACACCAGAAACGGCGCTCCGGCGGCAGAGACGGGAGAGCATACATGAAAGCCTTGAATCGGATTCTCGACCGAGCGCGTCGCGACCCGCGCCGCATTGTGCTCTGCGAGGGGCTGGACGATCGTGTCCTGCAGGCTGCCGTCAAGGCGACCGAGGAGGGGGTCGCCAGGATTCTCCTGGTGGGAAATGCCACTGCCATGACCGAAAAGGCGAGGGAACTGGGCATCAGCCTGGCGGCTGTAGAGCTGATCGACCCGGCCGATTCGCCGCTCAAGGCGAGCCTGGCCGAGGCACTGTTCTCGTTGCGCGAGAAGAAGGGGATGATCCGGGAGCAGGCCGAGGTGGCGGTGTGCGAACCGCTTTGTTTCGCCAATATGCTGGTGCGAGAGGGCCATGCCGAGGGCAGCGTGGCAGGGGCGGTGAACACGACTGCCGATGTGGTACGCACGGCCATTCAACTGCTCGGCCTGGCGCCCGGTTGCCAACTAGTGTCGAGCTTCTTCCTGATGATGCTGTGTCAGCCATTCCATAGCCTCAAAGGCGGTCTGATCTTCTCCGATTGCGGCCTGGTCATCGATCCGGATGCCGAGCAGCTCTCGCAGATTGCCATGGCGGCGGCGGAAAGCGCCCGGGTCCTGTTGGGCGAGGAGCCGCAGGTCGCGATGCTGTCATTTTCCACCAGTGGCAGTGCCAAGCATGCATCGGTCGACAAGGTGGTCGAGGCGGCACGCCAGGTCAAGGCGCGGCATCCCGAGCTGGCCATCGATGAAGACGTGCAGCTCGATGCGGCCATCGTCGCCGAGATTGCCGAGCGCAAGCTTCCCGAGTCCCGGGTCAAGGGCCATGCCAATGTCCTGGTCTTCCCCGATCTCGAGGCCGGCAACATTGGTTATAAACTGGCCGAGCGTATCGGTGGCGCTATGGCCATCGGGCCCTTGCTGCAGGGACTGGCCAGACCGGCCAACGATCTGTCGCGGGGCTGTAGCGTCGACGATATCGTCAATGTGATTGCCGTGACCGCCGTTCAGGCACAGAACGCCTCTTTACGCCGAGCGTCGTGATCTTCATCCGAAGGAACGGCGCATGATCCCCTTGACCGCAGGGCTTGAGCCCGGAGTGCTGTTGGCCACGCTGGCGATCATGGCGGTGGCCGGCTACTTGCATACGGTGTCGGGGTTCGGCCTGGGCATGATCGTGATGGGCGCCGCCGGCGGGCTCGGGATCGCCTCGGTCCCGGTGCTGGCGGCGGTGGTCAGTCTGGTGACTCTGGTCAACAGTGCCGTGGCGTTGCCCGGAGGGTGGCGGCGCCTGGACAAGCGTCGGGTGGCGGCGCTGGCGGTGGGGGGCATTCCCTTCATCGGGCTGGGAGTCTGGGCGCTGTCGTGGTTGAACGCCACCTTTGCCGGCGTGCTCACCCTGCTGCTTGGTACCATGGTGCTCTACGGCGGGATCAGCATCGGCCTGCGCCCTCATCCCCGCGAACGGGTCTCGGCGGCTTGGACCTTCACCCTGAGCGGCGCCTTGACGGGATTGTGCGGCGGGCTCTTCGGTGTGCCGGGCCCCCCCCGTCATCTATCACTGCTATCGCCAGCCCCTGCCCCTGGAAACCATCAGGCTGCTGCTGATCCTGTGCTTCGCCATCACGTCCGGCGTTCGTACCCTGTTCGTCGCTATCCAGGGTGGCTTGACGATGGACGTGTGGCGCCTGGCGTTCTGGGCGGCGCCGGTCGTGGGGCTGGCCACCTGGCTGGGCCGACGCTACCCACCGCCATGTTCGGCGAACACCATGCGCCAGGTTGCCATGCTGGCCCTGATCGGCCTGGGGGTGGCCATTGTGATAAAGAGTGTCGTCTCATTGGCAGCGAGTTAAGGGGTTTTCCTTAGCCGCCACTCACCGTCCTTGATCGACAGGAAGGCGGCGATTGCTGCGGTGGCGATGACGTGGGTGGTGGCGTTGTCCGGGTCGTGGACGTCGAGGCCGCCGTGTACCACCGAGATCTGCGGCCGGTCGCATTGGGGAAGAGCATTCGGCTTGTCTTGCGCGAGCAAGAGTGCGCATTGAGATAAAGTCTTCGCTAGCTGCTTGTGGAGGAGATGGCTTTCGCCAACGAGCGCGTTGAGATATGATCGTATCTTATTCTCGATAAACGTTGAGTCGAAGAAGATATCCCAAATTGGAGTTTGGTGTGGGGTCCCGGATGATCAGATTGCGAGAGAAGTGGTCGCTGGCTTCTGTAATAAATATCTAATGGCTTTTTCTATGACTCATGCCATGGACGAGAAGAAAGGAGGTTGGCTCCTTCATTTAGGTGGAAAAAGCTGGGTTGGCAGTGCCGTCGTAGGGGGTAGTGCACTGCTGGGTTTGATGATCGCCTTTTATCAGCCTGAGATAAGCGGGGCTTTTCCATTTCCTCTTTTGGAGGGAGATACGAGTTTCTCTGATGAGATTGTTTGGAGTGCCATCGCCTTTTGGGGATTGTTTTTTGGAGTGGCTTTTCTGGCGTGGGTTAAAGAGATGGCCAGAGATAAGAAAGCCCATGACCTTCAGGATGAATTAAACCAGAATATTGCGCAAGTGGCTGATATAGCACTGACGATGCCGCCAAAGGAGTATCTTCAGTGGTACGCAAGGCTTTTCAATGAGGCGGAAGCCGAGGTCGAAAATGCGCACTATGGGATTTCCTGGGCTTTAGAGTATGACAAAGAGGAAATGGCGTCTTGGCGTGCATATACAGATCAGGCGATACGTCTCGTGCTCGATTCTATCTTGAACTTGGCCATTGAGTTTGACTCTCCGCATGACCATGATCGTCCGAATTATTCTGTAGGAATATCGTGGATTATACCAAAGAAGGATCTCCCCGAGCCTGATTACCCCGAGGTCTGGCGTCTAGCGTCACCGTTGACACGCCATGCAACGCAGGATGCTTTCATAGCGAGCAGTGACCTTTTGATGGTGCACGATGTCAACCTAACAACGACACCGTACACTGATGCACAGCCAGATGCTGAGAGTATGCCAGCTGTTGTCATGGGGTGGGAAGATACTGAACAGATTTCGGCCCATGTGAATCTTCCTGGGCCACCGTTGGCCTTCGACGAACCCAAATATTGCTGGGTGGAGGACTCGTTTCTTGAACCGGAAAAACTCGCTGAGTACGGTGACAGTGCACAACAGAGGGTTTTAGAGTATTTTAAGGCCCACCCTGCTCAGCGTAGCTGTCTGTCGATGCGGATCAGCGGGATGACCCCTACCGTCGAAGACCCAACGCCACTGGCCATACTGACCCTGTGCAGGGAGACACCCAACATCATGGGAGAGCGGAAACGCGCCACGATGTTCTATCATCAGATAACTCCCTTCTTGAGTCTGCTTTTTCGGCTTTGCTGGCTGAGGCTACAGATCGACGTGCATGACGGGCGGGTCATTAGGCTGTACACTGAACTCCACGAGCCCCCTAAAGCGGAGGAGCAGAGTGATGAATGCGAACAACAAGAGTAAGCCTCGAGTGCACATGACGGCCCGGGCACGCGGACAGGCTGAGGCCCGCGGATATTGTGTTGTCAGTTCTGCGGACGTTAAAGGGCAGGCGATCAATGGGGCTGAACGGCAGAAAGTCCATCAGAAGCGCCACAGGAATGCCTTGGAGACGGTGCGGCTCCATCGTGAAGAGCTCTCCATCTGATCACCTATCCTATATTGGTCTTCTCTGGCAGGTGATGTGACCTCAGATCCAACGATAGGTCCCCTCTGTTACATAGCCTGAAAAGGCTATGAAACGGGGGCTTACCTGTTGAAGAATCATCCTGGACTTGGAACCGCTGGAGCGCAGACCTCACTGCCGGTGAGGTCTGCATGTTTCGGGTGGGGGCTAATGCTCAACCGCCGGGGGGCATAGCCGCCACTCACCGTCCTTGATCGACAGGAAGGCGGCGATTGCTGCGGTGGCGATGACGTGGGTGGTGGCGTTGTCCGGGTCGTGGACGTCGAGGCCGCCGTGTACCACGCTCACCTCGGCGCGGCCGCGGGGCAGTTCGGCGGCTACCGCTTCGGCGCCGACCCGTTCGGGTTTCTGGACACCGATGGTCACCTGGACCCGCATCTCGCGATGGTCGTAGCCCAGCGATTTGAACAGCACGATGGATGAGTGGTGCAGGGCGTCCTGCACGGCACGGCAGGCGGCCTTGGTGTAGTCCTCGCCGTAGAGGTCGTTGCCGCTGCCCATTTCCAGGATGAGGCGTCGCTCAGGCATGTTCGGGCTCCATGTCGAAGGAGACGATGACGGCGGCGTTGGCGATCACGCTGGTGCCGCTACCGTCGGGTTTTTCCACGTCCAGTCCGCCCTTGATCAGCCTGACCGATGGCTGGCCGTACGGGAAGATTCCCAGCAGGGTCGCGACTTCCACGGCCTCGGGCTGCTGGATACCGATCTCGACGTCGATCAGCATGGCCTCTTTGGGAAAGTCGAGGGCATCGGCGATGTTGAGCGAGTTGTGCCACAGGGCATCGCGGATCGCCCGCGCTGCGGCCTCGGTGTAGTTGTGGCTGCGGATCGAGGTGCCCATGCCGAACTGGTGCACCAGGCGTGTCTTGGCCATGTCGGTCTCCTTGATCATGACGAGAAACTTGCTTCCTGGATCGTCAGCGTCGGTGACGACCACCGATCAGCGCGACGATCTCGTCGAACAGGTGGCTGTCCAGTGCCTGGGTCATGTCGGTGGCGAGGCAGCGACGATAGAAGGGACTGAGATCCAGGCCCACTCCCAGGCCGAGGATTTCCACGTGACCTTCCCGGGTACGCCGGGCGATGACGTCCTTGAGGTGGTTGTCCAGATAGTAGGTATCGTTGGTCAGGTTGGTGGCGCTGTCGGCCGGGCAACCGTCTGAGATCACGATCAGCATGCGTCGCGATTCCGGGCGGCCGAGAAGGCGCTCGCAGGCCCAATCCACCGCCTCGCCGTCGATGCCCTCACGAAACAGATCTGGCTTGAGCAAGGCGGCGATATCGTTACGTGCGCGTCGCCAGCTACGTTCGGCCGACTTGACCACCAGGTGGCAGACTTCGTTGAGGCGGCCCGGGTGGCGCGGTCGGCCTTGCCGCATCCAATCCTTGTAGGCCCGGCCGCCGTTCCAGGCGCCGGTGGTGAAACCGAGCAGTTCGGTACTCGCACCGATCATTTCCAGGGCACGAATCAGGCTCTCGGCCATCAGCGTCACCGGTTCGATATGGTGCTTCATGGAGCCCGAGCAGTCGATGAGCAGGCTGACCGCGCAATCGGCACCTAGCTTGTGCTGGTCTCGATAGAAGAGGCGGCGCTCGGTCGGCGAACTGACCAGCTGGGCCAGGCGGCGTCCGTCGATGTGGCCCTCTTCCTCGCCGAAGGCCCGGCCATCGGGTCGGGGCTCGCAGAGCACGGTAGCGAGCCTCCGCGCCAGGCGAGGCAGGTTGATGCCTTGCTCGGCGGTCGCTCGATCAAGATGTTCACGGTATTCGCGCAGCAGGGCGCGACGCACCAGGTGGCTGGCCGTGACCTCGCGGTCGTACCGGGTCGTGAAGACCCGATAGGTCTGGGCGGTGTCCTCGAAGACCTTGCTGTGACCGGTCGTCGCGGCGGCAACGCCATCATCGTCGCCCTCGGCATCGTCAAGATCGAGCAGCAGGGCGAACGCCTCCCTGGTCGTCTCGTCCGCATCGCCTGGATCGTCTTCGTCGGCCTGGGCGCGTTCGACGCGCACTCGGTCACCGACGATTCGAGCGATGGCCAGGGCATGTTCGGCATAGGCGGCCTGGTTATCGCGATGGCGACGCAAGCCGGCGAGCGCCGTGCCCAGTTCGTTCACCAGGGATGCCCGAGTGCTCTCGATATAGTCCTCGGTTTCCTCCAGCACGGGGCATGCGTTCAAGCGCGACCAGCCCATCTGAGCGACGGTATAGACCAGCATGCCGATGCTGCCCTCGGTGAGCCCGGAGCGGTAGAAGTCGCGGGACCAGCTCGAAAAGCGTCGGTGCAGGTTGTCGCGCATGCCCGGCATATCGCGGGGTGTCCGGGTTTCCGTTCTCAACTGTTCGAGCAATTCGAAGATCAGCCGCTCGACCGAACCCTCGGGCCGTAGACGGCGGTGCAAGTAGGTATCGGAGTGCAGCAGACGCAGGGCCATGCCGTCGGCGACGGCACGACAGTCGGCGAAGTTGTCCTGACCGGGGTCGATACGCAGGTGGGGCGCATGGGTCGGCAATCGCACCTCACCACGGTAGAGGCGCCGTCCGCGATAGTGCAGGTCGGCATCCCCGGTCAACGCACGCAGGCTAGCGGCGCACAATTCCTCGATCCGTTGCTGGCGGAGCGCCTGCTGCTGGGCGCTTGCGGTCATGAGGAAGCGGCCTCCTGCATCCAGGATTCATCGAGTTCCGCACCGAAACAGCGCTGGTAGTACTCGGCGACGATGGGGCGTTCGGCTTCATCGCACTTGTTGAGGAATGACAGCCGGAAGGCGATCGCCGGGTTGCGGAAAATCTCGCAGTTTTCCGCCCAGGTGATGACCGTGCGTGGCGACATCAGGGTCGACAAGTCGCCGGCGGCAAAGCCTTGCCGCGTCAGGTTGGCCACCGCCACCATGGCGGTGATCAACTCGCGTCCTCTCTCGGAATCCTTTGATGGCACGCGTCCCAGTACGATGGCGGTCTCTTCTTCACGGGGCAGGTAGTCGAGCTTGGCGACGATGTTCCAGCGATCGATCTGGGCGTGGTTGAGCACCTGCGTGCCCTGGTAGAGCCCCGTGAGGTTGCCGAGCCCCACGGTGTTGGCGGTGGCGAAAAGACGGAAGTGGGGGTGGGGCTGAATCACTCGATTCTGGTCGAGCAGGGTGAAGTTGCCGTCGCGCTCCAGGATGCGCTGGATGACGAACATCACGTCCGGCCGACCGGCGTCGTACTCGTCGAAGATCAGTGCCACAGGTCGTTGCAGCGACCAGGGCACGATACCTTCCTGGAACTCAGTGGCCTGCTGGCCGTCGCGCACCACAATGGCGTCCTTGCCCACGAGATCGAGGCGACTGATATGGCCGTCCAGGTTGACGCGCAGGCAAGGCCAGTTGAGTCGGGCCGCCACTTGTTCGATATGCGTCGACTTGCCGGTGCCATGCAGCCCCTGAACCATCACCCGGCGGTTGCGGGTGAAGCCGGCCAGGATCGCCAGGGTCACGTCGGGATTGAAGCGATAGGCCTCATCGATCTCCGGCACGTATTCATCGCGCTCGCTGAAGGCAGGCACCTGCAGGTCACTGTCGATGCCGAAGAGCTCGCGTGCCGAGCGCATTGTGTCGGGCTGGGCATACATGGGATCTGTCATCACTATCTCCTCGGCCCGTCGGGACCGTTTCCATGGGGCCCGGTCCTTGTCACGGTGGCCGGGCTTGGCGACCGGGAATGTTTCGAGCATATAATGGTTTCATAAAAAGAATCAAATGGTACCGTTTTATGGAATTTGGATTGTTTGGCAGATTTCTCACGGAGGTGGCTCATGAAGGGTTTTCTGATCATCGGCTGTGGCGTCATCGTCATGATGTTGTCTCTCCTGGTGGGGAGTTCATCTGATGGCAATCGACTGGCCCAATGTTCAGTTGGCATCTGGCGCTAATGCCGGTCATGCACAGTCAGTACTCTCGTGGTGATCAAAGGACAAGGGACCGAATCTTTGGCCCTTTTTCGCACGCCTTGCGTGAACGGAATACCAGCCCAGGAGACAACAATGAGCCAGCCCACCGTGGAACTGCTTGAAGCCTTTAGTGATGCCTTGAACCGTCATGATATCGATGCCGTGATGGAGTTGATGACCGATGATTGCGTGTTTCATGCCATCGCCGGTCCGGAGCTGATGGGGAAGAGCTTCGTGGGGCAGGGAGAGGTTCGCCAGGCACTGGAGAATGCCTGGAAGACCGCACCCGATGCTGCCTGGATCGATGGCGAGCATTTCGTGGTCGGCGATCGTGGCGTTTCCGAGACTACATACTGCGGCACGACTACCGAGGGGGATCGCTCCGAGGCGCGCATGGTGGATGTCTTCACCTTCCGTGACGGCAAGATCGCCGTGAAGAATGCTTTCCGCAAAAATCGACCGCCGGTCAATGCCTGACAGGGGCACAAGCGATTCATGGCATTCAGAAGGCGAGGAGTCTGATCATGGAGACAGTATCGCGAGAAGAGGTGAAGGCCAGTGGGAGCACCGCGCCTTCCCGACCTTACGATCCAGCTTATGATCCACTGAAGAGTGCGACACCGGGACAGGGGCGTGATTATGCGCCCACCTACTGGATCGATACCGCGGGTGAGCCGCCGGAGGATGATGGTCCGGTTAGTGGTGACATGGATGCCGATGTTGTGATCATCGGTTCCGGCTTTACCGGGCTGAGCGCGGCCATCTTCCTGGCTCGCGAGCATGGCATCAAGGCGACCGTGCTCGAAGCCAATCGTGTCAGCTGGGGGTGCTCTACACGCAATGGCGGACAGGCGCAATGTGCATCCGGCCGACTGAAGCGCTCGCAATGGATTCAGCGCTATGGTCTGGATGCCGCGCTCAAGCTTCATGAAGAATGCCTGGCCGGCATGGCGACCTTCAAGGCGTTGATCTCCGATATCGATTGTGATCCTCAGCCTGGTGGGCACCTCTACGTCGCCCACCGGGACAAGGTCATGCCGAGTCTGGAAAAAGAGGCCAGGCTGTTGCGCAATACTTTTGGCTATGATGCCCGGATTCTGGATGCCGAGACGGTCAAGCGTGACTGGATGGGAGATCAGGAAGCGGCCGGCGCCATGCATGAACCCGAAGGAATCGGCATCCATGCCGGCAAGCTGGCCTTTGGCTACCATCGCAAGGCGCGTGAGCTGGGCGTGAAGATCCATCCGTCGAGTCCGGTGATGGGCTTCGAGACTCGAGGTGGTGTTCACTATCTTCAAACGCCGGGGGGCGTGGTCAAGGCGCGTGCCGTGGGTATCGCCACGGGAGGGTACACCTCCCAGAGTCTTCATCCCTCGCTGAAGAACCGATTGCTGCCGATTCTCTCCAATTCCATCGTCACTCGCCGGCTGACCGATGATGAGATCGCGTCATGCAACCTGTGGACGCACCAGGTGATCACCGATACGCGGATCCTGAGGCACTACTACCGCCTGTTGCCGGACAAGCGTCTGCAGATAGGCAGCCGAAGTGCGATCACGGGTCGTGAAGCGCCACAGAAGAAGTACGAGGACCAACTGATCCATGACGTGCATCGCAAGTTCCCGACCCTCCAGGGAATCCAGATCGACTATTCCTGGTGGGGATGGGTCGACGTCAGTCACGACATGATGCCGCGTATCCATCAGCCCGATTCTCGTGAGACGGTCTATTATGCGCTGGGTTATGGCGGTAACGGGGTGATGTATTCCGCCCAGGCCGGTCGTCGGCTGGCCCAGTGGATTGCCGGGCAGGGGCAGGAGCTCGATCTGCCGATATTCACGTCGAGACTGCCGTATCCCAATGTTCGCGAAATGGTCGAGTCTCGGGCGTTTGCCCCTTTCCGGCGCCTCGGTCAGCGAATGCTGTATCGCTGGTACCACCTGAAGGACGAGGTGTTATGACACCGGGCCAGGCCGGGTAGGCGGCATCGACCAGTCGCCTACCCGGCGGCCTATGCGAGTCGACTGGCATGGGCCTCGATGAAGTCGGCAAAGCGTTGCTGGGCGGCTGTCATGGCGCCTGTATGCCAGGCCGCCTCCGTCACCAAGCACTCGGTAGTGTCCTGAATGGCCAGTGGCGTCACGCCCTTGCGAATATAATTTCTGGCACATTCCAGGTGAATGGTGACGCCGAAGTTGGCAGCCACGAAACCGAAGATCCCCTCGCTGTTGAAGGTTTCCTGAGCCACTTTCGGCAGGAAACCGGCCGACATGCAGAGGGCATCGAGGTGTCGGCGGAAATGCTTCCAGCGTTCGATGGAACCGACGATGAATGGCTCATCGGCCAGTTCCCTCAGATCGATGGCCGTTCTGGTTGCCAGCCTGTGCTCGTCGCTGACCAGGGCGATGAAGCCATCGTGCTGGATGGTCTCGGTCCTGATCTCGGATGCGGTATTGGGGCCCGTGACGAAGGCAAAATCGATATGCCCATCATGCAACTCCTGGAGTTGTTCCTCGGTTGAACCGAAGGAAAGGTCGAAGTGAATATCGGGGTGCTGAGCCTTGAACACTTCGAGCAACTCGGGCAAGCGACCGGTGATGGCAAAGTCCGTGTATCCGATACGTAGCCGCCCTACCTCGCCGAGCCCTGCACGACGCGTCTTGAGTACGGCTTCATCGAGCTGAGCGATGCAACGACGGCATTCCTCGAGAAAGATCTGTCCTGGTTCGGTCAGTGTGACGTTCCGGTTGTCACGCTCCAGCAACTGCTCGCCGATGGCGTCTTCCAACTGTCGAATGGTACGACTCAGCGCCGGCTGCGCCATGTTGAGTCGATCGGCGGCTTTCCGAAAGTGCAACAGTTCCGCGACCGCCTGGAAAGCGTGGAGGTGGCGCATCTCGATCCGCATAATGATGCCTGTAGAGCATCAAATATTTGATAATTGATATTATACAGGTCACGTCAGCTTGCCTAGTTTTGAAATGACGGGGTGGTCGAGAGGGCCATGCCAAGGTTCAGCATCCTAGAACAAGCATAATGCGAGAGGTCGATATGCAAGATACGTTTCCCGGTGTGATCGCGTTCGCGATTCTGGCCGGCATGCTGCTGCTCGGCAGTGTGCTGCGCAATCGTGTGGCGCTTCTTCGCAATATGTTGGTGCCGTCGAGTATCGTCGGTGGACTGTTGGGCTTCGTGCTGCTGTCACTGAGCTGGATTCCCGGCTTTGCGCCTGACGACTTCACCGCCTTGACCTTTCATTTCTTCACTCTGAGTTTCATGTCGCTGTGCTTGACCGGCAGCAGCCGACAGCCGTCTCTTGGCGGGGGCGGCATTGTGCGCGGCGGGATCTGGTTGACCCTGATATGGACGATCAGCCTCGGCCTGCAGGGTGTGATCGGTTACCTGATGGTTCGCGGCTATGATGCCGTGACCGGTGCCGGTATCAGCGAATGGCTTGGTGCCCTGGTGACGCATGGCTTCACTCAGGGGCCTGGCCAGGCCCTGACCTACGGCGGACTCTGGGAAGAGGATCATGGCATTGAACATGCCGCTCAGGTGGGACTGATCTTCGCTTCTCTGGGTTTCCTGGTTGCCTTTGCCATCGGCGTGCCCTTGGCCAAGCGCTTCATCGCGCAAGGGGCCAATGCCAACAAGGCCTCACGGCTGGACGATAACTTCCGAAACGGCTTTTTCGACGACCAGCAGCGCCCCGAGATGGGACGGATGATCTCGCATCCGGCAAGCCTCGACTCGTTGGCCTATCACCTGGGATTGCTGGCTGTCGCCTATGTGATCACGCATTGCTGGCTGCTTTTCATGCAGGTGTGGTCGCCGGGGCCGAACCCTGGGGCATCAATCTGAGCGTGCTGTTCAGTCATAACCTGTTCTTCCTGCACGGGCTGGGTGTCTGTGTCTTGATGCGGCTGATCATCGACAAGGCGGGGCTGTCGTCCTATGTCGATGACGAGAGCCTCAAGCGCATTACCGGCTCATCGGTGGATTTCATGGTGGTCGGCACGCTGATGAGCATTCAGTTCTTGGTACTTTATGCGTTGCTGACGCCGATTCTGCTGGTCACCGTCGCCGTGACGGCGGTGACTCTGATCGGCTGCCTGTGCATCGGTCGACTGAGTGGCCAGTTGGGACACGAAAGGGCCCTGACGTCCTTTGGCTGCTGCTGTGGGTCGACGGGGACGGGTTTGTTGCTGTTGCGCATGATGGACGCCGACTTCAGTACTTCGGTGCCCAAGGAGCTGGCCTTTTTCAATCTGGCCATCATCATTACCAACTTTCCTATCCTCTTCGTTTTTGCTCCGCTGGTGCCCACATTGGGAACATGGGGCTATATCGCCGTCTTTGGCGGCACGGCGCTCGTGTTCCTGGCCGTGGGGCCCGAGTCGTCCATGCCGTCACTGGACGATGTCATCCTGGATGAGCGCTTTGCAGACCGGGTGATCCTGCCGGGGTTTGTCGAGGGACATAGCCACGCGCTCGAGGGGGCAATGTGGAACTACCTGTATCTGGGGTATTTTCCCCGTCATGATCCCGACGGTCGTGCATGGGAGGGCGTCAGATGCATGGCGTCGGTACAGGAACGTCTGCGTGAGCAGGCCGAGAAGATGCCGGATGGAACTCCCCTAGTGGCCTGGGGCTTCGATCCGGTCTATTTCGAGGGCGATCGTCTTGCCCGTGGCGTGCTGGATGGCGCCGTGGCGGATCGGCCGGTGGTGGTGATACATGCCAGCCTGCATGTGATGACGGTCAACACGCGCATGCTGCGGCTGGCCGGCCTCGAGGCACATGCCGGCATCGAGGGCATCATGCTCGATGATCGAGGCGTGCCGACCGGGGAGTTGCAGGAGATGGCGGCGATGCATGCCATCTTCGAAGCGCTCGACATGAATCTGTTCGAGGCGGTGGCGGCGCCCGACACGCTGCGCCGCTATGGTCGAGTCGCCTGTCATGCCGGTGTGACCACGATCACGGATCTCTACAACCCCTTTACCGATGACGGGCTCGAGGCCCTGCAGCAGGTCACGGCCGAACCGGACTATCCGGTTCGCCTGGTGCCGGCGATGAGTGGACTGGCCTGGTCACTCGACGAGGGAGTGGAACGGCTGCAGGCCTGTCGCGGCCTGGGCAACGACAAGCTGTATTTCGGGCCGGTGAAGTTGATGACCGATGGCTCCATCCAGGGGTATACGGCGCGGTTGAAGTGGCCGCACTACCATGATGGACACCCCAACGGGATCTGGAACGCGCCTCCCGAGGTGCTCTATGACATGGTGCAGGCCTACCAACAGGCCGGCATTCAGGTTCATATCCATACCAATGGCGACGAAGCGGTGGAACTAATGCTGGACGCCCTGGACGAGGCGCTCGCATTATGGCCGCGCGCCGATCATCGCCACACCCTGCAGCATTGCCAGATCATCGATCATGCCCAGATGCGTCGCGCCGCGCGACTGGGCCTGTGTCTGAACATGTTTGCCAATCACATCTACTACTGGGGCGATATCCATTACACCCGCACGCTCGGTCACGAGCGCTGTCAACGGCTGGAGCCTCTGGCCTCGGCGAGTCGCATGAAAATTCCCGTGGCGCTTCACAGCGATGCCCCAGTGACGCCGCTGGGGCCGCTGTTCACCGCATGGTGCGCGGTGATGCGCCAGACCGCTTCCGGTGCAAGGCTGGGTGAGCACGAACGAGTTTCAGTGGAGCACGTGCTGGAAATGATTACCCTGGGAGCCGCTTATACGCTGCATCTGGATCATCTGGTGGGCAGCCTCGAGATCGGCAAGTTCGCCGACATGGTAGTACTCGAGGAAGATCCGCTGGCGTGTGCGCCCGAGCATCTCAAGGATATCGGGATCCAGGCCACCGTGCTGGGAGGTCTAGTACATGACAAGGGATGACGCTGCCATACCAGTGACGGTGATCGGCGGATTTCTCGGTGCCGGCAAGACGACCTATCTCAATGGGTTGATCGCCACCGGGCTCCCCGATGATTCCTTGTTGATCGTCAACGATTTCGGCGACATCAATATTGATGCCGAATTGATCGACTACCGGTCCGATCGGGTCCTCGAACTGAGCAATGGCTGTATCTGCTGCACCCTGGGGGGAACGCTTGCCGAGCGGCTGGCCGAGGCGTTGCGCTGGTGGCGATGCCTCGGGGCAGTCTTCATCGAGGCCAGCGGCGTGGCCGATCCCGCGCGCATCGCCGATCTGGCGCGTGTTTCTCGACGCCTGGTGCTCGAGGACGTGGTCTGCGTGGTGGATGCAAGCCAGGCCGACTCTCACGCTGCGGATCCCCTCATCGGGGATCTCCGGGGGGCACAGCTTGCCGCTGCCACTCGAGTATTGCTCAACCGAGTGCCTGGGGGGGAGTGTCATCGAGACGAGACCCTGTACGCGTGCTTGACACGACTGGCCCCCGGCGTTGAGCCCGAGATCATGCCCGCGCCTCCGGGCCGGGAAGAACACGCGGCGCCGCGGATATCATCCCGCCAGGCGATCACGCTACCTGCCGAGGCGGCCGGAATGGCTCGTCATGCCGGAGCCTGGGTGTCGGCAACCGTGACGCTGGCCGATCCGGTCGATCCCGACTGGTTGGCAGCCGTGTTCCTCGAGCACGCTGATGCACTGGTCCGTGCCAAGGGCTTCGCGGAGCGCCGTGATCGTGCCGGTGTGCAGATCGTACCGTTCAGTGGCGGGCGGCTCGGCTGGCAGCCTGCGTTCCGCGTGCCGCCTCGGTGTCAACTCGTCTGTATCGGACGGCGCGGGCCAGGGTCCACGGCACTGCTCGAGGCATTGCGACAAGCGTCGGTTGTCTCACGAGCGTACCGCCTGGGGGATGAGCGCCGCGAGGCGCTCGATGCCCGGTTCGATTCGTGATTCGGGAATCGCCGAGAAGCCCAGCCGGAAGTATTCGCTGCGAGGGGTATCGAAGAAGTGGATATCGCCGCACTCGATGAGGATACCCTGCTCGGCGGCGAGACGCTGCAGCTCGTGGCAGTCCAGGCCCTCCGGCCCCCTGACCCAGAAACAGGACCCCCCGTAAGTCGAGGGCACCGAAGACTGTGGCATATGGCGAGCCAGGGCGTCGCCCATGCGCTGCCAACGACTGTGGAAGACCTGATGGGTGTGTCGCAGCAGGGCATCGTGGTAGCCGCGATCGAGGAAGAGTGCCACGGCGCGCTGGTTGTTGGTCGGCGGGTGGCGGAGCATGAGGCGGCGAAGGGCCCGCGCCTCGCGAATCAGCGCCGGTGGTCCCACCATGTAGCCGAGCCTCAGTCCAGGGGCCAGGGTCTTGGACAGGCTACCGACATAGATGACCCGGTTGTGCCGGTCGAGGCTTTTTAGGGCCGGCGTCGGGTTGTCGAGGTAGTTGGTCTCGCTCTCGTAGTCATCCTCTATGATCAGGAAGTTGTCGATCTCGGCCATGTCGAGCAGTTGGCGGCGACGCTCCAGCGGCATGGTTACCGTAGTAGGAGCCTGGTGGCTGGGGGTGACATAAACGAGCTGACAGTCACGTAGCGCTGCATCGAGACACATGCCGTTTTCATCCACGCCCAGCAGATGAAGATCGTCTGTGAAGGTGCGGGCGATGTTGTGCATGTCGACATAGCCAGGACTTTCCATGCCGAACCGCCGGCCCTGCTTTAAGAGCAGCATGCTGGCAATCCAGAGCGCTTGCTGGGCGCCGATCGTGACCAGGATCTCCTCGGGGTCGGCCCACACTCCGCGCCGAGGCAGCAGCCGCTGGTGGATCTGCTCTATCAGCAAGGGGTCGTCGTCATTGAGGTGATCGGTCGACCAGCTGCGAATCGCCGGCACGCTCATCGAATCGCGACTGCATTCTCGCCAGTGCTGGGTGGGAAAGAGTTCGGGGTCGATCTGTCCATAGATGAATGGATAGTCGTACCGGTGCCAGTCGCTGGGCTTGTCGATGGTCTGTTGCAGCGACGGGCGCATGGTCAACAGTTCCTCCCAGGGGAGGCGGTCGGCATCGATGTCATTGAGCCGTTCGGGCTTCTCGGCACTGCCTTTCAGGATCTCGGGGTTGACGAAATAACCGCTTCGGCTCTTGGCGATGAGGTAGCCATCATCGAGCAATTGTTCATATGCCAGCATCACCGTGTTGCGGGCGATGTGCAGTTCCTTGGCGAGTTTGCGGCTGGAGGGCACGGCCTCGTCGCGAGGGATATGGCCATCGAGAATGCCCCGGGCGATCTGTTCGCGGAGCTGTTGTTGCAGGCTTTTCGCAAGGTCTGGATCGAGATAGAAGAGTAGCTGGCTCATACAGGGCTCAGGACGGTCCGCGGTGAATCGATACGCTACATGTCGGCCCCCGATCATGCCAAGTCCATGGCGGGACTGCCAGCGCTTCCCGCATGGTTCTTGGGGTCTGCGCCCCGGAGTGCTCTCATGTGTCGGCGGTGGCTCGGACCCGACAGCGATGCAGCTTCAGGTTACTTTGATGGGAAATGGGGTCGAGACGACCGTCGGTGAGTTCATTGACCGACCCCCATGGGGCGAAGGGCTGCCGGGTATCCCAGCCGATGGGGATGAAGATCACGTCCGGGTGAATCCCCGATGTTACCCAGGCCCGGGCCTCCAGGCGCCCGCCGGGCGATTCGATGATCAGTGGCTCGCCTTCCCGGATGTCCTTGCTGGCAGCCTTGTCGGGATGAATCTGGCAGTAGAGGTCCGGCCACATCTCCTGTGCCTGCCAGAAATAATGGGTCCAGGAGTGGAAGTGCGAGGCGGTGGGGCGCCCGGTCACCAGTTGTGTATCCCACTCGACTTGCTCATGTTTCGGTGATGCCTGCAAGGTGACATGCTCGGTGAGAGTCGGCGCGTGAAAGAAGGGGGACAACTCGGCGGGCCGGCCATCGGAGGCAACGTGAGGGTGCCCCGAGGCGGCTTCTGCCTCGGTATAGAAATATGGCAGCGATGACAGGCCCAGCGAGCGAAACTTGGCTTCGATGGTGGCGTTCCAGAATTCCAGCTGGCCGCTGGGTGTGGGGAAGCGCTTGCCCGGTTCGCTGCCGAAGGCGGTGGTACCTTCCAGGTAGAGGGTGTCCGGCTCGGGGGTATTCTCGTCGGCCACGGGGATGCGAATCCAGCGATAAGGGGTCGACGTCAGGCGTTGCATGGTGACGCCTCGCAGTGTCGGGGTGGCCTGCCGGAAGACCTCGTCCCAGAACACCGCCGGGTCCTTGTAGCGATCCTGGAGGACCGACTGGAACCCCAGTCGCTTGCCGAGCTCGACCCAGAACCAGTGGTCCGAGCGAGCCTCGCCGGGTGGGTCCATGAGACGCTCGTTCCAGACAACTCGCCGATCTTCCGCCAGGCGGCTGATGCCCCCCTTCTCGACACCGGTAGCGGCGGGCAGGACATAATCCGCCAGTGCCGAGGTCTCGTTGAAGAACAGATCTATGTGGACCAGCAAGTCCAGTGACTGAAAGGCCTCCTGGACCTTGTGCCGGTTCGGCCACTGGGCGGCGGGGTTGTTGCCGGTGATCAAACCGCGTACGGCATAGGGCTTGTCCTCCAGCATGGCATCCAGCCATTGGCGTGGACTATTGCCCAGCGCGGGTCGATCGATGGAAGCCTTGTGCTCGTCCGGGACCGGGATGCGCCCCCAGTCGGGTTCCGATGCCACATTGAAGAAGCCTCCCCCGCGACGCCCCCAGTTACCCGTTATGGCCGCCAGGAACATGAGGGTTCGATTGGCCTGCACGCCATTGCTGTGCTGGTTGATGCCGCGACTGGCAAAGATCATGCAGCCGTCGGCATGGGCGATGTTTCGGGCCAGGTCGCGGATACGTTCGATGTCGAGGCCGGTGATATCACTGACCCATTCGATGCTGTAGTCCTGCCGGCGGATGAAGTCGCGCCAGGTTTCCCACCCCTGTACCCATTGCCGGCAGAACGCGAGGTCATGCCAGTCGTGGCGAAATATCTCGTGAATGAGCCCCAGCGCCAGGGCCATGTCGGTGCCGGGGCGTATCGCCAGCCAGTGATCGGCCTTACTGGCGGTGGCTGTCAGGCGTGGGTCGATGACGATCATTCCGGCCCCACGGCGGAGCCGCCAGTCATTGACCATGCCGAAGTTGACCGGGCGAGTTTCGGCCTGGTTGTCGCCGAAATACACGTGCAGCGCCGCACTGCCGATATCCTCCGGTGTATAGATGTTGGGCTGGCAGGTGGAGCCAAGGGTCAGTTCCAGAGCCATGACCTTGCCCGCATCGCAGAAGGGTTCGGTCGTCAGGAAGTTAGGTGTTCCCCACATCTGGGTGAACATGGGGACATAGCCCATGATATTGAGCACACCGGTCCGGGTTCCCATATGGATCGCCAGCGATTCGCTGCCATCACGTTCGCGAATTTTCTTGAGGCGTTCGGCGATATCATCCAGGGCTTCATCCCAGCTGACCCGCTCGAACGTCTCGTTGCCGGGAGGACCACGACGCTTGAGGGGATGCGTCAGGCGGCTCGGGTTGCGGTAGAGTTGAAGCGTCATCTGCGATTTCGGACAGATGCGTCCCTGGAAGACGGGGTCCTCGTCATTGCCGAGAATTTGCACGACCTCGCCGTCTTTCATGCCGAACTTGAGGGTGCAGCCGTTGAAGCAGATATGGCAGCCTCCCGGCTTGATGTTGTCGGGCTGCTGATCGTCGAGCTTGCGGTAAGGGATTTGCACCCACTTCGACGTAGGGGATGGATTCGACGGCGCCGTGACCTGAACAGCGGGCGGGTGCTTGTCGGCCAGGGGGTCCTTCGGCGTTGTCTCCTCGGATTTCTTGTGTCGATCCAGATAGAGGGTGGCGGGGCCCTGCAGGAAATGGTCGTTATCTCGCACGGGTTTGTCGGCTTCATGAGCCAGTTCCAGCAGTTCCTCCCGCTCGCCGAAAGTGATGGCACGCGTCGGGCAAACACTGGCACACGCCGGCATTTCACCGTGGGCCCGGCGCGGTGCGCAGAGGTCGCATTTCACGGCATGGTTGTCCACCGGATCATAACCCATGGCGCCATAGGGGCAGGCCAGGACGCACTCTCCGCAGCCGGTGCACAGCGACTCGTCGACGCTGACCACCCCGGTGTCCGGGTCCTTGCTCAGTGCCTTGGGAACCACGGGGCAGGCTCTCAGGCAGGCCGGTCGCTCGCATTGCTGGCAAGTCACGGTGAGGAAGTCCAGCTCGGGCAATGAGGGATCGCCCAGCCACATGACCTTGTTGCGGTATTCGTCTGGACCCAGGCCGTTGACCTGCTTGCAGGCCGCCTCGCAGCTCTTGCAGCCGGTGCAGCGTTCCAAGTCGATGCTCAAGCAGAGCTGGCTCATGTATGCCCTCCCCAGGTGGCCAGGTGCCACCAGTAGATAGCGTCGTCGCCGGCGACATAGCCGGCGAAAAAGATAACTGTCAGGACGTGGACGACGATGCCGAAGACGAACAGCAGAGCGACGAGAATATGCAGGCGACGCCACAGCGACAGAGCTCGACCGGCTCGGCGGCGTGCGCCCACGAGTCGCGACTCCCGGGCGGCCAGGCGTGCATAATTCAGCGTCAGCAATGGGTGAGCCGCCGCATGCTTCAGGTTCGGCGAGAACAGGGCTTCATCGGCTTGTGGATCCAGACTCTTCAGAAGATGGGTCTTGGCCGCGATGATGCCGGCCAGCTCGTGTCGTGTCGTCGTCGTCGTGAGCGTGAAGCTGGCTTCTCTCGATCCGAACTGACGCGAGAATTGCCGAGACAGGAAGACCCGAGCCACGATGCCCTGATAGATCAGGAACAACAGCAGCACATAGAGGATGCCCGGCATGCTGAGGAGACGTCCCGCGGCGACATGCAGGCTGACGAACACGAAGCCGGCCATACTGGCCAGGACGTGTGCGGCGAACCAAAAGGGTGGGCTGGCCGACAGCGAGCTGCGTTTGGTGAGGCTGAAAAGCAACGGTGTCATCAACAGAAGGCTGCCGATCATGGCGACCAGTTGCAGCCAGGGCAGGCCCGGTCGTTTGCCGAGGAAATCGTTTACCTGCAGAGTCACTGTCAGCACCAGAACCAGCGTAATAACTGCCAATCCCTGCGACAGGTGTCGATGAGAGATTCTCGGCGGGATGTCGGGGCGATCATAATGCGACATGTGCTCGAGCTCCATGCGCCGTGTCGACGCCATGCCGGGAGGTCCTTGTCGGGCCCCTCCACGGTCATCATGAAGGGCAGCGAGTCATGCCGTAACTCGCCGCCCCTGTGCCAGGACGGAGGGCCGTCAGTCGAAGAATTGTGGCAGCCAGGTGGCTATCTCGGGGAACACAAAGATCAGGCCCAGGCCGAGTAGCTGCAGCAGCACGAAGGGCCCCACGGATCCATAGACATCCCCCCATCCGACATCACCGGGCAAGATGCTTTTCAACCAGAACAGCACGAAACCGAAGGGCGGCGTCAGATAGGCAATCTGGATATTGACGATGAACAGGACACCGAACCAGATCTTGTCGACGCCCAGCAACTCGATGATCGGCAGGAACAGCGGCGTGCACAGCATGATGATGGCCCAGTCGTCCATCACCATCCCCAGCAGCAGGATGATAAACATCATCAGCAGCAGGATGCCGGTCGTGCCCCCCGGCATCGCCAGGACCATGTTGGTAATCAACTCCTGGCTGCCCAGGGTGTTGAAGATATTCAGGAAGATATTGGCCCCGATCAGGATCCAGAGCCCCATGCCGGTCAGCTTCACGGTCGTGCTCAACGAGTCCTTGAACACTTGCCTGGTCAGGCGGCCATTAAACAGGTTGATCACCAGGGCACTGGTAGCACCGAAAGCGGCGGCTTCGGGAGGTGTGGCGATGCCGCCCCAGATGGTACCCAGCACGATGAGAATCAGCAGTATGAAGGGCCAGATACCCAACAGAGACTGGGCCTTTTCACGTCGGGAAAACTTCTTGTCGGCAGGTAGTGCCGGGCCCATTTCCGGTTGCAGCTTGCAGCGAACGCCAATGTAGATTGCGTAGAAAGTGGCCAGCATCAAGCCCGGCAATAGACCGGCCAGAAACAGTTTGCCGATGGAGGCGTTGGCCAGGAGTCCGTAGAAGATGAAGGGCACGCTGGGGGGAATCAATGCCCCCAATGCGCCGCCGGCACCGATGGAACCGATGGCGATCTTTCGACTATACGAGTACTTCATCATCGAAGGGTAGGCGATCTGTCCCATGGTGATCGTTGCCGGTGGGGTGATGCCGGTGACAGCGGCGAAGATAGTACTGACCTTCACCGTGCCGATGGCCAGGCCGCCCGGGATATGGCCGATCAGCTTGTAGACGGCATCATAGGCCGCATCGGCTATGCCCGAGTAACGAATCAGGCTGCCCATGAACAAGAATAACGGCACCGTGACCAGCACGGGGTTCCAGGGGGTGGAGTAGAAGGCGCTCGGTATGGCCAGCAGGGCACGTGGCTCGACCATGGCAGCGAATACCACCGCGGTGCCACCGAGCGCGAAGGCAACGGGCAGCCCCAGGAACATGGCGCCAAAGAGGCACGCGAAGTAGAGGAGCGTGATGATTTCCAGACTCATTCAGTGACCTTCCTGGTGAAAGTTATTGAGCAACCAAGTCCATATCAGTCGTTGACACGAAAAGGTCTATGACATGGCTTCTTGTCCAGAAACGGAAATCCATGCCTTCGGTGGGTGAGGTGGTCAAGTATCTGAGATCCTGGCTTGTGAAGCGGTTCGGAAGCGTGACAGGTACGCCTGCCCCGCGAGTGACGGGGCAGGCGTATAAGCCCTGTTGACCGGGCGAGTGCTCGGTCAGAGCTTACCCTTGTCCTTCATGAAACGCTTGAAGATCTCCACGCCTTCCGCATTGCGCTCTGACATCGCGGCGATTTCCGGCCAGACTTCCTCGATGGAGAACTCACGCATACGATCGATTTCTTCATCGCTGAAGTTGATGACCTCACCACCTTCATCCCGCAGGGACTGCAGTGCGATATCGACCTGCTCAGCATGCATCTTGCTGGTCTCGAAGTAGGTCTCCTTGAAGACACTATTGATCTGTTCACGCTGCCAGTCGGTCAGTGCATTCCAGGCTTCGAGATTGACGAATGTCTCCTGGTGCTGGGCGGGGTTCCATCCCGGCTGAATGGCATAGTCGACGACCTCGTTGAAGGACATGTCATCGATGCCACCGGTATCCCAGTAGGTTCCGTCGATCGTTCCCAGGCGAATTGCCGTGTAGATGTCACCGGCCCCCATCGAGACGGCCGTGCCACCCAGTGCTTCGTGGAACAGGGCCTGAGGTCCGCCGGCACGCATCTTCTTGCCTTTCAGGTCCTCGAGTTTCTCGACGCGGAAGTTGGTGAACATGGCGTTCGTGCCCTGGTCGGTCCAGCCGACCCAATGGAGTCCGCTCTCATGGGCGGCCTCTTGGACCAGATCACCAACGCGATAGTCCTCGCCCCACATGACTTCCCAGGCTTCCTCGGGACTTTCGGCTCCCATGGGAAGACCGAAGGCCAGCATGCCTTCCGGCAGGTCACCACCATAGACCGTTGCCCAGCCGGCGTAGCCATCGGTCATGCCGGAAGCGGCGGCCATCAAGGCTTCGTCACCACTGGTCAGAGAGCCGGCCGGCCGCAACTCGATCTTGACCGTGCCTTCGGTGGCTTCCTCGACGGCTTCGATCCAGGGAATCAGGCCATTGTCCCAGCCGGCATCGGAGGAGTCGAAAGCAGGCTGCAATACCCATGTCGTCACTTCATCGGGTGGTCCATCGGACTGGGCCAGGGCCTGGTTGGCTGTCATGATTCCGGCACTGATCATGGTCATGGTGAAGATGGTGCGTTTTGTCATTGTCATGTCGTCTATCCTTCTTCGTTTTCTCGATTTTCTGTTCGGGGCCGGTAGGCCTGCGGGGTTATTGTTCTCGGGAACTTTTGAATACCGTTTTTAAATCCTCCAGAAGTTGCTGCGATGCAATCAGAAGCACGATGATGGCAGACAGTGGAATAATGGCTTTTATCGGGTAGATAGGGATCGGAATTGCTGTGGGAGTAGTCTGTTTGAACTTGTAAGACATGATCGCTGCATCTATTCCCTTCCATATGAGGACACCAAGGAAGGCGAAGGTGAGAATAGATGTCAGAATATCGCAAAGCGCCTTTTTTCGGGGAGAGAAATTGGCGTAGAAAAGGTCTAGCTTGATGAAGGAGCCGTGCTTAAGGGAATAAGCTCCTCCCGCACAGGCAAGAAGTACCATGGCGGCCTGAATGGTAGGGGAAATCCACTGTGAGGCGGAGTTCAAGGCGTATCTCAGAAAGACATCGGTGACGCCAAAAGTCATGCAGTAGAGAATCATTATGGAACCGATGATGCCCATGACCCCGGCCGCTCTATGAGTCAGTCTGTCGAGGATAGTGTGAAGCACTTTACCTGCTCCTCTTTTTATTTATCGTTGGTTGGCCGTGGCCCAAGCTTCGTCTCTTGCATTTTTCTGTGTGGATGCTTTCAGCATTTTTCAAATACACCCTAGAATTGGTTGATCCGGGAGGGATAGTGCCAGTTCAAGGTATTCAATGGCACCAGGGTAGCCCGGATATTGCACCAGCGCTGCGACGTTGGTCTGCTGAGTGACCCGGCCAGCTCGTCACGCCAGTTTTAGCGAATATTGATCATTTTTTGATCGATGTCCCGGCAACAAGGCGCACTGCTCCCTACCCACAGTGTTTATACCGTGCTGCGGACAGCACCGCACCGGTCATCCCGGCACCAGCTTGCAAGCGAGCATACGGAATAGGTCCTGATCGGGGTAGTGACTGCTCAGCATCAGGCGGACGAGACGGGTATTGCGGATTACCGCGCCACCGATCTTCAGCAACTTCAGGCGCAGGGTGGTGACCTGGGCCGTGGCGTAGGCGGTGCGCTTCAGATACACCCGGCGCAGCCGTTCCAGCAGCAGATAGGCCAGGCCGGCCAGCAGCAGCCGGTACTGGTTGGGCCACCCGTCATGGCAGCTGGTGCGATCCGAAAACAACCACTGCTGTTCCTTGATGCGGTTCTCCATGTCGCCGCGCGGGCAGTAGCGATGGTCGTACTGCGGGCTACCATGCAGGTTGGTCACTACGTAGCGGGTGTTGAAGCCCCGATGGCTGGTCTCGGCCTTGACCACCACCTTGCGTCGCGGGCGCTTCCAGCTGTGAGCAGCATAGTGGATGCGGCCAAAGTGGCGCTGCTTGGTCCGCTCGGCCTCCCAGCCGTATCACCAGCCCTGATCCCAGTGTCTACCCTTCGATTCGTGCCAACTATCTCAGCACCGAAGAAGACTGCAGAGTCGCCGTGGATGACATCAATGTCGCGAGACGTATCGCTGGGCAAGCGCCTTTGGTATCGGTCATCACAGAGGAATATGTTCCCGGAGCTCATTATCAGAGTGACGACCCCTTGCTCGAGGCGGCTCGTCAGCATAGCCAGACCATCTACCACCCCGTAGGCACCTGCAAGATGGGCCAGGATGCCATGGCGGTAGTAGATGACAGGTTGCGTGTGCACGGGCTTGATGGGTTGCGTGTGGTGGATGCATCGATCATGCCGGTGATTGTGTCCGGCAATACCAATGCCCCCACCATCATGATTGCCGAGAAAGCCGCCGATATGATCAAGGCAGCTCATTCATCGCATGCGCGTGCCTCCTGATAGAGGGGCTGGCTGGCCTCAAGGCTATCCGGAAACTGGCCCTAATCTCTCTTGTGAAACCCAGGCAGCATGGTGCTCGTGACGGCTGGTACTGCCCGGGATTGATGTCACGCCGAATTTCCCTCTCATGCGTTCATTTTCTCATCAATAAGGGGCGCTCCGTATCAGTGAAAGTGCGGAAGGGCGTCCCGTGACTTGTAAGGTGGCGATATGACTCGTCGAGACGCTGATCGCGCAACCGATATGTCGACCCTCCCGCACAAGCGGAGCTTGCCCCGGAGCCTGGCGCTCCTGCAGAGCATCATGCCGGGGCTAATGATCTGCATCACCATTGCTCTGGCAACCACGTTCATTGCCGACCACTACGGCGGCCCTACATTGCTTTATGCCTTGCTGTTCGGCATGACCCTGCATTTTCTTTCGGAGGAGGGACGCTGTCTGGCCGGAGTAGAATTCGCTGCCAAGCGGGTACTGCGTCTCGGAGTTGCGCTGCTGGGAGTGCGTATTACCATCGAGCAGGTTGCCGAGCTTGGCATCGGACCGGTGTTGACCGTGGTCTGTGGTGTCATGCTGACCATTGCTCTCGGGGCCATACTGGCGCGACTGATGGGCCTCGACAGGGATATGGGGTTGTTGACCGGCGGCTCGGTGGCGATCTGCGGGGCTTCGGCAGCGTTAGCATTGTCGGCGGTGATGCCGCGTCATGCTACCCATGAGCGCAACACCATAATGACCGTGGTGGGTGTTACCACTCTGTCCACCATGGCCATGGTGACCTATCCATTGATCGTCGGTCTGCTGGGTCTGGATGACACCGAGGCGGGCATCTTCCTTGGTGGCACCATCCACGATGTGGCTCAGGTCGTTGGTGCGGGCTATATGATCTCCGAGGGTACCGGTGATGTCTCGACCTTCGTCAAACTGTTACGGGTGGCGATGCTGGTCCCGGCGGTGATGGTCTTCATGTTCCTGTTTCGACGTCACCGCCATGAAGAGGACAGTGGCAAGGTGCCGATGTTGCCAGGCTTCCTGATGGCCTTCGTCGGCCTGGTGGTCATCAACAGCCTTGGCTGGATTCCACCGACTATCACCGAGGGGTTTACCGATCTGTCACGCTGGTGCCTGGTGACGGCCATTGCCGCGCTGGGTATCAAGACCTCCTTTCAGAAGCTGGCCGTGGTGGGGTGGAAGCCGGTGATCCTGATGGTATCGGAGACCCTTTTCCTGCTGCTGTTGGTACTGGCTTGTATCTATTTCGACTTGGCAAGCCTTTGATGCCACCCGTGGAAAGCAAAATGGGATCCCCCGCCATCTCGAGGTTGATAGAAGGCGGGGGATATTCACGTTTTGCCCCTAGCCCGGATATTGCACCAGCGCTGCGACGTTGGTCTGCTGAGTGACCCGGCCAGCTCGTCACGCCAGTTTTAGCGAATATTGATCATTTTTTGATCGATGTCCCGGCAACAAGGCGCACTGCTCCCTACCCACAGTGTTTATACCGTGCCGCGGACAGCACCGCACCGGTCATCTCGGCACCAGCTTGCAAGCGAGCATACGGAATAGGTCCTGATCGGGGTAGTGACTGCTCAGCATCAGGCGGACGAGACGGGTATTGCGGATTACCACGCCACCGATCTTCAGCAACTTCAGGCGCAGGGTGGTGACCTGGGCCGTGGCGTAGGCGGTGCGCTTCAGATACACCCGGCGCAGCCGTTCCAGCAGCAGATAGGCCAGGCCGGCCAGCAGCAGCCGGTACTGGTTGGGCCACCCGTCATGGCAGCTGGTGCGATCCGAAAACAACCACTGCTGTTCCTTGATGCGGTTCTCCATGTCGCCGCGCGGGCAGTAGCGATGGTCGTACTGCGGGCTACCATGCAGGTTGGTCACTACGTAGCGGGTGTTGAAGCCCCGGTGGCTGGTCTCGGCCTTGACCACCACCTTGCGTCGCGGGCGCTTCCAGCTGTGAGCAGCATAGTGGATGCGCCCAAAGTGGCGCTGCTTGGTCCGCTCGGCCTCCCAGCGGATGGCCGATTCATAGTGAATATCGAGTGACAGCTTCTCGAGGCGGCTGTTGGTGGCCAGGCCGACGATATACTCGACGCCATGTCGCTCACACCAGTTGGGGATCATCGGCCGACAGAAGCCACTGTCGCCACGGAAGACGACCTTCACCTCGGGCCAGGCCTGACGCAGGCGCCGGACCAGCAGGGCGAGGATGGCGCCGGCATGGTAGGTCGCATCGCGATAGATCGGGCGCAGGTAGCTGACCAGCAGCTGCTGGCCACAGAAGACGTAGAGAGGAAGAAAGCAGTACCCGTCGTAGAAGCCGGAGAAATGCCGGCCGAGTTGCTCGCCATGCAGGGGGCGTCGGTGGCGTCGACGTCCAGGATCAGGCGCTTCTTCGGCGGCCGTCGAAAGGAGCGGATGAACTGCTCAACGATCTCCTCCTGAATGGCCACCGCCCATTGGCGACTGGCCTGCTGTTCGAAACGACATAGCGTCGATTGGCTGGCCAGCACACCCTCGGTATCGACCGCCGTCTGTAGGGCGATATCACGGCGCAGGGCATGATGATCGTTGAGATCTTCGTAGCCCAGCGCCAGGCCGAAAATCCGCTGCCGAAGCATGGTCTCGGCCCGGTGCTGACAACGGCGAGAGGCGCGAGCATCATCCAGTCGGCGTGCAATGGCGCGAGTCAGGCCCATCTCGCGATCCAGTTGGCGGAGCAGCAAGGCGCCGCCATCGGAGGTGATCTCACCGCCGTCGAAACTGGCAGTGATCTCACGGCCCTTGCAGCGTGGAAAAGAGGTGGTGGACGTGGTACATTTTGTCATGGCGGCTGTTTCGGTAGATTCTTGGTTAGGCTCTTGAATTTTAACCGATTTTCAGCCGCCTTTTTTATGTCTGGTGCAATTTCCGGGCTAGCCGCCCTGCAAGAACTGGTGGCCGATCGGGGTGCAACTGCTGATGCCTGGTTGATGAAGGAGAAGCTTCGGTGGATCCAGCAGGCCTCGACACCGCGTGCTGCCCGCTGGCGTATTACGAACTACCTCAAGGTGTGCGGGAGGCGATCACCGATCAGCCACTGCTGAAGCCCATGGGGAAGGCCCTGACCACGCTTGAACGGCATACCGAGCAGGTCGTGAGGCGCTGGATAACGGGGCTGACCAACGCGCGCCTGGAAGGTATGAATGGCTTATTCCAAGCAGCCCGGCCACGTGCACGCGGCTACCGGAACGAGGTCAACTTCATCGCGATGATCTATCTGATCGGCAGTCCCGTGGGGCGCCTGCTCGATCAGACCAAATCCACATGATGTGACGAAGAACCCTTTTTTAGGATCTCGACCTCCAGCTCCTTGCGTTCCAGCTGTTTACGGAGCTTACGGTTCTCTCGCTCCAGGTCTTTTTGGCTCTTCGAAGGCCCCTGATTGGAGACAAGCTTCTTATCTGGCTTGGTGGTTGACACGTGTTCTCTCCTCCATCGCTCCAGGACACTGGCAGGTACGTCGAACTTGGCTGCGATAGCGGCCTGTGAGTCGGCCGTTTCCAAGGAGCACTGAACCACATGCCGCTTGAATTCGGGCGTATAACGCCGACGTGTACGAAGAATCATGACACCTCTCCTCGTAGTGTAAAGGGATGTGTCTACAAAATCGGGGGCATAGCAGATAGCATTCTTCCTTATTCCTTCTTCCTTATTCGCTTCACCCTGACCCTTCGCTGACCAGCCACAGACTCCGGTAGGGGGCGAGTGTTGCTTCGTGGTTCCAGGGGGCCTGGGCGAGCAGGTCGTGCCACTGGCCGTGGGCCAGTTCCTGGAGTTCGAGTGGCTGGGGCCGGTCGGTGACGTTGTGCACGGCGATTAGGCGGCGGCCTTCAGCGGTCGGGCCGCGTTGCAGGGCGATCAGGCTGGGTGGCGTGTCCAGCACCCGCTGCGGTGCATCGGGGTGGAAGCAGGGCTCTTGACGCCGCGCATCCAGCATCCGGGTCAGCGACTTGAAGACTTCCCGGGTCGGGGTGGCAGGCGTTTCGAGCAGCCATTCGAGCTCGTTTCGCTGCCAGCGGCGGCGATTGATCGAGCGCAGGCGCCCGCTGCGTTCCACGCCTTCCAGGTCGTTGAGGGTCCCCGTCAGCACGTGCAGGTAGATCGCCGGAATGCCGCGCAGGCCGAGCATCAGTTGCTGGCTGCACAGGAAGCGGGGCGTCTGCCAGGCATCCGGCCCGCGACGGTTGCCCTTCATGGCGTCGAACCAGGTGATGTTGAGCTCGTAGGGGGCATCCTCCCCGTCGTCGCGGGTGCGCATGCTGGCGTAGCCGCCGAAGCGGTGCATCAGTTCGACCAGGGCATCGATGTCGTGCTGTGGCAGCCAGCCTTCCAGGGGGCGAACGCCGATGCCGTCGTGGCTTGCCGTGAAGTTCAGGAAGCTGCAGCCCGGGGGCATTTCGGGCAGGCTGGCGTAGCCAGGCCGCCAGGGTGCCGGCCTCGCCACAGGTCAGGGTGTGCAGCAGCAGGGGCGGCAGGGGAAACTGATAGACCAGATGCGCCTCGTCGGGGGATGCATCCCCGCGCCGGTGGCCGCCAGATGAGGCGGATCGACTCGATGATCGTGTTGACACGATGCATCCCCGCGCCGGGGGCCGCCAGCCGATCGAGGCCGAAATAGCTGATGCTTTCCTCGTGGGGCACATTGGTCTCGGTCAGCAGCAGGGCATCGGGGGCGACATGGTCGATGATGGTGCGCAGCAGGCGCACCACCTCGTGGGTCTGGGGCAAATGAATGCAGGACGTAACCACCTGTTTCCAAAGATAGGCGATGGCATCCAGGCGAATCACCCTGGCGCCCTGGTCGAGATAGAACAGCAGGATGCCGATGAACTCCAGCAGCACATCCGGGTTGGCGAAATTCAGGTCGATCTGGTCTTCCGAGAAGGTCGCCCACAGGTGGCGCACTCCGCGCCGGGTCGGCACCTTGACCAGCAATGGCGAGCTGCGCGGGCGCACGACCGCCGAGAGGTCGGTATCCGGGTCCATCTCGATGAAGTAGTCGCGGCCCGGCTGGCTGCCGGCCAGGTAGTCGGTCAACCACAGCGACTCCCGCGAGACATGATTGAGCACCAGGTCGACCCCCAGATCGAAGCGCCGGCCCAGGCGTTGGATGTCATCCCAGTCACCGAGCTCGGCATTCACCTCGCGATAGTGAATGACCAGAAACCGTCATCGCTGCTCCAGGGGAAGAAGAGCAGGATATGCACGCCGCTCAGGGTGTCGCCCAGGTGGCGGTTCAGGAAGTCCTCGAGCACCTGCAGGGGCGGCATGTCATCGGCGACCAGGCTGTCGCCGTAGCTGATCAGCTACTGGTCACGCTGGCTCCACAGGGGCACCGGGACTGTGTCCGGCGTCGATCTGGCCGGGGCCTGGTGAGTCAGCAGGGTTTCCGGGCGGCGCAGGACTTCATCGGCCCGCGGGCCATACAGCATCTCCAGATGCTGGTGGGTGCGGCGCCGAAAATGCGCCGCACGGATCGGTGTGGAATGTGATCTGGGCATCATGGCCGCCACTCTCGCGTCAGGAACCGGAACATCTCATGCAGATAGCATGCCAGCCTACAGGGTGGATGGCATCCGGCTCCCACCAACGCTGGTGTCCGAGAGTGGTGACCTTAGCCTCCGAAGCTTCAAGTGGTCTGGTCGAGGCCCATCTGCCAGAAGTCGATTTCCAGGCGGGTGGCGTCGCGGAAGATCTCCGCCAGCCGAGCGAAACGCGCCGGCGTCACCTCGGCCAGGCGGGCGTCGAGCCAGGCGATCTCGTCGCGCATGGCGGCTTGGAAGTCATCACTCGCGTACATGGCGATCCAGGCCTCGAAGGGATTGGCGTCTCCCCGCAGGGTGCTCGGTCGCGCGTTCAACCAGTTGGCAATCTCGCCGTACCCCACCAGGCAGGGCGCCAGCGCCACGTGCAGGTCGAGCAGGTCGCCGCGGCTGCCGGTGTCCAGCACATAGCGCGTGTAGGCCAGGGTAGCTCGGGCTTCGGGGAGTCTGGCCAGGTCCTCCTCGCTGATGCCCCATTCGCGGCAAAAACCTACATGCAGATCGAGCTCGACGTCGAGAATGGTCTTGAGGCCCTCGAAGGCGTGGCGCAGTTCGGCCAGGTCGTGGCTCTTGTAGGCCGCCAGGGCATAGGCGCGCGAGAAGTGAACCAGGAACAGGTAGTCTTGTTGCAGGTAGTGACGAAAGGCCTCGGGGGCCAGGTTGCCATCGCCCAGCGAACGCACGAAGTCGTGCTCGATGTAGGCGCGCCAGTCTGTCTGGCAGGCGTCGGTCAGATCGTGAAATTGGTAACCCATCATGTCTCCGGTGTCGGGATCCGGCATGTGGGCGCAGCGAAACGAGCGGGCAGGACGACCGGTATCAGCGGCACCGGGCGCTGCGCTTGATTCCCTACGCCGGTTTACGGGCGACCATGGGTCGCCGCCACCCGGATCAGGTTCCACGGGATCAACGCTGTGCCCCTGAGGGCGAGCGTCATCTCAGCCGGTGTAACCGGCACCCCGTCAAGCGAGAGCCTCTACTCTAACACCTCGTCGAGGCTTGAACAGGGGGTCAGGGGCCAGTGGCGGACTCCTTCTTTTCACCCGGTGCCAGAGACCAGTCGCCGGCAAAGGATTGCAACGGCATGGCGCGGCGGTATTCCGCGGGCGGCGGCGTTAGCTCGGCCGCGTCCTCCAACGGAGCCTGACCGGCCAGGTGGCTCAGCACGGCGGGGATCGAGGTCTCGCTGGGCACCAGCAGAAGGCCGCGTCGGCGCAGGCGTTGGCCGATGGTCAGGCTGCTGCTGAAGCGTACCAGGGGTGCGGCGAGCAGCAGGCCCAGCCAGATGGGCGTCAACCACCAGAAGAAGCCGGGGGTGTACCACCAGGTCACGCCTGCCCAGATGGTGCCCACCAGAGTGCCGGGCCAGGTGTAGCGAATGGCGTCCCGCCAGGGCAGGGCGCGCCCCTCGCGGGGCTGGGCATTCCAGGCCACAGTGCGGCCGCACAGCACCTCCACCACGAAACGGCTGTGAAAGACCATCATCAGGGGCGCGATCAGGATGGCGAACAGGGCTTCCAGGAGGGCGCTGGCGAGCAGTCGGGCGCGCCCGCCGAACGCTGCCGCCGACTGTCGCCAGACCAGGGCCACGCCGAGCACCTTGGGCATCAGCAGCATCGCCAGGGTGCCGCCCAGCAAGGGCATGATGAGATTGGGCGGAGAGATCGGCCAGTCCGGAAACAGCTGGGCGTCGGAGGTGAAGAAGTTGGGATCGATCAGTGCATGCAGCAGCGCATCGGCGGTGCTGACGACGAGTATCGCCAGCCATACCAGGGATGACAGGTAGGCCAGGGCACCGCACAGGAAATGCACCCGGCTGACCATGTGCAAGCCGCTGCCGCCCAGCAGTCGCAGATGCTGCAGGTTGCCCTGGACCCAGCGGCGATCGCGCTTCGCGTAGTCGAGGATATGGCTCGGCATCTCCTCGAAGCTGCCGCCCAGGTCGGTGCGCATGCGCACCTCCCAGCCCGCGCGGCGCAGCAGGGCGGCCTCGACGAAGTCGTGGCTTAGGATATCGCCGCCCAGCGGAGGCCGGCCGGGCAATTCGGGCAGGCCGCAATGGGCGGTGAAGGCCGCGACGCGCAGGATGGCGTTATGACCGAAGTAGTTGGCGGCATCGGATTGCCAGAAACTTAGACCGGTGGCCAGCATGGGCGAGTAGACGGCGGCGGCGAACTGGTTGGCGCGCCCGAACAGGCTGTCCTGGCGAACCGGGATGGGCACGGTCTGCAGTATGCCTAGGTTCGGGTTGGCTTCCATCTGCGCTATCATCTGGTGAATGGTGTCGCCGCTCATCAGGCTGTCGGCATCGAGTACCAGCATGAAGTCGTAATGGGCGCCCCAGCGCTCGCAGAAGTCCCCGAGGTTGCCTGCCTTGCGTCCGGCATTGCTGTCGCGGTGGCGGTAATGCAGCCGGCAGTGGTCGGCCAGTCGCTGTTGCAAGGCTGCCATGGCTGCCTGCTCGCGGGCGATGCAGTCGGCATCGGTGCTGTCGCTGAGCACGAAGGCCTCGATGCGTCGCGCGGCGGTCTGAGGCGGCAGGTCACGGCAGGTGGCCTCAAGGCCCGCCGCCACGCGTTCGACATCCTCGTTGTGGATCGGCATGACCAGGGCCGTGACCGAGTGGGCCGTGTCCGGCGGTTGGGGTTCGCCGGCCCGGGCCAGGCTGAGTGGGTCGCGGTGCATGATCGACAGCGCAAAACCGATAAGGCCACTCCAGAAGGCGACCGCAATCCAGCCGAAGGTCACCGTGAACAACGCCATCACCGCCAGTTCGAGTGGCGTCAGGCCGCCGACATGGAGAATGCGGAACATGGTCCACAGGCCAAGCATCGTGGTGGCGGCCACCAGCAGCGCGAAAATCAGCCGCCGGGTGCGCCGGAAGGGGACAGGAGCCACCATGGCCCGGGACTCAGCGGCGCTCATCGGGATACCAGACATAATTCCAGGTTTCGGTCAGCGGCTGGCCGCGCAGCGTCAGCTTCAGTCGCATGTCGGCCGGCGTGCCTTCCTCCGGGGCGAGCCGGAAGCTGGCGCGCCAGGTCTTTCCATCGGGCAATTGCTGTACCCACTGCTGAATGATCTCGCCATTCGAGGTGGTCAGCTGTGACTCGACCGGCTGGTCGGCCTCGAGTCCCTCCAGGGCGGGGCCCCGGAAATCGACGATGAAGAGCCGCTGGCTGGGCGGCGGCGGGTCGTCCTGTCCCGGTAGTGCCGCCCAGCCCTGACGGCTGCGAATGACGTGGCCGAGCTGTTGGTCGGGTAGCGTGGCGCCGAAGGTTTGCAGCCGATAACGATAGCTGCGCGATTCGCCGGCTTCGAACGGTTCCTGCGGCACCCAGTAGGCGGTGATGTTGTCGTTGGCTTCACTGTCCGAGGGAATCTCGACCAGCTCGACCTGGCCCTCGCCCCAGTCACTCAGTGGTGTGACCCACTGACTGGGGCGTTTTTCGTAGCGTGCCTCGGCATCCAGGTAGCCCTCGAAGTGGCGCGGTCGCTGCACCAGCCCGAAGCCCTGGGGCGAGGTATCCTGAAAACTCGAGATATGCAGTTTTTCGGGGTTGCTCAAGGGCCGCCAGATGCGCTCGCCCTGGCCGGAGTGTAAGGCCAGACCGCTGGAGTCATGCACGCGCAGGCGGTAATCGTCGGCCGGATAGCCGCCCAGACCACCATACATGAACATGCTGGTCAGTGGCGCCATGCCGAGCTTGTTGACATCCTCGCGGGCGAACAGCCTGGCGTGCGTGTCGACGATCGTCTGACGGCCGGGCTCGATGTCGAAGCGGTAGGCGCCGGTCACCGAGGGACTGTCGAGCAGGGCCATGACGGTCATCCGGGTGGCGTCGGGCTCGGGCTTGACCAGCCAGAATTCGCGAAAGGCAGGAAACTCCTCGCCCTGGGGTTCCGCGGTGTCGATGGCCAGGCCGCGCGTGGACAGTCCATAGCCCTGGCCGCGGCCGATCATGCGGAAGTAGGAGGCGCCCAGGAAGACCATGAACTCGTCGTGGTATTCGCCGCTGTTCAGTGGGTAGTGAAGCCGAAAGCCGGCATGGCCTAGGTCGTCGAAGTCCCGCTCGGCCAGGTGCTCGACAGCTTCGTCATAGCGAAAACGTGACGTATCGAAGGGCAATGGTCGCGCCTCGCCGTCGGGTTCGACCAGATGAATGTCGACCGGTTTCTCATAGAGAAAACCGGGGTGGAACAACTGCACCTCGAACAGCCCCTGATCGCGCCAGATGGCGTGCTCCTGGCGAAAGCGTATCTGTCGATACTGATCGTAATTCAGCTCGGACAGCGCTTCCGGAATTTCCGATCCGGCGTCTTCATAGGGCTCGCTGGCCAGTGTCTCTGCTCGCTTGGCAACGCGGTCGAACAGCTCGCTGTGCGATGAGGCGGCGGCGTCCAGCGCCACCAGGCTTCCCAGCGCCATGGCCAGGATCTGCTTGGGCAACTGCATGTTGCGCATCTCCATGGGGTCCCGCCGGCACTTCCCCGCGCAAGCCGGTCCAGGAGGTGGTGAGCATGCCGGAGCGTTGTTGTGATGTCCCCGGCTCTACACTATGTCGGGTCCTGCACCACGCCGACCATGGCGCGCCTGTCGGGCCAGGAGCGGCTATGTTGCGCAGGAATGATCGTGAGGATCCAATATCTCGTCACCTTTGTCGACAATATCGCACAAAGGTTCCACGTCCTGACTGCATCCCCTTGGCGGGGGCTTCAGCGGTACAGGCGGAACTGTCGCCACTCCGGCAACTGCTGTTCCTCTTCCGGGGTCTTGCGATAGCGCTTGTATTCCCATTGGTACTGAGCCGGGTCCAGCGCAATGGCTGCCTCGACACTGGCATTGACGCCGGCGGCCGAGCGGCTTTCGTCGCTGTCCTGAACACGCTCGTCGGTGGCCAGGAAGTGGATGGCGAAACCGCGACCGGGCAGGCGTCGCGCTACCCCGGTCACCACCCTGGCATCGGTACGCGCCACCAGCTTGGGCAGCAGGGTGGCGGTATAGGCCTGTCGACCGAAGAAAGGCGCAAAGACACCGCTGCCCCAGTTGGGTTCCTGGTCGGGCAGGATCCCCACCGCCTCGCTGCGCTTCAGCGCCTTGAGCAGGGCCGCCACGCCGCGAGGATTGGTGGGCACCAGGCTGGCGCCCTGACGCTCGCGTCCCTGGCGGATGATGGGGTCGAGGGCGGCCAGCTTGGGGGGGGCGTACATGGCGGTGAAGGGAAAGTGGCTGGACAGCCAGAAATTGAGGATTTCCCAGTTGCCGAAGTGCGGAGCCAGCACGATGACGCCTCGCCCTTGCCGGCGCGCCTCGTCCAGCAGTTCACGGCCGTGTACCTCCTGAATCGAGGAGGCGACCCGCTCCGGCGCGCCGCGCCAGGCGAAGCCCAGTTCGAGCATGGTCGCGCTGGAATGGGTCAGGCTGTCCCGGGACAGCCGTTGGTACGCTGACTGACTCAGGTCGGGATAGGCCTGGGCGAGGTTGATGCGGGTAACTCGGCGTTCGCGCTTGCTCAGGCGCTCCACCAAGGGCCCGGTCAGGCGGGCCAGGCGCCACAGTGAGGCAGGGCGCCAGCCGGACAGGCCCTGCCACAGCGTGGCGATGGCGCGGCTCTGCCAGTCATGACGGGGGGCCGAGTCGTGGGAAGGTCTGGGATCAGCCATGCATCACACCAGCCAGGTATCCACGTTGTCCGGCTTACGTTCTTCCTGGAGTCCTTTGAAGCCCTTGACGCAACGAATGACCAGCCAGATGACGGCCAGCAGCCAGGTCAGAAAGCCGATCAGAATGAAGGTCAGCAGGCCCGAAACGGCGAAATACACCAGGCCCATCCAGAAAGTGCGGATCTGATAACGGTAATGTTCGTCGAGCCATTGCGGCCCCTGGCCACGATAGACATAGGCCATGACCACGCCGACCAGCGCGGTCAGCCCGCCGGTGACGATGCCCGCCAGCAGCAGCGCATAGATCACCATGGTGATAGTGGTGTCGGGCTTGGGTGAATCTTCAATGACCGTGGGGTCCTGAGCACTGTTGTCGTTCATGCGTCATCCTTGAAGGGGAGTGAATGGGAAAATGTTTGACCATGATACCTGCCAGCTCCAGTGATGCCAGTCGCGTCACCCGGGCCTTCAGCGTGCCGGTCGGCAGATTTCTAGCAGGTTGCCATCCGGGTCGCGCAGGTAGAGGGACTCGATCTCGCCGGTGGCGCCCTGGCGCGTGACGGGCCCCAGCTCTATGTCCACCGACAGGGCATGCAGGTGATGCTGGACTTCCTGCAGCGGCAGGCGGCTGCGCAGGCAGAGGTCGAGGCTGCCGGGGGTCGGGGTGGCCGCCCGCGGCTCGATATCGGTGGCAGTCCAGTGCAGCCGAAGTGCCATGTTGCCCAGCATCAGGTCGACACGTTCCTGGTCCCGGTAGCGCACATCGAGTCCCAAGACGCGCGTGTAGAAGTCCACGGCTCGTGAAATATCGGTCACGGTGATGACCAGATGATCCAGACCTGACAGCATGAAAGTCTCCTTGAGTGTTGTCCCTGACCAGAGAATACGATGATGCAGACGTGTCCGCTATGCGCTTCTCCCGATACCAGCGGCTATCATCGTGATAAACAACGCGATTATCTGGTCTGTGGACAATGTTCGCTGGTGTTCGTGCCGGCATGGCAACACCTTTCGGCGGCCGAGGAGAAGGCCGTCTATGACCTCCATGACAATCATGACGCGGATTCTGGGTATCGGCGCTTTCTCGACCGGCTATGCACGCCGCTGCGGGAGCGCCTGCCGGCGTCGGCTCGGGGGCTGGATTTCGGCTGCGGGCCGGGGCCGACCCTGTCGCTGATGCTCGAGGAAGCGGGGCATCGAATGGCGCTCTATGACCCCTTCTACGCCACGGACGACGCGGTCTGGCAGTGTCAGTACGACGTCATCACGGCCACCGAAGTCTTCGAACACCTCGCGCACCCGGGCGCCGAGATCGAACGTCTGGTCGCGCACCTCGATGCCGGTGGCTGGCTGGGGGTGATGACCAAGCGCGTGCGCTCCCGAGAGGCCTTTGCCTCCTGGCATTATATCCGCGACCCGACCCATGTGGCTTTTTTCGCTGATGCCACTTTCGCGTGGCTCGGGCAACGCTTCGGCCTCAACGTCGAGCTGGTCGATGCCGATGTGGTGCTGATGCAGAAGCGTTGATCGACCGTCTGTCGGTTAGCGCGCCGGTCAGCGGGTCGGGCCACCACCGCGCCATGAGGTGCACATTGTCTATTTGGATGAGCCGCCGATGGCCGGTGCGACCTAGGCCTAATGGTCGCGTGGCTGTCGTGACCCTAAGCTCGGGGCACCATCTATCCGCCAAGGAGTCTGCATGACCCCCTATACGCCGCCTCTGCGTGACCATCGGTTTATTCTGCATGAAGTGCTGGAGCACCAGGTGTTATCGCTACCCGGCTTCGAGGAAGTCGACGCCGACCTAGTCGAGTCCGTGCTCGAGGAAGCCGGGCGCCTGGCAAGCGATGTCTGGGCGCCGCTCAATGCCCCGGGCGACCACCAAGGCTGTCGACGGGATGCGGATGGCAGGGTGAGCGTGCCTGAGGGGTTCGCCGAGGCGTATCAGGCCTATGCCGAGGGTGGCTGGAACGGCATCGGTGTCGACCAGGCCCATGACGGCCAGGGCCTCCCCGAGGTGGTGGCCAGCGCCGTCCAGGAGATGTTGCATGGCGCCAACATGGCTCTGGCGCTGTGCCCGATGCTGACCGCCGGCGCCATTGAGGCGCTGATCCAGCATGGCGACGACGCGCTATGTGCCCGCTATCTTCCACCCCTGGTCGAGGGCCGCTGGACCGGTACCATGAACCTGACCGAACCCCAGGCCGGCTCCGATCTGTCACAGGTGCGTACTCGCGCCGTGCCGGGGGAAGTGGCAGGCGAGTATCGGCTCATCGGCCAGAAGATCTACATCACCTGGGGCGAGCACGAGCTGGCCGAGAATATTCTGCATCTGGTGCTGGCGCGTCTGCCCGACGCGCCCCGGGGCAACAAGGGCATCTCGCTCTTTCTGGTCCCCCGACGCTTGGTCGACGAGCAGGGCAACCCCGGCGAGCTCAATGATGTCACCTGCACCGGGCTGGAGCACAAGATGGGCATCCATGGTTCACCGACCTGTTCGCTCAGCTTCGGCGAGCACGGCGGTGCCATCGGCTATCTGGTGGGCGAGCCGGGGCGTGGCCTGAACCAGATGTTCACCATGATGAATGCGGCACGTCACAAGGTTGGCATCCAGGGCATCGGCGTGGCCGAACGGGCCTGTCAGCAAGCGCTGGCACATGCCTCGGAGCGCCGTCAGGGGCGCCGCGGCGGCCAGGACTGCGTGATTGCCGAGCATTACGACGTCAGGCGCATGCTGATGTCGATGCGCTCGCGCACGGATGCCCTGCGTGCCCTGGCGTTGGTCTGTGCCGCGGAAATGGATAACGCCCGCCACGGCGTGGATGGAGCAACCCGCCAGCAGGCCCAGGCGCGGGTCGATGTTTTGATTCCGGTGGTCAAGGCTTTTTCCACCGACCAGGCCGTGGATATTGCCTCCCTGGGCATTCAGGTGCATGGCGGCATGGGCTACATCGAGGAGACCGGGGCGGCCCAGCCATGGCGTGATGTGCGCATCGCGGCCATTTATGAAGGCACCAATGGCATTCAGGCGCTGGATCTGGCTGGGCGCAAGCTGTCGCGTGATGACGGCGCGACCCTGGCGTCTTTTATCGATGAAGTGGACGCCACGGCCGCGGCGCTGATGGCTCATGCACGGCTCTCGGCCCTGGGCGAGAGTCTCGCGGCCGGTGCCCAGGACCTGCGGACGGCGATGCGTGCCGTGCTGGATGCCGGGCGTGATACCGCCCACGGCGAGGATGCCATCCAGGCCCTGGCGACGCCCTTCCTGTCGCTATCGGGGCATGTGCTGTGTGGCTGGCAGATGGGGCAGGCCGCTTTGGTGGCCGATGCCGCCCTGCAGGACGGCAGCCAGGATGCCTTCTATACCGCCAAGCTGGCGGCGGCGGATTTTGCGCTGCGCCATTGGCTACCCCTGGGGCGGGCTCAGCGTGCGGTTATCGACGCCGGGCTGGATGCCCTGAGCCAGGACTCCAGCGCCCGTTGAGTCCTGGCCGGCAGCTGGCACACGGCGATTGCCGTCCGACCAGGCCTTCGCTAGGGTAGGTAGGGCGGCTTTCCAACAGGCCCTTCACGGCGGCCTCCGACAACCTGAGGAAGCAACATGAGCGATACCCTTATCGAGGTCCAGGACCATGATGGCGTGGTGCGCCTGACTCTCTCCCGTCCCCGGGCCCTCAATGCTTTGAACAGTGACTTGATCGCCGAACTGGAACGGGTCCTGGTGGACCTCGAGTCCCGTTCTCATTTGCGCGCGGTGCTGATCACCGGAGCGGGGGACAAGGCCTTCGTGGCCGGCGCGGACATCACCGAGATGCGCGACAAGACGCCCCAGCAGGCGCGTGAGTTCGCCGCCGGGGCCCAGGCCACCATCAAGCGCCTCGAATCGCTGCCGGTTCCGGTGGTCGCGCTGGTCAACGGTTTCTGCCTGGGCGGTGGCTGTGAACTGGCGCTGGCCTGTGACTGGGCGGTGGCCAGTGACAATGCTGTGTTCGGCCAGCCGGAGGTGCAGCTCGGTGTGATTCCCGGCTTCGGCGGTACTCAGCGGCTGCCGCGGCGGGTCGGGCCGGCCATGGCACTCGATCTGGTGACCACCGGCCGCAAGATCGATGCTGCGGAAGCCCTGCGCATCGGCCTGGTTAATCGCGTCATGCCCCAGGGTGAGCTCGAGGATTATGCCGTGGAGCTGACCAGCCAGTTGGGCGGTAATGGTCCCCAGGCAGTCCGCAGCGCCAAGCAGTCCGTTCACGAGGGCATGGACCAGGATCAGGACACAGCCCTTTCGCTCGAAAACAGCCTGTTCGCGCTGTGCTTTGCCGGTGAAGAGCAGACCGAAGGCATGACGGCCTTCGTGGAAAAGCGCAAACCGTCGTTCTGATGTCGTCGGCTGTTGCATCCTGCGGGCGTGGCTCACTCGTTCCCCCCCCCCTTCAGTCGGCCAGGGTAATGCCATTCCACGACGCCGCGGTCCGGCCGCCGCTGCCCCGTATCTCTGTGGACTTTCCGTAATGCGCCACCGCAAGGAGGTAAGGTGCAGATCACGCAACTCCATATCTACCCGGTCAAGTCCCTGCGGGGCATTGCGCTGGACCAGGCCATCCTGACCGAGCGAGGCCTGGCCTTCGATCGGCAGTGGATGATCGTCGACGATGACAACCGCTTCGTGACCCAGCGCGAACTCGCTGCCATGGCCCAGGTGAGGGTTCGCCTCACGCCGGATGCCCTGGTACTGGAGCATGATGCCGTCGAGGAGCCGCTGTCGGTGGCCCTCGAACCCGAGGCGTCGGCGCCGCGACTCGAGGTGCGCATCTTCAAGGATCAGTGTGAGGCCATCGATGAAGGCCCCGAGGCGGCGCGCTGGCTGACCCGGGTGCTGGGTCCGCTCGGCAGCAGTGGACTGCGCCTGGTGCGTTTCCCGGATGAGGCCAGACGCGCCATCGAGCCCGACTATCTGCGCGGAGAAAAGGCCCATACCGGCTTCGCCGATGGCTATGCCGTATTGGTCACGTCCGACGCCTCGCTGAGTGCTCTGAATACCCGGCTGGCCGAGAAGGGCGAAGGGCCCGTGCCCATGAGCCGCTTTCGTCCCAACATCGTGGTCGCCGGCGGCACGGCCTTCGACGAACGCCAGTGGGATGATATCCAGCTGCAGGCAAGCGGTGTTCGACTGGGCCTGCGCAAGCCCTGCAAGCGCTGCAAGATCATCACCCAAGACCAGCGTAGCGGTGAGGCGCCGTCACCCAAGGAGCCCCTGAAGACGCTCGCCGAGATGGATACGCAGCCGGGCTGGAAGGGGGCCTTCTTCGGTCAGAATGCCATCCCGCTGGCCGGTGTGGATGCTGCCCTGCGGGTCGGCGATGTGCTGTCCGTGATGCGCCGCGACCCCTGACCCGAATCAGCGTGCCGGGTCCACCAGGCCACCCAGGGAGGCGTTGCGGCGAAACCAGCCGGCGATGCTGGCGCGTGGCCGGTACGTGGGCAGGACTTCGTGGGGAATCGTCTCGGCCATGAAGCATACCAGGGTGCCGGCTTCCGGCAGGACGCGGGCCACTTCGCGGTCATCATTGGGCGAGTAGATCACCATCTCGCCACCGCCATCCGACGGCCAGTCAGGCGTCAGGTAGCCGACGGTGGACACGATGCGGTTGGCGCGCCCCTGAAAGCTGTCCAGGTGACGCCGATAGAAGCTGCCCGGTGGATAGCGTGCGAAATGCGCCTCGTACTCGAAGAGGCCCAGAAACAGCGCCTGATTCAGGGCTTGCTGCAGCTCTGCCATGGTCTCCAGATAGCGCCGCTGTGCCTGACTCTCGCGGTCCAGCCAGTAGATGGCGTCGCCGCGGACATCGCGGCGCAGATGGTGCTGGTCGCCGCGTCCGATCCCGGCGGCCACCAGCGCATCACGCCGGGTCTTGTCGTCGAGTTCGGCGAGCAGCGATTGGCACAGGGCATCCGGTAGAAAATCGCGGCCGACATACCAGCCTTTCTCGACCAGACCGTCGATTAGCTCGTCCACGCGCTCATGGGCCAGCGGCGGCTGGCCCGAGGAACAGGGACCTGTCATGCCATGGGTTCTCGGCGCAGCGTGTGATGTTGCAGTGGCCCCGCCGGTTGCTGGAAGAGGCTGATCGACATGTTGAAGCCCCTGGCCAGCAGGTCGACTAGCATTATCGAGGACAGCCCCCAGATGGTGTGCTCGCCCTGGCGGTAGCTGGGCACGTAATGATCACGCCCGTCGACAGGGATGACATCGGTATGGGTCCGGCGATCCTCGAGGAAGTGCCGCAGCGGCACTTCGAAGATGGCATCCAGCTCGGCGGGGTCCGCAGTCAGCGGCAGGTCGGGCGGAATGGCTCCCACATAGGGGGTGACCAGGATGCCATGCAGCGAAATGACGTCTGAGAGCCGGCCCAGAATCTCGACCCGGTCACTGGCCAGGCCGATCTCCTCGCGGGATTCGCGCAGCGCGGTGGCCAGCAGGTTGGTATCACCGGGTTCACGCTTGCCGCCGGGGAAGGCGACCTGGCCGCTGTGGGTGGCGAGGTGGGCGGCGCGGCGCGTGAACAGCAGTGTCGGTTGAGCGCGAGTCACCAGCGGTATCAGTACGGCAGCCTGCGGCAGGTCGAGTCCCAGGCGTCGGGGAGGCTGCGCTTGCAGGCGCTCGCGAAGTTTCTCTAACATGGGCTTTCCGTCGAGTTTGATCCCTTTTACCCAGCCGTCCAAGGCGGCGTCAAGTTCGGGCCGACGCCTAGCGAACGGCTCGTCAGGGAGTACCATGAATTTTTGTAGCCATTGTGGCCAGCCGGTCCGCTTAGCGGTCCCTGAAGGCGATGACCGACCGCGCTATCTGTGCGATGCCTGTGGCAGTATTCATTATCAGAACCCACGCATCATTGCTGGCACCCTGCCGGTGCGTGGCTCGCAGATCCTCCTGTGCCGACGTGCCATCGCGCCCCGCAAGGGCTACTGGACCCTGCCGGCGGGCTTCATGGAGAACGCCGAGACCACCCAGCAGGCGGCGGCCCGGGAAACCCAGGAGGAGGCCTGTGCGGACGTGTCTCTGCAGGGACTTTATACCCTGATTGACCTGCCGCACATCAACCAGGTCTACATGATCTTCCTGGCCGATCTCGCGGGCGGCTTCGCTGCCGGAGCGGAAAGCCTCGAGGTTGCGCTGTTCGAGGAACACGAGATCCCCTGGGATGAACTGGCCTTCCCGACGATCGAGCGCACGCTGCGCCACTTCTACATGGATCGCCACGCGGACCAGGGGTTTCCCCTGCACCAGAGCGATATCACTCCCGAGGATCGCGAGCGTTACTTCGGCTCGGCATGACCACCGGGGCGCGGGCGCCTAGATCGCTTCCAGGCGCCACACATCGAAGGCGGGCTCCTCGTAAGGGTGAGCCTGACGCAGCGCCGCCACGGCATCATGGATCAGGGCATCATCACACACCAGTTCGACCTTGAGTTCGCTGACGGTCTCCAGGTCGCCGACCCGGCCGATGTGCGGGTCGGCGCCGGACAGTGGCCGAAACTGTCCACTACCGGGTGTCTCGAAGCAGCAGGCCTCGTAGTCGCCGATGCGCCCGGCGCCGGTGGCGAATACCGCTTCCTTGACCCCTTCGGCATCCTCCCGGGGGACAAAAAACGCCAGCTTGTACATGGCAGCTTCACCTCTCGTGTGTCGTGGATTCGATGGCTGGCTCTGATTGTCGGATGTCGCCGTGGCGACTGTCATCCCGTTTTCCCACCAGACGCCAAGGAGTGAGATCATGAAAACCCCGTTACGCGAGATGCTGGCATCCCTGGCACTGGTGCCGCGAGGCGAGCCGCACCCGCTGGGTGGAGGCGACAGCGCCTCGGTGGCCTGGCTGGATACCCGCCAGGGGCCGGTGATCATCAAGCGCGATGATGCCGAGCGTTTGTCCGGCGAAGCCGAGGGACTGCGGGCGCTGCGCGAGTCGGCAACCCGGCTGGTGGTGCCCGAGGTGCTCGGTGAAGGCGAGGGCTGGCTGATCATGGAGGCGCTGGAGCAGGCAGGTGCCGGGCAGCGTGACGAGGCCGCCCTGGGGGAGGGGCTGCGCGACCTGCATGCGTCGAGCGGTGCCGCCCATGGCTGGCATCGCGACAATGCCTGCGGCTTGACGCCCCAGCCCAACCAGCCGCTGACGGACGGCCGTGCCTTTCAGCGTGAGCGACGCCTGCTGCCGCTGGCGCAGGCCTGTCATGATAGGGGACTGCTGGATGGCAAGCTGAGGGCGCGACTGGAAGGCGTGGCCCGGGATCTGGACACCTGGTTGCCGCCGTCGCCGCCCAGCCTGGTGCATGGCGACCTGTGGTCGGGCAATGTGCTCTTCACCGCGCGTGGCCCGGCGATCATCGACCCGGCGGTCTATCGGCATTACCCCGAGGTCGATCTGGCCATGCTGACCCTGTTCGGCGCCCCCGGAAAGGCCTTCTTCAGCTCCTATTGGGACGGCCGCGAGCCGGACGACTGGCCGCGCCGCGAAGCGCTATTCCAGCTCTACCCTCTGCTCAACCATCTGCTGCTGTTCGGTGGCGCCTATCGCCGCGGCGTGGAGCGGGCGCTGGTTCGCGTGGAGCAGCCAGCACCCTAGTTCTCGGTACCGGACATTTCCCGCAGGACGTCTGCAGCTTGTCAACGCAATGACCGGCCGAAGCGTAGCCAGCGTTTCCACCAGGACAGGCGCTTGCGGAAGCGGTAGGGCGGTGCGTCGATTTCCTCGGCGGGTTTCGTCAGGAAGGCCCGGACCGGATCCACGTGACTCGGCCGATCGAGCATGTGTGCATGGCCGCCTTCCGGGGCTTCGAGGCTGACCAGGCCGGGGCGAAGCTGGCGCATCTTGTCTATACTCTCAGCGCTGAGCAGTGTCGATGACGCGCCGCGCACCACCATCACCGGGCAGCGCAGCGATTCCCAGACCTGCCACATGTCGCGGGGCGTATCATGGATGAACTGCTCACCGATGCGCGGATCATAGTGGTGGGTCCAGCTGCCGCCTGCGTGATCCACAACCACGCGCTTACCGGAAGTCCTGTGGTCAAGCGGCGGAGGGTGGGCATGGCCCCTCCGGGATATTCGATGAAATCCGCGCCTGAATCGCAAAATCTTCACTCGGCCTGTTTAGCCTGTCATGAAGTCGCGGCGGAAACATGCGACAATGTATGTAAATCTTTTTATGAATTGCCAAAGGACCCTGCCGATGATGCCTTCTCGTCCCGTGAAGCTGGCGTGCCGTGTTGCTCGTCCGGCGCGACGGACCCTGCTGTCCATGGTGGTCGCCTCCCTGATGGCTGGCCCGGCGTACGCCGCCGACCTGCTGACCATCACTCGTGATGCGCTGGACAACAATGCTGACCTCTCCGCGGCACGCGCCGACACCCAGGCGGTGGAAGCGGGACAGGATGTGCAGCAGGCGGATCTGCTGCCTCAGGTCAACGCCTCCGGCCAGGTGACCCACAACGAACAGTTCGACTCTCAAACGGCTGGTCAGCCGGGTGGCACCTCGGCCGGAGACGACCGTTTCAACAGTGCCCGTCTGTCGCTTGATGCGACCCAGGCCCTGTTTGACGCCGTCAACAGTGCCGAGGTGGAACGGGCTGAGCGGCAGGTTGATCAGCAGACCTATCAGCTGGCGGCGACCGAGCAACAGGTGCTCATCGATGTCGCCTCCGCCTATTTCGACATTCTGCGAGCCCACGAGATTCTCGAGGCCCGTCGGGCACAAGAGCGCGCCATCGGCCGCCAGCTCGAACAAGCGCGAGAGCAGTTCGATGTCGGCCTGATTGCCATCACCGAAGTCGAGGAGGCGCAGGCCAGTTATGATCAGTCGCGTGCCGAACGGATTGCCGCCGAAAGTGACCTGCAGGTGGCCTTCGAGGCGCTGGAGCGCCTGACCGGACAGCGCTACCAGAGCATCGAGTCGCTGGGCGAGAGTATGTCGGTGACACCGCCTCAGCCGGCCGTGCGGGATGCCTGGGTCGAGCGGGCTCTGGAGAACAATCCGCGCGTCCTGGCGCAAGAGGCCGGTGTGGCGGTGGCGCGCAGCACGGTGGATGTCTCGCAGGCCCAGCGTCTGCCGGTCGTGGAGGCCTTTGCCAATTATCAGCTGGCGGACAGCGACAATGATGCCCTGGATGGCCAGGACTCCTCTGCGCAGGTCGGCGTCAATCTCAGCATGCCGCTCTACACGGGGGGGCGTACCAGCGCCGCGATTCGTCGGAGCACCTATGAGCTAGAGTCCAGCCAGTACAATTTCGAGGCCCAGCGTCGGAATACGGTGCAGCAGGTGCGCTCGCTCTTTACCCAGGTCAGTAACAATGTGGCGACGGTGGAAGCTCGTTCGCAGGCCATCGTGTCCAACCGCAGCGCCCTGGAAGCTACGCGTGCCGGCTATGAGGTCGGCACCCGCAATATTGTCGATGTGCTCAATGCCGAACAGAGCCTCTATGATGCCATCGCCAACCATGCCGAAGCACGTTACGACTACGTCATCAACCTGTTGAACCTGCGCCAGCAGTCGGGAACGCTCGATGTCAGCGCCATCGAAGAGGTCAACGGCTGGCTGGACGAGAGTCGCAGTGTGAGCTTCACGCTGCCCGAGGAGGGGCGTTACGAGCAGGCACTGGACATCGGTGAAGCGCCTCGGCCACAGGGCTGAAGCAGGTGGTCGCTTTTACATACAAACACGAATGTATATTTTGCCTTCGCCAGTGTATAGTTGGCGTCGACTTTCGAATGGCTAAACGGGATAGCTAGGCATGAAAACGATGATTCACAGGGCGCGAGCGGGACTCCTGGGGCTCGCTTCGGGCCTGTTGCTGGTAGCCTGCGGTCAGGGGGAGGAGACGGCTCAGTCATCTCAGCAGAACGCCGCCGCCGAGGCACCCCCCAGGCCCATGCCGGTCCAGCAGATGGCGCGGCAGGATCTCCCGCTGGATAAATCCTACCCTTCCAAATTGCGAAGTGGTGAAGAGGTCACGCTGGTGGCCCGGGTCACCGGCTTTCTCGAGGAGCGTCGGTTCGAGCCCGGCGAGATGGTCGAAAAAGGGGAAAGCCTTTACGCCATCGAGCCGGACCTTTACCAGGCCACGGTGGCACAGCGTCGGGCCGACCTGGAAAGCGCCCGAGCCGAATTGGCTCGCGCCCAGAGCGATGCCCGACGTTATGAGCAGTTGCTCAGCCAGAATTCGGTGAGCCGTCAACAGTACGACCAGGCGTTGGCTGACCGTAACGTGGCGCGCGCCAGTGTGGCACAGGCCGAGGCCGCCCTGAGCAGTGCTCAGCTCGACCTGAACTACGCCGATGTGACCGCGCCGGTGAGTGGCCAGATCGGCCTCAGTCAGATCAATCTGGGCAACCTGGTCAGTCCCGGTACCGAGTTGGCGACCATTACTCCGCTGGACCCGCTGGAAGTGCGCTTCCAGATGCCTCAGGCGGATGCCCATGCCCTGCGTCAACAAGTCTCCGACCAGTCCCTGAAGGATATTGGGGCTTCGCTGTCGCTGCCGACCGGGACATCGGAGCAGACACTGAAGGGTCGCCTGAGCTTTCTCGGTACCCGCGTCGGCGAGGACACGGGGACCGTTCAGGCTGAGGCCAGCTTCGCCAACCCTGACGGTACCGCCCTGCCGGGGCAGTTTGCCCGGGTCAGCCTGGAGGGGGTCAAACGCTTCGATGTTCTGGCGGTGCCGGAAATCGCCGTGACCCAGGGCCTCATGGGCCCCCAGGTGTTCGTGCTCGACGACGACAATGTGGCGCGGTCGCGTACCGTTCAGCTGGGCGAGCTCGCCGGACCCTGGCAAATCCTGCGCGATGGCATCGAGCCGGGTGATCGAGTGGTGGTGGGTGACCCGGCCGGCCTGCAGCCCGGCACGTCCATCGACCCTCAGCCTTTCGATGGCGATGCTGAGGCCCTGATGGAAGAGCCGGAGTCGTCACGGGCTGGTGCTCAAGGACAGTCGGCTCAAGCTGACGCCACCTCTGGCGAGGGCCAGGCGAGATCCGGAGAACAGGGGTCTGCGCCGGCTGAAGAGGGTGGGCAATGAGTTTCTCCAGCTTCTTCATCAAGCGTCCGATCTTTGCCACTGTCCTGGCCATTATCCTGACCATTGTCGGCCTGATGAGCATGCGGGTGCTGCCCATCGAGCAGTATCCGAGTGTGGTACCGCCCACGGTGTCGGTTCAGGCCAGCTATCCGGGCGCCGATGCCGAGACCGTCTCTCAGACGGTGGCGGCGCCGCTGGCCGAGGCCATCAACGGGGTCGAGGACATGCTCTACATGACCTCGACCAGCTCCAGTCAGGGCGCCATGTCGTTGAATGTCTCCTTCGCCATCGGCTCGGATGGCGATATCAACACCATCAACGTCAATAACCGGGTGCAAGGCGCTCTTTCTCAGCTGCCCGAGGCGGTGCAGAGCCAGGGCGTGAAGGTCGAGCTGAGTTCCAGCTCGATTCTCATGCTGGTGTCGTTGATCTCGCCAGATGGCGACTACGGCAAGATCTACATGCAGAACTACGCCACGCTCAATATCCTCGACGAATTGCGTCAGGTGTCTGGCGTGGGCTCCGCCGAGGTACTGGGTGGCGGCGATTTCGCCATGCGGATCTGGATGGATCCGGACAAGCTGGCGGAATACGACCTGACGCCTGCCGAGGTGTCGCAGAAGATTCGGGCACAGAACACCGAAGTGCCGGCGGGGAGTCTGGCCGCCATGCCGCAGGAAGACCCGCGCGCCTATACCTATACGGTGACCGCCGGTGGCCGACTGACCAGCCCGGACGACTTTCGCGACATTCTGCTGCGGACCAATTCGGATGGCTCCTCTCTGCGTCTGGCGGATGTCGCGCGTGTCGAGCTGGGCGCATCGTCCTATGGGGTCGACGCCAAGCTGAATGGCGGCACCATGACCCCCATCATGATCAATCAGCAGCCCGGGGCCAATGCGCTGGAAACCGCCCGCGCGGTTGAGGCGGTCATGGATGACATGTCCGAGCGGTTCCCGCCGGGGCTCGAGTATGTCACTCCCTACGATACCACCCAGTTCATCAGTGCCTCGGTGGAAACGGTCTATCACACCTTCATAGAAGCCTTCCTGATCGTCGCCGTCATTCTGTTCATTTTCCTGCAGAACTGGCGCTTCACGGTGATTGCCATGTCGGTGGTGCCGGTCTCGGTACTGGCGACCTTCGCCGGCTTCTACATGTTCGGGTTCTCCATCAACCTGCTGACGCTGTTCGCCATGGTGTTATCGATTGGTATCGTGGTCGATGATGCCATCCTGGTGGTGGAGAACGTCGAACGGGTACTCGGCGAGGAGGAGGATATCACCGTCCTGCAGGCCACGGTGCGGGCCATGAAGGAGGTCGGCGGCCCGGTGATTGCCACCTCCCTGATCATGGCGGCGGTCTTTGTGCCGGTGGCCTTCCTGGGCGGTTTCAGTGGCCAGATCTATCAGCAGTTTGCCCTGACCGTCGCTGTCTCGGTGGCCTTCTCGGCGCTGATGGCGCTGACCTTCACGCCCGCTCTGTCTGCCATCTTCATCAAGCATGACCTGCACCGCAGGGAGACCGCCTTCGGGCGGGCCGTGCGCACGCCCCTGCGCCTCTTCGACCGTCTCTTTGCCGGCATCACCGCGGTTTACATGTGGGGCGTCAAGCTGCTGGTGCGCTTCTGGGGCCTGGCCCTGCTGTTGACGGTCTTGGTCGGGGCGGGCTCCTGGTGGATGTACCAGAGCACTCCCTCTTCTCTGGTGCCCTCCACGGATCAGGGGATTGCCCTTGCGGCGGTGCAGCTGCCGGATGCGGCCTCTCTGGAACGTACCGAGGCCTACATGCAGGAGTTGAGCGCGGCCATCGAGGAGCTGGATGCCGTCAAGTACTCCACAGCGGTGGCGGGCTACGACATGCTGACCAGCACGGTGAACACGGCCCGCGGCATCATCTTCATCAACATGGAGCCATGGAGCGAGCGCGAGATGGATGTGGAGGAGCTGGTCGGCAGGGTCATGCAGCTCGGTGCGCAAACCCCCGGTGGCTCAGCCAGGGCGTTCAACATGCCGCCGATTATCGGCTTGTCCACTACCGGCGGGTTTACCGGCTACCTGGAGTCCTACGAAGGCGCCTCCGCGGAGGAAATGTCTCAGGCATCCATGAAGCTCATGGGGGCGGCGGCAGAGCACCCGGCGCTGAATCAGGTGTTCACGACCTACAGCGCCAATGTGCCGTCCTACGAGGTCGAGCTCAATCGCCAGAAGGCGCTGAGCTATGGCGTTTCCATGGAGGCTCTGAACTCGACCCTGGGCACCACCCTGGGTAATGGATTCGTCAATTACTTCAGCTACCAGGGCCGCAACTTCCAGGTCTACCTACAGAATCAGGATGCCTTCCGCAAAACACCTGATGCCATCAATAGCATCTATGTTCGGGGAGGCGATGGCCAGCGGATTCCGATTTCCGAGTTCGCCACTATCGAGCGTCAAACCGCGCCTTCGGTGGTGACGCGTTTCGGTGTCTATCCTGGAGCTCAGTTCCAGGGCCAGCCGGCGCCTGGCTTCAGTTCCGGGCAGGCGATTCAGGCCATGGAACAGCTTGTTCAGGACGTCCTGGGCGATGGCTGGGGCATGGGCTGGACCGGCACGGCCTACCAAGAAAGTCAGGCTGGCAGCGCGGCGACTCTGGCTATTGTCTTCGGGCTACTGATGGTCTTTCTGATTCTGGCGGCCCAGTACGAGAGCTGGTCATTGCCACTGGCGGTCCTGACGGCCACTCCTTTTGCCTTCCTGGGTGGGATCGGCGGCATCGTCTTGCGCGGACTCGATACCAGTGTCTATGTGCAGATCGGCATGCTGGTGGTTGTCGGTCTGGCGGCTAAGAATGCCATCCTGATCGTCGAATTTGCCGAGTTGCAGCGGCGTGAGCAGGGCAAGTCGATTCGCGAGGCAGCGATCACCGCGGCCGAGCTTCGCTTCCGCCCGATCGTCATGACATCACTGGCGTTCATCTTCGGTACTCTGCCGCTGGCTCTAGCGACCGGCGCCAGTGCCACCAGCAGCCACCACATCGGCACTACGGTGGCGGTGGGCATGGCCTCGGTGGCCATCCTCGGCAGTCTCTTTGTGCCGAGCTTCTACGCCATGATCGCGGCCGTCACCAACTGGCTCAAGCGCAAGACCGGCAAGGCGGGTACCGGGAATAGCGAGACAGCGGTGCAGCAGGACGCACGCTGATCTGATATTTCCCGGATCTGTGGCGAACGGGCATCGCCCCCTCGGGGGCGGTGCCCGTTTTTTATTGAGGGGCGGCGACGCGCAGTGACTGGCGTCTAGAACGAAAGAGGGGGGTGATCACGGCACTGCATGGTCTATCCTGAATCTAGAGAAAGTTTTGCTGGCTAAGTAATCGGGCAGTGCCTCGGGCCGATGTCGGAACACCGCAATGTCTGTCCGAGAACGCGACCCAGAACCCGGGCCACACGACCCCAGGAGGACGCGCCATGAACACCCTGATTGAACAGGCATCAAGCTTTCCGCTGATTGTCTTCACGCTGCTGCTGGGCTTGCTTGCGTTGTACTGGCTGTTGGTGATGCTACGTCTGACGCCGACCGAGCTGTTCGAGCACGACAGTCTCAAGCAGGACCATCTGGCTAGCACCATGGTCGGGCTGGGCTTTGCCGGTGTCCCTGTCTCCATGGCACTCAGCGTACTGACCATCTTCGCCGGGCTGATCACGCTGGCCATCGAATGGTTGGTGTTGAGCCGGCTCTCGCTGGGATTCTTCCGCGTGCCGGCCGGGTTCGCCGTGCTATGGGCGGCGTTTGCCCTGGCCTCGCCGCTCGCCAGCGCCCTGTGTCGGCGCCTGCATGCCTGGTTACACCGCCACCCGACCCTCTCGCGTCGCTGCCTGCTAGGCGAGACAGTTCGTGTGGTGGACGTCACCGGGGACGGGGATGCGACGGCCGTGCTGGAGGATGACGAGGACCGTCAGGTGGTGTTGCAAGGCAAGGCGGGCAATCAGCCGGCCAGGGGCGAGCGGCGAGTGCTGGTCAAGTATCTGGGCAATGCCGACGCCTATCGCTCGGTGCTCGAGCAGGATTACCTGGATGCCCGCACACGGCTTGTGAAGCTGCGTCTCGCCGGGCGTGAGGGACGCCCCGATAGCGAACCCCCGGGCCGCAACGGTTCGTCGACCTCAGCTTGAGGGGGTGCCGCGACTGAACAGCCGCAGTTGCGTGTCGACCAGCTGGTTACCGCGCTCCTGCAGGGAAAATGCCTCGGTGTCACGCAGCCAGTCATGGTAGAGCCCACTCAGGGTTGTCTGGAGCAACTGCGTGGCTACCAGCGGATCGAGATCCTCGCGCAACAGTTGCTGGTCACGCGCCTCATCAAAATATCTCTGCAGGGCGCCCAGGCACTCCTCGGCCATCTCGGCCTGTATGGCCTGCGGGTCGATGTCATTGGAAAACTCACAGCGATGCAGCAGCGTGGCATGCACGCGCCGATGCTGGGGTTGCTCGAGTTGATGAAAGCCTCGCTGACACCCCAAGCGTATGGCATCGAGCGGTGATGCATCGGGGGCCGCCGACTCGGCCACTAGTTCCTCGAAGGGCATCCTGACCCTGTCCAGCACCGCCCGGAACAGGTCGCTCTTGTTGCGGAAGTGCCAGTAGACCGCACCGCGGGTCAGGCCGGCGTGACGAGCAATCTGTTCCAGTGAAGTGCAGGCAACGCCTTTCTCGAAGAAGACGGCCTCGGCGGCATCCAGCAACGCCACGCGGGTGGCCTCGGCTTCTGCCTTGGTACGTCTTGCCATAGAGGAACTCAACTTTGTGGTGGTGCCTTTCGCCATTCTACCCGAGGGGTGGGTGTTTTACATGCGTTGGTGCATGTCGCTCGTCTTCCGACGTCGCGCCGTGTATAACTGCCCTCTGGATTGTTTCATCAACAGGGAAAGACCATGGCGCGTGCCCCCTTTGAACTGGCCGATGTGAGTGTCTCCCCCGGAAGCCGTCAGCAGATTGATGTGCCGGTCGCCAAGTTATACACCCATGCCCCTTTGTACATCCCGGTCGAGGTGGTGCATGGCCGGAAACCAGGGCCTGTCATGCTGGTCTGCGGTGGCATACACGGCGATGAAATCAACGGCGTCGAGATCGTCAGGCGTCTGCTGGGCTCCCGGCAGTTGTCGCGCTTGAAGGGCACCTTGATCGCCGTGCCAATCGTCAACGTCTTCGGCTTCGTGCAGCACACTCGCTACCTGCCTGACCGACGTGACCTGAATCGCTGCTTCCCTGGCAGTGAGTCGGGGTCGCTGGGGGGGCGTGTGGCGGCGCTGTTTCGCGAGCAGATTGTCGATCAGGCGACGCACATCATCGACTTGCACACCGGAGCGATTCACCGCACCAATCTGCCGCAGATACGGGCCCAGTTGGCGACCAGCGAGGAGACCGAACGCATGGCCAATGCCTTCGGGGCGCCGGTCATCCTGAATGCCGAACTCCGCGAGGGCAGTCTTCGCCACTATGCGCAGAACCGTGGCACGCCGGTCCTGACCTACGAGGCTGGTGAGGCTCTGCGCTTCGATGAGTGGGCCATTACGCCCGGGGTACGTGGTGTGCTCAGGGTCATGCGGCGACTGGGCATGCTCAGCGGAAGCAAACGGCGTCGCGAGCCGCCGGCGGCGGAAATCGCCAATGGCTCGAGCTGGGCGAGGGCGCCAATCGACGGCATCCTGCGGCCCCAGGTGCGGCTTGGCGCGCGCGTGGCCAGAGGTCAGCAGCTGGGGCGTGTCGCCGATGCCTTTGGCAATGCCGAGGGTGAAGTGCGCTCCATGGCGGATGGCATCGTGATCGGCATGGGCCGTTTGCCGCTGGTCAATGAAGGCGAGGCGCTGTTTCACATTGCCCGATTCGACGAGATCGACGAGGCGGAGAGTGCCATCGAAACCTTTCAGTCCAGCCTCGAGCCACCTCCCGACTCGCTCTACTAACCCGGTGAGTCAGCCCGCCATGGCGGGCTGATCCTCGGCCACCAGGCCGAGTGCGTCATCCAGCACTGCAAGGCCGGCCCCCTCCCGGTGGGCGTTCTCCGAGAGGTGGCGGCGAAAGCGGCGTCCGCCGGGACATCCCTGGAACAGCCCCAGCAGGTGGCGTGTCAGGTGATTGAGCCGGGCCCCTTCCGCGAGTCGCTCGGCGATGTAGGGGCGCAGGGCGCGCGCCGCCGCATGGCGGCTGGTGGCGGGGTCCTCGGCGTTATACAGCCGCGAGTCCACCGACGACAGCAGCCAGGGGTTCTGATAGGCTTCGCGGCCGATCATGACGCTGTCGACCCGGTCCAGCTGTGCGCGACATTCCTCCAGGCCCTTGATACCGCCATTGATGCCGATGTGAAGCCCCGGATACTGGGCTTTCAGGCGATGCACCCGCGGATAGTTGAGCGGGGGCACATCGCGGTTTTCCTTGGGCGACAGGCCTTCCAGCCAGGCCTTGCGGGCATGCACGATGAAGGTCTCGCAGCCGGCTTCCGCGACCTGTTCCACGAACCGTGCCAGGTCGGCATCCTCGTCCTGGTCATCGATACCGATCCGACACTTCACGGTGACCGGAATCGAGACCTGAGCCTGCATGGCCTTGACCGCCGCGGCCACCTTGTCCGGGTGCGCCATCAGGCAGGCGCCGATGAGGTTGTTCTGCACCCGGTCGCTGGGACAACCGACATTGAGGTTGACCTCGTCGTACCCCCAGTGTTCGGCGATGGCCGCGCACTCGGCCAGCGCTCCGGCGTCGCTGCCACCGAGCTGCAGCGCCAGCGGATGCTCGACCGGGTCATGGCCCAGGAAGCGTTCGCGGGGCGAGCCATACAGGATGGCGCCCGTGGTCACCATCTCTGTGTACAGCAGGGCCCGCCTCGTCAGGGTCCGGGCGAATGCGCGGTAGTCGCGGGTCGTCCAGTCCATCATGGGTGCCACGGAGAAGGTTCGGTCGAGGGTGCTGGTCATGCGATTCGGCTACAGGAAGCGTGAGATATGGTCGTTATTCTATCACTCCGGGGCGGGCTTGCGAGAGTCGGTGGTGCTGCATCGGCATCAGGCCGCGGGATATTGGTTGAAGTGTGTCGGCAGGTGCGTGGCGGAATGATACGCTGAAGGCTCATCCTCGGTGCTGGGGGCACGCATGAAGAGATGGCAGCCAGTCGTGCTGAGCGTCGTGCTGTTGGTGGCGGGCTGTGGCAGTGATGATCAGCTAGACGATGATCGTCTGGGCGGAGTGGCGCAGCCGGATACCGAAGCGAAGGAGGCCAGTGCCGAAGAGGCGAACGCTTTGGCTCAGCCGGTGGAGTTCGATGTCTCGGTGCACCTCGATGAGACCAGCCGCCTGGTCATCGAGGTGGCGACCAATCTGCCCGAGGGGACTCGGCTGCGGATAATGGCCGACCGCAGTGCCAGCGGCGTCAGCTGGCGTGACAGCCAGGAGGTCGCGGACGGTGCCGTATCGGCCGGCCCCTTCGGTCCAGGCAGTGGCCTGCCCGAAGGAGACTACCGGATACGTGTGGTCATGCCGCCGGCCAGCGTGCAGCCGGCAGCGGTCCGGTCGCGCCTGGGAGACAAGGGGCAGCACCTGACCGGGGAATGGGTCGTCGAGTCCGAACATGGGCTGGGGCAGATCGTGGAAGCCGCCTGGCAGGTGCGCATCGAGCCCTCAGGGGTGAAATTCCTGCCCTGACATCCGCCTGCCTGTTGTCGGGGATTATCCGGGACAGGCTGCCGGTAGCAGGTGAGGTGCGTATAATGCCGGTGACTGCCCGGTGAGCGGGCTTCTTTTTTCATTGATCGGACCCAGGATGACATGACCGTACGTACTCGTATTGCGCCGTCTCCCACCGGAGATCCCCATGTGGGCACGGCCTATATTGCCCTGTTCAATCTGTGCTTCGCTCGGCAGCACGGAGGCCAGTTCATTCTTCGCATCGAGGACACGGATCGTCAGCGGTCCACCGCCGAATCCGAGCAGATGATTCTCGATTCGCTGCGTTGGCTGGGGCTCGAGTGGGACGAAGGACCGGATGTTGGGGGCCCTCATGGCCCTTATCGACAGAGTGAGCGCGGTGATATCTATGTCGAGTATGCCCGGCAGCTGGTGGAGTCGGGCCATGCGTTCAAGTGCTATCGCACCAGTGAAGAGCTGGATCAGCTGCGTGAAGAACGCAAGGCGGCGGGGCAGCATCTGGCTCTGAAACCCGATGACCTGGCGCTGCCTGCCGATGAAGTGGCACGCCGCGAGCAGGAAGGCTGGCCCCATGTGGTGCGCATGACGGTGCCCACCCAGGGTACTTGTGTGGTCAAGGATATGCTGCGCGGCTCCATCGAGGTCGACTGGGCCCAGGTGGACGCCCAGGTTCTGCTGAAGTCGGATGGCATGCCCACCTATCATCTGGCCAATGTGGTGGATGACCACCTGATGGGTATCACCCATGTATTGCGGGGCGAGGAGTGGATCAATTCCGCGCCCAAGCACCAGCTGCTCTATGAATACTTCGGCTGGCCGATGCCGACCATCTGTCACATGCCCCTGCTGCGCAATCCCGACAAGTCGAAGCTGTCAAAGCGCAAGAATCCGACGTCGATCAACTATTATCGGCGCATGGGTTATCTCCCGCAGGCCGTGGCGAACTACCTGGGGCGCATGGGCTGGTCGATGCCCGACGAGCGCGAGAAGTTCACCCTGGACGAGATGATGGCACATTTCGATATTCAGCGTGTGTCGCTTGGCGGGCCGGTTTTCGATCTGGAAAAACTGTCCTGGCTGAATGGCCTGTATATCCGCGAGGACCTGGATGACGATGCCTTGCTCGAGGCCCTGAAAGAGTGGGCCTTCAACGAAGCCTATGCGCGCCAGATTCTGCCCCAGGTTCGCCCCCGGGTGGAGACACTGTCGGAGGTCATGCCGCTGGCCGGGCACTTCTTCGCCGGAACGGTCAATGTGGACGAAACGAGCTTTGCCGGGGTGAAGCTGGAACGCGAGACGCTCGTCAAGCTGCTGCAGTTTCTGTCCTGGCGGTGCGAAACACTGCCTGCCTGGAACAAGGAAGCCCTGCTGGCCGAGGTCAAGGCTCTCTCCAGCCATTTCGAACTGAAGATGAAGGAGTTCCTGGCACCGGTTTTCATCGCCATCACCGGCTCTTCCACGAGTACCTCCGTGATGGACGCCATGGCGATCCTCGGCTCGGATGTCACCCGAGCCCGACTGCGCCACGCCATTAGCGTGCTGGGCGGCGTGTCCAAGAAACAGACAAAGCGCTTCGAGAAGGAGTACAGAGAGCTGTAATATGCGGCTGCGCCGCTTTGAGAAGGAAGAGCGGCGAGCCGCGCTGCGAAGAGGGAAGGGGTGTCGAGCTTTCTTCTTTCCTCTTTCTACTTAAAGTCTGTTGACGAATCCCACCTTGGTCAGTAGTATATGCTTCGTCTTCACGAGATATGGGGCCTTAGCTCAGCTGGGAGAGCGCAACACTGGCAGTGTTGAGGTCAGCGGTTCGAGCCCGCTAGGCTCCACCATCATCTCGATTCGAAGCCGGTGCGTCCCATTCGTCTAGTGGTCCAGGACACCGCCCTTTCACGGCGGTAACAGGGGTTCGAACCCCCTATGGGACGCCACTTTATTACCTCCCCAATGTATCCACGCTTAGCCAAGCCTGCCCTTGTCGGGGAGGCCGATTCGGCATGTTCCTCACTTGTGGATAGAAGTTTCCCGACCATGCTTCGAGAGCGTTTTCAAGGCTTGAAAAGCACTTTTTTGGCTTGACTTGTCCACTTCTTCTGTTCCGTGTCTTGTATCCCGCCATTGACATCGCGTGATCCCGCATGATGCCGGGGTTTTTAAGAAAAACTTTACGAATCAATGGTTTATATCGGGTTAAAAATTGACCAATCTGAGCGTGAGCCGCAGCTCATGGCGATTCAGGGACGTTTTGGAAAGGTTTTAAACAGGTTTATCCACAGAATGTGTGGAAAAGGGGGCGGAGGCCTTGCCGGGCTTGCCTGGAGACCAGGGCAAACCCCTGTTTCAGGCGCACCAGCCCCCTGGCTCACTGGTTTTTGAAAGACTGAAGGCGACGCAGTAGGGCAGAGGTATCCCAGCGTCCACCCCCCATGGTCTGCAGGTCGGCATAGAATTGATCGACCAGAGCGGTGACCGGCAATTTTGCCTGTAGCTGGCGAGCCTGATCGAGACAGATTCCCAGGTCCTTGCGCATCCAGTCGATGGCAAAACCGTGGTCGTAGTCACCCGCAATCATGGTCCGGTGGCGGTTCTCCATCTGCCAAGAGCCGGCCGCCCCCTGGGCGATGACCTCGACGACGCGGGCCTGATCCAGCCCGGCCTGTTCAGCAAAATGCAGTCCCTCGGACAGGCCCTGGACCAGTCCGGCGATGCAGATCTGATTGACCATCTTGGTCAACTGACCGCTACTGGCCGGGCCCATCAGGGTCACGGCACGGCCATAGTTTGCCAGCACCGGCCGGGCGCGCTGAAAGTCGCTTTCGGTACCGCCGCACATTACCGTCAGGGCGCCTTTCTCGGCGCCTTGCTGGCCGCCGGATACTGGCGCATCGAGAAAGCCGATTTCGCGCTCTCTACAGGCCTCATCGAGGCTCTCGGCGAGGCTGGCAGACGCCGTGGTATGGTCGATCAGCAGGCTGCCGGCTGACATGCCGTGCAAGGCGCCATCGGTTCCGGTGGTGACAGCTCTGACATCATCGTCATTGCCCACGCAAAGCAGCACCAGATCGGCGTTTTCGGCGGCTTCTCGAGGTGTTGGCTGCTGGCTGCCGCCGTATGCCGCTACCCAGGCATCGGCCTTGGCTGGTGTGCGATTGTAGACCTGGAGGTCGTGGCCGGCGCGGGCCAGGTGGCCCGCCATGGGGAAGCCCATGACACCGAGCCCGATAAAAGCGATGCGTTGGCAGGATTGGGTCACTGTATGCCTCCTGGCGTTGCCTGTAAGGGTGTTGGCGGGAAATAAACAAAAAAGGCCACCGTGGAAGGTGGCCTTGTCAAGGTGCGCGGTGTCAGTCTGGCGACACTCAGTTGCCGGGGTAGTCCCGCTTGTCGTGTCCCACGTAGAGCTGGCGCGGGCGGCCGATCTTGTAACTGTCGCTGATCATTTCATGCCAGTGAGAAATCCAGCCGATGGTTCGCGACACGGCAAAGATGACCGTGAACATGTTCTTCGGAATCCCCATGGCTTTGAGGATGATGCCCGAATAGAAGTCGACGTTCGGGTACAGCTTGCGTTCGATGAAGTATTCATCTTCCAGGGCGATCTGTTCAAGTCGCTTGGCGATGCGCAGCTGGGGGTCGTCGGAGCGCCCGAGCTGCTCCAGGACCTCGTCACAGGTTTCCTTCATGACCTTGGCGCGCGGGTCGAAGTTGCGATAGACACGGTGGCCGAAGCCCATCAGCTTGAAGGGGTCATCCTTGTCCTTGGCGCGATCGATGTAGCGCTGGATGTTGTCTTCGCTCTCATCGCCGATTTCGTCGAGCATGTTGAGCACAGCTTCGTTGGCCCCTCCGTGAGCCGGTCCCCAGAGGGCCGCGATACCGGCACTGATGCAGGCAAACGGGTTGGCGCCGGTGGAGCCCGCCAGACGAACCGTCGAGGTTGAGGCGTTCTGCTCGTGGTCGGCATGCAACATGAAGATGCGGTCCATGGCCTTGGCGTAGACCGGATTGATCTCATAGTCCTCACAGGGGTTGCTGAACATCATGTACAGGAAGTTCTCTGCGTAGTTCAGGTTGTTGCGAGGATAGTTGAAGGGTTGCCCGATGTTGTACTTGTAGGACATGGCCGCGATGGTGGGCATCTTGGCAATCAGGCGGATAGCGCTGACCTCGCGGTCCTCCTGTTTGGTGATGTCGAGATGATCATGATAGAAGGCGGCCAGGCCACCGACCACGCCACACAGGATCGACATCGGGTGGGCATCGCGGCGAAAGCCCTTGAAGAAGTTGGCGATCTGCTCATGCACCATGGTGTGTGAGGTGATGCGGTTGGCAAAGTCGGCGTACTCGGCATCGCTGGGCAGCTCACCGAACATCAACAGGTAGCTGAGTTCGACGAAATCCGAGTGTTCAGCCAGCTGGCCGATGGGATAGCCGCGATGCAGCAGCATGCCCTGGCCACCATCGATGTAGGTGATGGCGGACGAACAGGAGGAGGTCGCCATGAACCCGGGGTCGTAGGTGAAGAGGCCTTCCGCACCCAGGCCGCGCACATCGACCACGTCCGGGCCGCAAGTGCCGGAATGGATCGGCAGCTCGATCGGCTTGTCCAGACCCTCTACCGTCAAAGTTGCTTTCCTATCAGCCATGGAGGCCTCCTCTGCGTGTTCTTGATCGAGCCAGCAAGCCGCTATGTTGCCGAGCTTGTCAGCCAAAAGGTTTGCCCACTATAGAAGCGTCCTCGTGATTGTCAATTGGTCCATTGGAGTGCCGTGTTTGACAAAAACGCTGGAAATGTACGGTTCTTGTACATGAAATTGTGCTTCGCACCATACATGGCGGGGGCTGCAGCGACAGAGGCAGGCACAGGCCCTGTCATGGCGGGGGTAATGAATTTTTTCGCAATGCAGTGTCAGCATCCCTTACGGTGCCCGGCCGATTTGTCAGGGGTGGAGCATCACCTTATAATCTGTAACTGCGACTGGCAGGAAACGGCGATTGTGACCGCGTCGGTCTTGATTGCCCCTTCCCGAAACCACCGCCTGCTTCAAGGGCACGCCCGAATGCCCAGTGGCGGGCCAAGAGAGTGTGTATAGAGCCGTGAATAGCAAACGACCCGTAAACCTGGACCTGTCCACTATACAGTTCCCACTCCCCGCCTTGACGTCCATCGTGCACCGCATCACCGGCGTCATTCTTTTCATTGGATTGATTTTCGGCTTCTGGGCCTTGGATGCATCGCTTTCGTCACCAGAAGGCTTTGCTGCCGTGAAGGATGCACTGGCAGGCAACTTCCTGGCCAAGCTGATTGCCTGGGGACTGCTGTCGGCCCTGGCGTATCACTTCGTCGCCGGCATTAAGCATCTCTTGATGGATGTCGATATCGGCGTGACGCTCGAGGGCGGTATCAAAAAGGCGCAGATCACTGTTGTGGCCAGCGCTGTCCTGATCATTCTGGCGGGAGTCTGGGTATGGTAACCAATATCACGAATCTCGGACGCAGCGGGCTTTCCGACTGGCTTCTGCAGCGGGCCTCGGCCATCGTGCTGGCGCTCTATTCTCTGTTTCTTGTCGGCTATCTGCTGCTGAACCCAGGGCTGGATTACGCCACCTGGAGCGGGCTGTTCGCCCAGACCTGGATGCGCATCTTCTCCCTGCTGGCCTTCGTCTCGCTGGCTGCGCATGCCTGGGTAGGCCTGTGGACCGTGACCACTGACTACCTGAAGCCGACCGGTATCCGTGTCGCCACCCAGTTCATCATCATCCTAGCCATCTTTGTGTTCCTGGTCTGGGGCATCCAAGTTCTGTGGGGAGCCTGATTCATGTCCAACATGCGTAGTTTGACATTTGACGCCATCATCATCGGCGGCGGCGGTTCCGGCATGCGTGCCGCCCTGGAGCTTGCCAAGTCGGGCAAAAAGACCGCCGTGCTGACCAAGGTGTTTCCGACGCGCTCGCATACGGTGTCTGCCCAGGGCGGCATCACCTGCGCTATCGCATCTTCCGACCCGGATGACGACTGGCGCTGGCACATGTACGACACCGTCAAGGGCGGCGACTATATCACCGACCAGGAAGCCGCCGAGTACATGTGCTCCGAGGGCCCCAAGGCAGTCTTCGAGCTCGAGCACATGGGCCTGCCGTTTTCCCGCTTCGACAACGGCCGCATCTACCAGCGTCCGTTCGGCGGCCAGTCCAAGAACTTCGGCGAGGGCGGCCAGGCGGCCCGGACCTGCGCCGCGGCGGACCGCACTGGCCACGCCCTGTTGCACACGCTCTACCAAAACAACTTGAAGAACAATACCACCTTCCTCAACGAGTGGTACGCCATCGACCTGGTCAAGAACGCCAACGGTGACGTGGTGGGCTGCATTGCTATGGACATCGAGTCCGGCGAAGTGGTGCATATCAAGTCCAAGGCCACCGTGCTTGCCACCGGCGGCTCCGGCCGCATCTATGCCTCCACCACCAACGCCCTGATCAACACCGGGGACGGCATCGGCATGGCGCTGCGCGCCGGCTTCCCGATGCAGGACATGGAGATGTGGCAGTTCCACCCGACCGGCATCTACGGCGCGGGGACCCTGGTCACCGAGGGCTGCCGAGGCGAGGGTGGCTACCTGATCAACAAGGACGGCGAGCGCTTCATGGAGCGTTACGCGCCCAACGCCAAGGACCTGGCCGGCCGCGACGTGGTCGCCCGCTCCATGGTCATGGAGATCCTCGAGGGCCGCGGCTGCGGCGAGAAGGGCGATCATGTCTACCTCAAGCTGGATCACCTGGGCGAGGAAGTGCTCAGCAAGCGCCTCCCGGGCATCGTCGAGCTGTCCAAGACCTTCGCCCACGCCGACCCGGTCAAGGAGCCGATCCCGGTGGTTCCGACCTGCCACTACATGATGGGCGGCGTGCCGACCAACGTGCACGGCCAGGCGATCATGCAGGACGAGCAGGGCAACGATCGGATCGTCAACGGCCTGTTCGCCGTCGGCGAGGCGGCCTGCGTCTCGGTCCACGGCGCCAATCGTCTGGGCGGCAATTCGCTGCTCGACTTGGTGGTCTTCGGGCGCGCTGCCGGTATGTTCATCGAAAGTGCGCTCAATGAGGGTGTCGACTACCTCGAGGCCAGCCAGGATGACATCGATGCTGCCATGCAACGCATCAACCGCTGGAATGAGTCCTCGGACGGCGAGAGCGTACCCGAGCTCAAGCGGGCGCTGCAGGAGATCATGCAGAGCGATTTCGGTGTCTTCCGTGAGGAAGAAAACATGCAGAAGGGGGTTCAGCAACTTGCTGAATTGCGCGAGCGTATCGCCAATGCCTACCTGCCGGACAAGTCCAATGCCTTCAATACCGCACGGGTCGAGGCGCTCGAACTGGACAACCTGATGGAAGTGGCCGAGGCCACTGCCATTGCGGCACTGGACCGCAAGGAAAGTCGTGGTGCCCACTCGCGTTACGATTATCCGGATCGCGATGATGCCAACTGGCTGAAGCACTCCATGTACTTCCCGCTTGAGAAGCGTCTGGGGCAGCGAGATGTTAATTTCGCGCCCAAGTCTGTCGACATGTTCGAGCCGAAAGTTCGTACTTACTAAGGGGGAGTGACGATGTCCATGCTTCAGGTATCACTGTACCGCTATAATCCGGAAACCGACACCGCTCCGTACATGGAAGAGTTCCAGATCGACACCCAGGGCCGCGACATCATGGTGCTGGACGTTCTGCACATGGCTAAGGAACGGGACAGCAGCCTGGCCTTCCGGCGCAGCTGCCGCGAAGGGGTCTGCGGCTCCGATGGTATGAACATGAACGGCAAGAACGGCCTTGCCTGCATCACGCCGCTTTCTGAGGTGGTCAAGAAGGGCAAGCTGACGCTGCGCCCCTTGCCGGGGCTGCCGGTCATTCGCGATCTGGTGGTCGACATGGGGCTGTTCTACAAACAGTACGAGCGTATCCAGCCGTATCTGCAGAATGACACCCCGGCGCCGGCCATCGAGCGTCTGCAGTCACCGGAGGATCGTGACAAGCTCGACGGCCTCTACGAGTGCATTCTTTGTGCTTGCTGTTCCACCTCTTGCCCATCATTCTGGTGGAATCCGGAGAAGTTCGTCGGACCGGCCGGGCTCTTGCAGGCCTATCGGTTCCTGGCCGATTCACGCGACGAGGCGACTCGCGAGCGCCTCGCTGAACTGGAAGACCCGTTCAGCGTGTTCCGCTGCCGCGGCATCATGAACTGTGTCGCGGTGTGTCCTAAGGGGCTCAACCCGACGCGGGCGATCGGCAAGATCCGTGAAATGTTGCTGGCCAATGCCACTTAAACCGAGGCGTCCGGCTTGTTATCATGTCACCGGTACAGTGCCGCGACACGGTGTCGCAGCCCTTACCCGGTGATTCGTCGAAAGCCGGTGCCTTAGGCACCGGCTTTCGGCCATCGAAATCACGGGTGAGACCACCTTGGGTGGCCGCAACACGATGTCGTAATGGCTTGGCCGTGCGACGCTGATACCACCCCATCAGTGCAGGGTGACCGAGAGATGCAACAAGGCATTATGGAGTTGATGTGGCGCTCCTCTCACGTGACGGGCAGCAATGTGCATTACGTGGAAGCGCTCTACGAACAGTATCTGGATGATCCCAGCGCCGTTCCTGACGAGTGGCGAGAATACTTCGATACACTGCCCAGGCCCGACGGCAGTGCCACACAGGATGTTCCGCTGGCCCCAACACGTGAACAGTTCTATCAGCTGGGTCAGCAGCGGCGCACCGCCCGGGCGGCTTCGTCGGACAGCGGCGAAAACAAGAAGCAGGTCAAAGTCCTGCAATTGATCAATGCTTATCGGGTACGCGGCCATCAAAAGGCCGATATCGACCCGCTGGGACTGCGCAGCCCGACCCCGGTACCCGACCTCGATCTTTCCTTCCATCAGCTTTCCAAGGCGGATCTCGACACCGAGTTTCAGACCGGCTCCTTCTTCATGGGAGCTGACAAGGCACCGTTGAAGGAGATCGTCGAGGCACTGCAGCAGACCTACTGCCGCAGCATTGGCTGTGAAATCATGCACATCGTCGATACCGAAGAAAAACGCTGGCTTCAGCAGCGTTTCGAGTCGGTTCGCAGTGCTCCCAAGTTCAAAGAGGATGTTCGCAAGCATGTTCTGGAGCGTCTGACGGCCGCCGAGGGACTGGAGACCTATCTGGCATCCAAGTATCCGGGCACTAAGCGCTTCGGTCTGGAAGGGGGTGAATCCTTCATTCCCATGATGGATGAGCTGATTCAGCGCAGCGGCGGATACGGTACCAAGGAAGTGGTAATTGGTATGGCCCACCGCGGCCGACTCAATGTGCTGGTCAACATCCTCGGCAAGAACCCCTCCGAACTGATCGATGAATTCGATGGCAAGCGTGTTGTCGAGCGCGGCTCCGGCGACGTCAAGTACCACCAGGGCTTCAGCTCCAACGTCATGACACCGGGTGGCGAGGTTCACCTGGCGCTGTCGTTCAACCCGTCGCATCTAGAGATCGTCGCTCCCGTGGTCGAGGGCTCGGTACGCGCCCGCCAGGATCGTCGCCAGGACAGCGACGGTGGCAAGGTGCTGCCGATCAACGTACACGGAGATGCCGCTTTCGCCGGCCAGGGCGTGGTCATGGAGACCTTCCAGATGTCGCAGACCCGCGCCTACAAGACCGGCGGGACCGTGCACATTGTTATCAACAACCAGGTCGGTTTCACCACCTCTCATCCGCTGGACTCGCGCTCCACGGAGTACTGCACCGACATCGCTAAGATGGTTCAGGCGCCGATCTTCCACGTCAATGGTGATGATCCGGATGCCGTTCATCACGTCACCCAGGTGGCGCTCGACTATCGTCAGCAGTTCAAGAAGGACGTGGTCATCGATCTGGTCTGCTATCGTCGTCGCGGGCACAACGAGGCCGATGAGCCCTCGGGCACCCAGCCGATGATGTACAGCAAGATCAAAAATCATCCGTCCTCGCGTGCCCGTTATGCCGAGCGTCTGATCAGCGAGGGGGTGCTCTCCGAATCGGACGTCAAGCAGGTCTTCGAGACCTATCGCGATGACCTGGTGGCCGGCAACCATGTGGCCAACGCACTCGTCCAGGAGCCGAATACCGAGCTTTTCGTCGACTGGAAGCCCTATCTCGGCCATGAATGGTCGGGCTACACCGATACCAGTGTCGACATGAAGCGCCTGCAGCACCTGGCGTCTCGGATGTGCACCATCCCGGATGGTGTGGCCGTGCAGCGTCAGGTCAGCAAGATCTACGATGACCGCCGCAAGATGCAGGCGGGTGGCATGGCCGCCAACTGGGGCTTTGCCGAGACGCTGGCCTACGCCACCTTGCTCGATGAAGGGCATCCGGTGCGCCTAACGGGGCAGGACAGTGGCCGCGGGACCTTCTCGCATCGCCATGCCGTGGTCCACAATCAGAACGATGGCAGCATCTATGTGCCGCTTCAGCATCTGACCAAGGACCAGCCGGATTTCACCATCCATGACTCCTTCCTGTCGGAAGAAGCGGTGCTGGCCTTCGAGTATGGCTACTCGACCACCGCGCCCAATGATCTGGTGGTGTGGGAAGCTCAGTTCGGTGATTTCTTCAATGGTGCCCAGGTGGTGGTCGACCAGTTCATCTCCTCCGGCGAGACCAAGTGGGAGCGCCTCTGTGGTCTGACCATGCTGCTGCCGCATGGCTATGAAGGCCAGGGACCGGAGCACTCCTCGGCGCGCCTCGAACGCTTCCTGCAGCTGTGTGCCGAGCACAACATGCAGGTGTGCGTACCGACCACGCCGGCTCAGATCTTCCATCTGCTGCGTCGTCAGGTGATTCGCAAGCTGCGCAAGCCGCTGATCGTCATGTCACCCAAGAGCCTGCTGCGTCACAAGGACGCGACCTCCGACCTCGAAGAGCTGGCCCACGGGCACTTTCAGATGGTCGTGCCGGATCAGGGCAAGCGTGATGCCGACAAGGTCGAGCGTATCGTCCTCTGTGCCGGCAAGGTGTACTACGATCTGGCCAACTGGCGTGAGGAAAACGCACGGGATGACGTAGCCATTCTGCGTCTCGAGCAGCTCTATCCTTTCCCGGAAGCGGAGCTCTACGAGGCCATCAAGGATTACGCCAATGTCACCGACGTGGTCTGGTGCCAGGAAGAACCCTTGAATCAGGGTGCCTGGTATCCCAGCCAGCATCACATGCGGGTTGCCATCGAACGCCTCAAGTCGGGGCTGGGCGGGCGCCTGAAGTTTGCCGGTCGCCCGGCGTCCGCGGCACCTGCAGCGGGCTACATGTCCGTGCACACCGAACAGCAACGCCAGTTGGTGGACGACGCCTTCAATCTGTAAGGCCGACCACCGGGACGAGAGAGAACATAAAGGAAATTACATGGCTACCGAGATCAAGGCACCAACCTTTCCGGAATCCGTTGCTGAAGGCAGCGTGGCCGCCTGGCACAAGAAGCCCGGCGACAGCGTCGAGCGCGATGAACTCCTGGTCGAGATCGAGACTGACAAGGTCGTGCTCGAAGTTGTGGCGCAGGAAGCCGGAACCCTGGCCGAAGTGACTGTCGAAGAAGGCGATACCGTTGAGTCCGAGCAGGTGCTGGGACGCTTGGGTGAAGCCGAGGCGAGTGGTGACGGTGAAAGCGAGTCGCAGGATGCCGAGGACTCGGCCGAAGCCGACAGCGGCGGTGCGGGCGATGACAGTGGCGATGCCGAGCCGGCTGCCGGCGGCACCCAGCATGACGTCAAGGCCCCGACCTTCCCGGAATCCATCCAGGAAGGCACCGTGGCCAGCTGGGCCAAGCAGGTCGGTGAAGCGGTCAAGCGTGATGAAGTGCTGGCCGAGATCGAGACCGACAAGGTGGTGCTGGAAGTCGTGGCACCTGCCGATGGTGCCCTGAGCGAGATCAAGGCGGAAGAGGGCAGCCAGGTCGAGTCGGAAGCCATTCTGGCCGTTTTCACTGAAGGTGGTGCAGGCAAGTCCGCCAGCGCCGACAGCGGCCAGTCCGCCGAGGCCGAAAAGGGCGCTGACAAGGGCGACAGCGAGGACAAGGACGAAAAGGTCGGCGACAAAATCCTGGCGCCGGCAGCGCGCAAGCTGGTCGCCGAGCATGATCTTGACGCCAACAAGATCGAGGGCACCGGCAAGGGGGGGCGCGTGCTCAAGGAGGATGTTCAGAAAGCTGTCAAGGATGGTTCCGCCAAGAAGTCCGCCAAGGCCACCAAGTCCGCCGACAACAGTGGCGCCAAGGCCGCTGCAGCCGGCGCCCCGTCCGTCGAGGGTGAGCGCCCCGAGAAGCGCGTGCCGATGACCCGCTTGCGCCAGACCATCGCCAAGCGCCTGGTCGAGGCTCAGCAGACAGCCGCCATGCTGACCACCTACAACGAGGTGGACATGGGCGCGGTCATGGACCTGCGTGCCCAGTACAAGGACACCTTCCTCAAGGCCCACGACACCAAGCTCGGTTTCATGGGCTTCTTCGTCAAGGCGGCCTCCGAAGCGCTGAAGCGCTTCCCGGATGTCAATGCCTCCATCGATGGAACCGACATTGTCTATCACGGTTATCAGGATATCGGCGTTGCGGTGTCCACCGACCGTGGCCTGGTGGTTCCGGTGCTGCGTGATACCGACAGCATGAAGATTGCCGATGTCGAGAAGGGCATCGTCGATTTCGGCAAGCGGGCGCGTGACGGCAAGCTGGGCATCGACGAGATGCAGGGCGGCACCTTCACCATCACCAACGGCGGGATCTTCGGTTCGCTGTTGTCGACGCCGATCATCAACCCCCCGCAAACCGCGATCCTGGGCATGCACAAGATCCAGGAGCGTCCCATGGCGGTGAACGGCAAGGTCGAGGTGCGCCCCATGATGTACCTGGCCGTGTCCTACGATCACCGCATGATCGACGGCAAGGACGCGGTCCAGTTCCTGGTGACCATCAAGGAACTGCTCGAGGATCCGGCGCGTCTGCTGTTGGATGTCTGAGCCGCGGGATAACGAGTCTCTCAGCGAAGAGCAACCATAGGAGCCGACATGGCTGACAAGTTTGATGTGATCGTCATTGGTGCGGGCCCCGGCGGCTACGTTGCCGCTATTCGTGCCGCGCAGATGGGTCTGAAGACCGCCTGTGTCGAGAAGTGGGTCAACAAGGAAGGCAAGACCGTGCATGGCGGTACCTGCCTCAATGTGGGGTGTATCCCGTCGAAAGCATTGCTCGAGTCCTCGCACAAGTTTGCCGAGGCGCGGGACCATTTCGCCGAGATCGGCATCGACATGGATGCGCCGACCCCGAACATTCCCAAGATGCTCGAGTTCAAGCAGCAGGTCATCGACAAGAACGTCGGTGGCATCAGTGCGCTGTTCAAGGCCAATGGCGTCACGGCGATCGACGGCACCGGCAAGGTGACCGGCAGCAAGCAGGTCGAAGTGACCGACCATGACGGTAACGCCACCAGCTACGAAGCCGACAACATCGTCGTGGCGGCAGGTTCCGTCCCGGTGGAGATTCCGCCGACGCCGCTCACCGAGGGCTTGATTGTTGATTCATCCGGTGCCCTGGAGTTCGAGGAAGTGCCGCAGCGCCTGGGCGTCATCGGCGCTGGCGTCATCGGCCTCGAGCTGGGCAGTGTATGGAGCCGCCTGGGCAGTGAGGTCACGGTCCTCGAAGCCATGGACGACTTCCTGCCGATGGTCGACAAGACCATCGCCAAGGATGCCCAGAAGCTGTTCAAGAAGCAGGGCCTGGACATCCAGCTGGGCGCACGCGTCACCGGGTCCGAGATCAAGGGCAACGAAGTGGTTGTCCAGTACACCGATGCCAAGGGTGAGCAGGAAGTCACTTTCGACAAGCTGATCGTCTGCGTGGGTCGTCGTCCCTACACCAAGGGCGTTATCGGCGAGGGCGTGAGTGTCGAACTGGACGAGCGCGGCTTCATCAGTGTTGACGACCAGTGCCGTACCAGCGTGCCGAGCATCTATGCCATCGGCGACTGTGTGCGTGGCCAGATGCTGGCCCACAAGGCGTCGGAAGAGGGTGTCATGGTGGCGGACATCATCGCCGGTCACAAAGCCGAGATGAATTATGATGCCGTTCCCAGTGTCATCTACACCTCGCCTGAAGTTGCCTGGGTCGGCATGACCGAGCAGGACGCCAAGGCGGCGGGCATCAAGGTGGAAACCGGTTCTTTCCCGTTCTCCGCCAACGGCAGAGCATTGGCTAACAATGCTGCCGACGGTCAGGTCAAGGTTATCGCGGATGCCGAAACCGACCGTGTTCTGGGCATGCATATCATCGGCCAGCATGCTGGTGAGTTGATTGCCCAGGGAGTGATTGCCATGGAATTTGGTTCCAGTGCCGAAGATCTGGCGCTCACCTGCTATGCTCACCCCAGCACTTCCGAAGCGGTCCATGAAGCGGCACTTGCCGTGGGTGGCCACGCCATCCACATGGCCAACCGCAAGAAGCGCAAGTAGCACAACAAGCGCCACCTCCGGGTGGCGTGTCGCTTCCGGCCAAGTATCGGAAGCGAACGGTGATGGTCCGGCCTCGACTCCTGTGTCGAGTCTGCCAGGGCCATCGTTCGAGTCACATGCAACCAATGGCATGAATCGATGAACCTTCACGAGTATCAGAGCAAACAGCTGTTTGCCGATTACGGCTTGCCGGTGTCTAAGGGTTTCGCCGTTGACACCCCCGAAGAAGCCGCCGAAGCCTGCAAGAAAATCGGTGGCGACAAGTGGGTCGTCAAGGCCCAGGTCCATGCGGGGGGCCGCGGCAAGGCCGGTGGTGTCAAGCTGGTTGAAAGCCCCGAAGCGGCCAGTGAGTTTGCCGAGCAGTGGATCGGCCAGCAGCTGGTGACCTTCCAGACCGACGAGAATGGCCAGCCGGTCACCAAGATCCTGGTCGAGAACTGCACAGATATCGCCGATGAGCTGTACCTGGGCGCGGTGGTCGACCGCGGTACCCAGCGTGTGGTCTTCATGGCGTCCACCGAGGGCGGCGTCGAGATCGAAAAGGTCGCCGAGGAGACGCCCGAGAAGATCCTCAAGGCCGAAATCGATCCGCTGGTCGGTGCTCAGCCGTACCAGGCCCGTGAGCTCGGCTTCAAGCTGGGCCTGTCCGGGGATCAGATCAAGCAGTTCACCAAGATTTTCCTGGGGCTCTCCAAGCTGTTCCACGACAAGGATCTGGCACTGCTCGAGATCAACCCCCTGGTGATCACCGAAGAGGGCTACCTGCACTGCCTGGATGCCAAGGTAAACCTGGATGGCAATGCTCTGTATCGCCATCCGGACCTGCAGGCCATGCGCGACCCGTCCCAGGAAGACGAGCGTGAAGCGGATGCTGCCAAGTGGGACCTGAACTATGTCGCTCTTGATGGCAACATCGGCTGCATGGTCAACGGCGCCGGCCTGGCTATGGGCACCATGGACATCATCAAGCTCAATGGTGGCCAACCGGCTAACTTCCTTGACGTCGGCGGCGGTGCCACCAAGGAACGCGTGGCCGAGGCCTTCAAGATCATCCTTTCGGACACCTCCGTGAAGGCCGTGCTGGTCAACATCTTCGGCGGTATCGTGCGTTGCGATATGATCGCTGAAGGCATCATCGGCGCGGTCGAGCAAGTGGGTGTCAATGTTCCGGTCGTGGTTCGCCTGGAAGGTAACAATGCCGAGCTGGGCGCCGAGAAACTGGCCGCCAGTGGTTTGAACATCATCGCTGCTACCAGCCTGACCAATGCGGCTCAGCAGGTCGTGCAGGCAGCGGAGGGCAAGTAATGAGCATCCTCATCGACAAGAACACCAAGGTCATCTGTCAGGGTTTCACCGGTGGCCAGGGTACCTTCCATTCCGAACAGGCCATCGCTTACGGGACCCGCATGGTCGGTGGTGTGACGCCGGGTAAGGGTGGCCAGGAGCACCTGGGCCTGCCGGTATTCAACACCGTGGCGGAAGCCGTCGAGGCGACCGGTGCCGAAGCCAGCGTGATCTATGTGCCGGCGCCGTTCTGCAAGGACTCCATCCTCGAGGCCGCCAACGCCGGCATTAAGCTGATCGTCTGCATTACCGAAGGCATCCCGACGCTGGACATGCTCGACGTCAAGGTGAAGTGCGACGAGCTGGGTGCGCGCCTGATCGGCCCGAACTGCCCCGGTGTCATCACGCCGGATGAGTGCAAGATCGGCATCATGCCGGGCCATATTCACCAGGCCGGCAAGGTCGGCATCGTCTCGCGCTCCGGTACCCTGACCTATGAAGCGGTCAAACAGACCACCGACCATGGCTTTGGTCAGTCGTCCTGTGTGGGCATTGGCGGCGACCCGATTCCGGGTTCCAACTTCATCGACATTCTGGCCGAATACGAGCAGGATCCGTCCACCGAAGCCATCGTCATGATCGGCGAGATCGGCGGCACGGCCGAGGAAGAAGCGGCCGCCTTCATCAAGGACAATGTCACCAAGCCGGTAGTGGCTTACATCGCCGGTGTTACCGCACCTCCCGGCAAGCGCATGGGCCATGCCGGCGCGATCATCGCGGGTGGCAAGGGCACGGCCGATGAGAAGTTCGGCGCCCTGGAAGCGGCCGGTGTCAAGACCGTGCGCTCCCTGGCCGAGATCGGTGATGCCCTGAAGGAAGCGACCGGCTGGTAAGCTCGAACCGAGCATCCTGACGCTGGACAAGAGGGCACCTCCGGGTGCCCTTTTTGTTGCCGTTGTGGCGACCAGCGACGGGCTGATGGAAGGGCCAGCTCAAGCGGTGCGGGCAGCAGACCAGCGGTATCGACCCTCGCGCTTGGCCTTCAGAAGGGCTTCATCGGCCCGCTTGATGATAGTGTCGAGGGCCTTGCCGGGCCCCTGCTGGCCCTGTTTCAGCTACCTGCGGTGATGGCCATGGTGTGGTTCGCTGCCACGCTGTTGGCGCTCCACTGGGACCCGTTGCCCTGATGAGTATTTGGAGTGGTCGGATCATGGCCGCCGGAGACGCCTGCAGCCTGATGCTGATCATCGCCGGCGGGGTCGGCTGCAGGGGGGCGCATTCGCGCCGGCGTGCCGGGTAGGTGACCAAAGCTGCCGCAGCGACGCCATGAAGTTGGCGCCGCCGGATGAGCGGCGCCACCAGCGTCCCATCAAGACCATGAAAGACGGGGCACCGGCGATCAGATAGAGGTGGTAGGTCGTTAAGCGCCATACCACGATGGCCGCCGCCGCCTGGGTCGCCGGCATCATCGGCATCAGCAGGGCGCCGACTCCCAGCTCGGCGGCCCCAGCGCCGCCGGGTAGGACACTCATCTGGCTGGCCGCCATGGCCAGCATCTGGGTCAGGAAGGTCCAGGCCCAGTCCACCTCCTGCCCGATACCCAGAACCGCCAGGTAAAGCAGACTGTAGCGCAATAGCCAGTGAGCGGCGCACAAGCCCATGACGCCGCTCAGCCGCAATGGCGGCAGGGTCAGTGTTGCCGCCAGAGCGCGACGACTACCGAGCAGCCGACGAGACAGCCAGCGTCGCCGCCTCGCGGAAAGCCGGCGCCATATCCAGCCGGGACGCCGACGCAACAGCCGGGGCAGTCGCAGCATGGTCAGCATGATGAGCGCCATCAGGCCGACCAGCCCCAGCATGGCCGTGGTCAGCAGTCCCTGGTGCGGCCAGTCGACATTGCCGCCCAGCGACATTCCCGCCAGTACAGCGAGCATCGCCACAAAGAACAGCATGTCACAGCCCTGATCGACGAGGAAGATCGCCGAGCCGCGAGACGGCGGTAAGCCGCGTCCGGCCAGTAACGCCAGCAGAGTGACGGCGCCTCCACTGCCGCCCGGTGTGGCGCAGAGTGCAAACTTGGAAGCCATCTCGATGCCCAGGGCGCCGCCCTGGCCGAGCCGACCAGCGCGACCGTCCAGCAATAGACGCAGGCGCAGCGCGTTAAGATTCCAGCAGGTCACCACCAGCACCAGCATCAGGCCCAGTACGTCCAGCGGGAAGCGCTCCAGTGCGCCGAGCAGCTGTCGTCCACCCAGCAACCAGGGCACGATCAGCGTCATGGACACGGCCAGGGCGAGCCATGCCCAGCGGGCCGAGGGAAGCCGCCTGGGGGCCGAGGCTTCAGCCATGCCGAGATAACACCGTTTCGTCAGCCTGGCGTGACAGGCTAGTGTAATGCACGAGGAGGTCATCGATGACGGCCTGCCAGCCGAAGCGTCGCTCGACATAGCGGCGGGCATGCCGGCCGCTGGCGGCCACGTCATTGAGGAAGAGCTCTTCCACGGCACGCGCCATGTCGCCGGGGTCGAGGGGATTGCACAACATGCCGCCGCCCAGCGGCACATTCTCGACCAGGGCGCCGGCCCGGGCGCCGACCACCGGGGTGCCGCTGGCCATGGCTTCCAGCGCGACCAGGCCAAAGGTTTCCCGGGTGCCCGCATGCAGCATGACATCGGCACTGGCCAGCGCCCGGGCGACCTCGTGACGATCGCAACAGCGCGGCACGCTGACCACGTTGGCTGGCACGCGAGCCGGCATGCCGGGACCCATCAGCAGCAGTCGGTAGTCGCCGCCAAGGCGCTGCATGACCTCGAGCAGCAGATCGACATTCTTCTCGCGGGAATGTCGACCGGCAAAGACCAGCAAGCGGGTTGAGTCGGGCAGTTGGAGCGAGGCTCGCAGTCTCTCATCGGCGCGCTCGGGGTGAAAGGTATCCAGATCTACACCCAGCGACTGGACGCGCACATCCGGCACGCCCCAGGTCTCTAGGCGCTCGGCCATGGCCCGGCAGGGGGCCATCACGCTGTCGAATCGCCCGTAGAGGTCGGCCACATAGGCTTGGAGACGACGCTCGACGCTGCGGCCGAAGCGATCCCCCATCAGACGCGGCAGATCTGAATGATAGAAGCCGACCACCGGCACGCCCAGGCGTTGGCCGGCGTCGAGGGCCGACCAGGCGGTGACATAGGGGTCGCCGGCTTCGATCAGGTCGGGGGCCAGGCGCTCGATGGCATCCCGCCAGGGACGGCGTCGCAACGGAAACCGATAGCCCTGACCCAGCGGCAGGCGCGGGGCGGGCAGGGTATGGCAGTCGCCCAGGGCGTCGCGCTCGGCACCGGGGACCAGCAGGCTGGTGCGAACGTCAGGGGTGTCGGCGAGGCAACGGTGCTTGGCGCCCAGATAGGTACGCACGCCGCCACTGGCAGGGGCATGGAACATGGTCACGTCGACGAGGTGCAAGAGGCGCTCCCGGTATCAGGATGATCGCCACCAGCTTAGGTCGGTACTACGACAGTTCGACGACAGTTTCGAGACCTGGAGACGACAACGGCAGCCCGTGGGCTGCCGTTGTCAATCGCGTCTCAAGGGCGCGAGAGTCAGTGCACTGGGCGGCCCACCAGCGAACGGGACTCTTCTCGCGCCTCGGTGAGCGCCACGCGAATGGCATCACCAAGCTTGAAGCGTTCCTCGCCCTCGATCTGGATGCGGCCTTCCTTGTCATCGATGACCACCTTGTCGCGATCGGTGTGCATCAACGGCGCCGGAATGAAGGCCGTGGCCCCGTTGGCGGTCAGCCGAACGCGCATGCCACCGCGGTTGATGGCGATGACCTCGGCGTCGAAGGCCTCGTCGGAGGCGGCGTAGGGGCTGAGGAAGCGCACATACAGCCAGTCCTTGACGTCGCGCTCGGCCATGCGGTTGAGGCGACGACGCTCGGTCAACTGGTCGGTCAGTTCCAGGCTGGCTTCCGCCGGTGCCTGCTCGCCCTTGAGGACCCGCTTGATCAGACGGTGATTGACCATGTCGCCGTACTTGCGGATCGGTGATGTCCAGGTGGCGTAGGCATCTAGGCCGAGACCGAAGTGCGGACCGGGGCGTGCCGACATGTTGGTAAAGCCCTGGAAACGGCGCAGGCGGGAATCCAGCCAGGCGTCATCGCGGGCTTCGAGCTCGCGCTTGAGTTCCTTGTAACGCGGCAGCTCGGTGAGGGCTTCCGTGGCCACTTCGATGTTCTGGTCGGCCAGGAAGTCCCGAGCCGATTCGGCTTTCTCGGGCTCGAAGGCGCGATGCACATTGAAGATGCCATGACCGACATGCTGGGCCAGCAGGTCCGCGCAGCAGGCATTGGACGCAATCATCGACTCCTCGATCATGCGGTTGGCAATGCGTCTGTGCTCGGTGCGAATGTTCAGCACATTGCCGGCGTCATCCAGATCGAAGACATAATCGGGACGATCCTTGAACACCAGGGCGTGCTCCTCGCGCCAGGCGCTGCGGGCCTCGGTCAGCTGCTGCAGGGCCTTCAGCTGTTCGCTGATGCCGGCCTCGGGCGCCCATTCGCCTTGGCCTTCCAGCCAGTCGGAGACGTTGTCGTAGGCGAGGCGAGCATGGGAGCGGACGGTGGCGGCAAAGAAACGATAGTCGCCCAAAGCACCATTCTCCTCGACCTCCAGCGCGCAGGCCAGAGCCGGTCGATCCTGGCCCTCCCAAAGCGAGCACAGATCATCGGCCAGATACTCGGGCAGCATGGTCACGTTCTGGCCGGGCAGGTAGACCGTGAAGGCTCGGGTCCGGGCCTCCAGGTCCACCCCATCGCCTTCCTGCACATAGGCAGTGGGGTCGGCAATGGCCACGGTCAGCCGCCAGCCACCGGCGTCGCGCGGCTCGATGTGCAGGGCATCATCCATGTCGCGGGTCTTGGCGTCATCGATGGTGAAGAAGGGCACCGCGGTCAGATCCTCGCGCTGCAGGCCTTCGTCCTGCATGGGCCATTCATCGCCCGCTTGCGGGCTGGCCTGTTCGAGTGCATGACGCGCCAGGGTGACCCGCCAGGGCACGGCCGGGTTGTCGTGCTTGGCGACCAGCTCGTCGATCTGGCTGAAGAAAGCACGATCATCCGGGTTGAGCGGGTGTCGGATTAGCCGTGCCACGATCCAGTCACCCTCCACGAGGGAGGCCTCGTCCAGGGTATTCTTGACGCGGGCCTTGAGGGGCGTGTTCATCAAGGGGTGATCGGGGATCACCGCCAGGCGGCCGTCGCGCTTGCGCACGCGAGCGACGAATCGCTCCACACCTTGCTCGACCAGGGTGTCCGGCTCTACCGAGGTCTTGTCACCGTCCTCATGGACGACGGCCTTGACTCGGTCGCCATGCAGGACCTGCTTCATGGCGGGCGGCGGCACGAAATAGGAGGTGCCGTCCTCGGTCTCGAGAAAGCCGAAACCCCGCTCGGTGGCCTTGATCACGCCCTCGACTCGAGGGGTGTTGTCGCGGATCTGTTGCTTGAGCTGAGCAAGCGCCGAATTGTTCTGCAGCATGATAACGATCGAATGGCGGGATAGGGGGCTCACTATACGGATTACATCGCGGCTCGCCAATCATGCCGGGCGTGATCCGCTCGAGATGCTGAAGGCGCCCGAGCGACGCTGCCGCCGTCGCTTCGATCGAGTGGATGACCTATTTCTTAGTTTCGATTCTTAGTTTCGAATATTGGTACGACGATCACTCACTGCTTCACCGACTAATCTGACTTCATCGTCGAGCTGACGCGTTGAGGCGGCTGGAGACAGCATGCGTTACGGCAATATTCTGAACCCCGAGGGCTGGCGACTCGGCTGGCTGCACTGGCAGGACGGCCGCATAAGTCGAATCGACGGCGAAGCGGTCGATTCGCAGCACAACGATCTACCGCGCTTGCTGCCCGGGTTCATCGACCTGCACGTGCATGATGGAGGCGGCGCGGATGTCATGCAGGGCGGGACCGCCCTGACCACGGTGGCGCGCACGCATGTGCGTTTCGGTACCACCATCCTGCTACGAGTATCTGGCCTTTTCCGGTGGCCGGCGCTTCGTGCTGATTGCCACCGGGCTGGCCGCAGTCATGCTGGGCATTGTCTTCGGCTGGTTGTGGCCCACTATTCAGATGGGCATTGATAGCCTGGGTCACTGGCTGATCGAGGCGGGTGCTCTGGGTAAGTTCGTCTATGGGGCGCTCAATCGCCTCCTGATCGTGACCGGGCTGCACCATGTGTTGAACAGCTTTGTGTGGTTCGTGTTCGGCAGTTTCGAGGGCGCGACCGGAGATCTGAACCGGTTCTTCGCCGGTGATCCGAGTGCCGGCGGCTTCATGGCGGGCTTTTTTCCGGTGCTAATGTTCGGCCTGCCGGCGGCGGCCCTGGGCGGTACCGGTTATCTACAGCGTATCGGTGCCTGCACCACCCGGCTGCGGGTTGAGCTCAAGGATCCCGCACGACTCGATGCCGAGCGGCTGGAAACCCTGGGCTGTCGAGGGTCGATGACCATTGGCGACGATGTTCGGCACATGGTGGTGGAGTCCCGCGCCGGGCAGATTGCTGCCAGCCTGTCTGGCGGGGGCTGATGCGTCGTCGGCCACGCAAGGCCGCTAGCGTGGACACGACTCGCCGGTCGCGCCGCCGCAGCGCCCTTCGGGGGCTGATAGACTGGCGTCTCACCCATGGCGCGAGGAGCTCGCATGTCGCCCTATCTGATTGCCACGGACCTGGATGGCACCCTGCTGGGTGCCGACCATGCCCTGGCCGAGTTGACCATCGAGACACTGCGGACGCTGAACGCCCGCGGGCATTACATCGTGCTGGCGTCCGGGCGGCATTATCGCGATATCCTGGTGTTTCGTGACCAGCTGGGGATCGACGTCTTCATCATCAGCACCAACGGCGCCTACACCCATGCACCGGATGATCGGGTGCTCGATGCCTGTCATCTCCCTGCCGAGGTGGCCAGAACGCTGATTCGTCTGCCTCGGCCCGAGGGCATACGGCTCAACCTCTACTCCGCCGACGAGTGGCTGATCGATGCGCCAGCCCCGACGTTGCTGGCGCTGCATGCGCATACCGGTTTTGCCTATCGAGTGGCGGATCTGCACGCCCTGAGCGGCGACGACATCGGCAAGGTGTTGTATATCGGTGATGCCGGCGAGCTGAAGGCGCTGGAGCAAAGGGCGCAGGACCGTGCCGGCTCGCGGCTGCACCTCACCTATTCGCTGGACAATTCACTGGAGATCATGGCCGCCGGGGTCACCAAGGGCAGGGCACTGAATGCCCTGCTGGCGCAGCTGGGTATCCCGGCAGAACGCTGCCTGGCCTTCGGCGACAACCGCAACGACATCGAGATGCTCGCGCTGGCCGGCGAAGCCCATGCCATGGCCAATGCGCATCCGGCGCTGATGGACGCCGTGCCCGGTGCCATGCGGATCGGTTCCCACGACCGGGCTGCGGTTGCCCGTCATCTAAGGGAACGCTTCGCCCTGTGAATCCGGAAAAGAGGTGCCACCTTGGTGGTATCGTCAGTGACCCCACGCACGCCTAGAGTAGGTGGCATGGCCCTTGGCCAGGATGGGACGACTTCCCTGCAGACGAGTGACTGCTAAACATGACGACCCCCGCCACCACCGTCTTCGTGGTCGATGATGACCCGGAGATCCGCGAACTGCTCGCCGACTACCTGACCCGGCACGGTTATCGTGCCCGGGTGGCCGAGGACGCCGCTGCCCTGCGTGCATTGCTTGCCGACGAGCAGCCGGATCTGCTGATTGTCGATCTCATGCTTCCCGGCGATGACGGTTTCGCCATTTGCCGCGAAGTTCGGCGGGACAGTGAGGTTCCCCTGATCATGCTGACCGCCAGCCCCGACGAGACCGATCGGATCCTCGGCCTGGAGCTGGGGGCCGATGATTATGTCGCCAAGCCCTTCAATCCGCGTGAGCTGCTCGCCAGGGTCAAGGCGGTGCTGCGTCGCTGCCGGCCGCGTGATGGGGAGGCCGGCGGCTCGGGCATGACGCGCATCGTGGCGTTCGGCGGCTGGCAACTGGATCGTGTCACCCGCGAACTGATCGACAGGGAAGGCCAGCGTAGCGCGCTTTCCGGCGCCGATTTCGCCTTGTTGCAGGTCTTTCTCGAGCATGCCGAACAGGTGCTCTCGCGGGATACTCTGTTCGACCTGACCCGAGGCCGCCCGGCACCATCCCTGGACCGCTCCATCGATGTGCATGTCTGCCGCTTGCGTCGGCGGCTTGGCGAGGATGCCCAGCATTCGTCGTTGATCCGCACGGTGCGTGGCATGGGCTATGTGCTGGCCACGCGGGTGGATCCCGTCGCGTGAGTCACTCCGGCTGGCGAGCCTGGCGTCGCTGTATGGCCCGTCTGCTGCCGGCCTCGTTGCGCGGGCGTTTTCTGCTGATCATGGTCGTCGGGGTGCTCGGAGCACAGTTGGCCAGTTATGCCATCTGGACGACCCAGGCGCGGGACGCCCAGCTGGAGCGACTCGACGAGACCTCGAACAATATCGCCTACAGCGTGGCCTCCACGGTGCGCTTCTTCCGCTCCCTGCCGTATGACTACCGACATATCGTGCTCGACCAGCTGCGTGACATGGGCGGCACGCGCTTCTTCGTCAGCGTCAACGACCACCGGATTCCGGTGGAGGATATCGGTGACGGGCCGGGCAAGGCGCTGGTCGTCGACACCTTCGGTGCGGTGCTGAACAGGGAACTGGGCATCTCCAATGCGGTGGTCGAGTTCTCCGACCCGGCGACGCTGCGCCTGCTCGACAACGAGGTGCTGCTGCAGGACATTCCGCCACGCTGGGGACAACACAGCCTGATGAGTTCTGCCATCGAGCAGCCCATTCTGGTCATTCAGCTGCCGATGGAACGCGAGCAGTGGCTCTACGTTGCCACTCTGCTGCCCATGTCGGACATCGTGCGGGACGGCAACTGGCTGTCCGGCGATCGGCTGTTCGTGGCGCTGGTGGTGCTGCTGACGGTCATCGGGCTGTCGTGGCTGGGCATTCGCAGCGCGACGCGCACCCTGGCCAGGCTGGCCCGCGCCGCACGGCGGCTGGGCCATGATCTGGACAGCCCGCCGCTGAGCGAGGGTGGCCCGCAGGAGGTGGCCGCGACCGCCGTCGCCTTCAATCGCATGCAGCAGCGGATTCAGCACCAGGTGGAAGAACGCGAGCGGCTCTTCTCGGCCATTTCGCATGATCTCAAAACGCCCATCACCCGATTGCGTCTGCGAGCCGAGATGCTCGAGGATTCGACGCTGCGCGAGCGTTTCACCCACTCCCTGGATGAGCTGGACCAACTGGTCAGGGGCGCCCTCGACTCGGTCAAGGGCCTGGACATGCACGAAGACGTCGAGGCGATCGAACCGCGGCGGTTACTCGAGGAACTGGCCGAGGAGCTGGCCCTGCAGGGCGGCGACATCGACATCGCCGGTCACGGCGAACCGATCGCGGTCAAGCCGCTGGCGTTCAAACGCTGCCTGGCCAACCTGCTGGAAAATGCGATCTTCTATGGCCAGCGAGCGGAGGTCCAGCTGGAGGACGCCCACGACGTCCTGAGGGTGGTGATCCGTGATCATGGCCCCGGTATCGCGGCGGACGAGCACGACCGAGTCTTCGCGCCCTTCGTGCGCCTGGAGCCATCACGCAGTCGGCATACCGGCGGCAGCGGACTGGGGCTGGGTATCGCCCGACACATCATCCAGGCCCATGGCGGCCAACTGACGCTGAACAACCATGCCCGGGAAGGGCTGGTGGTGACCCTGACGTTGCCGCGGGGCGATGACGCCGTCGTGTAACACTTTGCAATATCAGGAAAGATGGCGGCATCGCCGCGGCGTCCTACCGTGGTTCCATTGCGGCCTTGTGCCACCATCCGGAGGGAGCTAGTCTCGTGAACATCTTCGATCCCGACTTTATCGATGCCCATGTCCGCCACACCATGGCGTTCTATCATCCCCGCGCCATCGATCCCCAGGGGGGCTTCTTTCACTACCTGCGCGATGATGGCGAGATCCTGGATCGCCGGCATCGCCATCTGGTCTCCAGTGCGCGCTACGTCGTGATCCATGCCCGGTACGCACGACACACCGGCGAGGCGGAGTATCGCCACTGGGCACGACACGGGCTGGATTATCTGGAGGAGCGGCATTTTCAGCCCGACTATCAGGGCTATGCCTGGACCCTGCAGGACGGCGAGGTGGAGGACGACACCAACCACTGTTACGGACTCGCCTTCGTGCTGCTGGCCCATGCCGAGGCGCTCAAGGCCGATGTGCCGGGCGCACGACCCGGGCTGCAGGCAACCCATGCCATGCTGCAGCGACGTTTCTGGGAGGCATCGCACGGGCGCTTCGCCGATGAGGCGGATCGCCACTGGCGGCTCGATGGATACCGCGGCCAGAACGCCAACATGCATGCCTGCGAGGCCCTGATCTCGGCCTACGAGGCGACCGGGGAAGGGCACTTCCTGGATCAGGCCATGACGATCGCGCGGGCCATCGTCGCGGCCAATCGCGATCAGCAAGACGGCTGGATATGGGAGCACTATAACGCTGACTGGCAGCGTGATCTGGAATACAACCGTGACGATCCCAGCCATCTGTTTCGCCCCTGGGGCTATCAGGTGGGGCATCAGACTGAGTGGGCCAAGTTGCTGCTGATGCTCGAACGCCATCGGCCGGAAGACTGGTTGCTGCCCACCGCCGAACGGCTTTTCCAGAGCAGTGTCAGCGCGGGCTGGCATCCCGAGACCGGCGGGCTGGTCTACGGGCTCGACCTGGAAGGCCGGATCAGTGATCCCGACAAGTATTTCTGGGTGCAGGCCGAGAGCTTTGCGGCGGCGGCCATGCTGGGCCAACGCACCGGCCGGGAGCTTTACCGGGACTGGTACCGACGACTCTGGGCGTTCAGCTGGCAGCACATGATCGACCATGAGCATGGTGCCTGGTACCGCGTACTGGACGCCGACAATCGCCGCTATTCCGACGTCAAGAGTCCGGCGGGCAAGGTCGATTACCACACCATGGGAGCCTGTCAGGATGCCATGGCAGCCTTGACAGCAGGACCCTAAACCCAAGGGCGCCGGGGACAGGCCGAAGAGGAGGTCCGACGCCATGAAAGGCGTCGGTAGCGTCCAGGGAGGTATTCACAGCCCCCCCTCGCAGGCTTGTTGACGGATCAGCCCCGGGGCGGTACCCCTGTCTGCCATGGCTTGGGCCCTGAAGACGCGAAAGGATGTTACTGACCTGAAACATTGTTTCGGCATTGCAATGGGCCGGCAACACTATCCAGTACTTGGTAACCCCTCCCGGATACTGAAGTGCGTTAGCGTGTCATGAGCCGCCCCTGGCGGCGTATCTCGATGATGAAGACGATAATCACAACACTTCAGGAGACGTCATCATGCGCGCACTCACGACTCTTCCCTTGTTTCGCAAGTCAATGCTCGGGTTGGCCATGGCAGGCGCCCTGGGCGCCGCCGGGCAGACCCAGGCCGGCGAAGTGGAGGTACTGCACTGGTGGACTTCGGGCGGGGAGGCCAAGGCGGTCGGCACGCTGCGCGACCTGCTCGAGGCCGAGGGGCACGAATGGAAGGACTTCGCCGTCGCCGGCGGCGCCGGTGACAGCGCCATGACGGTGCTCAAGTCGCGTGCCATGTCCGGCAATCCGCCGGCGGCGGCGCAGATCAAGGGCCCGGAAATTCAGGAGTGGGGCGAGCTGGGTCTGCTCGGCAATCTCGACAGCGTGGCTGAGGAGGGCAACTGGGAGGAGCTGCTGCCCGGGGTGGTGTCCGACATGATGCGCCACGATGGCCACTACGTGGCGGTGCCGGTCAACGTGCACCGGGTCAATTGGCTGTGGGCCAACCCCGAGGTGCTGGAGGATGCCGGCGTCGAGATGCCAACCACCTGGGATGAGCTGTTCGCCGCCGGCGAGGCCTTGCGTGAGGCGGGATATGTGCCGCTGGCCCATGGCGGCCAGCCCTGGCAGGACGCCACCACCTTCGAGAGTGTCGTGCTGAGCCTCGGCGGCAGTGACTTTTATCGTCAGGCATTCGTCGAGCTGGATGAGCAGGCCCTGCAGAGCGACACCATGATCGAGGCATTGACGACCTTCAAGCGCCTGCGCGAGCTGATGGACGAGGGCATGCCGGGCCGCGACTGGAACCTGGCCACCAGCATGGTCATCGAGGGCGAGGCGGCCATGCAGATTATGGGCGACTGGGCCAAGGGCGAGTTCACGACGGCCGACATGCAGGCCGGCGAGGATTATCTGTGTGCCGCGGTCCCGGGTACCGACGAGGCATTCACCTTCAATACCGACAGCTTTGCCATGTTCCAGCTTGACGATGACGAGGCACGTGAGGCGCAGAAGACGCTGGCGCGGCTGATTCTCGAGCCGGAGTTCCAGCAGACCTTCAATCAGATCAAGGGCTCGATTCCGGCGCGCCCCGACCTCGACATGAGCGAGTTCGACCGCTGTGCCAAGCGTTCCATGCAAGACTTTCAAGCGGCACGCGACGCCGACACCCTGGTGCCCAGCATGGCCCACCGCATGGCCATGCGTAGTGATGTGCAGGGCGCCTTCTTCGATATCATCACCAATTACTTCAACTCGAGCGACATGACCGCCGAGGCCGCCGCACAACGGCTCGTCAAGGCCGCCGAACTGGCCATGTAATGTCGCATGGCGCCCGGTGTCCCGGGCGCCATTTTCCTCGAGTTTGAGGTGGTCTCATGAAATCTGCTTCTCCGTCCTCGACCGCCAGCATGTCGGGTCGACTCCAGGCCTGGTTGCCCAAGCTGGTGCTGGCGCCGTCCGTGGTGATCTCGCTGTGTTTCGTCTATGGCTTCATGCTGTGGACCTTCATTCTTTCCCTGACCAGCTCGCGCATGCTGCCCAGTTACGACTTTGTCGGCTTCACGCAGTATGCGCGCCTGATGAACAACGAACGCTGGTGGGTGGCGGCCACCAACCTGGGGGTCTTCGGTGGGCTCTTCGTGGGTTGCTGCCTGGTGCTGGGGGCCGGGCTGGCCATATTGCTCGATCAGCGTATCCGTCGCGAAGGGGTGCTGCGCACCCTGTACCTGTACCCCATGGCGCTGTCGTTCATCGTCACCGGGGTGGTGTGGAAATGGCTGCTCAATCCCGGCCTCGGCATCCAGGCCATGGTACGCGGCTGGGGCTTCGAGTCCTTCACCTTCGACTGGCTGGTCGATCCGGACATGGCCGTCTACACCCTGGTGATCGCCGCGGTGTGGCAGGCCTCCGGCTTCGTCATGGCGCTCTTCCTGGCGGGGCTGCGCGGCATCGATGACAGCATCCTCAAGGCCGCCCAGCTGGATGGGGCCAGCCTGCCGCGGGTCTACTGGCGGGTCGTGATGCCCTGCCTGCGGCCGGTGGTGTTCAGCGCCGTGATGATCCTCTCGCACATTGCCATCAAGAGCTTCGATCTGGTGGTGGCGCTGACCGGCGGTGGGCCGGGCTATTCCTCCGACCTGCCGGCGACCTTCATGTACGCGCATGCGTTCACCCGGGCGCAGATCGGCATGGGTTCGGCCAGTGCCGTCCTCATGCTGTGCGGTGTGCTGGCCATTTTGGTGCCTTACCTGTACTCGGAACTGAGGAGCCGTCGCCATGGATAACGTGATTCGCTCCAGAACCCCGGTGGCGCGTTTCTGGCGCCTGTTACTGCATGCCACCCTGTTGCTGGCCGCACTCTGGTATCTCCTGCCGCTGGTCGTGATGCTGCTGACTTCCGTCAAGCCGTTGGAGGAAATTGCCGCCGGCAGTCTGCTGGCACTGCCGGACAACCCCACCCTCGACCCCTGGTTGAAGGCCTGGGGCTCGGCCTGCACCGGTATGCGTTGCGAGGGTGTCAGCGGTTATTTCTGGAACTCCTTCGCCATCGTCATCCCCGCGGTGATCATCGCCACCCTGATCGGGGCGCTCAACGGCTATGCCCTGACCAAGTGGCGCTTCAAGGGGGCCGAGTTGGTCTTCGCCATGATGCTGTTCGGTTGCTTCATCCCCTTCCAGGTCATTCTGCTGCCTATGGCACAGACGCTGGGCTGGCTGGGACTGTCGAGCTCACGAGCCGGCCTGATATTCGTGCATGTGGTATTCGGCATTGCCTTTACCACACTGTTCTTTCGCAACTTCTACGTGTCGATTCCCGATGAACTGGTGTCGGCGGCCAAGCTGGATGGCGCCGGCTTCTTTCGCATCTTCTGGCGGATCCTGTTGCCGGTGTCCAAGCCGATCATCGTGGTCTCGGTGATCTGGCAGTTCACCCAGATCTGGAATGACTTTCTGTTCGGCGTGGCCTTTTCCGGCCATGACACCCAGCCGGTCACGGTGGCGCTCAACAACCTGGTCAATACCTCCACCGGGGTGAAGGAATACAACGTCGACATGGCCGCCGCCATGATCGCGGCACTGCCGACCCTGCTGGTCTATGTGCTGGCCGGCAAGTATTTCGTCCGGGGGCTCACCGCCGGTTCGGTAAAAGGATAGGGAGTCGCTGGTAGCAACCCAAGCGCTCAGCGAAGAGGATCGGGGGCAAGGCGAAGCGAGGGTCTTTTGCCAGGTATGGCAAAAGTAGCGCCCAGGGAAGGGTTTACAGCGCCCTCGCGGAGGCTTGCCGCCGGAGACGCCAATCTATCTGCATTGTTGCAGACGCCGTTGCTGGTTCGTTGCCTCAGCTTCGAGCCAGCCACTGGCGGATAATAACGAGGTCACCACCATGTCAGCTCTGGAAATCGACAATGTCTGCAAGGATTTCGGTACGACCCGGGTGCTCGAGGAGGTCAGCCTGGCCATCGACTCCGGCGAGTTCCTGATCCTGGTGGGCCCCTCGGGGTGCGGCAAGTCGACCCTGATGAATGCCATCGCCGGCCTGGAGCCGGTCACCTCGGGGCGCATCCTGGTGGGCGGCGAGGATATCACCTGGCGCACGCCGGCCGAGCGCGATATCGCCATGGTCTTTCAGTCCTATGCGCTGTACCCCAGCATGAGCGTGCGCGGCAATATCGCCTTCGGCCTGGAGATGCGCAAGGTGCCGAAGGCCGAGCGCGAGGCCGCCGTGCAACGTGTCGCCGACCTTTTGCAGATCTCGCACCTGCTGGACCGCAAGCCGGCACAGCTCTCCGGCGGGCAGCGCCAACGGGTGGCCATGGGCCGCGCCCTGGCGCGCGAGCCGCAGATCTATCTGTTCGATGAACCGCTGTCCAACCTGGATGCCAAGCTGCGGGTGGAGATGCGTACCGAGATCAAGAAGCTCCACCAGCGGCTGGGCACCACCATCGTCTATGTGACCCATGACCAGATCGAGGCCATGACGCTGGCCGACAGCATTGCCGTGATGCGCGATGGCCGGATTTTGCAGCTCGGCACGCCGGACGAGGTCTACAACAACCCGGTCGACAAGTATGTCGCGGGCTTCATGGGCTCTCCCTCGATGAATTTCATCGACGCGACCCTGCAAGGGCAGGCCGGTGCCTACCGATTGCATGTCACCACCGACGGCGAGCAAGAGCTCGTCCTGCCCTGGCCGGCGGATCGCGAGACCCCGGGGCTGGCCGAGCATGTCGGGGCAACGCTCACTCTCGGGCTGCGCCCGGAGCATTTCGCCGAGGAGGACGCGCGTCTGGGCGACCGGGCCGAGGGCACGCCGCTGTCGGCCAGGGTCAGTGTGGTGGAGCCCACCGGGGCCGATATCCTCCTGCAGTTGCCGCTGGGCGATGGCGAGGTCACGGCCCGAGTCGGCCCCGATTGTCGGGTGCGCCCGGGCGAGCGGCTGGACCTGCGGGTCGACATGCGGCGTGGAGTGCTCTTTGCACCCGACAGCGATACCCGGCTGGCCTGAAGCGGTGGAGGCTCCAGCGAGCCGGGTCACTCGCGAGGGTTTGCGCCCTTGTCGTCGATCCGGCGCAGCTGTTGCCAGAGTTCGCGGCGCAGGTCATTCAGGCGAGGCTGCTCGTTGTCCGTGAAGGTCAGCGGTCGGGTCAGCTGCTGGGTGCGCAGTCCCAGGCGGGCGCCCAGCAGGCCGACGCCGAGGCCCTGGGCGGCGCGGGTGGAAAGCCGCCCGGCGAGGTCCATGGAAAGCATCTGCATACCGGCATCGCTTGCCAGCTCGGTGGCGCCGGCAAAGGCCATCTGCCGGAAGACATCGCGCAGCAGTCTGACGCGAGCCGCATAGCCGAGCTCGAGTCCGTAGAGGCGGCACAAGCGGTCGATCATCGCCAGGTGGCGCCAGGCCACCAGGCCCATGTCGACCAGCGTCAGCGGGCTGACCGCGACCATGATGGCGGTTTCGCCGTTCATGCGCGAAATCAGCCGGCGCGCCTCGCGATCGCGCGGGCCCAGCAGGTGGTGGGCCAGTAGCGGCGCCAGGTCATTGCCATCATGGTGGGGCTGGCGGGCCTCGAGGAAGGCCTGCCAGTGAGGGTGGTCGTCATGCAGGTCGAGCTGGGTCTTGAGGCGTCGGGCCAGCGCCATGGCCTGCTGGGGCGAGCACTCGGGTAGCTCGGCGAGTGCCTCGCGCAGGCGATGGTGCCGGCCGAGCCGGCGCAGCCGCCAGAGTTCGCGCAGGATGGCCAGGCCGCCGAGGCCGATGACACCCAGGCCGAGCAGTTGCCAGCCGGCGCTCAGCCAGTCGCCGCCGGTCAGGCTGGCGGGCAGGCCGCTGACCAGCTCTGCGGCTCCCAGCCCCATGGTGCCGGCCATCACCCCGAGCAATCCCCAGCGTCGCTTGCGCGGTCGCCCCAGGGCGGCGGCAGGGTCTGCCCGAGTGGTGGGCTCCGTGTTCTCGGTCGGCGTCAGCGCCCGGCTCGACACCTCGCCAGAAAAGTGATGGGCCGGCTGTGGATCGGCATCGCGCAGTGGCGTTTCGGTCGTGAAACGCATGCCGGGGCGCGGGTCTTCCGGCTTGTGGCGAGGAGTATCGTTCATGTCAGCTTGTCTCCGATCAGCCAGTCAAGCGCGGCGTCCATGCGGATGTGCGGCAGCGGGCCGGGCTCTCTCGGCAAGGGACGAAAGCCCGTGAAGTCGAAACCCTGTCGCGCCCAGAATTCGGCATCCGGCAGGCGGTTCGGGACCTCGCCGGGGAAGGTCAGCACGGATTCGCCGGTCAGGTCGGTGCCGCGCAGGGCCGGCATGTTGCGCCCCTGCTGGGTGACCTCGCGCACCTCGGTGGCGCGCACCGAGGCCAGCGACAGCGCCTTGACGGGCACATTGGCATAGCGCAGGTCCTTGAGGGGCTCTTCCAGCAGCGCCTCGAGCAGGGCGACCAGCCGGGTGTGCTGTTCGGGCGTGACATGATCGGCCTTGGTGGCGGCAATCGCCAGTCGGTCGATGCGCGGCGTGAACAGGCGCGACAGCAGGCTGCGCTGACCGTAGTCGAAGCTCTGCATCAGTCGCGACAGCGCGCGGGACAGGTCCTCGAAGCGCTCCGGCCCGGCGTTCAGGGCGCCCAGCACGTCGATCAGCACGATCTGGCGATCGAAGCGCCGGAAATGATCGCGGTAGAAGGGGCGCACGATGTGCTGCTGGTAATAGGTGAAGCGCCGCTTGAGGGTGGCGTAGAGACTCTCCTCGGGCAGGGTGGCAAGCGCCTCGGCACTCCACTGAGCCAGACCCGGCAATGGAAAGAACTGCAGCACCGGAGCGCCGGAGAGGTCACCCGGTAGCAGGAAACGTCCCGGTTGCAGGTCGGAAAAACCGGCCTCGCGGGCGCCGCGCAGCCCCTCGGCATAGCGTTCGGCGAGCTCGGCCAGTTGCGCCTCGTCCACCTCGCTGTCGGGAGCCAGCTCGCTGACGGCCTTCTGCCAGTCGGCGAACAGGGCCTGGCGTTGCGGCCCGTTTGCCTCGCACTGCGAACGACTCCAGCCGATGAAGTCGTGCTCCAGCAGGGGCAGGTCGAGCAGCCATTCTCCGGGGTAATCGAACAGATCCAGCGTCAGCTCCGACGTATCGGAACTCCACCAGCTGGCACTGGCCCGGCGATAGCGGATCTTAAGGCGCAGCTCACTGATGCCACGGGTCGGCGAGGGCCATTGGGGTGGCTCGCCGCCGAGGGACAGCATAGCCTGATCGTAGGGAAAACGCGGCACGCCCAGGTCCTGCTGGGAAACGCGCTGCGCCCCCAGCAGGCGTTGCTCGCGGGCGGCACTGAGCAGATCGAGGCGGGCCTCCAGACCGGCATGGCGAAGCTGGTCGACCAGCGACGTCAGAAAGGCGGTCTTGCCGGCACGCGAGAGCCCAGTAACCGCCAGGCGCAGCTGGCGGTCGCGGCCGCGTTCGAGGAGGTCGTGCAGGTCGCGAGTCAAGTCCTGGGGCATTCAAGAGTCCGTTTGATGTCCGAATCATCCCCTAATCTGTGGGCGCTGGCCGCGGAAGGCAAGCCCGAACAGCAAGATGGGCAGGGCGCACAGCGGGATCATGGCCAGGTTGAGGAACGACCAGCCGAGCGCCGAGGCCGCCGGTCCGGCGAGCAGGGCGGTGAGGGCGACGGTGGTGAAGACGAGGAACTCGTTGGCGGCCTGGGTGCGTGCCTTCTCGGCCACCGTGTGGGCCTCGGTGAGCAGTCCGGTGGCCGGCAGGAAGGTGAAGTTCCAGCCCAGGCCCAGCAGTATCAAGCCACCGTGGAAACCCGCCAGGTCGAGGTCCCACTGTGCCACGAGGGCGCTGGCAATCAGCAACAGACAACCGGCGATGATCATGCGCGAGCTGCCGAAACGCGCGGTGAGGCGCCCGGTCACGAAGGACGGCAGGAACATGGCGACCACATGCCACTGGATGGTGGCGGCCACATGGTCGAACTCGTGCCCGGCCGCCGCCATGGCCAGCGGGGTCGCCGTCATGGCCAGGTTCATGACGCCGTAACCGACCATGGCGCTGATGACCGCGATCAGGAACACCGGCTGGCGCATGATCTCGGTCAGCGGACGCTGCGGGCTGTTGTCCCGCCCCTGCTGTTCCGCCGGCATGCGCACGAAGGCGAGCAGAACCAGGGCACAGAGGTAGAGCACGCCGAGACCGATGAAGCTGCCCAGATAGGGGGTGGCGGCCAGATCATGACTGTGCCGGGCCAGCCAGGGCCCGCAGAAGGCCGCCACCACACCGCCGCCCATGACCAGACCGATGGCGCGGTCGCGACCTTCCTCCGGCGCCGCCTCGACGGCAGCGAAGCGGTAGAGCTGACCAAAACCGATGCCGATGCCGATCATCCCTGTCGCCAGCAGGAAGAGGCTGAAGCGCTGGGTATGCAGGGCGGCAATAGCCAGGCCGGTGCCGGCAATGCCGATCAGGGTGCCGAGCATGAAGCCGCGCCGGCGTCCCAGCCGTGCCATGATCAAGGAGGCTGGGATGGTGGCGCACATCAGCCCCAGCCATTGGGTCGCCACCGGCGCGGTGGACCAGCCGGGAGAGGGTGCCAGCATGGCCCCGATCAAGGGAGACACGGCGATCAGCAGGATGTTGCCGCTGACCAGCAGGGCCTGGCAGAGCGAGAGCAGGGAAACGGTCAACGGCATGGCGGTTCCTGTTCAACCAGTGGGGCACCGCGTCTCGGCGCCATGCTGCGCGGCAGCGTCTGGCTGGCGCTTGTCATTTTACGGGCAGAACAGCCGCTGCAGGGGGCTGTCATGACGACGCCCCGCGGGTGGGCGGGGCGTCGAGGTTGCCTTGGCAAGCCGGCGGCGTCAGCCGGCAAAGGCGGCGTACATGATGACCACCAGGATCACCAGTACCATACCTACGGGAACGGCGCCCTTCCAAGGTGTCAGGTCGACGGCGCCGCTGTCCTCGTGGGTCCAGGCCTCGCTGCGCGGGCGCAGCTTGCCGATGATCAGCATGCCGATGACCAGCAGCACAAACACCGAGGCCACGAAATGGAACTCGTGCATTATGGTCGGCAGCTTGTTGAACGGCGGAATGAAATACCCCGCGAAAATCAGCAAACAGCCGCCCACCAGGGCAATCTTGGCCGCCATGGCGGGCACGCGACGGGTCAGCAGGCCGACCAGCACCACGGCCAGAATGGGAATGAAGTAGATGGCGTTCATCTTCTGCAGGTAGCCGAACAGGCTTTCCTGACCGGCCAGCAGCGGGGCGATGGTCATGGCGATCAGGGCCATGATCCAGCCGAAGGTCTTGCTGGCGCGCACCACCTGGGCTTCGCTGGCGTCCTTGTTGAGGATGCCCTTGTAGATACCCAGGCTGAACATGGTGGTGGTGCTGTTAAGCGCCGAGTTGAAGGACGATAGGATGGCACCCACCATCACTGCGGCGAAAAAGCCGGTCAGATAGGGCGGCAGTACGTTGAACACCAGGTGGCCATAGGCTTCGTCGGCCTGGATTCCCTGATCGGCATAGAGGTGATAGGCGATGATGCCCGGCAGGACCAGGTAGATCGGCCCCAGCAGCTTGAAGAAGCCGGTCAGCAGAACACCTTTCTGGCCCTCGGCCAGGTTCTTGGCCGCGAAGGTACGCTGGATGATCTGCTGGTTGGTCGTCCAATAGAAGACGTTGATCAGAAAGACGCCGGTGAACAGGGTGAAGAACGGCACCTGCTGCTCCTCACCACCGATGGAGTTGAGTTTGTCGGGATGGCTCTGCTTGAGCGTCTCCCAGCCGGCCATGACGCCACTGCCGTCACTGATGGCCTGCAGGCCGAAGTAGACGATCACAAAACCACCCACCAGCAGGCCGATACCATTGAGGGTGTCGGATACGGCCACTGTTCGGAGGCCACCGAAGATGGCATAGACGGAACCGATCAGGCCGACCAGCCAGACGGTCAGCCAGAGCAGCAGGGTGGGAGACTGAATGCCGGTCATGCCTTCCAGATCTAGCATACCCTGCAGACCCATGGCCCCGGAATAGAGGATGATCGGCAGCAGAATCACCGCATACGCCAGTAGAAAGATCACATTGGTGATGCGCTGGGTGCCCTTGTCGAAACGAATCTCCAGCAGCTGGGGTACCGTGGCAATGCCGCTGCGCAGGAAGCGTGGTAGAAAGAAGAGTGCCAGCAGCACCAGCGCAATCACCGCCACGACCTCCCAGGCCATGACGCTCAATCCATCGCTGAACGCCGCCCCGTTGAGTCCGACCATCTGCTCTGTCGACAGATTGGTCATCAGCAGTGAGCCGGCGATCAACGGGAATGTCAGGCTGCGGCCGGCCAGGAAAAGGCCGGTGGTGCTCTTGTGGTCATCCTGTCGCGTGATCCGCCAGGTCAGGAAGGCCACCAGGCCCGTGAAAAACAGGAATGAGACGAGAGTCAGAGCATGCATGTTATAAATTTCCGTAAAAAGCGCAGTTTATGGCCATCTCGCTGGGATTATTGTCGAAAAATAATGTAAATTTACAGCTAAAGCATTATTTTAGGAGCCTATGAATTCTATGCCATTCGCCTTTCGTCTAAAATAATGGCCTGTCATGGCGCCACATCCGGCGTCCTAGTGGGTAAGCTTTAATTGTCCGGTAGGAGGGCTCATGAAAGGTGCCGATGAGGTTCTGTCATTCTGGTTCACCACGCTTGAACCGCGGGACTGGTTTCGCAAGGATCCGGCGCTGGATGCCGGTATTGCTGAGCGTTTCAGCGCGGTGCTGACCGCGGCAAGGCAAGGTGAACTGTTCGGCTGGCGATCCACGCCCGCGGGTCGCCTTGCCGAGGTCATCGTGCTGGATCAGTTTTCGCGCAACATCCATCGCGACACCCCCGGCGCCTTCGCCGCCGATCCCCTGGCACTGGTGCTCGCTCAGGAGGCCATCGATCGAGGTCTGGATCGCGTGCTCGACCTCCCGCGCAGGGCCTTTCTCTATATGCCCTTCATGCACAGCGAGTCCCTGCCCATCCACGACCGCGCGCTCGAGCTCTTCGCCCAGCCCGGGCTGGAGCGCGAGCTTGACTTCGAGCGGCGCCATCGCGAGATCATCGAACGCTTCGGGCGTTATCCGCATCGCAATGCCATCCTCGACCGTGAGTCGACCCCCGAGGAACTGGCCTTTCTCGAGCAGCCGGGGTCTTCCTTCTGAGCTCGGTAGCAGGCACCATCGATGCATTACCAATCTGAGAGGAGAGTGGCATGGGTATCATCGCGTGGTTGATCATTGGCGGTCTTGCCGGCTGGATTGCCGGTAACATCATGCGCGGCGGTGGCTTCGGCCTGTTGGGCAACATCGGCGTCGGTGTGGTGGGGGCCGTGGTCGGGGGCTTCCTGTTCAGCCTGTTGGGACTGTCCTCCGGCGGCTTCATCGGTTCACTGGTCACGGCTGTCGTAGGTGCCGTGGTGCTGCTGTGGGTTATCGCCAAGGTCAGGCAATCCTGACCTCGGCCGACACTTTGCATGGCCCGAACAAGAAGGCGCCGCCCATTGGGCGGCGCCTTTTACTGCGTGGGCCGGTTCAAGCCGGGGTCACGTCAGCTCCTTGATGCAGCGCTCGATGATGTCGAGGCCCTCTTCCAGCACCTCATCCTGAATGGTCACCGGCATCAGGAAACGAATGGTGTTGCCGTACATGCCGCATGACAGCAGGATCAGGCCATGCTCGCGGGCCTTCTTGCACAGGGCACCGGCCAGCTCGGCGTTCGGCGTGTGGTTGGCCTTGTCCGACACCAGGTCGAAAGCCGCCATGGCGCCCATGTTGCGCGCGTAGTCGATGCAGTCGAAGGTGCTCTGCCAGGACTCGAAGCGGCTGGCCAGCTTGTCGCCCAGGGCCTGACTCTTGCTCAGGATGTTCTCTTCCTCGAAGACCTCGAGCACCGCCAGGGTGGCGGCACAGGACACCGGGCTGCCGGTATAGGTGCCCCCCAGCGAATTGCCGCCGGAGGCATCCATGATCTTGTCGGTACCGACCACCGCGGAAATCGGCATGCCGTCGGCCATACTCTTGGCCATGGTCATGATGTCGGGCTCGACGCCGCTGTGTTCGATGGCGAACAGCTTGCCGGTCCGCCCAAAGCCGGACTGGACTTCATCGATTATCATCATGATGCCGTGCTCGTCGCAGATCTCGCGAATGGCCTTGAGAAAACTCGGCGGGGCGGGGTAGAAACCGCCTTCGCCGAGCACGGGCTCGAGCACGATCGCCGCGGTGTCCTTGGGATTGGCATCGGTCTTGAGTGCCATCTTCAGGCCACGCAGTGCTTCATCCTCGCTAACGCCGTGATAGGGCACCGGGAAGGGCGCGCGGAAGACATTACCGGGCATGCTGCCGAAATCGGTGGCATAGGGCGCGACCTTGCCGTTCATGGCCATGGTCATGAAGGTGCGGCCGTGATAGCCGCCATCGAAGCAGATGACGTTGTTCTTGCCGGTCGCAGCGCGTGCCACCTTTACGGCATTTTCCAGCGCCTCGGCGCCGGAGTTGGCCAGCATCACCTTGGCATGGCCGCGCACCGGCGTGACCTGGCTGAGCTTCTCGGCCACCTTCACATAGCCCTCATAGGGCATCACCGTCTGGCAGGTATGCATGACCTTGTCCAGCTGGTCCTTCACCGCCTGCACGACTTTCGGGTGGCGATGCCCGACGTTGAGCACGCCGATGCCGCCGGCAAAGTCGATGAAGCGATTGCCATCGGCATCCCAGACTTCGGCGTTCTCCGCTCGCTCCGCAAATGCTGTGGCGGGGCTGGCGGCGCCGCTGGCGACATAGCGTTGCTTGAGTTCATTGAGTTGAGCGTTGTTCATGGACTTCTCCTCTGTTGGGTAGAATTCGACGGCAATCCCAAGCCGCTGACAGACCTCGGGCTTGGCGCATCGGGTCCCCGGGGCGCCCACTGCAGGCCGGTTTGCCCCGGGCTGTCGCGCCGATCCTGGCGCGCTGATATGTCCTACCATGCCATAAGCCAGCCTCGGTAGCACACTATCGAGGTCGCCGATGATCGGCTCGGGGCCCGCTTTGCGCTACACTGTGTCGCCGGATTCCCGGGGGATTGCTATCATCCCCCCCCTTGATTTTGCAGTGTGGCGAGGTGTGCCTTGGTTGACCCCCTGGAAGCCTGGTGGGCGCAGCAACTGGTATTGTGTGGCTGGGACTTTGACCCCGAACCCTTGGCGGTGAATCGTGACGAGGCTCGGGCGCGTTTGACCAGGCTCGGCGTGGTTGACCGCGGTGAGCTGGCCTGGCGACTGTTGGAAACTCTGGATGGGCGTGGCTCCGACCCGGCGAAACTTCTGGCCGCCCTCGAGTGGCTGGCCCTTGCCGGCGCGGCCGGCTGGTTGTCCGCGTCGCGTGCTCGACACTGGGGGCGGCAGTTGGCCGAAGAAATCCAGGCCCACCATGCGAGCCTGCATGAATGGCTGGTAGCGCTTCGCCGAGCACGTGGAGCCGACGGCTGGATCACCGGCGATGACGGCTTTGCCGATGCTTGTGAGGCACTTGCCGCGCTGGAGCTTGAAGGTGAGGGTGTAACCTGGCCGATGATCGGTAGCTGGCTGAACACCCGAGAAGACGACGATACCCTGTGGCCGGCGGATCCGGAGGATCAGGTATGGCGGCTGCGTGCTGCTTTTCATCCCGTCCTGGATGCCCGGCCCGTAAAGGATGACTGGTACGGTCTCGATGACTGGCTGGCCCAGTCTTGGCAGATTTACGATCGCCAGCAGTTGATCGGCGTTCTGTTGTGGCTGGCCTCCCAGGGGGATCGGCAGGGCTGGGACCTGGATGCTGCTCGGCTGAGGGACGCCAAACCGGAAGGGCGCCGCCGATGGCATGCCGGCCTAGACCCTCGGGACCGCGACTTCGGGCGCGTCATGCTGGCGCTGGTCGAAAGTGGCGAACCCCTCGAATGGGCGGCCTGGGACTGGCTTCGCTTGATCGACCTGGCCTGGGCCGGTGCCTGTGCGGGCTGGCTGTCCGATGCGGAGGCGCGGCATTTTGCCTTGCATGGTGCCGACCTGGTGCTGCACCGCTATCACGATTGGACAGCTCTGGCGCGCGCCTATCAACGCGGTCGGAGCCTGTTCGAGGGCCGCGATGCGCTGGCCGAGATCGAGGCTGACTGGCGTCTGTTGCGTCACTCGCCCGTCAGCCCCTGGCGCTTGCCGCTGGACGAGCTGGCGTTGGATGAGCCCATCCAAGCCTCGCGTGACTTCATTCGAGGCTTGCGGCGGGATGCCGGTAATTGGGTGCTGGCTCTGGCGGCCGTGCGCGAACCGGAACTGGCCCTGCGACAGGGTGTCGCGCGCCAGCCGGACCCTGCTCGCCGCGACGACGCCCGAAGCTATCTCCAGGAGACCCTGGACCTGCACGCCGATGAGGGATCACGGGCCCTGGGGCGTTACTGGCTGCCCGCGCAGGCGCATCATCTCAACCAGTTGGCTGCGGACGCCGCGCATGGCGCCCTGCCATCCGCGCAGACGCCCTTCGGCGCCGCGGCGCCGCATGAGCTCGAAGCCCGCAATGCCCTGGGGCGCGCCAGTCGTCACGCCGCGACCATCCACATGGCCGAAAAGTTCGCCTTTCATCTGCAGATGGCCATGGACAGTGAGTGGTTTCCGGCAGCCGAGCTGGAGTCCCTGGCCGGTGCCCTGCAGGGCGCCTTGTGCCGTTTCTATGCTGACACCCGCCGTCTACTCTCGGCCTGGGCCGAATGGGAAGCGCTGCTGCCGGAACCCGAACAGCCATCCCTGGTGCCCTGGATTCTCTGGCATCGCGACGACCCAGGCAGCGTCTTCCACTGGCTTGACTGGCGGGCTGGTTCAGCGTTGGAGCCCGGTACCCGCCCGGGCCTGACGCAATTCACTGCCCTGGCGCTGGTGGGGCCGCTCAACTCGGCGATCTGGAGCCTGCCTCAGGCAGAGAGCGATCGGGAGATGGCGACGATTCGTGACTGGGTGGACGGTCATTACGGCGTCCAGGAGGCAGCCGGCCTGCTGGAGTTCATCGACTACTTTCTGGAGGTCGGGGATCGACAGGAGTACCAGATCAACTATGCCCCCTACACCCTGAACCCGGGTCGGCTGGCATCCGAGATCGCGACCCTCGAAAGCGCGGACTGTGGAGAGGATGAGCGCAATCATCTGCTGCGTCTGCAACGTGTTCAGGTGGGCAGTGATGGCTGCAATGACGTTGACCTGATTGCCTGGGATCTTGCCCAGGCCGTGGATCTGGCGATTGCCGGACGCCAACTGAATTGGCTCGATTCGCGGGCGCTGTCGGACAGGTTACAACGCGCCTACACTCTGGCCGCCCGGCACTATAGTGGCTGGGAAGCCTATGCGCGTGGCCTGTATGCCGGATTTTCGTTTTTCATGGGCGAAACCGCTGAACGCGAGGCGTTTCTGGAGGGCATGAGGCAGGCGCTGGCTGGCTGGCTGGCGGCGGCGCCACCACTCGCCGGTCCCTGGGCGAGCCTGGAATATCCAGGAACCCGACCTCGCCACTGGGCCCCCATGCATGTGGATACCCTGCCGGGTGATGAGAAAATGCTCCATTGAATGTCGGAAATCGGCGACATTTCTTGGCTATTATGCCTAAAACGTCTACTCTGAGGCCCGCAGAGTATCTTCGTTCATGATGTCGATCCGATATCAGAATGGGTTCACGCAGGCGAGGACGAGCCAAACCGTCGGCCGCTCCGGGTTGACCCCCTGATGAGGCTCCAGTTTTGGCGGCTAGTGAAGCGTCGGCGCGAAACAGGGTCATATTGCCGATTTGTCAGACCGACCATTTCGATTTCGGATGTTGCACAGAACCGTTGCATGAGGAAGCAAGGATGATCAGCTCGACGTCCCGTCGTCTTGCCTTTTTGGTGGTGTTATGTGGCCTGCTGTCGGGTTGCGCCGCGTCGGTCAACGAGCCGTCCGCCATGGCGCACAAGCCCTTGGACAAAGATTACTTCGCCCGCGACCTCCCCGGCATGCCCGGCGAGCCGAGTCAGATGATGTCGCCGGCCCGCGAGTCTACCTGGCTGGCCCGTCAGCCGTCGCCGACCTCGGTGCGTCAGGCCTTGATGGCCCAGCATGAGGAATGGATGGGGACTCCCTACCGGCTGGGCGGCACCACCCGTCGCGGAGTGGATTGTTCTGCCCTGGTGCAGAATGTCTTCGCCGACACCTTCCAGCTCGACATGCCGCGCACCACGGCCCACCAGGTCCATGAAGGACAACGCATATCGCGTGACGAACTGCGTCCCGGGGACCTGGTCTTCTTCCGGACACCCGGCGCATATCGCCATGTCGGCATCTACGTGGGGGATGGTCGCTTCATGCATGCGTCTTCCTCCAGCGGTGTGCGGCTTTCGTCGCTGGATAATCAATACTGGCAGCGCTATTACTGGCAGAGCCGACGTCCGCTGGAAACCCGCCATCTGGCAAAGCGTATCGAGCCCCGCTGGCAGCAGGACACCACCAGCGAGGGTTGATGGCGTTGCGGCGTCATGACTGCTTCGGGTCCTTCTGCGGCTCGGGGCCCGTGCTGGCTTCCGCTTCTTCCCCCCAGATTTCTTCAAGTCGATCCGAGCGGCCACAGGCCGACTTGTAGAAGCGATACCTCAGCGGATTCTTGTCATAATAGTCCTGATGGTATTCCGCGGCGGGGTAGAAGGCCTCGAAGGAGTGGATCTCGGTAGCGATCTCACGGTCGAACCGCTGGGCCAGCGCCTCGCGGCTGGTCTCGGCGAGCCGACGCTGTTGCGCGTCCATGGGAAAGAGGGCGCTGCGATAGGAGGCGCCCTGGTCACAGAACTGTCGGTTTTCGGCAAAGGGATCCACGTTGCGCCAGAAGACATGCAGCAGCGTCCCATAATCCACGACCTCAGGGTTGTACTCGACCTTGACCACCTCGGTATGCCCAGTACCGCCGGCGACGACCTGCTCGTAGCTGGGGTGCGGCACGTCGCCGCCACTGAACCCGGACGTCGTGGCGGTGACACCCTGCACCTTGTCGTAGGCTTCCTCGACACACCAGAAACAACCGGCTGCGAACACAGCGCTGGCAGTGCGGTTGTCGTCGGCGATGGCCGTCGAGGCGAGACTCGTGGCCACCAGCAATGGCCAACAATGTGTCCAGCGAGAGGAATGTGTCATCAAGGGCTCCTGACAAGACGATGTAGCGCCGTCATCAAACAACGGCCCTGTCAACATTGGGATGCCAAATGGCGCCCAGGGTTCCGCTCCGATGGCGTCCGCGGATGCGGGCCCGGTTGTGGCGCCGAAGGATGGCTTGCTCCATGATACGTGTCGCAACGTCACCGGGTTTCATTCGATCGGTTCTTTTTTACCTGGCTTCGCTTCGAGAGGAGACTCACATGCTGGATCGCTGGACCATGCCATTGACGCAGAGGCCACTGCGGGTGCTGGCACGCTGGCTGGCACGTCGCCGCGTTCAGCCTGACCAGGTCACCCTGGGCGCGTTTCTGATCGGCATGCTGGCATTGCCGCTGCTGGCCTGGGAAATCTACTGGGCAGCCCTGGTGGCGGTGTTGCTCAACCGTCTGGGAGACGGCCTGGATGGAGCCCTGGCTCGCCATCTCGGCCAGAGCAGTGATGCCGGGGGCTTCCTCGATATCGGCCTGGATTTTGTCTTCTATGCAGCGGTGGTGCTGGGTTTCGTCCTGGCCGAGCCGGCCACCAATGCCGTGGCGGGTGCGTTCCTGCTGTTTGCCTTCATCGGTACCGGAACGTCCTTCCTGGCCTTTGCCATCATGGCGGCGCGCCACGGTCTCGAGCGCCCGAATTTTCAGCGCAAATCGTTCTACTACCTGCATGGCCTGACCGAGGGCAGCGAAACCGTACTGGCACTCGTGGCCTTCTGTCTGTGGCCGAGTCATTTCCCCTGGCTGGCCACCGGCTTTGGCGTTGCCTGTGTGGTGACGACCACCACTCGCCTGTGGGGCGGGTACCGGACCCTGGCAGCCCAGGATCTGAGCGGACAGGGTTGAGCCGGTCCGGGCCTGTTAGACGGTCTGGCTCGCCTGGTTCACGTCACCCGACGGCACAAAACGGCAGCATAAAAAAGGAGCGGCCACTGGCCGCTCCATGACATCGAACGTCTCGAGTCAGCGCCGAGGCGTCACTCAGTGTTCGTCGCCTTCACCATGGACATGGCCATGCTCGACTTCTTCCTCGCTGGCTTCGCGGACTTCGGCGATCTCGACGTCGAAGTTCAGCTGCTGGCCGGCCAGCGGGTGGTTGCCGTCGACGGTGACCGTGTCGCCCTCGACCTGGGTCACGGTGACCATCAGCGGGCCGCCTTCGGTCTGGGCCTGGAACTGCATGCCGGGCTCGACGTTCTCGACACCCTGGAAGGCATCCCGCGGCACTTCCTGAACCAGCTGCGGCTGGACTTCACCGTAGCCTTCCTCCGGAGTGACCTGAGCCTGGAGTTTCTCGCCAGCGGCACGACCTTCCATCTCTTTCTCGAGACCCGGGATGATGTTGCCGGCGCCATGCAGATAGGTCAGTGGCTCGCGACCCTCGGAACTGTCCAGCACTTCACCAGCGTCGTTGGTGAGGGTGTAGTGAAATGCGACAACGGAATTCTGCGCGATTTGCATTGATGCAACCTATTGGTGAGTGCGTGTAAAAGACAATGGTAACGTGAGCCCTTGCCCTCTGTCAGGGGTGGTGGGCAATTTTCAGGTTGCATCCGCTGCGCCTGAGTCGTATTCACGCATTACGGCGTCGGTTGCGTGGGATGGCAGGCAGGGATACCCTTTGTCAGTCTTTTCTTTCGTCATGCCGACAAACCGTGGAGTACGTCATGCTCGTGACTTTGATCTGGTTGATCGCCTTTGCCGTGATCCTCACGCTGTGTATTAATCGCTGGGAAGCGTCCGTCAGTGGCGCACTGGACAAGCTGGTCCCCAGCGTACTGCGCAGCGAGGATGATCGCTGGGTCTGGAGTCCCGCTATTGCGGTTCTGGTCGCCACGGCGATCGTTCGTCCGGTGGATATTCTGCTGACGCTGCTGATCATCGGGGTGCTGGTCCTGGTGGGTGGAAAGCTGGCCTGCTGGGCAATGAACAAGGTCGACCTGCACTGATCTTTTGACGTCGTCTAGCGAGGGGAGGGCTCCCACTTGTTCGCTGCCTGACTTGTGCTCTTCTCGCCGCCTCCAGGGCTCGGAGGGCTCACTCCAGCCGCTTGCTCGTGTTCTGTCACGATTCGCCCCGATAGCTGTGCGCCAGTCGCATCAATCGCTGGTGACCTGGATGTTGGCGTTGGAGCCCGCCTTTTCAAGTCGGCGGAATGCGGCATAGTGTAAAAAGGGGCATGGCCGGTTACGGCTATGCCCCTTTTGCTGGACGCTGTCGCTGTGTCGCGCTTGTCGCTGGCATCGGTCTGGCTCGGCAGAATCTCGCTCCCTGCCTGCCCGCCGGAGCCCTTAGTAAGGTGCGACGCTGACGTTACGGCCTGTGCCGATCAGGCGAACCTTCTGGCCGACCTGGAACTGTTGCTGGCGTTCGGCGCGCTGCACGACCACGACCTGCTCGCCATTGTTCTTGCGAACCTCGATTTCCACGGCATCGATCATGTTCGAGGATTCCTCGATCTTGCTGCCGGCCACGGCGCCGCCGATGGCGCCGGCGACGGTCGCCAGCTGACGACCCGAGCCACCGCCGACCTGGCTACCCAGCAGTCCACCGATGATGGCGCCACCGCCACCGCCGAGGATGCCGCCGGCGCGGCTGTCGGCCTGAATCTGCACCGGTCTCAGGGCGGTGATGTTGCCGATGGTCACGCTTTGCGCTGTCTTGGCATCGTTGCCGGAATAGACATTGCCGGAGTAGGGGTTGGAATTGGCACACCCGGCGAGGGTGAGCACACTCACGGCCAGTACGGGAAGTAGACGTTTCAACATGTTGAGAACCTCCTAGGCTCATTCATCCATTGGTCATGTCATCTGGACAGCGAGATCGCCATGGCAAACGGTCGCTTTCCTTGTCTGCAGGTTGTCCCAGGTTCTGAAACACTGTTCGCAAAAATACTAACGGCAATCCTGCTATTTGCCAAGCTTGTCAGTCGAGACGCCCATGCGTCCAGCTGCCATGCCGACACGGCAAAACGGGGAGGTTAAACCTCCCCGTTGGTTCCCTTCATTCCTTGGATGCCAATCAACCGAACTGGTTCATGGTGTTGTCCTTGCCTCCCGCCTTCAGGGCCGCTTCGCCATGGAAGAATTCCTTGTGATCGTCACCGATGTTCGAGCCGGCCATGTCCTGGTGCTTGACGGTGGCGATACCCTCCCGGATCTCGCGGCGCTGAACGCCTTCCACATAGGCCAGCATGCCCATGTCGCCAAAGTAGCCCTTGGCCAGGTTGTCGGTGGATAGGGCGGCCGTATGGTAGGTCGGCAGGGTGATAAGATGATGGAAGATGCCGGCCTCACGGGCGCCGTCGCGCTGGAAGTCGCGTGTCCACTGGTCGGCCAGGGCCGCGAGCTGGGTGTCGTCGTATTCGGCGTTCATCAGGTCATCCCGGTCATAGGCCGACATGTCCTGCCCCTCGGCCGCCCAGGCATCGAAGACCTGCTGGCGGAAATTCAGCGTCCAGTTGAACGAGGGTGAATTGTTGTAAACCAGCTTGGCATCGGGGCAGACCTGGCGGATGCGGTCCACCATGCTCTTGATCTGGCCGACATGCGGCTTCTCGGTCTCGATCCACAGCAGATCGGCGCCATTCTGCAGGCTGGTGATGCAGTCCAGTACCACCCGGTCCTCACCGCTGCCGGGCTTGAACTGATAAAGCCCCGAGGCCAGGCGCTTGACCCTGACCAGCTTGTCCTGCTGCTTGATGACCACATCGCTGTTGTGGATTTCGTCGGCCGAGGTAATTTCCTCGCCGTCGAGAAAGGCGTTGTACTGATCGCCGAGGTCGCCGGCTTCATGGCTGACGGCGATTTTCTGGGTCAAGCCGGCGCCCAGCGAGTCGGTGCGCGCGACGATGACGCCGTCTTCCACGCCGAGCTCTAGGAAGGCGTAGCGCAACGCATTGATCTTGGCGATGAAGTCCTCGTGGGGAACGGTCACCTTGCCGTCCTGATGGCCGCACTGCTTCTCGTCGGATACCTGGTTTTCGATCTGCAGGCAGCAGGCACCGGCCTCGATCATCTTCTTGGCCAGCAGATAGGTGGCCTCGGCATTACCGAAGCCGGCATCGATGTCGGCGATGATCGGCACCACATGCGTCTCGAAATTGTCGATGCGCCTGGTCAGTTCCCGGCACTTGACTTCGTCACCGGCCTCGCGGGCTTCATCGAGCTGGCGGAAGAGCTGGTTGAGCTCGCGGGTGTCCGCCTGTCGCAGGAAGGTGTAAAGTTCCTCGATCAAGGCGGGCACACTGGTTTTCTCGTGCATGGATTGATCGGGCAGGGGGCCGAACTCGGAACGCATGGCAGCCACCATCCAGCCCGAGAGATATAGGTAGCGCCCCTTGGTCTCGCCGAAGTGCTTCTTGATGGAAATCATCTTCTGCTGACCGATGAAGCCATGCCAGCAACCCAGCGACTGGGTATAGCGCCCCGGGTCGGCATCATAGGCGGCTATGTCCTCGCGCATGATCGCCGCCGTATAACGGGCAATGTCGAGGCCGGTGCGGAACCGGTTCTGCATGCGCAGGCGGGCGGCGTGTTCCGGGTTGATATTGGCCCACTTGCCGTCCCTGGTCTCTCGTGCCTGAGCCAGTGTCTGACGTTCATCGTGGAAATTAGCCATGGTGGATCCTCTTTTCGATTCAGGGAGTCGGGTATCACGTCTGTGCTGCAGGTGCGAATTTTGCTGGCCTTTTCAGAGCGTTGGTGGAGTGGCCGGCGGGTACTTGCGGATGCCATGCCTTGCTTCACCAGGCCTGATCGAGTGACGAGGATAATGTCGCGCCGAGACATCAATGATCGTCCTGGGGATCACTATGGGCCTATATGGCGGGCTTTGGCCATTGATATTTGGGGTAAGGCAGGGTTGTAACTCGACTACACGACCGTGCTTTTGCGCGCGAATTGTGTAGTCAGGCTTCGTAAAACTGACGGGGAAGGGGAGAGGAAGTTAGAGCGGCAGGCTCATGTTGCGGTGCGCAATTCCGGCTTCCATGAAGGTCTCGCCCTCGGCGATGAAGCCCAGCCTTTCGTAGAATGGCAACGCCTGGATCTGCGCCGCCAGCATCACCCGGGCGTCGCCGCGACGACGCGCCGTGTCGATGGCGGCTTGCATCAGGGCCTGCCCGACCCCCTGGCCGCGGGCCTCGTGGAAAACCGCCACCCGGCCGATGTGGCCATCGGGCAGCAGACGGGCGGTCCCCAGTGGCCGGCCCTCGGTGTCCAGTGCCAGGAAGTGCCGGCAGTCCGGGTCGAGGCCATCCCATTCTTCCTCGATGGGCACCTGCTGCTCATCGATGAAGACGACCCGACGGATTTCACCGGCGACATCGCCAAGCTCGGTCCAGCCGCCTTCCCGAATGGTCAAGGGCATGGCATCAGTCCTCGTCGTCCTGCACCCAGTCCAGGCTGCCGGCGTCGAGCAGCCGGGTCAGCACGGTCGGGGCGTCCGCGTGCTGCAGGAGATCGGCATCGAGGCAGCTGGCGTTGGCCAGATCGCGGGCCAGCGGCAGTGGGCAGGCAATGCCATCACCGTCGGCAAACAGGGTGGCATGGTGATCATCCAGGGCACGCCAGGCGATCCTTGAGCCCAGGCTGGGCTCCAGCGCCTCGCCGGCGTGTAGCGTGGCGACAAGTTCCTCCGGGTCGGTCGGGGTGTCATTGGGGACCAGTTGATCGACATATTTCGGTTGCGTCATCACCCGTCCGAACCATTGTGCCATCTGAGCGGGGTCGTCCAGCGTCTCGAGGATCAGGCGACGCATGCGCGACAGGGCGGCGTCGTCGAGCTCGGCCGGGTCCGCCGGAGCGGCCATGCCGGCATCGGCGTAGCGCTGCGAGCCCGGCAGCTGCTCGCCGATGTAGTCGGCATAGGAGGTCACGGCTTCATCCGCCGAGGGCGCGCGAAAGCCGATGGAAAAGGTCATGCAGTCTGTGCTTCGGCTGACACCGTGGTGCGCCACACCCGGCGGCAGGTACAGCATGTCGCCGGGCTCCAGAACCCAGTCCTGATCGGGCTGAACCTCGAAACGCTGGAGAATCTTCAGATCGATGCCCTGAATGATCGGCGCATCCTCCGGCACCTGTCCACCGAGCTGCCATTGGCGCTGACCGCTGGCCTGGAGCAGGAAGACGTCGTACTGGTCGACATGCGGCCCCACGTTGCCGCCGGGCGGTGCGTAGCTGATCATGATGTCGTCGAGTCGCCAGCGGGGCAGGAAGGTGAAGCGTTCCAGCAGCTGGGCGACCTCCGGCACGTAGTGATCCACTGCCTGGACCAGCAGTGTCCAGTCGCGTTCGGGCAGGCGGGCAAAGGTGGCCTCGTCGAAGGGGCCATGACTGACCTGCCAGGGGCCTTCGGGACCGTTTTCCTCGACCAGGCGCGCCTCGATGTTGTCCTCGCAGGCCAGCCCGGCCAGCTCATCGGGGGACAGCGGGCTCTCGATATCCGGCAAGGCACCGCGAATCAGCAGTGGCTGCTGCTGCCAGTAGTCGCGCAGAAATTCCGTCGCGGTCAGGCCGCCGAGCATGGGTAACGGGGTATCGGAGGACATAAAGCCACCTGAGTCGATAAAAACGTGTGTGATGGAGGTGAGTCACGCGCTGCGAGCTGCGAGCTGCGAGCTGCGAGCTGCGAGCCACGAGCCGCGAGCCACGAGCTGCGAGCCACGAGCTGCGAGCCACGAGCTGCGAGCCGCGAACCCCCAAACCCGGTAACCTGGCTGCCAACAGCTCGTTTCTCGTTTCCCGTCACTCGTCACGCGCGTGGGCAGCTTACAGCTTGCGCGCCTGCTCACTGGCATTGCCGGTGTAGGTGCCCGGCGTCAACGCCTTGAGCTCTGCCTTGACGTCATCCGGCAACGCCAGGCTGTCGATGAAGGCGGCAAAGCCGGCCTGGTCGATCTGCTTGCCGCGAGTCAGTTCCTTGAGCTTTTCATAGGGCTTCTCGATGTTGTAGCGCCGCATGACCGTCTGGATCGGCTCGGCGAGCACCTCCCAGCTGGCGTCGAGGTCGGCGTCCAGGCGGGCGGTATTGGCTTCGAGCTTGCCGATGCCCTTGAGCGACGCCTGGTAGGCGATCAGGCCATGGGCGAGGCCGGTCCCCAGGTTACGCAGCACGGTCGAGTCGGTCAGGTCGCGCTGCCAGCGGGAGATCGGCAGCTTCTCGGCCAGGTGGCCCAGGATGGCGTTGGCGAGCCCCAGGTTGCCCTCGGAGTTCTCGAAATCGATGGGGTTGACCTTGTGCGGCATGGTCGAGGAGCCGATCTCCCCGGCCACGGTGCTCTGCTTGAAATACCCCAGCGAAATGTAGCCCCAGACATCACGATCGAAGTCGATCAGTACCGTGTTGTAACGGCAGATGGCATCGAACAGCTCGGCGATGTAATCGTGGGGCTCGATCTGGGTGGTATAGGGGTTGAAGGTCAGCCCCAGGGCCTCGACGAAGGTCTGCGCATTGGCTTCCCAGTCGATTTCCGGGTAGGTGGTCAGGTGGGCATTGTAGTTGCCCACCGCACCGTTGATCTTGCCGAGAATCTCGACGGCTTCGATCTGCTTGAGCTGACGGCGCAGACGGTAGGCCACGTTGGCCATTTCCTTGCCCAGGGTCGTCGGGCTGGCAGTCTGGCCGTGCGTGCGCGACAGCATCGGCTGTTCGGCATGTTCGGCGGCGAGGCGGGCGATCTCATCGGCCACCTGGTGCATGATCGGCAGCAGGCTCGCAAGCCCCTCGCTCAGCATCACGCCATAGGAGAGGTTGTTGATGTCCTCGCTGGTGCAGGCGAAATGCACGAACTCGGTGACGGCATGCAGCTCGGGGGTGTCGGCGATACGCTCCTTGATGAAGTACTCGACCGCCTTGACATCATGATTGGTCGTGCGCTCGATGTTCTTGATGCGCTCGGCATCGCCCACCGAGAAGTCCTTGACCAGTGTGTCCAGCACCTGCGTGGCCTCGGCGGACAGCGCCGGCACCTCGTGGATATCGGGGTGGGCGGCGAGGCGCTGCAACCAGCGGACTTCGACCGTGACACGGGCACGAATCAGGCCGAACTCGCTGAAATGTTCGCGCAGGATGTCGGCCTTGCTGCCGTAGCGCCCGTCGACAGGCGAAATGGCGGTGAGGGCTGACAGGGGAAGAGGGGTGGCTGGCATGGTCGGGTTCCGAATCGAGATGGTCGGTTACAGGGTGTCGAGGGCTTTTTTCAGGGCACCGCGTTGAAACAGCAGCTTCCAGCGACGTCCGCCCTGCTGGTGCCAGAGCAGGGCGAAGCGCACGCCGGCGAGCAGACCGGCGCGTACCCGCTCGGGCATCATGCGGCTCTGCAGCAGCGACTGGTCGCCCTGCACGACGATGCGGGTCTTGAGGGTCGAGAGCGTCTGCTGATAGGCCTCGCCGAGGCTGGCGATGATGTTTTCGTGGGTTTCACCGAAATGCTCGGCCTGGGCTCGGGTCCGTGACAGGCGCTGACCCAGATCATCCATCATGCTGTCGTTGCCCCGCAGCTTGCCCATCAGCATCAACAGGCCGAAGCCGTAACGCATCACCACAGGGTTGGCCTGACGACGCCCCAACATGCTGTCGAGGGTATCCAGGCCCTGGCGCAGGTTGTTGGGATGGCCGCCGTAGATGGATTCGAAGTTTTCCGGATGGGTGTCCAGGGTGGCATGTATCAGCGTATCCCAGGCGCGCTGATCGACATGGCCGGTGCGCGCCAGCTCGTCCACCAGGCTGGCCGACTGGAAGACCCCGGCCAGAGCCAGGGCCTGTCGTCCGGTGGCAGACTGCGGGGCCGGATGAATCGGCGTGGATGTCGTCATGCAGCGGTCTCCGAGGCATTCCAGATGGAGCGTATGACGCCGCCGCCCAGGCAGATGTCGCCGTCATACAGGACGAGGGACTGGCCAGGCGTGACGGCCCATTGCGGATCGTCGAAGCGCACCTCGACTTCATTGCCGGGCGTGACCCGAATGGTACAGGGCACATCCTCCTGGCGGTAACGCGTCTTGGCCATGTAGCGCCCCTGATCCACCGGCGCCGCGCCGGCCACCCAATCCATGGCTTCGGTGGCCAGGCTGTCGGTATACAGCAGGGCATGATGCTTGCCCTGGACCACGGTCAGCACATTGCGCGTCAGGTCCTTGCCGGCGACATACCAGGGCGCGTCCGGGTAGTTGGCCACACCGCCGATACCCAGTCCCTGGCGCTGCCCCAGGGTATAGTACATCAACCCCATGTGTTCACCGATGACGTCGCCCTCGGGCGTCTCGATATTGCCTGGCTGAGCCGGCAGGTACTGTTGCAGGAAGTCGCGGAAGCGGCGTTCGCCGATGAAACAGATGCCGGTGGAGTCCTTCTTGCGGGCCGTGGCCAGCTCATGTCGCTCGGCAATGGCCCGCACCTCGGATTTTTCCAGCTCGCCGACGGGAAAGAGGCTGCGGGCGATGGCGGCTTCCGGCACGGCATGCAGAAAGTAACTCTGGTCCTTGTTGACATCCAGCCCCTTGAGCAGCCGGGCGCGGCCATCGCGCTCTCCACGGCGTACATAATGGCCCGTGGCGATCCAGTCGGCGCCCAGCATTTCGGCGTATTCAAGGAAGACCTTGAACTTGATCTCACGGTTGCAGAGGATGTCGGGGTTGGGCGTTCGTCCCGCCTGGTATTCGGCGAGGAAATGCTCGAACACATTGTCCCAGTATTCGGCGGCGAAGTTGGCCGTGTGCAGGTGAATGCCCAGCTTGCGGCACACCGCCTCGGCATCCGCCAGATCTTCCTTGGCGGTGCAGTACTCGGTGCCGTCGTCCTCGTCCCAGTTCTTCATGAACAGGCCCTCCACCTCATAGCCTTGTTCGATCAGCAGCTGGGCGGAAACAGAGGAATCGACACCGCCGGACATGCCGACGATGACCTTGCCGTTGATGGCTGTCATGGCGCTCTCGGGTTGAATCGGTCGCAAATGGGGTGGAATTGTACCTGATTTGAAATCGAAGCTCGAAGCTTTGCGCCGGTGAAAAGCCTGCGTCACCCCGGGCAAGTGGGAAGAACGGCGCTTCGCGCCTTGAAGAAGGAAGAGGGCAGTCTCAACGTCGTCGGTTGGCACTTTTTCTTTCTTCTTCTCTCTTTCGTCTTCACTCTTCCTTCTTTAGAGCTCGTGTATCACATCCATGGGGTAGAAGCGTTCGGCCATGGCGTCGCGGACGCGGCGCATGACCAGCGGGCTGCGCAAGCGTCCTTCACGATCCAGCGCTTCGAGCTCCTCCAGCGACAGCCAGTGAACCGCCACGATGGAGGTATCCAGCGCATTGCCTAGATAGGCCAGGGCCATGCCGTGAAAGCCATGACTGTGAAAGGTCTTGCCGTCCGGGGTGCGATAGATATATATGCCCAGGTAGTCGGTGATACCGACCTGCCAGGCCGTCTCTTCGCGCAACTCGCGCAGTGCCGCGTCACGAATCCGCTCATCGGGTTCCAGGTGGCCGGCGGGCTGATTGAACAGTGTCGTGGCGCCCTGGGTGGCTTCCTCGACCATGAGGTAACAGCCTGCGCGTTCCACGACAGTGGCGACACTGACGAAGGGTTGCCAGCGGCTCATTGGCGCTTCCTCCTGGATGGCCGGCGCGAGGCTGGGCGCCGAGGCGAATTGAGGGTCTGGTGTCGCCACTCGCCGGGTGCCAGGCCGTCCAGTGTCCAGGGGCCGACTGCCCAGCGGATCAGGCGCAGCGTGGGGTGGCCGACATGGGCGGTCATGCGGCGCACCTGTCGGTTGCGGCCCTCGCTGATGATCAGCTCCAGCCATTGGGTCACGGGATGCCGGCGGGGGTCAATCGGTGGGTGCCGGGGTGTTGTCGGAGCCGTCTGCAGACGACGAACACGGGCCGGTCGGGTCATGCCATCGCGCAGCGCGATGCCCGACTTCAAGGCGCCGAGCGCGGCGTCATCCGGTCGCCCCTCGACCTGTACCCAGTAGGTCTTGGGTTGCTTGTAACGGGGGTGACTGATGCGGTGGATGAGTTCCCCGTCGTCGGACAGCAGCAACAAACCCTCGGAGTCATGATCCAGGCGTCCTGCCGGATAGATGTCGGGCACGCTGATGTAGTCCGCGAGGGTGGCGCGACGCGGCGTTTCCGCACTCGCTCGCCCCTCCGACGGGCCAGGCTCATCGGAGAACTGGGACAGCACCCGGTAGGGCTTGTGTAGAAGATACAATCCGCTCATCCGGCCTCTCGCCCCTGGCGTGTATGTCAGTCGTCGGCATCGTTGCCCGGCTACCCCGCTCATGCGTCCCCGGCGGCGGGCTGATATAATGCTGGCCTCTCACACTAGCGCCCGCGAGACCGCTCAGCAGCACCGCGAGGCCGAAAGAGCCGGCATGCGAGCCGTCCGCTTGATGGCGCCGTTCATCCGCAAGGCGGTTGAGCAGGCTCGTTTCCGGTGATTTCCTGCATGGATGATCCACCGTCAGCCCATGCCCAGCATTGTTAAAAGGACGCCACGTCAATATGTCAAAAACGCCGAAGATTATCTATACGCTGACCGATGAAGCGCCGGCTCTAGCGACCCACTCGCTCTTGCCGATCATCGATGCCTACACCGATTCGGCGGGCATTTCGGTCGAGACCCGCGATATCTCGCTTGCCGGCCGGATCATTGCGCAGTTTCCCGACAGGCTGACGCCCGAGCAGCAGCTTGGTGACCATTTGGCCGAGCTCGGCCAAATGGCCAGGACGCCCGAGGCGAACATCATCAAGCTGCCCAATATCAGCGCCTCGCTGCCCCAGCTTAAGGCCGCCATTAGGGAGCTCCAGGGCCAGGGTTACGCACTGCCGGACTACCCGGATGAGCCGGCCAGCCAGGAAGAGCGCGAGATCAAGGAGCGCTTCGACCGGGCCAAGGGCAGTGCCGTCAACCCCGTGCTGCGCGAGGGCAACAGCGACCGGCGTGCGCCGGGTTCGGTGAAGGCTTTTGCGCGTCAGTATCCGCACCGCATGGGGCAGTGGTCCCCGGAATCCCGCTCGCATGTGGCACACATGTCGGAAGGTGATTTCTACGGCAGCGAGCAGTCGGCCTGCATTGATGCCGAGACCAGCGTGACCATCGAGCTGGCCGCCGACAACGGCGACGTCAGTGTGCTCAAGGAGTCGGTTGCCGTACTCGAGGGCGAGGTGTTGGACGCCGCGGTCATGAGTCGCCGGGCACTACTGGACTTCGTGGCCGAGCAGGTGGCGGATGCCAAACGCCAGGGCGTGCTCTTCTCGCTGCATCTCAAGGCCACCATGATGAAGGTCTCGGACCCGATCATCTTCGGCGCCGTGGTCAGCGAGTTCTACCGCGAGGTGCTCGACAAGCATGCCGATGACCTGGCGAGTGTCGGCTTCGACACCAACAACGGCATCGGTGATCTCTACAGCGTCATCGGCAAGCTGGCCGAAGACAAGCAGAGCGAGATTCGGGGTGACATCGACGCCCTCTACGCCGAGCGACCGAGCATGGCCATGGTCGACTCTCACAAGGGCATTACCAACCTGCATGTGCCCAGTGATGTGATCATCGACGCCTCCATGCCGGCGATGATCCGCGACGGCGGCAAGATGTGGGGGGCCGATGATGCCCAGCATGATGCCAAAGCGGTGATTCCCGATCGTTGCTATGCGGGCATCTATCAGGCCGTCATCGACGACTGCCGCGAGAATGGGGCCTTTGATCCGACCACCATGGGCAGTGTGCCCAATGTCGGCCTGATGGCGCAGAAAGCCGAGGAGTATGGGTCACACGACAAGACCTTCGAGATTCCCGCCGACGGTACGGTGCGCGTCACCACGGCGTCGGGTGAGGTGCTGTTCGAGCATCGTGTCGAGCAGGGCGATATCTGGCGCATGTGCCAGACCAAGGACGCGCCGATCGAGGACTGGGTCAAGCTGGCCGTGACTCGGGCACGCGAAAGCGATACGCCGGCCGTTTTCTGGTTGGATGCCGAGCGCGCGCATGATGCTCAACTGATCCGCAAGGTCGAGACCTACCTCAAAGATCACGACCTGGGAGGTCTGGACATTCGCGTCATGGCGCCCATGGAAGCCATGCAGCTCTCCCTGCAGCGCATCCGTCAGGGGCTGGATACCATTTCGGTGACCGGCAATGTGCTGCGCGACTATCTGACCGACCTCTTCCCGATCATGGAGCTTGGCACCAGCGCCAAGATGCTCTCCATCGTGCCGCTGATGAACGGCGGCGGGCTTTTTGAGACCGGGGCCGGCGGCAGTGCCCCCAAGCACGTGCAGCAGTTGCTCGAGGAAAATCATCTGCGTTGGGACTCCCTGGGTGAATTCCTGGCGCTGGCGGCTTCTCTGGAGCACCTTGGCAAGCGCTTCGACAACCCGCGGGCTCGCGTGCTGGCCTCGGCCCTTGATCAGGCCAATGGCGAATTCCTGCGCAGCAACAAGTCGCCGTCGCGCAAGGTCGGTGAACTGGACAACCGGGGCAGCCACTTCTATCTGGCCCTCTACTGGGCGAAGGCCCTGGCCGAGCAGGATGACGATGCCGAGCTCAAGTCGCTGTTCTCGCGGCTGGCCGAGGAGTTGACGGCTCAGGAAGACCAGGTAGTCGAGGAACTCAGCCAGGTTCAGGGTCACCCGGTGGACATCGGCGGCTACTATCATCCGGATGGTGATCTGGCGCGTGATGCCATGCGACCCAGCCGGACGCTCAATGCCGCCCTGGCGCTGGTATCAGCCGACTGATCGTATAGTGGGGCGGCGGGTTCCGTCGCCTTTCAGGATGAACCCGATCAAGCCGCGTGGTGTCTGAAGCACTATACAGGTGCTGTGCGGCTTGCTCATCACGATAGTGACGTTTATGTTCCAGACACGATCCACGTCCGTCGGCGGCGACCCGGCATCCCCGCATGCCGGCATGACCCGCCCCCCGGAGCCCGATCAGGATGACGGGGATGTTGCCGTGCAGCCCTCCGAGCCGGAGCTGGCGCAACCACCGATGTACAAGGTAGTGCTGCACAACGACGACTTCACGCCCATGGACTTTGTTGTCGAGGTGTTGCAGACCTTCTTCTACATGGACAGTGAAAATGCCGTCCAGGTCATGCTGGCGGTTCACACCCAGGGCAAGGGCACCTGTGGCATCTTTACCCGGGACATCGCGGAGACGAAGAGCCACCTGGTGAACGAATATGCAAGAGAGTGCCAGCACCCGTTGCTGTGCGATATCGAGGCGGCGGATGATTGAGCCCCACTCCGGTGCGGGAAGAATGGCGGTGTTGCGTTGGTGAGCCGACTTGCAAAGCCGACATTTGTACCCGATTGTTAAGGATGCCGGGCCGATCAAGATCCGACGCAAGCCCTAAGCGGCGAGAAGGGGACTGCCATGCTGAGCAAAGAACTTGAACTCACCCTCAACACGGCCTTTACCGTAGCGCGCTCTAAGCGTCACGAGTTCATGACCGTGGAGCACCTGCTGCTGGCCTTGCTGGATAACGCTTCGGCGGCTGATGTGCTCAAGGCCTGCGGGGCCAATATCGACAAGCTGCGGTCCGACCTGCAGGATTTCATCAACTCCACCACGCCACTGATCCCCGAGGATCAGGGCGATCGTGAGACTCAGCCGACACTGGGCTTTCAGCGCGTACTGCAGCGGGCCGTCTTCCATGTTCAGTCCTCCGGCAAGAGTGAGGTGACCGGCGCCAATGTGCTGGTCGCCATCTTCTCCGAGCAGGAGAGCCAGGCCGTCTACTTCCTCAAGCAGCAGAATGTCGCACGCGTCGATGCCGTCAACTACATTGCGCATGGCATTTCCAAGGTCTCCGGCCACAACAATGATGAGGGCAGCTCCTCGTCACCTTCCGAAGCCGAGGACGCCGAAGAGGCGGGCAGTGACACCGGCAACAACCCCCTGACCAGCTATGCCACCGATCTCAACGAGCAGGCGCGGATCGGCAAGATCGACCCGCTGATCGGCCGCGACCATGAGCTCGAGCGCGTCGTGCAGATCCTGGCACGGCGCCGCAAGAACAACCCCCTGCTGGTCGGTGAGGCCGGTGTCGGCAAGACGGCCATCGCCGAGGGGCTCGCCAAGCGTATCGTCGAAAAAGACGTGCCGGATGTCATCAGTGATGCGGTGGTCTACTCCCTCGACATGGGCGCTCTGCTGGCTGGCACCAAGTACCGCGGGGATTTCGAGAAGCGTCTGAAGGGGCTCCTGGCGGAGTTGCGCAAGCAGCCCAATTCCATTCTCTTCATCGATGAGATTCATACCGTGATCGGGGCCGGCGCGGCTTCCGGCGGTGTCATGGATGCATCCAACCTGCTCAAGCCACTGTTGTCTTCCGGTGAATTGCGCTGCATCGGCTCGACGACCTTCCAGGAGTTTCGCGGCATCTTCGAAAAGGACCGGGCCCTGGCACGTCGTTTCCAGAAGGTCGATGTCATGGCACCCTCCGTTGAGGACACCGTGCGGATCCTCAAGGGGCTGCGCGCGCGCTTCGAGGAGCATCATCAGCTCAAGTACACCGATGAAGCCCTGGAAACCGCGGCACGCCTGGCCGATCGGTACATCAATGATCGCTTCCTGCCCGACAAGGCCATCGACGTCATTGACGAGGCCGGTGCCCACCAGCGCCTGCTGCCGTCGGAAATGCGCGTCGACAGCATCGATGTCGATCAGGTCGAGGCGGTGGTCGCCTCGATTGCCCGGATTCCGCCGAAGAGCGTCTCCAGCTCGGATCGCAAGCTGCTCGAAAACCTGGAGCGTGATCTGAAGATGCTGGTCTTCGGTCAGGACGAGGCCATCGACAGCCTCTCTGCGGCGATCAAGCTGTCCCGCGCCGGGCTCAAGTCACCCGACAAGCCGGTCGGCAGCTTCCTGTTCGCCGGCCCGACTGGGGTGGGCAAAACCGAAGTGGCGCGTCAGTTGTCGCACATCATGGGGATCGATCTGGTGCGCTTCGACATGTCCGAGTACATGGAGCGTCACACGGTGTCGCGACTCATCGGCGCTCCGCCGGGGTATGTCGGCTATGACCAGGGCGGCTTGCTCACCGAAGCCATCACCAAGCAGCCTCACTGCGTTCTCCTGCTCGACGAGATCGAAAAGGCGCACCCGGAAGTCTTCAACCTGCTGTTGCAGGTCATGGACCACGGCAAGCTGACCGATAACAATGGGCGCGAGGCCGACTTCCGGCATGTGATTCTGGTCATGACCTCGAATGCCGGTGTCGAAATGACCACGCGCCGTTCCATCGGCTTCCAGACTCAGGATCACTCCTCGGATGCCATGGAGGCCATTCGTCAGACCTTCACGCCGGAATTCCGCAATCGTCTGGACGGCATCATCCAGTTCCACTCGCTGCCTATGGACGTCGTGCGCAACGTCGTGGACAAGTTCCTGGTCGAGCTGCAGGCGCAGCTGGACGAGAAGCGCGTGCAGCTGGATGTCGATGAGGCCGCTCGCGACTGGCTGGCCAAGCGGGGTTATGACCCGGACATGGGGGCGCGTCCCATGGCCCGCCTGATCCAGGAGCATCTCAAGAAGCCACTGGCCGAGCAGATTCTGTTCGGCGACCTGGCGGAGCATGGCGGGGTGGTGCACGTCAGCGTCGAGGGCGACGAACTCCACCTTGAGGCGGAGTCCGAGCTCGCCGACGCTCCCTGACTTGGCAGACTGTCCAGCAGAATCAGCGCCCTGTCCACGGACGGGGCGTTTTTTTACCGGAAAGGAAGTTGTGAAAGCGCGAAGGTCGCACCGGCGTCAGTCGGCGGATTCCAGCTTCCGGGCGCGTGCTGACGACCTCAAGATTCGCCGATCCGTGGGCGTCTCGCGGAGGGGGCGGCTATGCCGGTATCAGCCGGCCGGGTGGCGGTCACGGCCCAATCTGCTATGCACGACCTAGTGCCTCGCGATAAGCCGCGAGAGAGTTGCGCTCGGCGCCCGGGGCCTCGACGATGCCTCAGCGGGAGCGGTAGACGATACGGCCCTTGGAGAGGTCGTAGGGTGTCAGTTCGACCTTGACCTTGTCGCCGGTAAGAATGCGGATGTAGTTCTTGCGCATCTTGCCGGAAATGTGGGCTGTAACGACGTGACCGTTCTCGAGCTCGACCCGAAACGTGGTGTTGGGAAGGGTGTCGACCACGACCCCTTCCATTTCGATATGGTCTTCGCGTGCCATATAGGCAATTCCTCGCTGATGTTGACGAAACAAAGCGGCACATCAACGGCCTGCTGCCGCCTGTACCGATAGAGATAGCGCGATATTGTGCCGCATGCCGACCGCCAAGGCAAAGAATGCGCGCCCTCAATCGAGGATGAGGCGTCGCCAGTGTCGACCGTCGAGCCGCTCCAGCGGGCGAAAGTTCTGCTTGTAGGCCATCTTGCGGGATTGCTGAATCCAGTAGCCCAGATAGACGTGGGGCAGACCGAGTTGGCTGGCCAGATCGATCAGGCAGAGGACAGCCTGGGTGCCCAGGGAGCGGCGCGCGAACTGGCTGGCGGGATCGAAGAAGGTGTAGATCGCCGACAGGCCATGCTGCAGCTGGTCGAAGGCCGACACGGCCAGCAGTCGGCCTCCCAGGCGCAGCTCCAGTAACTTCGCATAGTCCTGGTCGAGGTTCAGGAAGGTGCGGTACTGGTCATAACTGGGGGGATACATGTCGCCATCCCGGTGGCGGACGCGAATGTAGTGGGCATACAGCGAGTAGTGTTCGGCATCGAAGACCGCCGGGCGCACATGCTGGGTAAGATCGGCATTGCGGGAGGCCAGCTTGCGCTGGGAGCGGCTCGGGGTGAAGGCCTCGACCGGCACCCGCACCGAGACGCAGGCACTGCAGTTTTCGCAATGGGGCCGATACAGGTGCTGGCCACTGCGACGAAAGCCGAGCAGAGTCAGGGCGTCGTAGACGCTCTCGCCCGGCGACTGCTGAGGGTCAAGAAACAGCGTGGTCGCCTCACGCCCCTCCAGATAACTGCAGGCATGCGGCACCGTAAGGTAAAAACGCAGGTCACGCACGGGTTGTCGGGGGGAGTTGCTGCTCAACGCTTGAGCCTCCTGTCGGGCCTTGCACCATCAGGTCTGGGCAGGCAGTGGGGCGAAGGGCCAGGTCGCGGCGCCCGCGACGGACGATCGGCCATGGGCTTCGCTCGCAAGCTGGCCCAGCCACTGGTCAAGATAGCTGACGAATGTCGATCGGGCGATGTCCTGGGCGCCCAGGCTGGCCAGGTGTGAGGTGTGCATCTGGCAGTCGATCAGGCGGCCGCCACCGGCCTGCATGGAGCGTGCCAGGGCCACCAGGGCAATCTTGGATGCGTCGCTTTTGCGGGAAAACATCGACTCGCCGAAAAATACCGGGCCCAGCGCGATACCGTAGAGACCGCCGGCCAGCTCCCCGGCCTGCCATACCTCGAGGGAATGGGCGCTGCCCATGTCATGGAGCCGGCAGTAAGCGTCTCGCATCGCGCCGGTGATCCAGGTGCCCGAATCCCCCTCCCGCGGTGCCGCGCAGGCATCAATCACGCTATCGAAGGCGGTGTTGGCTGTCACCCCGAAGCCTGCGTTGCGCCAGCGCTTGGCCAGGCTGCGGCGCACCCGGATGCGTTCGGGAAAAAGCACCATGCGAGGGTTTGGGCTCCACCACAGCAGAGGCTGGCCGTCGCTGTACCAGGGAAAGATGCCACGACGGTAGGCCGCCAGCAGCCAGTCGGGCGTAAGGGCACCCCCCGCTGCCAGGAGGCCATCCGGCTCGTCGAGCGCGCTTGAGACCGGCGGAAAATCCACCGGCTTTTCGGGGAGCCAGGACAGCATGTACCACTTTCTCGCATTCAAAAGGCGCAGTTTGCCGGGCCCCAATCGATGACTCAAGTCATCTGCCCCTGTGACGGTACGGCCAGGCTCGGTATGATTGGTGTCTATGGAATCTGGAAGACGCCATGAGCGCAAGGGGATGCCCGCTTGACTGCCAAGAAGAACACTACGTCGCAGCAACGTGCGGCGAACGCCAAGGAAACGGCCAGGCGCTTCGGCCTGCGTCTACAGGGGTCGGTACGCGAGGGTGTGATCATCTTGCTGCTGGCGGTCTGTGTGTTTTTATTGTTGGCCCTGTTCAGCTTTGATGCCGCGGACCCCGGCTGGTCGCGCAGCGGGCCTGAAACGCAAGTCGCCAACTGGATGGGTGCCATCGGGGCCTGGCTGGCGGATGTGCTGTATTCGCTGCTGGGGGCAAGCGCCCTGTGGTGGCCGGCCATGCTCGGTTTTGCAGCCTGGTGGCTGATTCGCTCACGTCAGGTCACCCTGCACTGGGATGCGACCCTGCTGGCCGTGCGTTGCGGCGGCCTGCTGTTGCTGCTGCTGGGATCCACGACTCTGGGCGCCCTGCATTTCTATCGTCCCGACAGCCCCTTGCCCTATGGCGCCGGCGGCATTCTCGGCGAGGGCCTGGTCGGGGCCTTGTTGCCCCTGGTGGGTAGCGGAGGTACCTCGCTGTTGGCACTCGCGGCGATGCTCTGTGGTGTGCCGCTGTTCACCGGCCTGTCCTGGCTGTACATCATGGACGAGGTCGGCGCTCGAGCCGTCTCGGCCTGGCAATGGGTCGCGGGGCGATTTGCGCTGCAACGCGAACCCGAGGACTCCCCGGCAGAGACCGCCAGCCCGGATGCCCCCCGGTCGAGCAGCGAATCCAGGACAGCCGCTGGTACCACCTCCGATACGCCACCCCGCGATGAAGTCGAACCAGCGCCCCGCGACGCCTGGTGGCGCCGTTTGGTGCCGGGGATGGCCAGCGCTTCCGGGCCTGCGCTGCAGAAAGCCGAGCGCGGTGACCCCGCTTTTGATCAGCAGGGCGCAACCGATATTCCCTGGGAGGTGCCGGAGCGCACGCCATCGGCCAAGCAGCCGGAGGCGGCCTACACCGCCCAGGGGCCCCGGGAACCGACGCTGTCGATGCCCGGCGGCCATAGTGAAACCAGTGAAGCGCCCGTAGCCGGCCCCTTGAGGGCGACCCGGGACGAATCGCCGAGCACCGCATCCAGGACCACCGCGGATACCGCCCAAGCGCCGGCCGAGCGCCCTGATGCGGGCTCGGCTGAGGAAACCGCGGCCCCTGTTCATGCCGAGTCAGTTCATGCCGAGTCAGTTCATTCCGAGTCTGTTCATGCGGCGTCTGCCGCCGCGCAGCCGGACGATACACCGACGAGCCCGGTCCAGGGTGCGCCTGCCGCCGCCACCGAGGCGGGGCGAGCGGAAGAGGGCGGTGCGCAACCCGGGTTCGAGGAAAGCCCGAATCGCGCAGAGGGTGCCGGTCTCCCGAGCGAACCTGCCCAGCCGGCGGAGCCGGTGACGGAGGCCGAGAGCAAAGTGGGTCAGGAGGCGCCCATCACCGAGTCAGCCTCCCTGGCCGCCGATGCGGGGTCGGAGGAAGCGCCGCTCGAGGCGACATCGTCCTCGCCTTCCGAGGACACACCGGCATCTATGGCGCCCACCCCATCCATGTCGCAGGGGGCCGGCATGTCGGCGCTAGCGAGCCACTCCATGGCCACCCGGGATGACGCTGAACCTACGGACGAGCCGGCTCACCGGGAACAGACGGCGGATCGCGAGGTTGACGGCACCTCCGGAGACAGCACCCAGGACATGGCGTCCGCTCCACCCCGCGAGAGCGCTGAACGCCGGGTCCCGGAAGTGGTGCCCGAGCCGGTTCTGCCGGAGGACGACGAGCTGCCGTCGGTGCTTCCGGCTTCTCCTCGCGAGGCGGCGTCACCGCCCCGTGCCGAGACGCATGCCAGCTCGCCCGCTGCCGAGCCCGGGCATGAGCCTCGGGCCGCCAGAGAGCCGACGGCGGCTGGCGAGTCTGCGGCCGCTCAGCGGCCCGACCAGCCCACGGCGGATCATGCACAGGCCGGAGTGCCGGCGGCGTTTTCCCCTTCTCATGACGCCCCGTCCACCACGGCCACGGCCGACCAGGCGAGAGAGGCGGCCAGTGCCGGGCCGGCGTTGTGGACGGTCGAGCACCTGCAGAGTCAGCGCCCCTCCTATGAAGAGTTCTCCGAGCCGGATGGCGACTTGCCGAGCCTGCGACTGCTGACACCACCCGAGCCGCATCAGCCGAATTACAGCGATCAACAGCTGGCCGACATGGCCGAGCTGCTCGAGACCCGGCTGCGTGAATACGGTGTCAAGGCCGAGGTCGTCGACACCTGGCCCGGGCCGGTGATCACGCGCTTCGAGATCAAGCCGGCAGCCGGGGTTAAGGTTTCCAAGATCAGCAACTTGGCCAAGGACCTGGCGCGCTCGCTGATGGTCAAGAGTGTCCGGGTGGTCGAGGTCATTCCGGGCAGGCCCACCGTGGGTATCGAGATACCCAACCCGCATCGCGCCATGATCCGCTTGCGCGAGGTCATCGATTCCGACCGCTACCAGAACGAGGCTTCGCCGCTGACGCTGGCGCTGGGTCAGGACATCGGCGGTGGCTCGGTGGTGGCCAATTTGGGCAAGATGCCGCACCTGCTGGTGGCCGGCACCACCGGCTCGGGTAAGTCGGTAGGGGTCAATGCCATGCTGGTCTCCATGCTGCTTAAGGCTCAGCCGGAAGACGTGCGCATGATCATGGTCGACCCCAAGATGCTGGAGCTGTCGGTTTATGACGGTATTCCGCACCTGCTGGCCCCGGTGGTGACCGACATGAAAGAAGCCGCCAATGCTCTGCGCTGGTGCGTGGCCGAGATGGAACGCCGCTACAAGCTGATGGCAGCAATGGGGGTGCGCAACATCGCCGGCTTCAACGAAAAGCTCGACGAGGCCGAACAGGCCGGCGCCCAGGTGGCCGATCCCCTTTGGGAGCCGCAGCCCTGGGAAATGCACCAGGACCCGCCGGTGCTGGAAAAGCTGCCCTATATCGTGGTGGTCATCGACGAATTCGCCGACATGTTCATGATCGTCGGCAAGAAGGTCGAGGAGTTGATTGCCCGCCTGGCCCAGAAGGCCCGTGCCGCCGGCATTCATTTGATCCTGGCCACCCAGCGGCCTTCCGTGGATGTGGTGACCGGTCTGATCAAGGCCAACATTCCCACGCGCATGGCCTTCCAGGTGTCCTCCCGGGTGGATTCACGCACCATCCTGGACCAGGGAGGTGCCGAGAATCTGCTGGGCCATGGTGACATGCTCTACCTGCCCGCCGGCGCGGGTATGCCGACCCGGGTGCATGCTGCTTTCGTCGACGATGATGAGGTTCACCGTATCGTCGAGGACTGGAAGCGTCGCGGCGAGCCGGAGTACATCGAGGAGATTCTTTCCGGCGGTGTCTCGGCGGATGCCCTGACGGGCTTGGAAGCCGAGGGTGGTGACAGTGGCGATGCCGAGCAGGACGCGCTCTATGATGAGGCCGTGCAGTTCGTGACCGAGAGCCGCCGGGCGTCCATATCTGCGGTGCAGCGTCGTCTCAAGATCGGCTACAACCGGGCCGCGCGTCTTGTCGAGGCGATGGAAGCGGCCGGGGTGGTCTCGACCATGGGGAGCAATGGCGCGCGTGAGGTGCTGGCCGGTCCTCCGGGAGGAGAGTGACCCCGGAACGTGCAAGGACCATGCAAGTTCGGGCAGCTCGGCAACTTGCCCGAACCCTGCTGGTCACAGTCCCACACGGACGCCAACCCAAGCGCCTGTCGGCGCACTCTTACAGGGAGCAAGCAATGATCAAATGGACAGCCTGCCTCGGCCTCGGTGCCCTTGTGGCACTGACGCCTCTTGCCGCCTCGGCCGATGAAGGTGCCGAGCGACTGGCTGGCATGCTCGAACCGCTCAAGACCTACTCGGCCGAGTTCGACCAGAAGATCCTCGACAGCGGTGGCCAACGCCTCCAGGAAGCCTCCGGGCAGATGTGGCTGGCACGCCCCGGGCGTTTTCGCTGGGAAGTAGATGCACCCTACCAGCAGATCGTGGTCTCGGACGGCGCGGAGGTCACTCTCTATGATCCGGACCTCAAGCAGGCCACGGTCCAGGCGCTGGACGAGCGCGTTACTCATACCCCGGCCCTGCTGCTCTCGGGCAGTGCCGATGAATTGACCGAAAGCTATGACGTGACCCGCTCCCAGCAGGGCACGGCGGAGACCTTCACGCTGACACCGAAAAACCCGGATACGCTCTTCGAGTCCCTGAAGATGACCTTTTACAGCGAGACCCTGGGCCGACTGCAGATGACCGACAGCACTGGCCAGCGAACCGCCATCGAGTTCGACAACACTGAGCAGAATGCCGAGATCGCGGATTCCCGCTTCTCCCTGGAGCTGCCCGAAGGCACCGATGTGATTCGCCAGGGCTCCTGACCCCGAGCTCGTTCACCGGATCACCCCCGCTCGTCGGGGACGATGTCGTTTTCACGCGCCCGATTGCCTGACCGGGCGCGCTGCACGTCCAGCCCTGTCCGACGCTCAGTCAGAGTCCGCGGCGTCATCCAGGCTGGCCCGCCAGTCGAGCATCTGCATGTAGCGTTTCTCCTGGCCGTATTCGGTCGGCCGGTAGAAGGTCTCGCGGGGCAGGTCCTGCGGCCAGCAGTCGTGGTCGCGGCCGGCAGGGTAGCCGTTGGGCTCGTTGTGGGCATAGCGATAGCCATCACCATGACCCAGGGACTCCATGAGGCTGGTCGGCGCGTTGCGCAGATAGGTCGGCACCTCGAGGCGTGGCTGGGCAGCGGCAAAGGCCTTGGCGCGGTTCCAGGCCTGGTCAACGGCGTTGCTCTTGGGCGCCACGGCCAGATGGGTGGCGGCGTGGGCAATGGCCCGCTGCCCCTCATGATCGCCCAGACGCAGGTAGGCGTCCCAGGCGGCCATGGTCAGCGGAAGGGCCTTGGGATCGGCATTGCCGACGTCCTCGGAGGCGATGGCGGTCAGGCGGCGAATCACGTCCAGCGGGTCGCCGCCACCCTGGATGAAGCGCGCCATGTACAGCAGGCCGGCGTCCGGACGTGAGGAGCGGATCGACTTGTGAATCGCCGAGAGCAGGTCGTAGAAGTGATCCCCCTGCTTGTCGAAGGCGCTGGCCTGGTGGCCGATGACATCGTCCAGCACCTGGTGCGCCAGGCGCTCGCCATCGCCTTCAGGCTCGGTGAAGTCGCAGGCGGTTTCCAGCAGGCCCAGAGCACGTCTGGCATCGCCTGCCGCGGCCCTGGCCAGCAACTCGAGCACCCCTTCATCGACACGGATCCGACGCTGCCCGAGCCCGCGGCTTTCATCCGCCAGCGCGCGGCGCAATACCTCCGTGACGTCCTCATCGGTCAAGGCCTTGAGCACATGCACCCTGGCACGCGACAGCAGTGCCGAATTGACCTCGAAGGAAGGGTTCTCGGTGGTGGCGCCGATCAGCGTCAGCAGACCGGACTCGACATGCGGCAGCAGGGCATCCTGCTGACTCTTGTTTAGACGATGGATCTCGTCGAGAAAGAGCAGCGTCGGCTGGTCCTGCCCCTGGGCGGCGCGCGCCCGCTCGACCGCCGCGCGGATGTCCTTGACACCGGCCATTACAGCCGAGAGCCTCTCGAAGTGGGCAGCAGACTCTGTCGCCAGAATCTCGGCCAGGGTCGTCTTGCCCGTGCCCGGTGGGCCCCACAGGATCATCGAACGCATTACACCGGTCTCGGCCATGCGACGAATGGGCTTGCCCGGGCCCACCAGGGCCGGCTGACCCACATAGTCGTCGAGCCGTCGAGGCCGCATGCGCCAGGCCAGCGGCGCGTTCTGTTCGGAGGTGGCTTGCTGGAACAGGTCCATGTCGAGCTCCTTGAGCGGCCGGTGAACTGCCATGATACGGCAAAGCGGGCAATCCTGGCTGTCAGGGTCTAGCTTGATATGACGTCGGATGCTCGGGGAGCCGCTGAACGGGAACCCCTGATCGCCAGTGACAGTCCAAGGGGCTGTGCCTGAGCCCAACGGCCAACAGAGGAGGCTTTCGCCATGCCCATGCTGAACCAACTGCGCCAGGATCATGCCAACATGGCTCGCATGTTGCACGTTCTGCAGATCAAGCAGAAGACCCTGGCCAACGGTGAGCGCCCCAACTTCCAGCTGGTCAGGGAGGTGGTGGATTACATTCTGGACTACATGTCCGGCTTTACCCTGCCACTGGAGGAAGTCTGCTCGGAGCGGCTGCGCGAGCGTGCCCCGGAATGCGATGACGTGACCGATAGCCTCGCCAAGGATTATCGTGCCCTCAAGGCGCGTCTCAAGCGACTGTCCAATGACCTGGACATGATCCTGATGGACGCCGTGGTGCCTATGGATACTTTCGCCGATGACCTCAAGGCCTATCTCGAGGCGCATCGTCACTACCTGCGCACCGAGCGTGAACACCTCTTCCCGCTGATTCGCGAGTACTTCGACGACGCCGACCTGGACAAGTTGGCCGAGGCACTGCCGGCGGGTGCCGCGGCGGAACTGGAACGCCTCCAGGCCGCCTATCCGGAGCTCTATGCCGAGTTGAAAGAGGCCCCGGACCCCACCGTCTGACAACCTTCAGCCCGAGCCTCGGTCTGAGGTAGAATGCCTTTCACCTTCATCATCCATGCGACGTCCATGTCATCCCATTTCTTTCATCCGGTGTCTGCCACGGCTCCCGCCCTCGGTTCATGCGCTTCCGGGGTTGAGGGGCCGTATTGATGTCAGGCCCCATTCTGGTATTCGACTCTGGTGTCGGCGGTCTGTCGGTAGTTGCCGCGTTGCGACGGCAATTGCCCGATGCCGGTCTGGCCTATGTCTGTGACAACGCCATGCTGCCCTATGGGCTGCGTGAGGATGCCTGGCTGGTAGAGCGCATTCTCCGGGTCTGTCGGGCAGCGGTCGAGAGCAGTGCCTGTGCCGGGCTGGTGGTGGCCTGCAACACCGCCAGCACCCTGGCGCTGGAGCCTCTGCGAAAACAGCTTGCCGTGCCGGTGGTGGGCACCGTACCGGCGATCAAGCCGGCCGCCGGCATGAGCGAGACCCGCCACATCGGCCTGCTGGCCACCAGTGCAACGGTCGGTCGTCCCTATACGTCGCGGCTGATCGAGCAGTTTGCCGGGGATTGTCACGTCACCCGCATCGCCGCCGACCCGCTGGTTGCGGAGGCTGAACGCTGGGTCATGGAAGGTCGGTTGGATAGCGGGGTGTTGCGTGATGTGCTGTCGCCGCTGGGCGAATTGCCGAGCCTGGACACCCTGGTGCTTGGTTGTACCCATTTTCCGTTGTTGAAACAGGCCCTGGCCGAGGCCACTCCGCACCCGCTGCGTTGGGTGGACTCCGGCGATGCCATCGCGCGACGCGCCGGCCAGGTCATGCAGGGCCATGATCCACAGGCAGGGCGTGATCGTGCCTGGATAAGCGCTGACAATGACGCTTTGCATCAGGGGTTGCGGCGCTTCGGTTTCCAGCGACCGGAGGCATTGCCACTATCCTGACACGCCCGGAAGGCCACTGCCGGCTGTCGACCTCATCCTTTATCATTTTTTTCAGGAGCCATCGTGGCCATACCCGTTGTCGATCCCCCGCGCTACGCGGAACAACTGGACGCCAAGCGTGACCATGTCAGCCGGACATTCGCGCCCTTTTGCCCGCCGCCGCTGGAGGTCTACGCCTCTCCCCCCAGTCACTATCGTCAGCGCTGCGAGTTTCGCCTCTGGCATGAAGGCGATGATCTCTTTTATGCCATGTTCGAAGCCGACCCCGAGGCCCCCGACAAGAAGCGTGTCGTGCGCCTGGACCAGTATCCGGTGGCGGGGCAGCGCATCAACGAGCTGATGCCTCGACTCATCGAGGCCATCCGCGACCAGCCTCTGCTGCGGCATCGCCTGTTTCAGGTCGAGTTTCTGACCACCTTGGATGGCGAAGCCCTGGTGACACTGATCTATCATCGAAAGCTCGATGAAGACTGGGACGAGGCGGCCCGGGAGCTCGAATCGCGGCTGGGCATCATGCTTATCGGCCGGGCCCGCAAACAGCGTCGCGTTCTCACCCGGGATCATGTCTGGGAGTGCCTGGAGGTCAACGGGCGCAACCTGCACTATCAACAGGTCGAGAACAGCTTCACCCAGCCCAATGCCGAGATCTGCCGTACCATGCTGGCCTGGGCACAGGAAGTCACGGCCGGCAGCCAGGAACGTGATCTGGTGGAGTTGTACTGCGGCAATGCCAATTTTACGGTGGCCCTGGCCGGCAACTTCCGGCGCGTGTTGGCCACGGAGATCTCGCGGACCTCGGTGGCCAGTGCTCGCGAAAACCTGGCAGCCAATGGTATCGATAACGTCACCGTGGGGCGGATGTCCGCGGAGGAATTTGCCCAGGCCCTGAAGGGCGAGAAAGGCGGGCGGCGTGTCGAGTCCTGGGCATTGCAGGAGTATGATTTTTCCACCGTGCTGGTGGATCCCCCCAGGGCGGGACTGGATGAGCAGAGCTGTCATCAGCTCAGCGAGTACGAGCGTATCGTCTATATTTCATGCAATCCGGAAACGCTGGCGCAGAATCTGCAGATCCTGACCCGGACACATGCGCTGACGCGGCTGGCACTGTTCGACCAGTTCCCTTGGACGTCACACTGTGAATGCGGTGTGGTGCTGGAACAGCGTCTTGCTTGATGCCTGGCCTATATCGAGCGCTGCATCTGGAGGGTGGCCGGCGTTGTCAAGAGGGATGCGCAACCGACATGCGCCATGAGCAAAAGGGCATTCGGCTGGGGGTTATACGACGTTTGGCGTAATCTCAGGGGTCCATGGAGCCCCGGGCTCCCCGCGACCATTGTTTATTCGGCCGCCGATGGTGGCCTACTGGCAGTCGAGGTGATTGATGCAACACGTCACACAGGAGGAGAGCCGACAGGATCTCCTCAAGCAGCTCAAGGAACGCCTGGAAACCCGTCTCGACAAGGAAAAGGCCGACACGGTCGACGACTTTGCTCACCTCTTCTACGCGGCCGTGCCCCTGGAAGACCTGACCGACCGACGCATGGACGACCTCTACGGTGCCACCCTCTCGGTCTGGCACTTCGTCCAGCAGTTCGACCACCAGGCCCCCAAGGTCAAGGTGCTCAATCCGGACTTCGAGGAGCACGGCTGGCAGTCCACACATACCTTCATTGCCGTGCTGCATGAAGACATGCCGTTTCTGGTCGACTCTGTGCGGGTCGAGCTGAACCGCCGCGGCATGACCATCCATGCCATTCACAACGCGGTGATGGCCGTGGGGCGTGACGACGAGCACCGCCTGACGCGCTTCGCCGCGCCGGACAACGCCGGCGAGGCGGAATACCGCGAGTCGCTGATCGCTATCGAGATCGATCGTCATTCCGACCCCGCCGAGCTAGAACAGATCGAACTCAGTCTGCGCGAGGTGCTGCGTGATGTGCGCACTGCGGTGGCGGATTTCGACCCGATGCGTGAACAGGTCCGCGCTGCTATTGCGGAACTGGAAGTCAATGTTCCGGCACAGGTTGACCCGGAAGACCACCGCGAGGCGGTCGAGTTTCTCAAGTGGCTGCTGGAGGATAACTTTACCTTCCTGGGCTATGACGAATATCGCGTCATCGACGACCAGGGGCGTCAGCGGCTCGACAAGGTCGAGGACAGCGAGCTCGGCGTCTTCCGGCTGGACAATCCGCGCTACCAGGAGCGTATCCGCACGGATCTCGGGGTGGAGGGCGACCATTTCGTGCCGGTGCCCCAGCTGATATCGTTTGCCAAGAGTGCTTTCCACTCGCGTATTCACCGGCCGACCTATCCGGATTATCTGTCCATCGACCGCTACGACGACCAGGGCCGGGTGGTCGGCGAGCGTCGTCTGCTGGGCATGTTCACCGCCACGGTTTATAACGAGTCGCCGCGCAATGTGCCGATCCTGCGCCGCAAACTGCAATCCGTCATGGACATTGCCGGGTTCAGTATCAAGGGGCACAACGGCAAACAGTTGCTGCAGATTCTGGAAGTTTATCCGCGCGATGACCTCTTCCAGATTGATACCCAGGAGCTCGCCCAGACCGCTCAAGGTATCCTCGACATTCGCGAGCGCCGCCGGGTGCGTCTGTTCATCCGCGAGGATACCTTCGGCAAGTTCTATTCCTGCCTGGTCTTCGTGCCGCGGGATGTCTTTTCCACGGAACTGCGGGTGCGGCTCCAGGAGCTGCTGTGCGAGGAGCTGGATGCCACCTCCGGCGATTTCAATACCTATCTGTCTGAATCGGTGCTGGCGCGCATCCAGTTCATCCTGCGCTTCAACGGCGATGCGCCCACCGAATACGACATCAAGCGCATCGAGGAAAAACTGGCCAAGCTGGCCCGCAACTGGCGCGATGATCTGCACAATGCGGCCATCGAGGGCTTCGGCGAGGAAAACGCCAACCAGTTGATGAGCCGCTTCCGAGATGCTTTCCCGGCCAGCTACCGGGAAGACTTCTCGGCGCGCACTGCGGTTTATGACCTCCAGCACATCGGTGAACTCGATGATGGTTCTCCCCTGACACTGTCGCTGTATCGCCTGATCGAGGAAGAGGAAAGCGGCGTCAATCTCAAGCTTTTCCATCGCGGCGCACCCATTCCGCTGTCCGATGTGCTGCCGATGATGGAAAACCTCGGCTTGCGCGTGCTCGGCGAACGCCCCTATGAAGTCCAGGCCAGTGATGGCGATTACTGGATTCATGACTTCACCCTGGAGCATCACACCAGTGTGGAAATGAATCTCCAGGAAATGCGCGTCCCCTTCATCGAGGCCTTCCAGCGTATCTGGGCCGGTGCGGCCGATAACGACCCCTTCAACCGTCTGATCATAGGCGCCAATCTCGACTGGCGCGAAGTGGCCATGCTGCGGGCCTACGCGCGCTATCTGAAGCAGATTCGCTTCGGTATGTCCCAGGCCTATATCGCCACGACGCTGGGCAGCTACCCAGAGATCACCCGCGAGCTGGTCTCGCTGTTCGAACTACGCTTCGATCCCGCCGAGCGCCCCGAGCCAGGAGTGATCGAGGACTGTGAATCCCGTATTCTGGCTCTGCTTGACGAGGTGCCGAGCCTCAATGATGACCAGTTGCTGCGTCGCTACATGGAGCTGATCAAGGCCACGCTGCGCACCAACTACTATCAGCGCGATAGCGCCGGCGATTTCAAGGACTACTTGGCCTTCAAGCTGGAACCATCGCGGGTTTCGGGCATGCCCAAGCCGCGCCCGGCCTATGAGATCTTCGTCGGCTCGCCGCGGGTAGAGGGTGTTCACCTGCGGGGCGGCAAGGTCTCGCGGGGCGGACTGCGCTGGTCCGACCGTCAGGAGGACTTCCGCACCGAGGTCCTGGGGCTGGTCAAGGCACAGCAGGTCAAGAACGCCGTCATCGTGCCGATGGGCGCCAAGGGTGGCTTTGTCTGCAAGCGCATGCCTGAAGGGGCCGACCGCGAGACCGTTCAGCGGGAAGGTATCGCCTGCTATCAGATCTTCATTCGTGCCCTGCTGGATGTCACCGACAATCTGGTGGAAGGTGAGGTGGTGCCGCCCCGGGACGTGGTGTGCCATGATGGCAATGATCCCTACCTTGTGGTGGCTGCTGACAAGGGCACTGCGACCTTCTCGGACATAGCCAACGAGATTTCCAACGAATACGGTCACTGGCTCAGCGATGCCTTTGCCTCCGGCGGCGCCAATGGCTATGACCACAAGGGCATGGCGATCACCGCCAAGGGTGCCTGGGAATCGGTGAAGCGTCATTTCCGTGGCCTGGGCATCAATACCCAGGAGGATGAGTTCACTGTGGTCGGGGTTGGAGATATGGCGGGCGACGTCTTCGGCAACGGCATGCTGCTGTCCGACAAGATTCGCCTGGTTGGGGCCTTCAACCACCTGCACATCTTCGTCGACCCGACACCGGATGCCGCGGCGAGCTTCGCCGAGCGGCAACGGCTCTTCGACCAGCCGCGTTCCAGTTGGGAGGATTACAATGCCGAGCTGATCTCCAAGGGCGGCGGCATCTTTTCACGCAGCGCCAAGTCGATCGCCATCACGCCGCAGATGAAAAAGGCCTTCGGCATCTCGGCCGACAAGCTGTCCCCCAATGAGCTGATTCATGCCATGCTTGTGGCGCATGTCGACCTCTTCTGGAACGGTGGCATCGGCACTTATGTTAAGAGCAGTCAGGAGACCGATGCTGATGTCGGCGACAAGGCCAATGACGCCTTGCGTATCAATGGCAGCGAGCTGAACTGCCGAGTGGTCGGCGAGGGCGGCAACCTGGGCCTGACCCAGCTCGGCCGCATGGAAGCCGCCGCCCGCGGGGTGCGTGTCAATACCGACTTCATCGACAATGCTGGCGGTGTGAACTGTTCAGACCATGAGGTCAACATCAAGATCCTCATCGACGAAGTCGTCTCGCGCGGTGACATGACGAACAAGCAGCGCAACCAGTTGCTGGCCGACATGACCGATGAAGTGTCCGAGCTGGTGCTGGCGGGCAATTATCGTCAGACCCAGGCGCTGGATCTGGCCGAGATTCTCTCGCTTCAAGGCATCGGGCCCTTCCGTCGCTTCATCAGCGAGTTGGAAGCGGCTGGACAGATCGACCGTGAGCTGGAGTTTCTGCCGTCCGACGAGTCCCTGCAGGAGCGCGCCCAGGGTCAGCAGGGCATGACACTGCCCGAGCTCTCGGTATTGATCTCCTATGCCAAGAGCGTGCTCAAGGGTGACCTGATCGCCTCGGATGTACCGGATGATCCGACCATTATGCGCTTTGTCGAGCGTGCCTTCCCGAAGGCCCTCAATGAGCGCTATCACGACGAGATGTACGAGCACCGTCTGAAGCGCGAGATCGTCGCCACCCAGGTGGCCAATGATCTGGTCGATCACATGGGCATCGTCTTCGTGCGTCGTCTCATGGATTCCACCGGCGCCTCCCGTGCGGATATTGCCCGGGCCTATGTCATCGCCCGTGACAGCTTCCAGCTGGCACGGCTCTGGGAGCAGATCGAGGCCCTCGACAACCAGGTCCCGACCCAGGTGCAGTACTCGATGATGCTCGATCTGATGCGCCTGATCCGGCGTGCCACACGCTGGTTCCTGCGTCAGCGCATGGGCATGAACACCCGCGATACCATCGACTACTTTGCCCCGCGTCTGGCTCAGCTCCAGGACAACATCGGCAAGCGCCTGCGCGGCGAAGAGCAGGAGCACTGGTCGGCCCGTCGCAAGGAACTGACCAAGGCGGGTGTGCCCGAGGCCCTGGCCTCTACGGTCGCGGCGTCGGCCAGCCTCTATGCGGCACTGGGCATCATTCAGACGGCGCGTCAGACCGAAGAGAAGCCGCAGCGTGTCGCCGAGGTCTTCTATGAAGTCGGTGCGAGGCTGCAGCTGCCCTGGATCATTCATCAGGTAACCCAGCTGGAAGTTCGCGATAGCTGGCAGGCCAAGGCCCGTGACACCTTCCGGGATGACATCGATCGCCAGCAGCTGGCCCTGACCGCCAGTGTCCTAGGGCTGGAAGGCGGCCCGCGGGAAAGCAGCGAGCGTGTCGAGCTGTGGCTGAACCAGCATCAGGCGATGCATGATCGCTGGCGCCACCTGCTGGACGAAGTCAGTGGTGGCAGCCAGGGCGGCTTCCCGCTGTTTGCCGTGGCGGTCCGCGAACTGGTGGACCTGGCCGAGAGCAACAGCGAAGGCTGATCCTGCTGCATCCAGTGTGGACTCATGCAAGAGACAAAAAGGGCGCCATGACGGCGCCCTTTTCCGTTGGCGGGGGCGCCCAGGAGCCTGTCGGATTTGATCGATCGTCGCGAGAATCACGGATTTCGAGACAAGTTTATTTATCTGATGAGGCGAATAGCCCGCTATTTAACGAATCAGATCGAATGAAATTGGCCGAAAGCCCGGGCTTCGTAGCAGATCAGCGTTAAGTCCGACAGGCTCCTAGAGAAGGAACATCGTGGCCAGCCCCAGGAAGGACATGAAGCCCACCACATCGGTCACGGTGGTCAGCACCACCGAACCCGACAGGGCCGGGTCGACGCCCATGCGCTTGAGGACCAGCGGAATCAGTATGCCCGCGACGCCGGCCGCCAGCATGTTGATGACCAGGGCGGCGGCAATGATGGCCCCAATGGCCAGGTTGCCGAACCAGAGTACCGCCAGGACCGCCACCACCATGGCCCACAACACGCCGTTCAGGGCCGAGATGCCGACCTCCTTGCGCAGCAGCCAGTTACTGTTGGTACGGCTGATCTGGCCCAGCGCCAGGCCACGGATCGCCAGGGTCAGGGTCTGGCTGCCGGCGATGCCCCCCATGCTGGCGACGATCGGCATCAGCACGGCCAGCGCGACCACCTTGTCCAGCGCATCCTCGAACAAGCCGATGACCCAGGCGGCGAGAAAGGCCGTCAGCAGGTTGATGCCGAGCCAGACCGCTCGGCGCTTGGCGCTGGGCAGCACCGGGGCGAACAGGTCTTCTTCCTCGTCGAGGCCGGCCATGTTCATCAGGGCCTGCTCGGAATCCTCACGGATGACATCGACGATATCGTCGATGACGATGCGGCCGAGCAGAATGCCGCGATTGTTGACCACCGGCGCGGAGACCAGGTCGTGAGTCTGGAAGAGGGTGGCTACATCACGCGACTTCATGGTGCCCTGGATGCTGTCCACGTCCGGGTCCATCAGATCGGCCACCGCCGTTTCCGGGTCGTTGGACAACAGGCGGGCCAGCGAGAGTACGCCGACGAAGTGACCATTGCGGTCGACGACCATCAGCGCATCGGTGTTGTCGGGAATTTCCTCCTTCCAGCGCAGGAAGCGCTGCACCGTCTCCAGGGTGACGTCGGCGCGCACGGCAATGGTGTCGGTGCGCATCAGGCGGCCGACGCTGTCCTCCTCGAAGGCCAGGGTTTCCTTGAGGCGAGCACGCTGCAGTTCATCCATGGAACGCAGCATGTCCTCGGCCACCTGACGCGGCAGGTCCTCGAAGAGTTCGGCCAGGTCGCTGGTGTCGAGTCCTGCCGTGGCGGCCACGATTTCCTCGTGATCCATGTCCTCGAGCAGGGTGGAACGCACCTCGTCATGGACATGCAGCAGCACCTCGCCATCGACTTCCTGGGGGACTCGCTCCCAGAGGCGAATCCGCTCATTGGACGGCAGTGATTCGAGCAGCAGCGCCACCTCGGCCGGTTCCAGGTCGGCAATGACATCATCGACCCATTCCAGGCGTTCCTGTTCGAGCGCCAGGTGAATACGCGACAGGCGGTTTTCCAGTGTCTCGGTCGTATCGGTCATGTCCATCTCCCTGGAGGCGCAGCATCGTGAGGACGAGTCAGGCTCGTGCAGTATGCCAAGTAGACCACAAAAGCGGCCTCGCGTGGCAGCGTCAAGCGCGGCGGCGTTGCCCGGTGGTCCAGGCGGCACTTCGTCGCGGCAGCCTGGCTGCGCTATACTGCGCGCCCGTATCCAACGCTCAACCGCCAGGAGTTGCCATGTATTCGCTTGCTCGCTCGTTGCTCTTCCGTCTCGAGGCGGAAAAGGCCCATGGCGTCGCGCTCTCGGCGCTGGACCTGGCTCAGCGAGTCGGTATGGCAGGCCTGCTGGCGGATCGTCCCGTGGCCGACCCCGTCAATCTGATGGGATTGACCTTCCCCAATCGCGTTGGTCTGGCCGCCGGCCTCGACAAGAATGCCGATCATCTGGACGCCCTGGGGGCGCTGGGCTTCGGGTTCGTCGAGGTCGGAACCGTGACGCCCCGAGCGCAGAGCGGCAATCCGGCCCCTCGGCTGTTCCGCGTGCCCGAGCGGGGCGCGATCATCAACCGCATGGGCTTCAACAACGCCGGCGTGGATCATCTGGTGTCGCGGGTGCAGCAAACGCGTTTTGCCGGCGTAATCGGCATCAACATTGGCAAGAACCTGACCACACCGGTCGAACAGGCCGTGGATGATTATCTGTATTGCCTGCGTCATGTTCACGCTCACGCCCATTACATCACCGTCAACGTGTCCTCGCCGAACACACCGGGGCTCCGGAATCTACAGTTCGGCGAGCAACTGAACCGGCTGCTCGGCACGCTGCGCGAAGAGTGTAGTCGACTCGACCAGGCCGCCGGACGGCGGGTTCCATTGGCCGTGAAGATTGCCCCGGACATGAGTGATACCGAGGTGGCGACCCTGGCGCACGGACTTAAGGCCAATGACATTGATGCCGTGATCGCCACCAATACCACTGTCGCCAGGGAGGCCGTCACCGGCCTGCCCCATGCCGAGGAAGCCGGAGGCCTGTCGGGTCGGCCGGTCTTCGAGCCCTCGAATGCCATTCTCCGGGCACTGAGAAAGCATCTGCCGGATCTGCCGATGATCGGCGTGGGAGGCATTGACAGCGGTGATGCCGCCGTGACCAAACAGCGGGCCGGTGCGGATCTGGTCCAGCTCTACTCGGGATTCATCTATCGCGGGCCCGGCCTGGTCGGCGAGTGCGCGCGGGCCCTGCAGACAGCAAAAAGCCCATGACATTGTCATGGGCTCGGCGGGTCGTCATCATGTTGGACGAAGTGGTGTCGGTTACCCGGCCACCATGGGGTTCTTGTGAATGCCGGACACGCCCGTCATGCCCGACCACTGGTCCCCGCGACCCTCACGCCAACCGCTCATCCAGTATTCCCGTAGATCGATGTCCTGGCTCGGGCAATCATCCCGCGACCGGCCCGAAACACCTGCCTTGTAGCCATGCACATAAGCTCGCTGGAAGCGATCACGTTTTTGTCGTTTCATAGGTCTACCTCGTGATGAAGGTGCCGATTTGGGTTTGGCGCCGCGGCTCGCGAACCGCTTCGTCGAACCCGAGTAGAGAGCCTGAAAGCGCGCCCGTGATGGATGTCGATGGGGCGTGGCTCGTAAACAAGACCATCAGGTTGAACATTGAGTAGGACCACGAATGACGCTACTCATTGAGGAAACACTGTCTAAATGCCTGCGCGCGCCAATCGCTACGTTGTGCGGTGCTCGAAAACTCGCCTAACTAGATGTTATGCCTCGTTTTCTGTGCTCCTACGCCTTGCGCTTTACGCTGCTAGGCTATTTATACAGCGCTCCCTTAATGGATAGACCAATGGGGTCGATTCTGTCGACCGAAATCTGTCATTAAAGCTGCATTTTCCTGACATGAACCAGCCGGCTGCCCGGCAACGCCGATGGACGATCCATGACCGAGAAATCCCCCCCGACGCCTCATACTTTCCTGGCCACCTGCCCGAAGGGCCTGGAGGGCCTGCTGAGTGACGAGCTCGCGGCCCTCGGGGCGACCCCCGTCAAGACCACCGTGGCCGGTGTGCATTTCGAGGGCAAGCTGATGGCCGCCTATCGGGCCTGTCTGTGGTCTCGCCTGGCCAACCGCGTGGTGCTGTGCCTGGTTCGCGAGGAGGGCGTCGAGACACCGGAACACCTGCGCGCGATCAGTGCCGGCATCGACTGGGCATCGCATCTGCCCACCGGGCGCAGCCTGGCCGTGGATTTTCACGGGCGGAGCGATGCCATTCGCCACACCATGTTCGGCGCACAGACCGTCAAGGACGGCGTGGTGCAACGCCTGGAGGCAGAAGGAAAGCCGCGGCCCGTCATCGAGCCGCGCACATCGGATTTGCGTCTTTACACGCACCTGTACCGCGGGCGCTTGACCATCGGGATCGACCTCTCCGGCGAGAGTCTGCATCGGCGCGGCTATCGACGTGGCGCCGGCCATGCACCGCTCAAGGAAAACCTGGCGGCGGCGCTGTTGATCCGTGCCGGCTGGCCGGACATGGCGCGACAGGGGGCGGCCCTGGTGGATCCCCTGTGCGGCGCCGGCACCCTGTTGATCGAAGCCGGGATGATGGCCGCCGACATGGCCCCCAATCTGTGGCGTGAGCGATTCGGCTTTCATGGCTGGGCCGGCCATGACGCCGCCGGCTGGCGTGAGCTCAAACGCGAGGCCGAAGCGCGCGCCAGTATCGGGCGCAAGCGCTGTCGCAACGGGTTGTTTGGTGCCGACCAGAGCCCCCCGGCCCTGGAAGCGGCCAGGGCCAATGCCATGCGCGCCGGCATTCCGGCCCTGATCGAACTCAAGGGGGCTGCCCTGAAGGAGCTTGAACGGCCCGCGGGGCTTGCCGCGGAGCAGTCCGGACTGCTTATCACCAACCCGCCCTATGGCGAGCGGCTGGGCGAGCTACCGGAGCTGGTCGAGCTCTACAGCCAGCTCGGCGAGCGCGCCCGTCAGGGCTTCCCCGGCTGGCGTCTGGCGCTGTTCACCGCCAACCCCGACCTGGGGCATCGCACCGGATTGCGGGCCCACAAGCAGTACTCGCTGAAAAACGGCCCCCTGGATGCCCGGCTGCTGCTCATGCAGGTGCCGGACGATGCCGCGCCATCTCCGGCGTCCGACATGGGCGAGGCGGGTGACACGCCTGGCGCAACGGCCCGGCCGGCGCGCAGCCAGAGCGCGCAGATGTTTGCCAATCGGCTGCAGAAAAACCGCAAACGCCTGAACAAGTGGCTGAAGCGTTCCGGCGAGAGCTGCTATCGGCTCTATGATGCCGATATGCCGGAGTATGCCCTGGCCATCGATCTGTATGGCGATCGGGTGCATGTCCAGGAATATGCGCCGCCGCGTTCGGTGAATGCCGACCAGGCCCAGAAGCGTCTGCACGAGGCCCTGGGAGTGATGCCCGAGGTGCTGGGAGTCGATCCCGGCAGGATCGTCATCAAGCGTCGCCAGCGCCAGGCCGGCCGGGCGCAGTACGAAAAGCAGGCGGCCAGTGGCGAACGCTTCGAGGTCCGGGAAGGCCGAGCACGCCTCTGGGTGAATCTGCGCGACTACCTGGACACCGGGCTCTTCCTCGATCATCGTCCGGTGCGCCGCATGCTCGCCGAGATGGCTGCGGGCAAGCGGTTTCTCAACCTCTTCTGCTACACCGCGGCGGCCACGGTCCAGGCGGCCCTCGGCACCGAGAAGGGTGCCGGCGCCAGTGACAGTGTCAGCGTCGATCTGTCCAATACCTATCTGGACTGGGCGCGGGACAACTTCAGCCTCAATCGTCTGGACCCCGCTCGCCATCGCGTGGTGCGTGATGACTGCGTCCACTGGCTGGAAACCGCCGGCGGCAAGTTCGACATCATCTTTCTGGATCCCCCGACCTTCTCCAACTCCAAGAAGATGACCGACACTCTGGATGTCCAGCGCGATCACGGCCGCCTGGTGCGGCTGGCCATGGCCCGGCTGGCGCCCGGCGGCACGCTGGTGTTTTCCAACAATCAGCGGCGCTTCAAGCTGGATGCCGACCTGACGGCGAGCTTCGAGGTCAAGGATATCTCGGCGCAGACCTTTGATCCTGACTTCAAGCGTCGCCCGGACCTGCACCATTGCTTCTTGATTCGGCATCTGGATGAGTGATGGGTGATGCATGGGGGTGAGTGGTCAGTTGTGAGGTGTGAGGTGTGAGGTGTGAGGTTAGGCGTGAGGGGATGAGCGGATGATCGAGCTGACCCTGTATACGACAACCGGCTGTTACCTGTGCGAGGCGCTGGAGGCCTGGCTGGCCCGGCTGGCCAATGCCGAGATACGGCTCGAGCAAGTGGATGTCGCCGAGGATGACGCCCTGGTGGCGTCATACGGGACGCGTCTGCCGGTGCTGGTGGATGTGTCAGGGCACGAGCTGGAGGGGGGATTTGAGCCCGCGCGCCTGGCTGCCTGGCTGGCCGATCGCGGCGGGCTGGACGTCGCCGCATGGGATGAGCTCATGCTATCCGCAGACAACGACGCAGCACCGCGGCCTGGGGCGGTCATGCGGAGCGGGCGTCGTTACCTCGGCGATTGAGAGATCCAAGGTGGTAGCTAAAAAGGGGCCCGCTCGAGCGGGCCCCTGGCGTGTGCAACGGGCGGTCTGCTTACATGTTCGGGTAGTTGGGGCCGCCGCCGCCCTCGGGAGCTACCCAGGTGATGTTCTGGGCCGGGTCCTTGATGTCGCAGGTCTTGCAATGTACGCAGTTCTGGAAGTTGATCCGGAACTGCGGCTTGCCATCATCCCCCTCGACGACCTCATAGACGCCGGCCGGGCAGTAGCGCTGTGCCGGCTCGTCATACTTGGGCAGGTTGTCGCGGATCGGCAACTCGGGGTCGGTCAGCCGGAGGTGCGTTGGCTGGTCTTCCTCATGGTTGGTGTTGGACATGAACACCGAGGAAGCCTTGTCGAAGGAAATCTTGCCGTCGGGCCTGGGATATTCGATCTTCTCGCACTCGGCGGCCGGCTTGAGTCGGGCATGGTCAGGCGTGGTGTCATGCACCCGTGGCAGCTTGCCGCCGGTCAACTGGTCCAGAAAGTTGAAGGCGCCCCCGCCGACGGTGCCGTACTTGTGAATCGCCGGGCCGAAGCTGGCGCTGGCCTCCAGTTCCTTGTAAGCCCAGCTGGCCTGCCAACGCTGCTCGAAGGCCGTAAGCTCGGCGCCGCCCGTGTCGCCTTCATCAGCCTGCGCGATGGCCTCGAAGACGCTCTCGGCGGCGACCATGCCGGATTTCATGGCCGTGTGCAGCCCCTTGATCTTGGCGAAGTTCAGGGTGCCGGCGTCGCAGCCGATCAGCAGGCCGCCGGGAAAGGTCATCTTCGGCAGGCAGTTGATACCGCCCTTGGCAATGGCTCGGGCGCCGTAGGCCACGCGTGACCCGCCCTCGAGATGCGGCTTGAGCACCGGATGGTGCTTCATGCGCTGGAATTCATCGAAGGGCGAGATCCATGGGTTCTGGTAGGCCAGGTCCATGATCAGCCCGACCACCACCTGCTGGTTCTCGGCGTGATAGAGGAACCAGCCGCCATGGGTGTGCTTGTCCAGCGGCCAGCCGGAGCCGTGGAGGACTAGGCCCGGCTCATGCTGGTCGGCCGGCACGTCCCAGAGTTCCTTGAGGCCGATGCCGTAGTGCTGAGGGTCCTTGCCGGCATCGAGCTGGTAGCGGTTGATCAGTTGCTTGCCGATATGGCCGCGTGCGCCTTCGGCGAACAGGGTATAGCGGGCACGTAGCTCCATGCCCGGCATGTAACCGTCCTTCGGCTGGCCGTCGGCCCCGACGCCCATGTCGCCGACGACGATGCCCTGGACGACCTCGTCCTCGATGATCGCCTCCTGGGCCGCGAAACCAGGGAAAATCTCGACGCCCAGCTCCTCGGCCTGCTCGGCCAACCAGCGACACAGATTGCCGGCACTGATCACATAGCGCGTGCTGCCATCCCCCGTGTTGTGCATGGTCTTGGGCACCAGGGCATTGGGCAGTTTCTGAGCCTTGTCGGCATCCTTGAGCAGATAGAGCTCATCGCGTACGGCGGGTGTGGTCAGGGGCGCGCCGCGTTCCGCCCAGTCCGGGAAGAGCTCATCCAGCGCTCGGGGCTCGAAAACCGCTCCGGAAAGGATGTGCGCGCCGACTTCCGAGCCCTTCTCGACCACACACACGGTTAATTCCTGCTCGGCGTCATTGGCCTGCTGCATCAAGCGGCAGGCGGCGGCCAGGCCCGACGGCCCTGCGCCGACGATGACCACGTCGACTTCCATGCTGTCGCGCTCAAGCTGATCTGTCATTATCCGGTCTCCTCCTGACTGATGCCCTATACGGGGTCACCCGTCGTGGGCAACCCATAGGTGCCATGCCAATGTAAGTGGTTGTTGTATTCTGGAGTGTTCCATGCTGGGCATGATAGCGGCAATAGGCCCTTTCTGGCGATGGTTGGCGCCATTCGCAAATTGCTGGAGTCGTCGGGATTGTGGCGGTCATCCCGGCTGTGGCACATTATTTGGGTTCTGGTGGCCAGGCCGGATAAACGCTTGCCTGAAAACATATAAGAGTATGTCGATCGGTTCCAGGAACCCCGCACGCGAGATGCGGTTCCTGCCGGGCGAGGCCCACCTCGCCATGATCCGGTTCCGAGACTGAACCAAGCGAGGACAACATGAAAGTACTCGTCGCCGTCAAGCGCGTCATCGATTACAACGTCAAGATCCGGGTCAAGCCGG
>NZ_JAUFPO010000005.1 GCF_030409235.1 Halomonas almeriensis
CATGCCGCTAGCGAGGTTGGCCCGTCGCCGGCAGCGGATGCGTACTATATGACCTCAGCCGGCTTCATGCAAGGAGTTTTTTGCGATAATTGTTTACGGCCATATGACAGCCTGCTGAAACCTGCGTGACAGGGCACTCCACAGCCGCTCGTTCGACCGGCTGAGAGCGCTTATCAGTTGAGAGTCACGCGGGCGTAACGCTTCTTGCCAGCCTGGATGACGTAATCCTTGCCGGTATCCAGCATATGGTCGCGCGCCACCACCTCGCCGTCGACTTTCACCCGGCCATTGCCCAGCATGTCCTTGGCCTGGGCGCTGTTCTTCACCAGGCCGGCCCGGTTGAGGACGGCTCCGATCGGGGCCTGCTCGCTACCCTCGAAATCGACCTCGACTTCCGGCAGGTCTTCCGGCAACTCGCCATCCGCCAGCTGGTTGCCGGCACTGCGATGCGCATTGGCCGCCGCTTCTGCGCCGTGATAACGCCCGATCAGCTCACGCGCCAGTTCCATCTTGATATCGCGGGGATTGTCACCGCGTTCGATACGCTGGCGGAGATCCTCGATCTCGTCATTGTTCTTCAACGACAACAACTCGAAGTAGCGCCACATCAGGCTGTCGGGCATGGAGACCAGTTTGTTGAACATGGCACCGGGCGATTCGTCGACACCGACATAGTTATCCAGCGACTTGGACATCTTCTGCACGCCGTCCAGGCCTTCCAGCAGCGGCATGGTAATGACGACCTGGGACTCCTGGTCAAAGTGCTTCTGCACCTCGCGGCCCATGAGCAGGTTGAACTTCTGATCGGTGCCGCCGAGCTCGATGTCGGCTTCCAGTGCCACCGAGTCGTAGCCCTGCACGAGCGGATACAGGAACTCGTGAATGGAGATCGCCTGGCCACCACGATAGCGTTTTTCGAAATCGTCACGCTCGAGCATGCGAGCTACCGTGCTCTGCGCGGCCAATTCAATCATGTCGGCAGAGCTCATGGCAGAAAACCACTCGGCATTGAAACGCACCTCGGTCTTGGCCGGGTCGAGCACCTTGAACACCTGCTCCTTGTAGGTCTCGGCGTTGGCGCGCACTTCCTCTTCAGTGAGTGGCTTGCGGGTCACGCTCTTGCCGGTCGGGTCGCCAATGCGCCCGGTAAAGTCGCCGATCAGAAAGATGACCTCATGGCCCAGGTCCTGGAACTGGCGCATCTTGGTCAACAGAACGCTGTGCCCCAGGTGCAGGTCCGGCGCCGTGGGATCGAACCCGGCCTTGATGCGCAGGGTGCGACCGGACTCGAGTTTCTTGACCAGTTCGTCTTCCAGCAGGATTTCGTGGGTACCGCGCTTGAGCAACGCAAGCGCGTCGGCGACATCGGACATTCTCTCCTCTCCACTCGGCAAGATGGCCCACCCGGGACCTTGATCGGCGACATTGATGCGCCAATGCTATCATGTCGCACGAAAAACGGTTGAGCCTATTGGCAGGAGATACCATGAGCTTGTTCATCGGCCTGATGTCGGGCACCAGCCTGGATGGCATCGATGCCGCCCTGGTCGACGTGACCCAGGACGCCCCACCGCGGCTGGTGGCCACCCGGGCCGAGCCCATGCCCGGCGAGCTGCGCGATCGTTTATGGACCCTGTGCCATACCGACCGAGTACGCTTCGCCGAGCTGGCCCGCGCCGAGCATGACCTGACACACCTGCAGGCGCAGGCCGTGCATGCCCTGCTCGAATCGCAAGGGTTGGACAGCGCAGCGATCACCGCCATCGGCAGTCATGGCCAGACTGTGGAACATGCGCCGGAAGGCCACGAGGGAGGCCCCGCCTATACCCTGCAACTGGACAACCCGAGCCTGCTCGCGGAGCTCACCGGCTGCCAGGTGGTTGGCGACATCCGGCGCCGCGACCTGGCCGCAGGTGGTCAGGCGGCTCCCCTGGCGCCGGCCTTTCATCAAGCGCTCTTCCGCGCTGCCGACGAGTGGCGTGTGGTGCTCAATCTGGGCGGCTTCGCCAACATCACGGTGCTGCCCCCCACCACCGATGCGCGTGAGCCACTGGGCTTCGATACCGGCCCCGCCAATGCCCTGCTGGATGCCTGGCACTGCCTGCACCGTGACGGCCCCTTCGATGCCGAAGGCGCCTGGGCGGCCTCGGGGCGCCTCGACCCGAAATTGCTCGATCGCCTGCTGGGGGACCCCTTCTTTGACCAGACACCACCGCGCAGCACCGGCCGCGAATATTTCCACCTCGACTGGCTGCGCGCCCGACTCAGCGGCAACGAGTGTCCCGCCGACGTCCAGGCCACGCTCGCCGAGCTGACCGCCAGCAGTATCGCCCAGGGCATCGAGATGGCCCGACAACAGCTGGAAGCCCCGGCAATGACGCGACTCCTGCCCTGTGGCGGCGGGGCGCACAACCCCGACCTGATGGCCAGACTGGCCCGCCAGCTGCCCGAGGCCCGCGTGACCGACAGCAGCGAGGCCGGCTGGCCACCCGATTGGCTGGAGGCCGGCGCCTTTGCCTGGCTGGCCTGGCGGCGACTCGAAGGCCTGCCCGGCAACCTGCCCTCGGTCACCGGCGCCCTCGGACCACGCGTACTGGGCGGCATCTACGCCGCCTAAGCTCAGGGCGCCGCGACGCCCGGCAGGTCAGCACGCGCCAGCGATTGCGCCTCGTCCGGGTCGACCACGCCCGTATTCACCAGGCGGTTCAATGCCGTATCGAGGGTCTGCATGCCCTGGCCCGCTCCGGTCTGCAACACTGAATAGAGCTGGGCCACCTTGTCCTCTCGAATCAGGTTGCGCACTGCCGGAGTTGCCACCAGGCGCTCCAGTGCCGCCACTCTGCCGCCTTCACGACGCTTGAGCAGCACCTGGGAAACCACCGCCTGCAGAGATTCCGACAGCATGGCCCGCACCATCGGCTGCTCGGCCCCCGGAAAGGCATCGATGATGCGATCAATGGTCTTGGTCGCGGAGAGGGTGTGCAGGGTTCCCAGTACCAGGTGGCCGGTCTCGGCCGCGGTCAGCGCCAGCCGCATGGTCTCCAGGTCGCGCATTTCACCGACCAGGATCACGTCAGGATCCTCGCGCAGGGCGCCACGCAGGGCAGCCGAAAAGCTCTGTGTACCCCGCGCGACCTCGCGCTGACTGACCATAGCGCACTGACCCTGATGCACGAATTCCACCGGGTCCTCGATGGTCAGGATGTGCTCGGGGCGTGTCGCATTGATGGCATCGATGATCGCCGCCAGGGTGGTGCTCTTGCCCGAGCCGGTCGGCCCGGTCACCAGCACCAGGCCCTGCCTCAGCCGGGCCAGCGGGCCGAGTTCCGCGGCCAGCCCGAGGGCCTCGAGGCTCGGCACCGTTACCGGGATGGCGCGCAGCACGGCCCCGATGCCGCGACCATGCTCGAAGACATTGCCGCGGAAACGGGCCCCGTCCGGCATGGCCAGCGACAGATCGACCTGCCCCTCGGCCTCCAGCGTCGCCCAGTGCGACTCGCCGAGCAGGCCGCGCAGCTCCCGGCGCAAATCCGCATCGTCGAGGAGCTCACTCCCCAGAGGTCGCAGAGCTCCGTCAACACGCACCATAGGCAACGTTTGCGCCGAAAGATGCAGATCCGAGGCGCCGTGCTTTGCCGAGGATGCCAGCAATTCGGTAATATCCATGCGATTCCCTCGCTCCCTCGCCAGAGGTTCCTGTTGCATGACGGGCCACACGACATGACAGACCCAGCACTTTCCGAGTCACTGGACGCCGCCCGCGCCCGCCTCGCTGCCGCCCTGCAGGCCGCTCGGCGCCCCGAGGGCGAGGCGCGGCTGCTGGCCGTCAGCAAGACCAAGCCCGCCGCCATGATTCGCGAGGCCTGGGGCCTGGGGCTGCGCGAGTTCGGCGAAAACTATGTCCAGGAAGCCCTGGACAAGCAGGCCGAACTCGACGACCTGAGCGATATCGTCTGGCACTTCATCGGCCCGCTGCAGACCAACAAGAGCCGCAGCGTCGCCGAACACTTTTCCTGGGTACACAGCATAGACCGTGAACGCCTGGCCCGACGCCTGGATGCACAGCGGCCCGCGACGCTGCCGCCACTGAACGTCTGCTTGCAGGTCAACATCAGCAACGAGGCCAGCAAGTCCGGCGTGACGCTCGACGAGCTGCCAGACCTGGCGGCCTGCGTCCAGGCACTGCCGAACCTGCAATTGCGAGGGTTGATGGCCATTCCGGCCCAGTACGACGACCCGGACGCACAGCGCCGTCCTTTCCGGCAGCTGCGCGAGGCGCTCGACGCCTTGCGCGAGCACCTGCCCGAGGCACCACTGGATACGCTCTCCATGGGCATGAGCAACGACATGGAAGCCGCCGTGATGGAAGGCGCTACCCTGGTAAGAATGGGCACCGCCATCTTCGGCACACGCGATTATCGCTGACATTGCCGCGCCGACCCGGCGCCCCGCGACTCACCGACAGACACAGGACACCCGCATGACAACTCGAGTGACTTTCATCGGCGCCGGCAACATGGCCGGCGCCATCATCGGCGGCATGATCGACAGCGGCTTTGCGCGTCAGGCGATTACCGCCACCTCGCCGGATGACAGCGTGCTGGCCCCGCTGCGCAAACGCCTGGGCATCCATACCGCCACCGATAACGCCGCCGCCGTGGCCGAGGCCGACGTGGTCGTGCTGGCCGTCAAGCCGCAGATCATGCAGGGCGTCTGCGCCGGCATGCAGACGGCCATCCAGGCTCGCAAGCCGCTGATTCTCTCCGTGGCCGCGGGCCTGCCGGCCGACACCCTCGAGCATTGGCTCGGCGGGGAACTGCCGGTGGTCCGCTGCATGCCCAACACGCCCTCGCTGGTGGGCGCCGGCGCCGCCGGCCTGTACGCCAATGCCCGTGTCAGCGACGATCAGAAGCGCAGTGCCGGCGAGCTGCTCGAGGCCGTGGGGCTGGCCGAGTGGGTCGACGAAGAATCTCTGCTGGATGCCGTGACCGCCGTGTCCGGCAGCGCACCGGCCTACTTCTTCCTGATGTTCGAGGCCATGGAGCAGGCTGGCGCCGAACTCGGCCTGCCCGCCGACACGGCACGCCGCCTGGCCATGCAGACCGCCTACGGCGCCGCCAGCATGGCCATGGACAGCGACCAAACGCCCGGTGAACTCAAGCGCAACGTGATGTCACCGGGCGGCACCACCGAACGCGCCATCCAGCACATGGAAAACGCCGGCCTGCGTGACATCATGCAAGGGGCCATGCGCGCCTGCGCCGACCGCGCGAGTGAAATGGCCGACGAACTCGACAAGCGCTGAAACCCGCTCTACCACGGAGGAGCCCAATGGGCAGTCAACTGGGAAACGCCGGCCTCTTGCTGGTCAACACCATCGTCAATATCTATCTGTTCCTGCTGATGCTGCGCTTCCTGCTCCAGGCATCGCGGGCCGACTACTACAACCCCATCAGCCAGTCGGTGGTCAAGATCACCCAGCCGGCCGTTCGCCCCTTCCAGAGCTTTCTGGGGCCGGTGATGGGACGCTTCGACCTGGCCACCCTGGCGAGCGGCCTGGTCATCAAGCTGATCGCCATCATCGTCGTCCTGCAGATCGCCGGCTACGGCATGGCGCCCCTAGACAGCCTGGCCATCGGCGCCGTGGCGGCACTGGCCAATGCCATCCTGAAGATCTATTTCTTCGCGCTGATCGCCATGATCATCCTCAGCTGGGTCGCGCCCCAGGCCAGCCACCCCGGCGCCCTGCTGATCATGCAGCTGGTGGAGCCGATCATGGCCCCGGTGCGGCGTGTCATCCCGCCATTGGGCATGATCGACCTGTCACCGATCGTGGTGTTCATCGCCATCAACCTGATCGATGGTATCGTAGTGGGTTCACTGATCCGCGCCGCCGGCGTCGTCGGCGTGCTGGTCGGCCTGTGACGAGCGGCACGCTGCCCACAAACGCGAACAAGGGACACGATACACCCGATGACCGAACTGCCTCGTGAATCGGTCGGCCTGGTGACGCCCCAGACGGCGCACTTCGACGACCCCCTGGAGCTTGCCTGCGGCAAGACGCTGCCGGCCTATGACCTGGTCTACGAGACCTACGGCACGCTCAGCGCCGAGCGCAGCAACGCCGTGCTGATCTGTCACGCCCTGTCCGGGCACCATCACGCCGCCGGCTTTCACAGCAGCGAGGACCGCAAGCCCGGCTGGTGGGATGCGCATATCGGCCCCGGCAAGTCCATCGACACCGAACGCTTCTTCGTGGTGTCGCTGAACAACCTGGGCGGCTGCCACGGCAGCACCGGCCCCACCAGCCTCAACCCCGCCACCGGGGAAGCCTGGGGGCCGGACTTCCCGATGGTGACGGTGATCGACTGGGTGCACAGCCAGGCACGGCTGGCCGACCGCCTGGGCATCGAGCGCTTCGCCGCCATCATCGGCGGCAGCCTCGGCGGCATGCAGGTACTGCAGTGGGCGCTCAGCTACCCGGAGCGCATCGCGCATGCCGGCGTCATCGCCGCGACGCCCAAGCTGTCGGCTCAGAACATCGCCTTCAACGAAGTGGCGCGCCAGGCCATCCGCTCGGACCCGGACTTCTTCGATGGCCGCTATGCCGACCATGACACCCTGCCGCGTCGCGGGCTCAAGCTGGCGCGCATGATCGGCCACATCACCTATCTCTCGGAAGACGCCATGGGCAGCAAGTTCGGCCGCGACCTGCGCAGCGAGGACCTGAACTTCGGCTATGGCGAGGAATTCCAGGTGGAGTCCTATCTGCGCTATCAGGGCGACACCTTTTCATCGTCCTTCGATGCGCATACCTACCTGCTGATGACCAAGGCGCTGGACTACTTCGACCCTGCCGCGAACCATGACGGCGACCTCGCCGCCGCTCTGGCCCCGGCGCGCTGCCCCTTCCTGGTGGTCAGCTTCACCAGCGACTGGCGCTTCACGCCCTCGCGCTCAAGGGAACTGGTCGACGCCCTGATTCGCGCCGGCAAGCCGGTCAGCTATGCCAATATCGAATCGTCTCATGGTCACGACGCCTTTCTGCTGCCTGAGCCCCGCTACCAGGCGGTATTCGCCGCCTTCATGGATCGCGTGGCTGATGACGAGGGACTGGAGGGCCGTTTGTGATGCGTACCGACCTGAAACTGATCTACGACTGGGTGCCCGAAAAAGCCCGCCTGCTCGACCTGGGGTGCGGCGATGGCGAACTGCTGGATGCCCTGGCCCGTGACAAGAACGTCACCGGCTATGGCCTGGAGATCGACCCCGAGGGCATCACCCGCTGCCTGGCCCGAGGCGTCAACGTCATCGAGCAGAACCTGGATGAAGGGCTGGCCAACTTCGAGGATGATGCCTGCGACCTGGTCGTCATGACCCAGGCCCTGCAGGCCCTGCGGCGGCCCGACCGGATGCTCGACGAGATGCTGCGCGTCGCCGAGGAGTGCATCATCACCTTTCCCAACTTCGCCTACTGGCGCCACCGGGTGCATCTCGGCATGCGCGGCTACATGCCGGTGTCCAAGTCGCTGCCGCACGCCTGGTACGACACACCCAACATCCACCTTTCGACCTTCAACGACTTCGAGCACCTGTGCCGCCAGAAGGACTTGGTGATCGTCGATCGCGCCGTGGGCGCCGGGGATTATCGCGACCACTGGGCGTCGCGGCTGTGGCCCAACCTGCTGGGCGAAATCGCCATTTTCCGGGTTACCCGGCGGCGCCGCCGAGGGGCGGCGGCCTGAGCCACCACGCCACGATCGGCGCGGCGGCGTTCAGGCGCCGTGCAGGCGCACCGGCAGTGCCGCCGCCAGGCTGATGTCCTCGGGCACAGCATCGGCGCCACGCGCCACCCTGACCCCATGCGCCAGCACCTCGACGCCCTGTCCGGCGACCCGGCGCAGGGTCTCACCATAGGCCGGGTCCAGATGGTCCGCCGGCGCGACATCGGCGATGCCCTCATGGGCCACGCAGAACAGCAGCACCGCGCGGTGCCCACGGGCCGCCAGCGACGCAAGGGCCTCCAGGTGCCGGCGGCCGCGCTCGCTCACCGCATCGGGAAAGTAGCCGTGGCCATCCGTCTCGCGCAGCGTGACCTGCTTGACCTCCACGAAGGTGTCGCTCCCCGCGCTGCCGGGACGCCGGAAATCGAGGCGACTCCCCTCGACCCGGGCCTCGGCCTGCCAGTGCCCGGTACCGGCCAGCGAGGCGATGCGTTGCGCCTGCAGCGCTTCCGCGACGATGCGGTTGGTGCGTCCGGTATGCACCGAGGCCAGTGCCACGCCACCCTTCGGCTCGGGCAGTTCGATCAGCTCCCAGGTCCAGGCCAGCTTGCGTTGCGGATTGTCGCTGGGCGCCAGCCAGACCCGGCAACCCGGCACATTGACCGCACGCATCGAGCCGGTATTGGGGCAGTGCGCCACCACCTCGCGGCCATCGTCCAACTGTACATCGGCCAGAAAGCGCTTGTAGCGGCGCCGCAGGGTACCGCCCACCAGGCTCGGATAACGCATCACGCCATCCTTGGCTGGCGTTGCAGGAAGCGCCCCAGACGCGCCACGGCCTCCTCCAGCCGCGCCACGTCATTGGCGAATGCAATCCGCACATGGCGCTCGCCGCCCTGCACGGCAAAATCCGTTCCCGGGGTGATGGCCACGTTTTCTTCCTCGAGAAAACGCAGACAGAAGGCTTCGCTGTCCTGGCTGTAGTGCGAGATGTCCAGCCACAGGTAGAACGCCCCCTGGGGCGCCAGCGACGGCGCCAGTCCCAGGGCGGCCAGTCCCTTCAGCAGGGCATCACGGCGCGTCTCGAGCTCGCGACGGCGCCCCTCGAGGATCTCCCGGCAGTCGGGCCGGAAAGCCGCCAGGGCGGCATGCTGGGCCGGTGTCGAGGCCGCCAGGAAGATGTTCTGCGCCAGCCGCGACAGAGGCTCGACGGCTTCCTCGGGCGCCACCAGCCAGCCCAGCCGCCAGCCGGTCATGCCGAAGTACTTGGAGAAGCTGTTGACCACAAAGGCATCCGAGCTCACCGCGGTGGCCGAGACCGGTGGCATATCATAGGTCAGGCCCTGGTAGATCTCGTCCACCAGCAGGTGACCGCCGCGCTCGGCCACGCTGGCGGCCAGCTCGCGCAATGCCTCGAGCCCCAGCATATGGCCGGTCGGGTTGGAGGGCGAGGCCAGCATGGCCAGCCGTGTCCGGGGCTGCCAGTGGCGGGCGACAAGCGATGCATCCAGCTGCCAGCCACTGCGCTCGTCCACCGGCACGGCATCCACCTCCGCCCCGGCCAGCGACATGAAGTGCCGGTTGCAGGGATAGGTCGGGTCGGCCATCAGGACCCGGTCGCCGGACTCCACCAGCAACTGGCTGGCCAGCAACAGCGCCCCCGAGGCCCCCGGAGTGACCAGGATGCGCTCGGGCGCCACCGATGCACCGAAGTGTTCGGCGTAGTGGGCCGCAATCGCCTCGCGCAGTGCCGGCAGCCCGCTGGCCGGCGTATAGCGAGTACGACCATGGGCGAGCGCCGACTGTGCGGCCTCCAGCACCGGTGGCGGCGTCGGAAAGTCCGGTTCGCCGATCTCCAGGTGGATCACGTCATGGCCGGCCGCTTCACGCGCCTGCGCCTTTTCCAGCAGGTTCATCACCCGAAAGGGCGCCACGCCATCCAGCCGCGTGCTCCAGCTCATCTTCTTGTCCTCCCGTTGCACTGTGCCCCCCAGGGGTCGTCAAGATCCGTCCAGGCATGTTACGACGTTTGGTCAGGCGACGCAGTGCTGGGGTCACGGCACCGCCACACCACAGTCCTTTACACAACAACCTTGCAAAACTGCCAATTTTTCGCTAAACAAGCATCCCTTTGGCGTGAGATACCTTAGGGGAAACGCTGGAAGCATCGCCTGACGGATCAGGCGTGGCGCCGACACCGAGGCAGGCCAGCGCGGCTGGCCGAGCGTCGGCATTGGCCACCACCTTGATGCAGCGTTCCCGGAGCAGCATGGCGGGTATTGATCAGTAGTCACTCAAGTAGCGAGGCAGTCCCATGCCAGTAGCCGAACAGAAAATGGAAGCGCCCCGGAAATTCACCCCATACGAACCGGCGGCGGATGAAGAGTACATGAACGACAAGCAGCTCGCCCATTTCCGCCAGATTCTTCAGGGCTGGAAGCAGGAGCTGATGGAGGAAGTCGACCGCACGGTGCGCCACCTGCAGGAAGAGGCCAACAACTATGCGGACCCGGCGGACCGGGCCACCCAGGAAGAAGGCTTCAGCCTGGAGCTGCGCACCCGCGATCGTGAGCGCAAGCTGCTGAAAAAGATCAACGAGACCATCGACAAGATCGATGAGGACGACTACGGCTTCTGCGAGGCCTGTGGCGTAGAGATTGGCATCCGCCGCCTCGAGGCGCGCCCCACAGCCACCCTGTGCGTCGACTGCAAGACACTCGCCGAGCTCAAGGAAAAGCAACTCGGCGGCTGATACTAGCCAGCTGAAAATGCCGCGCCGGGCACCGCCCCGGTGTAACCTGGTCACTCTCGCCTGCCCTGCCCGCGTCGCCGCATGCGCGCAGGGTGCGCCGAAACGCCCCGGAGCCGTGCATGCGCGCCTACCGCGGCCGCTTTGCCCCCACCCCCTCAGGCCCCTTGCACCTTGGCTCGCTGATCGCCGCGCTGGCCAGCTATCTGGACGCCCGGCATCAACGGGGGCAGTGGTTGCTGCGTATCGAGGATATCGACCCGCCGCGCTGCGCGGCCGGTGCCGCGGCGACCATTCAGCGCCAGCTCGAGGCCTTCGGCCTGTACTGGGATGGCCCGGTGCACTGGCAGCATGACCGCCATGCCGCCTACCAGCAGGCACTCGAGCGTCTCGCCGCCCTGGAGCTGGCCTATCCCTGCAGTTGTTCACGCAAGCAGTGGCAGGACCATCCCGTCTATCCGGGCTGGTGCCGGGACGGCCCGCGGCAGCCCGACAGCCCCCTCGCCTGGCGGCTGCGTAGCGACCTCGGCCCGACCCCGATCAGCTGGCAGGACCGCCTGTTCGGTCATCAGCAGTTCACGCCGACCGCCATGGGCGATGTGGTGCTCAAGCGCAAGGACGGCCTCTGGGCCTACCAGCTGGCGGTCGTGGTGGATGATGCCGACCAGGGCATCAGCGACATCGTGCGCGGCGCCGACCTTCTCGACAACACCCCCTGGCAGCGACAGCTGCAGCATGCCCTGGGCTTGCCGACGCCTCGCTACCTGCATCTGCCATTGATTCTGGCCGACAACGGGCAGAAGCTGTCGAAGCAGAACCTCGCCCCGGCCCTGCCCGACACCTCCGACGCGGCTCGCCCCTGGCTGTATCGCGCCCTGGTCGCGCTGGATCAGTCGCCTCCCGAGGGCCTGGCGACCGAGCCCGTTGAGACTCAGCTGGCATGGGCCATCGACCACTGGTCTGTGGGCGCCATGGTGGCCTGTCACGCGCGACCGGCGCCCGAGTGAGGCATGTCATGTACGTCTACCGCATCATGCTGTTCCTGGTCTTCGGCGGCTATCTGCTGTCGCCGCTGTTGATGAGTGGCTGGGCCAATCCCGAAATGGCCTGGTACCGCCCCTTCCTGATCTGGGCCGGGCTGATTGCTCTGACGCTGTGGCTGGAAAAGAAGCGCAAGCTGGATGAACGGCGCTAGGGAGTGATAACCGCATGAGCCTCGATCTCTTCGGCCTGATGTGGCTCGGCACTGGGTACCTGTCGCTGCTGTTCCTGTGTGCCACGGCCGTGGACCGCGGCTGGCTGCCGCAACGTTTGGTGCGTCACCCGGCGGTCCATACCCTGGCTCTGGGTGTCTATGCCAGTGCCTGGGCCATCCACGGCAGCCTCGAGTTTGCCAGCCGCTATGGCTTCGGCTATCTGGCCTATTACCTCGGCGTTGCCGGTGCCTTCCTGCTGGCCTCCGTACTGCTGGTGCCCATTCAACGCCTCACGCGCACTCACCAGCTCTCCTCGCTGGCCGACCTATTCGCCTTCCGCTTTCGCTCACGCTGGGTCGGCACCCTGATGACAGTGGTCAGCCTGCTGGCCGTGCTGCCCCTGCTGGCCCTGCAGATCCAGACCATGGGCGAGGCCATCCATCGCCTGAGTGGCAGCGCCAGCCCTTCCCTGCTGGCGCTGGGCTTCAGCCTGTTGATCGCGCTCTTTGCCATGCTGTTCGGGGCACGCCACCTTGATCAGCATGCCCGCCATGACGGCCTGCTGGTCGCCATTGCCCTGGAGTCCGTGGTCAAGCTGGTCGCCATGCTGGCCCTCGGCGGGATCGCGTTGTTCAGTGTCTTCAACGGGCCGGCCGACCTGCAGAGCTGGCTCGACGGCGCCGGCCACGTCCACCAGACCCGAATGGCCCAACTGGATGCCGGCCAGTGGCGCACCCTGCTGTTGCTGTTCTTCGCCGCCGCCTTTCTGATGCCCCACATGTTCCACGTCACCTTTGCCGAACCCCTGGATCGCCGCACCCTGCTGCAATCCAGCTGGGCCCTGCCCTTGTTCCTGCTGCTGATGGCGCTGCCGATCCCGCTAATCATCTGGGCCTCCCAGCGCTTGGGGGTCGATGAGGCAGGGACAGGTGCCGCTTATCTGGCCTTTCAGCTATCGTCCGCCGGATGGGTCCAGGGGCTCGCCTTCATCGCCGGCCTGGCAGCCGCCAGCGGCACCATGATCATCATCTCGCTGGCGCTCTCGGGCATGGTCCTCAACCACATGGTGCTGGTGGCCCACCCGCCGATCGCCCAGCCCGACCTCTATGGCTGGCTACGCTGGCTGCGGCGTGGGCTGATTGCCGCTGTCATCGTCGCGGGCTGGCTGTTCTATCGGCTGGTCGGCGTGTACCACGACCTCTCCGCCCTGGGCCTGGCTTCCTTTGTCGGCATCGCCCAGTGTCTGCCGGGCATGCTGGCATTGCTCTACTGGCCCGGGGCCAACCGCAAGGGCATGGTCAGCGGACTCAGCGTGGGCGTGGTGATCTGGCTGGCCGGCCTGTGGGTGCCATTGCTGACGTCCTATCAGGGGCTGGTCCTGCTGCCGCCGGGCTTCGCGGCGCTGGCCGGCGACCCCGCCTGGTACAGCGTTGCCCTGGTCTCTCTGGCGGCCAACATCCTGACCTTCATCCTGGTGTCGCTGGCCACGCCGACCTCCACCGGTGAACGCGCCGCCGCCGAGGCCTGCTCGGTGGACGCCGTGGTGCGTCCCATGCGCCTGCCGCTCGCCGCCGCCAATGGTGCCGAGTTCAAGCAGCGGCTGTCGCCAGCCCTGGGGCAGGACGTGGCAAGTCGCGAGGTCGACCGGGCCCTGGAGGCCCTGGCCATATCGCCCCTGGAAGCCCGCCCCTATGCCCTGCGTCGCCTGCGTGACCGGATTCAGGCCAACCTTTCCGGCCTGATGGGCCCTTCGGTGGCGCAGGACATCGTCGACCGCTGCCTGCCCTACCAGCATGACGGGCCGGTGGCCAGCGAGGACATTCATTTCGTCGAGAACCGGCTCGAAGCCTATCGCTCGCGGCTCACCGGCCTGGCACGCGAGCTGGACAGCCTGCGACGCTACCATCGTCGAACCCTGACCCGCCTCCCGGTAGGCCTGTGCGCCTTCGGCGAGGACGGCGAGCTCTTGATGTGGAACGATGCCCTGGCCAGCCTCTCGGGCATCAGCGGTGACGCCGTGCTCGGGGCGCACCGGGACACCCTGCCCAGCCCCTGGGGCGAGCTGCTCGGCGAGATACTCGCTACTCCTCAGGAGCGCCTTTATAAAAAGCCGGTCCGCCTGGCCCGGGGAGAACACTTCCTGACCCTGCATCGTGCCGGCCTGCAGGGCGAACAGGGTGAGGACGGGGGCCACGTCATCCTGGTCGAGGATCACAGCGACATGAAATGGCTCGAGGACGAACTCATCCATGCCACCCGGCTGGCGTCCATCGGCCAGTTAGCCACCGGCGTGGCCCACGAGATCGGCAACCCCGTCACCGGTATCTCCTCCCTGGCCCAGAATCTGCGCCATGACAGCGACGACCCGGCCACCCGGGAAACCGCCGAGCAGATTCAGAGCCTGACCGACCGCATCTCGCAGATTGTCGGCTCGCTGGTCGGCTTCGCTCATGGCGGCCGGCATGTCACGGGGGGCGACCTGGCCCGCACGGAGATGAAAACGGTGATCGATGAGGCACTGCACTTGATTCGGCTCGCCCGCTCGGGAGACGCTATCGACTATGTCACCCACTGTGGTGCCGAGCATGCCGTGCTGGGCGACGCGCAGCGCCTGCAGCAGGTGATGATCAACCTGCTGAGCAATGCGCGCGACGCCAGCGAGGCTGGTGCGCGGGTCATCATCGAGGCCGAGGCGCAGGCACCCCACCTGCACCTGAGCATCACCGACCAGGGCAGCGGCATCGATCCGGCGGTGCGCGACCATCTCTTCGAGCCGTTCACGACCACCAAGCCGGCGGGCGAAGGCACCGGACTCGGTCTGCCACTGGTCTACAGCATCATCGCCGAGCACAATGGGCACATCGACATCGAGTCGCCACCCGCCGGACGAGCCAGCGGGACCCGAATCCATCTGTGGCTGCCCCTGTACCGAGACTGTGACGAAAGCCCCCATGAGCCGGATCCTGATCGTTGAAGACGAAAGCATCATTCGCAGTGCGCTGAGGCGGCTGCTGGAGCGTCATGACCACCGGGTCAGCGAAGTCGGCTCGGTTGCCGAGGCCTGCGACCTCGGCCCCCGGGAATACGACCTGATCATCGCCGATCTGCGTCTGCCCGGCGCGCCGGGCACCGATCTCATTCGCCTGGCCGAGCCGGCGCCGGTCATGATCATGACCAGCTACGCCAGCATGCGCTCGGCCGTGGATGCCCTGAAAATGGGCGCCGTGGATTACGTGGCCAAGCCGTTCGACCATGACGAACTGCTGGAGGCGGTCTCGCGCATCCTCCACCGCCAGGCCAGCCAACGCGCCGAGCCGCCCGCCGTGACCGACCCGGTCGGCCAGGCGCAACCCATGATCGGCCGCTGCCCGGCCATGCAGGCCGTCTACACCCGGATTCGCAAGACCGCCCCCGCGGATGTCACCGTTCTCATCCAGGGCGAATCGGGCACCGGCAAGGAGCTGGTCGCCCGCGCCCTGCACCAGCAGAGCCGGCGCGCCGAGGCCCCGTTGATCTGCGTCAACTGTGCCGCCATCCCCGAGACCCTGATCGAGTCCGAGCTCTTCGGCCACGAAAAGGGCGCCTTCACCGGCGCCAACAGCGCTCGCACCGGCCTGGTGGAAGCTGCCGACAACGGCACGCTGTTTCTCGACGAGATCGGCGAGCTGCCTCCGGATGCCCAGGCACGCCTGCTGCGCGTGCTGCAGGAGGGGGAAATTCGCAAGGTGGGTTCGGTGGAAACCCGGCACGTCAATGTGCGGCTGATTGCGGCCACGCATCGTGACCTCTACAGCCTCTCGCGCACCGGGGAGTTCCGGCTCGATCTCTATTACCGGCTCAACGTCATGCAGATCGACCTGCCACCTCTGCGCGATCGCGAAGACGACATTGTGGAGATCGCCGACGCTCTACTGGAGAAGGCATGTCAGCGTCACCAGCGCCACGGCCTGCGACTTTCCCGTGCCGCCCGACGTGTCATTCAGGATGCCCCCTGGCCGGGCAATGTCCGCGAGCTGGAAAATGCCCTGGAGCGCGGCGTCATCCTCGCCGAAAGCCACCTCATCCATCCGGATGATCTGGGGCTCGACGGGGCAACGACGTCGCTGGACGCGCGCCCAGCCACCGCGGCGCCGGACGTCGCCTCATCGGAGCCCCCCGCGCCGGGCCCGCTCAATGAGGATGCCGACGACCTCTCGCTGGAAGACTACTTTCAGCATTTCGTGCTCGAGCATCAGGACCAGATGAGCGAAACCGAGCTGGCCCACAAGCTGGGCATCAGCCGCAAATGCCTGTGGGAACGACGCCAGAAGCTGGGCATTCCCCGCAAGAAGGGCCCCCGCCGCCAGACCGGCTGACGCCGACTGGCGGATGCCGTGCGCTGCATGCAACGAAAGTTTAAGACCCGGCCTGACCGTCGCCTTCCCCCCATCAGGTCCTCCAGCGCCGTCGCCCTGCACCAGATTGTTACCTTCTTACACAACCCTGCGTCATGGCCGGGCACAGCGGGTAACACAGGCCAAGACAGCTCTCTGTGACAGCATGATGAAAATATTTAAATAACTGAATAAAAGGCATTTTTTTCAAAATGGCACGACCAGTGCAAGTATAAAAATAAGAAAAACAATCCGGATGTCATCGAGGTCGCCAACAACAATAACGACCAACACCGATGACATGACCCGAAACAACAACAAATCACTCGGGTCGTGACACTGGAGCGCCCTGCTGACTAACAACAACACCGCATGAGGCGCGAGTCTTCGAGACCAACAAGAACAAGCATCTCGAAACCGGAAGAGGATCACGCGACGCCCCGACATCGGCCATCAACAATAACAAGAGCCGCCAGGTGGCACTCCCGGCAACAACAACAAGCCGCCGGGAGGAGGTATGCAACCCATGCCGTCGTGGTTGGATTATTGTTTTGAATACGAGGCGGTCACTGCCCGGAGCAGTACAAGGACAACAATATGCTTGCCTGAGACTCCTTGGTGACTGTGGTGCGTATTCAAGGCGATGCGCCATCACGAAGAACAACAGCAGCTCACGAGCTGAATCTTGCAGGACTGCGGGGAGGCCTATGACCTCCCCTTTCTGTTGACCGCCTGTCCCGCCACGGCCCTTCCTGACTGCTTCACACTGGGCGCCATCGTCTCATCGGGCTGGGTGAGGTCCTGCCCCCAAGGCCCCCGAAAGAGCGCCATGCTTTGCAAGGCCGCGGGTGTCCGCTACACTCGACGCCTTCAATGATTTCACTCTGCCCCTATTTTTTCGAACTCCCGCGAGTCGACAACACCGCATGATCAAAGGTTTTACCCGCTTTCTGCAGAGCCCCGGCGAGCACCTCAAGTCGCTGTTCGGCACTCAGGATGCGCCGGCCGGAGGCCCAGTGCTGCGCATCATACCTCGCGAAGAGCATCCTGTTTCGCGCCAGCTACTCAGTGACTCGGCGCTCAAGGTGCTTTATCGCCTGCACAATGCCGGATTCGAGGCCTTCCTGGTCGGTGGCTGCATTCGTGACGCACTGCTCGGGCGCCAGCCCAAGGACTTCGATGTGGCCACCGACGCCACCCCGGAAGAAATCCGCGACCTGTTTCGCAACTCGCGCCTGATCGGTCGGCGCTTCCGCATTGTGCACGTGCGATTCGGGCGCGAAGTCATCGAGGTCACCACCTTCCGAGGCAAGCCGGGCGAGGATCATGGCCAGCACATCGCCCATCAGTCCGACGATGGCATGCTGTTGCGCGACAACGTCTGGGGCAGTATTGAAGAAGATGCCCTGCGCCGGGACTTCACGATCAATGCGCTGTATTACAACATCGCTGATTTCTCGATTCATGACTTTGCCGATGGCGTGCGTGACATCGAGTCGCGCACGCTACGCCTGATCGGCGACCCGGCGACCCGCTACCGCGAGGACCCGGTACGCATGCTGCGGGCGGTCCGCTTTGCCGCCAAGCTGGATTTCGAGCTTGATGGCACGACCGAAGCACCGCTCGAAGAGCTGGCACCCCAGCTGTTGCAAGTGCCGCCGGCGCGCCTTTTCGATGAAACCCTCAAGCTTTTCATGAGCGGTCACGGCGTCGCCACCTATCATCTGCTGAGGGATTACGGCCTTTTCCCCATGCTGTTTCCGGAGACCGCTGAGGCATTCGAAGAATTGCCCTGGGCCGAGGCCGTGATCGAGCAGGCGCTGGCCAGTACCGACCAGCGCGTACAGCGGGACCGTCCGGTCACGCCGGCTTTCCTGTTTGCCGCCCTGCTCTGGGGCCCGGTGCAGTTGCATCAGCGAGCCCACGAGGCCGACGGCATGCCGCCGATCCCGGCGCTGCAGGCCGCTTCGCAGCGCGTCGTCTCCCGGCAACTTCAGCACATCTCGATCCCCAAGCGCTTCAGCCTGCCCATGCGCGATATCTGGGACCTACAGCAACGCCTGCCCAAGCGCCGGGGCAAGCGCGCCTTCCAGACACGCGAGCATCCGCGCTTCCGAGCCGCCTATGACTTCCTGCTGCTGCGCGAAGCCGCCGGCGAGATCGAGCCGGGGCTGGGGGAATGGTGGAATGCTTTCCAGAATGCCGACGAGCATGAGCAGCGCCGCCTGCTGGGCAAGGTCGACGTTGACCCGGCCGGCTCCCCCGGCCCGCGCAAGCGGCGTCGGCGGCGCCGACGCAAGCCACAGAACGCGCCCTCGGACTCATGAGCTTCGCCTGGATCGGCCTGGGCAGTAACCTGGATGACCCGGCAGAGCATGTCACCCGCGCCCTGACCGAGCTCGACGGACTGCCTCTGACCCAGCGCGTGCTGGCGTCATCGCTGTATGCCACACGGCCTGTGGGGCCGGCGGATCAGCCGGACTTCATCAATGCCGTCGCCCGGCTGGAAACCCGACTCTCGCCACTGGCGCTGCTCGACCAGCTTCAGGCGCTGGAGCAACGCCATGGTCGGGTGCGCGAGCGTCGCTGGGGTCCTCGCACTCTGGATCTGGATCTGCTCCTTTTCAATAACCGCCAGCTGAGCTGGCCGCGACTAACGCTCCCCCATGCGCAGATGACCCGTCGAGCCTTCGTGCTGGTACCGCTGGTCGAGGTGGCACCCAAGCTTTCGTTACCCGACGGCCAGGCCCTCAGCGAGAGCCTGGCGAAGTTGCCGGATGCCGCCTCGCCTCGCCGCATGCCGGAAGTAGTGTTACCGGAAAGTCGCTGACAAGGCACAAGTGTTACCTATCGACACCTTGCCCCAAATCAAGTAACAATCCACGTTACCCAAGCGCCGCCCTGTGCGGCCGATGACACAACGAGAGTACGCCATGAAACCCGTCACCCTGAGCACGCTGCAGGCCCACAAGCGCGCCGGTGAGGCCTTCAGCTGCCTGACAGCCTACGACGCCACCTTTGCTCGTGCGGCCAGTGCCGCCGGTATCGAAGTGCTGCTAGTGGGCGACTCCCTGGGCATGGTCCTGCAGGGCCACGCCAGCACCCTGCCAGTCACCCTGGCCGACATGGCCTATCACACCCGCTGCGTCGCACGACACAAGGGCAACAGCCTGCTGATGGTCGACCTTCCCTTCATGAGCAATGCCTCCACCCAGCGTCTGCTCGAGGATGCCGGCGAGCTGATGCGTGCCGGTGCCGAAATGGTCAAGGTCGAGGGCGAGGCCTGGATGGCGGAGGGCGTGCGTGAACTGGTACGCCGCGGCGTGCCGGTCTGCGCTCACCTGGGACTGACCCCCCAGGCGGTGCATCAGCTCGGCGGGTATAAGGTGCAGGGCCGGGATGATGAGCAGGCCTCGCGCATTCTCGAGCAGGCACGCGTTCTGGTTGAGGCCGGCGCTTCGGTGATTCTGCTGGAGTGCGTTCCGGCCAGCCTGGGTCGGGCCGTCAGCGAGGCCCTGGAGGTGCCGGTGATTGGCATCGGCGCCGGCCCGGACACCGATGGCCAGATTCTTGTCATGCACGATGTGCTGGGGGTCACCGAGGGTCGCAGCCCGCGCTTCGTCAAGAACTTCATGACCGAGGCCGACAACATTCAGGACGCCTTCAAGCGCTACCATGGTGCCGTCAAGACACGTCAATTCCCTGCCGAGGAGCACTCTTTCTGATGCAATGCCTGCAGCGGATACACGCTCTGCGCGACGCACTGCACAGCCACCGCCGAGCCGGCCAGCGTATCGGTCTGGTGCCCACCATGGGCAATCTGCATGACGGCCATCTCGCCCTGGTCGCCGCAGCGCGCCAGCATGCCGATATCGTGGTGGCCAGCATCTTCGTCAATCCGACCCAGTTCGGCCCGGGCGAAGACCTGGAGGCCTATCCGCGGACCCTGGAGGCGGATTGCGCCAGGCTCAGGGAGGCCGGCTGCGACCTGGTGTTCGTACCCGACGAGCGCACGCTGTACCCCCGGGGCGGCCAGCGCCAGACCCGCGTCAGCGTGCCGGAGGTGTCGCAAGGGCTGTGCGGCGGTTCACGGCCCGGCCATTTCGACGGCGTGGCGACCATCGTCACCATGCTATTCAACCTGGTCCAGCCCGACCTGGCCTGCTTCGGCGAGAAGGACTACCAGCAGCTGGCAGTGATTCGCCGTCTGGTGGAGGACCTGCACCTGCCCATCGAGATCATCGGCGTGCCCATCGTGCGCGACGCGGATGGCCTGGCCATGTCGTCACGCAATGGTTACCTGACGACCGACCAGCGGCGCACGGCGCCCCATCTGCAACAGACACTTCGCGAGCTGGGCGATGCCCTGGAAGCCGGCGCCGAAGTCAGCGCAACCCTGCAAGAGGGGCGTCAGCGCCTGTGCGAGGCCGGCTTCGAGCCCGATTACTTGGAGCTGCGCGCCGCCGACCTGAGCGAGTCCAATGCCTCGGCAGGGGACGCCGTGCTACTCGCCGCGGCCTGGCTCGGCAGCACCCGACTGATCGACAACCTGACCCTGAGGCTGCCTGCGGCCACTTCACCGCCCTGACCACCTTCATGTCCTGACTCACCCATAAGAGGAGCCCGCGATGCTCACCCATATGCTCAAGGCCAAGCTGCACATGGCCCGTGTGACCCACGCCGTTCTCAACTATGAAGGTTCCTGCGCCATCGATGGCGAGCTGCTCGATATGGCAGGCATCCGCGACAACGAACAGATCCAGATCTACAACGTCGAGAATGGCCAGCGCTTTACCACCTATGCCATCCGCGCCGAGGAAGGCTCCGGCATCATCTCGGTCAACGGCGCCGCCGCCCATCTCGCCAGTGCCGACCAGCGGGTCATCATCTGCAGCTACGCCATGTACACCGACGCTGAACTGGATACCCATCAGCCGGCCCTGGTCTACCTGCAGGATGGCAACGCGGTCAGCCACACCAGCAACGCGATTCCCGTCCAGCTGGCCTGACGCCTGTCACCTCCCCCGGCCCGGCATGGCCCGATTGCCGGGCCTTGTTCGACGTAAGTTCATGGAGCTTTCACACACTAGACATTGCCGCAGCGCACAATGGTCGCCTATGCTGAAAAGGCGTATGTCCGTCCAGGAAGCGCTGAATAAATCGCCGAGCATAGCAAAGCGCAAGGCGCCCGGAGCACAGAAAGCGAGACATAACAATAAGTTAGGCGAGCTTTCGAGCACCGAGTAACGAAGCGATTGGCATGCGCAGGCATTTATCCAGTGTTTCCCTCATATCAGGAGTCTTGACCATGCCAGAAGTGGTAATCGTTGCTGCACGCCGTACCGCTGTCGGCGCCTTCGGCGGCTCTCTTGCCGGCATTCCCGCCAGTGAACTCGGTGCCCATGTCATCAAGGATATCCTTGGTGGCACCGGTGTTGCCGGCGACCAGGTCGACGAGGTGCTGCTCGGCCAGGTGCTGACCGCCGGCACCGGCCAGAACCCGGCCCGCCAGGCGGCCATTCAGGCCGGGCTGCCCGAGGCGGTGCCCGCCATGACCATCAACAAGGTCTGCGGCTCCGGGCTCAAGGCCCTGCATCTGGCCACCCAGGCCATCCGTTGTGGCGATGCCGAGCTGATCCTCGCCGGCGGCCAGGAGAACATGTCGCTGTCACCGCATGTGCTGCCCAATTCGCGCACCGGCCAGCGCATGGGCGACTGGAAGGCCATCGACTCCATGGTCCACGACGGCCTGTGGGACGCTTTCAACAACTATCACATGGGCATTACCGCCGAGAACCTGGCGGAGAAGTACAGCATCACCCGCGAAGCCATGGACGAATTCGCCGCCGCTTCCCAGCAGAAGGCCGCCGCCGCTATTCGTGAAGAACGTTTCAAGGGCCAGATCGCCGGCATCAACATCCCCCAGCGCAAGGGCGACCCGGTCCTCTTCGACACCGACGAGAACCCGCGCGAGGTCACCGCCGAGAAGCTGGGTAGCATGCGCCCGGCCTTCAAGAAGGACGGTAGCGTCACCGCCGGCAATGCCTCGGCCCTCAATGATGGCGCCGCCGTGGTCATGCTGTGTTCCGCCGAGAAGGCCGAAGCCCTGGGGCTGGAGCCACTGGCCCGCATCAAGGCCTACTCCAATGCCGGCGTCGATCCCTCCATCATGGGCATCGGCCCGGCCCCGGCCACGCGCCGCTGCCTCGACAAGGCCGGCTGGAGCCTTGAGGACCTGGACCTGGTCGAAGCCAACGAGGCCTTCGCGGCCCAAGCGCTGGCGGTCAACAAGGAGCTGGGCTGGGACACCGACAAGGTCAACGTCAATGGCGGCGCCATTGCCCTGGGCCACCCGATCGGCGCCTCCGGCTGTCGCATCCTGGTCAGCCTGGTCCACGAGATGATCGCCCGCGATGCCCACAGGGGGTTGGCAACACTGTGCATCGGCGGGGGTCAGGGCGTGGCACTGGCCATCGAGCGATGATGGCTCGCTGAAGGCCCCTCCCGACCCATCGTCGCCCTCGACAGGCCCCCGTTCGACGGGGGCCTTGTCGTTGCGTTGCCGTCAATCGCAGCTGGACCCGACCACCCGCGATGGTGTGCCTGCCACCAGTACCGCCGCCACGACGAACAGTGCGCCCGAGCACCACAGCACACCACTCAGGCCGGTGGCATCGACCACCTGCCCCCCGGCCATGGCACCGATACCAATCGACATGTTGAACACGAAGGCCATCAGGGCCGTGGCCGCCTCGGTGTTGCGGGCGCTCTTGAGAATCCAGGTCTGCAGGCTGACCGAGATACTGCCGAACACGGCGCCCCACAGTATCAGTAGTACGGTGGCGCCGAACGGCTGTCGCCCGATCAGCGGAAACGACAGGGTCACGCAGGCCAGCAGTATCGGAATGACCAGCACGGTGGCATAGGGCCGGCGTCCGGCGGCACTGCCGGCGAAGAAGTTGCCAACCAGCCCCGCCCCGCCGAAGCACAACAGCAGCGCACTGACACTGGCCAGCGGAATGCCGGAGAGCTCCTGCAGAATCGGACTGATGAAGGTGTAGGCGGAGAAGTGCCCTATCACGATCAGCGCCGTCGCCGCCGCGCCAACCCGTACGCCTCGGCTGGCAAACTGGTCGGCCAGATTCGACAGACGCACCGGCTCGCTGGCCGGCAGGCTCGGCAGCAACCGCCATAGGGCCAGGGTCACCAGCAGGCTCAGCCCCCCCAGCGCGCCAAGGGCAGTGCGCCAGTCGGTATGCTCACCGAGCCAGGTGCCCGCCGGCACACCCAGCACGGTGGCACCGGCCACGCCACTGAAGATCATCGACATGGCACGCGGCACCTGCGCCAGCGCCACCAACCGCGAGGCCAGGCCCCCGGCAATGGCCCAGAAGCCACCGATGCACACGCCCACCAACACCCGAGTGGCCAGCAGGCTGATGAAGTCATTCGCCAATGCCCCCAGAAGACTGGCCAGGGTCATCAGCGCCATCAGCCCGGTGAGCAGCCAGCGGCGATCCAGTCGACCGACCGCCACCGGCAGCAAGGGAGCTGCGAAGGCGGCCACGACGCCGGGCACCGTGATCAGCAGGCCGGCCACGCCCGGGGTGACGTCCAGCGAGTCGGCGACCTGTGACAACAGCCCGATGGGCAGTTGCTCGGCCGTCACCAGCAGGAAGATGCCGGCCATCACAGCCCCCACACCTAGCCAGTCACGGCGCTGGGTGACCGCCTTGGCGGAGGTGGATGACGCGGCGCTATGCGGATGTGTCATGTGTTGTCTCGTTGCTATCCGTGTGATCCAGCCCTAACGAAACCGCCCCCGCAGCCAGGCTGCAGGGGCGGTGGGCTTCAAGCGCAGGTGGCTTGAAGGCAGCAGCTTACAGCTGCGCTTCTTCGGTGGCCTCGGCTTCGAAGGCGGCCTTCTCTTCCGGCGTGATTTCCTTGATGGTCAGCTTCACCCGGTTGCGATTGTCGATGTCGAGCACCTTGACGATTGGCTCGTCGCCCTCGTTCAGGAAGTCGCGCACATCATTGACCCGCTCGGGCACGATCTGGGAAATGTGCACCAGACCGTCGGTACCCGGAATGATGTTGACGAAGGCGCCGAAGTCGGCGATGCGCACCACCTTGCCACGATACAGCTTGCCGATCTCGGGCACGGCGGTGATCGACAGCACGGTATCGATCGCCGCCTTGGCCGCCGATTTCTCCTCGGCATAGATGCGTACCGTGCCATCGTCGTCGAGGTCGATGGAGGCGCCAGTGTCCTCGCAGATCTTGCGGATCATGGCACCGCCCTTACCGATGACATCGCGGATCTTTTCCGGGTCAATCTTGATGGTCGCCATGGAGGGCGCGTTCTCGGAGACCTCGTTACGGCTGGTGCCGATCACGTCGTTCATCTGGCCGAGGATATGCTGGCGAGCTTCATGGGCCTGCTGCAGGGCCTGCTCCATGATTTCCTCGTTGATGCCCTCGATCTTGATGTCCATCTGCAGGGCCGTGACACCGTCGGCACTGCCGGCCACCTTGAAGTCCATGTCGCCGAGGTGATCCTCGTCACCCAGGATGTCGGTCAGCACGGCGAAGTCATCCCCATCCTTGACCAGACCCATGGCGATACCGGCCACCGGGGCCTTCATGGGCACGCCAGCATCCATCAGGGCTAGCGAGGAACCACATACCGAGGCCATCGAGCTCGAGCCGTTGGACTCGGTGATTTCCGAGACCACCCGGATGGTGTAGGGGAAGTCGTCCTCGGACGGCAGCATGGCTTCAACACCCCGACGGGCCAGACGGCCATGGCCGATCTCGCGACGCTTGGGTCCGCCCATGAAGCCGGCTTCGCCGACGCAATAAGGGGGGAAGTTGTAGTGCAGCAGGAAGCGATCCTTGCGCTCTCCTTCCAGGGACTCGATCAGCTGGGCATCACGTAGGGTGCCCAGGGTTGCCACGACCACCGCCTGGGTCTCGCCGCGGGTAAAGACGGCCGAGCCATGCGTTTTTGGCAGGCCACCGACCTGGATATCCAGCGGGCGCACGGTCTTCAGGTCACGCCCATCGATACGCGGCTCGCCCTTGACCACACGGCTGCGCACGACACGCTTCTCGAGGCTGGAGAAGGCACCCTTGACCTCATCGGCGGCAAACTGGCCGTCCTCGTCGCCAGCGAGCCGGGCAATGGCCTCGTCCTTCAGCGCCGCCAGAGCATCCTGACGCTGCATCTTATCGGTCACCCGGTAGGCTTCGCCGATGCGGGCCTCGAAGTCGCTGGCCAGGGCGCTCTTGAGGGCCTGGTTTTCCTCGGCGGCCGGCCATTCCCAGCGTGGTTTGCCGGCCTCGGCGGTCAGTTCGTTGATCGCCTGGATCACCGTCTGCATCTCCTGGTGAGCAAACAGCACGGCCCCCAGCATCTCGTCCTCGAGCAGCTCCCTGGCCTCGGACTCGACCATCAGCACGGCTTTCTCGGTGCCGGCCACCACCATGTTCAGTTCGGAGCTGGTCAGCTCCTCGACGGTCGGGTTGAGGAAGTAACCCTGCTCTTCAGTGAAGCCGACCCGCGCCGCGCCGATCGGACCGTTGAAGGGAACGCCGGAAATCGCCAGCGCCGCCGAAGTGCCGATCATGGCGGCGATGTCCGGGTCCTGGTTGCGGTCGGTGGAGAGCACCGTGCAGATGACCTGGACCTCGTTCATGAAGCCGTTGGGGAACAGCGGACGGATCGGCCGGTCGATCAGCCGCGAGGTCAGCGTTTCCTTCTCGGTAGGGCGCCCTTCGCGCTTGAAGAAGCCACCGGGAATCTTGCCGACCGCATAGGTCTTCTCCTGGTAGTGCACGGAGAGTGGGAAGAACGGCTGGGAAGGGTTGGCGTCCTTCTTGGCCACGACGGTGCACAGCACAACGGTATTGTCCATGGTCACCATCACGGCACCAGAGGCCTGGCGGGCGATGCGCCCGGTTTCCAGGGTGACGGTGCTGCGACCATATTCAAATGTTTTCTTGACCGGATTCACGGCGGCTTCCTTCAACTTGTCGATTCATGTTCGGGTCGTTTTGACTCGCCGACCATTTTAGGGATTGACGGCCGAGAGGGCCACCGATTCTGTCACCCGCCCCGCCTCGCCAGCCCGACCGACTGCCCCGGACGCCCCCTGACAGACGAAACGGGCGGCCCCGAAGGACCGCCCGTTTCAACTGGCCTGAATGAAGAAAAGGAGGAATTCGCGTAGCGAGCGACGAGAGGCTGGTCGCCGCCGGCGCGCAGGACCCGCAGTGTAGGTGAAACTACATGAGGAGTCCGAGCACCGCCGGCGGCCAGGATCGCTAGGTTCGTTCCCGACGAACCATCGCACTTCCCACATCCCTGTGGGTCGTCGAGCGCAGTAGCGAATGCCCCTTTTCTTAGCGGCGCAGGCCGAGACGCTTGATAATCGCCTGATACCGGTCGAAATCCTTGCGCTTCAGATAGTCCAGCAGCTTGCGACGCTGGTTGACCATGCGGATCAGGCCACGACGCGAGTGGTGGTCCTGCTTGTTAGTCTTGAAGTGTCCCTGCAGGCCGTCGATGTTGGCGGTCAGCAGTGCCACCTGAACCTCGGGGGAACCAGTGTCGTTTTCACCACGGCCGTGTTCGTTGACGATCGCGGCTTTCTGTTCTGCGGTCAGTGCCATCTGTCTCTCCAGTAAGCAATATGCCTAATGATGAATGTCGGGGACCACGCATATTTGCAGTCCCCACGCCCAGCCCGTCTCGGACTGGCTTACGCCGCCCCCGCGACTGCGGAGCTCAGCAGACGCCGGGGCGCTATATCCCCGGCCGCCGTCACCACGCCGAGGCCCCGGAAGGTCTCGTCATGGTAAAGCCTGATCAAACTGTCGACGGGCAGTACACCCGCCTCGTTTCCTGCCGCCTGGCCGTAGCTCAGGTGGCGGGCGCCGGCATCACTCAGGTCATGACGCGGCAGATGGGCTACCAGCACATCGACGGGCAGCAGTGCCGCATCCTGTGAGGCCGCCTCGACCCGCTGCTCCAGGCTTGCCAGGTCGAGCATGTCATCCGCCACGAAGGGCCCTGTCTTGAGCCGCCGCAGGGCGCTGATGTGGCCCCCGCAGCCGAGTGCCTGACCGATGTCTTCGGCCAGGGTACGGATGTAGGTGCCCTTGCTGACCCGTGCCTCCATCTCGAAGGCCGTGCCGTCGAACGCCAGGAGGCGCGCATCATACACGCTCACGCGCCGCGCTGCACGCTCGATTGTCTTGCCCTCGCGAGCCAGCTCGTAGAGCTTGCGGCCCTGATGCTTGAGGGCCGAATACATCGGCGGCACCTGATCGAGCTCGCCGATGAAATCGCCGAGCACCGCGCTGATCGCGGTCTCGTCGAGTGCCGGCGGGGCACGTCGTTCCAGCACCTCGCCTTCGGCATCGCCGGTATCGGTGATCACACCGAGCTCGACGCGGGTCCGATAGACCTTGTCGGCATCCAGCAGGTACGACGAGAACTTGGTGGCCTCGCCGAAGCAGACCGGCAGCAAGCCCGTCGCCATCGGGTCCAGAGTACCGGTGTGCCCGGCCTTCTGCGCATCGAACAAGCGCCGGGCACGCTGCAGGGCATGATTGCTGGACAGCCCGGCGGGCTTGTCCAGCAACAGCACGCCGTTCACAGCGCGGCCGCGACGACGGCGTGCCATTAGCGTTGGCCTTCCTCGTCATCATGACGCGCGCGATCATCAGCCACGGCCTCGTCAATCAGCGAGGAAAGGCGCTGGCCACGCTCCAGGCTGGCATCATAATGAAAACGCAGCTCGGGCACATGGCGCAGCTTGATGCGGCGCGCGATCTGCCCGCGCAGAAAGCCGGCCGCGCGCTTGAGAATCTTCAGATTCTCGGCCACGCGCTGGTCGTCATTCTCGCCCAGCAGGGTCACGTGAACATCGGCATACCCCAGGTCTCGACTGACCTCGACACCGCTGACGGTGACCATGCCCAGCCGCGGGTCCTTGATCTCGCGCTGAATGAGTACCGCCAGCTCCTTCTGGAGCTGGTCGGCCACTCGGTCGGTACGCTTGAACTCACGCATAATCGGCTCCTCGAACGGTCACAGTGTCCGCTCGACCTTGACCTGATCGAAGACCTCGATCTTGTCGCCGACCTGGACATCGTTGTAGTTCTTCACGCCGATGCCGCACTCGACCCCGCTGCGGACCTCGTTGACATCATCCTTGTAGCGACGCAGGGATTCCAGCTCGCCCTCGTAGATGACCACGTTTTCGCGCAGTACGCGGATCTTCTTCTGACGATGCACGTTGCCCTCGATCACCATGCAGCCGGCCACCTGGCCGATCTTGGGTGCCCGGAAGACATCGCGAACCTCGGCCACACCGACGATCTGCTCTTTCCAGTCGGGCTCGAGCATGCCGCTCATGGCCTGCTTGACCTCGTCGATCAGGTGGTAGATAACGCTGTAGTAGCGCAGCTCCAGGCCTTCACGTTCGATGATCTCGCGGGCGGCCGCGTCGGCACGCACGTTGAAGCCGACCACGATGGCCTCGGAGGCCAGTGCCAGGTTGGCATCGGTACCGGTGATACCGCCCACCCCGGAGGACACCACGGCAACCTTCACCTCGTCGGTGGAGAGTTCCTCGAGGGCACCCTTGATGGCTTCCAGCGAGCCCTGCACATCGGCCTTGAGGACGATGTTGACCTTGGCCGCCTCTTCCTGACCCATCTGGCTGAACATGTTCTCCAGCTTGGCCTTCTGCTGCCGGGCCAGACGCACCTCGCGGTACTTGCCCTGGCGGAAGTTGGCCACTTCACGGGCCTTCTTCTCGTCGTCGAGGACCATGAAGTCATCACCGGCTTCCGGCGTGCCATCCAGGCCCTGGATCTCCACCGGCATGGCGGGCCCCACTTCCTCGACCTGCTTGCCGAGTTCGTTGGTCAGGGCGCGCACCCGGCCGTAGTGCAGGCCGGCGAGCACGATATCGCCACGCTTCAGGGTGCCGTTCTGGACCAGCACGGTGGCCACGGGGCCGCGACCCTTGTCGAGACGCGACTCGACCACCACGCCCTTGCCGGGCGCTTCCGGCACAGCCTTGAGCTCGAGCACTTCGGACACCAGCTGGATGGATTCGAGAAGGTTCTCGATGCCATCGCCCGACTTGGCAGAGACATGCACGAACTGCGTATCGCCACCCCATTCCTCGGAGATGACGCCGTGCTGGGACAGCTCGTTCTTGACGCGGTCCGGATCGGCATTTTCCCTGTCGATCTTGTTGACGGCCACGACCATCGGCACTTCGGCTGCCTTGGAGTGCTCGACCGCCTCGATGGTCTGCGGCATGACACCATCATCGGCCGCCACGACCAGCACCACCACGTCCGTGGCCTTGGCGCCGCGTGCCCGCATGGCGGTAAAGGCCGCGTGGCCCGGCGTGTCCAGGAAGGTCACGCCGCCATGGTCATCCTCGACGTGATAGGCGCCGATGTGCTGGGTGATACCGCCGGCTTCGCCGGTGGCCACCTTGGCACGCCGGATATAGTCGAGCAGCGAGGTCTTGCCGTGGTCGACGTGGCCCATGACCGTGACGACCGGCGAGCGGGTAATCTCTTCGCCCTCGTAGGAGATGCCTTCGAGAACTTCCGTCTCCAGCGCATCATCCTTGACCAGCTTGGGCTTGTGGCCCATTTCCTCGACCACAATGGCCGCGGTGTCCTGGTCAATGGTCTGGTTGATGGTCACCGCCGCGCCCATGGTGAACATGGCCTTGATGACCTCGTTGGCCTTGATCGACATCTTGTCGGCCAGGTCGGCAACGCTGATGGACTCGGGGATGGAGACTTCACGGACGATCGGCTGGGTCGGCTTCTGGAAGCCGTGCTTGCCGCCGCCCTGGCCACCGCCACGGCGCGTGCCGCGACGCTCGGCGCGCTTGGCCTTGCGCCCGCCACGACGCCGCTCTTCACGGTCGCTGCGGTCTTCTTCACGCTCACCGCTGCCACGGCCCTTCTTGCCGGGCTTGCCACTGGCCTTCTTGACGGCGGCGCGACGTCCCTCGGTGCGGCCTTCCTTGGGCGGCGCCGGGGATTCGTTGGGCGCCGGGGTCTCGAGCTCCGGCACCGGAATCTCGGGCTCGGCCTGAGCCTTGTCGGCCTCGGCCTTGTCGGCGGCGGCCTTGTCGGCGGCGGCCTTTTCAGCCTCGGCTTGCTCGGCTGCCTGGCGGGCCTGCTCTTCCTCGGCACGACGCTTGTCGTCCTCGGCTTTCTCGGCTTCACGCTTGGCTTCGGCCGATGCCATGTCACCCACCAGCTGGCGGGGCCCGGCCTCTTCCTGCTGGGGCTCATCGGCCGGCTCTTCCTCACGCTTCACATAGGTGCGCTTCTTGCGGACCTGCACCTCGATGCTCTTGCCGCGCTCGCCGGTATTGATACGGCTGCGGGTCTTGCGGGTGAGGGTGACGCGGTTTTTCTCTCCCGGCGAGCCACTTCCCCCGTGGCTCTTGGTGAGATAATCGAGCAGTTTGCGCTTGTCTTCCTCGGACACAACGTCGCCCTCGGACTTGTGCTCGAGTCCGGCTTCTTTCATCTGCTCCAGCAAGCGGGACACATCGCGCCCTACCTTTGCTGCAAAATCCTTAACGGTCATTTCTGACATTACGACCCTCCTCAGCCCGTGACCCGTATTACTGTTCGTTCTCGAACCATGGCGCGCGGGCGGTCATGATCAGTGACGCAGCGCGCTCGTCGTCCAGTTCTTCGATATCGGTCAGATCATCGACAGACTGCTCGGCGAGATCCTCCATGGTGACGATGCCCCGACTGGCCAGGATGAAGGCCAGATGGCGCTCCATGCCGTCCATCGCCAGCAGGTCGTCGGCCGGCTGGGCGCCATCGAGCTCTTCCTCGGAAGCGATGGCCAGGTTCAACAACTCGTCCTTGGCTCGCGCACGCAGTTCCTCGATGAGCTCTTCGTCCAGCTCTTCGATTTCCAGCATTTCCTCCACCGGGACGTAGGCGACTTCTTCCAGTGACGTGAAGCCCTCCTCGACCAGCAGACGCGCCACATCCTCGTCGACGTTGAGATGTTGAATGAAGTACTCGACCAGGCTATCGACTTCCTGATCACGCTTGCTCTCGGCTTCCGCCTCGGTCATGACGTTGATACGCCAGCCGGTCAGCTCAGTGGCCAGGCGAACGTTCTGACCGCTGCGGCCGATGGCCTGGGCCAGATTATCTTCGCCGACCGCGACGTCCATGGCATGCGCGTCCTCGTCCACCAGTATGGACGCCACGTCCGCCGGCGCCATGGCATTGATGACCAGCTGAGCGGGATTGTCGTCCCACATCACGATGTCCACACGCTCGTTCTGAAGCTCCGTGGAGACCGCCTGCACACGCGACCCACGCATGCCGACACAGGCTCCGACCGGGTCGATACGGCGATCATTGGTCTTGACCGCGATCTTGGCGCGAGAGCCGGGATCGCGTGCCGCGCCCTTGATCTCGATAAGCTGCTCGGCGATCTCCGGCACCTCGATCTTGAACAGCTCGATGATCAACTGTGGCGCGATGCGCGACAGGATCAGCTGAGCACCCCGTGCCTCGGGGTCGACCTTGGTCAAGAGGGCACGCACTCGCTCGTTCATGCGGTAGCGCTCGCCGGGGATCATTTCGCTGCGTGGCAGGAATGCCTCGGCGTTATCCCCTAGATCAATGATCAGGCCGTCGCGTGTCGTCTTCTTGACAATGCCGGCCACCAGCTCGCCTTCACGCTCGGCATACAGGCTGACGACCTCGGCGCGTTCGGCGTCGCGGACCTTCTGCACGATGACCTGCTTGGCGGTCTGGGCGGCAATGCGACCGAAGGTGGCATTCTCGATCTGCTCCTCGACCACATCTCCGAGGCCCAACGGCGGATCGCGCCGCTCGGCATAGGTCAGCTTGATTTGGGCATCCGGACCATCAAAGTCATCATCCTCAACCACCTCCCAGCGACGGAAGGTTTCATAGTCCCCAGTGCGTCGATCAATACGCACGCGCACGCTAGCTTCCTCGTCCTCGAAGCGCTTGCGCGAGGCGCTGGCCAAAGCGGTCTCGACCGCCTCGAAAATCACTTCGCGCGGGACCCCCTTTTCATTGGAGATCGCGTCGACGACCGCCAGAATCTCTTTACTCATGACTTAGCCTCGCCAGAAAACCCGTCCTTGTACATCAACATCACGAACCGAACCGCGGCACGATGCGCGCCTGATCGATGCCTTCGATGGGAAAGCAATATTCCTCGCCGTCGAGCTGCAACAGCACCTCGTCACCTTCAACACCAGCCAGCAGTCCCTGAAACTTGCGGCGCCCATCGAAGGGCGTGCGCAGCTTCAGGGCAACGCTGTGGCCGGCATAACGCTCGAATTGTTCGAGGGAAAAAAGCGGCCTGTCCATGCCGGGCGAAGACACCTCGAGCCGGTACTCACCGGCAATCGGGTCCTCGACATCCAGCACGGCACTGACCTGACGACTGATATCGGCGCAATCATCCACCCCCACACCGTTGGCATGGTCGATGTAGACCACCAGTCGAGAGTGCTTGCCCTGGGACAGATAATCGATGCCCCACAGCTCGAACCCCATGGACGTGACGACCGGCTCGATCAGCGCTTTCAGCGCGGTATCCTTGGTTGCCATGGAAGAAAGCTCCTACAGCCGTTGCATCAGGCACCTGGCCAGGAGTCAACAATGGAGTCAGGTGGCTGATGGGCGTTGTACCGGGTCAGCTTTCGAGTTGCGTCGTCAAGCTGGCCGCTAACAAAAAGCCCCTTCACAGGAAGGGGCTTTTACAAGAAACCTGTATACCACTTCGGCATTATTGGCATGCAAAACGCATTGCTGCATACCTGCCAGGAAGATGGTAGCGGGGACCGGATTTGAACCGATGACCTTCGGGTTATGAGCCCGACGAGCTACCAGACTGCTCCACCCCGCATCAATCTAGGCCAGTGATTGTATGCCTGAAGCCTTCCGGCGTCAAGCTACAACGCTACCGCTTCGCCAATCCTGCTACTGAGGTCGAAACAGGGCAATCAGACCCTGTTCGATGTCAGATGGTGCCGAAGGCGGGACTTGAACCCGCACGACCGTAAGGCCACTACCCCCTCAAGATAGCGTGTCTACCAATTCCACCACTTCGGCATCAGGGGACGTCTGGAATCGGCGTATCAGTTACCGCCTTCCTCCAGCACTGGCGCAGCATTATCCCCGCCATTATCCCCTTCGTCAAGGGTCGAGGAGGTATTTTGCTGCTCGATCAGCTGGGCATCGGGAATCCCGGTCTCGACTGGGGCTTCGCCCGCCTGGGAGGCCAGGTAAGCCAGTGCCAGGGAGGTCGCGAAGAAAGCCGCCGCCAGCAACGCCGTGGCGCGGGCCAGGAAGTTGCCACTGCCGCGGGAACCGAACACGGTCTGGGAAGCGCCGCCACCGAAGGAGGCGCCGGCATCGGCACCCTTGCCCTGCTGCAGCAGGATAAGGGCAACCAGGGCGATGGCGATCGCCACGTGGATCATGAGAAGAGCAACTTGCATGGATTCAACCTGCTGACTGACAAATGGCTAGGAAATCGTCGATCTTGAGAGAAGCACCACCGATCAGGCCACCATCGATATCCGGCTGGGCCAGAAGATCGGCGGCATTATCGGCCTTCATGCTGCCGCCGTAGAGCAGCGGCATGGCCTCGGCGAGCGCTTCGTCGTGGCTCGCCAGACGCCGACGGATGGCGGCGTGCATCGCCTGGGCCTGCTCGGGGGTCGCGGTACGTCCGGTGCCGATGGCCCACACCGGCTCATAGGCAACCACCAGCTGCTGACGCTGTACCGGGTCCAGCCCGGCGAGCACGGCATCCAGCTGGCCGAGCACCACGCCCTCGCTGCGCTCGGCATCGCGTTCTTCCAGGGTCTCCCCCAGGCACAGCAGCGGCCGCAAACCGGCCTCCAGAGCACGGCGAACGCGCGCCAGCACGGCGGTATCGTCCTCGCCGAACAGCGTACGCCGCTCGGAGTGCCCCACCAGCACCAGACTGGCGCCCAGCTCGCGCAGCATCTCGCCGCTGACCTCGCCGGTGTAGGCCCCGGAAGCCTGGTCACTGAGGGTCTGAGCCCCCACGGCAGCACGGCTGCCTGCCAAGGAGCGAGCCGCGGCCTCCAGGTAGGGGAAGGGAACCATCAGGGCAACATCGAGCTGCGGTGGCAGGTCAGCATCGCTCAGGGCCCGGCCGAAGGTCTCGACCAGGCTGAGGGAACCATTCATCTTCCAGTTGCCGGCAATCAGCGGCGTAGGCATGTGACATCCTCTTCAAGGTGGGCCGAAATGGTATAGGAGCGGCTTTGTCAAGACAACATGTGCTCGACATCATCGGCCAGACGCCGGGCCAGCGCCTGGACATCCAGATGCGGTCGTCCCTCTACCATGACACGAATGAGCGGCTCGGTGCCCGAGGGCCGCAACAGCACGCGACCCTGGTCGCCAAGCTCGCTTTCCAGTGCGGCCACGGCGTCCTTGAGGGCCGGCTGCTCCATCAGTGCCTTGGCATCGGCGCCAGCCGGCAGCCGCACATTGACCAGGGCCTGAGGGGCCTTTTCCAGCCCGCACAACAGCTGGCCCAGGGTCTTGTCCTCGCGCGCCATGATGGACAGCACCTGGAGGGCGGACACGATACCGTCACCGGTGGTCTGTACATGACCACAGACGATATGCCCGGAGGACTCACCGCCCAGCTGCCAGTCATGCGCGGCCATGCGTTCGATCACATAGCGGTCGCCGACCTTCGCGCGCTCGAAGGGAATGCCCATTCCCTCGAGGGCGGTGGCCAGGCCGAAGTTGCTCATCAGGGTGCCGACCACGCCGCCGCCCAGCTCGCCCCGCGAATGACGATCCCGGGCGATCATGTAGAGGATGTCATCGCCATCGATCTCGCGGCCATCGGCATCGACCAGCAGCACGCGGTCGCCGTCGCCGTCGAAGGCCACCCCGAGGTCGGCGCCCTCGCGGATCACCGCCGCGCGCAGTGCCGCCGGCTGGGTCGAGCCGACTTCATGGTTGATGTTGAGACCGTCAGGATTGGCACCGATCAGGCTGACTTCGGCGCCCAGCTCGCGGAACACACTGGGCGCGATGTGGTAGGTGGCGCCATGGGCACAGTCGACCACCATGCGCAGTCCGTGCAGATTGACGCGATTGGGGATCGTCGACTTGCAGAACTCGATATAACGGCCCGGCGCATCATCCACGCGCCGCGCCTTGCCGAGCGCACCCGGCGCCACCGTGGTCAGCGGCTGGTCGAGCATGCTCTCAACGCGTTCCTCGACGGCATCCTCCAGCTTGACCCCTTCGGCGGAGAAGAACTTGATGCCGTTGTCGACAAAGGCATTGTGCGACGCCGAGATGACAATACCGGCATCGGCGCGAAAGGTGCGCGTCAAGTAGGCGATGCCCGGGGTCGGCATCGGGCCGAGCAAGGCCACATCGACCCCCGCTGCCGAAAGGCCGGACTCCAGCGCCGATTCGAACATGTAGCCCGAAATCCGCGTGTCCTTGCCGATCAGCACCCTGGCCTGGCCCAGGTCACGCCGCAGCACCTGACCGGTCGCCCAGCCAAGCTTGAGCATGAAGTCGGCCGTGATGGGCGCTTCGCCGACGGTTCCACGGATGCCGTCCGTGCCAAAGTATCGTCTAGTCATTGTCGCAACCTTCCTTGAGTACGGCCCAGGCCATGTTGACAGCATCCACGTGGGGCCCTACATCGTGGACGCGCAGGAGGCGAGCACCCCGCTCGACCGCCATGGCGGACAACGCCAAACCGCCCGACAGCCGCTCTTCCACCGGCCGTTCCAACACCTTGCCGATCATGCTCTTGCGCGACATGCCGACCAGAATCGGCAGATCCAGTGCCGTTAGACGGTCCATGTGTTTCAACAGTCGTAGATTATGCTCCACGGTCTTGGCAAAACCAAAACCGGGGTCGATCAGCAATCGTTCACGACGCAGCCCCGCCGCCTCGCAGGCGGCCACGCGAGCCGCCAGGAATTCGGCCACGGCCTCCTCGACCGGCTGATCGTAATGGGGCGCATCCTGCATGTCGCCCGGTTCACCGAGCATATGCATCAGACACACCGGCAGGCCCGTCGTCGCGGCGGCCCGCATGGCCCCCTCACGCCGCAGGTTGCGGACATCATTGAGCATGCCGGCCCCTGCATTGGCCACTTCATGCATGACCTCGGGCGAGCTGGTATCCACCGAGACCAGGGCGTCCAGGTCACGCACCAGGGCTTCGACCACCGGCATGACGCGATCGAGCTCCTGCTGAAGCGGCACAGCAACCGCCCCGGGACGCGTCGACTCACCCCCCACATCGATGATCGAGGCACCCTCGGCGAGCATTCGCTCGGCCCGACGCCGCGCATCATCCAAGGCAACGTGATGCCCGCCGTCCGAAAACGAATCGGGGGTGACATTGAGCACGCCCATGACATGGGGAAAGGAGAGATCCAGGCGGTGGCGGCCGCATTGCAGGGTGGAAGCGGGTCTGGTGAACATCATCATCCTGAGTAAAGCGTGGGGCCGGCGCAGCGACTGTGTCGCAGGGTGGCTCCGGCATTGACCGGGGCTGGGTGCAACAACCCCAACGAAAAAGGCGCCCCGCAGGGCGCCTGAGTATCCATCGAGACGGGCGCCGGGTCAGGTTCCAGCCGGCCCTCCCAGCGGGTCGGATGGGCGACGCCGCGGGGTATCCTCGTCCGAATCCCCATCATCGGAATGACCATCGTCGGAGGACGCTTCCGGGGCCTGATTCTCGTCGCCGGCACCGGTTACGGGCGAGCCACCACCGGAGCCACCATCTTCCCAGTCCTCAGGTGGCTTTGGGTCACGGCCTTCCATGATGTCCTTGAGCTGACTGTGATCGATGGTCTCGTACTTGACCAGCGCCTCGGCCATGGCATCCAGCTTGTCGCGGTTGTCCTCGAGAATCTGACGGGCCTGCTGGTAGCACTCGTCGATGATGCGGCGCACTTCCTTGTCGAGACGCGTGGTGGTCTCGCCGGACTTCAGCATGCCGCCCTGATTGCCGCCACCGAGGAACTGGTGCGACTCGTCCTCGTCGTACATGATCGGCCCCATCTCGTCGGACAGCCCCCACTTGGCGACCATGTTGTGTGCCAACTCGGTTGCCCGCTTGATGTCGTTCGAGGCCCCGGTGGTCACGCCATTGGCTCCGAGCGTCATTTCCTCGGCGATACGGCCACCGAACAGCGAGCAGATCTGGCTGATGATCTGCTGCCGCGACAGGCTGTAGCGATCCTCGTCCGGCAGGAACATGGTCACGCCCAGAGCGCGGCCACGCGGGATGATCGTGACCTTGTAAACCGGATCATGCTCGGGCATCACCAGGCCGATAATGGCATGGCCGGACTCGTGATAGGCCGTGTTCAGCTTATCCTTCTCGGTCATGACCATGGAGCGGCGCTCGGAGCCCATCATGATCTTGTCCTTGGCCATCTCCAGTTCATCCATGCCAACCAGGCGCTTGTTACCGCGAGCGGCAAACAAGGCTGCCTCGTTGACCAGGTTGGCCAGGTCGGCACCGGAGAAGCCGGGGGTGCCACGAGCGATGTAGGTCGGCTTGACGTCATCGGCCAGGGGCACCTTGCGCAGGTACACATTAAGGATGTGCTCGCGACCGCGGATATCCGGCAACGGCACGGTCACCTGGCGGTCGAAGCGGCCGGGACGCAGCAGGGCGGGGTCGAGCACGTCCGGACGGTTGGTCGCGGCAATCACGATGATGCCCTCATTGGCCTCGAAGCCGTCCATCTCGACCAGCAGCTGGTTGAGGGTCTGCTCGCGTTCGTCGTTACCACCGCCCATGCCGGCACCGCGCGAGCGGCCCACGGCATCGATCTCGTCGATGAAGATGATGCAGGGCGACTGCTTCTTGGCCTGTTCGAACATGTCACGTACGCGGGACGCGCCGACACCCACGAACATTTCCACGAAGTCCGAACCGGAGATCGAGAAGAAAGGCACATTGGCCTCGCCGGCAATCGACTTGGCGAGCAGCGTCTTACCGGTACCCGGCGGGCCGACCATCAGCACGCCGCGCGGAATGGTGCCGCCCAGGCGCTGGAACTTGGTCGGATCACGCAGGAAGTCGACGAGCTCCTCAACCTCTTCCTTGGCCTCGTCACAACCGGCCACATCGGCAAAGGTGGTCTTGATCTGGTCCTGGGACAGCAGCTTGGCCTTGGACTTGCCGAAGCTCATCGGCCCGCCCTTGCCACTGCCGCCGCCCTGCATCTGGCGCATGAAGAAGATGAAGATCGCCAGGATCAACAGAATCGGGAAGCTGGCAATCAACAGACGCGTCCACAGGCTTTGCTGCTCGGGCTTTTTGCCGACCACGGTGACATCATGGGCCAGCAGATCATCCATCAGCTTGGGGTCTTCCGTCGCCGGACGAATGGTCTGGAACTCGGATCCATCGCTGCGCTGGCCACGAATGGTGTAGCCATCAATGGTCACGCTCTCGACCTGCTCGTTTTGCACCTGCTCGACGAACTGAGAATAGTTCATCGTCTGCGGTGATTCCTCGACACTGAAATTGTTGAACACCGTCAGCAGAACCGCCGCGATGACCAACCACAAAATCAGGTTCTTCGCCATATCGTTCAAGGGACTACCCTCATTGCAAGAATCCGTCGGCCGAATACGCCTAGTGTTTCGACACTACATCAGGGCACATGTTCAGTCAGGACCTGGCCGCTGGTCCACACCATGCCTACCTACTGTGGCATATTTGCCACGCCTTGTCCGGCCATTGACCCATTAGCATGTATCTATCGATCTGGCCTTGCCCAGAGCCACCATCCATGTGCCGGCCGCCTCAACCACGGAACCCTTCCGCCAGCAGATAGACCTCGCGCGACCGCGCCCGCGAGGCTTCCGGCTTGCGGGTCACCACGCGCTTGAAATCCCCCCGCAGCTCCTTCAGGTAGCCATCAAAGCCTTCCCCCTGAAACACCTTGGCGAGGAAGCTGCCACCCGGAGAGAGCGTCTGACGGGCCAGATCCAACGCTAGCTCGACCAGATACATGGCCTGCGGCTGATCGATTGCCGCCATGCCGCTCATGTTGGGGGCCATGTCGGACATCACAAGGTCCACCGGACGTTTTTCCAGACGTGTCAATATCTCATCGAGCACGCTCTCCTCGGTGAAGTCGCCCTGCACAAAATCGACGCCGGCCAGAGCGTCCATCTCGAGAATATCGGACGCGATCACTCGCCCCTTGTCGCCCACCTTGTCGGCCGCGACCTGACTCCAGCCACCCGGTGCGGCACCGAGGTCGATGATCGTCATGCCCGGGCGCAACAGCTTGTCCTTGTCATGGATTGCCAGCAGCTTGTAGCTGGCCCGGCTGCGATAACCATCCTGCCAGCTCTGCTGCACATAGGGGTCATCAAAGTGCTCTTTCTGCCAATCGTTGCGCGCTCGGCCAGCGCCACTCGACGAGGCACGCTTGCCCGACGAGTCCTTAAGCCTGGCGCGAGAGTCATGCGAAGATGCCACGGCATCACCTGTAACAATGAGCTGGATGACGGGCGTTAAAGCGAAGTCGGGAAACAAAACAACAGAATGCCGACCGGGGCACCCGAACGCCCAGCATAATATCCCGATAATGCGGTTTCACTACGACGCGATACCCCGTAACATGGGCGCGCAGCGCGTCAACCGGGATGAATCAAGATACCATGAGCTTGTCACAGGCACAAAAGAAAGCACTTCGCAGCATCGGCCACCACCTCGACCCCGTGGTCATGGTGTCGGAGAACGGCATTTCAGACGGCGTGGTCGCCGAACTGAACCGCGCGCTCACCGACCATGAACTGATCAAGGTCAAGCTGGCACTGCCCGAACGCGAGGACCGCACCGCGATGATCGAGGAACTGCTCGACGCCAGCGGCGCGGAGCTGATCCAGAAGATCGGCAAGGTCGCCCTGCTCTACCGCCACAACCCGCAGGTCAACCCGAAGCTCTCCAACATCAAACGCTTCGAGAATCATCACGGCCGACGCTGAAGCCGCTAGCCACGAGAGGCGAGACGCGAACCCCACGAAAAAGCCCGCGGCATGACCGCGGGCTTTTTTGCTCGTAGCTCGTAGCTCGTAGCTCGTAGCTCGTAGCTCGTAGCTCGTAGCTCGTAGCTCGTAGCTCGTAGCTCAGAGATGCTCCACACTGGAGATCTCGTACTCGACGTCGCCGCCGGGGGTGCGCACCAGCACCGTGTCGCCTTCTTCCTTGCCGATCAGGGCGCGGGCGATGGGCGAGGTCACGGAGATCAGGCCGGCCTTGATATCGGCCTCGTCTTCGCCAACGATCCGGTAGGTCACTTCTTCATCATTATCGAGATTGATGAGCTCGACTGTAACACCGAAGATCACCTTGCCGGTTCTGGGCAGCTTGGTGACATCGATGACCTGAGCGTTCGAGAGCTTGCCCTCGATTTCCTGGATACGCCCCTCGATGAAGCCCTGCTGCTCGCGAGCCGCGTGGTACTCGGCGTTCTCCTTGAGGTCGCCATGCTCACGCGCCTCGGCGATGGCGGCGATGACGTTGGGCCGCGCTTCACCCTTGAGGTTCTCGAGCTCTTCGCGCAGACGCTGCTCACCGACGATGGTCATCGGGACCTTGTTCATTGACTGACTCCTGCATGCAGTTCCTGTAACCGCCGCACCGTGATGGCATTTCCATATTCGAGCGCCAGACAAACGGCATTGGCCCCGGCCAGCGTCGTGGCATAGGGCACTTTCCGGGCCAGGGCTGTGCGGCGGATCACCGAGGAATCATTGATGGCCTGGCGGCCCTCGGTGGTGTTGACGATATAGGCGATCTCGTCGTTCTTGAGCAGATCGACGATATGCGGCCGGCCTTCATATACCTTGTTGACGACTTCAACGGGCAGTTCGGCCTCTTTCAGGGCCGCTGCCGTGCCGCGTGTCGCGCATAGGGTGAACCCCAATTTTAACAGAGAGCGCGCCACCTCGATAACACCCGATTTATCCGGCTCGCGCACCGAGAGGAAGGCCTTGCGATCCCCGTCAAGGGCCGGGATGGCCTCGCCGGCCCCCAGCTGGGCCTTGTAGAAGGCCTCGGCAAAGGTCTCCCCGCTGCCCATGACCTCGCCGGTGGACTTCATTTCCGGCGACAGGATGGGGTCGACGCCGGGGAACTTGTTGAACGGGAAGACCGCCTCCTTGACGCTGTAGAAGTGCGGCATGAGCTCTGTCGCGAAGCCCTGGTCGGCAAGCGATACGCCAGCCATGCAGCGCGCCGCCACCTGCGCCAGCGAGGTGCCGATGCACTTCGACACGAAGGGCACGGTGCGCGAGGCCCGCGGGTTGACCTCGATGACGTGGATCTCGCCATCCTGCCAGGCCAGCTGCACGTTCATCAGGCCCTTGACGCCCAGCTCCACGGCCATGCGCTTGACCTGGTTGCGCATCTCGTTCTGGACATCGACCGGCAGCGAATAGGGCGGCAGAGCACAGGCCGAGTCGCCGGAGTGCACCCCGGCCTGCTCGATGTGCTGCATGATGCCGCCGATCACCACCTGCGTGCCGTCGGAAACCGCATCGATGTCGACCTCGATGGCCGCGTTCAGGAAGTGGTCGAGCAGCACCGGCGAGTCATTGGAGACCTTGACCGCGTGGGTCATGTAGTTCTCGAGCTCGGACGCATCATAGACGATCTCCATGGCCCGGCCGCCCAGCACATAGGAGGGCCGCACTACCAGCGGATAGCCGATGGCCTCGGCCTTGGAGAAGGCTTCCTCGAAGCTGCGCGCCGTGGCATTGGGCGGCTGCTTGAGATCCAGCTTGTGAATCATCTCCTGGAAACGCTCCCGATCTTCCGCCCGGTCGATGGCATCCGGCGTGGTGCCGATGATTGGCACACCGGCGGCCTCGAGTTCGCGCGCCAGCTTGAGCGGGGTCTGCCCGCCGAACTGCACGATGACGCCCGCCGGTTTCTCCTTGTCGGCGATCTCGAGCACGTCTTCCAGGGTCACCGGATCGAAGTAGAGCCGGTCGGAAGTGTCATAGTCGGTGGAGACGGTCTCCGGGTTGCAGTTGACCATGATGGTTTCATAGCCGTCATCACGCATGGCCAGCACCGCGTGCACGCAGCAATAGTCGAACTCGATGCCTTGGCCGATGCGGTTGGGGCCGCCCCCCAGCACCATGATCTTGGGGCGCTCGGAGACCTCGGCCTCGCACTCCTCTTCATAGCTGGAATACATGTAGGCGGTATCGGTGGCGAACTCGGCGGCGCAGGTGTCCACGCGCTTGTAGACCGGGCGGATGCCGGCCGCCTGGCGCGCCTTGCGGAAATCCTTCTCGGCCACGCTCAGCAGTTTCGCCAGCCGCGCATCGGAAAAGCCCTTGCGCTTCAGCGCGAAGAACTCGCGTGCCGTCAGCTCGGACAGCGAGCGTTTGGCCAGGTCAGCCTCGCAGTGCACCAGGTCCTCGAGCTGCACCAGGAACCAGCGGTCGATATTGGTCAGACGGAATACTTCCTCGACCCCCAGCCCGGCGCGCAGGGCATCGGCCACATAGAAGATGCGCTCGGCGCCCGCGGCCTGCAGCTCACCCTTGATGAGGGCCATGGCATCGTCATTGAAGCGCGTGATCTTCGGGTCGAGGCCATCATTGCCGGTCTCCAGGCCGCGCAGCGCTTTCTGCAACGATTCCTGGAAGGTCCGGCCGATGGCCATGACCTCGCCCACCGACTTCATCTGGGTGGTCAGGCGGTCGTTGGCCTGGGGGAACTTCTCGAAGGTGAAGCGCGGAATCTTGGTGACCACATAGTCGATGGACGGCTCGAAGGAGGCCGGCGTGCGACCGCCGGTGATGTCATTCTGCAGCTCGTCCAGGGTATAGCCGACGGCCAGCTTGGCGGCGATCTTGGCGATCGGGAAGCCGGTCGCCTTGGACGCCAGCGCCGAGGAGCGCGAGACGCGCGGGTTCATCTCGATGACCACCACGCGGCCGGTCTGCGGGTCCACGCCGAACTGCACGTTGGAACCGCCGGTCTCCACGCCGATCTCGCGCAACACCGCCAGCGAGGCGTCGCGCATGATCTGGTATTCCTTGTCGGTCAGCGTCTGCGCCGGCGCCACGGTGATCGAGTCGCCGGTATGCACGCCCATGGGATCGAAGTTCTCGATGGCACAGACGATGATGCAGTTGTCGTTCTTGTCGCGAACGACCTCCATCTCGTATTCCTTCCAGCCCAGCAGCGACTCATCGATCAACAACTCATGGTTGTTGGAAAGCTCGAAGCCGCGGGTGCAGATTTCCTTGAACTCTTCCTTGTTGTAGGCCACCCCGCCGCCGGAGCCGCCCATGGTGTAGGAAGGCCGAATGATCACCGGGAAGCCCAGCTCGCCCTGGATCTCCCAGGCCTCGTCCATGCTGTGGGCCACCTTGGCCTTGGGGCATTCCAGGTTGATGCGCCGCATGGCCTGGTCGAAGAGGTCGCGGTCCTCGGCCATGTTGATGGCATCCGCGTTGGCACCGATCATTTCGACGCCGTGTTTGGCCAGCACGCCATGCTTGTCGAGGTCCAGGGCGCAGTTGAGCGCCGTCTGGCCGCCCATGGTGGGCAGGATGACATCCGGCTTTTCGGCCTCGATGATCTTCTCCACGGCCTGCCAGGTGATCGGCTCGATGTAGGTGGCATCGGCCATCACTGGGTCGGTCATGATGGTCGCCGGGTTGGAGTTGACCAGAATGACCCGGTAGCCCTCCTCGCGCAGCGCCTTGCAGGCCTGGGCGCCGGAGTAGTCGAATTCGCACGCCTGACCGATGACGATCGGGCCGGCGCCAATGATCAGGATGCTCTGGATGTCGGTACGCTTGGGCATGGTGCTTCCCGCTGAAATAAGGTGACGGTGGCGACGTGTCTCGAATCCGGCCGAGGCTCAGGCCTGGCGAGTCTTCATCATCTGGACAAAGCGGTCGAACAACGGCGACACATCCCGGGGGCCGGGGCTCGCTTCGGGGTGGCCCTGAAAGCTGAATGCCGGGCGGTCGGTGCGCTCGATGCCCTGCAGGGTGCCATCGAACAGTGAGCGATGCGTCGCGCGCAGGGTGGCCGGCAGCGTGGCCTCATCGGCGGCGAAGCCGTGGTTCTGGCTGGTGATCATCACCTGACCGCTGTCCAGATCCTGCACCGGATGGTTGGCGCCGTGGTGGCCGTGCCCCATCTTGACGGTGCGCGCGCCGCTGGCCAGCGCCAGCAACTGGTGGCCCAGGCAGATGCCGAAGACCGGGATCTCGGTCTCGAGGAACGCCTGGATGGCGCGGATGGCGTAGTCACAGGGCTCGGGGTCGCCCGGGCCGTTGGACAGGAAGATGCCGTCCGGTTGCATGTCCAGCACCTCGCGCGCCGATGTCTCGGCCGGCACCACGGTCAGGCGGCAGCCGCGCGAGGCCAGCATACGCAGGATGTTGTGCTTGGCACCGAAGTCGTAGGCCACCACATGATAGGGGCGCTCGCCCCGGGAGGTATCGGCGTAGCCCTTGCCCAGCGCCCACTCGCCCTGGGACCAGTCGTGGGCCTCGGCGCACGACACCACCCGGGCCAGGTCCATGCCCTTGAGGCCGGGAAAGGCCCGGGCCGCTTCCAGGGCACGTGCCGCGGCGTCCTCACCCTCGGCCGCCTCACCAGCGAGGATGGCGCCATTCAGTGAACCCTTGTCGCGCAGCAGGCGAGTCAGGCGGCGCGTGTCGATATCGGCGATCCCCAGGACGTTGTTGTCGGCGAGGTACTCGGACAATGACTGCTCGCAGCGGAAGCTGCTGGCCAGAAGCGGCAGGTCGCGGATGATCAGGCCGGCCGCGGCAATCGCGCCGGACTCCACGTCCACGTGATTGACGCCGGTATTGCCGATATGCGGATAGGTCAGGGTGACGATCTGACGGCTGTAGGAGGGGTCAGTGAGGATTTCCTGATAGCCCGTCATGGCCGTATTGAACACCACCTCACCGCTGGTTTGCCCATCGGCGCCAATGGCGGTGCCGTAAAACACGCTGCCATCTTCCAAGGCCAGTATCGCGGGTTTGTTCAATGCAACGTCCTCCCAGGTGAAAAGAGACAGCTCGCCAGCCACAGCACACGCACTCCGGGCCCCTCGATCAACAGCCGGCCCGTAAAAAAGCGGGACGAAACCCGACATGGAAGACCGGTTTCATCCCGCTTGTTGTCATTCGCTCGGAATGCTGGGCCGACGCAACAAGCGTTCGCGCGGCATATGCCGGCTGCCCGGCTAAAATTTGGGGGATTCTAAAGCATCCCGGCCATGACGACCACCCTTTACTCCAGACCGAGTACATCCTGCATGTCATAGCGGCCGGCAGGCTGCTCCATGACCCATCGCGCCGCGCGCACCGCGCCCTTGGCGAAAGTCATGCGGCTGGAGGCCTTGTGGGTGATCTCGACCCGCTCACCCTCGGTGGCAAACATCACGGTATGCTCACCGACGATATCGCCGGCACGCACGGTGGCAAAGCCGATCTCCTGGTCCGTGCGCGGCCCGCACTGCCCGACCCGCTGGAAGACGCCATACTCCTTGAGCGGGCGCTGCAGGGCATCGGCCATCACCTCGCCCATCTTCAGGGCCGTGCCGGAGGGCGCATCGACCTTGTGGCGGTGATGGGACTCGATGACCTCGATGTCATAGCCTTCGTCACCCAGCGCCCGGGCGGCGGTCTGCAACAGTTTCAGGGTCAGATTGACACCGACGCTCATGTTGGGAGCAAAGACCATGGGGACCCGGTCACGGTAGCCGTCCAGCTCGGCCTGCTCGGCCTCGGAGAGCCCGGTGGTGCCGATCACCATGCGCTTGCCGTGTGCGGCACACCAAGCCAGGTTATCCAGCGTGACCCGCGGCGCCGTGAAATCGATCAGCACATCGGCGTCATCGACGATCTGCGCCAGATCATCGACGGCGGCCACTCCCAGCCGGCCCTGACCGGAAAGCTCGCCAAGATCGGCGCCCACCAGCGAGCTGCCCGGCTCGACGACGCCCCCGGCCAGATGGGCCCCGGCATCCTGCTGCACGGCGTTGACCAGGGTGCGGCCCATGCGGCCGGCAACACCGACGATGGCAATTCGAGTCATGCAAAACTCCTGCGGTTGAGGGGAATCAAGATGAGCGAAGTATAACAACGCCGCCACGAGCCGTCGCGACGCATGCGCCAGGGGCTGCCCCGCCGCCAGGCCACCGCGAATGGCCGGGCCAGTGTGGCAGACTGACATCATCACCCTGAAAAACAGCGAGATGACGCCATGCCCCTTCCCTGGATGCCGCCCCCGCGCCTGCGCCGGCTGCTGGGCGCCAGCCTGCTGATGCTTGTCACCGCCGTGCTGGCCGGCTGCGCCGACCGTGTCCGCGCCATTCCACTGGCCGGCGAGGCGGTCATGGCTCGGTCACCGCTGGCACTCTGTGGCACCCTCGCCCTGCCCGACCGCTGGCCCGATGGCACCCCGGTCAATGGACTCTCCGACCTGGCGCTGGAAACGGATACCGGTCTCCTCTACCTGCTCTCGGATCGCGGGCGCCTGCATCGAGTACGACCCCAGTTCGACAATGGGCAGTTGAGCGGGCTGACCCCCATCGACAGCCAGCGGCTGCGCGACATTCGGGGTCGGCCCCTCGCCGGCGCAGACGCCGATGCCGAGTCCATGACCCTGATCGACGCCGCCAACGGCCAGGCGGGCGATACCGAGCTGTGGGTCAGTTTCGAGCGCGACCATCGCCTGCAACGCTTCGCCCCGGACGGCACTCCGTCCGCCGCAAGCCCGCACGGCAGGCCGCAATCAGGGCATGGAGGCCATGACCCGGCACCCGACAAACGGGCTCATCCTGGGCCTGGAGGCCCCCACGGCCGGCGCCCCGGACAAGCAGACCCGGCTGTTCAGCCTGGACGGCGAGGCGTGGCATTACCCCCTGGCGGCGGCCAGCGGCAGCGCCCTGACCGAGCTCACGGCCGATGGCGACGAGCTGCTGGCACTCGAGCGTGCCTTCGCCCCGCCCGCCCCGCTGGTGATCAGCCTGCGCCGCGCCCGGCTCGGCGAACCGCCGCGGCTGGAGGTCGAGACCCTGGCCCGTTTTTCCAGCGCCGATGGCTGGTGGCTGGACAACATGGAAGGCATGACACGGCTCGACGACGGCCGCGTGCTGATCCTCAGCGATGACAACGCCAGGGCGCTGCAACGCACTCTGCTGGCGTGCATGGCGCCCTCATGAGGCGTCATGCCGCCACAACAGTACGATCGTCGCCAGCACCACGAGACTGCCGGGCCACCAGACCCAGGAGAGGCTCGCGGGCAGGGTCACGAACAGCACCAGCATCGAGACAAAGGGCACCAGATAGCCATAGGCGGTGATTGTCCCGGGCGTCAGCACCTGGGTGGCCCGCTGCATCAGCCAGAAGGTCAGAGCACTGGAGCACAACCCCAGATAGATCAACAGCAGGCCATCGCTCCAGCGCATCGTCCCCAGCCGGACCGCAGGTTCCACCAGCAGCCCCAGCAGGCCGATCAGCGCGCCGCCCAGCGCCAGGCTCCAGAAAGTACGCACCGCGGCCGACGCCGACAGCAGCCCAGCGTTGAGCCCCCATTTGGACACCACCGGGTACAGCGCCGAACACACACAGCCAGCGAAAAAGACCGCCTCACCCCGGCCCAGCTGCATCGTGCCACCCCGCACCCGCGCCTCGGCCAGCGCCAGCCCCAGGGCCCCGAGGGCGCCCAGCGCCAGGATCGCCGGCAGCCGCCAGGCAAGTTGCTCGACGCGCAGCAGCACGCCGAGGCCATATGCCAGCAGGGGCACACAGACATACAAAGTAGCCATGGACAGCGCCGTGGCATGATGCGCCGCCCAAAACATGCTGCCGAAGAAGCCGGCCAGGCAGAGGCCCATCACGCCGTAGACTGCTAGCCCTTGCCAGGCAGGCACGGCACCCTGGCCCCGCAGAGCCAGCGGCCACAGCCCCACACAGGCAATGGCAAAGCGCAGCGCGGTCAGCAGCATGGGCGGCAACTCACTCATCAGCCCGACGGCCGGAAACGACAGCCCCACCAGCACCGCCCAGCACAGCATACCCAGATGCGCGGCTCGCGCCGTCACGGCTCAGTTCTCCCAGATGATATCCAGCACCTCCTCGCCTGCCAGGCGTTCCATGTCACGCGCCACCAGGCCTTCGAGCTGATCCAGCCCTTCCTCGTCGAGCGACTCGACCGCGACGTGCAGCTTGTCCTCCTCGGGCTTCAGCAGGCAACTGCCTCTATCGAACTGGACCCGACTTTGCTCTGCCGACTGCTCGACCTCCTGATGCTGACCCCAGTGCTCGCAAAGCTGTCGAACCAGCTTGTTACCGGCCTCGGTGACGACTACCGCGCGTGAAATCGGCATAGGGCCGCTCCCCTCGATATTTATCAGCGAATGGACTGACACAGATTAAGACGCACGCCTCGCACAGCGCCACCCCAACTTCGCAGGCCTTGACCTCTCCCGTGGCGACCCTGTTCCGACGCCTCTTCGGCCTGCGCGCCGACGGCGGCCAGGGAAGGCAGACGAGCGGCCCGAGAGGTGAGCGAAACGACATGAAGAAGCCCCGCCTCCTTGCGGAGTACGGGGCCTCTGGGCGCCATCTCGTGAACCTGGCCTTACGGCTTCATGTCCTCGAAGAACTTCTTCACGCCGTCGAAGAAGTTGCTCTTCTTCGGCGAGTGATGGCTATTGCTGCCGTCTAGGCTGTCCTGGAACTTGCGCAGCAGGTCTTTCTGTTCCTCGCTGAGCTTGACCGGTGTCTCGACCTCGACGCGGCACAGCAGGTCGCCGGCAGGGCCGCCACGCACCGGCTTCACGCCCTTGCCCTTGAGGCGGAACATCTTGCCGGTCTGGGTCTCGGGCGGAATCTTCAGCTTGACCCGGCCGTCCAGAGTCGGCACCTCGAGCTCGCCGCCCAGGGTAGCGTCGACGAAGTTGATCGGCACCTCGCACTGGAGGTGGCGGCCTTCACGCTCGAAGATATGGTGCGGCTTGATGGCCACCTGAACGTAGAGATCGCCGGGCGGGCCACCGTTGATACCGGCCTCACCCTCGGCATTCAAACGAATGCGATCGCCGGTATCCACGCCGGCCGGGATCTTCACCGACAGTGTACGGGTCTCGCGTTCGCGGCCTTCGCCATTGCACTTGTGGCACGGCACCTTGATCTGCTGGCCGCTGCCGTGGCAGGTCGGGCAGGTCTGCTGCACGGCGAAAAAGCCCTGCTGCATCCGCACCTGGCCATGACCATGGCAGGTCGGGCAGGTTTCCTTGCTGGTGCCGGGCTCGGCGCCTTCACCATCACAGCGCTCGCACTCGATGTGGCGCGGCACGCGGATATCCACGCTGGTCCCGGCGACGGCACTCTCGAGGTCGACCTCGAGGTTGTAGCGCAGGTCACTGCCTCGCTGCGGCGCATTGGGATTACGGCGACCCCCGCCACCTCCGAAGATGTCACCGAAGACATCGCCGAAGATATCGCTGAAGCCACCGGCCCCGGCACCGCCGAAGCCACCACCAGCCTGACCGTCCACGCCCTCGTGACCGAACTGGTCATAGGCCGCACGCTTTTCGCTGTCGGTCAGGACCTCGTAGGCCTCGGAGACCTCACGAAATTTCTCCGCCGCGGTTTCATCGTCCGGATTGCGGTCCGGATGGTATTTCTGTGCCAGGCGGCGGTAGGCCTTCTTGATCTCTTTCTGATCGGCCCCGCGCTCGAGCCCCAGCACTTCGTAATAATCACGCTTGGACATGTGTCTGTCCGCCTCCATAGCGACGCGGCGCAAACACCAGCGCGGGAGTCGGGCTCCCGCGCTGGTATCGGCCGTGATTCAGACGTCGTGGGTTACTGCTTTTTCTGGTCGTCGTTGACTTCCTCGTACTCGGCGTCGACCACGTCGTCTTCCTGCTTGCCTTCGGCCTGAGCCCCGGCATCCGCCTGCCCGGCCGCATCGTCGCCCTGTTCGGCGTACATCTTCTGCGCCAGGTTGCCGGAGGCCTCGGTCAGCGTATCCAGCTTGGCCTGGATATCGTCCTTGTCGTCGCCCTTGATCGCTTCCTCGAGCTCGCTGGCCGCGTTCTCGATGGATTGCTTCTCTTCGTCGGTCGCCTTATCACCGGCTTCCTCGAGCGTCTTGCGGGCGGCGTGGACCATGCCGTCGGCCTGGTTGCGAAGCTGGACGAGCTCCTCGAACTTCTTATCCTCTTCGGCATTGGCCTCGGCATCCTGGACCATCTGCTCGACTTCTTCCTCGGACAGACCGCTGGAGGCCTTGATGACGATCGACTGTTCTTTGCCGGTCGCCTTGTCCTTGGCCGAGACGTTGAGGATGCCGTTGGCGTCCAGGTCGAAGGCGACCTCGATCTGCGGCACACCACGCGGGGCCGGCGGAATGTCGGAGAGGTCGAAGCGACCCAGCGACTTGTTACCACTAGACTGCTTGCGCTCACCCTGCAGCACGTGAATGGTCACGGCCGTCTGGTTGTCATCCGCGGTCGAGAAGGTCTGCGTCTTCTTGGTCGGGATGGTGGTGTTTTTCTCAATCAGCGGCGTCATCACGCCACCCAGGGTCTCGATGCCCAGGGTCAGCGGGGTAACGTCGAGCAGCAGCACGTCCTTGACGTCGCCGCCCAGCACACCGCCCTGGATGGCAGCACCCACGGCCACGGCTTCATCCGGGTTGACGTCTTTGCGGGCGTCCTTGCCGAAGAACTCGGTGACCTTGGACTGCACCAGCGGCATGCGGGTCTGGCCGCCGACCAGGATGACATCGTCGATGTCAGAAGCCGACAGGTCGGCATCCGCCAGCGCGGTCTTGCAGGGCTTCAGCGAACGCGCCACCAGGTCTTCGACCAGCGACTCGAGCTTGGCACGCGTAACCTTGACGTTGAGGTGCTTGGGCCCGGTGTTGTCGGCCGTGATGTACGGCAGGTTGACCTCTGTCTGCTGGGCACTGGACAGCTCGATCTTGGCCTTCTCGGCAGCTTCCTTGAGGCGCTGCATGGCCAGGTTGTCGCCGGACAGGTCGATACCGCTGTCGTGCTTGAACTGATCGGCCAGATAGTTGATCAGCGCCAGGTCAAAGTCTTCACCGCCCAGGAAGGTGTCACCATTGGTGGCCAGCACTTCGAACTGGGTCTCGCCGTCGACATCGGCCACTTCGATAATGGAGATATCGAAGGTACCGCCGCCCAGGTCATAGACCGCGATGGTCTTGTCGCCGCGCGACTTGTCCATGCCGTAGGCCAGTGCCGCGGCCGTCGGCTCGTTGATGATCCGCTTGACCTCGAGACCGGCGATGCGACCGGCATCCTTGGTGGCCTGACGCTGGCTGTCGTTGAAGTAGGCCGGGACGGTGATGACCGCCTCGGAGACCGTCTCGCCCAGGTAATCCTCGGCGGTCTTCTTCATCTTTTGAAGCACTTCGGCGCTGACCTGGGGCGGCGCGAGCTTGTTGCCCTTGACCTCGACCCAGGCATCGCCGTTGTCGGCTTCCGTGATGGTGTAAGGCACCATCTTGATGTCCTTCTGCACGACATCGTCTTCGAAACGACGGCCGATCAGGCGCTTGATGGCGTACAGGGTGTTTTGCGGGTTGGTCACCGCCTGGCGCTTAGCTGCCTGACCGACGAGCGTTTCGCCGTCGTCAGTATAGCCAATGATGGACGGGGTAGTACGAGCGCCTTCGGCGTTCTCGATCACCTTGGCCTGGTCACCGTCGAGCACGGCAACGCAGGAATTGGTGGTCCCCAGGTCAATACCGATGATGCGTCCCATAGGAAATCCTCGAAAAATCGCTGTTACAAATTCGTTTGTGTGAGGCGATTAACGCCTTGATGCCGTGTATCTGGGGGCCCTCAGCACCTTTTCAAGGGCCCGGAGCGCTTTTCAGCGCAAAATCATTCTGCGGCCTGGCTGACCACGACCATCGCCGGGCGCACCAGACGGCCGTTGAGCAGATAGCCCTTCTGGATCACTTCCATGACGCTGTTGGGATCCATTTCCGCGTTGGGCACCATGGTCACGGCCTCGTGGTACTGCGGATCGAAGGGTTCTCCGGCCGGGTCGACCACTTCAACGCCAAATTTGTTGAGCACATCCAGCTGCAGCTTGAGGGTCATGGAAACCCCCTCGCGATGAACTTCCGAGGCATCCTCGCCCATGGCGTCCAGCGCCTTTTCCAGGCTGTCGACCACCGGCAGCAGCTCCTTGACGAACTTCTCGAGCGCGAACTTGCGGGCCTTTTCCGTCTCCTGTTCAGCACGGCGGCGCACGTTCTGCACCTCGGCGGCCTCACGCATGGCCTTGTCGTTGGCCTCGGACAGGCTCTTTTCGAGCTCCTCGACCTTGGCGGCCAGCATCTCGGCCTCAGGGTTGTCGCTGGACTCGCTTTCTACCTCGTCCTGTTCAGCGTTCTCGATGGCTTCCTCGATGGTGTCCTCGAGATCTCCATCGACCACTTCCGGTTCCACCCGGTCGTCGCTTTCCTGCCGCTGACGGGAAAGCTCCTCGTCCTGTGGTGTCTGCGGATCTTGGGCCATGTGTGCCTCCTGAATGACAGCCGGCGGCCGCGCCGCCTGAAGACATGTTGTCGGTTGAAAACGTCGCTGGCAGGTATATGGGGCTTAGAGCGCAGAACTCAAGGTGTCGAGAAAAAGCGATTCGCGACGCGCGTTGTTCGCCGTCATGAACTACTGTATAAACACACAAGGCAATGGATGAATAACCAGTGAATTCCAGCGGCACCGGGGAGGCATCATGCTGACAGAACTGGCCATAAGCGACTTCGCCATCGTCGACCACCTGTCACTCGAGTGGGAGGCCGGCATGACCGCGATCACCGGCGAGACCGGGGCCGGCAAGTCCATCCTGCTCGGCGCCCTGGGGCTCTGCCTGGGGGAGCGCGCCGATGCCGGCAGTGTGCGCCATGGCTGCGAACGCGCCGACCTCAGCGCGCGCTTCGATGTCTCCTGCCTTCCCGCCGCCCGGGAATGGCTCGAGGCCCGCGAACTGCCCAGCGATGACTGCCTGCTGCGCCGCGTTGTCACCCGCTCCGGCCGCTCCAAGGCTTGGATCAATGGCCTGCCGAGTACCGTCGGCGACCTCAGAACACTGGGCAGCCATCTCATCGAGATCCATGGCCAGCACGCCCACCAGGGCCTGATGCGCGAAGACACCCACCTGCAGTTGCTCGACGACTTCGCCGGCCATCACGCGGCCATCGAGACGCTGGCCGAGATCTATCGCGACTGGCGTGACGCCCAGCAACGCCTCAAGCGCCTCGCCGAGGATGATGACGAGCTGCGCGCCCGGCTGCAGTTGTTGCGTTACCAGGTCGAGGAGCTCGACCAGTTGAGCCTGGCCGAGGGCGAACTGGCGGAACTGGAGAGCGAACAGGAAGATCTCGCCCATGCCGAGGAACGCCTGCAGGAAGCCCAGTTCGCCGCCCGCTGCTGCGATGACGACGAGGGTGGTGCACTCCCCTTGCTGCGCCAGGCGGTCAACCGCCTCTCCACCCTGCCCGGCAGCGAACGCGGCGCCCTGGCCGATGCCCTGGGCATGCTCGGCGACGCCTGTATCCAGGTGGAGGAAGCCGGCCGAGAACTCAACCACTTCGCCTCCAGCGTGGAGCTGGACCCGGAACGTTTGGCTCAGGTTGAACAACGCCTCAGCGAAGTGCACCGCATCGCCCGCAAGCACCAGGTGCCCCCGGAAGAGCTGGTCGCCCTGCATCAGCGTCTGGCCGACGAGCTGGCCGAACTCGACGGCGGCGACAACGACCTGGATAGCCTCAGTGCAGAGGTCGAGCGGCTCAAGCAAACCTGGCGGGAGCAGGCCGAAGCCATCAGCCAGGCACGCCGGAAAGCGGCCAAGCGCTTCGGCAAGGAAGTGCAGGACCAGCTGGCCTTTCTGGCCATGGACAAGGCCAGCTTCGACGTCGAGCTGACGCCTCGCGACACACCCTCCGCGGAAGGGCTGGAGCGAGCCCGACTGATGATCAGTGCCAACCCGGGGCAGCCCGCACGCCCGCTCACCAAGGTGGCATCGGGCGGCGAGCTGTCTCGCATCAGCCTGGCCATTCAGGTGGTGGCCGCTCAGCACTCGACCACGCCCAGCCTGGTCTTCGACGAAGTCGACGTCGGCATCTCCGGCGCCACCGCGGAAGTCGTCGGCCAGCTGCTGCGTCGGCTGGGCAGCAACGGCCAGGTGATGACCGTGACCCACCTGCCCCAGGTCGCCGCCCAGGCCCACCATCATTTACACATCGCCAAGCAGGCCGAGGAGGACACCACGCTGACCCAGATGGCGGTGCTGGATGAAGCCGGCCGCGTGGGCGAGCTGGCGCGGATGCTGGGTGGCATGCAGCTCACCGACCAGACACTGGCGCACGCACGCGAAATGCTGGCTGCCAGCCAGCGAGCGCATCACTGAGGGAGACGCGCCGCCCCGGCTCGCCGTGTCAGGCGGATCGACACACAAAAACCTCCTCACCCGCCAAGGTGAAGAAGTCAACAGGAAAACGCGCAATCCTTCAGGGACCGCAGCCGCACTGTCAGCGGCGACGCTTCCTAGCTTTTGGGGCGGACGTAGAGCACCAGAGCGTGATCCACCAGGTCATAACCGTGTTCCTCGGCGATTTCCTGTTGTCGACGCTCGATGGTCTCATCGAAAAATTCGATGATCTCACCACTGTCCAGGCACACCATGTGATCGTGATGCTCTTCCTGAGTCAGCTCGAACACGGCGTGGCCGCCATCGAAATTATGGCGCGTAACTAGCCCGGCCGTCTCGAACTGAGTCAGCACGCGATATACAGTGGCAAGCCCCACGTCCTCGCCCGCTTCCAGCAGCGTTTTGTAGACATCCTCGGCGCTCAGGTGATGCTGGCCCGTGGCGTTCTCGAGAATATGCAGGATCTTGACGCGCGGCAGGGTCACTTTCAGACCGGCCTTGCGTAACTCGTGGTTTTGGTCGGCCATGTTCGCTCTTCGCAGTATCAGGTAGGGTCGGGTATGATCGACCAAAACCACGATAGTGAAGAACAGGCGCAAATGCAAAAGCTGACTCGAACCGTCACCCTCACCGCCACTCTGACCGTCGCCCTGACCCTGATCAGCGGCTGCAGCTACTTCGGCGTGTACAAGCGCGATACCGCCCAGGGTAACCTGGTGAACGCCGAGATGGCCTCCCAGGTCCAAACCGGCATGACGCGCCAGCAGGTGCTCAACATCATGGGCAGTCCGCTGCTCGAGGCGCCCTTCGAGGTGCGCGAGTGGGACTACGTCTATTATCTGGACAAGGCCTATGGCGGCACCGAGCAACGCCGCATCACTCTGACCTTCCAGGGCAATCGTGTGGCCAATGTGGAGCGCCAGGGCGACTTCTCCAAGCCCCCTGAGGTCGCCGACGAGCGCGGCATCGGCCCCACTGAGTCCTCCGGCGCACAGACCGGCAACCTGCTGAATGTCCGCCCGGAAGACGACTGATATCCCCTACGGGGCGGTGAACCAGTCTCGCCTGGCGGCCGCCCGGGCAAGCCGTGCCGACTTGGGATCGATCTTCAGTGGTCGATAGACTTCCACGCGATCCCCCTCGCGCAGCACCTGATGGGGATCATTCAGCGCCTTGCCGAAGAGACCCAGCGGCGCTTGCGCAAAGTCGCTCGGCGACACCTCGGGGAAGTGGCTCGGCAAATCCGCCTGCTGCACAGCCTCACGCGCCGTGGTACCCGCCGGCACGGACAGCGTGATGATGCGTTGCCGGCTAGGCAGCGCATAGGCGACCTCGACCTGAATCCGGCCCGGCGCCTCAGCGGCCATAGAGCTCATCGGCACGTCGGGTAAATGAATCCACCAGCTGGCCGGCCACCTGCTGGAACAGCTTGCCGAATGCCATGCCCAGCAGGCGGTTGGCGAACTCGAACTCCATCTCCAGGCTGACCTTGCAGGTGTCCTCGCCCATTGGCGTGAACAGCCAGCGCCCTGTCAGACGCTTGAAGGGACCGCTGACCAGTGACAGATCGATGCGCTCCGGCTCCTGCAGATCATTGCGCGTGGTAAAACTCTGTTCGATGCCGGCCCGACCCAGCGTCATCTCGCCCACCAGGTGTGCTTCATCCTGCTCCAGCAGGCGGGCATCGCGGCATCCCGGCAGAAACTCCGGGTAACGCTCGAAATCGTTGACCAGATCGAACATTTGCTTGGGGGTGTGCCGCACCAGGGCGGACCGATTGACCGTTGGCATTGACCTCTCCGCTGACTTCAAAGGGCCCAAGGCGTATCATGAGCAGTGATTTCAGGCCTTGAATGGTATCATGCTTCCCCCCATATCGAAGGGGAAGGCCATTTTCGGCAAGACAGAATATGAGGTTCCATGGCCAACAAGAAAGGCAAGAGCAAGGGTCCAGGCGGTAACACCATCGCCCTGAACAAGAAGGCGCGCTTCGAGTACCACATCAACGAGACCTTCGAGGCCGGCCTGTCACTTGCAGGGTGGGAAGTGAAGAGCCTGCGCGCCGGCAAGGCACAGCTCACCGACACCTACATCCTGATCAAGAACGCGGAAGCCTGGCTGCTGGGCAGTCACATCACGCCCCTCAATACGGCCAGCACCCATGAGGTGGCCGATCCCTCGCGGACCCGCAAGCTGCTGCTGCACCGCAAGGAGATCGCCCGCATCTTCTCGCGCACCCAGGACAAGGGGCATACCTGCGTCCCGCTCAAGCTGTACTGGAAAGGCAGCAAGGTGAAGTGCGAACTGGCCCTGGTCACCGGCAAGAAGATTCACGACAAGCGGGAAACCGAGAAGGACCGCGACTGGCAGCGGCAGAAGGGCCGGATCATGCGCGAACAGAACAAGACATAACCCTGTCGCACTGACAGCGATGCTGTTAGAATGAGATCGTAACGGGGGCGACATGGCTTCGACGCCGGCGACAACCCCTGAGGTGCATGCCGAGAGCGTGATGTATCTCGTAAATACAACATCACGATTAAATAGTCGCAAACGACGACAACTACGCTCAGGGCGCGCTGGCAGCGTAACAACTGCTAGCTTCTAGTCCGACCCGGAAGTGATGTGCCCATTCATCACGGAAGGGAACGAGCTCATAGATGATGGGATCGCGATTGACCCTGTCCTCGTGTCAATCGTTAAAACTTAGAGGAATCGCGCTTCTGGATCCTGATCGTCGGAGCCAGAAGCGTTAAACCAAAAGACGGAACTAAGCATGTAGAGCCGATGGGCGAGTGTCGGCGGACGCGGGTTCGATTCCCGCCGCCTCCACCAACACTAGAAGAAAGCCATCCCCGCGGGTGGCTTTTTTCGTTTGGGGCCTGTCCGCCAACGACGTGTCGGCACTCTCTTGGCCAACCTAGGTTCGATTCCCGCCGCCACCAACACCGGAAGAAAGCCACCTCCGAGGGGGCTTTTTCGTTTGGAGAGCCTGCCCGCTGACGACGTGTCAGCGCTCTCTCGCACGACAGGGGGCACATCCGGGGGCATCTCGTACGGACCAGTGCTCCAGTGCCCCCAAATAACGCGACACCCCCCACAAGACGGCGCTGTCACACTTGCCTGGAGCTTACCGCTTCCTCCCCCCGGGCCAGGGCAGGCAGTAGCCTGCAACCAAGAGAGCCGAGGCAGCAGGTACCTCGGCTCTCTCGATTGTCTGGCTCGTATTGTTCGCCGCGCCGCTTCAGAGAGCCTGGTGGCCTCTGGCACGGCTCACCGCTCTTAATCGTCCTGGGCTACCATGACCTGGTTCTCACCCGCCAGGACTTCATCCCATGCCCAGTCGAGGGTATAACCCTGGCAGGCGTCGATGGTATCGAGTACGGCGACCGCATGCTGCAGCGATTGACCATTGGCGCGCAGCGCTACCACTACCTTGGCCAGGTCCTGCTTGCTGAATGTACTGGCGATCTGATCGGCTTGCTCGGCTAATTGGATACCATTCATGGTGTCATCCTCAATGCAAAGTCATCATGATCCCGGGAAGACGTCACCCGGGCCGCCATCAACGATGGCATTCTGGTGCCTTAGCTACGCATGCCGGGCCTGGTAAGTACCCTGGGCGTACTGCGGGAGGTTGAAAGTGTTGCAAAAACCTCACTGCTGGCGCCTGGATCAAGAACAACATGACGCTCAGTTGGTAGCCTTCCGACAGCGCGATGAATCCCGGTAGCAACTCATCGTCTGACGTCGCGACTTAAATATGGGTCAGAATGCGGCACCGCACAAAGTATCATTAGGCGTAGACGGTGTTATTTTTTGACCAACCTGAGCACCTGCAGCATGGTTTTCGGTAGCCTGACTACATAAATCCGGGCTGCCAGCCTGGCCGGATGCCGAAATAGCGACTGCTCAAACCTGGATAACGCCATGACCCAACCGACCTCCGACACCTCTTATGCGGCGACGCCCATACCGCACCGGGCCGACCCGGACTGGTCGACGATCGACCAGCTTCCGATTCAGGGCAGTGACGAGCCGTTGGTACCGATGAGCCTGGCACCGTCGCCGATCAAGGTGTTTCCGGCCTACGCCCGTCTGGGTATTCCGGGGGCCATCGATGAGTGCTATGTGCGCGAAGGCGTCTACCGCCGCTTGCTGGCGGTGGCCCGCAGCCTGCCCGAGGGGATGAGCCTGCTGGTGCTGGATGGCTGGCGCCCCTGGCGTGTTCAGCAGTACCTTTTCGAGACCCTGCAGTCCATCATCCAGGCCAGGCACCCGTCTCTCGGTGAACGGGAACTGCTGGAGCGCACGCGCGAATTCGTCGCCCAGCCGAGTACCGAGCCCACCTCGCCGAGTCCCCATCTGACCGGAGGCGCCGTGGACGTGACGCTGTGCGACGCGGATGGTCTGCCGCTGGACATGGGCACTTTGTTTGACGAGGCCATGGCGGCGTCACATGCCGCCGCGCTGGAAGTCGACCTGGAGGAAGGTGACAGCCGGTATCAGGCCAGGCGCCATCGCCGCCTGCTTTACCACGCCATGCTGGCCCAGGGCTTCACCAACCTGCCCAGCGAGTGGTGGCATTACGACCTCGGCGACCAGCTCTGGGCCCACTATGGCGGGCACGGCAGCGCCCATTACGGCCCGGCAGAACTGGACACCATCGAACGCCGCTGGCGTCGGCAGCTGTAACCACCAGGGCTGGCGGGTGGGTCAGGACAACCCTTCGATCTCACCGGCCTCGTTCAGCCGAATGCCGGCACTCGCCGGCCGCGAGGGCATGCCCGGCATACGCATGATGGTGCCGCACAAGGCCACCACGAACCCGGCCCCGGCGGCCAGCTCGAACTCGCGCACTGGCAGCACATGGCCAGCCGCCAACCCGCCCTCGGCCGGGTCGGCGGCAAAACTGTACGGCGTCTTGGCGATACAGACCGGCAGATGGCCATAGCCCAGCGCTTCATATTCCTCCAGTTGGCGTCGGGCTCGTTCCTCCAGCTGAATATCCGCAGCTCCATAATGTTGCGTAGCGATGGCTCTCAGCTTGTCGGCCAGGCTGTCGTCGTCGGCATAGCTCATCTTCAACTCGCCAGCCGGCTCCTCCAGCAGCGCCATCACGCGCTCGGCCAGTTCCTCGCTCCCCGCCGAGCCATCCTGCCAATGGCTGCTGAGTACCACCTCCACGCCCATGGCCTCGCAGGCTTCGCGCAGTACCGCATGTTCTTCCTCGGCGTCCTGATCGAACCGGTTGATGGCCACCAGCAAGGGCACCCCCATTCCCTGAGCGCTCTCGACGTGACGCGCAAGATTGGCGGCACCGCGACGCACGGCATCGGGGTCGGGCTCCCCGAGGGACTCCCTAGCCACACCACCATGCATCTTGAGGGCACGCAGCGTGGCCACGACCACCACCGCACTGGGCGAGAGACCGGCCTGACGGCACTTGATATTGAGGAACTTCTCGGCCCCCAGGTCCGCCCCGAAGCCGGCCTCGGTGACCACTACATCGGCCAGCGCCAGGGCCGAGCGGGTGGCCATGACCGAGTTGCAGCCATGCGCGATGTTGGCGAAGGGCCCGCCATGCACAAAGGCCGGTGTATGCTCGAGCGTCTGCACCAGGTTGGGCGCCAGCGCCTCGCGCAGCAGGGCGGCCATGGCGCCATTGACCTCCAGGTCGCGGGCTCGCACCGCCGCGCCACTTCGGGTTCGTGCCACCAGAATCTCGCCGAGACGCCACTGCAGGTCATCCAGATCACGGGCCAGGCAGAGAATCGCCATGATCTCGGACGCCGCGGTGATATCAAAGCCGTCCTGGCGCGGCACTCCCTGCCCCCCTTCGCCGACCGTCAGGTGGCGCAACGCACGGTCGTTCATGTCCATCGTGCGCTTCCAGGTAATGCGTTCGGGATCCAGGTCCAGGGCGTTGCCCCAGTAGAGGTGGTTGTCGATCTGCGCGGCGAGCAGGTTGTGCGCCGTGGTGATGGCGTGAAAGTCCCCGGTAAAGTGCAGGTTGATATCTTCCATGGGGATCACCTGCGAACGGCCGCCACCAGCCGCGCCCCCTTTCATGCCGAAACAGGGGCCCAGAGAAGGCTCGCGCAGGCAGATGGCGGCTCGCTGACCGATCCGGCTCAGACCATCCCCCAGCCCCACAGTGGTGGTGGTCTTGCCTTCACCGGCCGGTGTCGGGGTGATGGCCGTCACCAGCACTAGCTTGCCCGGCGACCGCTCGGCCAGTTCATCGGTAAAGTCATGGGGCAGCTTGGCCTTGTCATGACCGAAGGGGAGCAGCCGAGAGGCCTCGATGCCCAGGCGGGCTGCCACCTCATGGATCGGCCATGGGCTGACGGCCCGGGCGATGACACTGTCCGGGGAGCCGGGCGGCGGCCATTCGGGCGTGACGGCCGCCTCACCCAGGGCGGTGTCTTCCATCAGGGACTCAGGGGTCTGCCACGGCCGATAATCGTTCATTCCGCCTCCTCAAAAGGCACCATTCCGCGGCGCCATCACGCTGCTAAGCCCATTGCCTCAAGGCAGCGTGGAACGCCTTGCGCATTACGTGCATTCCCAATACGACGTCGGCATAGTCGAGATGGACATCGCGCCAAGATACCATCGCCTCGATGGCGATCGCCCCGCACCCGATGGAGTTCAGGTAAGAATATGAAGTCCAGAACACCCGGCTCAAACAAGTGGCCAGCGGCCCGGGCCACCAGAAGTCGCCTCCTGCCCCTCGGTACTGGGGCCTTTTGCGCTTCACAGCCCACGATGAAATAGGCAAGCTGGCTATCCAATACTTCGAGGGTGCTCAACTCTGCCATGCACCGCACTCGCCGACTGATGCTGTTGCTCGCCCTCGTGGCCATGGGAGTGGCGTTCGAGAAGGGCCCGTGGCAACTACCCCGGGAATGGTCACCATTTCAGCCCCTGCATATCGACGACCCCGTCACGCCCGTGACGCGCTGGAAACTGCAGCGTCTGAGGAACGATCGTGAGGCCTGTCACGCCGTACTCGAGCGAGCTTCATCGCCATCCATCCAGTACACCGCCCTGGCCGACTACACGCCGGTCGAAGACTGCCCGCTGGAGAATGTGGTGCGTCTACAGGGCACTGGCGTAAGCTTCAATCGCGGTTTCGTGGCGACCTGCCCGCTGGCGGTGTCGTGGGGGCTTTTCGAGCGACATTCCCTGCAACCGGCCGCCCGTGATCTGCTCGGCGAGGAGGTCTCGCAGGTAGAGCACTACGGCAGCTTCGCCTGTCGCAACATCTACCATCGGGAAAACGCCCGGCGCAGTGCGCACGCCACCGCCAGCGCCCTCGACGTGGCGGGTTTCACCCTGCACAGCGGCCGCCGAATCAGTCTGCTAGACGACTGGCAGGGCTCGGGCGCCGAAAGCGACTTTCTGCGCCGACTCAATGACGAAGCCTGTCGGTTTTTTGGCACGACCCTGGGCCCGGACTATAACGCAGCACACGCCGACCATTTTCACCTGGCCATGCGCGGCGGCGGAACCTGTCGCTGAATCAGGCAAGCCTGGCACGCAGGATCACAATGCCTTAACGATCAACTGCACACCGACGATGGCCATGGCCAGGATCACCAGCCGATAGAAGAGCCGCTCGTTGACGCGACTCTGCAGCCAGAGCCCGCTGCGCACGCCGAGCCAGGCCACCGGCACCAGCGCCAGCGCCAGCGAGGCCCAGATGCTGGTCAGGTTGATCTCGCCGAGCCACAGATAGGGCGGCAGCTTCATCAGATTGACTGCCGCGAAAGCCAGTGTGCAGGTGGCGATGAAGGCCTGCTTGGAGAGCCGTCGCGGCAACAGATAGAGGTTCATCGGCGGCGCGCCGGCATGTGCCAGAAAGCTGGTCACCCCCACTCCGATGCTCGCCGGCCAGGCCCAGAGGGCGTGAATCGGGCGTGACGCGGCCGGCTTGATGATCATGTAGGCCACGAACAGCAACGACACCACGCCCAGCAGCAGCCACACATGGCTCTCGTCGAGCGTGCCGATCAGCAGGGTACCGGCGATCACCCCCAGCGCCATGCCCGGCAGCAGGCGACGTATCTCGGTGGCCACGTGATGTCCCCACCAGGCCTTGACCGCGAACACGTCCATGACCAGCAACAACGGCAACAACAGGCCCGCCGCCTCGATCGGCCCGATTGCCAGCGCCATCAGGGGAACCGAGAGGGTACCGAAGCCACCGGCAAAGCCACCCTTGGAGATACCGGTCAGGTAGGTGGAGGCGATGATCAGGGTCCAGGCCAGCCAGCCGTAATCGGGGAGCATGTCGAATTCCTTGCAGACGAAAACGCCGGGGCGGCAAGCACCGCCCCGGCGTCGAATCATGCGGCTCTGGCCCGGCTGTCAGCCGTCGTTGCTCACGGCATGCATGGCCAGTGCGGTATCGATCATGCGATTGGAGAAGCCCCACTCGTTGTCGTACCAGGCCATCACCTTGACCAGCTTGCCGCTGACGCGAGTGTGATTGGCGTCAAAGGTAGAGGAATTGGCATCGTGGTTGAAGTCGATGGAGACCAGCGGCTGCGCATTGACATTGAGCACCGGCGACTCGGCCGCGGCCTCCTCGACGGCTGCATTGATCTCCTCGATGCTGGTCTCGCGCGAGGCCGTGAAGGTCAGGTCGACCAGCGAGACATTGATCACCGGCACGCGAACCGCCAGGCCATCGAGGCGGCCGTCGAGCTCGGGCAGCACCAGGCCGATCGCCGCCGCCGCACCGGTCTGGGCCGGGATCATGGAGTGCGTGGCACTGCGCGCCCGGAAGGGGTCCTTGTGATACACATCGGACAGGTTCTGATCATTGGTGTAGGCATGGACCGTGGTCATCAGGCCGGTCTCGATGCCCACCTTGTCGTTCAGCGCCTCGGCCAGCGGCGCCAGGCAGTTGGTAGTGCAGGAGCCGTTGGAGACCACGCGATCCTCGGCGGTCAGCTCGCCCTCGTTCACGCCATAGACGATGGTGGCATCGGCATTCGGCGTGGGCGCCGAGACCAGCACCCGACCGGCACCGGCAGTGATGTGCTGTGCCGCCGCGTCACGCTTGGTGAACAGACCGGTGCACTCCATGACCAGATCGACATCCAGCTCTTTCCAGGGCAACCGGGACGGATCGTGCTCGGACAGCATGAGAATACGCTGGCCATCGACGGTCAGACTCTCGTCATCATGGGTCACCTCGAAGCCGAAATGCCCATGCACGGTGTCATGACGCAGCAGGTGAGCATTCAGCGAGGGGTCGCCCAGATCATTGATGGCCACAACGCTGACCCGGTCGCGATACCCGCCCTCATAGAGTGCGCGCAACACATTGCGACCGATACGACCAAAGCCATTGATGGCGATCTTGAGTGTCATGGTGTCATCCTCTCGATTGGTACCGTCCTGCGGAAGTGACTGCATCGCCGGCCAGGCCCGGGAGGCGCTCGGCAAGCCAGGCGTCGCGGCCAGGAGCGCGAGCCCTGAGGTTTGGCGCGACGAATTCAATGTTCACAATGTGAATCAGGCGGGCGCGCGACACAAGCAATTTTTAGTAACTTTACAACAAAACTCCTGCACACAATGCCCTCGTACCAGCCCTAACCTCTTATTTATTATCAAATTAATCCCGGTTCGGCCCAGACTCAAGGCCAGCACTAGACCTTAGTCGAAATCCTGATACTTAGTAAAAAAACCACGCATGCGCTAAGGTGTGGACATTCAGTTCACCACGGCCGGGCCTGACCGGCGCCCACAGGAGACATGGCATGTCCTATTCCGATCTACCCGCTCGCCGCACCAAGATTGTCGCCACCCTCGGCCCGGCCAGTGACCGGCCCGACGTGCTCGAGCAGATGATCGCCGCCGGCGTCGATGTGGTGCGCCTCAACTTCTCCCACGGCGCGCCCGAGGACCATCGCCGCCGCCTCACCCAGGTGCGCGAGATCGCCGACCGGCTGGGCCGCAGCGTCGCCGTGCTGGGCGACCTCCAGGGCCCCAAGATTCGCATCGCGCGCTTTGCCGACGGCCCGGTGGAACTCGAGGACGGCCAGACCTTCGTGATCGACGTGGCGCGCGACGGCGAAGCCGGCGACGCCACCCGCGTAGGCTGTGACTACAAGGCGCTGGCCGACGACGTGGCGGCCGGCGACCGCCTGCTGCTCGACGACGGCCGGCTGGTGCTGGACGTGGTCCGCGTGGACGGCACGCAGATCCACACCACCGTGGAACAGGGCGGCAAGCTCTCCAACAACAAGGGCATCAACAAGCAGGGCGGCGGCCTCTCCGCTCCGGCGCTGACCGACAAGGACAAGACCGACCTGAAGACCGCCATGGAGATCGGCGTCGACTATCTGGCCGTGTCCTTTCCGCGCAGTGCCGCCGACATGCACGAGGCCCGCGTACTGCTCGGCGAGGCCGGCGCCGAGATCGGCCTGGTGGCCAAGCTGGAGCGCGCCGAGGCGGTGGCCGATGACGCCACCCTGGATGGCATCATCGAGGCCAGCCAGGCGGTGATGGTGGCTCGTGGCGACCTGGGCGTGGAAATCGGCGACGAACAGCTGATCGGCACCCAGAAGCGCATTATCAAGCACGCGCGCACCCTGAACCGGGCAGTGATCACCGCCACCCAGATGATGGAGTCGATGATCGAGTCGCCGCTGCCCACCCGAGCCGAGGTGTTCGATGTGGCCAATGCGGTGCTGGATGCCACCGACGCGGTCATGCTCTCCGCCGAGACCGCCGCCGGCGACTACCCGGTGGAAACCATCGAGGCCATGGCGCGCGTCTGCCGTGGCGCCGAACGCGAGCGCATCGCCCAGGAGTCCGGCCACCGCATCCATGAAGGCTTCTCGCGCATCGACGAGACGATCGCCCTGTCGGCCATGTACGCCGCCAACCACCTCGCCGGCGCCGCCGCCATTGTCTGCATGACCGCCACCGGTTATACCCCCTTGATTGCCTCGCGAATTCGTTCGAAGCTGCCCATCATCGGGCTGGCACATGAACCCATCGCGCAACGGCGCATGGCGCTCTACCGGGGCGTGGTATCCTGGCCGTTCGATACCAGCGCCATGTCGGCCGACGAAATCAACGATCAGGCCCTCAAGCGCCTGGTGGCCCAGGGCATCGCCCGCCCGGGCGATCACGTCATTCTGACCCGGGGCGACCACATGAACGCTCACGGTGGCACCGACACCCTGAAGATACTGGCCGTGGAGTCCCGCCATGCCTGATGACCGTCCACAACGCAATGTGCGCCGCATCTTGCCGGCGCGCAAGCGTATCGCCCTGATTGCCCACGACGGCAAGAAGGAGGAGCTGCTGGAGTGGGCCGAGCGCTGGCGCGACAGCCTGGCCGGTCACGAACTGGTCGGCACCGGCACCACGGCCTCACGGGTCTCGCGCCAGCTGGGGCTGATGGTAGAACCGCTGATGAGCGGCCCCCTGGGCGGCGACCAGCAGATCGGAGCACGCATTGCCGAACAGGCACTCGACCTGCTGATCTTTTTCTGGGATCCCTTCTCGCCCCAGCCGCATGATCCTGACGTCAAGGCCCTGCTGCGCCTGGCCGCCCTGTGGAATATCCCGGTGGCCTGCAATGCCGCCAGTGCCGATTTCCTGATCAGCTCGCCGCGGCTGACCGAGGACTACGAGATGAATGTGCCCGACGCTGGCAGCTGGGTCTCCAACCGCACAGACTGACCGCCAAGCCCACGTATACCGAGGAAATCGCCATGTTTCAGCTCACCCGCAGCGTCACCTGGCAAGCGCTGAAGCAACTCCAGGCTGACACCGCCGACGACCGCATCACCGATTACTTCAACGCCGACCCACAGCGCTTTGAGCGCATGAGTCTGCGGGTCGGTGGGCTGTTTCTGGATTACTCGAAGCACCATATCTCCGATGCGGTACTCGACAAACTGCTCGAACTCGCCAACCACTCCGCGCTAGTGCAGCGACGTGCCCAGATGTTCTCCGGCGACATCATCAATGTCACTGAAGATCGTCCGGTGCTGCACACGGCGCTGCGCAACCTGGGTGATGCCCCACTGATGGTCGACGGCAAGGACGTCATGCCGGAGATCCACAACACCCGGGAACAGATCAAGCGCTTCTCTGAAGAGGTGCGCAGCGGCGAGTGGAAGGGCTACAGCGGTGAGCGCATTCGCGACGTGGTCAATATCGGCATCGGCGGTTCCGACCTGGGCCCCAACATGGCGTGTCGCGCCCTGCTCAAGCAGCGTCATGCGGAGCTCAACTTCCACTTCGTGTCGAATGTCGACGGCACCCACATCCAGAAGGTGCTGGCACGCCTGGATCCGGCTACCACCCTGTTCATCGTCTCCACCAAGACGTTCTCGACCCAGGAAACCCTGCTCAACGCCAAGACGGCACGCCGCTGGTTCCTGGAAAACGCCGGCGAGGATGCCGACGTGGGGGCCCACTTCGTCGCCGCCTCCACCAACCGCAAGGCGGCCATGGAATTCGGCATCCGTGAAGAGAACGTCTTCGAGTTCTGGGCCTGGGTCGGTGGCCGCTACTCCATGTGGTCGTCGATCGGCCTGCCGATTGCCCTGTCGATCGGCTTCGAAGGGTTCATGGAGATGCTCGAGGGCGCCCATGAAATGGACCAGCACTTTCTCAACGCCCCCAACGAGGCCAACATGCCGGTGTTGATGGCGCTGATCGGCATTTGGTACATCAACTTCCAGGGCGCCGAGACCCAGGCCATCGTGCCCTATGACCAGGCACTGCATCAGCTACCGGCCTTTCTGCAGCAGCTCGACATGGAGTCCAATGGCAAGTCGGTGGACATCTTCGGCCACCCGGTGGACTACAAGACCGGGCCTATCATCTGGGGGCAGACCGGCTCCAATGGCCAGCACGCCTTCTTCCAGCTGCTCCATCAGGGCACCCGCTATGTGCCCATCGACTTCATTGCCTCACTGGCGCCGGAACCCGGCGTGGAAGACCACCACTTCGCGTTGCTGACCAACATGCTGGCCCAGGCCAATGCCTTCATGGAGGGCAGCCAGACCAGTCGCGATCTGGACCCCTACAGCTGCCCCGGCAACCGCCCGTCCAGCACCCTGCTGCTGGACGAGCTGACGCCGCGCAACCTGGGCGCGCTGATCGCCCTCTACGAACACAAGGTCTTCGTCCAGGGAGTGATATGGAACATCAACTCCTTCGATCAATGGGGCGTGCAACTGGGCAAGCGCATCGCCGGCGAGATCAGCGAGCGCATCGACGAACAGAGCCAGGACTTCGATGGCTCGACCCAGGGGCTGCTGAAACTGGTGCGCGAGCACTTCCCTCACCACCGCGGCACCGCGGAATGACCTTATGGGGCCGGCCTCTCAGCGTGGGAAGCCGGCCCGCTGGCCCAGCCAGGCGGCGGCCAGCCACAAGGGCATGCTGCCGGCGCCATACAGCAACGCCAGCCCCGGCCGGCCGAGATGCAGCAGGTAAAAAATCTCCAGACCGAATAACGAGAAGGTGGTAAAGCCGCCACACAGGCCCGCCATCAGCAGAGGTTGCCAGCGCGCAATCCGACCCGCGGGGGCGTGACTGGCGCGCGCCGCCACGGCGGCAATCAGCCAGGAACCCAAGAGGTTGACGATCAGCGTGGCCCAGATGAAGGCACTACCCCAGGCCAGCCAGGCGCCCTGTGCCACCAGCAGCCGGAGCCCGGCCCCCAGCCCGCTCCCGAGCCCCACCGACAGATAGCGACCCCAACCACTCATGGGCCACCGCCCATCAGCCACCACCCCAGGCCGGCCGCGGCAATGCCCGGCAGCAGAGTGCCCAGCAAATTGGCGCTGGCCGCCATGACACGCTGCTGCTGCCACAGTCCCAGCGTCTGCAGGCTGAACGACGAAACGGTGGTGAATCCGCCCAGCAGACCGGCGCCCAGCAGCAGCCACAGCGAGGGTGCCGCGGCAGGCCAGCCAGCCTTAGCCGCCAGCGCCCCGATCCCCAGCGCCCCGCTCAGATTGACGATCAGCGTTCCCCAGGGAAACCGCGCGCCCCAGCGGCCCGTCGCCCACTCGGTCACGGCCAGACGCGCCATGCCACCCAGGGCACCGCCCAGCACCACCAGCAACCAATCCGTCGGAGCATGAAACATCATCGCCTCCCCTTGCGTAACTGGCATGCTAGCGGCAAGCGTGCAGCGATAAAAGCACCGCGGCCGACGAACGCCGGCATGACGGCAATGTCTCGTAAAGCTGGTACCGTCCGGCCAGGCTCGCCTGCCGGCCGGGCGTGCCGTTGGGCAATCGGCCTGTGTTAAAATGTGGCGTATTCCCTGCCCTGCCATTCATTGTTCGCGACACCGGAGGCTCTTGCGTGAAGCCACGACTATTTCCCATGCTCCTCCGCTGGCTGCTGATCGCCCTGATGGCGTTCGCCGGCCCGGCGCTGGCGCAATCAGCGGACCCCGGGGCCAGCGCACCGGCCAATGCCACCCTGGCCGACATGCTCGAAAACCCCGAAACCCGGCAGCAACTGATCGAGCAGTTGCGCGGCATGGCCGAGGCACCAGCCGACTCAAGCGAGGGCCAGTCGAGCGATGACAGCTCGGCGCCAGCGGTCGAGGAGCCCTCCCTGCCGCGCCAGCTCGCCGAGATGACCAGCAACATCGTCGGCGACATCGGCAAGGAAGCCGGCCTGGTGTATGACAGTCTGGCCGCTGTCTTTGTCTCGACCTCGGATGCCGCCCAGATCGACATCGGCATGGTGCTCAACGCCACCCTCAATCTGGGCCTGGTGATTCTTGCCACGTTCGCGCTCTTCCTGCTGATCCGGCGCCTGGGTCGCCCTCTGTTCACGCGCCTGAGCCTGTGGTCGCTGAATGGCCCTGCCCTGCAGCCGATGCTGCGGTTGCTCATCTGTGTCGCCCTGGCCGCCCTTATCGACTCGCTGATCGTCGCCCTGGCGTATGTCGGCGGCAATCTGGTGGCCACCTTCGTGGTCGGGGAGAGTGGCGAGCTGACCACGCGCGCCTCGCTGTTCCTCAATGCCTTCCTGGTCATCGAGTTGCTCAAGGCCGGCGTACGGATGCTCTTCGCCTCGCGCTATGAGGGCCTGCGCCTGTTGCCGATCGCCGCCCGCGACGCCTCCTACTGGAACCGCTGGATCGCCCGGCTGATCGGCCTGGCGGGCTATGGCCTGATGGTCGTGGTACCGCTGGCCAACGCCTATCTGTCCCCCAGGCTCGGCCAGAGCCTGGGCACCCTGATCATGATCGGGGCCTTTGTCTATGCCATTGCCGTGGTCCTGCGCAATTGCCAGCACCTGCGTGACGCCCTGCAGCGCCAGAGCAAGCGCAGCAGCCTGCCGATCACCCGCGTGGCTCTCTCACTGCTGAGCCGCGTCTGGCATCTGCTGGCCATTGCCTACTTCTTCACGGTGCTGGTGCTGACCCTGACCCAACCGGAAGACGCCCTGCCCTTCGTGCTGATCGCCACCCTGCAGACACTGGCGGCCATCCTGGTGGGGCTGGGCATCTCCCGGCTGATAACGCAGACCATCGGGCGTCGCATCAGCCTTTCCGATGACCTGCGCCGCAAGCTGCCGCTCCTGGAGGTGCGCCTCAATGGCTATGTGCCCAAGGCGCTGAAGGTCATACGCACCATTCTGCTGATCGCGGTGGTGATGATCTCGCTGAATGCCTGGCAGGTCTTCGACCTGGCCGCCTGGTATGCCTCCGAGGCCGGGCGCGGCCTGATCGCCAAGCTGTTCAGCGTGATCATGATTCTGATCATCGCCCTGGTGGCCTGGCTGATGCTGGCCAGCATGATCGAGCACAAGCTCAACCCGGCGACCGGTCGTGGCGAGCCCTCCAGCCGTACCCAGACCCTGCTGGCGCTGTTCCGCAATGCCCTGGCCATTACCCTGCTGACCGTGACCATCATGGTGGTGCTGGCGGAAATCGGCATCAACATCGGGCCGCTGATCGCCGGTGCCGGTGTGCTGGGCCTGGCCATCGGCTTCGGTGCCCAGAAACTGGTGCAGGACATCATCACGGGCGTGTTCATCCAGATCGAGAACGCCCTGAATGTCGGCGATGTGGTTACCGTCGGCGGCGTCACCGGCACCGCCGAGCGTCTGAGTATCCGCTCGGTGGCACTGCGTGACCTGAGCGGCACCTACCACATCGTGCCCTTCTCGAGCGTCGACACCGTCTCCAACTACATGCGCGAATTCGCCTTCCATGTGGGCGAATACGGCATCGCCTATCGCGAGAACATCGATGAAGCCATCGAGGCGCTGCAGACCGCCTTCAACGACCTGAGCGAGGACGAGGAGTACAAGCGCGAGCTGCTCGAGCCGCTGGAAGTCGCAGGCGTCATCGCCCTGGCCGACAGCTCAGTGAACATCCGCGTGCGCCTCAAGACCACGCCCGGCATGCAATGGGCCGTGGGTCGTGCCTACAACCGCCTGGTCAAGTATCGCCTCGACGAAGCCGGTATCGAGATTCCCTTCCCGCACACCACGCTTTACTTCGGCGCGGACAAGGATGGCGATGCCGCACCGGCCAACCTGCGCATCATGCAAGACGACTACACCGCCGATGGCAGCCCCGCGGGTCAACCACGCGCCCCCGAGGCTCCGGAGCCGGAGGATACAACCACGCGGCGCGAGGTCCACAACCAGGACGGAGACGGCGGGGTCGACACCCCTGGCGGAGGCGGCTACTAAGCCACCCGCCACGCCGCTTCGGCGGCGTGGCTCTGCCATTCCTGACACCGACCAGAGCCGCCCAAGGGCGGCTTTTTTGTATCTGGTGAGAGGTGAGGGGGGAGGTGAGAAGGGCGTGGGGGAGAAGAGCGTGGGGAAGAAGAGTATGACGTGAGAGGAGCGAGGGGTGAGAAGAGCCTGAGGGGGACGCCGCCAACGACAGCAGAGTGACCCTGAGGCCACCCTGCTGAGGTGTTAAGCGTGCCGAGCGCCTGGCTCGGCAACGCCTGGCGTCAGGACGCCTTGCGCTTGCCTTTCGGCCGGGTGTCTTCCGGCTCTGAGGGTTGCGGCAGGGAAGGCAGCGACTTGTCGAGCAGGTCGACGCTCTGACGATAGTAGAGCTGGCTCTTGTTGTGCTCGCCCAGGCTGGCATAGAGCCGCGCCAGTTCGGCACACACCACGCCGCTGGGACGCTGGCGGTGGCTCGACTCGAAATACTCCTGCGCCTTGCCCCAGTATGCATTGCGCAACGATAGCCGCCCCAGTGTCAGCAGCAGGTCGGGATCGTTGGGCCTTTCCTGCAGCCACTTCTCGGCCACCACCAGTTGGCGTGCCGCTTCCACATCGAGCAGGCCATAACGCAATACCAGGCGACTATCCCAGTGTTCCTTGAGCGCCTGACGCAGCAAACGCTCGGCCATGGCCTGCTCGTTGCCGCGCACCAGGGCTTCGGCATAGAGCACCACCAGATCAACATTGCTGCGCAGGTGGTCGGGCATATCGGCCCACAGGGTGCGCACCTGCTCGATGTTGCCACCCTCGCGGGCCTGCTCGGCGATGAGCTCGCGGTAGGCGCGCTGCTCAAGCTGGGCACGTTCTTCCGGAGAAATCAGTTGCTGAGCCCCCAGGCGCGGCATCAGGCGACGCAGCCCATCCCAGTCGCTGATGCTGAGATACACCTGCTTGAGCTGCTTGAGCACCTGCGGGTGATTGGGCAGGTGACGATCCAGACGCGTCAGAATGGCCAGGGCCTCTTCGTACTGCTGGCGATCCAGCATCAACTGGGCCTGCATCATGCCCACGGCAGTGTCGGCACCTTCGGTACTCAGGTGAGCACGCTTGAGCAGGGTATCGGCCTGCTCGTAGCGCCCCTGGTAATGGGCCGCCAGGGCCGCGGAAAGGTAGTTGACCAAAGGTGTGCTGGAGTCGTCCGCCGCCTTGACCAGCGACTTCTCGGCGCGCTTCCAGCGGCCCTCGGCCAGGGCCACCAGCCCACGCACGGTACGCCGCATGGCACTGCGGTTGCGCGAACGGCTGCTCCAGCCCTTTAGGCGGCTGACCGGCCGCGAGAGGCGCATGATCAGACGCAGCACAAAGTGCAGCACCAAAAAGAGCGCGAGCAGCAGAACCAGACCGAACCAGAAGGTGGTCTGGTAGGACGTATCGCCGACCCGCACCAGCCAATAGCCGGGCACCGACATCATCAGCTGGCCGAGTAGCGCCCCGAGCGCGAGACCGACGACGACAATCAGAATCAGCTTCCTCATGCCTCGCCTCCCTGGCCGCCAGCGGCCTGACCGTTATTACCCTGGCCCGCGCGACGCGACTCGAAGCGGTTCTGGATGAACTCCTGGAGCGCCTGCAAAGAGCCACTGATATCCGGCAACTCGGGACGGATAGTACGACCCTTGAGTTCCTCGAGCCTGGATACCACCGCTTGAACGCCACTGTCGTCGGTATCGTAATAGCCGTTGATCAGCTTGAGTGCCTTATCGAGACTGGCCTCGAACAACGGCTGTTCCGCCTTGAGCAGCGCCAATTGCACCTGTTCGAGCACCAGGCGGACGCTCTGGCGCAGGTAGGACTCCTGCTCCGGCGAGATCAGCGCCTCAAGGGCCTCGTCATGCTTGCGAACCGTGACCAGATCCTTGAGCTCCTGACCGACCGTTGACAACTGATCCTTCCAGCCGCCTTCGGGCGCCTCCTCGAGCGAGGCATCGCCGGTGATTTCCTCGATGTCCTGCGCCAGCGGACGACCGGCGATCTGCTCTTGAAGGCCATTCAATGTCAGAAAGAGCCCGGTGCGGTCGACGCCGGGAACGGAGCGCAGTGCGGCGAGCTCCGAAGCGATTTCACGGCGTACCGGCATCAGCGCCGGGTTGTTGGCCTCCTTGAGGCGCTGATCCGCGGTACGCAATAGCGCCGCGGCACCTTCCACGTCACGCTCCAGTTGCAGGCGCTGGTTGGCCAGGCGCAGCAGATAGGCCGCCTCGGCATGCAGCCATTCACGCTCGTCGGTATCCTGCTGCTGCGAGAGTTGCTGAAGCACCTGGTCGAGATTGGCGTTGACGTCGCTGCGATACGCATCGAACTCCTCGCGCAGCGAGGCCACCGTCGACTCGCGATCACTCTGCAAGCTCTTGAGCTGGCCGGAAAGCTCATCCACCTGCGCCTGGGTTGCTGGCTGGGCGGGCAGCTGGGCCAGTGACGCTTGCTGGGCTTGCAGGCGTTGCCAGCCCAGCCAGCCGAATACGCCGACCGCGATGGCCAGCAGAATCACCAGCACCAGCGCCAGGACTCCGGCCTTGCCGCCCTTGCCGGCCGCGCCCTGCTGGCCCGAACCGGAGCCACCACTGCCGCCGGACTGGCCGGCGGTCTTGCCACTGGCAGCCTGGCTGCTGCCGGGCTTCTTGCCGCCGGAGGATGTCGACTTGCCGGTCTCCTTGCCACCGGCGGCAGAAGCGGCGGAGCTCTTGCCGGCCTGCCCCTTGCTGTCCTGAGTCTTGCTGTCCTGAGCCTTGTTGCTCTGGGGCTTGATGTCCCGAGCCTGGTCGGCATCCGACGCCGCACCGGACGCCTCGGACTTTCGGCCTCCATCAGACGCGGCGGTGTCCTGGCTATCGCTGCCTTGGCCGGCCGTCGTCACGGCCTCGCCGGCCGGCGCGCTTTCAGCCTGGGGCTGGGCGTTGCTGGAACCTCCCTTGCCGCGCCGACGCGAGCGCCGCGACGATGAGCCGCTGCTCTTGCCGGTTTCATCCGACTGACGTGGTGCAGTCCCTGCATCGGCACCGCCCTGGGCTTCGCCGGAGGGCGACTGCTGTTCATCCTGATCTTGTGATTGCTTGCTCATCTTTCGCTAGCCCTTTTCGAGATCGTCATGATCGACATCGGCTTCCTCCGGGTCCCGGGCCCGCTCCACAGCAGCCGCAAGCGCGGCGGGTGTGGCGCCCGATGCCACGACGGGAACACGAAACCCCAGTTTGCCGGCCAGTGTAGCCAACCTTTGACTGGATACTATTAACGGTTGGTCCAAGGCGGTAGGCGAACACCATCTTGCCAGATGTTGGAGGATTTCTCCGCTACTCACCACCAATGCATGAAAATTCCCCGCTCGCAACCGTTGCTGACACGCACCGGACGGCTCAAGCAAGCGGCGCCGATAGACGCACAGCTCGGTCAACCGGGCGCCGCGCTCGCTCAGCGTCTGAGCCAGCAGGTTGCGCCCGCCTTCTCCGGTCACTAGCAGAATACGTTGTCGCTGAAGATTCTGCAGCGTCGGCAGCGCCAGCAAGGACTCGCTGGAGGTTTCGCGTCCGGCGGCGGGGACATGCACCCGCACCGCCAGCGCCTGATACAGGGCCGCCCCCGTGCCGGGGCCAACGGCATAATAGGTCACACCGACCGGCAACTGTGGCCAGTAACGATCCAGCGCCTCGGCGAGACACTCGGCGGCGAAGGGGCTGGTCACGATCACGCGCTCGAACTGATCGAAATCCAGCCAGGCATTGCGCATCGCCTGGCTCTCAGGCAACGCCTCGAGCGCCATGACCCGGGCATCCTCGACCTCATGGCCCAGCGACTCGATGGCCTCGGCCAGAGGCACGGCGCGCGCCCCGGGGCGACAGATCAGGACCGGTTCACTGCGCATCAGCCGGCGCCGTAGACCTCGGCGAGAATGTCCCCCGCCCCCTGGTCGAGCAGCTCCTCGGCCACGCGGATGCCCAGCGCTTCCGGCTCATGGATCGAGCCGCGCCCCTCGGAGCGCAACACTTCGGTGCCCTCGGGATTGCCCACCAGAGCACGCAACCAGAGCGTCTGGCCATCCTGGTCGAAGACGGCATGACCGGCTATCGGCACCTGGCAGCCGCCTTCAAGCCGCGTGTTCATGGCGCGCTCCGCCCGCACTCGAGTGGCGGTATCGGCGTCATCCAACGGCGCCAGCAGGCCGATCAGTTCCGCATCATGCATGCGGCACTCGATACCCAGGGCGCCCTGACCGCAGGCCGGCAGGCAAACCTCCGGCGGCAGCTCCTGGGTGATGCGCTCTCCCAGCCCCAGGCGCTTGAGCCCCGAAGTGGCCAGCAGGATGGCATCGAAGTCGCCGGCATCGAGTTTGCCGAGCCGTGTCTGCACATTGCCGCGCAGATTGAGAACCTCCAGATCGGGGCGCCGCTCGCGCATCTGCAGCCCGCGCCGCAGGCTGGAGGTACCGATGCGAGCGCCTTCGGGCAGCGCATCGAGGGTCGCATAATGGTTGGAGATGAAGGCGTCGGTGGGCTCAGCGCCGGCCAGAATCACCGAAAGGCCGAGACTCTCGGGGAAGTGCATGGGCACATCCTTCATGGAGTGCACAGCGATGTCGGCACGGCCGTCCAGCATGGCCTCCTCAAGCTCCTTGACGAACAGGCCCTTGCCCCCGACCTTGGCCAGCGGCGTGTCCTGAATCTGGTCGCCGCGCGTCGAAAGGGGCACGAGCTCGACCTGCAGCTCCGGGTGGACCTCCATCAAACGATCTCGGACATGTTCGGCCTGCCACATGGCCAACTGACTCTTGCGAGTGGCGATACGCAGCGTCTGCATGGCTTGCACCTGGTCCCCCTGTACCGGTTCACGTCGCGTGGCGGCGCCACGATCCGGCCCGGTGGTAATGAGATGATATGAGTCCATCATAAAGTACCCGAGGGGTCAGGAAAAATCGCCGACCGCCAATTCGGGCCCTCTCTCGCCCCCTCGCCTGCTCCGCCGACTCTGGTACACTTCCGGCATTATCTCCAGTCGAATCATCCAGGGGCGGCTCCCAGTGTCGGCGCCGCCACTTCCGAACAGCCAGCAGGATGTCAGCCCGATGAGCCACACCACCAACCAATCCTGGGGCGGCCGCTTCAGCGAACCCACCGATGCCTTCGTCGCCCGCTTCACCGCCTCGGTCGACTTCGATCGCCAACTGGCCCTGCATGACATCCAGGGCTCACGTGCCCACGCCACCATGCTGGCCCGTGTCGGCGTGCTCAGCGAAGCGGAGCGCGACACCATTCTGGGCGGACTGGATGACGTGGCGGCGGATATCGAGGCCGGCACCTTCGACTGGTCGGTGGAGCTCGAGGACGTTCACATGAACATCGAGGCGAGCCTGACCGAGAAAATCGGCACCACCGGCAAGAAGCTGCACACCGGCCGCTCGCGCAATGACCAGGTCGCCACCGACATCCGCCTCTTCCTGCGCGATGCCATCGACCGCATCGCCGCCGAGCTGACGCGTCTGCGCGAGGGCATGATCGAGCTTGCCGACCGCGAGGCCGACACTATCATGCCCGGCTTCACCCACCTACAGTCCGCCCAGCCGGTGACCTTCGGCCATCACCTGCTGGCCTGGCAGGGAATGCTGGCCCGCGATCACGAACGGCTGCTCGACTGCCGCCGCCGCGTCAATGTGCTGCCGCTGGGCGCCGCCGCCCTGGCCGGCACCACCTACCCCATCGACCGCCATGTGACCGCCGAGCTGCTGGGCTTCGAGTGCCCCGCCGAGAATAGCCTGGATGCCGTCAGCGACCGCGACTTCGCCATCGAGTTCACCAGCTTCGCCAGCCTGCTTCTGATGCACCTGTCGCGCATGAGCGAGGAGCTGGTGCTGTGGACCAGCGCCCAGTTCGACTTCATCGACCTGCCGGACCGCTTCTGCACCGGCTCCTCGATCATGCCGCAGAAGAAGAACCCGGACGTGCCGGAACTGGTACGCGGCAAGTCCGGCCGCGTCTACGGCCACCTGATGAGCCTGCTGACGCTGATGAAGTCGCAGCCGCTGGCCTACAACAAGGACAACCAGGAGGACAAGGAGCCGCTGTTCGATACCGTCAGGACGGTGCAGGACTGCCTCAAGGCGTTCGCCGACATGGTGCCGGCCATCGAGGCCAAGTCGGCCAACATGTTCGAGGCGGCCCGCCGGGGCTTCTCCACGGCCACCGACCTGGCCGACTACCTGGTGCGCAAGGGCGTGGCCTTCCGCGATGCACACGAGATCGTCGGGCAGTCCGTGGCCCACGGCCTGCGCGAGGGCCGCGACCTCTCGGAAATGAGCCTCGAGGAACTGCAGGGATTTTCCGCGACCATCGAGTCGGACATCTTCGAGGTGCTGACCCTGGAAGGCTCGGTGGCCGCACGCAATCACATTGGCGGCACCGCCCCCGACCAGGTGCGTGCCGCGGCGCAGCGGGCCCGTGATAGCCTGGCCTCACTGCAGGAGACAAGCTGATGGTGCGGCTCCTACCGCTGGTCATGGTGGCGCTTCTGGCCCTGAGTGGCTGCGGGCAGAAGGGCCCGCTGTACCAGCCCGATGACCCGAGTGCGGCCGAGCGCTATGGCCGCGACGCTGCCGACGACAACCCAGACTCGGACGCGGCTGCGCCCGAGCGGACCGCCGACGAACAAGGCCGCTAACATGGATCATTTCGCATACCGCAACGGTGTCCTGCACGGCGAAGAGGTCGACCTCACGCATGTCGCAGAGGCCTTCGGCACACCCTGCTACGTCTACTCGAAGGCCACCCTGACGCGCCACTTCCGCGCCTACACCGAAGCGCTGGGCGGCCATCCGCACCTGATCTGCTATGCCGTCAAGGCCAACAGCAACCTGGCCGTGCTGAACCTGCTGGCCGGGCTCGGCGCCGGCTTCGACATCGTCTCGGTGGGCGAGCTGGAGCGCGTGCTGGCCGCCGGTGGCGACCCGGCCAGGGTGGTCTTTTCCGGCGTCGCCAAGCAGGAAAACGAGATGGCTCGTGCCCTCGAAGTGGGCATCAAGTGCTTCAACGTCGAATCCCGTGCCGAACTCGAGCGCCTGGATGCCGTGGCACGCGGGCTGGACATGCAGGCCGACGTATCCTTGCGCGTCAATCCGGATGTCGACGCCGGCACGCATCCCTATATTTCCACCGGCCTGAAGGACAACAAGTTCGGCATTCCGGTGGACGAGGCCTTCGAGGTCTATCGCCATGCCGCAACGCTGGAGAACCTGCGCATCAGCGGCCTCGACTGCCACATCGGCTCCCAGCTCACCGAGACCGCCCCCTTCCTCGATGCCCTGGATCGCCTGCTGGCCCTGCTCGAGCGCCTTCGCGAGGCAGGCATCGAGGTTGACCATCTGGATCTCGGTGGCGGCCTGGGTGTGCCCTATCAGGACGAGCGCCCCCCGCAGCCGTTCGACTACGCCAGCGCCCTGCTCGAGCGCCTGTCGCGCTGGCCGGGCAGCGATCGCCTGACGCTGCTGTTCGAGCCGGGCCGCTCGATCGCCGCCAATGCCGGCGTGATGCTGACCCGTGTGGAGTTCCTGAAGCCGGGCGAGACCCGCAACTTCGCCATCGTCGACGCCGCCATGAACGACCTGATCCGCCCCTCGCTGTATCAGGCCTGGCAGGCCATCCTGCCGGTGGATACCCGCCAGGCACGCCCGACCGAGACCTATGACGTGGTCGGCCCGGTGTGCGAGACCGGCGACTTCCTCGGCAAGGATCGGCCCCTGGCGATCGCCGCCGGGGACCTGCTGGCCGTGCGCTCCGCCGGTGCCTATGGCTTTGTCATGGCCTCGAACTACAATAGTCGGCCCCGGCCTCCCGAGGTGATGGTGGACGGCGCACAGATGCATCTGGTGCGCCGCCGCGAGCACCTGGAAGAGCTCTGGGCCGGCGAAGCCACACTGCCGCCCGATGGAGGAGAACGAGCCTGATGTTGCTGCAGTTCACCAAGATGCACGGCCTGGGCAACGACTTCATGGTGATCGACCTGGTCACCCAGCGCGCCCGGCTGCGGGACGAGCAGATCCGACAACTGGCCGACCGGCGCTTCGGTATCGGCTTCGACCAGTTGCTGGTGGTGGAGCCCCCTCATGATCCGGACATGGACTTTCGCTATCGCATCTACAATGCCGATGGCAGCGAGGTGGAAAACTGCGGCAACGGTGCGCGCTGTTTTGCGCGCTTCGTCCTCGACCAGCGCCTGACCCACAAGCGCGAGACTCGCGTCGAGACCGCCGGCGGCCCGCTGACGCTGCTGGTTCAGGACGACGAGCGGGTGCGGGTCGATATGGGGCTGCCGCGCTTCGACCCCGACCAGGTGCCATTCCAGGCCGAGGCGGAGGATGTGAGCTATCCGCTGGAGGTGGACGGCCAGCACCTCGCCATCGGCGTGGTGTCACTGGGCAACCCGCACGCCGTGCTGCGCGTCGAGGACATTCAGCAAGCCCCGGTGGCGTCGCTTGGACCGGCCATCGAGGCCCATCCGCGCTTTCCTCGGCGCGTGAACGCCGGCTTCATGCAGGTCGTCTCGCCCCATGAGATCCATCTGCGCGTCCACGAGCGCGGTGCCGGCGAAACCCTGGCCTGTGGCACCGGCGCCTGTGCCGCCGTGGCCTGCGGCATTCGTCAGGGGCTGCTGGAAAGCCCGGTCACGGTGCATCTGCCCGGCGGCTCCCTGACGATCGACTGGCCGGACCAGCAAGCCGCCCTGATCATGACCGGGCCCGTCGAACGCGTCTTCGAGGGACGTGTGGCGATCCATTAACCGCTACGCTGCAATTATCACTCAGGAGAGCCCTGCCATGACCCGAGCCGCCCCCGAGCCGCGCAAGACCCTGGACCCGGACGTCGTGGCCCAGTGGCTGGCCCGCCATCCTGACTTCTTCGTCGGCCGCGAGGGACTACTGCAACAGCTGCGCGTGCCGCACCCCGAAGCCCGCGGCACCACCTCGTTGCTCGAGCGCCTGGTCGCCGACCTGCGCAGCCGTGCCGAACACGCCGAGGGCCGCCTTGAGCAACTGTTGAATTCCGCCCGTCACAACGACACCCAGTACCGACGAACCCGCGAGCTCATACTGGCACTGATCGAAGCCGAGGATACCGATGCCCTCGGCCAGACCCTGGCTACCCAGCTCAATGAACACTTCCAGACACCGGCCGTGGCACTGTGGTGCTCACCCACGCTGACCGACGCCGAACCGCAGGCCCCCCAGCCGCCACGGCATGTGCTGGATGATCACACGGCCCAGCGCCTTGCCGCTCTGCTCGAGGACCGCTCGAGCCGCTGCGCGCGACTGACGCGCTCCGACTGGCAGCGTCTGCTGCCGCACGTGCCGGTTCCCGATAAAAGCGGCTCCTGCGCCATCACGCGCCTCACGGTGGGCGAATCCTGGGGCTACATGGTGCTTGCCAGCCCAGCCCAGGATCACTTCCGTGCCAGCATGGACACCTTGTTCACCGAATACGTTGGCGACGTGGTGGCCAGACGACTGGTACAGCTCGCGCCGGGGCAACGCTAGGCTCATGGCAGCAGCAGCGAGCGTCGCGCAGGAAGTCGCGGCCTTTATCGCCCAGCTCGGCCAGCACCTCAGCCCGGCCACCGTGGCAGCCTATCAGCGCGACCTGACCGCCCTGCTGGACTTTCTCGATCACCACCGCATCGGCGACCCCGGCGCGCTGGATGCCGCCCTGATACGCCGCTTCCTCGGCGGCGAACGCAGCCGCGGACTGGCGCCGCGCAGCCTGGCAAGACGCCGCGCCGCCCTGTCGCGCTTCGCCGAACATCTGATGACGCAAGGCCACCTGGATCACAACCCGGTCACCCTGGTGCGCACACCGCGCGTGGCACGCGATCTGCCCCGCCCGGTGGATGTCGACGCCCTGGCACAGTTTCTCGACACCCCCCATGACGGCTCGCCACTGGCCTGCCGTGATCAGGCCATGCTGGAACTCTTCTACTCCAGCGGCCTGCGGCTCGCCGAGTTGGCCGCCCTCGACCTGGACGACCTGCACGCCCAGCGCGTGCGCGTCCTAGGCAAGGGCCGCAAGCCCCGCCAGGTGCCCGTAGGCCGGCGTGCCGATGAGGCCCTGACCACCTGGCTCTCGCTGCGCAGCGCCCTGGCCGCCGAGGGCGAACGCGCCCTCTTCGTCGGCGCCCGCGGCAATCGCCTGGGCCACCGCGCCATACAACAACGCCTGCGCCGGCTCGCCGTCACCCGCGGGCTCAGCGAGCACCTGCATCCGCATCGCCTGCGCCACTCCTTCGCAAGCCACCTGCTGGAGTCCAGCCAGGATCTGCGCGCCGTTCAGGAGCTGCTCGGCCATGCCAACCTCTCGACGACCCAGGTCTATACCCGACTCGACTGGCAGCACCTGGCCGCCGGCTATGATGCCGCCCACCCGCGCGCCCGACGCCGACGCGACAAAGACGAATCATGATGCCAACACCCCCTCGCCTGCGCGCTCTGACCTTCGACCTGGACGACACCCTGTGGGACAACCAGGGAGTCATGAGCCGCACCGAAGCGGGCCACTACGCCTGGCTCGACGACCAGCTCGCCGCCTGGCTGGCGCCGCAGCCCGGCGAGCACCAGCGCTTCTCCGATGTCATCTCTATCGAGCGCTACCAGGCCCACCGCCAGCAGCTCGCCCGCCAGCACCCGCTGCGCCGCGGCGACTTTACCTGGATTCGTGAACGCGCCCTGGTCGAGCTGCTGGAAACCTACGGCCTGTCGCGCGCCTCGGCCTGGCTCTGGGCCGCGCTGACCATGCCGCGTTTTCATGCCTGGCGGCTGCAGGTCTCGCCCTACCCGGAAGTCGAACCGCTGCTGCAATCGCTGACACGCCAATATCGCCTGGCCGCCATCACCAATGGCAACCTGGCCTTCCACCGGCTGGACCTGTCGCGCCACTTCGAAGTGATCATCGCCGCCGGCGAGATGTTCGCGCCCAAACCGGACGCCCGGCCCTTCCTGGCGACACTCGGCCGCCTCGGCACCAAACCCGCCGAAGCCCTGCACGTGGGCGACTCCTGGAAGGAAGACGTACTGCCCGCCATCCGCCTCGGCATGCAGGCCGCCTGGATCGCCCCGCACGCCGAGCCCGATCCCACGCTGCCCGAAGGCGTACACCAACTGTCGCACGTGCGCGACTTACCGGCGCTGCTGGCGAAGCTGGGGCGTTAGTCGTTAGGCGCTGTGCTCTGCAGCCAGTCGTCCAGGCGGGAGTGGAGTTCCTCGATGCCCTGTTTCTTGAGTGAGGAGAATAGCTGAATGGAGACCAGGTCCTCCCACTCGCGGAGCTGGGAGCGGACCTGCTGCAGGGCGTTCTTGGCGGCGCCGCTTTTCAGCTTGTCGGCCTTGGTCAGCAGGATGTGTACCGGCATGTCCTGTTCGTCGGCCCAGCCGAGCATGGTCTGGTCGAACTCGGTAAGCGGATGACGGACGTCCATCAGCAGCACCAGGCCGCGCAGGCTGATGCGGCGCTGCAGGTAGTCCGAGAGGTGGCGCTGCCACTCCATCTTCACCGCGTCCGGCACCTTGGCGAAGCCGTAGCCGGGCAGGTCGACCAGACGCCGCTCAGTGTCGTCGCCCAGGGTGAAGAAGTTGATCAACTGGGTGCGACCCGGGGTCTTGGAGGTGCGCGCCAGGGCCTTCTGGCGGGTCATGACGTTGATGGCGCTGGACTTGCCGGCGTTGGAGCGACCGGCAAAGGCGACTTCGGCCCCGGTATCGGACGGGCACTTCGCCAACGTGGGGGCGCTGGTGAGAAATCGGGCGGCCTGGTAGTTAAGTCGCGACATGACAAATCCTGGGGTTGGTCGGGCAAAGCGTGAAAGGCTGTCGTTTCCGCATTTCGGGAGCTCCGTTATACTCCAGACGTGAAGGTCGACATATAATAAGGGTCGGCGACGCCAGGCGGGGATTATATCACCCGGCTTGTGTCGGCGACGACTCGACAATGGCCTGGTGGATTCGCGATGAAACAGCTATTGGCAAGCCTGGTCACGCTCTTGGCCATCAGTAACCTCGCGGTGGCACAGACCACCGCGGAAGTGGACATCGAGGCCGGGCGTGCCAAGGCGCAGCCCTGTGCCGCCTGCCATGGCTCGACGGGCCTCAGCCCAAGCGGCATGTTTCCGCATCTGGCGGGCCAGCAGGCGAGCTATCTGGTCAAGCAGATGAAGGATATCCGCGACGGCCGACGCGAGGTCGCGCAGATGGCCGGCCAACTGGATGATTTCTCCGCTCAAGACATCCGCAACGTTGCCGCTTTTTACGCCGATCAGCCACCCCCGTTGGGCCAGGCCGACCCGGACGAGACGCTGGTGGAGCGCGGCCGCACGCTGTTCCGCGCCGGCGATCTGGATGAGCGCATTCCCGCCTGCAGTGCCTGCCACACGCCCACCGGAGCTGGTATCGGCAGCGCCGCCTATCCGGCCGTGGCGGGTCAGCATCCCGAGTACACCATTGCCACCCTGCAGGCCTTTGCTGAGGGCAGTCGCGACAATGATCCCAACGGCATCATGCGCGATATCGCCGCCAAGCTTAGCGAGGAAGATATGCAGGCCTTAGCCAATTATCTGCTGGGGCTGCATTGAGAGGACGCTTACAAATGAGGGCGCTCGTGACTTGTGTAAACACCCCCTGAGGAAACACTGCGAAATGCCTACGCATGCAAATCGCTTCGCTATAGCCGCCATCCGTGGCGGCTACCCTACGGGCCCGTCTAAAGACGGTTCAAATTCGCTCCCGGCGAATTTGTACGCGGCGCTGGTGCTCCAGCCCGGCTGAAGGCTCGCCTGACGGTTGCCGGGGAACCCAGCAGCCTCCCTGCCATCCAAGGGCTCTGTACGCTCGCCAACCATGCCCTCATGATGGCAGAGTCGTGCCATCCACCGAATGCAAAGAGAGATCCGCCCCATGCTCAAGTCATTGATGATTGCCCTGGCCGGCCTCGGCATGTCGACCATGGCCGCTGCCGCCACGATCGAGGAAGGCCAGGACTACAAGGTGCTCGAAGAGCCGGTCAAGACCCATGTCGAGGACAGCCAGATCGCCGTTACCGAGGCCTTCTGGTACGGCTGCCCGCATTGCTATGACCTGGAAGAGCCCCTCAATGCGTGGGTCGAAGAGCTGCCCGAGGATGTGGTCTTCGAGCGCATGCCAGCCACCATGGGCGGCGCCTGGAACCAGCATGCCATGGCGTTCTATGCGGCCCAGGAGCTGGGCATTCAGGAAGAGCTCCACAGCGACTTCTTCACAGCTATTCATGAGGAAGGTCGCCAGCTCACCGAGCCCGAAGCCATTGCCGACTTCTTCAGCGGCTATGGCGTCAGCCAGGACGAGGCCCTGAAGGCACTGGATTCCTTTGGCGTGAAGAGCCAGGTCAACCAGGCGCATGCGCGGATGCGCAACATGCAGCTGATGGGCGTCCCGGCGCTGGTCGTCGATGGCCGTTACCTGGTCACCTCGAGCCTGGCCGGCAGCCTCGACAACATGCCGAAGATCGCCGAGGCGCTGGTCGATAAGGTGCGTGCGGAGCAAGCGGAATAACCATGACCGCTTCTCTTGCCGCGGCGGGCTGGCCGACCCTGGAGGCTGGCCACCTCAAGCTGCTGACCTTCAATCTGCAGGTCGGCATCCAGACCTCGGCCTACCATCATTACCTGACGCGTGGCTGGCAGCATTTTCTGCCGCACCCGCGCCGGCTCAAGCGGCTGGACATGATCAGCGAGGTACTGAGTCGCTTCGATGTCGTCGGGCTCCAGGAGGCCGACGGCGGTAGTTTCCGTTCGGGCCGGGTCAATCAGGTGGAGTATCTGGCTCACCAGGCGGGCTTTGCCCACCACTACCAGCAGCTCAATCGCAACCTGGGGCACCTGGCCCAACACAGTAATGGGTTGCTGTCGCGCCTGTCCCCAAAGCGTATCGAGGAGCACCCGCTGCCGGGCCCCATGCCCGGCCGCGGTGCCATCCACGCGTGCTTCGGCGATGGCCCGGATGCCCTGCACCTGTTCGTCGCCCACCTGGCCCTCAGCCACCGGGCGCGGGTTCGCCAGCTCGACTATCTCAGCGAGCTGGTGCAGCCCTTGCGACATGTGGTGGTCATGGGCGATCTCAACTGCACGCCGGATCAGTTGCATGCGCATCGGCGGTTTCGCGACTCCCTTCCGTTGCACCCCGTGCGCCCGCCACTGAGCTACCCTTCCTGGCAACCGCGCCGGGCCCTGGATCACATCCTGCTTTCCGACTCGCTGGCAGCGGATCACGTCGAGGTGCTGGAGCACCTGTTCTCCGACCACCTGCCGGTGGCTATCGACGTGCGCCTGCCGGAGGCCTGCCGGGATACACTGCTGGCACGTTCGGCCTAGGGCGACCTGCCGGACTCAATGCCAATGGACCTCATACCAATGTCGGCGCCATGCGCCTGACAGCACCCCGCCTTTTCCGTATAGTTCCGGTAATTGCATCCGCCCGTGCCGTGGCGGCACCCCTGACTGCCCAGCGAGAAGCTCATGTCACATACCCGCGAGTTGCCGGGCCTGCTCGCCCGGCTGGATGGTCTTTCCGAATGGCTGGGGCGAGGCCTTTCCTGGCTGATCCTGGCCATGATGCTGATCCAGTTCCTGATCGTGGTGCTGCGCTATGCCTTCAGCATCAACAGCATCCCCATGCAGGAATCGGTGATGTACCTGCACGCCACCGTTTTCATGCTGGCGGCTAGCTACACGCTGCGCCATGACGGCCATGTGCGTGTTGATATCTTCTATCGCGGCATGTCGGCCAGGGGCAAGGCGTGGGTCGACCTGCTGGGCACCTTGCTGCTGCTGATGCCGGTGATGGTCTTCGTGATCCTGGTCAGCCTGGGATATGTCGGCAAGTCCTGGGCGATATTCGAGGGCTCGCCGGATTCGGGGGGAATTCCCGGGGTCTTCCTGCTGAAGACGCTGATCCCGGCCTTCGCCGGCCTGATGATCCTGCAGGGCCTGGTCGAGGCCGGGCGCAATGTATTGATCCTGACGGGGCGCATCAACCCCGATGCCGAGCCCCCCGAGCAGCACGAGGAGCATCTGTGATGTTGGAGTTCATGCCACTGGTGCTGTTCGCGGTGATCTGCACCGTGCTGATGTTCGGCTATCCCGTCGCCCTCTCGCTGGCCGGCACGGCCCTGGCCTTTGCCGGCCTGGGGCTGGGTCTGGAGGCCATGGGCATCGATGCCAACTTTGATGGCGGCTACCTGTCCGCCCTGCCCAACCGTCTGTACGGCATCATGACCAACCAGACCCTGCTGGCGGTACCGCTGTTCGTGCTGATGGGCGTGCTGCTGGAGAAATCGAAGGTCGCGGAAACCCTGCTGGATGCCATGGCGCTGCTGTTCGGCTCCCTACGCGGCGGTCTGGGTATCTCGGTGACCCTGGTCGGCATGCTGCTGGCCGCCTCGACCGGCATCGTCGGTGCCACCGTGGTGACCATGGGCCTGATGTCGCTGCCGACCATGCTCAAGCGCCAGTACAGCCCGTCGCTGGCCACCGGCACCATCTGCGCCACCGGCACCCTTGGCCAGATCATCCCGCCCTCCATTGCGCTGGTGCTGTTGGGGGATGTGTTGTCCTCAGCCTATCAGCAGGCGCAGCTCTCCATGGGCATTTTCAGCCCCAAGACAGTCTCGGTGGGCGACCTGTTCATGGGCGCCCTGGTGCCCGGACTGATCCTGGTGGTGCTGTATATCCTCTATGTCGCCACCGTTGCCTGGCTCAAGCCCAGTGCCGCGCCGGCCGCCGACCGCCAGGAACTGATGGCCGAACTGGGCCACCAGGGCGGGCTGGGCTGGCTGCTGCTCAAGGGCCTGGTGCCGCCCATTGTGCTGATTGTGGTGGTGCTGGGCTCGATTCTCGGCGGCTTTGCCACGCCGACCGAGGCCTCCGCGGTGGGGGCCTTCGGCGCCCTGGTGCTGGCCCTGGCCTATCGCCGCCTGGATCTGCCGACCCTGCGCGAGGCGGTGCGCTCGACCACCAACGTGACCACCATGGTCTTCATGATCCTGATAGGCGCGGCGCTGTTCTCGCTGGTCTTCCGGGCCTATGGCGGCGAGGAACTGGTCACCCATCTGTTCGAGAGCATGCCGGGCGGTGTGGTCGGCGCCACCCTGGTGGTCATGCTGGTGATCTTCCTGCTGGGCTTCATCCTCGACTTCATCGAGATCACCTTCGTGGTGGTGCCCATCGTCGGACCGATCCTGCTGGCCATGGGGCTGGACCCGGTCTGGCTGGGCATCATGATCGCCATCAACCTGCAGACGTCCTTCCTGACGCCGCCCTTCGGCTTCGCGCTCTTCTATCTGCGCGGCGTTGCGCCGGACTCCGTGGCCACTTCGTCGATCTATCGCGGGGTGCTGCCGTTCATCGTGCTGCAGCTGGGCATGCTGGTGGCCCTGGCGTTCTTCCCGGAACTGGCGACCTGGCTGCCCGACCAGTTCTGATGCAACTGCCTCGGGCGGCCGAGGCATCGCGCCGAAAGTGGTATGGCCGCCCTGCCACCCGATCAGGCTATAGTGCCCCTGACAGATGACCGCAATGTCCGGGGCACCAGGCCCTGCCACGTCAACCTCCGGCCCCTCATGGGCCATTGCGCACAACGAACAACACCAACAGGGGAATCTGCTATGCAACCCAAAGCACTTGTCATGGCCATGGCTGGCGTCAGCATGACGCTGGCGGCCGGCGCCACCCAGGCCCAGGATACCTTCGAGTGGAAGCTGGTCACCTCCTGGCCGAAGAACTTCCCCGGGGTCGGCCAGGGGCCCGAGCGCCTCGCCAAGCTGGTCGAGGAGATGTCCGACGGCCGGCTGCAGATCGAGGTCTTCGGCGCCGGCCAGCTCGTGCCCGGCTTCGAGGTCTTCGATGCCGTATCCGAGGGCACTGCCGAGATGGGTCACTCCGCCTCCTACTACTGGAAGGGCAAGGCGCCGGCGGCCCAGTTCTTCGCCGCGGTGCCCTTCGGCATGAATGCCCAGGAAATGAACGCCTGGCTGCATTATGGCGGTGGCCTGGAGCTGTGGAACGAGCTGTATGCCGACTTCGGCATCGACGTCATGGCGGCCGGTGCCTCCGGCGTGCAGATGGGCGGCTGGTACAACGAAGAAATCAACTCGGTCGACGACCTCGATGGCCTCAAGATGCGCATGCCGGGGCTTGGCGGCGAGGTCATGAATCGCATGGGGGTGGCCATCGTCAACATGCCGGGCGGCGAGATCTTCACCTCCCTGCAGTCCGGCGCCATCGACGCCACCGAGTGGATCGGGCCCTACAACGACCTGGCCTTCGGCCTGCATCAGGCGGCGGACTATTACTACTATCCGGGCTGGCACGAGCCGACCGTGATGTTCGAGGCCATCGTCAACGAAGAGGCCATGACCTCCCTGCCGGCGGACCTGCAGGCCATCCTCAAGACCGCGGTGCGTGACGTGAACCAGGATGTCCTCGACGAGTACACCGCGCGCAACAACGACGCCCTGCAGACCTTGATCAACGAGCACGACGTGGAACTGCGCCGCCTGCCGGATGATGTGCTGGCCGAGGCCAAGAAGCACTCCGAGGACGTGGTCGCCGAGCTGGCCGAGTCCAGCGAGATGGCCGGCAAGATCCACGAGTCCTATCGGGCCTTTCAGGACAAGGTGGAGAGCTACCACGCCATCTCCGAACAGGCCTACTACAACGCCCGCAACCCACAGGGCGATACCACCAGCAGCAGCGAATGATGCCGTCTGCGGCATGATCGCTCGCTCCGGGGCCACGCTTGCGTGGCCCCTTTGTGTCGGCGTGGCTGTCACCCGTCTGCATGCAGTATGCTGAGGGACTCCGCGTCCCTTAACAGCAGCCAGACGACTCGACATGCCAGCCTCGAAGATGCTTCCCAATACCTTGACCATCGCCGGCTCCGACCCCTCCGGCGGCGCCGGCCTGCAGGGCGATATCAAGACCTTATCAGCCCTGGGTACCTACGCCACCAATGTCATCACCGCGGTGATCGCCCAGAACACCCGCGGCGTGGCGCAGGTTCACCCCGTGCCTGCCACGGCCATCGGCGAGCAACTCGATAATCTGCTCGAGGATGTGCGCATCGATGCCGTGAAGATCGGCATGGTGGCCAGCCGCGAAGTGGCCGAGACCATCGCCGAGGCCCTGCGTCGCCAGCGCCCGCGCTGGATCGTGCTCGACCCGGTCATGGTCGCCAAGAGCGGCGATATCCTGGTGGACAATGCCGGCATCGCGGCGGTGCGCGAGGTACTGGTGCCGCTGGCCGATGTGATCACGCCCAACCTGCCGGAGGCCGCGGTGCTGCTGGGCAGTGACATACCGGCCAGCACCGAGGCGATGGAGGCCATGCTGCCTCGCCTGCAGGCCCTGGCGGCCCCTTGTGTGGTGCTCAAGGGTGGCCACCTGCGCGGGCAGGCCTGCCCGGACCTGCTGGTCACTCCCGACGACAGCGCCTGGCTTCCGGCGCCGCGTATCGAGACCGATAACCTGCACGGCACCGGCTGCGCGCTGTCCTCGGCCATCACCGCCCACCTGGCGCACCTACCGCAGGACGCCGGCCATAAAGCCCTCGTCAGCGCCATCGGCGAGGCCAAGCAGTGGCTGCACCAGGCGCTGGATGCCAGTCATCGCTTGAAGGTGGGCCACGGCCGCGGCCCGGTGCATCACTTCCATGCCTGGTGGTAGGCCGGAATCACCTGCTGGTGTGAGCCGGGCGACTTGCGCGGGACGGCGGGGGCGCCCATCCTGAGGGTCTCACCCGGCATCATGAGGGCTGTGCCATGTCCCGCACCCTGCTGTTCGCCTGCGACCTCTCCGCCGAGAACCGTGCCGCCTTTGCCCGGGCCATTCGCCTGGCCAATGAGAGTGGCGCGCGCCTCGATGTCGTCCATGTGCTCGATCCCTACCTGCCCAGGCGGGTCCTGCATGACCTGGAGGAAGCCGTGGTGGCCGATATCGCCGCCACCCTCACCGATATCCGCGAGGACTATGCCCTGGCCGAACCGGCCAGCCTGATACAGACGGTGACCGGCGCGCCCTATGCCGAGATCATCCGCGAGGCCCACGAACGCGATGCCGACATGATCATTCTCGGCGCCCACCGCAAGCGCGGCCAGCCGGACCTGGTGCACGGCACCACGCTGGCCCGGGTACTGCGCAGTGCGCCCTGCCCGGTCCTCTCGGTCAGCCAGCCGGCCAACCGCGAATGGCACGACATCCTGGTGCCCATCGACTTCTCGCTGACCTCGCGCCACACCCTGCGCCAGACCCTGAAGCGCTTCCCCGAAGGGCGCCTGACGCTGCTTCATGCCTGGAACATTCCCGGCGAGCGCGAACTCGGCTCGGACACTCGCTATGCCCGCTGGCGTGACCGCGAGATCGAGGGCCTGAAACGCCACCTGGAGCAGGAAACCGAGCAGTTGATGGCCGAACTCGATCAGGTGCCGGAGCTTAGCCTGGAAATGCAGCAGGGCGACCCGCTCGAGGTACTGATGACGCAACTGCGGCGCCAGTCGCCGGATCTGCTGGCACTGGGCAGCCGCGGCCAGCTGGGCCGCCATAGCCAGATCACCGAGCGCCTGCTGGCCGAGCCGCATTGCGATATCATGTTGTGTCGGCCCTGGTAGACCGACCGGCCCTGATACGCCCCTTCCTGTCACCCGATTCCCGGAGGCACCGTGCTCAAGCCACAACGCTGTTGGATCGCCGCCCTGGCCGCTACCCTGATGCTGGTCGCGCCGCCCGCTCTGAGTGTCGAGGTCGAGGGCGTCAAGTTCGAGGAGGCCATCGAGGTGGATGGCAAGCGCTACACCCTGCTGGGCCATGGCCTCTTCCGCTACATGGTCTGGGATGCCTATGCCGGGGCCTATTATCAGGCCGAGGGCTTCCCGCGGCCGGCGCCTCAGTCAAGCGATGTGCCAAGGCGCCTGGCGCTGGATTACTTTCATGCCATCAAGGCGGCCGACTTCGCCGAGGTCACCCGCGATACCCTGAGCGATCAGTTGAGCGAAGCGGAGTTCAGCGCCCTGACCACGGCGCTGGATGACTTCAACACCCACTACCGCAGTGTCGAGCCCGGCGACCGTTATGTGCTCGGCTGGGATGGCCAGCGTCTGACCCTGGCGCTGAATGGCGAGACGCTCTATGACAAGGCCGAAGCCACGCTGGCCAATGCCCTGTTCGGTATCTGGCTGGGCCGGAACCCGCTGGGCGAGGGCTTTCGCGACGACCTGCTCGGCCGCTGACCTGACTGGATTCACCCGCAACGCCGGAGCCCGCATGAAAGCCCTGATTCAACGTGTTCGCCATGCCCGTGTCGAGGTCGATGCGCAGCGTGTCGGCGCCATCGAGCACGGCCTGCTGGCCCTGATCGGCGTCGAGCGCGGCGACGACGAAGCCCGGGCCGACCGGCTACTGCACAAGCTGCTGCATTACCGCGTGTTCGCCGATGACGACGGCCGCATGAACCTCAACCTGCAACAGGCCAGCGGCAGCCTGCTGCTGGTCTCGCAGTTCACCCTCGCCGCCGACACCCGCAAGGGCCTGCGCCCCGGCTTCTCCAGCGCCGCCACCCCGGAAGAAGGCGAACGCCTGTTCAACTACCTGGCCGACCGCGCCCGCGCCACCTGGCCCGACACCGCCACCGGCCGCTACGGCGCCGACATGCAGGTCAGCCTCACCAACGACGGCCCCGTGACCGTGATGTTGGAGACCTGAAGGAAGAGGGAAGAGGGAAGAGGGAAGAGGGAAGAGGGAAGAGGGAAGAGGGAAGAGGGAAGAGGGAAGAGGCCAGGCTGGTGCTAGGGTTTGTGGCGTCAAGGGCTTTCTTACCTCTTCAAGGCGCGAAGCGCCGTTCTTCCATCTTAAAGCGGCGCCAGCCGCGTTCTTCCAACTAACAGCTTAGAGCTTACAGCTTACCGCTCACCCCTTGAGTTCCGCTTCCATGGCTTCGAGGCGTTCTTCGGCGCTGAGCCATTGCTGCTCGAGTTCCTCGAGCCGGGTGGCGAGTTCGCCGCGGCGGGCGAGTTGGGTGTTGAGTTCGTCCTTGCGGGCGTCGTCGGTGTAGAGCTCGGCGTCGCCCAGCTCGGCTTCGACGTTGTCGAGGGCGGCCTGGGTCTTTTCCATCTCGCGCTCGGCCTGGTCGCGTTCGCGCTTGAGCGGGCGCAGTTTCTCGCGCAGTTCGGCGGCGGCACGTCGCGAGGCCTTGCGGTCATCCCGGGGCTCGCCCTCTTCCTGCTGGCGTTCGGCCTTGTCGTGGCGGGCTTCGCGACGCTGCTCCTCGAGGCGTGACTTGAGCCAGGCGCGGTAGTCATCGAGGTCGCCATCGAAGGGCGTGACGCGGTGGTCGGCGACCCGCCAGAACTCGTCCACGGTGGCGCGCAGCAGGTGGCGGTCGTGGGAGACCACGATCACCGCGCCCTCGAAGCTGGCCAGCGCCTCGGTCAAGGCTTCGCGCATTTCCAGGTCGAGGTGGTTGGTCGGCTCATCCAGCAACAGCAGGTTGGGCCGCTGCCAGGCCACCAGCGCCAGCGCCAGGCGGGCCTTCTCGCCGCCCGAGAAGCGTGATACATCCTCGAAGACATCGTCGCCATGGAAGCCGAAACCGCCCAGGAAGCGTCGGATCTCGGCATCCGCGGCGGTGGGCGAGAGACGCTGCACATGCAGAAAGGGCGTGGCCGAGAGGTCCAGACTCTCAAGCTGGTGCTGGGCGAAATAGCCGATGGCCAGGTGCTCGCCTTCCACGCGTTCGCCACCGAGCAGTGGCAACTCGGCGGTCAGCGACTTGATCAGGGTCGACTTGCCGGCCCCGTTGGGCCCCAGCAGGCCGATGCGCTGGCCCGGCTGCAGCGCCAGGTTGACCGCCTCGAGCTGGCGCACTCCGCCGTCCCGGTGTCGATAGCCCAGGGCCGCATCGTTCAGCAGTACCAGCGGCTGGGAGACCTTGTCGGAACACGGAATGCGGAAATGAAAGGGCGAGTCGGCATGCGCCACGGCAATGTCGCCCATGCGCTCCAGCATTTTCAGCCGGCTCTGAGCCTGGCGTGCCTTGGTGGCCTTGTAGCGAAAGCGGGCCACGAAGCGCTCGATTTCTTCCTTGCGCGCCTGCTGTTTGGCGGCTTCGGCCTGTTGCAAGGCCAGCTTCTCGGCCCGGGTGCGCTCGAAGGTGGTGTAGTTGCCGCGATACAGCACCAGCGAGCGGCGCTCGAAATGCACGATGTGGTCGCAGACGGCATCGAGAAAGTCGCGGTCGTGGGAGATCAGCAGCAGAGTGCCGGGATAGCGCGTCAGCCATTGCTCCAGCCACAAGAGGGCGTCGAGGTCCAGGTGGTTGGTGGGCTCATCGAGCAGCAGCACATCCGAGGGCGTGAAGAGTGTACGAGCCAGGTTGACCCGCATGCGCCAGCCCCCCGAAAAGGACGCCAGCGGGCGGGCCAGATCCTCCTGGCCGAAGCCCAGCCCGACCAGCAACTGGGCGGCCCGCGCCGGGGCGCTGTAGCCGTTCAGCGACTCGATGGTGCCGTGCAGCTCGGCCTCCCGGTGGGCCTGACCATACGCCTGGGCCGAGGCCAGGGCGGCTTCGGCCTCGCGCAGGGCCTGATCGCCATCCAGCACATAGTCGAGGATGCTGCGCTCGAGCGCCTCGACTTCCTGGGCCATGTGAGCGATGCGCTGCCCCCCGCTCATCTCCAGCTCGCCGCGCTCCGGCGCAAGCTCCCCCAGCAGCAGCTTGAAAAGGCTCGACTTGCCGGTGCCGTTGGCACCGACGATGCCTACCTTGTGGCCCGCATGCAGGGTCAGATCGGCGGCCTCGAGCAGGCTCTGGGAGCCGCGTTGCAGGGATACCTGGCGCAGTGAGATCATGCCAACTCCATTGTGCTGCGTGAGATCGCCGCTGCTGAGCGGCCACCTTGTCATGAGCGACGATTCTACCGAATTATCCGCCGCTTTGCGGGCACAGCTCGCCCTGGACCCCCTCTGGGATTTCGCCCTCGGCCTCTATGCCGGGCATGGCGTCGAGGCGGCCTGCCTGACGCTGCAGGATGACGCCGGCCTCGAGGTCACCGAGCTGTTGTGGCGCTGCTGGCTGTACCGCCATGCACTGCACGCCGGAGCAGTCCCGGCGGCGCTGCGCGACTGGCAGGGCACGATCATCACGCCCTTGCGCCGGATTCGCCGCGACCTCAAGGCCGAGGCCAGGACGCGGCCGAGCGTATCGACGCTGCGTCAACGCATCAAGCAGGCCGAGCAGGATGCCGAACAGGAATGCCTGCAGCGCCTGGAAAACGCCACACTGGATGGTGTCATCACGCTTTATCAGTATTCCCTGCCTCGCCCGCCCCTCGAAAAAGTTGTGCCTTATGGTGTCCAACTTCAGAAAAAATCACATCTTTTTGCCCTCGCCACGCTGGAAAGCCAGCTTGACCCTCCCTGACCCCCGCGCTAGCCTGAAAACACCTGCGCAAACCGCATGCGAATGGCGTTTTCGTATTTTCGCCGGTCGATGAGTGACTGATTTTCCGGCAAAACCTGCAGAGGAATCACAAGAATGAAGGCACAAAAGCTGCTGACTACCGCGAGCATCGGCGCCCTGATGCTCGGCATGTCCACCGCCGCCTACTCCGATAACTGGCGCTATGCCCACGAGGAATACGAAGGCGACGTACAGGATGTCTTTGCTCAGGCTTTCAAGGGTTATGTCGAGGATAATTCCGACCACAGCGTTCAGGTTTATCGCTTCGGCGAGCTGGGTGAATCCGATGACATCATGGAGCAGACCCAGAATGGCATCCTGCAGTTCGTCAACCAGTCGCCCGGCTTCACCGGCGCACTGATTCCTTCGGCACAGATCTTCTTCATCCCCTACCTGATGCCGACCGACATGGACACGGTTCTCGAGTTCTTTGACGAGAGCAAGGCCATCAACGAGATGTTCCCCAAGCTGTATGCCGAGCATGGGCTAGAACTTCTCAAGATGTACCCGGAAGGCGAAATGGTCGTGACGGCCGACGAGCCGATCACCTCACCGGAAGACTTCGACAACAAGAAGATCCGGACCATGACCAACCCGCTGCTGGCCGAGACCTATGATGCCTTCGGTGCGACCCCGACACCGCTGCCCTGGGGTGAAGTCTATGGCGGCCTGCAGACCGGCATCATCGACGGCCAAGAAAATCCGATCTTCTGGATCGAGTCCGGCGGCCTGTATGAAGTCTCACCGCACCTGACTTTCACCAGCCATGGCTGGTTCACCACCGCCATGATGGCCAACCAGGACTTCTACGAAGGCTTGTCCGAGGAAGACCAGCAGCTGGTGCAGGACGCAGCAGACGCGGCCTATGATCACACCATCGAGCACATTCAGGGCCTGTCCGAGGAATCCCTCGCGAAGATCCAGGAAGCCTCCGATGAAGTCACCGTGACGCGTCTCGACGACGAACAGATTGCGGCCTTCAAGGAGCGCGCTCCGCAGGTCGAAGAGAAGTTTATCGAGATGACCGGCGAACAGGGCCAGGAGCTGCTCAACCAGTTCAAAGCCGACCTCGAGGCCGTGCAGGACGGCGGCTCTGACGAGGAAATGTCGGGTGACGCGGATTCCGAGGAAGCGCAAGCCTCCGAGGAAGAGGCCATGGAAGAAAGCCAGGAAGGCTGATTCCCCACCTGACCCGCACCATTCGGGGGCAGCCATGCTGCCCCCGAAGTGTTTCCAACCCTCCGGCCGGGGCCAGCGTTCACCCAACGTTGACCGTCATGCCCGCCACTGACACTAGGATGTCATCAGGGTTGTCATCAATTCGCCATGTGTCTGCTTAGGGGAGCGCGGCCATGACCGACGAAGAACAAGCCGAAAAGCACTACAAATCCGGGCTACCCGGGATCCTGGGCACCATCGACACGCTGATCAGCAAGCTGGAAGCGGTCATCCTGGCCACCGGCGTGTTGCTGATGGCCACCAATACCATCGCCAATGTCGTCGGACGCTTTGCCCTCGGCGAGAGCCTGTTCTTCACCGGCGAGGTCAACCGCATCCTAATCATAATGATCACCTTCGCGGGTATCGGCTATGCGGCACGACACGGCCGCCACATCCGTATGTCGGCGATCTATGATGCCCTGCCGGTAGGCGGGCGGCGCGCCCTGATGGTGGCGATCGCGCTGTTCACGTCCGGCGTGATGTTTTTCCTGGCCTACTACTCGTTGCTCTATGTGCTCGACCTGTACGACAAGGGCCGCATCCTGCCGGCCATGGGGTTCCCGATCTTCATCATCTATGTCTGGGTGCCGTTTGGCTTCGTGATCACCGGTATTCAATATCTGTTCACCGCCATCAAGAACCTGACGTCGCGTGATGTCTATCTGTCGACCTCGGTGGTGGACGGGTACAAGGATACGGAAACGGAAGTCTGACGCAGGGCGCATCGCCCCGGGGGAATACACGATGACGACAATAATGGTTACGACCATGATCGCCCTGCTGCTGCTGGGCTTTCCCATGATGATCCCGCTGGCCACCGCAGCGATCATCGGCTTTTTCATGATGTTCGGTGGGCTGGGGCAGATGGAGACGCTGATCCAGCAGCTGATGGCCGGGATTCGACCCGCCTCCCTGATTGCCGTGCCCATGTTCATTCTGGCCGCCGACATCATGACCCGGGGTCAGTCGGCCAACCGGCTGATCAACATGGTCATGGCCTTCATCGGCCACATCAAGGGCGGACTGGCCGTCAGTACCGCCGCCTCCTGCACCCTGTTCGGCGCCGTCTCCGGCTCCACCCAGGCCACCGTGGTCGCCGTGGGCTCGCCCTTGCGCCCGCGCATGCTCAAGGCCGGCTATTCGGATTCGTTCAGCCTGGCGCTGATCATCAACTCCAGTGACATCGCTTTCCTGATTCCGCCGAGTATCGGCATGATCATCTACGGGATCGTCTCCGGTACCTCCATCGGCGAGCTGTTCATCGCCGGTATCGGCCCGGGCCTTATGATCCTGACCATGTTCGCCTGTTACTGCGTGATCTATGCCATGGTGCGTGGCGTGCCCACCGAGCCCAAGTCCAGCTGGGGAGAGCGCTTTACGGCGGTTCGCTCGGCACTCTGGCCCCTGGGCTTTCCGGTCATCATCATCGGCGGCATCTACGGCGGCATCTTCAGCCCCACCGAGGCGGCCGCCGCCTGTGTACTCTACGCCGTGCTGCTCGAGTTCGTGGTGTTCCGTTCGCTGCACCTGGGTGACATCTATGCCATCGCCAAGTCCACCGGCCTGATCACGGCGGTGGTCTTCATCCTGGTGGCCGTGGGCAACAGCTTCTCGTGGATCATCTCCTTTGCCCAGATCCCGCAGGCGATCCTGGAGGCCGTGGGGATCAACGAGGCCGGGCCGACCGGGGTGCTGATCGCCATCTGTATCGCCTTCTTCGTGGCCTGCATGTTCGTCGATCCGATCGTGGTGATCCTGGTGCTGACGCCGGTCTTCGTGCCGGCCATCGAGGCCACCGGTCTCGACCCGGTGCTGGTGGGCATCCTGATCACGCTGCAGGTGGCCATCGGCTCGGCAACGCCGCCCTTTGGCTGCGATATCTTCACCGCCATCGCCATCTTCAAGCGTCCCTACCTGGATGTGATCAAGGGCACCCCACCCTTTATCTTCATGCTGGTGCTGGCCGCAGCATTGCTGATCATGTTCCCGCAGATCGCCCTGTTCCTGCGCGACCTGGCCTTCAGGTAAGCACCTCGACCGGATCAAAGGAGTAAGGTGACAATGTTCAATCGAATCATGGTAGCCGTGGATGGCTCCAAGGGCGCGGTCAAGGCACTGGAGAAGGCCGTGGCGCTGCAGCAGCTGACCGGTGCGGAGTTGTATGTGCTGTGTGTGTTCAAGCACCACAGCCTGCTGGAAGCCTCGCTGTCGATGGTCCGCCCGGACCGTCTGGATATTCCGGACGACGCCCTCAAGGACTACGCCACGGAAATCGCGGTGCATGCCAAGACGCGTGCCACCGAGCTGGGCGTGCCCAGCGACAAGATCCGAGCCTTCGTCAAGGGCGGGCGGCCATCACGCACTCTGGTGCGCTTCGCCCGCAAGCGCGAATGCGACCTGGTAGTCATTGGTGCCCAGGGCACCAACGGCGACAAGAGCCTTCTGCTGGGCAGTGTGGCCCAGCGTGTGGCAGGTTCCTCGCACTGCCCGGTGATGGTTGTCTAACCCCCCATTGGCAGGTTTCATTCCCGGTCGGATTTCGCCGTCTTTCATGTCGGCGGAACCCGACCGGTCCTGTTAGAGTCCCAATAAGTTCATACACCATTGGCGCCCTGCGCCGGAGCACAAGGTTTTTCATGAAGACACTGCTGACTTCCGCTTCCCTGGTCGCTCTGATGAGCACTGCCCCCCTGACCCTGGCGGCCCCCGAGTCCGAGGAAGAGCGTCTGGGCTACAGCCTCGGCGTCACCCTGGGTCAGAGCATCCAGCAGGATGTGGACGAGCTCGATATCGACGCCTTCACCCAGGCCATTCGCGACGTCTATGCCGGCGATGAACTGGCCTTGAGCGATGAAGAGATGGCCGAGACGCTGACACAGTTCCAGCAACAGGCCCAGGAGCAACAGGCGGCTGAAGCCAAGAAGCGTGCCGAGGCCAACCAGGCCGAAGGCCAGGCCTACCTGGAAGAGAACGCCGAGAAGGATGGCGTCACGGAAACCGAATCCGGCCTGCAATACCGCGAGCTGGAATCCGGTGACGGCGCTTCGCCGAGCGACGGCGATACCGTCGAGGTCAACTATGAAGGCAAGCTGATCGACGGCACCGTCTTCGACAGCTCCTACGAGCGTGACGAGTCGGTGAGCTTCCGGGTCGGCCAGGTCATCGAAGGCTGGCAGGAAGCCCTGAAGCTGATGAGCGTGGGCGACAAGTGGGAAGTGGTCATTCCCTCCGAGCTGGCCTACGGCGCCCGTGGCCAGGGCCCGATCGGTCCTCACGAGACGCTGATCTTCGAAGTGGAGCTGCTCGATGTGACTCCGGCCGAGTCTTCCTCCGACGACAGCGAAACGGCCGACGGCGCCTCGGAAGAGGATGATGCCAGCGAGGGTGATGCCAACGAGAGTGACAGCAGCGCCGAATAACCCTGCTCGGCAGCGCACCTCCTGGACGGCCGGCTGATTCAGCCGGCCGTTTTTATGGGCCATCTATAGCGTCTCCAGCGTCCGATTCACGGCCGTCTCGAGCGGGCCGGGGGTCGGCGAATGCAGCACACGCTCGAGTATCTCGCCGTGGCGGTTGACCAGATACAGCGAGGCCGTGTGATCCACCGTATAACCCGCTTCGGCACCGGTCGGGGCATGCCGCCGCCAGCGCACCGCGTAACGCTCGGCAACCGCCTCGAGCTGGTCAGGGCTGCCCCTGGCCCCGATGAAGGCCTCGCCGAAGGCCGCCAGATAGGTCTCCAGCCGGGCCAGGGTATCGCGCTCGGGGTCGACGGAAATCATCACCGGCACGACACGCTGACGCTGCTCCTCGGACAGACCCTGGCGCACCTGACGCACCACGGCCAGGCTCATCGGGCAGACATCGGGGCACCAGGTGTAGCCGAAGAAGAGAATCGCCAACTGATCGTCATCCAGCCGGGATAGCGTGAAGTCGCCCTGGGTGGAGGGCAGCGAGATGGGGCCGCCCGGCGGTGGAGCCTGCGCCCGGTCGTCCTGCTGCCAGTGGTCGAAGGCCAGCCAGGCGCCAGCCAGCAGCACCAGGCCGACGGGCACCATGTACCAGCGACGTTGTTGCATCCGAGTCTCCTGCCGCATTTGGCCCGAGGCCGGCCTGCTTCGCGAAGGTGAAGTCATGAGGCCGATAATGGCAAGATAGCGTGATACCGGCGTTTCCTCCATGCCGGCCCGGGTCGCCACCCTGTCCCGACCACAACCGCCGCGGCACCCCGTGCCGCGCCTGAGGAGATTGCATGCAAGGTGTTGGCGCAGCCCTGGGGCCACTCTTTGGCTTGATCCTGCTGGGCGCCCTGCTGGGCCGCCTTGACCAGCCGGGCGGGGACTTCTGGCCGCGCATGGAGCGGCTGATCTACTTTATGCTGTTTCCCGCCATGCTCGTGGCGACCCTGGCCACCGCCGACATGCAGCAGGTGCCGGTGGGACGCGTGGCGCTCACCCTGCTCGGCGCCATGGGGCTGCTCGGCGGCGGACTCTGGGTCATCCAGCGCTGGCTGGGGCTTGGCCCGCCCGCTTTCACCTCGGTCTTCCAGGGGGCTCTGCGCTTCAATACCTATGTGGGCGTGGCCGGTGCTGCGGCCCTGCACGGCGAAGCGGGCGCCACGGTGGCCGCCGTCGCCGTGGCCTTGCTGGTGCCGGTGGTCAATGTACTCTGTGTGAGCAGTTTCATGGCGGCCGGCACCCTGGGAAGCGGTGGTTTGCGCCAGAGCCTGCTGGCCCTGACCCGCAACCCCTTGATCCTGGCCTGCCTGCTGGGCATCGGCCTGAACCTCAGCGGCATTGGCCTGCCCGGCTGGAGTGAGTCGAGCGTCGAGCTGCTGGGCCGCGCCGCCCTGCCGCTGGGGCTGGTGGCCGTGGGGGTCGCCCTGAAAACGCGCGCCCTGTTGCGACTCGATGCCGGCGTCCTCGCCGCCAATATCACCAAGCTGCTGCTGATGCCCGCCCTGGTGCTGACGCTGGGCCTGCTGTTCGGGCTGGACCCGGTCAGTCGGGATATCACCCTGCTGTTCGCGGCTCTGCCGACGGCGACCTCGGCCTACATCCTGGCCCGCCAGCTCGGCGGCGATGCCGAGCTCATGGCCGCGCTGATCACCGGCCAGACCCTGCTGGCCATGGTGTCGTTGCCACTATGGCTGCGGCTGGTGGGCTGACCGAGCGCACAGGCAAAAAGTAATAAAAAATATTCGCATTTGTGTTGACGGGGCAAATGAGAATGATTTACTCTACACACATGGCGTTGATGAGCCGCCATGGCCCAGACAGGCTACCTGCCAGTGGCTTGTCCGGGATTCTCCTCCTCATTGCTAGTCACGGTCTTTTGCCGCCCGCCCAGGGCGGCTTTCTTTTTTCCGCTCGTCACCTTGCGCACCTGCGTGCTCCGCCGCGCCATGGGCCGGGTCAGTCGTTTCTGGCCAGCTGCTGCTTGAGCAAGGCGCCCAGGGCCTCCACGGCCGGCCAGGACGCCGCCGAGACATGTCGCCCGTAATGCAGTTGTGCCTCGCAGCCCTTCAGGGCAGGTAATCCCTCGGCCTCGCCCAGCTCACGCATGGCCGGCGTCAATCGGTCACGCTCCAGAATTCCCAGGGCCAGACCCGACTCTACGGCCGTTTCCAGGGCATGAATGCTGGTGCTCGTGAAAACAGCGTGCCAGGGGCGATCAATGGCGCTCAAGGCCTCGCTGCCCAACTGACGATAGGGACAATCCTCTGGGTGCAGGGCCAGCGGAAGGGGGGCCGTGGTATCCACTCGCAGATCCCTGGCCCCTGCCCAGACCGGGCGGGTCCGCCAGAGCGCCTCGCCGCCACTCAGGTAGTAGGGGCGGTCCAGGGCCACGATCAACGACAGTTCGCCACGCTCCAGCAGGCGCGTCAGACGACCGCTGGGCGCCGTCACGGCTTCCAGCACCACATCCGGGTGGCGGCCCAGAAAGTCCGGCAGCAGGCGCCCCACCAGGCGACTGGCGTAGTCTTCCGGCATGCCGAAGCGTATCCGGCCACTCAGGCCGCGCCCGCTGATCCGCGCCACCAGCCCATCATGACGGCGCAGCAGCTCGCGGGCCTCGCCCAGCAGTGCCTGGCCCGCGGAGGTCGGCGTCACCCCGCGCGCGCCACGAATCAGCAGGGTGGTGTCGAGGCGTGACTCCAGACGCTTGATCTGCATGCTCAGGGCGCTGACGGTGCGGTGCCGCTCCTGGGCCGCCGCCGCCAGCGTGCCCAGCCGGGCCACCGCGACGAAACTGCGCAATGCCTCGAGGTCCAGGGAGTCCGACAAGACTTCAGCCATATTGAACGCTCTCTCCAATAAGTTTCGATTCACGAAACACTTTAGTCGAGCCAGACTGTCGCGACCATCCCCCTGACGCGAGACAGTCTCATGATCGGCATCACAGTACGTCCAAGCCGTTTCGCCCCGACACACTACCTGCCCGCCATGGGAGCGCTGGCGGTGGCGGTGGGCTTTGTGGTGTGCTGGAGCAGCGGCTTCGTCGGCAGCCGCATGGCGGTGGCCATCGATACACCGGTCATGGCGCTCTATACCTGGCGCTTCGCGCTGGCCGCTCTGCTGGCCGGCGGCTGGTGGTGGTGGCGCGCACGCCGAAACCGCGCACCGGCCGTGGAGCGCCGCGCCCTGTGGCACGAGGCACTGGTCGGCAGCCTGACGGTGGGTGGCTACCTGCTGACCATGCTGCTGGCCATCGAGGCGGGGGTCAGTGCAGGAGTGGCCGCGCTGATCGGCGCCCTCCAGCCCCTCGCCGCTATCACCCTGGCCAGCCGCTGGCTGGGCGAGCACACCCGGCCCTGGCAATGGATCGGCATGCTGGTCGCGACCCTGGGAGCAGCACTGAGCGTGCTGGATGATCTGCAGACCGTCGGCGGTGCGCCTCTCTGGGCGTATGGCCTGCCCCTGCTGGCAGTGGCCTGTGTTGCCCTGGGCAGCGCCCTGGCCACCCGGCAACAGGTGGCCCTGGCGCTCGAGGCACGCCTGACCGTCCAGTTGACGGCTGCCACCGGCGTCTTTCTGGTGGCCGCCCTGGCCATGGGCGAGTCTCTGGCACCACCGACCCCCGACCGCGCGACCCTGACGACCATGGCCTGGCTAATCGTGCTGGCAACCTTCGGCAGTTATGGCTGCTTCGTCGAGAGCCTGCGGCGTTTTGGCGTTGCCCAGAGCGCCGGCCTGGTGGCGCTGACACCCGCCGTGACGCTGGGCTGGACCGCCCTGATGTTCGGCGAACTGCCCGGCCAACTGGGGGGCGTGGGCCTGTTGCTGGGGCTGGTCGGCGCCAGCGTGGCGCTCCGTTCAGGGCGTCAGCGCGGACGCGGCGCGGGCGGCCATGAGGCCACGGCAAGCCCGAACGGGCGCTGGCAGCGCCAGCCGGCTTCACGCCCCGGCACACCGGCCAGCACCCGCGAACGCGGCAGGCTCAAGCGTCGGCACGGCGGTGAACCAGGTCCCACACGCCATGCCCAAGACGCTCCCCGCGGACCTCGAACTTGGTGAGCGGGCGATAGTCCGGGCGGGGCACATAGGGGGCCGTCTCGGCTTCGGCGATATTGGCGTATCCCGGTGCCTCGGCCATCACCTCGGCCATCCACTCGGCGTAGGCCTCCCAGTCGGTGGCCATGTGCAGGGTGCCGCCCGGCTCGAGACGCGTGCGAACCAGCTCGACAAAGGCCGGCTGAACGATCCGCCGCTTGTGATGCTTCTTTTTCGGCCAGGGGTCGGGGAAGAACAGTTGCACGGTGGTCAGGCTGGCCGCGGGGATACACTGCTCCAGCACCGCCAGGGCGTCCTCGCGATACACCCGAAGGTTGGTCAGGCCACGCTTGTCCGCTTCGTCGAGCAGCTTGCCGACGCCCGGGGCATGCACCTCGATACCGATATAGTCGGTCTCCGGATGTGCCTCGGCCTGTTCGATCAGCGAGGCCCCCATGCCGAAGCCCACTTCCACTACCCGGGGGGCCCGACGCCCGAAGACAGCGTCCAGGTCCAGCGGACCGTCCGCCAGGGTCAGGCCCAGGCGCGGCCAGACCTCCTCGAGCCCACGGGTCTGGGCGGTGGTCATGCGGCCGGCGCGCAGCACATAGCTCTTGATGCCGGGGCGGTGCAGCGGGGCGTCGGCCGATTCCGGGCCGGGGGTATCGGTATCGTTCATGCGGCGTTCACTACTCGGGTCACGAATTCAGGAATAACGGTCAGAAGGCGCGGCTCAGGCATTGATGCGGCCACTCATCGGCGACGAGGCCTCGGCCTGCTGGCGACGCGGCATGCGCCCTGCCAGGAAGGCCTCGCGACCGGCCTGAACGGCATGGCGCATGGCATTGGCCATCAGCACCGGCTGACGGGCATGGGCAATGGCGGAGTTAATCAGCACGCCGTCGCAGCCCAGCTCCATGGCCTGGGCGGCTTCCGAGGCCGTGCCGATACCGGCGTCCACCAGCACCGGAACCTGAGCCTGCTCGATGATCAAGCCGATGTTGTAGGGGTTCTGGATGCCGTGGCCGGAACCGATCAGCGAGCCCAGCGGCATGATCGCGCAACAGCCCAGGCGCTCCAGTTCGGCGGCCACGATGGGGTCGTCACTGGTATAGACCATGACATCAAAGCCATCCTTGACCAGTGTCTCGGCGGCCGACAGCGTCTCGACGACATTGGGGTAGAGCGTCGCCTCGTCCCCCAGCACCTCGAGCTTGACGAGGTTATGGCCATCCAGCAGCTCGCGCGCCAGCCGACAGGTGCGCACGGCGTCCTGGGCGGTGAAGCAGCCCGCGGTATTGGGCAGCAGGGTATACCGCTCGGGGGAAACCACATCGAGCAGCCCGGGCGCCGCGGCATCCTGCCCCAGATTGGTGCGACGCACCGCAAAGGTCACGACCTCGCTACCGCTGGCGCCGATCGCCGCCCCCGCTTCGTCGAAATCGCGATACTTGCCGGTGCCCACCAGCAGGCGCGAGGCAAACTCACGCCCGGCGACCCTGAGCGGCGTGTCCTGGATGAAATCGGTCATGCGTCTGACAACTCCTGTGGCTGTTGGGTGAGATGGAGGGTCGTCAGCCTCCGCCGATGGCATGCACGACCTCGACACGGTCGCCCTCCGCGAGGTGCGTCCGGCCGTGCGCACTCTTCGGCACAATGGCCTCGTTGACCTCCACCGCAATACGGCGGTCCGCCAGGCCCAGGTGCTCGATCAACTGCGACACCGAGAGATCATCCTTGAGCTGTGTGGCTTCGCCATTGAGTTGTACCTGCATGGCATCCTCTTGCGTCTTCACATGTCAGCCTTGTGGGGGGCCATTGTAGCGTCTCAGCCTGACGCCGGGTACGGTAGGCGCGTCAAACCGGGAGAAATGACCATGGCGGATCGGCTCTGGTGGATAATGGCGGCGCTGTCCGGCGCCCTGATGGTGGTGATGGGCGCCTGGGGAGCCCATGGTCTGACCGAGCAACTGACACCCCGGCTGCTCGAAGGCTATCAGACCGGGGTGCGCTATCAGGCCTGGCACACCCTGGCGATCCTGGCGGTACTGGCCTGGCGCGCCGCCCGGCCGCTGGCCGGACAGCGCTTGATACTGACGCTTTGGGCCCTGGGCATGCTGCTGTTCAGCGGCTCGCTCTATGGTCTGGCACTCAGCGAACTGGCCTGGCTGGGGCCGATCACTCCGCTGGGCGGCATACTGTTGATCGCCGGCTGGCTGAGCCTGGCCGGCAGTCTGCTTTTCGCCCGCCGCTGAGAGGCTACCCGACAGCGGCTAGCTGGCTGACGTCTTGTGCACGGCGCGCCAGTGGTGCAGCAGCGGTTCGGTGTAACCGGATGGCTGCTCGCGGCCCTTGAAGATCAACTCGGAGGCGGCCTGGAAGGCATGCGAGGCCGCGAAATCGGCACTCATCGGGGTGTAGTCGGGGTCGCCGGCATTCTGTTCATCGACAACCCTAGCCATGCGCGCCAGGGTGTCGCGAACGCGCGCCTCATCCACCACGCCTTGGTAGAGCCAGTTGGCCAGATGCTGGCTGGAAATCCGCAGGGTCGCGCGGTCTTCCATCAGCCCGACATCATGCACATCGGGCACTTTGGAGCAGCCCACGCCGTGCTCAACCCAGCGCACCACATAACCCAGGATGCCCTGACAGTTGTTGTCGAGCTCCTGCTGGATCTCGTCCTCGCGCCACTCCGGCTGCTCGGCCACCGGCACACAGAGCAGTTCATCCAGGCAGTCCGGCTCACCCTGGGCTTCGAGCTCGCGTTGCACCTCGACCACGCTGACCTGATGGTAATGCAGGGCATGCAGGGTCGCGGCGGTGGGTGACGGTACCCAGGCAGTGTTAGCCCCGGCTCGTGGGTGACCGACCTTCTGCTCGAGCATGGCCGCCATGCGATCCGGCATGGGCCACATGCCCTTGCCGATCTGGGCACGCCCGCGCAGGCCGCAGGCCAGCCCCGTCTGAACATTGCTGCGCTCATAGGCGCCGATCCAGGTGCTGCCCTTCATCTCGCCCTTGCGAATCATGGCACCGGCCTGCATAGCGGTGTGCATTTCATCGCCGGTGCGATCAAGGAAACCGGTATTGATGAACACCACTCGCGAGCTGGCTTCGGCGATACAGGCCTTGAGATTGACCGAGGTGCGTCGCTCCTCATCCATGATGCCCATCTTGAGCGTGTCGCGCGCCAGGCCCAGCAGGTCCTCGACGCGCTCGAAGAGCTCGCGGGTATAGGCGACTTCCTGCGGCCCATGCATCTTGGGCTTGACGATATACACCGAACCTTCACGGGAGTTGCGCGGCTGGTCCTCGCCCCGGGCCAGGTCGTGCATAGCCAGCAGGCTGGTCACCACCGCATCGAGGATGCCCTCGGGCAGCTCCTGGCCCTCGGCATCCAGCACCGCCGGTGTGGTCATCAGGTGCCCCACATTGCGCACGAACATCAGGGCTCGCCCGGGCAGGGTGAGCTCACCGCCGTCCGGCGTGTTCCACTGACGATCGGCGTTGAGACGCCGGGTATGCGGCTTGCCCTGCTTGTCGAGCGACGCTTCCAGGTCGCCCTTCATCAGGCCCAGCCAGTTGGCATAGACCGCCACCTTGTCCTCGGCGTCCACCGCCGCCACCGAGTCCTCGCAGTCCATGATCGAGGTCAGCGCCGACTCGACCACCACATCCTTGATGCCCGCCGGGTCGGTCTGACCGATGGGATGGTCGGCGTCCACCTGGATCTCCAGATGGAGGTCGTGGTTGACCAGCAGCACGGCATGCGGGGCGCTCGGTGCGCCCTGAAAGCCCACCAGCTTGCCAGGTTGCTTGAGGCCGGTCTCGCGGCCACCCTCGAGGGTCACGACCAGGTGGCCGTCGCGCAGGGCATACTTGACCGCTTCCCGGTGCGACCCGGTGGCCAGCGGCGCGGCGCGGTCCAGTACCCCCTTGGCGTAGGCAACCACCTTCTCGGCACGCCGGGAATTGAAGTCAGGGCCGCGCTCGGCGCCATCCGTGTCGGGAATGCTGTCGGTGCCATAGAGGGCATCATAGAGACTGCCCCAGCGCGCATTGGCGGCATTCAGTGCATAGCGGGCGTTGTTGACGGGCACCACCAGCTGCGGCCCGGCCTGCACCGCGATCTCGCGATCCACGCTTGTGGTGGTGACTTCGACCCTCACCGGTGCCTTGACGCGATAGCCGATCGACTCGAGAAAGGCCCGGTAGGCTTCTATGTCGCGCACCGGCCCGGGGTGCTCGCGATGCCAGGCATCCAGCTCACCTTGCAGACGCTCGCGCTCGCTCAGCAATTCGCGGTTGCGTGGCGTCAGATCATGAAAGAGGGCGTCGACGCCGGACCAGAACGCCTCCGGCTCGACACCGGTGCCGGGCAGGGCCCGTTCGCTGATGAAGCGGTCCAGCTCGGCCGCTACCTGCAGGCGATGACGCCTAATGCGTTGACTCATGAGACATTCTCCCGGGACATGCTGGCTCGACGCCATCCGGCATCGCACCAATGTTGAGAAAAACCGTTGCGCCAGGACGACACGGCTTCAATTAGCTTGTGGAAATTCATTCCACATGTAAAGTCGAGCATCGGACCGCGAGCGGCCCTATCGACCAAATGACGAGAGGCGGGTAGGCCCTGCGCTGATCCTTGGCTGGCCCCACCGCCAGCATGGCGATAGCATGGGCGAGCACAGCAGAGGATGCGATGAGCGACTTTACAGTCTTACAGGAACACGGCCCCCTGGCACCGGTCGAGCAGGCCGATGACGCCCTGGCACGCTATCTGGACCACTACGGCCTGAGCCCACTGCTGGGAGAGGCCGTGACATTGCATGCCGGTCATGTGGAGGTCCAGGGCTTTCGCCTCTGGACCCAGGTGTGGACACCCTCCGAGCCGGTCGGCACGATCATGGTGGTACATGGCTATTATGACCACCTGGGCCTCTACCGCCATCTTCTGGAAAGCCTGCTGGACCGCCACTGGCGCATTGTGCTGTGGGACCTGCCGGGGCACGGCCTGTCCAGCGGGGTGAGGGCCTCGATCGGCGACTTTGATGAATACGGGGCCTGTCTGGACGCCCTGCGCCGTGATCTCGAGGCACGCGACCTCGCCGGGGCGCCCTGGGTCGGCATCGGCCAGAGCACCGGTGCCGCCATCCTGGCCACCGATGCGTTGACCCGCGACGACACCCAGCACTGGCAGGGCCTGGTGCTGCTGGCCCCGCTGGTACGCCCCTATGGCTGGTCTCAGGCCAACTGGCTGCAGCGCCTGGTAGGACCTTTCGTGCGCACCGTGCCGCGGCGCTTTCGTGACAACTCCACCGACAGCGACTTCGCCACCTTCCTGCGCGAAAGCGACCCCCTGCAACCGGATCGCCTGGCCATGCAGTGGGTCAATGCCATGCGCCGCTGGATGCCGCGCCTGATTGCCCTGCCGCCGTGTCATGTCGCCACGCTCATTCTGCAGGGCGAGCAGGACTCGACCGTCGACTGGCCGTTCAATCTGGACGTTCTCAAGCGCAAATTTCCCGATGCCGAGATCTGCCGCTACCCTGATGCGCGGCATCACCTGGTCAATGAATCGGAGCCCATTCGTCGCACCCTGTTCGCTGACCTGGCGCGCTTTCTCGCCGACCTGGAAGAGGGCCTCGAAGCCCTGCCACCGGAGGGCCCGGACCACCCATGAACATCCGCTTGCTGGCGCTGATCGCGCTTATGCTCATGCTGGCCGGCTGTGCCGCCAAACCCCAGGGCCCGGAAACGGTTCGTCAGGCCCTGTTCGGCCTGGGCGAACGCGCCGCCGAACAACTGGCCAGCGCATCGCCGCTGCCGAAGCCGCATGCCGACCTGGTGGTGCTGCTGGCCACTCCGGAGGTCGACCCGGCGCTGGGCATCACCTCGGAAAGCCTGATGGAGAGCCTGACCCGCGCCCTGCTGGGCCTCGAGGCCGGGCCTCAGGTCCTCGACTGGCGGTCCGCCATTGCTGGTGATGCCGGCGGCAACCAATGGCGACTCGACAGCCGGCTGACTGCCTCGGGGCCACGCCTGACGCTCTCCGACCGCGAACTGCTGCCCTACCGTCTGACCCTGAACCTGCGCCGACCCGGCCAGGACGCCTCGCACTGGCAATCGCACATCGACGGCGCCCTCGACGCCAGCGCCCTGTAAACCGGGCCGGCGTCACGCCCCAGCGCATGATGGCTCCAGCCCTGTCTAGCCGCCCTTGAGCAGGCGATCCAGCTGGCGATAGCCGATGGCCTCGACCAGATGCTCGCGACTCGGCTGTTCGGCTCCGCTCAGGTCGGACAGGGTCAGGGCCACCCGCAAGACGCGATGAAAGGCCCGCGCCGAGAGCTGCAAACGCTCCAGCACCTCGGCCAGCCAGGCACGGTCTTCCGCGCCCAGCGCACAGGCCGCCTCGAGCTCCGGCCCCGCCAGATGCGCATTCAGGGCGCCCCTGGCCAGCTGACGCTGACGGGCGGCCAGCACCCGCTGGCGCACCCTGGCCGAGTCCTCACCGGGCTCGCGGGACGTCAGTTGCTCCGCCGGCAGGCTCGCCACTTCCACCTGCAGGTCGATTCGATCGAGCAGTGGCCCGGAAAGGCGCGCCTGGTAGCGTTGTATCTGCGCCGCCGTGCAGTGGCAGGCCTGGCGCGGATCGCCCAGATGGCCACAGGGGCAGGGGTTCATGGCGGCCACCAGCTGAAACTGCGCCGGATAACGCCGCTCGTGACTCGCTCGGGCGATATGAATTTGCCCGGACTCCATGGGCTCGCGCATGACTTCCAGTACATGACGCGAGAATTCCGGCAGCTCGTCGAGAAACAGCACGCCGTGATGCGCCAGCGAGATCTCGCCCGGCCTGGGACGCGACCCGCCGCCCACCAGGGCGACCGCACTGGCCGTGTGGTGCGGCCCCCGGAACGGCCGACAGCCCCATTGTTCGGCCAGCGGCAGGCCGCTGACCGAGCGCACCGCGGCCACTTCCAGCGCCTCGTCATCACTCAGTGGCGGCAGAATGCCGGGCAGGCGGCTGGCCAGCATGGTCTTGCCGGTACCCGGCGGTCCGGCAAACAGCAGGTTGTGGCCACCGGCCGCGGCCACTTCCAGGGCACGTCGCGCCTGGTGCTGGCCGCGTACCTCGCACAGATCGGGCTGAGGTGTATCGCGCCGCGGAGGCGCCTGCAGCTGGTGCACCGGGAGCTTTTCCTGGCCCAGCAGATGGGCCACCACCTCGAGCAGATGCGCCGCCGGCAGCACTTCCAGATCCCCGGCGAGCGCCGCCTCATCGGCATTGGCGCGGGGCACGATCAGTGCACGGCCGGCCTGACGCGACGCCATGGCCAATGGCAGCACGCCGCTCGCCGGGCGCAGACTGCCATCCAGTGCCAGCTCGCCGACGCACTCCAGCTCTGCCAGGGCCTCGGGCGGAATCTGCCCGGAGGCTACCAGCAACCCCAGGGCAATCGGCAGGTCAAAGCGGCCGCCCTCCTTGGGCAGGTCGGCCGGCGCCAGATTCAGGGTGATGCGCCGCAGCGGAAACTCGAACCCCGCGTTGACCAGGGCACTGCGAACCCGTTCGCGACTTTCCTTGACTGCCGCCTCCGGCAGGCCCACCAGGGTGATACCCGGTAAGCCATTCGAGAGATGAACCTCCACCAGCACCTCGGGCGCCTCCAGGCCGAGGCCCGCCCGGGTGCGAATTATCGCTAGCGTCATCGGCGTTCCCTCGCGCCACTCCGTGAGTCTTCCTTGCGTTGACTCTCAGGCTAGACCAGTGGCGCCACGCCTGCCCGCGATTCAGCGGGGTGTCGGGTCCTTGTCATCACTGGGCGAGGCGCTATCGTCGTGCGGCTCGCTGTCGGCCGGGTCACTCGATGCGGCCTCGTCTGCCCCGCCAGAGGCCGCCGCGGCTTCTGCTTCCAGCGCGGACTCGCTGACTTCCTCGGCGTCGGGGTCACTGGCGGCGACCGAGGCATCCAGGGCGTCTTCCAGAGCAGCGACCTGCTTTTCCAGGGCCTCGACCCGGCCACGCGTACGCTGCAGCACATCCATCAGGATGTCGAAGTCTTCCCGGGAGACCAGCTCGAGGCGGTCGAAGGCCCCCTTGACGACCTGCTGCACACCTTTCTGAACGTCTTCCGGTGCCTGGGAGGCACCCTGCAGGCGCTCACCAATCTGCTGGGCCAAACGGCCGATACGATCCTGACTGACCATCGTGTGTCTCCTGAACGAACCATGGGGAACCTTCTGACAGGATACGCAAGCCATCCGCGGGGCGCATTCCCCTCGGCACGACTGGCCGCTTACCACGCCGCTCGGCCATGGTGCGCTGCACCAGAAAACCGGCACCAAACTGGTGCGACAGTCTGTGAAGTGGCCGTGCCACGGCCCGCCAACCCCGCCCGAAAACCATCCCAACTATCTGAAAATTATCAGCTATCTGCGAAATGGCACGGTTTGCGCTAAGTCTCTACACAACATGCACCGTGTGGCATCGCGCCCCACTCATCGCACATCACAAGGGGAACACCGGTATGAAACTGATTACCGCCGTCATCAAGCCCTTCAAACTCGACGACGTCCGTGAGGCGCTCGCCGACAATGGCGTTCAGGGCATTACCGTGACCGAGGTCAAGGGCTTCGGCCGCCAGAAGGGGCATACAGAGCTGTACCGCGGCGCCGAGTATGTCGTCGACTTCTTGCCCAAGGTCAAGGTGGAGGTCGCCGTGGATGACGATCGCCTGGATACCGTGCTGGATGCCATCTGCAATGCGGCCAACAGCGGCAAGATCGGCGATGGCAAGGTCTTTGTGACGCCCCTGGAGGACGTCATTCGCATTCGAACCGGTGAGCGTGGCGGCGACGCCGTTTGATCGCCTCCCGGCTTCCTGCCTGTTCCCGATACGGAGACACTTGTCATGACTGAACTCGCCTACGCACTCGATACGTTCTACTTCCTGGTCTGCGGCGCCCTGGTCATGTGGATGGCCGCCGGTTTCTCGATGCTGGAGGCCGGCCTGGTGCGATCCAAGAACACCGCCGAGATCCTGACCAAGAACATTTCCCTGTTCGCCATTGCCTGCACCATGTACCTGCTGGTGGGCTACTACCTGATGTATTCCAGCGGCGCCGGTGGGGTCATCCCCAGCCTCGGTTTCCTGCTGGGCGGCGAAAACACCGTGGAAGCGGTCACCGCCGGCGGCGATGGGGCGCCCTACTACTCGGCCCGCGCTGACTTCTTCTTCCAGGTGGTGTTCGTGGCCACCGCCATGTCCATCGTCTCCGGCGCCGTGGCCGAACGCATGAAACTCTGGGCCTTCCTAGTCTTCAGCGTGATCATGACCGGCTTCATCTACCCGGTGTCCGGCTACTGGACCTGGGGCGGTGGCTGGCTGGCCGAGGTCGGCTTCTCCGACTATGCCGGTTCCGGCATCGTGCACATGGCCGGTGCCGCCGCGGCCCTGGCCGGTGTGCTGGTGCTCGGCCCGCGCAAGGGCAAGTACGGCAAGAACGGCGCCGTCTACGCCATTCCCGGTGCCAACATGCCGCTGGCGACCCTGGGTACCTTCGTGCTGTGGCTGGGCTGGTTCGGCTTCAACGGCGGCTCCGAGCTGAAGGTGTCCGATGTCTCCTCGGCCAACAACATGGCCCAGGTGCTGGTCAACACCAATGCGGCGGCGGCCGGTGGCGTGATCGCCGCGCTGATCCTGGCGAAGCTGTGGTTCCGCAAGGCGGATCTGACCATGGCCCTCAACGGTGCCATCGCAGGGCTGGTGTCGATCACCGCCGACCCGCTGTCGCCGAGCGCCCTGGGCGCCACCCTGATCGGCGGCTTCGGTGGCCTGCTGGTGGTCTTCTCTATCGTCACCCTCGACAAGCTCAAGCTGGATGACCCGGTCGGCGCCATCTCCGCCCACGGTGTCGTGGGTATCTGGGGGGTCCTGGCGGTGCCGCTGTCCAACAGCAGCGCCAACTTCGGCGCCCAGCTGATCGGCATCTTCGGCATCTTCACCTGGGTCTTCGTGGCCAGCCTGATTGTCTGGCTGATCATCAAGGCCGCCATGGGCGTCCGCGTCAGCGAGGAAGAGGAGTACGAGGGGGTCGACCTCGCCGAGTGCGGGCTCGAAGCCTATCCCGAGTTCAATGTGTCCAAGAAGTAAACGCCACACTGACCGGACTGACCGACGCAAGGCCCCCGCCCAGGGGGCCTTTTTTCTTCTGTTCGCTACGGGTGTATGCTCTGTCACAATGAAGCCAGCAAGCACGGCGGGCAGCGCCGTGGGCACACGAACCACGCGAGGACAAGACCATGAAACTGGTGACCGCTATCATCAAGCCGTTCAAGCTCGACGACGTCCGTGAATCCCTCTCCGAGATCGGCGTCCAGGGCATTACCGTCACCGAGGTCAAGGGCTTCGGGCGCCAGAAGGGCCACACCGAGCTATACCGTGGCGCCGAATACGTGGTCGATTTCCTGCCCAAGGTTAAGCTCGAGGTCGCCGTCGACGAGGACATGACCGACCAGGTCATCGACGCCATCACCCAGGTGGCCAATACCGGCAAGATCGGCGACGGCAAGATCTTCGTCACCCCGCTCGAACAGGTCATCCGCATCCGCACCGGCGAAACCGACAAGGACGCGGTGTAGTCTCGGGTAAGAGGTAAGAGGTAAGAGGTAAGAGGTAAGAGGTAAGAGGTAAGAGGTAAGAGGTAAGAGGTAAGCTAGGCTCCAACCCACAACCGTTGGTTCCTAGGGTTTTCTTCCCTCTTTCAGCGGCGCAGCCGCGTTCTTCAGACTTCCCGCCCGGACAACGTCCGGGCGTTCTTTCAGCTTCCGGCTTATTTCTCGACGAAGGCGCGTTCGATGACGTAGTCGCCGGGGTCGCCCATGCGCGGCGAGATGTTGAAGCCGAGTTCGTCGAGCAGGGAGCTGGTCTCGTCGAGCATCGCCGGGCTGCCGCAGATCATGGCGCGGTCCTGCTTGGGGTCCATGGCCGGCAGGCCATGGTCGTCGAAGAGTTTGCCGCTGCGGATGTGGTCGGTCAGACGGCCGGTGGTGTGGAAGTCTTCCCGGGTCACGGTCGGGTGGTAGATCAGCTTCTCGCGGATTTCCTCGCCCAGGTACTCGTGAGCCGGCAGCTCACTGGAGATGAAGTCGCTGTAGGCCAGCTCGCTGACGCTGCGCACGCCGTGGACCAGAACGATCTTCTCGAAACGCTCGTAGGCTTCGGGGTCCTGGATCAGGCTCAGGAAGGGCGCCAGGCCGGTACCCGTGGAGAGCAGGTAGAGGTTGCGGCCGGGCAGCAGATCATCAGTCACCAGGGTGCCGGTGGGCTTGCGGCTGACCTTGATCGTGTCGCCGACCTGAAGGTGCTGGAGTCGCGACGTCAGCGGACCATCCGGCACCTTGATGCTGAAGAACTCGAGGTGATCCTCGTAGTTGGGGCTGGCCACCGAATAGGCACGCATCAACGGCTTGCCATCGACTTCCAGGCCGATCATCACGAACTGACCATTCTTGAAACGCAGGCTGCGCTCCCGGGTGGTGCGAAAGCTGAACAGCGTATCGTTCCAGTGGTGAACACTGAGGACCTCTTCTTCGGCAAACTTGCTCATTTCGGCACCTTTATATTCCTTTTTCGCATACACATGCGAGCTAACCTTTTTCGTGAATTCTAAGCAAGGGCACAATATCTGTTAAATGGATTGTATGGATAAAGCTTATCTATACTATGGATTAAAAATGCCGGAGCCTACCCGATGCGCTATACCCTGCGTCAGCTCGAAGTCTTCGTCGCCGTGGCGCAGTACGAGAGCGTCTCCCGCGCGGCGCGCGCCCTTTCACTTTCGCAATCCGCCGCCAGCACGGCCCTGGCCGAGCTCGAGCGCCAGTTCGACTGTCGCCTGCTGGACCGCATCGGCAAGCGGCTCAAGCTCAATGCCCTGGGCTTTCAGTTGCTGCCCAAGGCGGTGGCCCTGCTCGACCGCGCCGAGGAGGTGGAAGAGTTGCTGCGCGGCCAGCAGGGCATCGGCACCCTGGACGTGGGCGCCACCCTGACCATCGGCAACTATCTGGCCAGCCTGCTGATCGGGGACTTCATGCAGCGCCACCCGGGCAGCCGCGTGCGCCTGCAGGTCCGCAATACCCGCACCATCGTCGAGGAGGTCCGCCAGCATGAGCTGGACCTCGGCCTGATCGAGGGGCAGTGCGAGGAGGATGACATCATTACCCAGCCCTGGGTGGCGGATGAGCTGGCGGTGTTCTGCGCCCCCGATCATCCGCTGGCGCATCAGGGCCCCGTCGAGCTCGATCGCCTGCTGCGCGAAGCCTGGATCATGCGCGAACAGGGATCGGGCACACGCCTGACGCTGGAACAGGCGGCGCGTCATCGCCGCGGTCGCTTCAACACCCTGCTCGAGCTGGAGCATACCGAGGGCATCAAGCGTGCCGTGGAGTCGGGCCTGGGCATCGGCTGTGTCTCCAAGCTGGCCCTGCGTGACGCCTTCCGGCGCGGCAGTCTGGTGCAGATACCGACCCCCGATCTGGACCTGAGCCGCCAGTTCGCCTTTATCTGGCATCGCCACAAGTACCTGGCCACGGGCATGCGCGAGTTTCTCAAGCAGTGCCGGCACATGACCGAGGGGGTTCGCAGCAGTGATCAAATCAACCTGCCCGGTTATGCCTGAACGGCAGCTCTCTGCTCTATTATGCCCTCACCCAGCTCGGCCTGCTGGCCGCCGTGGTGAGCTGACCACTCGCTCCTACGAACGTCGCCCCGCGGTGCATGATGAGCAACGCGCCTGGACATCACGGGCTCGCCCGCTGGCCATGGACGAAGAGGCGGTGGGCAGTGCAAAGGTCACTCAACCCGCCAGCCACCGCTCGGGGTGGCCGTCACGAACGATGATACGCCGGACTGAGCTCGTGCAGGGCATCCAGGAAGGCGGTGACGCTCGCCGGGTCGGTGAACTGGCTGATGCCATGTCCCAGGTTGAAGATGTGACCGGGCCCGCTGCCGTAGCTTTCCAGGATGCGCGATACCTCGCGGCGAATGGCACCAGGGTTGGCAAACAGCACATTGGGGTCGAGGTTGCCCTGTAGTGCCACCCGCTGACCGACCCTGGCCCGGGCATCGCAGAGTTCGGTGCTCCAGTCCAGGCCCAGCGCGTCCGCGCCGCTTTCGGCCATGGCCTCGAGCCATTGGCCACCGTTCTTGGTGAACAGGATCACCGGCACGCGGCGCCCGTCGTGCTCGCGAATCAGACCATCGACGATCTGGCGCATGTAGCGCAGGGAGAACGCCTCATAGGCCGGTGTAGACAGGGCACCGCCCCAGGTGTCGAAGATCTGCACCACCTGAGCTCCGGCACGGATCTGGGCGTTGAGGTAGTCCGTCACCGCACGCGCCAGAACGTCGAGCAGACGATGCATGGTCTGCGGAGTGTCGTAGAGCATGGCCTTCACGTGGCGGAAGTCCTTGCTGGAGGCGCCTTCCACCATATAGGTGGCCAGTGTCCAGGGGCTGCCGGTGAAGCCGATCAAGGGCACGCGTCCGTTCAGCTCGCGGCGCACACTGGAGACGGCATTCATCACATAGCCCAGGTCGCGCTCGACATTCGGCACCGTCAGGGCATCCACGGCCTCGGGGGTGCGCACCGGCTGACGAAACTTCGGCCCCTCACCGGTCTCGAAATACAGGCCCAGCCCCATGGCATCGGGGATGGTCAGGATGTCAGAGAACAGGATGGCCGCATCCAGCGGATAACGCTCCAGCGGCTGGAGCGTCACCTCGCAGGCCCGATCACGGTCCTGACAGAGGTTCATGAAGCTGCCTGCCTGAGCCCGCACCTCGCGGTATTCCGGCAGGTAACGGCCAGCCTGGCGCATCATCCACACCGGAGTGCGGTCCACGGGCTGGCGTGCCAGGGCGCGCAGCAAGCGATCGTTCTGGAGTTCCATGCGTCGGTTCATCCAAGGAAAATGTGACGCCCATTGTAACCCATCCGGCTCGGCCGTGAGCCGGCGCCACCTTCCTGATAGAATACCTTTATCCAGACGACCATGCCCGGTCCTTCATCGAGGTACATCGTGACGATTCGTTATATCGCCTCTTCCCGGCTTCCCACGCCCTGGGCCACCTTCACCATGCATGGCTTCGAAGACGAGGCCACCGGCAAGGACCATATCGCCCTGACCCTCGGCGAGATCGGCGACGGCCAGCCCGTGCTGGGCCGAGTGCATTCCGAATGCCTGACCGGCGACGCCCTGTTCTCGATGCGCTGCGACTGCGGTTATCAGCTGCAGGAGGCGCTCAAGCGCATCGCCGAAAATGGCCGTGGGGTACTCTTGTATCTGCGCCAGGAGGGCCGCGGCATCGGGCTGCTTAACAAGATCCGAGCCTACCACCTGCAGGACCAGGGCGCCGATACCGTTGAAGCCAATGAGCAACTCGGCTTCTCCGCCGACCTGCGCCGCTACGACCTCTGCCTGCCGATGCTCGAACACCTGGGCATTGGCGCCCTGCGGCTGATGACCAACAACCCCCGCAAGGTCGAGGCACTCACCCGCGCCGGGGTCGAGGTGACAGAGCGCGTCGGCCTGACCACCGGGCTCAACCCGCACAACGAGCATTACCTCTCGACCAAGGCCGGCAAGCTGGGGCACATGATGGCGCTGGGCGATTTTACCGACGCCGATGACGTGGATATCGAACGCAAGCGCTGACATCACGGCAACGGCCAATGAAGGATTTCCATCGCGCCGATCGAAAAGCTTAGCTGGTTAAATTAATAGGTGGCTAATAATATTTATGACATCAATCATCACCCATGAGGATGTCACCATGAAAACCCCACTTCTGACCGCCGCTCTACTGCTCACCGCGCTCCCGCTGGCCGCCCAGGCGGGACAGGCCTCCGACAAGACTCAGCAGCTCAACGAGCCGCTTGCCACTGCTGCGCCGCAGAGCTCGGCTCCTGGGGCAGACGCCAGTGCCGAGTCCGACCCGGTCGCCGGTGGCGGCAGCGCCGCCATGGCCAGGGCGCGTGCCGAACTGCGCGCCAGGCAACAGCACCAGACCGATATCGCGGTCGGCCCTGATCCCTTTAAGCCGGCACGCGAGGCCACCACCTGATCCGCGCCAGGGCGACCAGCCTGACAACGTCCTGACACTGAAAGGCCCCTGACAAGGGGCCTTTTGCGTTGCAGGGCACGGCGTCGAATGCGGGCTTCAGCCGGCCCCGCGCTCGGTACGCGACCGGCCACTGCCCCAAAAGATCCGCATCAGCATGGCCGCCGCCAGCAGCGCGGCCACACCCGCCAGCGCCCCCATCAGCACGCTGTTGGCGAGGCCGGCGACAAAGAAGGCCAGGATGCCCGCCATGCCGGCGCACAGGGCATAGGGCAACTGGGTACGCACATGGTCGATGTGATCACAGGAGGAGCCCGCCGAGGAGAGGATGGTGGTATCGGAGATCGGCGAGCAATGATCGCCGAAGATTCCCCCGCTGAGCACCGCCGCGATGGCCAGCGGCATAGGCAGCCCCATGGCCATGGCGACGGGCATGGCGATCGGAATCATGATGGCGAAGGTGCCGTAGGAGGTGCCCGTGGTGAAGGCCACCACAGCCCCCACCAGGAACAACAGCACCGGCACCAGGCTGGGCGCGATATTGGCCTCGGCCAGGGTCACCAGGAAGTCGGCCGTACCCAGCTCGGAGGTCACGCTGCCGATCGACCAGGCCAGGGTCAGAATGATGTAGACCAGCGTCATGCTTTTGATGCCGGCTACTACCAAGTCCATGGACTCACGGAAATCGAACAGCTTCTGCTGCATGCCCATGGCCAGCCCGACCACCACCGCGACAAAAGTGGCCATCAGGATCGACAGCCCACCATTGGCCTCGCCCACGGCGGTGACCAGGTCATTCTCGGGATAGTTGCCTGTCCACAGGAACATCGGCGGAATCATCAGCACCAGCACACCGATGGGCACCAGCATGTTGCGCTTGCGCGCCTGATCCTCGGGCACCACTGCCATCTCGGCCACCTCACGGTCGGAGGGTGGCGTGGCATCCGCGGCCAGCACCTCGCCGGTCTTGCGCGCCCGGCGCTCGGCCCGGGCCATGGGGCCGAAATCCCACTGGGTGATGACCACGAAGGCAATCAACCCAAGGGCCAGCCAGGCATAGAAGTTCAGCGGAATCGACGCCAGATAGATCAGGTACTCCGAGCCGCTGATGTTCAGCTCGGTCAACTGGGTGCCAATCAGGCCCATCACGAAGACCACCCAGGTTGAGACCGGCCCCAGAAGGCACATCGGCGCCGAGGTCGAGTCGACAATATACGCCAGTTTCTCGCGGGAAACCTGCATGCGGTCGGTGATCGGGCGCATCACACTGCCCACCGTCAGGGCGTTGAAGTAGTCCTCGAAGAAGATCAGCATGCCCAGCCCGAAGGTGGCACCCTGAGCGCCGCGCCGCGAGGCGACACGCGCGGAAATCGCCCTGGCGATAGCCTGGGCACCGCCGGTGCGCTGCAGCACCGTGATCAAGACACCGAACAGACCACAGTAGATCAGCACGGTGACACTCCACTCATCGCCGACACTGGGAATGATGAAGTCACTGAAGCTGTTATACAGGCCGGCGGCCGGATTGCCGCCACTGAGCATGGTCGCCCCCAGCCAGACACCACTGAACAGCGCCGGTATCACGTTGCGCGTCACCAACGCCAGCAGGATGGCCAGCACGGGCGGCAACAGGGAAAGTGCGCCGAAGGTCATCTCGGATCTCCTTTGGAATTCTTGTCGACCACCGTAAAACGCCCCGAGGTCGTCCTCGAGGCGCTGGTGCCCCGCCAGAGGCTGGCGAGGCGGAGGGAATACTAAGGGGGGCAGGCTGGCTCAGCAACCGTAAATGTCACATTCCTTGAATCCGCTGACCGTACCCCGCAAGTGGGGCCCGGCCGGGCAGGAGGCGGGTCAGGCGGCCTCGTCCGCGCGCGCCTTGCGGATCCGGTCATAGGCGTTGCCGATCTCGCTGGTACGCTCCTTGGCCACTTCCCGCATGTTGTCGGGCAGGCCCTTAGCCGCCAGCTTGTCGGGGTGGTTTTCGCTCATCAGCCGCCGATACTGGCGCTTGATCTCGGCGTCACTGGCATCGGACGACACGCCCAGCACCTGATAGGCGTCTTCCAGCGAGATCTCGTGGCTGGCAGCGCCACCGCCCTCGGCCGCGCCACGCAGCATGGCCTCGATCTGAGCGATTTCCGCCTCGGAACAGCCCAAGCCGCGCACCACCCGCATCAGCATCTCGTGCTCGGCGGAGTGCAGTTCGCCATCGGCGGCAATGGCGGCCACCTGAACCTGCAGGAAGACCTGACGCAGCGCCGGCTGGCTGCCGAGGATCGGCTTCAGTTTGGCCAGCTCGGCGTCCAGGTCAAAGTCATCACGCTTGCCACGGGTGAAGTCCTCGCGCGCCTTGGCCCGCTGTGCCTCACCCAGACGCAGGCGATCCCAGAGCTGACGCGAGGCCTCGAGCTCCGCCTCGGTGACCTGGCCGTCGGCCTTGCACATGCAGCCCATGACCGCAAAAGTCGATTCGAGGAACTGCTTTTGAACGGCCGCCAGCCGACCCAGCATGCTGCGACGCACGCGACGCACCAGCCAATAGCCGAGACCACCACCGATCAGCAGCCCCACCGGCCCGCCGATCAGAAACCCCAGCAACCCACCAATCAGCACCATGACCAGCATGTCGACTCCTTGAAACATCTCTCGCAACGTGGGCGCTAGCATAGCACCCCGGGGTGACCCGGAGCGATGCGCGCTGCAACGGCCGCAATCAGTCGACCAGGCGGTGTCGGATCGACGCCTCGATACCCGCGGCATCCAGGCCGCATTCGGCGAGCAACTCGGCCGGCTTGCCATGCTCGACGAAGCCATCCGGCAGGCCCAGTTGCAGCAGAGGCGCCGTCCGGCCCTCGGCGGCCAGCAGCTCGGCGACCGCGCTACCGGCCCCGCCGGCCACCACGTTTTCCTCCAGCGTCACCAGCAGGTCGTGCGTTGCCGCGGCGTCGAGCACCGCGTCACGATCCAGCGGCTTGATCGAACGCATGTTGAGGTGGCTGGCATCGAGCCGTTCGGCGGCCTCCGCGGCCGGCACATTCAGGCTGCCGAAGGCCAGCAGGGCCACACGCGGCCCCTCGCCCCCGGCCTCACGGCGCTGTTGCGCCTTGCCGATGGGCAGCGCCTCGAGTTGCTCGGGGATCTCGACCCCCGGGCCGGTACCGCGCGGATAGCGCACGGCCGCCGGCCCCGGGTGATGATAGGCGGCGCTGAGCATGGCGCGGCACTCGGCCTCGTCTGCCGGCGCCAGCACCACCATACCGGGCACACAGCGCAGGTAGCTGAGGTCCAGCGCGCCGTGATGCGTGGGGCCGTCCTCGCCGACCACGCCGGCGCGGTCGATGGCAAAGGTCACATCCAGATGCTGCACCGCCACGTCATGAATCAGCTGGTCGTAGCCGCGCTGCAGGAAGGTCGAGTAGATCGCCACCACCGGCTTCATCGCCTCGCAGGCCATGCCGGCGGCCAACGTCACCGCATGCTGCTCGGCGATTGCCACATCGTAGTAGCGCTCGGGATATTCCCGGGAGAACCGCACCAGATCCGAGCCCTCGCGCATCGCCGGCGTTATGCCGATCAAGCGTGTATCGGCGGCCGCCATGTCACACAGCCAGTCGCCGAAGACGTTGCAATATTTGCGCGGCTTCGGGCGCGATAAATCGTTGCGAGGCTTGGGAGCCAGGGGGTCGTCGGGCTTGAGGGGCGGCGGTGTCTGACCGGCATCAGACTTTTCCAGCTTGGTGATGGCGTGATAGCCGATGGGGTCGGCCTCGGCCGGCAGAAAACCACGTCCCTTGCGCGTCTTCACGTGCAGGAACTGCGGCCCGTCCATGTCGCGCATGTTGCGCAATGTCTGCACCAGGGTCGGCAGGTCGTGCCCATCCAGCGGGCCAATGTAATTGAAGCCCATTTCCTCGAACAGCGTGGCCGGGCTGACCATGCCCTTCATGTGCTCTTCGGTGCGCCGCGCCAACTCCAGGGCCCCCGGCAGGTGGGACAGGACCCGCTTGCCATTCTCGCGCATGCTGGTGTAGGGCTTGCTCGACATGATGCGCGCCAGGTAGCTGGCCATGCCACCGACGTTTTCGGAGATGGACATCTCGTTGTCGTTGAGAATCACCAGCAGATTAGCATCCACATGGCCGGCATGTGCCAGCGCCTCGAAGGCCATGCCCGCCGAGAGGGCGCCATCGCCGATCACCGCGCACACCCGACGCTGCTCGCCACTCGCCCGCGCCGCCAGCGCCATGCCCAAAGCCGCCGACACCGAGGTGCTGGAATGGCCCACGCCGAAGGTGTCGTACTCGGATTCGCTGCGGCGCGGAAAGGCCGCCAGCCCGCCGAACTGGCGAATGTGCTGCATGGCCTCGCGACGACCGGTCAGAATCTTGTGCGGATAGGCCTGATGGCCAACGTCCCAGACCAGTCGGTCATGGGGCGTTTCCAGGGCGTGATGCAGAGCGACCGTCAGCTCCACGACGCCCAGGCCGGCACCAAAGTGCCCGCCAGACACGCCCACGCTGTAGAGCAGATAGGCGCGCAGCTCGTCGGCCAGTTCCGCCAGCTGAGCATCATTCATGGCGCGCAGGGCGGCCGGCGTTTCCAGGGTGTCGAGCAACGGCGTGGCCGGACGCTCGACCGGGATGTCATCGAACAGCTTCATGTTGGCCCTGTGGTATCAGTGATCACGCTCGATCATGTAGCGGGCCAGGCTGGCCAGTACATAACCGGATTCGCCAAGCGGTGCCAGCGCCGTCACGGCCTCGTCAACCAGGGCACGCGCCTTAGCATCGGCACCCTCGAGCCCGAGCAATGTGGGGTAGGTCGGCTTGGCGCGGGCCGCATCGGCCCCCGAGGGCTTGCCCAGCACGGCGGTATCCCCGGTCACGTCGAGGACGTCGTCGCGAATCTGGAAGGCCAGGCCGATGGCCGCGGCATAGGCTTCCAGCGCCTGCAGTCGCGGGTCATCCTCGGCCACGGCCACCAGGCCGCCCAGACGCACGGCCGCCCGGATCAGCGCACCGGTCTTGTGGCGGTGCATGGTGGCCAGCGTCGCCAGATTCGGGTGGCCGCCGACCGCCTCCAGGTCCAGCGCCTGGCCGGCGGCCATGCCATCCCGGCCCGCGGCGCTCGCCAGGGTGGTGACCATGGCCGGCAGTCGCGCCGGCCGGGTGTGGGCCAGCACCTCGAAGGCCAGGGTCTGCAGGGCATCCCCGGACAGAATGGCCGTGGCCTCGTCATAGGCACGATGCACCGTGGGCTGACCGCGCCGCACGTCGTCGTCGTCCATGGCCGGCAGGTCGTCATGCACCAGGGAATAGGCATGCACCAGCTCGACCGCCATGGCCGGCGCGTCCAGCGACGCGTCGCTGGCGCCCAGGGCGCGACCGGCGGCGTAAGCCAGTACCGGGCGCAGGCGCTTGCCACCGACCATGACACCATGGCGCATGGCGGCCTCGAGTCGCGGTGCCGGTGCCTCGCGACGCGTGAAAAGTGCCTCCAGCCGGGCATCGACGCGACGCCGGTCGTCGGCCATCAGGCGTTCAATGTCCACCGCCATCCTCCTCGGGGGTAGCGAAGGGCTTGAGGTCCATGCCACCGTTCTCGCCCTCGGTCAGACTGCGAACCTTGAGCTCGGCGTCATCGAGCTGGCGCTGGGCATCGCGAGTCAGGCGCACCCCCTGCTCGAAGGCCGTCAACGAGTCTTCCAGCGACAACTCGCCGGACTCCAGCTTCTCGACCAGCGCTTCCAGGCGCTCGACCGTGGCCGCAAAATCCGCCGTGGATGTCGCCTCGCTGTTATCCTGATGCTTGTCCTGTCCCGCCATGGCGCCTCTCTCAGCCATTTCACCTTGAGGCCGACAGTATACACGCATCCCCCCGGGGGTCGTCTGCCCCGCCAGGCGTGCAAGCGGCCACCCCGGCTTTTTCATCCGCACTGGCCGCCTTTGTGGTAATCTATGCTCCCTCGTTTCGCGCCTTTCGCGGCCCGGCTTGCCCCGGCTGCCTCTGGCGTCACCTTCCTGAATCGCAATTGCAAGCGGCGCGCACCAAAGATAGGGGTTGATTCGACCATGGCCAAAACGTCCCTGGACAAGAGCAAGATCAAGATCCTGCTGCTCGAGGGCGTCCACCAGAGCGCGGTGGACAACTTTCTGAATGCCGGGTACACCAACATCGAGCATCTGCCCACCTCGCTGGACGAGGAAACGCTGATCGAACGGATCCGCGACGTTCACTTCATCGGCATCCGCTCGCGTACCCAGCTCAATGAACGCGTCTTCGCTGCGGCGGAGAAGCTCGTGGCCGTGGGCTGCTTCTGCATCGGCACCAACCAGGTCGACCTGGACGCGGCCCTGGTGCGTGGCATTCCGGTGTTCAATGCCCCCTACTCCAACACGCGCTCGGTGGCCGAGCTGGTGCTGGCCGAATCCATCATGCTGCTGCGCGGCATCCCCGAGAAGAGCGCCAGTGCCCACCAGGGCGGCTGGTTGAAGTCCGCCCGCAATGCCCATGAAGCCCGCGGCAAGAACCTGGGTATCGTCGGCTACGGCAGCATCGGTGCCCAACTCTCGGTGCTCGCCGAGTCGCTGGGCTTCGATGTCATCTACTATGACGTGGTGACCAAGCTGGGCATGGGCAATGCCCGCCAGGTGGGCAGCCTCGAGGAACTGCTGGCCAGGGCCGACATCGTCAGCCTGCACGTGCCCGATGTGCCCTCGACGCGCTGGATGATCGGCGAAGAGCAGATCAACCTGATGAAGCCGGGCGGCATCCTCATCAACGCCTCGCGTGGCAGCGTGGTGGTGATCGAGGCTCTGGCCGAGGCGCTGCGCGCCGGACGCCTGCACGGGGCGGCCGTCGATGTGTTCCCGGTGGAGCCCAAGAGCAACAACGAGGAATTCGTCAGCCCGTTGCGCGGCCTCAACAACGTCATCCTGACGCCGCACATCGGCGGCTCGACGCTCGAGGCCCAGGAAAACATCGGCATCGAGGTCTCCGAAAAGCTGGTGACCTTCTCCGACAACGGCACCACCATCACCTCGGTCAACTTCCCCGAGGTCGCCCTGCCCTCGCACCCCGGCAAGCACCGCTTGCTGCACATCCACGAGAACGTGCCCGGCGTGATGTCGGAGATCAACCGCGTGCTCTCCGAAGAAGGCATCAACATCCTCGGCCAGTACCTGCAGACCAACGAGAGCATCGGCTATGTGGTCGTCGACGTGGACAAGGAATACGGTCCGCGCGCCCTGGAGGCCTTGAGCAAGGTCTCGCACACCCGCCGCGTGCGGGTGCTCTACTCGGAAGCCAGCTTCGACTGAACCCGGCGCCTCCTGTGCCGTTCCCGACGACCCCGGCCCCGTGCCGGGGTCATGGTGTCAGAGCCTCGGGCGTGCCGTCCCGAGGTGCGAACACCGCACGGGATGGATAGAATACGCCTCACACCAACCCCGGTCCGTCCTTTGCGAGGACGACAACCAGGAGATCCGCATGTCCACATCTCAAGACCCGGGGCGCATCGTCGTTGCCGCCCTCTACAAGTTCGTCACCCTGGATGACCACGAAGCCCTGCGCGAACCATTGCGCCAGGCCATGCTCGAGCATGACGTGAAAGGCACCCTGCTGCTGGCCCGCGAGGGCATCAATGGCACCGTCTCAGCCACCCGCGAGGGCATCGATGCCCTGCTGGCCTGGCTGGCCCGCGACCCACGCCTGGCCGACGTCGACCACAAGGAATCCTTCTGTGACGCCCACCCCTTCTACCGCACCAAGGTCAAGCTCAAGCGCGAGATCGTGACCATGGGCGTGCCCGATGTCGATCCCAACACTCAGGCCGGCACCTATGTCGACCCCGAGCAGTGGAACGACGTCATCGCCGACCCGGAAGTCCTGGTGATCGATACCCGCAATGACTACGAGGTGGCCATCGGCTCCTTCGAGGGCGCCATCGACCCGCAGACCAAGTCGTTTCGCGAGTTCCCGGAGTACGTCAAGCAACACTACGACCCCAGTCGGCACAAGAAGGTGGCGATGTTCTGCACCGGCGGCATCCGCTGCGAGAAAGCCTCCAGCTTCATGCTCAACGAAGGCTTCGAAGAGGTCTATCACCTCAAGGGCGGCATCCTCAACTACCTGGAGAAGGTGCCGGAGCAGGACTCACTGTGGCGCGGCGACTGCTTCGTCTTCGACAACCGGGTGACGGTGCGCCACGACCTCAGCGAAGGCGAGTACGACCAGTGCCATGCCTGCCGCATGCCGATCTCCGCCGAGGACCAGCAGGCCGCCAGCTATGAACCCGGCGTCAGCTGCCCGCACTGCATCGACGCCCTGCCGGACAAGACCCGCGCCGCCGCCCGCGAACGCCAGAAACAGATCGAGCTGGCCAGGCAGCGCGGCGAACCTCATCCGCTGGGCCGCGACCCCAGGCAGATGAAGGGCGAGTAGGTCACCACGCCAGCGCTTTCCCTATCTACCGCTACGCGACCCACGCAGGCGGAACCTCGCCGGCAAGACAGCGGCGGGGCGACACGGTATGCTGGCGACTCGACAGCCGAGGCGATGACAAGCGGGGATTCAGGTGAGCGAAGGCAAGCGACGATCAGCAGGACGACCGGCAACCGGCAAAACCAGCGGCGGGCACAGCCAGTCCTTGGTGCGCGGGCTGAACCTGCTCGAGCTGCTGGCCGGTTGTCCCAACGGCCTGGCACTCTCGGAAGTGGCCGAGCAGTCGGGGTTGGCGCCTTCGACCACCCACCGCTTGCTGCAGGCCCTGCAGAGCCAGGGTTACGTGACCCAGGACAACGAGCTGGGTGTGTGGAAGGTCGACGTCAAGACCTTTCGCATCGGCAACAGCTTCCTGGAAGCCCGCGACTTCATCGGCACCAGCCGGCCCTTCCTGCGCCGACTGACCGCGCAGACCGGCGAGACGTCCAATCTGGGCATCCGTGATGGCGGCACGGCGGTCTTCCTGGCCCAGAGCGAGTCGCCCCAGATGATGCGCATGATCACCCGCCTAGGCTCCCGCGCGCCCTTGCATGCCTCCGGCGTGGGCAAGGCCCTGATGGCCTGGCTGCCGGAGGACGAGATCGAACGCATCCTCGAGGAGCAGGGCCTGGCGAGCATCACCAACTGCACGCTGAATGACACCGCGGCCCTCTACGCCAGCCTGGCCGAGGTACGACAACGCGGTTACGCCTGTGATCGCGAGGAGCATGCCGTGGGCCTGCATTGCGTGGCGGCCTGCATTCACAACGAACACGGCACGCCGCTGGCGGCTATTTCGGTGTCCGGGCCCATGGCACGCATTCCCGAACCGCGCCTGCTGGAGCTGGGCGAGCTGGTACGTGAAACCGCTCACGACATCACGGCCCGCCTCGGCGGGCGGGTCCCGGCGGCGGACGAAGTACCGCGCTGAGCCAGGCCCCGGCGCTCAACCTTCCTGCAACGGCCGCTCGAGGCGTGCCATCATCTCCAGCAACTGCTCACGCTCTTGCGACGTCAGGGGCGCCAGCAGTTGTGCTTCACGCTCGCGCACCCTTGGAATCAGCTCGGCCATCAGCTGCTGGCCCGCCTCGCTGAGGCGCAGATCATGCCAGCGCTGGTCATGCGGCGACGGCCGACGCCACACCAGCCCCCTGCCCTCCAGCGCCTGCACCGCGCGCGAAACCCGCGCCTTGTCCATGCGCGTCGCGTCACGGATCTGCTTGGCGGTCATTGGCGGCTGGTGGTGCAACCAGGCCAGCACGCGCCACTGCGCCACGTTCAAGCCATGTTCATGCTCATACAGGCGTGCCAGTGCCTCGCTGACGCGATCCGCCAGTCGGTCCAGGCGATAGGGCAAAAAGTGTTCCAGGTCGAAGTCCGCTGACGATCTGTGTTCGGCCATGAGGAAAGTCCCGCAACGGTTTCGGTATTGGATGAGGCGCCGGATGATGCCATCGGCACGGGCCAAGCATGTGACCCGGCCGAATGGTTGCACATGAAACCATATACGGCTACTCTTCTTCATATAGTTTCATTTGAAACCAAGCCCGACAGGTCATCACAATGACAAGATCCCTCGACTATCAACCCGGCTTCCGCAATCATTTCAGCAGCGAGGCCCTGCCCGGCGCGCTGCCAACCGGCCAGAACTCGCCTCAGCGCTGCCCCTACGGCCTGTATGCCGAACAGCTCTCCGGTTCCGCCTTTACCGCGCCACGTCATCGCAACCTGCGCAGCTGGCTGTATCGCATTCGCCCCTCGGTGGTGCAGAGCGCCTATGCGCCGCTGGCCATGCCCAGAGTGGCCACCGCGCCGCTCGACCAGCCCGCTGCCGACCCCAACCAGATGCGCTGGGACCCGGTCCCGCTGCCGGAGACCGCGACCGACTTCCTGGATGGCCTGCTGACGGTGGCCGTCAACGGCAATGCCGATGCTCAGCAGGGCTGTGCGGTGCACCTCTATGCCTGCAACCGCGACATGACCGAGCGTTTCTTCTACGACGCCGACGGCGAGCTGTTGATCGTGCCCCAGCAGGGCGAGCTGTGCCTGCGCACCGAGTTTGGCGAACTCGAGGTCGCGCCGGGCGAGATCGCCCTGATCCCGCGCGGCGTCAAGTTTCAGGTGCGCCTGGCCAACGGCAGCGAGGCGGCTCGTGGCTATGTCGCCGAGAACCATGGCCAACCGCTGGAGCTGCCCGAGCTGGGGCCGATCGGCGCCAATGGCCTGGCCAACCCCCGCGACTTCCAGAGCCCGGTGGCCGCCTATGAGGAAATCGAGGGTGACATCGCGCTGGTGGCCAAGTTTTCCGGTCGCTTCTGGGTCACGCACCTGGACCACTCGCCGCTGGATGTGGTGGCCTGGCACGGCAACTACGCGCCCTGCAAGTACGACCTGGCATGCTTCAACACCATCAACACGGTGAGCTTCGACCACCCGGACCCGTCGATCTTCACGGTGCTGACCTCACCCTCGGAGACCCCGGGCACCGCCAACCTGGACTTCGTCATCTTTCCGCCGCGCTGGATGGTCGCCGAACACAGCTTCCGGCCGCCGTGGTTCCACCGCAACCTGATGAGCGAGTTCATGGGGCTGGTGCACGGCGCCTATGACGCCAAGGCCGAGGGCTTCCGCCCCGGGGGAGCCAGCCTGCACAACTGCATGTCGCCCCATGGCCCGGATGCCGATACCTTCGAGAAGGCCTCGACGGCGGAGCTGACGCCTCAGTACCTGGGCAATACCCTGGCCTTCATGTTCGAGAGCCGCTACGTCTTCCACCCCACCGAAGCCGCGCTGGATGCCGACTTCCGCCAGCGCGATTACGTGGATGTGTGGTCGACGCTGCGCCGCCACTTCGACCCGACGACGCGCTGAGCCTGTCGGATTTGACCGATCGTCGCGAGAATCACGGATTTCGCGACAAGTTTATCGATCTGATGAGGCGAATAGCCGACCATTTAACGAATCGGTTCCTAGCTAGCGGCGGTGATGAGCGCCGGGGACAAGACGCAGCGAGGGTCTTTTGCCATGGATGGCAAAAGTAGCGCCCAGGGATGGGTTTACAGCGCCCTCGCGGAGTCTTGTCGACGGAAAAGCTCATCACTTTCCAGCAATCGACATCCACACTCCCTCTGACAGCACAGGACAGACACCCATGAAACTCGCTTCTCTCAACCAGGGCCGCGACGGCGAACTGATCGTGGTCTCTCGCGATCTGACCCACGCCGTGCGCGCCACCGATATCGCCCCGACCCTGCAGGCCGCCATCGAGCACTGGGTAACGCTGGCACCACGCCTCGAGCAGCGCTACGCCCAGCTCAACGACGGCACGGCCGAGGGCGCCTTCGATCTCGATCAGAGTGCCCTGCACTCCCCCTTGCCACGCACCTATAACTGGGCCGACGGCTCGGCCTACCTCAACCATGTGCAGCTGGTGCGCCAGGCACGCAATGCCGAGATGCCCGACAGCTTCTGGCACGACCCGCTGATGTACCAGGGCGGCGGTGACGCTTTCATCGCCCCCACCGCAGACATCGAGGCCGTCAGCGAGGAGCACGGCATCGACTTCGAGGGCGAGCTGGCGGTGATCACCGACGACGTGCCCATGGGCGTCGACGCCGCGGCCGCCACCGAGCACATCAAGCTCGTCATGCTGGTCAACGACGTCAGTCTGCGCGGTCTGATCCCCGGCGAGTTAGCCAAGGGCTTCGGCTTCTTCCAGGCCAAGCCGGCCTCCAGCTTCTCGCCGATCTGCGTGACACCGGACGAACTGGGCGACGCCTGGCAGGACAGCCGCGTCCACCTGCCGCTGACCGTGCACCTCAATGGCGAGACATTCGGCCAGCCAGAGGCCGGGCCCGACATGATCTTCGGCTTTGCCGAGCTCGTCGCCCATGCCGCCCGCACCCGGCACCTGGGCGCCGGTGCCATCATCGGCTCGGGCACCGTCTCCAACCCGGACCCGGATGGCGGCCCCGGCAAGCCGGTCGGTGACGGCGGCGTCGGCTACAGTTGTCTGGCCGAGGTGCGCATGGTCGAGACGATCTTGTACGGTGAAAGCCGAACCCCCTTCCTGCGCTTCGGCGACCGGGTGCGCCTCGAGATGTTCCACCGCGACGGCCAGAGCATCTTTGGCGCCATCGACCAGCAGGTCGTGCCATATCAGTCACAGTGAATCTCGAGGAGGCAGGCCAATGACGACACTCTACGGCTATTACCGCTCGTCCGCCGCCTACCGGGTGCGCATCGCCCTCAACCTGAAGGGCGTGGCGCATGAGCAGGTCGCGGTCAACCTGGCCCGGGGCGAGCAGCACCACGACGCCTACCACGCCCACAGCCCCCAGGGCCTGGTGCCGGTGCTGGTCACCGATAACGGCCGCCAGCTGACCCAGTCGCTGGCGATCTGCGAGTATCTCGAGGAACGTTACCCGACGCCCGCCCTGCTGCCCGAAGACGCCGAATCGCGTGCCCGGGTCAGGGCGCTGTGCCAGGCCATCGCCTGCGACATTCACCCCTTGAACAACCTGAGGGTACTGCAATACCTGGTAAAGGACCTCGAAGCCGGTGACGACGCCAAGCTGGCCTGGTACCAGCATTGGGTCCACCGCGGCCTTGCCGCCCTGGAGGCCATGCTGACGCGCGAGGCCGGCAGCGGCGACTTCTGTCATGGCGATACGCCGAGCCTGGCGGATGTCTGCCTGGTGCCCCAGGTCTTCAATGCCGAACGCTTCGCCTGCGACCTCTCGGCCTACCCGCGGATCACGCGGATCGCCGACAACGCCCGGGCCCTGGACGCCTTCCAGCGCGCCGCCCCCGGCGCGCAGCCGGATGCCGTTTGAGGCGAGGCGTGGCCCTTGGTACCAGGTATTGTGGATAACTCAGTCCTGTGGATAGAAGGCACCCTCGCCGACCGGCACGGCGGCGCCGCCGACCTCGACCCAAGGTCTGGTCATCCTCGCGGCGCGCCTTCACCTGAATCTCGCTGGGACGCCCCATGTCGACGCCCTGGCGGATGCGCCAGCTACCGCCGCTGCGGCGCGTCCGGGTGCCCAGATAGCCGAACCAGGGCCGCCGCCGCACTGCCGGTGGCCGGATCCTTCTTGAAGCCGGCAAAGGCGCGAATGAAGGTGCGCGTCGCCAGGGAATCTCCGTTCGCCACGTAGAGATAGACCTGTTCGACGCCGCTCGGCGAGATGTGCTGCACCCACTGGCCGATGTCCGGCATCACCTTCGACAGCGACGCTTCGCTGTCAAGAAACACGGCCAGCGGATTGCCCGCCAGGGGCGTGGCGGTGAAGACATCCAGCAGGTAATAGCGCAGCAATGACGCTGTCATGAGATCTTTCGTGTCGAATGGCGTTCACAGGCCTACAGCATAGCGTTCCTGGCGCCGCCCCGCCGCTGCTCAACGCCGCCAGAACGGCACTGCCCCCGAGAGACGGTGAAGCCGCTTCGCCGTGGCGTTACACTGGGCGGGCCATCTCCACCGTCAGCCGAGGCCCGCATGAGTTCCCACCTGCTTTCCGTCGATTCCCTGTCACGCGATGATGTGGACCACCTGATTCGGGTCGCTTCCCGCATGGAGCCGATCGCCCAGCGGCGCAAGGTCACCCGGGTGCTGGAGGGAGCGGTGCTCGGCAACCTCTTCTTCGAGGCCAGTACGCGCACGCGTGTCAGCTTTCATGCGGCCTTCTGCCGCCTGGGTGGCAGCGTCTGCGATACCACCGGCTTCACGTTCTCGTCGATGGCCAAGGGCGAATCGCTGTATGACACCAGCCGAGTGATGAGCGGCTACTGTGACGCCATCGTCATGCGCCACCCCGACCAGGGCTCAGTGGCCGAGTTTGCCGAGGCCACCAATGTGCCGGTGATCAACGGTGGCGACGGCCCCGGCGAGCACCCCAGCCAGGCGCTGCTCGACATCTACACCATCGACAAGGAATTCGCGCTGCGTGGCAAGTCGCTGGCCGGCGCCCATATCCTGCTAACCGGTGACCTCAAGTACGGCCGAACCGTGCATTCGCTGATCAAGCTGCTGTCGCTCTACCCGCCGATGCGCATCAGTCTGGTGGCCCCGCCGGGCCTCGAGATGCCGCGTCATCTGCTCGACCTGGTGGCCTCGCGGGGCCACCGAGTCGAGACTCGCGAAAGCCTGGCCGCCGACTACTCGGATGTGGACATGGTCTACACCACGCGTATCCAGAAGGAACGCTTCACCGCCGAGATGAGCGAGGGCTTCAGCCTGTCCCGGGACTACACCGTAGACAAGGCCTTCATGGACCAACGCGTCAACGACCACGCCATCGTCATGCACCCGCTGCCGCGCGACAGCCGCCCGGATGCCAATGACCTGGACGTAGACCTCAACGCCGACCCGCGCCTGGCGATCTTTCGTCAGACCGACAACGGCATCCCCATGCGCATGGCGATTTTTGCCACCCTGCTGCAGGTCGAGGACCAGGTCGAACGAGACATGCGCGATGTCGGCTGGTTCGTACCGAAGACGTTTGGCGTCAACGACGTCGAGCGCTGACACCATCGGCCGGGCCCGATCGGCGAGTTTCGCCTAAACTGGTAACGCAACCGATGGCGCAGATCGGCAACGGCAACCGGGGAGGCGAGCCAATGAACCTGCAACGTGCCTATATCCTGCTGGCCATTTTCTATACGGGACTGCTAGCCGTGGGTCTTGTGGCCATGCTGATAGGCGGCGGCCCCCCTCTGGCCCTCTTTCAGCTGGCACTGGGCGGCGTGGCCATTGCCGGCCTGTGGGGCTACTTCCTCGAACGGCCGGTCTTCAACTGCCGCACCTGGCAGCCCTTTGCCGGCCTGCTGGTGGTCAGCATGGCGGCCCAGATGTGGCTGATCATCAGTGCCTCGCCCTCGAGCGGCGAGCTCACCTGGCTACTGGCCGGCCTGATCTTCAGCGCCCCGGCGGCCCTGCTGCTGTTCCACTATGGCCAGCGCGACCAGGACCTGTGGGCCACTACGGGGGAGCGCCAGGGTGGTCAGGCCCTGGCGGCACTGCTCGAACAGCAGCAGGAGCTGGAGGTGGACCGTCAGCAGGTGCCACGCCCCGCCAGTGTCCGTATCACCCACAAGGGCGACCACTACCGGGCGAGCGTGATACGCGGTCAGGGGGAGACGGCCGAGCACTTCGTGCGGCGTTTTCAGCGCCCGGCTACCCTGGCCTTCTTCATCGAGCGCTTCACCTGCCTCGAGATCGGCGATTTCGTGGCCAAATACCGGGACGAAGAGGAACAGCGAGCGGAAGCCACTTCGGGCTAGAGTCGCCGCGTATCCGGGTATCGAGTGAGGGGCGCCGCCGGTGATCAACCACCTTCTCGGCGCGGCAGGCCCTCCCGGTCGGCCAGCCAGCCTTCGAGGATCAGCACCGCGGCCAGGCCGTCGACGCCATCGTCACGGTAGTTGCCGCGATGCCCGGCATCGCGGGCGATGGACTTGGCTTCCCGGGTGGAGCCACGCTCGTCGGCCATCTCGCAGGGGATACCATAGCGGCCGAAGAGGCGCTTGCCGAACTTGCGCGCCCGGGTGCTCATGACGCTTTCGGTGTTGTCCATGTTGAGCGGCAGGCCGACCACGAACAGATCGGGCTGCCACTCCTCGATCAGGCGCGATACCTGCTGCCAGTCGGGAATGCCGTCCCGCGCCGGCAGCGAGTCCAGCGCCCGGGCGCTGGCGGTCAGCTCGTTGCCCACCGCCACGCCGATACGCCGCGTGCCGAAGTCGAAGCCGAGGATCAAGCGCGGCGCGCTCACGCCCTGCCCCCGCATCCCGCATCCAGAGGGGGGCGCATGCCACGGCCGGCATCTGCCCGGCGGGCCCAGGCGTCATGAGGAGCCGGCCTGTCAGCCATGTCCCGCTTCACGGGTCATCAGGTTGAGATCCACGCCCAGGACGCCAGCACTGGCGGTCAGGCGCTGCTCGGGTTCGACCTCGAAGAGGATATCGGAACGCCCTTCCACGGTGAGCCAGGCATTGTCCTTGAGCTCGGACTCGAGCTGGCCGGATTCCCAGCCGGCACAGCCGAGGCAGACCAGGAAACGCGTCGGACCCTCGCCTCTGGCCAGGGCCTGGAGGATGTCCATGGAGGTTGTCAGGGCGATGTCCTCGGAGACCTGCAGGCTCGAATCCCAGGTCTCGCTGCTGCCCTCGTGGAGGATGAAGCCGCGATCCTTGTGGGTCGGGCCACCATAGTAGACCGGCTCGTTGCGGTACGGGCTTTCGTTACCCTCGAGCTCGAGCTGCTCGAAGAGCGAATCCAGGGTCAGCTCCAGGGGCTTGTTGACGATGACGCCCATGGTACCCTTTTCGTCGTAGTCGCACAGATAGGTCAGCGAGCCGGCGAAATTGGAATCTTCCAGATGCGGCATGGCCATCAGGAAGTGATTTTTCAGACTTTGCATGAGACTCCCCGGCGGTATTGTCGAACGCCGTCATGTTTACCTTCGCCGAATCAACGGGTCGGGGCGGCAGGCTCGACACCTGCCACCCTGCGATGCCCTTTCGGCATTACCCGGGGATTGTATCACCTCTACCCGGCCGTACGCCGAGCGATGGCATCCATCAGTGACCCGGCGATGTCGGTACCGCGCTGGTCGTCGATCTCGCGCACACAGGTCGGGCTGGTCACATTAATCTCTGTGATGAAATCGCCGATGACATCGAGCCCCACGAACATCAGCCCCTTGTCACGGATCATCGGCTGGACCTGTTCGACCAGCCAGTAATCGCGCTCGGTGAGCTCGCGACTGACGCCCCGGCCCCCGGCGGCCAGGTTGCCCCGGGTCTCGCCGGCCGAGGGCACCCGCGCCAGCCCGTAGGGCACCGGCTCCCCCTCGATCAGCAGGATGCGCGTGTCGCCGTCCTTGATTTCCGGGAGGTAGCGCTGCGCCATGGCCTGACGCTGGCCGCGCTCGGTGAGCAGCTCGATCACCGAGCCGAGATTGCGGCCCTCGGGGCCGATGTGAAAGATGCCGCTGCCGCCCATGCCGTCCAGCGGCTTGAGGATGATGTCGCCATGCTCGGCATGGAAGCGACGGATTTCGGCATCGCGGCAGGCAACCAGGGTCGGCGCGCAGCATTGCGGGAACTGCTGGGCGAAGAGCTTTTCGTTGCACGCAAGCAGCGCCCGGGTGGGATTGACCACCAGCACGCCCTCGCGCTCGGCGAAGCCCAGAAGGTGCACGGCGTCCAGGAAACGGCCGTCCACCGGTGGGTCCTTGCGCATCAGCACCACGTCGAGCTCGGCGAGGGGCGCCACCCGCGACTCGCCCAGCGCATACCAGTGCTCGGGATCACGGAAGACCTCCAGTTCCTGCCGGCGGGCATGGGCCCGGCCGTCCTGCAGGAAGAGGTCTTCCTGCTCCATGTAATACAGCGACCAGCCGCGATCCTGGGCGGCCCAGAGCATCGCCAGGCTGGTGTCTTTCTTGTAGCTGAGATCGGCGATGGGATCCATCACCACGCCAACCTTGAGGGGAGCTTGGCTCATCGCATCGGTTTCCGGCATCGAGGGAAGAAGACGACCAGTATGCCGCATGGGCGACAGGGTCACCAAGGCCAGGCATCGAGGCGCTATGAACCCATCCCTGGGCGCTACATTTGCCATTCATGGCAAATGAACTTCTTTTCGGCCTGCCCCCGGCGCGCTTTACCTTGAGTTGCTGTACGCCTCCTCATAGACCTATCGCCGGATATGCCGCACTACCCGGCATCGGCCTCGGGCATCATCCTTGTCCTGGCACCAGGCGGATGCCGGTCGGCTCCAGGCGGATGACACCCTGTTTGTAGAGGCGGCCGATGGCCTGCTTGAAGGCATTCTTGCTGACGCCCAGGCGCGCCTTGATCTCCGCCGCCGAGCTCTTGTCACCCAGCGGCAGATAGCCGCCACTCTCGCGCAGGGCCTTGAGCACCGACTCGCCGACCACATCCAGGCGCGCCGAACCGCTCGGCAGCAACGACAGATCCAGGCGGCCGTCATCGCGTACCCGCTTTACATAGCCGGTGACGCCCTGCCCCCGGCGCAGGGGCCGGTTGACCTCATCGCGATACAGCAGGCCCCAGAAACGCCGCTCGACCACGGCCTTGTAGCCCAGATCCGTCGCCTCGGCGATGACCAGCGCCACCTCATCCCCGGCACTCAGGCCTTCCGCTACGTCGGCAACATGCCGATCCAGACGCTGGCTGGCCACCGGGCGCCCCTGTTGATCTTCATAAATCTTGACCAGCACACGCCGCCCGACAGTGGGATGAAAGCGCTGCTCGCCATAGGGCAGCAACAGGTCACGGGAGTGCCCCCAGTCCAGGAAGGCCCCTGTCTCGTTGACCGTGACCACCGGCAGGTAGGCCACATCTCCGAGGTTCGCCCTGGGCTCCCGGGAGCGGCGCATTGGCTCGCGGCGGGAGTGGCCGGCAGGCGAGGCGGGACGATGGCGAGAGTCAGACATGACGGGCATACCGATCGGGAGTGTCTGCGCATTGTCTCGCGAAGGCGCCGCCAGCAAAAGCCGCCGTTGCCTGCCAGGTATGCCGTCATGGCACCTCGATCGCCCACCACATGAATTTCATTCACCTGATGCGGGAGAAACCTTCATTGGTGCTCATGGCGAGAAGACTGTCAGAATGCGCTCTCATGGCAGACACCAACCAGCGGGGAGACATTCATTCATGGCAGACGATCTGATCACCCAGCGGCTCGACCAGGGCCCCCTCATCTGTGCCGAAGGCTTTCTGTTCGAGCTCGAGCGGCGCGGTTATCTCTCGGCCGGCGAGTTCGTGCCCGAAGTGGCGCTGCTGCGTCCCGACGCCCTGGAAGCCCTGCACCGCGATTTCCAGCATGCCGGCTCCGACATTGTTCAGGCCTTCACCTACAATGGCCACCGCGAAAAAATGCGCGTGATCGGCAAGGAGGAACTGCTCGAGCCGCTGAACCGCGCGGCCCTGCAAATTGCCCGCAGGGTGGCCGATGAGCAGCCCGGCAACCTGATGGCCGGCAACATTTCCAACAGCAATGTCTGGGACCCGGACGACCCTGCCTCCCAGGAGAGCGTGCGCGCCATGTTCGATGAGATGGTGCAATGGGCCGCCGAGGAAGGCGCCGACTTCATCATCGGCGAAACCTTCTACTATGCCGGCGAAGCGCAGGCGGCCCTGGAAGCGATCAAGGCCAGGGGGCTGCCGGCCGTGATCACCCTGGCGCCGATGGCCGAGAACCGCCTGGTCGATGGCCCCGGCATTGTCGAGACTTGTGTCGCGCTGGAGCGCAACGGCGCCAGCGTGGTCGGCCTGAACTGCTTCAGGGGGCCGGATACCATGCAGCCATGGATCGAGCAGATTCGTGCCGCCGTGGACTGCCATGTGGCGGCCCTCCCGGTGACCTATCGCACCACCGAGCAGGAGCCCACCTTCTTCAACCTCTCGGACGACCCGGGGTGCAGCTGCCCGTCTCCCCATGGCCGCGCCTTCCCGACGGCGCTGGACCCCTTGTTCTGCAACCGCTATGAACTGGGCCGCTTCGCCCGCGACGTGCATGCCCAGGGGGTCAACTATCTCGGCGTTTGCTGCGGCGCCTCGCCGATGCATGTGCGTGAGGTGGCCATGGCCGTGGGTCGTGAGCCCCAGGCCGCCCGCTTTGCCGAGCGCATGGAAAACCACTTCATGTACGGCAAGCATGACCGCCTGCCGGACCATATCGCCGCGCTGGGCGACAAGGCCTGACAGGCAACGTCAGAGATGTTGCCAGCAGCGGTAGGGGAAAGGTGGCAGAAAGCATGCCGCAGGGGACCACCGCCCTGCTATAAGTCCCCGAAGCGGTCCTGCAGCAGAGTCAGCGCGACCACGGGGGCGGTCTCGGTGCGCAGGATGCGCGGGCCGAGAGTCAGGGCATGGAAGCCGGCCTGGGTGGCGGCGTCGATTTCCGTCTCGGAGAGCCCACCTTCCGGGCCGATCAACAGCGCAGCGCGTTCGGGGCTGTCCTGACGATCCAGCGCACCGGGGGTGCCGGGGTGCAGCGCCAGGCGCAGCGGCTCGTCGCGGTCGGCCAACCACTCGGCCAGGCTGCGTGGCGGGTGAACCGCGGGCAGGGTGGCGCGGCCACACTGTTCGCAGGCACTGGCGGCCACGGCCTGCCAGTGGGCCAGCTTCTTCGCCTCACGCTCGCCCTTGAGACGCACATCGCCATGCTCGGTGTACAACGGCGTGATGGCCGTGACACCGAGCTCCACCGCCTTCTGGATGGCGTAGTCCATGCGATCCCCCTTGGAGATCGCCTGCCCCAGATGGACCGCCAGCGGTGACTCGCCTTGCCCGGCGGCGACATGCTCGATAAGCGCCACCACCCGCTTGCGGTCGGCCTCGGTGAGCACGGCCGCGGCCTCGTGCCCACGGCCATCGAACAGCACCACGGGCGCGCCGACACCGAGCCGCAGGACACGGCTCAGATGGCGCGCCGGGCCTTCCGGCAGCACGATGTCGCCACCGGGCGAGAACTCGGCGGCGACATGAATACGAGGGGCCTTGGTCGACATGAAATGCGCCCGCTTGTGCAACAGCCCAACCGCTTACTGGGTGGCCTGTTCGCCCTGCTGTTGCTCGGCCTCGCGCTGCTTGCGCTGGGCGTAGATCGCCTCGAAGTTGACCGGCGCCAGCATCAGCGGCGGGAAGCCGCCACGATTGACCAGGCTGTCGATGCACTCACGGGCATAGGGGAAGAGCACATTGGGGCAGAAGGCGCCCAGGGTGTGGTCCAGCTGGTTCTCTTCCAGTCCGCCGATGCGGAACATGCCGGCCTGCTCGACTTCGGCCAGGAAGGAGGTCGTGCCTTCTTCGGCGTGGGTCACCTGGGCCGTGATCTTGACCACCACCTCGTAGAGGTCCTCGTCGATCTTCTGGTGGCTGGTATCCAGGTCGAGTCCGACCTTGGGCTTGAACGGCTGCTGGAAGACCGCCGGAGAGTTCGGTGCCTCGAAGGACAGGTCCTTGACATAGATGCGCTGCAGCGCGAACTGCACCTGCGGCTTGTCCTGCTGGTCGGTGGCCTGGCCGTTGGCGCCAGCCGCCTGGTTGTTGTCTTCCGCCATAGTAATTCGTCCTTAAGAGTGAATGGATCGGGAAAGCGCTTCACTTCTTGACCAGCGGCAGCCCATCGGACTGCCACTGGGTCATGCCGCCCTTGAGCTTGAACGCCCGCTCGAAGCCCGCCTTGGCCAGCTTGCTCTGGACGGCACCAGCGGTCTGGCCATGCTTGCAGACCACGATGACCGGCTTGCTCTTGTGCTTCTCGAGCTCGTTCATGCGGTCATCGATGCTGCCCTGGGGAATGTTGCGTGCGCCGGCAATATGCCCCGCCTTGAAGTCCTTGGCCTCGCGGATATCAACCACGACGGCATCCTCGCGATTGACCAGCTGGGTGGCCTCGCCGGTCGTCACGCCATGGGCGCCGCTGTTGCGAACTTCATAAAGCAGCCAGGCGAGCAATACCAGCAGGAAGGCACCCACCAGCAACGGGTGGTTCTGCACAAATTCAAACAGCTGATCGATCATGGCTCGGGGTAACTCTTCGTCGGGTGCACGGTGAACGGGCCGGCCCTGTGCCGGCGGGCCCAGTATACATGATGCAAGGGGGGTGCGAGGACGCCCCAAATGACGCCCGGCGGGCCCGTGCGCTATGATGCCGTATGCAGTGGCAAGTCGCGACCCCGATCAGGCCCCGATTGCGGCCTGAACCGTCAGGCAGACCGGCCACACCTCACTCAGGATCTGGACATTGCCCAGGGTGATGCGCCCACCGCTTCTTCACAACGAGGCCCTTCGATGACCGATACTTCGACTCCGACGCCCCGCCCGGTAGCCCTGATCATCCTCGACGGTTACGGCCATAATCCGGATGCCGAGCACAATGCCGTGCAGGCAGCCCACACCCCCAACATGGACCGCCTGTGGGCCGAGCGCCCGCATGCCCTGCTGAACACCGACGGCCGCCATGTCGGCCTGCCGGACGGCCAGATGGGAAACTCGGAAGTCGGCCACATGAACCTCGGCGCCGGACGTGTCGTCTACCAGGACTTCACGCGCATCACCAAAGCCATCGAGGACGACGAACTGGCCACCAATGCGGTGCTGACCGATGCCATCGATGCCGCCGTGAGCGCCGATCGAGCCGTCCACCTGCTGGGGCTGTTGTCGCCGGGGGGCGTGCACAGCCATGAAGACCACATCCTGGCCATGGCCGAGCTGGCCGCCCAGCGCGGCGCCCAACGCATCTACCTGCATGCCTTCCTGGATGGCCGCGACACCGCGCCCAAGAGCGCCCACGCCTCCATCGAACGCGCCAACGCCCGACTGGCCGAGCTGGTCGGCGCCGGCAATGGCTTTGTGGCCTCGCTGATCGGCCGCTACTTCGCGCTGGACCGCGACAACCGCTGGGACCGCGTCGAGCAGGCCTATCGCCTGATCACCGAGGGCCATGCGGCGCATCACGCCGAGAGTGCCGAGGCCGGCCTGCAGGCGGCCTACGAGCGCGATGAAACCGACGAGTTCGTCAGCGCCACCGCCATCACCCCGACAGGCTCGCCCGTGGCGCTGCAGGACGGCGATGCCGCCCTGTTCATGAACTTCCGCGCCGACCGGGCCCGCGAGCTGACCCGCGCCTTCGTGCTGGACGACTTCGACGGCTTCCAGCGCCGCACCCGCCCCAGCCTGGCCAACGGCAGCCTGGTCACCATGACCCAGTATGCCGCCGACATTCCGGCCCCGGCCGCTTTTCCGCCCAACGACCTGCCCAACACCCTGGGCGAGGTCATGGAACAGCGTGAGCTCAACCAGCTGCGCATCGCCGAGACGGAAAAGTACGCGCATGTCACCTTCTTTTTCTCCGGCGGTCGCGAGGCCGAGTTCCAGGGCGAAACGCGCATCCTCGTGCCCTCGCCCCAGGACGTGAGGACCTATGACGAGAAGCCGGAGATGAGCGCCGTCGAGGTCACCGACAAGCTGATCGCCGCCATCGAGTCCGGCACCTTCGACCTGATGGTCTGCAACTACGCCAATGGTGACATGGTCGGCCATACCGGCGACTTCGACGCCGCCGTGGCGGCCATCGAAGCCGTGGATGCCTGCGTCGGCCGCGTGGTCGAGGCCATCGAGAAGGCGGGTGGCGCCTGTCTGATCACTGCCGATCACGGCAACGCCGAACAGATGGTCCACCCACAGACCGGCGCGCCGCAGACCGCCCACACCACCTTCCAGGTGCCCCTGATCTATGTGGGTGAGCGTCAGAAACGTCTGCTCGATGATGGCAGCCTGTGCGACCTCGCCCCGACACTGCTGGCCATGATGGACCAGCCGGTGCCCGAGGAGATGACCGGCCGGACTCTGATCACAGCACCGTGACTCGGCTGGCCCTGACCTCTACGCCCTCGCGGCAGCGCCGGTGGCGGGTGCGATATGTCGCGGGCATGCTGATCGCTGTGCTGGCTCTGATGGGCGCCGGCCCATCACCGGTGCTTGCCGTGAGCGAGGAGCGTGAGGCGCAGCAGCGTCTCGATGACATCGGCGAGCGCATACAGGATGTCACCCGCGAGCTCGACGCCACTCGGCAGGCGCGCGACGAGGCCAGCCAGGCGCTGCGCGACATCGAGACCTCGCTGGCCGAGACCCACCGGCGCCTGGACGACATCCAGGCCCGGCGGCGAGCCCTGCGTGACGAGGTCGTGGCGCTCGAGGAGCGGCGCGCCAGCCTGGAGGCGGAACGCGAGCAGCAACTGGCCGCCCTGGCGCAACAGATGGACGCCCTCTATCGGCTGGGCCTAACGCCTCAGCTCAAGCTGTTGCTCAACCAGGACGACCCAGGCCGCCTCGATCGCCTGCAGACCTATCTCAACCGCCTGGCCGAGGCGCGCAACCAGCGTCTCGAGGAGCTCGACAAGCTGGACACAGCCCTCGACGACAACCAGCAGCAACTCGACGAACGCGGTCGCCAGCTCGACACGCTGGCCGCCGAGCTGAAGGAGCGCTCGGCCGAACTGGCCAGCCAGATGGACAAACGCGAGGCCCTGGTCGCCGATCTCAATGAGCGCTACGACTCCAGGCAAGCACGCCTCTCGGCGCTCGACGCAGAGCAGGAGCAGGCCGAACGGGTCCTGCAGGAAGTCCAGGAGCGTGTGGCGCGGCTGGAGCGGCCACCGCCCTCCACGGCGATCGGTGAAACCCGCGGCGACCTGCCCTGGCCGGTACAGGGCCAGCTCACCTCGGTCTTTCACCAGGGACGCGGGGTGCATCGCAATGGCATGATGATCCGCGCCTCCGCCGGCACCGCCGTCAACGCCGTGCATGCCGGCCGGGTAGTATTCGCCGACTGGATGCGGGGCTTCGGCAACCTGCTGATCATCGACCACGGGGATGGCGTCATGACCCTGCATGCGCACCTCAGCCACTTCACGGCCGAGGTCGGCGCAGCGGTCCAGGCCGGCCAGCGCATTGGCGCGGTGGGCGTCTCCGGTGGCCAGGCATCCCCGGGACTCTACTTCGAGGTACGCCGTGCCGGCGATCCCATCGATCCGCAGAGTTGGATCGCCAGCCGCTGACGTCGCCCGCTGATGTCGCCCGCTGCCGGGAACTGGCGGCGCGCTGGAGCGAAACGTCGGGAAGCCGCGGTGATTGTTTTCCTGGCCCCCCTGGTCACGCTATGCTGGCCCCATCTTCACGAACTGCGAGACACCGCATGTCCCTACGCCCCGCTGGCCAAGCCCCTGTATGGCGCCGCCTGATCACGATCTGGCTCCCCGTCTGCCTGCTGTTGGCTCCGCTGACTAGCGTGATGGCGCAGGAGGGCCAGCAAGAGGACGATTTGCCGGTCGCCGAGATCCAGGCCTTTGCCGAGATATTCGAACGCATCAAGCGGGCCTATGTGGAAGAGGTCGACGATGCCACCCTGCTGCAGAATGCCATGCGCGGCATGCTCAGCGAGCTCGACCCGCACTCGGCCTATCTGGACAGCGAGGCCTACGAAAGCCTGCGCGAGTCGACCCAGGGCGAATTCGGCGGCGTCGGCATCGAGGTCGGCAAGCGCGATGGGCAGCTCACCGTGATCACCCCCATCGACGACACGCCGGCGTTCGAGGCCGGCCTGCAGGCCCAGGACAGCATCCTGCGCATCGATGACACGCCCACCGAGGGCCTGTCGCTGCAGGAGGCAGTCGACCTGATGCGCGGCGAGCCCGGCACACAGGTTCGCCTGACCATCATGCGCAGCGGTGAGGACGGGCCTCGCAACATCACCCTGGAGCGCGAGATCATTCGCACCCAGAGCGTCAAGCACGACATGCTCTCGCCGGGCTATGGTTACCTGCGCATCAGCCAGTTCCAGACCCGCACCGCCGACCAGGTCGTCAATGCGCTCAACGAACTGACCGAAGAGCAAGCGCTTCAGGGGCTGGTGCTCGACCTGCGCAACAACCCCGGGGGCGTGCTGCAGGCCGCGGTCGACGTGGCCGATGCCTTCATGCGCGAGGGCCGTATCGTCTATACCGAAGGCCGGCTGCCCGACAGCGAGCTCAGCTTCTCCGCCCACAGCCAGACCGTGGCCCCCGAGGTCCCCCTGGTCATTCTGATCAATGGCGGCAGTGCCTCGGCGGCGGAAATCGTCGCCGGTGCCCTCCAGGATCAGCGCCGCGGCGTGGTGATGGGCACCCAGAGCTTCGGCAAGGGATCGGTGCAGCAGATCATGCCGCTGGGCGAAAACGAAGCTCTCAAGCTGACCACGGCGCGCTATTACACGCCCGACGGCCGTTCCATCCAGGCCCAGGGCATCGAGCCGGATGTGCGGGTGGTGCGCGGCCGCCTAGAGGTGGCCCAGGACAACGGCCTGCAGGTCCGTGAGGCCGATCTGGATGGCCACCTGGCGGGCAATGGCGATGACGACGCTGACAGCCGCCTGAATGCCCGCCTGCGGGACGACTACCAACTGGGCGAGGCGCTGAACCTGCTCAAGGCGCTGAACGTTCTGGAAGAGCGCAAGCGCTGAGCCCGCTCAACGGCAGCTGGCGGGCAGGCGCCCGCGGCGCCCGGCCGCCTGCTGCATCAAGAGGCGCTTGAGCGGCCCCAGCCGGTCGACGCTGCTGAGCCCGAGATTGCGGGCCAGCGTCCAGGCCGGGTGCCGGGTACCGAACAGCACCCGGAAGGCATCCATCAGTCGCAGCATCAGCGCGTTGTCGCCGCGCCGTCGGCGTGCATAGCGCGCCAGCCAGACCTCATCGCCCAAGCCCAGCCCCCGCCGCCGGGCCACCAGCAACTCTTCGGCCAGCACGGCCACATCCATCAGCCCCAGGTTGGCCCCCTGACCCGCCAGGGGGTGAATGCTGTGGGCCGCATCGCCGACCAGCGCCAGCCCGGGCCGCGTGTATTGTTCAGCATGCCGCTGCGTCAGGGCAAAGCTCACCGCCGAATCGACCACGTCGACTTGCCCCAGACAGGCGTCGATGCCCGAGCGCAGCTCCGTTCCCAACGCTTCCGACGATAGCCCGGTGAGATGCTCGGCGCGGTCCGGCGAGGTCGACCAGACAATCGAACAGTGGCGGGCGTGCTCGTCCAGCGTCAGCGGCAGGAAGGCCAGGGGACCATCGGCCAGAAAGGCCTGGCGCGCCACACCATCATGCGGGCGTTCGGTTTGCACCGTGGTAACCACCGCCACCTGGCCGGTGTCGGCGGCGCGAGTGTTGATGCCGGCCATGTCGCGCAGCGGCGAGCGTGCTCCGTCAGCGGCCACCACCAGGGGCGCCGCCAGACGGCTGCCGTCCGCCAGTGTCACCACCGAGGTGGCCTGCTCCCTGGAGAACTCGGCCACCCTCGCCGCAAAGCGCCGCTGCACACTGGGCAGGGCCGCCAGGCGGGCCTCCAGCGCCGCCAGCACCACCGCATTTTCCACAATATGCCCAAGAACCGGCAACCCCGCCTGATCGGCTGAAAAGCGGATCTCACCGGAGCCCTCGGCGTCCCAGACCTGCATGTGGTGATAGGGCGTGACCCGCCGCTGCTGCATCGCTTGCCAAATCCCAAGCCCCTCGAGCAGACGCTGCGAGACGGGCGTCAAAGCACTGACACGCGGATCGGCAGCGCCTCGGCCGGCGGCTTCGGCATCCACGGGACCCTCGCGGGCGTCCATCAGGGTCACGTCGACACCGGCCTGACCCAACAGGCAGGCCAGGGTCGCGCCGACCATTCCTGCACCGACGATTATGACTTCACTCTCTGCCGTTTCAGACGTCATCGCTTGTCCTTCCTGTGCATCCTGACTGTTGACCCGACCGTTCATCGCTCCAGGCCCATGGCGCGTCGCCCCAGGGTACGGCGCAACGGACCGACCAGGTTGAGCCCCATCAGCCCCGCTGCTCGTGCGTGCGACAACAGCGGGTGATCACGCCCGAAGAGCCGCACCAGGCCATCGCTGAAACGAATGACGTTATCCCGGTCGTTACGGCGTCGCGCCTCGAAGTCGTCAAGGGTCGCCTTGGCACCGGGCGCCACTCCCTCCACGCGCCCGGCTTCGATGGCGCCCACCAGATCCATGACACCACGCAGCGCCAGATTGAAGCCCTGGCCGGCTACCGGATGCAAGGCGTGCGCCGCATTGCCCATCACGGCAAGGCCGGGGCGAATGCTTTCACTGGCCGTTACCAGGGAAAGCGGGTAGGTGTAACGCTTGCCGATGCGCCGGAAACGACCCGCTCTGTCACCGAAAGTCGCCTGCAGCTTCGCCAGGAAGTCCGCCTCGCTCAAGGCTAGTGCCGCCTGTTCGGCCCCCGCCTCGAAGGTCCAGACCAGTTCCATGCGCTGCCCGGCGAGGGGCAGCAGGGCAATGGGGCCCGAGGGGCTGAAACGCTCATAGGCCATGCCCTGATGCGCTCGGTCGACCTCGACAGTGGCGATGACCGCCACTTGTTCATAGGACGCCTCGTGGCTGTCGATGCCCAGCCGCTCCTTGAGTCCGGAACGCCCCCCATCCGCCAGCACGGTCAGCCCGGCCTCCAGCCGCTCACCGCTGGAAAGTTGCATGCGGTGGCCGTTATCGGTGGCCTCAATGGCCTCCACCCTGGCCGGGCAGTACCAGTCCAGCGGTAACGTCTGGAGTCGACGGTGCAACACCCGGCCCATCCAGGCATTAGGGATCACATGCCCCATGGCCGTGTCACCAAACTCCTCGGCGCGCAGGCGAGTCACCCCCAGCCGACCCTGCTCGCTGACGTGAATGCAGCGAATCGGCGTTGCGCGTTCGGCCATCGCCTCCCACAGCCCCAGGCTGTCGAAGTGATGCGACGACCCCAGGGAAATGGCACTGGCCCGGGCATCGAAGCTGGGCTGCCAGGGGGTCTCGAGATCCTCGGGCAGGGGCGCCGCTTCGATCACCGCCACGCTGGTGCCGTGGCGCTGCATCATCGGCGCCAGGGCAGCCCCCAGGCTGGCACCCACCAGGCCGCCGCCGATGATCGCAATATCCGCCTGGTGCCAGGCGTCGTGGGCAGGGGAATGGTTCATGCCAGGCTCCATAATTTCATAACGTACATTACATAAAGCATCGAAACCTCAGCCTGCTAACGGTTAAAGACTGACCAAATGCTCCCTCAATAAAGCCTTCCGGAGGCAAGCCATTGCCGACCCGACGCGCACATCCCGTGTGCCCCGCCCCATGGCAATCGACACCGGACGCCTGAAGCGGCCGGTGACAGTTGAAGACATCCGTGAGGGAGTGAGGCATGCCATCCGCTGATGGGGCGGAAAGCGGCCATGGAAGGCGCCACCTTCCATGCAGGACGGTGGGGACTGCGACGGCGCGATCAGGCCCCTGGCAGGCGGCCCGACCGCGCGTCAGCGCCCGCCATGCGGGTGTTCGGCCGCGTGGCGCAAGGACCTGCCCCCATCCCTTCCAAGGTAGCGCAGTGGCCCGCGGTTGTCCGCCCCGGGGAGGCCAAGGGGCCGCCTAAGTCAGTGTGCGGGGCCCTGCTGCTCGGCCTGTTCCACCTGGGGCTGCCCGGGGTGCTGCTCGGTGTAGAGCATCATGGCAGCCATCCGGGCATGCTCGGTCAGGGCGAAAAGATCATTCTCGTTCTCGCTGCTGTCGTCGATATCGGTCTCGATATCAGTCAGCCCCGCCAGGTCGTCGATGGCCTCGCGCAAGGCCTCGGACCACTGTTTGCGCGGCTCCTCGCCGGCATCGCGGACCACCTCCAGAAAGCCCAGCGTCCAGTCCTGCAGGCCCTGGGCTCGCTCCGCCAGGGAAAACAGCTCATCCGGCAACAGGGGCTCGTAATTCATTTCCGCCGCAGAGAGGGCTTCCAGGGTATGGCGACGCCAGCCCAGCAGCTGCTCCGCCGAGGCTTCATCACGGGGCTGCTCGACGCCCAGGTTGTAGCAGACCATCTGCAGCCAGCCGGCGGCATCCAGGTCCTGCAGCGCTAGCGAGGCGCACAGGCGACCATCCAGAAACGCTGGCGCCTGCATGCTGCCATGCAGCAGGAAGATATCGGCAATCGAGGAAAAGTCCGGGCGTTCGTTGATCAGTGACATATCGCGATTCCTGGAAGAGCGCCTGGCGCGTTGACCGCACTTGAGGCGCTCTCTTATAGTGACTGAAACTCGTATACACCCAGATGTTAACGCATCGTCCCCCCGAGACGCGCCCTCGGCCCTCCGGAGCATCCATGAGCGACTCTTCTAGGCCTACCATCGACATCACGCTACTGGAACGCCAGTACACCATTGCCTGCCCGCCGGAAGAAGAAGACAAGCTCGAGCGGGCCGCGCGCTACCTCGACCGCGCCATGCAGGGCATTCATTCCCAGGGCAAGGTCATGGATCGCGAAAAGGTCGCCATCATGGCAGCGCTGAACATAGCCAACGAGCTGCTGGAGACCCACGATGAGCAGCGCCTCGGCGAACAGAACCTCAGCGAGCTGAGCGAGCGCCTCGACAAGGCCCTGAGCCAGACCTCACCCAAGCGGGAGGGTCACGCGGACTGATCCCTACCTCATTCGCGCCCAACATCAAGCATTATTTCCCTGGTTCGCGACTTTGGCCAAATGCCTGCCTCTGCTAGGATAGAAATGTTCCCTGGAGGGTTAGCCAGTCATTATCGTCCCTCGAGCCTATGAGCATTACCCAGGGGGCCAATTGCTAGCCGAACCCGTGTGCATGTCCGTGAGACGGAAAGCCTGACGGTTCGGCTGCGGCCACCCACCTTGAACCAATGGGTTCAAGGGCCAGAATGACAGCGGCTCTCCGGGGAACTTCATCGCTCGGGAAAGGCGGACACAATCGCCGAGCATAGTGACGCACCAGGCACACGGAGCCTATGCCGGACACCACGCTTCCCACGACCCGCCGCGAGTTGCGACGCGAACTGCGCCGACGCCGGCGTGCCCTCGAGCCTCGCGCCCAACGACGCGCCGCCCAACAACTGAGCCAACGGCTTCGGCACTTGCCGGAGGTGTGGCGTGCCCGACGCCTTGCCCTGTATCTGCCCAATGACGGGGAAATCGACCCCTGCGGCCTGCTGCCATGGTTGAACCAGCGTGGCGCCCGGGCCTATCTGCCCGTACTGCGCCCCCTGGCAAACAACCGCCTATGGTTCGTGCATTATCATGCCGACACGCCCATGGTGACCAACCGCTTTGGTATCCCGGAACCGGACACTCGCTACGCGGCGCACCCGGCGCACCGCCAGCCGGCCTGGACACTGGATGTCATCCTCCTGCCGCTGGTCGGCTTCGATGACCAGGGCCAGCGCATGGGCATGGGCGGTGGTTTCTATGATCGCACCCTGGCCTTTACCCGCCGGCCCGGCCCGCGCCCCAGCCTGATCGGAGTCGCCCACGACTGTCAGCGGGTCGAGCGCCTGCCGGCCGCTCCCTGGGATGTGCCTCTCGACGCCATTGTCAGCGACCAGCAGCTGCTGCGCCCCTGATCCGACCCCATCACGAAAAGGACGGCCCATGCCCGAGCACCGACCGTCCTGTCAGAGTCTTGATCCTGGCCCGGCAAGTTGACGGCCAATGCAGCACTCAGTTGCCGGCTAGGGCCTGGGCGTAACCGGTAATCACCACGGCAACCGCGAACAGGGCGACCAGTACCATGACCAGGTCAGGCTTGCGCTTCATTCTCCACTCCTTGCGTCGACTGACGATCTTTCGAGGCAGCGCCCGTTGCCCGCCAACCGCTTGAGTAGAACGCACGATCCGGCGGAAACATTGCGTTACATTGCGGCGAAAATCGGCGAAGAGGTCGCGAACCACGCCAACCGGCACGGGCTGCCAATCGGCTGCGAGAGTAGCCGATACGTGCGGTGATGACAATGGCCGCGTGGCGCCGGGACGCCGATGCAACGAGGGGGTGGGGTGATTCGGGTGCGGGGGCTCGAGCACAGGGCGTGAGTGAGTGCTCACTCTCGCCCTGGAGGCGTCTCATCAAGCCATAAAGAGGCGATAGGCCGGATTGTCGCTTTCCTTCCAGTAGCGATAGCCGATGTCGTCGAAGTAGCCCTCGACATGCGTCAGATCGCCATTGGGCACCTGCATGCCGACCAGCACTCGACCATAGGCCGCCCCGTGATTGCGGTAATGAAACAGCGAGATATTCCAGTCCTGTGGCAGGTGGGTCAGAAAATTCATCAATGCCCCCGGACGCTCGGGGAACTCGAAGCGATAGACTTCCTCCTCGAAGTGTTCCTGGGGCCGCCCCCCGCCGAGATGGCGGATGTGCAGCTTGGCCAGTTCATTGTCGGTGAGGTCTTCCACGGTATAGCCCGCCCCCTGCAGCTTGTCGATCACCGCCTGGCGGTCCTCGCCGCCGGGCTTGACCTGAACGCCGACAAAGATGTGCGCGGACTCAGGGTCGGCATATCGATAGCTGAACTCGGTGACCATGCGCTTGCCGATGGTCCGGCAGAACTTCTTGAAGCTGCCGGGCCGCTCGGGAATGGTCACCGCCAGGATGGCCTCGCGCTGTTCGCCGAGCTCGGTGCGCTCGGCGATGTGCTGAAGCCGGTCGAAATTGGTGTTGGCCCCAGAGTTGATGCACACCAGGGTTTCGCCGCTGGCCCCGGTGGTCTGGATGTACTTCTTGAGACCGGCCAGCGACAGCGCGCCGGAAGTTTCCGAGACGGCGCGGGTCTCCTCGAAGATATCCTTGACCGCCGCGCACATTTCGTCGGTGTTGACGGTGATCACCTCATCGATGAGGTCACGCATCAAGGCGAAGGGGGCTTCACCGATCTGCGACACGGCCACGCCCTCGGCGAACACGCCGACCTGATCCAGATTCACCCGCTCGCCGCACTCCAGCGCCGCCTTGAGACAGGCACTGTCTTCCGACTCGACCCCGATGACCTTAATATCTGGGCGCAGGTACTTCACGTAGGCGGCGATGCCGGCAATCAGGCCACCGCCGCCCACCGGCACAAAGATCGCATCCAGTGGACCGGCCTGCTGCCGCAGAATCTCCATGCCCACGGTCCCTTGGCCGGCAATCACATCCGGGTCATCGAAGGGCGGGATATAGGTATAGCCGTGCTCCTGGATCAGCTCCTGGGCATGGGCTGCCGCCTCGGCAAAGGCATCGCCCTTGAGCACGACCCTGGCACCACGTGCCCGCACGGCCTGCACCTTGATCTCCGGGGTAATGCGCGGCATCACGATCACCGCCTTGACCCCCATCAGCTTGGCCGCCATGGCCAGGCCCTGGGCATGGTTACCCGCCGAGGCAGCAATCACGCCCTTGGCCTTCTGCTCGTCGGTCAGCTGGGCCATGCGGTTGTAGGCGCCGCGAATCTTGAAAGAGTAAACCGGCTGCAGGTCCTCGCGCTTGATCAGGATCTGATTGTTGAACCGACGGGACAGAAAGGGGGCGGGTGAAATCGGCGTTTCACGGGCCGCTTCATAGACCCGGGCCTGAAGGATTTTCTTGACGGTATCTTCGAGCATCCTGATATCCCAATGGGGTAGCGCATGAAAACTGCAAGCGCCGGACCAGCGCCGCACGATCATCTCGACAAATGAGTGGATCAGGGGCCACCGGAAACGCCGGCAGCCCCCTGCAAAATCAACCTTTATTGGTAGCATCCCGGCTGCCATGGCGTCCAGCATGACACCCGGTTATCGCCTATAATGGCGCCGCACCAGTCACCTTACCCCTTGCGAGCATGATCATGACCCAGGACGACCTCAAGGACGCCGTGGCCGCTGCGGCCATTGACGAGATCCGCCCGCTGCTCGGGCAGCAGACTGTCATCGGCGTCGGCACCGGCTCTACCGCCAACCGATTCATCGACCGGCTGGCCGCCCTGCGCGGAGACTTTCGCGGCGCCGTGGCCAGCTCCGAAGCCACTGCACAGCGCCTGCGCGAGCACGGCATCGATGTCTTCGAACTCAACGAGACCGGCACGCTGCCTGTCTATGTCGACGGCGCAGACGAAGTGAACACTCACTTTCATATGATCAAGGGGGGCGGCGCGGCGCTGACCCGCGAGAAGATCGTGGCCGCCTGCTCGGCGCGTTTCGTGTGCATCGCGGATGCCTCCAAGCGTGTCCAACGCCTGGGGGATTTCCCACTGCCCGTCGAGGTGATCCCTATGGCGCGCTCCTATGTGGCCAGGGAGCTGGTCAAGCTGGGGGCCGACCCGGTCTACCGCGAGGGTGTGGTGACCGACAACGGCAACCAGATCCTCGACTGCTACGAATTCATGATCGATGACCCGGTCGCCATGGAAGCCCGCCTCAACGCCATCGTGGGAGTCGTGACCAATGGCCTGTTCGCGGCAAGAGGCGCGGATGTGCTGTTGCTGGGCAATGACCAGGGAGTGGAGCGCACGACGCCCTGAGCCGACGGGCCGATGCCGGCTGGGCACCCCCAGCACTCGGTTCGACTACCCAACAAAGTAAGCGCTTACTTCGTGGCTAACAGGCCTTTCAAGCCTTCCAGGGTGCCGCGCAGTGCCCCCTGATTGGCGGCCACCACGGCCTGGCCCGCGCGGGCCAGGCGCGCTCGCTCCGGCGCATCCGCCAAAAGACGGCGCAAGGCCTCGGCCAGGCTGTTGCCGTCACTGATCTCGACCAGGGCGGACTGCTCCCGCAGTGTCTCGGCCAGGTCGGCGAAGTTGGCCAGCTCGGGACCGGTCAGCACCGGGACGCCCATGACTGCGGGCTCGAGAAGGTTGTGACCGCCCACCGGCACCAGGCTGCCGCCGACGAAGGCCAGGTCCGCCGCCCCATAGAGAGCACAGAGCTCACCCATGGTATCGCCGAGATAGACCGCGGTGGCCGGCGACGGGGTCTCGCCGAGGGAGCGTCGTGCCCAGGGCATTGACGAGGCCGCGCAGAGCTCGGCAACCGCCTCGAACCGCTGAGGATGGCGTGGCACCAGAATCAGCAGGCTGTCCGGCAGTGTCTCGCGCAGCCTGGCATGGGCTGCCAGCAACGGCTCGTCTTCCCCGGGGTGTGTCGACCCGGCCACCCAGACCGGTCGCTGGCCCAGGTGGGTTCGTAAGCGCTCACTTACGCTGCGAGCTCTCTCATCAATGGCCATATCGAACTTGAGCGAGCCGGTCACCGTGGTCGCGTGCGGCGCCATGCCCAGGGCGCGGAAACGCTCGGCATCCTCGGCTGACTTGGCGCCCAGCCAGTCGACATGCGACAGGGCCTCGGCCATCAGCCGTGACAGGCGGCGGTAGGTCGGGAAGGAACGCGCCGACAGCCGTCCGTTGACGACGGCCACGGGCACCTCATGACGCGCGCAGGAAGCCAGCAGGTTGGGCCACAGCTCGGTTTCGAAGAAGATCGCCAGGGCCGGCTGCAAGCGCGTCACGAAGCGCTGGGCGGAACCCGCGAAGTCCAGAGGTAAAAAGTGATGACTCACTTCGCCGCCAGCCTCTTCCTGACGGAGCTGTTCGGCCAGGGCCAGGGCCCGTTCGGCACCGGTGGCGGTCATGGTGGTGAGCACCAGGCGGCGTTGCGGATAGTCACGACACAGTGCCACGATCAGCGGTCGCGCCGCCTGTACCTCACCCACCGAGGCACAGTGCAACCAGAGGGGCGGCGTGGTGTCGGTGGTGGCGGCGATCCTGCCAAGCCGTTCCAATCGGCTGCGCCCGGGGAGATGCTCGCGCCACACCCGCCACCACAGCAGCGGCGACAACAGCAACAGAAGCGCGGAATAGACACGCCTGACCCAGGGATGGCCACGCGTCATCAGCGTTCCCGATCGAGAATGGTCGAAATCATGGCGGTGGTGGAAACGCCATCCTCGAAGTCCAGCACCCTAACCTCGCCACCGGCGGCACGCACCGCCTCGCCGCCGGCAATCTGCTCGGGCCGATAATCACCGCCCTTGACCAGCACGTCCGGCAGAACCGCCTCGATCAGGCGTTGCGGCGTATCCTCGCTGAACGGCACCACCCAGTCCACGGCCCCCAGTCCGGCCAGCACCTGCATGCGTCGCGCCAGCGGGTTGATGGGCCGCGAGGGACCCTTGAGGCGCCCGATGGAGGCGTCGTCATTGACCGCCACGATCAGTCGATCACCCAGTTGGCGGGCATGCTCCAGATAGGCCACATGACCGGCATGCAGAATGTCGAAGCAGCCATTGGTCATCACGACGCGTTCGCCGCGGGCCTGAGCCGCGCGCACGGCCTCGACCAGAGGCGCTTCTTGAATGGTGCCGAACTCGGCCAGCTTGTCACCGTGCAGTGCCGTGTAGAGTTCGGCGATGGACAGGGTGGCGGTACCCGGCTTGGCGACCACCAGGCCGGCGGCCAGATTAGCCAGGGTCATCGCCTCGGCAAAGCCGTGTCCTGCCGCCAGGGCCAGGCCCAGTACCCCGATGACGGTATCGCCGGCCCCGGTCACGTCGAACACCTCGCGCGCCCGGGTCGGCAGATGCAGCGGCTCCGCGCCATCGCGGATCAGCGTCATGCCCCGCTCACTGCGCGTGACCAGCAAGGCCTCGAGCCCCAACTCGGTGCGTAGCTGCTCACCCCGCGCCGCCAGGGTGGCATCATCCGGGCAGGGGCCCATCACCGCCTCGAACTCGGCGAGGTTGGGCGTGATCACGCTGGCACCGCGGTAACGGGTGAAGTCGGTGCCCTTGGGGTCGACCAGCACCCGCTTGCCGGCTCGGCGCACACGCTCGATCAGTCCGGCGACGTCACTCAGGGTGCCCTTGCCATAATCCGACAGAATTACCAGGTCCGCCTCGGGCAGGGCGAGCTCCACCTGCTCGTCCAGCCCAAGGGTATCGACCTCGCCCAGTCCCTGCTCGAAGTCCAGACGAATGAGCTGCTGATTGCGGCTCATTACCCTGAGTTTGGTAATCGTTGGGATCCCGGGGCTTCGCGCGAAGTAAGTGCTTACATCGGAATCTTCGAGGCGCCTTATCAGGCGGTCGGCATTGTCATCATCGCCCACCAGGCCGGCCAGGCTGGCCCGGGCGCCCAGCGAGGCCAGGTTGAGCGCCACGTTGGCGGCACCACCGGGGCGGTCCTCGGCGTCCTCGACCCGCACCACCGGCACCGGGGCCTCGGGCGAGATGCGCGAGGTCCCGCCGTGCCAGTAGCGGTCGAGCATGACATCCCCGACGACGAGCAGGCGCGAGCGCTCCAGGGCCGTCAAATCAAGTTTCATCGGCAGGCTCCGTTGTCTGATGAGGCGCGGGCAGCGCCAGCAAGGTCTCGAGACGTTCAACGACCTCATCGCCACGTATCAGTGACATGGCATCCGGATGGCGGACCCGCTGGCCCCAGGACAGTTCGTCGACCGATTTCTGGAGATAGCGCTGCGCGGCGTCGGCATAGCGATCGACCGCATACTCCCGCCACAGGTAGGGGCCGGTGCGATGCACATTGGAGGTCGCGTACAGACCGAGCACGGGAGTACCCAGCGCATTGGCCATGTGTACCGGGCCGGAGTCCGGGGCGATGACCAGGCGGGCACCACGCACCAGGGCTAGCAGGCCCTTCAGCGAGGTACCGCCAATGGCATCGGCCACCAGGCCCGGCTGGCTCAGGGCCGCGATACGCTCGCCCATTTCGCGCTCTTGGGTGCCATGGCCTCCGGTCAGGACGGTTTTCAGGCCATGCTGACTCCAGGCATGTTCGACGACGCTGGCATAGCCCTCGGCGGACCAGTTGCGAAAATTGCGGACACGCAGGCTGCTGCAGGGGCTGATCAGGATATACGGCTCCCCCCCGCTGATGCGTTGTGCTTCCTCGACCGCCGCCTCGGGAACGGGCAGGCCCCATTCCAACGAGAGGTCATCGACTCCCATCAGGCGGGCAAAGTCGAGGAAGGATTCGAGCACGTGCGCCCGAGGGTGCGGCGCCAACTGGCGATGCGTGAACCAGTGCTGGGCATCCTTGGCGTGCGCCTTGTCATAGCCGATGCGCAGGTCGGCCTTGAGGCCCAGCGACAGCACGCTGGCCCGCAGCGCCTGCTGCATGTGCAGCAGGACGTCGAAGCGCGTCTCCGCCAGTTGCCGCCACAGTTCTCGCATGCCGGCCAGGCCCGAGGCCTTGTCATAGACGATGAACTCGACCCCGGAAAGCCCGGCCAGTAAACTGTGCTCGCCCTTGCCGATGATCCAGGTAATGCGCGCCTCGGGCCACTGGCGTTGCAGCGCACGAATCGTCGGCACCAGGTTGCAGACATCACCCAGGGCGGAAAGGCGCAGCACACCAATGTGCTCGGGTCGGGCGGGCAAAGGATGCTTCATGCGATTGGCAACGTTTCGTGTAGGTAAGACTGGCATTCTATATGATGCGAGTAGTTTATGTGACGCCGACGGGACGCCACAAATCACGCCCGAGCTGTTCGACCCGGCGCACTGGCGCCAGCACGACCGGGTGCTGGGTGAAGCGCCGGGACGCGGCGTCAGCCTCTTCTTGAAAGCCGGAAACGAAGCCTGGGTGCTGCGCCCCTATCGGCGCGGCGGCCTCGTCGCCCGCCTCAGCCCGGATCGCTACTTGTGGTCAGGGGCCGAGCGCAGCCGCGCTTTCCGCGAAATGCGCCTGACCGCCCAGCTACATGAACAGGGCCTGCCGGTGCCCCACCCGGTCGCCGCCCGAGTGACCCGCCACGGACTGACCTATGAGGCCGCCCTGATCACCGTGCGTCTGCCCGGTGCCCGCGCCCTGGCCGACTGCCTGGACGAGGCGGACGATGCTCTGCTGCAGCGCGTGGGCCGCACCATCCGGCGCTTTCACGATGCCGGCCTGGATCATGTCGACCTCAACGCCCGCAACCTGCTGGTCGACCCCGAGGCAAACATCTGGCTGATCGACCTGGACCGCTGCCGCCTTCGTCGCCCGGGCAGGTGGCAGCGGGCCAATCTGACGCGTCTGGAACGCTCGCTGCACAAGCAACTGCCCCCGGACATCGCCTCGCACGCCACCCGACAGATTCAGCATGGCTATGGGTGAGTTATCCCTCACCAGATAGCTGAGCTAAACTCTTGAATTCGTTTCAGTATACCCCAGTCGCCGCCTGATGAATGGTTACAATCTTTCCCGGCTTGTCATGTAAAGAGGAAGTTGAGGGCAAATGGATATCGTGTTGTCTGCCGACGAAGCCTATATCGACAAGGCGGCCACCGTGATGGCTTCTGTGGTGTGCCATGCCAGCCGGCCCTCGGAGATCACCTTTCATCTATTGGGTCACGACGTCAGTAAGGCTTCACGGGCCAGGCTGGAAGCCTGGTTTGACAAGCTTCCCGCCAGGCTGAGATTTACCGAGACACAGCACCAGACGACTGAAAAATGGCAGGCATTATCCTTGGAACGTTTCGGCCCGGCTACCATGCAGCCGTACACCTACCCGGCAGTGGATACAAAGGCGGCACACTATGCCGAATGGCGTCAAAAGTTGCTCGAAGCAGCCTCAAAGCCTGCAATGGTGCATTACATGGGCCTCATAAAAACATGGAGTGTTGACAGTCGGCCCCCTTTGACATCGCTGTTTCGTAAATACATGTACTTAACGCTTGGGACGCCAATCCTGGAAGCTGGCCAGTTAAGTTCGTTCAAACGATTACGGCGAAGCTTGCTTCAAGCCCCCAAACCCTGGCGCCGACGCCGTAGCCTCTGGCAACCCCCCAGCCTGATCCTGCCCGTGACCGACCGGGAGGCACGCGGATGAGAACCCTGATCGTCGTGCGCACCCTGAAAGTCGGCGGCATGGAGCGGGTGGCCGTCAACCTCGCCGATGCCTTCGCCGAGGAGGGCCATGACAGCCACCTGATGTATTTCAAGGCTCGCTCCCCGCAGCTCGCACCCCGGGATGTGCGGGTCAGAGTCCATCATTTCCCTCTGTCGCGTGCCGTCTGGACGTCGGGGCTGGGTGGCCCCCTGGAGGTCCTGGCGCGCCTCGCCAACAGCCTGGTGCGCAAGAGTTACTCGCTGATGGCCGGCTGGTGGGCGGGGCGCCTCTTCGCGCGCGAGCTGGCTCGGCTGGAAGACGAGCACGGGCGCTTCGATCGCATCATCTTTCGGGGCATGGGCACCTTCGAGGCGGTCTGGTCCTTTCACGATGCGCGTGCCTGCTATGTGCTGGAGAGCGTCCTGGGGCTGAGTCGCCAGCAGGACCGGCTGGCACACCGCAAAGCACGCGCCCTGTTTGACGACAAGCATCTGGTCTGCGTCTCTTCCGGGGTCGCGGCGCAGGTCGGAGAGAGCCTGAGCCGCCTGGGGGCCACGCCGGCCTCACTGCGCACCATCACCAACCCCTGCCCCATCGACGAGATTCGCAGCGCCGCCACGGAGGCTTCAGCGGCCAGCCACTATCCGCCCTACCTGCTCAATGTGGCCCGCCTCGTGCCGCCGAAGAATCAGCGACGGCTGCTCGAGGCCTATGCCCTGATGCACACCCCCATCCCGCTGGTCATCGTCGGCGAGGGGCGCCTGCGCGTGGAGCTGGAAGCCCTGGCGGCATCGCTGCAGATCGCCGAGCGGGTGCACTTCGTGGGCAATCAGCTCAACCCTTATCCCTGGATGCAACAGGCCCGGCTGTTTGTGCTCAGCTCGGACCACGAGGGCCTGGGCATCGTGCTGTTGGAAGCCCTGGCCTGCGGCACCCCCGTGGTCAGCGTCGACTGTCCCGGCGGGGTGCGGGATATCATGCAGGGTGAGCTGGCCGAGCACCTCTGCGCCATGACCCCCGAGGCCCTGGCCGAGTGCCTGGACCGAACGCTCGCGGCCGACGGCTATGCCATCGACGATGCCTGGCTGAACGCCTTCGCGCCGACCCGGATTGCCTCCCAGTTTCTGCAGGAGCCTGCCGACTCATGATTTCCGCCAATATCATCACCCTCAACGAAGCCGACCATATCGCCGACTGCATCGCCTCGGTGCGCCAGGTCTGCGAGGACGTCGTGGTGGTCGACTCCGGCAGCCAGGACGCCACCGTGGCGATTGCCGAGTCCCTCGGCGCGCGGGTGGTGCACCAGCCCTACCTGGGCGATGGCCTGCAGAAGAACATCGCCCTTGAACATGTCCAGCATGACTGGGTGCTGAGCGTGGATGCCGACGAGCGCCTGACCGTCGAGATGGTGGAGGCGATACGCCGCCTGGACCTGGCCGCTACCCCGCATGACGGCTTCGCCTTCCGCCGCCGCAACATGGTCGGCTCGCGCTGGATACGGGTGTGTGGCTGGTACCCCGACTTTTGCATCCGCCTCTATGACCGTCGACGCGCTCGCTTCGGCGAGGTCAAACAGCATGCCAGTATCGGCGCCAGCAACGTCAGACAGCTCGAGGCCGACCTCTGGCATTATTCCTTTGCCAACCTCGGCGAGCTCTTCACCAAGGCGGCGCGCAATTTCAGCGGTCGCTCTGCCAAGATCATGTATCAGAAGGGCAAGCGCGCCAACGGCTGGTCACCGTTCCTTCACGGGCTGGCCGCTTTTGTTCGCAAGTACTTGTTTCAAAAAGGATTTATGGGCGGGGTCGATGGCCTTTCGGTGGCGCTGAGTGCCAGCCTGAACAGCTATCTGAAATATGCCAAGCTGCTGGAATATCAGCGCGATCCCCAGGTGCTGGCCAATGAAGATTTCAACAAGGTCTGGTGAGTCATGCGGGTAACACACGTCAACCTGGCCCGCGGCTTTCGGGGCGGCGAGCGCCAGACCGAGCTGCTCATCCGCGCGCTGAGCCATGAGGGGCTCGACCAGCAGCTGGTCTGCCGCAGCGACTCGCCGATGCGCGAGCACCTGGCCGAGGTGCCGGGACTCGGCTTCGTCACCGCGGATCATCAGCTGGGCGGGCAATGGCGCGCCGGGCCGGCGGACGTGGTCCATGCCCATGACGCCAAGGCCGTGCACTGGGCCTGGCTGCAGCACCGGCTGCGGGGCACGCCCTACCTGATCACCCGCCGCGTGGACACGCCGGTCAAGGACAGGGCCATCAACCGCCTGTGCTATCGCCGGGCCGCCCGGCGGGTGGCCATCTCACGCCTCATCCAGGCACAGCTGGAAGCACGCCGGTGGGGCGATATCGAGCGCATTCCCAGTGCCCATGCCGAGCTGACCACGGACCCGGCCGCCACCCGGGCCTTTCGCGAGGCCTTTGCGGGCAAGTTCCTGGTGGGCCACGCCGGTGCCCTGGTCGACCGCCACAAGGGCCAGCGGGTGCTCCTCGAGAGCGCTCGACAGTTGGCCACGCAGCGCCCCGAGATCCACTTCGTGCTGCTCGGCGACGGCCCGGATGGCGAAGCGTTGCGCGCGGAATCCGGTGACCTGAGCAATGTGAGCTGGCTGGGCTTCAAGGACAACATTGCCGATTACCTGGCGGGCCTGGATGTGTTCGCCTTCCCCTCGCGCAACGAGGGCCTCGGCTCCGTGCTGCTGGATGTCATGCAGCTCGAGGTGCCGATCATCGCCAGTGACGTGGGCGGCATCCCGGACCTCGTCGAGCACGATGCCACCGGGTTATTGTTCCCCCCCGGGGATGCCGCCGCCCTGGCGGCAGGCCTGCAGCGACTGCGCGACGACCCTGACCTCGGCGTCAGGCTGAGCCGAGCCGCCAGCGAGCGTCTGGCGGGGTACAGTCCACAGGCCATGGGAGAGGCCTATCTGCGTCTTTATCGACAACTCTCAGCACATCAGGAGTCGTTTTCGTGAGCGCCATCCGCTCCAGGCCCCACAAGAACCTGCACAAGGTCAGCATCTATTCGGGGCATGCCGCTCGGCGCCTGATCCCGGCCGTCTGGCTGCGGCATCAGCGTGAACGGCTGCTCGGCCAGTTGCACACCCTGCCGCTGGCCGAGCAGATCGACATCGGCCATCGAGTGCATTATTGCAATCGACTGAGCGCTCCGGTCACGCTACCCGCGACAGCCAGCAGCCTGGCGGACTTCCCCCGGGAGAAGAGCCGCTCCTACCAGCTGGACCTGCAGGATATGCTGCGCTATTTCCCGTCGCACCTGCGCTTCTGTCACCTGTTCGGTGATGTCACCGACATCCCCGAGGTGCCGACCCTGGTCAAGAGTCGCCCGATCGCTGACGACAACCACAACAGCGTGCTGCTCAAGCTCAATCGCGTGCGTCACTACTACCTGCCCCGCGACCGGTTGAGCCATGAACAGAAGAAGCCTCTGGCGGTGTGGCGCGGATCCTGCCACCAGGATCATCGGCGCCGGTTTGTCGAGACCTTCCATGACCACCCGCGCTGCAATATTGCCGATATCCATCCCAATGCCGCCGGCAAGCCCTGGCATGGCGACTTCATGTCGGTGGACGAACAGTTGCAGTATCGCTACATCATCAGCCTGGAAGGCAAGGACGTGGCCACCAACCTGAAGTGGATCATGGCATCCAACTCGCTGTGCCTGATGCGTCGGCCGCGCTACGAGACCTGGTTCATGGAAGGACGCCTCGAGCCCGGCGTTCACTATGTCCCGCTCAAGGACGACTATTCCGACCTGGACGACCAGCTGGCCTACTATGACGCCCACCCGGAAGAAGCCAGGGCCATCATTCGCCGCGCCAACCGCTACGTCGACACCTTCCGGGACCAGGCGCGCGAGCGTCTGATCGGGCTGCTGGTGCTGCACAAGTACTTCGCCGATTCCGGCCAGCTCCCGCCCCTCGACCTGCCCAGCGGCGACTGACACCCGCCGTTTCCCGCCGGGGCCGAGTGTGACAAGCTGGGCGGATAACACGAGTGACCCTGTGCCGCCCCGATGCCACCGCCGATGAAGAAACTGCTCGCTACCCTGCTTGCCACCTGGCAGGGCCCCCGCTGGTGGGCCCTGCTGGTCCTCGGGCTCGCCCTGGGCTATGCCACGGCAACGGTCACCCAGCTATCCCACTGGCTTCTGGTACCCGTCGCAGCCGCCTGGCTGATGATGGCGTACACACTGGGCTGGGGGCTCAGGTCGCCTCATCCGCCGTCGCGTAACTGGCCCTGGTCACTGCTGCCACTGATCCTGTGGGGCATCTATGTCTACCTCGCCGACAGCTTCGGCATCGTCGACCTGGGCGCGGTCTTATTCCATCTGCAGGCCGGTATCAGTGACCATGGCGGCGGAGAGCGAACTCTGGTCGGGCTTGTCTACACCCTGGCCATGCTGCCCATCCTGGTGTCCTTCACCTGGCTGGTGCGCCACGACCGCCGCTGGCGCCTGCTCGAGCGCCTGCTGGCGCTGGTGCTGCTGGCCACCAACCCCTTGCTGTATGGCATCGGCGAGCGAGGCGCGGCGGTCGTCACCGAGGAAGGCGCCTGGTTGAATCAGCGCTATGTGGCGCCGGTGATTCTCGAGGCCCCCAAGGCCCCGCCCAACCTTCTGGTGGTGTATCTGGAAAGTCTCGAGAACACCTATGCCGACCGGCTGCGCTTCGACGATGTCTATGCGCCGCTCGGCCGCTTGGGGGATCAGGGCGTGGTCTTCGAGGGCATCCGCCAGGTTGACAATACCGGCTGGACCATGGCCGGCATGATCGCCAGTCAGTGCGGTGTGCCGCTGATGCCCGCCGGCCTTTTGCACGACAGCCAGCTGGAGCCCCTGGAACGCGTCGTGCCCGGCGTGAACTGCCTGGGTGACCTGCTGGCCGATCAGGGCTATGAGCTGACCTACATGGGCGGTGCCAGCAAGGCCTTTGCCGGCAAGGGGCGCTTCTATGAGGGGCATGGGTTTTCCCGCGTACTGGGACGCGATGACCTCACCCCGCGCCTGCGGTCACCTGACCTCAACAGCTGGGGACTCCATGATGATGACCTCTATGCCTTGGCCGTCGAGGAAATCCGCCGCCTGGACGCCCAACCCGGTCCCTGGGGGCTGGTCAACTTAAGCCTGGCCACCCATCCGCCCTATGGCTACCCGCCCGATGCGTGCCGGCAAAGCCAGGGCGAGTTCAATGGCACCGATATCCTCTACAGCGTGGAGTGCTCGGCCCGCATGGCCCATGACCTGGTCAAGCGCCTGGCCGGTGAAGGCCTGCTCGAGAATACCCTGGTAGCCATCGCCAGTGACCACCTGTCGATGCGTGTCTCGGCCTGGGAAGAACTGACGGCGGGGCCGCGCAGCAATACCTTCATGCTGCTGGGCCATGACCTGCCGCCGCGGCGCATGAAGGTCGAAGCCTCGACCATGGACATTCTGCCCACCATTCTCGAAGCCATGGGCTTCACCATCGACTGGCATCGTGCCGGCCTGGGCGTGTCCCTGCTGTCCGACGAACCCACCCTGCTCGAGGCACATGGGCGCGAGACGCTCAACGAGCAGCTCAAGCGCGAGACCGCGCTTCACGAGCGGCTCTGGCAGGGCCTGGATATCGGCGGCATGGCGCCGGATGAGGTTTCTCTCTCGCCTTCGGAAGACGAATAGCCCGCTGCTGCCTGCCAGGAGTTGCATCGGGCGGCCATATCACGAGGAAGCTTTGTCCGACGCGGCCAAAATGGCCTCCAACAGGCGCGGCGGCGATATCTGGTTGAGGCAGTTGGTGTGCCCCAGGGGGCAGGTTCGCTGGAAGCAGGGTGAGCACTCAAGCGCCAGGTAATGAATATCGGCGTCCGGGGTCAGCGGTGGCGTATAGGCCGGCGACGAGGAGCCATAGACCGCCTGGATGCGGGTGCCCGCCGCAGCGGCGACATGCATCAGCCCCGAATCATTGGTCACCGCCTGCACGCAGTCGGCGAGCAGGTCCACGGCGTCGCCCAGGCGCGTCCGGCCACACAGGTTGTGCACGCCCGCGATGCCCTCGGCAATCGTGTCCCCGGCGGCAGCGTCCTTGGGCCCGCCCATTACCCGAACCTCATGGCCATGCGCCACCAGCGCCTCGGCCAGCTCACGAAAATACGCCAGCGGCCACTGCTTGGCCGGGCCATATTCGGCGCCGGGCATCATGGCGATGGCCGGTCCACTGCTCAGGCCGAGCTGTTCGCGCAGTTGCGCGAGATTGTCGGCATCCTGACGCAGTGCCGGCCGCGGCAGCGCAAAGTCGCCACCGGTGGCTTCATCGGCCGGCAGGCCGAGCGCCACGAAACGCTTCACGGTCTGGTCGAGGATCGTCTTGTCGAGATGTCGGCGTTCATTGAGCAGGCCGTATCGCTGCTCGCCGGTAAAGCCGACACGTTGCGGTATACGCGCCAGAAAGGGCACCAGAGCGGCTTTCCACGAGCGCGGCAGGATGATGGCCCGGTCGAAGCGTCCGCGCAACTCAGCGGCCAGCTGACGGCGATTCGCCCAACCGAACTCGCCGTGGCCGACCTCCAGGGCCGCCACTTCCTCTACCTCGTCCATGCGCTCGAGGATGGGCCGCGACCAGGCCGGTGCCACGACGCCGATCCGGGCATCCGGCTGTCGCGCCTTGAGGGTCTTGAACAGGCTCTGGGCCATGACCATGTCGCCGACCCAGGCGGGGCCGACGATTAGGATGCGCTCGGCCTTGGCCGCCTCAGCCATTCAACCACTCCAGATAAGCCCGCACGCCTTCGGCCACGCTATGGAATTCGCGCTCGTAGCCCGCCTCGCGCAGTCGCTGGATGTCGGCGCGGGTGTAACTCTGGTAGCGGCCCTTGAGGTGTTCGGGAAAGTCGATGTAGGCGATCTCGCCTTTGCCGTAATAGTCGATCACCGCCTCGCCGATGGCCTGGAATGGCTCGGCTCGTCCGGTGCCCAGGTTGAAGATACCCGACGCCTGGGGGTTATCGAGAAACCACAGGTTCACATCGACCACATCATCCACATAGACGAAGTCGCGACTCTGCATGCCCGCCGCATAGCCGTCCCAGGCACCGAAGAGCTTGAGATTCTCCCCGCCACTGATCTGGGTGTGGTGATGGTAGGCCACGCTGGCCATCTTGCCCTTGTGCTGCTCGCGGGGGCCATAGGCGTTGAAGTAGCGAAAGCCCACAACCTGGCTCTCGAACTCATCGTGGCGCGCCCGTACGTACTGGTCGAAAAGCAGCTTGGAGTAGCCATAGACGTTGAGCGGCTTCTCGTGCTCGGGGTCTTCACGAAAGACGTCACTGCCCCCATAGATGGCCGCCGAGGAGGCGTAGAGGAAGGGAATGCCCTTCAGCTGGCAGAAGTGCAGCAGTTCCTTGGAGTACTCGAAGTTGTTCTCGAGCATGAAGCGGCCATCCCACTCGGTGGTATCCGAACAGGCGCCTTCATGGAAGACCGCCTCGATGGGGGGCAGATGGGATGGCACGCCATTCAATGCGGCCCGCACCCTTGCCAGGAAATCCTCCTTGTCGAGGTAGTCGCCCAGCGTGCAGTCGGCCAGGTTGATGAACTTGGTGCCGTCGCGCAGATCGTCGACCACCAGGATGTCGTCGCGGCCTCGCTGATTGAGCGCCTTGACCAGATTCGAACCGATGAAGCCGGCTCCGCCTGTCACTACGATCATGGGATTCCTCTAGACTCGGGTCTGCGGCTATAACCGCTGTGCCTGTGATTGTATACTTGACGGCTCGTGAATTCATGGCCAACGGTGCTTTCGCAATGACACAGTCGACGCCAGACGTGACAACCTTCCAGGGCTTGATCCTGGCCCTGCAGCAGTACTGGGCCGAGAAGGGCTGCGTGGTCCTCCAGCCCCTGGACATGGAGGTCGGGGCCGGGACCTTCCATACGGCCACCTTTCTGGGCTCCATCGGCCCCGAAACCTGGAACGCCGCCTATGTGCAGCCTTCTCGCCGGCCGACCGACGGTCGCTACGGCGAGAACCCCAATCGCCTCCAGCACTACTATCAGTTTCAGGTGGTAATGAAGCCCTCGCCGGCAGACCTTCAGGAACTCTATCTGGGGTCCCTGAAATGCCTGGGCATCGACCCCCTGGTGCATGATATCCGCTTCGTCGAGGATAACTGGGAATCGCCGACACTGGGCGCCTGGGGGCTTGGCTGGGAGGTCTGGCTGAACGGCATGGAAGTGACACAGTTCACCTATTTCCAGCAGGCCGGCGGTCTGGAGTGCTACCCCGTCACCGGCGAGCTGACCTATGGTCTCGAACGCATTGCCATGTATGTCCAGGATGTCGACAGCGTCTACGACCTGGTCTGGACGGTCGCACCGGACGGCAGCCGCGTGACCTATGGCGATGTCTTCCTGCAGAACGAGCGCGAGCAGTCGACCTACAACTTCGAGTACGCCGATGTGCCGGCGCTGTTCAAGGCCTTCGACCATCAGGAAGGCGAGTGCAACAAGCTGCTGGACGCCCGTCTGCCGCTGCCGGCCTATGAACAGGTGCTCAAGGCCTCGCACACCTTCAACCTGCTCGACGCCCGTCACGCCATCTCGGTCACCGAGCGTCAGCGCTATATCCTTCGCGTACGCACCATGGCGCGTGACGTGGCGCACGCCTACTACGAATCCCGCAAGGCCGCCGGCTTCCCGCTGGCATCCGAGGCCCTGCGCCAAGAACTGCTGGCGAACGAGTCGCCTGCCGAACAGGGAGACGCTTGATCATGGCCGCCGATACCTTTTTGCTCGAACTGGGCGTCGAGGAACTGCCGCCCAGCGCCATCGACACCCTGTCGGATGCCCTCGCCGATGGCATTCGCCAGGGGCTCGATGAGGCCAATGTCGAACATGGTCGGGTGGTGGCCTATGCCAGTCCGCGCCGTCTGGCCGTACAGGTGGCGCAACTGGCCGACAAGCAGCCGGACCGTGAGGTCGAGCGCCGCGGCCCCTCTCTCGCTGCCGCCTTCAAAGATGGCGAACCCACCAAGGCCGCTGAGGGCTTTGCCCGCTCCTGTGGCGTCGGCGTCGACGAGCTGATCCACCTGGAAACCGACAAGGGCACCTGGCTGGGCTACCGCGAACAACAGAGCGGCGCGGCCACGACCTCACTGCTGCCCGATATTGTCGAGCGGTCCATCGCCGCCCTGCCCGTCCCCAAGAACATGCGCTGGGGCGCCTCGCGGGTTGAATTCACGCGGCCGGCCCACTGGCTGGTCATGCTGTATGGCACACAGGTGGTCGACGCCGCGGCATTGGGCCTGGCGTCCGGCCGCACGACCCGGGGTCATCGATTCCATGCACCGGCCGCCATCGAGCTGCAGCATGCCGATGACTACCTGGCAAGCCTGGAAAATGCGTGGGTGCTGGCAGACCGCGACAAGCGCCGTGAACGCATTCGCGAGCAGGTGCTCGCCGAGGCCGAGGTCAACGAGGCCACCGCCGTCATCGACGAGGAGCTGCTGGTCGAGGTCAGCGGCCTGGTGGAATGGCCCGTGGCCCTGACCGGTAGCTTCGACGAGCGCTTCCTGGAAGTCCCGGCGGAGTGTCTGGTGTCCTCGATGAAGGCCAACCAGAAGTACTTTCACCTGCTGGATGACGATGGTGCCCTGCGACCGCAGTTCATCACCATCGCCAACATCGAGAGCGAGAGGCCAGAGCTGGTTATCGACGGCAACGAGAAGGTCATTCGCCCACGCCTGGCGGATGCCGCCTTCTTCTATGACACCGACCGCCGGCGTCCGCTCGGCGAGCGCATCAAGGAGCTCTCCAGCGTGGTGTTCCAGCAGCAGCTGGGCACACTGGCCGACAAGGCCCACCGCAGTGGCGCCATCGCCGCCTTCATCGCCAACCGCATCGGTGGCGACGTCAACCAGGCACAGCGCGCCAGTGAGCTGGCCAAGTGCGACCTGGTGACCGAGATGGTCCAGGAGTTTCCCGAGCTGCAGGGCACCATGGGGCGGTACTATGCCCAGCACGACGGCGAGTCGCAGGAGGTCGCCCGTGCCCTGGAAGAGCAGTACCTGCCGCGCTTTGCCGGCGACGAGGTGCCCGCCACCACCACCGGCCTGGCCCTGGCACTGGCCGACCGCCTCGACACCCTGACCGGCATCTTCGGCATTGGCCAGCGCCCCAGTGGAACCAAGGACCCCTTCGCCCTGCGCCGCGCCTCCATCGGGGTGCTGAACATCCTGATCAAGGCCGAGCTGGACCTGGATCTGCGTGAGTTGCTCGAGCTGGCCGCTTCCCAGCATCAGAACCTGCCGAAGGCCGAGGGCCTGGTCGATGAAGTGCAGGCCTACATGCTCGATCGCTTCCGTGCCTGGGCCCGTGATGAAGGCATCGGCGCTGAGGTGTACCTGGCCGTACGCAGCCGCCCGGTGACCAAGCCACTGGACTTCGCCCGTCGCCTGCAAGCCGTGAATGCGTTCAGCGAGCGCGAAGAGGCCGCCGCCCTCGCGGCCGCTAACAAGCGCGTCGCCAATATCCTCGCCAAGCAGGGTCACGGCGAAGCTCGCGAGGTCGACGCCGGTCTGCTTCAGGAAAGCGCCGAGAAGGCCCTCTCCGAGGCGGTGACGGCCTGCCGGCAACAGGTGACCCCCTTGTTTGCCGACGCTCGCTACAGCGACGCTCTAGACGTTCTGGCAGGCCTTCGCCAGCCGGTCGACGACTTCTTCGACCAGGTGATGGTCATGGCCGATGATGACGCCGTGAAACGCAATCGCCTGGCGCTGTTGGCCAGCCTGCAGGGCCTCTTCCTGGAAGTCGCGGATATCGCCGAGCTGTCCTGAGTCGGTGACATCTCAGGATTAAACGTCTCACAGACGGGGACTTGAGCCTTCCTCGATGACACAGGGGGCGTGTTTCACGTGAAACACGCCCCCTGCTTCTTGAAGGCCTAATCGATGCACTCCCTGACCGCCCCTCCGGCTCCAGCTTTCCCTCCTCCGATTCAGATCTTCTACACCATTCACCCTCTTTTCTTTAGCCACCAGGCCACATTCTCCCCAACGGACAACCAGGTCAGTCACCGGCCCAACACCATGTTCCACGTGAAACAACCTTTCTTTCACCTGACTGACGCTCGACCCGCCCCGCCCCATCCACGACAGCAGATCCAAAAACTGATTCCTGATTACGCATAAGACTCAGCCAGCTTCAGGAACCGGTACGGCATCGGCGGAGTTCTCGCCGCCACCGTCAGAAAGCGCGGGATCATGGCCTTGAGGTCGTAGCGCCGATTGAATCGGTACTCGAACTCGGCCAGGTAACGTGGAGCATGCTGCCCGCGGATGGCATGGTAAGTGCCAGTGATGGCGTTTTTCACGTTACCCAGCAGGGTGTTGACCCAGTTGAACGCGGGATTCTCCACGCTGGCACGCCCACCGCCGGTAATGTGGCGCTCATGGACGTAGGGGGGGATATCGAAGGCTCGGAAACACCCCAGGCCATCACTGATCACCTGGCTGCCGGGCGCAATGGCCTGTTGGGCGTAGCGACGTATCTCGGCCAGGGTGAAGCCGCTCACGCGGCGAAGCTGAACACGCTGCGGATGGCCCTCCTCATCGGTTTGCACGGCCGCCACAAACGGGAACTTGTGCTTGGCGCCGCGACCGCGCTTTCCCGGCCGTTCACCCCCCAGGTAGGCGTCATCCAGCTCGATGCGTCCAGAGAGCTTCTCTCCCTGGTTACGCTCGTGCATGACCTGCAGCAGCTTGTGTTTGAGCTTCCAGGCGGTGTTGTAGGCGACGCCGAGCTCCCGAGACAGTTGCAACGCTGAGATGCCGCTCTTGCGATGGGTCAGCAGATAGATCGCCAGAAACCACGTCGTCAGAGGAAGGTGCGTGGCATGAAAGATGGTACCGGCGATGAGTGAGGTCTGGTGGTGACAGCGATGGCACTGGTAGTGCCCCCGCGACAATCGACAGCCAGTGGTGTTGCCACAGTCGGGGCACACGAACCCCCTGGGCCAGCGATGCTGAAAAAGGACCGCCTGGCACTGCGCTTCCGTGCCGTACTGCGCGAGAAATGCCGGCAACGACAGGCCGGCCTGAAACTGGATAGGATTGCGTGCCATGATGCCACCTCCTTTACTGGACATAACATCAGTATAGGAGAGGCTGGCGGGATTGCGGCTGATCAACATGAGTAATCAGGAACTGATTTGCCAATACTATCCCGGCTACTCTTTCCGCCCTTCCAACCACTGAGTGACTGTCGGCATGTCAGACAGTGAACGCACTCGGTATAAGCACATGTTTCACGTGAAACATTAATCCCCTGAGCAAGCCAATAATCAATGCGGCACCACAAAAACTAGCGGCCATCCTTCCCTCTTCCCTCTTCTCTCACCCCTCACCCCGATTGTTTCACGTGAAACATGCTTCTAAACTGGCAACTCCCTCCATCATGAAGCAGTCGCCCGCCATGCCAACCAAGCTTGTTATCCTGGACCGTGACGGCGTCATTAACCAGGACTCCGACGACTACATCAAGTCACTGGCAGAATGGATCCCCTACCCCAGCGCCATTCAGGCGATCGCGAGGCTGACTCAGGCTGGCTGGACGGTAGCCATCGCCACCAATCAGTCCGGCATTGCGCGGGGATACTATGATGTGGCCGAGCTCATGCGCATGCACAACCGACTCTATGCGCTGGTCGCCGAGGCCGGCGGCGAGGTCGCTCATATCGCCTATTGCCCACATGGACCCAATGATCAGTGCGCATGCCGCAAGCCTCTACCCGGCATGTTGAAGGAAATCCGGGACGCCCTCGGCCTGAAGACCCTGCAAGGCAGCTGGATGGTCGGGGATAGTCTCGGGGACCTTCAGGCGGGCCAGACGGCCGGCAGCCAGCAGGCGCTGGTGTTGTCGGGAAAAGGCCAGCGTACTCTCGCCAGACACCCCGATCTTGCCGCTTCCGACACACCGGTGTTCGAAGATCTAGCGGCCTTTACCGCCTGGCTCTTGCAGGATGAGCACGCCGGTTGAGCCACGAGCCCTAGGCCCGACAGCGCCATGCTGCCGGTCTTTGGGTTGGTCTCTAAAAACGCCATACACCACCAGCCAGCCCTGTTTCACGTGAAACACCGTTCAGGCATGACTTAATACGCGACTTTTCACAGCTCACCCCATCCATACCCACCATGTCGACCAGCCGGATAAACTGGAAAAGCCTTACCATCAAGGCTGGCTGGGCACACGGCTCTTTTCGGCTGAGCGAAGCGTCGGAGCGAGAAGGTGGGGAGTTTCGCTTTTCAATCAATACACTGGCATAAAAAAACGCCACCCCGAAGCATCGGAGTGGCGCTTTTGCTGAGGCCTGACCGCAGGTCCCGGCACAGGGAATGTTTCACGTGAAACACTCCCTGAAGCCAGCGGCTAGATATCCAGGTTGGCCGTCAGGGCATTGCGCTCGATGAAGTCGCGACGCGGTTCGACCTCGTCACCCATAAGGGTGTTGAACATCATGTCGGCCGCCACAGCATCCTCGATGGAGACCCGCAGCATGCGACGGGTATTGGGATCCATGGTGGTTTCCCAAAGCTGCTCGGGGTTCATCTCGCCCAGACCCTTGTAGCGCGAGATGGACAGGCCACGCTGTGCTTCGTTCATCAGCCATTCGAGGGCATCGTAGAAATTCGCCACCGGCTTCTTGCGCTCGCCGCGAGCGATATAGGCGCCCTCTTCCAGCAGGCCATCCAGGGTTTCGCCCAGGCCGGCCATGGCGCGGTAATCGGCACCGGTAAAGAAGTCCACGCCCCAGACATAATCCGAGGTGGTGCCATGAGCCGTCAGGCTCACTGCAGGCAGGAAGAAACCACGCTCGGCATCTTCCTCCAGGCGGAAGGTGTAACGCGGGCCACCTTCATAAGAGACGATGGCATCCATCTCAACCTGCAGATAGTCGATCCAGTTCTGCATGGTGGAGCGGTCACGCAGGCTTTCCTCGCCGTGGAGTCGCGCGGCATGCACTATCTTGCGCAGCACCACGTCCGGATAGACGCGGGACAGACGCTCGATACGGTTCATGACATCACGATACTGGTTGACCAGAGTCTCAAGCTGGCCGCCTTCGATGCCCGGCGCATCGGCGTTGACGTGCAGGCGTGCGCCGTCCAGGGCCGTGGTGGTCAAGTACTGGGTCAGCGCCTGTTCATCCTTCAGATAGCTTTCCTGCTTGCCCCGCTTGATCTTGTAGAGCGGTGGCTGAGCGATATAGACGTGCCCGCGCTCGATCAGCTGAGACATCTGACGGAAGAAGAAGGTCAGCAGCAGGGTGCGGATGTGCGAGCCGTCCACATCGGCGTCGGTCATGATGATGATCGAGTGATAACGCAGCTTGTCAGGGTCGAACTCTTCGCGACCGATGCCGCAACCCAGGGCCGTGATCAGGGTGCCGACCTCCGCGGAGGACAGCATCTTGTCGAAACGGGCCTTCTCGACGTTGAGGATCTTGCCCTTGAGCGGCAGTATCGCCTGGGTGCGCCGATCACGGCCCTGTTTGGCACTGCCGCCCGCCGAGTCACCCTCCACCAGATAGAGCTCGGAAAGGCTGGGGTCCTTTTCCTGACAATCGGCCAGTTTGCCGGGCAGGCCGGCAATGTCCAGGGCGCCCTTGCGACGCGTCATGTCACGTGCCTTGCGGGCTGCCTCACGGGCTCGCGCCGCATCCAGCATCTTGTTGACGATGGCCTTGGCTTCGTTGGGGCGCTCGACCAGATAGTCGGAGAACTGCCGGCCCATTTCCTGCTCGACGGCCGTCTTGACCTCGGAGGAGACCAGCTTGTCCTTGGTCTGGGAGGAGAACTTGGGGTCCGGGACCTTCACGGAAATGATCGCGGTCAGGCCCTCTCGGGCATCATCCCCGGAGGTGCTGACCTTGGATTTTTTCAGCAGCCCCTCGGCCTCGACGTAGTGATTCAGAGTCCGCGTCAGGGAGGCGCGAAACCCGGCCAGGTGGGTCCCGCCATCGCCCTGTGGAATGTTGTTGGTATAGCAGAAGATATTTTCCGCGAAGGTATCATTCCACTGCATCGCCACTTCGACACCCACGCCATCATCGCGCTCGACGTTGAAGTGGAAGACCGGGTTGAGAACGGTCTTGTTGGTGTTCAGATGATCGACAAAGGCGCGCAGACCGCCCTCGTAGTGAAACAGTTCTTCCTTGCCACTGCGCTCATCGGTCAAGCGGATGGCCACCCCGGAGTTAAGGAAGGACAGTTCACGCAGCCGCTTGGCCAGGATGTCGTAATGGAATTCGATGTTGTGAAAGGTCTCGGTGGAGGGCCGGAAATGCACTCGGCTGCCGGACTGCTCGGTGGAGCCGACGACCGAGAGAGGCTGCACCGGCACACCATGCTGATAGACCTGTTCATGGACCTGGCCCTGGCGCCAGATGGTCAGCTTCAGCTCCTCGGAAAGGGCATTGACCACGGAGACACCGACCCCGTGCAGACCACCGGAGACCTTGTAGGAGTTGTCGTCGAACTTGCCGCCGGCGTGGAGCACCGTCATGATGACTTCCGCCGCCGATACGCCCTCACCCTCGTGCATTTCGGTGGGAATACCCCGGCCATTGTCCCGCACGGTGACCGACTCATCCGGGTGGATCACCACACCGATCTCGCTGCAGTGCCCGGCCAGGGCCTCATCGATGGAGTTGTCCACCAGCTCGAACACCATGTGGTGAAGGCCTGTGCCATCGTCAGTGTCGCCGATGTACATCCCGGGCCGCTTGCGTACCGCATCCAGTCCCTTGAGGACCTTGATGCTCGATGAGTCGTAAGCTTGTTCGCTCATTGACTACTCCATCATGAAGTCTATCTGTCCATTGGCAGCAGCTGCCCCTGTCCCACCTCGACATGTTTCACGTGAAACATCGACACAGGTGTGCCCGGGTCCCACTGTTCCATCAAAGCGCCAGGGTCCACACTGGTGATGAACGCCTGACAGCGCATGTGTACAAGCCACTCACAGAAGATGCGCCTTCGCCCCTCATCCAGTTCGGCAGGCAGATCGTCGATCAGATAGACGCAGGAAAGCCCTGTGAGGCGTTCCAGGAGCCTACCCTGGGCGAGCTTGAGGGCACTGACGACAAGCTTCTGCTGGCCCCGTGAGAGAGTCTCGATGGCAGGTCGACGTCCGAGACGAATCGCCAGGTCGGCACGCTGGGGTCCTTGCTGGGTAAACCCCATCTGTTGATCGGTGTCTCTCGCCTGCTCCAGAACCTGTGCGAAGTCGCGCTTGCGGTCCCAGCCCCGCGCGTAACGCAACTCCAGATCGGGCAGTTTGATCAGTCCGTCAAGTGTTTCATGGAACACCGGTAGAAAGGCATCCAGCCAGGCTCGACGCAGCTCGTCCATCCGATTGCCCCAATGTGCCAACTCCCGCTCCCAGGAGGCCATTGATGCATCCTGCATTCTACCATGTCTGAGCAGGGCATTCCGATGCTTGAGAGCTCTTCGGTAACGCTTCCAGGTATCGAGGAAATCATGTTTCACGTGAAACACCCCCCAATCCAGGAACTCGCGTCGGCCTGACGGGGAGCCTTCCAGCAGGCGAAAGGCGTCCGGGTTGATCAGTTGCAGGGGCAGGGTCTGTACCAGATCCGAGACGCGCCCCACTTTCTCGCCGGAGAGCCTCATATCCAGCTCATCGGCTTCACGGTGACGCCGCACGCCCATGGGCACTGGCGGGTCGCCGGCCAGTCGGCCGTGTACCAGCAACTCGGAGGCATCATGAGCGATGGCGTTGCGCAGCTGTCGAGTGCGGAAGGAGCGTCCCATGCCCAGCACATGGATACCTTCGAGAAGGCTCGTCTTGCCCGTTCCGTTTTCACCCACGAACACATTGATGCGCGGCCCGGGAGAGAGTTCGAGCGACGAGAAGTTTCTCAGGCCCTGAAGGGCGAGACGATCGAGAGGCATGGAGTGAAGCGTCCTATAGCCACTGCCCGATCAGGCCGGGCAACGGCACGCGGGGCGAGGCAGCCCCTGCCGGGGCCAGCAGCCCGACAAGGCGCTGTGAGGCGAAACATAGCCTGCCGGGAGCGGAAGGCCGCTTCACACGGAAACGGCCCGGCGGGAGACGTCATCGGCGGCACAAGCACGCCTAGAGGCGCATGGGCATGACCACATACAGGGCATCACCACCGCCGGGTTCTTCCAGCAAGGCACTGCTGTTGGGGTCCGCCAGGGTGAGTTGAACCCGATCCTCGTCCAGCACGCTCATGACATCGACCAGGTAACCAACATTGAAGCCGATTTCCATGGCCGGGCCGGTGTATTCCACACTGACGTTTTCCTCGGCTTCTTCCTGCTCAGGGTTGTTGGCCATCACGCGCAGATTGCCCTCCTCGAGATTCAGGCGCACCCCACGGTACTTCTCGTTGGAGAGGATCGCCGTGCGTGACAGCACCTGGCGCAATTCGGCGCGATCGGCAATCAGCACCTTGTCGCCGCCCTTGGGGACCACGCGCTCGTAATCCGGGAACTTGCCGTCCACCAGCTTGGAGGTGAAGGTGAAGTCACCCGTGTGGGCGCGCACATGGGTCGATCCCAGGGTGATGCTCACCGGGTCCTCGCCATCATCGAGCAGGCGAACCAGCTCCATGACACCCTTGCGCGGCACGATCAGCTTCTGAGCCGGCTCGACCTGAACCTGGGCAGAGCGTGATGCCACCGCCAGACGGTGACCGTCCGTGGCCACGGTGCGTACCAGGTTGGTGCCGAATTCCATCAGCATGCCGTTGAGGTAATAGCGCACATCCTGCTGGGCCATGGCGAAGGAGGTGGCGTCGATCAAACGCTTGAGGGTACCGCGCGGCAGGCTGAGCTCAGTGGTGCTCTGGCCATCCTCGATGTTCGGAAACTCTGCCACCGGCAGTGTCGAAAGCGTGAAACGTGAGCGTCCGCTGCGCAGCACGGCCCGATTCTCTTCCACCGACAACTGGATATCGGACTGATCGGGCAAGGATTTGCAGATATCCATCAGCTTGCGCGCGGGCACCGTGACCGAGCCGGCCTCTTCCACCTGGCCGGCCACGGTGCGACCGATCAGCTCGACTTCCAGATCCGTGCCGGTCAACGCCACTTGATCCTGCTCGACCTGAATCAAGACGTTAGACAGTACCGGCAGGGTCTGACGCCGCTCCACCACGCCGGCGACCAGAGTCAGCGGGCGCAGCAGCGCTTCTCGGGAAATGGAAAATTTCATGTCGACTCCACTTCTTGTCCTGGAGGGGTGTGAGGCCGGCGAGCCGACCGGTCAATTCATGGAACTCAGCTCGTCAGTATACGTAGCAGGTTCTTGTAGTCTTCGCGAATGTCGGCACTCTCGTCCTGCAGAGCCTGAACCTTGCGACAGGCGTGCAGTACCGTGGTGTGATCCCGACCACCAAAGGCATCGCCAATCTCCGGGAGACTGTGATTGGTCAGCTCCTTGGCAAGCGCCATAGCTACCTGACGGGGCCTGGCCACGGAGCGCGAGCGCCGCTTGGATAACAGGTCCGCCAGCTTGATCTTGTAGTACTCGGCCACCGTGCGCTGAATGTTGTCCACGCCGACCTGCTTGTCCTGCAGGGCCAGCAGGTCCTTCAGGGATTCACGGATGAAATCCTGAGTGATGGTCTTGCCCATGAAATGCGAGTCGGCAATGACCTTCTTCAACGCTCCCTCGAGTTCACGCACATTGGAGCGAATCTTCTGAGCAATGAAGAAGGCGGCATCATGAGGCAGGTTGACCTTAGCCTGGTCGGCCTTCTTCATCAGAATGGCGACGCGGGTTTCGAGCTCGGGCGGCTCGATTGCCACGGTCAGTCCCCACCCGAAGCGTGACTTCAAGCGTTCTTCCACGCCACTGATTTCCTTGGGATATCGATCCGAGGTCAGGATCATCTGCTGACCACCTTCCAGCAAGGCATTGAACGTATGGAAGAACTCTTCCTGGGAGCGTTCCTTGCCGGCAAAGAACTGGATATCGTCAATCAGCAAAGCATCCACACTGCGATAGAAGCGCTTGAAATCATTGATGGCATTAAGCTGCAGCGCCTTGACCATATCGGCCACGAAGCGTTCGGAATGCAGATACACCACGCGGGCATTCTCGCGACGCAGGTCCAGGGCGTTGCCCACGGCATGCATCAGGTGCGTCTTGCCCAGGCCGACGCCGCCATAGAGAAAGAGCGGATTGTAGGCGCCCCCGGGGTTCTCGGAGACCTGGCGGGAGGCGGCCCGGGCGAGCTGGTTCGACTTGCCCTCGACGAAAGTGTCGAAGGTAAAGTTCTGATTCAGACCACTGTTGTGCTTGAGGCTGCCCTCGACCTGGACCTGGCGTTCGCCCGAGGGTCGGCGCGGGGTCTCCTTCTCGGTCTCCTCATCATCGCGCGTGCGGTCGATCTCCGACTCATCGGCCACATCACCACGCGGCGGGGTATGCACATTGGGTGCCTGGGGCGCAGCGGATACCGGATCACCCAGCTCTCTCGGCTGAGGGGCCGGCGCAGCACGTCGGCTACCCACCACCAACACCACCTTGGGCGGCTTAGCAGGCGCCAGCTCACGCATCAACTCACTGATGCGCTTGGCATACTTGTCACTGACCCAATCGCGCACGAAGCGGTTGGGCGCCAGCAGACGCAGCTGATTGGACTCTCCCTCTTCCGCCTGCAGGGGGCGAATCCAGGTATTGAACTGCTGAGAGCTCAGCTCATCCTGGAGGGTAGCCAGACACTGTTGCCAGAGTGCGAGTGACACACGACCTCACATGGTAGATTCTTGAACGACCAAACATTGTAGCGCCCAACCTTCAGGTTATCCACATGGCGACTGCCCTGATTTCCCAGTGTGGAAAACCCTGTTGTCATCGTCCGCTGCATGCTGGGCACAAACGGGGGACTATCAGCCGATGTGGATAAGCCCGACAGTCGTGCCCAGGACATGCACAACCGGCCCCCGCTTTCCTACCGGTTTTTACACAGCCTCAACCAAAGCATAACCTTCTGTTGTTTATGGAATAAAACCTTTTATCCACAAATTGTTTCCCCAACAATAATAACAACATCAGTCATTCAACCCTCTTATTATATTGATACGATAAAGCCGGCGTTCGATTCCCACGATCGCAGGGGCGCTCAGGAATTGCGCTTGATCGGTGAAATCACTACAATGTCCGGTCTTGAGCCGGATTTGCCCGTGGTTTCGGCAAGCATCGGGCACCTCAACGCATTTCGATTCCGTACCAACACTACGTGGGATAATCAGTTATGAAACGCACCTTTCAACCCAGCGTTCTCAAGCGCAAGCGCGCGCACGGCTTCCGTGCTCGCATGGCCACAAAGAATGGCCGTGCCGTCCTGGCGCGTCGCCGCGCCAAGGGCCGCAAGCGTCTAAGCGCTTGATCGGCAAGACGTGTCCTGTCAGGGCTTTCCTCGGCGGTTGAGACTGCTGACCGCCGAGGATTATCGACACGTTTTCGACACGGCAGCCTTCAAGCTGCACGGCAAGGGAATGATGGCGCTCGCCACACCCAATGCTCTGGGCCGCCCTCGCATCGGCCTGATCTTCAGCAAGAAAAATGTCCGTCGGGCCGTGGACCGCAACCGCCTCAAGCGCATCACGCGTGAGTCCATTCGGCATCGCCAGCATCGACTCCCGGCAGTGGATATCGTGTTACTGGCGAGACGCGGTGTACAGGAGCTGGACAATGAAGTTGTCCACCGCCAATTGCATGGCATGTGGCGTCGGCTCGAGCGTGAAGCCAACAAGCGCACGCATCACGCCTCGGCTGCTCCGACGAGCCAACGATGAAGGCCCGGGCCTGACGATGCGCTCGACGCCTGGCGCCTGCATGAGCGCAACATCTCTTCTTGCCACCAGGCTTGACGTCGCCCCGCCGAAAGCGGACGCTCCCTTGACGAGAACCGGCCTGCCATCGGCGGGCTTTCGTGTTTGCAGGCGGCGCGACTCTCGCCACGCCATCGGCATCTTCACCACCCATCGGGCAGACCCCTCATGGACGTAAAACGACTCCTCCTGCTGATTCCCCTGGCAGTGCTTGCCTATTTGATCGTAGTGCAGTGGAATCAGGACTATGGCCAGGCCACACAGGCGCCGGAAGCCCCGGGCATTGCGAACCAGAGCTCGCCGGCGTCCGGGCAGTCAGAAGCCGACAGCGATCTCTCGGTGCCTGCGAACACGAGCGCCGATGTCGACATGGGCAACCAGATGCCGGGCAACCAGCCGGCTTCCAGCGGACGCGACCTGATCGCCGTGGTCACCGATGTGCTGGACCTGCGCATCGACCCCCAGGGCGGCGATATCGTCTATGCCGCCCTGCCCCAGCACAAGTATGCCGAGAACTCAGATCAACCCTTCGTGCTGCTCTCCGATAACGGTACCCGCAGCTATGTGGCGCGCTCGGGGCTGCAGCTCGAGGGTCATGAAGGGCGAATCGCCTTCACGCCGGAGAAGACTTCCTATCAACTCGCCGAGGGCGAGGACCAGTTGCAGGTGGATCTGAGCGCCACGGTCAACGGTGTGGACGTGATCAAGCGCTTCACCTTCGATCGTGACAGCTATGCCGTGAATGTCGCCTATCTGCTCAATAATCCCAGCGAAACGCCAGTCACCGCACGCTTCGTGGGACAACTGGTGCGGGACAACACCAGCGATCCTTCCAGTGGACCCAAGATGGGCATGAGCTCCTTCCTGGGCGCCGCCTATTCGACCCCGGAAGATCGCTATCTGAAGGTCGATTTCGAGGAAATCCGCAACGGCGAATTCAACAACCGTGATGTGGAAGGTGGCTGGGTCGCCATGATTCAGCATTACTTCACGTCGGCCTGGGCGCCACCCCAGGATCAGCAGAACCTCTACTACGGTGCCACCGACTCGCGCAACCGCAACGTTGCCGCCTTTGCCGGGCCCACCCAGACACTGGGCGCACAGAGCGAAGCCATGCTGGAGTCCACACTCTATATTGGCCCCAAGATCCAGGATCGCCTGGAGACCATGGCGCCTCACCTGGAGCTGACGGTCGACTTCGGCTGGCTGTGGTTCATCGCCAACCCGCTGTTCTGGCTGCTGGACAAGATCCACGACATCATCGGTAACTGGGGCTGGTCCATCGTTATCCTGACCCTGCTGGTCAAGACGGCGCTGTGGCCGCTGTCGGCCAAGGCCTACAAGTCCATGGCGCGCATGCGCAAGCTTGGGCCGGAAATGCAGCGTCTCAAGGAGCAGTATGGCGACGACCGCCAGAAGATGTCCCAGGAGATGATGAAGTTCTACCAGAAGGAGAAGATCAATCCGCTGGGCGGCTGTCTGCCGATCCTGGTTCAGATGCCGGTCTTCATCGCCCTCTACTGGATGCTGCTGGAGTCCGTGGAACTGCGCCATGCGCCCTTCATGCTGTGGATTACCGATCTCTCGGTGAAAGATCCCTACTTCGTGCTGCCGATCCTCATGGGCGCCTCCATGTACGTTCAGCAGTTGTTGAACCCGACACCGCCGGACCCGACCCAGGCCAAGATCATGAAGATGCTGCCGGTGGTCTTCACCTTCTTCTTCCTGTGGTTCCCGGCCGGCCTGGTGATCTACTGGGTGGTCAACAACATCACCTCGATCGCGCAGCAGTACTTCATCACGCGCAAGGTCGAGGCCGATCCCGAAATCGGCAAGGGCATGAAGACCAAGTAAGCCCGGTCGACGCCCGTCCTGCACCAGACCCCCGCCCCTGCGGGGGTCTGGTGTTTAAGGCCGGTGATACGGACAATGGACGCGATCTTCCCGAGGACCTCATGATGGCCGACTCTCTCTACACCGCAGACACCATCGCCGCCCTGGCGACGCCGCCCGGACAGGGCGGGGTCGGCATCATCCGCGTCTCCGGGCCGCTGAGCCGCTCGATAGCCGAACAGGTACTGGGGCACTGCCCACCTCCTCGACAAGCCTTTCACGGCCCTTTCCGCGGCCAGGATGGCATGCTCGATGAAGGTATCGCGCTTTTCTTTCCCGGACCCCATTCCTTCACCGGAGAAGATGTCTTCGAGCTGCAGGGACACGGCGGCACCGTGATCATGGACCTGCTGCTGGAGCGTTGTGTACAGCTGGGCGCACGGCTCGCGCGTCCCGGCGAATTTTCCGAACGCGCCTTCCTCAATGACAAGCTGGATCTGGCCCAGGCAGAGGCCATCGCCGACCTGATCGAAGCCAGCTCGCGGGGCGCCGCGGAAAACGCCCTGCGCTCCCTGCAGGGCGAATTCTCGACACGGGTCGAGGGCCTGGTTCAGGAATTGATCGAGCTGCGCATCTACGTCGAGGCGGCGATCGACTTTCCCGAGGAAGAGATCGACTTCCTGGCCGATGGCCATGTGGCCGGCAAGCTCGAAGCGATTCACACCAGCCTCGCCGAGGTACGCCGCAGTGCCGGCCAGGGCGCGCTGATGCGCGAAGGCATGAACGTGGTCATTGCCGGGCGCCCGAATGCCGGCAAGTCCAGCCTGCTGAACGCCCTCACCGAGCAGGACACCGCCATCGTCACCGAGATCGAGGGCACTACCCGGGATGTGTTGCGCGAGCATATCCACCTGGATGGCATGCCGCTGCACGTGATCGACACCGCCGGGCTGCGGGATACCCCGGATGCCGTCGAGCAGATCGGCGTCGCCCGGGCCTGGTCGGAAATCGAAAAGGCCGATCGGGTGCTGCTGATGGTGGATGCCAGCACCACCGATAGCGTCGACCCGATGGCCATCTGGCCGGAATTCGTCGAGCGGCTTGCCGACCCGAGCCGCCTGACCCTGGTGCGCAACAAGGTTGATACCAGCCAGGAAGCACCGGGAATGGACGCCAGCGCCACGACACCGATCATTCGGCTCTCGGCGAAAACCGGTAAGGGTGTGGATAACCTCAAGGAACATCTGCAGGCCGTGATGGGGTTTTCCACAACCACCGAGGGGCGATTTTCGGCCCGTCGGCGTCACCTGGATGCCCTCGATCGAGCCGGCGCGGCGCTCGACAACGGCACGGCGCAGTTATCCGGACACGGCGCCGGCGAACTGCTGGCCGAGGACCTGCGAGAGGCTCAGCAGGCCCTGGGGGAAATCACCGGCGAATTCAGCGCCGACGACCTGCTCGGCGAGATCTTCGGCAGCTTCTGCATCGGCAAGTAAGGCACCCGGCATCGGCCGCGGCGGCCTCTTACTCGGACACCCACCAATCGGCGAGGTATTGACCGGCATCCCCCCATAACGGCGTCAGTCGATCCATGGCGGCCGCGAGACGTTGCTCCAGCCCCCAGGGCGGATTGATCACCAGCATGCCGCTGCCGTACATCCCCCGCTCCTGTGCCGGCGCGGTCAGGCTCAGTTCACTGCGCCATATCTTGCGCTGGCCACCCTCCTTGAGGGCCTCGAGCAGCGTCGCGTGATGCCCGGCCGGCAACAACGGATACCACACCAGCACGACGGCGTGGCGTGTCTTGCGCATGGCCTTGAGCAGAGTGGCCGCCACCTCGCTGTATTCACTCTTACGTTCATAGCTGGGGTCCACCAGCACGCAGAGTCGCGGCGATTTGACGGGCAGGGCGGTCAGTAATCCGGAGAGGCCGTCGGCGTGGCGATGGCGAGCCCGTGCGGGTAATTCCTGCTGACTCAGATGGCTATGCTCACCGGGATGCAACTCGAAGAGTTGCAGATCGTCCTGCTTCCGCAACCGCTGCGCCAGCCACCAAGGCGAGCCGGGATAGTGATCGAGCCGCCCGGACGAGGGCTCTTGCTGGGCAGCCTGGACCGCCGCAAGCCAGTCGCTCAGCAGGGGGTTCGATTGCAGGGATGTCCGGGCCTCCCATAGCCGGGCGACGCCATTGCGGTACTCGGCCAGCCGCGAGGTCTCTGTCGCCGCCAGCGAGTAGCGACCACGGCCAGCATGCGTGTCAATATACGTAACAGATGAGTCTTTACGTAATAAATGGTCGACCACCGCATAAAGGGTCAAATGCTTGTGAACGTCGGCGAAATTGCCGGCATGATAGGCGTGCTGGTAGGAAAGCATGATCCTGGTTCCGGAGTCGGCAAGTCACAGGCCCGCCCCTCGGAGAGGTCGGCGGGCCGGGTGGAGAGCGGGTCGAGAACCCGAGGAAATCAGCTCTGCTGAATGGGCGTCAGTGTCAGCTCGACACGACGATTCTGGGCACGGCCGGATTCGGTGTCGTTGCTGGCTACCGGCTGATTCTCGCCATAGCCCTGCATGTTGAGCCGGCTGGACACCACGCCCGACTGGCCAAGATATTGACCCACCGCGCGAGCACGGCGTTCGGAGAGTTGCTGGTTGTAGCCGGCATCCCCGGTGCTGTCGGTATGACCGGCAATGTTGATGCGTGTTTCGGTGTATTCCTTGAGTACCCGGGATACATCATTCAGGGCGCTGCTGGCCGAGGAGGTCAGCTCGCTGGAGTCGAAGCCGAAGGTCACGCTGCTGGGCATGTTGAGCACGATGTCGTTGCCATCGCGCTCGACCCCGATGCCGGTGCCTTGCATGCTGCGGCGCAGTTGCTCTTCCTGGCGATCCATGTAGGCACCCACGCCACCACCGACAGCGGCGCCGGCGGCGGCACCGATCAAGGCGCGATCGCGGCGACTGGTGCTGCCATCACCGCTCAGGGCACCGGCCGCTGCCCCGACCACGGCCCCGATGGCCGCCCCGGTTCCGGTGTTGCCACGCTGGGTCTGTCCACTATTCGAATTGGTGGTGCTGCAGCCTACCAGGAACACGGCAACAGCCACGGGCACGAGCGAACGAAGGGGGTTCATCATGCGAGTACTCCTTGAAATAAAATAAGTCAGCCATTGGGAATGCTGATTAAATCGACGAGCATAGTGAAGCGCAAGGCGCACGGAGCACAGAAAGCGAGACATAACAATTAGTTAGGCGAGCTTTCGACCGAGCTGGCGCACCAGCACCGTGTAACGAAGCGATTCGCATGCGCAGGCATTTAAGCAGTATTTCCTTGGGCACCGGCCTCACTGATCAGGTTCACTGATAATGGCCAGCAGCTCGTTTAAGAATAATAGCCCTTGAGGTGACGCTTGCAGCCTGTGGGGATCTTCCACCAAAAGTCCTTTTTCTCGAGCTTGCTGCAGACGCGCCTGCAACAGTGATGCCGGCCGGCCAACATGCGCTTCCCAAGTGGCCATGCTCACCCCGTCGACGAGCCGCAGGGCATTCATGGCGAACTCCAGGGGCAGCTCATCATCGCTGACTGGGGAACGACCGGCCACGAAGCCACGCGGATCCTGATGCCGACGCAGGTAGGCCTGAGGCTGACGGGCCTTCCAGCGCCTTTCGATGGCGAGCTCGCCCTCCGTCCGGGCACTCAGCTTGCCATGGGCACCGGCCCCGATGCCCAGATAATCGCCGAACTGCCAGTAATTGAGGTTGTGGCGAGCACGTCGTTCGGATCGCGAATAGGCAGAAATTTCATAGCGGGAAAGCCCGGCGGCCTCGAGCTTGTCATGCCCCATGTCCTGAATGTCCCAGAGCACTTCCTCTTCGGGCAAGGTCGGGGGGTGGGAATGAAACTCGGTGTTCGGCTCGAGGGTCAGTTGATACCAGGACAGATGTTCCGGCGCGAGCGCCAGGGCCTGGTCCAGGTCGGCCAGCGCCGATGCCACGCTCTGACCGGGAAGACCATGCATGAGGTCGACATTGAGGTTATCGAAACCCGCCTCACGTGCCTCCTGGAAGGCCGCCCGGGCATCATCACCGCTGTGGATACGCCCCAGGGCCGTCAGTTGTTCATTCTGGAAACTCTGCACGCCCAGTGACAGCCGATTGATGCCCGCCGCGCGATAACCGGCAAAGCGACCCCGTTCCAGGGTACCCGGATTGGCCTCCAGGGTGATCTCGATATCCTCGGCCAACGGCAGGCAGGCTTCCAGTGCCTCCAGCAGGCGTTGATAGAAATCAGCCGACATCAGGCTGGGCGTGCCGCCACCAATAAACACGCTGACCACTTCCCGACCGGCGGCCAGCGGCAGGTCGGCCCTGAGGTCATCAATCAGGGCCGCGAGGTAAGCCTCTTCGGAAAGTTCCGCGCCACGACCCACGCCATGGGAATTGAAATCGCAGTAGGGGCATTTGCGCACGCACCAGGGCACATGCACATACACCGCCAGGGGCGGAAGCGGGTTCGTCGACATCCTCATGGCGTCTCGGACAACGCCTCCACCAGGGCGCGCAAGGCACGACCTCGATGGCTCAGGCGGTTCTTCTCGGCCGCCGTCAACTCGGCGGCCGACATGCCCTGGTCGGGCAGCCAGAAGAGCGGATCATAACCGAAGCCACCTTCACCGCGCGGATGGGCCAGGATTTCCCCCTCCCAGTGGCGCTGAACGATGACCGGCACCGGATCCTGGGGATATCGCATCAGCACAAGCACACACCAATAGCGCGCCTGACGGTAACCTTCCGGGGTCTCGGCCAGGGCCTCGAGCAATTGCAGGTTGTTGCGCTCGTCGCTTCTGGGCTCACCCGCAAAGCGCGCCGAGTAGATCCCCGGCCGACCGTTCAACGCCTTGACAGCCAAACCGGAGTCATCCGCTAGAGCCGCCGAACCACTGACACGGCTGGCTTCGCGGGCCTTGAGCAGGGCGTTTTCGACAAAGGTCAGGCCGGTTTCTTCAACCTCGGCGACCTCGAAGGCGGATTGCGACTGAACGTCATAACCCAGGGGAGACAGAATCTGATGAAACTCATTCAGTTTGCCAAGGTTGCTGCTGGCAATTACCAGTTGCTGGGACATCTCAATAACTCTTGCGCGAGGTAAGTCAGTGCCGGCGCCGGGGCCCCCGGGCCACGGCCAGCACGAAAAGGGGGGATTCTATCAGTTGATCCGCTTCGGGGTGGATAGGGGGTTCGACATGGTGGCGTTTGCCACTCCGTAATGTCACTTTTTACCGCAATCGCTTATATTGGGTTAAGATAAACTGTTTGAAAACAGTTTTTACTTAAACGTTTCAGGCCAGTGGTGATAAAAATTCATCCATAATGGCTCGAAGAAGCCATACACTACAGGAACTGCATAAGCCGAACGTCGCCAACATCAGCGGCTGGCATGCTCGCAGGGGTAGATCGTCAATATTAAGATGCAGAAAGATCGTCAAGGACATCATGCGCCATTTACCGGACGACCTGTAGCCATGCCATGGAGGCTAAACATGGATAAGGACCAACGCTTTCTCTTGTTGGTGACAGAGCCCAGCGCCTTCTCTCAGCTCTTTGTGGATTACCTGCGTGAACAGGGGGATTTCTCCGTGTCCGTCACGCTGCCACAATCCCGACCGAATCCTGAAGAAGCCCTGCCCAAGGTCATCCTGCTGGATATCGACCATATGAGCGAAGCTTCGGTATACGCCTGGTACACCCACTACTCCGAGCAGCCTGGTGTGGCTCTGGCCGTATTCAACCTTGCTGACGAAGACCATGCCGCGGAACTGGTATCCGCCATGCACCTTCAAGGGGTTTTCTATCGACAGGACGACTTGGCACTGATCTGCAAGGGCCTGACCACCCTGATGGAAGGCCATCCCTGGATGTCTCGATCCCTCATGGCACGCCTGCTCGAGTTTCTGCGCCAGCAACAGCTGAATGCCTATCGGCCCGCATGCGGGCTGACCAAGCGTGAACAGGAAATCATCGGTCTGCTTGGCTCCGGCTCTTCCAACCAGGAGATAGCCGGCATTCTCAATGTCAGCGAACACACCGTGAAATCCCACTTGTACAACACCTTCAAGAAAATCGGTGTGAACACCCGGCGTCAGGCCATCTACTGGGCCCGCCAACATCTGGGAGCCCCGCCACCGAGAGGGGAATGAAGCCAGGCCCCTGGGTAAGGGGTCCTGACCGGCTTCTCAGCGCATGTGTTCCTGCATCAGCCCGGCAAGGGTCTCGGCCGCATTATCGGCCGTGGTATCCAGGCGCACCAAAAGACGACGCTCCTCCTCGCTGAAATCCTCGAAGCGTCGGCACTGGCTTTCCAAGATGGCCAGACTTTCCTCGGCCGGTACCGCTTGCCGAGCGGCCCGCCTGACAATGCGCTGTCTAAGCGTCGTCTCATCGGCTTCAAAATGTACCAGCAGTACCGGCAGGCCACGAGCCTCAGCCTGATGACGCAGCAACTCGCGGTGCTCGCGCTGTAGACAGGTACCGTCGATACACACCGGCAGACCGGCATCCAGCAAGGCGCCGGCACTGCGTGCCAGAGACTGATACGTATCCTCGGTGGCTTCGCGCGAGAACATATCCACCGCCACATCCTGCTCGTTGCCCTGTGGATAAATTCCAAAAAGGCGGCGCCGCTCTACATCCGAACACAAACGGATAGCCCCCAGCCGCTCCACGAGCCCTCGCGTGAAGCGACTCTTGCCGCTACCGGAAACGCCAACGCCGATCACCAGGGGCGGAAAACGGAATTCACTGTATTGCTCGGCCAGACCGAGATAACGCCGAAAACTGCTCATCGTTTCGGCAAGCAGCGCCGGCTGTTCATCGTCTCCCGCCTCAGCAAAGCGCGCCAGGGCGCGTCTCGCCCTGCCCAATGCCTCGATGGCCTGATAGACCGGCAAGAGTCGCGGCAGCTCATACTGACCGGCCAGTCGCAGATAATCATCCAGCGCCTTGAAGGCCAGGCGATGTTCATCACGGATCTCCAGCCCCACCAGCAGCGAGGCCAGGTCACTGGCCGAATCCAGCGGCCCGTCGAGACCCTGCGGGTCCCGATCAATGGCATTGGCCAACAGAACCCGTCCATCATCGATCAGCCGGCTATCGGCATGCGCACTCGCCCAGCTCCGCGCCACGAGCCCGCCGCTTCGCTTCTGCAACACCGGTTCAAGGCGCCTGATGTTCTCCACCAGCCAGCCTTCCAGTTCGGCGACGCGCTGACGATCCTCTGCCCCCTGCAAAAGCGAGGTCAGGGCCTGCACCTCGGCCTGAAGGCGCTCATGAACCAGAGACGAGGCCGAGGTGTTCACGACGCTCTCCTGTTGCGCATGCCAGGCATGCAGCGCCGCCGTCAGCGAGACAAGCTCGAAATCCCCGTTGGCTGTCCGGGGGTCATGCGGTTGCTGGCTCATCGCCGCTCTCCTTGCATAAACGCCTTTTCAGGCCTGTTTCATCGAGGTAAAGACAGCCTCGGCAGCATCCAGGGTTGCCTGGATATCCTCGGGGGCATGGGCACTCGACATGAAGCCGGCTTCAAAGGCCGACGGTGCCAGGTAAACGCCGTGCTCAAGCATCGCGCAGAAGAAATGGCGGAAGGTATCGCCGTTACAGGCGGTGGCCTGGGCAAAGTTGTCCACACGACTCTGGGCTGTGAAGAACAGGCCGAACATGCCCCCCGCCTGTTGCGTGATCATGTCGATGCCGGCCGCATCGGCACGCGACTGTAGCCCTTCACAGAGCGTCTGGACACGCTGGGTCAGAGCATCATGAAACCCCGGCTCACGCAGCTTGTTGAGCAGGGTAATCCCGGCTGCCATGGCCAGAGGATTGCCGGCCAGGGTGCCGGCCTGATAGATCGGGCCCAGCGGCGAGATGTTTTCCATGATCGAGCGGCGGCCACCGAAGGCCCCCACGGGCATGCCACCCCCGACGATCTTGCCCAGACAGGTCAGATCCGGCGTGACCCCGTAATGTGCCTGGGCGCCGCCCATGGCGACGCGAAAGCCGGTCATCACCTCATCGAAGATCAGCACACTCTCGTGTCGATCACAGACCTGTCTCAGAGTTTCCAGAAAGTCCGGCTGCGGCGGAATGCAGTTCATGTTGCCGGCCACCGGCTCGACAATGATGCAGGCAATCTCATCACCGATCTCGTCGAAACAGGCCTCCACGGCATCCGGATCATTGTGGGAAAGCGTGATGGTATGCTCGGCCAGCGAGGCCGGTACCCCCGGAGAGCTCGGCTCACCATGGGTCAAGGCACCTGAACCAGCCTTGACCAGCAATGAATCGGTATGGCCATGGTAATTGCCCTCGAACTTGACGATCTTGTCACGCCCCGTGTAGCCACGCGCCAGGCGTACTGCCGACATGGTGGCTTCGGTGCCGGAGTTGACCATGCGCACCATCTGCATACTGGGAATCATCTCGCAGATCAGATCCGCCATCTCGGTCTCAATGGCCGTCGGCGTACCGAACGACAGGCCATCATCGAGACGCTCGCGCACCGCCCCCAACACATCGGGATCGGCGTGGCCAGTAATCATCGGTCCCCAGGAACCGACATAATCGATGTAACGCTTGCCTTCCACATCGAAAAGATAAGCCCCCTGGGCACGCTCCATGAACACCGGAGCTCGATCCATGCCCTTGAAAGCACGCACCGGTGAATTGACACCGCCAGGAATGTGTCGACAAGCCCGTTCGAAGAGCTGCGCGGATGTGGTCATGTCAACCTCTTGTCCTGTTGAAGAAAACCGATAATAACGCTGGAGGAAGGAGACTGGCGGCCTCCAGCTTGTGGATAATTTTTTGGATAACCTTTTGATCCCCGGTGACCAGACGGTGAAGATCGGCAAAAACCCCGGCTTTTGATGGCCTCATGGTCAGCGGGATGCGTGCCCTCAGTATTGCATAACTCCCCCACTCCAGTAGCGTCGTGGTAGACACTGATGCTCTCCGGGGCACCAGCCATTCGACAGCGCATCCCAGGTAAACGCCTGAGCCTGTTCACAGGCAGCCACCACGGTTTCTCCCAGCGCCAGGCGCACCGCCAGTGCCGCGGCCAGGGTACACCCCGAACCATGGAAAACCCCCTCCAGGCGCGGCCACTCCCACTGTCGATCGCCATCCGGCGTATGCAGGGTGTGGACCACATCGGCATCGCTCCCGCGGGGAACCGCGGCATCGGTGCCGGTGACCAGTACCGCCTGACACCCCAGCTGCATCAGGCTGACGGCCCGCTGGGTAGCATCCCGGCACGCCGTCCCGGCCAGACGCGCCAGCTCATGATGGTTGGGGGTCAGAATATCCACCAGCGGCAGCAGCTGCGCCTCATAGGCCGCTATCAAGGCATCGCTGGACAAATCACGGCCACCGCCTGCCTTGAGAACCGGATCGGCCACGACCGGAACCCCGGGACGACGGCGCACGATCTCCACGACAGCCTTCAGGCTGGCGATATCCGTCAACAGCCCGATCTTGATGGCGGCAATCTCGATACCCGCCAGCTGATCGGCCATCTCGCCGATCAGCTCGGCCTGCACCGGCTGCACACGGCTGACGTCCCGACAGTTTTGCACCGTCAGTGCCGTGGGAATCGTCAGCGCCCAGCCCCCGCAGGCCCCTATGGCTTCTGCATCAGCAATGATGCCGGCGCCACCGGTGGGATCGTGCCCTCCCAGCGCCAGAACCACCGGAAGGTGTCGATTGATGGTCAGAGGTGGTGGCATCAGAACGGTTTCAATACGGCCAGAACAACGATCGCCAACAAGGCAATCACCGGCAACTCATTGAAGATACGAAAGTACCGTGAGCTGCGCTGGCAGCGCTGGGCGGCAAACTGCTTCAGATAGATCAGGCACACATGATGATACGCCACCAGCAGGGCCACCAAGGTCAGCTTGATGTGCATCCAGCCCTGGCTCAGCCAGCCAGGCACCAGATACAGCATGATGCCTCCCAGGACCAGCAGAACCACCATCGAGGGCATCATGATGCCCCGATACAGCTTGCGCTCCATGGTCAAGAAGTACGTCATGGCCTGTTGATCGTCCTGATCACGGGCCATGGCGTGATAAACGTAGAGCCGCGGCAGATAGAACATCGCGGCGAACCAGGTCACCATGGCGATCAGGTGAAACGCCTTGATCCAGAGATACATGTCATTCCTCACGAGTTGCGGAAGCGGTAATAGCGCTCGATGGCATCGCGAGTAATGATACCCGAGATGCGTTGCTTGCCGGGACGATGGCCATGCTGCACATAGAGCGCATCGACATGTTTGGTGTTCAAGCGATCAAAGGCCTCGGAAAGCGTCGCCTGCAGATGAATGGGCGCCAGATCCAGCCGCTTGCCGGGAATTTCCAGCAGATCCATCTTGCCATCCTTACCGATGTTGTCGTCATTGTCATGCTCGAGCATCCAGCGCGCCAGGGACGCCGCCTTGAGAGCCAGGGTCGGCTTGTCATCCCGCGAGCGCTCAATGACCACCCACTCGGGTCGCTCATCCAGCAGGGCACTGGCCTCGGCACGCGTCACGCGGCGCGGCGAGCGTACCAGAGCCCGCTCCATGACCGCCGGTACCGAGACGCGTGACAAAGCCTGCATCAAGGGCTGCTGCAAGGGATGCAGCCCATGGCGGGTGACACTGACGAAGAAACCATCACAGCCACACAACTGGCGCGACGTCAGGCCTGCCACCACCACGGCGAGCATCCCGGGCAGAATCATGCCCGGATTGTGGGTTAGCTCAAGCAACGCCATCAGGGCCGCCAGGGGCGCCTGCAGAACGGCCCCCATCATGGCCGCCATGCCCAGCATGGCATACACCTCGGGCCCGGCCGCGATCTCCGGCAGCCACCATCCCCCGAGCAGGCCACAGAGCGCGCCCATGGCACCACCGGCCACCAGCACCGGCCCGATGATACTCACCGGAATGCCACACGCCACCGCCAGGGCCGTCAGCACCAGCTTGCCGATGGCCAGGGCAATCAGCACATCCAGGGTCATGGCCCCATTGAGGATCTGCCCGAGGCTGTCGTATCCCATGCCCTGCACCTGGGGATACCACCAGGCCACGCCCCCCACCAGACCGGCGACCAGAGCCAGGCGTGCTGAAAAGGGCAGACGCTGCACGACATTGCCCGAGCGTGCCAGCTTGACGAAGCCGCCCGCCATCAGACCGATCACCAGGGCACTCAGCACGATCCACGGCAGGTTGAACAGCGACTCCAGCTCGACACCGCTCATCTGGAAGGGACGCACGCTGCCATAGGCCACCTGGGCCACCAGCGCGCCGATGGTCGATGCCAGGATTACCGGCATGAAACCGATCAGGGTGTACTCCATGATCACCACTTCCATGGCGAAGATGACCCCGGCGATGGGCGTATTGAACGACGCCGAGATGCCCGCGGCCGTGCCACAGCCTACCAGCACGCGCAGGCTGTTGTGGGGCAGCCGCAGGCGCTCACCCAGACCGCTCGAAGCCGCCGCGCCGAGATGGATCGCCGGCCCCTCACGACCCGCGGAAAGCCCGCCGAGCACCGAGATCAGCCCGACCCACCATTGGGTGAACCAGTTGCGCAGGGGAAAGCGCCCCTGATGGTAGGTCAGCCGCTCGATGACATGCGACACCCCGATCTGGCGCGCCGCGAGCGGCTGATGATGCATCCACGCCCCGATCAGGATCACGGCCAGCACCGGCAGCGATGATCTCAGCCAGGCGGGCAATGCCTCAAAGGCTTCGGGATCGGCCTCGGGCATGAAGGCCATGGCACCCACTTCCAGCATCATCCGAAAGCCGACCATTAAGCCGCCTGTGATCAGGCCCGAAAAGACGCCCAGCACGCACAGCTGCGGCAGGCCGTCGACACTGGCCAGGCGTCGGCGAAAGCCATCGAGGGAGTACAAGCGAAACCGGCGTCGTGACAAGAAGACCGTCCTCTGGAACCAGACCATTTTCCGGACCTCCCTGCGCCAGCAGAGACCCACAGGGTGGGTAGGACCCGCCCGACTTGTGTATCATATTCGCTAGAAAGGTCCCAGCTTTCAGCATCAGGAGTCTAACGTGATCAAGGTCGGAATTGTCGGCGGCACTGGCTATACCGGAGTCGAGCTGCTCAGGCTTCTGGCGGGGCATCCACAAGTCAGCGTCGAGGCCATTACCTCGCGTAGTGAAGCCGGCCTGGCCGTCGGCGAGCTGTATCCCAACCTGCGTGGCCATTACGATGACCTGCGTTTCAGCAACCCTGATCCGCAGCGACTGGGCGAATGCGACGCCGTCTTCTTCGCCACCCCGCACGGCGTCGCCCATGCCCTGGCGGGCGAGCTGCTGGATCGAGGTACACGCATCATCGACCTGTCCGCCGACTTCCGCCTGCGCAATGCCGACGAATGGGCCCAGTGGTACGGTCAACCGCATGGTGCCCCGGAACTCCTCGCGGAAGCGATCTACGGCTTGCCGGAAACCAACCGTGAGCGTATTCGCGCGGCACGCCTGATCGCCGTGCCCGGCTGTTACCCTACGGCCGTGCAACTCGGCCTGCTGCCCCTGCTGGAAAATAACGCCATCGACGCCCAGCATCTGATTGCCGACTGCAAGTCCGGGGTGACCGGTGCCGGGCGGGGCGCCAAGGTTGGCTCACTACTGGCCGAGGCCAGTGAATCGATGAAATCCTACGGCGCCTCCGGCCATCGTCACCTGCCGGAAATCCGCCAGGGCCTGGGCGATGCCTTCGGCAGCCCGGTCGGGCTTACCTTCGTGCCCCATCTGACGCCCATGATCCGCGGCATCCACGCCACGCTCTATGGCCAGTTACAGGGCGATGTAGCGGATCTCCAGGCGCTCTTCGAACAACGCTTCGCCGACGAGCCCTTCGTCGATGTCATGCCGGCCGGCAGTCATCCGGAAACGCGCAGCGTCAAGGGCGCCAATCTGTGCCGCCTGGCCGTGCACCGCCCGGGTAATGGCGACACCGTGGTCGTGCTCGCGGTGATCGACAACCTGGTCAAGGGCGCCTCGGGTCAGGCCATCCACAACCTCAACCTGATGTTCGGCTGCGACGAGACCGCCGGCCTCGACGCCCCGGCCATGATGCCCTGATCTCACCCCCTTCCCACACTGGCGGAGTCCGGGGACAGGGTGCAGCGAGGGTCTTTTTCCAAGGAAGGAAAAAGTAGCGTACAGGGACGTATTCACAGCGCCCTCGCGGAGGCCTGTCCCCGGAATATCTCCGCCCAGACCTCCACAATAGTTGACCTTTTTACTGGGTGGTGTGGATAATTGTGGCAAGAACCACACCCACCGATCACGAGGAGGTCACCGATGAGCGGTGTCGCATCCTTTGTTCCTACCCCGCTGTTGCTGTCCGACAGCGCCAAGGCGCGCATCAGAGGCCTGGTCGAGGAAGAGGGCAACCAGGCACTCAAGCTGCGAGTCTATGTGACCGGCGGAGGTTGTTCCGGCTTCCAGTACGGCTTCGACATCGCCGACTCGGTCGCCGAAGACGACACCCTGGTCGAGTTCGATGACGTCGCGCTGGTCGTCGATCCACTGTCCTACCAGTATCTGGTCGGCTCGACGGTCGACTTCGAGGAAGGCCTGGCCGGTGCCCGCTTCATGATCCAGAACCCCAACGCCACCACCACCTGCGGCTGTGGAGCCTCCTTCATGGTCTGATCGACAACCCTCGCAAAGCGTTGAACTGGCGCTGACAAGGCCGTCCGCTCAGGCTTGACGCCTTCATGACAACTCGCCATGGTGGAGGTGTATTCCACAATAATTGCTTCCATGGGGAAATGTATGAAACGTCAAATAAAGGCGGTATCTCTGGCGACCTGCATCGGTTTCGGTCTTGGAGCCTCCGGCATGGCCATCGCTCAGGACACGACACTCAATGTTGCCACCGATCCGAGCTTTGTACCCTTCGAAATGATGGACCAGGAAACCGGCGAGATGGTCGGTTTCGACATGGACATTATCCAGGAAATCTCCGACCGCGCCGGGTTCGACTACAACCTGCGGACCATGGACTTCAACGGCATTATTCCCGCCGTACAGACCGGTAATGTCGACATCGCCATCGCCGGCATCACCATCACCGACGAGCGCGGCGAAATTGTTGACTTCTCCGATCCGTATTACGACAGTGGTCTGAAGCTGCTGGTGAACATGGACGACGACAGCATTCAGGCCATCGAGGACCTGGAAGGCAAGTCCGTCGGCACCAAGATCGGCTCCACCAGCTACGATTATCTTCAGGAAAACCTCGGCGACAGCGCTGACATCACGCCCTATCCGGGCACCAGCGACATGTACATGGCGCTGCTCGGCGGCAGTGTCGACGCCGTCTTCTATGATGCCCCCAATGTCGGCTACTTCTCTCAAACCAAAGGTGAAGGTAAGGTCAAGACCGTCGGCCCGCTCTATGAAGGGCAGCAGTACGGCCTGGCCATCGCCAAGGGCAGTGACTGGGTAGAGCCCATCAATGAAGCCCTGGCGACCATGAAGGAAGACGGCACCTACGACGAAATCCACGCCAAGTGGTTCGGTTCTTCCTCCAGCGAGGAATGATTCAGACGTCATGCGGAACATGGGGTCGGGTCCACAGGCCCGGCCCCATTGCGTTGCAGGCATGACGCATCCGCAACACCCTGACCCAACCCGTGAGCTAGGGGATACCGCTTGCTACCGGCGTTTCAGCGTCATGCCGGCGGCGATGAGCCCCAGGATCCCATCCGCTAAATTCGGACAGTCGCCCCAGGGTCAGGACACTTCCGACTAGAACGCTGAAAGGGAGACCCACAGTGGACTTTCAATTTGACTGGCAGGCCGCTTTCGCCTCGATTCCGCAACTGTCAACGGGTATTCCCTACACCCTGCTGATTTCCTTCGGTGGCCTCGCCATCGGCTTTCTCATCGGCATCGTCTTCGGCTTGTTGCGCATCAGCCCGACCCGCTGGCTCCGCATGCCGGCGGTTGTGTATATCGAGGTGTTCCGCGGTACCCCCGTACTGGTGCAGGTTCTCTTCATCTTCTACGGCCTGCCGCAGATCCTGGGCGGGCCGATCAATGCCCTGGTCGCCGGCATTGCCGCCATCGCCGTCAACTCCGGGGCCTATATCTCGGAAATCGTGCGCGGCGGCGTGCAATCCGTGGAGCGCGGCCAACGCGAGGCCGGGCTTTCGCTGGGCCTGTCGCGGATTCAAACCTTCCGCTACATCATCTGGCCCCAGGCCTTCCGGCGCATGATTCCGTCGCTCGGCAACCAGGGCATCATCAGCATCAAGGATACCTCGCTATTCTCGGTCATCGGCGTCGGCGAGCTGGTTCGCCAGGGACAGATCTACATCGCCACGACCTTCACCGCTCTCGAGGTCTATCTGATGGTGGCACTACTGTACCTGGCCATCACACTGACCCTCTCGTTTGCACTGCGCATGCTCGAGCGCAAGGGCCTCGTCGGACAATAAAGGAAGGCACCCAATGACCCAGCAAAAGCCCCAGGCCGGCGCCGAGCCCATCGTGCGCATGAACAAGCTCAACAAGCATTTCGGCGACTTTCACGTGCTCAAGGACATCGATCTGAGCGTTGCCACCGGCGAGGTGGTCGTGGTCATCGGCGCCAGTGGCTCCGGCAAGTCGACCCTGATTCGCTGCGTCAATGGCCTGGAAGAATTTCAGCAGGGCGAACTGGATGTCGACGACAACCCACTGCTGCCCGACGGCAAAGCCACTCAGGCCCTGCAGAAGATCCGCACCGAGGTCGGTATGGTCTTCCAGCAGTTCAACCTCTTCCCGCACCTCAGCGTCCTCGACAACGTGATTCTGGCCCCCATGAAGGTCCGCGGTCAGGACCGCGAGACGGCGGTGGCAACCGGCGAGCGTCTGCTCGAACGCGTGGGCATCAGCGACCAGATGCACAAGTACCCCACCCAGCTTTCCGGGGGACAGCAGCAGCGCGTCGCCCTTGCTCGAGCCCTGGCCATGGAGCCCCGCTTGATGCTCTTCGACGAGCCCACCTCGGCCCTCGACCCGGAGATGATCGGCGAAGTCCTGGACGCCATGCGCGAGCTGGCCAACGACGGCATGACCATGATGATCGTGACCCATGAAATGGGCTTTGCCCGCGAAGTGGCCGACCGCGTGATCTTCATCGACAAGGGGCGAATCGTCGAAGAAGGGCCGCCCGAAACGATCTTCGATCAGCCTACCGAGGCGCCCACCCAGAGCTTTCTGGCACGCGTCCTCAAGCACTGACAAGAACCGCGAATCGGCGATTCACCAGGCCCTGTTCTCCGCGACAGGGCCTTTTTTTGGGCTGTGGAAAACTTCGCCGTGACATCAGCGCGAATCAGGCTGCAGCGTCCGGCACCCGGGCGCCTCTGGATAACCGGCCGGGTTGTTCACAGCCGCGGTGACAAACCGGGTAGAGAGCGGTGGAAAAGGCGTGGTTGCTGTGGCTTGTGGTTAACTCGGCCTTTCATCCACAGGGCTCACACACGGGGTCCGCAGGTCACCAGCCCTTTTTGCGAAGACAAGTCAACATTACAACCATCTGATTATCGGGGATTTTCTACCTTTATCAACAGAAAAGGTGCACACCAGTAGTAACAACAACAACAGAACTTCTTTTCTATATATTATTTATTTTATTGTCTGAAGAGCCCAACAGCGAACGATCCGAAAATCCAGGTGTGGAAAACCCTGACGATTACCCACAGGAGGTTTATACTGGCTGGCTGATTTCATCCCCGATTCGCAATATCGGCGCCGATGCGCCGAACGAGGTGAACCTTGGAGTACCCCGACCGTTTCGACGTCATCGTCATCGGTGGCGGCCATGCGGGCACCGAAGCCGCTCTGGCCTCGGCTCGTACGGGCTGCCGAACCCTCTTGCTGACCCACAACATCGAGACCCTGGGGCAGATGTCCTGCAATCCCGCTATCGGCGGGATCGGCAAAAGCCATCTGGTCAAGGAAATCGACGCCCTGGGCGGGGCCATGGGACTGGCCACCGACAAGGCCGGCATCCAGTTTCGTGTCCTCAATGCACGCAAGGGACCCGCTGTACGCGCCACACGTGCCCAGGCCGATCGCGTGCTGTATAAGGCTGCCATTCGCAGCATGCTGGAAAACCAGCCCAATCTGACGCTTTTTCAGCAGGCCGCCGGTGATCTGATTGTCGACGACCACCAGGTCCGCGGCGTGACCACCGAGACCGGCATTCGCTTCATGGGCGAAAGCGTGGTCCTATGCACCGGTACCTTCCTGGGGGGCGTTATCCACATCGGGCTGGACAACAGTCGCGGCGGCCGTGCCGGAGATCCGCCCTCCAACGCGCTTGCCGAGCGACTGCGTGCCCAGCCATTCCGCGTCGATCGACTCAAGACCGGAACTCCGCCGCGCATCGATGCCAAGAGCGTGGATTTCTCGAAGCTGGAAGAACAACCCGGCGACAGCCCCACACCGGTGATGTCCTACCTGGGCGAGCGTCGGCTGCATCCGCAGCAGATGAGTTGCCATATCGCCCATACCAATGAGCGCACCCACGAGATCATCCATGCCAACCTGGAACGCTCACCGATGTTCTCGGGCACCATCGATAGTGTCGGCCCGCGCTATTGCCCGTCCATCGAGGACAAGGTGCATCGCTTCGCCGACAAGAACAGCCATCAGATCTTTGTCGAGCCCGAAGGCCTGAACACCCACGAGCTCTACCCCAATGGCATTTCCACCTCCCTGCCATTCGATGTCCAGCTACAGGTGGTGCGCTCTATCCACGGCATGGAAAACGCCCATATCACGCGGCCGGGTTATGCCATCGAGTATGATTTCTTCGATCCGCGGGACCTCAAGCACTCCCTGGAAACGCGCTTTATCCACAACCTGTATTTCGCCGGCCAGATCAACGGCACCACAGGCTACGAAGAAGCCGGCGCCCAGGGCCTGCTGGCCGGACTCAATGCCGCCCGCCGGGCCAGGGGGCTGGATGCCTGGTGGCCCCGCCGCGACGAGGCCTATCTTGGCGTGCTGGTGGATGACTTGATCACCCTGGGGACCCGTGAGCCCTATCGCATGTTTACGTCACGCGCCGAGTACCGCCTGCTGCTGCGCGAAGACAACGCCGACATGCGACTCACCGAGGCCGGGCGTGAGCTGGGGCTGGTCGATGATCAGCGCTGGCAGGCCTTCAGCTCCAAGCGCGAGTCCGTCGAGGCAGAAACCGCTCGTCTCGGCTCGCAGTGGGTTCAGCCCGGCAGTGACGCCGCGCAAAAGGTCAATGAGCTCACCGGCCAGCCGCTCAAGCGCGAATACAACCTGCTCGAACTGCTGCGCCGCCCCGAGCTGGGCTATCGCGATGTGGCCGGCCTGGCGGGAGAGGCTGTCGAAGACGAACGCGTGGCCGAGCAGGTGCAGATCCAGGCCAAGTATCAGGGCTACATCGACCGTCAGCAGCAGGACATCGACAAGCTCAAGCGCCATGAGGCCACGCCACTGCCGGCCGACCTGGATTATCAACAGGTCGAAGGTCTGTCCAACGAGATCCGTCAGAAGCTCAGCGAAGGGCGGCCCGAAACCCTGGCCCAGGCCTCGCGCATCTCCGGCGTGACCCCAGCGGCAGTGTCCATCCTGCTGATTCATCTGAAGAAGCGACGCCTGCTCGACGACAGCCGGGTAGCCAACGCATGAGGCATGACGACCGTCGAGTGCACGAACGCCTGGAACAGGGCCTGGCGGAGCTGGGGCTGGCGGACCGGCCGCGGGTGCACGAGGTTCTGATGACCCTGCTGGCGCTGTTGCACAAGTGGAACCGCGCCTATAACCTCACCGCGGTACGCTCGCGTGACGACATGGTGTCGCGGCATCTGCTCGACAGCGCGGTCGTGGCGCCGTATCTAAACGGTTCGACACTGCTTGACGTGGGTTCCGGTCCAGGACTGCCGGGACTGGTGCTGGCCATTCTCGCGCCGGAGCGCCGAGTCACGCTGCTCGACAGCAATGGCAAAAAAGTCAGGTTTCAGCGGCAGGCCGTCATGGAACTCGGCCTGACCAATGTCACGCCTGTCCAGGCCAGGGTCGAGGCCTTTGCGGGGCCCGCCTATGGCTATGACGCGGTGATTTCGCGCGCCTTCGCCAGCCTGGGCGACTTCGTCTCGCTGAGCACCCGCCTGGTGGCGGATGGAGGACGGTGGCTGGCCATGAAGGGCCCCACCGTGGAAGATGAACTGAGCGGATTGCCCGAGGACGTTACCCAGGTCGCCAGTCACGAGCTGCGGGTACCCTTCGAGGCCGGCCAACGCCGGCTGGTGATACTCGAACGCACCGCTTCCACCCAGGGTCGCCACTGAGGCGTCCGTCACACGCAAGGAATGTCGCCGTGACCAAGATCATCGCCTTGACCAACCAGAAGGGCGGCGTGGGCAAGACCACTTCCGCCGTCAACCTGGCCGCCAGTCTGGCGGGCCTGGATCGCCGCGTCCTGCTGGTCGACCTGGATCCTCAGGGCCATGCCACCATGGGCAGTGGTGTCGACAAGCACGAGCTGGACGGCAGTGTGCTCGATGTGATCCTCGGTGATCGCAAGTCCAGCGAAGTGATCCTCGACTGCCCCGAGGCCGGTTACGCCCTCCTGCCTGGCAATGGCGATTTGACCGCCGCCGAAGTGGAGCTGCTGGAGCGCCAGGACGGCCGCGAGCGCTGCTTGATCGACGCCCTGCGCGAGGTCGCCGGGGAGTACGACGTGGTGCTGATCGACTGCCCGCCGTCCTTGAACATGCTGACCGTCAATGGCCTGACCGCGGCCGATGGCGTGCTGATTCCGCTGCAGTGTGAATTCTATGCCCTCGAGGGGCTGTCGGCGCTGCTCGATACCATCGAGCAGATCAAGGACAGCGTGAATCCTCAGCTCGAGATCTATGGCATCCTGCGCACCATGTACGACAATCGCAACAGCCTGACCCGCGATGTCAGCAAGCAGCTGCGTGACTACTTCGGTGATGCCCTGCTCAAGGCCACCATTCCGCGCAATGTGCGGGTGGCCGAGGCCCCCAGTCATGGTCTGCCGGTCACCCAGTACGCCCGCTTCTCGCGGGGCAGCCAGGCGCATCGAGTGCTGGCCAAGGAATTGATTCGTCGTCTGTCGTTGTAAGCGTATAGACCCGGAAACGTATCTACCCTGGATGAGGGAAACGCGATGACGCGCAAACAACGCGCCCTGGGACGTGGCCTGGATGCCCTGATCGGTGCCAATGCCAAGCGCCGTGACAGTCTGGACTTGCCGGAAGTCGACACCACCCTGGACGAGGTCGCGGAAGGCGATGAATCCCCCCGGGTTCCCGAGACCGAGGAACGGCTCGAGCGTTTGCCGCTGGGTCAGCTGGGTCGTGGTCGTTATCAGCCTCGCCGCGATATTCAGCCCGAGAAGCTGGAAGAACTGGCCGACTCGATTCGCGCCCAGGGGGTTATGCAACCCATCGTGGTGCGTCAGATCGAGGCTGGGCGGTACGAGATCATTGCCGGCGAGCGGCGCTGGCGGGCCGCGCAACTGGCCGAGCTGGATGTCATCCCGGCGGTCATCCGTGATGTCAGCGACGAGGCTGCCCTAGCGCTGGCGCTGATCGAGAACATTCAGCGCGAGAGTCTCAACCCGGTCGAGGAAGCCATGGCCATGAAGCGTCTGCTCGATGAGTTTGAGCTGACGCAACAGCAGGCAGCGGATGCCGTGGGACGCTCACGTGCCCAGGTGGCCAACCTGCTGCGGCTTTTGTCGCTGGATCCGGAGGTACAGACACTGCTCGAGCGCGGCGATCTGGATATGGGCCATGCCCGGGCTCTGCTGGGCCTGTCGGGAGCCAAACAGCGCAAGGCGGCCCACGAGGTCGTCAACAAGGATCTGACCGTGCGTGCCACCGAGGCCCTGGTCAAGCAGCTCAATGCCGGTGGACCAAAGAAACCGGCCAAGGCTGCACCCGGTCCGGACGTGGCCCGGCTGGAGTCGCGCCTTGGCGACCTACTGGGCGCGCCGGTGAAGATTCAGCATGGCCAGAGCGGCAAGGGGCGCGTGACCATCCGCTACGCCAGCTTGGAAGAACTCGACGGTATACTGGAGCACATTCGCTGAGGCGGTGATTCATTTAGCGAGCTAAAGAAGTTCGCAGCGTTTCATCGGCTTTTAGTCTTAAGCTGGCGTGATATCGCGAACAATCGCGGCGCATGCGGTTGATGCCGCCGGGCCGCTTCCCTATAATCGCGCCGGACTGTCCGGTTTGGCAGTGGTGCTCGAGGCGGTGACCCAGCGGCCCTCCCGAAAGACAATGGAGACCTCATGGCGGCCCGGATCAAGCGCCCCGATGTGCAGCGACTGATGCTGGCACAATTGGCAGTGACAGGCCTGATGGTGCTGGTTGCCGTCGTGATAGACGGCAAAGGCGGTGGTACTTCGGCTCTCAAGGGAGCTGTTGTGGCGTTGCTACCCAACCTGTTCTTTGCCTGGCGAGCCTTCCGCTATCGTGGAGGGCGCCAAGCGCGGAAGATGGTGGCAAGCCTCTATCGGGCGGAAGCAGGCAAGTTTGTTTTGACGGTGGCACTTTTCGTGGTGGCGTTCGTGGCAGTGCCCCCCTCAAATCATGCTTTCTTCTTTAGCGCTTATGTGGTGATGCTGTTCATCCCCAGCCTGGTCGGCTGGATGGGCAGGCCACCGTCACCCAACTGAAATCGAGGCAGCTCATGGCAGGCAACAACCAGACTCCGACGGAGTATATTCAGCACCACCTGCAAAACCTCACCTACGGTTACCATCCGGAGAATGGCTGGTCGATCGCCCATTCAACGGCCGAGGCCCAGGAAATGGGCTTCTGGGCCATCCACCTGGACACCATGGGCTGGTCAGTGGCGATGGGTGTACTGTTCATCTGGCTGTTTCGCATGGTCGGCAAGGCCGCGACTACCGGCGTGCCCGGCAAGCTGCAGAGCGCCATCGAGATGGTCTTCGAATTCGTCGAAGGCACCGTGCGTGGCGCTTTCCATGGCCGTAACACTTTGATCGGGCCAATCGCGCTGACGCTGTTCGTGTGGATCTTCCTGATGAACCTGCTCAAGTTGATACCGGTCGACTTGGCCCCTCAGCTGTTTGCGCGACTGGGCGTCGAGTACATGAAAATCGTGCCGACCACCGACCCGAATGCCACCCTGGGCATGGCGCTGGGCGTTTTCTGCCTGATCATCTACTACAGCATCAAGGTCAAGGGACTCGGGGGCTTTGCCAAGGAGCTCTCCCTGACCCCCTTCAACCACTGGCTGCTGATTCCCTTCAACCTGGTGATGGAGGTCATTGGTCTGCTGGTCAAGCCGCTTAGTCTTGGTCTGCGACTCTTCGGCAACATGTTTGCCGGTGAAGTGATTTTCATCCTGATCGCGCTGCTGCCCTTCTGGATCAGCTGGACCCTCAACGTACCCTGGGCCATCTTTCATATCCTGGTCATTTCGCTGCAGGCGTTCATCTTCACCGTCTTGACCGTGGTCTATCTGAACGCGGCCCATGAGCACCACTAAACCGTTCAACCCTGAAAACCTTCACTTCAACTCGATAGGAGTATCACCATGGAACTCGTCTACATTGCCGCTTCTCTGATGATCGGTCTTGGCGCTCTGGGCACCGGTATCGGCTTTGCCCTGCTGGGTGGCAAGCTGCTCGAAACCACCGCCCGTCAGCCGGAGCTGGCCAACCAGCTGCAGACCAAGACTTTCCTGATGGCTGGCCTGCTGGATGCCGTGCCGATGATCGGTGTGGGTATCGCGATGTACCTGATCTTCGTCGTTGCCGGTTAATCATCAACATGCCGAGCGTGAAACGCTCGGTTTGTTGATTTCCGGTCACCACGAATCTGTCAGAGGTACGTCCTTGTGAATATCAACATGACGCTTATCGGACAGATGATCGCCTTCGCGATCTTTGTCTGGTTTTGCACCAAGTATGTGTGGCCGCCGATCAATAATGCGCTCCATGAGCGTCAGAAGAAGATCGCCGATGGCCTGGACGCGGCCAGCCGTGCCTCACGCGACCTCGAGAAGGCTGAACAGCAGGCCGAAGAGACACTGCGTGAAAGCAAGGAACAGGCAGCCGAAATCCTGGAGCAAGCCCACAAGCGGTCCAATCAGATGATCGATGAGGCACGCGAGCAGGCCCGCCAGGAAGGCGAGCGCATGGTCGCGGGCGCCAGGTCCGAGATCGAGCAGGAAGTCAATCGCGCGAAGGAAGAGTTGCGAGGCGAAGTGTCGCGGCTCTCCGTCCTAGGCGCTGAGCGCATCCTGGAAGCCTCCATCGACGAGAAGCAGCACGCCAGGCTCGTCGAAAAACTCGCTGACGAGCTTTAAGGAGGTTCTCCATGGCGCAACTGTCTACCGTCGCTCGCCCCTACGCCAAGGCAGCGTTTGAATATGCCACTCAGCACCAGGCACTCGATGCCTGGGCCGGCATGCTCGACAGCGTGGCGCAGGTCGTCGGCAACGATGATCTGCGTCAGCAGGTGCTGGGCAACCCACGCATGGCCAGCGAGCAAAAGGTCGAGCTGGTCGTGGAGCTGTGCGGCGATGCTGTGAGCGACGAACTGCGCAACTTCCTTTACCAGGTTGGCCTGAAAGGCCGCCTGGCGGCTCTGCCGGCCATCGCCGAGCAGTTCGCGCTGCTCAAGGCTCAGCAGGAGAAGCGTATGGACGTGGAAATCGTCTCTGCCTTCCCGTTGGACGACGCGCAGCAACAAACGCTCGCGAGTGCGCTGGCCAAGCGTCTGAACCGCGAAATCTCCATTACCAGTCAGGTGGACAGCAGCCTAATGGCTGGCGTGATCCTGCGTGCCGGCGATACCGTCATCGACGGTTCGGTACGCGGTCGACTGAATCGCCTCCACGAGGCCCTTTCCGCCTGAGTCTGAGGGACATGGCATGCAGCAACTGAATCCTTCCGAGATCAGCGACATCATCAAGCAGCGTATCGAAAAGCTGGATGTCGCTTCCGAAGCCCGTAACCAGGGCACCATCGTCAGCGTGTCTGACGGTATCGTGCAGATCCATGGTCTGGCCGATGCAATGTTCGGCGAGATGATCGAGTTCCCCGGCGGCATCTACGGCATGACGCTCAACCTCGAGCGCGACAACGTCGGCGCCGTGGTACTGGGTGATTACCTGCAGCTGGAAGAGGGCATGACCGCTCAGTGTACTGGTCGTATCCTCGAGGTGCCGGTTGGCCCCGAGCTGCGCGGCCGCGTGGTCGATGCCCTGGGCAACCCGATCGACGGCAAGGGCGACCTGGGCACCGACAAGACCGATGCGGTCGAGAAGGTCGCGCCGGGCGTCATCACTCGTCAATCCGTGGACCAGCCTATCCAGACCGGCTTCAAGTCCATCGACGCCATGGTGCCGATCGGCCGCGGTCAGCGTGAGCTGATCATCGGCGACCGCCAGATCGGCAAGACAGCGATTGCCATCGATGCCATCATCAACCAGAAAGACACCGGCGTGACTAGTGTCTATGTGGCGATCGGCCAGAAGCAGTCGACCATTGCCAACGTGGTGCGCAAGCTCGAAGAGCATGGCGCCATGGAACACACCATCGTGGTGGCGGCCGGTGCGGCTGACCCTGCGCCGATGCAGTTCCTCGCCGCCTATTCCGGCTGCACCATGGGCGAGTACTTCCGCGACCGTGGCGAAGACGCCATGATCGTCTATGACGACCTCTCCAAGCAGGCCGTGGCCTATCGTCAGGTCTCCCTGCTGCTGCGTCGTCCGCCGGGCCGTGAAGCCTTCCCGGGTGACGTCTTCTACCTCCACTCGCGGCTCCTCGAGCGGGCGGCGCGGGTCAATGAGGACTATGTCGAGAAGTTCACCGATGGTGAAGTGAAGGGCAAGACCGGTTCATTGACCGCCCTGCCGATCATCGAGACCCAGGGTGGTGACGTCTCGGCCTTCGTTCCGACCAACGTGATCTCGATCACTGACGGTCAGATCTTCCTCGAGACTGACCTGTTCAACTCGGGTATCCGTCCGGCCATCAACGCCGGCCTGTCGGTATCGCGTGTGGGTGGCTCGGCGCAGACCAAGATCATCAAGAAGCTCGGCGGCACCGTGCGTCTGGCACTGGCTCAGTATCGTGAGCTGGCGGCCTTCGCCCAGTTTGCTTCCGACCTCGACGAGTCGACCCGCAAGCAGCTGGAACACGGTCAGCGCGTGATGGAACTGATGAAGCAGAATCAGTACTCGCCGATGTCCGTGGCGGAAATGGCCGTGACCCTCTTTGCCGCCAACGAGGGCTATCTGGAAGATGTCGAGGTCGGCAAGGTGCTGGATTTCGAACGTTCCCTGCAGGACTTCATGAAGTCCGAGTTCAGCGAACTCCTCGACACGATCAACCAGAGCGGTGACTACAGCGACGAGATCAAGACGGGCTTGAAGGAAGGGCTCGACAAGTTCAAGGCAACTCAGAGCTGGTAATTCCCCCGGCCCGCTTGTGAAAAGCGGGCCATGGAGCTTTCTGAGGGCCACGAACGGAGTAGATCGCTATGGCAGCCGCAAAAGAGATTCGCTCCCAGATCGGGAGCATCAAAAACACGCAGAAGATCACCAGCGCCATGGAAATGGTCGCGGCGTCGAAGATGCGCAAGGCGCAGGATCGCATGAAGGCGAGCCATCCCTACGCCAGGCAGATTCGCAAGGTCGTGGGCCATCTCGCCGATGCCAACCCGGAATACAAGCATCCGTGGATGGAAGAGCGTGAGGTCAAGCGTGTCGGCTTTATCGTGGTATCCAGTGACCGCGGCTTGTGCGGTGGCTTGAACGTCAATCTGTTCAAGTCCGTCGTCAAGGAGGCCAGGGCCTGGCATGAGCAGGGCGCAGAGCTCGATTTCTGTACCCTGGGCAGCAAGGCCAGCACCTTCTTCCACAAGTATGGCGGCAACCTGGTGGCGGCCAAGAGCGGCCTGGGTGAATCGCCCCGCGCCGAAGATCTGGTCGGCAGCGTCAAGGTCATGCTGGATGCCTATGATGAGGGCAAGCTGGACCGCCTCTACGTGGTGTTCAATGAATTCGTCAACACCATGACCCAGAAGCCGGTGGTCCGTCAGTTGCTGCCGCTCTCTCCCGAGATGGGAGTCGAGACAGAGACTGACGACAACGACGAAATCGAGCGTCCCAGCAGCTGGGACTACCTGTATGAGCCTGATGCCCAAGCGCTGTTGAACAGCCTGCTCGTGCGCTTTGTCGAGGCGCAGGTCTATCAGGCGGTGGTCGAGAACGTAGCCTGTGAGCAGGCCGCCCGCATGATCGCCATGAAGAGTGCTACCGACAACGCCGGCAACATGATCGACGACCTGGAACTGGTGTACAACAAGGCCCGTCAGGCGGCCATTACCCAGGAAATTTCCGAGATCGTCGGTGGCGCCGCCGCCGTATAGCGCAGGCATACAGGTTTCATTTGCAGGTACTTTGAGAGGAACCAAGATGAGCGGACGTATCGTACAAATCATCGGCGCGGTGATTGACGTAGAGTTTCCGCGGGACGAAGTGCCCAAGGTCTACGACGCGCTGACGGTCTCGAACAGCGAGACCATCCTTGAGGTCCAGCAGCAGCTGGGCGACGGCGTGGTACGCACCATCGCCATGGGAACCACCGAGGGTCTCAAACGCGGCCTCGAGATCACCGATACCGGCGCGGCGATTTCCGTGCCGGTGGGGGAAGCGACACTGGGACGTATCATGAACGTCCTGGGTCAGCCGATCGACGAAGCTGGTGACATCGGTGAGCAGGAACGCATGCCCATCCACCGCAAGGCCCCCGGCTATGCGGACCAGGCGGCTGCCGAGGAACTGCTGGAAACCGGCATCAAGGTCATCGACCTGGTCTGCCCGTTTGCCAAGGGCGGCAAGGTCGGCCTGTTCGGCGGTGCCGGTGTCGGCAAGACCGTCAATATGATGGAGCTGATCCGTAACATCGCCACCGAGCACAGCGGTTATTCCGTGTTCGCCGGTGTCGGCGAGCGGACCCGCGAGGGCAACGACTTCTATCACGAGATGCAGGAGTCCAACGTCCTCGACAAGGTCTCACTGGTCTACGGTCAGATGAACGAGCCGCCGGGCAACCGCCTGCGTGTGGCGCTGACCGGCCTGACCATCGCCGAGAAGTTCCGCGATGAAGGCCGTGACGTCCTGCTGTTCGTCGACAACATCTACCGCTATACCCTGGCCGGTACCGAGGTCTCAGCACTGCTCGGCCGCATGCCATCCGCGGTGGGTTACCAGCCGACGCTGGCGGAAGAGATGGGTGTCCTGCAGGAGCGCATCACTTCCACCAAGACGGGCTCTATCACCTCCGTGCAGGCCGTATACGTGCCCGCGGATGACCTGACCGACCCGTCGCCGGCCACCACCTTCTCGCACCTGGATGCGACCGTGGTACTGGCGCGTTCCATCGCCGAGCAGGGTATCTACCCGGCCATCGATCCGCTGGACTCCACTTCGCGTCAGCTCGACCCGCTGGTCATCGGCGAGGAGCACTACAAGGCCGCGCGTGGCGTTCAGGGCGTGCTGCAGCGCTACAAGGAGCTCAAGGACATCATTGCCATCCTGGGCATGGACGAGCTGTCCGACGAGGACAAACTCGCCGTGGATCGAGCACGCAAGATCCAGCGCTTCCTGTCCCAGCCGTTCTTCGTGGCCGAGGTGTTCACCGGTTCTCCCGGCAAGTACGTTTCGCTCAAGGAAACGATCCGCGGGTTCCAGGGCATCCTCGACGGTGAGTACGACGAGCTGCCGGAGCAGGCCTTCTATATGGTCGGCACCATCGACGAAGCCGTCGAGAAAGCCAACCAGATGAAGTAATCCCTCCACCTGGGAGACGTCATCATGACGAAAAGCATCAAGTGCGAGGTCGTCAGTGCCGAGGCATCGATCTTCTCCGGCGACGCCGAGCAGGTCGTGGCGTCCGGTATCATGGGGGATCTCGGGATTCTCGCCGGCCATACGCCATTGCTCACCGAGCTGGCGCCGGGCCCGGTGCGGGTCGTCCGCGGCGGAGGCGAGGAGGACCACTTCTATGTCTCGGGTGGCTTCCTCGAGGTTCAGCCGACGGTAGTCACCGTGTTGGCGGATACCGCCGTGCGCGCCGACGACCTGGACGAGGCTGCCGCCGAGCAGGCTCGCCAGGAAGCGCTTCAGGCCATGAGCGACAAGTCCGCGGAGCTCGATTACACCCGGGCCGCCGCTGAGCTGGCCGAGGCCGTGGCACAACTGCGTACCATCCAGCAGTTGCGTCGCAAGGCGGGGCGCGGTTGATCCCGGCCCGTCGCCGAGCGTGACAGACCAGGGCGCCTCCCGGATATCTCCCGGGGGGCGCTTTTTTTGTGCGCTCAGTTGCTTACCATATTCTCTGGACCATCGAACCAGCGCGTGGCCGGGAGACAGCCTTCATGTCATTGAGTGCACCGCTTGAACACCACAAGGTCTCGCTGCTGCATGCCCTCGACCGGGATGATCGGCAGCAGTTGAATCGCCAGTTGCCCGAGCTGCGCTCGGCGGATATCGGCGAAATTCTTCATGACCTGCTCAGCGACGGTCACGAGCTGCGCGCTCGGGCCCTGCTCGACAGCTTGCCGCTGGAACGCCAGGCCAATGTGCTCGGTTATCTACACGATGAAGAGCAACTGGTCTTCACGGCCGTGATGCGCAATGACAAGTTGCAGGCCGTGCTCGAGGAGATGGGCTCGGATGAGCGCGCGGATCTGTTCAAAGTGCTCGGCGAGGATCGTCGTGAAGTATTGCTGCGCCGCATGGCCCATCGCGAACGTGAGCAACTGATGCGCCTGGCCAGTTATGAAGAGGGCACGGCCGGCGCCCTGATGACCGCCGACTATGTAGCCATCCCCATGGGCATGACTGTTTCCCGGGCGATGATGCGGGTCAGACAGACGGCTCCGGACGCCGAGACCGTCTATCAGTTGTATATCATCGATGAAGATGGCTGCCTGGCCGGCACCATGTCGCTGCGTCAGTTGATGGTGGCGCGCCCCGGGACGGTGGTCGACGACGTGATGATTCGCGATGTGATTCGCATGAGCGTGGACACCGCGCAGGAAGAAGTGGCGCGAGCCGTGGCTCGTTACGACCTGCTGGCCGTGCCGGTGATCGACGAACAGGGACTTCTGGTGGGCATCGTGACGCATGATGATGCCCTCGATGTGGTCGAGTCCGAGGCCACCGAGGATATCCACAAGGGCATGTCGATCGGTCAGTTGGAAGACGGTGTCACTCGGGTACCGCTGCTGAGCCTGTATCGCAAGCGCGTGACCTGGCTGGTGCTGCTGGTCTTCGGCAACCTGCTCTCGGGGGCCGGCATCGCGTATTTCGAGGAGACTATTGCCGCCCAGGTGGCGCTGGTCTTCTTCCTGCCATTGTTGATCGGCAGCGGCGGCAATGCCGGGGCCCAGGCAGCGACCCTGATGGTTCGCGGCATGGCCACCGGGGATGTCGGCGTGCGGGACTGGGGTAAGCTGCTGGGGCGCGAGTTGTTGGTCGCCGGCTCGCTGGGCCTGACCATGGCCCTGGCAGTGGCACCGATCGGGGTGATGCGTGGCGGTGAAGCGGTGGCCCTTGTGGTGGCCATCAGCATGATCTCGATCGTGCTTTTCGGCAGCCTGCTGGGCATGTGTCTGCCCTTCGTGCTCGATCGCTTCGGCTGGGACCCGGCCACCGCCTCGGCGCCACTGGTGACGACCCTGATCGATGCCTCCGGGGTGCTGATCTACTTCAGCTTCGCGACCCTGATACTGTCCTGAGCAGTAACTTTCACGAACAGGCCGGAGGGGACAGGCCGTGATTGGAGCTGTATCCTCATGAACCGGTTACTGAATTGCTGACATAGAGTATTCCATGGATTGGCTCCAGATCGTCCTGCTTTCCATCGTCCAGGGATTGACCGAGTTCCTGCCGGTTTCCAGCTCCGCCCACCTGATTCTGGTGCCGGTGCTCACCGACTGGCCCGATCAGGGGCTGGCCTTCGATGTGGCGCTGCATATCGGCAGTCTGGCTGCCGTGGTGCTGTACTTCCGCGCGGAGCTGACCGCCATGATCGCCAGCTGGTGTCGCAGCCTGGGCGGGCAGGGCACCGACGCCGATGCGCGCCTGGCCTGGTGGGTTCTGCTGGCAACGATTCCGGTGTGTCTTGTCGGCCTGGCCTTCAAGGACAGCATCGAGAATGTGATGCGCTCACCGCTGGTGCTGGCCGGGGGGCTGATCGTGTTCGGTATCCTCCTGGGAGTGGTCGACTGGCGCTGTCGAGGACAACGCAGCGAATACACCATGGGCTGGAAGGATGCGCTGTGGATCGGTCTGGCCCAGGCACTGGCGCTGATACCCGGCACCTCGCGCTCGGGCATCACCATGACCGCCGCCCTGATGCTGGGGCTCAACCGCGAAGCGGCGGCACGCTTCTCGTTCCTGCTGTCGATTCCGGTGATCGTGCTGGCCGGCGGTCTGGAGACCCTGGAGCTGATCCGCGCGCCGCAGCCGGTGGATTGGCTAGCCTTGTCAGTGGGCGCCGTGTTGTCGGGTATCAGCGCCTATACTTGTATTCATTTCTTTCTGGCCTTCATCAAGCGCATCGGTATGCAGCCCTTTGTCATCTATCGGCTGATACTGGGTGTCGCCTTGATCTGGTTGTTCGGTTAGAGCGATCGCTGATTGTTCGGGTAACGCGATCGATGAGCGCCGGGGGAGGATGAGCTTTTCCGTCGACAAGCTTTCGCGAGGGCGCTGTGAACCCATCCCTGGGCGCTACCTTTGCCATCCATGGCAAAGGACCCTCGCTTCAGCTTGTCCCCGGCGCTCATCCTGTTGGTTGGGTTCCTTCTGGAGTTTTGTCATGCCACTTTTGAATTACCGCCATACGTTCCTGTTGCTGCTACTGCTCGTCCTGCTGGCCGGTTGTTCCGAGCGCAAGCTGGAAACCCCGGTGACTCTCAAGGGCGATATCTTCGGCACCTTCTATCAGGTCACCCTCGCCGATCCGATCACCGCCGAGCGTCGCGATACCCTGCAGGACGGCATCCTCGACGAGCTGGAAGCAGTCGATGCCTCTATGTCCACCTACCGCGATGACGCCGAGCTGGTGGCCTTCAACCAGGCACCGGTCGGCGAGTGGCAGACGCTCTCCGCGCCCTTGATCGAGGTACTGGCCCTGGCCCGTGCCGTCGGCGAGGCCAGCAACGGTGCCTTCGATGTCACCGTGGGTGATCTGGTCAACCTGTGGAGCTTCGGCCCCGAAGCACGCCCCGAAGAGGTGCCCGGTGATGCCCTGATCGAGCAGCGCCTGGCCGAGGTCGGCATGCAGACCCTGGAGCTGGATGTCGACGACAACCGTGCCCGGCGGCTCAAGGACGTTTTCGTCGATCTTTCCGGGGTGGCCAAGGGCTATGCCACCGACCGGGTTGCTGCCTATCTGGACGAGGCAGGCATGGATAACTACCTGGTCAACCTGGGTGGCGAGGTCAAGGTGGCCGGCCACCGGGACGGCGATTCCGAAGCCTGGCGTATCGGCGTCGAGGTACCCCAGGATGGCCAGCCCCGGGCCGAGCATGTGCTGGAGCTGGACGCCATATCTGTGGCCACCTCGGGGGATTACCGCCACTATTTCGAAACCGATGGGCGGCGCTACTCGCATACCATTGATCCGCGCACCGGCCGTCCCATTCGCCATCAGCTGGCGTCGGTGACCGTCCTCGCGCCTTCCAATGCCCGCGCCGATGCCTGGGCCACGGCCATGACGGTGCTCGGCGAACGCGAAGGCATGCGGCTCGCGCTGCGCCACGATCTGGCCGTCCTGATGCTGGTTCGCCAGGGCGAAGGCTGGCAGAGTCTGGCGAGTCCGGCCTTCACGGCACGATTCGGTGAGGACAGGATCAAGAGAATGGGAATCGAGATCGTAAACTCGGCTGATCGACTTCCTTCACCAGGTGATGAAGCGCCCTGAAGAATGGATCACAATGGGGCTGACCCCATCTGCCACCCACAATAGTCAATCAGAGACACAATGAAGGAGTCGGGATGACCCTGGATGTCGTGATACTCGCCGCCGGCAAGGGAACGCGCATGCGTTCGGCCTTGCCCAAGGTACTTCACCCGCTGGCCGGCAAGCCGATGGTGCGCCACCTGCTCGACACGGCGGTGGGGCTCGAGGCCGATCGCACCCATGTGGTCGTCGGACACGGTGCCGACACGTTGCGTGAGGCGCTGGCCGACTATGAGGTCGACTTCGCTCTGCAGGCCGAGCAGAAGGGCACCGGCCATGCCGTGGCCCAGTCGCTGGATCAACTCGGCGACGGCAAGGTGCTGGTGTTGTATGGCGATGTGCCGCTGATTCGTCGCGATACCCTGCGGGCACTGCTGGCCCCTGTCGACGAAGACCACATGGCGCTATTGACGGTCACGCTCGAGGACCCTTCCGGGTATGGCCGCATCCTGCGCAACGAGGCCGGCGAGGCGGTCGCCATCGTCGAGCAGAAAGATGCCAGCGAGGCCCAGCGGGCGGTGCGCGAGTGCAATACCGGCATCATGGCCATGACAGCCGCGCAACTGCGCCGCTGGTTGCCCCGGCTGTCGGCTGAGAACGCTCAGGGGGAATACTATCTGACTGACGTGATCGCCATGGCCGCCGCAGAGGGCGTCAGCGTCGCCACCGCCCAACCCGCCCGGCCTGTCGAAGTCGAGGGTGTCAATGATCGCCGCCAGATGGCGCGCCTGGAACGTACCCTGCAGGCCGATATCGCCGATGACCTGATGGCGCGTGGCGTGGCTCTGCGCGATCCCGCACGCTTGGATGTGCGCGGCCAGCTGGAATGCGGTCATGATGTGGAAATCGATGTCGGCTGTGTCTTCGAGGGCCAGGTGGCACTCGGCGAGGGTGTCAGGATCGGCCCGCACTGCGTAATCCGCGACAGCCATATCGGCGCCGAAACGGTGGTCGAGGCCCATAGTGTTATCGAGGGTACCGTGGTGGCCGGCCATAATCAGCTGGGACCCTTTGCGCGCCTGCGACCGGGCACCCGCCTGGCGGTGGGGGCCAGGGTCGGCAATTTCGTCGAGACCAAGAACGTCGAGGTGGGCGAGGGCTCCAAGATCAATCATCTCAGTTACGTGGGTGACGCGCGTCTGGGCCAGGGCGTGAACATCGGCGCGGGTACCATTACCTGCAACTATGATGGTGCCAACAAGCATCGCACCGAGATCGGCGATGAGGCCTTCATTGGCTCCAACACGGCGCTGGTGGCGCCGGTGTCGATTGGCAAGGGGGCGACCGTGGGCGCCGGCTCGACCATCAATCGCGATGTGGCGGATAACGTCCTGGCGGTCGAACGTTCCAGGGTTATTAGCAAGGATGATTGGCAGCGTCCCGTTAAGCGGGGCTGAACAAGGAGATTTTCTATGTGTGGCATCGTCGGTGCGGTAGCCAGGCGCAACGTTCAGGGCATTCTGCTCGAGGGCCTCAAGCGTCTGGAGTATCGTGGTTATGACTCGGCCGGCATGGTGGTGCGCAACGCCCACGGCCAGCTGCAACGCCAGCGGGCGCTGGGCAAGGTCGCCGCCCTGGAAGACAAGTTGGAAAGTGGCGCCCTCAGCGGTAACAGCGGTATCGCCCATACGCGCTGGGCGACGCATGGCCGGCCCAGCGAGGAAAATGCCCATCCTCACCAGTCCGGTGACCGTCTGGCGGTAGTGCATAACGGCATCATCGAGAACCATGAAAACCTGCGGGCCGAGCTGGAAGGCGAGGGCTATGTCTTCACCTCGCAGACCGACACCGAGGTCATTGGCCATCTGCTCGAGCGTGAGGCGCAGCAAACGGACCTGCTGTCCGCCGTGCAGACCATCACCTCCGGCCTGGATGGCGCCTATGCGCTGGGCGTCATGCATGCCGATGAACCGGATGTAGTGATCGGCACTCGCAAGGGCAGCCCGCTGGTCGTGGGTGTCGGCATCGAGGAAGCCTTTATCGCCTCCGACCCGCTGGCGCTGCTGCAGGTGACCGACCGCTTCATCTACCTCGAGGAAGGTGATGTGGTGCGGCTTTCCGGCAATGGCGGCATCGAGGTGTTCGATATCGAGGGGATAGCCGTCGAACGGCCGGTGCAGATCTTCGAGCATGGCGACGGTAGTGCCAGCAAGGGCGATTACCGCCACTTCATGCTCAAGGAAATCCATGAGCAGCCCAGGGTCATCGCCGAAGCCCTGGAAGGCCGCCTGGGAGATCGCTCGGTGCTGGTCGAGAGTTTCGGCCCCGACGCCGAGGCCCTGTTCTCGAAAGCATCGCAGATCCATCTGGTGGCCTGCGGGACCAGCTACCATGCCGGCATGGTGGCCCGCTACTGGCTGGAGCGTTATGCCGGTATTCCCGTCCAGGTCGAGGTGGCCTCGGAGTACCGCTACCGCCGCGTGGTGGTGCCCGAGAACACGCTGTTCGTGACCCTGTCGCAGTCCGGCGAGACCGCCGATACCCTGGCGGCATTGCGCTTTGCCAAGCAGGGCGGTTATCTGGGCAGTCTGGCGATCTGTAACGTGCCGGGCAGCTCCCTGGCTCGCGAGTCCGATCTGACGCTGATGACGCGTGCCGGTCCGGAAATCGGCGTGGCCTCGACCAAGGCCTTTACCACCCAGTTGACGGCCCTGATGCTGCTGACCCTGGCGCTTGGCCGCGTGCGCGGCCAGGAAAGCGAAGAGCAGGCACGGCTGGTCTCGGCCCTGCGCGGCTTGCCCGCTCAGGTGGAGCGCGTGCTGGAACTGGATCCGCAGATCGAGTTCCTCTCACAGGCCTTTGCCGAGAAGCATCATGCGCTCTTTCTGGGCCGCGGTGCCCACTTCCCGGTGGCCCTGGAAGGCGCTCTCAAGCTCAAGGAAATCTCCTACATTCACGCCGAGGCCTATCCGGCGGGCGAGCTCAAGCATGGTCCTCTGGCGTTGGTCGACAGCGAAATGCCGGTGGTCTCGGTGGCGCCCAATGATGAACTTCTGGAGAAGCTGAAATCCAACCTGCAGGAAGTGCGCGCGCGAGGCGGTGAGCTCTTTGTGTTTGCCGATGAAAACATCGGCCTGGAGGATGGTGATGACACTCGGGTGCTGCACCTGCCGCACATCGACGAGGCCCTGGCGCCGATTCTGTATACGCTGCCGCTGCAGTTGCTGTCCTACCACGTGGCGGTGCTCAAGGGCACCGACGTCGATCAGCCGCGCAACCTGGCCAAGTCGGTCACCGTGGAATGAGTGCTTCGGGCCCCGTCATAGCCGGGGCCCATGCAAAAAAGCGCCGGGGCATTTCTGCCCCGGCGCTTTTTTTGACAGCCCGATGACGCGAGGAGCCTGGGCTTTGTCTAGAAGGCCCAGTCCTCGTCCTCCGTCTTCTCGGTACGCCCGATCACATAGGATGAGCCCGAGCCGGAGAAGAAGTCGTGGTTTTCTTCGGCACCCGGCGAGAGGGCGGCCAGAATCGCCGGGTCGACGGCATCGGCTGCATTGGGGAACAAGGCTTCGAAGCCAAGATTCATCAGCGCCTTGTTGGCGTTGTAGTGCAGGAATGCCTTGACGTCCTCGGTCAGGCCGACATCGTCGTACAGCGATTCGGTGTAGTGCACTTCGTTGTCGTAGAGGTCGAGCAGCAGATCATAGGTGGTGTCCTTGATCTCCTTCTGACGCTCCGGTGTTTCCTGCTCCAGGGCGAGCTGGAACTTGTAGCCGATGTAATAGCCGTGAACCGCTTCGTCGCGGATGATCAGGCGGATCAGGTCGGCGGTGTTGGTCAACTTGCCGCGGCTCGACCAGTACATCGGCAGATAGAAGCCGGAATAGAACAGGAAGGATTCCAGGAAGACGCTGGCGACCTTGCGCATCAGCGGGTCCTGGGTATCGTAATGTTCCAGGATCAGGTCGGCCTTCTTCTGCAGGTGCGGATTCAGCTCGCTCCAGCGATAGGCATCATCCACATCGCGGGTGGCACAGAGGGTCGAGAAGATCGAGCTGTAGGAGCGCGCATGCACGGATTCCATGAAGCTGATGTTGGTCAGCACGGCTTCTTCATGGGGCGTGACGGCATCATGGATCAGCACCGGGGCGCCGATGGTGCCCTGGATGGTATCGAGCAGCGTCAGGCCCGTGAATACCCGGATGGTCAGCTGCTGTTCCAGCTCGCTGAGGGTATTCCATGAAGGTACATCGTTGGACAGCGGGATCTTTTCCGGCAGCCAGAAGTTGCTGGTCAGTCGGTTCCAGACCTCGAGGTCCTTTTCATCCTGCAGCCGATTCCAGTTGATGGCATCGACGCGGTTCAGTCGAGCAGTCATGGTGGGTACCTCATCCGGTTATGCAACTGTTTCTTGAGGTGGCTTTCCGGCGACAAGCCTACGAGGAGGCGCTGTAAATACATCCCTGTACGCTACCGACGCCTTACCTGGCGTCGGACCTCCTCTCGGCTTGCCCCCATGCCCCTGCCTGAAGACGTTATCTTAAAGTGTGCAGGACACGCAGCCTTCCACTTCTGTACCTTCCAGCGCCGCCTGACGCAGCCGAACGTAATAGATTGTCTTGATGCCCTTGCGCCAGGCATAGATCTGCGCCCGGTTGATGTCCCGCGTGGTGGCCGTGTCGCGGAAGAACAGCGTCAGCGAGAGCCCCTGATCGACGTGCTGGGTGGCCTCGGCATAGGTATCGATGATCTTCTCGGGGCCGATCTCGTAGGCGTCGCGATAGTAATCCTGGTTCGCGTCGTTGAGATAGGGCGCCGGATAATAGACGCGACCCAGCTTGCCTTCCTTGCGGATCTCGATCTTGGAGACCACCGGATGAATGCTCGAGGTGGCATGGTTGATATACGAGATCGAGCCGGTGGGCGGTACGGCCTGCAGGTTGCGGTTGAACAGGCCGTGCTTCATCACCGAGTCCCTGAGTTCACGCCAGTCCTGCTGCGTCGGGATGTGGATGCCCGCCTTGTCGAACAGCTCGCGCACCCGCTGGGTCCTGGGCAACCAGGTCTGCTCGGTGTACTTGTCGAAGTAGCGACCGCTGGCATAGGCGGAGTCCTCGAAGCCGGCGAAGCTCTCGCCACGCTCCATGGCCAGTTTGTTGGACGCGCGCACGGCGTGATAGGTGATGGTATAGAAGTAGAGGTTGGTGAAGTCCAGCCCCTCTTCGGAGCCATAATGAATGTGCTCGCGTGCCAGGTAGCCATGCAGGTTCATCTGCCCCAGGCCGATGGCGTGGGAGCGCGCGTTAGCCTCGGCAATCGAGGGTACCGAGCGGATATCGCTCATTTCGGAGACGGCGCTCAATGCCCGAATCGCGGTCTCGACGCTGGTGCCGAAGTCGGGCGAGTCCATCACGCGGGCGATGTTCAACGAGCCCAGGTTGCAGGAGATATCCTCGCCGGTACGAAGGTAATCCAGGTTGTCATCGTACTCGCTGGGCGTATTGACCTGGAGGATTTCCGAACACAGGTTGCTCATGTTGATGCGACCGGCGATCGGATTGTCGCGGTTGGCCGTATCCTCGAATAGCACGTACGGGTAGCCGGATTCGAACTGCAGCTCGGCGAGCGTCTGGAACAGCTCGCGGGCATTGATCTTGGTCTTGCGAATCCGCGCGTCGTCGACCATTTCCTGGTATCTGTCGGTCACGCTGATATCGCCGAAGGGCACGCCATAGACCTTCTCGACGTCATACGGCGAGAACAGGTACATGGGCTCGTTACGCTTGGCCAGCTCGAAGGTCACGTCCGGAATCACCACACCCAGCGACAGCGTCTTGATGCGGATCTTCTCGTCGGCGTTTTCGCGCTTGGTGTCGAGGAAGCGCATGATATCCGGGTGGTGCGCGTTCAGATAGACCGCGCCGGCGCCCTGGCGGGCTCCGAGCTGATTGGCGTACGAGAAGGCATCTTCCAGCATCTTCATGATCGGGATGACACCCGACGACTGGTTGGCGATGCGCTTGATCGGGGCCCCGGACTCGCGGACATTGCTCAACGAGAAGGCCACGCCACCGCCGCGCTTGGAGAGCTGCAGGGCCGAATTGATAGCTCGGCCGATGGACTCCATGTTGTCCTCGATGCGCAGCAGAAAGCACGACACCAGCTCGCCGCGCTGCTTCTTGCCGCAGTTGAGGAAGGTCGGCGTCGCCGGCTGGAAGCGGCCGTGCAGGATTTCCTCGACCAGGGTGCGTGCCAGGGCCTCGTCACCGCGGGCCAGGCTCAGGGCGACCATGCACACGCGATCCTCGAAGCGCTCCAGATAGCGGCGGCCATCGAAGGTCTTGAGGGTATAGCTGGTGTAGTACTTGAAGGCGCCGAGGAAGCTCTGGAAACGGAATTTCACCGCATAGGCCTGATCGAACAGCGACTTGATGAAGTCAGCAGAGTACTGCTCTAGAACTTCACTCTCGTAGTAGCCTTCCTCAACCAGGTAGTCGAGCTTCTCATCCAGGGTGTGGAAGAACACCGTGTTCTGATTGACGTGCTGGAGGAAGTACTGGCGAGCGGCTTCCTTGTCGGCCGACAGCTGCAGACGGCCATCGGCATCATAGAGGTTGAGCATGGCGTTCAACGCATGAAAGTCCAGCTCCTTGGGCTGGGCTTTTTCAGCGGACGCCGTCGCCGATTCCTGGGGGGCGTCCGTCGGGGTCAGAGTATCATCCAGCATCGTCTATCTCCGTTGCCAGGCGCTCATGCACCGTGGCGACATCTTCTGGTGTGCCCATCAGCTCGAAGCGATGTAGCAATGGAACCTGGCATTTGTGGGCGATCACGCGGCCGGCCAGACAAAAGGCGCTGCCGAAATTGGTATTGCCGCCTGCCACCACGCCGCGAATCAGGGAACGGTTGTGCTCGTCGTTGAGAAAGCGGATGACCGGTGCGGGCACGGCCGTGCGCGGATTTCCGTCGCCATAGGTTGGGACGACCAGCACATAGGGGTTGTCGACCCGCAGCGCCTGAGCATCACGGCTCAGAGGAATACGCTGGGCCGGCAAACCGAGCTTTTCCACGAAGCGCTGGGTATTGCCCGATTTCGTGGAGAAATAAACCAGTTCGCTGACACTCATGTCGTCGCTCAGCTGGCCAGCTGGCGAATGCGCTCCGGCCGGAAGCCTGACCAGTGCTCGTCGGCCGCCACGACCACCGGCAGCTGGCGATAGCCCAGTTCACGAACGGTGTTGGCGGCCTCGGGCTCCTCGCTGATATCGACCACGGTGTAGTCGAGACCCTGCTTGTCGAGGGCGCGATAGGTGGCGTGGCACTGCATGCAATCGGGCGAGCTGTAAATCTTGATGTACATGATGAAGCGTCTCTCACAAAACCGATTTAGCTCGGCCTGTGGCCGAACACCCAGCTGGCCGCCTCGCGGCGGGCAACACCACAAAGTGTATCACAGGAATTCGACTCCCAATACCAGATATGGTGTGGGAATCCTGTGGAAAAGGTATATATAGTGTGTGTAAAGGTAAAAGACGAGTCGTCGTGTGGTGTTGAAAGCGGCTCTTGGTGGGCTTTCGCGGCGCTTTGTGGCCGGGTCACACCCTGGTCTCACTCCTGAGGTGTCGCACTACAACAGGCTGAGTCGAGTGGCGCGGCGACGTATACTAGGCAACCTGGCGCCCGGCGTCGACCCGCTCCGTCGATGCAGGCAAGCAAATCGCAATCCTGGGGAATGACGGCCATGAAGGGACGACTGCATCTCGGTTTGCCCATGTGGGCCAACGATGACTGGCGTGGCCACCTTTATCCCCCGCATACCTCGGTCGACGGTAATCTGGAGGATTACGCCCGTGTCTTCTCCGCGGTTGAGGGCAATACCACCTTTTACAGCGGCTCCCCCAGAGCCGCGACGGTGGCGGCCTGGGCGCGCCGTGTGCCGGACGATTTCCGTTTCTGTTTCAAGTTGCCGGCCCGGATCACCCATGAACGTCGGCTGCAGGGTATCGAGGCCGATATCGACACCTTTCTCGAATCGCTGGAGCCCCTGAAAGGGCAACTGGGGCCCTTGATGGTGCAATTGCCGAGGGATTTCGGCGCCGCGGAACTTCCGAAATTGCAGACACTGCTGGGTCGCTGGCCGTCGGATCTCCCCTGTGCCGTCGAGGTACGCCACCCCGATTTTTTCCACAAGGGAGAGGCCGAAAAAAACCTCAATGCAATGTTGATAAGTCATGGCGCCAACCGCGTCATGCTGGATGTGCGTCCCTTGTTTTCCACTCCCGCCGCGGGGCACCCGGGCATGCTGCAGGCTCAGGCCGAAAAACCGAGATGCCCATTGCACGTGATCTCAACCAGTAATTTTCCTGTGGTGCGCTTCATCGGCCACATCGAGGACACCATCAATCTGCGCTATTTCGAGCCTTGGATCGCGCGTTTAAAGCTGTGGATAAGTCAGGGGATAAGCCCTTTCCTTTTTGTGCATACCGCCGACAATAAAGGCTCCCCTGAAATGGCCAGACGTCTCTATGCCCAGCTGCGCGATCAACTCTCGCTGCCAACCCTGGCGGAGTTTGCCGGAGAGCGTCAGTCATCGCTTTTCTAGGCGGCAAGTGCATGTCCGGTTCATCGGGCTTTGAAAGAGCGCGGTTGGCTGGCCATCAAGCGCCTGATCGGCTATTTTTATTTTCTTGATCGTGACGCTGAACCGTACAACGTCGTCATTGCACTCGCTTGATCAATGACGGTCCATCTCCAGGGTGTTTTATGTCTAGCAAGCAGCATGCGCAATGGTCGTCCCGACTGGCCTTCATCCTCGCCGCGACGGGGTCAGCGGTTGGCCTGGGCAATATCTGGAAATTTCCTTACATGGTGGGTGACAGCGGGGGCGCGGCCTTCGTACTGGTCTATCTGTTGTGTATTGCGCTGATCGGTCTGCCGATCCTGGTCTCCGAGTGGCTGATCGGGCGTCGCGGCCAGAGTAACCCGGCCACCGCCATTGCCAGTGTGGCCGAAAAGGCCGGTCGTTCCCGTGCCTGGATGATAGTCGGTATTAGCGGCATTGTCGGCGCCTTCCTGATCCTGTCGTTCTACAGCGTGATCGGCGGCTGGTCGCTTTACTACACCCTCAACTCAGTGACCGGGGCCTTCAGCGGCCAGGATTCCGATGCCATCGGCGCGCTGTTCAACGGCATGCTGGGCAACCCCGTGCTGCTGCTGGTGGGGCATTCGGTATTCATGCTGCTGGTCATCGGCATTGTCGCGCGAGGCGTCACCAAAGGCCTGGAAGGCGCCGTGCGCACCCTGATGCCGATGCTGGGCGTGCTCCTGGTGGTGCTGGTCGGCTATGGCATGACTACCGGCCACTTCGGTGAGGCCCTGAGCTATCTGTTCAACCCGGACTGGAGTGCACTCAGCGGCGAAACCGTGCTGGCCGCCCTCGGCCATGCGTTTTTCACGCTCTCGCTGGGCATGGGTATCATGATGGCCTACGGCTCCTACCTGGGCGAGGACGTCAATCTGCTCAAGACGGCGCGCACCGTGGTGATCATGGATACCGTGATTGCTCTGGCGGCCGGCCTGGCGATCTTCCCCATCGTCTTTGCCAATGACCTTGATCTGAACTCCGGGCCGGGGTTGATTTTCGTCACCCTGCCGCTGGCCTTCGGCAACATGGGCGGCGGCATGATTCTCGGTCTGCTGTTCTTCCTGCTGCTGACCTTTGCCGCCCTCACCTCGGCCATCTCACTGCTCGAACCGGTGGTCGAGTTCTTCGAGGAACGCACCCCGCTGTCGCGTGCCATGTCGACACTGGTTGCCGGCATCGGCGCCTGGGCACTGGGGATTGCCGCACTGCTGTCGTTCAATGTATGGAGTGATCCGGTACTCTTCGGCCTGGGTATATTCGACCTTCTGGACAAGCTGACCAGCAAGTTCATGCTGCCGTTGACCGGTCTGGGCGTGATCATCTTTGCGGCCTGGTTCCTGGATCGCAGGAGCCTGGTGGAAGAGCTGGGGCTATCCAATGGCGGGGCCGGAATCTGGCATCTGGTGACACGTTTTGTGGCACCCATCGGCGTGATCGTGGTCTTTGTTTCCAGCCTGTAAAAGGGCCTCAGGGGTAACGGGTCGTTTTTGCTTCTGCAAGCCCCGCCATGGCGGGGCTTGTGTCTGAATAGTCGACGCGTTTCAGGGCCGCGGGCAGGCATCGAACATTGTCGGCTCAGTGCATGTCGTTGTCGGCTTCGTCCTCAGGGAGTTTGGCGATATCCTGGTGGAGGCGCTTGAACTCTTCATGGAGTTCGATGCCGCGCCTTGCGCGCAGGTTACGCTGAGCGGCGGTGCGCGAGCGCTGCTCGTGCTCGCTGACTTCCATGCTCATGAAGATATCGAGAAGTTCGTTTCTGACAGAGGTTAACCTTTCGGCCTTGCGCATGATCGACGCTCCTGTCTGCAGTGAATGTGCCGGCATTCCTTATGCTGCTCGACACTGCACTTTCTACTATACATCACTTGACAGAATGATGACGGCGCGTCAACGGACGGAGCCGGACACCACAGAATAATCTGCCCGAGCCCCTGGCTGATAAACCCTGGCTGAAAAGCCCCGAACCTGCCTGACACGGCCTGCCGGCTAAGCCATCCGGCGACCTTCGTATCCGCCGGAGCACCCACGGGGTGCGCATTGCCTGGCCGCATGGGGCATACTGTTGGCATGGCGGCACTGATGACGCGAGCGACGCGGCGTAGCATCATTGGCGCCGACAGGATTTTCCCCACTACAAGGAGCGACGCGTGAGTCTTGGCCTGTTCGATGAAATGAGACGTCGCATGGAGCACTTTCGTCGCTCCGAGCAGAAAGTGGCGCGTTTCGTGCTGCGCAACCCCGAAGAAGTCATCCATATGCGCATCGTCGATCTGGCTACCGAGGCCAAGGTCAGCGAGCCCACGGTGGTACGTTTCTGTCGTGCCCTGGGCTGTGACGGCTTTCAGGACTTCAAGCTCAAGCTGGCGCAGATGCTGGCCACGGGCAGTCAGTTCGCCCAGTTCTCGATGAACGACAGCGACTCGGTGGCAGAGTTTTCCCACAGCATCTTCGACTCCACGGTCGGCACCCTGCTCTCGGTGCGCGACCGACTGGACAACGACTCTCTCAGTCAGGCCATCAATGCCCTGGGTATGGCCAACCGGGTCGAGTTCTACGGCTTCGGCGCTTCCGGTGCCGTGGCCTTCGATGCCCAGCACAAGTTCTTCCGGCTGCAGATTTCCACCGCCGCCTACAGCGATCCGCACATGCAGAACATGTCGGCGGCCACCCTCAAGGAAGGCGACGTGGTCGTCGCCATCTCGCAGACCGGCCGCACCCGTGCCCTGGTGGCCAGCGTGCGCCTGGCCCGCGAAGCTGGCGCCACTGTCATCGGCTTGTGTCCCAGTGACTCTCCCCTGGCCAGCGAAGTGAGTCTGCCGCTGTACATCGACGTTCACGAAGACACCGAAATATACACCCCGATGAGCTCGCGTATCGCCCACCTCGCCCTGATCGATGTCCTCGCCGTCGGCGTCGCCAAGACCCGCGGCCCCAAACTCGCCGAACAGCTCAAGGCCGTAAAACGTAGCCTCAACCCACTGAGGTTTCCGGAAGAGGACGAGTCCTGAGCCGGCGGGGCCGGCTCAGTAGAACGAAGAGGTAAGAGCGGCGCTACGCGCCTTGAAGAGGTAAGAAAGCCCTTGACGCCACAAACCCTAGCACCAGCCTGGCCTCTTCCCTCTTCCCTCTTCCCTCTTCCCTCTTCCCTCTTCCCTCTTCCCTCTTCCCTCTTCCCTCTTCCCTCTTCCCTCTTCCCTCTTCCCTCTTCCCTCTTCCCTCTTCCCTCTTCCCTCTTCCCTCTATGCTAGACTACCGCTCCATTTCCCGAGCAGCGATGCCTTCCCCCATGGACGACGTCACGGCGATTCTCGATCACATGAACCCTGCCCAGCGCGAGGCGGTCAGTGCGCCTCAGGGCAACATGCTGGTGCTTGCGGGGGCGGGGTCGGGCAAGACCCGGGTGCTGGTGCATCGCATTGCCTGGCTGATGCAGGCGGAGGGGCTGTCGCCCTATGCCGTGCTGGCCGTTACCTTCACCAACAAGGCGGCGCGCGAGATGCGCACGCGTCTCGAGGCGCTGCTGGGTATCTCGCTGCGCCATGTTTGGGTGGGCACCTTTCACTCCATCGCCCATCGCCTGCTGCGGACCCACTGGCAGGATGCGCGGCTGCCGCAGCATTTCCAGATCATCGACGGTGATGACCAGCTTCGCCTGATCAAGCGCCTGCTCAAGGACTACAACATCGACGACGAGCGCTATCCGCCGCGTCAGGTGCAGTCCTTCATCTCCGGCTGCAAGGAAGAGGGCCTGCGCCCGCATCAGGTGGATGCCCATGGCGACGCCTACATGCTGCAGATGGTCGAACTCTACGAACGCTATCAGCTGACCTGCGAACGCGGCGGCCTGGTCGATTTCGGCGAACTGCTGCTGCGCAGTCTGGAACTGCTGCGCGACAACCCGGCCCTGCTGGCGCATTACCAGGAGCGCTTCGGCCATGTGCTGGTCGACGAATTCCAGGATACCAACACCCTGCAGTATGCCTGGCTCAAGCTGCTCACCGGCATGCGCACGCCGATGACCGTGGTCGGCGATGACGACCAGTCGATTTACGGCTGGCGAGGCGCGCGTATCGAGAACATCCGTCGCTTCGAGAACGAGTTCCCCGAGACCAAGCTGGTGCGCCTCGAGCAGAACTATCGCTCCACCAGCGTGATCCTCGATGCCGCCAATGCCCTGATCCGCTACAACGCCGATCGCATGGGCAAGGAACTGTGGACCGCCGGCGATCATGGCGAGCCCATCTCGGTGTATGGTGGCTTCAACGACCTGGATGAAGCCCGCTACATCGTCGACACCATTCGTGAAAAGGTCGAGGAGGGCGTCAATCGCCGCGAGGTCGCCATCCTCTACCGCTCCAATGCCCAGTCGCGGGTCATCGAGGAAACCCTGATCCGCCAGGGCGTGCCCTATCGCATCTACGGCGGCCAGCGCTTCTACGAACGCCTCGAGATCAAGAACGCCCTGGCCTACCTGCGGCTGCTGCTCAATCGTGATGACGACGCCTCCCTGGAACGGGTGATCAACGTGCCGGCACGCGGCATCGGCACCCGCACCGTCGAGACCCTGCGTCATCGGGCCCGCCAGACCGGCGAATCGCTGTGGCAGGCCCTGCACCAGGCCACCACGGATGGCAGTCTGCGCGGGCGGGCGGTGACCTCGCTCAAGGCCTTCGCCGATCTGATCGAGCAGCTCGACAACGAAGCCGCTGGCCTGTCGCTCCACGACATCATCGACCACCTCAACGAACGCACCGGCCTGGTCGAGCATCACCGCAACGAGAAGGGCGAGAAGGGCCAGGCCCGGGTCGAGAACCTCGAGGAACTGGTCACCGCCGCTCGGGCCTTCACCCAGAGCGAGGCCGTGACCGACGGAGATGCCTCGGATGCCGGAGAAGCCGGCGAGGGCATGGCCGCCCTGGAAGCCTTCCTGGCCGAGGCCGCCCTGAATGCCGGCGAACACGAGGCCGATGAGTTCGAGGACTGCGTGCAGTTGATGACGTTGCACTCGGCCAAGGGCCTGGAGTTTCCGGTGGTGTTTATGGCCGGCGTCGAGGAGGGCCTCTTTCCGCACAAGATGTCCATGGAAGAGCCCGGCCGCCTGGAGGAAGAGCGTCGCCTCTGTTATGTCGGCATGACCCGTGCCATGCAGAAGCTCTACCTGACTCATGCCGAACTGCGTCGCCTTCACGGCAAGGAAACCTTCCAGCGCCCGTCGCGCTTCCTGCGTGAGGTCCCCGAGCACTTCCTCGAGGAAGTCCGGCTGCGCGGCCAGATCTCGCGCCCGGTGACCTCTCGCCCCTCGAGCCCACAACAAGGCAGCGTCGAAGGCGGTGACGAGCTTCCCTCGCTGAGCCTGGGGCAGCGCGTCAGCCACCCGGTATTCGGCGAAGGCGTGGTCCTCAATGCCGAAGGGCAGGGCGAGCGTGCCCGCGTGCAGATAAGCTTCGAAGGCGAGGGCGACAAATGGCTGGTGCTGGGCTTCGCCAAGCTCACCCCCCTCTGAGACGCTCCACCAGCACGGCCATCGCCAGCAGCGGCAGCGCCCATGTGACTGCTCCCCGCCCGAGTGGGCGAGGGTTCACGCGAATCTTGCTGAGTTGCCGATGAATTTGCCTATCGCGCATACTGCCTTGTGGACACGCTGCTTGCGGGCAGGATGAATAATTACGATACGGAGTCGCCTTCGCCATGGAGCGTCGCAATTTTCTCAAGACCAGTATCAAGACGCTGGGTGCCGGCACGGCGGGTGCCGTGGCCGCGCCCTTCATTTCTACCGCTTCTGCCCAGGAGACGATCACCTGGAACATGGTGACGTCCTGGCCGAAGAATTTCCCGGCGCTGGGCACCGGGGCCAATGATCTGGCGGCACGTATCGAGCGCATGTCGGGCGGGCGCATGAAGGTCAAGGTGCACGGGGCCGGCGAGATGGTGCCGGCCATGGAGGTCTTTGATGCGGTGTCTGCCGGCACGGCCGAGATGGGGCATTCGGCGTCTTACTACTGGCGCGGCAAGGTGGCGGCGGCGCAGTTCTTTACCGCCGTGCCCTTCGGCATGACCACCACCGAGACCAATGCCTGGCTCTACCATGGCGATGGCCAGACGCTGTGGGACGAAATCTACGCCGAGCACAATCTCAAGCCCTTTGCGGTGGGCAACACCGGCACCCAGATGGCGGGCTGGTTCAAGAAGGAAATCAAGTCGCTGGACGACATGCAGGGCCTCAAGCTGCGCCTGCCCGGGCTGGCCGGCGAGGCGATGAGCGGCATCGGCGTGACCACCATGACCACGCCCGGCAGCGAGATCTTCACCTCCCTGCAGACCGGGGTACTGGATGCGGCCGACTGGGTCGGGCCCTACAATGATCTGGCCTTCGGCCTGCATCAGGTGGCGGACTACTACTACACCTCGGCATGGAACGAGCCCAGCGCCGTTCTCGAGGGCACCGTCAATCTGGACGCCTGGAAGGCACTGCCGGATGATCTCAAGGCGGTAGTCACCGAGGCGGCGAGGGCGTCCAATCTGGCGATGATCAGCGAGTTCAGGCTGCGCAATGCCGAGGCGCTGAAGACGCTGGTCGAAGAGCATGGCGTTAAGCTGCGCGAATTCCCCGAGGATGTGATGTCGGCTCTGCTGGAGTCGTCGCGGGACGTGCTGCAGAAGCAGGTCGAAAGCGATGAAGCTTCGCGCCGGATCTACGAATCCTACCGCGACTTCCAGCAGAAGGTGCGCCCCTTCACCGATGTCGGCGAGTTCGCCTATTTGAAGGCGCGCGAGCAGCAGCTCGGCGAGAGCTGATCGATCAGCTCTCGTTCTGGCGCACGGCGCGGATGCGGCCGTTGTCGTCCAGGGCGACCAGCACGAAACGTGCCTCGGTGACCTTGTGCAGCTCATCGGGGTTGCGTTCCATGGGCGAGCGGCTCCAGACCTCGACATCGAGCTTGATCGAGCTGTGGCCGATCTCGCCGATGGCGGTGAAGATGTTGACCACCGAGCCCACACGTACCGGGCACAGGAAGTTCATAGCCTCGATGGCGACGGTGGCGGTGCGGCCATGGGCCTCACGGCTGGCGGTCAGCTCGGCGGCCTTGTCCATCTGACTGACCAGCCAGCCGCCGGGGATGTCGCCATGGAAGTTGGTGTCCTGGCGGTTGGCGACCAGCTTGAGGGCCAATTGGCCGCGCGGTGCCGGAATGTCGTCGAGTTCGCTCATGGGCTGCCTGCCGGTTGTTTTAGTGGGTCATGATAGAGGGCAAGTGGTGCTGATCGCTACCTTTACCCCGCTTGGTCGCCGTGGCGTCGGTCATCACCCGTCCTCGCCCCCGTTCCCATCCGCGTCGTGAATCCCGGAGGTTTCATGTCTGTCGCCAACGCTGTACGAGCCTGCCTGGGCCTGTTGATGCTGCTGAGTGCCTTTGCTGCCTCGTCGCTGTGGGTCAGCGTCGCCCAGGCCGAGGAGGCGGGGACTCAAGCGCCGGTCGGCACGCTGGACACGGTGGGCTCCGACACCATGGCCGGACTGATGCTGCGCTGGGACGAGCACCTGGCTCGCGAACATCCGGGCATGCGCCTGCAGCTCAAGGCCAGTGGCTCGGCCAGTGCGCCACCGGCGCTGACGGCCGGCACGACCCTGCTGGGGCCGATGTCGCGGCCGATGACCGATGACGAACGAGCGGCCTTTGAGCGGCGTCATGGCTATCCGGTCGAGTCACTGGTGGTGGCGAGGGATGCCCTGGTGGTCGTGGTGCATCGCCATAATCCACTGACGAGCCTGAGCTTTGTCGAACTGGATGCTATCTTTTCCGAGACCCGGCGCTGCGGTGGCGAGGCCGGGCTGCGTCGTTGGTCGTCGTTGCTCGACGGGACCTTTCAGGGGTTGATCGCCCCGCATGGCCGTAATGCCGTCTCGGGCACCCATGAGCTATTCCGGCGCGAGGCGCTGTGCAATGGCGCCTTCCGCCCGCAGGTCAGGGAGCACCCGGGGTCGGCGGCGGTGGTGTCGGCCGTGAGCGCCGACCCACGGGGCATCGGGTATGCCGGCCTCAACCACCTGACGCCGGGAGTAAAGACCGTGGCACTACGCGATGCTCAAGGCGTCGAGCACCGCCCGCAGCCCGAAGCCGTGCAACGCGGCGACTATCCCTTTTCGCGTGACCTGCGCCTCTACGTCAATCGCCCGCCCGACGAGCCGCTGCCGGCCGTCGAGCGAGCCTTCATCGATCTGCTACTCTCACCCGAGGGTCAGGCGATCGCAGAGGAAATGGGGTTTGTCGCCCTGCCGCGTGCCGTGCTCGATCGCCAGCGCCGCAGACTGGGCCTGGTGCCTCTGTCGCCGCCCTGAGACTGGCTGAGGAGCGCGTCCCGGCTGGCGTTGTCATATCGTTGTCATGACAATGTCGTATTTTTACTTTGCCACCCTCACGCCGCTCTGGTTAATGCATGTCTGATTCCGCCTCAACGTCGCCTCTGCGCCGCTCCGTGCGTCAGACCCGCGACCGCATGGTCACGGCCCTGATCACGGCGGGTGGTATCGGGGTGATTGTGGCCGTGATGGGGATCGGCATTTTTCTGGCGGTGGAAGTGCTGCCGTTGTTCTGGTCATCGGACATCGAGATGGCGTCCCTGTGGCAGGCGCAGTCCTATCAGGGGCTCGAGTCACCGGCGCATCGCTGGCAGCCTGCCCTGCTCGAGGGCGATGGAGAACCCCGCTTCGGCATGCTGCCGCTGGTCTGGGGTACCCTGGAAGCGGCCGCCTGGTCGCTGGTGATGGCGGTCCCCCTGGCCCTGGGGGCGGCGGCGCACTCGGCGCTGTTCATGTCGCCGCGTCTGCGTGACCGCCTGCGCCCGACCCTGGAGCTGATGGAGGCCATGCCGGGGGTCGTGATCGGTTTTATCGCCGGCTTGGTGCTGGCGCCTTGGCTCGATGATCATCTGGCCTTTGGTGTCGTGTTAGTGCTGTTGCTACCTCCCGGGCTGCTGCTGGCGGGTGGGTTGCTGCGTCGCCGCCTGCCGATGGGCTGGGCGGCACTGTGGCTGATGCCCTGGCTGCTGGTGCTCTGGTGGGTGGCGTCCTGGTTGGCGCCGTGGCTCGAGGCCTGGTGGTTCAACGGCAGCCTGCGCACCTGGCTGGAAGTGCACCTGGGGCTCGAATACGCCAATCGCAATGCCATCATTGTCGGCATGGCGATGGGCTTCGCGGTGATGCCGAGCATTTATGCGCTGGCCGAGGATGCGCTGTCGGGCGTGCCCGCCAATCTGGTCGAGGGGGCCGAGGCATTGGGTGCGACCCGCTGGCAGACGCTTTGGCGGGTGGTGCTGCCGGCGGCCGCACCCGGAGTGTTTTCGGCGGTGATGATTGGCGCTGGCCGTGCGGTGGGCGAGACCATGATCGTGCTGATGGCCAGTGGCAATACTGCACTGATGACCACCAACCCCCTGGATGGCCTGCGTTCGATGGCGGCGAGTATCGCCATCGAGCTGCCCGAGGCGGCGCCGGGAGGGACGCATTATCGGTTGTTGCTGCTTGCGGCTCTGCTGCTGTTTGCCTTTACCTTCCTGGTGAACACCCTGGCCGAGGTGGTGCGCTCGCGGCTGCGGCGACGCTATCGTCGCCTGGAGGGGGCGCCATGAGGGAACAGGCCTCGACCCCCGGCGACGCACTAGCAACACAGGAGGGGCGCCCGGCGGTCGCCTCGCGGCGCGGCCGGTCACCTCGCGGCGAGGGCCCCTGGGCCTGGCTGGCCGCGGGCAGCGTGGCGACTTCTCTGGCCCTGCTGGCCCTGCTGCTGGGGTTGCTGGCAGTGCGTGGCCTGGGGCATTTCTGGCCGGCGGATGTGGCGCTGGTGACGCTCGACGATGGCCGCCAGTTGGCGGGGCGCGCCGTGAAGGAGGCGCCGCTGCCTGACCAGGAAGGGCGCGAACGCCTGTATCGCGTCGGCAATCGCGATCTCGACGGCGATATCTGGGAGTGGGTGGCGCTCGAACGGATTCAGGGCATCGCGCGCCCGGCGGATCTGGTGGTACTGGAGCGACGCCGCTGGGGCGAGTTCATGGGTCGCCTGGTGGCCATCGAGTCGGCGTCCGGTGAACGTCTCGTCGGTGATGCGGCCTGGCCGGCCCTGAAGGAGCGGCTGGCGGTGCTGGAGGATGCGCGCCAACAGATCGCCCGGCTTCGTCAGGAGACGCTGCCGCCCCTGGTTCGAAGAGTCGAGGGCGGTCAGGCCTCGCCCGAGGAGCGAGCGGCGCTGGCCAGCGCCCAGGCGCAACTGGCGGCTCGGCAGGCGGCGTTGCCGGGTGACACCCTGGTGCTGAAGAGTGTCGGTGGCCGTTCCTTGCGCCAGCCGCTGACCGAGGTGGTTCGCGCGCTCCAGCCCAATGACATGGGGCCGGTGGAAAAGCTGGTGAGTTGGGGGCAGGGCGTCTGGCGTTTTCTCTCGGAGGGCCCGCGCGCCGCCAACAGTGCCGGCGGGGTATGGCCGGCGATCTTCGGCACGGTGCTGATGGTGGTGCTGATGTCGATTTTCGTCATGCCCTTCGGTGTGCTGGCGGCGGTCTATCTCAACGAGGTAGCCCATCAGGGGCGGCTGATTCGCTGGGTGCGCATCGGGGTGCGCAACCTCGCCGGAGTGCCCTCGATTGTCTACGGCGTGTTCGGCCTGGGGGTCTTCGTTTACGGTATCGGCGGCCGGCTGGATACCTGGTTCTTCGAAGCTAGCCTGCCCTCGCCGACCTTCGGCACGGGCGGTCTGCTGTGGGCCTCGCTGACGCTGGCCCTGCTGACCTTGCCGGTGGTGATCGTGGCCACCGAGGAAGGCCTGGCGCGGATTCCGGCGAGCCAGCGCGAGGGGGCGTTGGCGTTGGGGGCGACGCGCGCCGAAATGCTCGGGCGGGTGGTGCTGCCCATGACCCTGCCGGCTATGCTGACCGGAGTGATCCTTGCCGTGGCGCGGGCCGCGGGGGAGGTCGCCCCACTGATGCTGGTCGGGGTGGCCAAGCTGGCGCCCCAGGTGCCGGTGGATGGCGAGTTTCCCTATTTGCATCTGGAGCGTAAGTTCATGCACCTGGGCCATCATATTTTCGATAGCGCCTTTCACGGCAGCGATGTGCAGGCCACTTTGCCGTTGATCTACGCCACGGCGTTACTATTGGTTGTGGTTATTCTGGTGCTTAACCTGACTGCAATATTCTTGCGGCACTATTTGAGGGGGCGTCACGGTACACGGCCAACATATTAAACAGGCAAGGGCCGGTTTGCGGCGATTGTGTCGCCAGGGAGGTGCCTTGAGCCAGCGCTTCTTATGTGGTGCCAGCCGTACCGGGAGGCCCGGGGGAGGGAGTCCATGACGGTCATGCAGCACACGGCCCACGGATCGCGCGCGCTGATCGACTTCAGCCCGCAGGCCACGAGCCTGGAAGTGCGCGATTTCGGTCTGCGCTATGGCGACAAGACGGCGTTGAGCAACCTGACGCTGCGGGTGCCTCGCCACCGGGTGACGGCTTTCATCGGCCCTTCAGGTTGTGGCAAGTCGACGCTGCTGCGTGCCCTGAATCGGCTGCATGACCTGAATGAAACGGTAACCCGGGAAGGCAGCATTCATCTCGAGGGGCAGGACATCCATGCTTCCTCGATGGTGGTGGCCGAGTTGCGGCGCCGGGTGGGCATGGTGTTCCAGGTGCCCAACCCGTTTCCGATGTCGATTTACGACAACGTGGCCTTCGGGTTGCGGCTGCAGGGTCATTTGCCCAAGCGTCAGGTGGATGATGTGGTCGAGTGGGCGCTGCAATCGGCAGCGCTGTGGGATGAGGTAAAGGACCGCCTGCGGGCGTCAGCCTGGTCGTTATCAGGCGGCCAGCAGCAGCGCCTGGTGATTGCCCGTACCCTGGCGGTAGGGCCCGAGGTGCTGCTGCTCGATGAGCCAGCTTCGGCGCTGGATCCGATTTCGTCGCTGAAGGTCGAGGAGTTGATCCGCAACCTGAAGTCGACACTGACGCTGGTCTTGGTCACTCACAATATGCAGCAGGCGGCGCGTGTCTCCGATTACACCGCCTTCCTGCAGGACGGCGAACTGGTGGAGTACGGCCCCACCGATACCTTGTTCACCAATCCGCGCCTGGCGCGAACCGAGAACTACATCACCGGACGCATGGCCTGATGAGCCGGTCCCGAGGAGAGTCTGATGGACATCACCAGTGACATTCATAGTCAGCATATTTCTCGTCAGTTCAACCATGAACTCGAGGAACTCAAGACCCACCTGATGGCCATGGGTGGCCTGGTCGAGAAGCAGGTACAGGATGCGGTGACGGCCCTCCTGGAAGCCGACTCCTCGCTGGCCGAACGGGTGATCAACAACGATAGTGCCGTCAACGACATGCAGATCAAGATCGACGACGAATGCACGCGCGTGCTGGCGCGGCGTCAGCCGGCGGCTTCGGATCTGCGCCTGGTGTTGGCGGTGACGCGAGCGGCCTCCGATCTGGAGCGGGTCGGCGACGAGGCCAGCAAGATCGCCCGCAATGCCATCGAGCTGATCGAAAGCGACTCGGGCAGCCGCGGCTTCGTCGAGGTGCGGGTCATCAGCGAGCATGTGCGGCGCATGATGCGCGATGCCCTGACCTCCTTTGCGCGCCTGGACACCGAGCTGGCCCTGCAGGTCGTCGAGGAGGACCAGAAGGTCGACAGCGAGTACCAGTCGGCCATGCGTTCGCTGATGACCTTCATGATGGAGGATGCCCGCTCGATCTCGCCGGTGCTTGGCATCATGTGGATTCTGCGCGCCCTGGAGCGGGTCGGCGATCATACCAACAACCTGGCCGAATACGTGGTGTATCTGGTCAAGGGGCTCGACATTCGCCACACGGACCCGGATGATCTCGACGAGGAAGTCGGCGACCGCTGACCGGCGGAGCGCCGAGAGGTCAACCCAACAGGCCGTCGCCGTGAGCGACGGCCTGTTTCGTCGTGAGGAGGATATACACCGATGCTGGACGCGTTGACGGCGCTTTCACAGGGCACGCGGCTGGTCTATTCGCGCGGGCTGCGCCGCTATGTGTTTCTGCCGATCCTGGCCAATCTACTGGTCTATGCGGGGGTGTTGAGCTATGTGTTGAGTCATTTCGGCGGCTGGCTGGATAGCGGCATGGCCATGGTGCCCGGCTGGCTGGACTGGCTTTCCTGGCTGATCTGGCCATTGTTCGTGATCAGCCTGGTGGTGATCGTGTTCTTCACCTTCACCCTGGTGACTCACCTGATCGCCGCGCCCTTTTATGGTTTTCTCGCCGAGAGGGTCGAGATGGAGGTGACCGGCCGGGCGCCGCAGGATGATCGTGGCATCTGGCGAGCGGGCCTGGATGCGCTGGGCCGCGAGCTGGTCAAGCTGGGCTATATTGTGCCGCGTATGCTGCTGCTGTTCGTGATCAGCTGGATTCCGGTGATCAACCTGGTGTCTCCCCTGCTGTGGGTGGCGTTCTCGGCCTGGACCATGGCGATCACCTATCTCGACTATCCCATGGACAACAACAAGGTCAGCTTCGCCGAGATGCGCCGGCGCCTGGAGGCTCGGCGCTGGCCCACCCTGACCTACGGCGGCTGGGTGATGTTGATCACCTGGGTGCCGCTGGCCAATCTTTTCCTGCTGCCGGGCGCCGTGGCTGCCTCGGTTCTGATGTGGGACCGCCATTATCGGTCACTCGGCACGCCGGTGCGCTGAGCGAAGGGGGATCAAGAACCCGGCAACCCTGGCTATTCGCTGGTCAGGGCCGGGCGCGCCTGCGTCTCGGGGGCGCTGAGCCGGTCCCGGGGGAAGACGCAGCGAAAGGTCGCGCCCGCGCCAGGGTAGGAGTCGATTTCCAGCCGTGCCTGATGGCGCAGCAGCACATGCTTGACGATGGCCAGCCCCAGCCCGGTGCCGCCGGTGGCGGTGCTGCGGCCCTTGTCGACGCGGTAGAAGCGCTCGGTCAGGCGCGGGATGTGGTGCGGGTCGATGCCCTCGCCGTCATCGCTGACTTCCAGGCAGGCGCCCTGACCGTGACGCTTCCAGCGCAGCGTGATGTGGCGCCCCTCGCCGGCATAGCGCACGGCGTTGAACACCAGATTGGAGAGAGCGCTATGGATTTCCTTGTCACTTCCAATCAGGCGACGGCGTTCGTCGTGGATGACCTCGAAGTGCTGCTGGCCATTGGAGAGGGCTTCGGCATCGCGCCGAATGCTGTCCATCATGCTGCCCAGCTCCAGGGGGGTGTCGTCCTGGCCGCCCTGGTCGATTTCCAGGCGTGACAGCAGCAGCAGATCGTTGACCAGGTTCTGCATGCGCGTGGTCTGGCCGCGCATCTGCTCTATGCCGCGTGACATTCGCCCGGGCAGTTGGTCGGCCATGTCGCTGTAGGTTTCCAGATAGCCGCTCAGTACCGTCAGTGGCGTGCGCAGCTCATGGGACACATTGGCCACGAAGTCGCGACGCATCTGCTCCAGACGATGTAGCCGGGTGATGTCGCGGGCCATCAGCAGGCGTTCGTCATCGCCATAGAGAGTGATCTGGAACTGCAGGATCATCTGGTCGTCGATCGGTGAGGTCAGCGTCAGTGGGTCGCTGTAGTCACGCGCCTGGAAGTAGTCGACGAAGCGTGGGTCGCGCAGCAGGTTGGTGATGTGCTGGCCGCGGTCGTGAGCCGGCTTGAGGCCCAGCATGCGCTCGGCGGCGCTGTTCCACCATTCCATGTCGCCATGGCGATCGAGCATCACCACACTGTCGCGCATGGCCTCGGAGGACTCCTGGATGCGGCTCAGGGTGTCGCGCAGCCGTCGCTGGGTAATGCGCTGGCTCTTCTGGTAGCGGTACAAGCGGTCGAACAGCTCGCCCCACAGGCCGCTGGCGGCGGGCGGTTCTTCCTGCGGATGGTTGGCCAGCCACTGATCCAGGACATGAAGCTGGCGCAGTTGATACGCCAGTTGCAGGCCCAGGGCGATGGCAATGCCGATGGCGGTGGCGGAGAACGGCCAGGCGAGCAGCCCGCCCAGCGCGGTCAGGGCCGCCAGGCGCCAGATTTCTTTTTTCCACAACCGTTTCATGGAGATGGTGCCTGTGGATAATGTATCGTGCCCCGGGGCGTCGAGGGGCCGTGCCGTCTGCTCATCCAGGCCTCTGCGTCCTTCCTGCGGGTGGTATCCGGCCTGCGGCTGGTATCCGGCGCTGTGCCGGTTCGGCCGATAGCGGAAGCTGCCTAGCTCTTACTCTAGCCGCTCAGGGCACGATCGGCCCACCCGCGATGGCCCGACTCAGCTCTTGGCAGAGAAGCGATAGCCGGTGCCGCGTACGGTCTGGATCAACTGCTGATACGGGTCGCCCAATGCCTTGCGCAAGCGTCGAATGTGCACGTCCACGGTGCGCTCCTCGACATAGACATTCCCGCCCCATACCTGATCGAGCAGCTGGCCGCGTGTATAGGCGCGCTCCTGATGGGTCATGAAGAACTGCAGCAGCCGGTATTCGGTCGGGCCGATCTCCAGGGACTGGCCGTCGACGCTGACCCGGTGGCTGACGGGGTCGAGCAGCAGGCCCTCGACTTCCACCGGGTCTTCGACGCCCTGGGGGGTGGAGCGTCGCAGCACCGCCTTGAGGCGCGCGACCAGCTCGCGCGGCGAGAACGGCTTGGTGATGTAATCATCCGCTCCCGATTCCAGCCCCTGGATCTTGTTGTCTTCCTCGGTCTTGGCGGTGAGCATGATGATCGGCAGCTCGGAGGTGGTTTCGTCGCGCTTCAGGCGGCGAGCCAGCTCGATGCCGCTGGTGCCCGGCATCATCCAGTCGAGCAGCACAAGGTCAGGCTGATGGTCGACGATGAGCGCGTGGGCACTCTGGGCGTTGTCCGCCTCGAGGACGTTATAGTCGGCCATCTCCAGCGCCACGGCGATCATCTCGCGGATCGGCGCTTCATCATCGACAATCAGTACGGTCTTGTCGCTCATCCCGGGGCCTCATGGTCAAGGTCAGTGACAACTCAGTGACGATGACAGCATGTCCTTGTGACAGGAATGTGACAACCGGCTCTGCGGCCTGATACCGCGCGCTTCAGCCACCCAGTGGCGGCCACCAAGCAAGCCCCATGCCGGCGAAGAGCAATAGGCCCGACCAGTGGTTGTTGAGAAAGGCCTGAAAGCAGCGATCCCGATTACGATGGCGGATCAGGCGTTGTTGATGGATGAAAGTGGCGGCCATGGCGGCCAGCCCCAGCCAGAAGAAGCCGCCCAGCCCCATGGCGTGGCCAACCCAGGCCAGCAGCCCCAGGGTCAGCAGCTGCAAAAGGCCGATGATCAGCTTGTCGGCGCGGCCGAACAGCACGGCGGTGGATTTGATGCCGATGCGCAGGTCGTCATCGCGGTCCACCATGGCGTACTGGGTGTCGTAGGCCACGGTCCAGGCCACGTTAGCCGCCACCAGCCACCAGGCCACGGCCGGCACTTCGCCCAGCACCGCGCCAAAGGCCATGGGAATGCTCCAGGAGAAGGCGGCCCCCAGAAACACCTGGGGCAGGTGGGTGTAGCGCTTCATGAAGGGATAGATGAAGGCCAATAGGACCCCGGCGACCGAGAGCATCACCGTGAAAGGGTTGGTCAGCCATACCAGGGCGAAGGCCAGCCCCACCAGAATGATGAACAGTCCCTTGGCTTCCGTCTCGCTGATGCGCCCGGTGGCCAGCGGACGCTGGCGGGTGCGCTTGACGTGGCCGTCGAAGTGGCGATCGGCGTAGTCGTTGACCACACAGCCGGCCGCGCGCATCAGATAGACGCCGGCGACGAAGATCAGCACGGTGGCGCGCTCGGGTACGCCCTGGGCGGCCATCCACAGTGCCCAAAGGGTGGGCCACATCAGCAGCCAGGTGCCGATCGGCCGGTCGAGCCGCATCAGGTGCAGAAAGTCGGGAAGGCGGGCCAGCCCGGAAGGGCGCATCAGGGAAGAGTCCATCGGGTCGTCTCGTTTGCTCGACCCCGGCGGTCAAAGCCGAATGGGTCGTCGGGTTGAGGGTTGAAGGCCGGCGCCGAGCCGTGCCCGGGCTAACGCGGCGGCATGGCCAGGTCGTCCACCATTGCCTGCTGGAAGAATTCCTGGACCAGGACCGTGATGCGTTGGTGCCTGAGGACCGAGCGGCGCCCCCAGGGCCCGCGGGCGTCCTGAAAGGGGCCGCCGCCGGCGCAGACCTCGATGGGGCTGCGCTGCAGGTCGGGTTGCGCGAACAGCCAGCTACCCAGCGAGCGCTCGCCCAGCCACGCCAGGCGGTGTTGGTCGCTCGGCGAGCCGAGCGGTGATACGGAGCGTGCCAGCACCCAGGGTCGCTCGTCCAGGCATAGCGCGACCTCGCGCAGCCAGGCATGCTGGTGCTCGCTCAGGCCCAGCGCCTCGGCTTCATCCGGACGCGGCCGGTCATGGCGCTGATCGAGCAGCCGCACGCGGAAGCGGCGCGGCTGGCCGGCGTCGATCAGGCGTTCGGTCAGGGAGTCCTGGGAGGCGAGCCATTCCCACCAGGGCGGGCTCACATCCGGGCGCGCGGCGGCCAGGGGTCGCCATCGGGGCTGGAAGGGTGGGCCTGTCGGCAAGAGATGCGCTCCGCGTCCAAATCGTCGGGGTAGCTAGTGTACCATGATGCGTTGAACTTCTACCCCGCCATGGGACCCGGCGGGCTCTGTGACGAGGACTCCATGACTGCTCCCCTGACTCTGATCGGTTCCGGCATGGCCGCCATGGGCCTGGTGCGCCAACTGCGTGCCCACCAGCCCGAGCGACCGATCACGCTGATCACGGCCGACAGTGGCGATGACTACTCCAAGCCCATGCTGTCCACGGGGTTTGCCAAGCGGCTGCCGCCGGAACGCCTGGTCAGCCGCTCGGCCCTCGAAGTGGCCGACTCACTCGGGGTCGTGGTACGTACCCACACGCGAGTGGAGGCCATCGACCCGGCGGCGCGCGAGCTGCAGCTGGGCGCCGAGCGGCTGGCCTACGATGAGCTGGTACTGGCCACCGGCGCGGCGCCGGCCCCACCCTTCGATTGGCCCGCGGCGCTGGCCGATCGGGTCTTCACCATCAATGATCTGGATGACTATCGAGCCTTCCATGCGGCGCTTTCCTCCCTTGGCAGGCCGGCTCGCGTGGCGGTGGTGGGGGCTGGCCTGGTGGGCTGCGAATACGCCAATGATCTACTAGCGGGCGGGCATGTCGTCGAGCTGATTGCCCCGGAAGCCACACCCCTGCCACAACTGTTGCCTCCGGCCCTGGGCGAAGCGCTTGGCGCGGCGTTCAGCGAGGCCGGCGTGCGCCGCTATCCTGGTCGGAGTGTGTTCCGGGTGGACGCCGCCGCCGCTGGCGTGGCCATTGGCCTGGATGATGGGACGACCCTTGAAGCGGACCTGGTGCTGGTGGCGACCGGCTTGCGGCCGCGCACTCAGCTCGCCGCAGCGGCGGGGCTGGCCGTTTCCGCGCAGGGCATCCTGACCGATCGTTACCTGGCGACCTCGGCACCCGGCATCCATGCCCTGGGCGATGTGGCCTGTGTCGATGGCGTCAATGCGATGTACGTGCAGCCGCTACAGGCGGCGGCCAAGGCGCTGGCAGCGACCCTGGCGGGCTTTACCACCGCCGTGGCATACGGCGCCTGGCCGGTGCTGGTCAAGACACCGCTGTTGCCGGTCGTCGCCTTGCCACCGCCCGACGGAGTGGCCTGCGAGTGGCGCATCGAGGGCGAGGGCCGCGACTTGAGCGCGCTGGCGGAAGACGAAAACGGCCGTTTGCTTGGATTTGCGTTGACAGGCCGGCAGGTCCGTCGGAAAGTTGAACTGGCGCGGATCGCTCCGCCATTGCTAGGCTAGACTCGTCGTTGCATCCGCCATGCGTGCTGCCGTCCACGCAGTTGTCGGCGCGGTAAATGTGCTGGATGTCCCGAATGTGGCGTCAACCACAAAATGGCCGGCGGTTGGCTCCATCCGGCAGTCAAACAAGGCTTGAAGCAGTTAAACAAGGAAGGAGGCTTTTATGCGTAAACCAGAACTCGCGGCGGCGATTGCCGAGCGTGCTGATTTGTCCAAGGACAAGGCGAGTCAGGTTCTCAATGTGATTCTTGATGAAATCACGGGCAGTGTCTCTGACGGCAAGGATGTGTCGCTGATCGGTTTTGGCACCTTTACGGTGCGTGAGCGAGCGGCACGTACCGGCAAGAACCCGCAGACCGGCAAGTCGTTGACCATTCCGGCCAGCAAGACGGTCGCCTTCAAGCCGGGCAAGGGCCTGAAGGACGCGGTCGCCAAGTAATGGCGCGACCCGGCACGGCTCGCCCGCGCTGGTGAGCCGTGAGTCTCCCATATTCACGACTCTGCCTCGGATATTCCCCATGAAGCTGAAGATTATGCTGTGGTTGCTGGGTGTCATGCTCAAGCGCGCCCTGCGTCGCAAGCCAGGTTTTCGCGAGCGTCTTACCGCTATGCGCGGCCTGGACTGGGGGATCGCCACCGAGGATCTCTCCATTTCGCGTCATTATCGAATGTCGCCCCAGGGTATCGAGACGGCCACTGGCCTGCCGGTGGATCTGGACCTGGAGCTGCGCTTCGAAAGCGCCGCCGCGGCAGTGCGCATCCTGCGCAAACCCAACCAGAAAGCCTTTCTCACCGGCATGATGGACGGCCGTGTGCGCCTGGTCGGCGACTCCGGCGACCTGACGCGCCTTCAGAAGCTGCTCGCCGATATGTAAGCCTTGAGCTACGCGCTGCGGGTAGCGAGCGATGAGCTTCAAAGCCCGAGTGGCGAGCTGTGGGCTACGCGCCGCGAGCGACGAGCCTGGTGAGGCTCGGTGTACGAACCTTCCTAGATTATCGGCGCGAGAGGCCGCTCAGAGCGTTGAGGGGCGGGGTCGGACATTTCAGCGGCAAGCGTTATACTAAAGTCTGAACTGGCAGGGCGCTTGCGCCTCGCCGACTGCTTTTCTGGAGCTTATGTCGCTGTCATCGTTGTTCCTTTCGCTGCGTCGTCTCTGGGCGCTGGATTCCTTCGCTTACAGTCTGCGCGTCTTCATCGCTTTCACCGGTGTGGTGCTGGTGTGCTGGTGGTTCACGGCGCTGCACAGCCTGATCCCACTGTTTCTGGGCATCATTGCCAGTGCGCTGTCGGAGACCGACGATCACTGGCAGGGCCGCTGGCGGGCGCTGCTGGTCACGCTGGGCTGTTTTGCCGTGGCTGCCCTGTCGGTCGAGGTGCTGTTCAACAGGCCGCTGTGGTTCGTCGTGGGCCTGGCGGTGAGCACCTTTGGCCTGACCATGCTGGGGGCGGTGAACCAGCGTTACGCGACCATCGCCCGCGCCACTTTGATTCTCGCCACCTATACCATGATCAGCCTGGAAAACCGTGCCACCCCGGCGCTGGAGAATATCTGGCGGGAGCCGGCCCTGCTGGTGGCCGGAGCGGCCTGGTACGGCGTGATTTCGGTCGTCTGGTGTCGGCTGTTTTCCCGTCAGCCCCTCAAGCATTCACTGGCCCGCGTGTTTCGTGAGCTGAGCCGCTATCTACAGCTCAAGTCGACCCTGTTCGAGCCGCGGCGTGACCTGGATGTCGAGCAACACCGCTATGAGCTGGCGCACCAGAACGGGCGTGTCGTCGCGGCGCTCAATCAGACCAAGGAGATGATCTTTCGCCGTCTCCAGGAGAGCCGCAGCCGCAAGCTGAACCGTTACCTGTGGTTGTATTTCATCGCCCAGGACATCCATGAACGGGCCAGCTCGACGCATTATCCGTATCACGAGCTGAGCGAGGCCTTCTTTCACCATGACGTCCTCTTTCGCGCCCAGCGCCTGCTGACGCAGCAGGGCGAGACGTGCCGCGAGCTGGGACGCTCGCTGTTGCTCAATCGCGCCTTCGCGCAGGGGCGCAGCGAGATGGCGCTGGAGGATTTCAACGCCTCGGTGGAGCATTTGGGGGCCCAATCGCGCCACGAATGGCAGTCGCTGCTGCCGCATCTGCGGGCGCTGGCCGATAACCTGACCACTCTGCAGGATCTTCTCGGGCGTGCCCGCCACCCGGAAGGCCCCGACTCCCATGAAGATGCCTCGCTGTACGATCGCACCCCGCATGGTCTGAGCGATGTCCGCGAACGGGTGCTGGATCACCTGACGCCGCGCTCGGCGATCTTTCGCCATGCGGTGCGCCTGACCCTGACCCTGGTGGCGGGTTATGGCCTGCTCCACTGGATTCACCCCACCCAGGGCTACTGGATTCTGCTGACCAGCCTGTTCGTCTGTCAGCCCAGTTTCGGCGCTACCCGCCGTCTGTTGCGACAACGCATTCTGGGTACCATCATCGGTTTGCTGGCGGGCTGGGCCCTGATCACGCTGTTTCCGGCCGCGTTGGTGCAGATCGGTGTTGCCGTGATGGCCGGGGTAGCCTTCTTTGCCCTGCGCGGGCGTCGTTACATGCTGGCGACGGGCTTCATTACCCTGATGGTGCTGTGCTGTTTCAACCAGGTGGGCAATGGCTTCGGGCTGATCTGGCCGCGCCTGTTCGATACCCTGATGGGCGCGGGCATTGCCGGTCTGGCGGTGCTGTTGATCCTGCCCGACTGGCAGGGACGGCAGCTTCATCAGCAGGCCGCGGCCACCCTGGAGGCCAGCCGCGCCTATCTCGAGGCCATCCTCGATCAATACCGCCATGGCAAGCGTGATGACCTGACCTATCGGCTGGCGAGGCGCAACGCCCACAATGCCGATGCCGAGCTGTCGACCCTGATCGGCAATGTGCTGCAGGAACCCGAGCGCTTCCGCCGCGATGCCGATGAGGGGCTGCGTTTTCTGCTGCACTCGCACACCCTGCTCAACTACCTCTCGGCCCTCGGGGCGCATCGCGGTGAGCGCACCCAGGATTACGCCGGGCCGGTGGCGCAGGCGGCCGAATCCATCGAAGGCTCGCTGGCCGAGCTGGCTACCGGCCTGCGCGACCAGGGCCCGGTAGATGAGCAGGACCCCCGCTTGCATGACGCCCTGGCTGCGCTGGACGCCGAGCCTCAACACGACGCCCCCAATCTACTGCATACCCAACTGACCCTGATCGGTCAGCAACTGGTCCCCCTGCGCCACGCCGCCCGCGCCATCGGCCAACCGAACGCGGCGGGAGCTTGAAGCAGGAAGAACGCGGCTGGCGTCGCTAAAGAAGGAAGAGGGAAGAACGGCGCTACGCGCCTTGAAGAGGGAAGAAAACCCGCCCGGGCTCCGCCCGGAGCTATAAGCCGTAAGCTTTAAGCTTGAAGAAAAAACGTGACCCACTAATCCCGGCACCAGCCTTCCCTCTGGGGGTGAAGCTAGATACTGAAGTGGACCCCGAAATTCGGACCAGGTGCTAAGCTCTGATCATTCCGACAGGAGAACCCGATCATGAGCAGGAAACGCAGGCAATACAGCGTCGACTTCAAGGCCAAGGTGGCCCTCGCCGCCCTCAAGGACGATGAGACCACGTCGGAAACCTGGCCATAAGTCTCTTTCTCTTTCAGCAGGGCTCTGCGTGCCCGGTTGGCACGATCTCGATACCGCTTTTGCACATTGTTCAGCATGGATCGGGCTCCAGGCTTGTAAGGTGAGGCGTTGCCACGATGCCTGAGGCTGTGTGGGGCTGGCAGAATCGACCGGCAACGGCGGCGGGCCAAACCTCATTCATAGTGGCTCCAGAGCCTGAGTACTTTCACTACGCGCTCATCCTCGATCACCTGATAGACCAGACGATGCTGGATATTGATGCGGCGTAAATAGGCGCCGTTCAGATCACCGACCAGCTTCTCGAACGGAGGTGGTCGGCGAAAAGGGTCTTCTGCAATCAGTGCCAATAATGCCTGGGTTTTTGGCTTGAGGCCGCTCGAGGCCAGTTTTTTTGCATCCTTCTGTGCTTGCCTGGTGTAAACCAGCTTCCATGTCACCAGTCCAGCTACTCGCCACATTCATCCACCGGGGTATCCATACCCTCGCGAATCGACTCTCGCATGCCCGGCACGGAGAGCAGGTAGAGGGTCTCCTGAATCGCCGACCAGTCTTCCTCGGATACCAGCACCGCCTTGTTGCGCTTGCCCATGATGATAATGGGCTGATGAGACTCGGCGGTTTCGTCGATCAATCGATACAGGTTGCTACGCGCCTCGGTTGCTGTGATGCCGCTCATGACGCCCCCTTGCATGTGTCGTTGTCTTGAGTGTGCGCCTTCGGTTACGTACGTCAAGACGGACGTAACGCCTGATCATATGGTGTCGCTCGACGGGATAAGAAAAAACCTTGGCCCGCGAGGAGTTGGGGTTAGGCTGCTACGAGCTACGAGCTACGAGCTACGAGCTACGAGCTACGAGCTACGAGCTACGAGCTACGAGCTACGAGCTACGAGCTACGAGCTACGGGCTTCGAGCCACGAGCTGGGTTTTCGGGGTTCGTATCTCGCATCTCGATGCTCGTATGCTTTGGGTTTCAAGCTTCGAGCTGGGTTTTCGGGCTTGTTATCTTGCATCTCGCCGCTCGTTACTCGTAGCCGGGGCGTCGCCCCGGCGCTCGCGGCTATACCTGCCCGTACCGATCGGCGGTTTCACCGAGCCAGCGTCGAATCAGTGCCTGGCTGGCGTCCGGGCGGCTGGCCAGCAGTGCCTCGGCCAGGGGCGAGACCTGGGGCAGCAGGTCGGCGTCGCGCTCCAGGTCGGCGATCTTCATCTGCGCCAGGCCGGTCTGGCGGGTGCCGAGTACCTCTCCGGGGCCACGGATTTCCAGGTCGCGTTCGGCGATGCGGAAGCCGTCGGTGGTCTCGCGCATCACCGTCAGGCGCTGGCGCGAGGTCTCGGAGAGCGGTGGATGATAGAGCAGCAGGCAGTAGCTCTCGGTGGAGCCGCGGCCGACGCGGCCGCGTAGCTGGTGAAGCTGTGAAAGCCCCAGGCGCTCAGGGTTCTCGATGATCATCAGGCTGGCGTTGGGTACATCGACGCCGACCTCGATGACGGTGGTGGCCACCAGCAGGTCCAGCTCGCCCTCCTTGAAGGCGGCCATGACCTCGGCCTTTTCGCTGGCCTTCATGCGGCCATGCACCAGGCCGATGTTGAGTCCCGACAGCGCTTCTTCCAGCTCGTCTCGGGTGGCCTCGGCGGCCTGACACTGCAGGGCTTCGGATTCCTCTATAAGGGTGCACACCCAGTAGGCCTGCCGGCCCTGGTCGCAGGCATAGCGAATGCGCTCGACCACCTCGGGGCGGCGTTCGTCGGGAATCACGGCGGTTTTCACCGGCGTGCGCCCGGGAGGTAATTCGTCGATCACCGAGACATCCAGGTCGGCGTAGGCGCTCATCGCCAGGGTGCGCGGAATCGGCGTGGCGGTCATGATCAGCTGGTGTGGTGTCAGGCCGCCGGCTTCGCCCTTCTCGCGCAGGGCCAGACGCTGGTGGACGCCGAAGCGGTGCTGCTCGTCGATGATCGCCAGGCCCAGGCGCTGGAAGTGTACATCGCCCTGGAAGATGGCATGGGTGCCGACCACCATCCGTGCCCGGCCGTCGTGAATCGCTGCCTTGGTATCCAGCCGGGCCTTGCCCTTGAGCTTGCCGGCCAGCCAGGCGACCTCGATGCCGAGTGGCTCGAACCAGTCGCGGAAGGCGCGGTAATGCTGTTCGGCGAGGATCTCGGTGGGCGCCATGATCGCCGCCTGGCAGCCGCCGGCAATGGCCGAGAGGGCCGCTATGCCGGCCACCACGGTCTTGCCGGAGCCCACGTCGCCCTGCACCAGGCGCAGCATGGGCATCTCGCCGGCCAGGTCGGCGCGAATCTCGTCGAGCACGCGGCGCTGGGCCCCGGTCAGCGAGAAGGGCTGCTGGGTCAGGAAGCGGGCCTGCAGGCCGCGGCCGTCCGGCAGCGGCGGCGCGCCATCCTGCTGGATGCGCAGGCGCACCTCGCGCAGGCTCAATTGATGGGCGAGCAGCTCCTCGAGGGCCAGGCGCCGGCTGCTTGGGTGCCTGCCCTCGGCCAGGGCCTCCGGGTCGGCGTCCGGCGGGGGCAGGTGCAGCGTCTTGAGACAGTCGTGCAGGGCCGGCAGCCGAAAGCGCTGGCGCAGGTCCTCGGGCAGCCATTCCGGGAGTTCCTCGGGGGCGGCCTCCAGGCGCTCCAGTGCTTGGCCGATCAGGGCGCGAAGGCGGGTCTGGTGGAGCCCCTCGGTGGCCGGGTAGATCGGTGTCAGGTGGTCTTCCACCGGGGCGCTGGCATCGCTCAGCAGGCGATATTCCGGGTGATAGATCTCCAGTCCGGTGGCCCCGGCGCGGGCCTCGCCAAAGGCGCGCACCTGCACCCCGGGGCGGAACTGTTGCTGCTGGGCCGGCGAGAAATGAAAGAAGCGCAGGCTGAGGATGCCCGAGCCGTCACGCAGGCGCACCAACAGGCTGCGACGCCGCCCGCGCACTACTTCGGCCGCCGCGACCTCGCCCTCCACCACGGCTTCGCTGCCCGAGCGCAGCGTGGCGATGGGCGTGACACGGGTGCGGTCCTGATAGCGCAGGGGCAGGTGAAACAGCAGGTCGGCCACGCTCTCGATGCGCAGCCGAGCCAGCTTGAGGGCCAGCGCTTCGCCGACGCCCTTGAGACTGGTGACGGGGGCGTCGAGCTGTGTCATGCCATGGCCGGTTCTTGAGCACGGCAGGTGGCGATGGCCTGAGTCACTGCATCGATGGCCTGCGGCCGCGGGAAGCTGGCGCGCCAGGCGATCGCCACGGTACGGCCGGGGGCCGGATCGACGAAGGGGCGCGTGGTCAGCAGGCCCTGTGCGTAGTGATGGCCGATGGCCGAGTGGGGCAGTACCGTAATGCCCAGCCGCGAGGCGACCATGTGGCGAATGGTCTCCAGCGACCCGCCCTCGGCGGTCAGCGTATTGTTGGGGCTGTTGAGCTTGTGGCTGATGGCCGGGCAGGCTTCGAGAATCTGGTCGCGGAAGCAGTGGCCCTCGCCGAGCAGCAGCAGGCGCTCTTCCAGCAGGTCTTCCTTGGCGATGGCCTCGCAGTTGGCCCAGGCATGATCGGCCGGCATCAGTACCTCGAAGGGCTCGTCATACAGCGGCTTGGTCACCACATCCGTCTCGGTGAAGGGCAGGGCGACGATGATGGCGTCGAGCTCGCCGCTGCGCAGCTTGCGGCGCAGGTCGCCGGTGAAGCCTTCCTCGATGTACAGCGGCATCTGCGGGGCCTGGCGGGCCAGCTCGGGCACCAGATGCGGGAACAGATAGGGGCCGATAGTGTAGATCGCGCCGATCCGCAACGGGCTGGCGAGCTGGTCGCGGCCGGCGGTGGCCAGCTCCTTGATCACGCTGCTCTGCTCGAGCACGCGCTGAGCCTGTTCGACGATTCGCGCCCCCAGGGGGGTGACCTGTACGGTGGACTTGGAGCGCTCGAAGAGTGCCACGCCGAGTTCTTCCTCGAGCTTTTTCACGGCAACTGACAACGTGGGCTGGGAGACGAAGCACTGCTCGGCGGCGCGCCCGAAATGGTGCTCCTGAGCCAAGGTTACGATATAGCGGAGTTCTGTTAGAGTCATCGTGGTGCCGGGCATCCTGTCATCTGGGTAATGGGTCCCGCCGTCAAGGCATCCTCGTATGATAGAGACTTTTTATCAGGGGGCGAAAGTAGAGTGAAGACAACAACGCTGATTCTCGGGTGTGGCGACATCGGTACCATCCTCGGTGGCCAACTGCAGCAGGCCGGCCACCGGGTTGTAGGGGTGCGTCGTGAGGCAAGCAAGCTGGCCGACAGCGGCCTGGAAGCCATGTCCCTCGACCTGGGCGACGCCGAGGCGCTGAAGACGCTGCCGGATGCCGACATCGTGGTCTACGTGGTCAGTGCGGATCGCTTCGAGGAGGATGCCTATCGGGCCGCCTACCCGGACGGGCTGAAGACGGTGCTTGCCGAACTGGGCCGGCGCGAGATGCCACCGCGCCATTTGTTCTTTGTCTCATCCACCGGTGTCTATGCTCAGCAGGACGGGGAAGTCGTCAATGAGCAAAGCGAGACCCAGCCTACCGGCTTCTCCGGCAGCCTGATGCGCGAGGCCGAGCAGGCGCTGATCGAGCATGACTTGCCGGGCAGTGTGGTGCGCTTCTCGGGTATCTACGGCCCGGGGCGCGACCGCCTGATCCGTCAGGTCAAGGAAGGCCGCATCGCCGCCGCCACCCCGGTCATGTACTCCAACCGTATTCATCGCGATGACTGTGCTGGCGTTCTGACCCATCTCATCTGCAAGGCGCTGGACGGCGAGGCCCTGCACGAGCTGTATCTGGCCAGTGACTGCGAACCCGCCCCCCTGCATGACGTCATGACCTGGATGGCGAAGCAGCTCAAGGTCGAGTCCAGCGAGACCATCCAGTCGCCGCTGCGCCGCCGGGCCAGCAAGCGCTGTGACAATACCCGGTTGCTGGATAGCGGTTATCGCTTCCGTTACCCGACCTTCCGCGAGGGCTATACCGAGGTTCTGCGGGCCGGCGGTCATTTGCCGGAGAAGGCGTCATCCTGAGGGCGTGACTGGGCCAGGGTGGTATAGCGGCTGCCGTGTGGCGTGGGCACCGAACTGACCAGTGAGACACGCGCATAGGACCAATCCAGCCCGACCTTGGGCAAGTCGGTGTCAGGCGGGGGAGAGGCGTTCCTCAAAAGCGAGATGTGCGGCCTGAACTGCCGAGGCTGCACCACGATGCCAAAGCCCTTCAGCGACGCGACCAGCGACGCCTGACGCCGCTGCAGCTCAGCGGACCCCGGGCCACCCACCCAGATGATGCGCGGCCCGGCAAAATAGCCCCAGCGATCCAGCCGCCACTGCCCCGCGCCAAATACCTGGCGCTCCAGCCAGCGACTCAGCGACTCGGCCTCCGCCGCGGACCGCTCGCCCAGAAACGCCAGGGTCAGGTGCAGGTTGTCATCGACGATGCGCCGGCCACCGCACGGGGCGTGAGCCGCATCGCCCAGCTGCCCGAGCTGCCGGCGCAGCTCGGGCGGGGGAATCAGCGCGAGGAAAAGACGCATGGCAAGGCTGGCCTCCAGGCGAAGCGGCGACATCGCCAGAGTGAGGGTCCTTTGCCAGGGATGGCAAAGGTAGCGCCCAGGGAAGGGTTCACAGCGCCCTCGCGAAGGCGTTTCGCCGCCTGCTACATGAGGATAGTGACGGTCCGACGCTTCGGCACCGCCGGCGGCCAGGATATCGAGCGCAGCAATGAATCATCCTTTCCTCAGTCGCCGATGACCAACACCGCTTCCCCCTCGACCTGACTGCCCTTCGGCAGCGCCTTGACGCCCACCGCCGCACGCGCCGGATAAGGCGTATCAAACACCTCTTCCATGATCTGATTGACGATGGCGAAGTTATCCAGATCCACCAGGTAGAGGTTGAGCTTCACCACATCCTTAAGGCCGCCGGCGGCTTCCTCGCAGACCGCCTTGAGGTTGGCGAAGACCTGACGGGCCTGGGTTTCGAAGTCGTCGGAGACCAGCTCCATGGTCGCTGGGTCCAGCGGAATCTGCCCGGAGAGATAGACGGTGTTGCCCGCCTTGATCGCCTGGGAATAGGGGCCGATGGCGGCAGGCGCTTGTTGGGTATTGATGACGGCCTTGTTGCTCATGGTGTGCTCCCTTGCTGATATTGTGATGATAATGAAAATAGCCAACCCTGCCTGACGCCATCGGCGACAGGCCCGGGCAGGCAGGGATCAATTGCCGAGTCGGCTGATCTTGCTGACGTGGGAAAGGTTGCGCAGTCGCTTGATGATGCGCGCCAGATGGCCGCGGTTGTGCACCGCCAGGGTCAGGCTGACGATGGAGAGCCGGGCGTCGCGCTCTTCGATATCGATGCGCTCGATATTGGCATCGGCATCGGTCACCACGCTGGCCAGTTCGGCCACCAGGCCGCGACGGCTCTCGACCTCGAGGCGCAACGGCACCGGGAAATCTTCATCGCCCTGGTCGACCCAGCTGAGGGCAAACAGCTTTTCCGGATCGTCGCGGCGCAGCTCTGCCAGGTTACGGCACTTTGTGCGATGCACCACGATGCCCTTGCCGGCCGAAAGATGGCCCACCACCTTGTCGCCCGGTAACGGATGGCAGCAGCGCGCATACTTGATCACCATGCCTTCGGCGCCGCTGATCATGATCGGCTCCCGGGCCGACGGGGGCTCGACGTTCTGCGACGCCCCTTCCGGTACCGCGACCAGGCGCCTGGCGACCACATGAGCGACCCGCGAGCCAAGACCGATGGCGGTCAGCAGGGCGTCCTCATCGGCCATATCCAGTTCTCGCAGCACGCCATCCAGGGCTTCATCGGGAAGCTCCTCGAGGCTGGTCTCGTAGGCCGAGAGCGCCTTGTTGAGCAGGCGGCGGCCGAGCTGGGCGGCCTCGGTCTGCTGCTGATGCTTGAGGGCATGACGAATCGCCGAGCGCGCCTTGGCGGTCGCCACATTGTTGAGCCAGGCCGGATTCGGCTTGGCGCCCGGCGCGGTGATGATCTCCAGGGTCTGACCGCTTTCCAGGCGTGTCGACAGCGGTGCCAGGTGACGATCAATGCGACAGGCAATGCAGCGGTTGCCGATATCGGTATGCACGTTGTAGGCGAAGTCGATCACCGTGGCGCCCTGGGGAAGCTCACGGATGTCGCCCTTGGGCGTGAAGACGTAGATATCGTCCGGGAACAGATCGTTCTTGACGTGCTCGATGAACTCCAGGGAGTCGCCGGCATGGCGCTGCATTTCCAGCAGGCCCTTGACCCAGGCGCGCGCCCGGGCATGGCTGCCCTCGGCGATGGGGTGTTCGGTCTGCCCGGCCTTGTAGAGCCAGTGGGCCGCAATGCCGTTGTTGGCCATGGCCTCCATCTCGCGGGTGCGGATCTGCACCTCGATGGGCATGCCACCGGCGCCAAACAGGGTGGTGTGCAGACTCTGGTAGCCATTCGCCTTGGGAATCGCGATATAGTCCTTGAAACGCCCGGGCACCGGTTTGTAGAGGTTGTGTACCACGCCGAGGATGCGGTAGCAGGTGTCCACGTCCTGGGTGATGATGCGAAACCCGAAGACATCCATGATCTCGGCGAAGGGTTTGCGCTGGTCGCGCATCTTGCGATAGATCGACAGCAGGTGCTTCTGTCGGCCGACCACCGAGCCTTTCAAGCCCTCGTCGTCGAGGCTCTTCTGCAGGCTGTCCTGAATCTGCCGGATGCTTGCCCGGCGATGCCCTCGGGCACTGGCCACGGCGCGCTTGATGCGCTCGGAGCGCATGGGGTGCAAGGCCTGGAAGGAGAGGTCTTCGAGCTCGACGCGAATAGTGTTGATGCCCAGGCGACTGGCGATCCGGGCATAGATTTCCAGCGTCTCGCGGGCGATGCGCCGCTTCTTGTCCGGTCGCAGGGCACCGAGTGTGCGCATGTTGTGCAGACGGTCGGCCAGCTTGACGATGATCACCCGCATGTCGCGGGACATCGCCAGCACCATCTTCTGGAAGTTCTCGGCCTGGGCGACCGCCTTGTCCTCGAAGGTGATCTGGGTCAGCTTGGAGACGCCGTCCACCAGTTCGGCCACCGGCTGGCCGAACTGCTCGCCGAGGGCCTGCTTGCCGATCCCGGTATCCTCGATGACATCATGCAGCATGGCGGCCATCAGGCTCTGGTGGTCCATGTGCATGTTGGCGAGAATATTAGCGACCGCCAGCGGATGTGTCACATAGGGCTCGCCGGAGCGGCGACGCTGGCCGTCATGTGCCTGTTCGGCGTAATAGAAGGCACGCTTGACCTGCTGGATCTCATCCTGAGGTAGATAGCCGCCGAGACGGTCTGCCAGGTCATCGATGGTGAACATACAGCGCGCCTTGAAGAGGTCGTGAAAGCCCCGAAGGTCGTGTCAGTCCGGAAGCGGATCGGCAGGCCCGAAGGGCCGGGCCTGCGCTGGAAGGGATCACTCGTCCAGTGAATCCCCTTGGTCATCGGCGACATTGTATTCACGACGTACCGGCGGCTGGGAGGCCTCGATGGGTTCGTCGAGCACGCTGGCATCGACCTGGCCCTGGGCAATCTCGCGCAGCGCCATGACCGTGGGCTTATCGTTCTCCCAGGGCAGCAGGGCATCACGCGAACCGCGGGAGAGCTGACGGGCACGGTGGGTGGAAATCATCACCAGCTTGAAGCGGTTTTCGACGTTTTCCAGACAATCTTCGACGGTGACTCGGGCCATGGGTGCCTTCCTGAATGCTGACGGGAAAAGCCCCGGCCGGCGTCATGACGCCCCCAGGGATTCCAGTGGATAGACGGTTTAGATTACTCGACGCCCGGTGCTTCTGACAAGAGCGTTGCCAGCAGCGGGGCCAGGCGCGGGCCGGCCCGGCGCTGATGCAGGCGTTGCGCGGTGACCAGCGACTGCAGTTCGCGCAGTGCCGTGGTGAAGTCATCATTGATCACCAGGTAGTCATACTCATGATGATGCGACATCTCGCTGATGGCTTCGCGCATGCGCGAGGCGATCACGGCATGCTGATCGGTGCCGCGACCGGCCAGGCGACGTTCCAGCTCGTCCCGGGAAGGCGGCAGGATGAAGACCGAGACGGCTTCCGGAAAGCGTTCGCGTACCTGGCGAGCGCCCTGCCAGTCAATTTCCAGAATGACATCCTGGCCGGCCTGGAGCAGGGCTTCCACGGCGCCCCGCGAGGTGCCGTAGAGATTGTCGAACACCTGAGCGTATTCGAAGAACTCGCCCTGCGCGATCAACGACTCGAACTCGGCATGATCGACGAAGTGGTAGTTCACGCCGTCGACCTCGCCCTGCCGGCGCGGGCGGGTGGTATGCGAGACCGATACCTTGAGGCCGTCGAGGCTCTCGATCAGCTCGCGTACCAGGCTGGTCTTGCCGGCGCCGGAGGGAGCGGAAACGATGAACAGCGTACCTTGTGGCATGGGCAGGGGTCCTAAGCAATGGGCGGCTCATGGGACGAGGAGTATGGCATATCTCGTTTCGTTGCCCCAGCCCCGACACAGCGGGCCATGATGGGACCCAGGCCGCGTCGCTCCTGGGCTCAAGCGGCCGTGGACAGGCGGATGTCTCGCCGCTCCTGCCACAGGCCGATGGCAAAGACCATCAGGCCGCACAAGGCCAGTCCGGCACCCACCAGGCCGGATGACGACCACTCGGCTCCAGCCTTGATGACCACCGCTGCCAGCCAGGCCCCCAGCGCATTGGCGCCGTTGAAGGCGGCATGGTTCATCGAGGCGGCCATGGTCTGGGCATCGCCGGCAACATCCATCAGCCGGGTCTGCAGGGCCGGGCCCAGGGCCATGCTGGTGCCCACCAGGCCGACGAAGATCAGACCGGTGATCAGATGGTTGGCGGCGAAGTAGAAACCTCCCTGAACCAGCAGGCACCACACCAGAATGCAGGGGATGGCCCGGGTCAGGTTCTTGTCCGCCGCGCGGGCACCGGCCAGGTTGCCGAGTATCGTACCCACGCCAAAGATCGCCAGCACCCAGGGGCCGAGTGTCTCGGCCATGCCGGCCTGGCTGGAAAGCGTGGGCACCACATAGCTGAAGACCGCGAACATCCCGCCAAAGCCGATGCTGCCGACGCCCAGGGTGTAGAGCACGCGCTGCTTGATCAGGGCCGTGAGTTCACGTCGCGGGCTGGCATTGGGGTCGTGGGGCTGGCTGGGCACCCAGAGGCGAATCAGGACCGCCGTGGTCAGGGCGACCAGGCCGACGCCCAGAAAGGCACTTTGCCAGCCCAGCCACTGGCCGACCCAGGTCGCCAGCGGCGCCCCCACCACAATGGCCGAGGTCAGGCCCAGCATCACCCGGCTTATCGCCCTGGCGCGTTCCGCTACCGGCACCGCGGCCGCGGCCACCAGGGCGGCGATGCCGAAGTAGGCGCCATGCGGCAGGCCGGCCAGGAAGCGCAGGCCGACGAAGGGCCACAGCGAGGTGGCCATGGCACTGGCGATATTGCCCACGGCAAAGACCAGCATCAGCGCGATCAGCAGCGGACGACGCGGCACCCGCGCCGCCAGCGCGGAAATCAGTGGTGCACCGACGACCACGCCCAGCGCATAGCCGGAAATGGCATAGCCTACCTCGGCACTGGCGACCTGCAGATCACCGGCGACCCGCTCCAGCAGGCCCATGATGACAAACTCGCTGGTGCCGATACCAAAGCCGCCCAGGCCCAGGGCAATCTCGGCCAGGCGCGGGTTGTGGCCCCGGGGCAGTGACGACATGGTGGCGCTCCTCGCTGACAAAAAAACGATCCTGGCGCGGGGCCAGGATCGTGGATCATCGTGCTGCGAGTTTAAAGCTAGCCGCCTAAATATGCGAGCGCTGCCTTTTTTGCTTACTCGGTGCGCTGGTCCTTGTCGGGGGTGACCTCCGGGGCCGCAGTGTTACCGCGCCGCCAGGCGAAATAGCGGGCCAGCCAGCCCAGTACCCGCTCCGGCTTGTGGGCGTTCTTCCAAAGCCCGGCGGAGCCTTTCACGGCTTCCGAGAGGGTCGGGTAGGGATGAATGGTGCCCAGCAGCTTGTTGAGGCCGATGCCCTGCTTCATGGCCAGGGTGACTTCGGCCAGCCATTCGCCGGCATTCTCGCCGACCAGGGTGGCACCCAGGATGCGATCCTTGCCGGGAGGCGTGAGGATCTTGATGAAGCCGCTCGTGGCACGCTCGGCGATGGCGCGGTCGCTCTCGGCCATCTCATAGCGGGTGACCTCGTAGGCGATGCCCTGAGCCTGCGCCTCGCGTTCATTGAGGCCGACCCGCGCCACCTCGGGCTGCAGATAGGTCACGGCGGGCATGATGCGGTAGTCGACCCGGAAGCGCTTGAACTCGCCGAACAGGGCGTTGACGGCCACATGCCAGGCCTGGTGGGCCGCGGCATGGGTCAGCTGATAGGGGCCGGCCACGTCGCCACAGGCCCAGATGTTGGGCAGGTGGGTCTGTAACTGCTCGTTGACTTCCAGGGTGCCGTTGTCGCGGGTGGTGATGCCCAGTTCCTCGAGCCCCAGCCCCTCGACATTGGCCCGGCGGCCGACACTGACCAGCAGCCGGTCGAAGGCGAGGCGCGAGCGCTCGCCGGCGGCGTTCTCGACCACCAGCCTGTTCTCGCCTGCCTCGACACAGACCTCCACCGCCTGGGTGCCGGTATGCACCCTGACGCCCTCGTCGCTCAGGGTGCGCTCGACCAGCTCGCCGACCTCCGCGTCCTCGCGGCCCAGCAACTGAGGCGTGCCCTCAACCAGCGTGACCTGGCTGCCCAGGCGGGCGAAACTCTGGCCCAGCTCGCAGCCGATGGCCCCGCCGCCCATGACCAACAGGCGTTCGGGCAATTCGGTGAGCGACCAGAGGTTGTCGGAGGTCAGCACCTCGACCTGCTCGATGCCGGGGATATTCGGCACAAAGGGCGTGGCTCCCGTGGCGATGACGATATGCCGGGCGCTCAGGCGGCGACCATCGACATCCACCGTCCAGGGCGATGTCAGGTGCGCCGAGCCGCGTTGTACCTCGACCCCCAGGCCGGTGTAGCGCTCCTCGCTGTCGTGGGGTTCCACCTCGCGAATCACCTGGTGGACGTGATTCATGACCTCGCCGAAGTCGATGCGCGGCTCGCCGGCGTGCACCCCCAGGCGCGGCGCCTCGCGGACCTGCTGAGCGGCACGGGCGGCGCGGATCAGCGCCTTGGAGGGCACGCAGCCGGTGTTCAGGCAGTCGCCGCCCATGGCCTCGCGCTCGACCAGCGCCACACGGGACTTCACGGCGCTGGCGATATAGCTGGTGACCAGTCCTGCCGAGCCGCCGCCGATCACCAGCACATCGTAGTCGAAGCGTGCCGGCCGCTGATGGCCCTCATAGCGTCGGCGGCGCTGCAGCCAGTCGACGCCCCAGCGCGCCACCAGCGGGAAGATGCCCAGCAGCGCGAAGGACAGCAGCAGCGAGGGCGAGACGATGCCGCCCATGGACTCCAGTTGGCCGAGTTGCTGACCGGCGTTCACGTAGACGAAGGTGCCGGGCAGCATGCCGATCTGGCTGGCTGCATAGAACACCGGGGTGCGCAGTCGGGTCAGGCCCATCACCAGGTTGATGACAAAGAACGGAAAGATCGGCACCAGGCGCAGGCTGAACAGGTAGAGGGCACCGTCGCGTTCGACGCCGCGGTTGATGGTCTCGATCTGGCGTGCGAAGCGCCGCTCCACGGTCTCGCGGAAGAGGGTGCGCGACAGCAGGAACGCCAGGGTGGCGCCGATGCTGCTGGCAAAGGATATTAGCAACAGGCCCCAACCGAGGCCGAACAGGGCGCCCCCCAGGAGGGTCAGCAGGGCGGCACCGGGCAGCGACAGCGCGGCCATCAGCACATAGATGACAAAGAAGCCACCGGCCACCAGCCACGGCGAAGCGGCGAACCACTGATCGAAGCGCGATTGCAGCGACTGGATGGATGCGAGGGTCAGGTAGTCATCGAGCCCGGTGCCGAAAAATACGGCCACCAGGGCGACAATCACGGCAATGATCACTAAGCGGTAAGGTTTCACCGGTTCTCCTTGAATCCTGGTTTGGGCAGTTGGCCTGGTGCTCAGGGTAACGGCTTGGACGCCGTTCATGTGGATTTGGTCGCGAAATGGCTCGCATCCTTACAGGCGATGCTGGATGGCAAACAAAAGGGCGGCATCCCGTTGGGGTATGCCGCCCTGATCAAGCTCGTGCCGGCCGGTCAGTTCCGCGGGTTCTGCCAGGCGAGTGACTTCAACTCGTCATTGAGCGGTGTCTCGACGATGTGGTTGGTGAAATTGGACAGGGTCTTGAGGCTGACTGCAATGACCAGTTCCAGCAGTTGTTGCTTTTCGAAGCCGGCGGCCAGGAAGGTCTGGATCTCGTCGTCGCTGGCCCAGCCGCGCACCTCGACCAGGTGTTTGGCGAAACGCGCCACGGCCGCCAGTCTCGGATCGTCGGGGTTGCTCAGCTCGCGCAGCTTGTCGATCTCGCCGGGCGCGACTTGTGCCGCCTGTGCGCCACCCGTGTGCGCAGCCACGCAGAAGCTGCATCCATTGAGCGAGCTGATGGCCAGCAGGGCGACCTGCTGTTGCGCCGCACTCAGGCTGGTGCGCGAGAAAATCTCATCGAGCGTCTGGTAGGCCTCGAGCAAGGCCGGCGCTTCGGCCATCATGGCGAAGAGGTTGGGCACAAAGCCCATCTTCTGCTGCGCGGCGCTCAGCCGCTCGCGAGACTCGGCAGGGGCACTCTCGGGCGTGTGCAGGGTGAAATCGGTCATGCTGTCCTCCTGAAAGGTGTGAATACAGCATCTCGATACTAGCCCGATGGGACAGGGGCTGCGCGTTGCTGCGTCCGACGTTCATGTCGCAGCGTCCAGGCATTGGGGTGGGGCGCATCGTTCGTCCCTTGCCGGGTGTCAGGCCGAGGGGTGGTGAAGTCGCCTGGGCGGCATGCCACGGATGCGCTGGTAGGCCTTGCGAAAGGTGGATTCCGAGCGGTAGCCGCTGGCCAGCATGGCGCCCATCACACTCTCTCCTCTGGCGAGCGCCTGATCGGCCAGTATCATGCGCAGCCTGGCCTGGTAATTGGCCACTGTGGTGCCGACCACGCGCGGGAAGCGCTCGCTCAGGCTGGATCGTGACAGCCCGGCCTGTGTCGCCAGTTGTGCCACTGTCCAGTGGCGTGTCGGGTCCTCGTGCAACAGGCTGATGGCCCGGTTGATGGGCGGGTCGAGAAAGGCGCCGAGGCTACGCTGATCCAGTAGGGCGTGCTCCAGGCAGTGTCGCAGCAGCATGGTCAAAAGGGCATTGGCCAAGGCATTGACGGTGAGCTCATGGCCCGGGCTGTCATGGCGGGTCATCTCGTCGATGATCGCGTTCACCACCTGGTCCAGGGCGGTGTGCCGTTGCGCCACGGGAAGACGCACGATGCGCGGCAGTTGATGAAACCAGGTCGGGGGAACATCGTGGAGAAAGCGGAACTGCCCACATACCAGTCCGGTACCCGGCTGCGGGCTGCGTAGCGAGACCATGCTCGGGTGGCAGATGGCCTCCCGAGAACCCGGCATCAAGCGGTGGGGGGTGTCCCCGGGAAAAAAGACCAGCTCGCGCTCTGCCAGCATTTCCTCCTGGCAGTCCTGCCAGGTGAGCCGGCACTGGCCCTCGGTGACCAGATGAAAACTCGGCGCTACCGCATGCTGGTGGTTCAGCAGCCACTCGCCGCAGTGTTTGGCGGCATGGTAGAAATGGCTGCCCAGGAAGATGGGTTGCAGCAGGCGTGTCAGGATATCCTGGTCGCCTGGCGCTGTGGTCTCGGACGCACTCACCGGGGCGGCGTCTGCGAGTCGCTGGGCCAGGCCTGCTCTGCGTACTCATGGCCTGCCGTGTGGATCAGCGTCAGTTGGCGGTTGCAGTTCTTGCAGGCGCCGCACATGGCCAGATGCAATGTCAGCGCCAGCCTTTCCTTGCGTGTCAGCGCTACATCCAGACGTTTCGACATCAGGCGAGTGGCCTTGTGACACATCAACATTTTCATGGTCATTCCTCCGTCAGCCAGCCCTTTTCCAGGCAGGCCCTGAGTTTCAAGCGCGCGCGATGCAGGATGATCCAGCAGTTGTTTTCCTTGATACCGGCCTCCTCGCAGACCTCACTGGTCGAAAGTCCCAGAAACTCGCGCATGGTGAAGATGCGAGCGGTTTTTTCAGGCAGTGCGGTCATGCAGACATCGAAGACCTGCCAGAATCGCTCGCTGGCCAGGGTCTGGGCCGGATCCCCCCAATGCCGTGGACGCGCCGCCACGGCCCAGCGCCCAGAGTCCTGAAACTGCTGGTCGACTTCGGCCTCGATGCCGGGGTCCTCCCAGTCCTGGCATTGTTGCTGGCGCTTGCGGGTGCGAAAGGCATCCAGAATCTTGTGCTTGAGAATGCCGAATACCCAGGTTTCGTAGCGCGAGTGACCATCGAAGTGATCACTCTTCTCGATGGCCGCGATCATGGTTTCCTGCACGATGTCCTCGGCTTCGTGGGCATCACGCAATTGCAGGCGGGCAAAGCTGATCAAGCGCGGTCTCAGGGCCTCGAGCCGCTGTTGCCGCTCAGACGCCGACGGCTTGGCCTCATGATCGCCGGTTGAGTCGGGCCACTCCACTTCGGATGGCGCCATGACGGGGCTCCTGGCTGGTGCTTAGATGAATTGTGGCAATACAACGATGATCGGGCCAGGTGATGCCTCTGGCCGGCGCATCGCCATGGTGGTCGAGCTATCCGGCGGTATCATGGTGGACAGTTATGGTGGACAGTTCGGGGGTGTCGGGCTCGCGGCCAGGCCGACAGCGGTGAAGTGTGCCACCGCATCGCCGCCGGCGTTGTCGCCATCGCTCATCAAGGCCAGGCCATTGATCTCCTCGACGTCCTCGCCGAACAGCGACGTGAAGTCGGCGCGGATATCGCGGACCTCGCCACGCCATTCATTCAGCGGCGAGGATGCGCCCTGCAAGGCCAGCAGCATGGCGCGCTCGGTGAAGGCATTGGGCCAGCGGCTTCCCTGGGGCTGGGTCGAGGACCAGACATAATTCACGGACTCTAGCTGCCAGGGCAGCAGCCCGGTCTTACGCGCCACATAGAGGCGGGCGGGGTAGTCGTCGCCACTCTTGCTGCGCTCATCAATCCCGGCATAGCGAGAGTCGACCTTCCAGCACCAGTGCAGGTAGGGCGTTTCGTTGAGGTTGATATCGCGCTCCAGGTACTTGGCCGAGGCCTGGCCCTGACTGCGTGCCTGCAGTACCTGACGGCCATCTTCCCGAATCACCCGATACTGGCTCTCGCCCTCGAAGGATCGGGTCGGCCAGCCGGCGATATCGCTGGCGCTGAACTGGATGCCGGCCGCGCTGGCGCTGCTGGTGGCCAGGCTCAGCAGCGCCAGCAGCAGGGGGCGGTACAAGGGGGCGTGGAACATGCGGGTCTCCTCTGGCGTGGGCATCGTGATCGGGGCGTCACGCTGCGGACAGGGTCAGGATGCGTCCGCCCGCGGCCCGGGCATCGGCTTCATCATGGGTCACCATCAGGGTTGGCAGGTGATGGTCGCGAACCCGCTCGAAGACCCATTGACGGATCTCGTCGCGCAGCGCGGCGTCGAGTTTGGAAAAGGGCTCATCGAGCAGTATGGCGCGTGGCGCCGAGAGCAACACCCGCAACAGCGCGACCCGTGCCTTCTGGCCGCCGGAAAGCGTGGCCGGGTCGCGCCGCGCAAAGGCCTCCAGCCCTACCGAGGCCAGAGCCGCCCGGATGCGCTCACGGCGTTCACCGCTTCGGCCGTCGCGGCGCATGCCGAAGGCCAGGTTGCCCTCGACATCGAGATGAGGGAAGAGTAGCGGATCCTGGAACAACAGGCCGAGGTGGCGCTGCTCGGCGGGCAGGGTGTCGAGGCGGGTGTCATCCAGCCGCACCTGCCCGCTGGCCTGGAAGGCCGGGCTCAGAAAGCCGGCGATATACGCCAGCAGGGTCGACTTGCCCACGCCGGAGGGGCCCATCACGGTCACGATCTCGCCGGGCGCGATGGCGGTGTCGAGGCTCAGCAGTAACTGCTGGCCCTGATGAATCTGAACATTGTCGAGGTGCAGGGTCGCCATGAACGCGTGTCTTCCGGTCAGTGTGACAACAACAGGCCACGCCGCCGCCGAAACAGCAGGCGTGGCAGCAACAGCGCCAGTACAAAGCCCAGTGCCGGCAGTGCCAGTTGCAGCAGGGCATGGATGGCCGTCAGTCGACGGTCGCCGCCGCTGGCCAGACTGACGGCTTCGGTGGTCAGCGTCTCCACTCGGCCGGCACCGAGCAGCAGGGTCGGCAGGTACTGGCCGATGCTCACGGCAAAGCCGACCGCCGCGGCGGTCAGGATGGGCGCCAGCAGCATGGGCAGGCGCACGCCCATAAATACCCGCCAGGGGCCGGCGCCCAGGCTGCGCGCCTGCTGGGCCCAGCGCGGGTCGAGGCGCCGGTAGCTTTCGGCCAGCGACAGAAACAAGTAGGGCAGCACGAAGACCGCGTGGCCGAGGATCACCGCCAGCAGACCCGGCTGCTGGCCCAGCTGGGCCTGCAACATCACCAGACCGAACAGGAAGGCCACCGAGGGCACCAGCAACGGCAGATACAGGATCAGCTGAGCGCCGGGGCGCAGGGGGCGGCGGCGCAGCGTCTCGGCTTCCAGCGAGCCCAGCACCAGCACCAGCGACAGCAGGGTGGCCCCCAGCGCCACCGCCAGCGACTGGGCCACCGGGCTCAGCAGTCCGTCGGCGGCGTTCTGCCAGTTGCCGAGGGTGGGCGGCCAGGGCAGCGACTGCGGGAAGGGCCAGTAACCGGCTACCGACCACAGCGCCAGCCCGGCCAGCGCAAGCAGCATCAGGCCCAGCACCAGGCGCATGGCCCAGCGGGCCACCAGGGCCCAGCCGCGTTCCCCGCAGTGGCGGCGACCATCCTGCCACCAGCCGCGGCTGAGACGCACCACCAGGCGCTCCATCAACCACCAGCCGAGCAGGGCCGCCAGGGTGGCCAGCAACTGCAAGAGGGCGCCGGCCGAGGCCATGAAGCGCGTCGTCAGGTCGGGGTCATGCAGCCAGCCGACCACGGCCACCGCCAGCGTCGAGGGGGTCGTCGGCCCGAGGATCATGGCCACCTCCACATTGGCGGTGGCGAAGGCGATTACCGCATAGACCGGCAGCCGCAGCAGCGGGTAAAGCCCGGGCATCACCGTCTTGAGAAAGGCCGTCAGGGGTGGATAGCCCAGGCTGCGGGCCACTGTCATGCGTTCATCGGCCCGGCACTGCACCAGCGCCGCCAGGCTCATCAACAGCAGGAAGGGAACCTCCTTGATGACCAGGCCAAGGATCAGCGCCAGCCCCCAGCTGTCGCCGGGAAAGGCGAAATCGGGCGGGTAGTCGAGGCCGGTCAGCCAGGGTGAGAGAATCCGCATCACCCAGCCGGAAGGCGCCAGCAGGAAGGCCAGACCGATCGCCGCGGCGGCATGCGGCACGGCCAGCAGTGGCGCCAGCCAGCGCCGCAGGCGGCGGTACACCGGGGACTGCAGGAAGCTGCCCAGAAACAGCACCACCACCGCCAGCGAGATGGCCGCACTGCCCAGCCCCGAGACGAGGCTGAGGCGCAGCATGTCATTCAGCCCCGGTACCCGAGCCAGCTCGCGCCAGGGGGCCAGGCTCAGCTGTTCGCCACCCAGGGCCGGTAGCCAGCCGAAGGCCGGCGCCAGAGCCCCGGCCAGGCCGCTGAATACCGGCAGGCTGAGCAGGCCGATGGTCAGCCAGGGCAGGCTTCGGATGACCAGCCGATAGGACAGCGCCGCTGTCATTGACTGCCGTAGCGCTGCCGCCAGGCGCTTTCGAGCGGCTCGATCCAGGAGGGATGCGGCTCACGCAATAGCGTGCCGGCGTTCTGCGGCGGCAGACTCGCGGCGGCGCGACCTTCTGGCTCGAAGCGTTGTTGCTGTTCGGCGGACAGTCGTGACATATCGAGGACCGTGGCATCACCCCAGACACTCAGGTCCTGCTTGTGCGCCTGGGCCTCGGGTGACATCAGGAAGTTGGCGACCACCAGGGCACCGGCCTTGTGCTGGGCGTTGAAGGGGACCGCCACGAAGTGCACATTGCCCAGAGTGCCCTCGCCGAGATAGTAACTGCGCGTGCTGGGTGCCAACTGATGGTCAAGTACGCCCGCCGCCGGGGCCGTGGGCGTGAAGGTGAAGGCCAGGCTGAGCTCGCCGTCGCCCATCAGTTGGCGCATCTTCGGCCCGCCGGCGGGAAAGTCCTGGCCCTCCCGCCACAGGTGCGGATGGAGCTGGTCGAGATAGCGCCACAGGGGCGCCGTGACGGCCTCGAAATCGGCGTCGTCAACGGGCTCGTAAAGCACTTCGGGGCTGTCGGTCAGCCCCAACAGGGCCTGCTTGAGAAAGCTGGTGCCGAAAAAGGACGGTGGCTTGGGGTAGGTGAAACGACCGGGGTTCTCCCGGGCCCAGTCCAGCAGGGCCGGCATGTTGCGCGGCGGCTCTGCGACCCGGGCGCTGTCGTGGTAGAAGGTGATCTGCGCCCGGCCCCAGGGCGCCTCGTAGCCCTCTACGGGCAGGGTGAAGTCCTCGCGCACTTCCGGGTTCTGCTCGGGCGCGGTCAGCGGGAAATTGGGTAGCTGCTCGGCCCAGGGCCCGTAGAGCAGGTCACGCTCCTTCATGGCGGCAAAGTTCTCGCCGTTGATCCACATCAGGTCGGTGGCGCCCTCCCGTTTATTGCCGGCCGACTTCTCGGCCAGGATTCGGCTGACCGTCTCGGCGATATCGCCGACCTTGACGTGAACCAGCTCGATGTCATGGCGCGCGTCGACCTGCTCGGCCACCCAGTCGATATAGCCATTGACGCGGGAATCCCCGCCCCAGGCACTCCAGTACACGGTCTGGCCGCTGGCGGCCTCGGTCACCGTCGACCATTCGGACAGCTCAAAGGCCTGACCGATGCCGGGTACGGCCAGCATGGCGGCCAGCAGCAGGCCCCTTGTATGTCTCATCTCGCGCTCCTCTGGTTTGCCCCCAGGCAATTTCTGAAAACTGCCTGTGCGCGGCTATACGGCGTTGAAAACCTTCTCGCGCGCGAGTCCGATCAAATTGCTCATTGACTCCTTGTAAACTCCGCATTTTCAAAAAATTTCGCCTTGTCTAGCCTTTGCTCGCCGACTTCTCAGACAGTGCCCAAGTTATGTCGTCCGCGCGGGCGATTCCTTACAGCTCGCATTCACTGATCCTTATACGGTGGCGTGAAACGGGCGATGAAGCGCCGGTCGATGCGCTGCTTCCAGCGCCACACCCAGCGGCCGGCGATGCCCAGGGCGCCACGACTGGCGATGGCATGGCCATTGCCGGTGCCGACTAGCGCGAGAACCTGGCGCTGCGGTTGAAACGGCCGGGCGGGCTCGCCGCGGCAGGCGTGCCGCAGGTTCTCTGCCAGCACCGGTCCCATGCGTACGGCGTGCACGCCGGCCTTGGGCAAGGGTGGAGCAAAAGCCGCGCAGTCACCGGCCGCCCACAGGCTAGGCGCCATCTCGCTGCCGTTCACCGCCACCGCCAGGCTGTCGGTCACCGGGATGAAGCCACGATCATCCAGCGGCAGATCGCTCTGGGTCAGCCAGGCATGGCCCCGGGCGCCAGTGGCCCAGAGCACCAGATCCGCCGGGTGCACCCGGCCCCGGTCATCTTCGACGCCCTGGTCGACGAGCCGTTGTGCGCGACGCTCGCCGTTCCAGGTGACACCGGCCCGGGTTAGCTCACGGCGCATCAGCCAGGCGGGCAGGCGCCCGGCGCCCGGCAGCGGTTGCGCTGATTGACCGAGCAGGCTGCCCTGCCAGTCGATATCCGGGCGCTCGGCACGCAAGCGCGCCAGCACCGCCAGCAGGGTCTCGCAACCCGCCGCACCGGCGCCCACCGCCAGCACCCGGCGCGGTGGCGTGGCGGGCCATGCGGCGACCTCGTCCAGCAAAGCCGGCCAGCGCTCCTGCAGGGCATCCAGCGGGCGCATGGGGAGCAGTTCCGGCGCTTGGGCGCCGGGCGCTTGGGTGCCGGGCGCTCGGGCAGGGGCCTCCAGCGTTGCGCCGACATTGAGCGAAGCCTGGTTGTACTCCAGCCATTCGCCGCCGGCCAGTTGCACACGCTGCTCGGCGGCCTGCATCGCCACCACTGAATCCTTGACCAGCCGCGCCCCGGCACGCTCCGCCAGCCAGGCCATGTCGAGGGTCATGTCGTCATTCCGGCACTCGCCGGCCAGCCAGGCCGGAACCATGCCGGAGTAGGGGGCCCTCTCGCCTGGCATGACCAGGGTGATCGATACACCCGGCTCCGGCTGGCGCGCGAAGGCCTCCAGCACGAAGGCATGCGCATGGCCGCCGCCGATCAGCAGCAGCGACGTCATGGTGTGGCCACCATGCGGTAATTGATGCAATCCAGTGGCGAGGCGCCTCGGGCGGGTAGTAAGGTCATGGGTCAATGCTCGGATCAGGCGGTGAAGCGCCTGGCATATATCGGTATTATCGGTTGCAGGACTTACGGCATCGCTGCCTGGAGATGGCGCCCCACTTTTACCACAGGATTTATCATGAGATCAGAAACCATTGCTCTGCACCATGGCTATGAGCCCGACAATCAACACGCCGTGGCCGTGCCCATCCACCAGAGCACGTCGTTTTCCTTCGATGATGCCCAGCATGCCGCCGATCTTTTCGATCTCCAGGTACAGGGCAATATCTATTCGCGGATCATGAACCCCACCTGTGCGGTGCTGGAGCAACGTCTTGCCGCGCTGGAATCGGGCATCGCCGGCCTGGCCGTGGCTTCCGGCATGGCGGCGATCACCAATGCCATTCAGACCATCGCCGAGGCCGGTGACAACATCGTCTCCATCAGCGAGCTCTACGGCGGTACCTACAACCTCTTTGCGCATACCCTGCCGCGTCAGGGCATCGAGGTGCGCTTTGCCCACAAGGACGACCTCGAGGGCATTGCCGGGATGATCGACGCGCGGACCAAGGCGGTGTTCTGCGAGAGCATCGGCAACCCCTCAGGCAGTGTGGTCGACCTTGCCGGCCTGGCTGAGGTCGCGCACCGTCATGGTGTGCCGCTGATGGTCGACAACACCGTGGCCACGCCCTTCCTGTGCCGGCCGATCGAGCATGGCGCCGACATCGTCATCCACTCGGCCACCAAGTACATCGGCGGTCATGGCACTACCGTGGGCGGTGTGATCGTCGACTCCGGCCGTTTCCCGTGGGGGGATTATCCTCAGCGTTTTGCCCTGCTCAACGAGCCCGATGCCTCCTATCACGGCATCAGCTACACCCGTGATGTGGGCGAGGCGGCCTTCATTACCCGGGCGCGTGTGGTACCGCTGCGCAACATGGGCGCTGCGCTCTCGGCCCAGGCGGCCTGGAACCTGCTGCAGGGGCTGGAAACCCTGTCGCTGCGTATCGAGCGCACCTGCGAGAACACTCTCAAGGTGGCGCGCTTCCTGGAGCAGCATCCGCAGGTCACCTGGGTGCAGTATGCCGGCCTGGAAAGCCACAAGGATCACGCCCTGGCCCAGCGCTACATGGGCGGCCATGCCTCGGGTATCCTGAGCTTCGGGGTTCACGGTGGGCATGAGGCCAGCATTCGCTTCTACGATGCGCTGCAGCTGATCCTGCGCCTGGTCAACATCGGCGATGCCAAGAGCTGCTCGGCGATCCCGGCGGCGACCACGCACCGCCAGCTGAATACCGAGGAACTGGCTGCCGCCGGTGTCACGCCGGACATGGTGCGCCTGTCGATTGGTATCGAGCATGTCGACGATCTCATCGCCGATCTCGATCAGGCGCTGGCGGCCTCAAAGGGCTGACGCCTCGAGTGGTAGCGCGCAGGGGCGAAGCCTGCCCTGGCGACGTTGCTTACCAAAATGCGCGGAATGCCCCGTACTTTTAGTGCGGGGATGGATAGCGCGGGCCGCGAAGCGGCCTTCAATGTGGGCGGGCCTGCTGCTCGATGTATTGCCGAACCAGCGAGATAGGAGCACCGCCAACACTCCCGGCAAAGTAGCTAGGGCTCCATAAGGCATTCTTTTGGTACGCCGGCTTCACTAGCTCGGGGTGCATCAACTTGAGCCTTCGGCTGGATACCCCTTTCAAGCTGTTCACCAAGCGGGACAGCGCCACCTTGGGTGGATAATTCACCAGCAAGTGAACGTGATCGCCTTCGCCATTGAACTCCACCAGTTCCGCCTCAAAGTCGGCGCAGACACTGCGGAATATCCCCTCCAAGGATTCAAGATGCTCGGCGCCAAAGATGCCTCCTCTGTACTTGGTAACAAAGACCAAGTGTGCGTGAAGAGCAAAAACGCAGTGCCTTCCGGTTCTATAGGGTTGTTGAGTATCCATAGGCCAACTATACTTTAAGACATGAAACAGACCAAGACCCTCAAGGTTCGCGTGAAGGACAGACACGCCGCCCACCTGAGCCGCATGGCCTGCAACGTGAACTTCGTCTGGAACTACCTCAACGAACTGTCTGCTCGATCCATTCGGGAGAAGGGTCTGTTCTTGTCTGCCTACGACATGGATCGCTATACCAAAGGGGCCGGGAAAGACTTGGGGTTGCACTCGCAGACGCTCCAAGAGGTGTCGCGGGAATACGCCACTCGCCGTAAGCAGTTTCGTAAGTCCCGTCTGGCCTGGCGCAAGTCCCGCGGCGTGCGCCGCTCCCTCGGCTGGGTACCCTTCAAGTCGGGCGCGGCCAAGTGGAAGCACGGGCAGGTCGTCTTCAACGGTCAGCACTTCAAGGTCTGGGACAGCTTCGGCCTGAGCCAGTACAGGTTTCGCTCAGGCAGCTTCAACGAAGACGCCAGGGGCCGCTGGTACTTCAACGTGGTGGTCGAGGTCGACGTCCAGCCGTCCGCCGGCCAAGGCGCGGTCGGCATCGACCTGGGCCTGAAGGACGTGGCGACCGGTAGCGACGGCGTGAAGCTGGAGAACGGCCGCTTCTACCGCGACCTCGAAGACAAGCTGGCGATCGCCCAGCGGGCGCGCAACAAGCGCCGAACGAAGGCTATCCACGCAAAGATCAAGAACCGTCGCAAGGACGCCTTGCACAAGTTCTCCCGCCGGCTGGTCGATCAGCACGGCGAAATCGTGGTGGGCGACGTCTCGTCCACCAAGCTCGCGAAGACCCACATGGCCAAGTCGGTACTGGATGCTGGCTGGGGCCAACTGAAGAGGATGCTGGAATACAAATGCGATCACGCAGGCATCGTCTTTCGAGAGGTTCGCGAGGCCTACACCACCCGCACCTGTTCGTCGTGCGGCTCGCTCAGCGGGCCGCACGGTGTCAACGGGCTGCGAGTAAGAAACTGGGAGTGCGGGGAGTGTGGTGTGCTCCACGACCGGGACGTGAACGCGGCCCGGAACATTCTCAGTCTCGGGGCAGGACGTTGCCCTCCAGCAGTGGGAATCACCTCCCTTTAGGGAGGTGAGGACGTCAATCCCACGTCTTGTCGTACGTCTCCCAGTATCGGTCCAGCTCGCGATCCTCGGTGATCGAGTGCAGAGAGTAGCGGCGCTTCAGGCGAGCGCCACCGTCGCGGGTAAGGGGCTGCCAGGCAATGGTTGAGCGGCTACGGCTAGAGCGTACGAAGAAGGCATCCAGCGGCACGGAGATATAAAATGCCTTGTCGAAGCTTCCCTCGCCATAGTCGTCCCCCGCATCGGTAAAGGTGGACCAAGCGCCAATACGCACCCCGTTATCGAACTCACGCGAAAGGTCGACCGTCGCCCCCAGATCCCCGGCCAGGTATCGGCCCACACTCAATTCAGCGTGAATATCCTTGTAGCCCGTATCCACGTAGGCCGAAGCATGGCCCGTCCAGGTCTCGTAGTCACGCAAACCGACGCCTCGATCGAAATCCCGCTGGCGCACCCAGTTCATATCGAGCCCCAGGGCCCAGCCCTCGTCAAAGGGGCGGTACAACACTTCACCACCGGCGCCGGCATACATCATTTCCAGTAGGCCTGCGTAGCCCATGGCATACCAGTTATCACCAAGCTTGCCGGTACGGGTGTATTGCAGGTTGGTGATCCCCAGGTTGGTCTCGGCGAGATAATCGCCAATATAGGTACGCACCCGCGGAAGTTCGGAGTCGGCGATATAATCATACTGGTCGAGGTTATCGGCCAGCGTCGCTGTCATACTGCCCGAGAACCAGCCATGGCGATCCGTGGCATACTCACCCGACGCATAAGCCGAGAGACGATACAGGTAGCCATCCGGCCCGCCGAAGTTCTGCTGAATGGCCGGTCCCAGCTCCCATGAAAAGCGTTGGGCATCCCCCTGGTACAATGACTCGCCCTGAGGCGCGTCAAGTCGCGCATGGGAGTATATGCCATAACGGTAAGGGACATCGGCCGATGTGCTCTTGGCGGCCGCCTCGAAGGCCTTCCGGTCGTGAACATCTTCGCGTAGCGCCAGGCCGCGGTTCTGCCAGCGATAGTGGAAATGATCGACCTGTTCGTCGGCCTTGGCACTGAGGATACGGTTGGCGCGGCCCTCGCTCTGGTTCAGGTGGCGATACGTCGTCGGCGTCCCCGTCACGGTCAGAGTGTCGTCCTGCTGACGGATCTCAGCGACTCGAATGCCCGCATTGCGCTGCAGTGACTGTGCCGTGCTGTCCCAGTCGGGGGCGGCTGGTTCGTTCAGGGCACGGGGAGGCGGATCTTGCTTGGCCTGACTCAAGCCTGCCAGGTTAGCCGAGAAACTCAGCCCCAGCATGAGGGTATTGCCGCGCTCCCACCCGCCGCGTAAAGCGAAATGCTCACCTACGCGATAGCGTGCTCCGATGTTGAAGCGCGAATCCTGGGGCTGCCGATTGTTCTGGGGCTCATTCGCGTAGTCATTGCCCTCATATTCCAACTGCAACACCAGTGGATCCCAGGGCGTTTGGTATTCCACACCGCCGAACAACGCTACTGGGCCGCGAAACAGCTGTTGGAAGGCAAACTCGCCGCCCTGATCGCCACCCGCATCATTGGGTCGGTTGTCGAAGCGCTCATCGAGCCAGCTCAGGGGAGACTCAACATCGCTGGCATTACCCAGATAGCCCCAGCCCAGGCCCAGGCTGAAATCCAGCGAGTTCCAACGCTTGTTGGCAACCAGATACTCAGCGCCGAACAGGGTGGTACCCCCGGCATCGCGCAGCCCTAACGCCAGCTCTGGCCAGTAGCGGCTCTCCTCGTGGAGGCGAAACTTGGCATCGATGCCCTTATCCAGCAAGTCACGATCGCCGGCGATACCCTCACCGTAACGACGATTCTCCACCGATACATAGCGAAAGCCGACCTCCATCCAGTCCAGTGGCTGGGCGAAGATCGAAAACCGCCGATAGGGTTCGGTACGGCTCCAGTTAGCCGCAAAGTGACCCGCGTCATTCATGCGGGCGGTTGGCGTCTGCATCAGCCCCACCCCACCGAAGTCGCTTTGGCCAGGGGGTGGCGCCTGGGCCATGGCGGGTGGGGCCGCGAGCAAGAGTGCAGAGGTGAGGCACCAGAAACAAGTCGGGGAGCAGCCCCAGGGGATTACTTTGGCCATAGACTACAGTCGTCGCCGGGAAGTCGGGTGGCTAAAAAATGCGCCAATTCGCGGTTGATGGCACGGGCTTCACGGGATGACTCAGGCAGCCGAATCGCCACGCGCGCCCCAGGGGCGAGTGCCTCAGGCTGACGGTTCCAGTCCGCTATGCCGCGTGTGCGGACGTTTCCCCGCGGTGTAATCACACTCATGCGGTCACGCTGACGCGTGGCTGAGGCCGGCAAGCGCGCGATCAAGCTCTCTACCGTCATGTTGGGGCGCCAAGCGAGCCGTTCGACGCCTGCCTGGCTCCATACCTCTACCCAGGAGGGCGCTTGGCACGTTCCCAGGAAAGCGATCTCGGACATCGGGGGATTGCGGCGCAGCTCGCTGGCCAACGACAACAGACCCAACGCTTCCGGGCTGCGTGCCGGCATGGCAGGCATTGCTTGCAGTCGCTCGGCCCAGCGGTTCAATGCCTGCGAGAGGAGCGGCTTGCCGGCGACCTCGAGCACCGGGGCTAATCCCTGGATTTCGGCGATCAAGCGAGCACGACGCGGCGATAACTCGTGTTGTGTCGACTGGCGCAGCGCAAAGCTGTAGGCCCAATTGAACGGGGGGCGCTGTTCAGCCTGGCGTTGCATCTGCCAGTTGACCCAGGCATCGACCAGCGTGGCTGGCTGACCCGGCGTTGGGGCCGAGGATTGTGCCGAGGCGCCCGTTGCCAGAATCAGTAAGCATAAAAGCGGCACCGCCTGTAAAAGGCGAGGTGTCTTTAGCATCATCTCGGAATTACCACCAGTGGCGGGCAACGCGCCAGGAGACCTCAGGCCCCTCCGGCCAGGCGACCTGTTTCACTGCCCACAAACGTCGAGTATCAGGGTCGCGCCAATAGGTGGCCGTCGTGGTCTCACCACGACTCCATTGCAGCTCCAGCCGGCAGACCTCCAGGCGCCGTTCACCCAATGGCAGCGCAACCGGCTCCTCGGCGCTACACCGAGTGGTGCCTTCGGCCAGATGTCGCACTACCTGGCCGTCTGATGACTCGACGTAGCGGGTCAGGCTAACCGGCGAGGATGAAGAAGCTTGCCATGGCGCCTCCGGGCGATAGCGCGAGCTTAGCAATCGTGAGTCGCGCCCTTGAAAAGCCTGCAGGCCGCCACCGTCAAGCTCCAGTAGCATGCCGCCCTGTGCAGGCCAGTACGTCATGCGTCCGGCCTTTGCCCCCATGACGAATAACCCCTGGATATCGCCGACGCGCGCATCGAGCGATGCATAGGGCACGGCCTTTGCTTCGGCGCTGGCGTCTTCGTCAAATAGAATCGCGCCCATCGAGGCACCTAACGGTGTAGTGCCCGAGTTGGCGCAGCCTGTCACGAGTACCAGTATTAGACACGACAAGGCCGCCTTGAGGCGGCCTGGAGCTTGGCCAGTTGCTTTTGCGCGTCTCATGCGGCTTAGCGAGTTCCTGTCGGCCCGCTGCTATCGCTATCGCTATCGCCTGTGGCGGCGGCAATCCCGGCACCCACGGCCACTGTACCGGCAACGGCGACACCCACCAGCGCGGTAGTCGACAGCCCGGTTGCCGCTGAGAGGCCGCCGAGCACACCACCCGATGCCGCACCGGCACTTGCAGCACCAGCCGCACCACCCGATGCCCCCGCGGAACCAGCACTGCTGGAGCCCGCGCTGGACGCCGCTTCATTTTGTGCCATGGCCAACGGGGATGCCGTCATGCCAGCGATCGCGAGATAAACCAGTCCTTTCTTCAACATTTTCTTCCCCTTCGTATGAGTGGAACTAAGCCTTTGATAGGCAGCATGTTAATTCTTTTGACAGTTGCTAAATAGTCGTGATGGTGGCGTTTTTTGTGATGGCGTTTCGGATGACTGCGCCAATCGATAAAAAATAGCTTTATATTCAAAAAGTTATAATATTTATCAGGGCATGAAGTGTCGGTGTTGAACAGCCACCAGTAACGCTTTGGTACCAGTGTGGTACTAGTGACCACCCCTATGCGTCATGTATGATAGTAGCTGTCTATCTTTTCAATACAAAGTATCAATGCCGGCAACAGGGAACTGAAGACCAGGCCTCGGGGATGCGCCATGACACCTCGGGGCGGTAGCGTGCCCTGATGGCTAACCTAGCACATTCACCACAGGTCGTCTCAATGCGCCACTTTACGCCTCTCAAACTCCTGATGGGCCTGCTCAGCGCGGCTTGGCTTTCAGGCTGTGCTTTTGCCCCGGGCAGTCATTTCGATGCTGCCAGCAAGCACGCTCCTGTTGATGACCTCGTCGACGTCGAGCCGATCACCCTGGGCCTGGTCTCTCAGCAGCAGAGTGCGCCCGATGAGCAGGACCTGAAGCGCATAACAGACGCGCAGCGCGAGGCGATGCGGGGCTACGATTACCGCATCGGCAAGGGTGACGTTCTGAGCATTATCGTCTACGACCATCCTGAGTTGACCATCCCCGCCGGGAGCGAGCGCAGTGCCGCCGAATCCGGTAATACCGTGCAGCCTGACGGCAATATCTATTACCCCTACATCGGTGAGGTCGCCGTTGAGGACAAGACTGTCTCGCAAGTGCGCCAGGCCATTTCACGGCAACTCGAGGAGTACATTGCCGCACCCCAGGTTGAGGTGCGCATCGCGGCTTATAACTCGCAGGACGTGGTGGTAAGCGGGCAGGTACAGGAACCAGGGCGCTTGCCGATCACCAATGTTCCCATGACCCTGCTCGATGCCATCAGCATGAGTGGCGGCCTGGGCCCTCAGGCCAACTGGCATGGTGTGCAACTGACGCGTGATGGCCAAACCCGCACCATCGACGTATACGAGATGCTCAACCAAGGGAATCTCAGCCAGGATATCCTGCTGGAAGATGAAGACGTACTGCATGTACCGGACCTCGGCGATCAGCAAGTCTTTGTGATGGGGGAGGTCGGCGAGCCACAAGCCTTGCCCATGGGCCGCTCGCCGATAACCCTGACGGAGGCACTAAGCCGCTCCGGCAGCATTGACGAGGCCCAGGCTGACGCCAGTGGCATCTTTGTGTTTCGCCGCAACACCCAGCGCCAGGACAAGCTGGCAACCGTTTATCAATTGGATGCGAGCAACGCGACGGCGATGGTGCTGGGCACCCAGTTTCAACTCGAACCCTCCGACGTCGTCTACGTGACGACTACCGCCCTGGGCCGTTGGAACCGCACCATCAACCAGCTACTGCCCACCGTGACCGCGATCTATCAAGTGACTCGCACCGCGCGTGACGCGAATGACCTTCAGGACGACTTTTGATGTTTCAGCGTCTACTCGTCGTTTGCACCGGCAACATTTGTCGTAGCCCGGTGGCGGAAGCCATGCTCAAGGCCTCGCTGCCGGGCAAAGAGGTGGCGTCTGCCGGGCTGAGCGCCCTGGTGGGGCAGGCAGTGGAGCCCACCGCGCAAGCACTGGCGGAAGCCGATGGCCTCCATGTGCAGGATCATCAAGCACGCCAGCTGACCCTGGAGATGCTGCAAAACGCCGACCTCATCCTGGTGATGACGGAAGGGCAGCGCCGCGCCATCGGGGAAATGTCGCCCGCCACACTCGGCAAGACCATGCTGATCGGCCGTTGGCTGGAAGGGGCCGAGATTCCGGATCCCTACCGTAAAAGTCACGCAGCGTTCGAACATGTACACCAACTCTTGCAAGCCGCCACCGACGCATGGAAAGAGCGTCTAACGCCTAGCTGACCTCGCTTGTAAACACCCTCTCACCGCTTGCCGCGAAACCGCTTCACACCGGAGAAACTCCCCCCGATGTCAGACTCGCAGAACCTTGGCACGACGTCGTCTTCCCCTGCCGACGACGAAATCGACCTGGGCCGCTTGTTCGGTCTTCTGTTGGACCACAAATGGTGGATCATCGGCATCACCGCATTATTTGCCATCGCCGGGGTAGCCTATGCGCTCCTGGAAACGCCGGTATATCGCGCCGATGCACTGGTGCAGGTGGAAAAGAAAGCGGGCATGAGCAACCCCCTGGAAGACGTGAAGTCCATTCTCGGGGAGCAGCCTTCTTCGGATACCGAGGTGGGCATTCTGCGTTCGCGCATGGTGCTGGGGCGTGCGGTGGACCAGCAACAGCTAACCCTTCAGGTCACTCCGCATCGTTTGCCCATCGTGGGCGACTTTCTGGTGCGCCACGGCATGCAACGCCCCGCCTTCGCCGAGGCCAGCGTGTGGGCCGATGAATACATCAACGTCAGCCAGTTCCAGGTATCACAAGCCTATATTGGCCAACCATTCGCGTTAACCGCGTTAGAAGATGGCCGTTACCAGCTAAGCCAGGATGGTCAGGTACTCGGTGAAGGCCAGGTGGGGGAAGACGCCTCATTTCTCGATGGCCAGGTGAAGCTGCGTGTGGCGGAGCTTGAAGCGGGCGAAGGCGCGACCTTTACCTTGCGCCAGGCGTCTCGGCTGGCCGTCATCCATGACCTGCGCGGGCGCTTCAGCGTGAGCCAGCAAGGCAAGGACAGTGGCCTGCTGGACCTCTCCCTGCGCGACACGGACCAGCAGCACGCCAAGCAGGTGCTGGATGCGCTCAGCGAGGTCTATCTGACCCAGAACATCCAGCGCCAGGCCGCCGAGGCCGAAAAAAGCCTGGAGTTTCTCGAACAGCAAGCCCCTCAGGTGCGCGAGCAACTGCGCAATGCCGAAAACAAGCTGAACAGCTATCGCACCCAACGCGACAGCGTCGATCTCTCGCTGGAGACCCAGTCCATCCTGGAGCGCATCGTCGACCTCGAAAAGCAGCTCAATGAACTCTCGTTCAAGGAGTCGGAGGTCTCACGGCGCTTCACCAAGAGTCACCCGACCTATCAAGCGCTGCTCGAAAAGAAGCAACAGCTGCAAAACGACCGTGACCAACTGGAAGAAAAAGTTAGCGACTTGCCGGAGACGCAACAACAGGTCCTGCGCATGCGACGCGACGTGCAGGTCAACCAGGAGGTATACGTACAGCTGCTCAACAAGATCCAGGAAATGAAGATTGCCCGCGCCAGCACGGTGGGCAATGTTCGCATCCTCGATGAAGCGGCCGTTCAGTCCGCGCCTGTTGAGCCCAAAAAGCCGCTTATCGTCGTGCTGGCGACCTTGCTCGGCGGCATGCTCTCGGTAGGCCTGGTTCTGCTGCGCGGGTTTTTACGGCGTGGTGTGGAGTCTCCCGAGCAGGTGGAAAACGCCGGGATACCGGTCTATGCCACGGTGCCGCTTTCCGACGAGCAGAACAAACTCGTTAAACGCGTTAAGCACCGCAAGGATAGAAGCGGCCACACCATCAGCACGGACATTCTCGCCGAGCGGGCGCCAGCGGATACGGCGATTGAAGCGGTGCGCGGCCTGCGAACCAGCCTGCACTTCGCCATGCTGGAATCCGCCAACAATGTATTGGCGATTACCGGGCCAAGCCCAGGCATTGGCAAAAGCTTTATTACCGTCAATCTGGCGGCGGTATGCGCTCAAGCCGAGCAGAAGGTGCTGGTGGTGGATGCCGACATGCGCAAGGGCCATGTGCACCATGCCTTTGGAGGCCGTAGTGAAGGCGGCCTCTCGGAGCTTTTAACCGGCAAGGCCTCCCTGGATGAGGTACGCCGCACAAGCAAGGTAGCGGGGCTGGACTATATCGCCCGAGGCAGCGCACCACCCAACCCCTCAGAACTGTTAATGCAGGAACGGTTCACTCAATTTCTGGCGGAGGTTCGCCAACAGTATGACCTGGTGGTGATCGATACCCCGCCGATCCTCGCCGTGACCGACGCAGCCGTGATCGGCAAACAATGTGGCACAACCCTGATGGTGGCCCGCTTCCAAGTGAACCCGGTGAAAGAGCTGGAAATTGCCAAACGCCGGCTGGAAAGCACCGGCGTGCCGGTGAAGGGCGTCATCCTCAATGCCATGGAGCACAAAGCAGCGACCAGTTATGGCTACGGCTACTATAGCTACAGCTACCGTTGAGGGGGCCGTAGCGATAGCACCTGGTGGTCAATAGCCTAAGCCGCATCGAGGCACCAGCCATCACGCTGCGGTGCGCAGGGCCATTAGTCGCAATCCCTAATCGCTCAAATGTTAGCCCTATATTTAGACGGCTCTCTACAAGGTACACAAGACTCAGCGCTTCAATTCTGGAAACTTCATGTCTGACACTCAAACTCGCCTCATCAACAAGTTACATGACAAGGAAGCCGTCATCGGCATCGTCGGCCTGGGCTATGTCGGCTTGCCCTTGATGCTGCGTTACAACGATATCGGCTTCCGCGTGCTGGGGATCGATATCGACCAGCAGAAGGTCGACAAGCTCAATGCCGGCCAGAGCTATATCGAGCATATTCCCTCCGAGAAGGTGGCCAGGGCGACGCAGTCCGGCTTCGAGGCCACCACCGACTTCAGCCGCGTTGCCGAAGCCGATGCGGTGGTCCTGTGCGTGCCCACGCCGCTGAACAAGTATCGCGAGCCGGACATGAGCTTCGTGATCGACACCATCGATGCCCTGAAGCCGCACATGCGGGCGGGGCAGGTGCTGTCGCTGGAGAGCACCACCTATCCGGGCACCACCGAGGAAGAGTTACTGCCCCGGGTGCAGGAGAACGGCCTGGTGGTGGGGCAGGATGTGTTCCTGGTCTATTCGCCGGAGCGCGAGGATCCGGGCAACCCGGATTTCGAGACCCGCACCATTCCCAAGGTGGTGGGGGGGCATACGCCCGCCTGCCGTGACGTGGGCGTCGCCCTCTACCAACATGCCATCGATCATGTAGTGCCGGTCAGCTCTACCAAGGCGGCGGAGATGACCAAGCTGCTGGAGAACATCCATCGCGCGGTGAACATCGGCCTGGTCAACGAGATGAAGGTCGTCGCCGACCGCATGGGCATCGACATCTTCGAGGTGGTGGATGCCGCGGCCACCAAGCCGTTCGGTTTCACCCCCTACTATCCCGGGCCCGGCCTGGGGGGGCACTGCATCCCCATCGATCCCTTCTACCTGACCTGGAAGGCCCGGGAATACGGCCTGCATACCCGCTTCATCGAGCTTTCCGGCGAGGTCAACCGCGCCATGCCGGAGTACGTGGTCGGCAAGCTGATGGATGGTTTGAACGACCATGGCAAGGCACTGAAGGGCAGCCGCGTGCTGGTGCTGGGCATCGCCTACAAGAAGAACGTCGACGACATGCGCGAATCGCCGTCGGTGGAGATCATGGAGCTGATCGAGGCCAAGGGCGCCGAGGTGAGCTACAGCGATCCGCACGTGCCGGTCTTCCCCAGGATGCGCGAGCACCATTTCGAGCTGGCAAGCGTCGAGCCGTCGGCGGAGAACCTGGCCGCTTTCGATGCCGTGGTGCTGGCCACCGACCATGACGGCTTCGATTTCGAGCTCATCAAGCGCCACGCCAAGCTGATCATCGACAGCCGCGGCACCTACCGCGACGCCGCCGACCACATCATCAAGGCCTGAGGACATCCCGGAATGAAGCATTTCGCCCTGATCGGCGCCGCCGGTTACATCGCCCCCCGTCACATGAAGGCCATCAAGGAAACCGGCCACCATCTGGCCATCGGCTACGACACCAACGACTCGGTCGGCATCATCGATTCCATCTCGCCCCAGAGCGAGTTCTTCACCGAGTTCGAACGCTTTCAGGAACACGCCTGGCAGCTCAAGCGCGATCCCGAGACGGCGCTGGACTACGTGGCGGTCTGCTCGCCCAATCACCTGCACCATGCGCATATCGCCGCCGGGCTGCGCCTAGGCTGCGACGTGATCTGCGAGAAGCCGCTGGTGCCGAGCCCGGCGCTGCTCGACGAGCTGGCGCTGGTCGAGCGGGAAACCGGCCAACGGGTCTACAACATCCTGCAGTTGCGCCACCACCAGGCGATCCTGGATCTCAAGCGGAAGGTGGAACAGGAACCTCACGATGACAAGCACGAGGTGGAGCTGACCTACATCACCTCCCGGGGCAAGTGGTACATGGAGAGCTGGAAGGGCGACCCGCGGAAGTCCTTCGGTGTGGCCACCAACATCGGCGTGCACTTCTTCGACATGTTGCACTTCATCTTCGGCGACCTGCAGAAGAACGTGCTGCACTACGCCTCCGACACCAAGGCCGCCGGCTATCTGGAGTACGAGAAGGCACGAGTGCCGTGGTTCCTCTCCATCGATGCCAAGGACCTGCCGGAAAGCGTGAAGGGCAAGCAGCCCACGTACCGCTCGATCACCGTGGATGGCGACGAGATCGAATTCTCCGGCGGCTTCACCGACCTGCACACCATCAGCTACCAGGAGATCCTGGCCGGTCGCGGCTACGGCATCGAGGATGCCCGCCACTGCATCGAGACCGTCGATACCATTCGCTCGGCTCGCCCCCAAGCACCCGAGGAGGGCGAGGCCCACCCCTTTCTCAACCGGGGGATCTGAGATGAGCGTGAAGATTCATGAGTCCGCGATCGTCGACGACGGCGCCCAGATCGGTGAAGGCTCGCGGGTCTGGCATTTCGTGCACGTGTGCGGTGGCGCCCGCATCGGCAAGAACGTCTCCATGGGCCAGGGCGTGTTCGTGGGCAACAGGGTCACCATCGGCGATAACTGCAAGATCCAGAACAACGTCTCCGTCTATGACAACGTGCACCTGGAAGAGGGCGTGTTCTGCGGGCCCAGCATGGTGTTCACCAACGTCTACAACCCCCGCTCCCTGATCGAGCGCAAGAGCGAGTACCGCGACACCCTGGTCAAGAAGGGCGCCAGCCTGGGCGCCAACTGCACCATCGTGTGCGGGGTGACTATCGGAGAATGCGCCTTCATCGGGGCCGGCGCGGTGATCAACAAGGACGTGCCGGCCTATGCGCTGATGGTGGGCGTGCCGGCCCGCCAGATCGGCTGGATGAGCGAGCACGGTGAACAGCTCGATCTGCCGTTGCAAGGGCAGGGCGACACCGTCTGCCCGCACACCGGCGATCGTTATGTTCTCGATGGTAATCAGTTGACCAAGGTAAGCGCATGATTCCCTTTATCGACCTGGCCGCCCAGCAGGCGCGCATCAAGGATGAGATCGACGCCGGCATCCAGCGCGTGCTGGCCCACGGCAAGTACATCTTGGGCCCGGAGGTCACCGAGCTCGAGGAAAGGCTGACGGACTATACCGGCGCCAAGTATTGCATCAGCTGCGCCAATGGTACCGACGCCTTGCAGATCGCCCAGATGGCCCTGGGCATCGGCCCCGGGGATGAGGTGATCACCCCGGGGTTCACCTATATCGCCACGGCGGAGACGGTGGCTCTGCTGGGCGCCAAGCCGGTATACGTGGACATCGACCCGCGCACCTACAACTTGGACCCCACCCTGCTGGAAGCCGCGATTACCCCGAGCACCAAAGCGATCATCCCGGTGTCGCTCTATGGCCAGTGCGCGGACATGGACGCCATCAATGCCATCGCTGAAAAATACGGCATTCCGATCATCGAGGATGCCGCCCAGAGCTTCGGCGCCACCTACAAGGGCCGCAAGTCCTGCAATCTGAGCACCATCGCCACCACCAGCTTCTTCCCCAGCAAGCCACTGGGCTGCTACGGCGATGGCGGTGCCATCTTCACCAGCGATGACGAGCTGGCAACGATCATCCGCCAGGTCGCCCGTCATGGCCAGGACCGGCGCTATCATCATCTTCGCGTGGGCGTGAACAGCCGGCTGGATACCCTGCAGGCCGCTATCTTGCTACCCAAGCTGGATATCTTCGATGACGAGCTGATGAAGCGACAGCAGGTGGCGGAGTGCTACACGCAACACCTCACTGAAGCCGGCATCACCACGACACCCCACATCGAGCCGCACAACACCAGTGCTTGGGCACAGTACACCATTCGAGTGGAGAATCGCGAGCACGTGCAAGCAGTGCTCAAGGAAGCGGGCATTCCCACGGCCGTGCATTACCCAATTCCCTTGAACCAGCAACCGGCTATTGGTGACTTGGCAGTATCGCTGCCAAAAGGCGATGAGGCGGCAATAGAAGTCCTTAGCCTACCGATGCATCCTTATCTTGATGTCATCGAGCAAGAGAATGTATCACATAAACTAGCTTCGATAAAAAAACAATGAAAATATTGATTATGGCATTCTCTGTAGTTGTTAACTATGCCTTCATGAAATCCATACACAGTTATCCTTGTCGACTTTATGGCTTGGGGAGGATAGTATCATGGATGAATGAGAAGGTTAAAAGAACATGATGATAGATGGGGCTTGCCCTCTGATAAAACGGCTCTTTCAAAGTCGATTCATTCGGGGGGTGACAACGCTAGCGTCCGCTAATATAGCCGGACAATTGATTCTTCTGGCAGCCATACCGCTGCTTACGCGCCTTTATAGCCCCGAAGAGTTTGGTGTGTTCGCTGTGTTTGCGGCCATACTCGGGGTTGTAGGAGGTGTATCTAATTTGCGCTACGAACTGGCCATTCCGCTTCCTCGTCGTGATCGAGATGCTGGTCATCTTCTTCTAGCTTCACTTCTAATAAATCTGATCTTTGCCGGAGTCGTCGTGATAATGGTGGCCCTCCTCAGAGGGGCAGTTGCGCGTTGGACTGAAACTCCGGCGATGGAACAGCTCTTGTGGTTGTTGCCGATAATATTACTAGTTTCAGGAAGCTACAGAGCCTTAAAGTTTTGGGCAGTTCGAGAGAAGAACTATAGCCAGATCGCCAGCACCCGAATTAACCAGAGCCTAGCAAATGCTTTCATACAAGTCGTGGGTGGCTTTGCGGGGCTGGGTGTCTGGAGTCTAGTTAGTGGGCAAGGGGTCGGCCAGAGTGTCGGAATTCGCACTTTGTCTAGGCTGATGCCAATGCGCCAGATTTTTTTGGAAAGCAAGTCAGAAACTTTACGGGTAAAAGCCTTGCTAAAGAAGTATCGGCGTTTCCCAATATATGATGTTCCAGCTGTATTTTTTAACAGTATCAGTATTCAGCTTCCTAACTTTCTTATGGCAGTTCTCTTCAATCCTGCGGTAGCTGGTTTTTATTATTTGGCAGATAGGGTGCTGGCGGCTCCAATGATAATGGTCAGTCAGGCCGTCGCTCAGGTTTTGTACGGCGATATAAAAGGCCTGAAAGCATCGGGAGAGCTTGTGACCCGGTGCATGAAAGTCACTCTTGTGATGGCTTTTATAACTTTTCCTCCAATATTGTTTTTGGTTTTTTTTAGTGAGACTATTTTTGTATTGGGGTTTGGTGAAGAGTGGAGTGAAGCTGGAATTTATGCTGGGTGGCTTATCTTTGGTCTTTCGGCTCGTTTTTTATATTCCCCTTTGTCTTTGGTATTGATGGCGTTGGATTGCCAAGCTGAAAACTTGCTTATCAATATCGTAATAGTGCTTCTAAAGCTTCTTTCTTTCGTTGTGTCTTTCTTTGCTGGAGAAGCTTTATTTGCAGTTGTAGGTGTTTCTTTGTCAATGGTTGTTGGCCATTTATTTGGTGTGTTTGTGGTTTTTTTTAAAGCTTCCAGGCATTAATTTTTTTGAGGCTGCTTGAGGTTATTTTTTTCCTACTGAGGAGGCTAAAGTGGCTTAAAACGATCTTCTTTCTTGTCGTTAGAGGTTTTGTGGTATTTGTTTTTTGGTTTTTTTCTAGATGGTCTTGCTTTCTTTTAAGATTTTTAATATTGGGATTTGGCATGTGTGGAACAAAAAATAAGGTCGAATGCGTAAAGGCGAGAGGTGGAGTGTTTCGAGGCTCTCCAAGGTCGTGCCATTTTTCTCGCGGCTCCCCTCCTTCTCATTGCAAACTCTTAGAGTTCTTTTGTGAATATATTTACTTTCTTCATGTGAGTACGTTCCGAAGGTGGTACTGTTGATGAAAGTGTCTGCACAACGTTTGCTGCTGCAATTGGAGTCGCGTGGTTCGTTTGTTATTGCCGGGGTTGTGCTTTGGGGTGCCCTAGATCTCGCTTACCGTTTCTATGTTAATCCTTTGAATTATTATTCAGGATTTTATTTGAATTTTTCTTTTATAAAGTATTTTGAAGGTTTTTTTCTTTATGTTTTGTTGCTTTTTATAGCCCCCCGGCGTTTGTGTCGCCCGTCTGACTACTTCATTAATTTTTTGCTCTTCGGTTTGATATCTCCGTTGCTTCTTTATTATGGGGTGTCCGATCAGTCTAGGGAGCATCTTTATATTGTGATGTTGGGGTACGCGATCATTGAATGTTTTCGTCGAGGTCGTCTGGTTAAATTTCCCTTGGTGAAGAAAGGGCCATGGATAGCCTATTTGGTCCTAGCTTCTGGAGCAGTGGTGGTTTCTGTTTGGCTAGCGGCTTCTGGAGGAGCAGCTTTTTTTAATCTCGATCTCGCGGCGGTCTATGAGTACCGCCGGGATGTCGGTGCTCTTATCAACCAAGGCTTTATGGGATATATGAATAATTGGGCTTATAAAATTTTTGGCCCAACTCTTCTTGCTATTGGGCTATGGCGTAGAAAATATTGGTTAGCGGGGCTTGTGTTTTTGCTGCATGTGTATTGGTTCGGTGTTAGCTCGCATAAGTCAGTCCTGTTTTATCCCTTCTTGGTTGTATTTCTTTGGGTATGGTTTCAAAAGGCTCGGGCATTGAGTGTTGTCCCTTTTGCGATGAGCGGAGTTGTGATCACTGCCTTGGTGATATTTTGTTGGTTTGATGAGGTTTTGCCAGCGGCGATGTTTATTCATCGAGTATTTTTTATTATTGCAGATAACACATTCTATTATTATGACTTTTTCTCTAGAAACGAATATGTGTTCTGGTCTAATTCGATAACGTCGTCCATAATTGACTATCCTTATGATATTAGGTATACAGAATTGATCGGACAGTCTCGAGGAACAGAGGCCTCTGTAAATAACACTTTCCTTTCCACGGGGTTTATGCACGCTGGTATTATAGGAATTGTTTTTTATTCTGTGTTGGCAGGGCTTCTTTTTAGATTAGTTGATTGTTTGTCAGTTCAGGGAATTCCAGTTTGGTTTGCTGTTGCAGTGCTCATTGTGCCCAGTAGAGCGCTACTTTTGAGCGCCGACCTGCCTACAGCATTACTGACCGATGGTGTTGCTTTAGGTGTAATGGTGTTGTTTCTTCTTAGGAGCAGGCGTTGGGGAGGCACAGCTTATGATGATCGGAAATTGATTCAATAATAGAGAGTTATAAAAGGTAAATAATGATGCTGCTTCACTTTACAACAGTGCACCCCCGCACAGATACCCGCATCCGCGTAAAGCAGGTAGCCTCTTTGGCAAGAGCGTTTGAGCACCCCGTAGTATTCTATGTACAGGACGGGAAAGGTGACGAGCGCGACGAGGTGAATGGCATTGAGGTGGTCGATACGGGCGTGCCCCCTGGTGGGCGTCTGGTGCGGATGACCAAGGGCGCTTGGCGTATGTATCGTGCCGTGCGGAGGGCGCGACCTTGTGTCGCGCATTTTCATGACCCGGAGTTGATTCCGGTGGGGCTGTTGTTGAAGCTTTCTGGCATCAAGGTGATCTACGATGTGCATGAGGATTTGCCTCGACAGATTCTAGGCAAGCACTGGATTCGTCCTTGGTTGCGTCGGCCTGTAGCGCTATTGGTCGAGGGTTTTGAATGGGCGGGGGCGCGGTGGTTCGATGGAGTGGTTACAGCCACACCTACGATCACGGCGCGTTTTCCAGCCAAAAAGACAGTGACTGTACATAATTTCCCTATTCTGAGCGAATTGGTGCCGCCGGAGCCGAAACCGTTTGCCGAAGTTCCTCCACATGTGGCTTATGTTGGTAACATCACGGCAGCGCGGGGCGCTATAGAAATGGTGAAGGCCTTGGAGCGCGTGACGGATGATCAGGCTCGATTACAACTGGGCGGCACGTTTACACCGTCCGGTTTGGAAGACGAAGTCAAAGCACTGCCGGGCTGGTCGCGTGTGGTCCCGCATGGCTGGGTAGAGCGTAGCAGCGTAGCGAATTTGCTTGGTAATGTGCGTTCTGGGTTGGTCGTTTTACACCCCACTCGTAACCACCCGGATGCACTACCGGTGAAAATGTTCGAATACATGGCCGCAGGTCTACCGGTGATTGCTTCGGACTTTCCGTTGTGGCGTCAGATCATCGACCGAGCAGGGTGTGGCCAGCTGGTTGACCCGCTGGACCCGCAGGCCATCGCTGAGGCAATCGACTGGATACTGGCACACCCTAATGAAGCTGAGTCCATGGGACGGTGCGGGCGTGAGGCGGTTGAGTCCACCTATAACTGGGAGAGTGAGTCCGAGACTCTGATTGGATTTTACCAGCAACTTTTGGATAATTAGTTTTTCTGATTCTATATTTTTCTTAGCTAGACTTAGCAGTTGGCAGGGAGTGAGCGAATTCTCAGCACTAACTAGTCGTGTGAAAAATTCTATCTCACTGCGTATACAACTTGGTATCCATGAATCTGCTGTCGAATAAATGGCTGTAGAAGCTTCCTTGAGATTTACAGAGGATGGTTTCCTGTATATGCTTTGATTGTGCGGAGTGATTTTGAATCTGTCCAGTTTAGTTGGTTAATATTATACTTTTGCATAATTGGTTTAAGAGGTTTGTGTGGCTAACCCAAATTTTATTGGTGTTGGAGGTCATAAGTGTGCTTCCACGTGGCTGGCGGAGTGCATGAGAGACCACCCTGAGGTGTTTGTTTCAAACCCTAAAGAGACTGGCTATTTCGTTGATCATTTGGATAAAGGTGTTGAATGGTATTTGCAGCACTTTTCAGGAGCGTCTACTGACCATCATGCGGTTGGTGAGTTTACGAGCTATTATTTATATAATGAAGATGCCTTGAAAAATATAAAAGATACGATTGGAAAAGTAAAGATTGTCGTTGTAATTCGTGATCCGGTCGAACGTGCAGTATCGCAAATAAAACATGGTATCAGGAATGGAACTCTGCCGCATCAAAAACGGATTGAGCGTAGAGATCTCGAAGCTATTATAAAGAAGTATCCTAGGGTTGTGGATAGGTCTAGGTATTATTTTGGCTTAAGTATGATAGTTGATTTGTTCGGTCGTGAAAATCTATTGGTTTTTAACCAAGCTGATTTTGTTGATTACCCACAGGAGTGTCTAGTCCATTTGTGGAAATTCTTGGGTGTTGATGATTCTTTTGTTCCCAGTAGAGCAACAAAAAAAATAAGTTCAGGGATTGTGCCTCGTTATCAAGCCTTAGAGAATTTTAGGCAGTCAGTTTTTAGGAAGGTAATGTATTGGCCTGGTGTTGTGCCATTTGTGCGGAAGAGTGGCTTGGGTGAAATTTATCGTAGACTAAACGGGTCTCGTTCGAAAGTCTATCTTGAAGAAGATGGCGTTGAGTTGCTGAAAGAGTTGCTGGTTGACGATTGGAATAGCTCTGTTGAGTTTTGTTTTGATCCAAAATGATATAGTCTCGAGTTTGTTTTTGGTGTGTCCTTTTCTGCTAATTAACTGAGCCTTTTTTTGAGCTTTTGTATAAGGTTGTCTCAGTAGTTTTCTTGCATGGTGATTTATGGAAAATAATAGCCCAGTGGTGTCGATTATAACGCCTGCATATAATTGCGAAGGGACGTTATCCGAAACCATTCAGTCCGTTCAGGCCCAAGTGTTTCTGGACTGGGAGATGATTATCGTTGATGATGGATCAGTGGATGGAACATTCGCGCTTGCCGAGTCTTATGCGGCGGAAGATAGTCGTGTGCGTGTGTTTCAAATGGAAGCTAACCAAGGGGCAGGGCCTGCCCGTAATTTTGGTATTGAGTTGGCTCGTGGCCGCTTTTTAGCTTTTTTAGATTCCGATGATCTTTGGTATAAAGATAAGCTGTATAGTCAAGTGAACTTTATGATCGAGAATGATGTAGTGTTTTCGTATCATGATTACGATGTTGTTGATGAATGGGGGGAGGTGATAAATAGGGTCTTGTCGCCGAATTTTTTTTATTGGAAAGACTATATTAAGAATACCGCTATAGGCGTTCTATCAATAATTATTGATCGCAATGAAGTGAGTATTCCAAAAATGGCCTCGCAGCCAGCTACAGAAGCTGTAAATGTTTGGGTTTCTGTGATGCGTGACCACGGGGCGGCAATTAAGGCTCCTGGCTGTTATTCGAGTTATCGAATACGGCGAGGGTCAGTTTCTAGAAATAAGATTAGGTCAGCATATTGGTATTGGCGGTCTTTGGTCGATAATGTTGGGTTAAGCCGACTTTACTCTTCTTATGTGGTTTGCATTGCTGCTTCGCGGTCTTTAGTTAAAAATAATAATTTATTGAAGGCAATACTTAAAAAATGAGTGAAAGTATTAATAAAGCAATGGTTATCGGAGCACCACGATCTGGCACCAACATACTGCGTGATGTGTTGTGTAAGTTCGACGGGGTGGCTACCTGGCCATGTGACGAGGTCAATTACCTTTGGCGGCACGGTAACGTGCGTTATCCCTCCGATGAGATACCCGCCGAATGTGCTACTTCTGCCGTGCAGGCTTACATGCAGAAGCAGTTTGACTGGGTCGCAAAGCGCTATCAGGCCCATACCGTCGTTGAGAAGACCTGTGCCAATAGCCTACGGGTGCCCTTCGTGGATGGTGCCGTGCCGGAGGCAAAGTATGTCTACATCCATCGCGATGGCATCGATACCACCGGTTCCGCCAAGCTTCGTTGGCAGGCCAAGCTGGATATTCCCTATCTGTTGGAGAAAGTACGGTTCGTTCCTCTGACGGATTTGCCCTATTACGGCACGCGCTACCTGTGGAGCCGTGCTTATCGGTTGTTTTCGCGTGAGAAGCGTCTGGCGTTCTGGGGGCCGGCACTGGACGATATGCCGGAGCTCCTGGAGCGATATAGCCTGAACGAGGTCTGTGCCTTGCAGTGGCAGCGTTGTGTCGAGAACGCGGAAAGGGCCTTCGCCGAGATGCCTCAGGATAAGGTGATTCGCGTTCGCTACGAGGACTTCGTGCGTGACCCCCGAGAAGAGCTGTCCAGGATCGTTGACTTTCTGGGGCTCGAGGTTCCCGCCGATGCCATCCGTGAGGCCGTGTCGAGCGTGTCCAGCAAGAGTATTGGCAAGGGGCGCGCATCGCTGGAAGAAGCTGAAGTGACGCGACTGGAATCCCTGGTAGGAGAGACACTGGATCGTTATGGCTACCGTGCTTGAACGTGAGGGGCTGGATGCCGGTCAGGCGGCCATCAAACGTGCCTTCGACCTGGTGGTGTCGGCCATCGGCCTGGTGCTGAGCGGTTGGCTGATTCTGCTAGCCTGGCTGGCCGCCAGCTGGGATACCCGCAGCAACGGATTCTTCGTGCAGCGGCGGGTGGGCAAGGATGGCCGCCTGTTTCGGGTGGTCAAGATCAAGACCATGAGGCCCAGCCGGGAGCTGAGTACCACGGTGACCCGCTCCGGGGATCCGCGCATCACTCCCCTCGGGCGTTTCTTCCGCAAGGTCAAGATCGACGAGCTGCCCCAGCTGTGGAACGTGCTGCTGGGTGACATGAGTTTCGTGGGCCCCCGGCCGGACGTTCCCGGCTTCGCCGACCGTCTGACGGGAGAGGAACGCCGGCTCTTGAGCATCCGCCCCGGCATCACCGGCCCGGCGACGCTCAAGTATCGCAACGAGGAAGAACTGCTGGCCGCGGCGGAAGACCCGGAAGCCTACAATCGCGAAGTGATCTGGCCCGACAAGGTGCGTATCAACCTCGAGTACATCCGCGACTGGAGCCTGAGCGCGGACCTGCGCTACATCTGGAAAACGGTGGTGGGATAGTCGCTGCGTGCTGCGTGCTGCGTGCTGCGTGCTGCGTGCTGCGTGCTGCGTGCTGCGGGTGTCGATAAAACTCCGGGCTGTATTGTCGAATTCTTTTTCGCTGGTGTTGAAATGCTGAATGGACCCTTTTCCCCCTGGCCTTCCTTTACCGAGGAAGAAGCCCAGGCGGTGCAGCGCGTGCTGCTTTCCAACAAGGTGAACTACTGGACCGGTACCGAGGGCCGTGAATTCGAGCGTGAATTCGCGGCCTTTGCGCAAACGGACCATGCCGTTGCCGTGGCCAACGGCACCACGGCGCTGGATCTGGCCCTGAAGGGCTTGGGGATCGGAGAGGGCGAAGGTCGAGGGCGCGACGAGGTGATCGTCACCTCGCGCACCTTCCTGGCTTCGGCTTCGAGCATCGTCACTGCCGGGGCGGTGCCGGTGTTCGCCGATGTGGATCGTGATTCCCAGAACATCGCCGCCGAGACGGTGGCCGAGAAGATCACCCCCAACACTCGGGCGATCCTCGCCGTTCATCTGGCGGGCTGGCCCTGTGAGATGGACGAGTTGATGGTGTTGGCTGAGCGGCACGGCCTTTACGTGATCGAGGACTGCGCCCAGGCCCACGGTGCCACCTATCGGGGCCGCAGCGTAGGTAGCATCGGCCATGTGGGTTGCTGGTCGTTCTGTCAGGACAAGATCATGACCACCGGCGGCGAAGGCGGCATGGTCACGACCAACGATGAAGCCCTGTGGCGCCGAATGTGGGCCTACAAGGATCACGGCAAGAGCTGGAACGCCGTCTACGAGCGTGAACATCCGCTGGGCTTTCGGTGGTTGCACGAGAGCTTCGGCACCAACTGGCGGCTCACCGAAATGCAGGCCGCCATCGGGCGCATCCAGCTCGCGCGCATGCCCGAGTGGAAGGCCGCCAGGCAGGCCAATGCCCAACGGATCTGGCAAACGGCCGCCGACTGCCAGGGGCTGCGGGTGCCGGCCATCCCCGAGCATGTCGAGCATGCAGCCTACAAGTGCTACGTGTTCGTCGAGCCTGACTATCTGGCCGATGGCTGGGACAGGGGTCGTATCCAGCAGGAAATCGTTGCCCGCGGCGTACCTTGCTTCTCGGGCTCCTGTTCCGAGGTCTATCGCGAGAAGGCCTTCGATGGTACGGAGTGGCGGCCCGAGAAACCGCTGTCTGTCGCGCGTGAGCTGGGCGAGACCAGCCTGATGTTTCTGTGCCATCCGACCTTGACCAAGGCTGAGATCGACCAGACCTGCCAAGTCATCAAGGATGTGATGACTCAGGCATCTCGGTGATGAGTTCTGGCAACGTACAGAGAAATAATTAGATGAAGATTGCCATTGCCGGCACCGGCTATGTGGGGCTCTCCAATGCCATGCTGTTGGCCCAGCACAACCAGGTCGTGGCGCTGGACATCGTGGCGGAGAAGGTGGCGCAGCTCAACGACCGGGTCTCGCCCATCGAGGACGCCGAGATCAGCGACTTCCTGGCCAATCGGGCGCTCGACTTCACCGCCACCCTGGATAAGGAGGCCGCCTACCGAGACGCCGATTTCGTGGTGATCGCCACGCCCACCGATTACGACCCCGAGACCAACTACTTCAATACCTCGAGCGTCGAGGCGGTGATCCAGGACGTGATGGCCATCAACCCCGAGGCGGTGATGGTGATCAAGTCCACCGTGCCGGTGGGTTATACCGCCGAGGCCTGCCGTCGTTTTGGTACCGAGAATCTGCTGTTCTCGCCGGAGTTTCTGCGCGAGGGCAAGGCGCTTTACGATAACCTCTACCCGTCGCGGATCATCGTTGGTGAGCGTTCCAAGCGTGCCGAGACTTTCGCTGGGTTGCTAGAGCAGGGGACCGTCAAGGAAGTAGTGCCGGTGCTGTACACCAACAGCACCGAGGCAGAGGCCATCAAGCTGTTCGCCAACACCTACCTGGCCATGCGCGTGGCCTATTTCAACGAGCTGGACACCTACGCCGAGACCCATGGCCTGGACAGTCGCCAGATCATCGAAGGCGTGGGGCTGGACCCGCGCATCGGCAGCCAATACCACAACCCTTCCTTCGGCTATGGTGGCTACTGCCTGCCCAAGGACACCAAACAGCTGCTGGCCAACTATCAGGACGTGCCCAACAACCTGATCCAGGCCATCGTCGACGCCAATACCACCCGCAAGGACTTCATCGCAGAGTCGGTGATCCGGCGCGAGCCGCGGGTGGTGGGCGTCTATCGGCTGATCATGAAGGCCGGCTCGGATAACTTCCGGGCCAGTGCCATGCAAGGGGTGATGAAGCGTATCAAGGCTAAGGGCATCGAGGTGGTGGTCTACGAGCCGGTGCTGGAGGAGGATACCTTCTACGGCTCGAGGGTGATGCGCGACCTGGATGCCTTCAAGCAGGAAGCGGAGCTGATCCTCAGTAATCGCATGGTCGCCGAGCTGGAGGACGTGGCTGGGAAGGTCTATACCCGTGATCTGTTCGGTGGTGATTGAGCCTGGGCTACGGGGGCTAAAGGGCAGTGTGGTGCTGTTGGCACTGGTGATGTGGGTTACCGGTTTTGAGCTTGTGGGCTTGTTCTGGTGTTGTCAGTTCGTGGTGTAGTCCAGAATGCCCATTGGATTGGCGTGCTTCCTTTCCCTTGGCGCCCTGGAGCATTTCGTCGTATTCTGCGCCGTTCTTTCTTTGACTCGCACTTTCCAAGCGGCGTGGGTGACGGATGAGTTGATAATAAGGCTCGGTTGGGAACGAGCCAGAATAAAACAGTGGTATAGCACTGTTGTTTACGTAAGGGGCAAAATCGGTGTTAAGTACTTTATTACAACCCTTGTTCCGGTTGTCGCGGCCCCAAAAGCGGCTGATACAACTGGTGGCGGATAGCGGGCTGATTGTCGTGAGCTTTTCTTTGGCGATGCTGCTTCGCCTGGATAGCTGGCGCTTTTTGGCAGAGCCGCGCGTTTGGTGGGTGTTGCCGGTGATGATACCGGTCAGCCTGTTGATTTTCATGCGGTTGGGGTTTTATCGCGCGGTGATTCGCTACCTCAGCGTGAAGGCGGTTAAGGCAGTGCTGGCCGGCGTCGCGGGCTCCTCGTTGGCGTTGGTCGTTATCAATTACCTGCTGGATTTGCCGGTACCGCGTTCCGTTCCCTTCATTTATGCCATGCTGGCGCTCCTGACGATCGGTGGGGTTCGCTTCGGCCTGCGCGCGCTCTATCTCAAGGGGCAGATGCGCTATAAAACGCGGGTGGTGATTTATGGCGCGGGGGAAGCAGGGCGTCAGTTGGTCATGTCGCTTCGTCATGGGCGCGAGCACGAGCCGATTGCTTTTGTGGATGACGCGCGCCACTTGCAGGGCTCCATGATACAGGGGCTCAAAGTCTATGAGGCCGGGGGGATCCCCAAGCTGATAGAGGATTATGGGGCCGATCAGATTCTATTGGCGATTCCCAGTGCGACTCGGGCCAAGCGGCGCGAGATCCTGAAGTCATTGGAAGGCTTGCCGATACCAGTGAAGTCCATACCGGGCATGGCGGATGTCGTTGAGGGCCGAGCGGAGTTGAACGAAGTCCGTGAAGTGGCGGTTGAAGACTTGCTGGGGCGCGATCCTGTGCCGCCTGATGACTCCCTCATGGGGGCCAATATCAGCGGCAAGGTGGTTATGGTGACAGGGGCTGCCGGTTCGATTGGTAGCGAGCTGTGCCGCCAGATACTTCGCCAGGGCCCTTGTCAGCTGTTGCTTTACGAGGTGTCCGAATTCGGCCTGTATCGTATTGAAAAGGAGCTGAACGAGCAGGCGAGTCACGAAGGGCTCGACGTTCCTATCAAAGCCATGCTCGGCTCCGTTCAGCATCATGGGCGCTTTGAGGCCGTGCTGCGTTCCTTCGGGGTGCAAACCATTTATCACGCGGCGGCGTATAAGCATGTCCCCATGGTCGAGCACAATATGATCGAAGGCTTGCGCAACAATGTACTGGGCACTCAGACGGCCGCCGAGGCAGCGGTGAGCGCTGGCGTGGATACATTCGTGCTGGTTTCGACTGACAAGGCAGTGCGCCCCACTAATGTCATGGGTGCCAGCAAGCGCATGGCGGAGCTGGTCTGTCAGGCATTGGGGGAGTATCAGTCAAGTACGCGCTTTTCGATGGTGCGCTTCGGTAATGTGCTGGGGTCGAGTGGTTCCGTGGTACCGCTGTTTCGACAGCAAATCGTGGCAGGTGGCCCGGTTACCGTGACTCACCCTGACATTACGCGTTACTTCATGACGATTCCTGAGGCGGCGCAGTTGGTTATCCAGGCAGGTTCCATGGCCAAGGGAGGCGACGTGTTCGTCCTGGACATGGGTGAGCCTGTCAAGATTGCTGAGCTGGCGAGGCATATGGTGCGGCTCTCGGGGTTAGAGCCATTTTCTGCCAGCGATGGCGAGAAGGGCGATATTGAGATCGCCTTTACCGGGTTACGGCCCGGGGAGAAGCTCTATGAAGAGTTGCTGGTGGGCGAGTCCGTCTCCCAGACGTCCCATTCTCGGATTCTGACGGCGAATGAGACGATGTGGCCATGGGTTAAGATACATGCGTTGTTAGAAGACCTCTATGCTGCTTGCTTCGACTTCGATTATCCGGCGCTGAGGCGCTTGCTGGAGTATGCCCCAATTGACTACAGCCCCCGCGAAGATCTCTGCGATCATTTATGGACGGCAGATAACGCTACCGGCGAACCATCTCCTCGACCCGCTTTGGCGGCGTACTCATGAAAACTGTGTGACTGATATAACCGCGTTACACCTATGATGTGCCTTACGATGCCCGGCTTTTTTGCCGGGCTTTGTGTTTTTTGCCGGGCTTTGTGTTTGTGGGGTAGCGTGCTGAGAGGGTATGGTGGCCATTGCCGGTCATTTGCTGTTATGGGTTTGGCGTTGGGTCTTCAGCTGGCTTGGCTCTCTGGCTGTGCGGGAATTCTGGTAGCATGCTTGGTCATTCCCTTCTCGATGATATAGGCGGCATACTCCCGTGTTACCCCCGTTTTTGCCTGCTAGCAGGTTACCCTCGTATTTCTTACCCGAAGGGCAGCTGCCGCGTGTTCTGACATGGCTCGGGCTGTTTGCCACTCTCTTGTATGCGGCGGGCGATATTGTGTGGCCGGCGGTGGGCCAGAAAGCCGGCACGCTGATGGCCCTGCTGGGGCTATTCGCGGTGTTGTGCTGGGGGCGAGAGCTGCGCACGTCGGCGCCGTTGTGGTTGCTGTGGGCGATTGTCCTGGTTCAGTTACTGAGCTGGGGGTTGGGGTATCTGCATCATCCATCATGGGTGCCGGGTAACCCTGAACTGGATCGTATGGCCAAGTGGTTTCTGTTTATCGGCATGGCCTGGTGGCTGGGTGGCAGCTCTCGGCTGACGTTCTGGGTCTGGGCATTGGCCCTGCCGGGCTGGCTGCTGGCGGTGTGGCTCGAGGGTCATGGCTGGCAGAGCTGGCAGCGGGGTCTGGCAGGGCAGCGGGTCGATTTTGGGATTCACAATGCCCAGCATGTGGCGATGCTGTTCGGGGCGGCGGCCCTGGGGCTGGCGTCTTTTGCGCCGCGCATGTTGAGGGCGGGGCGCTTGGCCTGGGGGCGGCGTTTGGCCTGGGGCGTCATAGCGCTCGTCTGCCTGGCGGGGGTTGTCGTGACTCAGACGCGAGGCGTCTGGCTGGCGTTCAGCGCGGCGGCGCTTGTGATGTTGTGTAGCTGGGCCTGGCGAGCTTGGCAGCTTAGTGGGTCTGTTCAGGGCGCCACACGCCGAGGGTGGGCAGCTGCCATCGGCGCTTTACTGTTCATTGTGGTGTTGGCGGCGGCCTTCCATGACACCGTTGAGCGCCGGGTGATGGCCGAACGGGAGGTGATCGCCAGCGTCATCCAGGGCGATTGGAGCGGAGTGCCCTATTCCAGCGTGGGTATTCGAATTCACTCCTGGCGTGCTGCCACCGAGTGGATCGCCGAGCGCCCCCTCGTCGGCTGGGGCGGGAAAGGGCGCAGTCTGGTGATGAAGCAGACGGAGTGGCTGCCCGAAAGCGTTCGTCAGGGCTTCGGCCATCTTCACAATACCTTCCTGGAAGTACTGGTTGGCTATGGCCTGCTCGGTGCGAGTGTAGTGGCATTGTTGGCTGTCTGGGTAGCGCGGGGTACCTGGCTGGCGTGGCGTGGCGGCACGATGCCGGGCGATATGGCGTTGTTCGGTGCCGGCTTCTTCGTGTTTTTCATGATCGCCAACCTGTTCGAGTCCTATCTGGCCTTTTGGTCTGGCGGCTATGTGTTCACCCTGGTCATGGGCGGGCTGGTGACCCATATCTGGCGGTGGCAGCGCACGACCGGCTCGTCGGTCTTTGGCCGGCGCCGGGTGGGCCGGTGAGCCTTCTGGTGGTACCTTCTCTCGGGATGGGGGCAGTGGGGGCCATGACGGCGTCAGACCCGGTTCGGTTTTTCACCCTGCTTAACCACAAACTGCCGAGGAAACCACATCATGCGTGTGTCAGCGGTTAACCGGAGCTGGCTGCGGCTAGCGGTCATGCTGGTGTTGCTGGGGAGCCTTTCCGGCTGCGCGATGTTCGCGCCGGCACCGCCGGAGCGGCAGTCCAACATCTGTGAGATCTTCCGCGAGCAGCCGGACTGGTATGACGCGGCCAAGGCCTCGGAGCAGCGCTGGGGAACGCCCATCTCGACGCAGATGGCCTTCATCGAGCGGGAGTCGTCCTTCCGCAGCCATGTGCGGCCGCCGCGCACCTATCTGCTGGGCTTCATCCCCTGGAAGCGGCCGTCTTCGGCCTATGGCTATGCCCAGGCGCTGGATCCGGTGTGGGGCGAGTATCAGGACGATGTCGGCGGTATCTTCGCCAGCCGCTCGGACATGGAAGACGCCACGGACTTCATCGGTTGGTATAACGCGCGCACTCAACGCATGACCGGGGTATCGCTGAACAATCCGCGGCATCTTTACCTGGCCTATCATCAGGGGCAGGGCGGTTATAACCGCGGCAGTTACCGTGGTAAGCCGGCCGTACTTCGCGCCGCCCGCGAGGTAGCCACCAATGCCTCGCGCTACCGCTCGCAACTGCCTTCCTGCGAAGCCGAGTTCCAATGCGACGCCTTCTACCAGGTGTGGCCGTTCTGTCGGGGGTGAGGGGCTATCCACCAGCAGGGCCTTGCCCTGGATCCCATGGGCATGGGGCAGTGACTCCGTGAGTCTGGACCAGTCTAGCTTTCGTGCTGGGGGTGCCGTCGTTTGGGGGCTTTCCGGCTATTGTTCGGGGCCGGCGGACGCTTCGCTATCGGGGCTGAGCTGGCCGCTGGCAGCATTTCTTGTGGCGCTGGTACTGAGTTGGTGGTTGGCGCGTGGGCTCTCTCCGTCTCATAAGTCAGCGAGTTCATCCTGACATCATCTCCGTTCGCCAAACTGCGGGGGAATGGTTGGGGTAAAATGGGAGAGACATGCGCGTACTACTCGTCGAGGACGATGAGTCGGTGGCGGCAGGCATCGAAGCGGGCCTGGCGCTGAGCGACTTCGTCGTCGATATCGTGACCTCGCTGGACGCTGCAAACGGGGCGCTGGCCGTGATCGACTACGATGCTGTGGTGCTTGACCGCCGTCTGCCCGATGGCGATGGTCTGGCGCTGCTGCAGCAGTGGCGGCGCGCGGGCGTGGCCACGCCGGTGCTGATACTGACGGCGCGAGATGCCGTGGCTAGTCGTGTCGAAGGGCTGCAGGGCGGCGCCGACGATTACCTGGTCAAACCCTTCGACCTGGATGAGTTGACGGCGAGGCTGCAGGCGCTACTGCGCCGTGCGGTGGGGCAGGCGGATGCCTCGCTGCGTCACGGGGCGCTGACGCTGGATCCGGCCGCGCGAAGCGTCACCTTGAACGGGCAGCCGGTGACGCTGGTACGACGCGAGCTGATGTTGCTGGAGACGCTGATGCGGGCTCGCGGGCGTATCCTCAGCGCAGACCAGCTGAAGGATAGCCTTTACGGTATCGATGATGAAGTCGAGAGCAATGCCCTCAACGTGCATATTTATCAGCTTCGTCGCAAGCTGGGACGCGAGATGATCGAGACGGTTCGTGGTGTAGGGTATCGCCTCGCTACCCCTTCTGGAAATGGTACGTCATGAGCCTGCGGCTGCGCCTGGTGGCTACGCTCGGCATCACCCTGGCATTACTGTGGGGAGGCACGGCGGCCTGGTCGATGCGTGATCTGTCGACGCAGCTCGAACATTCTTTGGACCAGCGTCTGGCACAATCGGCGCGCATGGTGGCGGGGCTGATGGATCGTGTGCCGGCGGAGCTGTGGCGTCGTGAGGCGGGCAATATGTCGACCATTCCGGCGCTTGAGGGTGTGGCCTGCCGGGTGTCGTCGCTGCGCGGACAGGTGGTCGCCGGTACGCACCCCGAGATGAACGACGTGCTGAAGAGCGACCGCGAGGGCTATCGTGATCGTGAGCACAAGGGGCAGCGTTGGCGCGTCTACACATTGGTGGATGACGACAAGCGTATCACCGTGGCGGATCGGCTGCGGGAACGCACGGCGCTTCTGGAGCAGGTTCGCCGTGCCGCCTTTTATCCCTTCCTACTGGCTTCGGTCGGCAGTCTCGTCGCGTTGTGGTGGGGCGTGGCGCGGGGGCTCTCGCCACTGACGCGCTTGCAGAGACGACTGGTATCGCGTGCCGACGGCGACCTCTCGGCATTGCCCATGCGTGGTTTGCCTGCTGAAATCCGGCCGTTGATCGATGGCTTCAATACGCTGTTGTTGCGCACGCGGCGCGTGCTCGACATGGAGCAACGCTTCACCGACGATGCTGCTCATGAACTGCGCACGCCATTGACGGCCATCCGCACCCATCTACAGGTCTCGCAACGGGTCGAAGGGGAGCAACGTCGCTATGCGCTGCAACAGGCAGAAGCCGGTGTGGCTCGCCTGTCGAAGACCCTTGATCAGCTGTTGCTGCTGGCGCGCATGGAAAGTGAGGCGGCACTGCAGGATGCCCCCCAGCAGGCGGATTTTCACGCAGCACTGGACATGGCCATGGCGGAGTCCGGCTGTCGCGATTATTGTCGTATCGATGCGGATGCCAACTTACGGCATGTCGCCATCTCGGATTCGATGCTAACGACCGTACTACGTAACCTGCTCGAGAACGCACGACATCATGGTGAACCCGAGGCGTCGATCGATATTCATGCCTGGGCCAGCAGCAACGGAGTCGTGATCGAATTGGCCAACCGTGGCGAGACGATTCCGCCGGAGCGGCTGGCCAGACTGACAGAGCGCTTTCAGCGTGGCCACCACGCGCGTGGCAGTGGCTTGGGTCTCTCGATTGTCGACGCCATCACCCATCGCGCAGGCGGCAGCCTGGCGCTGGAATCGGGTGATGGCGTCGGCCTGCTTGTGCGCCTGCGCTTGCCCTTGGCGTGATATTACCCTGGCATGCGGCCAGTGCTCAGGGCGCCTCGCCGCCCATGATCTCACGTAGCTTCTCGGGCGACGGCGCACCCATCACGCGATGCACTCCCTCATTGTCGCGATAGAAGGTGACGGGTGTGGCGTGAAGCTGATTGTTAGCCATAAGTTGAGTGTTCTCGCTGACGTGGCGCTCACTCTCCTCGCTGCCCTTGATGTCCGGCATGGTGTCGGTGCGGTAATGCTCGGCTATAGCTTCACTGGGGTTATCGGCGCTGAGCAGGGCGGCGGCCTTGGGTCCACTACTGGGCTTGAGGACACCGACCATCAGGTGTCGAATCTGCACCTGGCCGCTCTCGACCCAGGGTTGGGCATCTTCCCAGAACTTATGGCAATACGGGCAGTTGGGGTCACTGAAGGTATACACCACCCGTTCGGCGTCTGCAGAGCCATCTCTGACCCAATGCTGGTCGGCCATCTTGTCCCAGAGCTTGGCGTTCTTGGGACCATTGACCAGCCTCTGCAGTGTCTCCGCCGCGACATTGTTGCCCTGAGCATTGATCAGAGTGCCCACTACGGCATGCTGGCCGTCTTGGGTCAGGTACGCCGCCACGGTCTGGCCTCTGGCACTGGCGGCGTAGCCTGTCAGGCCGCTCGGAGCGTCGAACTGACCATGGAAGGTTAAACCTTGCTGCTTCAATGCTTGCAGCGGTTTGGGAAGCTCATCAGCACGGGCGGGTAGGCTCGCCGCCAGGGCGATACCAGCGCCCATGGCGAGTGTCAGTGGCAGAGAGGCTTTGCGAGCGTTGTGGGTGGTCGGCATGGTGGTCGGCATGTTGGTGGTCTCCATCATGGGAAGAAGCATCAGGGGGCGATCTGTTCGAGACTACGGTCGAGCGTGGCACGTGAAAGCTCGCCAAAATGGGTGTCGATGAGGGTGCCGTTGGCATCAAAATAGAGCGTGGTTGGCATGGCCATGGCACCCACTTCCTGGCCGAAGGCCATGTTCGGGTCGCGGTAGACGTGATCCAGTGCCAGGGACTCTTGTTCGAGAAAGTTCTTGAGTGTGGCGGTATTCTCGCCCTGGTTGACGAATACGAAGGTCACGTCATTGCGCTCCTGCTGGGCTTGCTCCAGCATCGGCATCTCGCGACGACAGGGTGGGCACCAACTGGCCCACAGATTGACCACCATGGGCTGTTGGTCGGCTTGGTCCCGGATGGTCGACAAGGGCAGTGTCTCGCCGCTGATGGCGGTCAGTGGTGTCGTCGGCAGGCTGGTCTGCTGCGTGTGCATGACGGTCAGCGCCCCTGCCGTCAACGACCAGGCCATCGCGCCAGATACCACTGCACCGGCGAGCGCCTTGCGCTCTGCGGGGAAGCGCCACAACCGCCAGGCGAGATAGGGCGCGGCCGCAGCCAGTCCCGCCAGCGGTTCAAACCCTCTGTCGCGAATATCCAGCCATGACCAGACGGAGTCGTAGCTCTCCCAGTAGAGTGCGATGAACACGACGCGCGCTCCCACCAGGCCGATCAACAGCGCATTGAACAGGCTGTCGCCCACACGGACCTGGCGGCGTCGGCCCAACCAGGTACCGACGGTCAGTGCCACAATCAGCACAACGATCAGCAACAGCTGGTCCAGGCTCATGCCGAGCGGACCGATGGCGATACTTTGCTCCAGCGGGCTCATGAGCTGTCTCCTGTATTGGTGCTGGCTGGCTGTCTGGCCTGATCAAAGCGCTCCAGGAATGACTCGGCATCCAGTTCTCCAATGATACGAGCGCTGCGTTGCTCCTGGCCGTCAGGGCCGAACCACATCAATGTCGGCGGACCGACGACGCTGAAGTGCTGCATGAGTGCCTTGTCAGTCGCGTCATACTCGGTGACGTCGATACTCAGCCGCTGCACATCCTGAAGGGAGGTCTTGACGCTCGGGTCGGTGAAGACTTCCTGCTCGATCACTTCGCAGGAAATACACCACTCGGCGGTGAATTCGACGAGAGTCATCTGGCCGCGGTCTGCCGCTTGTGCGATACGGGCGTTGAGGGCTTTCAGGTCTTCGACCTCATCGAACGCGAGTGGCTGGTTGGTCGTCGAGTCCGGTGCAGCTACCGTCGAAGCGTCGCCTGTCGGCGCGTAGACTGCCAGCGGGCGCCACGGGTCGTGGCCGCCACCGGCAGCGCCGATCAGCATCAAGGCGCTCCACAGGCCGACAACGATTGCCATGGCGGTTGCGATCTGAGACATCACACCCGAGGCGTTGTCACCACGGGCCAGGGCGCGCAGCGAAACGGTAAAGCCCAATCCGAGAGCGCCCCACAGGCCGAGCACAATGGTGTCCGGTATTACGCGGGCGACGAACCAGATTGCCATGCCCAGCAGGATAAACCCGAACAACGCGCGGATACGCACCATCCAGGTGCCAGGGCTGGGCAGCAGACGGCTACCGACCGTGCCGATCAGAATCAATGGAGCCCCCATGCCCAGGCCAAGCGCCAACAGTGCGGCTCCGCCCAGCCAGGGGTTGCCGCTCTCGGCGATGAATAGCAGGGCGCCTGCCAGTGGTGCTGTCATGCAAGGGCCTACGAGCAACGCCGACAGCACGCCCATGACGGCTACTCCCTTGAGGCGCCCGCCACGCTGCCGAGACATGCCGGCATCCAGGCGATTGCGCAGGGCGCGAGGCAGTTCGAGCTCGAAGGTGCCGAACATGGCCAGTGCCAGCAGCACGAACACGGCGGAGAAGATGCCAATGAACCAGACATTCTGGAACAGCATCTGTAGATTGGCGCCGGCTATGGCAGCGGTGACCCCAAGCACGGCATAAGTAGCAGCCATGGGCAGCACATAGGCGAGCGATAGAATGAAGCCTGCCAGCCTCTGGTTCTCTCCGCTGCGACGCTGCCCCACGATCAGGCTCGAAAGGATCGGGATCATTGGCAACACGCAGGGTGTGAAGGTCAACAGCAGTCCCAGGCCGAAAAACACCAACAGTGTCCATCCCCAGTTGCCAGTGGCCAGTTGGGTCGCCAGTTGCTGATCATCTGCCTGGGAGACACCGGGATCGGATGAAGAGCTCAGCGTCTCGTCCGATGAAATAATGGCGCCCGGGTCATTCGAGGCGTCTTTGCTTCCTGAAGCATCGGTCTTCGAGTTGTCGGTCTTTGCAGTAGGTATTATTGAGACGTCAGTGGCTGAAGCACCCTCGGAGAGTGGCAGGTCGAAGGTACGCTGCTGGGGTGGGTAGCAGAGGCCAGCATCGGCGCATCCCTGCCAGTGCAGGGTGATCGTATCGGCATCACCGGGTTGCGTGGTCATGCGCAGCCCGTGGCGGTAGACCTCGGAGCGGCCGAAGTACTCGTCCTCGATGGCCTCGCCCTCGGGAAGGTCCAGCGGTATCTCGCCCTCTGGCGTTGCGGCAGAAAAGCGATGGCGGTAGAGATAGTAGCCGGCTTCAATGTCCCAGTCGACTGTCAGGGAATCACCACTCTGCGAGAGCTTCAGTGTAAAAGCCTGATCTGGGGGCAAGATATCCTTTTGCTGCGCCTGGGCAGAGGTGGCCAGCCCGCACAACACCAGCACGAGAGCGGCTTGCGCCATCCCAGAGCGCAAAAATTCAAGCAATGGTCTCATCATCGAGCGTACTGCCAGCATTCCAAGTGAATGGCACAAGGCTGAACCATCGAGATGAGCTGAACATGAAATGGGTGTTGCCTATCTAGGGCAACACTCCGAGCAAACAGTAAGCTATTCGTAACCGGCCGTTCTGGCGCGTTCTATCCCGAGGGAGCCAATGAACCTGTGTAACTGCCCACACCATTACGAGGGATACGCATGGGTTTACGTGGAACTCACTCGATGTTCTGAACCTGCTCGCGCATCTGCTCGATCAGGACCTTGAGCTCGACGGCGCATTGGGTGATGTCGGCGACGACGGACTTGGATGACAGGGTGTTGGCTTCGCGGTTGAGTTCCTGCATCAGGAAGTCGAGGCGGCGGCCGATGGGGCCCTGGGCCTTGAGCTGGCGGCGGACTTCGGCGACATGGGTCTCCAGCCGGTCGAGCTCCTCGGCGACGTCGGCCTTCTGGGCGACGAGCACCATTTCCGCCTCCAGGCGCTGGGGGTCGAGCTCCGCGCGGGCGTTTTCCAGGCGCGCCTTCAGTTGTTCGCGTTGGCGCATGAGGATCTCCGGCAGTAGCCGGCGAACCTCGTTGACCTGCTCACCAATGCCATCCAGGCGCTGCTCTATCAGGGCGGCCAGCTTGTCGCCCTCGCGGGCGCGGCCGGCTTCCAGGTCGTCCAGGGCCCGCTGGAAGAGGTCGCGCGCTTCGGCCTTGATGTTGTCCAGGTCGGGGCCGGGGACTTCCAGCACGCCGGGGTGGTCGAGCAGCGCCAGGGCGTCGGGCATGGCGGCCTGGGGCACGCTGGCGCGAACCTCGTTCAGGGCGCCGGCCAGGGCGTTGAGCCGCGCGCGATTGACGCTGAGCGGGCCGTTGGCGTCGGCGGGTGTGAAGCGTAGCTGGCATTCCACCTTGCCGCGGGCCAGGCGGCCCCGCAGGCTGTCGCGGAAGCCGGGCTCGAGGTCGCGCAGTGCTTCGGGGAGCCGGAAGTGTGGCTCCAGGTAGCGCTGATTGACCGAACGCAGCTCCAGTTGCAGGGTGCCCCAGTCGGCATCCAGCTCCTGGCGTGAGAAGGCCGTCATGCTGTGGACCATGTAAGACTCCGATCGACGAAACGGTTGGCAAAAGTAGCGCTTGGCAGAAGTGCGGAGTGTAAATCATCCCTCGCGGCTGTGCCTGTTTGCCCTCGGCACGGGCCGGTGTTGTGGTTGAGCGCCACGCGCTGGGCCTGGAGCGTGTAGAATGGCGGAATACTTTGATCAGCCAACAGCAAGAGAGGTGTCATGCCTTCGGATATTCGACGTCCCAGTGGCCGCGCGACCGATCAGACCCGCGAGATTCGCCTGACCCGCGACTATACCCGCCATGCCGAGGGGTCGGTAATGGTCGAGTTCGGCGATACCCGGGTGCTGTGCAATGCCAGTGTCGAGGCCGGTGTGCCGCGCTGGCTGCGTGGCAAGAAGCAGGGCTGGGTGACCGCCGAGTACGGCATGCTGCCGCGTGCCACCCATACCCGTGGCGGGCGTGAGGCCAGCCGCGGCAAGCAGGGTGGCCGCACGGTGGAGATTCAGCGCCTGATCGGCCGCTCGCTGCGCGCCTCGATCAATCTCAAGAAGCTGGGCGAGTACACCATTACCGTGGACTGTGATGTCATTCAGGCCGATGGCGGCACGCGCACGGCGGCCATTACCGGAGGCTGTGTGGCGCTGGTGGATGCGGTGCGCTACCTGCAGCGCGAGAAGCTGATCAAGGGCGACCCCTTCCATCAGTTGATCAGCTCGATCTCGGTCGGTATCTACCAGGGTACGCCGGTGGTCGACCTGGACTATCCGGAAGACAGCCGCGCGGGTACCGACATGAACGTGGTGATGGCGGAAAACGGCGAGTTGATCGAGGTGCAGGGCACGGCGGAAGCTGGCACCTACAGTCGCGCCGAGCTCAACGCCATGCTGGACCTTGCCGAGAAGGCCGGCGGCGAGCTGTTCACGCATCAGCGCGAGGCGCTGGGCATTCGTGACTGAGGGCTTCCCTGCCCCACCAGGCCGGCGCCCTTGCCGGCGTGGTGAGCGGGGAGGGGGCGACGCTAGACCCGTTACAGGGTGAGGTTGTACTCGACGATCAGTGGAGCATGCTCGGAGAAGGTGGCATCGTAGTTGATCCAGGCGTCCACCACGTGGCGACGGAAGTCGGGACCCACGATCTGATAGTCGATGCGCCAGCCTTCCTGGCGATCCCGCGGCTGGTCCTGATCAAGGGCCGGCCACCAGGTGTACTCGCCAGCGTCGCGGTTGACCTCGCGGAAGGTGTCGATGAAGCCGGTGGGGCCGAATACCTGGTCCATCCAGGCGCGCTCTTCGGGCTTGAAGCCGGGCGTGGTCTGGTTGTCGGCCCAGTTTTCCAGGTCGATGGTCTTGTGGGCGATGTGCCAGGTGCCGCAGATGATGTATTCGCGGCGCTTGCGGGCCATCTTGCTCAGGTATTCCTGATATTTCCCCATGAACTGCTGCTTGGCGGCCGGGTCGCTGCCGTCGGGCATCAGGAAGGAGGCGATGCTGAAGCGGTCGTAGTCCGCCTGCAGGAAGCGGGCTTCGTGGTCGCACTCGGGAAAGCCCAGGCCGTACATGATGGCCTTGGGAATCTTGCGGCAATACAGCCCCACCCCGGAGAAGCCGTCTTCTTCGGCATCCAGAAAGTAGCCCTCGTATCCCTCGGGAAAGAGGATGCTGTCGTCGAGCTCGAAACTCTTGGCCTTGAGGTTCTGCACGCAGACGACGTCGGCATCTTGATTGGCCAGCCAGTCGAGGAAGCCTCGGCCGACCGCCTCGCGGATGCCGTTGACATTGATGGTGGCGATTTTCATACATGGTCCCTTTTGCGTCGCGCGTGTATCATACCCGACGTTTCGACGTTTGGGTAAATGGCATCGGTCCATCAGCGTGATAGGAGGCCCCGTGGCGGATCAGCGAGTTGCATCGTCCCTGCAACCTTACCAGCAGGCGTTTATCGAGTTCGCCATCGAGCAAGGGGTACTGCGCTTCGGCGAGTTCACCCTGAAGTCCGGCCGTGTCAGCCCGTATTTTTTCAATGCCGGCCTGTTCAAGTCCGGGGCGGCACTGGCTCAGCTGGGTCGCTTCTACGCTCAGGCGATCGCTGACAGCGGCATCGAGCTCGACGTGCTCTTCGGCCCGGCCTACAAGGGCATTCCTCTGGCGGCGACCACCGCGGTGGCGCTGGCTGACCATCATGACCGCGACCTACCCTATGCGTTCAACCGCAAGGAGGCCAAGGCGCACGGCGAGGGCGGCAATGTCGTCGGCGCCGAACTGGCCGGCCGGGTGCTGATCATCGATGATGTGATCACTGCTGGCACCGCGGTGCGCGAGGTGATGGAGTTGTTCGCCGAGACCGGGGCCGAAGCCGCCGGCGTTGTGGTGGCGTTGGACCGCCAGGAGCGTGGCGGCGGCGACAGCGACTCGCGCAGCGCCATCCAGCAGGTCGAGGCGACCTATGGCATGCCGGTGGTCAGCATCGTCAATCTGGACATGATTCTCGAGTATCTCGAAGTCCATGCCGGAGACTCGCTCAAGGGCCATGCCGAGGCCATTCGCGATTATCGTGCGCGTTACGGGGTGACCGAGCGCTGAGCGAAGTGCCGGCCTGCCCGGCGGGCGGCCCTTGAACGGTCTTGATCCTCAGGTAGCCTTTTATGCTCGATGTGGTGCTTTTTCAGCCCGAGATTCCGCCCAATACGGGCAACCTGATCCGGCTGTGCGCCAACACCGGCTTTCGCTTGCACCTGATCGAGCCGCTGGGCTTCGAGCTGGATGACAAGCGTCTGCGCCGTGCCGGGCTCGACTATCATGAATGGGCCCGCGTTCGGGTACACGCCGACTGGGACGCCTTTCTGGCGGCGGTGGCGCCGCAGCGGGTATTCGCCGTCTCGACGCGAGGGCGCACTGGCTATCATGAGCCGAGCTATGCGCCGGGCGATGCTCTGGTCTTCGGCCCGGAGACGCGTGGCTTGCCCCAGACGATGCTCGAGGCCCTGCCCGCCGAGCAGCGACTGCGCCTGCCCATGTTGCCCGAGCGCCGCAGCCTGAACCTTTCCAATGCTTGCGCCATTCTGGTCTACGAGGCCTGGCGCCAGCTCGACTTCGCCGGTGCCGTGACACCGCCGGAAGGCCCCTGATGAGTACTAGCATCGCCAGCCGCATCGCCAAGCTCAACCCCAGCCAGCGCGAGGCCGTGAAGGCCATCGACGGCCCCTGCCTGGTGCTTGCCGGGGCCGGCTCCGGCAAGACCAGCGTGATCACCACCAAGATCGCCTATCTGGTTCAGGAGTGCGGCATGAGCGCGCGGCGCATTGCGGCGGTGACTTTCACCAACAAGGCGGCCCGCGAGATGAAGGAGCGGGTGGGGCAGATGCTCAAGGGCAAGGAGTCTCATGGGCTACGCGTTTCGACCTTTCACACCCTGGGGCTGAACATCATCCGCGGCGAGCTCAAGGCGCTGGGCTACAAGCCCGGCTTCTCGCTGTTCGATCCGGAAGATGCCAAGGCGCTGCTGCGCGACCTGATGAACAAGGATGCCCAGGTCGATGCCGATCAGATCAATCGGGTGCAGTCGATTATTTCCGCCTGGAAGAACGACCTGGTGTTGCCGGGCCAGGCGCTGTCGCATGCCGCCGATGAAGACGAACTCTTCGCCGCGCGGGTCTACGAGGCCTATGTGCGCCACCTCAAGGCCTACAACGCGGTCGACTTCGACGACCTGATCCTGCTGCCGGTGACCCTGCTGCGCGATGACCCGGAGGCCCTGGCTCGCTGGCGGCGCAAGATCCACTACATGCTGGTGGACGAGTATCAGGACACCAACGTCAGCCAGTATCAGCTGGTGCGCATGCTGATGGGCGAGCGGGCCACCTTCACGGTGGTCGGTGATGATGACCAGTCGATCTACGCCTGGCGCGGGGCCCGCCCCGAGAACCTGGTGACGCTGGGCGAGGATTTTCCGCGGCTCAAGGTGATCAAGCTGGAGCAGAATTACCGTTCCACCGGTACCATCCTGCGCGCCGCCAATACCCTGATCGCCAACAATCCTCACGTCTACGAGAAGACGCTGTGGTCCGACATGGGCCAGGGTGAGGCGATCCGCGTGGTGGTCAATCGTCAGGAGGAAGCCGAGGCCGAGCGGGTGGCCAGCGAGATTCTCACCCGGCGCATCAAGGAGCGAGCCGAGTGGCGAGATTTCGCGGTGCTGTATCGCGGCAACTTCCAGGCCCGCTTGCTGGAGCTCAAGCTGCAGCACTACCAGATTCCCTACAAGCTCTCCGGTGGCACCTCCTTCTTCTCGCGCAACGAGATCAAGGACGCCATGGCCTACCTGCGGCTGCTGATCAATCCGGCCGATGACAACGCCTTCCTGCGTATCGTCAATGTGCCGCGCCGCGAGATCGGCCCCGGCACTCTGGAAAAACTCGCCAACTATGCCACCGAGCGCAGCGCCTCGCTGTTTGCCGCCTGCCATGAAATGGGCCTGGCCGAGCAGTTGCCGGCCCGCGCCGTGGAGCGCCTGGGACGCTTCACGCACTTCATCGATGGCGTGCGTACCCGCATGGACAAGGGCGATGCCATCGCGGCGATTCGCGGCATGCTCCACGAGATGGACTACGAGGCCTGGCTGTATCAGAACGCCAGCGCGCCGACCATCGCCGAGCGGCGCATGGCCAATGTGTGGACGCTGGTCGATCAGCTCGAAAAATCCATGCAGGCCGACCCCGACGAGGACAGTCCGAGCACCGAGACCGAAACCGACGATGTGGAAGCGGCGATCTCGCGGTTGGTGCTGCGCGACATCCTCGAGCAGCAGGCCGAGGAAGACGACTCCGACCGGGTCCAGCTACTGACCATGCACGCCTCCAAGGGCCTGGAGTTTCCGCACGTCTACCTGATGGGGCTGGAGGAAGAACTGCTGCCGCATCGCAACGCCATTGAGGCCGGCACCGTCGAGGAAGAACGGCGCCTGGCCTATGTGGGCATCACCCGGGCGCGGCGCACCCTCACCCTGACCCTGGCGCGCCAGCGCAAGACCTATGGCGAGCTGATGGACTGCACGCCGAGTCGCTTCCTCGACGAGTTGCCGGCGGACGCGCTGGAGTGGGAAGGGCGTGCCGACCGTGAGGATCCAGAGAAGAAGCAGGCCCGCGGACAGAGCGCCATTGCCGGGCTGCGTTCCCTGCTGGATTGAACTGGATGTCTCTTGCCGAGTGTGCGCGTGACCTATTGCGAGTTGTCGAGCAGGTAATCCACGGCCGCCTCGACCTCGGCGTCCGAGAGGTTGGGATTGCCGCCCTTGGCCGGCATGGCGTTGAAGCCATTGATGGCGTTGCTGTAAAGCCTCTCGGTGCCCTTCTCCAGGCGCGTCGACCAGGCCTGGCTGTCGCCGATCTTCGGCGCTCCGGCCACACCGGCATCATGGCAGGCCACGCAAGCGTTGTTGTAGACCGCCTCGCCTCCCATGGCACTATCGCCAGCGCTCTGCCCGCCACTGCTGGCCGATGCGGCCTGGGTGCCGCAGTCCTGCCCCTGCAGGCACAGCTCGCCTACCGGCGCCAGACGCTTGGCGATCGCCTCGTGACTCATGTCGTCCTGTGCGAAGGTCAGGCCCGTCAGGCCGAGACAGGCCAAACCTCCCACGATCCACTTGCTGGCACTCACTGCGGCACCTCTTGATGAAGGGTCGGCAAGCCCGGCGGTTTATTATCGGGTTGGCCAACCATGCCATGGTGATCAGTATAACCAGCATGGCGCCAAGTGCAGTGATATGCCACTACAAGAAGTTCACGCTTACCTCATGAAGTGTTTGCCCAGGGTATCTTGCCGATACCCTGGGAGAGGGAGGTAGGGTACTGCGGACCGATTACATCGGTTCCATGGCGTAGCGAAGGATGGCCGCGACACCACTCTTGGCAGGCATCAGCTCACTTGGTACGAAGACAACCTCGCCGTCGAAGCTGATGACGAATTTGGCGATCGAGTCGAGCACGTCTTCCGTGCCGGCATGGTCATAGTCGACCTTGCCATCGTCAGCCTTGACGGTGCCTTCGACACGGACACTCTCGTCGACCAATAGCGTCCCCACCTGACCAATGGTGGCCGAATAGGCTACCTGCTCGAGGTCACTCTCGCCTTCGCCGTGGGAAGCCCTTTCCTGATACTTCTCGATCAACTGATCGAGGTCGGTACGCGTAGCCTTGTAGGCTACCTCCCAGGAGAGCTCACCCAGCTTGTGTTGGCGAATCGCCTCAAAAGGTTCTTGCTCTATACCGGTCTCCAGCAGATTCGGGTGTTCGCTAACTTCACGGAACAGGCCTTGATGTTCGGAGACCATGGCCAGCACAAGCGGACGCTGTTTGCGGCCGCTGTGGTGATCTCGGATAGCCTTGTCGATAGCCTGGAAGTATTGCTTCAGATCCGTGCTATCGTCGCCGCTACGGTTACCATCCTTGCGGTTGGCTGATGTCTCGGTCTTGCCGAGGGCCTCGCCCATACCGCGCGGGACATCACTGTGCAGCTCGACTTCGGTCAGCTCCTCCTGGTTGCCGTTGTACAGAGTCACATCGTGCAAGCTGATACACAGCACCTGATACTGCATCCAGTTGGAAGCTTCTCGCAGTGCCGGGCGAAGGTGGAAAGCATCACCCACGATAGCCAGTGAGCTGTCGGGACGGGTCATCATCTTCCGGGCTTGAAAGCGATGAGGAGAAACGAAGACTGCCAACCCATTCTGTTGATGGGTCCAGAATTCGTCGGTAGTGCCGATCGATTCCAGCTGCTCGATCAGTTTGGTGCGCTGAGACTTATCTATATCCCACTGCTCAAGCTCTTCAACGACCTTCTTGACCTGGTCCTTGTAGAGAATGCGGTTTTCTTCGCGATAGTTGGAAACGGGCGATGTCGAGACGTAGATGCTCACGCAAGGCGACTCATCGGCCTTCAAGAGCATGTTGACATCATGCCATTGGAGAATGGGGGCTTGGGTCTCGTGCGATTTCTCTGCTGCTGTAGCCATGGAAATATGACTCCCTGAATAGCTAGTTTCTTTGGTGTTCACCTCCTGACATGCTGACGCCCCGTGTGGCTTTCAAGATAATGAGCTCCGATTGCACATTTGGGCGACGCACCGTGCACCACAAGACCCGCCTTAATGAAGATGCAGGAGGGACGGCTAACCCGACATAGCGTTGTTGGCGGCTGGACAGCTGGCCAATGGCACGGTAGGATGCTTACCGCTTTGCCCCGTAGAACCTAAGACACGCGCCCTTAGCTCAGCTGGGCGACGCCGGAAGTGCAGAAGCAGCGCTTCTGCCCGGCGGAGCGCCGACCGCCATG
>NZ_JAUFPO010000006.1 GCF_030409235.1 Halomonas almeriensis
GCTCAGCGCCGATGGTAGTGTGGGAGTTCCCATGCGAGAGTAGGTCATCGTCAGGCACTTACATAAGCAAAAGCCCCCAGCTCCGACGGAGTTGGGGGCTTTTGTTTATGCCCGTACGGTGCCCTGGTCTTACCATGCGAGCCCAGGCTCAAGGCCACGCAGTGGCCGCAAAGGCGTCAGGCCTCTATTCTAGACATGAGCCGGGCGTGTTTCTGCTTCTCGAGAGCACTCCGTCCATTTGTTCCTGCCGGTGGCTCGAATGCTGCCGTCCGATAACCGTATTCGCATGCCATGGATGGCGACCTTGCCAGTGTGCCGCCTCCCGACTACACCCTGACCGACGAGATCTGCATGACTGAAACCGACGATCAAAAACCCGCTCACAAGCTCGGCGACCCGCTGGTGCTTATCCTGAGTGTAGGATTCATCCTGGCGTTTATCGGCTTGTCGTTATATGACATCGATATGGTGTCCAAGAGTGTTTCAGCAGGCTTCACCTGGACCGCCAAGGTGCTCGGCAGTTATTTCCAGCTGTTGCTTCTGCTGACCTTTGTGGTGGCCATGGGCCTGGCTTTCACACCGGCAGCCAGCGCCAAGGTGGGTGGACTGGATAAGCCCGAGCTGAGCACCTTCAAGTGGCTGTCGATTATCATGTGCACGCTGCTTGCCGGGGGAGGGGTGTTCTTTGCCGCCGGCGAGCCCGTGTATCACTTTATCGTCACGCCTCCGGCCTTCGATACGGAAGCGGGAACGGCAGATGCCATCGCCGGAGCCCTGGCTCAGTCCTTCATGCACTGGGGGTTTCTGGCCTGGGCGGTTCTGGGTTCGCTGACAGCGGTTGTATTGGCGCGGGCTCACTATGATGAAGGTCACCCCCTGCAACCGCGTACTCTGTTGATGCCGGTGCTGGGCAAGCGCCTGGTCAGTGGCTGGATTGGTGGCGTGGCCGATGCCACCTGCGTGATTGCCGTCGTCGCGGGCACGGTCGGTCCGATCGGGTTTCTGGCCACCCAGGTCAGCTTTGGCCTGCATGAGCTCTTTGGCCTACCGGAAGGCTACGGAACCCAGTTGAGCATCCTGGTGGTACTGGGTGTTGTCTATGTGACATCGGCCGTGACAGGGGTCCACCGCGGGATTCAGGTGTTGAGTCGCTTCAATGTCTTCCTGGCCTTGGCCATCGCGCTGGTCATCTTCATCTTCGGTCCCACCCTGTTCCTTGTGGACGCGTATACCCAAGGGTTCGGTGAATACCTAACGTCCTTCTTTACCATGGCGACCATGACATCCCAGCAGGCACCGGACTGGTGGATGAAGTGGTGGACGGTCTTCTTCTTTGCCTGGTTCATCGGCTATGGACCGCTGATGGCGATTTTCGTGGCGCGCATCTCGCGTGGCCGCACGATCCGTCAAATGATTCTGGCCGTTGCGGTCATGGCGCCGATTGCCACCACGGTCTGGTTTACCCTGATGGGTGGTTCCGGCATTCACTATCAACTGACCGGTGCCATCGAGCTGACCGAAGCCCTCAACAACTTTCAGTTTGATGTCGCGACCCTGACCGTGGCTCAGGCCCTGCCGGGTGGCAGCATGATGGCCGTGGCGATTCTGGTGCTGACCACCATTTTCGTGGCTACCACCGGTGACTCGATGAGTTATGCGATCTCGGTGGTCGGCTCCGGGCATGATGAACCGAGTCCTCTGGTGCGCGCCTTCTGGGGCATCACCATGTCAATGATGGCCGCCATTCTGCTGTACATGGGGTCCGGTCAGATCAGTGCCCTCCAGCAGTTCATCGTGATCACCGCGATCCCGGTCTCGCTGGTCCTGTTGCCGTCTCTCTGGACCGGGCCGCAGGCGGCGATGTCGATGGCTCGCGAGCAAGGCCTCCTGGAAAGCCCGAAGCAAGCCGGCTCCCGGGGCTGATGCCGGTCGGGCGTCGTGGTTTCGGCGCTCGACCTGTTAGGATGGCAGCTTTGCCACGTTCAGGCTGCGCCTCTCGCGAACAAGGGAGGCGCCCGCCGGTATAGAGCAGAGGAACCGTCGTGTCGAACCCTGTCCCGCCCCGGAGTATCCCCAACGAACTGCTGCTCTACTGCCGGCCCGGCTTCGAGGCCGATCTGGCAACGGAAGTGCTGGACAAGGCCGATCACAGCGGTTTTGCCGGCTCGCCCTGCTACCAGCAGGGGGCGGGCCACGTGCGCTTTGTCATGCCGCCGGAAGAGGCGGCCAATGCACTTCACCGTGCCTTGCCTCTGGCCTCGCTGGTCTTTGCCCGACAAAGTCTGGTGGCGTTGCCACCCTTGCAGCTCGATCGTGCGGATCGCTTGAGCGCGATGATCGAGCAGGTGAGCGACAGTGGCTGGAGCGCCGAGTCCGTATGGCAGGAAACACCGGATACCAACGATGCCAAGGCGTTGTCGGGGCTGATGAAGTCGCTGAAACGCCCCCTGGAAGCGCAGTTGCGCAAGGCCGGCGTGTTGCGCCGCAAGGCCGGAGGGCGGCGGTTGCACCTGTTTTGGACGCATGGTGACCGTGTGCAACTGGGCATGAGTTTTCCGGGCAACCGCAGCGAGCAGCCAGGAGGTATTCGCCGGCTGCGCTCCCCCTCGCGAGCCCCCAGTCGTTCCACACTGAAGCTCGAGGAAGCCTGGCACGAGTTCGTGCCGGCGGAGCAGTGGGCAACCCGGCTGAGCGATGGCATGCAGGCGGCCGACCTGGGGGCGGCGCCGGGCGGGTGGACCTGGCAGCTGGTTCAGCGCGGCATGCAGGTATTTGCCATCGACAATGGCCCGATGAATGCGGACCTGATGGCGACCGGACTGGTTGAGCATCTGCGCGAGGATGGCTTCGTATGGACGCCACCGGCGCGGCTCGATTGGCTGGTCTGTGATATCGTCGACAAGCCGTCCCGGGTGATCAGCATGGTCGAGCGATGGTTGACACGACGTTGGTGCCGCGAGGCCGTGTTCAACCTTAAACTGCCCATGAAACAGCGCTGGCAGGCCGTCTCGGAGGGATTGCAGCACCTGGCCTCGTCATTCGAGCGTGCCGGGGTCAAGGCCCAGGTGAACTGCCGCCACCTCTATCATGACCGGGAAGAAGTGACGGTGCATGTCCGCTTGCTGGACTGAGTCTTTTCCAACGATGTCTGCCTAGGCGACTCAATAGCTTGGTTCGTAGACCCGGATGCGCTCCTCTTCGGTCAGCAGGGGACGTAGCCGTTGCATGGCGCGGGCGCGATGTTCGCTGTTGGCCCAGTCTTTCCAGGCACGCAGGTCACGCCATTTGGTGATGACCAGGCGTCGATCCGTGTGTCCCTGTTCGACCAGTGTCTCGCCACTGACAAAACCACTGGCGCCCAGCGACTGACGTATGGCCTCCCGGGCAGCTTCCTCGTATTCTTCCTCCAGGCCCGGCATTATGCGACGCTCGATAATGACCTTGATCATCCAGCCACTCCCTTGATGTTCTTTTGCTTCGATTTGATGAGGTTCTCGATGGTTGATTCTGCGGATTCCCTGCCTGCCTGTCATGCGGAACTCGATACAACGGGGCTGTATTGTCCCGAGCCCATCATGCTGATGCACAACAAGGTGCGGGACATGCAGGAAGGCGAGGTACTCCGGGTGGTGGCCACGGATCCGGCCACCACCCGAGACGTTCCCAAGTTCTGCGGCTTCCTGGGGCACGAGCTGATATTCCACTGCGAACAGGACAGCCGGTACCTCTACTATATCCGTCTGGGCTAGGAGCCTGTCGGACTTAACGCTGATCTGCTACGAAGACCGGGCTTTCGGCCAATTTCATTCGATCTGATTCGTTAAATAGCGGGCTATTCGCCTCATCAGATCGATAAACTTGTCGCGAAATCCGTGATTCTCGCGACGATCGGTCAAATCCGACAGGCTCCTAGGGCGCTGGCGAAGGCCGGTCACCTCATTCCTGTTCCGGCATGACCATCAATGCCAGGGCTTCCAGGGTGGCGGGATCCTCGTGGCGAATACGGTTGGCGATCTGGCGCTGGAAGAAATACACCATGTGGTGGCGGCTGTGCCCCGTGTAGAGGCAGGCGTCGCCGGGCAGAATGGGCGTTGTCTCGACCAGGGCCTCATCGGCCAGAAGCGCTTCCACCGCGCCGTCACTGTAGAGCCGCCAGCCGAAGACCTGCTTGAGTTGCCAGGGCGTATCATCCTGGTCCATGCACAGGGCATGGGTGCCCTGAGTATCCGGCAGTTGCTGGATTAGGGTGGGCTCCTGAGTGGTTTCGTAGTCGAAGTAGGCCGCGGCCTGCTCGAGCTCGAACACCTTGTGATCCGGTGCCTGCTCGAAGAGCTCCTCGGTTTCCGGATCCCGATAGCCGATGAAATGACCATGCTCCGGGTCGTCGAGTTGATGACACGGCGTGAGGCTTTCCATCCAGGGCACCAGACCCACAACCCGGCCGTCCTCACGGAGTCCCCAGGCCAGTATGGGCATGCCGTAGTAGGTGCCGGGCTCGGCGGGCAGCTGATAGACCATTTCGAGGCCATCGAGCTCGGGCGAGAGCCGAATCAGGCGACGCCTGGCTTCCTGGCGTTGGCGCATGGTGTCCAGGTCGATGACCTGGGCGGGCCGGGGTGACATCGGAATACCCATAACGTCCCTCCTGCTGCGTGATCGATCGGCTGCGCTAACGTCTTTTCATGCTTCATCAATAGCACAGAGTCATGATCGCGTTAAGCCCCCGGGGGCCACGCAGTGATCACGCCTTGCATGCCAGCTGGCGAACTGCCGACTGGCATGACCGATTTCACCGGCATTGCTCGACATAGTGTTGTCGAAGGTCGCGGTGATAGGCGACAGCGCGCTGCATGGAGGCCAGGGGCGCACGCGGGTTGTCGAGTGACAGCCACCGATGCCGGTAGCGAACGACGGCGTCCGGCGGTGTGGGTGGGTGCGCCTCGAGCAGCTCATGCAGGGCCGTGAGCCAGCGCGTCGACTGTTGATCGAGGCGCGTCAGCCAGTCGGCCAGTTTGCCCATGCGGGGCAGTTCACGGGACGTTTCCGCACAGTGTTGCGGTGATTCCAGCGCCTGCGCGATCAGGCCGGATGCTTCCTCCAGTCGCTGCTCGGCCAGCAGCAGGGCGCGCAGAATTTCGGCCGTCAGGGGGCGCTGGCGCAGGGTGTTGAGGTGGCCTTCCAGGGTGGCGGAGTCGGTGCTCCAGTTCGGGTCGAGCTGATGTCTCGCCGCCGTGCGCAGGTAATGCAGTGCGGGCAGTTGCGTGTCCACGGCCGACAGCGCCGAGGGCGGTAGCGGGGAACTGGCGCGCGAAAAACTGTCGACCCATTCGCTGGAGTCGAACAGCGCGTTCCAGCTGGCTCGCGGCAGTCGCTGGGTTTTCAAGCGGGTCAGCCGCTCGAGTCGCCGGCGGTCTTCATCATCCAGTGAGGCAACAACGGAACTGTCCTGGCAGGCCTGAAGCCGGCGCCACAGCTCGAGCTCATAGAGCCAGCGCTGACTGGCAGCGGCAACTCGCCCCAGCTGATTGTTGCGCTTGGCGACCAGGTTGCTGATATGGCAGCCGCGCAGTGCATAGATGTCGGTCAGGCCTTCGCGAATGTCCGGAAGCGCAAAGCGTCGAGCCTGGCGTTCGGGAAAGCGTCCAATGTTGGGCGGCGTGGCGGTTGACGGCGATGCGGTGTCCAGTGCCTCGGCGAGACGCTGTTGATAGTCCTGCAGGCGCTGCTCGGCGGCGCCCTGGCCGCAGCCCGCCAGCCAGATGGCAGAGAGCATCATGAGCAAGAGCCGCCAGGGTGTCGTGTGGCGGTCAGTCCGTCTGCGGGATGTCTTCTTCACCAAGTGCCACCCCCTTGCTGCGTCGTCTGAGTCGCTCCCCCAGTAGAAGGGCTGCCACGGTCAGGCCGGCGATCAATCCGACCCAGTAGCCGTGGACCCCCATGGGCGACGCGATCTGGAAAAGGCCATGCATGCCCAGTAGGTGGCCGCCACCGAGTCCCACCAGCCAATAGGCCAGCAGGGTGATCAGCATGATTACGCGCGTATCCTTGTAGCCGCGTAGGGCGCCGGCCAGGCCGACCTGCAAGGAATCCGAGACCTGAAAAATCATCGCCAGGCCGATCAATGACAGGGTCAGTTGCTGGACTGCCGCATCATGCGTATAGAGAGCCACCACCGGGCGTGCCGTGATCCAGAGTATCAGGCAGTTGAGCAGGGCGACCAGTGCGGCGATTAGGATGCCGTTCCAGGCAATCAGGCGCGCCTCCTGCCGGCGGCGTTGCCCCAGGGTGTTGCCGACCCTGACCGTCAGCGCCATGCCCAGCGACAGTGGCAGCATGAACAGCAGGCTGGTGTAGTTCAACGCCACCTGGTGCGCGGCCACCGTGACCTCCCCGAGGCTGGCGATGAACAGCGCGATCAACGTGAAGAGGGTGACTTCGACGAAGATGGCCACCCCGATCGGCACACCGACATGCAGCAACTCGCCGATGCGCCGCCACTGCGGCGGTGCCGGCTGGCACCAGAGTTTGACATCGCCATAAGCGCGACTGCGTCGTGTGTAGAAGGCCATGGCCAGGCCCATCAACCACATGGACAGCGCCGTGGCAATGCCGCACCCCACAGCGCCCAGCGCCGGAAGCGCCTGCATGGCCTGCGGCAGCCCATCGCCGAGCAGGGCCGTGAGCCCATCGCCTCCGTAGATCAGCAGGTAGTTGCTGGGAATGTTAAAAGCCAGTCCCACCAGGCTGATCCACAAAGCGGGGCGTGTGTGATTCATGCCGTCGGAGAAGGAGCGCAGAGTCTGGAACACCGCGACCCCCGGCATGCCGAAGCCCACCGCGGCCAGGTAACCGGCCGAGCGGCGGGCGACCTCATCGGGCACGCCCATGGCAGAAAAGATCGGCATCACCGTGGTCCACAACAGCAGGGCCGAGAGCAGCCCCAGCGTGAGACCGATCCACAGGGCCTGGTGCACCTGCACGCGGATGTCCTTGACCTGTCCTGCGCCTAGCAGATGCGCCACTACCGGGGTCAGTCCCATGAGCGTGCCGGTCATGAAGAGCATCAGTGGCATCCACAGGCTGGAGCCCACCGACACGGCCGCCAGGTCCGTGGCGCTCAGGCGGCCGGTCATCATTACATCGACGACACTCATGCCGGCCTGGGCGAGTTGTGCGCCGCAGATGGGCAGGGCCAGCCGGATCAGGGGCAGGGTATCCTGGCGTGACACCCTGAGCAGGTCGCGTATGAAATGAACCACGGTGGATGCTCCATGCAACTGAGGACGAGCCCGGGCGCCATCTTGCCGGGGAAGCCGCACAGTTTATCAGCGGGCGGTGGTTTTCGCTGCCATTCCGGGGTCGCTATACTGGGCGGCGGATTTTCTCCTCGAGTCGTGTTCTGGAGTCCTTGTGACGCACCACCTGGATGACATCATTGCCCTGTTCGATGGCCTCTTCATGCCCGGCTACCAGACTCGGTTGGTGCGGGGGGAGGACGAGCCCCTCTACCTGCCGGCGGATGCGTCCAGCCCCTGGCACCGGGTGATCTTCGCCCATGGTTTCTATGCCAGCGCCCTGCACGAGATCAGCCATTGGTGCATTGCCGGTGCTCGGCGACGCCAATGGGAGGACTATGGGTACTGGTATCAGCCGGACGGTCGCGATGCCGACCAGCAACGTGAGTTCGAGTCGGTGGAGGTGGCGCCACAGGCGCTGGAGCTGCTGTTCAGCCGGGCCTGCGGCATGGCGTTCAATGTGAGTGTCGACAACCTCGGTGGGCAGGCCGAAGTGGACCGCGAGGCCTTTCGTGCTCGTGTGGAAGCCAGAGCGGCGCGTTTCGAGGCCGAGGGCCTGCCACGGCGAGCACGCGCGCTTCAGGTGGCGCTGACCGCTTTCTACCAGCAGGAGGCCGGACTGCAGCGGTCCATCGACGCCGGGCATCGATATCTGCAGGCGCGGCTCGAGACCGAGACCGCCTGAGGCGCTTCAGTCATTGCTCTGCTGCATGCGCAGGTGCAAGGCGAGCATGACCTGAATCTCTTCCTCTGGGCGCATGGGTTCCAGCCCCAGCTCACTGAACAGCTCATTGCGTGCCCGTGACCACTCGCCGGGAGGCAGGTCCGGGTATAGGCTTTCCGCCGGCGCCAGCTCGACGAAGGGGTCCATGCCGTAGGTATGGAAAAGCCGCGACAGAGCGGCCTCATCATAGCCGACGCCGGTGGTGTAGAGCGTGCCGTTGAAATGGTCGGTCTCGAGTTCGCGGATCACGTCCAGCGGGCTCACGCCCAGACTGTTCAACTCTTCCAGGCTGTATTCCCCCAGGGCCACCAGCTCATCCTCGAGCCAGTCGTTGTCGGGCTGAATCAGCGTATGCTTGACGCGCCCATCCGGCAGGGTCCAGGCAACCGAGAGGGGCAGGTCGCCTTCGTTGCCGGTCTCGATGGCGATGAATGCAGGCAGGTCCGTCATGATCAGTATCCCTCCTTCGAGGGGCGGGTCGGGGTGGCTTGCGCTTCCAGGTCAAAGAAGCGCTGAGCCGTGGTGGTAGTGGCCGTGGCCATTTCGGCTTCCGAGTTGCCGCGCCAATGGGCGATTTCGCGGACGATCCAGGGCAGCAGCGCCGGCTCGTGACGGCGCCCCTTGAGCTTGGCCGGCAGGTTGCGGGGCAAGAGGTAGGGGCAGTCGGTCTCGACCATTAGGCGCTCCAGGGGGATGTCGCTCAGCAGGTCGCGCAGATGGTGGCCGCGCCGCTCATCGCACAGCCAGCCGGTCAGGCCGATGTGCAGGTCCAGGTCGCGATAGCGGTGAAGGGTGCGGCGCTCACCGGTGAAGCAGTGCACCACGGCCCGTGAGATATCGTCCCGCCAGGCATGGAGGATCTCGGCGAGACGCTCGCCGGCGTCACGCTCATGCAGGAACACCGGCAGTCCGCTCTCGGCGGCAAGGCCTAGCTGGGCTTCCAGGGCACGTTCCTGCTCGGCTGGGGTCGAGAAGTTGCGGTTGAAGTCCAGCCCGCACTCACCGACCGCGACGACCTCGGGCCGGCGCTGGAGATCGCGCATTCCGGCTTCCAGCGCAGCGGACCACTCGCTGGCGGCATGCGGATGCAGGCCGGCGGTGGCAAACAGGCCATCCTGTTCACTCGCAAGCTCTGCGGCCTTTTCGGCATGCGCCAGGTCCGTGCCGGTCAGAATCAGGGTCTCGACGCCGGCCTCACGGGCGCGTTGCAGCGTGGCGGGCAGGTCGCGGGCAAAACTCTCATGCGTCAGGTTGGCACCGATATCCACCAGCGGAGACGGTGATTGAAACCTCAATGCCTCGGGCAGGCCAGTGTCCTGAGTGTCGCTTGTCTCGGCCAAGACGGGGTCCTCCTCATACAACGATCGCGCATTGTACCTGTCGTAGACGGGATGGGGCCACGTCGGGGCGGTCATGCGTTACACTGGGCGACTTGTTGAATCGGGAGGTGCTGGAGTGACGCTGCTACGTCTGGAACGGCTGCAACTGGCCTATGGAAACCAGGTATTGCTCAATGATGCCGAGCTGGTGCTGGAAAGGGGAGAGCGCCTGGCGCTGGTAGGCCGCAATGGTACCGGCAAGTCGACCCTGCTCAAGCTGGTCGCGGGCGAGATCACCCCGGACAACGGCGATATCTGGCGGGCCCCGGGGTTGAAGATCGGCGTGCTGGCCCAGGATCTGCCGGATGCCAGCGGCTCGACCATTTTCGACGTGGTCGCTCAGGGCCTGCCCGAAGCCGGCGAACTCCTGTCGGAATATCACCACCTGGTGCAGTCCGACGACCCTGACATGACGCGCATGGCGACACTGCAGAGCCGCCTCGAGGCCATTGACGGCTGGTCCTTTCACCAGCGTATCGACGTGGTGCTGACGCGCCTGGGTCTGCCGGAAGATGCCCAGATGTCAGCCCTTTCGGGTGGCTGGCGGCGCCGTGTGGCGCTGGCGCGAGCCCTGGTGGCCGAGCCCGACCTGCTGTTGCTCGACGAGCCGACCAACCATCTGGACCTGGACACCATCGCCTGGCTGGAAGAACAGCTTACTGCCTTCAATGGTGCCGTGCTGTTCATCACCCACGACCGGGCCTTCCTGTCGCGTCTCTCGACCGCCATCCTTGAGCTGGACCGCGGTCGCCTGGGGCGTTATCCGGGTGACTATAGCCGCTATCAGGAACAGAAAAATCATGAGCTCGAGGTCGAGGCGCGAGAAAACGCCGAATTCGACAAGAAGCTGGCCCAGGAGGAATCCTGGATTCGCCAGGGCATCAAGGCCCGACGCACGCGTAACGAGGGGCGTGTCCGGGCGCTGGAGCAGATGCGTCGCGAGCGCAGTGAGCGCCGCGAGCGTCAGGGGCGCGCCAATCTGTCCGTGGACACCGGCGAGCGCAGTGGCAAGCGGGTCGTCGAACTCGACAAGGTGACGCAGCGCTTCGGCGATGACGTCATCATCGACAACCTGAGCATCGAGATCCAGCGCGGCGATCGTATCGGCTTCATCGGCCGCAACGGCGCCGGCAAGACGACATTGCTGAAGATCCTGCTGGGTGAGCTCGAGCCCACCGAGGGTAGCGTGCGCGTCGGCACCAAGCTTCAGGTCGCCTACTTCGATCAGCTGCGTGCCGGCCTCGAGCCGGAAAAGACCGTTTACGAAAACGTGGCACAGGGCAGTGACCGGGTCGAAGTGGGCGGGCGCGATCGTCACGTCATGAGCTACCTGCAGGATTTCCTGTTCACGCCGGAGCGGGCGCGCCAGCCGGTCAAGGCGTTATCCGGCGGGGAGTCCAACCGCTTGCTGCTGGCCAGGCTCTTCACTCAGCCGGCCAATGTGCTGGTGCTCGATGAGCCCACCAACGACCTGGACGTCGAAACCCTGGAGCTGCTCGAGGAGCTGCTGTTGAGCTTCGATGGCACCATGTTGCTGGTCTCCCACGATCGTGCCTTCATGGATAACGTGGTGACCAGCGTGCTGGCCTTCGAGGGGCAGGGCAAGGTGCGTGAGTACGTTGGCGGCTACAGTGACTGGGTGCGTCAGGGAGGCAGTCTACCGCCGGCTCCCTGGGAAGGGGCTGCGCGGCAGCATGCCGAGCCGGTGTCCTCCACTGAGTCGAGTGGTTCGCGGAAGGCAGCGTCGGCCGCGGTGTCCCAGCGCTCATCAGCGGAGCCGCGGCGTGCCAAGCTGTCCTACAAGTTGCAGCGCGAACTGGACGGCCTGCCGTCAGAGATCGAGCGTCTGGAGAATGCCGTGGCGGAGTTCGAGGGCCAGGTGGCAGACCCTGCCTTCTATCAGCAGGATCCGGAAACCGTCAGCACCACCCTGCAGGTGCTTCAGGACAAGCAGGCCGAGCTGGATGCTGCCATGGAACGCTGGATGGAGCTCGAGGCGATGGCAGCCGGGGAGTCCTGAAGGCCCGGGCATGGCGCTCGCCTGCCCGGGCGGGGGCAACCAGGGGGCGGAGTTGCTATTCGGCGCTGTCCTCGCCATCCTCGCCGGTACCCACGCGTACCGCCAGCACATCGCACTTGGCGCCGTGCAGCACGCCGGTGGAGGTGGAGCCGAGCAACAGGGCAAAGCCATGGCGGCCATGGGAGCCGACGACAATCAGGTCGACATCCTGGTCATCGGCGAAACGGTGGATCTCGGTGTCCGGCATTCCGACCATGACATGCTGGTTGGCCGCGGGGACATGCGGGTCGGCGATTTCGGCCAGGCGTTGCTTGGCATGCTCGTCGAGCTGGTCCTGAATGCTGGTGAGGTCCATGGGGATATCTCCCCCATAGGCGAAGCCGAGTGGCTCCAGGGTGTGCATGATGGAGAGCTTGGCCTCGTTGCGTTCGGCAATGTGAAGGGCGCGTTTCAGCACTTTCCGGGAGTCCTTGGTCAGGTCAACGGCGACCAGGACATGACGATATTCATTGCTCATTTTGCATTCTCCACAGCTGGGGCCAACGACGGTTGGTGGTTGTCCACTACTTTAGGATGCTGAGTGTGACAAGACAACGGCTTGCCTCGACAGCGTGCCGCCAGCCGGGCGCTGTCGCAATCGGGTTCGACGGACAGGAAAGCGAATGCTCTGGTTGATGATTCTTTTTGTGGTCGGGCTGGTGTTTGCACCAGCCATGTGGCTGCGTCCCAGCAAGCGCCAGCAGCGTGTGATGGGGCTCAGGGAGCAGGCGCGCGAGCTCGGCATCGCGGTGCGTATCGAGTCGTCGCCCCTGCACGATGTGGGCAAGCCCTTGCCCGCCTATCGGTGGCGGTATCCGCTTCAACAGCCCGGCCCGGATTTTCTGCTGGTGCGCGATGTCGTGGCCAGCGAGTCGCTCAAGGCGTTCCAGGCGGGCTGGCGCTGGCGCGTGGAGCCGCTGCGCGATCTGCCGGCCAGCGCCCTGGAACAGTTGGGCGCGTTGCTGGCCGAATTGCCGGAAGATGCGGTTGTCGTGGAGTCCGGTGCGGCCTGTGTGACGCTGTGGTGGGATGAGTCGGGCTCCACCGACAGCCTGGCTCGACTCGATGAACGGATCTCTCGGCTACGTGATCAACTGGCCGGGCGGCCCGACTACCCGGGGGTGCATCAGGGGCCACCCGCCGGCGGGTGAAGGAGTGACGGCGGGCCGGTCGGTCAGCTCTCTTCCCGCTCCTGGATGGCCAGGCCATTGGCCTCGATGCGTGACAGAAGGTCGACCAGTTGCTCGACGTCCTGATCGCTCAGTCCGGCCAGCATTTCCTTGCGTGCCTGAGTCACGACCGCATCGATGCGCTCGAGGAGAGGTGTGGCCTTGTCGGTCAGGAAGATGCGCTTGGCTCGCCGATCCTGACCACAGGGTCGGCGCTCGATCAGCCCCTGCTCCGAGAGCTGATCCAGCGTCCGCACCAGGGAAGGCGCCTCGACGCCGATGGCTCTAGCCAGGTCGCACTGCGGCTGATCATTGCCCATTCGCCAGAGGTGGTAGAGGGTGACCCAACGCGTCTGTGTCAGTCCTTCGGGTGCCAGGCGCCGATCAATGACGGCACGCCACAGGCGGGGCACACGAGCGAGCTGAAATCCGATATTCTGTTGCATAGTGCATCTGCATCCCAAAAAACTGCTTGGATTGTCCGAAGCTGCAGCGTGGAATGCAACCGGATAGTGGGTTAACTATTGTCCCTGTTCTGCTGTTGTCGGCCGCTTTTCAACGCTCGGTGTCTCCTCTGAGGCGTCACGCGAATCGGGTCTGGCGATCAGGGCGCGCAGGTTCAGCCCCGGCAGGCCGGGCGGCGCGCTGATCCGGCCGTCGGCCAGCGTCGCTTTGCCCTTGTTGCCGGCAACGTTGAAACGCAGGACGCCGATGCGCTGGCCACTGGCTGTCATCACGTCGATACGCCATTGGCCCGCGCTGTCCTCGGGGAAATTGCGCTTGTGCGTCCAGGCGCGGTAGCCCTCGGCCCGTCCACCCTGAATCTCCAGCGGAATGCGATCGATCAGCTCGCCCTGATGGCGCCACTCGTGAACCACCTCTTCGCGCAGCCCGCGTGGAGCGTGGATGGCCGTATACGCGTACAGCCCGCGTCGTGCCAGGGCCTCGGGTGTCAGCTGCAGGCTGCCCTCGGGCGAGCGGGCTTCGACATTGAAGGATGGCGACAGGGCGCTGCCCGATATCCACAGGCTGGCCGGTGGCACCCAGACGCGACTGGCCCAGGCGATGCCGGCGAGCAGCGGCAGCAACGCCAGCATGAGCAACCAGCGTCGCACGGTCATGGGGCGCAGTACCTGCATCAGACTGGGCATGCTGAAAATGACGGTGGCCAGCAGTGCCAGCAGCAGGCTCTGCCCGGTGGTCAGGTGCAGCAGCGTCGGCAGGCTGACCAGTACCACCAGAAAGACGCATTGGGCATGGAAGGCGAAGTAGAGGCTGCGTTTCTGCTCCGCCAGTTTATAGTAGAGGGGGTCGAGTACCGACAACAGGGCCAGTGCGGCCATGCTCAAGGTGAACACGGCCTGGCCGCTGGTCCACACCGTGGTCGCCAGCAGAAAGGGCAGGGTGAAAAAGAGCGTTTCCTGGTGCACCATTTGAGCGATGAAGGTGGTCACGCCGCGTGGCAGGGTTGGATAGCCGCGGCGCGACAGAAAGCGGCCGATCAGGCTCTCGGAGAGCAGCAGACACCAGGTAAGCAGCATGCTCAGGGCCAGCATGGCACCCAGCCACTGCTGACGCTCGACCAGGAAGAAGCTACCGACGCCGGCCATGAAGGCAATCGGCGGCCAGAGCCAGCTCCAGGGCCGGGCCTTCTCGGTCAACCACTCGATACGCGCTTCCCAGAAGCCCAGGCGTGTAGCGCCGCGAGAGGCCTCATGGCCGGGCGGTTCGGGGGATGCAGGGTGAGGATCGGGAGTCATGAGCGAATGTTATCAGCTTGTGGCCTGCATCGGGGAACCCTGGTCGGGCAAGTGCCCACCCTTCGACTAACGCCGCTGCCGAGGTGAGAGGGTGAGGCTTGACGTGGCGACGGTGCTGCCCCAAGCTGGTGTTAATCAAACGGTCGTATGAATTCCTGCACGGAGATTCGTGGATGATCTATCAAGGCAATGCCATCTCGTTGAAGCGTGATGACCAGTGCATCGCGACCCTGACCTTCGATCTGAAGGATGAGTCGGTCAACACCCTGTCCGGGGCCGTCGTCCAGGAACTGGGCGAGGCGCTGCAAGCGCTGCAAGCGCTGCGCGGTGAGTCGGGCATCAATGGCCTGATGCTGACCAGCGCCAAGGATGCCTTCATCGTCGGGGCCGACATAACCGAGTTCCACGGCATGTTCGCCAAGGGTGAAGACGAGATTCAGGCCATGCTCGAGCGGGTTCACGGGATCTTCAATGATCTCGAGGACCTGCCGTTCCCGACGGTCAGTGCCATCAATGGCCTGGCCCTGGGCGGTGGCTGTGAAGTGACACTGGCCACTGACTTCCGCGTCATGGGCGACAAGGCCAAGCTCGGTCTGCCCGAGACCAAGCTCGGCATTCTGCCCGGCTGGGGCGGCTGTGTGCGTCTGCCACGGCTCATCGGCGCGGACAACGCCATCGAATGGATCTCCGGAGGTAGCGAAAACCGCGCCGATGACTGCCTGGCGGTCGGGGCGGTCGACGCCGTGGTACCGGCCGAGTCACTGGAGGCCGCGGCCCGCGATATCCTCAGCCGAGCTGGGCAGGGCGAGCTTGACTATCAGGCCCGCCGTGCCGAGAAGCAGGGGCCCCTGAAACTCGATGCCATCGAACAGATGATGGCCTTCGAGACGGCCAAGGGCTATGTGGCCGGCAAGGCAGGTCCGCATTACCCGGCGCCCATCGAGGCGATCAAGGTCATCCAGAAGGGCGCCGGCGAGGAGCGCGCGCGGGCTCAGGCCATCGAGGCCAGTGCCTTCGCCAGGCTGGCGCTTACCGACGTCTGCTACAACCTGGTGGGGCTCTTCCTCAATGACCAGGTGGTCAAGAAGAAGGGCAGCCAGTACGCCAGGCAGTCCGCGCCCGTCAATCAGGCCGGGGTGCTCGGGGCCGGCATCATGGGGGGCGGTATTGCCTACCAGAGTGCTTCCAAGGGCACGCCGATCCTGATGAAGGACATCAAGGAAGAGGCGATCGAGCTGGGGCTCAAGGAAGCCCGCAAGCTCTTCGGCAAGCAGCTGGAGCGCGGCAAGCTGACCAGCCAGCAGATGGCGGAGCGACTGGGTAATATTCGCCCGACCCTGAGCTATGGTGACTTCGGCCATGTCGACCTGGTGGTCGAGGCCGTGGTCGAGAACCCCAGGGTCAAGGGCGCGGTGCTGGCCGAGGTAGAGGAATACGTGAGCGAGGAGGCCATCCTCACGTCCAACACCTCGACCATCTCGATCACACGCCTGGCCGAGAACCTCAAACGGCCCGAGAACTTCTGCGGCATGCACTTCTTCAATCCGGTGCATCGCATGCCGCTGGTCGAGGTCATTCGTGGCGAGAAGACCGCCGATGCTGCGGTTGCCGCGACCGTGGCCTATGCGCGCCAGATGGGCAAGACGCCGATCGTGGTCAACGACTGCCCCGGCTTTCTGGTCAATCGGGTGCTGTTCCCGTACTTCGGCGGCTTCAGTCAGCTGATCGCCGGCGGCGCGGATTTTCAGCGCGTCGACAAGGTCATGGAAAAGTTCGGCTGGCCCATGGGCCCGGCCTACCTGCTCGATGTCGTGGGCATGGACACCGCCGTGCATGCCGGCGACGTCATGGCCGAAGGCTTCCCGGAGCGCATGGGTAGCCTGGGCGGTGGCGGCGGCGAAGGTCAGCCGCAGAGCGCCATCCAGCTGATGTTCGACAATGACCGTCTGGGGCAGAAGAACGCCAAGGGCTTCTATGCCTATGAAGAGGACAGGAAAGGCAAGCCGCAGAAGACCAGCGACGAGACGGCCATCGAGCTGGTCAACAGCATCGCCGAGTCGGGCCGCGACTTCTCCGACGACGACATCATCGCGCGGATGATGACGCCGTTGTGCCTCGAAACAGTGCGCTGCCTCGAGGACAACATCGTCGGTACGCCGGCCGAGGCCGATATGGCACTGATCTATGGCATCGGCTTCCCGCCCTTCCGCGGCGGCGCCCTTCGCTACATCGACGCTATGGGCCTCGAGGCCTTTGTCGCCCAGGCCGATGAACTGGCCGCTGAGCTCGGGGCGCTGTATGCGCCGACCAACAAGCTGCGCGAGATGGCACGCAACGGCGAGCGTTTCTATCAGGAGGCCGCCGAGGCCTGATTCACGTGCTATTCACCACTTGCCTTATCAAGTGCCGGGGAGAAACCATTCGATGAGTCTGAATCCGAGAGATATCGTGATCGTGGACGGCGTGCGCACGGCCATGGCCAAGGCCAGGGGCGGGGCCTTCCGTCACGTGCGGGCCGAGAACCTGTCGGCCGGTGTCATGCAGTCGCTGTTCGAGCGCAATCCCAACCTCAATCCTGCAGAAGTTGATGATGTCATCTGGGGTTGCGTCAACCAGACCCTCGAGCAGTCCATGAATATTGCCCGCAATGCGGCGATCATGACCGGCATCCCGCGCACGGTGCCGGCCCAGACGGTCAACCGGCTGTGCGGCTCCTCGATGAGTGCCTTGCATATTGCCTCCGCCAACATCCGTGCCGGCATGGGCGACTTCTATATCATCGGCGGGGTCGAGCACATGGAGCATGTGCCGATGACCCATGGCGTGGACGTCAACCCGGCGGCCAGCAAGCATGCCGCCAAGGCCGCCATGATGATGGGCCTGACCGCTGAGCTGCTGGGCAAGATGCATGGCATTTCGCGGGAGGATCAGGATGCCTTCGGCGTTCGCTCGCATCAGCGCGCGCATGCCGCTCAGCAGAATGGCGGCTTCGACAACGAGATCATCGGCATCGAAGGCCACGATGATCAGGGTTTCCGCGTGCGCGTCGATCGCGATGAGGTCATCCGCGAGGAGGCCAGCATGGAATCCATGGCCGGGCTCAAGCCGGCGTTCGACCCGCGCAATGGTACCGTGACGGCGGGCACCTCCTCGGCGCTTTCCGTAGGTGCCAGCGGCATGGCAGTCATGAGCGCCGAGCGCGCCAGTGCACTCGGCCTGGAACCCATCGCCCGGGTCCTGTCTACTGGCGTGGCCGGTTGTGACGCCTCGATCATGGGCTATGGGCCGGTGCCGGCGTCCAAGAAAGCGCTCAAGTCGGCGGGGCTGACGATCGACGACATTCAGACCGTCGAGCTCAATGAAGCCTTTGCGGCCCAGTCGCTGCCGGTCCTCAAGGACCTGGGCCTGAAGGATCGTATGGATGAAGCCGTCAACCTGCACGGCGGTGCCATCGCCCTGGGCCACCCGCTGGGCTGCTCCGGGTCGCGCATCTGCACCACCCTGCTCAACGTGATGCAGGAGCAGCGCACCTCGCTGGGGCTGGCCACCATGTGCATTGGCATGGGGCAGGGCGTGGCCACGGTGTTCGAGCGCCTGCGCTGAATTCCCTTCCTGCCGGAGACGCTCGCCAGCGGCGCCCTTCGAGGGCGCCGCTCTTCGCTTCGCCGTGTGTTGCTCCGCAGGTCTGTCTAGATAATGCCTGCCTCGAGCCCGGCGGCGAGCGCCATGCCGAGTTCTTCCACCTGGTCCTCGAACGCCGCCTGCCACTCGCCCTGGCAGATCAGCGGTGCCTGGGCCCATTTCCAGCCTAGACCGGTGACGATGCCTTCCACGGCGCGCCGCGTGCCGGTGCCGTCCCGGCCGGCGCGAATGTACAAGACGCAGGGCAGTCCACGCTTTTCCTCGAGGACGGCGTAGTAGCTGCGGTCGAAGAAGTCCTTGAGTGCACCGCTCATGTAGCCGAGGTTCTCGGTGGTGCCGAGCAGGATGGCATCGCAGTGGTGGACATCCTCGGGTCCGGCGTCAAGGGGGGCCTTGAGGGTGACACTGACATCGGCGATATCTGCATGCTGGGCGCCGCGCGCGGCCGCATCGCGCAGGCGGCGGGTGTTGTCGGAAGGCGCATGGGCCACGATCAGCAGGTGTTTCATGAGGCGCCTCGTGGTTGCAGGGGTTGAAGAAGGACGTGACGGCCATCATGCCATGAGAAGACGTCGTTGACAGGCTAACGGCTTTTGCCGAGCCTGAGTCAGCCGGGAGCGCCCCGCGTGTCTCCCATCATGCAACTTTGCGAGGAGTACCAGGAATATGGCTTTTGCACTGAGCAGGATGCGCCTGGAGAGTGACGCCTTTGCGGATCAGGGGAACATTCCCGTGCGTTACACCGGCGAGGGAGAGGATGTATCGCCGGCTCTTGCCTGGCTGGATGCGCCGGAAGGCACCAAGGGCTTCGCGGTGATCTGTCATGACCCGGACGCCCCTCTGGTAGAGCATGGCGGCTATGGCTTCGTTCACTGGGTGCTTTACAACCTGCCGGGCTCGGTGACCTCCCTGCAAGAAGCGACGGCCGAGGGCACGCGGGGCGTCAACCACTTCGGACGTAATGGCTATGGTGGCCCCATGCCGCCCGAAGGGCATGGGGTTCACCAGTACTATTTCTGGGTGCTGGCGCTCGACAAGCCCACCGACCTGCCGGAAGGCATTACCATGGCCGAGTTGCTCAAGCAGGTGGAGCCCCACCTGCTGGGCATGAACCGTCTCGTCGGCACCTACCGCCGGGACTGAGGCATGGCACGGCCCCTCGCCGCAGGGGCCGTGGCGTCTCGCTACACCATGGAGGTGGTTGTGTCGGGCGTCGGTCGCCGAAACGCCAAGGCGGCGTCCTTTTCCGGCGTGGCCACCTCATGGTTTTCGACGATGATCTGCTCCAGTTCGTCGCAGAAGGCTTCCAGGGCCTCGCTGGTATGGCCCGGACGTCGATGCAATTCGATTTCCACATGGCCGAGTGGCGGCATCCCTTCGGATTCGCCGACGATACGACACCCTTCGGGCACACTGCGTGGTGTCTTGACGGTCATGGCCAGCCCGGCCTGTACCGGCAGGTTGATACCAGTGGGCGACTGGCTGGAGTAGTGAATCTCCCAGGCGTGTTCGTCGCGACCCAGTGCCGAGAGGGCATGGGCGCGAAATACACAGCCTTCTGGGTTGAGCGCCAGCGGAATGCTCTGCCAGTCATGCACCTGGCAGTGCTCGGCGACGACCCAGACCATGGGCTCTCGCCCCAGTAACTGACCGGACTGGGTGGGAAGGTGGCGGACCGAGAGCACCACATCCAGCAGCCCTTCGTGAAACTGGTTGACCAGGCTGGCGCTGAGGTCGCAGTTGAGTTCCAGCCGCGTATCCGGAAAACGCTTTGCATAGCGTGGCAGCAGGTTCGGCAGATAGGCACTGGCCTGCTCTTCGGAGGTGGCGAAACGAATCAGTTCGCCGCGTCGTCGATTGCCGAGCGCCTCCCTGGCCTCGTCCTCCAGCTTCAGCATGTGACGCGCATAAGGCAGTAGTTGCTCGCCATGGGCAGTGAGCAGCACGCTGCGACTGGTGCGCTCGAACAGGGCCTGCCCCATCTGATCTTCCAGGCGCTTGATCTGCAGGCTGATGGCCGACTGAGTCCGGTGGAGTACCTTGCCGGCCGCGCTGAACCCCTGACTTTCCGCCACGGTGACAAAGGCGCGAAGCAGCACTGTATCCATAATCAATGAGCCTTTGAAATTGGTTTTATCTCAATCATTCATTTTTATTATGAAGATCGCTTGCCTAGGCTGTCCAGTGTGCATCGTCAATCGGAGACTTTCATGTCCATGGCAACTTCAGCTGCACCGCAAGATCTTTCCCTGGATGGCTTGATCGACCTTGAGCGCTATCCGCTGAACCATCTGGATAGTGACGCCGGGCGTGAGCTGATCGAACAATGTCGCCGTCAGCTCGACCACGATGGTTGTGTGGTGCTCAAGCGTTTCGTGCCCGAACAGGCCTTGAGTCGTCTGGAACGCGAAACCGAGCGACTTTCGCCGGAAGCGCATTACAACCAGACCGAGACCAACCCCTACAATAGCGACGCCGACCCGGATCAGCCTGCCAGCCACCCTCTGAATCGTTTCGACGACCGAACCAACGGCTTTGTGGCCGGTGATCGTATCGGCGCCGACACCATCATCCGCCAGGTCTACGAACATCCCGAGTTCCAGCGTTTCATCGCTTCTGTCGTCGGCATGGAGGAAATCCATCAATATGCCGACCCGCTGGCTGACCTGGTCATCAATGTGCTGCGCGAAGGTTGCCAGCACCCCTGGCACTATGACACCAACGAATTCATCGTCACCATGATGACCCGTCAATCCCACGGCGGCGGTCGGTTCGAGTACGCGCCGGGGATTCGCAGCCCCGAGGGCGAGAACTTCGTGGAAGTCGAGAAGGTCCTCGATGGGGACCGGTCGCGCCTCAAGTCGCTGGATCTTCAGCCGGGTGATCTGCAGATCTTCTTCGGCCGCTACTCGCTGCACCGAGTGACCCCGGTTCAGGGTGACAAGGAGCGTCACACGGTGATCTTTGCCTATGCCAAGGAATCCGGGTTCATCGGTCGTCCCGAGCGGGCCCAGCGCATTTTCGGACGCATGGCACCCGTTCATGAAACCCTGCTGAAAGAAGGCATGAGCCGCAGTGACACCCTGGCCGATTGAGCCTGATCACCGCCTGCGAACGTTCCACCAGCGAGAGAAGCGGATTGCATGAGTATCGTCGACTTTGAAAAGCTGACCGACAATGAGCCGGACCAATTTCCGGTCGTCCCCTCGGCGCCCATGGCCAATGGAGACAGCATCCCCACGGCCTTTGACCCGGTGCAGTTGCGCGCCGGAAGGCTGCAGCGCCTGCGCGCCATGATGGCCGAGCAGGGCTACGCCGCCCTGGTGCTCTTCGACCCCTACAATCAGCGCTATGCCACTGGCTCGCGCAACATGTTCGGCTATTTCCTGCGCAATTCCACGCGGTATATCTATGTTCCTCTGGAAGGGCCGGTGATTCTTTTTGAGTACCCGGGCAGTGCGCATGTTTCCACCTGGCTGGAAACCATCGACGAATCACGCACCTCCAAGGTGGTGTGGTCGGCGGTCAATCAGCGCGACAAGATGTCATCCGACCCCTTCGGCATCGAGATCGCGGAGCTGATGGAAGAGCATGGCCGCGGCAACAGGAAGATTGGCCTGGACCGTTGCTCGATGAACCTGGCGCGATCGCTCGAGGCCCAGGGGCTGGATGTCTTTGACTGCATGCAGGACACCCTGCACTGCCGGCGCATCAAGACACCGGAAGAAATCGCCTGCCTGGCCCAGTCCATGGCCGGCAGTGAAGCGGCCGTGGCCGAAGTCGAGGCCGCCATCAAGCCGGGTATCACGGAGAATGAGCTCTTTGCCATCATGTATGGCGATGTCATCCGCCAGGGAGGGGAGTTCATCGAGACCCGGTTGCTGAATTCCGGGCCCCGTACCAACCCCTGGTTCAACGAGGCAAGCGACAGGGTGATCCGCCCCGGCGAGCTGGTGGCGCTCGATACCGACACCATCGGCTGCCATGGCTACTATTCCGACTTCTCGCGGACCTTTCATGTCGGGCCCGGCCGGCCCAGCGCCTACCAGAAAAGCCTGTATCGCATGGCCTACGACCAGGTTCATCACAACATGGGCATCCTCAAGCCGGGCATGAGCTACCTGGAGATCGCCGAGCAGGCCTGGAAGATTCCCGAGCGTTTCCTGGATCGGCGTTATCCCTCGATCATCCATGGTGTCGGCATGCATGGCGAAACGCCGCTGGTCGCCCACCACATGGATTTCGACCGCTTCTCCAAGGACGGTATTCTCGAGCCGGGCATGGTGGTCTCGGTGGAAAGTTATATCGGCGAGGTCGGTGCCGCCGATGGCGTCAAGCTGGAGGAAGAGGTGCTGGTCACCGAGACCGGCATCGAGAAGCTCTCGCGTTACCCGTTCGACGAGGCGCTGCTCGACCGCGAGGTCTGATTGCTGTCTGCACGCCTGACGATTGTCGAGATGAGCGTCGGGGACAAGGCCAAGCGAGGGTCTTTTGCCATGGGTGAGGAGCACTGCTCCGAACGGGCTGGCCATGGATGGCCAGCACAGGACCTGCAAGCGAAGCGGGACGCGAAAGCGCCGCAGGGCAAAAGTAGCGCCCAGGGAAGGGGGGGTAGCGCCCTCGCGGGACTTGTCGCTGGAACGGCTCATCGTTTCTGTCGGTCGGATCGGCAAGGCCATGCCAGCAAGGGGCGTGGCTTCCGGTCTGCCCAAGTATTGAAGAGAGACCCATGACCAATGTGACCCACTGGATCGCCGGCGAACGCCTGGCCGGCGAACGCAGGATCGATGTCTACAACCCGGCCACCGGTGAAGCCATTCGCCAGGTGGCACAGGGTGATGCCGCCACTGTGGAGCAGGCCGTCGCCGGCGCTCGTTCGGCATTGCCGGCGTGGCGCGAGATGCCGCCGGCCAGGCGCGCCCAGGTGATGTTCCGGTTCAAGATGCTGCTGGAACGCGATGCCGAGCAGATCTGTCAGCTGGTCGCCGAGGAACATGGCAAGGTACTCGAGGATGCCATGGGTGAGCTCAAGCGTGGCATCGAGAACGTCGAATACGCCTGTGGCGTCCCGGAGCTGCTCAAGGGTGAGTACTCGCACAACGCCGGTCCGGGCATCGACACCTGGTCCAATCATCAGCCGCTGGGCATCGTGGCCGGCATCACGCCCTTCAACTTTCCTGCCATGGTGCCATTGTGGATGTATCCCATGGCCATCGCCTGCGGCAATGCCTTCATTCTCAAGCCCTCTGAACAGGTACCGTCGGCGGCGCTCAAGATGGCCGAGCTGCTCGACGAGGCCGGTCTGCCGAAGGGGATTTTCAGCGTTGTCCATGGCGACCGTGAAACCGTCGAGGCGCTGATCGATGCGCCGGACGTCAAGGCGCTGTCCTTTGTCGGCTCGACACCGGTGGCGCGCTCGATCTATCAGCGCGGCGCCACGAACGGCAAGCGCGTGCAGGCACTGGGCGGGGCCAAGAACCATGCCATCGTGCTGCCGGATGCCGACCTCGACAATGCGGCGAGCACCCTGGTGGGAGCGGCCTTCGGCAGTGCCGGGGAGCGCTGCATGGCCATCTCCGTGGCGGTCTGCGTGGGTGATGCAACCGCCGACGCCCTGGTGGAGAAGGTGGCCGGTCAGGCGCGTCACCTGAAAATCGGGCCGGGGACCGAGAGAGGGCTCGACATGGGCGCGCTGGTCAACGCCAGTCATCGCGACAGGGTGGCCGGCTACATTGCCCAGGGCGAGCAGGCCGGCGCCGATCTGGTGGTCGATGGTCGGACTCATACGCTGGTTCAGGCGTCACCGGGCTATTTCCTCGGCGCGACACTGTTCGACCGGGTGACCCCGGAGATGAGCATCTATCGTGACGAGATCTTCGGCCCGGTGCTGTGCGTGGTGCGCGTCGAGACCTTCGAGGACGCCATCGAGCTGATCAACGACCACCAGTACGGCAACGGCACCTGCGTCTTTACCCGCGATGGCGAGGCGGCACGGCGGTTCGCCGACCGCATCGAGGTCGGCATGGTGGGCATCAATGTGCCCTTGCCGGTGCCGGTGGCCTTTCACAGCTTCGGCGGCTGGAAGGAATCCCTGTTCGGGGATCTGCATGCCTATGGTCCCGACGCCGTGCGGTTCTATACTCGCCGCAAATCGATCTCCCAGCGCTGGCCCGAGCAGAACGAATGGGCCAGTGCCGAGTTCAGCTTCCCCTCTGCATGAGAGACCACCTGATGATGCTTGAGTGCTTCTCGCCAGCGCCCGCTCGACCTCCGGGCGGGCGCTGTCATGGCGGGGGCGAGCCCAATATGGTACGGCGCTGTCAGCCCTGATATGGTTCATGGTGTTCGCATTAAGTGACGTTTGCCGCGAGGTAGAGCCAGGATGCACAAGGTGATGGGTGGCGCATTGATGGCCGGTCTTGTTACGGCGCTGTTGAGCAGTGGCGTGCCGGCGGGAGATGACGACCGCAAGGTGTTTGGCTGGGTCGAGAAAGCCACGATCGAGGAGACCTGGGGCCCCGAGGTCAAGGTCAAGCTGGACAGCGGTGCGCTGACCTCTTCCATGCAGGCCGAGCACATCGAGGAGTTCCAGCGTGACGGCGAGGACTGGGTCCGCTTCGTCGTCGAGGTCGAGGATGAGTCGACTGAGGAAGTCGTGTCCAGAACCTTCGAGCGCCCGGTGTTTCGCAAGCTGATTCTCACCGGCGCCGGCGGTCAGGATCGACGCCCGGCGGTGCTGATGACGATGTGCATCGGCGATACCCGCTACGAAGAGCAGTTCAGTCTGGAGGACCGCAGTGACATGAATTATCCGGTCCTGCTGGGGCGGCGTACTATCCAAGAGCTGGGGCTGCTGGATGTCACCCGTACCTTCGAGCACGACCCGGGGTGTGATGAAGACTCGCCGCTGCAATCCCATTATGAAAAGGAACTGGATGACGATATCGGTATCTGAGCCGCGTCGCCCGCTGAACCGGGCCAGGAGGCGGCATGGCTGATACGTCCTGGTTGAAGGTCTATTACGACGCTGCCTGCCCGTTGTGTCGTCGTGAACGCCAGCGTTACGAGCGCTGGGCACAGCGGGCCAACTCCGTGGAATGGTTGGATGCCAACACGCATGAAGCCGTGCTCCAGGAGCATGGCGTGACGGTACAGGAAGCGCTGTTGTCCTTGCATGTCGAGGACGCCGACGGCCAACTGTATCGCGGCATGCCGGCCTATAGCCTGCTGATGAAGCGGGTCCCGCTGATGCGGCCACTGGCCGTGCTGATCAGCCTGCCCGTTATCAAGCCGGCGCTGACCTGGTGGTATGACCGCTGGGTCAGGCGGCGGCTTTCCCGGCAAGGGCGGCTGTGAGCCAGCGGCCTGGCGGATTGTCCGCCGTCAGCCAGGCCCTGGCTGACGAGGCTTTCCCTCTTTCTTCAATCGTGAAGACGCTCCAGCGTCGTGATCAGCCGTTGGCAAATGGCGTCGAGGCTGTCGCGCTGTTTGTCGTCGCTGAGCTGTCCCTGGGCATCGAAGGCGTCACCGGCGCCGCCGACGGCGAGCTGGTTCGGCAGAACCGTCACACCGATATTGGTCAGCAACTGACGCAATGAATTCAGGGCGCGCAGGCCGCCCAGGTCACCGGGTGAGGCGCCCACCAGGGCCGCCTGGCGGTCCTGGAACAATGCCAGGCCACTCTCGCCCTGGTGCGGGCGGGTTAGCCAGTCGATGGTATTGACCAGCAATGGGGTGACGAAGCCATTGTATTCCGGTGAGGCGATCAGCAGCCCCTGGTGCTCGGCGAGCAGCTGGCGCAGTGCCACGACGTTGTCGGGCAACCCCTGCTGTTCTTCCAGGTCACCATTATAGAGGGGGATGGGGTAGTCGCGCAGGTCGATGAAGGTGGGCGTGCCGCCCAGAGCCTCGATCCGCTGCGCCGCCAGGCGGGCCAGTTGCTTGTTGAAGGATGCTTCGCGGGTACTGCCGGCAAAAACCAGAATGCGTGGATCGGCCATGGTGTCTCTCCGGTTGCGGGGTCGTCACATACTGTCGCAACAACAAACGCCACGGCAAGTGCCGTGGCGTCGCGGTTGCCGGAATGGCCGGGAATGGCTCAGCGCTTGGGCCAGGCCTTGTGGTCGACCTGTTGGGAGAGCCGGGGGAACTGGCTCGGATCGAACACCGGTTCCTTGCCAGCCTTGAGCTGTCGGTCGTAATCGCGGAAGAGGGCAAAGGCCACCGGTGACAGCAGCAGGATGGCGATCAGGTTGATCAGCGCCATCATGCCCATCGACAGGTCGGCGAAGTTCCAGATGGCACCGAGACTGGCGACGGAACCGATCATCACCATGGCCAGTACTGCCAGGCGATAGATCAGGATGACCCTGGCGGCATGACGGGGGCCGGCCAGGTACTCAACGTTGGACTCGCCATAGGAGTAATTGGCGATCACCGAGGTGAAGGCAAACAGCAGAATGGCGATTGCGATGAACATGCCACCCCAGTCGCCTACATGCTGTGTCAGCGCCATCTGGGTCAGCTGGATGCCATTGACGTCATCGTTCTGCAGCAGCTCCGGCCCGGCCATGATGATGATCGAGGCCGTGGCGGTACAGATCACCAGCGTATCGAGGAATACCCCCAGCATCTGGATGAAGCCCTGGGAGGCCGGATGGTCCGGCTTGGTCGTGGCTGTGGCGGCGGCATTCGGAGCTGAGCCCATGCCGGCTTCGTTGGAGAACAAACCGCGCTGTATGCCGTTGATGATGGCCTGGGACACCGCATAGCCGAGGGCGCCGCCGGCGGCCTGCTCGAGACCGAAGGCGCTCTTGACGATGGTGCCGATGGCCGCCGGCAGCTCGCCCAGATTCAGCCCCACGACCAGCAGCGCCAGCAGCAGGTAGAGCAGCGCCATCAAAGGCACGACCAGCTCGGCAACGCGGGCGATGGACTTCAGGCCACCGAAGATGATGGGCGTGACGATGACGATCAGCACGACGCCCACGATCCAGGTGGGAATCGAGAAGGCCTGTTCCATGGCCTGGGCGATGGAGTTGGCTTGAACGCTGTTGAAGGCCAGGCCGAAGGCAATGATCAGGCATACCGAGAAGGCGATGGCCAGCCAGCGCATTCCCAGCCCGCGCTCGATGTAACGGGCCGGGCCGCCACGGAAGGTGCCGTCACCGTGGTCTGTCTTGTAGGCCTGGGCCAGGGTCGACTCGACGAAGCTGGTGGCCATGCCGACCAGCGCGGTCATCCACATCCAGAAGACTGCCCCCGGTCCGCCCAGCGAAATCGCCACGGCGACCCCCGCCAGGTTACCCGTCCCGACCCGAGCCGCCAGGCTGGTCGAGAGCGCCTGAAAGGACGAGATACCATCGCCGCTGCTGCGTGAGTGGCGTAGCAGCTTGAACATATGACCGAAATAGCGGAATTGAATCCCGCGCGTCATGACCGTGAAGTAAAGCCCCGCGCCAATCAGCAGGTAGATCAGCACGCTGCCCCACAGCAGGCCATTGCCGCTGTCGACAAGGCTGGTGAAGAACTCGGGTAGGGAGAAGTCCATTTGTCATTGCCTGAGTTGCTGGATTGAGCGGCGCATTATGCGTCAACCAGGCCTGGGGGTGACATCTTTAGCCACTTCGACTTTCGTCTAAGAAATTTTTGCTTGATTTGTTTGAGTTATGGCTCCCCGGGCCTGTTTGATTTTGGTACCCCGGTCTCTTCCCAGTCTATCGTGATGGCTTGAAACTCTTCCCATCGGCATCAAATCACTCGATCGCCGGGCTAGAGGGCCGGTGCCTGCCGGAAGGGCCGGCCAAGCGGGAGCGGAGTAAGGCATGGTGATGGACCCTAGGCAGACGGCGCCAGACAGTCCGGCAGGGTATCGCGTAGCGCGCGCGGGTGAAGGTCCAGATCGGCAAAGGTGCCGACGCCATCGGTGACCAGGTTGTCGTCCTGTATCAGCACGACCTGGTCGCGTGTCAGCGGTGGCTCGGGCAGGATGCAAAGGCCCAGTGCCACGGCATGCCATACCGGGAAGGGAACCGGCACCAGGGGGCGCTGGCGCCCCAGATGGTGCATGACCCGCTGAAGTATCTCGCGGTAGTCGAGTACCTCGGGGCCGCCGAGTTCGAAGAAATAGCGACCCCGTGGGCGCGCCGCCGTGAGCGTGACGATGGCACGTGCCACGTCGACCACATGCACCGGCTGCAGGCGCTGTTTGCCGCGGCCGAACAGCGGGGTCACCGGCAGTCGTGTCAAGGCCGTCAGTCCGCTCAGGAAGGCATCATCGGGTCCAAAGATGACGCTGGGTCTGACGATCGTGGCCCGGGGCATGGCAGCCAGCACCGCTGACTCGCCTCGTGCTCTGGCCCGCACATAGGGCGAGGGCGAGGTGTGGCGCGTTCCGATCCCGGATACCTGCACGAAGCGTTTGATCCCCGCCTGATGCGCCTGTCGCGCCAGTTCGGCGGCGGCCGTGACATGCAGGTCCTCGAAGCTGACCTCGCGAGATGCCACATACAGGCTGGTGGCATTGACCACGGCGTCGGCGCCTGACAGGGCCGCGCTAACCTGATCGGGGTCTCGAATGTCGGCCGTGCACAGCGTCAGCGGATCGCCTTCCTCGGCCCAGGTGGGCCACTCGGGGCGTCGGGCGACCAGGCGGGTCGGTCGGCCACTCTCCACGAGTTCCTTTATCAGGTGAGCGCCCAGGAAGCCGGTACCTCCGAAGACGACGGTCAAGCGTGATTGCATGGCCTCTGGCCTACCCTCGATGGAAGACGAATGCGGCGTCCAGTGCCCGTGCACGGGGCCTGAGCGAACCCTACACCGGTGAGCAGGCCTTGGGAAGCTGAAGGCCGCTCGAGCATCAGGCGACTAAAGTATAAAAGCAATGTGTCTGATTTTGTCCGAAGCTATGTCCGACATAAGCAAGACTCTATCAGACACAATCACGCTTCCCACTGCGACAGGCGCCTCATGTCCATTGCCGTTTCCACTACCCGACGCACCTCGAGCCCCGAGATTGCCGACTTCCTGGCCGAAGCCATCTTTGCTGGGGAGTACCAGCCCGGCGATTTTGTGCCCCGGGAGCTGGACCTTTGCGACCACTTCGCGGTGAGTCGCAGCACCGTGCGCAGCGCCTTGCAGACCCTGGTGGCGGCGGGGTTGCTGGTGCGTATTTCCGGCCAGGGGTCGCGTGTTCGGCCGCTTCAGGAGTGGCATCTGCTGGATCCACGGGTCAGTGGCTGGATGGCACGGTTCGCGCAGCCCAACCCGCGCATTCAGCGCGAAATCTTCGCCTTTCGGGTCGCCGTCGAGCCCTATGTGGCGCGCCTGGCAGCGGAAAACGCCACGGCAGCCGATCTGCTGGCCATCGAGTCGGCCTACCAAGGCATGATCAAGGCCCTGCAGCAGAGTGACCTGCACTGGCAGGGCGTCTCCCACGACGATTACGACGTGGCGTTTCATGAAGCCATCTTTGCCGCTTCGCACAACCTGGTCTGGGCGCAGATCAGCCATGTCCTCAAACCTGCCATTGCACTGCTGGTGGAAAGGTCCAACCACAGTGCCGATGAACTCCACGACAGCATGGAACGCCATCGTCGGGTGATGGAGGCGATACGCCTGCGTCAGCCGGACCAGGCCGGAGCCGCGGCCCTGGCGGTGCTGGAGCGCACCGGCCGTGATCTGGGACTGGCGGATGTCATCTCCGACATTCCGGCCATCGATGTCCCGAGCAGCGTTTCAACAATGACCAATAAGGAAACCTCATGAGCTATCGCATGCCTCTCAAGACACTCACCGTTGCCGTACTGGGCGCCCTGGCCTGCAACGCCCAGGCAGCCGAATACGAATGGACTTTTCAGACCTCGGAAACCTCCGGGGAGCCCCAGTTCGAGATGAAGAAAGCTTGGGCCGAGAATGTCGAGCAGATGTCCGATGGCCGCATCGCCATCGAGATCCTGCCGGTGGGCTCGGTCGTGCAGGCCAATCAGACACTGCAGGCGGTGAAATCCGGCATCCTGCAGGGGCACCTGACCGATCCCAGCTACTTCACCGGACAGAACCCGGCCTTCGGCATGATGGGCAACCTGGTCGGTGCCTGGAGCGATCCCTACGACTTCCTCGACTACATGAACAACGCCGGTGGCGAGGAGCTGTACAACGAGCTGGTCGAGCCCTATGGCCTGCATCTGATCGGTGCCGCTGCGACCGGCCTCGAGTCGCTGCCCTCGACCAAGCCGATTCGCTCCGTCGAGGACATGAAAGGCCTCAAGCTGCGGGCGCCGGAGGGCATGGTCTACAACATCTTCGAAGCGGCCGGCGCCACACCGGTCAACCTGCCGGGCTCCGAGGTCTATACCGGCCTGGAGAAGGGCGTGATTGACGCCGCCGACTATACGGTGTTCGCCACCAATCAGGCCCAGGGACTGCACGAGTTCGCGCCTTATCCGCTGTATCCGGGCTTCCATTCCCTGCCGATGGTCTCGGTCTCGCTGAACAAGGACATCTGGGATGGCCTGCCGGCCGATCTCAAGTCGATCCTCGAGACCTCGGTGGACAGCCTGGCCTACGAGATGGTCGCCGAACTCAAGACCCGCGATCTGGAAGCCGTGCGTGAAGCGCGCAACAACCCGGATATCGAGATCATCGACCTGCCGGCCGAAGAGCGCGCCAAGTTCCGCAATATCGCCAAGGAAGAGTGGGCCAGCTGGGCGGAAAAGAACGAGATCACCCAGGAGTTCTACGACTCCGTGGTCGGGTATCTGGAAAACCACAACCTGCTGTAACGCCTGCCGGGCCGCGGTGCCGCGGCCCGGGACATGATGCGATGCGGCGCGTCCTGCGGGACGCGCCTTGTCTTTGAGGAGCTCCCATGACTCGCGACTCTCGTCCCCCGAAGGACGCAGTGGCCTCGGCAGAGACGCCGCCGGATCAGGTTCGCAATGCCTTTGACCGCGGCGTGGTGGCCTGTGGGCGCATCGCCGCCTGGCTGGTGTTCATCGCCATGGCGATCAGTGTCTATGAAGTCATCATGCGCTATGCCTTCGCCTCGCCGACCTCCTGGGTCCACGAAACCGTGGTCATGCTGGTGGCGGTCAGCTTCGCCTTCGCGGGCCCGGCCGCCCTGGCCGGCAACCGCCACATCCGCGTCAAGGTGCTCTACGACAGTGTCGGCCCCGGGGCCCGCCTGTGGCTCGACCGCTTCAATGATCTGGTGGCTTTCCTGTTCTGCCTGGGAATGTCCTATGCCGCCTTCACCATGTTCTGGGATGCCTCGCACAACCCCATGGGCGAGTGGCAGCTGGAGCGCTCCGGCACTTCCTGGAACCCGCCGTTCCCGGCACTGGTCAAGGGCGTGATCATGCTGGCGCTGATCATCATGTGCGTACAGACCCTCCTGCACTTCATACAGTCGCTGCGCGGCAAGCCGGCGCCCCAGATCGATGACAAGGAGGGCATGGCCTGATGGAAATCGCAGATGCCACGCTGTTGATGGTCGCGGCCATCTTCGCACTTCTGGTCACCGGTCTGCCGCTGGCCTTCATCACCGGCCTGATCGCGCTGGTCTTCACCTTCGGCTGGTTCGGCGGCAATGCGCTGCCGCTGGTAACCAGCCGGGTCTATGGCTTCGTCACCGAGTACTCGCTGGTGGCGGTGCCGATGTTCGTGCTGATGGCGTCACTGCTCGATCGCTCGGGCATCGCCAAGGATCTGTTCAACGCCATGCGGGTCTTCGCCGGCCGCCTGCCCGGTGGCGTGGCGGTGCAGACCATCATCGTGGCCTTCTTCCTGGCGGCTCTGTCGGGGATCATCGGCGGCGAGATCGTCCTGCTGGGTATCCTGGCGCTGCCGCAGATGCTGCGCCTGGGCTATGACAAGCACCTGTCGATCGGCGTGGTGTGTGCCGGCGGGGCGCTGGGCACCATGATGCCGCCGTCCATCGTGCTGATCATCTATGGCCTGATCGCCAGCGTGTCGATCGCCGATCTGTTTACCGCGGCCATTACGCCGGCGGTGATCCTGATGCTGTCATACATCGCCTATGTGCTGGTGCGCTGCCTGCGCAACCCGGCCATGGGGCCACCGATGAGCGACGCCGACCGTGCGGAGGGCTTCGCCAATCGCTGGGAGGCGCTCAAGGCCATCGTGGTGCCAGGGCTGATCGCCCTGCTGGTGCTGGGCTCGATCTATGGCGGCGTGGCCTCGGTGACCGAGGCGGCGGCCATGGGCGTGTTCGGCGTGCTGCTGGCGGTGGTGCTGCGCGGCGAGTTCTCGCTGAAGACCATGCACGAGAGCCTGGGCCAGACGCTGACCACCTGCGGCATGATCATCTGGATCGGCATCGGCGCCGCGGCGCTGGTCGGGGTCTACAACCTGATGGGCGGCAACCGTTTCATCTCGAGCATGATCATGGGCCTGGACGTGGCGCCGATCGTGATCATCCTGGTGATGATGGCGATACTGCTGGTGCTGGGCATGTTCCTCGACTGGATCGGCGTGGCCATGCTGACGCTGCCGATCTTCGTGCCGATCATCGAGCAGCTGGGGTACAGCCCGATCTGGTTCGGCATTCTGTTCGCGGTGAACATGCAGGTGTCCTTCCTGTCGCCGCCCTTCGGGCCGGCCGCCTTCTATCTGAAGGGGGTGGCGCCGCCGGAAGTCAGCCTCAAGGACATCTTCGTCTCGGTGCTGCCGTTCATCGCCCTGCAACTCTGCGTGCTGTTTGCGCTGCTGTTCTGGCCGAACCTATCCATGTGGCTTGTTGGATGATTGGCATGGTCGCGCAGGCGAATGACAGTGCGGTTTCGGCCTGCTTTTCGACGTGACAGACGTGATATGGGAATGGATAGCACTCTATGAAGATTACCCGACTCAAGACCTGGCAGGTACCGCCGCGCTGGTTGTTCCTCAAGATCGAGACCGATGCAGGGGTTTATGGCTGGGGCGAGCCGGTGGTGGAGGGGCGCGCCGCCACCGTCGAGGCGGCGGTGCATGAACTCTCCGACTACCTGGTCGGTGAAGACCCGCATCGTATCGAGCATCTGTGGAACATGCTGTATCGCGCCGGCTTCTATCGCGGCGGGCCGATCCTGATGAGCGCCATTGCCGGTATCGACCAGGCGCTCTGGGACCTCAAGGGGCGTGATCTGGGCGTGCCCGTGCACCAGCTGCTGGGCGGGCGGGTGCGTGACAGGATGCGCATGTACGCCTGGACCGGCGGTGATCGTCCCCAGGACGTGGGCGAGGGCGCCCGAGCGCTGGTCGACCAGGGCTTCACGGCCTTCAAGATGAACGGCACACCGGAAATGGCCATCGTCGACTCGCATCGCAAGGTCGATGAGGCGGTCGCGCGCGTGGCAGAGGCCCGTGATGCCGTGGGGCCGGACGTGGGCATCGGCATCGACTTTCATGGCCGGGTGCATCGGCCCATGGCCAAGGCGTTGCTGCGTGAGCTGGAGCCCTATCATCCGATGTTCGTCGAGGAGCCCGTGGCGCCCGAACACCTGCCGTGCCTGGCGAACATCGCCGGCGGGCTGGGCTATCCGCTGGCCACCGGGGAGCGGCTGCACACCCGCTTCGAGTTCCGTGATCTCTTGGCGCAGGGCATGATCGATGTGGTGCAGCCGGATCTCTCGCACTGTGGCGGTATCAGCGAGGGCATGAAGATCGCCAGCCTGGCGTCCTGTCATGACGTGGCCCTAGCGCCGCACTGTCCGCTCGGCCCCCTGACCCTGGCGGCTTCCCTGCATGTGGATGCGGTGAACCACAACGCCTTCATCCAGGAGCAGAGCATGGGCATCCACTACAACAAGGACAACGACGTCCTCGACTATCTGGTAGACAAGTCGGCCCTGACGATCGAGGACGGTTTCTGTGTGATTCCCGAGGGGCCCGGCCTGGGCGTCGAGATCGATGAGGCCTTCGTCGAAGAGCGGGCACAAGTCGGCCATCGCTGGCGCAATCCCGTCTGGACCCATGACGATGGATCTATCGCCGAGTGGTGACGCAGAGGGCATGACGCCATGAACGAGAGTCAACGCAAGACCCTGGATGAGGCGCTGGAAACGCTGCCGCTGGTGGCCATCCTGCGCGGCATCACCCCGGAAGAAGTGGAAGGTGTCTGCGACGCCCTGATTGGTGCCGGCTTTCGCCTGATCGAGATTCCGCTCAATTCACCGCGGCCCTGGGAAAGCATCGAGCGGGCCGTGGCGCATTGTCCGGATTCGGTCCTGATCGGCGCCGGCACGGTGCTGGATGTGGCCGATGCCGAGCACCTGGCGCGGCTCGGGGCACCGCTGATGGTCACCCCCAACAGCGACCCCGGGGTGGTCCGCGCCGGGGCCAGGCAGGGGCTGGCGCCGCTGATCGGCTGCATGACGCCCAGCGAAGCCCTGGCCGCTGCACGTGCCGGTGCCCGGGCGCTCAAGCTGTTCCCGGCGGCACAGCTGGGCACCGGCTATTTCAAGGCCATCAGCGCTATCCTGCCACCGGACCTGCCGGTGCTGGCGGTGGGCGGCGTCGAGCGTGGCAACATGGCCGAGTGGCACGGCGTCGGCGTGCGCGGTTTCGGCTTCGGCAGCAACCTCTACAAGCCGGGTCGCTCCGCCGCTGAGGTGGCGGCCGTGGCCACCGAGCTGGTCGCGGAGTGGCGGCGTCTTGAAAAAGCGCGGCGGGAGCCGGCGTCATGAGTGAGCGCTTGATCGCCATCGACTGGGGCACCAGCAACTTCCGGGCTTTTCTGGTCGACCGCAGCAGCGGGGCCTGTCTGGATAGCCATCGCTCCGACGCCGGCTTGCGCTCGCTGAGCAGTGCGGAGTTTCCGCATTATTGCCAGGCTCAGGTGGGCGGCTGGCGCGAAGGCGGGCGAGTGCCCGTCTACCTGGCTGGCATGGTCGGTTCGGCGCGGGGCTGGTGTGAGGCGCCTCAATTGCCGGTACCCGCTTCGGCCGCTGAACTGGCCGAGCAGGTCGTACCCGCGCCCGGTCTCGATAATGCGTGGATCGTGCCTGGACTCAAGGTCGTGTGCGAGGATCATGTCGACGTCATGCGGGGCGAGGAAATTCAGGCCTTTGGCGCGCTGGCATTGCAGGGTCGCGATTCTGGGCTCTGCTGCCTGCCGGGTACGCACAGCAAGTGGGTCGAGGTGAACCGGCATCAGCTGGTGGATTTCACCACCCTGATGACCGGTGAGCTGTTTCATGCCGTGCGCTTTCATACGCTGCCCGGTGAGCCTTCCCGAGAGCGTGCCGACTTCGATTACGCGGGCTTTCGACAGGGGCTGAGCACCGCCACGCACCCGGATGGTGTCCTGCATGCGTTATTCGAGGCGCGCAGTCGAACCCTGTACGCGGACCTGACCGCGGATGCCATCAGTGGCTTCCTGTCCGGTGTCCTGATCGGGCATGAGGTGCTCTCCCAACGGCATCGCTGGCAGGCAACGCCGGTCACCCTGGTCGGTTCGACGGCCTTGAACTCCCTCTACCGCATGGCACTCGAGTCGGCCGGTGCCGAAGTCAGTGAGGTGTCCAGTGATGATGCCACCCTGGCGGGCCTTTGCGCGCTGGCATCGCGTCACGATAATGCCGGGTAAGCCTTGAAGAATGACACCCTTGACGCCATAAAAAAGGCGACCCGATAGGGTCGCCTTTTTTATCATGATACAGCAGGTTTCAGGCAGTATTGCTGTCAAGTCTGGTCAGAAAATCCATCACGATATCGCGCGGGGAGTTGCGGATATCCGCCCGAAAGGCTTCGTGCTCATCGGGAACTTCCAGGGTGGCCAGCTGGTTATCCAGCATGTGGGAGCCGTGAAAGAAATGCCCCCCGCGCTTGTCGAGACGTTGCATCAGGGTGGCACGCTCACCGTGCAGATAGAGAATGTCCAGAGATGGCGTGGCGGCGCGCAGCTTGTCACGGTAATGCCGCTTCAATGCTGAGCAACCGATCACCAACGTCTGGCCCCGTCTGTGATAGTCGGCATATAGGCCGGCGAGGGTGATCAGCCAGGTTTCCCGATCTTCGTCGGTCAGGGGTTGGCCCTGGGACATTTTTTCGATATTGGACAGGCTATGGTGGTCGTCACCATCCACGAAGGTGGCGTCGAGAGCCGCGGCCAGCTGGCGGCCAAGATGCGACTTTCCCGAGCCGGAAACGCCCATTACCAGAATGCTTTTCGCCGTTTTATCCATGCGTCAGTCGCTGTCTTTGTCAGAAATAGCTGCCCTGGATTCTAGCATTGTTTCCGACAAGGATGTGAGTCCGGCGCGAGGCGGGGCACGGTCTTGACCATGATTTATCGATAGCCGGCCATGAGGTCGCGCACCAGGGGTGTGTCGGCATCCCGGTGTGTCGGCAGCTCGAAGCGAGCCTTGGCGATGGCCGTGCGCGACAGGTGAGCCGTGATCAGGGTTTCCCGGTCGTCGGCCGAGGCGAGCAGTTCGCCATTCGGGCCGAGGATACGCGAGCCGCCCCAGAAGTGACTGGCACCTTCCGGACCGTAGCGGTTGGCCATGATCACCGGGGTGCCATAGGTCATGGCATAAAAGCGCACGTTCAGGGCCCAGTTCTGCTCGTTGGAAAAATCCTCGCTGACGATGCCCGAGGCCGAGTTGATGGGCGCACAAAGCACGGTAGGCCGCGGCAGCAGGGCCGCATGGACCAGCCCCGGGTTCCACAGGTCGGCACAGATCAACTGGGTGGCCGACCAGCCCGGACGAATATCGGCATGGGTAAGCTCCGAGCCATGCGTGAACCACTTGCCTTCCTCCAGGCCACCGTAGGTGGGCAGGTTGAGCTTGCGGTGCACGGCCACCAGTTCGCCATGCTGCAGGATGGCCAGGGCGTTGTAGTACTCGCCTGGACTGGCCTCCTCGACGAAGCCGGCCACCACCTGCATGTCGCCCACCGCCTGCGCCAGTCGGCGAAACCTTGGGTCCTCCAGTGGCATGGCCACGCGCATGACATCACACCCGAGCCCATAGCCGGTCAGCGAGAGCTCGGGAAACACCAGCAATTCGACGCCGCTCTGGCGGGCATCGTCGATGACGCTCAGATGGGTCTCCAGGTTGGTATCCACCGCACCGAGTTCAGCGTTGATCTGGGCGGCGGCAACATGAAGGTCGTCCTGGTAATGCATGGTGATCTCCTGGCGGGAAAAGAGGACTCAGGTATCTTCCCAGCCACCCTGTTCGGGCACAAGTCGCCTCAGGAGGCTGGCCCCAGCAAGGACAGCAGGTCCGAGAGCGGGCGTGCTTCCAGGTCGCTGACGACCTCTCGCAGCGTCTCGCTGCGCCCGCCCAGCACCGGCTCGGCGAGTGACCGATACTTGGCCTGGATATCCTGCTCGGACAAGGGGTTGTGGGGGTTGCCCAGGACCTCGCAGGGCTGGCTGGAGAGCGTGCGGCCATCGCTTAGATGCAGCCTTGCCTGAGCCCAGCGCTCGGCCGGAAAGCAGGCGTTGAAGTCCTCGCGCTCGTGGATCTCGATACGCGACGCCAGTCTCTTGATGTCGTCGGCCTCCAGGTGGGTGACGGCCCCGGTATCGACGGTTCCGCGGGCGAGGGCACAGGCCACCGACCATGGCAGGCTGTATTGTGCCTGCTCGGTGGTTTCCGGGTGCACGACATGCAGTCGCCGGGCTTCGTGGAAGGTAAGGATTTCGACGCGTGTGATTTCGGCGGAGGTCGGCAACGGGGCCGGCAGGGAAAGCACGGCTTCTACGGCAGGCTGGGCCCAGCGACACACCGGATACGCCTTGAGGTACTGCTCGTGCAGGTACTGCCGCTCGCCCAGGTCCTGCCAGATGCCGGCCACTTCGGGCGCCGTGATGGTCAGGGCCGGCGCACCGGTGAAGCCCTCGCGGGCCAGCAGTGCCGCGGAGATGCCGGTCATGGCGCCCCAGCCGGAGCCATCCTTGAGCATGGTCGGGTAGTCGATGCAGCGCATCATCTGGCTGCGTGGCCCATAGAACTCGGCGATGCCCAGCGCGTGATTCAGGCGGGCTCGGTCCAGGCCCATTACGCGGCCTGCGACGGCCGCGACGCCCAGCGCATTCCAGGCGCCGGAGGTATGGTAGTCGGGGCTGGTGGCATGCAGGGCGATGCCGGCTCGCGTCGCGACCTCGTAGCCCAGTGCTATGAGCCCCAGAAACTCCTTGCCGGAGCACTGCTCGATGTCCGGCAAGGCCAGTAGGCCGGGCAGCAGGGCAACACCGACGTGCCCCTTGGTCAGCACCTGTCCGTCATGAGCATCCAGTGCATCGATCAACCAGGCACCGTGTAGCGCTGCCCCGGTGGATGATGCGCGCCCCTTGGCAAACAGCAGAGGTCGGTCTCCGCCGTGCTGGGCCATCGCAAAACGACGGGCATGCTCGGCCAATGGCGTGCGGGTGGCGCCGGCGGCAACACCGAGCAGATCAAGCAGGTAATGTCGGGTTCGGTCCAGGGTGGCCGGCGGAAGGTCATTCAAGGGGAGGTCGAGGATCCCGTCGAGTGGGTCCGGGGAGCGTGTCATCCTGGTGCCTGCTGGCAGATGAATAACGGGGAGCCGGAAAATGGCTCCCCGGAGGGATCAGAGGAGTTCATTTTCCTCGAGGAAGTCGGCGGCCACGTCCTCGATGGTCTCGCGGTCGACATCGACGCTGGCGTTGAGATTGGCCATGGTGTCGTCATCGAGCAGGGCGGAGAGCTCGTTCATCTGAGCGGCCAGGTCCGGGTGAGCGTCCAGGGTTTCCTGGCGCACCACCGGGGTTAGGGCGTAGTCCGGGAAGAAGTTCTGATCGTCTTCCAGCACCTGGAAGTCGAAGGCCGGAATGCGCCCATCGGTGGCGAAGACCAGACCGACGTCCACCTGGCCGTCGCGCAGTGCCTGGTAGACCAGGCCGGAGTCCATGCGTTTGACATCAGCACGTCCCACACGGAAGTCATAGGCCTTCTGCAGGGGACGCCAGCCATCCTCGCGGGCGTAGAACTCGGCGTTCATGGCAAACGACAGAGGTTCGTCAGCGTTGATCGCATCGGCCAGCTTAGAAAGCGAGTCGATGCCGGTTTCCTCGACGCTCTCTTCACGCATGGCCAGGGCGTAGGTGTTGTTGGCCGCCGAGGGCTCCAGCCATACCAGACCCTTCTCGCCGTCCAGCTCCTTCACGCGCTCGTAGGTAGCCTCGGGCGACAGCGATTCCGTGACGTCGTTGTAGTTGATCAGTGAGGTGCCTGTGTACTCCCAGTAGAGGTCGACCTGGCCGTTTTCTTGGGCCTGGCGCAGTACGGCGGAGCCCATGCCGGCGCGCGATTCGACATCATAATCGAGGCCTTCCAGGTACTGGGTGGTCATGCTGGCCAGGATCTGCTGCTCGGTGAAATTCTTGCCGCCGACAACGATTTCCTGCGCCTGGGCGCTGGCCAGGCCACCGGCGAGTGCCAGGCTGGTCAGGGTAGTGATCAGTTGTTTCATGGGATTCTCCTTGTGGATGACGGTCTCTTGCTGCGATGTTCACGGGACTTGACGGCCCCATGTAGTGAGTGGTGCATCAGGCACGGGAAGGATTGACCCCGCGGGGCACGACTAGGAAGGCGATCAGGGCGATCAGCGCATCCACCACGATGGCCAGCAGGGCCGTGGGGATGGCCCCGGAAAGCATCATGACCGGGTCATAGAGGTCGATGCCGGTGAAGATCAGTTCGCCCAGCCCGCCGGCACCGATCAGAAAGGCCAGCGGCACGGTGCCGATGTTGATGGTCAGCGCCGTGCGGATGCCGGCAAAGATCACATAGAGCGCATTGGGCAGCTCCACCCGGAAGAGCCGCTGGGCCGGTGACATGCCGATACCGGCGGCCGCTTCCATCAGGGCCGGCGAGACACCTTTCAGGCCGGCGTAGGTGTTGCGGGCGATGGGCAGCAGGGTGGCCACGAACAGACCGAAGACGGCCGGCACGGTGCCGATTCCCAGAAAGCTCATCGACAGCGCCAGAACGGCCAGGGTCGGGATGGTTGTGCCGATGTTGAGGATCTGCATCAGGCTCTCGGCGACCCTGGCCATGCTCGGCCGTGACAGCACCACTCCCAGGGGAATGGCCACCACAATGGCCAGCCCGCCTGACAGCACGGTCAGCCAGAGGTGCTGAACGGCCAGAAACTGTACATCCGGAAGGTAGAAGAGAAAGTCCCCGATGACACCGCTGGACTGGGTCCAGACGCCCGCGAAGAAGATGGCGACCAGCACGAGCAGACGAAAGCCGCCTTTCAGGCTCTGTATGGGCATCGGCTTACTCCTCCGTCGCGACGTGAGACGATGAAGCGTCGGTCGTGCCGGGGCGGAAGCGGGAGCCCAGGTGATGGGTCATGGCACGCTGGGTAATCTGACCGCAGACACGTCCCTTGGCATCCACGCAGGGTAACCAGGTGATGTCCTGGGCGAACATCAGCGAGGCCACCTTGCGCAGGTCATCGTCCAGCGACACCGTGGCCGAGACATTCTGCAAGTGATCGCGGCAAAAGCCCTTGGTGGTGCGGGCCAGGGCGCGTGATATGAGGCCGACCGGCTGGCGCTTGTCGTTGACCACCAGAATGGCGTTCTGATAGCCGTAGTCGTCGATGCGCGCCAGGGCGGTTTCCAGGGTATCGCCCGGCGAGACCGTGCCGATATCATCGCTGACCACCTCACGAACCCTGACCAGATTGAGACGCTTGAGCGCACGGTCCTCGCCGAGAAACGACTCGACGAAATCATTCTGCGGTGCCGCCAGCAGGTCATCGGGCGTCGAGTACTGGACCAGCTTGCCCTCGCGGAAGACGGCGACGCTGTCGCCCATCTTGATGGCCTCGTCGATGTCGTGGCTGACGAACATGATGGTTTTCTTGAGCTCCTGCTGCATCTTGAGGAACTCGTCCTGGATGACGGCCCGGTTGATGGGGTCGATGGCCCCGAAGGGTTCGTCCATGAGCATCACCGGGGGATCCGCGGCCAGCGCCCGCGCCACGCCGATGCGTTGCTGCTGGCCGCCGGACAGCTCGCTTGGATAGCGCTTGAGAAAGGCGTCCGGATCCAGGGCGATCATGTCCATGTGTTCTCGGGCTCGTTCGCGGTACCTTGTCTTGTCCCAGCCCAGCAGCCTGGGGACGACCGAGATGTTGTCCTCGATGGTCATGTTGGGGAACAGGCCGATCTGCTGGATCACATAGCCGATGTTGCGACGCAGATCCTGGGTATCCAGCCCCGTGGTGTCCTCGCCATTGATGAACACCTTGCCGGAGGAAGGGCGGATGATGCGATTGATCATCTTCAGCGTCGTGGTCTTGCCGCAGCCGGAAGGTCCCAGCAGGATGCAGATTTCGCCGGCAGGGACTTCCATGCTGATGTTGTCGGCGGCGGTCACCGCGCCCTTGGGGGTGTCGAAGACCTTGGTCAGGTTATCCAGTTGAATCATTGAGGGTTCCTTGAGCGATGAGCCAGTGGGCGAAGGGGCATCAGGCCGTTTCGGCGGCGCGTTCCATGCCCAGAGGCGTCAGGCGTTTCTGCAATGCCAGCAGCGCAAAATCGACGATGATCGCCAGCAGACTGACCGCGATGGCGCCGGCGATCAGCTGGCGCGGGTCGGACTGCGAGATGCCGCGGCTGATAAAGGTGCCCAGGCCGCCGGCGCCGATGTAGGCGGCAATCGCCATCACGCCGATGTTGAGCACCACGGCAGTCCGTACCCCGGCCATGATGACCGGCACCGCCAGCGGAATCTCGACCATTCTCAGGCGCTGGTTCTGGCTCATGCCGACCCCTCGTGCCGCCTCGCGCAGCGCCGGGTCGACGTTGTTTATGGCCGTGTAGGTATTGCGAATGATCGGCAACTGGGAGTAGAGCAGCACGGCGATCACTGCGGGCAGGTAGCCGATGCCCTGACCGATCAGCGAAAGCACCGGAATCATGATGCCGAACAGCGCGATGGAGGGAATGGTGACGATGATCGAAGCAGCATAGAGCACGCCCTTGGCCAGCTTCTCGTTCTTAGTGATGGCAATGCCGATCGGCACGCCGGTCAGGGTGGCAATCCCCACGGCCACGCCCACCAGCGCGATGTGCTCAAGCATTCTGGCCCCCAAGAGGTCGAGGTTATCCAGTGCGTATTGAATCAGTTCCAAAGAGACTCTCCTTGCAGGGACGATCCTTGTTCAGCATAGCCGTTTGTCGGTGCCTGGCAGCACGCAGCAGGCGGATCGGTTCGTGAACATCCGGGTCGGTCTTGAAGCCGTATCTTAGCAAAGCCCCGTTGCGGCATGGATGACGATGCGCAATGACATAAATTGCTGGCTGTGATGCCACGAATAGTGTCGATCGGGATGCCATTAAAAATGATAATGATTGGCGTTATTTCATAATCGGCTGTGAACATGTCGAGAAACGCCCGATTTTGCGCGTGAAATGGTCGGCAAGACTTCACATCATATCGATACAGGACTAAAATGGTACTCAATCGATCACCTGAAGGGCGAGTCCCGGGGAGCCAGGCGTGTTGAAGCTTTCCAGACTGACCGACTACGCGGCAGTAGTGATGGCCCAGATCGCTCGTCATCCCGAACAGCCGCATGCGGCAGCCGAGCTGGCCGAGGCGGTATCGCTGCCGCATCCCACGGTCAGCAAGACATTGAAGATGCTGGTGCGTGCCGGACTGTTGGAGTCGCGGCGCGGTGCTCAGGGAGGCTACTCGCTGGCGCGATCGGCGTCGCTCATCTCCGCCAGTGACATCATCTCGGCCATCGAAGGTCCGGTGGCCATGACCGAGTGCAGTCAGGCCGAAGGTGACTGCGATCTGGTATCGGTCTGCGGTGTATCGGACAACTGGCAGCGCGTCTCGCTGGCCGTACGGGCTCTGCTCGACAGCGTGACCCTGGCGCATCTGGCCGATACCACACCGATCAAGTTACCCGTTCAGCTACCCATTCAGAGCGTGAGCCTGGCCGCAGAGGCCTGAGGTCCGCGACTTCATTACCCGAGGCGAGCCGTGCTCGCCGACCCAATCAGCCCGGGGAGGGGACAACATCATGGCAAGTCAGGAAATGGAAGAGCTCGTCCGTCGCGAATACAAGGAAGGGTTCGTGACCGACATCGAGAGCGATACGCTACCGCCGGGCCTGGATGAGGACACTATTGCCTTTATCTCGAAGAAGAAGGGCGAGCCGCAGTGGATGCTGGATTGGCGCCTGCAGGCCTACCAGCAGTGGTTGAAGATGACGTCGCCTTCCTGGGCGCACCTGGATTATCCGCCCATCGACTACCAGGCCATCTCCTACTACAGCGCACCCAAGCGTGAAGAAGACAAGCCCCAGAGTCTCGACGAAGTCGATCCCAAGTTGCTCGAGACCTATGAAAAGCTGGGCATTCCGCTCCACGAGCGGGCGGCGCTGGCCGGGGTGGCCGTGGATGCGGTCTTCGACTCGGTATCGGTGACTACCACCTTCAAGGAAAAGCTGCAGGAAGCGGGGGTCATCTTCTGCTCGATCTCCGAGGCGATCCAGGATTATCCCGAACTGGTTCAGCAGTACCTGGGAAGCGTGGTGCCGCAGGGGGACAACTATTTCGCCGCGCTCAATTCGGCAGTGTTCACCGACGGCTCCTTCGTCTTCGTGCCGGAAGGCGTGACCTGCCCCATGGAGCTCTCGACCTACTTCCGCATCAACGCGGCCAACACCGGCCAGTTCGAGCGGACCCTGATTATCTGCGAGAGCCGGGCCGAGGTGTCGTATCTTGAGGGCTGCACGGCGCCGCAGCGCGACGAGAACCAGCTCCACGCTGCCGTGGTCGAACTGGTGGCGCTGGATGATGCCAAGATCAAGTACTCCACGGTACAGAACTGGTATCCCGGCGATGAAGACGGCAAGGGCGGCATCTACAACTTCGTCACCAAGCGCGGCGACTGCCGTGGCGAGCGTTCCCACATCAGCTGGACTCAGGTCGAGACCGGTTCGGCGATCACCTGGAAGTATCCGTCCTGCATGCTGCGCGGCAAGGACAGCGTCGGCGAGTTCTACTCGGTGGCGGTGACCAATGGTCGTCAGCAGGCCGATACCGGTACCAAGATGATCCACATCGGCGAGGGCACGCGTTCCACCATCGTCTCCAAGGGCATCGCGGCGGGCCGCTCCGACCAGTCGTATCGTGGCTTGGTCAAGGTCGGGCCGCGGGCCAAGGGCGCGCGCAACTTCACCCAGTGCGACTCCCTGCTGATCGGCGATACCTGTGGTGCCCACACCTTTCCTTATCAGGAAATCGGCAACAGCACCGCCAAGGTGGAGCACGAGGCGACCACCTCTAAGATCGGCGAGGACCAGCTGTTCTACTGCCAGAGCCGCGGTATCGGCGAGGAAGATGCGGTCAACATGATCGTCAATGGCTTCTGCAAGGATGTCTTCCAGGAGCTGCCGATGGAGTTCGCCGTGGAGGCGGAGGCGTTGCTGAATGTGACTCTGGAAGGCGCTGTGGGTTAAGAAACGGCTGCGCGCCGCTCGCGCGTTTCTCCGAGTGCGCGCGATAAGGTCAAAACATTCGAGGCGCCGCGTTTGTGGCTCATCACGTGTCCAGAGCGCGCTGGGAAAGAATCAACTTATGCGAGCCGCCGCGGCGGCTGATAGCTCAAAAGGTAGTCAAGATGCTCGAAGTCAAGGATCTGCATGTCACGGTCGAGGGTTCCGAGATCCTCAAGGGTCTGAGCCTGACCATCCAGCCTGGCGAGGTTCATGCCCTTATGGGGCCTAACGGTGCCGGCAAGTCGACACTGTCGGCGGTCATCGCCGGCAAGGATGGCTATGAGGTGACGAGTGGTTCGATCACCTTCGATGGTCAGGATGTCCTGGAGATGGAAATCGAGGAGCGCGCCCAGGCGGGCCTGTTGCTGGGCTTCCAGTACCCGGTCGAGATTCCGGGCGTGAAGAATATCTATCTGCTCAAGGCGGCTCTCAACGCCCAGCGCGCTGCGCGTGGCGAGGAAGAAATCGCCGCGCCGGACTTCATGAAACTGGTCAAGGAAAAGGTCAGCTTCATGAAGATGGATACCAGCTTCCTGCAGCGTGCCGTCAATGAAGGCTTCTCCGGTGGCGAGAAAAAGCGCAACGAGATTCTGCAGATGCTGGTGCTGCAGCCCAAGCTGGCCATGCTCGACGAGATCGACTCGGGGCTCGACATCGATGCCATGCGGGTCGTGGCCGACGGCGTCAACTCCCTGCGCGGCGACGACAAGGGCATCCTGCTGGTGACCCACTACCAGCGTCTGCTGGACTACATCGTTCCCGACCGAGTGCACGTGCTGGTCGATGGTCGCATTGCCAAGAGCGGCGACGCCGAGCTGGCCCGTGAGCTCGAATCCCGTGGTTATGACTGGGTCGTGGAGGACTCTGCGGCATGAGTGACGAACAGCGCTTTCTCGATCGCCTGGCCGAGCGCAACGCCCAGCGCGGCAACGAGCCGAGCTGGATCGCGGCGCGCCGCCAGGCGGGTGCCGCCCGCTTCGAGGCGCTCGGCTTTCCGCATCGTCGCGTCGAAGACTGGAAGTACACCAATGTGCGCGACATTGCGCGAACGGACTTCACTCTGGCCGGCGACGCCGAATTCTCGCCGGCCACGGCCGCGGCACTGACGCTGCCGGTGGACGCCCATCGCCTGACCTTCGTGGACGGCGTCTTCGCCCCGGCGCTCTCGGCTCTCGGCGATCTGCCTGCGGGTGTTCAGGTGCTGCCGCTGTCGCAGGCCCTGGAGGACAATCACGAAGCCGTGGGCGGCCCCCTGGGGCGTCTCACCGGAGTCGATTTCTCGGCCTTTGCCGCACTGAACACGGCCTTCATGGAAGAGGGCGCCGTGGTGCGCCTGGCGCCGCGGACCTTGGTGGAGAAGCCGATCGTGCTGCAGTTTCTGTCTCGCGACGGCGAGACACCTGTGATGAGTCATCCGCGCATTCTGATCGAGGCCGGCAGTGGCAGCGAGGCCACCGTTATAGAGCATCATGTGGGCGAGGTCGAAGCCGACAACTTCACCAACCTGGTGGAAGAGATCATCCTCGATCGGGGTGCCATCCTGACGCACTACAAGCTGCAGGAAGCGCCGCTCAAGGATCGCCACATCGCCAGCATTCATGTCGAGCAGGCACGCGACAGTCGCTATCAGTCATTCAACCTCAACCTGGGTGGCGGCCTGGTGCGCAATGACCTGGTCACCGAGCTCAATGGCGAGGGGGCTGAGGCGGTCTTCAATGGGCTTTTCTATGGCCAGGGGCGTCAGCACATCGATAACCATACCTGGGCCAACCACAATGCCCCGCGGACCTTCTCTCACGAGAACTACAAGGGCATTCTCGATGACCGCGCTCATGGCGTGTTCAATGGCAAGGTCGTGGTGCGTCGCGACAGTCAGCAGATTGAGGCCGACCAGAGCAATGCCAACCTGCTGTTGTCTGACCGCGCCGAGATCGATACCAAGCCGGAACTCGAAATCTACGCCGACGACGTCAAGTGTGCTCATGGCGCCACCACCGGCCAGTTGGATGAAAATGCCGTCTTTGCGCTGCGTACCCGCGGGATCGACGAACAGACCGCACGCGGACTGCTAACCCTGGCCTTTGCCGGCGAGGTGATGGATCGCGTCAAGCTCGACGCCGTCTCCGCGCGTGTGGAACTCACCGTGGCCGGCAAGCTGCCGGAGCGTTTCAATCTTGCCGGTCTGGTGGAAACGGCGTCGGCGCTCAACGAGGAGTCGTGATGACCGACTTCAACGATCTCATGCTGGATGTGGCACGCGTCCGGGGTGACTTTCCGATCCTCGGGCGCGAGGTACATGGCAAGCCGCTGGTCTATCTCGATAATGCCGCGACCTGCCAGACGCCGCGCCAGGTCATCGAGGTCTTCGATGACTACTATGCGCGCTACAACGCCAATATCCATCGCGGCCTGCACAGCCTGGCCGATGAGGCGACCGAGGCTTTCGAGGGCACCCGCGAGATCGTGCGGGCCCATCTGGGCGCCGCCGAGACGCGCGAGATCATCTTCACGCGGGGCACCACCGAGGCCATCAATCTGGTGGTCGGAAGCTGGGGGCGGGCCAACTTGAAGGCGGGCGACGAGGTGCTGATCTCGCGTCTCGAGCATCACTCCAACATCGTGCCCTGGCAACTGCTGGCGCAGGAGCTGGGCTTCACCATTCGCGTGATCCCGGTGGACGAGCGGGGCGTGCTGGACCAGGCGGCCTACCGCGAGCTGCTCAATGAGCGCACCCGGTTGGTGGCGGTCAACCACGTCTCGAATGCACTGGGCACCGTCAACCCGGTGGCCGAGATGGCCTCGCTGGCTCATCAGCATGGCGCGCTCATCCTGGTGGACGGTGCTCAGGCAGTGCCGCATCAGCAAGTCGATGTTCAGGCACTGGGCGCTGATTTCTATGCCTTTTCCGGTCACAAGGTCTACGGGCCGACTGGCGTCGGGGTGCTGTATGGTCGAGCCGAGCTACTCGAGGCCATGCCGCCCTGGCAGGGCGGTGGCGAAATGATCAGCACGGTGTCCTTCGAGGCGCCGACCACCTTTGCCGAGATTCCCCACAAGTTCGAGGCGGGCACGCCGGCCATTGCCGAGGTCATCGCCCTGGGGCGGGCCCTGCAGTGGGTCGAGAGCATTGGTATCGACCTGATCCAGGCTTGGGAAGCCCGTCTGCTTCAACATGCCACGCAGGGTGTGTCGGCCATCGAGGGGTTGCAGGTCCTCGGCACTTCGCCGGACAAGGCCGCGGTGCTGTCGTTCGTCGTGGATGGCGCGCATGCCCAGGATATCGGGCTGCTCGCCGACCAGATGGGCGTGGCCATCCGCACCGGGCACCATTGTGCCCAACCGCTGTTGTCCTCGCTGGGGGCCGACGCTACTTGTCGTGCCTCCTTTGCTGCCTACAACACGCCCGAGGAAATCGATGTGTTCGTCGAGACCCTGGAGCGCGTCGTGAGTATGCTGCGTTGAAGGCGAGGTGACTGATGAGCGATATTGATCCACTGGCGGGCGTCACTAAGGGGCAGCGACTGCCCCTGCAGCGTGATGTCCAGGCCATCGCCATTCCGTTCGGCAAGACCGAGACCCTTCCCGAGGACAGTGAGGTCTCGGTGATGCAGGCCAAGGGCGGCACGGTCAGCGTGGGCCATGAAGGGCGCATGTATCTGATCGAGGGCAGCGAGCTCGATGCCCTGGGGCTCGATGCGGTGCCGCGACCGACACTGCCGGAAGACGCCTCGGAAGCGGACATTGAGGCCTTCGTCTGGGAGCAGCTGCGAACCTGCTATGATCCGGAGATCCCGGTGGATATCGTCGAGCTGGGTCTGGTCTACGGGTGTCGCATCGAGCGCTTGATCAGTGGTGAGCGAGTCGTCACCATTCGCATGACTTTGACTGCCCCAGGTTGCGGCATGGGCGATGTGATCGCTGCGGATGCACGCAACAAGATCCTGGGGGCGCCGCAGATCAGCAAGGTGCACACCGAAATCGTCTTCGACCCGCCCTGGAGTCGCGAGATGATGAGTGATGAGGCCAAGCTGGAACTGGGGATGTTCTAGCCCGATGTGTCATCGAGGGCATCGGGCTCATCCGGAGGTACTCCTGTACCGTCGGGAACTGCCTTCGTGATGGAATGAACGATGCGCTCGCTACCCTGGAAAACCTTCCGATTCGTGCTGATGCTGCTTGGCGGCGGTACCTTCCTGGCGATCCTGCTGTTTCTGGCCGGCAATCTTTGGGTGCTGAGCACCACGCGTGGGCGCATCGAACCCGATCCCGCCCTGTGTCAGGCGCGTCAGGTGGCGATTGTCTTCGGCACGTCCCACTGGACGCGCAGCGGCATGCGTAACCCTCATTTCGAGGGACGCATGCAGGCTGCCGCGAGCCTGATTGAAGACCGCAAGATCGAGCATCTGCTGTTGTCGGGCGACAACAGCACGCGGTACTACAACGAACCGATTACAATGTGGAAGGATCTGCTGGACCGTGGTGTCCCGGAGTCCGCCATGACCCTGGATTATGCTGGCTTCAGCACCTTCGATACGCTCACACGGGCGCGGGATGTCTTTGCCGTCAACCGAGCACTGCTGGTCACCCAGGACTGGCACCTGCCCAGAGCCCTGTTCATTGCCGACAAGCTGGGCGTCGAGGCGAGGGGGTGTGTAGCGCCGACTCGGCCTTCCGATGGCACGTTGCGCTTGCGCGCCAGGGAATGGGTCGCGCGTCTGGCGACCCTGGGGGATCTCTATGTGTGGGGGCGCGAGCCGCACTTTCTGGGACCTCGGGAGCCCCTGCAGATTGCTCCCGACAGCGCGGCTGTCAGCGACGCTGATCCTGCTTCTGAAGCCGATACAGCTCGCGAATCAGAGCGCGGCAGTTCCGCCAGCACTCCTCGATGACCGGCTCGATGGCATCGGGCAAGGGATGTGTCAGCAGGGTTGAGAGTGTCTGCATGAGCACCCGTTCCTGCTCTAGCAGCTCGTTGATGAGTACCTGGCTGTCATTGCCGACGAAGCTTTTCAGGCGGCTCCATAGCCACATGTAATCATCACGCTCCACATCGGCGTCGCGCGGCAGGAGGTTCAGGTGACGACGCGCCAGGATCTGCAGCTTGCGCATCAGCTTGCTGCGTTCCTCGAAATGGGGCTTGAGCGCGTCGCGCAGGCTGGGGCGCAGGCGCTCGAGATTGTCCTGAAAATAATCGATGCTGTCGGCCAGCGCTTCCAGGGCACTGTCCATCGCCACCTGGCGATTATCAAGAAACATGCGCGTTCACCTCCTCCGGTGACGCAGATTGTGGGGGTGTCACGGGACTTTTGCCACCCCCATGGACAATTAAATTGCCGTTCCCGGATCAACCCTTGGGTTTGGGTGGGGACTTGCGCCGGGGCGACGAGCTCTTTTCCAGGTGCTCGATGATCAGGCTGGCGATGTCCCGACCCGTGGCCGTCTCGATGCCCTGCAGCCCGGGGGAGGAATTGACTTCCATGATGACCGGGCCGTGGTTGGAGCGCAGCAGATCGACCCCGGCCACCTGCAGCCCCATGGCCTTGGCGGCACGCGTGGCCGTCGAACGCTCTTCCGGTGTGATACGGATGACGCTGGCACTGCCTCCCCGGTGCAGGTTGGAGCGAAACTCGCCATCGGCACCCTGGCGCTTCATGGCCGCCACCACCTTGTCGCCGATCACCAGGCAGCGAATATCGGCGCCCTTGGCTTCCTTGATGTACTCCTGAACCATGATGTTGGCCTTCATGCCCATGAAGGCCTGAATGACCGATTCGGCGGCCTGGTTGGTCTCGGCGAGGACCACGCCGATGCCCTGGGTGCCCTCGAGCAGTTTGATGACCAGGGGTGCGCCGCGCACCATGGTAATCAGGTCGGGGATGTCGTCCGGCGAGTGGGCAAAGCCGGTCACCGGCAGGCCGATGCCCTTGCGCGACAGCAGTTGCAACGAGCGCAGCTTGTCGCGGGAGCGGGTGATCGACACGCTGTCGTTGAGAACCTGAGTGCCCATCATCTCGAACTGGCGCAGCAACGCGCAGCCATAGAAGGTCACGGACGAGCCGATGCGCGGGATGACGGCATCGAAGTGCTCGAGCTCGGTCCCCTTGTAATGAATCGAGGGATGATGCGAGGCAATGCTCATATAGCAGCGTAGGGTGTCGACGACCCGCGTGGTGTGCCCCCGTGCTTCGGCAGCTTCCAGCAGTCGGCGAGAGGAATAGAGGTTGCGATTGCGTGACAGCAGCGCGATATGCATGGAGTGACTCCGTGATAGGGAGGTGGGCGCGGGCCTCAGGGCTCGCCGTGCAGGAAACCGGCGCCAGGGGCCACCAGTACGCGTCTAAGGGCTCTGCGACCCAGCAGCATGGGGTGGCGCATGTCGCGACGGTCCGTCAGCGTCAGTTCGACCGGGAATTCAAGCTCGCCTAGTTGCATGGCAGTGCGCACTACATGGCGCCATTCGGTCTGGCCGTTGGAGCTGGTGACGCGGCGCCTGTCATGCAAGGGCAGACACTGTTCATGAGCGGGGCTGGCCGGTCCGCCGCCACGCGAGGTAAAGCGCACCCAGGGGTGGCCGTCATGTTCGAAGCTCTCGATATCCTCGGCGTGCAGGGAAGAGGTTCGTGCCCCGGTATCCACCTTGGCGCACAGCGTCAGGCTCAGCGCCGGCAGCGTCACCATCTCGCGTCTGCCGACAATGGCCCTGGCCTGATAAGGCAGCTCTTTCATGGCGTTTGCTCCTCCGGCTCGGATTCCCGAGAAGGTTGGTAACGTCAATTCAGCGACTGAGGTGAGCCAGTCGACGACCGATGGGGGAGGCGGGGTCGGCCTCGCGCAGGGTCATCAGAACGGGCAGTCTCAGTCGAGGTATCAGGGCCAGGTCGCGTGCCACGGCGGCAAAGTCGGCGCGTGGCTCCTTGGCCAGGCGGGTCAGGAAGCGCGGGAGTCGCCGGGCATGCTCGAGGTGCTGCCAGCCCCGGCCCGCCATGGCCGCCAGGAGATCCGGACCGCAGGCCTGCTCGTCATCGAGCAAGCTGTCGTACCATTCTCCGACCAGGCTTTCGTCGGCGCCGCTGACGGCCCTGACACAGGCACAGAATGTCTCGACATCCCCATCGGCGGCTGCCCGTTCGCCTCGCTGGCGCAGGCTTTCGGCCAGGGTGTCGGCAATGCCGACATGTTCCAGACAGTAGCACAGCGAAACCAGCATCTCACTCGGTAGTGTGGCAATCGAGTGCGCCACCTGGTGCTGCGACGCGTCATCCATGCGCACGGCGAAGTCGGCCAGTCCCTGCAGCCCCAGAGCACGCCAGTCGACGATCTGTTGACCGGTCAGATAGGCTTCCACCGGCTCCAGGTGCTGGCTCGCCGGCCGCTCGAAATCATGGCTGGCGCGGGCGTGCAGCATGGCCTGAAAGTTGGTCGAGGGGGTGAAGGCCAGGGGATTGTCCTTCATCAGGTTGTCGATCGGGCGACTATCCTCGCGGCCCAGTCCCTCGACGTTGCGCCCTATGGTTTCCAGCAGGCGCTGCAGGAAGGCATCACGAGCGGCCGGATCCAACTGTCCCTGCTCGTCCAGCGGCAGGGCCAGAAACCAGATCAGGGGGTCCTCGAGATCGCCGATCCGGAACATCAGGGCAAATCTTGCCTGGTTCTGCCAGGGGGCTGGCCAGGCCGCTGCATCGTGCTCCAGGGCACACAGGGACTCTAGCGGGCAGGGTTCGACACGACGACCCAGATGATATAGCCGCACCTCGGCACCGGTGCGGACGAAAAAGTTATATAGGCTATCGATCGATTGCATGCGCTCTCCCAACTTCAACCATCCAGTTTACAAGGGACGCGATCGTCTGTCAGTCATGTTGATCAGTGATTGATCAACTCATTACAGGGCCCACCAGGACCCACTCGGACGAGTATGTTCAGGGGTTATCCACAGCTGCATTCAGGGCTTGTGTGTATGAATCACATGCCCGGGCTATGGCGCTGATAATCAGAGGTCATTGGCCATGGGGCGCGACATGGCGCAATGTTCGTGTCAAAATGGAATACATAAGCAGGTCTCTTATTCCCTTTTGTATTTTTCCACCCTTCGGAGGATCGTCATGGGGCGCTCATTGAATCCCGTCAAGAACATCGCACTGCCGCTGCTGGCGTCAGGCTTGCTCGCCACCGGCCCGGCACAGGCTGAGCAGGACGAATCCCTGCGCGTGGGCATGTCCGGTGGTTATTTCCCCTTCACCTTTGTCGAGCAGGATACCCTCAAGGGGTTTGAAGTCGACGTCATGGAAGCAGTGGCCGAGCAGATGGACACCGAGGTGGTATTCGAAACGGCCAATTTCTCGGGCCTGTTCGGCATGCTCGAGTCGGGGCGTATCGACACCATTGCCAACCAGATCACCATTACCGAGGAACGTCTGGCGAAGTACGCCTTTACCGAGCCCTATGTGTATGACGGTGCCCAGGTCGTGGTGAAGGAAGGCAACACATCGATCACGGGTGTCGAAGACCTGGCCGGCAAGAGCGTCGCGGTGAATCTGGGGTCGAATTTCGAGGCCTTGCTGCGTGAGCTGCCCTACGCCGACGATATCGATATCCGCACTTATGAAAGCAACATCGAACAGGATACTGCGCTGGGTCGGGTCGATGCCTTTGTCATGGATCGTGTCAGTGCCAGCCAGGTCATCAAGGACAAGCCGCTGCCTCTGCAGCTGGCAGGCGAGACCTTCTCCGAGATTCATAACGCACTGCCGTTTCGCGATACCGAGCAGGGCCGTCAGCTGCGTGACGAAGTGGGTCAGGCCCTCCAGACTCTGCGGGACAACGGCACCCTGGCCGATATCTCCGAGCGCTGGTTCGGCAGCGACATCACGCAGCCTTGATCGGATGATGCTGCCTTCATGAGTGTTCTCGATCTCGACTACATGCTGGGACTGTTGCCCATTCTGCTCAGTTATCTGCCGCTGACACTGCAGATGGCTGCCGCCGGAATGGTGCTGGCGCTGGCCCTGGCATGCGGCTTGGCGGTGATTCGCGTATTGAAGATTCCGGGGTTGAATGCAGCGACCATGCTGTTCATCTCCTTTTTTCGCGGCACGCCGCTGCTGGTCCAGCTTTTCCTGTTCTACTATGGCTTGCCGCAGTTGCTGGATTTTCTGACCCAGATCAACGGCATCACGGCGACCATCATGGGGCTGACCCTGCACTTTTCGGCCTATATGGCGGAGTCGATTCGCGCGGCTATCGTGGGTGTGGACCGCAGTCAGACTGAAGCGGCGTTGTCGATCGGCATGACCAACGCTCAGTTGATGCGGCGCATCGTCCTGCCCCAGGCCACCCGGGTGGCGGTACCGACCCTGATGAATTACTTCATCGACATGATCAAGGCCACCTCCCTGGCCTTCACCCTGGGGGTGACCGAGTTGATGGGGGCCACCCAGAAAGAGGCCGCCGGCAGCTTCCTCTACTTCGAGGCCTTTGTCACCGTGGCGGTTATCTACTGGATCGTCGTGGAGTTGCTGGCCTGGGGGCAGCGTCGCCTGGAATCCCGACTCAACAAGGCGTATAGCCGATGATTCAAATCGCCAATCTGACCAAGCGCTTCGCCGGAACGGCAGTGCTCGACGGCATTGATCTGGACATCGAGCAGGGTGAAATCATCGTGGTGATCGGTCCGTCCGGCACTGGCAAATCCACCCTGCTGCGCTGCCTGAATTTCCTTGAGCACCCGGATGCCGGCCAGCTGACACTGGGGGACCTCCAGGTTGATGTGACCCGGGCCAGCCGCCGGGACATTCTGGCGGCGCGTCGCCGCACGGCCTTCGTGTTCCAGAACTATGCGCTGTTTGCCAACAAGACGGCGCTGGAAAACATCGCCGAAGGTCTGATCATCGTTAACCGATGGCCCAAGGACAAGGCCCATGCCCGTGCTCGCGAGATTCTCGAGCGTATCGGCCTGGCCGACAAGGCCGATGCCTATCCGGCCTCGCTGTCCGGTGGCCAGCAGCAACGCGTGGGCATCGGCCGTGCCATGGCGGCTCAGGCCGAGGTGATTTTGTTCGATGAGCCGACTTCCTCGCTCGATCCCGAATGGGTGGAAGAGGTCCTCGGATTGATGAAGCAGTTGGCGGCGGAGCGTCAGACGATGCTGGTAGTGACCCATGAAATGGGCTTTGCCCAGGACGTGGCGGATCGGGTCGTCTTCATGGAGGGCGGACGTATCGTCGAGCAGGGGCCGCCGGCGCAGCTCTTTCAGTCTCCGCAGGATCCGCGCACGCGAGACTTCCTGCGCAAGGTGCTGGCGGGGCAGCCCGCCCCGCAGCCCGGATAAATCCGATTTGGCCCGCCTGCCCAGACGCGCGAAAATGGCCGACAAAGATCAACCGGAGCCAGGTTCCATGACCGTACATGAAGAACTCTCTCACGCCCTGCGTGAACTCGAATCCGCCATGCGGGCAGCCGACATGTGGCGTATGGAAACGCCCGAGCCGGCCGCCTTCAACAGTGTTCAGCCGTTCTGTATCGACACCATGAGTCTGCCGCAGTGGCTGCGTTTCGTGTTCATCGCTCGTCTCGAGACCCTGGTGGAACAGCAGGGGCCCATGCCGGCAAAAAGCGAGGTCGCCCCGGCGGTGGAAGCCTACCTGACTCAGGAGGGAGCGCGTACCAGTGATCGCATCCTGGTCGGCAAGGCGATTGAACGCGTGGACAGCCTGGTGACCGAGAATTGAACCCACCGGCCTGTTATTTCGCCTATGGCAGCAACATGAACCCGCAACGCGTGGCGGCGCGCATCGGCGAGACACACAGCGCCATGCCGGGTGTGTTGAAGGGCTATGAGCTGCGCTTCGACAAGGCGTCCAGGGTGCCCGGGGTTAGTCATGCCAATGTAGTGGCCAGGCCGGGAGCCCGGGTCGAAGGGGTGCTGATCGGCCTGAAGCACTCCGGGCAGATCCTCGCCATGGATCCCTTCGAAGGTCATCCAACGGCGTATCAGCGTCATCGGCTGCCAATCCATACCGGTCAGGGCGTCATCGACGCCTGGGTCTATATCGCCGTACCGGGCACTACTGAAGCGGAGCGGCTGCCGGCCCGCGAGTACCTGATGCATCTGCTGAAAGGTGAGGCCTTCCTTTCCTCGGCGTACCGAGCCTGGTTGGCAGAGACGCCTTGCGTAGAAGGGCTTGGGCAGGAGGCCCTGAAGTCACTGGGCATATCGCCGGACTCTCAGGGATGATAACAGCTCTGCCGTGATCGGCTGGACGGGTCTGCTGCAACATGAAAAAAGCCGCCGGAGTGATCCGGCGGCTTTTTTTGGCTCAGCCAGGCCTGGCGCTGATCAGAACCGGAAGGTCAGGTTGCCACCGATGGTCAGCGGGTCCAGCTTGATCTGACCCGTGCCGTCACCATTCAGGCTGACGTCGCTGTCCACATCGGCGTACTGGGCATAGGAGCCGATCATCAGTTGATCGCTGATGGCAAAGTCCACGCCCAGCTGGCCGGTCAGGCTGGTCGAGTGGTCGAGGTCGTCGATGGACTCGTTGGAAAAGTAGGTATGGTTGACGCCGACGCCGGCATAGGGCTGTACGCGGGAGTCCGTGCCGCCCAGCGGAAAGTAGTTGGCCATCAGATTGATGGGCGTGCGCTCGAAGCTGCCGCCGGTCATGTCGTGCTCGATGGCCTCGGCCCCATTCAATTCCACGCCGAGATGGTCGCTGAACAGATAGCCCGCACCATAGGTGATGCCCTGGGCATTCTCGACATTGATGTCGCGGTCCGCGAAGCCATCGTTGTCGTCGCGGATGTCGGATTTGGCATAGCCACCGCGGACATAGATGTCACCGGCCTGGTAGGCCATGGCGGCCTGAGCAGCGCAAAGGCTGGCTACAGCGATAGCAGTCGCGGAAATCAATCGAGTCGCTTGCATGCGAAAATTCTCCCTTGGATATTAGTGAAATGCAGTGAACATGGGCTACATTTCATTGAGCCTTATTATAAAACAGTGTTTCTGAACGTCTCATAGAAATTAACTATGAAAGGTGGGCCGCGATTTTCTGATGTCAATCGGGGCGTTGAGCAAGGGCGGTGCCCGGCTGTTCTGGAGGTTCATCTCTCAGCGCCAGTACAGGGCTCGCCTGTTGGGCGAATTGGGTCTTCACTGAGCGGAGATACCGGGGAGGCATGGCAATGGCATCTTGGGTTCGATACTCGCATGGCAGTGGGGCCGTGATTTCGCTGCTGGTGGCGGCCCTGCTGTCTGTCTGGTGGCTGTTACGGCCTGAGTTGCTGGCGCCCCTTCCCCTGAGCCTGCGGTTGCCGTTGGTGGTCCTCGGGGTCTGGGCGGTTGGAGCTGCCTTTGTGCGGCCCCTGGCGCAGGACCTGGAAATGTTCCGGCTGATGTCGGTGGTCAACAGCCCCTGGAGCAGTGCCGCCCTTTGGGGCTTCGCGCTGTGCACGTTTGGCCTCGCGCTGGTCCACCATCTGCTCTGAATATCCACAAAAAAGGGCTCCCGAAGGAGCCCTGAAGGGGGTGGACACAGGCCGGTTTTCTTACTCGGTGATGGCCTGGTACTCGCCGGCATCCTTGGTCACGCTGCTCACCACGATAATGGCGACAAAGGCGGCGATAAAGCCCGGGATGATCTCGTAGACACCGGGGCCACCCATGAAGGAGCCATTCCAGCCCAGGCTGATCCAGATCATCACGGTAGCCGCACCTACCACCATGCCGGCAATGGCGCCGGCGCCATTGGTGCGCGGCCACATCAGCGAGAGAATGATTAGCGGGCCGAAGGCGGCACCGAAGCCGGCCCATGCGTTGCTGACCAGTGCCAGCACCTGAGAGTCCGGTTCGGAGGCGATGATCGCGGCCACCAGGCCAACCAGCACCACGCAGACACGACCGATCATGACGCATTCCTTCTCGCTGGCTTCCTTGCGCAGAAAGAGGCGATAGAAATCCTCGGTCAGCGAGGACGAGGACACCAGCAGCTGGCTGGAAACCGTGCTCATCACCGCCGCCAGCAGGGCCGCGAACAGGAAGCCGGTGACCAGCGGATGGAACAGCAGGTCCGCCAGAATGATGAAGATGGTTTCCGGGTCTTCAATATTCATGCCGTTGCGCACGGCGTAGGCGCGACCGAAGATGCCCAGCGAGACGGCACCGATCAGCGAGATGAGCATCCAGCCCATGCCGATGTTGCGTGCCGTGGGAACGTCCTTCAGCTCGCGAATGGCCATGAAGCGCACGATGATATGCGGTTGACCGAAGTAGCCCAGCCCCCATGTCACGGCGGAGAGCCAGCCGATCAGCGTCAGGCCTTCGGTCCAGGTCAATAGGTTGGGGTCGACCTCATTGAGGGTCTGCGAGGCTTGCGAGAAACCACCACCGCCTTCGCCGAACAGTACCACCGCGGGCATGATGATCAGCGCCAGCATCATGATGCAGCCCTGCACGAAGTCCGTCATGCTCACGGCCAAAAAGCCGCCCACCACGGTGTAGACTAGGACAACGCCGAGGGTGATGATCACGCCAGCGCCGTAATCGCTCAGGCCGCCGAAGTTGAAGATACCGGCAAAGGCACTTTCGAACAGCTTGCCGCCGGCAACCAGGCCGGAGGCCGTATAGACGGCGAAGAAGATGACGATGACCACGGCCGAGACGGTGCGCAGGGCAGTGGCCCGAGTCGGAAAGCGGTTGGCCAGGAAGGACGGAATGGTGATGGCATTGCCATAGTGAACGGTCTGTTCGCGCAGGCGCGGGGCGACCAGCGTCCAGTTGAGGAAGGCGCCGACCAGCAGGCCGATGCCGATCCAGGCAGAGCCCAGGCCGGAGGCGAAGAGAGCCCCGGGTAGGCCCAGCAGCAGCCAGCCGCTCATGTCGGAGGCACCGGCGGAAAGGGCGGCGACCTTCGGACTGAGCGAGCGCCCACCCAGCATGTAATCCTCCGATGAGGACGTGGAAGTGCGCATGGCATACACGCCGATGGCGATCATGAGCACAAAGTAACCAATTAGACTAATCCAGACACCGATAGCCATGAAAAGCGTCTCCAGTTTTATGCGCCCTGAGGGAGCTCGGGCAGGTTGTTGTCATGCATGCAAGCCAGTCGGCCATTGGCGTGCACCGTAAACGGTGGGAGGTTTAACCTGCAGTCGGTTGGACTTGTTGCGTCGACCATTAGAGTTCCTTGCGTCTTGAGCTTGTTACCAGAGAAACCGGGGTGTTCATTCCGGTAAACACCGTCTTCCTGAATGTTGCGTGATGACTGCCGGGATGAAAACCAACAGTCCAGCAGAGGGTATCCCCACTGGACTGTTGAAAGCAAAACTCCCTCTATTTACGCATAGCTGGCTTCTGTGGTCCTGCCAGTTTCCGGATCTATACGATGTTCACCATCCGCATCCCACTTGGCCTTTTCGGCATCGGTTGCCTTGGGCGAGAACCACCCCATGTTGGCATAGAAAATACCGATGAAGGGGGCGGTCCAGCAGGCAAAAGCCAGCGGAATGTAGAGCAGGTTTTCGAAATTGCCATCGCCGATGTTCAAGGACAGGGCCGTGATGACGAAGGCGCCGCCGGCATTCCAGGGCACCAGCGGAGACACCAGGGTGCCGCCTTCTTCAATACCCCGCGACAGGTTCAGCGTGGAGTACCCCATGCCACGATAGACCGGCGCATACATGCGTCCTGGCAGGGCGACAGATAGGTAGGGGTCACCGGCCACGGTGTTGGTGGCCACTGAGGTCAACACGGCCGAAGTCTGAATGCTGGCGAACTTTTTGAAGCGCGAGATGATCTTGCTGATGACCGCTTCCAGGCAGCCGGTGCGTTCGAGTGCGCCGCCAAAGCCCAGCGCCAGCAGGACCAGCGAGATGGTCCACATCATCGACTGGATACCACCACTGTTGAGCAGCGAATCAATTTCACTGACGCCGGTGTCGATGGAGTAGCCCGAGTTGCCGTAGGTGAAGACGTCATGCAAGCCGACACCCTGAAAGAGCATGGCCATGATTCCGCCGGCAACCGCCCCCGCGAACAAGGACGGAATGGGAGGTTGCTTGGTGACCGCCAGGCCAATGACCAGAACTGCAGGTAAAAGCAGCCACGGAGAAATCCAGAACGTCTCGTTGAGTGCCGTGGTAATGGCGTTGATGCTTTCGAAAGAGGTCTGGGTAGAGTCGATGACCGTGAAGCCGGCAACCAGGTAGATGGCCAGGGCGATCAGCATGGCGGGAACCGTGGTCGGCATCATGTTCTTGATGTGATCGAACACATTGGTCCCGGTGACGGCCGGTGCCAGGTTGGTGGTATCGGAAAGCGGGGAGATCTTGTCACCGAAGAAGGCACCGGAGACCACCGCGCCGGCCGTCCAGTAGGGCGGAATGCCAAAGCCCGCACCAATGCCCATCAAGGCCAGGCCGATGGTGCCGACGGTGCCCCAGGATGTGCCCAGTGACACGGAGACAACCGAGCACAGAATCATGGCGGCAGCCAGAAAGATTTCCGGCGAAAGTATGATCAACCCATAATAGATCAGCGTGGGGACCGTGCCGCTGGCGATCCAGACGCCGACGATGATACCCACAATGATCAGTACCGAGACGGAAGGGAGCGACACATTGATGACGTGGAAAATCCCCTTCTCGATATTCGGCCAGCCATGGCCAAGATAGATACCCAGGATACTGGTCAGGGCAATGCCGATGGACAGCGGGATATGGGGGGTAAAGTCTCCGAAGTAAAAGAGCTGGACCGCGAGCACGGCCAGCGTTCCGAGAATGGGGATGAGGGCCAGGCCGAAGCCTGGAGCCCGGGCCGATTCGCTTTGCGACGAGTCTTCCATGAAGGCCTCCAGTTGTGTTGTTTATTACAAGACCATTGTGGCGATGTTTCCCCGGTATCGGGGAGTGAACCGGGTAGACGCCGCGGCGTCTGCCCGGATCGGGTAAGGCCGGCATGCATCTTGTCATTGGTGGGCATGCCGTGCCCTGTCGTGAGGCTCAGTCGGGAATGTCAGTCATCTCCCAGAGCCAGTAGCGAGGCATTGCCGCCCAGTGCAGCGGTGTTGATGGTGACCGTCTTTTCGGTGGCGAAGCGCAGCAGATAGTGCGGGCCGCCAGCCTTGGGGCCGGTGCCGGAAAGCCCCTGTCCCCCGAAGGGCTGCACCCCGACCACGGCACCTATGATGTCGCGATTGACGTAGACGTTGCCGACCCGGATGCGCCGTGCAATCTCCTCGGCATAGGACTCGTTGCGGCTGTGCACGCCGAAGGTCAGCCCATAACCGCGACCATTGATCGAGTCGATCACCTGGTCGATCTCCTGCGACTTGTAGCGAACGATGTGCAGGATGGGCCCGAACTGCTCGCGCTCCAGCGCATCAATGGCGTCGATCTGGAAGGCCGTCGGGGCGATGAAGGTGCCATCGGCCGTCTGCTCCGGGTCCAGTGTGGTCTGGGCGATCAGGCGACCCTCGGCCTTGAGCTTGTCGATGTGTTCCTGCAGGCCCTGGCGTGCGTCTTCGTCGATGACCGGCCCCACATCGGTCCCCAGGTCGCGGGGGTCACCCACGCGCAGCTCGTCCATGGCCCCCTTGAGGATCTCGAGGACCCGATCGGCCACGTCGTCCTGCAGATAGAGGACCCGCAGCGCCGAACAGCGCTGGCCGGCGCTCTGGAAGGCCGAGTGGATGACATCGTTGACGACCTGCTCGGGCAGGGCCGTGGAGTCGACGATCATGGCGTTCATGCCACCGGTTTCGGCCACCAGGGTGGGCAGCGGAGCATTCTCGCGTTCGGCCAGTGAGCGGTTGATCAACTGAGCGGTATCCGTGCCGCCGGTAAACACCACCCCGGTGATGCGCGCATCGCCGGTCAGCACGCTGCCCACGGTCGGGCCATCGCCCGGCAGCAACTGAACCACGTCGCGTGGCATCCCGGCCTCGTGCAGCAGCTCGACGACACGATGCGCAATGATCGAGGTCTGTTCAGCCGGCTTAGCCAGCACGGTATTGCCGGCCACGGCGGTGGCCACCATCTGGCCGCAGAAGATGGCCACCGGGAAGTTCCAGGGGCTGATGGCCGCGAACACGCCCTTGCCACCCATCACCAGGTGGTTGGACTCGCCGGTCGGCCCGGGCAGTTCGGTCGGTTCAGCGAAGAGTTCCTCGGCCCGGGTGGCGTAGTAGCGGCAGAAATCCACCGCCTCGCGGATCTCGTCGACGCCATCGGTAAGCAGCTTGCCACCCTCGCGGCAGCACAGGGTCATCAGCTCGGCCATGTGCTTTTCCATCAGGTCGGCAAAGCGACGCAGGATGTCGGCGCGCTCCTGGACCGGCGTCTCTTCCCAGCGCGGGAAGGCTTGCCAGGCGGCGTCGACGGCACGCTCGGCCTGCTCCTTGCTGGTCCACAGCACGGTGCCCAGGCTGTGGTGACGGTCATACGGGCAGGTCACGTCATGCAGCAGGTTATGGTCGGTGGCGACATCGAAGGCCAGCAGCGGACGCGCCTCGTAGCGACGCTCCATGAACTCGTGCATGGCACGCATCAGCGGGTCATGGTGACTGCGAATATTGAGATTGACGCCGCGCGAGTTGAGGCGGTCCTCGCCGTAGATGTCCCGCGGCAGCGGAATCTGCGGATTGACCAGGCTGTCGAACTGGCGCAGCGTCTCCACCGGATGCACGCACAGCGATTCGACCGGTACCTCGGGGTCGACCAGCTGGTGCACGAAGGAGGAGTTGGCGCCATTCTCCAGCAGGCGGCGCACCAGGTAGGGCAGCAGATCCTTGTGCGCGCCCACTGGCGCGTAGATGCGGCAGTAGGTGCCCTTGGGGGCACGCTTCAGGGCCGAGGAATACAACGCCTCGCCCATACCGTGCAGGCGCTGGAACTCGAAGTGCCGGTCGGCTTCGTTGGCCACCTCCAGGATGGTGCTGATGGTGTGCGCGTTGTGGGTCGCGAACTGCGGGAAGATACGACCGCGTGTCGACTCCGACATCAGGAAGCGGGCGCAGACCAGGTAGGCCACATCGGTGGAAGCCTTGCGGGTATAGACCGGATACCCCTCGACGCCCAACTGCTGCGACTCCTTGATTTCGGTATCCCAGTAAGCGCCTTTGACCAGGCGAACCGGAATCTCGTCGCCCTGGGTCTCGGCGAGTCGATTGATGTAATGCAGAACCGGCAGGGCGCGCTTGGCATAGGCCTGAACGACCAGGCCGAAGTGGCCCCAGCCGCGGCACACATCGTGCTCGTAGATGGCGCGGAACACCTCGAGAGAGAGCTCCAGGCGATCGACCTCCTCGGCATCGATGGTCACGGCCACGTTGCGTTCGCGGCCCATCTTGACCAGCTCCAGGGTGCTGGCAACCAGCTCGTCGAGGATCTGCTCGCGACGCCCGAACTCATAACGGGGGTGCAGGGCCGACAGTTTGATGGAGACCGAGGGCGCCGGTGTCGTGTCACTTAGCCTGGCGCTGGTCTTGCCGACCTGCTCGATGGCGCGCGCATAATCCTGGAAGTAGCGCTTGGCGTCGTCGCGGGTCCGGGCGGCCTCGCCCAGCATGTCGTAGGAATAGGTGTCGCCGTTGTCGAACTGGGGTCGAGAGCGCTTGAGGGCTTCGTCGATGTCGCGCCCGAGCACGAACTGCTTGCCCATGATCTTCATGGCTTCCACCATGGCGCGGCGAATGACCGGCTCGCCCATGCGGTTGACCATCTTGTTGATGAAGCCGGAGGGGCGCCCGTCCTTCTGGTTGTCCATGGTCACCACCCGGCCGGTCATCAACAGCCCCCAGGTCGAGGCGTTGACCATCCAGGACTCACTGCGCCCTACGTAGGACTTCCAGTCAGCCGGGCCCAGCTTGTCCTCGATCAAGGCATCGGCCGTGGCCTTATCGGGGATGCGCAGCATGGCCTCGGCCAGGCACATCAGCATCAAGCCTTCATGGGTGTCCAGGCTGTACTGCTGCAGAAGCTCGTCGATGGTATCCACCGCCGTGTCGGTTTCGCGGATCTCGCGAACCAGCTCCGCTGTATTGTCGGCAATGCGTGCAAAGTCGCGCTCGTTCGTGTCGAGCGCCTTGATCAGTTCCTCGACAAATGCCTCTTCATCGACCACGTAGTGATCGCTGACGGTGGCAAACAGTGTGTCGAGTTCCTGGCGCCAAGCGGCGTCGTCCAGCATCTTGTTGGCATTCAGCATGAATCTTCCCCGTTCAAGGCCCGTCTTCACAGCGTGTTGTCTGTCCGCCCGACATCAGGAGGCCAGCGGACCATGGGCATCCTGATGAGGGTAGGGGGCATTGGATTGGTCTGCTTGTCGAATTCACGGGTGGATTTAACGTTTCCAACGTAGTTGGCGGCTTGACTTGTGCCGTTTAGACCTTCGTCTAGCCGCTGGCAGGCGTTGGCCCGCGGGTGAGTGACAGCCAGGAATCACGGTGAAGCGTCCATAATGCTGGCTGGTGATTGTTAATACTGGGAGGTGCTGGCCAGGGCTCGTCCTGCCTGGCTGCGCACCTGACTGGGTGGATGACCAAAGGCGCGTCGAAAGGCCCGTGAAAAGGCGCTCTGTGTGGCAAAACCGGTCAGGGCAGCGATTTCCGACAAGGGCATTCGGCTGTCCCGCAACAGCTGCTCGGACGTTTCGAGCCGGCGGCGCAGTACATATTGCCAGGGCGAGAGCCCCGTCTGCTCGCGAAAGCGTGCGTTGAAGTGAGCTTCGCTGAGGCAGGCCTCCGCAGCGAGATCGGCCACCCGCAGGTTGCTTCCCAGGTGACGATCGATGAAGCGGTCCAGTGCCGCGAGGTCGAGATGACGGCCGCGGGGTGCCGGCTCCTGGGCCAGTCGGGCATGCAAAGAGCCGAGCAGGGTAGTGGCCAGTCGCTCCTGCTGAAGACCACTCAGACGTCCCTGCTGGGACAGCTGGGCCAGCTCGCTGATGACGAATTCCAGATAACGTTCGAGTGGTCCATCCAAAGCGAAGAATCGCGGCGCATCGAACAGGCGCACGAGCTCATGCTGGTGGCCGGTCAGCGAGAGGGCGCTGTCGGGCAGGTCGAGAATGAGCTGATGGTTGTCCCCGGTGCCGGCGTAATAGTGCACATGGTTGGCCGGGACAATGCATCCCGACAGGGCCGAGATGGAGCCTCCCAGGCCCTCGATCTCGAATTCTGCCTGACCCCGCAGGCCGATGACGATCTGGTGGAAGTCATGGCTATGATGGTGAACGGCAGTATCGAGCGGGATCTGACGGATCGCACTGGTCATGGCGAACCTCCGGCGAAACGATTCCGAGGCATGCCCGGTCATGATAACGAATCAAGCCCGGACTCTCACCTGGTCTGGCTGTCACGCTTGAGTCGCGTGCGGGCTGCCAGATGCTGACGCAAGGCGGCAAGCTCGCTGCGGCCCTCCTCATCCAGCAGAGGTTTGCCGCGTGTCAATCGGCCGTGCCAACCATGCTCATCCATCAGCAACCGGGCCCGTCGCCGGACATTTTCCATGTATTCATCGTGGCGGATGGGATAGTCAATCACGGTGTTCCACTCGGTTTCGCTGACCCGGTTGTCCAGCGCTTTGTCGAATACCGCCAGCAGGTGTTCGGGTTCGGTGCGATAGCGGGGGGTGCGGGTCAGTAATAGCACCAGGGCGACACCGCCGAAGATCAGCATGCAGGTGGCGAAGACGGTCAGGAATAATGCCATGGGGCGCTCGAGGGTCGGCAGGCAGCACGACGAAAACGGAATGGAGCGGGTGAAGGGAATCGAACCCTCGTCTTAAGCTTGGGAAGCTTCTGCTCTACCATTGAGCTACACCCGCGTAGTTTCCCAGTATATCCAGCAGTTTAATGATTACAAGCGGGGCTGCTTGAAGGCCCGCTGGCGATTGGCTTTCCAGGGATAGAGAAAAAAATTGTGACCCGGGCGAACTTTCTCCCTCATGACTGTCACAGGAGACACAGGCAGCAACATTGGCTCCACGCGATGGCAGTCTCTAGCAATGTTGTGCTGGCTTGCAGAATCGATCCTTGTCGCCCCAATCCGCTTGGGGCGTTTTTTTGCGTGGGTGCATGGGTGCTGTCCGGACTGCCTGGCGGACGTCCCGGCCGCCTGACATCAGCGGCTCGGCCAGAATGACCGGCACCACTTCGGGTGCCGGAGCGATTCATCGGTCAGCGATGCCGCATGCGCAGCAGGGCGTTGAGCACGTCACGTCGCGTCACGATGCCCACCAGTCGGGATTGTTCGGTGACCGGATAGACCTTGGGTTTGGCGCCCAGCATTTCCTGAGCGAGGTCGGTGATGCTCTTGTTGGGGGTTACCGTCAGCACTTCATTGCGCATCAGTTCCTGGACGAGCGGCGGCTCGTCATTGAGGTAGGCGCTTTCCAGCACCTTGCCGATGACATCCTGTTCGGAAATGAAGCCGGTCAGGTGATCGTGTGCGTCGACCACGGGCGCGCCGGGCAAACGGTGCAGGGACAGACCCTTGGCCAGGTTGGAGACAGAGGTCTTGCCGGTGACCCGGTAGCAGTCGCGGGACATGATCTCGCGGACGATGGTAGGGGCCTTGTTGGGCATGGCGGTTCTCCTTGTGCCGGCGATAGTGAGCCTGACCGGTTGGCCTGTGGGCTCTGCAGCGTACAGAGGGTGGGGCCGTTCCACCGGGAGGTCTCGGTTTCATCATAGCGCGGCTGGCGTCGAATGCGATGCTCTCCAGTCGTGGGAACCGTGATCGGGCCCAGCCACTCCAATATGTCACAATGGTGCTAATAAATCCGTCCCGTGGGCGGTGTGTCAACTATTGAGGAGGTGATCCCATGGATGCCCGTGAATACCTGGCTCGCAAGGGCCTCGACGGAGAGCGCGACAAGGAGCGTCCCAACACGCTGGAAGAGAAGGCGTGGTCGCGTGCCCGGGAGTCCGCTGACCATCGCCCCCGGTCCGGCACACCGCATGACTGGGAGGACTGGGAGCGTTATCACCAGACGCTGGCCGAGGGTGCCGAAGCCATCGAACAGAAGATCGACCACCAGGCGCATCGTCCGCCTGAGGACGCGACCCCCGACGCCGCCAGCGGTGGGGTGGAGCACTTCATTCCCGGCAAGACCCCTGACGCGACGGACACGGCCGATGCGGTGTGGCAGGCGGATGCGGCGGCCGATGCCGCTCAGGCTCAGGCCGAGTCCTATGCCCGGCGAAGCGCTCCACGTCAGGCGGCGCCGAGTCGGCCGGAGCCATATGCCGCCATCATTATGCTGGCGGTATTGATGCCGCCGCTGGCCATGGCCCTCGGAGGTGCCGGGGGGCGACGCATCCTGGTCTCGCTGGGCCTGACCCTGCTGTTCTGGATCCCCGGGGCCCTGGATGCGGTCCTCTGGTTGCGGCGACGCTGAGCTTCGATCACCGCTATGCGGCGGCGCCGATGTGCGTATAATCCCGTCAACTTTCCAGTAAATAGGAGTTGACCATTGGGCTATCTCGTCGGTGTCACGGTGTTGTGGGCCTTTTCCTTTTCGCTGATCGGTGTCTACCTAGCGGGGCAGGTGGACAGCTATTTTGCCGTGATGCTGCGCATTGCGCTGGCGGCCCTGGTGTTTCTGCCGCTGCTTCGGCCCCGCCTGTTGAAGGGGCGGCAGCGGCTGGCGCTGATGGCGCTGGGAGCCGTGCAACTTGGCGTGATGTACATCTTTTTCTATCAGTCCTTTCTGTTGCTCTCGGTTCCCGAAGTGCTGCTGTTCACCGTTCTCACACCGCTCTACATTGCTTTGCTCGACGACGCGCTCTTCCGGCGCTTCACGCCGTTTCATCTGCTGACGGCGGCACTGGCCGTGCTGGGGGCCGCGGTGATTCGCTTCAAGGGCCTGACCGATGACTACTGGCTAGGCTTTCTGGTGGTCCAGGGCGCCAACCTCTGCTTCGCCCTGGGACAGGTCGGCTATCGACGCCTTTCGGCCGGCCTGCCGGATGACCTGCCGCGCCTGTCGGTGTTTGCCTGGTTCTATCTGGGGGCCCTGGCGGTGGCGCTGCCGGCGTTCGTGGTGCTGGGGGACGCCTCGGCACTGCCCATAACCGGCGTGCAATGGGGCGTCCTGGCCTGGCTGGGGCTGGTGGCCTCCGGCGTCGGTTACTTCCTGTGGAACCTCGGCGCCGTCCGGGTCGATGCCGGCGCCCTGGCCATCATGAACAACGCTCTGGTGCCGGCGGGGCTGCTGGTCAACCTGCTGATCTGGAATCGCGATGCCGACCTGCTGCGCCTGGCGCTGGGCGGTGCCATCATCGTCGCTTCCCTGTTGCTCAATGACTGGTGGCAGCGGCGCACGCCGGTTACCGCCTGAGGAACCTTCAGCTCCGCGAGTCGGCCATGTCGCCGGGTTTGCCCCCCGGCCGCCGGCTGGCCATAATGGTTCGTCGCGAAGCGAGGGGCCCGCGCATGCAAGTCTTTAAAAACATTGGTCTTATCGGTCGCCTGGGGAGTGCCCAGGTGGTCGATACCCTGAAGCGCCTCAGTCGCTTTCTCGATGGTGCCGGCTACCACGTCATCATCGAGGATCGCACGGCGACCGTGCTGCTGGATCATGGGCACGCCGAAGCCAGCCGGCGCCTGCTCGGCGAACTATGTGACCTGGTGATCGTGGTGGGCGGCGATGGCAGCCTGCTGGGTGCGGCCCGCACCCTGTGCCACAGCGGCACTCTGGTGCTCGGCGTCAACCGCGGGCGCCTCGGCTTCTTGACCGATATTTCGCCGGATGAGCTCGAGGCCCGGGTAGAGGCGGTGCTCGATGGCCATTACGAGGTCGAGGAGCGCTTCCTGCTGGATGCCGAGCTGTATCGAGAAGGGGATCCCGTGGGCAATGGGGATGCGCTCAACGAGATCGTGTTGCACCCCGGCAAGGCAGTGCGCATGATCGAGTTCGAACTGTTCATTGATGATCAGTTCGTGCACAGCCAGCGTAGCGATGGCCTGATCATCGCCACGCCGACCGGCTCCACCGCTTATGCGCTATCCGGTGGTGGTCCCATCCTGCACCCGCGGCTGGAAGCCATCTCGCTGGTGCCGATGTTCCCGCATACCCTGTCGAGCCGGCCCATCGTCATTGGCGCCGACAGCGAAATTCGAGTGCACATCGGCGAGACCAATCAGACCTATCCCCACATCAGCTGTGACGGGCAGACCCGTGCCGTGGCCAAGCCCGACGATGTGCTGGTGATACGGCGCAAGCCTCAGCGAGTTCAGCTGGTTCATCCGCTGGGGCACAACTTTTACGAGATCCTGCGCAGAAAGCTGGGGTGGAGCAACCGGCTGGGAGATTGAGGTGGACGATGCACCGGCGGTGGAAGGGTATGACCTGATCGGCGATGTTCATGGCTGCGGCGCCACCCTGGCGTTGCTGCTCGAGCGGCTGGGGTATCATCAGCAAGACGGCGTCTATCGCCACCCTGATCGCCGGGTCATCTTTCTCGGCGACCTGATCGACCGTGGCCCGCGCATCCGCCAGGCGGTGACGATTGCCCGGCGCATGGTCGAGGCCGGTGAGGCCTACATGGTGCTTGGCAATCATGAAATCCACGCCCTGGCCTATTGCCATCGATCCCCCGGCGGCTCTGAAGATGACTGGATGCGCGCCCACACGCCACGCAATGCGCGCATCCTGGAGGAAACCCTGGCGCAGTACCAGGACCACCCCACGGAATGGCAGCAGACCCTGGCGTGGTTCCTCCAGCAACCGCTCTATCTGGAGCTTCCGGGGCTGCGCGTCGTGCATGCCTGCTGGGATCCGTCGTGTGTCGAACGGCTGCGCGACCTGCGCCAGGAGGGGCGGATCGACCTGGACTTCCTTGCCGCTGCCATGCGTCCGGGTACCGAGGAGGCCTGTATCGTGGAACGCCTGACCCGGGGACACTACCTGGTGTTGCCCGAGGGCATGGATATCCACTCCGAGGATGGCACCGTGCGCCGTACTGCCCGCGCCCACTTCTGGGCGAGACAGCCGAGAACCTGGGGGGATGTGGTCTTTCAGCCGGACCGTCTGCCCGCGGCGCTGGAGTCTCGCGCGCTGAGCGAGGACGAACGGGTACGGCTGGGTCACTATGACACCCGCCAGCCCCCTCTTTTCATCGGCCACTATTGGTGCGCGGGGATACCCGCGCTGCCGGCTCCCAACATCGCCTGTCTCGACTACAGCGCCGTGAAGTTCGGGCGCCTGGTGGCCTATCGCTGGAGCGGCGAGGCGCGTTTGACGGCGGACCACTTTGCCTGGGTCGAGGTGTCCGGGGAGGAGGGCGTCCCCGCGATGCCCTGGGAAACCGATGTCGATTGAGACGCCCTGTTTGATGATTGCCGGGTCAGCCATGGAACTTTTGACGTCAGGGCCCCTCCAAAAAGGTGTTCCCTTGAATGATCCCTTGCTTTGTCCGGCGGCCCCCTCCGCCGGATTTTTTCATTCAGCGCTCGAGTTGCGTGCCTGCACAAGGCCCCTTGCCTCGGCAACCGCACGACGGAGGCCCCATGTATCGGGTAATACTGCTGCCCCTTGATGCCGACTTGAGCACCCTGCGGCAAGCGCTCTGGGCGCACCGTATCGGTCATCGCATCACCGAGGAGCGCGAGGGACAGGTCCTGTGGCTGGTCGATCCCGCCCAGCAGCAAGCCATGCTGACCCTGCTCAATCAGTGGCAAAGGGGCGAGCCCCTGATGCCCGAGAAAGGAAAAGTTCCCCGCGGCGCGGGCGGCGCCAGCCTGTCTCACGGCATGGCACTGCTGCGTCAGCTGCCGGTGACGAGCCTGACACTGGCATTGTGCATCCTGGTGTTTGCCGCCCTCGGGCTGCTGGGGGATGCCGTGATTACCGCCCTGGCGATCGTGCCCGTGGGCATCGTCGGCGGACAACCGGTCCCCGAAAGCCTCGGCGCCGGGCTGGCTTCCGGCCAGGCCTGGCGTCTTGTCTCGCCGGTGCTGCTGCATTTCGGCTGGATGCATCTGATTTTCAACATGCTCTGGCTGTGGGTGTTCGGCCGGCAGGTCGAGGCACTGCACGGCAGCCGGCGCATGCTGCTGGTGGTGCTGCTAGCGGCCCTGGGCGGCAACCTCGCGCAATATGCCACGGGGACGGTGTTGTTCGGTGGCATGTCCGGCGTCGACTTTGCCCTGCTGGGCTATGTCTGGCTGATGTCGCGTCGATCGCCGGGCAGCGGCTTCTTCGTGCCGCAAATGCTGGTCGTGCTCATGCTGGGCTGGATGGTCTTCACCATGACAGACATGGCCGGGCTGGTCGGCTTTGGCAACATTGCCAATGAAGCCCATCTGGGCGGCCTGGTCGTGGGTCTGCTGTTGGGCTGGTATTATTCTCGTCACGCCAGGCGTCAGCCCTGAGCCCAGGATTCAACGGGAGACTCACGATGAGCGACATGACCTTCGAACGCATGATCCAGCAGATGACGCCCACCATCTACGAAAGCCTCAAGCAGGCGGTGGCCCTGCGCAAGTGGCCGGATGGACGCTTTCTCACCGCCGAGCAGACCGAGCTCTGCCTGGAGGCGGTGATGCGCTATGAAGCCGAGAACAACGTGCCCGCCGAGCAGCGTGTCGGCTATCTGGAGCGTCGCACCTGTGGCGCCGACAGCAGCGGCAGCGATGTGTCGCCGGAGCAGGCCGGCCTGGGCCAGGACGTGAGCCGTGGCTGAACCCCTGGCACGTGGTTGCCTGAGCAAGATGGCCGTCGAGCCGGGATCACCGGCGCGCTACACCCTGATTGCCGGCGCGGACCGGGTGCCACTGGCGGACTGGCTCGGCGCCACCCTGCTGCTCGACTGGACCGGTGCCATTGCCTGCACCCACTGCGGTCGTGCCACCCGCAAGAGCTTCGGCCAGGGGCATTGCTATCCCTGCTTCAAGAAGCTGGCGCGCTGCGACACCTGCATCATGAAACCCGAGCTCTGCCACTACTTTCAGGGCACCTGCCGTGAGCCGGAGTGGGGCGAGGCGCACTGTTTCCAGCCGCATCTGGTCTATCTGGCCAATGCCTCCGGCCTGAAGGTCGGCATCACGCGCCTCACCCAGATCCCGACGCGCTGGCTCGACCAGGGCGCCACCCAGGCCTTGCCGATTCTCGAAGTGGCCTCGCGTCAGCAGTCGGGGCTGGTCGAGGTCCTGTTCAAGGAAGTCGTATCGGATCGCACCAACTGGCGCACCATGCTCAAGGGCGAGGCGCCGGTGCTGGATCTGGCCGCCGAGCGCGACCGCCTGCTGGCCCGGCTCGGCGATGGCCTGGATGAGCTGCGCCAGCGTTTTGGCGAGCAGGCCATTCAAGAGCTCGATGCCGAGGCGTACCGCTTCGACTATCCGGTGCTCGAGTTCCCGGGCAAGGTGACCTCGCACAACTTCGACAAGCAGGCCTCAGTGAGCGGCCGCCTGCTGGGGATCAAGGGCCAGTATCTGATCCTCGATACCGGCGTCATCAATCTGCGCAAGTTTACCGGCTATGAGGTCGAGCTCCACGGCGTCGAGCCGTCATCAGATGAGCCCGCCAACCCTGGACTGTTCTGAGCCACATGCCGTTATGGCGTGAGTTGTGTCAGGGCGCAAACAGGTCCCCCTGTGCGCCCGGTGGTCGAAATGCCGAGGTATCCAGGCTGATGTCACCCTCAAAGCCGAGCTGGCGGTAGCACTTGGCGAAGCGCTGGGCGAGCAGTTCGGCGAAGACACCCTGGCCGCGCATGCGGTGGCCGAAGCGCGAGTCGTAGGTCTGGCCGTCGCGACATTGGCGCATCAGGCTCATGACCCTGGCGGCGCGCTCCGGGTAGTGGGTCTGCAGCCAGTCCTCGAACAGGGGAGCCACCTCCCGCGGCAGGCGCAGCAGCATCCAGGACGCACTGCTGGCGCCGGCTGCGTGGGCGGCCTTCAGCAGTGCTTCCAGTTCGTGATCGGTCAGGCCGGGAATCACCGGCGATATCAGGGTGCCCACCGGCACGCCGGCCGCGCTGAGCCGGCGGATGACTCTCAGCCGCGCCTCGGGCGAAGCGGTTCGGGGTTCCAGGGTGCGCTTCAGGTCGGTGTCCAGGCTGGTCAGGCTGATCATCACGCGCACCAGCCGGTGTTCGGCCAGCTCGGCCAGCAAATCGAGGTCACGCACTATCAGGGCTCCCTTGGTCACCAGGGTGACGGGATGGCGATGCTTGAGCAGCACCGCCAGCAGCCGGCGGGTGGTCCGACGCTCGGCTTCCAGCGGCTGATAGGCATCGGTATTGCCGGACAGGTTGATCGGGCGGCAGACATAGCCCGGTCGGGCCAGCTCTTCCTCCAGGCGCTCCACCAGCCCCTCGCGGGCGATCAACCGGGTCTCGAAATCGAGGCCGGGGGAGAGGTCCCAGTAGGCGTGACTGGGGCGGGCATAGCAGTAGATGCAGCCATGCTCGCAGCCCCGATAGGGGTTCAGGGAACGATCGAAGGGCAGGTCCGGCGAGCGGTTCCAGGACAGCGCGCTGCGTGACGCCTCGGTGGTGACCTCGGTGGCCAGGCGTTCGGGTACCGCGTCCTGCCACCAGCCATCGTCGACCGCCTCGCTGACAGTCGGCGCGAAGCGGTTGGGCGGGGCGAAGGTCGCGCCCCGGCCGCGATAGGGTCGTGCTGGATTGGACGCGGACGAGGTCATGTCGGGGCACCAGGTGTTAAAGCTGTTTATATATACAGTATAACGTCCTGCCGGTGTCCCGCAATCGCGCCCTGTCCTGACACGCTGGCGCTCTCTCGGCCCGCGTTGACGGGCCGTGACCGGGTTGCTAGCTTACCCGCACTCTCAGGTGTCGCGGCCCTTGCCATGAAGGGCCGGATGAAACGGGAAGTCGGTGCGCTCATGGCGTTTCAATCCGACGCTGCCCCCGCAACGGTGATCGAGCCAAGAACTGCCCTATGCCACTGTGCCGCGCTGCACGGGAAGGCGGCAGTTTCAAGCCAGGTGCTTGCTCGTCAGCCCGGAGACCGGCCTGTGAGCCAACGCCACGATGTGTCGGATCGCCCCGTGGCTCGATATAACCGACAAGCCGTGCGGGTGAGTACGGTGAGCAAGGATACCCATGAACAAGCGCAACTCCCCTCGTGGCCGGGCGGTCTTCGTCCTGGCCGCCATGCCGTTGGCCGTCCAGGCCCAGAACGACGATTCCGCTGTGGCCCCTGACAGCGCCTCCGAGACTCTCAACCCCGTGGTGGTGACCGCCGCTCTGGCCCCGCTGACGGCCGACCAGAGTCTGGCCTCGGTCACGGTGATCGACGAGGCGCAGCTGCGTCGTCAGGACCCGACGGACCTCACCGATGTGCTGCGTGCCCAGCCCGGCGTCGACGTGTCGTCCAACGGCGGCTTCGGCAAGAACACCGGCGTCTACCTGCGCGGCACCGGCAGCCAGTCCACGCCGCTGATGATCGACGGTATTCGCCTGCGTTCCGCGACCGCCGGCGCGCCGGCCTGGGAGTTTCTCGAGCCGCGCATGTTCGAGCGCGTCGAGGTAGTGCGCGGCCCGCGCGGTAGTCTCTACGGTGCCGATGCCGTGGGCGGCGTGGTCCAGCTGTTCACGCCCCGCGGTGAGGGCGCACCGAGCCCGCATCTCAGTCTCGGCGCCGGCAGCTTCGATACCCGCCGCGCCAGCGCCTCCTTGTCCGGCAGTGAGGGCGGCACCCGCTATTACATGGCCGCCAGCCGCCTGGAGAGCGACGGTTACGAAATCGTCGAGGGCGAGGGTGACAAGGGCTATGACAATACCACCGGACTGATGAAGCTCTCGCATACCTTCGCCGACGACGCCGAGCTGGGCGTGCTGGCGCTGCGGGCGCGCGGCAATACCGAATTCGATGCCTTTGGCTCGCCTCGCGACACCGATTATGTCCAGCAGGTGGCCGGTGTGTACGGCGAACTGCCGGTCACCGAGGCCTGGACGAGTCGCCTGACGCTCAGCGATGCCCGCGATGAACGCGAGACCCACGGCGGTCCCGGCGTGTCGGTCTTCGATACCCAGACTCGCACCGCCCGCTGGGAGAACACCCTGTCCCTCGGCCGTCACGAACTGGTCGCCGGGGCCGAGCATTCGCGCGACGACGTCGACGCCAGCATCGACTATGACGAAGACAGCCGCGACAACACGGCCGTCTTCATCCAGGCACTGATGGACGCCTCGCCGCTGACCGTCCAGGCCTCGCTGCGCCACGACGACAACGAGGCCTTCGGCGAGGAGACGACCGGCAGCCTGGCGCTGGGCTATGCGCTGGACGAGCAGCATACCCTGCGTGCCAGCTATGGCACGGCCTTCCGCGCACCGACCTTCAATGAGCTCTACTATCCCGATTTCAGCAACCCCGATCTCGACCCGGAAACCTCGAAGAGCGTCGAGCTGGGCCTGCGGGGGCAGTTCGGTCGCGGCTTCTGGGACCTGGCGGTCTACCGCAGCGAGGTCGACGACCTGATTACCAATATCGATACCGACGGCGATGGCTTCGTGGATACACCGCAGAACGTGGAACGCGCGCGGATTCGTGGCGTGGAAGTCGCCACCGGTGCCGAGGTCGACGACTGGACGCTGCGCGCCGCCCTGACCTACACCGACCCCGAGAACCGCGAGACCGGCAAGCGCCTGGCAGGTCGCGCCTCGGAGAGCCTGCGCTTCGACGCCGACCGCGCGCTGGGTGACTGGACGCTGGGTGGCTCGGTGATTGCGCAGGGCGAGCGCTTTGATGATGCCGACAATACGCAGCGCCTCGGCGGCTTCGCGACCCTCGACCTGCGCGCCGGCTGGGACTTCGCGCCGGGCTGGTCGGCCCGTCTGACACTGGAAAACCTGTTCGACAAGGCGTACCAGACCGTCGGCGGCTACGACAGCGCCGGACGCACAGCCTTCTTCAGCGTGAGCCTAGGTGACCAATGACACGCCTGTTGATCGTTCTCGGCGTGGTCGCGCTGGCCCTGGGGGTAGCAGGGGCGGCATCAGGCGAGGCAGGCGCGGCGGTGTGCGTGACCGATGATGCCGGCCGGGAGGTCTGTGTGGAGCGCCCGGCCGAGCGCATCATCGCCCTGTCGCCGGGAGTGACCGAGCTGCTGTATGCCGCCGGGGCAGGGGAGCGGCTGGTGGGCGCGGTCAGCTTCAGTGACCATCCCGCCGCGGCCGCCGAGCTGCCGCGTGTCGGCAGTTCCGATCGGCTGGACCTCGAGGCCATGCTGGCGCTGTCGCCGGACCTGGTGGTGGCCTGGTCGGGCGGCAACCCTGAAGAACAGGTCGAGCGCCTGATCCGCCTGGGGATACCGGTCTTCTACTCCGCTGCCGATGACTTCGCCACCATCGCCTCCAGCCTGGAACGGCTGGGCGCGCTGGCGAATACCCAAGCCACGGCACATCAGACAGCGAGTCAACTGAGGGCCGAAGTGGCAGCGCTGCGCCGGCGGCATGCGGATGCCGAGCCAGTCAGTGTCTTCTATCAGGTCTGGGAGTCGCCCCTGATGACCCTCAATGGCGAGCACTGGGTCAGCCAGGCGCTGGCCCTGTGCGGCGGCGTGAATCTCTTCGCCGAGCAGTCGGCGCTGGTGCCGCGCATCGGCGTCGAGGCCGTGCTCGGGCGGGACCCGGAGGCCATCATCACCGGCGGCAGGGGCAAGGCCGACGCCGCCTGGCTGGATGCCTGGCGCGAATTCCCCGACATGACAGCGGTGCGACAGGATAACCTCTTCTTCATCAACCCGGATCTGGTGCAGCGCGCGACACCGCGGCTGGTGGAGGGCACCCGGGATATCTGTCGCCACCTGGAGGCGGTGCGTGAACGACGCTGACTTTTCGTTCCGGGGACGGGCAGGGCGCATGCCACCCCTGGTCTGGCTGTTGCTGGCGGCGCTGCTGTCCCAGGGGCTGGCGCTGGTACTGGGCAGTGTCGCCATCCCGCTGGATGCCCTGGGCGCGGTGCTCGCCGGGGGCGGCGAGTCACTGCATCGCACCCTGGTACTCGAACTGCGCCTGCCGCGTGCCCTGGCCGCTTTCGGCACGGGGGGCCTGCTGGCGCTGGCCGGCGCGCTGATGCAGGTGCTGTTGCGCAATCCGCTGGCCGACCCCTATGTGCTCGGGCTCTCCGGCGGGGCCTCGGTGGCGGCCCTGCTGGCCATGCTGGCAGGGTTCGGCACCAGCCTGGTCGCCGGCTCGTCCTTTGCCGGCGCGCTCGCCTCGACGCTGATCGTGTTCGGCCTGGCCCACGGCACCGGCAGCTGGACGCCGACCCGCATGCTGCTTACCGGCGTGGTGATGGCGGCGGGCTGGGGCGCACTGATCAGCTTCCTGCTGACGGTGAGCCCGGTCGAGCAGCTGCCCGGCATGCTCTACTGGCTGATGGGCGATCTGGCCTATGCCGACTCTCCCTGGCCGGTGCTGGGCGTGGCGGCCGCCAGCCTGCTGGTCATGCTGCCGCTGGGTCGCACCCTCAATGTGCTGGCCCGCGGCGGTCTGCAGGCGGCCGTGCTCGGCGTCAACGTGCGCCGCATGGAGTGGCTGCTGTACCTGCTGGCCAGCCTGTTGACCGCCGTGGCCGTGACCACGGCCGGCAGCATCGGCTTCGTCGGCCTGATGGTGCCGCACATGCTGCGCCTCAAGCTCGGCAACGACCAACGCCTCATCCTGCCGGCCAGCCTGCTGGCCGGTGGTACCCTGCTGACCCTGGCCGACACTCTGGCGCGTACCATGGTGGCGCCTCAGCAACTGCCGGTGGGGGTCATTACCGCCCTGCTGGGCGTGCCCAGCTTCCTCTACCTGCTCTACCGGAGCCGCTGATGGCCAGCCTCGAGACCCATCAACTGCTCATCGATGTGCCGGGCCGCGCCGACGGCCGTTGCCTCGACCTGCGGATGCAGCCCGGTGAGCGCTGGGGCGTGCTGGGCCCCAACGGCGCCGGCAAAACGACGCTGCTGCATACCCTGGCGGGGCTGCGGGCGCCGCGGGCCGGCGAGGTATGGCTCGACCAGCGGGCGCTTGCGCGCTGGCGACGCCGCGAGCTGGCCCGCAGGCTGGGCGTGGTCTTCCAGGAGCGTCACGACGATTTCCCCGCCACGGTCATGGAAACCGCCATGATCGGCCGGCATCCCTATCTCTCCCCCTGGCAGCGCGAAAGCGATGCCGAGGTGGCGCTCGCGCAGGCGGCGCTGCGGCGCCTCGACCTCGAACATCTCGCCTCGCGACTGGTCTCGACCCTGTCCGGAGGCGAGCGGCAGCGCGTCAGCCTGGCCACGGTGCTGACCCAGGCACCCGGCTGGTGGCTGGTCGATGAACCGACCAATCATCTCGACCTGCATCACCAGGTGGCCACCATGCGCCTGCTCGAGGAGCAGGCCAGCGCCGGGTGCGGCGTGGTGATGTGCCTGCATGACCTCAACCTGGCGGCGCGCTGGTGCAGCCACCTCTTGCTGCTGTATCCCGATGGCGAGGCCTGCTGGGGCCCGGCGGAGGCAATGCTGGAGCCCGCGGCCCTGGAGAAGCTCTACGATCAACCGCTGACGCTCGTCGAGGCCGACGGCGCGCCGGTCTTCGTGCCGCGGGTCTGAACTGTTACCGGTGGCCTGGGGGCAACCTCAACCAGCGCCACGACTCGTACTGCGTGCCGCGTGATGTCGGTATGTCGCCGTATTTCCGGATCATCAAGCCCACCCTGGCCAAGGATTTCGACCATCGCCAATTGCTCCGGGCCGATGATCTGGCTGCCACCCGGAACTCGGCTACCCGGCCGCCCGAAAGACTCGCGGGTCGTCGCTGATCACGCCGCTGACGCCCCATTGCCAGCGTGACGCGAAGGCGATGGGGTCGTTGGCGGTGTAGCACAAGAGGGGGTAGCCAGCCTGAGTAATCTCGCCTGCCCGGGCGGGCCGCAGGCGGCGCCAGTCGGTGTGCACACTGTAGGCGTCGATGGCCTCACAGCGGCTCGCCCAGTCGCCGGGGACGCGCTCGAAGAGGGCGCCCAGCGGCAGTCTTTCCGGCGGGGCATGGCGACGAGCGCGTGCCAGGGCCGGGGCATGGAAGGATGACACGATCAGGCGCTGGGCAGGGCGGGCCTCGAGCAGCATGGGCAGCACGCGGTCGGCCAGTGCCTCGGGGTCGCGGCCGCGATTGACCTTGAGCTCCAGGTTGAGGCCCATATCGAGGGCGTCGATCAGCTCCAGCATCTGCGCCAGGGTGGCCATGGGCTCGCCGGCGAAGGCCGCGCCGAACCAGCTTCCGGCATCCAGGCGGGCGGCGGCGTAGCGGCTCAGGTCGTCGAGACGGCCACGCCCGTTGCTGCAGCGCCTGAGGTCGCGGTCGTGCCAGATCACCGGTGTACCGTCGCCCAGTAGCTGGACATCCAGTTCCACCCAGTCGATGCCGGCATCGTGGGCCGCGCGTACGGCCGTCAGGGTGTTTTCCGGCGCCTGAGCCGAGAGACCACGATGGGCGATCAGGCGTGGCGCATGGGTCATGAGACGGTCTCCGGCGCGGCCAGACTGTGTCCCTCCTGCGGGTCGAAGAGGTGCAGGCGCTCGGGGTCCGGGCGTAGATAGAGCCGGTCGCCCTCGGCAATCTGCTGGGCGCCATTCAGGCGGGCCACCAGCAGTTCCGCCTGACCGTCGAGCCTGACATGGGCCAGGGTGTCGGCCCCCAGGGGCTCGACCAGTTCGACCTGCGTGGTCAGGGTGGTGTCATCGCCCTGGCCGACTTGTACCAGATGCTCCGGCCGTACTCCCAGACACACGGCATCGCCGCTCTCGGTCGATGCCCCGTCCCGCAGCGGCAGGTGTGTGCCACAGGGCAGCGTGAGGACGCCATCGGCATGCCGAGCCTCGATGAAGTTCATCGACGGCGAGCCGATGAAGCTGGCCACGAAGCGGCTGGCCGGCTGGTCATAGAGGTGCATGGGCGTGCCCACCTGCTCGATGTGCCCGCCGTTCATCACCACCAGGCGATCGGCCAGGGTCATGGCCTCGACCTGGTCATGGGTGACGTAGACCGCCGTCACGCCGAGTCGCTTCTGCAATCGGCGGATCTCGATGCGCATCTGCACGCGCAGCTTGGCATCCAGGTTGGACAGCGGCTCGTCGAACAGGAACACCTTGGGCTCGCGGACGATGGCCCGGCCCATGGCCACGCGCTGACGCTGGCCGCCGGAAAGCTGCTTGGGACGCCGGTCGAGCAAGTCCTCCAGGCCGATCAGGCGCGCCGTCTCCTCGACCTTGCGGCGTCGTTCGGCCCTGGGCACGCCCTGGTTCTTCAGCGCATAGCCCATGTTGTCGGCCACGCTCATGTGCGGGTAGAGGGCGTAGTTCTGGAAGACCATGGCGATATCCCGCTCGGCGGGTTCCAAGTCATTGACGCGCCGGCCATCGATGGCGAGTTCGCCGCTGCTGATCGACTCCAGTCCGGCCAGCATGCGCAGCAGGGTGGATTTGCCACAGCCTGAGGGGCCGACCACGACGATCAGTTCGCCGTCGTCGATGGTCAGGTCGACGCCATGCAGGGCGGTGACGCCATTGGGATAGGTCTTGCTCAGGGCGTCCAGACTCAGGGTTGCCATGGGGGTGCGATCCATACAGTCATAGGGTTATTTCTCGGCATCGACCAGGCCTTTCACGAAATAGCGCTGCATCAGCACGATGACAGCGACCGGCGGCAGCATGGCCAGCAGGGCGGTGGCCATCACGGCCTGCCAGGGCACCAGATTGTCGGCCGAGGACAGCATGCGCTTGAGGCTGACGACGATGGTCATGTAGTCCGATTCGGTGGTGATCAGCAATGGCCAAAGATACTGGTTCCAGCCGTAGAGGAACATGATCACGAACAGTGCCGCGATATTGGTCTTCGACAACGGCAGCAGGATGTCCCTGAGAAACCGCCAGGGGCCGGCGCCATCCACGCGTGCCGCCTCGAGCAGTTCCGGCGGAACCGTCATGTAGAACTGGCGGAACAGGAAGGTGGCGGTGGCGCTGGCGATCAGCGGCAGGATCAGTCCGGCATAGGAATTCAGCAGGTTGAGGTCGGCGGCGATCTTGTAGGTCGGCATGATGCGGACCTCCACCGGCAGCATCAGGGTGATGAAGATCAGCCAGAAACACAGCCGCCGTAGCGGGAAGCGAAAGAAGACGATGGCATAGGCGGCGAGGATGGCAATGAAGATCTTGCCGCAGGCGATGCCCAGGGCCATGACCGTGGAGTTGAACAACAGCCGCGCGACATCCGTGCCCAGCCGGGCCACCGGCTCGCTGAGAATGGCGCGAAAATTGTCCAGCCCCTGGTCGCCGAACCACAGCGGGGCCGTGCCCGTGTACAGCGAAGACTGATCGTGCGTGGCGGCGATGATCGCCAGCCACACCGGCAGGCTGAAGGCCAGCAGGGCAAGGATCAGCAGGATGTGACTGATGGCGTCGAGGCCGGGGCGGCGATAGCGCATCGTGACGGGTCTCCGGAGTCAGTACTGGACCTTGCTTTCGAGGTAGCGGAACTGCAACAGAGTGAGCAGCCCCACCAGCAGCATCAGCAACACCGACTGGGCCGCGCTGGACCCCAGGTCATAACCGATGAAGCCGTCTTCATAGACCTTGTAGACCAGGGTGCGCGTGGCGCCGCCGGGGCCGCCCGCCGTGGTGGCATCGATGGTGCCGAAGGTCTCGAAGAAGGCATAGACGCTGTTCATGACCAGCAGAAAGAAACTGGTCGGTGACAAAAGCGGAAAAGTGATCGTCCAGAAGCGTCGCCAGGGGCCGGCGTTGTCCATGGCCGCGGCTTCCAGCAGGCTCCTCGGAATGGCCTGCAGCCCGGCCAGGAAAAACACGAAGTTGTAGCTCATCTGCTTCCAGATCGAGGCCATGATCACCAGTGCCATGGCCTGGCCGCCGTTGAGCTGATGGTTCCAGTCGATGCCCACGGCGCCCAACCAGGCGCTAATCAGGCCAAGCTCCGGGTCGAGCATGAAGACCCACAGGACCCCCGCCACGGCAGGCGCCACGGCATAGGGCCAGATCAGCAGGGTCTTGTAGCCATTCGCGCCCTTGATGACCCGGTCGGCGAGAACCGCCAGCAGCAATGCCAGGGCCATGGCGCCCAGCGCCACGCTGATGCTGAAGGTGATGGTGATGCCCAGGGCTCGATAGTACTCCGCCGAGCCGAACAGTCGGGTAAAGTTCTCGAAGGCCACGAAAGTTCGGCCGAGCCCGAACGGGTCCTCGACATAGAAGGCCTGGAAGACCGCCTGGGCAGCCGGCCAGAAGAAAAAGATCGCGACGATGGCCAGTTGTGGCGAGAGAAGCAGCCAGGGGGTGAGGCGGTGACGTTGAAAGGTCGCCATGATCGTCCGTTATCGTGAAAGCGGAAACGCCGGAACGCCCAAAGGACGTTCCGGCGCGCGACCGGGGGATCAGCCGTTGGCTTGCTGGAAGCGCTCCAACAGCTCGTTGCTGCGGCGCACGGCTTCATCCAGGCCTTCCTGGACCTCGACGTCGCCGTTGAAGATTTTCTCCAGTTGCTCCTCGAGAACATCGCGGATCTGCGGCATGTTGCCCAGGCGCAGCCCTTTGGAGTTTGCCGTCGGCGTCACGCCGGTCATCTGCTCGATGGAGACGGCACTGCCCGGGTTGTCATCATAGAAGCCCTGTTCCTGGCCCAGGTCGTAGGCGGCCTGGGTGATGGGCAGGTAGCCGGAGAACTGGTGCCAGTCGGCCTGTACCTCGGCGGATGACAGGTAGTCGAAGAACTCGGCAACACCCTGGTAGACCTCGTCGCTCTGGCCTTCGAGGACCCACAGCGAAGCTCCGCCGATGATGCTGTTCTGCGGTGTCTCAATGACTTCGCTGGAGTAGGGCAGCGATTCCACGGAGAACTCGAAGCCCTCGGCATTGGAACGCACGCCGGCCAGCGAGGCGGAGGAGGCCATCATCATGGCGCAGCGCCCTGTATAGAAGGCCGGTGCAGCTTCATCAAAGCGGCCACCGTAATCGAAGCGGCCATCCTGCTGCCAGTCGGCCAGGCGCTGAATGTGATCGACCGCTGCGGTTTCATTGATCTTGAGGCGGGCATCCAGGCCACCGAAGCCGTTCTGCTGGCTGGCGAAGGGGATGTCGTGACGGGCGGAGAAGTTCTCGAGCTGGATCCAGGACGGCCAGGTAGTGGTCATGCCGCACTCGGCGGCGCCGGAATCGACAATGGTGCCCAGTGTCTCGCCCAGGCCTTCCCAGGTGGCCGGCACCTCTTCCACGCCGGCCTCGGCCATGATGTCGCGATTGACATAGACCACGGGAGTCGAGGAATTGAAGGGCATGGACAGCATCTGGCCCTCGGGGGTGGTGTAGTATCCCGTGACGGCCGACAGGAAGGCATCCGGGTCGAAGTCCAGGTCCGACTCGGCCATCAGCTCATGGACCGGCACGATGGCTCCTTTGGCGTTCATCATGGTGGCCGTGCCGACTTCATAGATCTGCACGATGGCCGGAGCCTCGTTGGCACGGAAGGCGGCGATGGCGCCGGTCATGGTTTCGGAGTAGTTGCCGCGAAACGACGGTTTGACGACGTATTCGTCCTGGGATTCGTTGAAGTTGGCGGCGATCTCGTCGACTTTGTTGCCGAGTTCCCCGCCCATGGCATGCCACCAGTCGATCTCGGTGGCACTATGTGCCGAGAGTGACAGGCTGGCGGCGGCCATGCTTAGCGTCAGTGCTCCCAGATGATGGATACGCAGCATCGGTTTCTCCTTGTCTTTTCGGGTCAGGTTCCATTATCAGACGTGGCTGATGACAGTTGCATGAAAGTTAGATCATGGTTGTCGCCGACGCCATGTTGCAGATGCGAGCCACGAGCCACGAGCCACGAGCCACGAGCCACGAGCTACGAGCTACGAGAAGCGGGCTGCGGGTTGCCAACCGCTCGCTTCTCGCCACTCGTTTCTCGCCACTCGTTTCTCGCCGCTGGTTCTCGCCACTCGTTTCTCGCCATGAGCCGGGAGTGCCAAGTGTGGTAGGCTGCGCGGTTTCTAGCGTGGTGAGCGACGGACGAGGGAGAAGTCGATGCGGGTGATGCATATCAAAAACGAGGCGCAGCGCGAGTCCTGCCTGGCGCGGTTGTGTGCGGAAGTCTACGGCCATCAGGCGGGTCTGGCACCGCTGTCGGTATTTGCCGGTGTGCTGGGCGTGTTGATCAAGCAGGAGGCGGCCCGCGTGCTGGCGCTGGTCGATGACGACGCTCGGCCGATTGCGCTGGCGCTGCTGGCGATGGATGAAACGGGCCAGAGCATGAATGTCATGCAGGTCGCCTCGCTCGTCGAGGCGGACGGCACCGACCCCGGTATGCGGCTGATCGCCGAGCTGGCCAACCGCGCCCCGCTGCGCGTCGACGCCATGAACGAGGCCCAGCAGCAACGCTTCGAAGCCGCCGGCATCACACGCTGGCTGGATGGCAAGAGCGGCGTGCGCATCGGCCTCGGGCCCAAGCATCCGACCCGTGACCTCAGTGATCTGCCCCGCACCCTGACGGTGGACGAGCAAGCTGTGGCGCAATCCTTCAAGCGTGACCCCGAGGCCTTCGAGGACTACAAGCGCCGCTTCATCCGTGGCCTGGAGTCCTTTCCGGCCACGCTGTGAGCGTCATTCCTGGACCCGGAAACTGCCCTGCATGGACGCGAAGTGCCCGGGGAAGGAACAGAAGAAGGTCAGGTCACGTCCGGCCAACCCCGCGGTGTCGAAGGTGATGCGCGTGCTCTCGCCGCCGCCGATGATCTCGGTGGCGGCGATCACCCGGTCGTCTCCCTCCGGTAGATAGTCGGCGTCCGGGCCGGCCCGCATGCCGTCCATGGCCAGTGCCTGGGCATCCGCCGTGGCCGCCAGTACCCAGTTGTGTCCCATGGCATCAGCGGGCATGGAGCCCGTGTGTTCCAGCGTCAGGGAGACGCTATCGCAACTGGCCGGCACGCTCAGCGAGTCTCGGTCGAACTGCAACTGGTCGTTGCTCTCGATGGTCAGCTGGCAGGCGTCGTCACTGGCCATTACTGGTGTGCCGATCAGAGCAGTGGCCAGGCCGGCCGTCGCCAGAAGTCCCTTGAGTATCGTCATGAGTGCCTCGTGTATCGTTCGGTGAATATCCCTAGGACACCATTATAACGCCTGAGTTACGCTTGTCTTGCGCGCCATGTCGGGCATGGCCTCGCCAGTGCCGGCTTGACCCGGCGCCCTTCAAGCGATTGACTGATCGTGGTTGGCCAATCAAGGAATCCGCTCATGGCACAGCGTATCGAGTTTTCGCAAACGGGTGGCCCCGAGGTGCTGCAACTGGTCGAGACCTCCGTTGCCGCCCCGGGGGAGGGCGAAGTGCGCGTTCGGCATCATGCCGTCGGCCTGAACTTCATCGATATCTATTTCCGTACCGGCCTCTACCCGGCGCCTTCGCTGCCTTCCGGACTGGGCACCGAGGCCGCCGGTGTCGTCGAGGCGGTGGGCGAGGGGGTCGAGCATCTGGCCGTCGGCGACCGGGTCGCCTATGCCCAGGGGCCGCTGGGCGCCTATGCCGAGGAGCGTGTCATTGCCGCGGATCATGTGGTGGCGCTGCCGGATGGCGTCGCTTTCGAGACGGCGGCGGCGGCCATGCTCAAGGGGCTGACCGTCCAGTATCTGCTGCGTCAGACCTACCCGCTGCAGGGCGGCGAAACCATCCTCTTTCATGCGGCGGCCGGCGGTGTCGGCTCGATCGCCTGCCAATGGGCGCGAGCACTCGGCGTCAAGCTCATCGGCACGGTCAGTTCTCCGGAGAAGGCGGCGCTGGCCGAGCGCAACGGCGCCTGGGCGACCATCGATTACACGCGCGAGGATGTCGTCGAGCGAGTGCGCGAACTGACCGCCGGCGAGATGTGCGATGTCGTCTATGACTCGGTGGGCAAGGATACCTGGGAAACCTCGCTGGACTGCCTCAGGAAGCGTGGCCTGATGGTCAGCTTCGGCAACGCCTCCGGGCCGGTGGAAGGCGTCAACATCGGTATCCTCAACCAGAAGGGTGCGCTGTACGTGACGCGGCCCAGCCTCAACGGCTACGCCGATACCCGCGAGCGCCTCGAGTCGATGTGCATCGATCTGTTCGCCATGCTGGAAAGCGGCGAGGTGACCATCGACATCGGTCAACGTTTCCCGCTGGCCGACGCCGGCAAGGCCCAGCAGGCGCTGGCCGACCGTCAGACCACCGGCTCGACCATTCTGCTGCCCTGAGGGGGCCCGGGGCGTTTACAAGGATGCATCGAGCTCGCCGATCAGCCGCTCGCGGCGCTTGAGGGCTTCCAGGCCGGCATTGCCCAGGCGGCTGGCGGTCTCGCTGAGCAGCCCCTCGGCGAGCAGCATGAAAGCGCACATGCTGTTGCTGAAGAACAGGCTCTGGTCGGGAACCACGAAGTGGTATTTCGCCAGCCCGGCCAGGGGCGAGGCGGGCGAGTTCGTCAAGGCAATGACCTGAATGCCCTGACGCGCCGCGACCTCGGCGGTGGCCAGCACGCTGGGGGTATAGGGGAAGCCGCTCGCCACCACCAGGACGTCGTCTTCATCCAGCTGGGCCAGAGCGTCGGCGGCGCCATGGCGGGCCGCATCCAGCATGGCCGCATCGCCACGCAGCATGCCCAGCCCATAGGTCATGAAGGATGCCAGGGAGGCAAACTGGCGCATGCCGTGCACCCGGACCCGCGGCGCCTCGGCCAGTAACTCGGCAGCCTGCTGGAAGGTCCGTGCGTCGAGGCCCGCCAACAGGTCTGCCAGGTTGGCGCCTTCCTGCTTTTCCAGCCGCGACAGCCGCTCCATGCCGCCATTTTCCGGCTGGTCGGCCAGCAGGCGCGAGACCTGGTCGCTGTAGAAATGCCGGCCCTGGGTGACATGACGACGAAAGATATCCTGCAGGCCGGCGAAGCCGCTGAAGCCCAGACGCTGAGCCAGGCGCGACAGGGTCGAGGGGCTGACGCCGAGGCGCTCGGCGAGATGGCTGATCGACGACACCGCGGTCTCCTGGGGTGCTGCGACCAGCGCCGCCAGCACCTGACGCGAGCGCTTGCCGAGGCGAATCGGACTGGTGTCATCGGCCAGCTCGCTCAGCAGCCTTTCCAGATCCTCGAGGCGGGTCGGGCAGGGCGTTTCGGTGGGCGACATGGGGCATCCTGGAGAGTCGGTGAGCGGTATCCTGTGGCACCATGTTGCCATATATTGCAAATATTTTTCCATAAATTGAAAATGGCAATTATATTTGCAAAATCCGGGAAGTCACCATGAGCCATGTGTTTCATCGACAGCTGTCACACGCCTACCCTACCGCCGTGGCCGGCGAGGGCGCCTATCTGATCGATGCCGAGGGGCGGCGCTATCTGGATGCCAGTGGCGGGGCCGCCGTGTCCTGTCTGGGCCACAGCGATACCCGGGTGATCGACGCCATCCAGCAGCAGGTCGGACAGCTGGCCTATGCCCATAGCTCCTTCTTCACCACCGAGCCCATGGAGGCGCTGGCGGACTTCCTGATCGAGCGGGCGCCCGCCGGCTTTTCCTCGGTCTATTTCGTGTCCGGTGGTTCGGAGGCGATCGAGGCTGCGCTGAAGATGGCGCGTCAGTACTTTCTCGAGCGTGGTGAGCCGGGGCGCCACAAGCTGATTGCGCGCCGTCAGAGCTATCATGGCAATACGCTCGGCGCACTGGCCACCGGCGGCAACGCCTGGCGCCGCCGCCAGTTCGAGCCGCTGCTGTCTGACGTGAGCCATGTCAGTCCCTGTTATGCCTACCGGGGGCAGGCGGCGGACGAGTCCCCCGAGGCCTATGGCGAGCGCCTGGCGGTGGAGCTGGAAGAGGAGATCCAGCGGCTCGGCCCCGAGACGGTCATGGCCTTCGTCGCCGAGCCGGTGGTCGGGGCGACCCTGGGGGCGGTGCCCGCCGTGCCCGGTTACTTCAAGCGCGTGCGCGAGATCTGTGACCGACATGGCATCCTTCTGATTCTCGACGAGGTCATGTGCGGCATGGGCCGCACCGGCAGCCTGTTTGCCGCCGAGCAGGAAGGCGTTACCGCCGATCTGACGACCATCGCTAAGGGCCTGGGCGGTGGCTACCAGCCGATCGGTGCCACCCTGGTCAGTGACGAGATCCGGCGGACCATTGCCGAGGGTTCGGGGTTCTTCCAGCATGGCCATACCTACATCGGCCATGCCACGGCCTGCGCGGCGGCCCTGGCGGTACAGCGAAGCATCGAGGAGCGCGGCCTGCTGGCGCGAGTACGCAAGCTCGGGGAGGGCCTGCAGGACCGCTTGGTCGAGCGCTTCGGCGAGCACCCCCATGTCGGCGATATTCGCGGACGAGGCCTCTTACGCGGTCTTGAACTGGTCGCGGAGCGTGAGCTCAGGACGCCCTTCGACCCCTCGCACAAGCTGCATGCCGCCATCAAGCGCACGGCCATGGACGCCGGCCTGATGTGCTATCCCATGGGCGGCACCCTGGATGGGCGAACCGGTGATCATATCCTGCTGGCGCCGCCCTTCATCCTCGAAGACGCCCAGTTGGACGAAATCGTCGACAAGCTCGATGCGACACTCGAACGCGTTCTGCCGCTGCGCTGAAGGAGGCCCCGCATGAACATCGAATCCCGTTTGTCTCCTCTGCAGCAGGAACACATGGATGCCGAGCAGCGTCGTGTGCTCGAGGAGATTCTCAGCGGTCCGCGGGGCAATCTGGATGGCCCCTTTCTGGCCTGGGTGCACAGCCCCGGCCTGGCCGATCATGCCCAGCGGCTGGGGGCCTTCTGCCGCTACGGCACACGCCTGCCGCTGCGACTGACCGAGCTGGCCATCCTGGTTACTGCTGCCTGGTGGCAGTCCCAGGCGGAATGGCAGATCCACGCCCCGATCGCCCGCGAGGCAGGTGTGTCCGAATCGCTGATCGAGGCCCTGCGCGAGGGGCGAGCGCTGGACCTCGAGCATGACGACGAGGCGCTGGTGGTGCGCCTGGGGCAGACCATCTATTCCCACAAGCGCGTTGATGATGGCCTCTATGCCGAAGCGGTCGCGGCCCTCGGCGAAGCCGCGGTGGTAGAGCTGGTCGGGGTTTTCGGCTACTACGCCTTGGTCGCCATGACCCTGAACGTCTTCGAGGTGCGTCGCGGCAGCGACCCCCTGCCATTCGCAGAACCGCCGCGGGGTGAGGGGGAAGGGTAGGGGTGAGAAGTGAGGGGTGAGGTGCTCATCACCCCTCACGCCCCTTACAACTTACGCTGGATGGTGGCGCAGCACCTTGGACTTGTCGGTGACGAAGGCGTCGTACTCGAAGTCGTCGACGCTGAGCATGTCCAGCACCTCCGCCTCGCGCTGACGCATGAAGTTCGCGTCGTCCTCGCTGATCAGGCCGGCTTCCAGTGCTGCGTCGACTTGCTGCTCCGGATGCAATGCCTCGGTGGGGATCTCGCCCTTGGAGTGGGCCTTGCCGACCGTGCGATATAGTGCCTCGGCGTGCTCCTGCGTGGCCAGCAGGGCATTGTAGCGGGCCAGGGGGTTGTCCTGGGGACCGTCGTCGGCGTCCCAGGTATTGGCCGTCAGCTTGTGGCGCAGGGCGCTGTCGCGGGTGATGGCCTGGGCGATCCCGCGTGACAGGTTATCTTCTGGGCGCGACCAGCGACGCCCGCGGGGCATGATGATCAGCCGCAGGGTGCGGCCCAGAGCACGATTGGGCAGGTTGTCGAAGAGCTCGACGAAGGCCTGCTCGGCGCGATTCAGCAGGAAGCGAGCGGCATAGTGCAGCAGGGTGTCCTCGCCCTCCACGCGTTCGCCTTCCTGCCACTGCTTGAGCAGCATACTGGCCAGGTAGAGGTTGGAGAGCACGTCACCGAGGCGTGCGGAGAGCATCTCGCGCTGCTTGAGCTTCGAGCCTAGGCTAGCCATGGCGGCATCCGCGGCCAGACCGAAACCAGCCGAGAGGCGCGCGATGTCCTTCGCGTAGGGCGCGGCGACCTTATCGAAGGGCACGTCCGGCTTGCCGATGCCCATGCCTTGGGTCAGAGCGCGGGCGGCATTGCCCAGAATCAGACCGGCATGATTGAAGAAGGCGCGGTCGAAGGCCTTGATGTCATCGGCGTCCTTGGCGGCCAGCTCCTCGAGCACATACGGATGGCAGCGAATCGCCCCCTGACCGAAGATCATCAGATTGCGCGTCATGATGTTGGCGCCCTCGACGGTGATGGCCACCGGGTTGGCGCTGTAGCCGATACCCAGATAGTTGCGTGGCCCGAGCGTCACTGCCTTGCCGCCATGGATGTCCATGGCATCGGCGAGGATCACGCGCTGAAATTCGGTCAGCTGACTCTTGAGAATCGCCGAGGGCACGGCGGGTTTCTGGCCATAGTCGATGGTGTTGGCGGTCTGGTAGACCGCGGCCTGGGCGATGTAGGCCATGGCGGTCATGCGCGCCAGGGGCTCCTGAACGCCTTCCATTTCGGCGACCGGCACGTTGAACTGACGACGGATGCGCGCGAAGCCGCCGCTCCAGCCGATGGCGTAGCGGGCCGTGCCGGTGGCGCCGGAAGGCAGGGTAATGCAGCGGCCGACTGAGAGGCACTCGACCAGCATCCGCCAGCCCTGACCGATCATTTCCTCGCCGCCGATGATGGTCGACAGCGGCACGAAGACCTTGTTGCCCTTGATCGGGCCGTTGAGGAAGGGGCTGCCGATGGGATGGTGACGGCGGCCGATCTGCATGCCCTCGGTCTCGCGTGGCACCAACGCCAGGGTGATGCCGCGGTCTTCCTCGTCGCCCAGCAGGTGCTCCGGATCGAACAGGCGGAAGGCCAGGCCGACCACGCTGGCGATCGGCGCCAGGGTGATCCAGCGTTTCTCGAAGGTCAGCTCGAGGCCCAGCATCTCTTCGCCATCCACTTCGCGCTTGACCACCACACCGACATCCGGCAGGGAAGTGGCGTCGCTGCCGGCCCTGGGGCCGGTCAGGCCGAAGCAGGGGATCTCGCGGCCATCGGCCAGGCGTGGCAGGTAGTGATCCTTCTGTTCCTGGGTGCCATACTTGAGCAGTAGTTCGCCCGGCCCCAGGGAGTTGGGCACGCCGACGGTGACCATCAGCGTCTCATTGGCCGAGAGCTTCTGCAGGATGGTCGATTGCGCCTTGGCGGAAAAGCCCAGGCCGCCATACTCTTCGGGGATGATCATGCCGAAGAAGCGCTCGCGCTTGAGATAGTCCCAGAGCTCCTGGGGCAGGTCGGCGCGTTCGCGCGCGATGTCCCAGGCATTGCACATACCGGCCGCGACACTGCACTGCTGGTCGACAAAGGCGCGCTCCGCGTCGCTTAGGCCATCATCCTTGAAGTCCAGCAGACGCTGCCAGTCGGGGCGGCCCGAGAAAATCTCGCCGTCCCAGGCCACGCTGCCGGCCTCCAGAGCGGTGTGCTCGGTCTCGGAGACCTTTGGCGCTATCTTTTTGAAGACGGCAAAGAGGCGGGGAGTCAACCAGGCGCCGCGAATGCCGGCCAGGCCACAGGCGGCAATGGCGGCGGTGACGATCAGCAGCAGTATGCCGATCACCGAGGCGCCGGCCGCAACACCGATCAGACCGGTAACGCCGGTGACCGCCAGTGCCGGCAGGGCGCCTGCCTCACGGCGCATCACGATCAGCAAGCCGGCCACGGCCAGCACGAGCAGTATCAAGGTCAACATGAGCATCTCCGAGTGTGAGATAGAGTTCGAACGTATGTTTGAATTCTTGCAGAATAGCCCACTTCCCTGCAACTGACCAGTAGGCCAGTCGGGCCACGAGCAGTTGGCTGCCAACCGCTCGTTTCTCGCTGCTCGTTTCTCGGTCCTGGAGCTGCGGCTGCCAACCGCTCGTTTCTCGCTGCTCGTTTCTCGGTCCTGGAGCTGCGGCTGCCAACCACTCGCTGCTCGTTACGCGTTGCTCGGCGGGCGGGTAGTGTTGCGCATGGGCGTCTTCTGGGCAGGGGCTCCCTGGGCCACGTAATAGGGCGCATCGCTCTTCGGCAGGGCCTCGCGGCCACGGATCTTGTCGGCCATTTTCTCGGCCAGCATGATCGTCGGGGCGTTGAGGTTGCCGGTGGGTATCACCGGGAACAGGGAGGCATCGACGACGCGCAGGCCCTCCAGACCATGCACCCGCCCGGCACCATCGACCACGCTGTCCTCGCCTTCGCCCATGCGACAGCTACCGCACGGGTGGTAGGCGGTCTCGGCGTGCGCCCGGACGAAGGCGTCGAGCTCGGCATCGGATTGAACGTCCGGCCCCGGGGCGATCTCCCGGCCGCGATAGTCGTCGAACGCCGGCTGCTGGATGATTTCTCGGGTCAGGCGAATGGCGTCGCGAAATTCCTGCCAGTCCTTGTCGGTGGACATGTAGTTGAACAGGATGCTGGGCGCCGCCGCCGGATCCCGGGATGTCAGCCGAATGCGGCCCTCGCTCTCGGAGCGCATGGAGCCGACATGTGCCTGGAAACCGTGGGCCTCGACCGCGCTCTTGCCGTTGTAGCTGATGGCGATGGGCAGGAAGTGGTACTGCAGGTTGGGCCATTCCTCCTCGTCGCGACTGCGGATGAAACCGGCGGCCTCGAACTGGTTGCTGGCGCCGACGCCCTTGCCCAGCAGCATCCACTCGGCACCGATCTTCGGCTGGTTCCACCACTTCAGGGCCGGATACAGCGAGATGGGCTGGGTGCACTCGTACTGGATGTACATCTCCAGGTGATCCTGAAGATGGATGCCGACGTTGTCGTTGACAAGCACCGGCTCGATGTCGAACTCATCGAGGACATCCCGCGGGCCGACGCCAGAGCGCTGCAGAATCTGCGGCGAGGCCACGGCTCCGGCACACAGCAGGACTTCAAGACGCGCTCGGACCTGCTGGGTATTGCCCTTGCGGGCGTAACGTACCCCCGTGGCGCGTTTGCCCTCGAAGGTGATGACGTCGGTCATGGCACGGGTCTCGATGGTCAGATTGGGGCGGTCCTTGACCTGGTCGAGGTAGCCGCGTGCCGTGGAGGCGCGGCGGCCATTGGGCGTGACGAAACGGTCCATGGGACCGAAGCCTTCCTGCTGATAGCCGTTGACGTCTTCGGTAGCGGGATACCCGGCCTGTTGGCCGGCCTCGATGAAGGCGTGGTAGAGCGGGTTGTTGCCGGCCTTGGGAGTGGTCACGCTGACCGGTCCATCGCCGCCATGATAGTCATTGGGGCCGATGTCGCGGGTCTCGGCCTTGCGGAAGTAGGGCAGGCAGTCGGCATAGGTCCAGTCTTCCAGGCCGTCGCGCTTGGCCCAGTTGTCATAGTCCAGGGCGTTGCCGCGGATGTAGCACATGCCGTTGATCAGCGAGGAGCCGCCCAAGCCCTTGCCGCGCCCGCACTCCATGCGTCGGCCGTCCATGTGCGGTTCCGGGTCGGTTTCGAAGGCCCAGTTGTAGCGTTTGCCCTGCAGGGGGTAGGCCAGTGCCGCGGGCATCTGGGTGCGGAAGTCGAAGCGGTAGTCGGGGCCGCCGGCCTCGAGCAGCAGGACCTGGACATCCGGGTCTTCGGTCAGGCGCGCGGCCAGGACATTGCCGGCAGAACCGGCGCCGATGATGACATAATCGAATTCACGAATCTGGGACATGGGAGCCTCTCAAGGCTGAAACGGAGGTGGATTTCGGGCGGTGGTTGCCTGGCCCGCTGCGGTTGATCCGTGGACAGGTCTATGAGGGGGCGCTGTGCATCCTTCCCTGGACGCTACCGATGCCCTGCTTGCAGGTCCGGTGCTGGCCATCCATGGCCAGCCCGTTCGGAGCAATGCTCCTCACCCCTGGCATCGGACCCCCTCCACGACCTGTCCCCGGCGCCGCTCTGGCTCGTGGCTCTTGGCTCGAAGCTCGGGGCTGTGACCTAGAACACCGACTCAAAGGGCCCCATTTCCACCTGTACGGACTTGGTCTGGGTATAGTGGCCCAGTGTTTCCAGGCCGTTCTCGCGGCCCACACCGGACTGCTTGTAGCCGCCCACCGGCATCTCGGCAGGGGAATCGCCCCAGGTGTTGATCCAGCAGATGCCCGCCTCGAGGCGGTGAATCACCCGATGGGCGCGATTCAGGCCCTCGGTGAAGACGCCGGCGGCCAAGCCGTAGTGTGTGTCGTTGGCGCGACGAATCACGTCCTCCTCGTCATCGAAGGCCAGAATCGACATCACCGGCCCGAAGATCTCCTCCCGGACGATGCGCATGCTGTCGTCGCAGTCGGTAAAGACGGTGGGCGCCGCCCAGGCTCCGTTGGCCCAGGAGCCCTGATTCCAGGCATCACCACCGGCCAGCACGCGGGCGCCTTCCTGCTTGCCCAGCTCGATGTAGGACAGAACCTTTTCCTGATGTTCAAAGCTGACCAGCGGGCCGAAGTTGACCGTCGGGTTCAGCGGATCACCGGCCTTGATGCGTGCCACGCGCTCGGCGATCTTCGCTTCGAAGGCCTCCTTGATGGAGCTGTCGACGAACACGCGTGTGCCATTGGTGCAGATCTGGCCGCTTGAGTAGAAGTTGGCCATCATGGCGCCATCGGCGGCACGGTCCAGGTCGGCATCGTCGAAGACGATCAGCGGCGACTTGCCGCCGAGCTCCATGGTCACGTCCTTGAGGCTGGAGGCGGCGGATGCCGACATCACCTTCTTGCCGGTGCCCACCTCGCCGGTGAACGACACCTTGTCGATGCCGCCGTGACCGGTGATCAGTTGACCGACGCGGCCATCACCATGTACCACATTGAAGACGCCATCGGGCATGCCGGCTTCGCTGAACACCTCGGCCAGCACCATGGCGGTCAGCGGGGTGACCTCGCTGGGCTTGAAGACCACGGCGTTGCCGGCGGCCAGCGCCGGGGCGGACTTCCAGCAGGCGATCTGGATCGGATAGTTCCAAGCGCCGATGGCCCCGATCACCCCCAGCGGCTCTGGTCGCGTATAGACGAAGGAGGTGTCGCGCAGCGGGATCTGGCTGCCCTCGATGGCGCCGGCCAGGCCGGCGTAGTATTCGAGCACCTCAGTACCGGTGGCGATGTCCACGGCGGAGGTCTCGCTGATCGGCTTGCCGGTATTGCGTGACTCGAGTTCGGCAATGTCGTCGTTGCGCTCGCGCAGCAGCGCCACGGCGCGCGCGAGGATGCGACCCCGCTCGGCACCGGTCATGGCCGCCCAGGTGCGCTGGCCTTGACGGGCCGCCGCAATGGCGCTGTCCACGTCGGCTTCGCTGGCCTGTTGAACCCTGGCCAGCAGGCTGCCGTCGTAGGGATTCACAACCTCGAAGGTCTCACCGGAGGTGGCGTCCACATGAGCGCCGTTGATGTAGAGGGTCTGGGTATCAAGCTGTGTCATGGTGGCTCCTGTCAGGATTCGGCATGAAGAGGGGGGCAAGGCCGTGAGTCGCTGGCTTCGGTGGAGGGCAGCAATTGATCCAGGTAGTCCCGCGCCAGGCGACGCGCCTGCTCGGCATCCAGACCTTCCTGGGTGAGGGCGCCGCGCAGCCAGAGTCCGTCGATCATGGCGGCCAGGGCGCGGGCCGCGTCACGACCTTCCTCGCGTGGCATCAGGCGGCAGAACTGATGGCTCAGGTTGGCGTATAGGCGCCGATCATTGACGTTCTGCAGGCGTTGCAGGCGCGGCTGATGCATGCTGCTGGACCAGAAGGCCAGCCAGGTCTTGGCCACGGGGCCGGTCACCTGGCTGCGATCGAAGTTGCCGTCGATGATGGCTTCCAGGTGGGCACGCGGGGCCCGGCTCGACAACGCCCGGCGCCGGGCCGCGACGCTGGCCCTGAGATCATTGAGAATCTGGCGCATGGTCGCTTCCATCAGGCCGTCCTTGCCGCCGAAATAGTGACTGATGATCCCCGCCGAGACGCCGGCCTGACGGGCAATACGCATCACCGTGGCATCCGCCAGGCCGACATCGTCGATGGCGGCCATGGTGGCCTTGATCAGCTGCTGGCGGCGGATAGGTTCCATTCCAACCTTGGGCACCTTGCTGCCTCCTCTGTGAGTGCTGACCGTTGAGCGGCGAAGCGGTTGTCGCCTTGCAATCTGCTGTACCGCCATGATTACGATAGGGATAGTCTGGCACTTTTTTATTGAATGTTCAATCAATAAAAATAACCAGTCTGGCCGATAGCCCTGCCAGAGGCATTTGTCGCCTCGTCGCGGATAGCACGAGCACAGCGGCCAACGTCCCATCCGGACGTTCGTTCAGACTGTCCACTTTGACAAGGGAGATAGCTCGATGAACAAGATGACCAAGGGTTTGCTGAGTACGACGCTGGTGCTTGCCGCCGCACCTTCGATGGCGGCCGACGAGAGTTGCCAGCCGGTGCGTTTCGCCGAGGTCGGCTGGACCGACATTACCGCGACCACTGCGCTGACGACCCAGGTGCTCGGCGCCATGGGCTACGAGGCACGTATCGATACGGTGTCGGTTCCCATTGCCTACTCGGGCATGAAAAACGGCGACTTCGATGTCTTCCTGGGTAACTGGATGCCCTCCATGGCCTCGATCAGTGACCCCTATGTCGAACGTGGCGAGGTCGAGCGTCTGGGAGCCAACCTGAAAGGGGCCAAGTACACCCTGGCGGTGCCGCAGTATGTACATGATGCCGGCGTGACCTCGGTCGAGGACCTGGCAGCACATGCCGAGCGTTTCGACAGCCAGCTGCATGGCATCGAGGCCGGCAATGATGGCAATGAGCTGATCCAGCAGATGATCGACGACGATGCCTTCGGGCTGGGCGACTGGCAACTGGTCGATTCCAGCGAAGCCGGCATGCTGGCGGAGCTTAGGGCCAGAGTGCCCGATGAAGACTGGATGGTGTTTCTGGGCTGGGAGCCGCACCCCATGAACACCAATTTCGAGATGGCCTACCTCGAGGGAGCGGATGACTACTTTGGCCCGAACCTGGGGGGAGCGACTGTCTACACCAATATCCGCGGCGGCTTCAGCGAGGCCTGTCCCAATGTCGGCAACCTGCTGGATAACCTGCGTTTCACCCTGGAGATGGAGAACCAGTTGATGGGCACCATCATGGAAGAAGGGGTGGAGCCGGGACAGGCGGCACGCGACTACCTCAAGGCCAACCCTGCCGTGCTGGATGACTGGCTCGAGGGCGTGTCCACCCTGCAAGGCGAGCCCGCGCTGCCGGCCGTCAAACAGGCGTTGTCCATCGGGGAGTGAGGCGCAACGCGGGCTTGCCAGGCGGCAGGCCCGCATGCATAATCCTTTTTCGTTTCGGCCAGCCGCCGAAAGGCTACGTAGCTCAGCTGGTTAGAGCACATCACTCATAATGATGGGGTCCCCTGTTCGAATCAGGGCGTAGCCACCAGTCTTGTTCGAATGTCGCCCGATCGGTCCAGCCGCTCGGGCGACGTCGTTTCAGCCCCGGCCCCCGAAACTCCAGGCGAGGACTTGACGTCGGCGAGTCGATCCGTATACTACGTCCCGTGTTCGAGGTCGTTCCCCGATAGCTCAGTTGGTAGAGCAAATGACTGTTAATCATTGGGTCGCAGGTTCGAGTCCTGCTCGGGGAGCCAATCATCTGATTTCGTCAGATGTGAACCCGCGCTGATCACGGCGCATCAGGTTATTCCCCGATAGCTCAGTTGGTAGAGCAAATGACTGTTAATCATTGGGTCGCAGGTTCGAGTCCTGCTCGGGGAGCCACCTACCCCCTTTCTTTCTGCCCGTTCCGGGACAGCATCGTCATCATTCCCCGATAGCTCAGTTGGTAGAGCAAATGACTGTTAATCATTGGGTCGCAGGTTCGAGTCCTGCTCGGGGAGCCATGATGCGCCATGCGTCGCGTCCTTTTGCCGATTGAGACGCTTTTCTCGATTGAGACGCTTTTCTGTTGTTACCAGTTTACTGCCGGGCCACTCCTGCCTGGTCGTCAGCGTGCGCGCGAGTGTCTGACCCCCCGGACTTGTCCCGCTGCCGCCTGACTCCCGAGCCTGCGTTGGTTTGCCGCCACCCATGAAAGAGGGCCGGCCTCGAGGGCCGGCGTCTTCGGGTTAGGCAGCGCCGGTTACGGCTATTGTTGGTGTTCGACGAACTGAATACCGCTATCCAGCCGCGAGTAGTCGAGCAGAATCTGGGCCGACTCGGTGAGCGGGGCGCGCTCGAGTGGCTGGGTATCGTCCTCATCTTCCTGGCTGCGGCTGTCGATCCAGTTGTCCAGCGGCTCCAGGCCGAGGGCCTCGCGGCGACGGTTTTCTAGGGCGAGCTGCTCGTCCTCGCGGGCCTGGGTCTCGCGGCGGCGCTGCTGCTGGTTGAGGCTGACGCTGGTGTGCTGCTCGCGCAGGCGCTCGGCGAGGGTGGAGCGCTCTTCCAGGTAATGAAAGTTGGGGTGCGCCTGGGCACGCTGCTGATGTCGCTGGCGCAGGATGTCGAGGAAGCGACGCGGGTTGCCGTACTGGCGATATTGCACCTTGCGTACGCTGTCCCAGGCCAGGGCGTTGTCCAGGCTGCTTTCGCCGATGGTTTCCGGGTCAACCAGGCTGGGGAACTCGATATCCGGTGCCACTCCGCGATTCTGGGTGCTGTCGCCGGAGATGCGATAGAACTTGGCGCGTGTCAGCTTGATCTGGCCCTCGTTGAGCTCATTGAGCGTCTGGACCGTGCCCTTGCCGAAGGTGTTGCTGCCCACCACCAGGCCACGGCCGTAGTCCTGGATAGCCCCCGCGAAGATTTCCGAGGCGGAGGCCGAGAGGCGGTTGATCAACACTACCAGAGGGCCGTCGTAGAGGCTGCCGCTCTCGGTGTCACCATAGAGGTTAATGCGTCCCCGGGCGTCGCGAACCTGCACCGTCGGCCCGCGATCGATGAACAGGCCGAGCATCGAGTTGGCCTCCTGCAGGGCGCCACCGCCATTGTTGCGCAGATCGAGCACGATGCCCTCGACGTTCTGGTCCCGCAGCTTTCTGACCTCCTTGGCCACGTCCCGGGTGGTGCTGCGGTAGTCGTCTTCTCCGGCCTGCCAGGCGTCGAAGTCGACATAGAAGGCCGGCACCTCGATAACGCCGACGCGATGCATGCCGTCCTCGCGCTCGATTTCCAGGACCTCACTCTGGGCCGCCTGGTCCTCCAGCTTGACGGTGTCCCGGGTGATCTCGATGACCTTCGAGCGGGTCATGTCCATGGCCTGGCCGGGGACGATTTCCAGCTGAACAACGGATCCCTTGGGGCCACGAATCATGTCGACAACTTCATCCAGGCGCATGCCGACCACGTTGACGATTTCCTCGTCTTCCTGGCCCACACCGATGATGCGGTCAGCCGGCTTGAGCACCCCGGCCTTCTCGGCCGGCCCGCCGGGCACCAGGCTGGAGACCTTGACGTACTCGCCATCGGCCTGGAGGAGGGCGCCGATTCCTTCCAGGGAGAGCTTCATCTGGATGTCGAAGTCCTCGCTCTCGCGGGGCGACATGTAATCGGTGTGGGGGTCGATGGTATCGGTCACGGCGGTCATGACCAAGTCGAAGACATCATCGCGCTTGGTCTGGCGTACCCTGCTGAGCTGGCTCTCGTATCGCTCGCGAAGGGTCTCTTCGATGGTCTTTTGGCGGCCGCTCGAGGCATCGTCCTTTTCGCTGCTCCGCGTGTCGTCAGTGTCCTCTCGTGCTTCGGCATCCTGGCGGTTGATGGTCAGTTGCAGGGCGGCATTCTTCAGGCGCTTGGTCCACAAGGTGTCGAGCTCGTCCTGATGGGTGGCCCAGGGCGTGTCGGCCCGGTCGAGCGCCAGACGCTGATTGCCCTCGAAGCTGAAGTCCAGGCCCTGGTCGAGACGTTCCAGCAGCCACTCCAGGCGTGCCTCGACGCGTTGCTGATAGCGCTCGTGGAGATCGAAGGCGGCGTCTAGCTCGCCCTCCAGCACGGCCTCGTCCAGGCCGGTGCGCAGTCCCTTGAAGTCCTCGACATCGCTGCGTAGCAGATAGGCGCGTTGGCCATCCAGGACGTCCAGGTAGCCCTGAAAGGCCTGCCTCGACCAGGCGTCGTCAAGCTGAACTTCCGAGTAGTGGCTATTGAGCAGGGAGTCGGCGACTTCCTCGGCGGTCTGGCGTTGAGCATCGCTGGGCGAGAGCTCGGCCAGGGCCGGCGCGGTGACCAGCAGCATGGCCAGGGCCGATAGGCGCCCCGGGTTGGCAAACAGGCTCATCGATGATGGACTCCCCGAATCATGTACACTCTGTCTATTCGGATGGTGACTCGGCGGTCGAGTCAATAGACTGAGCGAGCATTGTAGCAGCTACGACGAGATGCCAAGACCCCCTGCCGGGATTCTCTTGAATCGTCCGCCACTTTCTGCATTGATCCGCCCTGAATACCCATTAAGAGGACCTTATGTCCCAGCATGATCGTCTGGCGCGCTTGTTTGACTTTCTGCAGCGCTCGCCGACCCCCTGGCACGCCACCGCCAATATGGCCGAGCGTTTGGAAGACGCCGGTTACCGGCGACTGGATGAAACGGCCGCCTGGCAACTGACGCCCGGCGAGCGTGTCTACATCACGCGCAATGATTCTTCCCTGGTGGCCCTGCAACTGCCGCAAGGCCGGCTGGATGCCCTGCGCATGATCGGGGCTCACACCGACAGCCCAGGACTGCGTCTCAAACCGCATGCTCCGCAGGTTGGCGCCGGCTGGCTGCAGCTGGGGGTCGAGGTCTATGGCGGGGCCTTGCTGGCCCCCTGGTTCGATCGCGACCTGGGGCTGGCCGGGCGTGTCCAGGTGCGACATGCCGATGGCCGGCTGGAAGGAGTTCTGTTGCACCTGGACCGCCCTCTGGCCATCGTGCCAAGCTTGGCGATTCACCTGGACCGCGAAGCCAACAATGGTCGCTCCATCAATCCGCAGACCGAAATGCCACCAGTGCTCCTGCAGGGTGGCGAGGATGCCGACCTGGATCGACTGCTGCGTCGCTGGGTTGCCGAACAGCACGGGCTGGAGGGCGTCGAGATCGTTGATTTCGAGCTGGCCCTGCATGACGTTCAGCCACCGTCTCGCGTCGGCGTCGATGGCGAATTGATCGCCAGTGCGCGCCTCGACAATCTACTGTCGTGCTTCATCGGGCTTGAAGCCCTGCTTCAGAGCGATGGTCGCCAGGGGGCCGTGCTGGTCGCCAATGATCACGAAGAGGTCGGCAGTGCCAGTGCCTGCGGTGCCCAGGGCCCCTTCCTCGGCGATGTGCTCAAGCGGGTCAACGCCTCGCTGGGTGAGCCGGGGGATGAGGGCTTCATCCGCCTGGTTCAGTCCTCGCGGATGATCTCCTGTGACAACGCCCATGCCCTGCACCCGAACTTCCGCGACAAGCATGACGCGGCTCATGGCCCGGCCATCAACGGCGGCCCGGTGATCAAGGTCAATGCCAACCAGCGTTATGCCACCAACAGTGCCACGTCGGCCATGTTCCGTGAGCTTTGCCGTCAGGCTGATGTTCCGGTGCAGACCTTCGTCACGCGTGCCGACATGGGCTGTGGCAGCACCATCGGGCCGATCACGGCCACCGAGCTTGGTGTGCCGACCCTGGACGTTGGCGTGCCGCAATGGGCCATGCACTCGATTCGCGAAACGGCCGGTGCCAGGGACGTTGAACACTTGACCCGGGTGCTGACCGCCTTCTTCGAGCGGGAGGAGCTGTAAGCGCGCGAGTGGCGAGATAGCGAGAAACGAGCTGTGAGAAACGAGTACCGAGCTGCGAGATACGAGTAACGAGCTGTTGGCAGCCAGCTCGGGGTTTGTGGCTCATGTTCGGCACTTGCTGCTCGAGGCTCAAAACGAGCTGCGAGAAACGAGTAACGAGCTGTTGGTAGCCAGCTCGGGGGCTCATGTTCGGCACTTGCTACCCGCAGCTCGCAGCTCGAAACTCGCATCTCGAAACTCGTGGCGAGAAACGCAAAAAGCCCGCCGGGCGAACCAGGCGGGCTTTTCGGTGTTCTGGTGGCTACGCCCTGATTCGAACAGGGGACCCCATCATTATGAGTGATGTGCTCTAACCAGCTGAGCTACGTAGCCGACAACGGGAGCGAATAATACGGATTTCTCCGGGGCTCGTCAAGGCCTTGTGTCCAGGCTCCTGTCTTCAGACGTCATGGCTAGACGTTGAAGCGGAAGTGGATCACATCGCCGTCATGGACGATGTAGTCCTTGCCTTCCAGGCGCCACTTGCCGGCATCCTTGGCGCCCTGTTCGCCGCCCAGGCTGACATAGTCGTCATAGGCGATGACTTCGGCGCGGATGAAGCCCTTCTGGAAGTCGGTGTGGATGGCTCCGGCCCCTTCGGGCGCGGTCGCGCCGACCTTGACCGTCCAGGCGCGAACTTCCTTCACGCCGGCGGTGAAGTAGGTCTGCAGGCCGAGGAGGGCATAACCGGCCCGGATCACGCGATCCAGACCGGGTTCCGCCATGCCCATTTCGTCGAGGAACATGGCGCGTTCCTCGTCATCGAGCTCGGCGATTTCGGCTTCGATCTGGTTGCAGACCGGCACCACAACGGCGCCTTCTTCCTCGGCGATGGCCCTGACGGTATCCAGGTAGGGGTTGTCCTCGAAGCCGTCCTCGTTGACGTTGGCGATGTACATCGTCGGCTTGAGCGTCAGCAGACCATAGCTCTTGAGCTGGTGCTTTTCGTCATCATTCAGGCCGAAGCTGCGCAGTGGCTGGCCTTCGGCCAGGTGCGGGTGGATGCGGTCGAGGATGGCCTTGGTGGCCATGGCGTCCTTGTCGCCGCCCTTGGCGACACGGGCCAGCCGCTGACTGGCGCGCTCGACGGTGTCCAGGTCAGCCAGTGCAAGCTCCAGGTTGATGGTTTCGATATCGGCCTTCGGATCCACTTCGTTGGCGACGTGGATGACGTTGTCGTTCTCGAAGCAGCGCACTACATGGGCGATCGCCTGGGTCTCGCGGATATTGGCCAGGAACTGGTTGCCGAGGCCCTCACCCTTGGAGGCGCCGGCGACCAGGCCGGCGATATCGACGAACTCCATGGTGGTGGGAATCACCTTCTCGGGCTGGACCATGCTCGCCAGCTTGTCGAGACGCGGATCGGGCATCGGCACGATGCCCACATTGGGTTCGATGGTGCAGAACGGAAAGTTTTCGGCGTCGATGCCGGACTTGGTCAGGGCATTGAAGAGGGTCGACTTGCCGACATTGGGCAGACCGACGATACCGCAGTTGAAACCCATGGGAGCATCCTGGAAAGGTGTTCGAAAATATAATGGCCGGTATTCTACAGTGGCTACGAGCTACGAGCTACGAGCTACGAGCTACGAGCTACGAGCTACGAGCTACGAGCTACGAGCTACTCGCGTCTCGTAGCTCGTGGCTCGCCGCTCGTCCGTTATGCTGACTGGAAGCTGTGCAACCGCTGCATGGCGCGGTGCCATTCGCCGTTGATGGCGTCGGGCAGAGTGGCGTGGCATTCGCTGATGGCGTCGTCGATGGCCTGGCGTTCCTGCTTGCCGGGGCGGTTGAGCACGTACTGGGTCACCTGGCTGGCGTGGCCGGGGTGGCCGATGCCGATGCGGGCGCGTTGAAAGGTATTGGCGTTACCCAGGGCACGGATGATGTCGCGCAGGCCGTTGTGCCCGCCATGACCGCCGCCCTGTTTGTAGCGGGCGCAGCCCGGCGCCAGGTCGAGTTCATCGTGGGCGACGAGGATTTCCTCGGGCGCCAGCTTGAAAAAGTTGGCGAGGGCGGCCACGGCGCCCCCGGAGCGGTTCATGTAGGTGGTCGGGACCAGCAGGTGCAGATCTTGCCCATCGACCATGGCCTTGGCATAGAGCCCGAGAAACTTCCTGTCCGCTCGCAGGCTGGCGCCCGTTTCCCGGGCCACGCTCTCGGCCAGCCAGGCGCCGGCATTATGGCGCGTGGCAGCATACTTCTCGCCCGGGTTGGCGAGCCCGATCAGGGCCTTGATACGTGCCATGCTGGGTCTCCGTCAAAATCCTGTAACACGAAGGTCAGGTCGGCTTTGCGCGCCACCCGCGGAACAGAGGGCGGGCAAAGTCGACGTGGGGCCAATCGTCGGCGGGGCAAACGAAAGGGGCCACCGAAGTGGCCCCAGGAGGTCGACAAGCGATTATTCCTTGTTGTCTTCTTCCTCGTCGTCGCCCTTGTCACCTTCCTCGGCCTGGTCGTTTCCACCCGCCTCGGTGGTGTCTTCGGCTTCCTCGTCTTCCTCGGCCTGCATTTCCTTGGCCTTGGTCAGGTTGACGATGGCCTGGTCGTGGTCTTCGCCGTGCGACAGCTCGACCAGGGTCACGCCGGCCGGTACCTGAATATCGGAGAGGTGCAGGGTAGAGCCGATCTCGAGCTCGGCGATGTTGACCTCGAGGTAGTCGGGCAGGTCCTTCGGCAGGCAGCTGATCTCGACGTCATTGGCCAGCTGGTGCGGTTCGCCATCCTGCTCCTTGATGGCCGTGGATTCATCCTGGCCGACCACGTGCAGCGGAACACGCATGCTGATTTCGTGAGTGGCATCGACGCGCATGAAGTCGGCGTGCGTTACCAGCGGCTTGTAGGGGTGGCGCTGGAGGTCACGGACGACGACCTGCTGGGACTTGCCTTCAACTTCCAGGTTGATCAGGGAAGAGAAAAAGGCTTCTTCCTCGATCGACTTGTAGAAGATGGTCTTGTCGACGGCGATGGCCTGCGGTGCCTGCTCGCCACCATAGATGATGGCAGGCACTTGTTCGTTCGCACGACGCAGGCGGCGGCTCGCACCTTTCCCCAGGTCGTGGCGAACGCTGGCGGTGAGGGTATATTCGGACATGATGTTGCCTCTTGCTGAAAGATAACAAGAACGCCAGGGATCGCGACCAATCCCTGACGCTCTCAGGTGCCCCGTGGGGCGCTTTCCGGCGTCATGCTGACTGAGGTTTGGCTCAGTGGAACATGGCGCTGACGGATTCCTCGTTGCTGACACGGCGGATCGCTTCGGCGATCAGGCCGGCCACGCTGAGCTGACGAATCTTGCCGCTGCGGCGGGCGTGTTCGGACAGCGGGATGGTATCGGCGACCACGACTTCGTCGAGCACCGAGCCACTGATGTTGTCGACCGCCGGGCCGGATAGGATGGGGTGGGTGGCATAGGCCACCACACGGCAGGCGCCGTGATCCTTGAGCGCTTCACCGGCCTTGCAGAGTGTCCCGGCGGTATCGATCATGTCGTCCACGACCACACAGGTGCGGTCCTGGATTTCGCCGATGATGTGCATCACCTGGGCCTGGTTGGCTTGCGGGCGGCGCTTGTCGATGATGGCCAGATCGGCGTTGAGTTGCTTGGCGATGGCGCGGGCTCTCACCACGCCGCCGACATCCGGTGACACCACGACCAGATTTTCGTAGTTCTGACGTTCGATGTCGTCGAGCAGAATCGGTGAGCCATAGACGTTATCCACCGGCACGTCGAAGAAGCCCTGAATCTGATCGGCATGCAGGTCCATGGTCATCACGCGGTCGACGCCGGCCTTGACCATCATGTCGGCCACGATCTTGGCCGAGATAGGCACGCGGGCGGAGCGTACACGACGGTCCTGGCGGGCATAACCGAAGTAGGGTACCACGGCCGTAACCCTGGCCGCCGATGCGCGGCGCAGGGAATCCACCATCAGGATGAGTTCCATCAGGTTGTCATTGGTCGGTTCGCAGGTTGGCTGCAGGATGAAAACATCCTTGCCGCGCACGTTCTCGTTGATCTCGACCGCGACTTCGCCGTCACTGAATTGTCCGACCGTGGCATGACCCAGGCGGTTATCCAGGCTCTCGGCGACCTTCTGGGCGAGCTCGGGGTTGGCATTCCCGGCGAAAACCATCAAATTTGACACGCGCAGCCACCTTTGCAGTGTTAGGGCTTCAATGTTCGGATTGCCTTGATCTGTCGGCTGACATTGGCTGGGGTAGCAGGATTCGAACCTGCGCATGCTGATACCAAAAACCAGTGCCTTACCACTTGGCGATACCCCAGCGATTTGCCATGCCGGATCGAGATTGGCGTCCGTGTGGACGCTCAGCGATCCAGAGCATCCTGCAAGGGAGAGCGGTTGACACCGCGTGCCACGAAAGCCTGCCATGCCACGGGCAGTTCCCGTGCCAGGGATGCCGCCTCTGCCTGGCTTTCCAGACGGGCAAAGACGCAGGCCCCGGTGCCGGTCAGCATTGTCGGGGCCCTTGAGCCCAGCCAATCCAGTGCCGCGTCGACAGCAGGATACAGCCTTCTGACCGTGGCTTCGCAGTCATTGCGCCAGCCTGATGCTCCCCCTTGGAGGGCGCGCGTAATGGTAATGGGGGGGGTGTCGCGTGTCAATTCCGGGTCCTTGAACACCGTCGGCGTCGAGACATTCACACCGGGGTGAATCACCAGGAACCAGGGGGTGTCCAGCTCGACCCGGGTCAACTGCTCGCCGATGCCTTCGGCCCAGGCCGCATGTCCGTGCACGAAGACCGGAACATCGGCACCCAGTTCGAGGCCGATCTCGGCCAGTTCCGGTGTCCTCAGGCCGAGTCGCCAGAGTCGGTTGAGGCCATGCAGGGTGGTGGCGGCATCACTGCTGCCGCCACCGAGTCCGCCGCCCATGGGCAATGTCTTATGCAGCCGGATTCTGGCGCCGCAGGACGTCCCGCTCCGTTGCTGCAGCCGTCGGGCGGCGCGCAGCACCAGGTTGTCGTCATCGGCCATCTCCGCCAGCGGGGAGTCGAGCTCCAGTCGTTCGTCGCTGCTCTCGCGGAATGTCAGGGTGTCGCCATGATCCAGGAACTGGAAGAGGGTCTGCAGCAGGTGGTAGCCGTCGTCACGACGGCCGGTGATATGCAGCAGGCGGTTGAGCTTGGCGGGAGCCGGCAGGGTCAGCCGGGATGGGTCAGTCATCGTCGTTAAATTCCGGCTGCCAGCGTGTCACCACCAGGGTGACGTCGAGGTTGTCATAGGTCATCTTCAGGCGGCGTGGCAACCAGAGCTCGCCGACACGCGCCCAGGCACGATAGTCGATGGTCCAGCCGTCCTGCTTCAGCAGGGTCGGAAAACCCAGCGAATCCTTCTGCATCTCGTGCGCTCGGTCGGCGGGCTTGCCCCTGACCCAGTCGGTCAGGGCGGATACCGGCAGCGACCAGCCCAGTTCCTGCTGCATCAGCGCCTGGGGGCTCTCGGCCTCGGCACGGCCCTCGCCCGTGGTCAGGGAAACGCGTCCCTCGCGGCCTTCCAGCACACTGCGCCCGGTTCCGAAGGGGCCGCTGAGTAGAATGCGGAAGTAGTGAGGGGTCTGCAGCCAGTCGAGATTGGCACTGGTGGAGTCCTGCGGTGTGCGCAGCCCCGCCTTGCCTTGCAGGTCCCAGCCTTGCAGCTGGCCCAGCCGGGATTGCTGGGCCTGCCACTGGCCCTCGCTACGTGACATTTCACCGGTAGTGGCTGTCTGGCCGGCACAGCCGGCGAGCAGCCCGAGCGCCAAGGTCATGCCACCCAGGCGCAACGTGAGGGAAGATCGCATGATGATGTCCTTTGTGTCGGTAGGCAGGCGGCGCTGGCCCTGATCGGCTCTCGGGCGCGGGGTACATGCGGAGCCTTGAGGGTTCTGTTCATGGCGCATGGGGCGGTTCAGGCGTCGGGGTCCAGTTCGGGAAATCGCTCGAGCAACTCGTCAACCTTGGGCTGTGTCTCGAAGCGCTGGAGCGATTGCTCGAGTATCTCCCGGGCTCGCTCGCGCTGGCCGAGTTGCCAGAGCACCTCGATGAGGTGTGCCGCGACCTCCTGGTCCTTCATGCCCTGCCAGGCGCGTTCCAGCCAGGGCAGTGCTGCCTCCAGCTCGCCCTGGCGATAGCGAACCCAGCCCATGCTGTCGAGGATGGCCGGGTTTTCCGGGGACAATGCCAGGGCCCGCTCGATCAGTTGCCTGGCCTCGTCGAGGCGCTCGGTCACGTCCAGGTCAGCTAGGGTATACCCTAGGGCGTTGAGTGCGTTGGCATTGTCCGGCTGCTGTTCGAGCAACCGGCGCAGGTCACGTTCCATGACCGCCAGTTGCCCCTGGCGGGCCGCTCGCATGGCACGCTGGTAGCGCAGTTGGCTGCTGTCCGGATGGCGCTCGATGGCTCGGTCGAGCAGGGCGCCGGCCTGCTCGGGAGTGGCATGCTGCTCCAGCAGTTCCACCTCCAGTGACAGCAAGTCCGCTGCGTAGGACGGATGACGCAGTCGCTCGACCTGCAGGAAGGTGCGGGCATCCTGGGGTCTGCTGTTGTCGAACAGCATTCGCGCGGCATTGGACCTTGCCGTGAGGAAGTTCTGACCCTCGGGCACCTGTCGATAGTAGAGCAGAGCGTTGTCGACTTCGCTCTGCTGCTCGGCGATAGTGCCCAGCAGCAGATACACCTCCGGCGGTGTGGAATCGCGGCTGGTCAGGGGCAGCAACAGACGCCGGGCGGGATCCTGGTGTTCCTCCTCGAGATACAGCCGGGCCAGGGCCTGACGCAGGTCGGGCGTGTCACCATGCTTCTTCAACAGTGCGTCAGTGTTGGTTTCGGCAGCGGCAATATTGCCCTGGCGGATGTCGGCCTGGACCTGCAGCAGGATCAGCCGCGGGTCGCCGGGCAGATAGCCGAGTCCGCGGCGCGCCATGCGTTCGGCTTGTTGCGCCCGGCCGGCCTCCAGGGCCACGGCGGCGCGAATGCGCCACAGCCCGGGCAGACGTGGCGATTCGTCAGCCAGGCGGGCAAGGCGCTGTTCAGCGGTTTCGTCCAGGCCGCCGGCGGCTTCCAGCAGGGCGCGGGCCAGGTCGAGTTCCTGGCGAGCCTGTGGAGGGGCGCTGAATTCGCGCAGGCGATCGAGCAGCGGTGCCGGCGACGCGCCGGCTTCGAGTGCCGTCTCGACGAAGGGCACCAGCGACCGGGCTCCTTGCTCAGTTTCACTGCCTTCGGACTGGCCTAGGAGGTCGAGCTGATACGCCAGGGCCTGCTCCCAGTCGTTGCGCTGCACCGCGAGTTCCGCCAGCAGTCGACCAGGGCTGGTGTCGTTAGGTGCCAGCCGCTGCCAGAGCCGGGCGGCTTCCTCGACGAGCTCGCGGTCATTGCTGAAGCGCGATGCCAGGGCGGCCCGCTCGGCCAGGCTGGCCGAGGTATAGCGCCTGGCACTCGCCATGTAGCCACGCCCGGCGCGTTGGTAATCGCCCCGTTGTCCGGCCAGTTCGGCGACCAGCAGGGAAGACAGCCCTTGCGCATTCAGGCCGCGCGCAACCGGCGGTGCCTCGGCCACCGGGTCCTCCAGGGGAGGGGGGGATGGCAGGCTATGGCAACCCACCAGCATCATGGCCAGGGCGAACAGCGCTATGCCACCTGAGCCGGCGCGTATCGTGATTCGTCTTCGGGACATGGAGGTCTCGCTAGATAGGCCAGTCGCCAGCATAACGGCTTGTCTGCGCTGGGCAAAGGAGGGCGTTAGCACCCCGGCCCGATGCGCTGTGGTAGAATCCTGTGGTTCGCTGACAGACCCGGTTCGGGTGCCGCGTCACTTTCCGGCCTTGTCGCTGCCGGCTCACTTACCGCTTAGACTCCGACGCATGACGCTTCTTGCCCTGGGAATTAATCACCGCACCGCGAGCCTGGATGTTCGCGAACAGGTGGCCTTTACGCCGACGCAGCTCGAGCAGGCGCTGAGTGAGCTGCGTGCACTGCCGGCCGTCCATGAGGCGGTCGTGCTCTCGACCTGCAATCGCACGGAACTCTACTGCGTGATCGGAGAAGGCGCAGAGAGCACCTTGTACGAGTGGCTGGGACGCTTTCATGACATGCCCGTGGAGTCCCTGACCCACTGTGCCTATCATTTCCTCGAGGCGGATGCGGCGCGTCATCTGATGCGGGTGGCGGTCGGCCTGGATTCCATGGTGCTCGGCGAGCCGCAGATACTCGGTCAGCTCAAGGAGGCTTATCAGACCGCTCGCGATACCAGTGGCCTGGGCGGCGAGCTCGAGGCACTCTTTCAGCAGACCTTCGCCGTCGCCAAGCAGGTGCGGACCGAAACCGGCATTGGTCGCAACCCGGTGTCTATTGCCTATGCCGCGGTCAGCCTGGCCAGCCGCATTTTCGAAAACCTGGGGCGTTCGCGGGCGTTGCTGATCGGGGCTGGCGAGACCATCGAGTTGGTGGCGCGCCACCTGCACGAAGCTGGTGTGCGCCATCTGACCGTGGCCAACCGGACGCATGAGCGCGCGCATCAGTTGGCGGAGCCTTTGGGCGGCGAGACCATCTTCTTGGATGAGATTCCCGCTGCGCTGGAGCACGCCGACATTGTTATTTCTTCCACGGCCGCGCCCCTGCCGATCCTGGGCAAGGGCATGGTGGAAAGGGCGCTCAAGAAACGTCGGCACCGGCCGGTCTTCATGGTTGACATTGCCGTGCCTCGGGATATCGAGCCGCAGGTGGGCGAGCTGGGGGATGTCTTCCTGTATACGGTGGATGATCTGCAAGAAGTCATCGATGCCAATCGTCGCCATCGTCAGGTGGAAGCCGACCAGGCCGAGTCCCTGATCGAGAGCGGTGTGGATCGCTGGCAGCATGATCGCCGCCTGCGTAGCGGGGGCGAGCTGATCCGCGATCTGCGCGCGCACGGCGAGTCACTGCGCGACGCAGCCTGTGATCAGGCGCTGGCGCGCCTTGCCAAGGGCGAAGATCCTGAGCGGGTCGTGCAGCGCTTGGCCCACCAGCTGACCAACCGTCTCCTGCATCGTCCCACCCTGGCCTTGCGGAAAGCCGCGTCCGACGACCGGCGTGATCTGATGGACGCCGCCGCCACCTTGTTGCTGGACGAACCCTCTGACCCACCCCGATAGGATCTGTTGATGAAAGCTTCCCTGCGTCAGCGTCTCGATAGCTTCTCCGAGCGTTTCGAGGAACTTGCCGCCCTGATGTCGGACCCGGACGTGATTGCCGATCAGACCAGCTTTCGACACTATTCGCGAGAGTATGCCGAGCTGGAGGACCTGGTGGCGGCCTGGCGGGACTATTGTGCCGTCGAGCAGGACATGGCCACCGCCGCGAGCATGGCCAATGACAGCGATGCCGAGATGCGCGAGCTGGCCGAGATGGAGCGCGCCGATGGTGAGGCGAAACTCGAAGGGCTGGAGGCCCGCCTCAAGCAGTTGCTGGTGCCGCGTGATCCCGATGACGACAGCAACGTCTTCCTGGAGGTCCGGGCCGGCACCGGTGGCGATGAAGCGGCACTCTTCGCCGGTGACCTTTTCCGCATGTACTCGCGCTATGCCGAGCAACAGGGCTGGAAAATCGAGGTCATCAGCGTCAGCCATGGGGATCAGGGGGGCTACAAGGAGGTAATCTCGCGAGTGCGCGGAGAAAGGGTCTACGCAAGGCTGAAGTTCGAGTCCGGGGCCCACCGGGTGCAACGGGTACCGGCCACCGAGTCCCAGGGGCGCATCCACACCTCGGCCTGCACGGTGGCCGTGATGCCGGAGGCCGCCGAGGTCGGCGATGTCGAGCTAGATAGCAATGACCTCAGGGTCGACACCTTTCGCGCCAGCGGGGCCGGTGGTCAGCACGTCAACACCACGGATTCGGCGATTCGCATCACGCACTTGCCGACCGGTGTCGTGGTGGAGTGCCAGGAAGAGCGTAGCCAGCACAAGAATCGTGCCAAGGCCATGGCACTGCTCGCCGCGCGCCTCAAGCAGGCGGCCCAGGACAGTCAGCGTCAGCAGCAGGCCGATGCCAGGCGCTCGCTGGTAGGGTCGGGGGATCGCAGTGAACGTATCCGCACCTATAACTTTCCCCAAGGGCGGCTGACCGATCACCGCATCAACCTGACGCTGTACAAGCTCAACGATGTGGTCAGCGGCGAGGGGCTGGATGAGGTCATCGAGCCGCTGATCAACGAATATCAGGCCGAGCAGCTGGCGGCCCTGCAGCAGGAGCCCTGATGCGTCTGGACACTCTCTTGGCGCGGGCGTCTCAGCGCCTTGCGCGGGCCGCGTCACCCACGGCGCGGCTGGATGCCGAAGTCCTGCTTTGCCATGTCCTCAATGTCGACCGTGCCTGGCTGTATACCTGGGGAGACCGGCCGCTCGACCCCTGGTCGCATGCGCGCTTCGACGCCCTGGTGGCCGCGCGGGCAGGTGGCCAGCCAGTGGCGTACCTGACCGGCGAGCGCGAATTCTGGGGATTGTCGCTGCTCACCGGGCCGAGCACCCTGATTCCGCGCCCGGATACCGAAACCCTGGTGGCGGCGGCGCTGGCACGCATGCCGGCGGAAGAGGGCGAACTGCTCGATTTGGGTGTCGGCAGTGGCGCCGTGGCCCTGGCGCTGGCCAGTGAACGGCCTGGCTGGCGCATTCAGGGGGTTGACTGCAATCCGGATGCCGTGGCACTGGCGACGCGCAATGCCGAGCGGCTGGGGCTCACCGGGGTGAGCCTGGAGGTCGGCGACTGGTTTGAGAAACTCGAGCAGCGCACCTTCTCGGTCATTGTCGCCAACCCGCCTTACCTGGCCGATGATGATCCGCACCTGGCGCATGGCGATGTGCGCTTCGAGCCCAGAAGCGCGCTGGTGGCGGGCCAACGGGGCCTGGCCGACCTGTATTATCTGATCGAGGCGGCCCGGGCGCATCTGTTGCCCGGGGGCTGGCTGTTGCTCGAGCATGGCGCCGAGCAGGCGGAGGCCGCCCGTCGCGCCCTGGTGGCGAGGGGGTATGACGCGGTGACCAGCGAATGTGACCTGGCCGGGCATGAACGAGTGAGCCTCGGCCAGCGTCCTGCCTGAGCCGTTTACACCGCCGTGGCACGCGGGCTGGAGCCGTCCGGGTGGCATGTGTTACATCTGTTTCTGGAATGAAGCACTCCGCATCGCCACGCTGGCGAGATGGAATGCCATGCAACTGCCTTCAAGACCGGCTGTTCAGGCTGAATGCCTGTAGTCGTCTGCCAGGCCTGTGCCCACCGCGTGTCAGGATGATAATGAAAACCAAGGCTCGCTCTCTCGATCGCATTGATCTCAACATTCTGCGTTGCCTGCAGGACAACGCTCGAATTTCCTATGTCGACCTGGCGTCCCAGGTCGGTCTTTCGACCACGCCCTGCCTGGAGCGGGTCAAGCGACTCGAGCGCACCGGTGTGATCCGTGGCTACAAGGCGCTGCTCGATCCCCGGGCACTTAGGGCGAACCTGCTGGTCTTCGTCGAGATCAGCCTGGAAACGCAGTCGCCCTCGGTATTCGATGAGTTTCGCCGCGCCGTCTCCAGCCTGCCGCAGATCCAAGAGTGCCATCTGGTGTCGGGGCAGTTCGACTATATTCTCAAGTGCCGGATTCCCGAGATGGCGGCCTACCGCCAATTGCTTGGTGATGTAGTGCTGACATTGCCGGGGGTCAAGGAATCCAAGAGCTATGTGGTCATGGAAGAGGTCAAGGAAGACGTGTCCCTGCATGTGCCCGATATCGAAGAGTTCGACGACAAGTGAGCTCCATGGACGACCAGGCGCTGTTGCGCTATAGCCGTCAGATCATGCTCGAGGCCATCGATATCGAGGGTCAGCAGCGTCTGTTGAACGGCCGCGCCCTGGTGGTCGGGGTCGGCGGTCTGGGCTCGCCGGTGGCCATGTACCTGGCGGCGGCCGGCATGGGCCATCTGACGCTGGCCGATGATGATCGCGTGGAGCTTTCCAATCTGCAGCGTCAGATCGCCCACGGGATGGACGACATCGGTCGCTCCAAGGCCGAGTCGGGGCGCGCTGCCGGCCTGGCGCTGAACTCGGAGGTCGAGATCGTCGCCCATGCCGGCCGCTTGGAGGGCGAGGCGTTGCAGGCAGCGGTGAACGGTGTCGATGTGGTGCTGGACTGCACGGACCGCTTCAGCAGTCGCTACGCCGTCAATGCGGCCTGCCGGTCGGCGGGGGTGCCGCTGGTCTCAGGCGCCGCCATTCGCTTTTCCGGTCAGCTGGTGGTATTCGATCCGCGGGACTCTGCGTCGCCGTGCTATGGTTGCCTTTACCCACCGGGCAGCGGCGGCGCAACGGATGATGAGCTGAGCTGCACCGAGAACGGCGTGGTTGCGCCACTGGTCGGGCTGATCGGCAGCTTCCAGGCGCTGGAGGCCCTGAAGCTGGTGAGTGGTGCCGGCAGCGTTCATCAGGGGCTTTCCACCTTCGATGGGCTGAGTGGGCAATGGCGCCACTTTCGAGTGCCGCGGGATCCAGCCTGCCCGGTATGCGGCGAGTGACCACCGGGAGTGGCCGCGGTGATGGAACAATCTTGAGCGCTGGTGGCGCATGGAGCAGGCGGCAGACATGAAGGGTTCCTCGTCACAAGTGCGTCCCGCTTCCTGGTATCGCGATTCCGTCCAGGTCGAACTCGCGCCCTGTGAACCACTGCAGGGTGAACAGCATGCCGATGTCTGCGTGGTAGGGGGAGGCGTCACCGGTTGCTCGGCCGCCCTGCACCTGGCCGAGCGTGGCTATTCGGTGGTCCTGCTGGAAGCCGAGGATATCGGCCATGGGGCCTCGGGACGCAGCGGCGGGCAGATTCTGCCCGGCCTGGGTACCGATATCGCCACGGTGGAGCAGGCCCTGGGGCCGGAGACTGCCCGCCGGATCTGGGAGATGAGCCGCGAGGCGGTCAGGCTGACGGCCTCGCTGGTCGACCGACATGCCATACCCTGCGAGCTGTCCTGGGGCTACCTGCATGCCGCGGTCAAGCCGCGACACGTCAAGGAGCTGGAGACCTTCCGGGATAGCCTGTCACGCAACTATGGCTACCACGCCCTGGAATGGCTGGAGGGCCAGGCGTTGCGGGATCACCTGGTCACGGATGCCTATCCGGCCGCGCTCTACGATCACGAAGGGGGCCATCTTCATCCGCTCAACTACACCCTGGGGCTGGCGCGTGCTGCCCAGCAGGCCGGTGCCCGTCTGCATACCCAGAGTGCGGTCCGGCGTATCCGGCGAGGCGAGCCGGTGCGCGTGGAAACCGACCAGGGAGCGGTCACGGCCGATACCCTGGTGCTGGGCACCAATGCCTACCAGCTTGGCCTGGTACCGGAGCTCTCCGGGCGCATCATGCGAGCCGCGAACTACATGGTGGCGACGGCTCCGCTGAGCGACGCCCAGGCGGCGCAGGTGCTGCCCCGGGGGGACGCGCTGTCGGATGCCAACTTTGTCCTCGATTATTATCGTCTGTCGGCCGATCGTCGCCTCATTTATGGCGGCGAGGTCAGTTATGATGGGCGTGAGCCTCCCAAGCTCGAGGCGCGCATGGACGCCAAGATCGCCAGGCTCTTCCCGGTGCTGGCCGGCGTGCCCATCGACTATCGCTGGGGCGGCGATGTAGCGATCACGTTCAATCGTGCACCGGACTTCGGGCGCCTGGGCGCCAATATCTTCTATGCTCAGGGCTATTCGGGTCATGGCATGGCGCTGGCCGGGCTGGCCGGCAAGCTTATGAGCGATGCCATCGCCGGTTACGGCCAGGGCTTCGAGACCTTTGCCGCCATGCCGCACCGACCCTTCCCGGGCGGGCGATGGTTGCGCAAGCCGCTGCTGGTGCTGGCCACGCATTTCTATAAACTTCGCGATCGTCTGTGAGACGCGACGGATCCCGGGACGCCAGTGACCAACGAAGAGGACTCCTTGATGAGCAACAGGATGTCGGCCGAACTGGCCGAGCACTCGGACACGTCGCCGACGGATCAGGAGGTGGCAACGCGGAAGGCATCCAGCATCGAGCTACACAGCCTGCACAAACGCTTCGGTGCCGACGCGGTAGCGCTGGACGGGGTGGACCTGTCGATACATGCCGGGGAGTTCTTCACCCTGCTGGGTCCCTCTGGTTGCGGCAAGACGACCCTGCTGCGCATTCTGGCCGGTCTCGAGGCGCCCGATCAGGGCACCCTGATGGTGGGCGACAAGGAGCTTACCGAGGTGCCGCCGCATCGGCGCAGCGTCAACACGGTCTTTCAATCCTACGCTCTCTTTCCCCATCTCTCGGTGCGCGACAACCTGGCCTTCGGCCTCAAGATGCGCGGCCTGCCAGCCGCGGAGCGTGACGCCAGGGTCGACGAGATTGCCGCATTCATCAAGCTGGGGGATTTGGTCGAGCGGCGCGTCGATCAGCTTTCCGGCGGTCAGCGTCAGCGTATCGCCCTGGCCCGCGCCCTGGTCTGCGAGCCGGACGTGCTGCTCCTGGATGAACCGCTATCGGCCCTGGATGCGGGCCTGCGCTCGCAGTTGCAGGTCGAGCTGCAGCGGCTGCAGAAGCGTCTGGGCATGACCTTCGTGTTCGTGACTCATGACCAAGATGAAGCCATGGTCATGTCGGACCGCATCGCCGTGCTCGATAGTGGCAATATCCAGCAGGTGGGCGCGCCGAGCGAGGTCTACGAGCGGCCCGCCAATGCTTTCGTGGCGCGCTTTATGGGGCATGACAACCTCTTTCCCATTCTGGCGCGCGATGGCCTCCGGGTGCAGAGTGATCTGGGCTGGCTGGAGTTGCACAAGCACGCCGGGCAGGGGGATGCCGGAGACTGTCTGCTGGTGCGCCCGGAAACGCTCGAGATCGGCGATGTGGTGCCCGAGGGCTATAATCGGTTGGCGGGCGTCGTGCAGGAGCGGCTGTATCGTGGCAGCCGTATCGAATACGTGCTGGAGGTCAATGGCCAGTCGCTGATGGTGGTGGCCAGCAACCTGGGTCAGCAGGTGCATCAGGCGGGCGATGCCGTGACCATCAGCGTGTGTCCCGAGGACCTGGTGACCGTCGCCGCCTGAGGAGAGTGTCATGCCAAGGATATCGCAACACGTGATGCGTCGGCGCGCGGTGGTGGCCGAAACCCGGCATCTGTTGTTCAGTGTGGGGCCGGGCGTGATCTGGATCATCCTCTTTCTGGTCCTGCCCAGTGCCTACCTGATGGGGGTGGCCTTCATGACCAATGGCCCCTACGGACTGCCGCAGATGCCCCTGACCCTGGAGGCCTTCGAGCGGCTGGCGGGCTTCGGGTTTCTCGGCTGGAGCCCGGGCAATATCTACACGCTGCTGCGCTCCCTGTGGCAGACGCTGCTATCCACCACTTTGGTGGTAATGGTGGCCTACCCGATTGCCTATTACATCACCACCTGCCGTGAGCGCTGGCGGCCGATCATGCTGCTGGCCGTGGTGGTGCCGTCCTGGACCAATCAGGTCATCCGCACCTTCGGCTGGATGAACCTGCTGGCCCCGGGAACCCCGCTGTCCGAGCTGGCCGAGGGGCTAGGCCTGATTGCCCCCAACATGGGGCTCTATCCGTCCAATTTCGCCGTCACCCTGGGCCTGGTCTACAACTTCCTGCCCTTCATGGTGCTGCCGCTCTATGCGGCCTTCGAGAAACTCGACCATGCTCAGGTAGAGGCGGCCCAGGATCTGTACGCGTCGCCTCTGGGGGCCTTTCGCCACGCGGTATTTCCACAGACGCTGCCGGGGCTGCTGGCGGGAATCGTGCTGGTGGCCATCCCGGCCTTCGGCATGTACGTGATTCCCGAATTACTGGGGGGTGGCAAGGGCATGATGCTGGGCAACCTGGTAGCAACCCAGTTTTCGGGTGGCTCCAACTGGCCACTGGGAGCGGCTGGCGCAATCCTGATGTTGATCGCGACCTTCTTCGGACTGTTCGCCATGCGTCGCATTGGCAAGCGCCTGGGTGGCGGTGAAGAGGTGGTCATATGAACAAGCGGCTATGGCGCAGAGGCCTGAGTGCGTTCTGGTGGCTGACGCTGTTCTTTCTGTATCTGCCGTTGGCCGTGGTGGTGTTGTTCTCGTTCAACTCGGCCAACAGTTCGGCGAGCCTTGCCGGCTTTTCGCTGCGCTGGTATCAGCGCCTGCTGGGCAACGAGCAGATTCTCTCGGCTTTCGCCAACAGCATGGTGCTGGCCGTTGTGTCCTCGCTTGTGGCCCTGGGGATCGGCTGTTTGATCGGTTATGGCATGTATCGCCATCGTCACCGCAAGCTGGGCTGGCTGATCGTGCTGATCTATCTGCCGATCGTATTGCCGGATATCGTCTTCGGGATTTCCGAGATGGCGTTCTTTGTGCAGATCCACGAAGCGACCGGCTGGTTGAGGCCGGGGCTCGGCACCATGATCATCGCCCACGTGACCTTTCAGATTCCCTTCGTGGCGCTGATCGTCTATTCGCGCTTCGTGGGGCTGGACCCCACCTTGTTCGAGGCGGCCAAGGACCTGTATGCCACCCCCTTCAAACGCGTTCAGCACTTCATGCTGCCGACCATCAAGCCAGCGTTGATATCTGCGTTCTTTCTGTCGTTCACACTGTCGATTGATGATTTTGTCATCAGCTTCTTCACGGCAGGACCGGAAAGCGCCACGCTGCCGATATACATCTGGGGCGCCATCAAGAAGGGCGTCTCGCCGGAGATCAACGCCATCGCGTCGTTGATGATCGGGGCTGTCGCTCTGGCGGCCCTCCTGAGCCTCATCTTCAATCGTCGCCGGCCCGCCTAGGTCGGCCTCACGTCCATCGCGGTGCAACGAGGAGTCAATCATGCAGATCAACAAGACCCCACTGGTGCTGTCACTGGCCGGTCTGATGCTGGCCGGCCAGGTACAGGCACAGGACAACAAGCTTTATCTCTTCAACTGGACGGAGTACATGGACCCCGCGATCATCGAGGCATTCGAGGAGCAGCACGATGTCGACGTGGTAGAGAGTTACTTCAACTCCAATCCGGAGATGTTTGCCAAGCTGCAGGCCGGCGGCACCTCGCAGTACGACATCATCGTGCCGTCCAATTACTACATCCCACGCTTGATCGAGACTGGGCTCGTCCAGGAGCTCGACAAGTCGAAGCTCGACAATCTTGATAATGTCATGGAGCAATTCGTGGACCCGTCCTATGATCCCGGTTCACGTTACTCCGCTCCCTATCAGTGGGGTGTCACCGGTGTGATCTACAACACCGAAACCTTCCCGGATGCGCCCAAGAGTTGGTCCCTGCTGTTCGACTCCGAGACCAATAGCGAGTACCCCTTCGGCTTGATAGGCGACGGTCAGGTCACGGTCGGCAGCGCCTGTGCCTACCTGGGGCACGGCTATGACTGTGCCTCTACCGATGCATGGCGCGAGGCGGCCCAGCTGCTGCTCGACACCAAGGGTCGCGAGACCTTCAGCGGCTTCACCAATGGCACCCCGGCGTTGCAGCAACTGGCCCGCGGCGTGACCCATGCCAGCATGTCCTACAATGGCGACTTCCTGTTCTACAAGGAAGAAAACCCCGAGACCTTCTCCGAGATGGCGTTCATGATTCCCGACGAAGGCGCCGAGATGTGGATCGACGCCATGATGATTCCGCGTGACGCGCCGAATCCGGAGATGGCGCACAAGTTCATCGACTTCATCCTCGATGCCGAGGTCGGCGCTCAGCTGTCGAATTACAATTATTATGCCAGCCCCAACAAGGCCGCACGCCCCCACCTCGATGAAGTGCTGGCGAAACCGCCCGTTCTGCCGAGCGAGGCTGACCTGGAACGCTTGCAGTTCACTCCAACCCTGAAAGGTGAGCAGCTCCAGGTGTTCCAGCAACTGTGGTCCGAAGTGAAGTCGCGCTGAATCGTGACCCACGAGCCCCAAGGGCGGGGGATGCCCCGGGGGTCGTCGCTCGCTAACCTCGAGTGACGCGATCCGGGGCCCGTTGACATCAGCAAGGATATATCCATGAGTAACCGTCAGGAGCTGCCGCTCCTCAATGAATGGTTCGAGCAGCATGGGATTACCGAGGTCGAGTGCCTGGTCACCGACCTGACCGGCATCCTCAAGGGCAAAATCATGCCGGCCAACAAGTACCTGAACGGGGGACGCCCGCGACTGCCGGATTCACTGTTTATCCAGACCGTGACAGGCGGTTACCCCGACGACGAGGACACCCAGTTCTGGAATCCGGCCGAGCGCGACATGGAGCTCCTGCCGGACCCCAATGCCATCTATCGGGTGCCCTGGGCCGAGGATGCCACGGCGCAGATCATCCACGACTGCCACTACCTGACCGGTGAGGCCGTCGAGCTGTCGCCGCGCCATGTGCTGAAGCGTGTATTGTCACTCTATGAAGCACGTGGCTGGAAGCCGGTGGTGGCGCCCGAGGTGGAGTTCTTCCTGGTCAAGACCAATACCGATTCGGATTATCCGCTGGAGCCGCCGGTCGGCCGTTGCGGTCGCCAGGAGAGTAGTCGCCAGTCGTTTTCCATCGATGCGGTCAACGAGTTCGACCCCTTGTTCGAGGAGATGTACGACTATTGCGAGGCCATGGATCTCAACCTGGACACCCTGATTCACGAAGAAGGGGCGGGGCAGATGGAGGTCAACTTCGAGCACGGGGACCCGCTGACCCTGGCCGATCAGGTGGTGGTCTTCAAGCGTACGCTGCGCGAGACTGCCTTGCGTCATGGCATGTACGGGACCTTCATGGCCAAGCCCATGGCCAGGGAGCCCGGCAGCTCCATGCATCTCCATCAGAGCCTTGTCGATATCAAGACCGGCCGCAACCTCTTCGCCGATGACGAAGGCCAGCCCAGCCGGCTTTTCCACCATTTCATCGGCGGGCTCCAGCATTATCTGCCGGCCTCGCTTCCGCTGTTGGCGCCCAACGTCAATTCCTATCGCCGGCTGATGCGTACCGAGAACAGCGGTTCGGCACCGGTCAATGTGGAGTGGGGCATGGACAATCGGACGGTGGGGTTGAGGGTGCCTATGGCACCGCCCGAGGCCACGCGGGTCGAGAACCGTCTCGCCGGCGCCGATGCCAACCCTTATCTGGTCATGGCGGCCTCCCTGGCCTGCGGCTATCTGGGCATGCTCAGTCAGCTCGAGGCGCGTCCGCCGATGGTCGGCTCAGCCTGGTCGAGTGGTGGCAAGTTGCCCGATGATATCGGCCCCGCCCTGGATCGACTCAGAGAGTGCAAGCCCCTGGCGGATATCCTCGGCGAGCGTTTTACCAACAGTTACTTGGCCGTCAAGCGTGCCGAGCATCGCGAGTACTTCCAGGTCATCAGCTCCTGGGAGCGCGAGCACCTGCTGTTGCGCGTCTAGTAGCGAATGCCGGGCTTTCTCGGCGTGATATCTATCGCAAGATCCCTGCTATGTGGAGAACCCCATGCGACTTTTACTGGCTGGTGTGGTTGGCGCCTGTGTGCTGGGCGCCGCAACGGCGTCGACGGCGGACGAGGCCAAGAAGCTCTATGTGTTCAACTGGACTGAATACATGTCGCCGGAAGTGGTCGAGGACTTCGAGGCACAATACGATGTGGAAGTGGTCGAGAACTACTTCACGTCCAATGCTGAGATGTTTTCCAAGCTCTCGGCGGGGGCCGATGCCCAGTATGACGTGGTGGTTCCGACCGATTACTTTGTGCCCCGGTTGATCAACGCCGGCCTGATCCAGGCCTTCGATCCCGAGCTGATCGAGGGCCGTGACAACCTCATGGAGGCGTTCCGCCAGCCATCCTATGATCCACAGGAGCAGTACAGCGTGCCCTATCTGTGGGGCGCCACGGGGATCGTCTACAACACCCGGACCTTCCCGGATCCCGCCGAATCATGGGGCATGCTGTTCGATCCCGAGCTGAATCCGGATCAGCCCTTTGCCCTGCTGGGCGGCGACCCGCAGGTTGCGCTGGGCATGGCCTGCGCCTATCAGGGCGCCGGTTTCGACTGTGTCGGCCAGCAGCCCTGGGTCGAGGCCGCGCGCCTGGCCAGCGAGACGCTGGATCGCCCCAACTTTACCGGCTTCGTCGACAGCACGGCGGCCGTCGAGCAGGTGGCACGGGGGGTGTCACAGCTGGCCGTGACCTACAGCGGTGACGTGGATTATCGCAAGGCTGCCTCGCCGGAGACCTATGAGCATCTGGAGTTCTTCGTGCCGGAAGAGGGCTCCCAGCTCGGCGTCGATACCCTGGTGATTCCGGCCCGTGCACCACACCCGAAGCTTGCCCACCAGTTCATCAGTTTTCTGATGCAGCCCGAGAACGCGGCGCGCTCGGCCAGTTTTGCCTATTATCGCTCGCCCAACGCGGCGGCGCTCGAGGATATGCCCGAGGAACTGGCGAAGAGCTCACGTCTGGAGGATGACCGCCGCGACCAGCTGGTGACCACACCGCTCATCGAGGGCGAACAACTGCAGATGCTGCAACAGATCTGGACCGAGGTGCGCAGTCGCTGAATTGGGCGCTGTGTACCGGCCTGCCGTCCTGCTCATGACTCTGGGAGAGTTCCATGAAAGTTAAGGCCAATGCGGCTCGCGACCATGTGGCATCCTGGTATGCGGCTTCCGCCAACCCCGCTCCCCGACGGCCGTCACTGGAAGGTCATGTGCAAAGTGATGTCTGTGTGGTGGGCGCCGGCTTCACGGGCATCTCGGCGGCGCTGCATCTCGCCGAGCAGGGCCTGAAGGTCGTCGTGCTCGAGGCTTCACGAGTAGGGTTCGGGGCCTCGGGCCGCAATGGCGGCCAGATCGTCAACAGTTACAGCCGCGACATGGACATGATCGAGTCCCGCTATGGCGCCGAGACAGCCCGCGCGCTGGGCGACATGGCGTTCGAGGGCAACCGCATTATCCGCCAGCGCGTGGCGCAGCACGGCATCGACTGTGACCTGCGCGACGGCAACCTCTTTGCCGCCTGCAACCGCAAGCAGATGGCCGGCCTGCGTGAGCACAAGGCATTGTGGGAGCGCTATGGTCATCAGCAACTGGAGCTGCTGGAAGAGCAGGCGGTCAAGCGCGAAGTCGGCTCGGACCGTTATACGGGGGCCCTGATCGATCACTCCGGGGGCCACCTGCATCCCCTCAACCTGGTGCTGGGTCAGGCGGCGGCCTTCGAGTCGCTGGGAGGTGTCATCCATGAACAGTCACCGGTCACCGGCCTGACACATGGCGATCCGGTCACCATCACCACACCCGCCGGCAGGATCACGACCTCTCGGGTGGTGATGGCCGGCAATGCCTATCTGCAAGGAGTACTGCCGGAGCTCGAGGGCAAGTCGATGCCCTGCGGCACGCAGATCATCGTCACCGAGCCGCTGGGCGAGGACAGAGCGCGGGCACTGCTGCCCAACGACCTGGCGGTGGAGGACTGCAACTATCTGCTGGATTACTACCGGCTGACGGCCGACAACCGCTTGCTGTACGGCGGGGGAGTGAATTATGGGGGCCAGGACCCGGCGGATATCGAGGCGGTGATCCGGCCCAAGATGGAAACGACCTTCCCCGGCCTGAAGGAGGTGTCCATCGATTACGCCTGGAGCGGCAACTTCCTGATGACGCTCAACCGGCTGCCGCAGTTCGGCGTCATCAACGACAACGTCTACTACGCACAGGGCTACTCCGGCCATGGCGTGACTTGCACCCACCTGGCCGGGCGTCTGATCGGCGAAGTCATGATCGGCCGCGAGGAACGTTTCGACGCCTTCGCCGGACTGCCCCACCTGCCGTTTCCCGGGGGGCGCATGTTCCGCGTGCCGTTATCGGCCCTTGGTGCCTGGTACTACTCGACCCGCGACCGCCTGTGCGTTTGACTCTCGCCCAGGCAGACCGGGGCGAACGCCAGGCAAGGCGTCAGCAAACGAAAGCGCCAGGAAGGCAGACCCTCCTGGCGCTCACTTTTCCCTTCTTATTTCTTACCTCTTACTCCTTACCTCTTACTCCTCACAGTTAGCACCTCACTTCCAGGGCTCAGCTCTTGGGGCGCAGGTTTTCCGGATCGTACAGCGGCTTGTAACCGACCGACTCGACCTGTACCGGGTAGATCTCGTCGAAGTACTGGACCTGGAGGGTGCGGCCTTCCTCGCAGTAGGCATAGGGCAGATAGCCGAGGCAGATGTTCTTGCCCACGGACGGGCCGTAGGCAACGCTGGTGACGTAGGAATTCCGACCCAGCTCATCGACCAGGGTCTTGCCGGTCTGCGGGTCCATGATCGGCATGTGACCCACCGGGTAACGCGCGACGCCGTTGGCATCGGTGTTGTCGGTCATCGTCAAGGTGCACAGATAAGCGGGCTGGTGCGCACGCTCGCGCTGGGCGACGTAGGCCTCCTTACCATGGAAGTCGGCCGCCTTGACCTTGGGCCGGGCCAGGCCTGCTTCCATGAGGTTGTAGTCGGTTTTCAGATCGGCATTCTGCAGGCGCAGGCACTTCTCCAGACGACGGCTGTTGGCGTAGGTCTCGATGCCCACCGGGGTGACGCCCTGGTCGTACAGGGTGTCCCACAGCGCCAGGCCATCGTCGTACTGGAAGTGCAGCTCCCAGCCCTGCTCGCCGACATAGGAGATCCGGAAGGCGGTGACCGGGGTGCCGTTGACCGTGATGTCCTTGACGGCGGCGAACGGGAAGTTCTCCACCGTGAGGGCATCCGGGTCGTCGACGACGGCCTGCAGCGTCGTGCGGGCGTTCGGGCCCCACAGGCCGATGCAGCCGTAGTCGGTGGTGCGTTCCTGAATGTCGACGCTGAAGCCCTTGTCCTCGGCCATGCGCTTCATCCAGATATAGTCGCGGTTGCCCGCGTCGCCACCGTCGATGACGCGGTAATGGCTCTCGCCCATGCGCAGGACCGTCAGATCGGCGCGCACGCCGCCCAGATGGTCGAGGAAGTGGGTGTAGACGCCCTTGCCGATCGGCATGTCGCCGCCGACCTTGGCCACGCTGGTGTACTCCATCAGCGCTTCGGCATCGCGGCCCGTGATGTCGTAGATGGCGAAGTGCGACAGGTTGATCATGCCGACGTTCTCGGACAGCTCGAGATGCTCGGCGTTGGAGACACGCCAGAAGTGGCGGTTATCCCATTCGGCGTTGCGTTCCGGAATCCTGTCGCCCCATTTCGCGAGCAGGTGCTCGTTGCTGGCGTAGCCGTGCGCACGCTCCCAGCCGGCGGCTTCCATGAAGTAGCCACCGAGCTCGACCTCGCGCTCGTAGAAGGGGCTCTGACGCAGGTTGCGCGCCGCGGTGTAGGGCTCGCGGTTGTGCACCGGCGGGTTGTAGATCTTGAAGGCGGTCTCGTAGCAGCGGTCGTGGATATAGTCCGCTTCCTTCTGGAAGGGGTAGTAGCGCGTGAAGTCGATGCCGTGCGGGTCGAGATCGACGCGCCCGTCGGTCATCCAGTCGGCGACGACCTTGCCGGTACCCGGGCCGTCCTTCACCCAGACCGACTCGACGTACCACAGGCCGCGCACCTTGGCGGACTCGCCGATGGATGGGCCGCCGTCGGCGGTGACCTGCAGCAGGCCATTGAACGAGTGTTTCTCGTCATAACCTAGCTCTCCCAGAATGGGAGTCAGCTCCATGGCCCGCTCGAGCGGCTCCATGATCTGCTCCATCTCCAGGTCACGCTGCGAGGGCGACAGGCGGGCCTCTTCCTTCTCGAGAATGTCGCGGGGATGCACCATGCGCGGCGCCTTCTCCTCGTAGTAGCCCCACTCGATCTGGCCGCCCTCGGTGCTCTTCGGATCACCGGTGTCGCGCAGATAGGCCGAATTGCCCTGGTCGCGCAGCAGTGGGTAGCCGATCTCCTTGCCGGTGCCGGCGAATTCATCGTACGGTCCGAACCACAGCAGCGGGTGGTCTACCGGCATGATCGGCAGGTCCTCGCCGGCCATTTCAGCGATCATGCGGCCCCAGAGGCCGGCGCAGCAGACGACGTACGGCGCTTCGATGTAGCCACGATGGGTATACACGCCCTTGATGCGGCCGTTCTCGATCTCGAGGCCGGTTGCCGGGGTGTTAGCGAAGGCCTGGAGCTTGCCCGTCTCTTCGGCCTTCTTCACCAGTTCGCCGCTGAAGATCTGCGAGCGCGGGATGACCAGACCTGCGTCCGGGTCGTACATCGCGCCCTGGATCTGGTCTTCCTCGATCAGCGGCATGAGCTCCTTGGCTTCCTTCGGTCCGATCATGCGCACATTGGTGCCGAAGGCGCGTCCGGAGTCGACCTTGCGCTTGAGCTCCTCCATCCGCTCATCATCGCCGACCCGCGCGACCTCGAGACCCCCGACCCGGTCGTAGTGCCCCATCTTGTCGAAGAACTCGATGGAGTAGGTGGTGGTGTAGCAGGTCATTTCATCGTGTGCGGTGGCGAAGCAGAAGTCGGAGGCGTGCGACGTCGAGCCGATATCGGTGGGGATCGCCGACTTGTCGATACCCACAATGTTCTCCCAGCCACGCTCGATCAGGTGATGGGCCACGGAAGCGCCGACAATGCCCCCCTGACCAATGATGACGACGTCTGCCTGAGTGGGAAAGGTTGCCATGGTTGTTCCTCCGTTACCTTGGGATCGAGCGCTATTCTGACACGCTACTGCACGGCGATGACGCAGGCTGCCCCATCACGACGTCGCCATGTGTCATGGCGACAGCCGAGGGCATTCGGGGCCGGCGAACGGTAGAAAGCGTGGTTGATTCACGACGCCTGGCGTCGCTGCTGTGCCAGTTGCTCCACGGCTTGACGGGCCACCGGCGTGAGCGCGCAGTCAGGCGCATCCAGGCAGGCGATGATGCGTTCCTTCATGCTGCGTGCCCAGAATTTCTCCAGGTGATTCTTGACGCCGGTGGCCGGGTCGCTGGCGCTCTGCAGGTTGTGGGCGATCTGGTTGACCATGTGGATCAGGGTCTCGCTCTGGTCGTGGGACATGGGGTACTCCTCAAGCGTGTTGCAGGGCGGGGGATGGCGTGCCGCTCGGGCGGTGATAGACCAGATGACGGCCGGGACGCGCGAAGCCGACCAGCATCAGGCCTGCCCGGCAGGCCTGGTCCACCGCCAGGCTGGTGGCCGCCGAGACGGCCACCAGGGTGCCGATCCCGACGCTGGCGCACTTGTGCACCATCTCGTAGCTGGCGCGGCTAGACACCAGGGCAAAGCCCTCCTGCCGGCTCGTGCGCTGGCGGGCCAGGGCGCCGATCATCTTGTCCAGGGCGTTGTGTCGTCCGACATCCTCTCGGGCGATCAGAATGTCGCCGTTCAGGTCGCACCAGGCGGCGCCATGACTGGCCCCGGTGGCGGTCTGGATGGGCTGGTGTTCACGCAAACGCGACAGCACGCGCTGAATGACGGCATCGCCGGGATCCCGGGCCTCCACCCTTGCAATCGGCCGAATGGCCTGTTCCAGGGACTCTGTGCCGCACAGGCCGCAGCCGGTCTTGCCCGACAGGCTGCGACGATGCTGGCGCAGCTCGGCCATGCGTTGGCTGGCGATCTCCAGGTGCAGGGCAATGCCGTCCACCTCCTGGTGTATCGTCAGGTCGTACAGCTCGTCGGGATGTTCGAGTATACCCTCGGTCAGGCTGAACCCCAGGCCGAAATCCTCCAGGTCGACCGGGCTGGCCATCATCACGGCATGCGAAATGCCGTTGTAGACCAGCGCTACCGGCGTCTCCAGCACCAGGTCGTCGTCACGACAGTCGGCCTGCCAGGCCGGTTCGCGGTGTTCCTCGACCGCAAACCGGCCCGACCATACCGCCTCCGTCACTGCCTGACTCCGTGGGCCACCGGCTCACGCGCCGAGGCCAGGTACTCGCGCTGCGCGCGATCAAAGTCGTCATAGCGCTTCTGCCAGGCCGAAGGCTGGCTGACCTTCTCCACCTGCACCGCCGTGACCTTGTACTCGGGGCAGTTGGTGGCCCAGTCGGAGCTGTTGGTGGTGATCACGTTGGCTCCGCTGCCCGGGTGGTGGAAGGTGGTATAGACCACCCCCGGTTGCATGCGCTCGCTGAGCCGGGCTCGCAGCACCGTCTGGCCGGAACGGCTGGTGATGCCCAGCCAGTCGCCGTCACCGATGCCGCGCATTTCCGCGTCCGAGGGGTGGATATCCAGGACATCCTCGTCGTGCCAGCTCTGGTTGTCGGTGCGTCGCGTCTGTGCGCCGACATTGTACTGGGAGAGGATGCGACCGGTGGTCAGCAACAGCGGGAAGCGCCGGTTGGTGCGCTCCTCGGTGGCCACGTACTCGGTGATGGCGAAGCGCCCCAGGCCGATCGGGAAGTCGAATTCGTGCATGGTCGGGGTGCCCTGCGGATGCGCCTCATTGCAGGGCCACTGCAGGCTGCCGAGTTCCTCGAGCTTGTCGTAGCTGACGCCGGTGAAGGTCGGCGCCAAGCGCGCAATCTCGTCCATGATCTCCGAGGGGTGTTGATAGTCCATCGGATAGCCCAGGGCACGCGCCAGGTCGACGGTGATCTCCCAGTCTTCCTTGCCGGCACGCGGCGGCATCACCTTGCGCACCCGGTTGATGCGGCGCTCGGCATTGGTGAAGGTGCCGTTCTTCTCCAGAAAGCTCGAGCCGGGCAGCAGCACATGGGCGTACTTGGCGGTCTCGTTGAGGAAGATATCCTGCACGATCAGGCAGTCCAGCGAGGTCAGGGCGGCCTCGACGTGCTGGGTGTTGGGGTCGGACTGGGCAATGTCTTCGCCCTGCACGTACATCGCCTTGAAGGTGCCCTCGATGGCGGCGTCGAACATGTTGGGAATACGCAGGCCGGGCTCGTCGTCGATGGGCACGCCCCAGATTTCCTCGAAGCGGCCACGGGCCTCGGCATCGCCGACATGCTGGTAACCGGGCAGCTCATGCGGGAAGGAGCCCATGTCGCAGGAGCCCTGGACATTGTTCTGGCCGCGCAGCGGGTTCACGCCGACGCCTTCGCGACCGATGTTGCCGGTGGCCATGGCGAGGTTGGCGATGCCCATGACCATGGTCGAGCCCTGGCTGTGCTCGGTGACGCCCAGGCCATAGTAGATGGCGCCATTGGGGACGCTGGCATAGGTGCGAGCGGCACGGCGCACGGCTTCGGCGGAGACGCCGGTCACGTTCTCGACGGCTTCCGGTGAATGACGTTCCTCGCTGATGAAGTCGCGCCAGGCGCGATAGGCTTCGGTGTCGCAGCGCTTGGCGATGAAGTCATGATCCTCGAGACCCTCGTTGACCACCACGTGCGCCAGGGCATTGACCAGCGCCACATTGGTGCCCGGACGCAGCGGCAGGTGCTGGGCATCGCTGCGATGCGGGGTGTCCAGCAGGTCGATATGCCGGGGGTCGGCGACGATCAGGCTGGCTCCCTGGCGCATGCGGCGACGCATCTGGGAGGCGAATACCGGATGGGCGTCGGTGGGGTTGGCGCCGATGACGATGATGGCATCCGACTTCATCACCGAGTCGAAGGTCTGGGTCCCCGCGGACTCGCCGAGGGTGGTCTTCAGACCATAGCCGGTGGGCGAGTGACAGACCCGGGCGCAGGTGTCGGTGTTGTTGTTGCGAAAGGCCGTGCGGATCAGTTTCTGCACCAGGTAGGTTTCCTCGTTGGTGCAGCGCGAGGAGGTGATGCCACCGATGCTCTCGCGGCCATACTTTGCCTGGGTGGTCTTGAGCCGCTCGGCGGCAAAGCCAATGGCTTCCTCCCAGCTGACCTCGCGCCAGGCTTCCTCGATGGAATCGCGAATCATCGGGGTGGTCAGGCGATCCTGGTGGGTCGCATAGCCGAAGGCGAAACGGCCCTTGACGCAGGAATGGCCGTGATTGGCGTCACCGCCCTTGTAGGGGACCATGCGCACCACTTCGCTGCCCTTCATTTCGGCCTTGAAGGAGCAGCCGACGCCGCAGTAGGCGCAGGTGGTGATGACGCTGTGATCCGGCACGCCCTGTTCGATGACGCTCTTTTCCATCAGGGTGGCGGTCGGGCAGGCCTGGACACAGGCGCCGCAGGACACGCACTCGGAATCCATGAAGTCTTCCATCTGGCTTGGCGAGACCTTGGAGTCGAAGCCGCGGCCGTCAATGGTCAGGGCGAAGGTGCCCTGGACTTCCTCGCAGGCGCGCACGCAGCGCGAGCAGACGATGCACTTGCTGGGATCGAAGCTGAAGTAGGGGTTCGACTCGTCCTTTTCGGCGTCGAGGTGGTTCTCGCCGGAATAGCCGTAACGGACTTCGCGCAGACCCACGGCGCCGGCCATGTCCTGCAGCTCGCAGTCGCCGTTGGCGGCACAGGTCAGGCAGTCCAGCGGGTGGTCGGAGATGTAGAGCTCCATGACATTGCGGCGCAGACGAGCCAGCTTGGTGTTCTGGGTCGTGACCTGCATGCCGGCTTCCACCGGAGTGGTGCAGGAGGCCGGATAACCGCGCTTGCCCTCGACCTGCACGGCACACAGGCGACAGGAGCCGTAGGCTTCGAGATTGTCACTGGCGCACAGCTTGGGGATGTTGATATCCGCAAGCGCCGCGGCGCGCATCACCGAGGTGCCCTCGGGCACGCTGATCTCCACGCCATCGATTTCCAGGCTGACGTGGTTCTCCGACAGCCGGGCGGGCGTGCCCAGATCTTTCGATAATGCGCTCTTGTTGGGGTCGTAATAGCCGAGCATGGCGTTCTCTCCCTCAGCGCTCAACGCTGCAGGTCGTCAGGAAAATGGTTCATTACACTCTTCACCGGGAAGGGCGTCATGCCGCCCATGGCGCACAGGGAGCCGTCTTCCATGGTTTCGCAGAGCTCTTCGAGCAGCTCCAGGTTGGCGGCGCGATCCTGGTTGGCGACGATGCGGTCGATGACCTCCACGCCGCGGGTCGAGCCGATACGGCAGGGCGTGCACTTGCCGCACGACTCCACCTTGCAGAATTCCATCGAGAAGCGCGCCTGCTGGGCCATGTCGACGCTGTCGTCGAACATCACGACGCCGCCGTGGCCCACGCCCGCGCCGACTTCGGCGAAGGTCTCATAGTCCAGCGGCATGTCCCACTGGCTTTCGGGCAGGTAGGCACACAGCGGGCCGCCGACCTGCACCGCCCTCAGCGGTCGCTCGGTGAAGGTGCCGCCGCCGAAGGATTCCATGACCTCGCGCAGGGTGGTGCCGAAGGCCAGTTCGATCAGGCCGCCGCGCTTGACGTTGCCGGCCAGCTGAATCGCCAGGGTGCCGCGGGAACGGCCCATGCCGAAGTCCGCATAGGCCTGACTGCCCCGGGCGAGGATGTAGGGCACGGCGGCCAGCGAGAGGACGTTATTGACCACCGTGGGACAGCCGAACAGGCCGACGATGGCCGGCAGCGGCGGCTTGTAACGCACCATGCCGCGCTTGCCCTCAAGGCTTTCGAGCAACGAGGTTTCCTCGCCGCAGATATAGGCACCGGCGCCGAGGCGGACCTCCAGCTCGAAGTGCCGGCCGCTGCCCCGCATGTTCGCTCCCAGGTAGCCGGCCTGCTTGGCGCGGGCGATGGCCTCGTCGAGGATGCGCTTGGCCAGCGGGTACTCGGAACGCAGGTAGATGTAGCCCTGGGTGGCGCCCACCGCCAGGCCGGCGATCGCCATGCCCTCGATCAGCATGTAGGGGTCGCATTCCATGACCAGGCGGTCGGCGAAGGTGCCGGAGTCGCCTTCATCGGCATTGCAGACAATGTACTTCTGTTCGCCGGGGGCTTCGTGCACGGTCTGCCACTTGATGCCGGTGGGGAAGGCCGCGCCGCCCCGGCCGCGCAGTCCGGATTCCTTGACCTCATCGACGATGGCCTGACCCTGCATCGCCAGGGCGTTTTCCAGACCCTGGAAGCCCTCCAGGGCGCGGTAATCGTCCAGCGACAGGGGATCGGTGATGCCGATGCGCGAGAAGGTCAGGCGCTGCTGACGGGCGAGGTAGGGAATGGCGTCGGTCGGGCCGCAGCAAAGCGGATGTTCGTCACGCCCCTCCAGCAGGCCGGCATCCATCAGGCCGGGCACGTCCCCGGCACTGACCGGGCCATAGGCGACGCGGCCGGCGGGCGTCTCGACCTCGACCATGGGCTCGAGCCAGGCCAGCCCGCGGGAGCCGTTGCGAATCAGCTCGATGTCGCCGCCTCGGACAGTGGCCTCGGACTGCAGGCGAGCCGCCACGGCGTCGGCGCCCATGGCCAGTGCCGTGGTGTCACAGGGTACATAGACACGAACCATTATTTGACCTCCAGCGGCACGGTGCGCATGTCCTCGACCAGGCGGTCGAAGCTTTCCGTCGTGACCCGCCCGTGAACACGGTCGTCGACGCTGATGGAGGGGCCGCAGGCGCAGTTGCCCAGGCAGTAGACGGCTTCCAGGGTGATCTCCCGGTCACGCGTCGTCTGGTGATAGTCGACCTCGAGGCTCGCCTTGGCGTGGGCTTCCAGTGTGCGCGCGCCCAGGGCCTGGCAGGCCTCGGCACGACAGATGCGTACCACATGGCTGCCCGGCCGCGATGTGCGGAAGTGGTGGTAGAACGTGATGACACCATGCACCTCGGCGCGCGTCATCAACAGCGACTCGGCGAGCAGGGGGACGGCGCCCTCCGGCACGTAGCCGACCCTGTCCTGTATGGCGTGGAGAATGGGCAGAAGGGCACCGGGCTTGTGCTTCAGGGCGTCGATCTCGCCCTGAATCAGTTGCGGCGTCCAATCGGCGGATGGGCTCATCGGACATCACCTGATAGTTGTTTTCGTCTATATAGGCACGCTCTTTCATATTATAGCGGTTGAGCGTGCGTCACGGTTGCCTTAAAGCTAGCATTGGATGGTCATTTGCAAAATATGAAACCTGCATCATATGAAGCGCATACGCATCACGCCGGCCTGGTATTTCAGCGACGAGGCGGGCAATCAGCTGGACCCTCAGGTATTCGTGCTGCTGGAGGGTGTGCATCGCCATGGCAAGCTCACCGAAGCCGCGCGGATGGCCGGGGTTTCCTACCGCCATGCCTGGAACCTGCTCGGCAAGTGGCAGGAGTTCTTCGGCATCAGCCTGGTCGAGCTGCAGCGCGGCAAGGGAGCACATCTGTCGCCGCTCGGGGAGAAGCTCCTGTGGGCGGAGCAGCGTGTCATCGCGCGCCTGGGCCCGCAGCTGGAAAGCCTCGGCTCGGAGCTCAATCTGGCCATTCAGCAGACCCTGGAAGGCGTTAAGCCGGTATTACGCCTCTATGCCAGCCACGGCTATGCCGTGGAACTGCTCCCGGAATATCTCGAGGAGCTGCGCCTGGACCTGCAATATTGCAGCCCCCGCGAGGCCCTGGTCGGCCTGAATCGCGGAGCCTGTGACCTGGCCGGTTTCCATCTGCCCCAGGGCGCGGTCGGAGCGCGCCTGGCGCGAAGCTATCGACACCTGCTCAAGCCGCGCAGCCATCGGGTGCTGCGCTTCATCACGCGCCGCCAGGGGTTGATGCTGCGACCGGGCAACCCCTGCGGGGTTGAGGGGTTGGCGACGCTGGTCGAAGGGCAGGCACGTTTCATCAACCGCCAGCCCGATTCCGGCACCCGCGCCCTGCTGGACGGTCTGCTGCGCGATGCCGGTCTGTCATCCCGATACATTCAGGGCTATGAACTCGAGGAATACACCCACTCGGCGGTAGCCGCCTATATTGCCGCCGGCATGGCCGATGTCGGCTTCGGGGTGGAGGCAGCGGCGCGTCGCTTCGGGCTGGATTTCCTGCCACTGGCCAGCGAGGATTATCTGCTGGTCTGTCATCATCGCAGCCTGAGCGAGCCAAGGCTCGAGAGCTTCCGCGAGGTGCTGGCGAGTGACGCCTTTCAACAGGCGGTGTCGGCATTGCCGGGCTACAGCCTGAATCGCTGTGGTGAGGTCGAGGGCGTCGAGGCGCTGCTGAGGGCCCCGGCTCAGACCTGACGCAGGTACCAGTCATACTCCAGCTGGCTGACCGCCTGCAGGGCCAGGTCGCGCTCGGCGCGGCGATTGGCGATGAAGACCTTCAGGAAGTCGCGCCCCAGGGCTTCGTTTAACACCGGGTCCTGTTCCAGCAGGTCGAGCGCCTGGCGCCAGCTGTTGGTGAGACTCGGGGCGACCTGGGCATAGGCGTTGCCGGTAATCGCCGCCGGCGGCGTCAGTCGATGACGCAGGCCGTGGTCGATGGCGGCCAGCAGGCTGGCCATCAGCAGGTAAGGATTGACATCGGCACCGGCTACGCGATGCTCGAGGCGGCGGGCGGCATTGGGGCCGGAGGGAATGCGGATGGCCACCGTGCGATTGTCGAAGCCCCAGGTGGGCGCCATGGGCACATAGAGTCCCGGCTGAAAGCGCCGTAGGGCGTTCAGGTTGGGCGCCAGCAGGCCCATCGAGGCCGGCATGCTGTTGCACAGCCCTGCTACGGCCTGCCTGAGAGAGGCTGTGCCCAGCGGGTCGCCATCCTCGGCGGCAAAGAGGTTGTGGCCCTCGGCATCCAGAAGGCTGATGTGCACATGAGTGCCATTGCCGGCCTCATTGCCATAGGGCTTGGCCATGAAGGTGGCATCGAAGCCCTGGCTCAACGCCACCCCCTTGATCAGGCGCTTGAGCAGCACGGCGTGATCGCAGGCGGCGAGGGCATCATCGCCATGGCGAAGGTTGATTTCGAACTGCCCGGGCGCGCACTCCTTGAGCGTCGTGTCCAGCGGCAGCCCCTGCTGCTCGGCGGCCAGATGAATGGCATCGATGAAGTCGGCATATTCATCCAGCTCGCCGATCGAGTACAGCTGGCTCTGGGTGGCGCGCTCGCCACTGCAGGGCGACAGGGGAGGCTGAATCATACCCCGGGCGTCGCGCTGGCGGTCGACCAGATAGAACTCCAGCTCCAGGGCAACCACCGGTGTCAGCCCCGTTGCCCGGAAGCGGCCGAGCACATGGCGCAATACCTGGCGCGGGTCGGCAAAGAAGCCGCTGCCGTCGGCCTCGACCATGCTCATCAACAGCTGCGCCTGGCGCCCGTCACGCAGCCAGGGGCTGGGCATCAGCGTGCCGGGCAGGGGCTGGCAGACACGGTCGCCATCGCCGCTGTCGAGCCCCAGCCCCGTGGCCTCCACGGTGTTGCCATGAATGTCCAGGGCGAAGACCGAGGCCGGCAGGTTGACGCCCTCCCGATAGACCTTCTCCAGGTTCTCGCGGGGAATGCGCTTGCCCCTCAACACGCCGTTGAGGTCGCTGATCAGCAGGTCAATGCTGGTGATCTCGGGGTGTTGCGTCAGGAAGGTGCGGGCCTCGTCGATGGGCTGGTCTGACATGCGGACACCTGATGGCATGGAAGGTAACGGCATTGTCCGCAATATCCCGGCCGGCGTCCATGTATTGACCGGCCCAACGGATGACCGGGCGCATTGGCAAGCCAGGGCTGGCTGTGTATGTTGGTCGTCAGATTGCCCCCATCGCATTCGGCTCGACATGCCCCGGGCCAGAGGAGTGACCCCATGACATCGCCTGCGCCAAGTTCCGGTACCGCCCCGCAAAGCCTGGACGACTGGCGGGCCCTGGCGGATGCACTGCGACCGGAGAGCCGCGCCTACATCGCCGATGACTTTGTCGACGCCGTCAGTGGCGAGACCTTTACCTCCGTCAATCCGGCGACCGGCCAGACCCTGGCGGAAGTGGCCAGTTGCGACGAGGCGGATGCAGAAGCCGCGGTGACGGTGGCTCGGCGGGCGTTCGAACAAGGCGCCTGGTCACGCCTGGCGCCCGGCAGTCGCAAGGTGGTACTCCTGCGACTGGCCGACCTGCTGGAAGCCAATCGCCATGAACTGGCCCTGCTCGACAGCCTCGACATGGGCAAGCCGGTGTCCAGCGCCCTCGGGGACATGGCGGGCGCCATCGGTTGTCTGCGCCACCATGCCGAATCCATCGACAAGCTGTATGGCGAGGTGGCTCCCACCGCCGAGGACAGCCTGGGCCTGGTGCTGCGTCAGCCGCTGGGCGTGGTGGCCTCCATCGTGCCCTGGAATTTTCCAATGATGATGACCGCCTGGAAAATCGCCCCGGCGCTGGCCGCCGGCAACAGTGTCATCCTCAAGCCTTCGGAAAAGTCGCCGCTGTCGGCGCTGCGCCTGGCCCAGCTGACCCGGGACGCCGGGCTGCCGACCGGCGTCTTTCAGGTGCTGCCGGGCTTCGGTCATACGGTGGGTAAGGCGCTGGCGCTGTCGATGGGCGTCGACTGTCTGGCCTTCACCGGCTCGACCGGCGTCGGCAAGCAGTTGATGCAGTACGCCGGCCAGTCGAACCTCAAGCGGGTCTACCTGGAGTGCGGGGGCAAGAGTCCCAACCTGGTGTTCGGCGACTGCAAGGACCTGGATCGGGTGGCCGAACATGCCGCCGCCGCCATCTTCCACAATCAGGGGGAGGTGTGCATTGCCGGCTCGCGACTGCTGGTCGACAACACCATTCGCGACACCTTCGTCGATAAGGTGCTGGCCGCGGCCGAGCGCATGCAGCCCGGCGACCCGCTCGACCCGGACAGCTTTATGGGCGCCATGGTCGACCGCACCCAGCATCAGCGCGTCCTGGATTATATCCGCCAGGGCGTGGCCGAGGGGGCGATCCTGAGGACCGGTGGGCAGGCCATGCAGGGTGAGGGAGTCAACGGTCAGGGGCTGTTCATACAGCCCACGGTGTTCGATGCTGTCACCGATAACATGACCATCGGCCGTGAAGAGATCTTCGGGCCGGTGCTGGCGGTATTCGGCTTCGACACCGAGGAAGAGGCGCTGCGCCTGGCCAACGACAGCGACTATGGTCTGGCGGCCGGAGTCTGGAGCCAGGACATCGATCGAATCATGCGCGTCTCGCGGCGCCTGCAATCCGGCCAGGTCTTCGTCAACAACTGGGCCGACATGGATCAAACGGTGCCTTTCGGCGGCGTCAAGCAGTCCGGCAATGGCCGCGACAAGTCCCACCACTCTTTGGAGGAATATTCCGACCTGAAGACCGTATGGATGACGCTGGACCCCTGAGGGTCGGGCATCCAGCGAACCGCAGGGAACCGCGGCGGCAGGAACCGGCATCGGCGCTCGATGTCGGGCAGTAAAGACGTGACAAGGCCTGAAGTTTCATTCCGCTACCCGTAGGAGTCGACAGGATGCTGGGCATGTTCAAGAGCGATCCGTTGAAGAAGTTGCAGAAGGATTACGAGAAGAAACTCGAGCAGGCTATGGAGGCCTCGCGCAACGGCGACATGCGCGCCAATGCCGAGCTGACCGAAGAAGCCGAGGCGCTTCGCGAGAAGATCGAGCAATTGAAGTCCTGAGCCGCTCACGGCTCAGGCAGGTGTGTGGCATTGCTCAATGGCGGGAGCGGCGCACGCCCTGCAGAATCCAGGCGTCATTGGGAATCGGCTCTGCGTGACCATGCAGGACGCGTAGGCCGCCGGTACCCTCCATGATAATCGCCTGTACGCTCTGCGGGTCGATGACGTTGGCGGCTCGCATGGCGGTCCGCAGGTCGTCCTCGGTGACCCGCGCACAATCCATGTTGTCCCATAGGATCTCGCCGCCTGCCTGCATCAGTAGGATGGGCGGTGAGTCGATGGTGCGGCGAACGGCATCGCGTCGTCGCCGCCACCCGGAGACCACCACCTGCAGGCCGTAGAGCGTGGTAAGTCCAACCAGGCCTGGAAGCAGGGCGCCGGGGCCGGTCACCACCGTGGAGGCCATGATGGAGCCGATGGCGATGGTGGCGGCGATATCGAAGGACGACAGCTGGGCAAAGCTGCGCACGCCGCACAGCTTGGCCAGCACCAGGATCAGCAGATACATGGCCAGCACCGTGCCCATGGTCTGCAGCATGTCCAGCATCGTCGTAACCATTTCGTCTGTCATCTGGCCTGTCTCCACGCGGTTCATCGCGCCCTCAGCAGAGGGCGTCAAGTTTTTCCTTGAGCAGGCCGTTGACCTGCTGAGGGTTGGCCGTACCGCGCGAGGCCTTCATGACCTGGCCGACGAAATAGCCGATCATCTTGCCGCGCTTTTCCGGCTCGGCGTCACGGTACTGGGCGACCTGCGCCGGGCTCTCGGCGATGACCTGGTCGATCATGGCCTCGATGGCGCCGCTGTCGGTGACCTGCTTGAGCCCCTTGGCTTCGATAAGGGTGTCGGCGCTGTTGTCGGCATTGCCACCCTCCCCCTGCCACATGGCCTGGAAGACGTCCTTGGCGGCCTTGCCGTTGATGGTGTCGTCCAGCACACGGGTGATCAGCAGGCCGAGCTGTTCGGCGGAGACCGGACTGTCATCGATCGTCAGGCCTTCACGGTTCAGCGCCCCGGAGAGCTCGCCCTGCACCCAGTTGGCGGCCTGCTTGGCGTCACCGCAGGTGTTCCTGACGCGCTCGAAATATTCGGCCATGGCGCGGCTGGCGGACAGCACACCGGCGTCATAGGCGGACAGCCCCAACTCGTGCTGGAAGCGGGCGCGCTTGTCCGCTGGCAGCTCCGGCAGGTTGGCGCGCAGGTGGTCGACGTACGCCTGGTCGAGTACCACCGGCAACAGGTCCGGGCAGGGGAAGTAACGGTAGTCGTTGGCTTCCTCCTTGGTGCGCATGCTGCGGGTTTCATCGGCTTCGGGGTCGTAGAGGCGGGTTTCCTGGACCACTTCGCCGCCGTCCTCGATCAGCTCGATCTGTCGCTCGACCTCGAACTCGATGGCGCGCTCGACGAAGCGGAAGGAGTTGACGTTCTTGATTTCGGCACGGGTGCCGAAGGCCTCCTGGCCCCTGGGCCTGACCGAGACGTTGACGTCGCAGCGCATCGAGCCCTCGGCCATGTTGCCGTCCGAGATGCCCAGATAGGTGACGATGGAGTGAATGGCCTTGAGGTAGGCTGCCGCTTCCTTCGCCGAGCGCATGTCGGGTTCCGAGACGATCTCCAGAAGCGGCGTGCCGGCACGGTTAAGGTCGATGCCGGTCATGCCGTGAAGGTCTTCGTGCAGCGACTTGCCGGCATCCTCCTCGAGGTGCGCATGGTGCACCCGAATGTGCCGGGTCGAGCCGTCCTCCAGGCTGATTTCGACCTCGCCGGCCTCGACGATGGGCTGGTACATCTGGCTGGTCTGGTAGCCCTTGGGCAGGTCGGCATAGAAGTAGTTCTTGCGGTCGAAGACGGAGACCTCGGGAATCTCGGCGTTGACGCCAAGGCCGAACTGGACCGCCATGGCCACCGCGGACTCGTTGAGCACCGGCAGCACGCCGGGCAGGCCCAGGTCCACCGCACAGGCTTGGCTATTGGGCTCGGCGCCGAAGGCGGTCGAGGCGCCGGAAAAGATCTTGGAACGGGTAGCGAGCTGGACGTGGACCTCCAGACCGATCACGGTTTCCCATTGCATCAGGCGGACTCCTCGGCGAAGGCGGGACGGCGCAGGTGCCAGTCGGTATTTTGCTGGAACTGATGGGCGACACCCAGCAGCTGAGCTTCGGCGAAATGCGTGCCGAGAATCTGCAGCCCCACGGGGCGGTTGCCGGCGAAGCCCGCCGGCACGCTGATGCCGGGTATGCCGGCCAGATTCACGGCAATGGTGTAGATGTCCTGCAGGTACATTGACACCGGATCCTTGTTGGCGCCCAGATCGAAGGCCGGCGTGGGGGAGGCCGGGCCCATCAGGACGTCGACTTCCTCGAAGGCATCCAGGAAGTCCTGGCGGATCAGGCGACGTACCTGTTGAGCCTTCTTGTAGTAGGCATCGAAGAAGCCCTCGGACAGGGTATGGGTGCCGATCAGGATGCGGCGCTTGACCTCGTCGCCGAAGCCCTCGGCACGGCTGCGCTTGTAGAGATCGATCAGGTCCGTCGGCGCCTCGCAGCGGTGGCCGAAGCGCACCCCGTCAAAGCGTGACAGGTTGGACGAGGCCTCGGCCGGCGCGATGACGTAATAGGCCGGAATGGCGTAATGCGTATGCGGCAGGCTGACCTCGCGCACCGTGGCGCCCAGGGATTCATACACTTGAACGGCCTCGCGCACGGCCGCTTCGACCGCCGGATCGAGGCCGTCGCCGAAGTATTCCACTGGCAGGCCGATTTTCAGCCCATTCAAGGGCGCATCCAGCTCGCTTTGATAGTCGGGCACGCCGCGGGCCACGCTGGTCGAGTCGCGACCGTCGTGGCCGGCCATGGCCCCCAGCAGCAGGGCGCAGTCGGCCGCCGAGCGGGCCATCGGGCCGGCCTGGTCGAGGCTCGAGGCATAGGCAATCATGCCGTAGCGCGAGACGCGTCCATAGGTGGGTTTTAGGCCGGTGATGCCGCAGAAGGCCGCCGGCTGGCGGATCGAGCCGCCGGTATCGGTGCCCATGGCGGCGGGCACCAGGCCGGCGGCCACGGCCGCGGCGCTGCCCCCCGAGGAGCCACCGGGGACGGCGCTCGGGTCCCAGGGGTTCTTCACCGGGCCGTAGAAGCTGTTCTCGTTGGACGAGCCCATGGCGAATTCGTCCATGTTGGTCTTGCCGAGGCTGACCGTGCCGGCCTCGGAGAGCTTCTCGACGATGGTCGCGTCATAGGGGGCGACAAAATTGTCGAGCATGCGCGAGCCACAGCTGGTCCTGACGCCGCGTGTGCAAAAGATGTCCTTGAGGGCCAGCGGCAGGCCGTTGAGCGGCCCGGCCTGGCCGTCGGCGCGTGTGGCATCGGCGCGGTCCGCGGCGCTCAGTGCCGGCTTGGCGGTGACGCTGATGAAGCTGTTGAGTCGGCCGTCCAGACGGTCGATGCGGCCGAGCAGCTCCTGAGTCAGCTCGCGGCTGGAAAACTCGCCGGCGCTCAGTCCGGTGGCGAGTTCGGTCAATGTCTTATCGTGCATGGGGCCTGGGCTCCGTGATGACATGGCGTTGACGGCGACAGCGGGTCATTCGACGACCCTGGGCACCAGGTAGAGGCCGTTTTCCACGGCCGGCGCACACTGCTGGAAGTGATCGCGCTGGTCGGTTTCGGTGACTTCGTCGGCGCGAAGCCGCTGAGTGGCGTCCAGAGGGTGTGCCATGGGGGTGACGCCCTCGGTATCTAGAGATTGCAGCTGGTCGACCATTTCCAGGATGCGACCCAGGTCATCGAGGTAATGAGTGGCGTCGCCTTCGTCCAGGCCCAGCCGGGCCAGATGGGCGGCCCTGAGAACGTCTGCGTGTTCGATCGCCATGATCGGGGTCCTCGCGAGGGTGTGGGAGTTGTGCCAGAAAGGCGAATAAGTTAGCACATCCCGGCCCGAGCTGGCAGGGGGCCGGCCAGGCGTTGACACGCGCAGCGCTTGCCGCCTGCGGGGTGCAGTGATACCGTTTGCTCCCGCACAGGGCTTCCGGACTGCACTAGGTAACGAGTTCATGTTCAAACGTTTGAGGGGGCTGTTCTCCAGCGATCTGTCGATCGATTTGGGAACCGCCAACACACTGATTTATGTCCGCGGCCGTGGCATCGTCCTCGACGAGCCTTCGGTCGTGGCGATCCGCCAGTCCGGCAACATGCGCAGTGTCGCCGCGGTTGGCGCCGACGCCAAACGGATGCTGGGACGCACCCCAGGCAACATCACGGCCATCCGGCCCATGAAGGATGGCGTCATCGCGGATTTCACCGTCACCGAGCAGATGTTGCAGTATTTCATCCGCAAGGTGCACCAGAGCACCTTCCTGACGCCCAGCCCGCGGGTCCTGGTCTGCGTGCCCTGCATGTCGACGCAGGTCGAGCGTCGTGCCATCAAGGAGTCCGCCGAAGGGGCGGGCGCCCGTGAGGTCTTTCTGATTGAGGAACCCATGGCGGCAGCCATCGGCGCTGGCCTGCCGGTCGAGGAAGCCCAGGGCTCGATGGTCGTCGATGTGGGCGGCGGTACGACCGAGATCGCCATCATCTCGCTCAACGGCGTAGTCTACTCAGAATCCATCCGCATGGGCGGGGATCGCTTCGATGAGGCCATCACGGCCTATGTGCGGCGCCACTACGGCAGCCTCATTGGCGAGTCCACGGCCGAGCGCATCAAGGAAGAGATCGGTTGTGCCTACCCGGGTGGCGAGCTGCGTGAGATCGACGTGCGTGGCCGAAATCTGGCGGAAGGCATACCGCGCAGCTTCACGCTTAACTCCCACGAGATTCTCGACGCCCTGCAGGAAACCCTGGGGGCCATCGTGGCGGCCGTGAAGAGTGCGCTGGAGCAGTCGCCGCCCGAGCTGGCATCAGATATCGCCGAACGCGGCCTGGTGTTGACCGGTGGTGGTGCGCTGCTGCGCGACCTGGACAAGTTGATTGCCGAGGAAACCGGTCTGCCGGTGGTAGTGGCGGAAGACCCGCTGACCTGCGTCGCGCGTGGCGGCGGCAAGGCCCTAGAGATGATCGACCAGCGTACGTTCGAGTTGCTCTCCAGCGACTGACCGGGGAGGTTCCCTATCAAGCCGCTGTTCTCGCATGGGGCGGTGCCCTGGGGCCGTATGCTGGTGTGTGCCACCCTTGCCATTGCCCTGATGGTCGCCGACCTGCGCTTCTCGCGCATGGATTCGGTGCGTGCGCAACTCTCCACCCTGGTGGCGCCGGTTCAGTGGGTGGTCAGCTTGCCCAGTGACCTGCTCAACTGGGGGGCGCTGGTGCTTTCCGACCAGCGTGAGCTGGTGGAAGAAAATCGCCGTCTGCGCGAGCAGGTGCTCAGCCTGTCCCACCGTGTGCAACGCATGGCGAGCCTTCAGGCAGAAAATGTCCGCCTGCGGGAATTGCTGGCGGCCAGCAAGCAGGACGACATCCCCTTCGTAACCGCGGAACTCCTGTCCCTCGACCCGGATCCCTTCACGCATCGCATGGTGCTTGACCGCGGGCGTCGCAACGGGGTCTTCGTCGGCCAGCCGGTCATGGACGCATCCGGCCTGGTTGGTCAGGTAACATCGGTCTCGGCCTACTCGAGTCGCGTGCTGCTGGTCACCGATGCCAGTCATGCGCTGCCCGTCCAGGTCAATCGCAATGGCCAGCGTTTCGTGGTCCAGGGCGCAGGGCGAGACGCCAGCCTCAATGTGCTGCATGTGCCGGACACGGCCGACATCCGTGAGGATGATCTGCTGGTGACGTCCGGCTTGGCCGACCGCTTCCCGGCGGGCTTCCCGGTGGCGCGCGTCGACGAGGTGGTGCACGACCCGGGCGAGCCCTTTGCCCGCGTGGTGGCCAGTCCGGTGGCCAAGCTGCAGCGTTCGCGGCATTTCCTGCTGCTCTTTCCCCCCGAGCCCCGCAATGCCGATGGCAGCGGGGGCTGGGAGGTCGCCCTGGACCCGGTCGCCGTCGAGGCGGCGCGCCAGGTGATGGGTGACCCAGAGCCGGAGGAGACCCCCTGATGGCACGCGCGACCCCGACGTCCATGATCTGGGTATGGCTATCGATGCTGCTGGCGCTGTGCCTGCAGGTCATGCCCCTGGCCGAAGGCTGGCAGATCTGGCGGCCCGACTGGCTTGGGCTGATGCTGATCTACTGGTGCATGAAGACGCCGCAACGGGTTGGGGTCGTGCATGGCTTCGTGCTGGGGATACTGCTGGACCTCATCGAGGGCGTGCCCCTGGGACAGAATGCCTTGCTACTCTCTATGCTGGCCTTTCTCTGCTCCCTGGTCTATCCGCGTTTCCGTGCCTACTCACTGCTCCAGCAGGCCGTGTTGATCCTGGTGTTGCTGGGCTTTGTGCAGCTTGTCGAACAATGGCTGAGAACCCTGTTGGGGCCGTTCTCTATTCATCTGTCCTTCCTGTTGCCCTCCTTGATCGGGGCCGCGCTCTGGCCCTGGCTGACGACCCTGTTTCGGGCCATACGGCGGCAGGCTACCCGGTCATGAAGGAGGCTGTCATGTCACGCCGAGCCACTCCCGTGCTGCGCCTGGCCTCGGCCTCGCCGCGCCGCCGTGAACTGCTTGCCGATATCGGCGTCGCCGTCGATGTCTGTCCCGCGGATCTCGATGAAACGCCGCACCCGGATGAAGCCCCGCAGGATTACGTTCTTCGCCTGGCCCGGGAAAAGGCGAATGCCGGGCATGTCGATGACACCCTGCCCACCCTGGGCGCGGATACCGTTGTAGTGCTGGACGGGCAGGTGCTGGGCAAGCCCCGCGACGGCGAGCATGCCCGGCGCATGCTCGCCGAACTCGCCGGACGCCGCCATCAGGTCATGACCGCGGTGGCGGTGCATGGGCCGGTCGGCCTGGTGACCACTTGCGTGGTCAGCCGGGTTACGCTGCGTGACATTGCATCGGACGAGATCACGGCTTACTGGCATACCGGTGAGCCGGTCGACAAGGCCGGCGGCTATGCCATTCAGGGGCTCGGCGGGGTCTTCGTGCAACATCTCGAGGGCAGTCATTCGGCGGTGGTGGGGCTGCCCTTGTGCGAGACCGCGGTGATCCTGCAACGCCAGGGCGTGCCGCTGTGGAATCTTCCTGTGTCATAATGACGCCAGTCACGCCCGCGTCGCCGACCGGGCCGCTTGCCGGGGCGGGCTCTGCCACGGGCGCGTCTCCAGGACTCTTCTCAAGATAAGGACTTCGCATGAGTGGTGAAGTACTCATCAATCTGACGCCGATGGAGACTCGCGTCGCCGTGGTGGAAAACGGTGTACTGCAGGAAGCCTTCATCGAGCGCGCCAGGCGCCGCGGTATCGTCGGCAACATCTACCAGGGGCGTGTGGTCCGGGTACTGCCCGGCATGCAGGCGGCCTTCGTCGATATCGGGCTCGACCGGGCGGCCTTCATTCATGCCCATGAAGTGATGCCGCCCGGCACGCCGGCCGACGAGCAATCCTCGATTTCCCAGCTGCTGCAGGAAGGCCAGCCACTGGTGGTGCAGGTCACCAAGGACCCCATCGGCTCCAAGGGGGCACGCCTGACGACTCACCTTTCGGTGCCGTCGCGTTACCTGGTCTACATGCCGGACTCGCCGCACAGCGGGGTGTCGCAGCGCATCGAGGATGATGCCGAGCGCGAGCGCCTGCGTGGCCGGGTGGAGGCGGCGCTCGCCGAGCAGACACTGGAGGTCAAGGGCGGCTTTATCGTCAGGACCGCCGCCGAAGGCGTGACCGATGAAGAGCTGGCCGGCGACATGCATTTCCTGCTGCGGCTGTGGCGCAAGGTCAGCGAGCGGCGCATCGACGCCCCCGCGCCCAGCGTGCTCTATGATGACCTGCCGCTGTTCATGCGCACCCTGCGCGATGTCATGCGCGACGACATTGAAAAGGTGCGCATCGACTCTCGCGAGAACCATGTCAAGCTGCTCGAGTTCGCCGAGGAGTTCATGCCGAATGCGGTGAATCGCATCGAGCATTATGCCGGCGAGCGCCCCATTTTCGACCTCTTCAGTGTCGAGGACGAGATCCAGAAGGCCCTGGCGCGCAAGGTCCAGCTCAAGTCCGGCGGCTATCTGGTCATCGACCCCACCGAAGCCATGACCACCATCGACGTTAATACCGGTGGCTTCGTGGGACACCGCAACCTCGAGGAGACGATCTTCAAGACCAACCTCGAGGCGGCGACGACCATTGCCCGTCAGCTGCGACTGCGCAATCTGGGCGGCATCATCATCATCGACTTCATCGACATGGAAGATACCGAGCATCAGCGTCAGGTGCTCAGAGTGCTCGAAAAGGTCCTGGAACGTGATCACGCCAAGACCAAGTGCACCGGGGTGACGGAGCTGGGCCTTGTCCAGCTGACGCGCAAGCGTACCCGCGAAAGTTTGGAACAGACCCTCTGCGAGCCGTGTCCTGCCTGTGAGGGGCGTGGCACCCTGAAGACACCGGAGTCGGTGTGCTACGAGATTTTCCGCGAGATCCTGCGCGAAGAGCGCGCCTACAGCGCGGAAACCTATACCGTGCTGGCGGCGCAATCGGTGGTGGATCGCCTGCTCGACGAGGAGTCGGCCGCCGTGGCGGACCTCGAGGAGTTCATCGGCAAGACCATTCGTTTTCAGGTGGAATTGCATTATTCCCAGGAGCAGTACGACATCGTACTGATGTGAAACATGTCGCCGAGTCGCCTTGTCCTTCGCTGGTTTCTGACGCTTTTGGCCCTGGCGTTGACCCTGCTGGCCGTGTTGCTGGTGGTCCTGCGGCTGCTGCTGGGCCAGCTCGACCGTTGGTCCCCGGCGCTGGAGTCTCAGCTGGGCTCGCGCTTTTCTGCCGAGGTCTCCCTGGGACATACTCGAGGCGGTGTAGCGGGGCTCGACCCCTGGCTGTCGCTCGAGGACCTGGACTTTCGTTCGCGCGAGGGGCTGGGCAACGTGCCCCTGCTGGAAGTCGATCAGGCCGGGCTGCGGCTGGACACCGCGGCCAGCCTGCGAGAGGGAATGCCGGTTCTCGAGCAGTCGCGGCTGGCCGGCGTCACCCTGCACCTCTATCAGAACAGTGACCTGGGTTGGCAATGGCCGGCGCCCGCCGATGTTCCACCCGAGCTGGCGCCCGGCGGTTCCTTTGATCTGTCGCGCCTGGATTTCTGGGTGGGGGTGCTGCTGCGTCAGCGTGCCTGGGCGGATGATCTGCGGGTGGTGTTGCATGGCCGTCAGCGCCAGCTGGTGCTCGAGGCGCCCCGTTTGCTGGTGACCGGCGAGCGCGGCAAGACACACCTGGAGGGCGAAGTACGCCTGCGCGACCGCCCCGGCACCGCCTTCCAGACGGTGATGGAGGTGACCTGGCAGGGCGGCGAGAGCGAGGCATTCGATGCCGCCCTGCAGGCCGATATAGAGCTCGACAGCCTGATCGGTGTGGCAGAGGTCCTGGGGATTGATGACATGCTGCGCCTGGATGATGCCGCCGGCAATGCCAGACTCTGGGGCCGCTGGCAGGACGGCCGGCTGGCGGACGTGCGTGTCGATCTGACGTCCCCGACCCTGTTGCTGAACCGGGACACCGGCTTGCCTCCGGGTGCTGAACCCGCAGGCATGTCCCTGCAGGATGTGACCCTGCAGGGACAGTGGTTGCGTGACAGCGAGGGGGCAGGCTGGCAAGCCTGGTTTGCCACGCAAGCCAGTGCTGTCGATGAACCGCCTTCCAGTGGCCCGCCGCTGCCGCGCTTCTGGCAGGCGCGCGGCGAGGGTCAGGACTGGTGGATGACCAGCAATCATTTTGATCTGGGCGCGCTTAGCGCCTGGCATGATCGATTCCCTCTGCCCGAGAGCCTGACCCGCAGTGTCGAGGCGCTGGCGCCCAGTGGCCATGTCGAGGGGCTGGCGTTCGGCCATCGCGACGGCCAGTGGCGAGCCCGGGCCAGTGCCAGTGAGGTGGCGGTTTCGCCATGGCAGGACGCCCCCGGGGGTGGCCCGCTGGACCTCTGGCTTGAGGCGGATGGCAGCACGGGGCGGGTGCGCTTCGCCGATACCGGCGATGCCCGGCTGATGTTACCCGGCATCTTTGCCTCGCCCATGCAGCTCGATAGTGCCCGTGGCGAGGTGGTCTGGTCCTTTGCCGGGCCTCGCCACTCGGTCAGCGGCCGGAACCTGGAGGCTGTGTGGAATGGTGCACGGTTCGAGGGCGGCTTCGGCCTGGCGATGGACGAGCAGCAGCAGGGCGGCTTCGGGCTGCAACTGGCCTTCGAGGATGTTGACGCCCTGGACCGGCCGCTGACCGACTGGCTGCCGATGCCGCTGCTGCGCAATGAGCTCGATGCCGAGCTGGCCGACTGGCTTGCCGGCGGCGTGGCGGGCCGCGTGCCGCAGGGCGCGCTGAGCCTGCATGTGCCCTTCGATGGGCAGTCGAAGGATGCGCCGGACGCGCCCGGGGAAGACGCGCCGCCGCTGCATCTGGAACTGACGGTCGAGCAGGGACGGGTGCCGTTCGACCCGGCCTGGCCGGCGCTGGACAATATCGCCGGGCAGCTGCGCCTGGAAGGCGAGAGCCTGAGTGCCGAGATCGAACAGGCCGAGAGCCTGGGGGTCGTGACCCGGGATGCCCGCTTGACGCTGGGGCCTGAGCGGGTGCTCGACCTCCACAGCCCGCTCAAGTCCTCAGCGACCGCCATGACGCGCTACCTGGCTGCTATGCCGGTGGATGGCATGGCGGCCATGGCGGACTGGCAGGGGGACGGCGACATGACCGGCACCCTGGATATCCGCCTCCCCATGGCGAACCCGAAGGACATGTCGGTGGCCTTCGAGGGTCAGGCCGCGCTGGCGCGTTTAACCCATACCCCCACCGACTTGACCTTCGAGTCCCTCGAGGGGCCTCTGGCCTGGCAGCAGCAGGGGGATACAGGGCACCTGACAGGCGAATTGAACGGCCGGCTGCTGGGCGGGCCCTTCAAGGCGGTCATCGACACCGCGGAGCAGGGGCTTGGTCTGTCGGGCCGTGTCACGGCCGACGCTCTGCTCGCTCTGGGCGCACCCGCCGAGGCGAATTCGCTGCTCCATGGCGAGACGGCCTGGCAAGGGCAGTTACGCCTCGATGGAGCGGTTCCGAGGTTCTCCCTGAACAGCAACCTGACAGGCCTGGGCATCGATCTCCCCGCCCCGCTGGGCAAGGCAGCGGCAGGGGCCAGACCCCTTGAGCTGGACATGCAGCTGGGCGAGCCGCTGAGCCTGAGGGGGCGCGTCGGGTCCGACGTCGGTCTGCGCTGGCAGGGCGGCGAGACGGCGAGGGGGCAGGCGTGGATAGGCCAGAACGCGCCCTCCGCCTGGCCATCCGCACCCGGCTGGTCGGTCAGAGCGTATCTGCCACGCTTTTCGCCGGCTCTCTGGGCAGAGGCCCTGGCGCCCCTGGCCGCCGGTGATGCCGGGCCGGCCGCGGGCGGTGCGCCATCGGTGTCACGCCTCGGGGTGGCAACCGACTGTCTGCGCGTCGAGCAGCGCTGCCTGGGCTCCCTGCGCCTCGATGCCCGGCCTGATGGCCGGGGCTGGGGTGTCGACCTGGACGGCAGTCTTCTGGCCGGTCGACTGACCTATCATCCTGCTCGGCAACGGCCATTGGCCATTGCTCTGGAACGTCTGCGCCTCGATGAGGTGGTGCCGGACAACCAGGCGGCGGCGACCACCAGCCAGGGGAGCGGCAAACTCTTCCAGGAAATCGATGTGCCGGCGGCACCAGCCCCGATGCTGGACGGTGTCGGGCAATGGCCCGCCGGCGAGTTGAAGGTGGCTTCCCTGGCGTGGCAGTCGCGCACCTTCGGGCCCTTCAATGCCCACTGGCGTGCCTCGCCCGACCAGTTGACGCTTGACCCCGTCGAACTGACCCTGGGAGATATCGAGGCCCGTGGCAACATGACCTGGGAGGCCTCGGGGTCGGATGCCAGTCTGACACGCTCTCGACTGTCGTTGGCGGGCGGTGACGTTGGCTCGGCGCTGGCGGCCCTGGGCCAGCCCGTGGCGGTCACTAGTACCGAGACTCGGGTGCAGAGCCAGCTCGCATGGCCGGGCGCTCCCTGGCAGTTTGCCCTGCAGCGCTCACGGGGCAGTCTGAGTGTCGAGCTTAGAGAGGGCGTGTTTGCCAATCTCGAGTCGCCGTCGGCCAAGGTGGTGGGACTGCTCAATGTCGATAACCTCCTGCGTCGGCTGCGCCTGGATTTCTCCGATGTGACCGGAAGCGGCACGGCTTTCGACAGTGTCAGCGGTGACGCAACCCTGTATGGTGGGGTCCTGGAAACACGGGGACCGGTCAGCATCGACGGCGCTGCCACCAGCTTTACCCTGGACGGCAATGTCGATCTGATGCGGCGTGAGCTCGACCTGGGGTTGGGCGTCACCGTGCCCGTCAGCAATAATCTACCACTGGCGGCGGTGGTCGCCGGTGCCCCGATCGTGGGGGGAGCGCTGTTTGTGGCCGATAAACTCTTCGGCGATGCCATCGACCGTGTGACACAAATTCATTACCGCGTGCGAGGTCCCTGGACGTCGCCGCGTCTTTCTCTGGAAAGTACCGAATGACAGCACAGACGTCTTCCATGCTCGACCAGGCGCGCGAGGTTCTGCTCGCGCCCGGTGGTCTCGATCTCGACTCTCTGGATGCCGGACTGGGGCATGCCATGGGGCCCGGCATCGACTATGCCGACCTGTATTTTCAGCGTAGCTGGCAAGAGGGCTGGTCACTGGAGGATGGGGAAGTCAAGGAAGCCAGCTACAACATTGATGGTGGAGTGGGCGTGCGCGCCATGGCCGGCGAGAAGACCGGCTTTGCCTATTCCAATCAGGTCACCGCGGATGCCCTGGCCGAAACCGGCCGCACCGCGTCCGGCATCGTGCGCAGCGGGCAACGCCTGAGCAGTGCCAGCGGCATCCAGGTTCACACCTCGGCGCGCTACGCCGGCATTGACCCGCTGACCGGGCTGTCCGCCGAGGACAAGATCGCCATGCTCAAGCAAGCCGATCGCGTGGCGCGTGCCGTCGACCCGGCGGTAGAGCAGGTCAGTGCTTCGCTGAGCGGCGTCCACGAGGTGGTGCTTGTGCGTGCCAGCGATGGCACCCAGGCCGTGGACATTCGCCCTCTGGTGCGCTTTAACGTCAGTGTCATCGTGGTGCGCAACGGCCGCCGTGAGCGCGGTAGCGCCGGGGGCGGCGGTCGCTATCCGATGTCGCGCCTGCGCGATGACAATGTGGCCGAGCGCTTTGCCCGGGAAGCCGTCCGCCAGGCGCTGGTCAATCTCGAAGCGGTGGATGCACCGGCCGGCCAGATGCCGGTGGTGCTGGGGGCCGGCTGGCCCGGAATTCTGCTCCATGAAGCCGTGGGGCACGGCCTGGAAGGCGACTTCAATCGCAAGGGCAGCTCGGCCTTCGCCGGTCGCATGGGCGAGCGTGTGGCGTCTCCGGGTGTCACCGTGGTCGACGACGCCACCCTGGCCGATCGGCGAGGCTCGATGAGCGTCGATGACGAGGGCACGCCGGGGCAGTGCACCACCCTGATCGAGGATGGCATCCTCACCGGCTACATGCAGGATAAGCTCAACGCGCGCCTGATGGGCATGGCGCCCACCGGCAACGCGCGCCGCGAATCCTTTGCTCACATGCCTATGCCGCGCATGACCAATACCTACATGCAGGCCGGCGAGGATGACCCGGAAGACATCATTCGCAGTGTCGACCGCGGTATCTATGCCGTCAGTTTCGGCGGTGGCCAGGTGGACATCACCTCGGGCAAGTTCGTGTTCTCCGCAAATGAAGCCTATCTGATCGAGAACGGCCGCATCACCGCCCCGGTCAAGGGGGCCACCCTGATCGGCAATGGCCCTCAGGCCATGGGCCGGGTCTCGATGATCGGCCACGACATGGAGCTCGACAGCGGCGTCGGCGTCTGCGGCAAGGAAGGGCAGGGCGTTCCGGTCGGAGTCGGGCAACCGACCCTCAAGCTCGACGAACTGACCGTCGGCGGCACCGAGTCCTAGCAGAAGAGATAAGAGGGAAGAGGGAAGAGAACAATAGAGGACTGGTCCGCTGCACAGGTCTTGGCGTCGGCCGCGAATTTCTTCCTTCTTCAAGGCGCGCAGCGCCGCACTTCAAGCGGCGTAGCCGCGCTCTTCCCTCTTGCAGCGGCGTAGCCGCTAGAGCCCTGCCGTCTCGCGGATCAGTTTGAACAGCCGGCGGGCGTTGGTGGGGGGCTTGCCCTGTTCGCGTTCGCGGCGGGCATTGCGGATCAACTGGCGCAGGGCCTGTCGGTCGGTGGCCGGGTAGTCGGCGATGAAGTCGGCAACCGCGTCGTCGCCTTCATCGATCAGGCGGTCACGCCATTTCTCCAGGCGATGGAAGGCATGGTCACGCTGAAGCTGCTCTTGCTCGATGGCATCGAAGACCGCCTGAATGCCGTCGAGGTCTTCCTTGCGCATCAGCTTGCCGATGTATTGCATATGGCGGCGACGGGCTTCCCGGGCACGAATACGGCCGGTTTCCTGGATGGCGGCCAGCAGTTCGTCGGATAGAGGAAAGCGCGCTCGCTCGGCCTCGCTCATGGCGATCAACTGTTCGCCGAGGGTCTGAAGCGCGTGCATTTCGCGTTTCTGTTGTGACTTGCTGGGCCGTTCGTTGGCCGGCGGGGAGTCATCCTGGATCATGCCATGTCCTGTAGGGGCGTTGGAGCGGGAAGGCAGCACACTGGGTGGCGCAGGGTCAGTAGTATACCAGCCCGCCAAGGCGGGATGGCAAAACACGCAATGAAGAGTGCCGGCCCATGGGTCGGCCCAGTGAGGAGATGGATCGATGACACAGGCTTTCGATGCCGCCGAGCAGCAGGCACTGCTGGAAACTCGAGTGGAAGCGGCGCTGGCCCTTGCTCGGCGGTTGGGAGCCGATGCCTGCGAGGTCGGCGCCAGTGTCGATCAGGGCATCGGCGTCAGTGTGCGTGATGGTGACGTGGAGAGTGTCGAGCTATCGCGTGACCAGGGCATCGCCGTGACGGTGTATGTCGGGCAGCGCAAGGGCAGCGCTTCCTCGTCGGATGCCAGCGAGGCCTCCGTGCACGATGTAGTCGAAAAGGCCCTGGCCATTGCGCGCTACACTGGCGAGGACCCTGCGGCCGGCCTGGCGGATGCCGAGCTGATGGCAAGGCACCTGCCGGACCTGCAGGTGCATCACCCCTGGCCGCTTTCCACGGAAGACGCCATCGAGCTCGCCCTGACCTGTGAACGGGCCGGGCGAGAGGTCGAGGGCATCCGCAGCTCGGAAGGCGCCAGTCTTTCCAGCGGTGAAGGCGTGCATGTCTACGGCAACAGCCATGGCTTTCTCGGCGGGCAGCGTGGCAGTCGGCATTCGTTGTCCTGCCTGTTGATCGCCGAGGATGCCGCCGGCATGCAGCGCGACTACGACTACACCTCGGCCCGCGACCCGCGGGCACTGCGCGATGCCGCCGAGGTGGGCCGCAGTGCCGCCGATCGCACCCTGCGGCGCCTCGGCGCGCAGCGGCTGTCCACCGGGCGCATGCCCGTGATGTTCGACCCCTCGCTGGCCTCCGGCCTGGTCGGCCATCTGATGGGCGCGATCGCCGGAGGGGCGCAGTTTCGTCAAGCCTCCTTCCTGTGCGAGCGCCTGAACACCATGCTGTTTCCCGAGTGGTTCTCGCTGGTCGAGCGCCCCATGGAAGTCGGGGCCCTGGCCAGTAGTCCCTTCGATGGGGATGGCGTTCAGACGCGGGACAACGTCTTCATCGATCAAGGGCGCCTGGCCAGCTACATGCTGTCCGCCTACAGCGCCCGACGCCTCGGCATGACCACCACGGGCAATGCCGGTGGCGCACGCAATCTGCGTATCGAGGCCCCGCTCGAGTCCCGCGAGGCGCTGCTGGCGCGCATGGGCACGGGTGTGCTGGTCACCGAGCTGATGGGACAGGGCGTGAACGGCGTGACCGGCGATTACTCCCGAGGCGCCGCCGGCTTCTGGGTCGAGAACGGCCGGATTCAGCACCCGGTGGAGGAGTTCACCATCGCCGGCAATCTGGAGGCGATGTTCCAGGGGCTGGTGGGCATCGGCGACGACATCGATACCCGCGGCAGTATTCATACCGGTAGCTGGTTGATCGACGAAATGACCATCGCCGGGGGGTAATTCCGAGGCGCGGCAGTGCCGCTTGAAGAGGGAAGAACGCGGCTGGCGCCGCTTGAAGAGGGAAGAAAACCCTTGACGCCACACATCCAGGCACCAGCCTGGCTTCTTCCTTCTTCCTTCTTCCTTCTTCCTTCTTCCTTCTTCCTTCTTCCTTCTTCCTTCTTCCTTCTTCCTTCTCAGGCTTCCTCATCGAACCGTGCGTCGAACAGCTGCTCTAGCGCGTCGAGTACTGCTTCGTCGTCGTCGCCTTCCGCCTCGATGGTCAGCTCGGTGCCGAAGGGTGCGGCGAGCATCAGCAGCGACATGACATTGGCTGCATCGGCGCTCTGGGCGCCGTTGCAGACCGTTACGCTGGCCTGGTAGGGCTGGCAGCACTGCACCAGTCGGGTGGCGGCACGCGCATGCAGGCCGCGCTTGTTGGTCAGTGTAAGCTTGCGACTCGCCACGCTTTCAGGATTCCTTCTCGATATCGTGGACTTCTCCGGCTGCCCCCGAGGGCATGCGGCTGACCTGGATGCCGAGTTCACGGTGTCTCAAGCCTACCCCGGGCTGGTGCTCTGCCAGTTCCTGAGCCAGGCGTTCTGCCAGGTAGACGGAGCGGTGCTGGCCACCGGTACAGCCGATGGCTACGGTCAGATAACTGCGCTGGCTGGCCTGGTAGCGGGGTAGCCAGCGCTCCACCCAGGCGCTGATATCCGTTTGCATTTCCTCGACTATCGGATAGCCGGCCAGAAAGTCGATCACGCTGTGATCCCGGCCGGTGGCCTCGCGCAGCGAGGGGTCCCAGTAGGGGTTGGGCAGACAGCGCGCGTCGAAGACGATATCGGCATCCAGCGGAACGCCGCGCTTGAAGCCGAAGGACTCTACCGTGAGGGCCAGTGCTTCATTGCCCCGCTCGGCGACCTGATCGGCAATGCGGCCGCGCAGTTCATGGACCGAGAGCCGCGAGGTATCGATCACCAGGTCGGCCAGGTCGCGGATTTCCGTCAGTGCGCTCTGTTCCTGGTCGATGGCTTCGGCCAATGTCACCTGATGGTGGCGGGTCAGCGGGTGGCGTCGGCGTGTGGCCGAATAGCGTTCCAGCAGGATTCGGGCGTCGGTGGTCAGATACACGACCTGGCAGTGAATATGCCGTTCGCGCAGCTCCTGAAGCAGGGCCGGAAACCGCTGCAGGGCATCCGGCAGGTTGCGGGCATCGATGCTGACGGCAACCGGGAGGTCGTTCTGCTTCTCGCCAAGCTCATCCACCAGGCAACCGAGCAGCATGGCCGGCAGGTTGTCGATGGCGTAGAAGCCGAAATCCTCGAGGGCCTGCAGGGCAATCGACTTGCCCGAGCCTGAGCGTCCACTGATGATGACGATCTGCATGGCGGTCTCCTAGGGGACTTGGGGCGAGGCCGCTCAGCGAGCCGTCAGCCGGAAGATTGTCGTCGTATGGCGTCGACGAGACGCTCATGCAGGGCGTGCTGGCTTTCGGCACGCCGTAGGCTGTGTCGCGTATCGGCGTCGTTCATCACCGCGGCGACCTGGCCGAGTAGCGCCAGATGGGCGTCGTCGGCTTCTTCGGACACCAGCAGCACGAACACCAGGTCGACCGGTTCGCCATCCACGGCATCAAAGTCGATGGGCTCGGCGAGCTTGAGGAAGCCGGCAATTGGCGATCGGCAATGCGGATTGCGCGAGTGCGGAATGGCCACTCCATGGCCGATACCGGTACTGCCCAGACGCTCCCGACTGATCAGGCGACTGAACACCTCCTGACTGTCCAGGCTGGGTGTGTTCTGCGCGATGAAGGTACTGAAGAATTCCAGCACCCGCTTTTTGCTGCCCCCGGGCACATCGAAGAGAACGCGCTCGGGGGGGAGGATGGCTTCCAGTGTCATGATGGTTCAGCGCACGCTGGCGGCGCCTTGGGCGCGGGCCTGGGATTTTTCCTTGTGTTTCACCAGTTGCCGGTCGAGCTTGTCGGCGAGGGCATCGATGGCGGCATACATGTTATTGTCCATGGCTTCCGCATGCAGGTCGGCGCCGGCGGCATGAAGAGTACAGGCAGCTTTCTGACGCTCCTTTTCCACGGAGAGGGTCACTTGAACGGTCGTGATGTTGTCGTAATGGCGTTCCAGGCGTGTGAGCTTCTCTTGCACATAGTCACGCAGGGCGTCGGTCAATTCCACATGATGGCCGGTGAGGTTGACTTGCATGACACGCTCCTTGCTCCATGGGTTGTGGCTCGATTGTAACCCTTTTTGGAGTCGTGCAAACCCCCTGTCGCCAGCAGGTGTCAACGCTCATCGGAGGCGCTTGCGTTGACTCGAGGAGGGCAGGTTCATGGACTCGCGATACTTGGCTACGGTGCGCCTTGCCACCTCGATGCCCTCGTCGGCCAGCAGGCTCACCAGCTTGTTGTCGGAGAGCGGCTTGCGCGGAGGTTCCTCCTGGATCAGCTTGCGGATACGGGCACGGATGGCGGTGCTGGAGTGGGCATCGCCACCATCGCCTACATGGCTCGAGAAGAAGTACTTGAGCTCGAAGACGCCGCGCGGGGTGTGAATGTACTTCTGGGTAGTGACCCGCGAGATGGTCGACTCGTGCATTTCCACGGCCTGAGCGATATCGGCCAGGATCAGGGGCTTCATGGCTTCCTCGCCCTGCTCGAGGAAGTCGATCTGGCGCGCCATGATTTCATGGCCGACCCGCAGCAGGGTCTCGTTGCGGCTGGCCAGGCTCTTGAGCAGCCAGCGCGCTTCCTGGAGGTGGTCCTTGAGAAACTGGTTGTCCTGGCTCTTGTCGGCGCGACGGATCAGGGCCGCGTAATCTGGTTGTATGCGCAGACGGGGCATGGCCTCGGGATTGAGCTCGACCTGCCAGCCTTGGGCGTCATGCCGGGCGATGAGGTCGGGGATGACATAATCGTTATCGCCGCTGGTAAAGGCGCTGCCCGGCCTGGGGTCGAGGCTGCGGACCAGCTCGATGGTCTCGTCCAGGGCGCCTTCGTCCAGACTGAGGCGCCGCTTGAGGGTGCTCCGGTCATTGTTTGCCAGGGCCTCGAGGAACTGGCGTACCACACGGCGAGCCTGGGGCAGGCGCGGGGTGTTCTCGGGGAGTGCCGCCAGTTGTAGCATCAGGCATTCACTCAGGTCGCGGGCCATTACGCCCGTCGGCTCGAACTGTTGCAGGCGTTGCAGCACCCGTTCGACGTCGGCGCTGGTCAGCGTGGTCATTCCCTGGGCGCTCAGTCCCTGACGAATCTCGTCCAGTGGCTGGTCGAGATACCCATCCTCGTTGACCGCATCGATCAGGCTCTCGGCGACCTGGATGTCGGGGGCGTCCAGACCACTCATGGCGAGTTGCCAGGCCAGGTGACTGTGCAGACTCTGGCCGGCGGCCTGGCGTTCGAAGTCCGGTGCCTCGCCGCTCCCCGTGCTGGTAAGTCCGGCATCCTGGTAGGTATCCGACCAGTCGCTGTCGGTGCTTAACTGGTCGGGAATCTCGCTGGCCCAGTCGTCTTCCGTGGTATCGCCCACGGCCTGCTCGCCGAACTCCTCCTCGAGTTCCAGCATGGGGTTGGCTTCGAGTGCCTGCTGGACTTCCTGACGCAATTCCAGGGTCGAGAGCTGCAGCAGGGCGATGGCCTGCTGTAGCTGAGGCGTCATGGTCAGCTGGGTGCCGAGCCGCAGTTGCAGGGAAGCCTTCATGGCCATAGACAGGGGTCCGTGTAGTGAGGCTTGACCTGTCACGTTACTGCGAAGGCTTCGCCCATGCAAGACGCGGGCCAGAAGCCTTCTGCCGTTGGGTGGAAGGTGGCGCCTGGTGCGGCATACCGGGCGCTAGAGACGAAAATCCTGCCCCAGGTAGACGTCGCGTACCCGTTGGTTGGCCAGGATGCTCTCGGCATCCCCCTGGGCAATGATCTGGCCGTCGCCGACGATGTAGGCAGCGTCGCAGATGTCCAGTGTCTCTCGCACATTGTGATCGGTGATCAGCACGCCGATGCCACGCGCCTTGAGCTGGCGAATGATGCCCTTGATTTCGCCGACCGAGATCGGATCCACCCCGGCAAAGGGTTCGTCCAGCAGGATGAAATCCGGCTCGGTGGCCAGTGCCCGGGCGATTTCCACTCGTCGGCGTTCGCCGCCCGAGAGGCTCATGCCGGCGTTGTCGCGGATGTGAGTGACGTGAAAGTCCTCGAGCAGGACCTCCAGACGCTGGCGACGACCGTTGCGGTCGAGGTCCTTGCGTGTCTCGAGTATCGCCATGATGTTGTCGGCAACGCTCAGCTTGCGAAAGATCGAAGCTTCCTGGGGCAGGTAACCGATGCCGGCTCGAGCCCGTTCGTGCATGGCGGCACGTGACAGGTCGCGGTCATCGATGGCGACCTCGCCGGCGTCGGCACGCACGAGTCCCACGATCATGTAGAAGGAGGTGGTCTTGCCGGCGCCGTTGGGGCCCAGCAGGCCGATCACCTGGCCCTGGCCGATGGCCAGGCTGATGTCCTGGACGACCCGGCGGCGCTTGTAGCTCTTGGCCAGATGGCGGGCATGCAGCGTCTTCATGGGTCACTCTGTTGTTCGGGTTCCAGGGTCATGCGCACGCGCTGATTGTCATCCACGCCCTCCGCCGAGGAGCGCGCCTGGACCACCCGGCGGTCCAGGAAGTATTGCAGATAGCCGCCCTGAAAGGTGTCATCGCCCTTGTGTAGTTCCGCCCGGTCGACTAGTTCAAGGCGGCGCTCGGCGACATGGTAGACGATCCGCCTCGCCCAGCCCTGGACCAGGTCGGCATTCGGCTGGGGCTGCTGCTCGATGTAGGCGCGGTTGCCGGTGGCGATGGCGCGGGCCAGCTGCCCGGCCTCATTGCGGCGAATTTCCACGCGTTCGCCCTGGAGTTTCATGCTGCCCTGCTGAATGCGCACATTACCCTGATAGACGGCGGTACCAGCGCGATCGTCCAGGTCCAGGCGATCGGCCTCCACCTGAATGGGGGCGCTGGCATCGCCTTCCAGGGCCAGCGCCGCAGGCGCGCAGGCCAGGAAGATTGTCATGGCCAGGCCCAGCAGGGGGGCGAGGGGCGTTCGCATCATGGCTCGGGGTCCTCGTCGGTTGCCGGCGGGTGGTGGCCGCGGACATTGTCGGTCAGCCGGACACGATTGTCATCGAGCCAGGCATCAAAGCGCTCGGCCTGCATGCGTTGAACGGCCTGACGCAGCGTGACCGGTGCCTCGCTCCAGGCGTGGGCGGTGTCGGCATTATAGTGCAGCGAGCGGGTGGTCAATTGCCAGTGCTCCTGCGGGGCTTCCAGGCGGACATTGCCGGTTAGGCTCAAGGGCGCGCCGCCGCTGTCCAGCCGGCCCCGGTCGGCGCTGGCAGTCCAGTGGCGACCGCTGTCATCGCGCAGACGAAGGGTCGGACTCTGCAGCCGGGTGACGTCGTCGACCGGGGTATGCGACAGGCGTGGCGCCTGGAGCTGCTGATGCGGGCGTCCCTGGGCATCGTAACGCGTGGCCCTGAGGTCCTCGATGTAGTAATCGGGCTCGCCCGAACGGCTCGGCGGCACCGGGCCGGGCGGTTCGCTCTGACGCTGGTCGAGCAGGGTCAGGCCGGCGCCCAGCAGCAACAGCAGCAGGAACAGCCAGGTGCGAAAGCCGGGGCGCGGGAGTCGCATGTCATCACGCCTGGTCATTCAGGTAGCGGCTGACAATGGCGTCCCATTGCCCCCGGGCCTGGAGGAGCGCATCGCAGATTTCGCGAACAGCGCCATGGCCGCCCTGGCGTTCGGTGACCCAGTCCGCGTGTTCGCGGATATAGGGCGGTGCGTTGGGTACCGTGATGCCCACGCCGCACTGGTGGATGGGCGCCAGGTCCGGCAGGTCGTCGCCGCAATAGGCCATCTGTTCAAGCGCCACTCCGAGCTCTTGGCCCAGCTGCTGCAGAACCGAAAGCTTGCGCTTGATGCCCTGGTGAAGGTGGTGGATGCCCAGGGCCTCGGCCCGTCGGGTGACCATCGGGGATTCGCGGCCGGTGATCAGGGCCACGCTGACTCCGCTTTGCTGGAGCAGCTTGAGGCCCTGGCCGTCGAGGGTATGGAAGGCTTTGGTCTCCATGTCGTCGGCCTGAAAATACAGACGCCCATCGGAAAGCACGCCGTCCACGTCGAGCGCGAGCAGCTTCACGCCGGCCATGCGCTCGAGCAGGGAGGCGTTGGATGTCGTGGTGTGCATGGCAACTCCAGTGATCAGATGACGCCGCTGGCCAGCAGGTCGTGCATGTGCAGGGCGCCGACCGGATGGCCTGCCGGGTCCACCACGGCCAGGGCGGTGATGCGGTTGTCTTCCATGATGCGCACGGCCTCGGCGGCCAGGATGTCGGGAGAAATGCGCTTGCCCGGCACGGTCATGACATCGTCGACCCGGAGTTGGCTCAGATCGGCATGGTGGTCCAGGGTACGACGCAGATCGCCGTCGGTGTAGACCCCCACCAGGTAATCCTGCGGATCGACGACACAGGTAAAGCCCAGTCCCTGGCGGGTGATTTCCAGCAGGGCGTCACGCAAGGGGCTACCCGAGGCGACGCGGGGCAGTCGGCTGCCGTGGTGCATGAGGTCCGACACCCGCAGCAGCAGGCGCTTGCCGAGACTGCCGCCGGGGTGCGACAGGGCGAAGTCCTCGGCTGTAAAACCGCGGGCTTCCAGCAAGGCCACGGACAGGGCGTCACCCAGGGCCAGGGCGGCTGTGGTCGAGGATGTGGGGGCCAGATCCAGCGGGCATGCCTCGCGCTCGACACCGGCAAACAAGTGCGCGTCAGCATGGCGGCCGAGCGTGGAGTGGGGTCGCCCGGTCATGCTGATCAAGGGGGTGCCCAGGCGTTTCAGCAACGGCAGCAGCGCCGTGACCTCAGCGGTCTCGCCCGAGTTGGAGAGTGCCAGCACCACATCGCCGGGGGTGATCATCCCCAGGTCGCCGTGGCTGGCTTCGCCGGGGTGCACGAAAAAGGCCGGCGAGCCGGTACTGGCGAGCGTGGCGGCGATCTTGCCACCGATGTGGCCCGACTTGCCCATGCCGGTCACGATCACGCGACCGGGACAGTCCAGGATCAGCCGGCAAGCGTGATCGAAATCCTCATCGAGATGCTCGATCAGGGCGCCGATCGCCTGTTGTTCCAGGGTCAGGGTGCGTACGGCGCTGGCTCGCAGCAGAGCGGAAGTGGTGGTGGCGTCAGTCATGGTGTGATTGTTGCCCTTCGCGGCGATTCTCTCAAGGCTCAAGCGCCTACGGTGATGTGCTGGCTACCTAGCCAGATCAGGTAACCGGCATAAGTAGCGGCCAGCAGGGCACCGGGTAGCCGTTGAATGTACCCGCGGCGCTGCCAGAGCAGTAGCATGCCTAGTGCCAGGGTCAACAGCAGCATGACCGGATAGTCGCGGCCGGCCGCCGCCGGATCGGTGGCGCCCGGCCGCAGCAGGGCGGGAATCGGCAGCACGGCCAGCATGTTGAAGAGGTTGGAGCCGATGACATTGCCGATGGCCAGATCGTGGTGGCGCTTCAGGGCGCTGGCCACACAGGCGGACAGCTCGGGCAGGCTGGTGCCGATGGCGACGATGGTCAGGCCGATGACCAGCTCGCTGATGCCGAAGCCCCGAGCAATCTCGCTGGCGCCCCACACCAGGGCGCGCGAGCTGGCGACCATGATCGCCAGGGTCAGGCTTAGCCACACCAGGGCACGGAGCAGCGACATGTCGGGTATCTCGGAGCCGGCGTCTGCCACTCCCGGGGTGTCGGCGCGGAACAGCCACCACAGGCTGAACACCAGTAGTGCTACCAACAGCAGGCCATCCAGACGGTCCAACTGGCCATTGGACAGCGCATAGCCGGCCAGCCCGGTGGCGGCGAGCAGCAGGGGCAGTTCCTTGCGCACGATGGAGAAGCGCACCGGTATGGGTACCACCAGGGCGGTGATACCCAGTACCAGGCCTATATTGGCAATGTTGGAGCCCAGCGCATTGCCGGTAGCCAGGTTAGGCACGCCGTCCAGCGAGGCCATCAGCGAGACCACGATTTCCGGGGCCGAGGTGCCGATCGAGACAATGGTCATCCCGACCAGCAGGGTGCTCATGCCGGCGCGGTAAGCCGTGGCGGCGGCGGCGCCCACGAAGCGGTCGGCACTCCACAGCAGGCCGACAAGGCCGAGGACGACAAGCAGGGCGGGAATCAGCATGGCGGGTCGAGGATCCAGGGTGGAAAAAGTGCTCCATTGAACATCCTCCGCTGAGCCGGCGCAAGCCGAAGAGGTGGGTGCTGGCGCGTCACGACCCAGTTAGGATACGATGTTCGATAATTACCCTCAGGAACACAGACGGATGACCGACACTCCCTTCGTTGAAGTCGAGGGCCTGCACTACGCGCGCGGCGATACGTCGATCTTTCGGGGCATCGACATGGCCATCCTGCCCAACAAGATGACCGCCATTATGGGGCCCAGTGGTACCGGCAAGACAACCCTGCTGAAGTTGATCGGCGGGCAGTTGTCGCCGGATGCCGGTCGTGTGCTGATCGATGGCGAGGATGTGCACCGTCTGTCGCGCAAGGCACTCTTCAGCCTTCGGCGTCGCATGGGCATGCTCTTTCAGAGCGGGGCACTCTTCTCGGACCTGGATGTCTACGAAAATGTCGCCTTTCCGCTGCGCGTGCACACCGACCTGCCGGAGTCGATGATTCGCGACCTGGTGTTGCTCAAGTTGCAGGCCGTGGGGCTGCGCGGCGCGCGCGAGCTGACGCCGGCCGAGCTCTCCGGCGGCATGGCGCGACGCGTGGCCCTGGCGCGCGCCCTTGCACTGGATCCGGAGCTGATCCTGTATGATGAGCCCTTCGTCGGTCAGGACCCGATTTCCATGGGGGTGCTGGTACAGCTGATCCGACGCCTCAATGATGCCCTCGGCCTGACCGCGATCGTGGTGTCGCATGACATCAAGGAAACTCTTTCCATCGCCGATCACGTCTATGTCATTGCCGATGGCCAGGTCATGGCACATGGCACGCCCGATAGCCTGGACGTGGAACAGGACGCTCGAGTGCGCCAGTTCGTGCATGGTGAGCCCGATGGCCCGGTACCTTTCCACTATCCTGGTCCGGCCTTTCATGCCGACCTGATGGGATCCGGAGGGGTGCGATGATCGAGCGTGTTCACCAGCTGGGCCGCTGGGGCTGCCGGTCCCTGGAAAGCCTGGGTGATGCCGGTATTTTCCTGGTGCAGTCAATGTTCGGCATCCCCTCGCTGGAGGGGGTGCGGCTGTGGCTTCATCAGGTGCATTTTGTGGGCGTGCTGTCGCTGGCCATCGTGCTGGTGTCGGGGCTGTTCATCGGCATGGTGCTGGCACTGCAGGGCTACACCATTCTGGTCGATTTCGGGGCCGAGGATGCCCTGGGTCAGATGGTGGCGCTGTCACTGCTGCGCGAGCTGGCACCGGTGGTGGCGGCCCTGCTGTTTGCCGGCCGGGCGGGTTCGGCCTTGACCGCCGAGATCGGTCTGATGAAGGCGACCGAGCAGCTCACCAGCATGGAAATGATCGGTGTCGACCCCTTGCGCCGCGTCGTGGCGCCGCGCTTGTGGGCCGGCTTTGTGGCCCTGCCGCTGTTGACCATCGGCTTTGGTGTGGTCGGTATCTGGGGCGGGCAGTTGGTCGGCGTTCAGTGGCTGGGCGTGTTCGAGGGCTCCTACTGGGGCAACATGCAGGCCAGCGTCGACTTCATCGGCGATGTGGGCAATGGCCTGGTCAAGAGTCTGGTCTTTGCCCTGGTGGTCACCTGGATCGCGGTCTACCAGGGCTATGCACTGGTGCCCACCTCGGAAGGTATTTCGCGGGCCACCACGCGCACGGTGGTATATGCCTCCCTGGCGGTGCTGGGGCTGGATTTCCTGCTGACAGCCGTCATGTTCGGAGGCTTGTCCTGATGTTCGGAGAGACGCAATGAAGCGTAGCAAGACAATGGAGCTCGGCGTCGGGCTGTTCATGCTGGCCGGTATCGCCGGGCTGGTGTTCCTGGGCCTGAGGGTCAGTGGCCTGAGCCTGGACACGCCGGAGAGCCGGTTCGAGCTGCATGCCAACTTCGCCAACATCGGCGGCCTGAAACCGCGTGCTCGGGTGACCATGGCCGGCGTGACAGTGGGGCGGGTGGAAAGTATCGAGCTGGATACCGACTGGTATGACGCCCATGTGGTCATGGAGCTCGATGGTGACCTGGAAGACACCCTGCCCGAGGACAGCACGGCGGCGATTCTGACCTCCGGGCTGCTGGGCGAGCAGTACATCGGTCTCTCGGTGGGCGGCGCCCCCGAGACCCTGAGTGATGGTGAGCGTATTCGCGATACCCAATCGGCACTGGTGCTTGAGGAGTTGATCCAGCAGTTTGTGTCCAACATGGCTTCGGAGGGATGATGATGTTGAAGGTTTCCATGGCCGGGCTGCGTGCCGGCGTCATGATGTTGCTGTTGTCGCTCGCGGCCATGCCGGCCCTGGCGCAGCAGGCCGATAGTCCGGAAGCGCTGATTCGCGACAGTGTCGATGCGCTGATGGAGAAGATCGAGGGACGTAAGGATCACTTTGCCCAGCACCCGGAAGAACTGGAACAGGTCGTCGAGAGCAACCTGGCCGACGTGGCGGACTTTCGTTACATCGGTGCCAGTGTCATGGGGCGCTATTTCGGTAATGCCACGCCCCAGCAGCGTTCGCGCTTTGTCGAAACGTTTCGCCAGACCCTGATCGACACCTATTCCAGGGGGCTTGTGACCTTCGATTATCGCGAAATTCGCGTGCCCGATGCCCAGCAGGGCGCGCGTTACGATGACCAGGCCAGCGTCGGCATGGAAGTGGTGGGCAGCGACGGCACCGTCTACCCGATCAGTTACACTATGCGCCTGGATGACGGGCAGTGGAAGGTGGTCAATGTCATCGTAAACGGCATCAATCTGGGACTGACGTTCCGCAACCAGTTCGACCAGGCCATGCGCGATCAGAATCGAGACTATGATGCGGTCATCAATGGCTGGGCCCCCGAGCTTGCTGTCGACGAGCTGGAGAAAGGCGAGTGAGCGTCCTGCTCGAGGACGGTAGCAATCGGCTCGTGGCCGATGGCAACACCCTGAGTGTGACCGGCAGTGTCGACTTCGAGGGGGCGGCGGCGCTGGCCGCTGCCGGCCGCGAATGGCTGGATGCCTGCCGGCGGGGCGCTGACGTGGCCTTGGATCTGCGCGGAGTTGACACCGTCAGCAGTGCGGCGGTCAGCATGCTGCTGGAGTGGCTTCGCCAGGCCAGCCGCAGCGGGCTGGCCGTGACCAGTGTTCGCCTTTCCGCCCCTCTGGCGCGCCTGACGGAAGTGGCAGAACTGGATAGCCTCCTGCCCGGCGCGTCCGCTGCATCGAAGGGGTAAAGCGGCGCTGCGTCATCGCCAAATGCCCTGCTTTTCTTTACCATGTCGGCACAATAGCGCTGACATTTTTATGTGGTGCCATCACCGACGACATCGAAAAGCGAGGATTCCATGCATCCCAGTGACGTCAAGGCGCTTCTCGAAAGCCGCATCGACAACTGCGAGTTTCACATTCAGGGCGAGGGTTGCGACTTTCAGGTGACCGCCGTGGGAGATGTCTTTGACGGTCTGTCACGCGTCAAGCGTCAGCAACTCGTCTATGGCGCGCTGTCCGACGAGATCGCTTCCGGCGCGCTTCACGCCATTACCATTCGTACTTATACCCCGCAGCAGTGGCAAGCCGCCACCGAGAGCAAGGGGGCCTGAGGGTCGACCCAAACATGGACAAGCTGATCATTACCGGGGGTGGCTCCGTCGACGGAGAGGTCTGGGCAAGTGGTGCCAAGAATGCGGCGCTGCCGATTCTCTGCGCGACCCTGCTGGCGGATGAGCCTGTGACCATCGGCAATCTTCCGCACTTGCAGGATATCACCACGACCCTTGAGCTGCTGGGCCACATGGGTGTGCAACCAGTCATGGGGGAGCAGATGAGTATCCAGCTGGATGGCTCCCAGGTGACGGACTGTCATGCGCCCTATGAGCTGGTCAAGAAGATGCGTGCCTCCATCCTAGTGCTGGGCCCCTTGCTCGCCCACTTCGGCAAGGCGGACGTGTCCCTGCCCGGCGGCTGCGCTATTGGCTCGCGCCCGGTGGACCTGCATTTGCGTGGCCTCGAGGCCATGGGCGCCGAGATCCGGGTCGAAAGCGGCTACATCCGTGCCCGGGTGGCGGGGCGCCTCAAGGGCGCGACCATCTTCTTCGATACGGTCACCGTGACCGGCACCGAAAACCTGCTGATGGCCGCCACCCTGGCCGAGGGCACCACCGTCCTCGAGAATGCCGCCCGCGAGCCCGAGGTGGTGGATCTCGCCGAATGCCTGATCAAAATGGGGGCGGATATCCGCGGCCAGGGTACCGACACCATCACCATCCACGGTGTCGAGCGGTTGCATGCTGCCGAGCATGATGTCATGCCCGATCGCATCGAGACCGGTACCTTCCTGGTCGCGGCAGCACTGTCGCGAGGGCGGGTGAGGGTGCGCAATACCCGCGCCGACCTGCTGGATGCCGTGCTCGCCAAGCTCGAGGAGGCCGGCGCCACGGTCACACACGCCGACGACTGGATCGCGCTGGACATGCATGGCAAGCGGCCCAGGGCCGTGAGTATCCGCACGGCGCCCTATCCGGCCTTTCCCACCGACATGCAGGCCCAGTTCGTGGCCATGAATGCCGTGGCCGAGGGCACCTCGCGGGTGGTCGAGACCATTTTCGAGAATCGCTTCATGCATGTGCAGGAACTCAACCGCATGGGCGCCGATATTGCGCTGGAAGGCAATACGGCGATGATCACGGGAGTGGAGAGCCTCTCGGGCGCTCCGGTGATGGCAACCGACCTACGTGCCTCGGCCTCGCTGGTGATCGTCGCCATGATGGCGGCCGGCGAGACACTGGTGGACCGCATCTATCACATCGATCGTGGTTATGAGTGCATCGAGGAGAAGCTGCAACTGCTGGGTGCGAAGATTCGCCGCGTACCGGGCTGAAGTCGACAACGGGCAATACCATGAGCAAGCAATTGATCCTGGCCCTTTCCAAGGGGCGCATCCTCGACGAGACGCTGCCGCTGCTGGCGGATGCCGGCATTACACCGGCCGAGGACCTCGGCTCGAGTCGCAAACTGCTTTTCGACACCAACCTGCCGGACGTCAAGCTGGTGGTGATCCGGGCCACCGATGTGCCGACCTACGTCCAGCTGGGCGCCGCGGATGTCGGGGTGGCCGGCAAGGATGTGCTGCTCGAGCATGGAGCCGAAGGGCTGTATGAGCCGCTGGACCTGGACATTGCCCGCTGCAAGCTGATGACCGCGGGCATCAGCGGCGCCGCGCCCAGTCAGGCAAGGCGGCGGGTCGCGACCAAGTTTGTCGATGTGGCGCGGCGCTACTATGCGCAGCAGGGCGTTCAGGCCGAGGTCATCAAGCTGTACGGGGCCATGGAGCTGGCGCCGTTGATGAATCTGGCCGACGAGATCGTCGACATCGTCGATACCGGCAATACCCTGCGCGCCAATGGTATGGAACCGCGCGAACTGATTGCCTCGATCAGTACCCGTCTGGTGGTCAACAAGGCTGCCATGACTATGAAGCACGATCGCCTCAAGCCGTTGATCGCCCGGTTGAGCGAGGCCGTGGCCAGTCGTCGTGAAACCCAGGGCGCCTGACCGGGCGACCCATTCCTGCAAGGGGACCCATCTCATGAGCGAAGCGCCTGCCAATGGCCTGGCCATCAACCGCCTGGCCACCACCGACGCGGACTTCGAGTCACGGCTCGAGGCACTGCTGGCCTGGGAAGGCGTCTCCGATGCCCAGGTGCAGCAACGCGTCGATGAAATCCTCTCGGCTGTCAGGCAACGGGGCGATGCCGCCCTGGTGGAGTACAGCAATCGTTTCGACCGCCTGGCGGTCAGCAGCATGGCCGAGCTGACGCTGGGCCCCGATCGACTGCGTCAGGCCCATGACAACCTGCCGGCCGAACAGCGCGATGCACTGGCGCATGCGGCCGAACGGATTCGTCACTATCACGAGCAGCAGAAGCCGGCGTCCTGGCAGTACACCGAGGCCGATGGCACCGTGCTGGGTCAGCAGGTGACTGCTTTGGATCGTGCCGGCATCTATGTGCCCGGCGGCAAGGCGGCCTATCCGTCCTCGGTGCTGATGAATGCCATCCCGGCCCATGTCGCCGGCGTCGCCGAGATCGTCATGGTGGTGCCGACCCCGGATGGGGTGCTCAATGACCTCGTGCTGGCGGCGGCCTATCTCGCAGGTGTCGATCATGTCTTCACCCTGGGGGGCGCCCAGGCGGTGGCGGCACTGGCCTATGGTACCGAGACGGTGCCGCGGGTCGACAAGATAGTCGGGCCGGGCAATATCTATGTGGCGACCGCCAAGCGCACCGTGTTCGGTCGTGTGGGCATCGACATGATCGCTGGTCCCTCCGAGATCCTGGTGGTCTCGGATGGCCAGACCGATGCTGACTGGCTGGCCATGGACCTGTTTTCCCAGGCCGAGCACGACGAGGATGCCCAGGCCATTCTGGTCAGCTGGGACGCCGCGCACCTGGATGAAGTGGCCGAGGCCATGGCCCGTCAGTTGCCCAGCCTGGAGCGGGCGGAGATCGTGCGCACCTCGCTGGCTGATCGCGGCGCCCTGATTCACTGTCAGGATCCGGCACAAGCCGCGGCCCTGATCAATCGCATTGCGCCGGAGCACCTCGAGCTGTCGGTGGCGAGCCCGGAATCCTGGCTGTCGGATGTGCGCCATGCCGGTGCCATCTTTATGGGGCGGCATACGGCTGAGGCCCTGGGCGATTACTGCGCCGGACCCAACCACGTATTGCCGACCTCGGGCACCGCACGCTTCTCGTCGCCGCTGGGCGTCCATGACTTCCAGAAACGCTCTTCGGTGATCCACTGCTCCGCGCAGGGGGCCTCACGACTGGGTGCCACGGCCTCGGTGCTGGCCAGGGGCGAGTCGCTCACCGCCCACGCGCGCAGTGCCGAGTACCGTATTCGCGACTGAGTGGTGCGGCGGCCCGTTTCCCTTCGATGCCCCGCCTGTCGGGGCATCGTTGTTTTCGGGTAGGGCCGGCCTAGGGCGTCTCGCCGGCCGCGGTGGCGCTGTCGGTCGTGTCGCCGTTGGCCGGGTCAGGGCGCTCTTCCGCGTCGCTTTCCGCCGGCGATGACGAGGTGTTCTGGCCGGTCTTCGCTTCGTCAGGGGTGTCGGGGCTGCTCGGAACCGGGCGATTCGGGGTCGGGCGCTCGGCCACGGTGAGCGTGACCTGCCGGGTCTCGCCACCGCGCACGATGGTCACTGGCAACGCATTGCCGGGCCTGACGGCGGCGATATCGCTCATGGTCTGGCGCGGATCTAGGATGGGCTCACCGTCGACTTTCAACAGGACATCCCCGGGCTGCAGGCCCGCCCGGGCGGCGGGGCCGTTGGGCAAGACATTGGCAATGACCACCCCGTTGGGGGTCTCGAGGCCGAAGGAGGCGGCCAGTTCGGCATCCAGCTCCTGAGCCTCGATGCCCAGCCAGCCGCGGATCACTCGGCCCTTGGTGACGATTTCCTTGAGGATGTTGCTGGCCAGGTTGGCGGGGATGGCAAAGCCGATGCCCTGGGAGCCACCGGAGCGCGAGAAGATGGCGGTGTTGATCCCGACCAGGGCGCCCTGCGGGTCGATCAGGGCGCCCCCGGAATTGCCCGGGTTGATGGCGGCATCGGTCTGGATGAAGTCCTCGTAGGCACTCAACCCCAGGTGGCTGCGGCCGGTGGCACTGATGATGCCCATGGTCACGGTCTGGCCCACGCCGAAGGGGTTGCCGATGGCCAGCGAGACATCGCCGACCGCGACCTCCTGGGTGTCACTGAGCTCGATCACCGGGGGGTCGTCGAGATCGATGCGCAGCACCGCCAGATCGCTTTCCGGGTCGGTCCCGACCACTTCCGCCAGGGTTTCCCGGCCGTCACGCAAGGCGACCTGGATCTGGTCGGCGCCCCGGATGACATGGTTGTTGGTGAGCACATAGCCCTGCTCACTGACGATCACCCCGGATCCCAGGCTGGAGAGCATGCGCTCCCGACTGGGGGCATCATCCCCAAAGAATTGACGGAAGAAGGGGTCCGACATCAGCGGGTGCGAGTCGCGCTCGACCACGCGCGACGAATAGATATTGACCACCGCCGGTGCGGCGCGTTCGACGGCGTCGGCGTAACTGACCGGGCCGCTGCCTCTCGCCAGGGGAGCCGCCTGGCGCAGGTCCGGCGCCGGGCGGGCCTGTTCTGACGAGCCAGCCGTGTCGCCGGGAGTATCGTTTGCCTGGCGCCCCAGTAGCTGGGGAAAGGCGTTGAGCAGCACGATGGCCGCCAGGACGCCGATCAGGATAGGCCAGAGATAGGGCAGGGCGCGTCGCATGCGGAGGAAGTTCCTTGTGCCTGGTCGCCGGGGCGGGTAAGCGCTGGTTACAATGCGGGATGGTAACATTTCATCCCCAACCACGCCCGGAGGCTGCATGACGAATCGCGATGAACTGGTCGCCGCCTGTGACACCGAGCTCGCCGCGGCGGGCTTCAGGGATTTTACGGCCAATGGCCTCCAGGTCAGTGGTCGAGGCGAGATTACCCGAGTCCTCTCCGGGGTCACGGCCTGCCAGGCACTGCTGGACGAAGCCGTGGCCTGGCAGGCCGACATGGTGCTGGTCCATCACGGCTATTTCTGGAAGAACGAACCGGTGCAGGTCGTCGGCATGAAGCGCCAGCGCCTGGCAACCCTGCTGGGACATGACATCAACCTGCTGGCCTACCATCTGCCACTCGATGCCCATGCGACACTGGGCAACAATGCCAGGCTGGCCGATCGACTGGGCTTTGAGGTCAGCGGCTGTCTGGACGGCGAGCTCGGCCAGGGGCTGCTGTGGCACGGTTCGCTCACGACGCCCATGACAGCCACCGACCTGGCACAGCATGTCGGCGAGCGGCTGGCCCGCGAGCCACTGCTCATCGAATCACCCCGGGCCAGTGACATTCGGCGAGTCGCCTGGTGTACCGGCGGCGCCCAGGACATGATCATCCAGGCGGCCGAGGCCGGCGCGGACGCCTTCATTTCCGGCGAGATCTCCGAACGCACCACGCATCTGGCCCGCGAGATGGGCATTCACTATCTGGCGGCAGGCCACCATGCCACGGAACGCTATGGCGTCCAGGCCCTGGGCGAGTGGCTGGCGGAAGGCTTCGGCGTCGAGCATCGTTTCGTGGATATCGACAACCCGGCCTGAATGCCGGCCCCCTGACGTGGGAGGGCCGGCAGGATCGCGGTATTCAGTAGCGGGGGGGTTGCGCCGGAGGAGTCTGGCCGGATTTGAGACCGAAATCCTCCGAGAGGGTGCCGCGGTTGCCATCGGCATAATCGCGCGGTGCGTCCACGTCATCCTTTTGCTCGTCGGCCTGCTTCAAGTCCGGCTGGCTGGGTTGTGGCGAGTCCAGGCGCACTGCCGAGTCGTGGATCTCCTCCTGGAGGCTGCGCCCACTCGCCAGCAGGGCCGAGAGGAGGTTGTCGGCACGCTCGAAATGTTCGCTCAGCTGGCTGCGCAGCTCGGCCAGCTCACGATCTCGCTCCGCCAGGCGCTTGCGCAATTTCTGGGCACTTCGCGCGCCGCCATTGAGCAGATGATAACCCAGTGCGCCAATGCCGACGCCGGCCAGCAAACAGGCGATGACCAGCATTTCGTTGATGTTGCCTAATTCCACGTGCTTCTCCCTGTATCGTCGTTCGGCCTGACGTGGTTCATGGATCGGGGAAATCTCAGGCGCCATTATAGAGCCCGGGCCAGCGTCGGGGTCAACGCCGGCAATGTCAGGACGGGCAGGGAGGCGTATAATGGCGTTTTCGACAGCAGTCCAGAAGGGATGGTGAACAATGCCCCACAGCGACCCTGCCACGCCGTTCGATACCTCCTCGGCGACGTCGCCGCTGCAGCGCTACCGTGCGGACCTGGAGCGCGAAGGCTTCGAGCATGATACCGCCCAGGAGCAGGCCGTTCAGCATCTGCAGCGCCTGCATGACGAGCTGCTGACCACCCCGCGTGAACCTGCCGTCAGGGGAGCGTCGGAGGGGTCGAGCTGGAAGGCCAGGGTGGCCGGTCTGTTCGGCCGCCAGGCCTCGTCATCCCGGGCGCCGATGCCCGCGATCCAGGGCTTGTATTTCTGGGGCGGTGTCGGCCGCGGCAAGACTTACCTGGTGGATGCGTTCTACGAGTCGCTGCCCTTTGACGAAAAGATGCGCACGCACTTTCATCGCTTCATGCAACGGGTTCACGACGAGCTGGAGCGCTACAAGGGGCGCACCAATCCGTTGACGCTGGTCGCCGAGCAGCTTGCCTCCGAGGCCCGGGTGATCTGCTTCGACGAATTCTTCGTCAAGGACATCACCGATGCCATGATCCTGGCCAACCTGCTGGAAGCCCTTTTTGCCCGTGATGTGGTGCTGGTGGCGACCTCCAACATCGAGCCGGCCGAGCTTTACAAGGATGGCCTGCAGCGTGCCCGCTTTCTACCGGCCATCGACCTGCTCGAACGCCACTGTGAGGTCGTCAATGTCGATGCGGGCGTCGACTACCGGCTGCGCACCCTGGAGCAGGCGGAGATCTTTCACTCGCCCCTGGACGATGCCGCTGAGGCCGAGCTTGAGCACAGCTTTCATTCCCTGGCAGGGGGCGAGGGCCGTCAGGACCTGGCCATCGAGGTCAATCACCGCCAGCTGGCAACGCGGCGCCAGCATGAAGGCGTGGTGTGGTTCGAGTTCAGCGAGCTGTGCGATGGTCCTCGCAGCCAGAACGACTACATCGAGCTGGCCCGCGAGTATCACAGCGTGCTGGTCTCCAATGTCACCCGCATGGACGCCACCACCGACGACCTGGCCCGACGTTTCATCAACATGGTCGACGAATTCTACGACCGCGGTGTCAAGTTGCTGATGTCCGCCGAAGCCCCGGCCGAGCAGCTTTACCAGGGCGGCAAGCTGGAATTCGAGTATCAGCGCACCCTCTCGCGGCTGCAGGAAATGCAGTCCCACGACTACCTCGCATTGCCGCACAAGCCATGACCCTTCGGCCGAGTTTCGAGTTGCGAGCTTCGAGTTTCGTGCCTCGGCGAGGTATGCTCTGCCCGCATCTCGCATCTCGCATCTCGCATCTCGCATCTCGCACCTCGCATGCTTCGCGATTGCCATGCCCGTCGCGCATCGTGTAGAATGCTCGCTCGCTCAACCGTTGTGGCCTGCTCACACAGAGTCGGGCGGCAACCAAGAAAAATAGGGATGGTCCTGTCGCGGTGCGCCGCCAGGGCTCAACGCATCAATTTGGTGATTCACCCATGAAGACGTTCACTGCCAAACCGCAGTCCGTCCAGCGCGACTGGTTCGTCGTTGACGCCGCGGACAAGACGCTTGGTCGACTGGCCACGGAAATCGCTCGCCGCCTGCGTGGCAAGCACAAGCCGGAATACACCCCGCATGTCGACACCGGCGACTACATCGTCGTGATCAATGCCGAGAAGGTGAAGGTCACCGGTAACAAGACGACCGACAAGCAGTATTATCGCCACACCGGCTATCCGGGTGGTCTGCGCTCGATGAGTTTCGAACAGATGATCAATCATGCCCCCGAGCGGGTCATCGAGTTCGCGGTCAAGGGCATGCTCCCGAAGGGTCCGCTGGGTCGTGCCATGCACTCGAAGCTGAAGGTATACGCCGGCACCGAGCACCCCCACGCCGCCCAGCAGCCGCAAGAACTGAACATCTGAGGGAGTCTTCGCCATGACACAACAGTATTACGGAACCGGTCGCCGCAAGACCTCTACCGCCCGCGTCTTTCTCAAGGCGGGCACCGGCAAGATCACCGTCAACAACCGTGAGCTGAACGACTACTTCGGTCGTGTCACGGGGCACATGGTGGTTCGCCAGCCTCTCGAGCTGACCGAGACACTGGACCAGTTCGATGTGTATGTCACCGTCCAGGGTGGTGGTGGTTCGGCTCAGGCCGGCGCCATCCGTCACGGCATCACGCGTGCCCTGATGCAGTACAACGAGGACTTCCGCAAGCCACTGCGCGATGCAGGTTACGTGACGCGCGATGCCCGTGAAGTCGAGCGTAAGAAAATCGGTCTGCGCAAGGCGCGTCGTCGCCCGCAGTTCTCCAAGCGTTAAGCCGATTCGCTTGCCGATCCAAGCGCCCGGACCCTGCGGTCCGGGCGTTTTTTTATGTCCGGGCTTCACCGCTGACGCTTGCGTGAAAGACGCGAGTGCGGCTTGGGCGAATTGGTTCTATGTTTAGTAGCAGCAGCTGGCATCAGGAGGCAGTGTCTGACCGGTTGTCAGGCAGTCGGGATGAGCCCAGCCCGGTGCTGACAGGGCCCGCAGGGCCGTTTGAGGCAGCACCCGGCTGACCCTATCGCATCCGTGTGCTGCGAGGGCCATTCGAAGGAGAGGTCTGTGCATGGCTGAAGATGGCGTAAACAGGGGCAGGCGTCGCTTTCTTGTCGCGGCCACCACCATGGTCGGCGCTGCTGGCGCGGCGGCCGTTGCGGTGCCGTTCCTCTCGGCCTGGAAGCCGAGCGCCGAGGCGCGGGCCGCCGGTGCGCCCGTCAAGGCCGATATCTCCAAGCTCGAGCCCGGCCAGCGCATGGTCGTCGAGTGGCGGGGCCGGCCGGTATGGATCCTTGACCGCTCCGCCGAGATGATCCGGCGCACCGAGGCGCTGGGCGAGGATCGCCTCGCCGATGCGGCCTCCAGCAACCCGCAGCAGCCGGATTATGTCAGCGGGCCGTTGCGTTCCATCCGCCCGGAGATCGGCGTCTTCGTGGGTATCTGTACCCACCTTGGCTGTTCGCCCGTGTTTCGTCCCGAACCTAGCGCCGAGGGTGTGGGCGTCGATGACTGGCCGGGGGGCTTCTTCTGCCCCTGCCATGGGTCGCGCTTCGATCTGGCCGGGCGGGTCTTTCGCAATGTCCCGGCACCGCTCAATCTGGAGGTGCCGCCTTACCACTTCGAGAGTGACTCGGTCATCGTGGTGGGGCTCGGTGAAGGCGAGGAGGTGGGTTGATGGAACGCTCCGACAAGCCCAAGGCGGAGCGCGGCCTGATGCGCTGGGTGGATGATCGCTTCCCGGCGACGCAGATGCTGCGTGAACATCTCACCCAGTATTACGCGCCGCGCAATTTCAATTTCTGGTATTTCTTCGGCTCTCTGGCGCTGCTCGTGCTGGTCAATCAGATTCTCACCGGGGTCTGGCTGACCATGACCTACACACCAACGGCGGAGGAGGCCTTTGCCTCCGTCGAGACCATCATGCGCGATGTGGAGTGGGGCTGGCTGATCCGCTATCTCCATACCACCGGGGCCTCGGCGTTCTTCGTGGTGATCTATCTGCACATGTTTCGCGGCCTGCTGTACGGGTCCTACAAGGCGCCGCGCGAGCTGGTCTGGGTGTTCGGCATGGCGCTCTACCTGGCCCTGATGGCCGAGGCCTTCATGGGCTATCTGCTGCCCTGGGGGCAGATGTCCTACTGGGGTGCCCAGGTCATCACCTCGCTGTTCTCCGCCATACCGGCCATCGGTCCGGGACTCGCCGAGTGGATCCGGGGCGACTACCTAGTGACGGGGATTACCCTCAACCGCTTTTTTGCCCTGCACGTGGTGGCGCTGCCCATCGTGATCCTGGCGCTGGTGGTGCTGCACATCGTGGCGCTGCACGAGGTGGGCTCCAACAACCCGGATGGTATCGATATCAAGGCCAGACGGGATGCCGACGGCAAGCCGCTGGACGGCATTCCCTTCCACCCCTATTACACTCTCAAGGACCTGGTGGGAGTGGCGGTCTTTCTCTTCGTGTTCTGTGTGGTGGTGTTCTATTTCCCTGAAGGCGGAGGCTACTTCATCGAGCAGCCCAATTTCGAGCCCGCCAACCCCTTGCAGACGCCGGACCACATCGCCCCGGTATGGTACTTCACGCCCTTCTACGCCATTCTGCGCGGCGTCACCTTCTCGCTGTTTGGCCTGGAGGCCAAGTTCCTCGGTGTGGTGGCCATGGGGTTTGCCATCGCCGTGCTGTTCGTCCTGCCCTGGCTGGACCGCAGTCCGGTCCGCTCCATGCGCTACAAGGGCTGGATGTCGCGGGTCATGCTGGGGTTGTTCGTTGTCTGCTTCACCACACTCGGGGTGCTGGGCGTGCTGCCGTCCACCGAGACCCGGACGGTCATCGCGCAGATATGCACCCTGGGCTATTTCGCCTATTTTCTGCTGATGCCTTTCTACACTCGGTTGGAACCGACCCGGCCCTTGCCGGAGAGGGTGACGGACTGATGAAAAAATCCCTGTTGATACTCTGTGTGATCTGGCTGCCGATGACGGCCCTGGCGGCGGGCGGTGACACCGCGGGACTGCGAAGCATGACGCCGGCTCTGCAGGACAAGGCCTCCTTGCAGAATGGCATGCAGCTTTTCGTCAACTACTGCATGGGCTGTCACTCCCTGCAGTATCAGCGCTTCTCCAGGGCCGCCGAGGACCTGGACATTCCTCGCGGGCTGGTCGAGGACCATCTGATCCTGGCCGAGGAGCAGGCCTTCAACGACCAGATGCAGATTGCCATGGATGCGCAGCAAAGCGGCACCTGGTTCGGCAAGGCGCCGCCGGATTTGACGCTGGTGACTCGTCTGCGCAGCAGTGACTGGCTGTACTCCTATCTGCTGAGTTTCTATCGCGATGCCGAGCAGCCCACCGGGGTCAACAACAGTGTCTTTCCCGCGGTCGCCATGCCCAATGTGCTTGAACCTCTGCAGGGCGTTCAGCAGCGGGTCTGTCACGACGGGGATTGCCAGCTTGAGCTGGTCGAGCAGGGGCGTCTGTCACCGGACGCCTTCGAGCGAGCCATGTTCGACCTGACCAATTTTCTCGTCTATGTCGGTGAGCCCTCCCGCCTCAAAGCTCAGGCGCTGGCCCCCAAGGTGCTGATTTTCCTGGCGGTCTTCGCGTTGCTCGCATATTTTCTGAAACGCGAGTACTGGCGAGATATTCATTGAGACGCCGATGATACCTTGAGAGATTCCACGACACCCCCGCCAAGGTTGGCTCGTGTTATGATGGCGTGACGAACTGATGCGAGGGTTGTTTCATGGGTGTAGTGACCAAGCGGTCATCGATGATCTTCTATTCCGGCGGCGATGACCACTGCAGTCATCGGGTACGTATCGTCCTGGCGGAAAAGGGCGTTGCCGTGGACGTTGTCGAGGTCAACGAGGATAACCATCCCGAGGAGCTTGCCGACCTCAATCCGTACAACAGTGTCCCTACACTGCTTGATCGCGACCTGGTGCTGTATGAGTCCAAGGTGATGATGGAGTACCTGGACGAGCGTTTCCCGCATCCGCCCTTGTTGCCGGTGTACCCGGTAGCACGTGCCCAGAGCCGGTTGTGGATGCACCGGTTGGAACGCGAGTGGTGCCCGTTGGTCGAAAGGATACACGGTGGCTCCAAGAAGGAAGCCGACAAGGCGCGCAAGGAATTGCGCGAGAGCCTGGTTGGCATCTCGCCGATTTTCGAGGACATGCCGTACTTCATGAGTGATGAGTTTACTCTCGTGGACTGCTGTCTGGCGCCGATTCTGTGGCGTCTGCCGTCCCTGGGGATCGAGCTGCCGGAAAAACAGGTGCAGCCCCTGGTGGAGTACATGGAGCGTGTCTTCGAGCGAGACGGTTTCAAGGCAGCGCTGAGTGAAGCCGAGCGCGAGATGCGGCCGTAAATTTCATATGCGATCGACTCAAGAGGGCCGAATGACGATGCATTCCAGCCGACCCTATATTGCCCGAGCACTCTATCAATGGTTGCTCGACAACGACCTGACGCCTCATGTCGTGGTGGATGCCGAGAAGGAGGGCGTCGAGGTTCCCCGTGATGCTGTCCAGAATGGGCAGATTGTTCTTAATCTGGGGGTTTCGGCCATTCGCGACCTGTCCATGGAGAATGATGCCATCGCCTTTTCGGCGCGCTTCGATGGCAAACCGACCCAGCTGATGGTGCCCATGGAGGCACTGATTGCGATCTATGCCCGCGAGAATGGTGTCGGCATGGTCTTCGGTCACGAGCCCGAGATGCCCGAGGAAGAGGAATCCGAAGCGCCACAGGCCGAGCAGGACGAAACCGGTCCGGCGCTGGCCAGCGTCGATGACACCGCTGACACTGATGGCGACAGCCATACCGACGAGGGCCAGGCGCCCAAGAAGGCTCGGCCCTCCCTGCGCGTCGTCAAGTGACAGGGCATTCTGCTCGTCTTCAGAGGCGCTGCCCCGTGGTAGAGGCGTTGAGGGATGGATCAAGAAAACGGCAGGCCTCGAGTCTGCCGTTTTTTATGGCGTCCACTGGCCAGGTCAGTCGAGGTAGTCGAAGACCTTGGTGATGCGCTGCATGCCGCCGGCGCTTGATGCCACCGAGACAATACGCTCGGCCTCGGCACGGCTGACGATACCCATCAGGTAGACGGTTGCGTTCTCGGTCACCACCAACAGGCGGCTTTCGTCGACGGCTTCATTGGTCGCCAGGGCGGTGCGCACCTTGGTGGTGATCCAGGTGTCGTTGAGTCGCTGTGAGTTTGGCAGGTTGGCGGCAATGCTGAGCTCGTTGTGTACCTTGCGAACATTGCGGACCTGTTGCGCCACCTCGCCGGCCATGGTCTTGAGCTCCTGGCTGGGCACCTGGCCGGTGAGCAGCACGACACCATTGAAGGTGTCCACATTGATGCGGGCATCGTCGAGACGGGCATCGGTGGCGCCGAGGTTGCGGTCGATCTTGTCCTCGATATTGCCGTCCTCGACCTTGGTGCCCTCGGTACGCTGGCCGTAGTTCTCGTTGACGGGACCGTCATTCATGGCCGCGCATCCGGACAGGGCCATCACAACGATTAGGGTCAGGGCAGTGCTCAGTGTTTTGTAGCTCATGGGTTACTCGCTTGGGCCGAAGAGTTGTTCGTCGATCAGGTCGCACAGGCAGTGGATCACCAGCAGGTGGACTTCCTGGATACGTGCAGTCGTGGTGGCCGGTACTCGAATCTCGCAGTCGTCCTGCCCGAGCAGGGAGGCCATGTTGCCGCCGTCCCGGCCGGTCAGCGCCACCACCGTCATTTCCCGGTCATGCGCCGCCTGAATGGCCTGGATGACATTGCCCGAGTTGCCACTAGTGGAGATGGCCAGCAAGACGTCGCCGGGTTGGCCCAGTGCACGAATCTGCTTGGAGTAGACATCGTTGTAGGTGTAGTCGTTGGCGATGGAGGTCAGCGTCGAGGTGTCGGTGGTCAAGGCTAGCGCTGGCAGACTAGGCCGCTCCCGTTCGAAGCGGTTGAGCAGTTCCGAGGAGAAGTGCTGGCTGTCACCGGCACTGCCGCCATTGCCGCAGGCCAGGATCTTGCCTTCGGTGACCAGCGCTTGAACCATCATTTGACTGGCGACCTCGATGAAGGGCGGCAGTACCTCGCTGGCATAGGTCTGGGTATCGATGCTGGCGTTGAAGTGTCCGAGAATGCGAGTCTGGAAATCCATCTTGGCTTCCTGGTCCTTGGGTCAAAACGCTTCGAAGGCTCCGGCCACCCAGTCGAAATCGAGCTCGGGAGGCCGGCCGGAGACGGCCAGCACATCGAAGCGGCATGCACATGATAGCCCGTTGCGCTGAAGATAAAAACGCGCCGCCTTGATCAGGCGGCGCTGCTTGGTCGTGGTGATGGTTTCCAGAGGGTGGCCGTGACGTGCCGAGGCCCGGTGGCGCACCTCGACGAACACCAGCGTCTGGCCATCGCGCATGATGATATCGAGCTCGCCACCCTTGGCATGCTGATTGGTGGCGACTAGTTCCAGTCCTTGTGCCACCAGCCAGTCGGCGGCTAGGCGCTCGATATGGGCGCCGCGGTGGCGCGCATCAGGGCAGCTCATCACCGAGACTTTCCGTTGTCATCATGGGTTGTGGCGTACCGTCGCGGAAGCGCGCCCAGGGAAGCTGGCGCTGGATACGCCCATCCTCGGCCGCTGACAGCGTGCCGGTGGCACCGAACAGCTTGCTGCCCGGCAGAGCCCGGAAGAGGGGCAGGCGCCGCCCCAGTTCATAGGCATCCACGCCCATGGCCATGAGGCGAAACATCGAGGGCTCGGAAGATTCGTGGAGCTTGCGGTAGGTCTCGGCAAAGGGCAGGGCGTCTTCACCGCCGACGGCGGCATCCGGAATCTGCCAGGGAATGTCGACGAAGCTCACGCCGTCGAGGTCCTTGTCCAGGCGAGGTTGCAGGCGCCCGTTGTAGAGATGCGAGGTGGCATAGACCGGCAGGTCGGCCGCGCTGTAGTACTCGAGCGTCGGCGGGATCTGGCGTGCATAGTCGGGCAGTGCCAGCAGGAAGATCATGTCGGGCTGCGGCGAGCGGGCCGCGCGCCGTGTGCTCTCGGTGGCGGACTGTTCAGGGTTGTAACGCTCGGTGGCGGTGATCTCGCCGTCCTGCGCTTCCCAAGTGCCTCGGAAGGCGGCGCTGACGCGTCGTCCCCATTCGTTGTCAGGCACCAGGATGGCCGCGCTGTTCAAGCCATCGAGCCGCCCGCGACGTGCCACCTGGCGGGCTTCATTTTCCGCCGACAAACCGTATTGAAAGAGCCCCTGGGCCTGGTTGCGCTCCGCTGTGCCATAGTTGAGGGCCAGTGTCGGCAGGGGGACCTGCTCCCGCTTTTCCAGGCGATTGACCAGGTCCTTGTCGAGTGGGCCGATGACGGCCTGGGCGCCGAGATCCTGAGCCTTTTGGTACAGTGCCTCGATGTCGCCCGTGCTCGAATCGATGAAACTCAGCTCCGGCCCGGGGTTGCCGACGCTTTGTCGATGGCTGCGCAGTCCTTCTTCGATGGCATCGGCGACGCGCTCGAGCGGGCCGGATTCGGGGAGCAGAACGGCCAGGTGGCGGACCTCGCTGCCCTGGAGGTCGCGAAGGGCGCGAATCTTTGCGGGAAGCTGGCGGGCGGCAGGGTGATCCGGGTACTCGATGCGCCAGTCTTCCAGTTCGCGGAACAACTGCTCCAGGCTGGTGCTGGCGCCCCGCGTCACATCGGTCAGGGCGAGCCACGCCTGGGTGTTGGCTTGCTGGCTGTTGCGCAGCTTGTCCAGCGAACGGCCGGGCAGGCTGGAAAGCTGATCCCAGATGGGGTCATTGAGCTCGGCGTCATCGTTGGCGGCCTGCAGACGTAGAAAGGCGGCTGCCGCCGGCAGGGGCTGATCCAGCTCGTCGAGCGCCCGGGCCAGGCGGCCCAGCAGCAGATTGGCCTGTTCGCGCGGCGGAGTGTCGTCCTTGAGCAGGCGACCGGCCTGTACCACGGCCTGGGGATCGTTCTGGGACTCGCCCAGCTCGGAAAGCAGCATGGCCCAGCGGCGACGCTGTTCGAGGGAAAGTTTCGCCGAGTCGAGGTTTCGGGCGACTTCCAGCGCCTGGGGTGCGCGGCCCTGGCGTGCTAGGATGTTGGCGGCTTCCAGGCGGGATTCAGCCGCTGCGGCAGGTGCCTGCTCGCCGGCGGCCTGCAGTAGCTGATCCGGGTCATCCGCAGGCTGGCGCTGTGTCTTGCTGGGTTGCGTGCCACAGCCAGCCAGCAAGAGTGCCAATAACAGGGCGGCCATCAGGCCGCGAAACGAAATCTTCATCGATCCTTCCTTGTCGCATGGTGGCAGAAAGCATCCCAGGGGGCCGAAATGTCAGACGCGTTAGTAGGGTCATTGTACGTGGTCGCCACGCCGATTGGTAATCTCGAGGATCTTTCGCCTCGGGCGTCCCGCCTGCTCGGCGAGGTGGCTCTGGTGGCCGCCGAGGATACCCGCCACACCGCGCGGCTCCTGCGCCATCTGGGGGTGTCGCCGTCGCTTATCTCCTTGCATGAGCACAACGAGGCGGGCCGGGTCGAACAGATTGATCGGCGCCTGGCGGACGGCGAGGATGTGGCGCTGGTCAGCGATGCCGGCACTCCCTTGATCAGTGACCCCGGCTTTGTGCTGGTGCGCGAGCTGCGTGCCCGGGGGCGTCGCATCGTGCCGGTGCCCGGCGCCTGTGCCCTGGTAGCGGCACTGTCGGCAGCCGGGCTGGCCACCGATCGCTTTCTCTTCAGCGGTTTTCTGCCGGCCAAGGGAGGTGCCCGTCGCGGGCGACTCGAAGCCCTGCAGGATCACCAGGCCAGCCTGGTCTTCTATGAATCACCGCATCGCATACACAACACCCTGGCGGATCTGGCCCAGGTGTTCGGCGAGCGGCGGCTGGTCCTGGCCCGTGAGCTCACCAAGACCTTCGAAACCTTCCTTGACGGCACGGCTGCCAGCCTGATTGAACGCCTGGCGTCGGATCCGGATCAGGCGCGCGGCGAATTCGTCATCATGGTCGAGGGGGCTCCGCCGCGCGAGGTCAATGAGAGCGTCCAGGTGGAGTCGGATAGACTGCTGGAGTGTCTGCTCGCCGAGGGCGTGGGGGTCAAGCAGGCTGCCGGCTGCGTGGCACGCTTGCTCGGCGGCCCCCGCAAGGCCTGGTACGCCCGGGCGCAACGCCTCAAGGACGGGGATTGAGAGGGGGGCGCGGCACTGTTATGCTACGGCTCGGGAGTTGGCCAGACAGTCGCCGCCGAGCGCCATGTGCGTTTCGGGGGAGGAAAGTCCGGGCTCCACAGGGCGGAGTGCCAGGTAACACCTGGGCGGCGTGAGCCGATGGAAAGTGCAGCAGAGAGTAGACCGCCTACGTCTCCCGCGGGAGGCCGGTAAGGGTGAAAGGGTGCGGTAAGAGCGCACCGCGCGCCTGGCAACAGTGCGTGGCACGGTAAACCCCACTCGGAGCAAGGCCAAATAGGGACCCGACGGCGTGGCCCGCGCTGGGTCCGGGTAGGTTGCTTGAGGGCGTCGGTGACGGCGCTCCTAGACGAATGACTGTCCTCGACAGAACCCGGCTTATCGGCCGACTCCCGTCATTTTCGGTAATCGTAAAAGATTATGCCCCTGCCGTCGCCCCGGCGAACGGTCCTTCCGAGTCACCACGAGAGCCGCATGTCGTCACCCGCTTCCGAACACGCCCCGCGCGGATTCCGCCATGCCAGCGTTCTGCTCGATGGTGCAGTCGATACCTTGATTCACGACCCGGCCGGGCATTACCTGGATGGCACCTTCGGCCGTGGTGGGCACTCGAGAGCGATCCTCCAGCGCTTGGCGCCCGAAGGTCGCCTGCTGGCGATGGACCGTGACCCCCAAGCGGTTCAGGAAGCGGCGGCGATCGATGACCCGCGCTTTTCCATTGCCCGCGGGGAGTTTGCGGACCTGGGGCAGCTCGCCGAGGCTCGCGGCCTGCATGGCAAGCTGAACGGGATTCTGCTGGATATCGGCGTGTCGTCGCCGCAGCTCGATGACCCGGAGCGCGGCTTCAGTTTTCTGCGTGACGGCCCGCTGGACATGCGCATGGATCCGGATCATGGCCAGAGTGCTGCCGACTGGCTGGCGCGTGCCGACGAAGCCGAGATTGCCCGGGTGTTCAAGACCTATGGCGAAGAGCGATTCGCGCGGCGACTGGCCAGAGCCATCGTGGCGCGACGCAGCGAGCAACCTTTTACGCGCACTTCTGACCTGGCCGAGGTCATCAAGACGGCACACCCCGCCTGGGAGAAGGGCAAGCATCCGGCGACGCGAGCCTTTCAGGGGCTGCGCATCCACATCAACGGCGAGCTCGATCAGTTGGAAGCCGCCCTGGACGCCGCCCTGGAAGCGCTGGCACCCGGCGGTCATCTGGTGGTGATCAGCTTTCATTCGCTGGAAGATCGTCGCGTCAAGCGCTTTATACGCGATCACGTCCGGGGCGACACGCATCTGCCGCGTGGCGTGCCACTGCGGGATGACCAGATCGAGCGCCGTCTGGAGGCCCTGGGCAAGGCGCGGCGCGCCAGCCCGGAAGAGGTCGAGGACAATCCGCGCGCTCGAAGTGCTGTCATGCGAGCAGCACGTAAACGTTATTGAGGGAGTGACATGGCACAGGGACGCAATGCCTCCGCCGCAGCCCCCGGGTTCGGCTGGCCCACCCCCCGCCCGAAGCCGACCTTCAAGCTGCTGCTCAACGCCGTGCTGCTGGGCTTGTGTCTGGCCACGGCATTGGTGGTGATCGCCACCAGCCATGAGATTCGCGAACGCTACGCGCGCCTCCAGCAGTTGCAGAGTGAACAACAGCAGTTGCAGACCGAATGGGGGCAGCTGCTGCTGGAAGAAAGTGCCTGGTCGTCACCGTCGCGTATCGAGCGCCTGGCCACCCAGCGCCTCGAGATGCGCCTGCCCGGTGTTGACGAGGTCGAGGTGATCCGACCATGAGTCGAACACCCCCCAACGGTGTCACACCGCGGCGTCCGCCCCCCATAGAGCCCATGGGTCCTGCTCGCTACATCGTCATAATGACCCTGGTGCTGATCGGCCTGAGCCTGCTGGCGGGCCGCATCGTCGACCTGCATGTCTTCGATCACACCTTTCTCAAGGGGCAGGGCGATGCGCGCACCCTGCGGGTCGACGAAATTCCGGCGCACCGCGGGATGATTACCGATCGTGACGGCAATCCGCTGGCCATTTCGACGCCGGTGGTCACGCTCTGGGCCAACCCTCAGGATCTGCCGGAGGACGGCATTCAGCGCCTGCGCCTGGCCCAGGCCCTGGGGCAGGACCTTGATGCCCTGAATGAACGCGTCGAGCGCTATGCCGATCGCGAGTTCATGTACCTTGAGCGTCGCATGACGCCTGGCGCGGCGCAGGACGTGCTGGACCTTCGAGTGCCCGGGGTGCATGCCCGCAAGGAGTACAAGCGCTATTATCCGGCCGGTGAGGTGGCTGCTCAGTTGCTCGGCGTAACCAATATCGACGATCAGGGTCAGGAAGGGCTGGAGCTGGCCTATCAACCCTACCTGGCCGGCGTGCCGGGCAAGCGCCGTGTTCTCAAGGATCGCCGTGGTCGTCTGGTGCGTGATCTGGAGGTGCTCAAGGAGGCTGAGCCGGGCGGTGACCTGACCCTGGCGATCGACCAGAGCCTGCAATACATGGCCTATCGCGAGCTCAAAGCGGCCGTCGAGGAGAACGATGCCGATGGTGGCACCCTGGTGATGCTCGATGCGGATACCGGGGAGGTTATGGCGATGGCTAACCAGCCTTCCTACAACCCCAACAACCGGGCCGGCCTGGACCCGGCCGGGTTGCGCAATCAGGCCATCGTCGATGCCTTCGAGCCTGGCTCGGTGATGAAGCCGCTGGCCATGACGGCCCTTCTCGAGACCGGCAGATTTCCAGCGGACACCGTGGTGGATACCTCGCCCGGCTGGATGCGCATCGACAACTATACCATCCGCGATGTGTCCAACAATGGCGAGTTGAGCCTAACCGGGATCCTGCGCAAGTCGTCCAACATCGGCATGTCCAAGCTGACCCTGGAGCTGGATGATCCCGTGGTGCCCCGGCGTTATCGCGCCCTGGGTTTCGATCGTGCCCCGGGCACCGGCTTCCCCGGTGAAGCCAGTGGCAGTGTGCCGGCGCCGGTGCGCTGGTCGAGCAGCCAGTGGGCGGCGCTTTCCTACGGTTATGGCCTCTCGGTGTCGGCCCTTCAGCTGGCCAGTGCCTACACGGCCATCGCCAACCACGGCACGCGTCTTCCGCCTTCGCTGTTGCGCCTCAACCAGGCTCCCCAGGGCGAGCCGGTGACTGATCCACAGGTGGCCGACAGGGTGCTGAGTATGATGGATGAAGTGGTCACCCCCGGCACCGGTGCCAGGCGAGCACTGGTGCCCGGCTATCGCGTGGCCGGCAAGACGGGCACCGTCCGCAAGACCGGCAGTGGCGGTTATCAGGAAAACACCTATCGTGCCCTCTTTGTCGGCATTGCGCCGGCCTCCGATCCGCGCATCATTACCGTGGTGATGATCGACCATCCCCGCGGGGATGCTTATTATGGCGGAGCTATTGCGGCGCCGGTCTTCTCCCGGGTGGCCGGCAATGCCCTGCGCATGCTGGATGTCCCCCCCGATCGAGTGAACCAGGAGGCGGACGCCGATGATGGATCCTGACCCAACGACCCTAGTGAGGCCGGCATGTACGTAACCGCGGCACGGCTGAGAGCCGCCCTGAGCCAGCACTGGCCGGCGCAGGCCAGCGAGGTTGGCTCGCTCGAGCTCCCTGACGCTATCAGACTGACCCTGGACAGCCGGTCCGTGGAGCAGGGTAATATCTTCGTGGCGTTGCCCGGCACCAGCGTGGATGGCCGTGACTTCATCGATCAGGCCCTGTCGGCGGGTGCCAGCGGGGTGCTCTGCCACATCGAGGCGGGCGAGCCGGCGTCGTCTTCCCCCGGGGTACTGCGACTCGAGGGGCTGGCCGAACGTCTCGGTGAGCTTGGTCGCGAGTTGTTCGAGGTTCCCGTGGATCTTGAACTGATCGGGGTGACCGGCACCAACGGCAAGAGTTCGGTGACCCACTATATTGCCGCTCTCAGTCAACGGCTGGGGAGCGAGGCCGGCATGATCGGTACCCTCGGGCACGGTCGGCCTGGTGCACTGCACGAGGGGAGGCTGACGACGCCGGGGCCACTGGCGCTGCAATCCGCGCTGGGCGAGCTGGCCGCCACGGGGCTCCGCCGTGTGGCCATGGAGGCATCGTCGCATGCCCTCGACCAGCAACGGCTGGCGGGGTGTCGGGTCTCGGCGGCCGTCTTTACCAACCTGAGTCGCGATCACCTCGATTACCATGGCGGCATGGGCGCCTATGCCGCCGCCAAGGCGCGGCTTTTCCAGCGCCCGGAACTCTCGCTGGCCGTGGTCAACGCTGACGACCCGCTGGCGCGCCTCATGCTGGCCGGTCTGCCGAGCGGTGTGCGCGTTCTGGCGGTCGGTGATGATGAATCCGTGACCCTGCGGGTGGTGGGTATCGAACCGCTGCCCCAGGGGCAGCGAGCGGTCATTGCCACGCCGGACGGCGAACGTGTCCTGGAAATCGGCCTGGTCGGCGGCTTCAACCTGACCAATGTGCTGCTGGCCATCGCCACGCTTTATGGCCTGGGGGACGATCTCGAGGCGCTTTTCCGTGCCGCCGCCGAACTGACACCGGTTCCCGGTCGCATGGAGGTCGTGTCGGATGACCGGGGGCCCACGGTGGTCATCGACTATGCCCATACGCCGGATGCACTCGAGAACGCCCTGGAGGCCCTGCGCCTGCACCTGCCCGACCAGGGTAAACTGTGGTGCCTGTTCGGCTGTGGCGGTGATCGCGATCCGGGGAAACGCCCCCTCATGGCCGCTGCCGTAGAGCGTCACGCCGACATTGCCGTGGTGACCGATGACAACCCGCGCAGCGAGTCGCCGGCCGCGATACGCGAACAGATTCTGGCCGGCCTGAGCGAGACAACCCGGTCCCGTGCCCAGGTTCACGAAGGGCGAGCAGCAGCCATTCGCGCGGTGATTCAATCGGCCGATGCCGACGACGTCATCCTGATCGCCGGCAAGGGCCATGAGACCTATCAGGAAGTCGCTGGCGTGCGTCACCCCTTTTCCGACGGGCAGGAAGCGCATACTGCCCTGAACGCACGCTACAGGGATGCCTCCTCATGACACACGCCGGCCTGCAGCGCCTCAGCGATGTGACCCGGGCACTCGGCGTCGAGGCCCCGGGCCATGACGTCCCTATCAGCACCATTACCACCGACACACGCCAGCTCGCGCCGGGGGCTCTGTTCGTGGCGCTGGTCGGGGACCGCTTCGATGCCCATCGGTTCCTGGCCGAGGCCCGGGAGGCCGACGCTGTGGCGGCGCTGGTGGAGTCCCGCCAGGACGACCCGCTGCCGCAGGTGGAGGTCGCCGATACGCGTCTGGCGCTGGGGCTTTTGGGTCGTGCGCGGCGCCGAGCCTGGGGCGGACCGCTGGCAGCGGTCACCGGCAACAGCGGCAAGACGACCGTCAAGCAGATGCTCGCCGGCATCCTCTCGCGCCGCGGTGATACCCTGGCCACGCATGGCAATCTCAATAATGACTTTGGCGCCCCTCTGACGCTGCTCGAACTGAGCGCGCAACACCAGCAGGCCGTGGTGGAGCTCGGTGCCAACCATCTGGGCGAGATCGCCTGGACCACCTCCCTGGCGCTGCCCGATGTGGCCGTCATCACCAACGTGACGGGCGCGCATGTCGGTGAATTCGGCGGCATGGGGCGCATTGCCCAGGCCAAGGGCGAGATCCTATCCGGCCTGTCGGCCACGGGGGTCGCCGTGCTCAACCGGGACGATCGGTATTATCCCTTCTGGGCGAGCCAGGCGGTGCCCCGCGAAGTGGTCGATTACGGTCTGCACGGCGAGGGCCGCTTGCAGGCCAGGGCACTGGTCGCCGATCAGCTGGGGCGCTATGCTTTTACGCTGTGTTTCGAGGGCCGGGAGCTGGGTCGTCTCCAACTGCCGCTGATTGGACGTCATAATGTCTCTAATGCCCTGGCGGCGGCGGGGGCGGCCCTGGCTCTGGAAACCGAGCCGGCGGATGTGCTGGCGGGCCTGGCCGAGGTTGGGGCGGTCGCCGGGCGCATGGGCATCGTGGCCGGCCGCAACGGTGCCTGCTTGCTGGATGATACGTATAATGCCAACCCCGGTGCCGTGAAGGCGGCACTGGAGGCGCTGGTCGCGCTGCCGGCCCCCCGATGGTGCCTGCTGGGGGCCATGGGCGAGCTGGGCGATGCGGCGGCGGACTGGCATGCCGAGATCGGACGCCATGCCCGAGCGCTCGGCATCGATTTTCTCGGTACCCTGGGTGAGGCGGCACAGCCGGCCAGCCAGGCCTTCGGTGAAGGCGGGTACCATTTTCATGATAGAGAGGCGTTGACGCGCCATGTTCTCCACCATCTGCCGCCTTCGGCCAGTGTTCTGGTCAAAGGGTCGCGAAGCGCCGGCATGGAGCATGTGGTGGCGGCGCTGCGCTCGGATGCATCAAGGTAACGCATTACATGCTGCTTTTTCTGGCTGATTTCCTGGCGCAATTTCAGAGCGCCTTCAATGTCTTCAACTACCTCACCCTGAGGATGATTCTCGGTACGCTGACCGCGCTGGTGCTGTGCCTGTGGCTGGGGCCCCTGGTCATACGCCGTCTCGTGGAGCGCCAGATCGGTCAGGCGGTTCGCGATGATGGGCCGCAATCGCACCTCTCCAAGGCGGGCACGCCGACCATGGGCGGCGCCATGATTCTCATCGCGATTGCCATCAGCACCCTGTTGTGGGCGGATCTGACCAATCATTACGTCTGGGTGGTGCTGGCGGTGACGCTGGGCTTCGGTGCCATTGGCTGGGTGGATGATTTTCGCAAGGTCGTGGAAAAGAATCCCCGCGGCCTGCCGGCACGCTGGAAATATTTCTGGCAGTCGGTAATCGGCCTGAGCGCTGCGGTGATCCTTTACGTGACCGCGGCATCCAGCGTCGAAACCAGCCTGATACTGCCGTTGTTCAAGGAATTCGTGCTGCCCCTGGGGGTTTTCTACATCGTCCTCACCTACCTGGTGATTGTCGGCAGTTCCAATGCCGTCAACCTGACCGACGGCCTGGATGGCCTGGCCATCATGCCGACCGTGCTGGTGGCGATGGGCCTGGCGGTCTTTGCGTATGCCAGCGGCAATGTGGTGTTTGCCGAGTATCTGCAGATTCCGATGATCCCCGGTGCCGGCGAGCTGGCCGTGTTCTGTGCCACCATCGCCGGTGCCGGTCTGGGCTTTCTGTGGTTCAACACCTATCCGGCCCAGGTCTTCATGGGTGATGTCGGCGCCCTGGCCCTGGGGGCCGCACTCGGTGTGGTGGCGGTCATCGTGCGCCAGGAAATCGTGCTGTTCATCATGGGCGGTATCTTCGTGCTGGAGACGGTTTCGGTGATCCTGCAGGTGATGTCCTACAAGGTGACCGGGCGGCGCATCTTTCGCATGGCCCCCCTGCATCATCATTACGAGCTCAAGGGCTGGCCGGAACCGCGGGTCATCGTCCGCTTCTGGATCATCACTGTGGTGCTGGTGCTGCTCGGCCTGGCCACCCTGAAGATTCGTTGAGGCTCGTCGAGAGAGCTGTCGATCACGCGAGGAGCCGTTGATGGTCAAGGTGCCCGAAGGAGTCACGCTGGTGGTCGGGTTGGGGGTCTCGGGACGCGCCATCTGCCGCCACCTTGAGGGCCTAGGGCTTGCCTTCATGGTGGCCGACACACGTGACGCGCCGCCCGGTCTGGCCGCCTTTCGCGCGGCGCACCCCGACATCGAGGTGTATTGTGGCGCGCTGGCCGGCCTCGACATGGCGGAGGCACGGCAAATCGTGGTCAGTCCCGGGGTGGACCCCTATCAGCCCGAGCTGGCGGTGCTGGCCGAGCGCCCCGGGCCATGCGGCGAACCGCTGGTCGTCGGCGAAATGGCGCTTTTTACCCGGGCCTGCAAGGCGCCCGTGGCAGCGATCACCGGGTCCAATGCCAAGTCGACCGTGACGACCCTGCTGGGAGAGATGGCCCAGGCTGCCGGCCGTCGGGTGGCCGTGGGCGGAAACCTGGGGACGCCGGCGCTGGACCTGCTGGCCGAACAGCCGGACGCCGACCTCTACGTCCTGGAACTTTCCAGCTTTCAGCTCGAGACGACGCCCAGCCTGGGAGCGACCACCGCCGCCTTTCTCAATCTTTCCGAGGATCATCTCGACCGGCATGGCAACATGGAGGGCTACCGTCGCGCCAAGCAGGCCATCTTCCGTGGTGCGCAGCATGCGATCGTCAATGCCGAGCAGGTTGCTACCTGGCCGGATGCAGCACTTCCCGCGCTCGAGCGCTTTACCACCTCGGCGCCACAGCCGGGCGAATGGGGAATACGGCCGGGCGAGGATGGACACACCTGGCTGATGCATGGCGATGTGGCGCTGCTACCTACCGGGGCCATGCGGCTCCAGGGACGACACCACCAGGCCAATGCCCTGGCCACCCTGGCCATGGGGCAGCGCCTCGGCCTGCCGATGCCGGACATGCTCCGGGTGGTGGAGCGGTTTGCCGGACTCGCGCATCGCGGCGAATGGGTTGCCGATATCCGGGGAGTGCGCTGGATCAATGACTCCAAGGGCACCAATGTCGGCGCCACGCTGGCGGCTATTGCCGGCATCGGCCCGACCCTTGAAGGACGCTTGCTGCTGCTCGCCGGCGGTGACGGCAAGGGCGCGGACTTCTCGCCGCTGGCGTCACCGCTCGCGCAATATGGTCGCCGGGCCATTGTGTTCGGTCAGGATGCCGAGCGGCTGGAAGATGCGCTGAAAGGGGCCTTGACGACCCACCGGGTGAAGGACCTGCAAGACGCCATGGAAGAAGCCTTCGAACAGGCGCGTCCGGGCGACTGCGTGCTGCTGTCACCGGCGTGTGCCAGTCTCGATCAATTCACCGATTACCAGGCACGTGGCGAGGCCTTCCGCCAGACCGTCAGGCAGTGGATAAGCAAGGAGACACCATGAACCGCTTCGCTCGCCTGCGTGAGCAGCTGTCCACGCGAGATCATGCTTTCGATGGCTGGCTCGTGGTGGCCGCGCTGTCGCTGATGTTGGTCGGCTGGGTGATGGTGACCTCGGCTTCCACCGAAGTGGCCACCAGTCTGACCGGCAATCCCTGGTACTTCAGCATCCGCCACGGGGTCTTCCTGTTGATATCCATGGTCTTTGCCCTGGGCGTGATGCGGGTGCCCCTGGCCTGGTGGAAGGCCAACGGGCCCTTGCTGTTGCTGGTGGGCATGGTGCTGCTGGTCCTGGTGCTGCTGGTCGGGCGGGAGGTCAACGGCAGCAAGCGCTGGCTCTCGGTGCCCGGCGTACCCATCAATGTCCAGGCCTCGGAAATCGCCAAACTCTGCCTGATCGTCTATCTGGCCGGCTATCTGGAAAAGTTCCTGCCCCAGGTGCGCCGCCAATGGGGCGCCTTCCTGCGTCCGCTGGCGGTCATGGGGGTGATTGGCTGCCTGTTGATTCTCGAGCCGGACTATGGCGCCGTGGTGGTCATGACGGGCTGTGTCATGGGCATGCTGCTGATGGCCGGGGCCCCCTGGGGGCGCTTCATTCTGTTGCTCGTGCTGGTGGGGGTCATGGGCGGACTGCTGGCCGTCGCCGAGCCGTACCGCATGGCGCGCCTGACCAGCTTCATCGACCCTTGGGCGGATCAGTTTGCCAGCGGTTATCAGCTGACCCAGGCGCTGATTGCGTTCGGGCGTGGTGAGTGGTTCGGGACTGGCCTGGGCAACAGTGTCCAGAAGCTGTTCTACCTTCCCGAGGCGCATACAGATTTCGTCTTTGCCGTGCTGGCCGAGGAGCTGGGCATGGTCGGTGCCATTGCGGTGATCGGGCTCTTTGCCCTGCTGGTATGGCGGGCCATGGCCGTGGGGCGGCGGGCCGAGCTGGCGAAGCGGCCCTTTGCGGCCTATCTGTGCTACGGCATCGCGCTGGTGATCGGTGCCCAGGCCTTCATCAATATCGCGGTGAGCAGCGGCATGATGCCGACCAAGGGGCTGACCCTGCCATTGCTCAGTTATGGCGGGTCGAGTCTGGTCATCAGTGCCGCCATGATCGGCATGCTGTTGCGTGCCGACATCGAGACGCGTCACCTTCAGCGCCGTCAGCAGCCCACGGCGCCGCATCAGGGCAGGGAGGCCCGAGCATGACAACAGCCCCACAGCGACGAGTCCTGATCATGGCCGGCGGCACGGGAGGGCATGTCATCCCGGCCCTGTCACTGGCACGAGCCCTGACCGAGCGCGGCGTCGAGGTTCAGTGGCTGGGCAGCCCGCGCGGCATCGAGAACCAACTGGTACCCGACGCCGGACTTGTGCTGCATCGCATTGCGGTCAGCGGCCTGCGCGGCAATGGCCTCACGGGCTGGCTCGCTGCGCCCTGGCGACTGGCGAAGGCCGTGCTGCAGGCGCGGCGTGTGGTCCGCGAATTCGACCCCCAACTGGTGGTGGGCCTCGGCGGCTTTGCCAGCGGCCCCGGCGGGCTAGCCGCCTGGCTGATGCGCCGGCCCCTGGTGATCCATGAACAGAATGCCGTGGCCGGGCTGACCAACCGGGTGCTGTCGCGTCTCGCCCGGCGGACCTTCGCGGCCTTCCCGCAGGCCTTTCCCGGCCGTGGCGAGGTGGTCGGCAATCCGGTTCGCGCCGAAATCGCCGCGCTCGGCGAGCAGCCGCGTGCTGCGGACAGCATGCGTCAGCGGCCACTGCGCTTGCTGGTGGTCGGCGGTTCCCTGGGGGCTCAGGCCCTCAATCAGCGTCTGCCTGAAGCCCTGGCGGGGCTGGCGCCCGAGCAGCGCCCCGAGGTGTGTCACCAGGCAGGCCGAGACAAGGACCAGGCGACCCGAGAAGGCTATGCCCGGCATGGCCTGGAGGCGCACGTGTCCGCTTTCATCGATGACATGGCTGGTGCCTATGACTGGGCCGACCTGGTGGTCTGCCGCGCCGGTGCCCTGACGGTAGCCGAGCTGGCGGCGGCCGCCAAGCCGGCGCTGTTCGTGCCTTTTCCCCATGCCGTGGACGACCATCAGACGGCCAATGCAGCGGCGCTGGTGGAGGAAGGGGCCGCCTCGCTGATAGCCCAGGACGCCATGAGCGCGGCGGCGTTGACCGAGCGATTGGCAACGTTGCTGGATCCCGATTCATTGGCCGCTATGGCCGTTCAGGCACGGCGCTGTGCGCGTCTCGATGCCATGGAGCGGCTGGCGGCAGGTTGCATGGAGACAGGTTTTGAGTGATCTCAGTCAGCAAGCGGTGAATGGTCCGGCTCACCCGCCTCGCCGAGGGCGCGGCATGGGGATGCGGCGGATCCGGCGGATTCATTTCGTCGGCATCGGCGGGGCCGGCATGTGCGGTATTGCCGAGGTGTTGGCCAACGAGGGCTATGTGGTCAGCGGTAGTGACCTCAAGGTGTCACCGGTGGTCGAGCATCTTCGCCAGTGCGGTATCGAGGTGGCCATTGGCCATGACGCGGCCAACATGCAGGATGCCGATGTCGTCGTGGTCTCAACGGCCGTCGACGAGACCAATCCGGAAATCCGCTGGGCCCACGAACATCGCGTGCCGGTGGTGCGGCGTGCCGAGATGCTGGCCGAGCTGATGCGTTTCCGCCATGGCATCGCCGTGGCCGGCACACACGGCAAGACCACCACCACCAGCCTGACAGCGACCCTGCTGGGGGAGGGCGGCATGGATCCGACCTTCGTCATCGGAGGGCGCCTGACCAGTGCCGGGGTCAATGCGCGCCTCGGCGAGGGCGAGTACCTGGTCGCCGAGGCCGACGAATCGGATGCGTCCTTTCTGCACCTGCAGCCCCTGCTGGCCATTGTCACCAATATCGATGCCGACCACATGGCCACCTATGGGGGGGACTTCGAGCGTCTCAAGGCCACCTTTGTCGAGTTTCTGCATAATCTGCCGTTCTATGGTCTGGCGGTGCTCTGCATCGATGATGCCAATGTGCGAGGGCTCATCGAGCGCCTCAATCGCCAGTTTGTCACCTATGGCTTCAGCGAGGATGCCGACTACCGGCTCGAGGACTTCGTTCAGGATGCCGGGGAAGTCCGTTTCCGTGTACGCCGGCCAGCCGGTCAGGCGCCTCTGGCTGTGTGCCTGGCCATGCCCGGCGAACACAATGCGCTCAATGCCCTGGCGGCCATTGCCGTGGCCAGCGATGCCGGTGTCGCTGACGAGGCGATTCTGCACGGCCTGGCCAGTTTCGCCGGTGTCGGCCGGCGCTTCCAGGTACATGGCCATTTTCCGGCGCCGCAGGGCGGCGGTGAGGTCATGCTGGTGGACGATTACGGCCATCATCCCAGGGAAGTGGAAATGGTCATCAAGGCCGTTCGCGATGGCTGGCCTCAGCGTCGCCTGGTGATGGTCTATCAGCCGCATCGCTATTCGCGGACCCGTGAGCTCTACGAGGATTTTGTCCGGGTCCTGGCCGGTGTTGACACCCTGCTGCTGCTGGATGTCTACAGTGCCGGTGAATCCCCTCTCCCCGGGGCCGATGGGCGAACCCTGGCTGGCTCGATTCGTCAGCGTGGCGATGTCGATCCCATCTTTGTGCAGGACAAGGCCGAGCTGCCGGATCTGTTGAGCAAGCTGTTGCGTCCCGGTGATATCCTGATCACCCAGGGCGCCGGAGATGTGGGCGGTATCGCACAGCAGCTCTGTGACGCGCGGCTAATGCTTGATGAGGTAACCTTATGACCATCGACCATGGACGGGTAGTGGTATTGAACGGCGGCGAGTCCGCCGAGCGGGAAGTCTCCCTGAAAAGCGGGGAGGCCGTGTGCGCGGCCCTCAAGCGTCAGGGGTTGGCGCCAATCGCCTTCGATCCGGCCGAGGGTGGCCTGGCCGGTCTGGAAGCCCTGGCCCCCGATCGCGTCTTTATCGCGCTGCATGGGCGTGGTGGCGAGGATGGCACCATGCAGGGCGCCCTCGAACTGCTGGGCATTCCCTACACGGGCAGTGGTGTCCTGGCCTCAGCGCTGGGCATGGACAAGCAGCGCACCAAGCTGGTCTGGCAGGCCATGGGGCTGCCCACCCCTGAATGCGTGATGCTCGAAGAGCATTCCGACTGGGAAGAGGTCGCCGAGCGCCTGGGCCTGCCGCTGATTGTCAAGCCGGTCAATGAAGGCTCGACCCTGGGCATCACCATTGTCGAAAGCGCTGCGGAACTGGCCGCTGCCTATCGTGATGCCGCCCGCTATGATGCCCGCGTGATGGCGGAGCGCTTCGTGCGGGGCGGCGAATATACGGTGTCGGTGCTGGGCAACAGGGCCTTGCCGGCGATACGGGTCGAAGTGCCCAGTGGCTTCTACGACTATGAAGCCAAGTACCTGTCCAACGATACGCTCTACCATCTGCCCTGTGGCCTGACCGATGCCGAGGAGGCCGAGCTCGCCGATCTCTGCCTGCGGGCCTTCGAGGCCATCGGTGGCAAGGGATGGGGGCGTGTGGATGTCATGCGTGATGACCAGGGCGGTTTCTGGCTGCTCGAGGTCAATACCATCCCGGGGATGACGGATCATAGCCTGGTGCCCCAGGCCGCCGCCTTTGCCGGGATCGACTTCGACAGTCTGGTCATGCGCATTCTTGATACGGCCGACCGGTGTGGCGGATGACGCGCTCTTCTACCCTTGTAGGTGTTCTGCTGCTGGTGGTGCTGCTCGGGGCGGCCGGGCGTACCCTCTGGGTGTGGCTGGACCGCCCCATCGAGCGGGTGTCGATCAGCGGCGATTTGCGCCATGTCAGCGCTGAATACCTGCGCAACCAGCTGGCGCCCCTGGTTCAGGGGCAGAGCTGGCTGTCGGTGGATATCGATGCCATGCGCGATAATGCGCGTGACATTGGCTGGCTCAAGGAGGTGCGCATTCACCGTGAATGGCCCGACGCCCTGCGTTTCGAGCTCGAAGAGCAGCGTCCCGTGGCACGCTGGAGTGATGGCCGCCTGCTCAACACCGAAGGCCAGCCGTTTCGCCACGAACCGGTGACGCCGCCGCAGGGGCTGCCGGACCTCTCCGGCCCTGCCGGAAGCGGCCCGGAGGTCCTGGCATACCACGATACCCTGGTGTCGCGGCTGGATGACGTCGGTCTAGGGGTCTACCAGCTTCGTCTGGAGGCTAGGGGCGCGTGGCGCCTGCAGCTGGACGATGGTATCTGGGTCATGTTGGGGCGCAGTCAGCGCGATGGCCGCCTGGGTCGATTCGAAGCCGCCTGGCAGCGAGAGCTGGGGCAGTGGGCGTCGCACATTCGCTACATCGACCTGCGTTACCCGAACGGTGTCTCGGTTGCCTGGCATGGCGAAACCGAACCGGTAGAAGACGCAGAGGCAGAAGAAGGCTAAGCGGTTTTTTTGAGTGCAAGTGACGTATGGCGTAGCCTGACGGTGTTCCTTTAGCGCGAAAATCGCCGTATCGTTAAAGATTGTTTTTTGCAAACGGGCTGGTGAAATACCCTGAGTTGTTCCTATAATTAGCCCAGTTTTTTCGTGGTAATCATGCATTCCCCCTAGCGGGTCAGGCTCGAGGAGTATTCCCGGCTCATGGCAGGTCCTTCCAATGTGTCCAATATGGTTGTCGGGCTGGATATCGGAACGTCCAAGGTCGTCGCAATTGTGGGCCAGCCCACCGACGATGGCGGAATAGAGATTGCCGGTATTGGCTCACACCCCTCGCGCGGAATGAAGAAGGGTGTGGTCATCAATATCGAGTCCACCGTGCAATCGATTCAGCGTGCCGTGGAAGAAGCGGAGCTTATGGCCGGTTGCGATATTCATTCCGTTTACGTCGGCATCGCCGGTAGCCATATCAGCTCCATGAATTCCGATGGTGTCGTGGCCATAAAGGAGCGTGAAGTCGCTTCGGCCGATATCGACCGAGTCATCGATTCGGCGCGCGCCCGGGCAATATCTGAAGGGCAGCGCGTGCTGCACGTCCTGCCCCAGGAGTTTGCCATTGATACCCAGGGTGGCATTCGCGAGCCGCTTGGAATGTCGGGCGTTCGCCTCGAGGCACGGGTGCACCTTGTCACGGCGGCGCTTAATGCCGTCCAGAACATCGAAAAGTGCGTGCGCCGCTGTGGTCTCGATGTCGATGCCATCATTCTCGAGCAACTGGCCTCGAGTCATGCCGTGCTCACCGAAGATGAGCGCGAGCTGGGTGTCTGCGTGGTCGATATCGGCGGTGGAACCACCGATATCGCCGTTTTCACCGAGGGCGCCATCCGTCATACGGCGGTGATTCCGATCGCCGGTGACCAGGTGACCAACGATATCGCCATGGCCTTGCGGACCCCCACGCAGCATGCCGAGGAAATCAAGGTCAAGTATGCCTGTGCGCTGACCCAGATGGCCTCCGGCGATGAGATGATAAAGGTGCCCAGCGTTGGCGACCGTGCCGCTCGCGATCTATCGCGGCAATCCCTCGCCGAGGTGGTCGAGCCGCGCTACGAGGAACTTTTCACGCTTGTACGTGACGAATTGCGGCGAAGCGGTTACGAGGATCTGGTGGCAGCCGGCGTGGTACTAACGGGCGGAACCGCTCGCATGGAAGGCGTGGTCGAGCTGGCCGAGGAAATCTTCCACATGCCGGTGCGCATCGCTTGCCCGCAGAATGTCCGTGGGCTGGCCGATGTGGTTCGCAACCCGATTTATTCGACTGGCGTCGGTTTGCTACATTACGCTTTAAACGAGAACCGCCAGGGAGTGGGGCAGCAAGAGCAGGATGGCGCTCTTCCGGCGCAAACGAGGCGCAATGATGTCTCCCGGCGTGGGCCAGAGGAAGGGTCCTCAGCGCTGGTTAAGCTCAAGAGCTGGTTCAAGGGAAATTTTTGACAGGGCCGCTTCAGCGGCCCAGGAGACGGGGCAAATGTTCGAACTTGTCGATAGCGCACCATCCAGCAGTGCGGTTATCAAGGTAGTTGGTGTCGGTGGCGGCGGTGGTAACGCTGTCAACCACATGGTCGAGAGCAGCATCGAGGGCGTTGAATTCATCTGCGCCAATACCGATGCCCAGGCGCTCAAGAGCGTCTCGGCCAAGACGGTCCTGCAACTGGGTAGCGAGATTACCAAGGGGCTGGGCGCCGGTGCCAACCCGGAAGTCGGCCGTAATGCTGCCATGGAAGATCGTGAACGCATCGCCGAGCTGCTCAGTGGTGCCGACATGGTCTTCATCACCGCCGGCATGGGGGGAGGCACCGGTACCGGTGGCGCACCCGTGGTGGCGCAGGTGGCCAAGGAACTGGGCATCCTGACCGTGGCCGTGGTCACGCGACCCTTCCCCTTCGAGGGGCCGAAGCGCATGCGTGCAGCGGAAGAGGGCATGAAGGAACTTTCCGAGCATGTCGACTCGCTGATCACGATTCCCAACGAGAAGCTGCTTTCCGTGCTGGGCAAGAGTGCCAGCCTGCTGACGGCCTTCAGCGCCGCCAATGATGTGCTCCTGGGCGCCGTCCAGGGTATCGCCGAGCTGATTACCAGCCCGGGCATCATCAACGTCGACTTTGCCGACGTGCGTACCGTGATGTCCGAGATGGGCATGGCGATGATGGGCACCGGCGGGGCCACCGGCGAGAGTCGCGCCCGCGAAGCCGCCGAGAAGGCGATTCGCAGCCCGCTGCTCGAGGATATCGACTTGCATGGGGCACGTGGCATCCTGGTGAACATCACGGCCGGTCCGGACCTGTCCATCGGCGAGTTCAACGACGTGGGTGCCACTGTTCAGGAGTTCGCCTCCCAGGACGCTACCATCGTGGTGGGCACCTCGATCGACATGGAAATGAGCGACGAGCTGCGTGTCACCGTCGTTGCCGCTGGCCTGGATGGTCAGCGTCAGGCGCCTTCGGCGACCACAGCCAGCCGCGAGAAGCCGACCGCTCGGCGCAACGATGCCGCCGCGATTCGTCAGCAGGCCGCTGCCAGCCGCTCTCAGGGGCATGGTCAGCAGGGCCGCACGGCCGCGGCTTCGAAGCCCGAGTCTCAGGAGTCGCAGCGCGCCCAGCCCGAATCGCGCAAGTCCCAGGAGTTGGACGACTACCTGGACATCCCGGCTTTCCTGCGTCGCCAGGCTGACTGACCTGGCTCTCACGAGCTGAGGCAGTGGTTGCGATGATGTTTTTGTTAAAACGATCGTTCGGTGCTATAGTGAACGGTGTTTGATAACCAACGACTGCCTGGCGAACGCCCATGATCCGACAACGAACGCTCAAGAATGTCATTCGCGCCACCGGCGTCGGCCTGCATTCGGGAAAAAAGGTCTACCTGACGCTTCGCCCGGCACCCGTCGACACCGGCATCATTTTTGTGCGCACCGACCTGGAGCCGGAAGTCCAGATTCCGGCTCGTGCCGAGAACGTCACCGACACCACCCTGTGTACTGCCCTGTCTCGAGATGGTGTCAAGGTGGCGACTGTCGAGCACCTGATGTCGGCGTTGGCTGGGCTCGGCATCGACAATGCCTTCGTCGATGTCAGCGCCCCTGAGGTTCCGATCATGGATGGCAGTGCCGGCCCCTTCGTGTTCCTCATCCAGTCGGCCGGCATCGCCGAACAGCAGGCGCCTAAGCAGTTTATTCGCATCAAGCGCGAAGTGGTCTTGCGCGATGGAGACAAGGAGGCCATCTTTCTGCCTCATCAGGGCTTCAAGGTGTCCTTCTCAATCGACTTCGAGCATCCGGTCTTCGAGGATCAGCAGCAGACGGCCTCGGTCGACTTTTCAACTACCTCCTTCGTCAAGGAGGTCTCCCGCGCTCGCACCTTCGGCTTCATGCGTGATCTGGAATATCTGCGCTCCAACAATCTGGCGCTGGGCGGTAGTCTGGACAATGCCATCGTGGTCGATGACTATCGCATCGTGAATGAAGGGGGCCTTCGTTATAACGATGAGTTCGTCAAGCACAAGGTGCTGGACGCCATCGGGGATCTCTACCAGCTAGGCCACAGCCTGATCGGCGAATTTCGCGGAGTGAAATCCGGTCATGCCCTGAACAATCAGCTGTGCCGGGCCCTTATCGATAACCCCCAGGCCTGGGAGCTGGTCACCTTCGAGGACGAAGCACAGGTGGCGCCCATCTCCTACGCCGCCCCGGCGATGGCCTGATTCCGGTTGCGCCGGGAGCCATAAGCCACCCGCTTCACCAAGAAGGCCCGCCAGACATCTGGCGGGCCTTCTTCATGTTGCCGGGCACGACATCAATGGCAGACCGGCTCACTTCTCACACCTTGCCCCTCACTTCTCACGCTCAGCATGCGAGGCGAGGCGTTCCAGTGCCTGCTTCAGGCGTGGGTCATCGACGTCATTGGCGCAGCTCGAGAGTTCGTCGGCGGCGTGGGCGGGTAGCTGGCGTGTCTGGCGCAGCGGTGCCTTGGGCGGCCGCACGGGGCGAACCTTGAGGTCGAAGCCGGTGACCGCCTCGAAACCTTCCAGCTCTTGGAGGTGCTTCAACAGGCGTGGCTGCTCGTAACGCAGTCGTGTCATCCAGACGGCACGGTCGGTGATCAGTGTCAGCCGACCGTTGCGAAAGCCACCGACGAACAGGTGCTCCCCCAGTTCGCCGGAAAGCTGCGCTCGGAGGTGTGCTTGAGCGCGCTCGATGAGACGCGCGGTGCGCATCAGGTTGCCGAGTTCGCCTTGACCTGCCAGAAGCCCCGACATGGGCTGGGCTCGGAACCGCTTAACCTTTATACTCATCAGTCTGATTCTCGGAACAACCCCGGTACGGGGTGAATGGTGGCGGCGGCGCCCCGTGGCGCCCTCGACAATCCGAGACTAGCACGCAGGGGAGTTCTTCAACAGCATGGCGACGCCTGGAGCCGACAGCCAACGTACAGCGGTGCACGCGCGCCCGCGGCGTCCGCGTGGGGTGCCGGGCAGGTGGTGGCTGGCCGGCCTACTGGTCGGATGTCTGCTGCCGGCTGGCCTGGCTCAGGCCGAGTGGCGTGCCACCGAGCGTGTCGTGCAGATGTGTATTCTGGCACCCGCCGTGATGCGTGCCAGCTCGCAGTTGCGCGCGCGGCGTCGTGCCGTCTTTCGCTGGCCATCGCGTCCGGCGGGCGACGATGACGACACCCCGTCCGCCTTGCCCCACCAGCCTCGTGCACCGCTTTGTTCAGTCGCCGCGCATGATGTCCTGACCCGCCGTGGCCCCCCAGGCGCGTTGCTTGCTTGAGTGATTCAATGGCTGCCCCTGGATGGCGGCCGCTTCCCCTATGCAGCAACAGGACCCTTCATGATCAACAACCTGCTCCGCAAGGTCGTCGGCTCCAAGAACGACCGTGAAGTCAAGCGCATGAACCGCATGGTGACGCGCATCAATGCGCTCGAGACGGAATACGAGGGCCTCGATGACGCGACCCTCAAGGCCAGTACGCAACGTTTTCGCGAGCGCCTGAACAACGGCGAGTCCCTCGACGACCTGCTGCCCGAGGCCTTCGCCACCGTGCGCGAGGCGAGCAAACGTGTCATGGGCATGCGCCACTTCGATGTACAGATGGTCGGCGGCGTCACGCTGCACAACGGTCGCATCGCCGAGATGAAGACCGGCGAGGGCAAGACACTGGTGGCCACCCTGGCCGTGTACCTCAATGCCCTGCCGGCCAAGGGCGTCCACGTCGTGACGGTCAACGATTACCTGGCCTGCCGTGATGCCGACTGGATGCGCCCCTTGTATGAAGCCATGGGGCTTACCGTGGGTACCATCTATGCCGGTCAGAGCCCCGAACAGAAACGCCATGCCTATGGCTGTGACATTACCTACGGCACCAACAACGAGTTCGGTTTCGACTACCTGCGCGACAACATGGCCTTCTCGCTGGAAGACAAGGTTCAGCGGGACCTATACTTTGCTATTGTCGACGAGGTCGACTCGATCCTGATCGATGAGGCGCGTACGCCACTGATCATTTCCGGGGCGGTGGATGAAAACACCGAGCTCTATCGCGTAGTGGACCGGCTGGCGACGTCGCTGACCGTGTGTGAAGACGAGGAAGACCCGGAGAGCGGCGACTTCACGCTGGATGAGAAACAGAAGCAGGTGGAACTGACCGAAGGCGGTCACCATCGCGTTGAGGAGGTGATGCGCGAGGAAGGTCTTCTGGGGGCCGAAGACTCGCTGTATTCGGCACAGAACCTCAACCTGCTGCAGCACATGCACTCGGCACTGCGCGCCCGGCATCTCTATCATCGCGACGTGGACTACATCGTTGATGACGGCCAGGTGGTGATCGTCGACGAACATACCGGCCGCAGCATGCCCGGTCGTCGCTGGTCGGAAGGACTCCATCAGGCGGTCGAAGCCAAGGAAGGGGTCACGGTGCAGCGCGAGAGCCAGACTCTCGCCTCGACCACCTTCCAGAATTACTTCCGTCTTTATGACAAGCTGTCCGGCATGACCGGCACCGCGGACACGGAAGCCTTCGAATTCCGTCAGATCTATGGCCTCGACGTCGTGGTGATTCCCACCAACCGGCCGTTGATCCGCAAGGACCACAATGACCTGGTCTATCTGAGCGGCGAGGAGAAGTTTGACGCCATCATTGAGGATGTCAAAGAGCAGACCGCTCAGGGCCGCCCGGTGCTGGTGGGTACGGCCTCCATCGATACTTCCGAGTACCTGGCCGAGCTGATGAACCGCGCCAGACTCGAGTTCAATGTCCTCAATGCCAAGCAGCACCAGAGCGAGGCAGAGGTGATTGCCCAGGCCGGGCGCCCCGGCGCGATCACCATCGCCACCAACATGGCCGGCCGCGGTACCGATATCGTCCTGGGCGGTAACTGGGAGGCCGAGGCGGCCAAGCTCGATAACCCCAGCGAAGCCGACCTCGAACGTCTGAAGAGCGAATGGCAGCAGCGTCACGACGCTGTTCTGGAAGCCGGCGGCCTGCACGTCATCGGCTCCGAGCGTCACGAATCACGGCGCATCGACAACCAGCTGCGCGGTCGCTCCGGACGTCAGGGGGATCCGGGCTCCACACGCTTCTTCCTGTCCCTCGAGGACAGCCTCATGCGGCTGTTCGGCTCGGATCGGGTGCAGCGCATGATGCAGGCCATGGGGCTCGAGAAGGGCGAGGCCATCGAGCACAAGATGGTGTCCAATGCGGTCGAGCGCGCTCAGAAGAAGGTCGAGGGGCGCAACTTCGATATCCGCAAGCAGCTTCTTGAATACGATGATGTGGCCAACGACCAGCGCAGCGTGATCTACGAGCAGCGCAATAACATCCTGGGCGCCGACGATGTGTCCGAGAATGTCATCGGCATTCGTCAGGAAGTTCTCGACGAGGCCATCAGCAGTTTCGTGCCACCCCAGAGCCTGCCGGAACAGTGGGACCTCGCCGGGCTGCAGGATCATCTCAAGAACGAGTTCAACCTGGATGCCCCGGTGGTCGAGTGGTCGGAAAACGATGAGCGGCTCAACGAGGAGCAGCTCCGCGAACAGCTGCATGCCATGCATCGACAGGCCTACGAGGAAAAGGTCGAGACCGCCGGTCCCGAGTTGATGCGTCGTTTCGAGAAACAGGTGATGTTGCAGGTGCTGGACACCCGCTGGAAAGAGCACCTGCAATCCATGGATCATCTGCGGCGCGGTATCCATCTGCGCGGCTATGCCCAGAAGAACCCCAAGCAGGAATACAAGCGCGAAGCCTTCGAGCTCTTTCAGTTGCTGCTGACCAATATCAAGGCCGATGTCACGCGGATCCTCAGCCACGTCAAGGTACGTCAGCCCGAGGAAGTCGAAGAGCTGGAACGTCAGCGTCGTGAAGCCCTGGAGCGCGAGCAGGCGGCTGCGGACAGCCGGCGCGATGAAGACACGCAGAGCGCTGGGGCGGAGACCGGGGCGCCAGAGGCTGCGGAAGAGACGCGTCCGGCACGTCGCGAAGGGCCCAAGGTCGGCCGCAATGACCCCTGTCCCTGTGGCTCGGGCAAGAAGTTCAAGCAGTGCTGCGGCAAGCTGAGTTAACTCGCGTCTCGTAACCTGCCGCCGACCAGAACATGAGGAGATCCCAGCATGCCTGTGGGTATGGCCAATTTTCCGCAAATGCCCCGCATCGAGGGGCTCAGGCTCGGCACCGCGATGTCGGGTATCAAGACCGCCCAGCGTCGGGACCTCGTGGTGATCGAGGTGCCCGAGGGGGCAACCGTGGCGGGCACCTTTACGCGCAACGCCTTTTGCGCCGCGCCAGTGACGGTGGCCAGAGAGCATCTCCAGGCCTGCCGCCTGCGAGACGCCGCGCCGCGTTACCTGGTGATCAACACGGGGAACGCCAATGCCGGTACCGGCGAAGTAGGGATGCGTGATGCCCGGGCCACCTGTGCCGAGCTCGCCGGCCTGGTGGACGTCGATGAAAGCGCGGTATTACCGTTCTCCACCGGCGTGATCGGTGAAACCCTGCCCATGGACCGTCTGCTGGCCGGTCTGCCCGCTGCATTGCGGGGCCTGGATGATGGAACGGCGGGCTGGCAGGCCGCGGCCGAAGGGATTCTGACCACGGATACCCGCCCCAAGGGGGCCAGCCTGACCATTGCCATGGGAGACGAGACCGTCACCATCAATGGCATCAGCAAGGGGTCGGGCATGATCCAACCCAATATGGCGACCATGCTGGGCTTTGTCGCCACGGACGCCGCCATTCCACCCGGGGTGCTCGATGAACTGCTGCGCGAGGCCGTGGACCACTCCTTCAATTGCATCACGGTGGACGGCGATACCTCTACCAATGACGCCTGTATGCTCATTGCTACCGGAAGTGGCCCGGCGGTCGACGACCCCCAGCGCCTGGCCGTCTTTCGTGATGGCCTGCAGCGCGTCATGAACGAACTGGCTCAGGCAATTGTGCGCGACGGCGAGGGCGCCACCAAGTTCGTCACCCTGCAGGTGGATGGTGCCGTGACCCGTCAGGAAGCGCTCGACGTGGCTTTTACGGTGGCTCATTCGCCGCTGGTCAAGACCGCCATGGCAGCCAGCGACGCCAACTGGGGGCGGATCCTCGCTGCCGTGGGCCGCGCACCCGTGGTCGACTTCGATGTCTCCCGGGTGACAATCGACCTGGGTAGTGTGCGATTAGTCGAGCAGGGCGGGCGTGCGCCGGGCTATACCGAGGAGGCCGGCAGTGAAGTCATGGCGCAGGAAGAAATCGGGATTCGCATCGATCTGGCCCGCGGCCAGCGAGCGGCCACCGTATGGACCACGGACCTGACCCGTGAGTACGTTGCCATCAATGCGGACTATCGCACTTGATCGGGTCCCGCTCAGTGCATGCCTTGTCAATCGAGACTGACAAGCCTCATAGCAATTGCCACCGTACCAGGTGGAAACGTTGGATAGGTGAATGAACGCAATGGTGAAAAGAAGGGTGCATGTGGCGGCTGCCGCCATCATCAGCGCCGATGGGCGCGAAGTACTGCTGGCCAGACGCCCCTCCAATGTTGACCAGGGCGGCCTCTGGGAATTTCCCGGCGGTAAGCTGGCGCCCTACGAGACCGGCCTGGAAGCCATGAAGCGCGAGTTGCACGAGGAAATGGGCATCGAGATTTGTCGTGCCCAGCCGCTGATTCGCATCCATCACGAATATGCCGACAAGCATGTGCTGCTGGATGTCTGGCAGGTCCACGACTTTGCCGGCGAGCCCTTCGGTCGCGAGGGCCAGGCAGTGCGCTGGGTGCCCATGAAGGATCTGCATGGCTATCCGTTTCCGGCGGCCAACCTGCCGATCCTGCGTGCCGTCATGCTGCCCACCGAGTACCTGATCAGTGCCGATGAAGACGAGGATGACGTCTTTCTGGAGCGACTGGCGCGTGCCATGCGCGAAGACGGCGTGCGTCTGGTTCAGCTTAGGGCCAAGAACCTCGACGAAGCCGCCTATATCGCACGGGCCGAGAAGGCCCTGGCGTTGTGTCGCCGTCACGAGGCGCGCCTGCTCCTCAATGGTGAGCCGGAGCTGCTCGAGCGCGTCGATGCCGACGGTATTCACCTGACCAGCCAGCGCCTGATGAGCCTGGAGCGTCGGCCCATCGCCGCCGACAAATGGCTGGCCGCCTCGACGCATGATCATGCACAGCTCGACCATGCGCATCGCATCGACTGTGACTTCGTGACCCTGTCGCCGCTGCGCACCACCCCCTCGCACCCCGAGGTGGCGCCGATCGGTTGGCATGATTTTCAGCGACTGGTCGAGCATGCGGGCATGCCGGTCTTCGCCCTGGGGGGTATGACCCGCCATGATGCCGATCACGCGCGAGCCGTGGGCGCCCAGGGGATCGCCTCCATCCGCGATTTCTGGAAGTAGCCGCCGGCAAGCGGTGCAACCCTCGTCGGGGCCCTGGAGAATCGGGGCCTCCCGGGGATCGTGCAAGGAAAGCGTAAATCCCCGGTCGGGGCGGTGCAGCCGACCCCGAAAAGCCTTACCATGAGCGTCCGCCGAGAAGGAACGCTGATATGCTGGATCGTCTGCCACTACTGCTCGGGCTGCGCTATGTGCGCGCCAAGCGGCGCAACCACTTTATCTCCTTTATCTCCCTGACCTCCATGCTGGGCCTGACCCTGGGCGTGGCGGTATTGATTCTGGTGCTCTCGGTCATGAATGGCTTTGACCGGGAGCTGCGCACCCGTATTCTGGGCATGGTGCCGCATACTCAGATCGAAAAACCCGCCGGCATGACCGAGTGGCAGTCCCTGGCCGAGCGCCTGAGCGAGCGCGAACATGTCGTCGGCGCGGCTCCGTACATCCAGCAGCAGGGCATGTTCGCCGTGGACGGCCGCAACCAGGGGGCCATGGTCAACGGCATCAAGCCCGACTGGGAGCGTCGGGTGTCGATCGTCGGTGACCACATGACCCAGGGCAGTCTGGACGATCTGGCCCCCGGGGAGTGGAAGGTGGTCCTGGGCTCGGCGCTCGCCCGCCAACTCGGCGTCGGCGTCGGCGACAGCGTGACGCTGCTGGTGCCCGAGGCATCGATCACGCCGGCGGGTGTCTTCCCGCGCCTCAAGCGCTTTACCGTCAGTGGCCTGTTTCAGGTCGGCGCGGATCTCGATGCCAATCTGGCCTACGCCCACATCGAGGACATGCAGACCCTGGCCCGTATGGGCGATGCCGTGGGCGGGCTGCGCCTGGAGCTGGATGACCTGTTCAAAGCCGGTAGCGTGACCCAGTCGGTCATCAATGAACTGGGCACCGGCTATCGGGGCCTGGACTGGACTCACAGCCGCGGCAACCTCTTCCAGGCCATCCAGATGGAGAAGCGCATGATCGGCCTGCTGCTCACCGTGATCGTGGCAGTGGCCGCCTTCAATATTGTCTCCACCCTGGTCATGGTGGTCACCGACAAGCATGCCGATATCGCCATCCTGCGCACCATCGGCGCCACGCCTCGCTCCATCATGGGGATCTTCATGGTGCAGGGGCTGACCATCGGCATCATCGGCATTCTCATCGGGGTCGGGCTGGGAGTTCTGCTGGCGTTGACGATCTCCGACATCATCGCCTTCGTCGAGTCGACCCTGGGGGTTCACTTCCTGGATGCCGGTGTCTACTTCATCAGCGACCTGCCGTCGCAGCTGCTCTGGTCCGATGTGGGCAATATCGTGCTGGCGGCTTTTGTCCTGACCTTCCTGTCGACGCTTTACCCAGCCTGGCGAGCGGCTCGGGTGCAACCCGCGGAGGTGCTGCGCTATGAATGATACGGCGAAGAAATCCGCGCAGGCGACCGCCGACTACATGCTCGAGTGTCGTGACCTCACTCGGACCTATCGTGAGGGCCCTCATGACCTGACCGTGCTCGATGCACTCGAGCTTCGAGTCCGCGCCGGTGAGCGGGTCGCCGTGGTCGGCAGTTCGGGCTCGGGCAAGACGACGCTGCTCAACCTGCTGGGCGGGCTGGATCGTCCTAGTCATGGCGAGGTTCGGGTGGCCGGCCAGGTGTTGCACAGCCTGGGCGATGCCGCGCTGGGGCGCTTCCGCAATCAACACATCGGTTTCGTCTACCAGTTCCATCACCTGTTGGCCGAGTTCACGGCCATCGAGAATGCGGCCCTGCCGTTGATCGTGCGCGGTCAGCGCAAGCGCCAGGCCGAGCAACGTGCCATGCAGATTCTTGACCGGGTCGGCATGCGCGATCGGGCCGATCACAAGCCGGGGGAGTTGTCCGGGGGCGAGCGACAGCGCGTGGCCATTGCGCGGGCTCTGGTCACCGACCCAAGCCTGGTGCTGATGGACGAGCCCACCGGCAACCTCGACCAGACCACCGCCGCCAGCATTCTGGGGCTGATGGACGAACTCTCTGCCTCGGCCGCCTGTGCCTTTGTCATCGTGACGCACGACCCCGGCCTTGCCGCCCACCAGGATCGGGTGCTGCGCTTGGACGCCGGTCGCCTCAGCGATCAGACCGGCAGCGACTGACTAGCTGTCGGGCCCGCCACTCTTCGGCGGCCCCTTGCTGCGCCAGTGCCGCCGTCGAGCGGCACGGCGCTTCCAGCTCCTGACGACCTGCCAGCGCCACACCAGCCGGACCACCAGGCTACCCACTAGACCACAGACCAGCGCCGCGACCAGAGACCCCAGGGCCAGTGCCGGCAGAATGTCGAGCATCTGCTCGGCAATCCAGCGCGTCGACAGGCCGTCCGGGGCCTGTCTCGGCGGCGCATCCAGCAGCCAGGCCCCCAGCCGATAATTGGCATAGAAAATCAGCGGCATGGTCAGGGGGTTGGTGATCCATACCAGCGCGATCGACAGCGGCAGATTGGCCCGCAGGGCCCAGGCCCCAAGCGCTGCCGGGGCCATCTGAAAGGGAATCGGCAGCAGGGCGCAGAACAGGCCGATGAAGAAGGCATTGGCGACGCTGCGCCGGGAAAGCACCCACAGGGCCGGATCACCGATCCATTGACTCATGAAGCGCAGCGACGGTTGGCGCCTGAGGGTTTCCGGATGCGGAAGGTAACGCTGCAACAGTCGGCGCGGCATGAGGGGAGCCCCAAGGGTCGAATCAGCGTCTATTATCCATACAAGGCAGGTCTCCTGCCATGTCGGCCAGCCGACAGGCGAGACGGTAAATTCAGCCGGTCATGGATGACGCGATGCGATATGGATGGGCCATGCCACTGGCACTGGCGACGCTGCTGGGCATTGTGGTCGCGGCTCTGGCCGCTGCGGCCTGGCTTCAGCTTGTTGCGCTGGCGGGGCTGTGTGCACTAGCGCAGCGTCGCTGGCGAGGACTGGCTCTGGCAGGTGTCGTCCTGCTGGTGGCGGTGCGGGTGCTGGCGGTCATCGACGGCGAGCTGGCGCCGGGCCTAAGTCGTCAGGAGGTGCGGCTCGACGCCGAGGTCGAGGCTGTCTCCCGCCAGGCGGGGATGGCGCGTCTTGACCTTAGGGTCGAGGCGTGTCGCCCGATGAGGGCGCAACTGCCTTCCTGTCGGAACCTGTCGCGTGCGCGGCTGAGCGTCTATCAGGGGCCGAAGATCCGGGCCGGTGAGCGCTGGCGCTTCACGGCGCGCCTGCGCCCCCCTTCGGGATTCCGCAACCCCGGGACCTTCAATTATCGAGGCTGGCTGTGGCGTGAAGGCATTCAGGCCACCGGGTATCTGCGCGCCTCGCCACCTCCCCGGCGTCTGGCGAAGGCGTCACCTTCCGTGCATCGCCGTGCACTGTCGCATCTTGCCGCGCAGGACCTGGGCGCCCGGCCCGCACGCTGGCTGGCCGCGTTGACGCTGGGTGCCGAAGACCAGCTCACCCGGGATGACTGGGACTTGCTTAATGCCACCGGCACCACGCACCTGGTGGTCATCTCCGGCCTGCATATCGGCTTGGTGGCGGCCTTTAGCCTGCTGCTCTGCCGTGGCCTGGCGCGTGCCTTGCGCCCCGGCAACTGGCGCCTGGCAATCTGGCCCTGGTGGGCTGCCGGGCTTTGCGCCTGTGGCTATGCGCTCCTGGCCGGTCTCGAGGCGCCAGCGCTGCGCGCCCTGGTCATGGCCCTGGTGGGGCTCTGGGTGGCCAGTGGCCGTCACGCCCCTGGTGCCTGGCAAGCCTGGTGGCTGGCCCTGGCCGTGGTGCTGCTGATCGACCCGCTGTCGGCCTGGCGGCCCGGGTTCTGGCTATCCTTTGTGGCCGTGGCCGTGTTGATCGTCATCTGGCAGGGGCGAACCAGGCCGCAGGGCGCAACCGGTTGGTGCCTGGCCCTGGTGCGAACCCAGTGCCTGCTGGCGCCGATCATGGCCGCCGCCGTCCTGCTGGCGTTTGGACGCGTGGCACCGGCCGCCCCGCTGATCAATCTGGTGGCCGTGCCGCTGGTCAGCAGCCTCCTGGTGCCGCTGGGCCTGGCGGGCTGGTTGCTGGCCTGGCTGCCGCCCTTGTCGTCAGCCTGCTGGACCCTCTTCGCGATGCTCAGCGAGAGCCTGGCCGCCTTGCTTGAGTTCGGTGTGGCCGTCTCGCCGCTCTGGGAACCCGCTGCCCCACGACGCTTGCCACTGGCCTTCGGGCTGGCGCTGGGCGGGCTGGCCTGGGCGCTTCCTGGCCTGGCCGGCAGTTGGCGGGGCCTGTTGACCGGCCTGGTGATCCTCGGCCTGGCCTGGCCGAAGGCAGAGCCGCTTCCAGCCGGCGAGCTGCGGGTAAGGGTGCATGATGTCGGCCAGGGGCAACTGGTCGAGCTGCGAACCCGCGACTACCGGCTGCTGGTGGACACCGGGCCGCGCTTCGGCTCCGGCTTCATGCCGCTGGAATCCCTCTGGCCGCCGGGCCAGTATTTCGATGACGTCCTGGTCAGCCATGGCGACCGGGATCATGCTGGCGGCCTCCAGGCTCTAGAGGAACAGCATGCGGTGGCGCGTTATCTGGCCCCTGCCGAGGCGGACCTGCCGGTGGCCTTTCAACCCTGTCATACGGGGCAGAGCTGGCATCGCGACGGGGTGGCCTTCCGTGTGCTGTGGCCTCCCGAGACGCTGCGCGGCTTGTCCCGCAATGACCGTTCCTGTGTGCTGCTGGTGCGCACCGGCTCGCACCGGTTGCTGATCCCCGGGGATGTCGGTCGCCGGGTGGAACGCAGCTTTGTGGCGCGCATGGAGGCCGGCATTTCTGTCCTGGTGGCGGGGCACCATGGCAGTCGTACCAGCTCGGGGCCAACTCTGGTGAGCCGCCTTGACCCCGGCGTCGTCATCTACAGTGCCGCCCTCGATGGACGCTTCGAGCACCCGGCCGACGAGGTAGTGCGGCGTTTTCGTCGTGCCGGTAGCTGTCAATGGAGTACCGCCCAGGATGGTGCCGTGACGCTGCACCTGGCGGATGGTGCGGTGCCGAGCATTGAGACCGCCGGTGGTGCGTCCCATGGCCCGGGTCCGCCCCGGCCGGGCCCTGGCCGCAATGGCGGTGTCGGGCAGGACTGCCTTGCGGTAGAATCGGCGTCAGGCAAGCGCTGATCCCGCGCCCTATCCACTCGAGCGGAGACACCGTGAGCGAATATTCCGGCTGGACTCTCTACAAGCGTCTGATGGGCTATGTCAGGCCGCACTGGAAAGCCTTCTCGCTGGCCATCGTGGGTTACATGCTGTACGCCGCCTCCAGTACCGCCCTGGCCGAGATGATGAAGCGTCTGATCGACGGCATTCAGGATCCGGATGCCGCTTTCCGCATGTGGCTGCCTCTGTTCGTCGTCGGTATGTTCGCCTTTCGCGGCATGGGCACTTTCCTCGGTACCTACTTCATGACCCATGTTGCCCGAAACCTGGTCCATGCGCTGCGCTGTGACGTCTTCAATCACATGCTTCACTTGCCCGGACAATTTTTCGACACCCATTCCTCCGGGCACCTGGTCTCGCGGGTCACTTATCACGTGGAGCAGGTCACCGGGGCGGCGACCAAGGCCATTACCATCATCCTGCGCGAGGGCTTTTTCGTCATCGGCCTGGTGGCCTACCTGCTCTGGACCAACTGGATGCTGACCCTGCTGTTTCTGGCAGTGACGCCCCTGATCGGCGGGGTGGTCAGCTACGCCAGCAAGCGCTTTCGCCGGATTTCGCAACGCATTCAGCGCTCCATGGGCGATGTGACCCATGTGGCTTCCGAGGCTCTGTCGGGCTACCGCGTGGTGCGTACCCATGGCGCCGAGCCCTATGAAAAGTCGCGCTTTGCAGAGGCCAGCGAGGCCAATCGCCAGCAGAGCATGAAAGAGGCCCTGACCAAGGCCACCAGCACACCGGTCATCCAGCTGCTGGTGGCGCTGGCCCTGGCCGGTCTGGTGTGGCTGGCCATGTCACCGGCGCTGATGGCCAACATGACGCCCGGCGAGTTCGTGGCTTTCATTACCGCGGCCTCGCTGATGGCCAAGCCGGTGCGCCAGCTCACCGAGGTCAATGCCATCGTGCAAAAGGGTATTGCCGCGGCGGGCGAGCTCTTTGGTCTGCTCGAGGAGCCCCTGGAGGCCGATGGCGGCGATCGTCACCCCGGGCGCCTCGAGGGGCATGTACGCTTCGACAGGGTCCACTTCGCCTATGGCGAGAATCAACCCGAAGTGCTCAGGGGCATAGACCTCGAGGTCGCCCCCGGTGAAATGGTGGCCATCGTCGGCCGCTCGGGCAGTGGCAAGTCGACCCTGATGGGCCTGCTGCCACGCTTCTATCACCCGACTCAGGGCAGCATTCTGATCGACGGGGTCCCCCTGGAGGACTTCCAGCTGGCGCCGCTTCGCCGCTGCATCGCCCTGGTGTCCCAGCAGGTCACGCTGTTCAATGCCAGTATCGCCGACAACATTGCCTACGGCATGGACGAGGCCAGTCCGGAGGCCATTCAGGCCGCGGCGCGAGCGGCCCATGCAGACGCCTTCATCGAGGCGCTGCCCGAGGGCTATGACACCGTGGTGGGCGAAAACGGCCTGATGCTGTCCGGCGGTCAGCGTCAGCGCCTGGCGATTGCCCGGGCGATCTACAAGGATGCGCCCTTGCTGGTACTGGATGAGGCCACCTCGGCACTGGATACCGAGTCCGAGCGCTATATCCAGGCGGCACTGGAAGAGGTCTGCCGCGGTCGCACCACATTCGTCATCGCCCACCGACTCTCGACCATCGAGCGGGCCGATCGCATCCTGGTCATGGAAGCCGGACAGATCGTCGAGCAGGGCAGTCATGCCCAGCTGATGGCGAAAGACGGCGCCTATGCCGCCCTGCATCGGCTGCAGTTTCAGGAGATCGAGCCGGCATGAGCCGACTGGCCGAGCGTTGGCTGGAGGCCGCTTATACGGGGCAGGCCTGGCTGAAGGCGCTACGCCCTCTGGAATGGCTTTATCGACGGGTCGTCCAGCACCGCGCGAGGGCCTACGGGGCAGGGCGGCGTGACACTTGGCGGGCGCCGGTGCCGGTGATCGTGGTCGGCAATATTACCCTGGGCGGTACCGGAAAATCGCCGCTGGTGGCCTGGTTGGCGCGCTACCTGAGCGAGTCGGGCTGGTCGCCGGGTATCCTGTCTCGCGGCTATGGAGGCCGGGCGGCCGGTTACCCCTTGCGGTTGACGCCGCGCACGCCGGTGGCTGAGAGCGGCGACGAGCCACGCATGCTGGCCGACCAGACTGGGTGTCCGGTTGTCGTGGACCCGCGCCGTCCACGGGGTGGTCAGTGTCTGCTGGAGGCCGGCTGCGATATCCTCATCAGTGATGACGGCCTGCAGCATCTGGCCCTGGAGCGCGACCTGGAACTGCTGGTGGTGGACGGTCAGCGCGGCCTGGGCAATGGCCGCTGTCTGCCGGCCGGCCCGCTACGCGAGTCGGTGGAGCGTCTGCATCAGGTTGATGCGGTGCTGGTCACCGGCGAGCTGCAGCAGGGCTTGCCCGTGGCCAGTCACGGCATGCAGCTCACGCCGATCGCCTGGCGCTCGCTGACGGAGGGCATGCCGCAGCCCCTGTTGCCCCTGCCATTCAGCGGCACGGTCAACGCCCTGGCGGGCATCGGTCGGCCGGCTCGCTTCTTTGCCACCCTGGATGAACTGGGCGTCGACTATGTGCCGCATGCGTTTGCCGACCATCATCGGTTTACCCCCGCCGACCTGGCTTTCGGCGACCAGCGCAGTTTGGTGATGACGGCCAAGGATGCGGTCAAATGCCGCGAACTGACCCGGGATGCCTGGAGTCTGGATGTAGAGGCGCACCCCGACCCCGCCTTCGTCGACTGGCTGGCGGCGCGCCTGGCAAGGCTGTGACCCTGTTTCGAACCCGTGCCATCCCCGAGAATGGCCGACAACGCTCATGGAGGCGATGCGATGGACAAGGAATTGCTGGCAATGCTGGTGTGCCCGCTTTGCAAGGGCAAGCTGAAATACGACCGCGAGGCCGATGAACTGCTGTGTCGCTATGACGGCCTGGCCTATCCGGTGCGCGACGGGATTCCGGTCATGCTGCCCGATGATGCGCGGCAGATGGATGTCGACGAAAAGCTTCCGGCGTCCCGCGGGCGCCCGGACGGACCCTGAGGAGTCGCCGATGCAGGATTTCATTGTCGTCATTCCATCACGCTTCGCCTCTACCCGTCTGCCGGGCAAGCCGCTGCTGGACATTGCCGGTGAGCCCATGGTCAAGCATGTCTGGCGTCGCGCCTGTGAGAGCTCGGCCGGGCGTGTGGTGATCGCCACCGATGACCAGCGCATCGGCGAGGTGTTCGACGGCCTGGAGGCCGAGGTGGTGATGACCCGCGCGGACCACCCCTCGGGCACCGACCGCCTGGCGGAGGTCGCCGACACCCTGGCGCTGCCCGATGATGCCGTGCTGGTCAATGTACAGGGAGATGAGCCGCTGATTCCGCCGGCCCTGATCGACCAGGTTGCCCAGCGCCTGTTCGATGACAGCGGGGCTTCCATCGCCACGCTCGCCGAGCCCATTACCGATGTCGAGTCGCTGTTCAATCCCAATGCGGTGAAAGTGGTTCGCGAGGCTTCCGGGCGGGCGCTGTATTTCTCGCGGGCACCGATTCCATGGGATCGCCATGCCTTTACCAAGGCGCCGGAGCATCTCGAAACCGATGCCTGGCTGCGTCATATCGGCATTTACGCCTACCGGGCGGGCTTTCTGGCCGAGTACCTTGGCTGGTCACCGTCGACGCTCGAACAGCTGGAGCAGCTGGAACAATTGCGCGCCCTGCATCATGGCCATGCCATTCAGGTGGGACTGGCCCGGGAACCCAATCCAGCCGGGGTGGATACCGTCGAGGACCTGGAACGGGTCCGCCAATGGATCAACGCTCAGGGAGCCGATGCATGATTCGTGTACTCTTCGTCTGTCTGGGCAACATCTGTCGCTCGCCGACCGCGGAGGGGATGTTGCGCCACAAACTGGAGGCAGCCGGTCTCGCGGACCGGGTCGAGGTCGATTCCTGTGGGGTCGGCGCCTGGCATGTGGGCGAGCCCCCCGATCCGAGAGCCCGCAAAGCGGCGGCCGGTCGCGGCCTGGACATTGAACATCTTCGCGGACGTACCCTGACGGCGAACGATTTCGCGAGCTTCGATTATCTGCTGGCCATGGACCACGACAATCTGGCTGTCCTGCAGAGGCGCCGGCCTGCCGAGTGCCGTGCCCATGTCGGGCTCTTCCTGGACTTTGCCGGCCTCAGCGACACGCCCGTTCCCGATCCCTACTTCGGTGGCGAGCGTGGCTTCGAAGAGATGATGGAGCTGCTCGATCGTGCCAGCGAAGGATTGATGGCCAGTCTCAGAGAGCGCCTGGAGGCTTCGTCTTGAGCCTCGAGGTGCGCGTCGAGCATGACCTTGCGGGCCTCAATACCCTGGGGCTGCCGTGTCATGCCGCGCGTTTCGTGGCGCCGAGTTCTGAGGCCACGCTGAGCGAGGCGCTGAGTCTGGCACAGCAGGAGGGCCTGGCGCCGCTGGTACTGGGTGGCGGGAGCAATGTGATCCTGCCGTCGAGGCTTTCCCGGCTGGTCATTCAGCCGGCCATGAACGCCTGGCGCTGGCTTGAGCAGGGCGATACGCCGAGGATCGAGGTCGATGCCGGAGTGGTCTGGCACGAGCTGGTAATGGCCATGGCGGGCCGGGGGCTCTGGGGCATCGAAAACCTAGCCCTGATTCCCGGCCATTGCGGTGCGGCACCGATCCAGAACATTGGAGCCTACGGGGTCGAGCTGGCGGATGTGCTGGAAGCCGTTCGCGTCGTGTCGCTCCAGGATGGCCGCGCCGGCTGGATGTCGGCCGATGAGTGCGCCTTTGGTTACCGCGACAGTCTCTTCAAGCGGGAGCTGGCCGGTCAGTTCGTGATTACCGGCCTGATCCTGCGGTTGTCGCGCCGGGCCACTCCGCGTCTCGATTATGGCGACCTGGCGCAGCGGGTCTCGGCAGCTCCGACCCCCCTGGAAGTGGCCCGGGCCGTATGTGCCACACGCCGCGAGAAGCTACCGGATCCCGCCGTGCTGGGCAATGCGGGCAGTTTCTTCACCAATCCGGTGGTGCCCCGGGCCCAGGCCGACGCCCTGCGGGTCAGCTACCCCGATATGCCTCAGTTTCCTCAGCCGGATGGCGTCAAGCTGGCCGCGGGCTGGTTGATCGACCAGTGTGGCCTCAAGGGTTGGCGTCATGGTCATTTTGGCGTCCATGATCGCCAGGCTCTGGTACTGGTTCATCATGGGGGCGGGACGGCGGCAGAGCTGCTGGAGCTGGCCGAGATGGTGGCAAGGCGCGTCGAACAGCGCTTCGGGGTCACGCTGCAGCGCGAACCGCGCCGCATCATCGACCCAGGCTGACGCTGATAGCGGCGGCCCGTCGTCGCTTTTATGAAGACCAACGGCGCTGTTGAACGCTCATGATGCAAAAGCGCCCGCTGCCGATCGGCAGCGGGCGCTTTTTCGCGTCAGGTGCGGGTGGTCTCAGCCTGCGCCACCTTCCTGGCGCTTGGCGTCCTGCTCTCGCTTGCGCAGCTCGCGGGGATCATTATGAGCTCGGCGACGACGCTTGCGAGAGGCGGCGGGCGTTGCCTCGCTCCCTGCCTGAGCCGGCGTCTTGTCAGCGGCCTTGTCAGACGCGGTTGAGGTCGGCGCCTCTGACGTGGGCTTGGTCTCGGCCTTCGGCTCCGACTTGGCCTCTGCCTTGGCTTCTGCCTTCGGTTCAGGCTTGGGCTCTGCCTTGGCCTCGGCCTTGGTCTCGGGCTTGGTCTCGGGCTTGGCCTCTGCCTTCGGCTCCGACTTGACCTCTGCCTTCGGTTCAGGCTTGGCCTCTGCCTTCGGTTCAGCCTTGGCTTCTGCCTTCAGTTCAGGCTTGGCTTCTGCCTTCGGTTCAGGCTTGGCTTCTGCCTTCGGTTCAGGCTTGGCTTCTGCCGTCGGTTCAGGCTTGGCTTCTGCCTTGGGCTCGGGCTTGGCTTCTGCCTTCGGCTCGGGCTTGGCTTCTGCCTTGGGCTCGGACTGGGCCTCGGCCTTGGGCTCGGCTTCTGCCTTGGGCTCGGACTGGGCCTCGGCCTTGGGCTCGGCTTCTGCCTTGGGCTCGGACTTGGTTTCTGCCTTCGGTTCAGACTTGGCCTCTGCCTTCGGCTCGGGCTTGGCTTCTGCCTTCGGCTCGGGCTTGGCTTCTGCCTTGGGCTCGGACTGGGCCTCGGCCTTGGGCTCGGGCTTGGCTTCTGCCTTGGGCTCGGACTTGGTTTCTGCCTTCGGTTCAGACTTGGCCTCTGCCTTCGGCTCGGACTGGGTCTCTGCCTTCGGCTCGGGCTTGGCTTCTGCCTTGGGCTCGGACTTGGCCCCTGCCTTGGGCTCGGACTTGGCTTCTGCCTTCGGTTCAGGCTTGGCTTCTGCCTTGGGCTCGGGCTTGGCCTCTGCCTTCGGTTCAGGCTTGGCCTCGGCCTTGGGCTCGGAGGATGCGTCCTGCTGAGCAGCTTCTTCCTGCAGACGCTTCTGTTCGGCTTCAGCCTTGGGGTTCAGTGCATGCTGACGACTGCGCTGGCGCGGATTATTTCGCGTCCGCTTGGGCTTGTCGGAACCGCCACTGGCCGGCTGCTTGTTGTCATCACGCTTGCTGCCGGCAGTGCTCGCCTCGGCGGACGGCTTCGCTTCCGCTTTGGACTTGCGACTATCCCCGGACTTGGCTTGCCCTTCCTGGGGCTTGTTGCTCTGCCCCTTGTTGTCCGGCTTGGCACGGTTGTCGGAGGCTTTGCCCTGGTTCTTACCGCTCGAGTTGCGGCCATCCGACTTGCTATTGTCCGTCTTGCTGTTGTCGGTTTTGCCGTCACGTTTGTCGGACGTTTTGGACGCAGCTCCCGACTTGCCGCGATTGTCTTCCTGACGACCTCCGCGGTTGCCGCGCTGATTGCGGCTCTGCTGGTCGGCCTTGCTGTCATCGCCCTGAGTCGCGTTGTTGCCGCGGTTCTCCTGATGACTATCCTGGCGGCTGCTACCGCCACGGCCGGAGGACGAGCCGCGACGATTGCGTTGACGATTCTGGTTGCTGCTGCCCTGCGAGCCCTGATTCTGGCGCTGGTTACCGCTGTCGCGGGCCTGCGGCTGTTGATCGGTGGTGCCGCCGGTGCCGCTGGTTCCGGTGCTTGTCCTGGAATCGGCTTCACCATTGATCAGACGGGTGAACCCCTTGATCAGGCGTCCCACGACACCACTGCGCTGAGTGGCCGGCGTCGTGGTAGTGACCGGTGCGGCCTCCGGCTTGGCGGTAGCGGCCGGTTGGCTGGCGTTATCCTGCTGCAGGGAAGCTGGGGCCGGTTCGTTGTGCTCCACGGTGGTCACCGCTGCCTCGTCGCGCTTGACGGGCTTGCCGAAGGCCGCCTCGGGCTCGCGACCCACCTCGGTGTCCATGGAGAGCTCGAAGCTGGATTGCACGCCACCTTCGTCATCGACATGGTCGTCACGCAGGCGTTGCACATCATAGTGCGGCGTATCCATGTCAGGATGGGGTAGCAGGACCACGCGCACTTGCTGGCGCTGCTCGATGTCGGCGAGCATGCCGCGCTTTTCGTTCAGCAGGTAGGTCGCCACCGGAACCGGCAGGATGGCGCGGATCTGCGCGCTGCGTTCCTTCATGGCTTCTTCTTCGATCAGGCGCATGATCGACAGCGAGATCGAGCGAACATCGCGGATCGTCCCCTGGCCATCGCAACGCGGGCAGACCACACCGCTGGTCTCGCCCAGGGAGGGGCGCAGGCGCTGGCGCGACATCTCCATCAGACCGAAGCGCGAGATGCGGCCAATCTGCACCCGGGCGCGGTCGATCTTGAGGGCATCGCGCACGCGGTTCTCGACCTCGCGCTGATTGCGCGCCGGGCTCATGTCGATGAAATCGATGACCACCAGGCCGCCGATATCGCGCAGGCGCAGCTGCCGGGCAATCTCGTCGGAAGCCTCGAGATTGGTCTGCAGCGCGGTTTCCTCGATGTCGCTGCCGCGCGTGGCACGTGCCGAGTTGATGTCGATGGACACCAGTGCCTCGGTATGGTCGATGACGATGGAACCACCGGAGGGCAGCTTGACCTCTCGCTCGTAGGCGGTCTCGATCTGCGACTCGATCTGGAAGCGTGAGAACAGCGGCACTTCATCGGCGTAGCGCTTGATCTTCTGCTGATAGGAGGGCATGACCTGGCGTATGAAGGTCAGGGCTTCCTCGTGGACCTTCTCGCTGTCGATCAGGACTTCCCCGATATCCGGACGCAGATAGTCGCGCATGGCGCGAATGATCACGTTGGACTCGCGATAGATCAGGAAGGGAGCTGGGCGCTTGGTCGCTTCGCCGGTGATCGACTCCCAGACCTGCACCAGGTAGTCGAGGTCCCACTGGAGTTCTTCCGAAGATCGGCCGATGCCGGCCGTGCGCACGATCAGGCCCATCTTGTCGGGGACCGTCAGCTCGGACATGGCTTCCTTGAGCTGGGCGCGCTCATCGCCCTCGATGCGCCGCGAAATACCGCCGGCCCGCGGGTTGTTGGGCATCAGTACCAGGAAGCGTCCGGCCAGGCTGATGAAGGTGGTCAGGGCAGCGCCCTTGTTGCCACGCTCTTCCTTGTCGACCTGGACAATGACTTCCTGGCCTTCCTTGAGGACTTCCTTGATGCTGGGCCGGCCCGAAGGCTCTTTGACGAAATACTCGCGGGAGATTTCCTTGAGCGGCAAAAAGCCGTGGCGGTCGGCACCGAAATCAACAAAGGCCGCTTCCAGAGAGGGTTCGACCCGGGTGATCTTGCCACGATAGATGTTGGCTTTTTTCTGTTCCCGGGCACCGGATTCGATGTCCAGGTCGTAAAGGCGTTGTCCATCGACCAGAGCGACCCGCAACTCCTCGGGCTGGGTCGCATTGATGAGCATCCGTTTCATGGTGTCTCGCAATATGGACGCGCCGGTGGGCGCCCGGACAGCCCCGTCAACCTGATGGCCTGAGGCATCGAGTCAGGCGTTGCGACATGGCGGGCGGGCAGAGGCCACGGTGCCGTCATGCAGACCGTGCTTGTGCCGGCTTCCCCGTATCGAAACCCTGCTCCCTCGTGACGACCATCAAGCCTTCGGACTTCCATGCATCGACGAAGGCGAACCGCTGGGTGCTGCGTGCTTGTGCTCAGCGCATGTCGCGGATGCGGTACTGCGCCCGGTCGTGGCCCTGGCGTTTAGGGCTTGTTGCCACGACATGATCATGTTGAGTACTCGGCGGAGGCAGGACGTGTCTCGGCGGGTCGTCGCCCATCCGGTCCTTGCGGTCACCGCCAACACCTGGCATTCATCGATTCGCCAACGCCGGCCTCCGGCACGATGTTGTACGTATCCCGTGCTGATCTGTCGCGTCATGTCGAGCGTATCTCGAGGTGGGTCGCGACAGGGCGGGCGTGGCGTTGTATCGCTTGGTTGCGTATCACTTACTGCGGCGGCGGGACCCCGGATTGTCGAGAGTCGTCGCGGCCCGATCTTTTCACTCCGGCCGGCGTGTGAGTCGTGCAGGCGCTTTGCCGGGTTGAATTTAACCTCAGTCAGTCAACCCACTAGAGTGCATTGGCAATATAACAGCAATGGAAGTGTCCGGCAATTGACGCAGGAAGGGCCTGACTGCGGTAGAATCCTCCGCATTGCAGTTTCCAGTGGAGTGAGCCGGGATGGCCGAAGGCCGCGAAGTACAGTGGGTGGAAGTGACCGAGGGCCAGGCCGGTCAGCGCGTCGACAATTTCCTGATGACGCGTCTCAAGGGGGCGCCACGTTCCCTTGTCTATCGCATCGTTCGCAAGGGGGAGGTGCGGGTCAACAAGAAACGTGTCAAGGCCGACTCGCGACTATGCGTAGGCGATGTGGTGCGCATCCCACCTCTCAAGCTGGCACCCCGGGAAGCGGTGCGCGAGGTCAGCGACAATCTGCGCAATCTGCTGGCCGGCAGTGTGCTGCTGGAAGGGCGCGACTGGATGGTGATCAACAAGCCGTCAGGGCTCGCCGTGCATGGGGGGAGTGGCGTCAAGATCGGTCTGATCGAGGCCCTGCGCCAGGTGCGTGAAGATCTGGACTTCCTCGAGCTGGTGCACCGCCTGGATCGTGATACCTCCGGCTGTCTGCTGCTCGCCAAGTCACGCGAGGCCTTGCTCACCCTCAATACCTCGCTCAAGCAGCATCAGATGAGCAAGCAGTATCTGGCGCTGGTGGCCGGTCGCTGGCCGGTGCGTCGCGACTTTGTGAGTGCCCGGCTGGATCGTTTCGATGCCGGCAATGGCGAGCGGCGTGTGCGCGTCGATGCCAACGGCAAGGTGGCCCGTACGCGCTTCGCGGTGCGTGAGGCCTTTGCCGGCGCGACCCTGATGGAGGCCGAGCCGGTCACCGGGCGCACCCACCAGATTCGTGTGCACGCCGCCCATGCCGCCCACCCCCTGCTCGGGGATGATAAATACGGCTCCCGCCAGGGGCAGCACCTGGCGCGTCAGTGGGGGCTTTCGCGCCTGTTTCTGCATGCCTCGTCGCTGACCTTCGCGGAGCCCACCAGCGGCAAGCCGGTGAAAATTCGCGCGCCCCTCGACGACACCCTGGAAGCGGTGCTCCACCAGGCTCGCCGGACGAAGTGAAGCCGACTCACGAGTCGTCAACAAGCAGAGAGACACGATGCGTTACCGACTGATCATCTTTGACTGGGATGGCACCCTGATGGATTCGCTGGGGCACATCGTCGCCTGCATGCAGGCGGCGAGCCGCGATGTGGGCTGGGGAGAGCTGACCGCCGACCAGGTCCGCGACATCATCGGTCTGGGGTTGCCCGAGGCCATTGCCCAGATGTGTCCCGGCATCGGCGATGACCAGGCCGAGGCACTCAAGCAGCGATATGCTCACTACTTCGTCGCCGGCGACCCGTCGCCGATGGCGTTCTATCCCGGCGTCACGCAAGGCTTGCAGCAGTTGCAGTCGACGCAAGAGCTGCGTCTGGCCGTGGCCACCGGCAAGAGCCGTCGAGGCCTGGACCGGGTGTTCCGCCAGAGCGGCTGCGGTGACTGGTTTCATGCCAGTCGAACCGCCGATGAAACGCGCTCCAAGCCGCATCCACAGATGCTCGAGGAGTTGCTCGAAACCCTCGATGTGCCGATCGACGAAGCCGTGATGATCGGTGACAGTGTCTACGACATGGAAATGGCCCGTGCCCTGGGCATGGACCGTTTGGCCGTGTCCTATGGCGTGCATGACGCCGATCGTCTGGCCGCCAGTCGGCCGGTGATGACGGCGGATAGCTTTCCCGAGCTCCTGCATTGGCTGAGAGCCTGAACCTGTCCTGGAGACCCGATTCCGATGAGTGAGCGAGACGACGACTGGACTGACGGGCCGGAACTGTCGGCAGAGGAGGCGCGTCGCCGCCGCGAGGCGCGTGCCCGAGGTGCCGAGGAGCCGCCGGCGGGCAGTGCCGCGGCGCCTGCCGACGGAAGCCACGAGGTCCTGGCCGAACGCCGCCGGCTGGGCGAACAGGCCATGCTGGACCGCTGGATCGCCGAGGTGCTCGCCGAACAGCGCCGCAGCCGGCGCTGGAAGCTGTTCTTTCGTTTTGTCTTCGTGGCCTTGATCGTGGCTTCCCTGACAATTACCTCGCTTGGCCTGTTCATGGCGCAGGACATGGGGCAGGCCAAGGGGCCGCACCTCGGGGTGGTCTCTGTCGAGGGCGTCATCGACCGTGAATCGCCGGCCAGTGCCGCCCGAGTGATCGAGGGCGTTCGACGCGCCTGGGAAGCCCCCTGGGCCAGGGCCGTGGCACTGCATATCGACAGCCCGGGAGGCAGCCCGGTCCAGTCCCAGCGTATCTTCGATGAGTTGATGCGTCTGCGTGACAGCGGTGACAAGCCGATCATCGCCGTGGTCGGGGATATCGGCGCCAGCGGTGCCTACTATATTGCCGCCGCGGCAGATGACATCGTCGCCGCACCCGCCAGTCTGGTCGGTTCCATCGGGGTGATTCATGCCGGCTTCGGCTTCGAACAGGCCATCGAACGGCTGGGCGTCGAGCGGCGCGTCTTCGCGGCGGGCGAGAACAAGGCCTTTCTGGATCCCTTCTCGGCCGTCGAACCGGATCAAAGGGCGTTCTGGCAGGACGTGCTGACCACCACTCACCAGCAGTTCATCGAGGACGTCAAGGCCGGTCGCGGTGACCGCCTCAGCGATGATGAACGCCTGTTCAGCGGTCTGATCTGGACCGGAGAGCAAGGCGTCGAACTGGGTCTGGTGGACCGGCTCGGCAGCCTGGATGGAGAAGCCCGGCGCCTGCTGGACGAGACGCGCCTGAGGAACTATACCCCGCGCCTCGACCCCTTCGAGCGCCTCTCGCGCCGCTTCGGCAATGTCATGGCCTCGGTGCTCGGCCTCTCGGGCACTGAAGCGCCGGTGAGGTATCAACTGCGCTGAAGTAGTAAGAGGTAAGAAGGAAGAGGGAAGAAGCCAGGTTAAGCCCGTGGCAAGACAGGTTTTTCCCACTTCCAGGCGCGGAGCGCCGCTCTTCATTCTTTCAGCGGCGTAGCCGCGTTCTTCCTTCTTTGGGTTAGCCCAGCGGATCCTCCCCGGCGTCTCTGAGCCATTGACACAGGCGGATCAGCGGCAGGCCGATCAGGGTGTTGGGGTCGTCGCCTTCCAGGCGTTCGAACAGGGTGATGCCGAGGCCTTCCATGCGGAAGCTGCCGGCGCTGTCCAGCGGGCGTTCGCGTTCGACATAGCGCGCGACTTCGCGTGTTTCGAGCCGGCGAAAGTGTACGTCATAGCGTTCATGGCATACCCGGTGGCTGCCTTGGCGTGTATCGATCATCGCCAGTCCGGTCAGGAAGGCCACACGCTGCCCGGAAAAGGCGGCGAGTTGAGCACAGGCGGCGTTTTCATCGGCGGGCTTGCCGAGTGTCTGGCCATCGAACACCGCGACCTGGTCGGAGCCGATAATCAGGTGTTGCGGCCAGTCATCGGCCAGGCGCTGTGCCTTGGCCAGGGCCAGGCGGTGCACCAGACTCTGCGGTGACTCGCCCGGGCGCGGGGTCTCGTCGATATCCGGGCTGGCCCAGGCATAGGGCAGGTCCAGGCGGTCGAGCAACTGGCGGCGAAAGCGGGATCCGGAGGCGAGTACCAATCGTGACATGCAGACTCCAGTCGATTCAGAGGGCAGGGCGGGCATGGCATTCTAACCCGAGAGCACGGTGGCTTTGACAGGGGGAGGGGGAGTGCCTATCATTGCGCGCCTATGTTGATCTCACCACTACCTATACGGGTCGAGCCCTACAAGCTTGCGGCCCACGGCGAACGCCTCGCAGGCCTGGTATCGCTCGCGGACATGCCCAGGCTGACCGAAGCCGTCGGCCAGCAGAGCGGCGATGCGCAGGTGTGGCTGGATTTCACCATTGATGCCCAGGGGCGACGGGGTATCGAGGGACATCTCGAGGCCGAGCTGCAGTTGCCGTGTCGACGCTGCCTGTCGCCCATGGCAAGCGTGGTCGAGAGTGACTTTCTGCTGGGGCTGGTCACCAGTGATGCGCTGGCGGCCAACCTGCCGAGCACCCACGAGCCGGTGCTGGTGGAAAACGAACAGCTGAACCTGCTGGGTGTTGTCGAGGATGAGCTGATCCTCAGTCTGCCCCAGGTGGTTTACCACGACGAGGCCGATTGCCAGGTCTCGCGCGACCAGCTGAGCAGCGGGGCAGGAGATGTCGAGGCAGCGACTCCCGCCGAGAGCCCCTTCGACGTGCTCAAGCACCTCAAGGGCAAACACTGATTATTCACTGATTCACTCTGGAGTGATATCTCATGGCAGTTCAACAGAACCGCAAGACCCGTTCCAAGCGCGGCATGCGTCGTAGCCACGACGCCCTGGAAGGCAAGGCGCTGTCCCAGGACAAAGAAACCGGCGCGACCCACCTGCGTCACCATGTGGCGCCGGACGGCTACTACCGTGGTCGCAAGGTCGTGGACGCGTAACCACGCCGGCCCGGTCGTGATGGTGGCGCACTGAGATGCGCATTGCCGTTGATGCCATGGGCGGGGACCTCGGTCCGCGTGCCGCGGTAGCCGGCGCCGCAAGTGCCGTCACGGCCGACTCCGATCTCACCATTCTGCTGTATGGCCCCGCCGCTCAGCTTAAAGATGAGATCTCGCGGCTGCCGCGGCCTCTAGCCGCGGCATCGTCGTCTTTACGCCTCATGGATACGCCACGCGTCGTCACCCAGGATCAGCCCCCGGCCCAGGTCCTGCGCGATGCCCAGGACACCAGCATGGCTGGCATGCTGGCGTGTCTGGCAAACGGCGAAGCCCAGGCGGGGGTCAGTGCCGGCAATACCGGCGCGCTCATGGCGCTGGCGCGCCGCGCTCTGGGCATGGTGGCAGGTATGTCACGCCCGGCCATCAGTACTGCCATCCCCACGCGTCGTGAAGGGCGCTGTTACCTTCTCGACCTGGGGGCGAACGTGGATGTCGATGCCCCGCGTTTGAGAGACTTTGCCCTGATGGGCGAGGTGATGGCTCGGCGCATTGATGCGCTGGACCGCCCTCGTGTCGGGCTGCTCAATTTGGGCGTCGAGGGCACCAAGGGCACCGCCAGCGTACAGCTTGCCCATGAGCTGCTCGAGCAGGAGACCTCACTGAACTATCTGGGATTCGTCGAGGGAGATGCGATCTTCTCCGGCGACGTCGATGTGGTGGTCTGTGACGGCTTCGTCGGCAATGCCGTGTTGAAGGCCAGCGAGGGGCTCGCCCGGATGTTGGTCAGGCGTGTTCAGGCCACGTTCGAGGCTCATTGGTCGAGTCGGCTGGTGGGTTGGCTGGCCCGTCCGGCGCTGGCCAGGCTGCGTGGTGAGCTGGACCCGGTACGCTACAATGGGGCCAGCCTTATGGGTCTGAATGGTATCGTCGTCAAGAGCCACGGCAGTGCCGATGCGGCAGGCTTTGATTTTGCCGTGGCGCGGGCGGCGCGTGAGGTTGCGCACGATCTGCCGGGCTGCCTGGCCGAGGAGCTTGGCAGGCGCAGGCCGATCGGCGAGACACCGAGGCGCTAGGAGCCTGTCGGATTTGACCGATCGTCGCGAGAATCACGGATTTCGAGACAAGTTTATCGATCTGATGAGGCGAATAGCCCGCTATTTAACGAATCAGATCGAATGAAATTGGCCGAAAGCCCGGGTTCCGTAGCAAATCAGCGTTAAGTCCGACAGGCTCCTAGGAAATGCAAGAGCCGGTATTGGGTCAGTCGGCCGTCGGAGGCGTTTAGGCATCGTCGGCCGAAGGCATTTTCCTTCAATTTTGAACCCGGGTCGGCGTCTCTTGTCCTGCGTCATCAGGCAGGCGTCGAGGGGCGCAGGATATCCGTCGCGTCACAGCACCAAGGTGCGGCGAAGCCAGTCAACAAGAGCAAAGGTGATCGACATGACTCAACCCCTTGCCCTCATCTTCCCCGGGCAGGGCTCCCAGCAGATAGGTATGCTTCGAGAGCTGGCCGAGCGCTACAGTGTCGTCGGAACGACCTTCGAGGAGGCGTCCGATGCACTGGGCTATGACCTCTGGCAGGTGGTTCAGGAAGGCCCAGCCGAGGATCTGAACGCAACGGCCTGCACGCAACCGGCGCTGCTGACGGCGAGCGTATCGATCTGGCGGGTCTGGCAGGAGCTCGAAGGCCCTCGTCCTGCCGCCATGGCCGGTCACAGCCTGGGGGAATACAGTGCCATGGTCTGCGCCGGTGCTCTGCCGTTTGCCGAGGGCGTGCGTCTGGTGAAGCTGCGTGGTGAGGCCATGCAGGCAGCTGTGCCGGTGGGTCAGGGGGCCATGGCCGCGGTGCTCGGGCTGGATGATGAGGCGGTCGAAGCCGCTTGCGCCAGGGCGGCCGAAGGCGACGTGGTGTCGGCGGTCAACTATAATGCGCCGGGTCAGGTGGTCATCGCCGGCAGCCAGGCCGCCGTCGACCGCGCCGTGACCGCCTGCCAGGAGGCGGGTGCCAAGCGGGCCATGCCGTTGCCGGTGTCCGTGCCATCGCATTGTGAACTGATGCGTCCGGCAGCCGAGCGTCTGTCCGCGGCCATGAATGATATCGAGCTGCGTTCACCGCGCTATACCGTCGTCCAGAATGTCGACGCCAAAGCGCACGCCGATGTGGAAACGCTGCGCACGCGCCTGATCGAGCAGCTCTATCAGCCGGTGCGCTGGACCTCCTGCATCGAGACCCTGTCCGGGATGGGAGCCAATGTCTTCATCGAGTGCGGGCCCGGCAAGGTCCTCACCGGCTTGAACAAACGCATTGCACGAGGCAGCAAGGGACTGGCGGTCAACGACCCTGACAGCCTTGCTGCCGCTCTGGATCTGGCCCGCGAAGCGGTGGACCAGTCAACGTCGGCCAACGGCTGACTTCTTTGCCGCTAGAGAATGGAAGAGCGCATGACAACCGATCGTAGAGTGGCCCTGATCACCGGGGCCAGCCGCGGCATCGGCCGCGCCATCGCCCACGAGCTGGGGCGTCAGGGTCGTATCGTCATCGGTACCGCTACCAGTGACGCTGGTGCCGAGCGTATCGATGCGGACCTCAGGGAGCACGGCATCGAGGGCGCGGGGCGGCGTCTTGACGTCACCGACCAGCAGAGTATCGATGGCCTGATCAAGGCCATCGCCGAGGAGTTCGACACCCCGACCATCCTGGTCAACAATGCCGGGATTACCCGGGACAACCTGCTGATGCGCATGAAGGAAGATGACTGGGACGCGGTCATGGATGCCAATCTCAAGTCAGTCTATCGTGTCAGCAAGGCTTGCCTGCGCGGCATGAGCCGGGCACGCTTCGGACGTGTCGTGTCGATCAGCTCGGTGGTGGCCACCATGGGCAATGCTGGCCAGGCCAACTATGCGGCCGCTAAGGCCGGCATGGAGGGCTTTACCCGTGCCATGGCCCGCGAGGCAGCATCGCGCAACATTACCGTCAATGCCGTGGCGCCGGGTTTCATCGCCACCGACATGACCGAGTCGCTTCCGGAAGCGCAACAAGAGGCGCTGCTGGGTCAGATTCCCCTGGCTCGCCTGGGACGTCCCGAGGAAATCGCGGCGGCCGTGGGCTTTCTGACCGGCGAGACGGCAAGCTACATTACAGGGGAAACCCTGCATGTCAACGGCGGCATGAACATGCGGTAATACCGCGGCATGCGGCGGTTGCGTCGACCCGGAGCGGTCTATAAACTAACCGCAGCTTATGGTTGCGGTTTTGAACCTGCTGGTCATCAAAACGCCTAATGTGAACGACTGGAGTACGTCATAATGAGCACCATCGAAGAGCGCGTGAAGAAGGTTGTGGCCGAGCGCCTGAACGTCAAGGAAGAAGACATCCAGAACTCTTCTTCTTTCACCGAAGACCTTGGCGCTGACTCCCTGGATACCGTCGAGCTGGTGATGGCGCTCGAAGAGGAATTCGATACCGAGATTCCCGACGAGGAAGCCGAGAAGATCACCACCGTTCAGGAAGCCATCGACTACGTCAACGCCCACCAGTAAGGGCGCGGTCGATTCCGCTTGCTGAAAGGTCCGGGCACTGGCCCGGAAAGAGCCGTCCTGCTATGCAGGGCGGCTCTTGTGTTATGAAATCCTGTCAAACATTGCCTGTCGGGCCTGATAATGCCGGCCCCTGAGCCGGGCGTCGGCCCCGCGCGGGCCGTTCTTGAATGCCCGTGATGAAGCGCCTGGCCTGTTCCAATGCCCGTGATGAAGCGCCTGGCCTGTTCCGGGATTCTGGAGGGCGCACAGCGGCGGAAGACTCGGGTATAATGGCTTCATCGTATGCCCCTGGATGGGCAGCACTGTCTTGAGATGTCTGGAGGAAAGCTGATGGCTCGCAGAAGGGTTGTGGTGACCGGCCTTGGTCTGGTCACGCCGGTGGGGAACAGCGTCGATGAGAGCTGGCAGAACATTGTGGCCGGCAAGAGCGGCATTGCCCCGATCGAGCACTTCGATGCCAGCAGTTTCAATACGCGCTTCGGGGGGGCGGTCAAGAACTTTGATATCAGCCCGTACCTTAACCCCAAGGAAGCCAGAAAAATGGACCTGTTCATCCAGTATGGCGTGGCCGCGGGCGGCCAGGCCATCAGCGATGCGGGAATCGAGTGCAATGACGACAATGCGCATCGCATTGGTGTGGCCATCGGCTCGGGGATCGGCGGTCTGCCGATGATCGAGCACAACCACAATGCCCTGCAGAAGGGCGGTGCGCGCCGCATTTCCCCCTTCTTTGTGCCCGGCTCGATCATCAATATGATCTCCGGCAATCTGGCCATTCAGCATGGCTTCCGTGGTCCCAACATTGCCATCACCACGGCTTGCACCACGGGCACCCACAACATCGGCTACAGCGCCCGCACCATTGCCTATGGCGATGCCGATGTCATGGTCTGTGGCGGTGCAGAAATGGCCACCACGCCACTAGGGCTCGGCGGCTTTTCGGCGGCCCGGGCACTGTCGACCCGCAACGAGGATCCCGAAGGCGCCAGCCGTCCCTGGGATCGCGAACGTGATGGTTTCGTCCTTTCCGATGGTGCCGGCGTCATGGTCCTGGAGGAGTACGAGCATGCCGTTGCCCGGGGGGCGACCATCTATGCCGAGCTCAGCGGCTTCGGCATGAGCGACGATGCTCACCACATGACGGCACCACCCGAGGACGGAAGCGGAGCGGCCCTGTCCATGAGCAATGCCATCAAGGACGCCGGTATCGCGCCCTCGGAGGTGGACTACATCAATGCGCATGGCACCTCGACCCAGGCCGGCGATCTGGCCGAGAGTCGTGCCGTCGAGAAGGTGCTTGGCACGGCCTCCCGGGATGTCGCGGTCAGCTCCACCAAGTCGATGATCGGCCACCTGCTGGGTGCCGCCGGTGCCGTCGAAGCCGTCTTCAGTGTGCTGTCGATTCGTGACCAGGTCGCGCCACCCACTATCAACCTGGAGGACCTCCAGGAAGGCTGCGAGCTGGACTATGTGCCCCTCAAGGCACGTCACATGAAGATCGACGTCAGTCTGTCGAATTCCTTCGGGTTTGGCGGTACCAACGGTACGCTGCTGTTCTCGAAGGTGTGATCAGTAGAGTGAGTGTCACCGGGTGAGCTGGCAGGCCGAGCATATCGTTGCCGATGAAGGCGTGCCCTTCGATGACCGAGGCTTGTCCTACGGGGATGGTCTGTTCGAGACCATTCTGGTGCGCGACGCACGCCCCGTGCTCTGGGACGCGCATCTGGCGCGGCTGAGCCGTGGCGCCGAGCGCCTGGGCATTGCCGTGCCGCCGCGCTCGATGCTGGATGCCCTGCCTCGCCAGGCGGGGGAGGGGTTGCGGGTCCTCAAGCTGATGCTGACCCGGGGCAGCGGCGGGCGTGGTTATCAACTGCCGGAGAGCCCCAAACCCCGATTGCGCTGGCATGCCAGCCCCTTCGCGCCCGCCCGGACACGCTGGGCCGAGGGTGTGCGGGTGCGCCACTGTGAGCTGGCACTGGGCATTCAGCCCCGGTTGGCCGGCCTCAAGCACCTCAATCGCCTCGAGAACGTCATGGCCCGGGCCGAGTGGCAGAACCCGGAGGTCGCGGAAGGCCTGCTGTGCGACAGCCAGGGCCGTCTCGTCGAGGCCACCTGCATGAACCTCGTCTGGCAGCGCGACGGCTGCCTTGAAACGCCGGAACTATCGCGTTGCGGGGTGGCAGGAACCCTGCGCGATGCCTTGTGCCAACGCCTCGGGATTCGTGAAGTGGATGCCTGCCCTGAGGTGCTCGAACAGGCCGAAGCGGTCTGGATCGGCAACAGCGTTCAGGGCATCTGGCCGGTTTGTCAGCTCGACGACACTCAGGGCAGGGCCCTGATGCACTGGCGACTGGATGGCCGACATCGCGCCCTGCAGGCCGAAGGGCATGCCTTGCTGGGCTATCCAGTGCCCGGCGATTCAGCCGCGTCTGACCACCCGCCGCATGGAGACTCCCCGACATGAAACGCCTGATGAAGGCCTTGCCGCTGCTGGTCATCGTGGTGGCGCTGGTGGCCGGCGGCGGCTTTCGCTATTGGGAAACCCGACTCGAGGCGCCGCTTGCCATCGATGAAGGGGTTATCTACGAGGTGCCGGAAGGTGCCGGCTTTCATCGGGTGGTCGCCGAGCTGGGGGAACGTGGCATCATCGCCGATGCCTGGGCCTTTCGCCTGCTGACCCGGCTCGACCCCGACGCCGTGCCATCGCTGAGACCCGGGGAGTATCGTCTGACGCCCGATATGACGGGCGAGGACATGCTCGAGCGGCTGCGTCGCCACGAGATGGTGTCCTACTCTGTCACCGTCCCCGAGGGCTGGACCTTCGCCCAGATGCGCGCGGCACTGTCGGATGCTGAAAAACTCGAGCCTGTCACTCAGGGCCTCAGCGATGCCGAGGTCATGGAGCGGCTGGGGCGGGCCGGCGAGCATCCCGAGGGTCGCTTCTTTCCGGATACCTATCGTTATCGCAAGGGCGTCAGCGATCTCGAGATTCTTCGTCAGGCGATGAACCGCATGGATGAAGTGCTCAATGAGGTCTGGGCCGAGCGCGTGGATAATCTGCCCTATGCGACGCCCTACGAGGCACTGATCATGGCCTCGATGATCGAGCGCGAGACCGGGGCGCCCGAGGAACGCGAGCGCATTGCTGGTGTCTTCGTGCGTCGCTTGGAGCAGGGCATGCGCCTGCAGACCGACCCGACTGTGATCTATGGCATGGGCGACAAGTACGAGGGCAACATCACCCGTTCCGACCTGCGTGAGCCCACGCCGTACAACACCTATGTGATCGACGGCATGCCGCCCACGCCGATCGCTCTGCCCGGCAGGGCCTCGCTGGAGGCGGCGGTTGATCCCGCCGAGGGCGACGCCCTTTACTTCGTCGCCCGGGGGGATGGCACGCATCACTTCTCGCGCACGCTGCGCGAGCACAATAATGCCGTCAATCGTTATATCCGCAATCGCTGAGCGGGTGTCGGGCCGCGTCATCACGGACCGCCAGCAAGGCGAGCCCTGACATTGGTCAACATCCACCGAGTGCCAGGAGGCGCTACCATGCAACACCGAGGACGCTTCATCACCCTGGAAGGTGGCGAAGGGGTAGGCAAGTCGACCAATCTCGTCATGGTGGCCGATTACCTGGAGGCCCGTGGCCTTGAGGTGGTACGCACCCGCGAACCCGGTGGCACCCCGCGCGCCGAGGCCATTCGCGGCCTGCTGCTCGATCCGGCGAGCGAGGAACCACTGGATGATGACGCCGAGCTGTTGCTGGTCTTTGCCGCTCGCGCCCAGCACCTGGCCCGCGTGGTGCGACCGGCTCTCGAGCGTGGCGCCTGGGTGGTCTGTGATCGCTTCACTGATGCCACCTTTGCCTATCAGGGCGGGGGGCGTGGTCTCGACAAGACACGCATCAGCGAGCTGGAGGCCTTCGTGCAGCGGGGGCTGTCACCGGATCTGACGCTGCTGCTCGACATGCCCATGGCGGCCTCCCAGCAGCGGCTGGAAGGGCGGCTGGACCGCGACCAGAGCCAGCGCGATCGATTCGAGCAGGAACGCGGCGACTTTTTCGAGGCGGTCCGCGACGCCTACCTGGAGCGCGCCGAGGCGGCCCCACATCGTCTGCATATCATCAACGCGGACCAGCCGCTGGAGGCCGTTCAGAACGACCTGCGCGCGGTGCTCGAGCGTCGCCTGGAGGAATGGGCATGAGCGAACTGGTGCGGCCTTATCCCTGGCTGGCATCTCGCTGGCAGGACCTCACGCGCCTGGCCGATGCCGGTCGCCTGCCGCATGCCCTCTTGTTCGCCGGGCCCGCCGGCCTCGGCAAGCAGTCACTGGCCGAGGCCCTGATCGCGCGCACCCTGTGTGCAGCGCCGGGCGAGTTCGCCTGTGGCGAGTGCCACAGCTGCCGGATGCTGTCGGCAGGTTATCATCCGGATCTCATGCGGGTCGCGCCGGAAGAGGGCAAGCGTCAGATCCGCATCGGGCCGATCCGCGATATCAATACCTTCGTGTCGCAGACCGCCCAGCAGGGCGGCTATCGGGTAATCGTCATCGCGCCGGCCGAGGCCATGAACGTGGCGGCCTCCAATGCCCTGCTCAAGAGCCTGGAGGAACCCGGTGGCCGGACCCTGTTCGTGCTGCTTTCCGATATTCCTTCGCACCTGCTGCCGACCATCCGCTCCCGCTGTCAGCAATGGAGCCTTTCCCGGGCCGACGAGGCCCTGAGTCTCGGCTGGCTCAGCGAACAGCTGGGCGGCGAGGACGACGCCCGCTTCTGGTGGCGGGCCTCCGGGGGGTTGCCGTTGCGCGCCCTGGCGCTGGCGGACCCTGACGCGCGGGCCCTGCGGCAGCAACTCCACGAAACCTTCGATGCGCTGGTGCGCGGCGCCGAGCCGGTGGCCGAGGCGGCCCGCCTCGACCGTCAGTCCATCGACACCATCCTGTGGTACGGTATCAACTGGCTCGAGGATCTGATTCGTCTGGGCCTGTCCGGCGCCTCCGACGAGCTGCGCAACCCCGACCTGCTGCCGCTTTACCGCCAGGCGGTCAAGAACGGCCGGGTACGCGACTGGTTCCGGCTGCTGGACTATGCGCGTGAGCAGCGTCGGCTGCTCACGGAGGGCAACAACCCCAATCCGCAGCTCGTGCTGGAGGCCTGGCTGGTGCGCTGGGCGGCACTGCTGCGATCCTGACCGGGATCGATCCAAGCGTTCCTGGCTGAGCCCAGCCTTCCTTCATTCAGAATTCAACCGGTGATGATTGCGCATGTTTGTCGATTCCCACTGTCATCTCGACCGTCTCGACCCCCGAACCCACGAGGGTGACCTCCGGGCCACGCTGGCGGCGGCGCGCGAGCGCCATGTCAGTCAGTTCCTGGCCATCGCCACCACGCTCGAGGGCGTGCCCGGTCTGGCGGCCATGGCCCGAGAGCATGAGGACGTGGTGATTTCCGCCGGGGTGCACCCCCTGCACGAGGTCCCCGAGGAGCCAAGCGTCGAGGCGATCATGCAAAGCGCCGATGAACATGGCGCCGTGGGCATCGGCGAGACCGGCCTCGACTATCATTACACGGTAGTGCCGCGGGAGGTGCAGCATGAGCGCTTCCGCCGCCACCTGATCGCTGCCCGCCAGCTCGGGCTGCCGGTGATCATTCATACCCGTGAGGCGCGCGAGGATACCCTGGCGCTGATCCGCGAGCATGTCGATCCCGAGGTCGGTGGCGTGCTGCACTGTTTCACCGAGGACCTGGACATGGCACGCGAGGCCGTGGGACTGGGCTTTCATATCTCGCTGTCGGGCATCGTGACCTTCCGCAACGCCACTGCCGTACGTGGGCTGGCCAGTCAACTGCCCCTGGACCGCATGCTGATCGAGACCGACAGCCCCTATCTGGCCCCGGTACCGCATCGTGGCAAGCCCAATGAGCCGGCCTGGGTGGTAGAGGTCGCCGAGTGCATTGCCGGCGAGCGCGGCATAAGTGTCGATGAAGTCGCCATGCAGACCACGGCGAATTTCTATCGCCTCTTCAAGGCCGCCAAGGCCGACGTCTCGAGTGACATGAAGCAATCCTTGACGCAGGCAGGCCTGATCTAGCCTCGCCTGAAGGAGCCCGATCATGCATCTGGATTCATTGCTGGCCGATATCGATACCTCCCGCGGTATCCCGCCGGTGGATCAATGGCACCCCGAGCATGCCGGTGAAATGGATCTGCTGATCGCCGCCGACGGTCGCTGGATCCATGAAGGCGGGGTCATTCAGCGCGCTCGGCTGGTGCGCCTGTTGTCGACGATTCTGCGCCGCGAGGCGGATGGCGAATACTTCCTGGTCACCCCGGTGGAGAAGCTGCGCATCCGCGTCGAGGACCAAGCCTTTATTGCCGTGGATGCCGAGCGGGATGACAAGGGCGACTGGCATCTCGTCACTCAGCTCGGTGATTGGGTCCGGCTCGATGCCACCCATCGCTTGAGCGTGACGCCAACACCGCTTGGCGAATGGGTGCCCGAGGTGCCGATTCGCTTCGGCCTGGCCGCGCGTCTGGGGCGCAACCTTTTCTACCGCCTGGTCGAGCAGGCCGAGCCCTTTACCGACGAGCAGGGCGTGGAGTGGCTCGCCCTGGCCAGTGGTGGCGTGACCCAGCCCCTGGGACGCGTGGATGGCGAAGCACCATGCAGCTGACGCCGGAGCAGCGCGCCGTGGTGACGCACGCCCGGGGCCATGCCCGGGTGGCGGCGGTAGCCGGGGCCGGCAAGACCACCACCATGGTGGCGCGGGTACTGGAGCTGCTGGATCGCGGTTGTGACCCCGCGCGCCTGCTGGTGTTGATGTTCAACCGCTCGGCCCGCGAGGATTTTCAAGCCCGGCTCGGCGAGATGGCCGTACCGGGCCAGCGGCTGCCGGATGTACGGACCTTTCACTCCCTGGGACACCGCCTCAGCCAGAGCCTGACCCGCTGGGGCGTGCTGGCCTCGCGTCAGTTGCTGACCGCCGACTGGCAGGTCGAGCGCCTGCTGCGTCAGGCCTCGCTGAACGCCCTGGAGAGCGCCCATGTCAGCCGGGAGGCCGCTCTGGAAGCCGACAAGCTCGAGGCGCTCGCGCACTTCTGCGGCCTGGTCAAGGCCGAGATGAGTTCGCCCGCCGAGCTCTATCAGCGTCTCGATTTCGGCGAGAACACCGAGCACTTCGTCGAAGCCTTCGAGCAGGCCGAGACGCTGCTGGCCGAGCATGGCGTCATGACCTATGCCGACCTGATCTATCGTCCGCTCAAGGCCTTGGAAGCCGATGCCGACCTCCGGCGGCGCGTCCAGGGCTTTCTGGATCATGTCATCATCGATGAGTATCAGGACATCAATGTGGCTCAGCAACGCCTGCTGGCGGTGCTGGCGGGCAGCGAGGCGGAGGTCATGGCCGTGGGCGATGCCAATCAGTGCATCTATGAGTGGCGCGGGGCCCATCCGGACACCATGCTCGAGAACTTTACCGCGACCTTCGGCACGGCCCGCGACTACCCGCTGTCGACCACCTTTCGGCATGGCCACGCCCTGGCGCTGGTCGCCAATCACGCCATCGATGCCAACCGGCGGCGGCCCGATCAGCTCTGCCTGGCGGCGCCGGCCAATCCCGACACGCGACTCTCGGTCAATCAGGGCAGCCAGGCCTTGCTGGACGAGCTGGCCGAGTGGCGCCGTCAGGGCCGCGAGCTGGCCGATGCCTGCCTGCTGGTGCGCAGCTGGGCGTTGTCGGTGCCGCTGCAGCTGGCGCTGCTGCGGGCCGGTATCCCGTTTCGACTGGCTCGCGAGGATCGCTTCGTGTTCCGTTTACCGCTGGTCGAGGCGCTGGCGGGCTACCTGATGCTGGCGCAGGATGCCACCCTGCTGCGCGACCCTGCCCATCTGCAGACACTGCTCTCCCAGCCCACGCCCTTCGTGCCCCGCGAACGGCTGGCCGCCCTGGCCACGCGGCTGGCCGAGACGCAACACTGGCCGCCGCGTCAGGACCCGCTGCTCGAAAGCATCAAGCCCCATCAGCGGCGCACGCTCAAGCGCCGCTGGGAACTGCTCTGCGAACTGCCGCGGCTCTCCGCGTGGCCGCCGGCGCGGCTCTTGCAGCATGTGGTCGAGGCCGTCGAGGCCGAAAAGGTGCTCAAGCGTGCCGCGGCTCGGCGCGACAAGGGCGAGGAGGATGTGCGCCTGCTGGATGTGTTGATCGAACAGGCCAGCGAGGTGCGTGACCTGGCCGCCTTCACCGAGCTGCTGCGTCGGCCGGTGGAGAATCGCGAGGATGGCGTGCTGATCAATACCGTGCATGGCGCCAAGGGGCTGGAGTGGTCGCTGGTGGTGCTGGCCGGGGCCAACGAGGAAGATTTTCCGCACTACACCCGCGACAACCCGCTGAGCCCGTCGCGCCTCGAGGAAGAACGTCGCCTCTTCTATGTGGCTATCACGCGGGCGCGAGAGCGGCTGGTGATGTTGCACGACGGCGGTGATCACCGCCCCAGCCGGTTTCTGGGCGAGACCGCCTGGCAGGACGGCCAGCGGGTCGCCGAGCGCCTGGCGGCCGAGGACCTGCAAAGCCCCCTGGCGGTGACGCGCCCGGATCTGGTGCGCCGGTATCTGGGCGCCGTCGCTCCCCATGCCTCGAGCCTGTCCATCGAGCCCGGCGAGGCGCCCGGGGTGGCCGAGGCTCCACTCGACTATCAGGTGGGACAGAGACTCCATCATGCGGTATTCGGCCGTGGTGAAATCAGCGAGGTGGGCGGAGACCCCAACAACCCGGTCATCGAGGTCCGCTTCGACCAGGCCGGTCGGCGACGCCTGATTGCCGGCCGAGCGCCCATCGAACTGCTGGAAGGAGAACAGGCATGAGCCATGTCCTGATCAACGCTGCTGAATTGCGCCAATGGTTGGCCGGTCCCGATACGCCCCCGCCGCTCGTGCTCGACTGTCGCGCACGACTGGCGAATCAGGATGAAGGGCTCGCGCTCTGGCGTGAGGGGCATCTGCCCACCAGTCGTCACCTGGATCTGGACCGCGACCTGGCGTCACCGCCCGGGGTGCGCGGTCGGCATCCATTGCCGGAGCCGTCCGCCTTTGCCGCCACGCTGCGGCGCCTGGGGGTTAGCCCGCAACGCTCGGTGGTGGTCTACGATGACATGGGTGGCCAACTCGCGGCGGCGCGGGCTTGGTGGATGCTCGCCCAGTGGGCGGGGCATCCCGCGGTGAGAGTGCTGGATGGCGGCCTGCCGGCCTGGCAAGCGGCGGGCGGTGCCCTGGAGGCGGACGACGGCAGTGGTGAGCCTGTCGCCAGCGACTGGTCGCCGCGCTTTGATGATGCCGCCCGGGTCGAGGCCGACGAGGTGTTTTCCAGTCGGGCACTGAAGCTGGATGCACGCTCTGCCGAGCGCTTTCGCGGCGAAGCCGAACCAGTGGACGCGCTGGCCGGGCACATACCCGGCGCACGCTGTCTCCCGAGTGCCAGCAATCTGGATGCGCAGGGGCGTTTCAAGCCGGCAGCCGAGTTGCGGTCGCTGCTGCCCGGGGCGACGGACGCTATCAGCTACTGCGGCTCCGGCGTTACCGCCTGCCACAACATTCTGGCGCACGCCGTGGCGGGGCTGCCGGTACCGCGGCTCTATGTCGGCTCCTGGAGCGAGTGGATTCGCGATCCGGCGCGGCCCATCGCCACCGGGGACTAGGCGGAGTCGAGCAGCGACAGCTGCTTGACGGCATCCTGGCCTTCGGGGCTGTGGTCGTCGGCTTCCAGGATCTTCTCGAAGCCACGCGAGTGCTGAATGGTGGCTTCATCTTCCAGCCACATCATCGCCTGGGCGTGGTCATCCGCCAACTGGTGCTTGAGGCCCCCGTACTGGGTACCGATCTGTCCCCAGGCACGGCTGAATATCCAGTCTCCGAACATGTCCTGATGGACATGGATCAGCACATAATCATGGTCGGTTTCCCAGCGAACGATCAAGGTGGCTCCGGTTTTGGCAGGGGGCTGTCGGCGTGCATCGTCCCACGCCTCGCACAAGCCTGATATTGTAAGGCCTCGTGCGCGTTGCTCAAAGCGCTCGCTGCCGGGCCGCGGATCTAGAGGAGAAGCCCCACATGAAGATTGTTGTCGACGCCAATGTGCCCGAGGCCCAGCGCTGTTTCGGTGAGCTGGGCGAGGTCACGCGCGTGCCCGGCCGCGAGATCGATGCCCGGTCGGTCCGCGACGCTGACGCGCTGGTGGTGCGCTCCATCACCCGTGTCGACGAGGCCCTGGTGGCCGGGTCGCGGCTGCGTTTCGTGGGTACCTGCACCATAGGCACCGACCACGTCGATACCCGCGCCCTGGCGGCCCGTGGTATCGGCTTTGCCAGCGCGCCGGGCTGCAATGCCGAAGCGGTGGTCGACCATGTGCTGGCCAGCCTGGCGACACAGGCCGAACGCGAGGGCAGTCGCCTCACCGAACGTCGGGTGGGTATTGTCGGAGTGGGGAATGTCGGCCGCCGTCTGCTGGGGCGTCTACAGGCCCTGAACATTGCCTGCCTGGCTTGTGATCCGCCGCGTGCCGAGGCCGAGGGGGCCGCAGGCTTCGAGTCGCTGGACACCCTGATCGCGCAGTGCGACGTGCTCTGCCTGCACACCCCGCTGGTCACGCAGGGTCCGCATGCCACCCGGCATCTGCTCGACGCGCAACGCATCGCAGAACTGGCGCCGGGCACCCTGGTGCTCAATGCCGGGCGCGGCGACTGTATCGATGGCAAGGCGCTGCGCTCGCGCCTGGCCGGGCGCGGGGATATCAGTGCGGTGCTGGATGTCTGGGAGAACGAGCCGGCAATCGATGCCGCCCTGAGAGACCTCACGGCTATTTCCACCCCGCATGTGGCAGGCTACAGCCTGGACGGCAAGCTGCGCGGCACCCATCGCATCTACCGTGCCCTGGCGCAGCATGTCGGCCTGCCGGCGCGCCTCGACGAAGCCGATCTGCTGCCGCCACCGCCCGTCCCGCGGCTTGCGCTGGATGTTGGACTCGAGGTCGAGGAAGCCCTGCGCCTGTGCATGCGCGCGGTGCACGACCCGCGACGCGACCACGACGCCCTGCACCGGCGTGCCCGCCAGCAGGGCATGGCCACCGGCTTCGACGCCTGCCGCGCCGACTACCCCCTGCGCCGCGAGTTCGCGAGCCTGACGGTCGAACTGGCCGACGCAGCGGCACACCTCGCCGAACCCCTCGCGGCAGCGGGGTTTGGGGTTAGCCGGGAGTGTGAAGAGTGAAGAGGGAAGAGGGAAGAGGGAAGAGGGGAGCATGATGACCTGGGGTCAGAAGTTGCTTCCCTCTTCGAGCGGCGTTAGCCGCGTACTTCCTTCTTCATTCTGCAGCGGCCTCCGCCGCTGCTCAGTTTCGATACTCCGCTTCCTTGAGGGCGCGGATGCGTTCGTCCAGCGGGGGGTGGCTGGCGAAGAGCTTTTCCATCAGGCGCCGTGACTGGCCGGTGGTGATGGCGAAGGCGGTCATGGTGTCGGGCATCTGGTCGGGTATTTCGGTCTCGGCCTTGAGCCGTGCCAGTGCGCTGACCATGGCGCTGCTGCCGGCGAGTCGGGCGCCTGCGGTGTCGGCGCGGTATTCGCGGAAGCGTGAGAACCAGGCGACGATGGCCGAGGCGATCAGGCCGAAGACGATCTCGGCGACGATCACCACCGCAAAGTAGCCCAGGAAGCCCAGGCCGTCGCCGTCATCCTTGCGCAGGAAACTGTCGACCAGTTGGGCGACGACGCGGGCGAAGAACATCACGAAGGTGTTGAGCACGCCCTGGATCAGCGCCAGGGTGACCATGTCGCCGTTGGCCACGTGGCCGATCTCGTGGGCCAGGACGGCGCGGATTTCCTCGGGCTTCATGCGGTTGAGCAGGCCGGCCGAGACCGCCACCAGGGCATCGTCCTTCTTCCAGCCGGTGGCGAAGGCGTTGGACTGCTGGGCCGGGAAGATGCCCACCTGCGGCGTCTTGATGCCGGCCTCGCGGGCCAGTTCGTCCACGGTGTCGACCAGCCACTGCTCGGTGGCATTGGAGGGCGACTCGATGACCACCGTGCCGGTGGAACGCTTGGCCATCCACTTGGAGATGAACAGCGAGACCAGTGAACCGGCCATGCCGAAGATGAAGCAGAAGATCAGCAGGCCGGTCATGTTCATGCCGTTGGCCGACAGGTAGGACTCCACCCCCAGCAGTCGCAGGGTGAGACTGGCCACCAGGATGACCGCCAGGTTGGTGCCCAGGAAGAGCAGGACTCTCATCATTGCCGAATATCTCCATCAAGTGCGCACCCGGCAGGGTGTCGAGTGCGGTTAGGCTGGGGCGCCCGCACCGGCTGGGCGGGGCTCGGCGCCCTTCAGAGGCTGAATTGTTAGATACGGCCTGTGGTGACAAGTTTCAAGCTAATCGGCGGCGGAGTCGGCTTATTGTCGATAACGTGACAGGAAGCGTGCGAAGCGATCCAGGGCGTCATCCAGCTGGTCGGCCCAGGGCAGGGTGACGATGCGCACATGGTCCGGCTCCGGCCAGTTGAAGGCAGTGCCCTGGACCAGCAGGATTTTCTCCTCGAGCAGCAGGTCGAGCACCAGTTGCTGGTCGTCGCGGATGTTGTAGACCTTGGGATCCAGGCGCGGAAAGGCGTAGAGCGCCCCCTTGGCCCGGGTGCAACTGACGCCGGGAATGGCGTTGAGCTTTTCGTGAGTGATGTCGCGCTGGGCCAGCAGGCGGCCGCCGGGCAGGACCAGATCATTGATCGACTGATAACCGCCCAGCGCGGTCTGGATGGCATGCTGGGCCGGCACATTGGCGCACAGCCGCATCGAGGCGAGCATGGTCAGGCCCTGGATGAAATCGCTGGCACGCTTCTTGGCCACGGTGCCGGAGAGCGTCATCCAGCCACTGCGAAAGCCGGCGCAGCGGTAGCTCTTGGAGAGGCCGTTGAGCGTCACCACCAGCTGTTCTTCCGAGGCCAGTGCCCCGGTGGCGACATGTTCGGTACCGTCATAGAGGATCTTGTCGTAGATCTCGTCGGAGAACACCACCAGGTTGTGCTCGCGGGCAATGGCCAACATTTCCTGGAGCACTTCCGGCGGGTAGACGGCGCCGGTCGGATTGTTGGGGTTGATGATGACCATGGCCCGGGTGTGGCTGGTGATCTTGGCACGCAGATCGGCCATGTCCGGGGCCCAGTCGGCCTGCTCATCGCACATGTAATGCACCGCACGGCCGCCGGAGAGGTTGGCGGCCGCTGTCCACAGCGGGTAATCCGGTGCCGGGATGAGCAGTTCATCTCCGTCGTTAAGCAGGGCCTGGAGAGCCATTACAATCAGCTCGGAGACGCCATTGCCGATGTAGATGTCTTCGATGCCGACACCAGGGATCCGCTTGCGCTGGCACTCCTGCATGATGGCCTTGCGCGCCGAGTAGAGCCCCTTGGAATCACAGTATCCCTGGGCCGTGGACAGGTTGCGCATGACATCCTGGAGGATTTCCTCCGGGGCCTCGAAGCCGAACGGCGCCGGATTGCCGATGTTCAGCTTGAGAATACGCTGACCCTCTTCCTCCAGGCGCTTGGCGTGTTCGAGTACCGGACCGCGGATGTCGTAGCAGACGCTTTCCAGCTTGTGCGATTTTTCGAGTGGGGCTGTGTCCATTTTCGCTTCCAGGGCTGCTCAAGGGCGGTGTAACGAAGGCGGGCGGTCGGCGTCAGCCATCGTGGGCGTCGCGCGAGTGGTCACCCGCGGCGGCGTCCGACGTGGCTTCGTCGGCGGATGTGGCCTCCTCCTCGGGTATATCAGCCGGCGTTTCCAGCGTCATGCGCCCCAGCTTGCCACCGCGCAGCTCGTGAAGCAGCACCTCGGCACCGCGATGCAGATCGACTTCGCCCCCGGGGCGCAGACCCCCGCGCTTGCCGGCGATGGTCGAGAGGATGGCATGGCCATCGAAGCCCGCGCGCGCCAGCAGGTCCGGGCCCGGATCGCCATCCGCCTCGGTGCGCTCGGCCTCCGGGTTGGCTTGGAAGGGCGGCAGTTCCTTGAGCTTGTAGCGCACCGAGAACGCTTCCGGGTAGCGCCTGGCCAGTTCGGCCGCGGTGACGATGGCCACATCCACATAGTCGATGGCGGTGTCGCGAATGGCGCCACTGGCGGCCAGACGATAGGCGCTGGCCTGATCCTCGATCTTCGGCCACAACACCCCGGGGGTGTCGATCAGCGCGACCTGGCCATTGATGCGTACCTTCTGCTGGCGCTTGGTCACCGCCGGCTCGTTGCCGGTCCTGGCGATGGTGCGTCCTGCCAGGCCATTGATCAGGGTCGACTTGCCGACATTGGGAATGCCCATGACCATGACGCGCACGTCGCGATCGGCGCGGACCTGACCGGCCAGCTCACGGCACAGTTTGGGCACCCGCTTGAGCTCGCGGGCCTGGGTGGTGGTCACCGCCAGGGCGCGAGTGGCGGGCAGGGCATCGAAATGCTGCGTCCATTCCTGTGTCCGTTGCGGATCGGCCAGGTCCGCCCGCGACAGCACCTTGAGCACCGGCTTGTGGCGCGTCAGCTCGGCCAGCATGGGGTTGGCGCTGGAGTAGGGCAGGCGGGCGTCGAGGACTTCGATCACCACGTCGATTTCCGGCAGCGCCTCGAGAATCTGGCGACGTGCCTTGTTCATGTGTCCCGGGTACCAGCCGAGCATCGACCCCTCCTGCCTGCTGTGAACGATGAAAGTCCTGCGATGCTCCGTCCGGCCAGGGGCCTCGGACACGCGCTTGCAGCGACCATGTAAAACGGCCGCCCATCATAGCAGATGGCCGGCCGTTGCAGGGGCGGGGACTTACTCGCCGGCGTGGAAGTCCAGGGCGACCGAGTTGATGCAGAAGCGTTGCCCGGTGGTTTCCGGCGGGCCATCGGGAAATACATGCCCCAGGTGGGCATCGCAGCGTGCACAGGTGACCTCGATGCGTTGCATGCCATGGCTGTTGTCGGACTGTTCTGCCACACACTCCGAGGAAAGGGGCCGATCGAAGCTCGGCCAGCCACAACCGGCATCGAACTTGTGCTCGTTCTCGAACAATGGCGCATGGCAGCATACGCAATGATAGATGCCGTGCTCGTCCGTTACCCGATAGTCACCCGTGAAGGGCCGTTCGGTGCCTTTTTCACGGGTCACGCGATACTGCTCGTCGGTAAGCTGTTCGCGCCACTCGGCGTCAGGCTTGTCGATCTTCTTGCGCATGGGCGTTCTCCTTGTCTGGCCTGCACCCTAGTCTGACAGTCTAGCCGCTTGAAGGCCGGCGTCAGCCTGGCGCTTCGTCGTTGTATCGCTTCCCAGCATCGCCAACCTTGGCTGGATTATCAACGAGATGCGCAAAGGGTTGACGGATCCCGAAGGTGTGAGTAATATACGCGCCATCTCGACGAGGCGAGCAACTGCGTCCCATTCGTCTAGTGGTCCAGGACACCGCCCTTTCACGGCGGTAACAGGGGTTCGAACCCCCTATGGGACGCCACTCGGCTCATTGAGATAACGGAGTGCGGGAATAGCTCAGTGGTAGAGCATCGCCTTGCCAAGGCGAGGGTCGCGAGTTCGAATCTCGTTTCCCGCTCCATCTTTTGAAAAAAAGATGGTCCGACAGGATGGGTAGTGAGGGTCGCGAGCTGGTGCGCCAGCCCGGTCGAATCTCGTTTCCCGCTCCACTGCGTCCCATTCGTCTAGTGGTCCAGGACACCGCCCTTTCACGGCGGTAACAGGGGTTCGAACCCCCTATGGGACGCCACTTCGTTATACCTCGAAAAGCGGGAATAGCTCAGTGGTAGAGCATCGCCTTGCCAAGGCGAGGGTCGCGAGTTCGAATCTCGTTTCCCGCTCCAGATTTTCTCCTCGATAGCTCTCCTTCGATGCGCTGACACTCTTGTGTCGGGTCGTGCTCCTGCGTGTTGTCAGACTGGCTTCGAGCTTCGAGCTTCGAGCTTCGAGCTTCGAGCTTCGAGCTTCCAGCTTCCAGCTTCCAGCTTCCAGCTCCCGCCCGTGTTATGGTTTGCGAGCTACTTGAATCCCCGGCGCTCTGCCCCAATGTGCGAGTGTCTTGGCTGGCGTTCGCTCCAGCTTCCCAATATTGAACATCCAAGGATTGCTCATGGCCGAACCGGCGCTGTCCATCCGTGGCCTGACCAAGGTCTACGGCAATGGTTTTGAGGCCCTCAAGGGCATCGACCTCGACGTCGCCCAGGGTGATTTCTATGCCCTGTTGGGCCCCAATGGGGCCGGCAAGTCGACCACCCTGGGCGTGGTGTGCTCGCTGGTGCAGAAGACGGCCGGCCAGGTCTCGATCTTCGGCATCGATATTGACACCGACTTCGCCCGTGCCAAGTACCATCTCGGTGTGGTGCCCCAGGAATTCAACTTCAACCAGTTCGAGAAGGTCATAGACATCGTCCTGGCGCAGGCCGGTTACTACGGCATGTCGCGCCGCGAGGCCGTGCCGCGTGCTCGGCAGCTGCTCAGCGACCTCGGGCTCTGGGACAAGCGCAATGGCAGCGCGCGCATGCTCTCGGGCGGCATGAAGCGCCGCCTGATGATTGCCCGGGCGCTGATGCACCGCCCCCGGCTGTTGATTCTCGACGAACCCACCGCCGGCGTGGATATCGAGCTGCGCCGCAGCATGTGGGAATACATGCGTCACATCAATGAGGTGGAAGGCACCACCATCATTCTGACCACGCATTACCTGGAAGAGGCCGAGAGCCTGTGCCGCCATGTCGGCATCATCAACAATGGGCATATCGTGCGCGACACCAGCGTGCGTGACTTGCTCGCCGAGCTCAACACCGAGACCTTTCTGCTGGACCTCGCGCATCCCGTCGAGCAGATGCCCGAGGTGCCGGGCTTCGACATACGTCAGGTCGACGAGGCTCAGCTTTCGGTGCTGGTGCAGCGTGGTCAGCGACTCAATGATGTCTTCAGCGGCTTGAGCGAGCAGGGCATCCAGGTCATGTCGATGCGCAACAGCGCTAACCGGCTGGAGGAAATGTTCGTTTCCATGGTGGAAGAGCAGGCTGACGCGAATCACAACACGGAGGCAAGCGCATGAACGCCACACAGACCGCCATCGCGCTGTGGACGCTCGTCGTCAAGGAAATCAAGCGCTTCACGCGAATCTGGCCGCAGACGCTGTTACCGCCGTCGATCACCATGGCGATGTACTTCATCATCTTCGGCAACCTGATCGGCTCGCGTATCGGCGAGATGGATGGTTACACCTACATGGACTTCATCGTCCCCGGGCTGATCATGATGTCGGTGATCACCAATAGCTATTCCAACGTGGCCTCGAGCTTCTTCTCCAACAAGTTCCAACGCAGCGTGGAAGAGATGATGGTTTCGCCGATGCCCAACTGGGTGATCCTGGCCGGCTTCATCATGGGCGGCATGGCGCGCGGCCTGGGAGTTGGCCTGATCGTCACCGTGGTGTCGCTGTTCTTCTCCCAGGTGGAGGTGGCGCACCCGATGCTGACGCTGTGTGTGGTGGTGCTGACCGCCGCGCTCTTCGCCACCGGCGGCTTCATCAATGCCCTGCTGGGCAAGAAGTTCGATGACATCTCGATCGTGCCGACCTTCGTGCTGACGCCGCTCACCTATCTCGGCGGCGTCTTCTACTCGATCTCGCTGCTGCCGGATTTCTGGCAGGGTGTCTCGATGCTCAACCCCATCCTCTACATGGTCAATGTCTTCCGCTATGGCTTTCTGGGGGTCTCGGATATCCCCGTGGGCTGGGCGCTGGCGGCCATTCTCGGCTTCATCGTGGTGCTGTTCGGCATCGCGCTGTGGATGCTGGAGAATGGCAAGGGGATCCGCAGCTGATGAACAAACGACCCGAGACCCTGGCCGAGGCACCACTGGGGCGCGAGTCCGCCTATCCCGAGCAGTATGATGCCGGTCTGCTGTATCCCATCGAACGGGCGGCCAATCGCGCGCCGCTGGGCATCGAGGCGGGTGCCTTGCCGTTTATCGGCGAGGATGAGTGGCATGCCTTCGAACTCTCCTGGCTCAATGCCCGCGGCAAGCCGCATGTGGCGGTGGCACGTTTCCGGCTGCCGGCCGAGTCGCCGCGGCTCATCGAGTCCAAGTCCTGGAAGCTTTATCTCAACAGCTACAACCAGAGCCGTTTCGCGAGTCCGGCAGCGGTGCGCGAACAGCTGCAGAAGGACCTGGCCGAGGCCGCCGGCGCCCCGGTCAGCGTCGAGCTGTTCGACGTCGATGCCAGCGAGCTGATGCCGCAGCGCCTGCCCGGCGAGTGTATCGACGCGCAGGACATCGCCATCGATGACTACACCCCCAGCGCTGAGCCTCTGGTGGTGGGTGACGAGATCGTCGAGGAGACGCTGCACTCCCATCTGCTCAAGTCCAACTGCCCGGTGACCGGCCAGCCCGACTGGGGCAGTGTACTGATCCGCTATCGTGGACCGCGTATCGACCGCGAGGGGCTGTTGCGTTATCTGGTCGGCTATCGCCAGCATCAGGACTTTCACGAGCATTGCGTCGAGCATATCTTCTGCGATCTGATGGCCCGGGCCCGGCCCGAACGCCTGCTGGTGCTGGCGCGTTACGTGCGTCGTGGCGGGCTCGATATCAGCCCCTGGCGGGGCACGCCCGGCGAGACACCGCCCACCCCGCTGCGCTTGACGCGCCAGTAAGCGCGACGCCCACAAGGCGCCACCAAGCTGGTAGAGTAGTGAGAACTCTTCTCGTCAAACACCGGTTACACCGATGAGGTCAGCGCGATGGACGCACTCACGCTACTGCACGAACGCAGCTCCATGGGCAAGCTCATGGGACCGGCGCCCAGCGCCGAACAGCTCGAGGCCATGTATCAGGCCGCCCTGCGCGCGCCCGACCACAAGGAACTGCGTCCCTGGCGCTTCATCGAGTTTTCCGGCGTCGGGTTGGAACGCCTGGGCGAGCTCTTCGCCCAAGCCGAGCTCCGCGAGGACCCGCATGCCGAGGACGCCCGGCTCAACGGCGCGCGCAAGAAGCCTCAACGCGCGCCCATGGTCATCGCCGTGATTGCCCGGGTGACGCCCGACGAGCCCAAGGTGCCGCCCGTGGAGCAGATCATCTCGGCTGGCTGTGCGGCTCATGCCCTGCTGCTGGCCGCCCATGCCCAGGGCCTGGGGGCCATGTGGCGAACCGGTCAGTATGCCTTCGACGCCACCGTGCATGAGGGGCTGGGGCTTGCCGATGAGGATGCCCTGGTCGGCTTCATCTACCTGGGCCAGCCCGGTGGCCGCCCGCGCCGGCTGCCCGCGCATGACACGGCCAACTTCGTGGAGCGCTGGACGTGAACGAGCGCCGGATCGGCGAAGCGCACCCGCGCCTACCACTGCCCGCTAGTGGCCAGGAAGACGATCCGGCCGCCTTCCTCGCCTGGCTTCATGACGCCATTCCGCTGGCCGGGCAGCTGGGGATTTGCGACATGCATCGCCAGGGCGACAGCCTGAGCTGGCAGCTCGCCCTGACGCCCAACCTGAACGACAAGGGCACCGGCTTCGGCGGCTCGCTGACCGCCCAGACGACGCTGCTCGGCTGGTGCTGGGTCACGCTCTGGCTGCGTCGTCAGGGCATCGAGCGTGACGTGGTGGTCGCCGAGTCCCGGCAACGATTCCTCGCCCCGGTGACCGGAGACTATCGACTGATCTGTACGCCCGAGGACGAGCAGGGCAGGGCGACGCTCGCCGCCAGCCTGCAGAAAGGCGGCAAGGGCCGCATCGCCCTCGTGCAACAGCTCTGGTGCGGCGATACCCTCTGCCTCGAGGCCCGCGGCGACTACGCGGTGCTGCCCGAACGGCCCGCCTGACCCCGAAAATCCGACTCAAGCCAAAAATCGGCTTGCATCCGCGGACTTAAGTCGCTATTGTGTGCGCCGTTCTCGAGACAAAGAGGCCGCCCTGCAGCAAACAGGCGTCGCTCGTTTCGGGAATCACAATGCGGAGGGGTGTCCGAGTGGTCGAAGGAGCACGCCTGGAAAGTGTGTAAGTCGAAAGGCTTCGAGGGTTCGAATCCCTCCCCCTCCGCCAGAACATCAGAAAAAGCCGCCCATCGAGGCGGCTTTTTTGCGTGATGGTGGTTATCAGAAAGCAGGCTCTTTACGACCTGGCGTTGCCCCGGATGGTGATATTTCAGCAACATGTAGTAGAACCTGCTTCCCCGGGTGGCTACAACATCCCGCTGAAAGACATCCAGCATCGATCCCCGCGCATCCTGCTGACATTCTATGCTCTCAGCATCACACGAGCGCGTTGCTTCATGAATGCCGGGGGCTTTTGAGCCGTTGTTCTAGCAGACAGGTTCAAAGCGCTATATTCTCGATGATGGCTACTTAAACGCTCTCGTCGAGGAGGCACGGCCATGACCCAGCCGACACCGGATACGCAAACCATGCTCGACAGCCTCCGTGATGTCGTTTCCGAGACCCTGGAGCGCAAACGGCGTTTGGGTCAGTACGCCGTGATCTGGCAAGACGGCAAGCCCTTGCTGGTGGGTGATGATGCGCCGAAACCGCAGGTGGATGAGCAGGATGACCCGGGTAGAGCGTCGTATTGAGAACAAGGGACCACGCTAGATCCAGATCAAGCGGCTTGATGCCAGGACGCATTTCCTGAACACACTAAAATGGTGCTCGACCGATGGGTTCCGACACGCCCTGGTATCAACTTGAATCAGGTGATGCCATCTCGATGCTGGCGCGCATGGGGTACGCCTCGCGAGGCCTTGTCTACCTGCTGATCGGTGGGCTTGCGGCACTGGCGGCCTGTGGTCAGGGCGGTCAGGCGGAAGGCAGTCGTGGTGCCTTGCAGAGTCTGCTCGGCGCCCCCTTTGGCAAGGTATTGCTGGGCATCATTGCGCTGGGGTTGCTGAGCTACTCCATGTGGCGTGCCATCCAGGCGCTTAAGGATGCGGATCATCATGGCAAGAGCGCGAAGGGGTTGGCGATTCGTGGAGGCTTGCTGGTCAGTGCGGTCACGCATACCTTGCTGGCTTTTTATGCCGTTAGTCTGATGTTTCGTCTGAGCGGTTCTGCAGGCCAGGGCGAGGGATCCAGTGGCCTTGTCAGCTGGCTGTTTCAGCAGCCCCTGGGACGCTGGGGGATCGGTTTGGTTGGCCTGGCGATCATCGGAGCGGGCTTGGCGCACGTTATCAAGGGTGTCAAAGCCAAGTTCGACAAGCACTTTCGCATGCCGTCGGCCGTGCAAGTGTGGGCCTATCCAGTGTGTCGCTTCGGGCTGGTGGTACGCGGGGTGGTGTTCGTAATGGTGGGATGTTTCTTTCTGATGGCGGCTTACCAGATCAGCCCCGGTGAGGCAGGGGGGACTGAAGAGGTCTTCAATACGCTGCGCGCGCAGGTGTTCGGCCAATGGCTGTTGGGACTTGTGGCGGCAGGACTGTTTGCCTTCGGCATTTATAGTGTATTGGCATCCATTTATCGCCGTATCAATCCCGTCCTCTAGGTGTTCCTTTCATGACCATTGCATCAAGACGAGCCAGGGTCTGGTTCGAGAAGCTCAACGCCTCGAATCACATGCTCTGGCTGCTTGGGACGCTATCGTTTCTGGAAACCATCATTCTGCCGATTCCGCTGGAGCTGATCCTGATTCCCTTGATGGGGGCCAACAGGGCGCGCATCTGGGTGCTGGCCATGGTGACCACGGCGGGGTGTCTGCTGGCGTCCTTGCTGGGTTATGGCGTGGGCATGCTGCTGTTCCAGTCAGTGGGCGTCTGGTTCATCGAGTTCATGGGCATTCAGCAGGGATTCGAGACCTTTCAAGCCTTCTTTGATCAGTACGGTTTTGCTGCGATTCTGGCCCTCGGCATTCTGCCCATTCCGTTTCAGATTGCCATGATCACGGCCGGTCTCTCGGGTTACCCGGTGCTTCTGTTCGCGCTGGCGGCGCTGATTGCCCGGGGGCTGCGTTACTTCGGCCTGGCCTGGCTGGTCAGCCGTTTCGGCCGTCGGGTCGAGCAGATGTGGCGGCATCACGCGCTCATCACCAGCCTGGCCGGCGGAGCCCTGGTATTGGCTGTGGTGCTGGGGCTGCAGAGGCTGGCGGCGCTGGTGATGTGACCTTGTCTGGCGTCTCGCCGCTCAGGCCTTGACCCGCCGCAGCTCCTGCCACTGTGTGGTCCAGCGTGGTGAACGATGCGCGCAGCGTAGCTGCCAGGCGGCGTTCTGTCGCGGCACGCCCAGGCGCACCGTGCCCTTGCCCATCCGGTCGTTGAGGGCATCCAGGGTGGCCATCAGATGATGGTCGCGCTCGCGCTGTTCGGCGCGCTCGGGGGTGTCGAGCAGCGAGAGTTGCTGCCGGTTGGTATCCACCAGGTCGAGCAGCATCACGCCGGCCTTCATGAAGCGATAACCACGACGATAGATCGCCTCGAGCCCCTGCCGGGCGGCGGCCAGGATGGGGCGAGTGTCGTCGCTGGGCTCGGGCAGTTCGACCACCACGCTGGGCGCGTACTGGGGCAGGTCGGTGCGGTGGCGGTTGGTCTTGAGAAAGACCAGCACGGCGCGGGCCTGACTTTCCTGCTGGCGAAGCTTCTCGGCACTGCGCTGGGCGTGCTGGCGAATGGCATCCTGTAGATCGCCGAGCTCGCCGGTGAGGCGACCGAAGGAGCGCGAGGTCATGATGCGATCCCGCGGGCGGTGCTCGTCGTTGAGCTCGAGGCAGGGCGTGCCCTGCAGCTCGCGCACGGTCCGCTCGAGGGTAACGGAGAAACGTCGGCGCATGGCGTGCGGGTCGCTGTGGCGCAGGTCCCAGGCGGTGTGGATGTTCTGCAGGGCGAGCTTCTCTGCCAGCCGCTGACCGATCCCCCAGACATCACTGACCGCGGTGCCGGCAAGGATGTGTCGCGTCGCGGTGCTGTCGGCCTGCATGACACAGACGCCGGCGTACTCGGGGCGCTTCTTGGCGGCACGGTTGGCCAGCTTGCCCAGGGTGTGGGTGGGAGCGACGCCCACGCAGACGGGGATGCCGGTAAACTGTCGTACCCGGCGATGGAGGGTGCGAGCCAGGGCCTCGATACCGGCATGATCGAAACCGTCGAAGTGCACGAACATCTCATCGATGGAGTAGGGTTCGACCCCGGCGGAGAACTCCTCGAGCACGTTGCGGACCCGTGCGGACATGTCGCCATACAGCTCGTAGTTGGAAGAGAGCAGCTGGATATACCCCTGATCGCGCCATGCCTGCAGCTCGAAGGCTGGAGTGCCCATGGCCACGCCCAGCGCCTTGAGTTCGCTGGAACGCGCGATCACGCAGCCGTCGTTGTTGGACATGACGCCCACGGGCCGCCCCTCCAGCCTGGGCTGGAAGACCCGCTCGCAGCTCACGTAGAAGTTGTTGCAGTCGACCAGTCCGATCATGGCAGGGCTCACACCGGAAATTCGTGGATGACGGCGCGCACCACGCCCCACACCTGACAATCGAGGTCTGCCACCGGGATGGGCGCATAGCGGCTGTTGCCGGAGCACAGGTAGGGGCGGCGGCCGATCATCTCGTAGCGCTTGACGATGACCTCGCCGTCGACCAGGGCGACGACGATGTGGCCGGGATGCGCATCGATCGAGCGGTCCACCACCAGGGTATCGCCATCATGGATACCGAAGCTTTCCATGCTGTCGCCACTGACGGTCATGAAAAAGGTGGCAGCGGGGCGCTTCACCAGCCGCTCGTTGAGGTCCAGGGTGCGGCCGACATAATCCTCTGCCGGCGAGGGGAAGCCGGAAATGCCGGCCCGAATGGTTGCCAGCGGATGGGGCAGCGGGCGGTAGGGCGGCGCCGGGTGCGGATGCTGGATGGGGTCTGCGCACATGATCCTTCCTCTTGCGGGCGACTGTTTATATATACAGTATTCGGCAAGAAGGAGCCATCAGGCAAATGCTGATACACACAAGCCGCCAACGCTGGAACGTGCCACGAAGGGGGATCCGGCCACTGCTACAATGCAAAGGTTGCGGTTGTGAGCAGGCTAGTCGCAGAACGGCACGCTGATGGGAAGCAGAATGAGGGAGAGGCGATGACAAAAGGCATCCTGCCGTTGAGAATACTGCTGATGGTCGTGCCGGTCGGCCTCTACGAGACCATCGACACCTCGCGTGCCTATGAGTGCTTTCGTCTGGCCAGTGGCAAGCTGCTGGGCAACTGGATACGCGTGGAGGCCGGTTTGCTGGCGGGGGCCAAGGCCACCGCGCGAGCACGCTTCCAGACATCGGGCGGGCCGGTAGAGACGGTTCGCTGCTACCTCGTCTACTGACGCAACGACCACGACCATGGCACACCGCAAACCTCATCTCCCCACCAAGATCTGCCCGATCTGCGAGAAGCCCTTTGCCTGGCGCCGGAAGTGGGCGCGTGACTGGGAAAACGTTATCTACTGTTCGCAGCGCTGCCGTCGCCAGGCCCGAGCGAAACGTTGAATGTTGCAGTACGAAGCAATCCACGCGGGTGAGCGGACCTCATATCTCAGGCATGCAGGCCCTGACTGCGCAGATAGTCATCGTAACTGCCACTGAAGTCGACGATGCCATCCTCGGTCATCTCGATGATACGGGTCGCCAGCGAGCCGACGAACTCCCGGTCATGGCTGACGAAGATCAGGGTGCCGGTATAGTGCTCGAGTGCCAGGTTGAGCGACTCGATGGACTCCATGTCCAGGTGGTTGGTGGGCTCGTCCATGACCAGCACATTGGGCCTTTGCAGAATGAGCTTGCCGAACAGCATGCGTGCTTGCTCACCCCCCGAGATGACCTTCACTGACTTGCCAATTTCATCGTTGGAAAACAGCATGCGTCCCAGGGCACCGCGCACCGTCTGCTCGCCGCCGGTGGTCCATTGCTGCATCCATTCGAACAGCGTCTCGCCGCCCGCGAAGTCCGCCGCGTGATCCTGGGCGAAATAGCCCACCTCGGCGGCATCGGTCCATCTGGCTTCACCCGCATCCGGCGTCATGGTGCCGACCAGGCAGTTGAGCAGGGTGGTCTTGCCGATGCCATTGGGCCCGATGATAGCCACCCGCTCGCCGGCCTCGACGCGCAGGCTCAGGCGCTCGAACAGCAGGTTGTCACCCCAGGCCTTGGTGAGGCTCTCGACGTTGAGGGCATGGCGATGAATCTTGCGCTGCGGCTCGAAACGGATGAAGGGGCTGACGCGGGATGAAGGCTTGATCTCCTCGAGCTGAATCTTGTCGATCTTGCGCTGGCGCGAGGTCGCCTGCTTGGCCTTGGAGGCATTGGCCGAGAAGCGGCTGACGAACTGTTGGAGCTCGGCGATCTCTGCCTTCTTCTTGGCGTTCTCGGCGTGGAGGCGTTCGCGTGCCTGGGTGGCGGCCGTCATGTACTCGTCATAGTTGCCGGGAAACAGCTGCAGCTCGCCGTAGTCCAGGTCCGCCATGTGCGTGCAAACACTGTTCAGAAAGTGGCGGTCGTGAGAGATGATGATCATCGTCGACGAGCGTGCCTTGAGGATGTCCTCCAGCCAGCCAATGGTGTGAATGTCCAGGTGGTTGGTCGGCTCATCCAGCAGCAGCACGTCCGGGTCGCTGAACAGCGCCTGGGCCAGCAGCACGCGCAGCTTCCAGCCGGGGGCGATCACGCTCATCGGCTGGTCGTGCTGTTCCAGCGGAATGCCCAGACCCAGCAGCAGTTCGCCAGCGCGTGCCTCGGCGGTATAGCCCTCGAGTTCGGCAAAACGCACCTCGAGGTCGGCGACCGCCATGCCGTCTTCCTCGCTCATCGCGGCCTGGGCATAGATGCGCTCACGCTCCGCCGAAACCTGCCAGAGCTCTTCGTTGCCCATGATCACCGTATCGATAACACGCTCATCCTCGAAGGCAAACTGATCCTGGCGCAGCTTGCCGAGCCGCGTGGTGGGGTCCTGCATGACCTGGCCGCTGGTTGGCTCCAGGTCGCCGCCGAGAATCTTCATCAGGGTCGATTTGCCGCACCCATTGGCGCCGATCAGGCCATAGCGATGACCTTGGCCGAATTTGACGGAAACGTTTTCAAACAGCGGCTTGGGGCCAAACTGCATGGTGATGTTGGCAGTAGAAAGCAAAGGAGAGCACTCGCGGGAGCATGATGAATGAGGGCAACGCACGGGGCCTGCGGCCCGGCCGAAGAGGCAGGTATTGTACGCGCCGGCGGACGGGCCTCGCCAGCGGTGTGTCGGATCCCGGCCGGGCCAGGATCGGACCGGTGACAGGGCAGCCGGGAGATCGGCCCGAGCCGTATGTCGTGGATCTCCTACATCCCGAATGGCCAAACGCCCACGGCGTGCCGGTAAGCGGTGAACCATGCTGTAGCCGTGACGCGGCTTCAACCGGGCGTGCACCTCCTCCTTCTCGGCTCGCTTATCACGGCGGCGTCACACCGCAGCCTCTGACCCGCCCCGGTCGGGGGCTGTTTCTGTTGGCTCATCGGTTCGCGAGGACCGGGCCGCCAACTGGGCAAGGGCGGCGGCAGTACCAGAGTACATCGCTCGGGTTTGATTTGTTATGTTATAACGTATAATATTCTCGCCGCTGCGAGGCGCTGGACGTCTGACCGGCAGGCCGTCGTTGTGTCGGTACTGGCCGGCGCCACGTGGCGACCAGGCCCGTAAAGGCGAGACCACAGGAGGATCCCAATGCCCGATGCCCAGGCTCCGCTGCCCGTTACCGTTCTGTCCGGCTTTCTCGGCGCCGGCAAGACCACGCTGCTCAACCGCATCCTGGCCAACCGCGAGGGGCGGCGTATCGCCGTGATCGTCAATGACATGAGCGAGGTCAATATCGACGCTGATCTGGTGCGAGGCGATGGGCGTGGCGATGTCGCCCTGAATCGGGCCGAGGAGCGCCTGGTCGAGATGAGCAATGGCTGCATCTGCTGCACCTTGCGCGAGGATCTGCTGGAAGAGGTTGGCAGACTGGCCCGGGAAGGGCGCTTCGATCAACTGGTCATCGAGTCGACGGGGATTTCCGAGCCGCTGCCGGTGGCCGAGACCTTCACCTTCGAGGACGAACAGGGCCGGAGTCTATCGGAGGTTGCACGGCTCGATACTCTGGTCACGGTGGTCGATGGCGTGAACTTTCTGAGCCAGTATCGTCAGGCCGACTCCCTCCAGGCCGCTGGCCAGAGCCTGGGCGAAGACGATGAGCGCAACCTGGCCGATCTGCTGGTGGACCAGGTGGAGTTCTGCGATGTACTGCTGATCAGCAAGGCCGACCTGTTGGACGAGGCGCAACTCAAGGAGCTCCAGGCTGTGCTGAGCGCGCTCAACCCGGCGGCCGAACTGATGACCATGCGGCATGGGGATGTGTCCCTGGACAAGGTGCTGGAGACCGGAAGCTTCAGTTTCGAGCGTGCCAGTCAGTCACCGGGGTGGCTCAAGGAAATGCGAGGCGAACACCAGCCGGAGACCGAAGCCTATGGTGTCTCCAGCTTCGTCTATCGCGCACGGCGACCCTTCCACCCTCAACGCTTCTTCGATCAGCTGCATGACGAAAGCTTCGGCGACAGTCTGCTGCGTTCCAAGGGCTTCTTCTGGGTGGCAAGCCGGCCGCGCCATGCCTGGCAGTGGAGCCAGGCCGGTGGCATCGCCCACTATGGCTATGCCGGCATCTTCTGGAAAGCCCTGCCGGAAAGCGAGTGGCCCGAGGACCCCGAGTATCGGCAGCGCATCATGGAAAAATGGCAGGAGCCGTTTGGTGACATGCGTCAGGAGCTGGTGTTCATCGGCCAGCACATGGATGAGGCAGGTATACGGCAGGCGTTGGATGCCTGCCTGCTGAATGACGAGGAAATGCAGGCCGGCCTGGAGGCCTGGCAGGCCTTGCCGGACCCCTTTGCGTCCTGGGAACTGCCCGGTGAACAGGAGGCCTCATGACCTCGCGTCAGCTTGAGGATGTCGCGGCAGGAACCGCCACCCTGGGTGGTCGGCTGCGCTGGGTCGGCATGGAGGAAATCGCTCTGCCCGTACAGCTCGCGGGTCGCCCGGTAGACGCTCAGGTCGCCGCCTCGGTCAGCCTCGATGATTCCGCAGCGCGAGGCATTCACATGTCGCGGCTCTACCTGTTGCTGGAATCATTGGCCGAGCGAGAGGTCGAGGTTTCGGAACTCTCGGCGGTGTTGCAGGCCTTTCTCGAGAGTCATGAGTCGCTCTCGGAGCAGGCGGCACTGTCGCTGCGCGGCAACCTGACGTTGCGCCGTCCGGCACTGATCAGTCCACTGTCAGGCTGGAAGGCGTATCCCGTTGCGCTGCACGGCTGGATCGATGGGGACAGCATCGCGACGCGCCTGACGCTGACCGTCGAATACTCATCGACTTGTCCCCGCTCGGCAGCCCTGGCAAGGCAATTGATCCAGGAACAGTTCGACCGGGATTTCCGTGATGTCGAACTGGATCACGCCACATTGCGGCAATGGTTGGGGAGTGCAAGAGGCATTGCGGCCACACCCCACAGTCAGCGCAGCCAGGCGATCGTGCAGGCTCCCCTGGCAGCCGATGCCGAGACACCACCCTGGCAGATGCTTATCGAGCGGGTCGAACAGACATTGGGCACGGCGGTTCAGACCGCGGTCAAGCGCGTCGACGAACAGGCCTTTGCCCTGGCTAATGGCCAGAACACCATGTTCTGCGAGGATGCAGCGCGACGCCTGCACGGTGCCCTGAGCAACGCGCCGGGCATTGCCGGCTTTCACGTCAAGGTGGTGCATGCCGAAAGCCTGCACGCCCATGATGCGGTCGCCGAAAGCCAGGCCAATTGGTGGTGGCGTGACTGACGGCGACCCTGTCTAGCCGCCCGAGAGCGCCTGTGGCAACCACAGGGCCAGCGACGGCCAGACGCTGATGATCAGCGCCGCCAGGCACATCAGGACGAAGAAGGGCGCGGCGGCGATGGCCACTCGGCTGATGCTTTCACCGGTCAGCCCCTGCAGTACGAACAGATTGAAGCCCACCGGTGGCGTGATCTGGCCGAGCTCCACCATGATCACCAGGAAGATGCCGAACCACAGTGGGTCATACCCGGCCTGGATGATGATCGGCAGGGTGATCGGCAGACTCATCACGGTGATCGAGATGCCGTCCAGAAACAGCCCCAGCAGGATGTAGAACAGCGCCATGGCAAGCAGCAGGGCGATCGGCGAGAAGCCCTGCTGGGCGATCCAGCCGGCCAGTTCGCTGGGCAGGTGCAGGTAGCCCATGGCGGTCGACAGCATGGCCGCCGCCACCAACAGGCTGCATACCATCACCGAAGTGATCAGGGCGCCGCGCAGGGCATCGAGCAGCAACACCAGGTTCAACTGACGCTCCGCGGCGAGCAATACCAGGGTAGCGCCACAGCCGATGGCTGCCGCCTCCGAAGGCGTGGCGATGCCGGAATATATAGCGCCCAGCACCACGAATACCAGACCGAGCACCGGCGCCAGCAGGCGCAGCGCCTGCCAGGGCGTGGTCTCGTCGCTTGCCTGACGAGGCGCCAGGGCCGGGTTGGCCAGACAACGCAGCATCACATAGCCGATGTACAGCACCGCGACCAGAAGCCCCGGAATGACGCCGGCCATGAACAGCTTGCTGATCGAGACCTCGGCCTGAACGCCGTAGACGATCATGACGATCGATGGCGGAATCAACAGCCCCAGGCTGCCGGCGCCGGCCAGCGAGCCGATGGACAGGCGACGATCATAGCCTCGCTCGGCGAGCTCCCGGGTGGTGATCTTGCCGATGGTGGCCGTGGTCGCCGCGCTGGAGCCGCTGACCGCGGCAAACAGGGTGCAGCCCAGCACATTGGTGTGCAGGATGCCGCCGGGCAGGCGACGCGTCAGAGGTGTAAGCCCCCTGAACAGGCGCTCGGCGATGTCCGAACGAAAGATCAACTCGCCCATCAGGATGAACAGCGGAATCGCCGAGAGTTCCCAGCTGTTGGCCGCCCGGAAGAGAATCTTCGAGAGGATCAGGCCGATGCGGGCGAAACCGAAATCGCCGAGCCCCCAGAGAGAGAGGACGGCGACGATCACCAGGCCGGCGAAGATCCAGCTGCCGAGCGCCAGCACGACGAGCAGGATGGCCAGCACCCCGAGGCCGATAAACAGAATGTCCATGCCGTCAGGCTCCGCTCTTGAAGGTGGTGCGTTGAACCAGGATGCGCAGAATGCGCGCCACCAGTATCAGACACAGCAGGTAGAGACCGATCAGGACTGCGCCCTGGGGAATCCACAGCGGGGTTTCGGCCAGTGTCTCGCTGACGATGCCGCGGGCGTAGCTGCGTTGCACGGCGATGGTCCAGAAGTGTGCCAGCCAGCCGAACACCAGCAGCGTCGAGACGCTGGCAAAGAGTTCGAAGGGCCAGCGCAGGCGCGCCGGGAAGCGTTCGAGCACCAGCGACACCCGGATCAGCCCGCCCTGCTCCAGGGCATAGGGCAGGCTGAGGAAGGTCATGGCGGCCACGCTGTAGCCGATGAACTCATCCAGCACGAAAGTGGAACGACCGAAGAGCCGCATGCCGATCTCGAGCAGGATATGCCCGAGCATGTAGACGATCAGCAGCATGCCCAGCCAGGCGCCGACCCGGGCCAGCCCGGAAGCGAGCTGGCCGAGTCGGTGGCTGAACGTCTCGAGCAGGCCGTCGGGCCGTGCGGGAGTCGTGGACATTAGTCGGATGCCTGGGTCTGGTTGAATTCGTCGATGATCTTCTGGCCGCGTTCACCGATATTATCCAGCCAGTTCTCCAGCACAGGCGTGGCGGCTTCCTCCAGGCCGGCACGGAAGTCCTCGGGGATCGGGTCGTGGATGGCGATATCGTGGGTCTCCAGGGTCTCGTAGTTCTGCGCCACGCGCTCCTTGACCACCTCCCAGTTATGCGCATCGGTTTCTTCGGCGGCCTGCAGGATGGCCTCCTGCTGCGACTCGCTGAGCGACTCGAAGGCATCGCGATTCATGTGCACCATGTTCAGCGGGATGGCGTACTTGATGGCGCTGAAGTCGCTCAGATGTTCCCAGAAACTGCCATTGGCGCCGGACTCCGCGGAGGTCAGTACGGCCTCAATGCCGCCGGTGGCCAGTTGCGGCACCACGTCGGCCCAGGAAAGCTTGACCGGGGACGCGCCGGCATTGCGCAGGATTTCGGTGCCGTTGCGGTCGTAGGTACGAATCTTCAGGTCCTGCAGGCCTTCCATGTCGGTGACCGGCTCCTCGGACCAGATACCGCTGGCCGGCCAGGGCGAGGCGTAGAGCAGGACCTGGTTGTTGTCTTCGAAGACCTCGGCGTACGCCGGTCGGGCGATCTCGTAGAGGCGCTTGGCGGATTCGACGTCATCGGCGAGAAACGGCAGGGACGACAGCAGGAAGATCGGGTCGATGCCGCCCAGGGTGCCCGAGAGACTATCGGCGACCTGCACCGCATTGTCGGCCACGGCGTAGAAATGGTCGCCGGAGCGGAAGCCCAGGGAAGCCCCGGTATGCAGGGTGATATCCACTTCGCCGTCGGTCAGTTCCTCGACACGGTCGATGAACCAGGCATCGCCCTCGGCATGAATCGAGCTGGCATTGTATTCGTTGGAGAAGTCCATGGTGGTCGCGGCCTGGGCATTGAAGGCCATGCCACCGGCGCCGATGGTGGCGACCAGGCAGCCCAGCAGCGTGCGATGTGCCAGGGCACGGGGCAGAGAATCGATCATGAAGGATATCCTTGTTGTTGGGTCATGAAGGTGGGTCATTCCAGCATCATGGATTGCCTCGTGGCAGGGAAGGCGCCAATGCGACAGCCAGCGTCGTGATCGCGACTCTGCAAGCCAGGGGATCCATACGGATAGCCTAGCGGGTCAGGGGCGCATCCGACCAGATATTATCCGGGCGGATGCGTCGCGCTCCCCGAGGGGCCGGGGTGTGTCAGTGAGCCGAGGGGTGGTCGGCCATTTCACGCTCCAGGCGCTGGGCCACGGCCCCAGGTGAACCGGTACGCCGCGCCAGCAGGTCATAGGCCACCGGCACGACGAAGAGGGTGAAGACCGTGGCGGTGGCCAGCCCGCAGAGGATCACCGTGCCCAGCACCAGGCGTGTCTCGGCGCCGGCGCCGCTGGAAAGGATCAGCGGAATCGCCCCGGCCATGGTGGTCACGGCGGTCATGATGACCGGTCGCATGCGCGTCACCGCGGCCTCGACCAGCGCCTCGTGGAAACGATGCCCGGCATCGCGCAACTGGTTGGCGAACTCGACGATCAGGATGCCGTTCTTGGCGGCCAGGCCAACCAGCATCACCAGCCCCACCTGGCTGTAGGTATTGAGGCTCTGGCCACTCAGCCACAGACCCAGCAGTGCACCGATCATCGCCAGGGGCACGGTGATCATGATCACCAGCGGGTGAATGAAGCTCTCGAACTGGGCGGCCAGCACCAGGAACACCACCAGCACGCCCATGCCGAGCAGGAAGGCGGTGGCTCCACTGGCTTCGCGGTAGTCACGGGCGGCTCCCTTGAGGTCGGTCTGCACCTCGGGCGGCAGAACCTCGTCGACCGCGGCCTGCATGTAGTCCAGGGCTTCGCCCATGGGGTAACCATCGGCGAGGTTGGCCGAGATTGTCACGGCACGCACTCGATTGAAGCGGTTCAGCGTGCTGGGGCCGGCGAAGTCGGTCAGGGTCACCATGCTGGAAAGCGGCACCAGCTCCCCGGAGCGCGACGAGCGCACCATCAGGCTCTCCAGCGAGCGTGGGCTGGGTCGCGAGCCCCGCTGGGCCTCGAGCAGGACATCATATTCCTGGCCGTCGTCGACATAACGGGTCACGGTGCGACCTCCCAACAGGGTGTCCAGGGTGCTGCCGATCTCGGTCACGGTCACGCCCAGATCGGCGGCACGGTCATAGTCGATGTCGACGCGCAGCTGGGGCTGGTTTTCCTCGTAATCGCTGTCCAGGTTGAGCAGTTGCGGGTTGTCCTCACGGATGTGGGCTATCAGGGTGTCGCGCCACTCGCCGAGTTGCTCGAAGGTCCCGCCCCCCCAGCACGAACTGAAGGGCCTGCTCGGAGCTGCCGCCACCGAAGCCCTGGGGCATGACCGGGAAGGCGCTGATGCCCGGCAGGTCGGCGAGTCGCTGTCGCACCTCGCCGATGATCGGCCAGGCCGGCCGGCGTTCGCTCCAGTCACTGAGATTGACGATGACAAAGCCGCTGTTGAAGTTTTCGATCGCGCCCCAGCCGCGTGGCGCCCTGACCAAGATGCGGTCGATCTCGCCACGCTCGCGCATGGGCAGCAGGCGGGCCTCGATCTCATCCATGTAGTCTTCCATGTAGGCGTAGGTCGCCCCCGGGGGGCCGTTGACCAGGATGAAGAAGGTGCCGCGATCCTCCTGAGGGGTGTATTCGCGCGGCAGTTGGCCATTGAGCCAGACCATGGCGCCGAGCAGGGCGACGAACAGGCCCATCACCAGCCAGCGCCAGCGCAGCACGCGCTCCAGCAGGCCTCGGTAGCCGGCGCGGCAGGCGTCCAGGGCTCGATGCACGCCATGAGCAATACGCCCTTCATGCATGTCGCGCTTGAGAATCTTGGAGGCCATCATCGGCGTCAGGGTCAGCGCCAGCAGGGTCGAGATCGCCACGGCCACCGCGAGCGTCAGCGCAAACTCCGAAAACAGCCGGCCGATATCGCCCTGCAGGAAGCTCAGGGGCACGAAGACCGCGATCAGCACCAGGGTGGTGGCGATGACCGCAAAGGCAATCTGGCGACTGCCGCGATAGGCGGCCACCAGGGCGCTCTCGCCATGTTCCTGCATGCGCCGGTGAATGTTCTCGAGCACCACGATGGCATCATCGACGATCAGGCCGATGGCCAGCACCAGCGCCAGCAGGGTCAGCAGATTGATGGTGAAGCCCATGACGGCGAGTCCGGCAAAGGTGCCGATCAACACCACCGGCACGGTGACGGCCGGAATCAGGGTGGTGCGCAGGTTGCCGAGAAAGACAAAAATGGCCACCACCACCAGGCCCATGGCAATCAGCAGGGTCTTCACCACATCGGCGATGGCATTGGCCACGAAGGTCGAGGCGTCATGATGCAGCTTGAGCTCCATGCCCTCCGGCAGGTTGGGCGCCACGCGCGCCATCTCGGCCTTGACCGCCTCCGACAGCGCCAGGACATTGGACGTCGACTGCTTGCGAATGCCCAGGCCGACCATGGGCACGCCGTTGCCGCGGAACATCGAGCGTTCCTCCACGGCGCCGATCTCGACCTCCGCCACATCGCGCAGTCGCACCAGGTAGCCGCTGGCATCCTCGGCCAGGACCAGCTGGCGGAAGTCCTGGGGCGTCGAGAAATCCCGGGGCAGGCGTACCATGAACTGTCGATCCACGGACTCCACCGCACCGCCCGGCAGCTCGACGTTTTCCTGGCGCAGGCTGTTTTCCACATCGCTGACGGTCAAGCCGCGGGCCGCCAGGGCATCGGCATCCAGCCAGACACGCATGGCGTATTCTTCTCCGCCGCCGACGATCACGCGCGAGGCGCCCTCCAGTACCGAAAAGCGGTCGGTCAGGTAGCGCTCGGCATAGTCGGTCAGCTCATCGATGGCATAGTCGCTGCCGGAAAGCGACAGCCAGATGACCACGTCCGAGCCGGAATCCTCCTTGCGCACTTCGGTGGCATCGGCCGCCTCCGGAAGGTTGTCCCGGGCGCCGGCAATGCGATCGCGAATATCGTTGGCCGCGGCATCGATGTCCTTGTCCAGGCCGAACTCCACGGTGATGCTGGAGCTGCCGTCGGAGCTCGAGGACGTGATCAGCTCGATGCCGCTGACGCCACTGATACGATCCTCCAGCACCTGAGTGATGCGGGTTTCCACCACATTGGCCGAGGCCCCGGGGTAGTCGGTATCGATGCTGACGATCGGCGGGTCGATGGACGGGTATTCCTGCAGCGGCAGACGATCCAGGGCAATGACCCCGAAGGCCACGATCAGGGCCGCCAGTACCGTGGCGAGAACGGGCCGCTGGACGGACACATCGGACAGGCGCATCAGGCTTCTCCGCCATCGCGGCGGGCTCGCAACAGGTCGCGCACCGATGTCTGGTCATCCACCGTGCCGAGCAGCCGGACGGTATCGCCATCGCGCACGCGTTCCGCACCATGGTGAACGATCAGCTCGCCGGCCGTCAGACCTTCGAGCACCTCGGCCTCGCCGGGGCGGCGCTCGCCAACCTGGACGCGTCGACGAGCCACCTGCGGCTGGTCAGCGTCCTGCGAGATGACCAGCACATAGTGGCGCTCACCTTCGGGAATCAGGGCCGCCTCGGGAACCACCAGGGTCTGGCGCTGGCGGCGTTCCACCCGCACCTCCATCAACATGCCGGGGCGCAGTCGGCGTTCGGGGTTGTCGATCAGGGCGCGCACCGAGGCACTACGGCTGACCGAGTCGACGCGTGGGTCGATGGCGGCGATTTCGCCCTCGAAGCGGGTTTCGGGAAAGGCGGCACTGTGCGCCGTCAGTGACATGCCGGGCGCCAGGGAGCCGATAGCCGTCGCCGGCACCTGGAAATCGAGTTTCAATCGGTCGAGCTTGTCGAGGGTGGCCAGTGCCGTGCCCGGCGAGACCAGGGTCCCCACGCTGACCTGGCGAAAGCCGACCACGCCGGAAAACGGTGCCTGGATGGTGTAATCCTCGAGCTGAGCCTGCAGCGAGGCCACCTCGGCCTGGGCCTGACGCAACTGGGCCCGGCTGTCCTCGGCCTCGGCGCGGGTGCCGAGATTGCGTTGTTGCAGCTGGTTGAGCCGGTCCACCCGGGCCTGACGCTGATCGCGCTGGGCAATGGTGGCGCGCAGTTCGGCCTGCGCCTGATCATCGGAGAGGCGGACGAGGACCTCACCGGCCTCGACATGCTCGCCGCCCTCGAAAGCCAGGCTCTCGATGGTCTCGGTGACCTTGGCCGAGAGGGTGACGCTCTCGTCGGCCTTGAGGGTGCCCAGCGCTTCCAGTGGATCGCTCCAGCTGGCCTGTTCGGCATGCACGCCGATGATGGCGGTGGGTTCACGGCTACCAGGGGCCTGAGCCAGCAATGGCGATGCCAGGGTCAGACCCAGCAACCAGCATAGAGCAATCCGCCAGGCGGAGGCTTGAAGTCTCGAGGTCATGTCAGGCTCGCTTGATCCAGCGGATGAGACACCCGGCACCCCGTGCGGGTGAGGTCGAATTTGGGGCCACACCGAGCGTCGCTTGATCACAGGGTACCCCGTTTGGCGGCTCGCCGGGGGCGCGAAGTGTGGCAAGAATGCACAACCCGAGCGGCGCCTGTCGATGCCTGGCTCTGGTAGAATGCGCGCTGGCATTTTCAACGGGCAGAGCCGGGCGCCGCGCGGGGCCGGCAGGAGCAGGGGAGTGGGCCAATGACATATGACGTGGTGGTCATCGGCGCGGGCGCTGCCGGACTGATGGCGGCGCTCACGGCCGGTTACGCAGGGCGCCGGGTGCTGCTGCTCGATCATGCCAACAAGCCCGGCAAGAAGATCCTGATGTCTGGGGGCGGGCGCTGCAACTTCACCAACATGGCGACCACGCCGGCGAACTTCTTTTCGCGCAACCCGCCTTTCTGCATCTCGGCCCTCAAGCGTTATCGCCCCGAGCATTTTGTCGAGCTGGTCGAGCGGCATGGCCTAGAGCATGTCGAGAAGGCGCCGGGCCAGTTGTTCTGCGCCGGCTCCGCCAAGGATCTGCTGGACGTGCTGCTGACCGAGTGTGACTGGGCCGGGGTGGATATACGTCTCAAGACATCGGTGCAGTCGCTGGAGCGCCAGGGCGAGGGCATGCGGCTGGCGACCAGCCTGGGGCCGATCGAGGCCGGCGCCGTGATCGTGGCCACCGGCGGCCTGTCGATCCCGACCATGGGCGCCACCGGCTTTGGCTATGATATCGCCCGCCAGTTCGGGTTGACGGTCACCGAGACGCGTGCGGCCCTGGTGCCGTTCACGCTGACCTCGCAGTGGAAGGAACGCGTCGCCTCCCTGTCCGGGCTCAGCCACGAGGTGGCGGTCCGCTGTCGCGGTGGCCGCTACCAGGAGCCCATGCTGTTTACCCACCGAGGGCTGTCCGGGCCGGCCATGTTGCAGATCTCCAGTTACTGGCAGAGCGGCGACTCGCTCTCCATCGACCTGCTGCCGGGTACCTCGGCGTTCGAGGCGCTGAGCGCCGCGCGCCGCGACGCGCCCAAACGGCGCTTGAGCACCTGGCTGGCCGAGCGCCTGCCGCGGCGGCTCGCCCAGGCCCTGGTGGAGTGGCATGGCGGCGATGCGCCCCTGGCGGAGTGTTCCAACGCCACCCTGTCGGCCTGGGCGACTCACCTCAATGACTGGCAACTCAAGCCCGCCGGCACCGAGGGCTGGCGCACCGCCGAGGTCACCCTGGGCGGCATCGATACCCGGAGTCTGTCGTCCAAGACCTTCGAGGTCCAGGGGCTGCCGCAGTTGCGCTTCATCGGCGAGGTGCTGGACGTTACCGGCGAACTGGGGGGCTACAACTTTCAGTGGGCCTGGGCCTCGGGCGTCGCCTGTGGCCAGGCGGTGTGAGGCGGCAGGGCTGATGCGGACTGTCGTGCCTGGTAGGGCTTTCTATACTGAAGACGTCACGGCACGGAGTCTTCGTCATGGGGAAATCGCTGCAGAAAAGGCGCCTCGAGCGCGTGGTGGGAGATGTCGGGCTGGAACTGGTCAAGGAGGCGCGGCGGGCTCGGCCACGGATCATGGACCCGGATGACCCCGAGGGGCTGCATGATTTCCGGGTGGCGCTGCGTCGTCTTCGGGCCTGGTTACAGGCTTATCGGCAGCAGCCGGGGGTTGAAGTGCCCAAGACCCTGCGTCGTGATCTGCGTGACCTGGCCAGGACCACCAACGCGGCCCGCGATGGCGAGGTCATGCTGGTCTGGCTCGACGAGCACTCGCCCGGTCTGCCGGTGCGTCAACACCGCGCGGCTAAGTGGTGGCGGCAACATCTGGAGGCACAGCTGGCCGAGGCTTACGCCGAGGCCGATGCGGCCATCCAGTCACGCTTTCCCGAGCTGGAGCGGCGCCTCAGGACCCAGCTCGAGGCGATCCAGGCCGGCAAGTTCCGCAAGAAGGCAACGGGCAAAAAGGCCGCTGGCAAGAAGGCCGCTGGCAAGAAGCCGCGATCCGGGGGGCGCGGAGAGGCCCCGCCGCGTTTCGGTGAGGCCACTGCACGGGTGCTTGATGAGTTGCGCGAGCGCCTGGAGACCGAGGTCGCGGCAGTGGTTTCGGTGGAAGACGCCGAGTCGCTGCACCGCCCGCGCATCACCGGCAAGCGCCTGCGTTACCTGTTGCGTCCGTGGCGCAAGGTGTCGGCGGACTGCCATCAGGCCGAGCGGGCCATGAAGGCCTTCCAGGATGCTTTCGGGGTTCTGCATGATGACCTGGTGCGCGAGGCCGCCATGCAGGCCGCGGCCCGGGAGCACAGCCATCAGGATGTGGCGGAGCGACTCGCCGCCGCCGCTCGCGGGCAGGCGGGCCAGGCCAGGGCACCGGCCCACCTGCGTGGCTTCATGGACCTGCTGAATGATCACCGTGGCCGGGTCGAGCGGCACTTCGACGAGGCCATGGGAGCCGCCGGCTTGGAAGGCATCGAGGCCCTGTCGGTACGCTTGCGGCGAGCCGGTGAGGCCATGCGGCGCTGATCCGTTCCCGTGCGGTGCGCCTTTGCGCGCGGCACAGGGTTAGGAGCCTGTCGGATTTGACCGATAGTCGCGAGAATCACGGATTTCGAGACAAGTTTATCGATCTGATGAGGCGAATAGCCCGCTATTTAACGAATCAGATCGAATGAAATTGGCCGAAAGCCCGGGCTTCGTAGCAGGTCAGCGTTAAGTCCGACAGACTCCTAGGTGAGTCGCTGGGATATCTCGTTCCACAGGGCCTGATAATTGCGCGCGGCCAGGGTGCGTGGGGCGAACTGATGCACCGGGGCCCGCTCCGTGCCCATGCGCTCGACTGCACTGGCGGCGGGGATGATGGTCGAGAGCATCAGCGGCCAGTGGTTCTGCATTTCCTCGATCATCTCGATATGCAGCTTGCGTCGGCGATCGGCGAGGGTGATGAACGGCCAGATCGTGCAGGCCAGGTCCTTGTCGTCCAGAAAGTCGCGCAACTGCTCGAGCGTGCGCATGGAGAGCGTGGTGGGCACCACGGGCACAAGCAGGGCATCGACACTGGAAAAGATGTTTTCCGAGAGATGTGACAGGCTCGGCGGACAGTCCAGGATCACCAGGTCATAGTCCTTGCGCACCGGCTTGAGGATCTGACGCAGGTGACTGTTGCCGCGCCGAGCCAGCAGGTTATCCATGTCGCGCGAGGCGATGGCGGCGGGCAGGACATCGAGGTTGTCAACCTGGGTGTCGCGGATGACCTTGTCCAGATCAGCCTTGCCCTTGACCAGCTTGTCCACGCCTCCGCGTACCTTGGGTTTGGTACGCAGATAAAAGCTGGTGGCGGCCTGGGGGTCGAGGTCCCAGAGCAGCACGCGCTTGCCCGCCCGCGCGGCCTGGGCGGCGAGGTTGACGGACGAGGCGGTCTTGCCCACGCCGCCTTTGATGCTATAAAGCGCCAGCATGCGCATGGTGGGTGGCTCCCTGAAGTGTCATTCGAATTCTGATTGACACAGGATCATAACAGGACTGACACAATCTGTTGTTACGAGGAGATGATCCCTGCCATGCAAGCTTTCAGGAGAGTATGCGGCCCAGACGCTTGAGCGCCAGCGCACTGACCGTCACCCGGTTGGCCAGCCGCAGTGCCTTGCCGGGCTTTCGCAACACCAGTGTCAGCACCAGACCGCCGCCCAGCCACAAGGGTTTGCGGTATCGGTGCAGGGTGTGCCAACCGCTCTCCAGCGGGCCGATGGCCTGGTGCCATTGCTCGGCGGCGACCAGGGTGTCGATGCGCTGTTGCTCGATGGTCGCCTCTAGGGCGGCCTTGCGCTCCTGGCGGGTCGGCGGTCGTTGCCGTTCAGTCGTGGGTGTCTTGCGCGTCACGTCGGGACTCCACCAGTTCGCGGTCCAGGGCCAGATGCTTGAGGGTGCCGGCCAGCAGGGTGGGGCGGCGTGCCAGGTGCATGACCCAGGCGGCCAGGCCCACGCCTCCGGTCAGCAGCACGCCGGCGCTGACCGCGATGGCCAGCAAGCGATGGCTCTCCCAGAAGGCGACCACCACGAGTGTGGTCAAGACGCCCAGCCCCAGCAGTAGCAGTATCATGCTCAGCCCGGCCAGCAACAACAGCGTTACCAGTCGTGCCCGCTCTTCCTCGAGCTCCACAACGGCGAAACGCAGGCGCGTCTCGCCGGTGGCCAGAATACTGCCGAGCAGGCGTTTTCCGGCATCGAACAGGCGTTGCGGCGATCCCTGGCCTTCGGACATCAGCGCCGCCCAATCAACAGGCCGACCACGACACCCACGGCGGCACCGATACCGATGCTGGTCCAGGGGTTGTCATGCACATAGCGGTCCGTGGAATCGGCCTGACGTACGACATTGTCGCGCGCATCGTGGTAGACGGTCTCGCCGCGGGCTTCCAGTCGGCTGCGGGTATCGTTGAGCCGCTGCTCGGCGCGGGCGCGCAGTTCCTTGACGTTCTGGCGCGAGTCATCGGCCGTGGCACTGACCAGTTCTTCGACGGTCTGGGTCAGGTGATGCAGGTCTTCCTTGAGTTGACGGGAAGCGTCCTGACGGGCCGTGCTCGGGTTTTCTGTTGACTCGGTCTCGGGTTTCTTCTGAGTAGTCATGGTTACCTCCTCTGTTGAAATGCGATCCGGTTGATCGACGTTACCCGCCAAGAATATGCAGCTGCCGTTAGCAGTGCAATCAATATTCCGCAGCCACTGCGGTGTGGCCGCGATGGTCTCAGCGTCCGAATGCTCCCGAGGAGAACAGCGGGTTGAGACTGAAGCCGATGCCCAGGCGGTGCACATTGCGGTCGTAGTCAATCAGGCTGTCGCCGTAGCCGGTATAATATTGCACATGGCCTCGCACCTTGCCGAACAGCGGCCAGGAGTAATCGAACTGGGCGCCCATATTTCCCTCACCGGGGTTGCCGCGCAGCATCAGGCTGGCCTCCTGGTCATCGAAGAAGCGACGCGCCACGGTGATGTCGCCATAGCCACGGTAGTCATCGATATCTGGATTGTCGTCCTCGTCGGAGGATTCCGGCACTCGCCAGTGTGGCTGCAGGGAGATGCCCCAGTCATCATTGATGAAGGTGCTGGTCAGGATCACGCGGTTCCAGCTGCGTGACAGCTCTCCGGAGCGGCCATTGGACTGATGGTTGAACGCCAGCCGATTATTGATGTTGGTCCAGCCGGCGAAGGTCCAGTCGTTCTCGAAATCGGCAAACAGCTCGGGTTCGTAGTTGGTCTCGCGGAAAGGCGAGGAGGCATCGGTGTTATAGGCCTGCCACCAGCTCTGCTGGGTGTAGGCGAAGTACAGGTCGCCGCCGGCCGGCAGCAGCCCATCCGGCAACTGGAACTTGGCGCTGAACTGGAACTTCATTTCTATGTTGTTGGCATCGGCCTCGTCATCGATGCTATCGAACGCCTCGTCGTTGGGGCTGTTGGTATAGCTCAGCGGCAGCAAATAATTGCGTCGATGCGTGGTGATGGCATAAGGGTTCTGCTCGGATTCTTCCTCCAGCAGGCGCCGTGTGACCACCGACGCTTCCAGCGGTTCGCTCTGGGCGGTCGCCGCGTCGGCCACTTGCGGCGCGCTCTCGGGGCGCATCTGCTCGGTTGGTGCGGCCTGATCCGGCGCCGGTGTGCCATCGCCCGCATTAGCGGTTGAGGTAGACGCGGCGCCCGGGGTCGATTCGCTGGCATCGTCAGCCCGCAGGCGCCCGCGCAACTCGCCCAGTTCGTCCTGCAGCGACTGAATCCGTGACTCGATGGCCTCCCGCTCGGCATCGCTCAGGGGATCGGCCGCCACGGTCTGTTGGCCAAGGCCGGCCAGCATCAGGGAAACAACAAGGAATCGGGAGGGCTTCATGCGCCGCCTGCTTGAGTTGAGGTATAGAGTGCCGTTTCTACCATGCCGACTGGTCAAGTCAACTGTGGCCGGATGGCGACGCGACGCGTTGCTTTGCCGAGGGTTTGCGCCGAGAATCCGAGGATTGCCGCGATATCAACGATGATGAGGTATCTGTGAACACCATGGCGCACCCGGCCCACAGGCCAGTATTGCACATTCTTTGTCTATTGCTGATGGCAATGGTCCCGGCCGCTTGGGCCGCCGAGGTGCCGACGCGAGAGCTCGTTAATCAGCGCCTCGAGGAGCTGCGCCCCGCCGAGGGCCAACAGGCCGACGCCGCGACCCAGGAAAAGCTAGACATCCTGCAGGCGACCCTGGATGACCTCACGGCCCTGGAGGCCGTGAAATCGCGCCTTGCGGACCTCGAGGCGCGGGTCGAGCAGGCCCCGGCGGAGCTCGAGGAGCTCCAGCAGGCGCTGGCCGACCCGCAGGGCGAGATACCCGCGGATGGGCCGTCGTCCCTGGCGTCCCAGCCGATTGGAGCACTGGAGGAGCGCCTCAAGGCGACCAATGAGGCCCTGCGCAGTGATCAGGATCGCTTGTCACAGATCGAGACCCGCCTGCTGGGGACCCAGACCCTGCCGGAACGTGCCCAGCAGGGCATCGTCGAGGCAACGGAGCTGGCCGAGGAAAGCCGTCGCCAACTCGAGGACCTGGTGGCCCAGGATGTCGACGAAAGCGCTCCCCGTTACCTTCAGGCGCGCGTCAAGCGCGCCCTGGCCGAACAGCGCCTGAGCCTTCATCAGCGTGAGCTGGCCACTAATTCGCGCCTGCGCGAGCTGGCCCAGCAGCGCCGCACCCTGCTCGAGCGCCGAGTCGCCAGTCAGGAAGCTCGCTTATTGTCACTGCAACGACTGATCGACGATAAGCGCCGCGAACGCTCCGAACAGGCCATTGCCGAGGCCGTTCAGGACGAGCCCGACGACGTTGTGCAAAGCCCACTGGTCAGTGAGGCCCAGCAGGTCAACCGTGACTTGAGTCTTGAACTGCTGCGCATCACCAGCCTGTCCAACGAACTGGTTCGCCAGGGGCTGGATGTCCGGCGTCAACTCGACCAGGTGCGTCAGCTACAGCGCGGCCTCGACGAGCATGTCGACGCCATTCGGGGCAGCACCCTGCTGTCGCGCATCCTGCGCGAGCAGCGTCAGGCCCTGCCCAAGGTGGAAGTGCGCGGCGGCCTCAAGGATGAAATCGCCGACTGGCGGCTGCGGCAGTTCGAGCTGGATCGTCAGCGCGAAGCGCTCAAGGATGCCGAGGAACAGGCCCGTCAGCGACTCCAGGAAGCGGGCGAGATAACCGAGTCGGAAGCCGCATCGTCCCTCGTGGAGCCGCTGTCACAACTGTTCCGGGCGCGCCGTGACCTTCTGGAACAGCTCGAGCCCACCTATGGCGAGATGCTCAGTGCCGCCATCGAGCTGCAGCTTCATCAACAGCAGTTGCTGGCCACCAGCCGCTCGCTGCGCGACACCATCGACAAGCAGTTGTTCTGGATCGCCAATGCGCGCCCCCTGGACCTCGCCTGGCTGTTGAAGTTGCCCGACCATCTGCTCACCGAGTGGCGGGAGGGCGAATGGCGCCGGATCCTGCCGCACCGCTGGACCCTGCCGGATGCCGGTGCGCTGATCGCCATTCCGCCGCTGCTGCTGGGTGGCTTGCTGCTCGGCCTGCGGCGCCCCCTCAAGCGACGCCTGCTGAGCCTGCATGAACAGATCGGCCATCTGCGCTCCGACAGCCAGACCCACACGCCACGCGCCGTGCTTTTCAACGCCCTGCTGGCCGCTCCCATGCCGCTGCTGCTGGCAGGTGTCGCGGCGGTTCTGTTGTGGGGCGGTCAGGGTGCCGCGCCGGTGATCGGTGGCTCCCTGGTTCAGGTGGCCCTGGCCTGGGCCGTGGTCGCCATGGCGAGGCGCCTGCTGGTGCCGGATGGTGTGGCGGTACGCCACTTCTACTGGCCAGCCGCCTATGTGGCGCGCCTGCGGCGTGGGCTGTTCTGGCTGCTGGCCGCCATGATTCCGGTGCTGCTGATCGCGCCACCGGCCCGGGAGGCCGGTATCAATCTCAACCTGCGGCCGGTGGCCATGCTGATTCTGCTTGCCGGCTTCGTCGGCATGAGCGTGGCGCTGGGCAAGCTGATTCTGGCCCACACCCCCTTTTTCGGCGTCAAGCTGTTTCGTCTGGTGCTGGGTCTTTCCATGGCGGGCGTGCCCCTGGTGCTGGCGGGGCTGGTGGTCTCCGGCTATGCCTACACCGCCCTGAGCCTGGTCAGCCGCTTCGTGATGACACTGTATCTGCTGGGGGGCTGGATTCTGGTCGAGGCGGCCGTCGTGCGTGGCCTGGCCGTTGCCGCTCGTCGACTGGCCTACCGCCGAGCCCTGGCGCGGCGCCGTGCCCAGCAGGAGCAAGAGGGGGAAAGTGGCCTCGACATCGTCGATGAACCGCCGCTGGACATGCAGCAGGTCAACCAGCAGTCGCTGCGACTGGCCAAGCTGGGGCTGATGATCGGCTTTCTGGTGGCGCTTTATGTGGTCTGGGCGGAACTGCTCACGGTGTTCGGCTACCTGGAACAGGTCATGTTGTTCGGTGGAGAAGGGCAGGGCGCCGATATCGTCGGTGGCGCCATGTCGGTCGCGGACATCGTCGTGGCGCTCTTGACCATCGGGCTGACCTTCATGCTGGCGCGCAACCTGCCCGGCCTGCTGGAGGTGATGGTGCTCTCGCGGCTCGAGCTCAAGCAGGGCAGTGCCTATGCCATCACCTCGCTGCTGTCCTACACCATCGTGGGAACCGGCGTGATCATGTCACTCGGCGCGCTCGGCGTGGCCTGGAGCAACCTGCAGTGGCTGGTCGCCGCCCTGGGTGTCGGCCTGGGTTTCGGCCTGCAGGAAATCTTTGCCAACTTCATCTCCGGGTTGATCATCCTCTTCGAGCGTCCGGTCCGCATCGGCGACACCATCACCATCGGCAACCTGACCGGCACGGTCAGCCGCATCCGTATTCGCGCCACCACGGTGACCGACTTCGACCGCAAGGAAATCATCATCCCCAACAAGACCTTCGTCACCGACCAGCTGATCAACTGGTCGCTGTCGGACAGCATCACCCGGGTGATCCTGACCTATGGAGTGCAGCTCGGCACCGAGCCCGGCCTGATGCAGCGACTCCTGCAGCAGGCCGCCGACGAGAACGAGCGCGTGCTGCGCGACCCGCCGCCGGAAATCTTCTTCATGCGCTACACCGACAGCGCCATGGAGTATGAGCTGCGTATCTACGTCAACAGTCTGGGCGACCGTCTGTTCGCCACCGATGAGGTCAACACTCGGGTTGGCCAGCTCCTGGCCGAGCATGGCCTGAACATCGCCTTCAACCAGATGGATGTCTGGCTGCATCGCAGCGACGGCGCCAGGGCGCGACTGGAATCCCGCTCATCCGCCAGCCTGCCAAGCACTCAGCCACCCAGTCACCCGCCCCCGGGCGCGGTCGGCGACCCCGGTGATGTCACGGGCGGCGACAGCGGCGGTGGCGACGGTGGTGGGCGTTGAGTCGCAGAGTGGTGTTGGCGAGGAGAGCCACTCACGTTCGGGTAGAAAGGGCGCTGCCCCTGGCCCCGAGCTTATGAAGACACGGTTGCTGGTCTTGTGGCTTGAATGCGGCGTCATCCATTGTGCCGGCGCCTTGCGGGTCACCCCTGACCACCCTGGATAAGTCGGGTTGTACTTCAGGGGCTCCTGGTTACGATGCAAATCCACCGCTGTCGCTCCCATATCTCCCGGTGGCCCGTGAGGGCCACCAGGCGTCAAGCGGAGGTCGTGCTTAGTTATCGCGGGATGTCAAAGTCGCACCCTGAAGGCCGTCTTTAACCTCACCCAAACGGTCATAGATACCGAAGAGAAGAATGGCCCCTTCGCAGAGCACTCTCCAGAAGATCATCCCCAGCAGTATGCCAATCAGGTTGATCATCAGAAAGATGATCTCACCACTAAACAGGGCGGTTATGACACCTCCGGCACCTGCAAGGAGGATTACAACGATACCGACCCAATACCCAAAGGTAATAAGTTTTGGTGTAAGAAATTTCTCGAAAGATGTGAAGTCACTAAGCTTCATGCTGTTTCTCCATTTTGGTTGATGAGTTTTTAACGGCTCAGTTATCTGAGGCAGGCATGGCCGAAGCCACCGCTAAAATGACCTGCAGGTGAGGGTCTTGCTCGGTTTAGTGAGTGAGTGCTTTTGTTTTCGTTCGGAGTGATATTGAGGCGCTCTGTTTCGACAGATTGCGTCATGTCAATAGTGATGACTAATTGACCATTCCCGTCAAGGAATGAAGACGTTGGATTAGCCAGTGCCAAAATTTTAGATTCTTCTTGAAGATTGAACTCATTTGAAAGCGACACTTTCTGGCGCGTGGTGGAGGATAAGATCTCCTGGACGCGTCGAGATACATGTTCATCAAGCACCGTTTGAACAACGACTCGTGCATACTCCATGTAATCGTCCAGGAAGCGCTCTTTACCGGCGGGGCTCTGGATGTTCTCGATGTCTTTCTCAAGGTTTTCCACCTTGCGAGCTGCCCGCTTGTACTGACGTCTCAAGTCCCGCTCACTGCCATAGCGGTTTTCGGCACGAATTTTGGCATCATCCAGCTTTCCTCTGGCCCTACTCAGTCGGCCCTTGAGCGAACTTTCCACGGAATTGTAGCGGTCTCCAATTTCTTCCTGAAGCTTCATGTGCTTCTCGAAGGTTTCAGCATACCCCTCTGTAACCTCGGAGTTTTTCGATGTCCTGGCTATCGGCGTATGAAGAGAAATCGATCCGGTCCTGATACTCCGTAATCTCGTCGTTGCCAAGGTATGCCTTGACATCTGCACGCAAGTCAGCCAAGCGTTACGCACTCTGGACGACCTGGTCGGACAAATAAAAAAGTTCCATCGGTCGATTAGTGTCCAGCATGGAGGCTAAACGGCTATTGGCAGGAGTGATTTGAGCCGTATCCGGATAGCTGTTGCCGCAGCCGGACAACAATAGGCAGTGGACGCTGCAAGCGCAGCCCACGGGTTCAGTTGGTGAAATAATGGCATTTTACAGTCCCTTGCGTAATGGAATGCGTTGTTACGAGCGCTACAACCGGTTTTTTATGTAACGCCAGTTGAGAATACGCTGCATCTATCATCGATAGCCTCTTGAACAGCATGCTGCGCGCCACTGGCGGTTAGGCGCGATAGGCCGATATGCCCGCTCAGGGCAGCAGGTAAGCACAACCGGCTGACACCTGGATGGATTCAGTTGATTAGTTGGTGGCTAGAGGTTACTGCCGTCCTTAATGGCAACGTCAAAGCGCGTTCCAAGCTTGTCTGCTATAGGGGAGCGTAACGTTTCACTGGAATCGAGTTGGTTAAGACATCACGCAATATTATGTAAGCCAAAGCTGATAGTGTGGCGAGGCTCACAGGAGCCATCTGCCCGGAATCGCTTTCAACCCCGCTCGGCGTAGAGCAGAAACTCGCGGTTGCCGTCGCCGCCGCGAATCGGGCTTTCCTGCCAGTGCTGGACCGCGAAGCCGCTGGCCGTGCAGGCGCTTCTGATGCGTGCTTCGACATCGGCGTAGCGGTGGGGCTGGGTGACCAGGCCCTGGGCGTTGACGCCGTCGGGGCCGACCTCGAACTGGGGCTTGACCAGCGACAGCAGCCCGCTGCCTGCCGGCAGGATGGCCGCCAGCTCGGGCAGGATCAGGGTCTGGGAAATGAAGGCCACATCCATGACGGCCATATCCACCGAGTGTTGGCCGAGGGCGTGCTGCAGAGCGCTATCGTCGCGCATGGCGCGGGCATTCAGGCCTTCCAGGCAGGTCACGCGCGGGTCGTCGCGCAGGCTGGCCTCCAGCTGGTCGCGACCGACTTCAACGCCGATGACGTGCCGGGCGCCGTGGCGCAGGGCGCAGTCGGTGAAGCCGCCCGTGGATTGGCCCACGTCCAGCACGTCGCGGCCCTCAAGGGATAATGCCAGGCTGGCCAGCAGGGCTTCCAGCTTGAGGCCCGCCCGCGAGACATAGCGCTCTTCCGGATCGTCGTCGACCAGCAGGGTGATGGTCTCGGCCAGTTTCTCGCCGGGGCGGGTCAGCACCTTGCCATCCTCGGCGCGGCGCACCCGGCCATGGCGAATCAGGCGTTGGGCGCGGGTGCGCGAACGGGCCAGACCCTGGCCGAGCAAGAGTTGATCGAGGCGAGGCATGATGAGCGTCGGGTTCGTCCGGGAAAAGCGCGATTATGCCACAAGCGACAAGCGTGATAAGCCCGGACGGGGCGGCGGCTCCCGTCCGGGCCAGGTGGCGTCAGGCAGGCGGGCCGGCGCCTGCCGAGGCCTGCAGCCCACCGGGCGGCAAGCGGTCGGCGCCCCAGCTGCGCTCGATGTAGCCGGTGACACGGCTCAGCTCCTCCTCGGGGATCTGGGCCAACTCTCCGCGTTCCAGCGGGTCGTGGTGGAAGATATACAGCCGCGAGGCGAACTGGTCGAAGGGCAGCGAGGCTTCACCGAAACGCTCGCCGTGTCCCGCAGTGCTGACCATCACACCGTCTCCCCAGTTCTGGCCGCTGTCGTTGTTGGGGTTGTAGAAGTAGATGCGCGTGACGCCGTCCGGGGCGAGCCCGGCGCGCAGGATGCTGATGGCATGCCAGCCGATGAAGCGGGCGGCGCTGTCGGTCACGGCGATGCCCGCCGGCTGGGGGTGAATCAATGGCTGATTGCCGTTGTAATCCGGGTGATAGCTGGCATAGAAGTGGCGTAGGAAATGCTCCAGCTCAGTGAGCTGGCCGCTGGCCACGTCGACATTGATGCGAAAGCCGCGCCCTGACCACCAGCCATGGAATTCCGGATTCACCCAGCGATGGGGGTCCCCCTCGCGGCCGATGCAGCGCCGGCCCATCTCGGCGTAGATGCGATCCAGGTGCGGCACCACGATCAGTGAGACGGGGTCGAGATCCATGGGCAGCTCGGTGGCCACACCCGAGAGGCAGGCCATGGAGGAGATCGACTGACCCTCGAATTGCATGATGATGTCATCGTCGCGGGCGGCCCAGGCGATCATCTGCAGCAGGTAGTCCGGGTCGTTGTAGGCCCACATGGAGAGCGCCCGCGCCGACTGGCAGGTCGGGTTGTTGCCCTGACCCACGCCCAGCGGCAGGCCCAGCATGCACAGAACACCCTCCAGCAGACGGGCCTGCGGCGACACCTCATCACCGAAGGCGAGGTTCAGGCGCGCCTGCGACCATTCGGAAAGCACCAGGCCGAGCTGGCGCCACATGGCGGGTGCCACCGGCGGCTGATAGAGCACGCCGCGCTCGAGCATCAGCGCCATGCCATAGGCCGCCTGGGCGGTTTGCGGCAGGATGGCATCGCGAATCAGGGCATGCGTCAGCTGCCGATAGCACAGCAGGCAGTCGCGCCCCGTGGCCGAGAGCCCGAGAGCCTCGCTGAGCAGGTGGTCGTTGCGATCGGTATTCAGGTGCTGCAGCAGCACGGCGTGGTAGGGCGAGACCAGGCCGGTGTCGTGCATGGCCCGGGCAAAGCCGGTGGCCTCCGCCTGCAGGGCCGTGGTGTCCATGCCCGCCAGGCGTTCGCCATAGACGGCTATGCCGGGGTCTTCGCGGCATGCCTGGGTGGGGCCGAACAGCGAGCTGACCAGGCGGTCCGCGCCCTGGCCGCTGCTGCCCAGGTCGATGGCCGGGTCGGCCTGGCAGATGGCGATCTGGGTGATCATGCGCTTGACCGGCTCGACCTGGATGGGCCGCTGGTTGAGGATTCGCCAGATTTCCTCGATCAGCTGGTCGATGATGTGTTCATAGCCGATGCGCTGTGCCAGGTGCTGAAAGAGCTGGCGCGGCAACATGGCCAATCGCCCCTGGGAGGCCCGATCGGCCTCGCTGGGGGCGCTGAACAGCAGTGACAAGTTCAGTGCCATCGTCTGCGACAGATAGTGATGGGCCTGTTCGCTGGTGACCTGTGAATGGGCGGTTTCTTCCTTGGCCACGGGCAGCAGGCGCAGTTCGCTCAATGCCTCGATGACCACGGTGTTGGGGTCGGCACTCTGGAGGGCCTGGACGGTAAGTGAGGGCAGCAGAAACTGTGGCGTTGCCCAGTCCGAGCCCTCGAATACACCGGCGGCCTCCATGGCCGCCGTGCGTGATTCTACTGCCGCGCAGCCGCCATTCTGCAGCATGATGCGGCGGGCCGTGTCGAGCACCGGCGCCAGCTTGCCGGGTTTGGCGAATGCCGCGGCCTGGTCCAGGTGGTCGATGGCGCTGTCCAGCTTGGTCAGCAGACCGGCGAGCTTGTCCTCATCGACACTGGGCTCGCCGTATTGTGAGTGATTAGGTGGCGTCGTCACGCAGACTCCCGATTATTGATTTGGCGCATCACGCCGGTTTTATACGTAAAAATCAAGCTCTTCCAGGCTCTTGAGCAGGTCGCGCAGGCGGTGCGGGTCATCGCCCTTGAAGTAGGCCAGCCCCCAGTGGGTGCCGAAGGCCGTGCGCTTGGTGACCGTTTCCTGAAAGGGCGGGGTCAGCTCGTGGGACTCGAAGTAGGGATGCTCCTCGACCTGCTCGGGAATTTCCAGGCGGCTGACGACGCGCAGGCGCGGATAGACCCCGAAACAACCGGCGTAGCCATCGGCGTCGACCACTTCTTTCGGGAAGAAGGTGGCGACTTCCTCAGATGTGGACCTGGGGTCGAAGACCAGCATGCTGGCCTGGTAGGCATTGAAGCCGTAGACCCGCTCCAGCAGTTCGAAGACCTTGAAACCCGGCGGACGATAGGCCACCTCGCCGAAGTACATCTCGCCGTCGCTGGTGACGAAATATTCCGGGTGGATCAGGCCGAAGTCGATGTCGAAGGTCTTGATCAGCTTTTCGATCTGCCGGGTGATCTGCTCGCGATAGCGCTCCAGCTCGGGAGAGGCCGGCACATAGACCGAATAGCCCAGGGTGACGTACTCGGAAATGTTCAAGAAGGCGATCTTGCCATCGTGAATCCAGGCCTCGACGGCGAACTCCCAGCCATCCAGATGGGACTCCATCAGCACCGGGAATTCCTCGTCGGGGATGGTATCGATCTCGTCCGGCGTGCGGATCACGCGATGGCCCAGGCAGCCGGCCTTGTCGAAGGCCTTGAGGTGAATGGGGTCATTGGGATCGCCGTCGAGCTTGAGCAGGGTCTGGTTGACCCGCTTGAGAAAGCGGATGACATCATCCTTGTCGTGTGCTTCCTCGAAAATGCCTACGCGAATGCCGCCCAGCTGTGCCCGGCGCTTCATCAGGGCCTTGTCGCGCAGCAACAGCGACTGGCCATACAGGCGCGGGTTGTCGAGCAGCACCGAGTTGATGGCACCCGCCCATTCGACGGTTTCCTCGTAGAGAGGTATCGCCACGTTCACGCCCATGTCGCGCAGGGTTTCGGCGATTTCCATGGAGCGGTCGTTCAAGCGCTCGAAGTTCCAGGACACATAGGGCAGGTCGTGCTTCTGGCAGTATTCCTCGGCCCAGTCCGGCGCGACGATGACGTAGCGGCGATCGAACTTCTCGGCGGCTTCAATGGCATTCAGGCTCCAGCCCAGCAGGGCGATATACCCCTTGTTGGGATCCTTCTGCATAGACATCTCCATGGTGTTAACAACGCGATGCCGTTTTCACGGCGTGTACTTGCCACACTTCAGCATAGCCTCCCGGGAGGAAAAGGACCGCGGAAACCGTCAACGCAGCGATTTCTGCTGCCGATGCCTTGCCCGCGGGCGTCACGCTTGTTATATTACGCCCCGCTCGATACGGCCTGTTGCCGCGACGAGTTCGACATCAAAATCTGTCGTTTGTGGTGGCCCCGTCGGTCCTCCCGCAACGCGAAATCGCAAACCCCGCCAGGCCCGGAAGGGAGCAACGGTAGTGATGGAGGCGTGTGCCGGGATGTGGCTGTCGGGGCCGCCTCCATTTCAGCCCCCTGTTTGTCTCCCGCCATGGCCCGTGCTGGCCCGCCCCGGCCATCCGTGACGCCTCGCATACCTGCTTTTGCACCCGCGTTTTCTCGTTTTCCATTGTGCCCGCTCCCCATCGAGGCCTGTTCGGCGAGTCTTTCGCGCCTATCGATGGCGATGTCCGTTTTGATGCGTCATGCTCGCTCCATCGATGAAACGAAACCCGCGGTTCGCCATCCAAGGCGAGAGCCAATCCGTGATGGAGGACTTGATGAACGCCCAGATGATTCTCAAGCAGTTGATGAAGCAGGCCGGCAGCGGCTCCGGTTCCCGATCGTCCGGCGGCAATGACCTCAAGGGCATGGTCGATAGCCTGTCGTCTCAGCTGAGTGGCAGCGGCAGTGGTAGTGGCAAGAGTAGCGGCCAGTCCGGCGGCTTCGACCCCAAACAGCTGCTGGGCGGTGGGGCCCTGGGCATGCTGGTGGGCTCCAAGCGCGGCCGCAAGATGGGCGGCAAGGCGCTCAAGTACGGCGCCATCGCCGGGGTCGGCATGCTGGCCTGGAAGGCCTGGCAGAATTCCCGGGGAGGCTCTGGCGATGACGAAGCCCGCGAGGGCAAGCCGGTCGACCAACTCGAGGCCAACCAGCAGGAAGAGCGCAGCCTGGAGCTGCTGCAGGCGATGATCATGGCCGCCCGTGCCGACGGCCACATCGATGAGCAGGAGCGCGCCATGCTCACCGAACAGATCGACGAACTGGGCGCCGATGACGAGCTGCACCAGTGGGTCGAGCAGCAACTGCAGGCGCCGCTGGATGCCGAGGCCCTGGCGCAGCAGGCCGACTCGCCGCAGGCCGCTCGCGAGATGTATCTGGTCAGCGTCGCCATCATCGACGACCAGAACGCCATGGAGAGGGCCTGGCTGGATCAACTGGCGACGGCACTCAACATCGATGACGCTCTCAAGCAGGAGCTCGAGCAGCAGGCGGTCGCTTCCTGAATTCCCTCGGTGGCGCTATCCTGTGGGGCTTTGTCAGCCGATGAATCAGCCCTGAAGGACGCCAGCCCCGATGTTGACCTTTCACACCGCCGCCACCCAGCTGCGCCAGGCGCGTACCGAGCTGGATGGCGGCGTTCTTGTTGCCCCTTACGAGTGCCCCGAGCGGGTCGACCTGGTGCTCAAGCGCATTCAGCTAGCCCGCCTGGGCGAGGTGCGCGAGCCGCAGGCCTTCGGTCTCGAGCCGGTTCTGGCCATTCATGACCCGGACTATGTGCAGTTTCTCGCCGAGTGCTGGGCGCAGTGGTGTGCCCTGGGGCGACAGGGCGAGGCGATCGCCTGGATCTGGCCGACGCGCACCATGCCGGGGGATGTCATCCCGGATCATCTGGATGGCCGGCTCGGCCACTATGCGCTCTCGGCGGATACCTCGATCTGTGCAGGTACCTTCGAGGCGGCTGAGGCCAGCAAGGACATCGCGCTGTCCGCCGTGCGCCACAGCCTGACCACGGGCGAGCCGGCCTTTGGCCTGTGTCGGCCGCCCGGGCATCATGCCGCCAGCGATCAGTTCGGCGGTTACTGCTTCTTTAATAATGCCGGCGTGGTTGCCCAGTACGCCCTGGACCACGGCAAGCGCCGCGTGGCCATCCTCGATGTCGATTTTCACCACGGCAACGGCACCCAGCAGGTCTTCTACGAGCGTGATGATGTCTTCTTCGCCTCGATCCACGGCGATCCCAGTCATTGCTTCCCGTACTTTCTGGGGCATGCCAGTGAAACCGGACGCGGCAGGGGCGAGGGCTTCAATGCCAACTATCCGCTGGCACCGGGCAGTGCGTTCGACGTCTGGGTGCAGGCGCTCGATGACGCACTGGCGCGCCTCCGCGCGGCGGAGTGTGAACTGCTGATCGTCTCGCTGGGCGTGGACGCCTTTGAAGATGACCCGATCAGCGAGTTCAAGCTGACCAGCGACGACTTCAGCGAGATGGGCCGTCGCCTGGCCGCTATGGGGGTGCCGACCACCTTCCTGATGGAAGGCGGCTATGCCGTGGAGGCGATCGGTACCAATGTCGTCAATGTCCTGCAGGGCTTCGAGGACGCCGGCATGACGCACCCCTGAGCCGGCGCCACTACCAGTCGATGGTCTGGCCGTCCCAGTCCAGAAAGCTCAGGTTGCTGTCGGCCTCCACGGTGTCGAGGATATCCAGCAGCCGCGACGCCACGAAGTCCGGGGTGAACAGCTTGCCCTCCGGCACCTTGGCCTGAAAGGGCTTGCTGAGCGGGGTGTCGGTGGTGCCGGGATGAAAGGCCACCAGCTTCACGCTCCTGGCGATGCGGGCATATTCCACCGCCGCGGTTTTCAGCAGCATGTTCAGTGCCGCCTTGCTGGCGCGATAGCTGTACCAGCCGCCCAGACGGTTGTCGCCGATGCTGCCGATGCGCGCACTGAACACTGCGATGCGGGTTTCGTGCCTTTTCAGCAACGGCAGCAGCGAGCGCAGCCACAGGGCGGGGGTCAGGGCGTTGCTGTCCATGAGCTGATGAAAGCTTTCCGCCTCCAGGTCGTCGAGCTTTTTCTCGACGTCGATGCTCTCGCTGTGCAGCCGGCCATTGCAGATCAGCACACGCTCGATCGGGGCGTCGGCGATGCGCTCGGCCAGCATGTTGACCCGGGCCTCGATGTCGGCCGCCTCATGGCGGCACTGCCACCAGTTGAGCCGTTCATCGGACAGGGCAGCGGGCCGCGGGCGCTGGCTGATGGCATGCACCGTCTGACCGCGTTCCAGCAGTTGCTGAATGGCGGCCCGGGCAATCGCGCTGGAAGCGCCGATGACGATACTGGTCATGAGTGTTCCTCCTTCCCCCGGGATGAATGGCAGGGCGGGCAGTCGCTCGCACGGCGCCGAAACAGCAGGCGCGTGACGCGATGCCGGTGACGCGCGAAGATGTTATACAGCGGGTCGGCGCACCAGCGTAACCAGCGCCACTCCAGAGGCCTCACCCAGTGTCGCTTGCCCACCCGCGACCAGATGGCGTGGGTGGCATCCAGCCCGGTCAGCCACTGACCATCGGCGTCCCGGGCATGCAGGCGCCGGTCGAGTGTCTCGGCATCCAGCGCCGGATAGCGCTCGGCAAAATCCGCCGCGCTGATATCCACCAGCGCCAGACGGCCCTGGGTATTGCACTTTGCCAGATGCTGGACCTCGGCCTGGCAGAGCGGACAACTGCCGTCATAAAACAGTGTCAGGGTCGTCTCGCCGGTCTCTTGCATGCTGTACCTCCTGGGCATACCCGCTATGTGGCGCATCTCGATGTACCCACCATGGCGCCCCGCGGCTCTCCAAGCAAGGGCGGCAGCAGGCTGTTTACCGCAGAAATGGGCTTGGCTGCCCGTAGCTGGAAATGGACAGGTGCTTGATGGCTCGGGTGGCGGCCACGTGCAGCAGAGCCCGTTCATTGACCTCGCGCTGTCGCTTCTCCACCGGATCCTCGGTGCGACCGGTGTAGCGGGCGGGGATGACCCCCTCGTTGACGCAGGCGATGTGCATCTGGCGGAACTCCAGCCCCTTGACGCGGTGCAGGGTGGCCAGGCGCACGCCCGCTTTTTCGGGGTCATCCGGGTTGTCCCGGGAGACTGCCAGGGTCGGGATGTCATGTTGCTGCAAGGCTCCCTGGATGCGGTCCAGCAGCCACTGGGAGCGGGCCGTGACACAGCAATCGGCCCCGGCGCTTTCCACGGCCTCCGGGTCGTGCGCTGCCAGATGGGCCTTCAGGCGCTCGCTCAGGGCCGCCATCTCGGCATCGAAGTCATCGAAGTGGTGTACTTCCGGCGCGTCGCCCTGAAGCAGCGAGCGATAATCCTGCTGACCATCCTGGCCGTCATCCAGGTCATCGATGGCCTGGCCCTCCAGCAGGGCGACGGCAAAACGCCGGGTCTGCTCAGTAGTGCGATAGTTGATGCGCAGCTTCTTGCCACGCCCGCGAATATTGATACCGCACTTCGAAAGCGAGGCACGACGGCCATAGATGCGCTGATGACCATCGCCGACGATGAACAGGTCATCGCGGCCTTCCGGTACCAGTTGGCGCAGCAGTCTCAGGGTCTCGGCACCGAAATCCTGAGCCTCATCAACTATGACATGCGACCACCGCGAGGCCAGTTCGCCGCGCTCGACCATGGCGATGGCCTCGTAAACGCCATCCTCGAATGGCCGCAGGCGAGCGTGACTGAGCTGGGCGCGCATTTCCTCGAAGACCGGCCAGATCGCTGCACGCTGTCGGCGATTGAGTGCCACCCCGCGGCCCGCCCGGGAGGCGCGGAAATACTCCTGCCGAGTGCGCAGATGGTTCGGCAGGATCACCTGCTGGAACTCCTCCTCGAAGAAGGTATCCGGCAGATCGGGGTCCTCCGGTTTTAGCTGCATGGCCCGCTTCCAGGCCTGTTGGTAGCCCTTGTCGGAGGGGTAGACCAGCCTTGGCGCGCCGTCACGCGCGATCATGCGCGCGACCAGCCGGTTGATATTGATGACCTCCAGACGCGCCAACTCGTCATCCTGACAAAGCTCGCGAAGCTGATGCTCAATGTCCGTGGCCAGGTTGCGGGTGAAGGTCGTCACCAACACCTTGCCTTGCCCGTCGTCTGCCATGTCATCGACCAGGCGGCGGGCCAGCCAGCGGGCCCGATGCATGGCCACCACCGTCTTGCCGGTACCGGCGCCGCCGAGCACTCGGACCGCACCGTTCCAGTGCCGCTCCACCAATTGGCGTTGGCTGGGATGCAGGAAAACACGCCAGTGGGCCAGGGGAGCCTGCAGCATGTGTTCCAGTTCGTGTTCCTCCTCGACCACCCGGAAGCGCCGCTGGCTGTCGGGCCGTCGCAGGGCGGCGGCAAAGTCGTCGCGGTCCACCGGCGTCTGGCTATCGGCCACCCCGTAGGTTTCCAGCACCTCCTGCAGAGGTTCGCCCTGGGCCAGGAACATCAAGGCTTCCAGGGCCTCGGCGGGCAGGCGATGTGCCAGTGCCTCCAGGGCGGTCACCGAGGTCAGTTGCTGCACCTCGGCAACCAGCGCCTCCGGCACCCCGAGGCGCAGCAGTTCGCGCTCCCGGGCCTCGCAGATCGGGCTGGCCTGCGCCTGTGGCGTGGTGTCTGGTGTCGTTGTGCTGGCCTCACTTGCCTCTTCCGGGCCAGGCGCCGGCTCGGCTGCCACCTGTTCGGTCGACGACGACAGAATCTGCAGACTGCCGGTCCGAGGATGGATATCGACTTTATGCCGGAACGCCCAGTCATAGGCCTCGTCATGCTTGTCGACCCACAGCAGCACATAGACGTTGCCCTGTTCCGGCTTGAGGACGATGGCACGATACTCGACATCGACACGGATCGAACGCAGATTGGGGTCGGGCGTGGCCAGGGTTTCGTAGTTGAGGCCCGGAGAGCGTGGATTCTCGCGAAACTTGGTGACCATGTTCATCACCTTGCCCTGCTTGCGCCGGGGGACTTTGGCGTAGGCCTCGAGAAACTCCTGGGATATCGCGACGGTGATCTCGCTCATGCTTCACTCCTTGTCTCATTGCCAAGCCAGCCGGCCAGCGTCTCGACGGCGGCATCGTCCTGTGTGGTGACAATCTGCCACTCGCCCAGCACGCTCGGCCAGTCCGCGGGCAGGTCCTCTTCCAGCGCCACGGCCACCCGGGCCGACTCCCAGGCCAGTTCCAGGGTGATCGAGGCCTCACCCGAACGGTCGAGCACATCCAGGCCCGGGGTGGGAACCGGCAGGCCGAGGCTGGCCAGTTGCCGGACAAAAGCTTCCGGCAGCATGACCAGATCATCCGCCAGCAAGGCCTGCCAGCCGGCATCGATCTGGCGGGTGCTGTCTTGTGCACCGTCTTGAGTACTGTCTTGAGTGCTGTGATCAGCTCGGGAAGACGCGCTGAAGTCGGCCAGGCTGGCGCATGTCGCCAGGGCATCGCAGACTCGGCCATTGGCCACGCCGCGTACCGAGATCATCGAGAAGCGCGGCATAAACTGCAACAGATTGGCCGCCTGCCAGAAAGCCCGCCAGCGAGCCTCGCCCTCGCTGCTGTCGGGCAGGTGACGGTCATCCAGGCTCAAGTGCAGGTGCAACTCCCGGCTAAGACGCGGGACATTTTGCATAGCCTCGGGCGAAATGCTCACCGCCACCTCGCTGCACGCCGAGGCGCCGGCGGCATCGCTGTTGCCCAGCGCATTCATGACGCCACCCAGCAGCACTGGTTCGGCCTCGGGCATCAGCCGCTGGCGCATGGCCGGTGGCGCATTCTCGGCAAGCTCCAGGTCGATGGCCTGGCGCAGGCCGGCTTCCTTGAGGGTGCGCGGGTCCAGCCAGTGAAAGGCCTGGCCGAGAGACGCCTGGGCCAGCTCCTGCGACGTCTCGTCCGGCGTGCGCAGGTAGGCCAGCAGCCAGTCCAGGGCGCTTGTCTTGAGGGCCTTCAGGCCAGCATGGCGGCTGAGGATATTCAATTGATCGGCAAGCTGTTGGTATTTGTCACCCAGATGCTGTGGCGTCTCGCGCTGCCACAGCGGCACCTCCAGCTCGGCGCCTTCCAGGTCCCGCCAGCCCAGGCTCCAGACATGAAAACGGCCGGAGGCCAGCACCGCCTGGCGCTTGGCGGTATCGTCGTCCAGTTGATCGCGATGGTACTGAAAACCGTCCAGGTAGAGGGCCACAGGGCGCGCCTGGCGGTGGCTTTCGCTGGCGGGCCAGAGCATGAAGTCAGGCCGGGTCGCCAGCATGACGTCATCGGCGGGGCCCAGGTTGCGCTGTGGCTCGATGCGCCAGCTGGCCAGTCGCGGTGTACCATCCTGGGCCTGGCCTGTGGTGATGGTCAGCCGCCAGCCCGATGTCCCCTCGTGTAACTCGGGCAGCAGGCGAACGTCGGCACTGCGCGAGGCCAGGCCATCGATGAAACGCTGTTCCAGCTCACTCTCCACCAGGGCGTTGAGGTCCACTTCTTCGAGGCCGTCGATGGCGACCAGCGAGTCGCGCCGGCTGAGGATGCGTTCCAGAAGCTCCATGGCGCGACGGCGCGAGATATGCACCATATTGCGGCTCTCGCGGTAGGCCAGCAGGCAGCGGTAGCAGCCATCGAGTTGTTCATCATACTGGCAGTCGCACCCGGCGAGGTGCTCATGGGCGGTGCCGAGCATGGCCAGCAGGGTCTCCGGCGACTGCATCAGCTCCTTGAGGTACCCCGTGCCGCCGGGCACGCTGTCGTGCAGCACCAGATAATGGCGCGAGGGCTGGCTGCCCTGACTCGGCGTCTGCTGCTCGGTCACCCTGAGGTGATCCACGTTGCCATGGAAGTGCTTTTTCAGCCCCAGATGCAGGGCCGCAATCAGCGAATGCCGTGCCGTATCGGACATGGCGATATCCGAGAGCGGCAACAAGAGGCGCAGGGCCTCGGAGGTCAGCTCGCGATACAGGAAGAGGCTGTCCACGAAGTCTTCTTCCTGCTCGATGGCGCCGCGCTGGGCCTTCTTGCAGAAGCGCTGGTGGCGCTCGCTGGGTTTCATCCTGGGGCGCTGGATCTTGCCGCAGTGCTTGCAGACCCGAAAGCCGCCGCGTGGCTGCTCCTCGCCGGCGACCTTGAACGCGGGCGCCTTGTCATCGTGGCGGCCGAAGTTGATCTCTCGAAAGGTGGCCCCCGGGATGTACTCGAAGCCGAAGGGGCACTCCGGGTCATCCAGGCGATAGGCGAAACGTGCGCTGTTCGGGGCAATGTCGGTCAGTAGCTGGCGCACATAGAAGGAGGGCTCGCGCTGTTCGCTGTCGTCGGCGATGCGACTGTCGCGGTCGCGCACCGTGGCGGTGACCTCGCGCAGACGCAGCAACTGGCGTTTCTGGGCGCTGTCGGCCCACTGCGGGCTGCCACAGCGCGGGCAGCCACCATGCAGGTCGCCGCCGTCAACCTGTTCGCTATGATGACAATGGTTGCAGAGTCGCCAGGTCTCGATATCGCTCAGGCGCATGTTCACCTGGTCGATCTTCAGGGCGCGGCCCACGGCATAGAAGGTATTTTCCGGGGCGAGTTCGACCAGAGCGTTCTGGGCCGGGCGCTGAAAGTCGTAACTGATTACCTCGTAGGACTTCGCCGGTTTGTCCTGGCGGGCAGGACCGGCGTTATCCCCGCCAGCATTGTCGCGCTCGGCCTGGCGCACCGAACGAATCACCACCCCATTGAGGGTGACGCCTTCCTCCGGGAAGGCATAGTTGGGCAAGAGCCCCTCATCGGTGAAGAAGTTGAGGGTGTGCTGGGCGTCGAGACGCTTCGCCATTTCCTGCAGGGCTCGCTTTTCGCTCTCCACGGCCTCGATGGCTTCGCGAATGGCTTCATCCTCGGGCTGCTGGCGCAGGCGCTCGAGCTGCTTGTTGTGCGCCCGGATGGTATCCCGCCAGCTCTGGCGCTGCCGGGCCTTGTCGTGAAGCCGGTTGTTGATGCGATAGCGCAGGCTGTCCTTGGTGGTCTCCTTATCGGTGAAGTAGTCATGCAGGTGGCGGCGCGCCTCGTCATCCAGGGCCGGGAAGAGCGCACAGAACTGCTCGAACAGCCACTGCTCATGGCGGTCGATGAAGGTCAGCAGGCTATGCGGAAAGCCCGTCTTGTCGCCGCGGCGCATGTTGTCGAGCACCACCGAAAGGCGGGCGGGCAGCATGGTCTCGTCGAGGGTGCCGCCCTGCGCCGCCTCGGCCACCCAGTGATCGAAGGCAAAGGCCATCAGCTGGCGTTCCAGCACGGCCGTGGCCTGCAGGAACACCCCGGGTGGCTGCACGCTGCCGGCCATCATCTCGCGAGGCTCGGCATAGAAGTAGAGATCATGGGGCGCGGCGTTGGCGATGGTCACGTTCAGCGCATTGCCATCCCGCCGCCCGGCGCGGCCGATGCGTTGCAGGTAGTTGGCCTGGGAAGGGGGCGTCGAGCACAGCAGCACCGAGGACAGGTCGCCGATGTCGATGCCCATCTCCAGGGTTGGTGTGGCCGAGAGCAGGTTGATATCCCAGGGCCGCTGGCCGCTGATGAAGGAGCGCTCGACTCGCGCCCGTTCATCGCTTTCCAGCAGGCCGGTGTGCTCGTGGCTGACCAGGCGCGTCGGCGAAGCGCCTGAGGGCGGCAGGGCCCACTTGAAGCCGCTGGTCGGTGCCAGCTCGCCGCCGCACTGGGGCTGCAGGCACTTCATGCCCTGCCAGTATTCCATTTGCTCCTGTGCCACCTGATGGCGCTGGCCACAACGGCTGCAGCGCATGGGCAGCGGCTGCGTCACGGCATGCCAGTGGGGGCGCTCCAGGCCCCATACCTCGCGCCCCTGAGGCGTGGCCACGGTACGAATCAGGCCGTTGCGCTCCAGTGCCCGCAGCGCCAGGCGATAGGCCTGGGCCACGTCATTGGCCAGCACCTGGTCGTCCTCCAGCTGCTTGAGGAACCAGCCCTGATACCAGGCGCCACCGCCACGCTGCTGGCCGCTAATGCTGTCGAAGTTCTGCGAGATCGGCTCCAGCGTCAGAAAGGCCGGGGGCGCCGCGCGGGGGCCATAGTTGGGCAGGCAGAGGTGGCGTCGGAAGAAGTAGCTGTTGCCGCCATCGCGCACATAGCCTTCCACCTCGGGATGCGCAAAGGCGCCGCGGGTGCGCAGGCGATGCAGTACGCCGAGCAGAAAGCGTGTCGTCTGGGCGCTGTCGATCTCGCCGATGCCCGGCAGTTCCTCGGCCCAGTCATTGGCCAGGCGCTCGGCGGCGGCCTCCAGCAGGGTGGTATCCACCGTCAGGGTGACGCGCCCCTGGCGTTCCAGGGTACGGCCAATCTGGCTACGCAGCCCCAGCTCGGTGTGCAGCTCCCAGTCGAGCCGGCGACGAACCAGCTCCGGCAGGTCACTGTCGGCCGGCAGCTGGCCCTCGCGCTGCAGATAATCCGCATCCTTCAGCCAGGCCATGTTGGGCGCCAGCCAGCGGCCGACAAAATCGGCATCGCTGCCCGCCTGCTGGCGCATGGCCTCGGCAAAGGCGCTACCCAGGCGATCCAGCGAGAGTGACTGGCCGTGGCCCGAAAGCCAGCCATTCATGGCCTGGCGCAGCGCCTGACGCCAGGTGCGCGCCTCGAAGAAGCCGGCCCGGTGAGCGGCATCCTGCACACTGTCGGAAAAGGCGATGGCCTTGCGATCATCGTTGTAGGGCGACTGATAAAGCCGCGCCAGCAGCGTGCTGGACAGCGAGGCGGCGCGAAAACCCAGGATCGACAAGCCGCCACGCGACAGGCAGCAAGGGCAATGGTCCGTCCGGGTTACCAGCCGGTCCTTTTCGCGCTCCTGCAGGCTCGGCTGCCAGACCCGCAGCAGCCCATGGGCGCCACAGTCCGGGCAGGGCCCCTGGGCGTCACCCGAGGTCAGGGCCCGGCAGGCGGGGCATAGCTGCTTGCTCTGGCCCTTGCGCTGCGGCGGGGCAGGGGATTCCCCCAGCGGATACAGCAGGCAGACATCGGCACCCTGCTGGAAATACTGGCGATAGAAGGCCGCCAGGTCATCATTGATCCTGCGGTCATCATCGGCCTTCAGAGTGCCCCAGGCCGCGCTGTGGCAATCCCGGCAATGCACCAGCGGCAGATGCAGCGACTGGCCCTCCTGATCCGTTCGGCCGGGTGCCGGGCGGCCCTGGGGGTCATCATCGGCATACAGCAGCTCCGCTGTGTCACCGACCCGGCTGACCATGCGCGTGAGCTCACGCAGCCAGAGCTGCAGGCGCACGGTCAGCAGGGGCACCAGGCGGGGCTCGTCATGCTCGCCCGGCATGGCCTCGCGCGCCGCCGAGACCATGGCCAGTAAGCTGTAGAGCACCACATGCGCATCGCCACTCCAGTGCCGCTCGCGCTTCCAGCGTTGCAACAGGGTCTCCAGATCGGTGACGCCCTGGCTGTCGAGCAGTAAACGATGAAAGGCCTCATGCCGCTTGAGATCGCAGCCCAGCGCCACCAGCGCCCGGCCATGCTCGGGATGCCGGGCATCGCCGAGGGCGCGCGGATCCGTCAGCGCCTCGGCACTGCCCTCGATGAACCACTGCTGGAAGGCGGCGGCCAGATAGGCCTCGGGCTGTGCGAAGCGTTGCGGGTCCAGGCGCTGACGCGATGCCAGATCGCTCGGCCAGTGATGAAAGGCCGGCTCGCCCAGTGAGCCACTGGCCTGGTCGAGATACTCCTCGGCCGACAAGCGATCCTCCAGGACCAGACTCTCCTCGGCGAACTGGGTGGCGAAGATTTCCGAGGCATACTGGCGCAACTGATCCGAGGCCGACGCATCGCCGATGGTCGCCGAAGTGCCCACGCAGGCCAGCTCATCGCCGATCGACAGGCGATCACGCAGGCGGCGGATGAGACACGCCAGGTCAGTGCCCTGGGCGCCATCAAAGGTGTGCAGCTCATCCACCACCAGATAGCGCAGCATCCCCGGCGTATTGAAGCGCCACAGCGGCTGATCCTTGGGCCGCATCAGCAGGAAGTCCAGCATCTTGTAGTTGGTCAGCAGGATATCCGGCGGGTTGTCGCGCAGCGTCTCCTTGTCGGTGATCACACTCTCGGGGGACATCACCCGGCTGGGCGAGTCAGAGCTGTCGCCGGTGAAAAGCCCCACCGTCAGTTGAATATCCAACTGGCTGACCAGCTTGGCCATGCGCCGCGCCTGGTCCGTTGCCAGGGCATTCATCGGGTAGACGATCAGCGCCTTGATGCCGCGCTTCTCGGTGATCGTCGGATCGGCACGCCGGGCCGCGCAGTGCTCCAGGATCGGCAGCAGGAAGCACTCCGTCTTGCCCGAGCCGGTACCCGTGGCCACCAGGGTGGAGGCCTTGGTCTCGCCATTGAGGCGCTGAAAGGCCAGCTGCTGATGGCGAAAGGGCGGAAAGCCCGGGTCCACATGCCTAAAGGGCGGTGGGGCAGCATCCCGCCGAAAGGGCAGACCCAGGGAAAGATAAGGGCCCTTGACCAGCTTCCCCGGCGTCTCGATGAAGCGGTCGATCAGCGCCGTCTCGCCCTGCTGACCATCGCCGCGAAAATGCGGTGTCGAGATCGGAAAGGCGGCGCGCAGATAGTCCTGCAAGCTAAGCTGGAGTTCATGGGCGACGAGGCTTGGCAGCATGCAGGCTCCTTCAGCATATCCCGGGCGTATGGCGAGTTGTTGTTATCGCTTGGTTATCGTCGCTCAAGTTACCAGATTCGGCGCGGCGCGTTGAGGCTCTGGCGAAGACGTTCGTCTTGAAGCGGCACCGCGATAGCGCTACACTTCTCCCAAAACGGGAGGGGAGATGAGAGTCATCGCCAAACGGACGTTGCGCGAGTTCTGGGAGCAAGGACATGCCGATGCCCAGCGCCCTCTGACCGAGTGGTACCACATGATGTCGAATGCATCATGGCAGACGCCCCAAGAGCTGAAGGCTGATATCGGCACCGCCAGCATCCTCAGGGGAAGGCGCGTAGTCTTCAATATCGGTGGCAACAAATACCGGCTCATTGTCGCCATTCGCTACTCTCAGCAGATTGCCTGGATACGCTTTGTCGGCACACATGCCCAGTATGACCAGGTCGACGCGGAGACCATATGATGAACATCCAACCTATCCATACCGATGACGACCTCGAGCGTGCCTTTCTACGGCTGGAAGAACTCTGGCAGGCCGACGACGGCACGCCCGAAGCCGATGAGCTGGAAGTCCTCTCCATACTGATCGAGCACTACGAGGATCAACGCTATCCGATTGGCTCTTCAGATCCTGTTGAAGCTATCCGATTCCGCATGGAGCAGCGTGGCCTCTCGCCACGTGACCTGGAGCCCTTGATCGGACCCAGTGGCCGCGTCTCGGAGGTGTTGAACCGCAAACGAAGCCTGAGTCTGCGCATGATCCGACGGTTACACGATGGGCTCGATATTCCCTACGAGAGCCTGATGGCCGATACCACGGCTTGAGCGGGCGTTCAGAGCTTCTGTGCTCGCTCAGGCCGCTTTGAAACCCGCCTCAAAATGCACATTCAAACGCTCGACCAGGGCAAAGGGGCAGCGAAACTTGAGGCGTCAGCTCATCAGGGTCGCCAATCTGGCCAGGACGTCATCCATGATCTCTGGCGGAACACTCTCCACCCAGCGCCCCTGACGGGCCTCGATATCCAATGTACGTAACTGGCTGCACAACACCACGCCGGTGGTGGTCGTACTTGCCTTTCTCAGGGGCAGTCGGCATTGGCCCCGGCCACCGCGCCTGTGGAATACCGAGCTCAAGTTCAACCAGACAGATGCTTACCATGCCGGATATCCAACTTCGCATCGAACTGCTCGACACCGCCCCCCTGGTCTGGCGGCGGGTCCGCGTGCCCGAGCAGATCACCCTGCAACGCCTGCATACCGTGATACAGGCCGCCATGGGCTGGTATGACTATCATCTCTTCGAATTCGAGTGCGATGGCCGATATTACGGCGAGCCCGACGAGTGGGGTGACAGGCCCATCGCCATGGCGCGCAACGCCCAACTCAAGCGCATCGCCGCCCGAGCCCCGGACAACACCTTCCACTACATGTACGACTTCGGTGATGGCTGGGAGCACCGCATCACGGTGGAAGCCACCGGCCTCGACGAAACCAACCCCTGCCCGCGATTGATCGACGGCGCCATGGCCTGCCCGCCGGAAGACATCGGCGGTATCCCCGGCTATGAAGCCCTCAAGATCGCCGCCGCCGGGGGAGACGACGAGCATGGCAAGATGGTACTGGAAGCCCTGGACGGCCACTTCGACCCGCACCTGCTGGATGAAGACGAAGTCGACTTCATGCTCGAACATATCCAGGCCGGTTTCCGCCGTGGCGGGCGCTCGAAAGTGGAGCGCGACGCCAACGTGGCCAAGCGTGAATTGAGAAGCAAAAGCCGTGGCCAAGGCAGCCCCTTAGACGCCATGCTCGAAGCGCAGGGCATTTATAACGTCGAGGAGCTGATGCAGGCAGTGCAGGCCGAGATCGATAGGAACAAAAAGAAATAGCGGGCGGTGTGGCGCCTCGCATATCAGCACTACTCAGGTCACGATCAGGTACTTGCAGGTATTGAGGTGTGCTCGAGCTACCGGACGTCGGGCATCAGCCATACGGCTTCAGAATGGGATGTCGTCATCAAAGTCACCAAAGGGCGAACGCGAGTTGCTTTGAGAACGCCTTGACTGCCCGGTGCCAGACAGCAGGCCAAGAAGCTGCTGCGGGCTTTCCAGACATTCTTCGATGCCGAAAACTTTCCATCCATTCTGTCTGGCGTGTTCGAGATCTTCCTCACTAATGGCGACACCGACTCGTGTGCCCGACCAGGCCAACTCGAGGTTGGCGACGATATTGTTGTCCGGTGCCTGAATATCCACTCCCACCTCGGGGATCGGTGCTCGGAGTGACTGGAGCTGGGGAATCAGGCCGTTGAGGCCAGGGTCCGCCAGGTCGAGCACTTCCTTCCAACTGTGGGTGTTGGCGCATGACTGCTGTTGTCGCAAGTGGGCAATAAGCTGACGGTCTTCATGGGAGACCACCATGTGATCATGCCCGGGCTGTTTGCTGTGACAGTCCGCGCACAACGCGCGCAGGTTCTGCCAACGGTTATCGTCGCGCTGCCGGTTGATGTGATGCACGTGCAACAACTGCGGGTAGCGTTCCAGCTCGACATCACATTCCTGGCAAGTGTAGCGCTGACTTTGCCGATACTGTCGGGAAATGTCCGGCCAGTCCTGGCTGTAGCCTTTTTCCACGTGAGAGAGGGGCTCCGGGGCCGGATGACTCGGGAAGAAGGACTCGTAGTGTTGGAAAAATTCCTCGAATGAGAAGTGGGTATGCGCCGCGGCATTACCAGGGCGAGAGAAGCCCTTGTAGTTAATCTTGGTCAGACAGAACTTGCATACCTTGAGCGGCACCTTGACCTCATGGTTCGGCTGCTGACGAGAATGGATGCGAAATTCCCCGCCTTGATCCTGGATGCCGATGTAACGCTTAAAGAAGCCGGAGCGTTTCATTTCTTCCAGGTGCTTGCACCAGGCCACATGGACTTTGTTGCCTGAAGAAGGGTACTGAATAGCTTGCTCAAAACGGTTCTGGGGGTGCCCGGGCATATACAACAGAATCTGTTGGCCTCGGAATTCAAGCAAGCCGTCCCGAGACTGCACCTCCCGCATTTTTTCAGGCGCGAAGACCTCTCCACCTGGGGGCACTGCGGGTGGCTTTGGTACTCTATCTTGAGTCGCTTGTTCACGGGATGTAGAAGTGGTGAGAGTCAGCCCCTTGAGCGGACGACCAATCCGGCTGACAGCTGCCATCAGGGCGCTGAAGTCCAGATCCAGCTTCATGCATCAACCTCGGAAAGGATCTCACCAATCTGACTCTCGGCATTGGTCTGAATACGGAAGCTGACGCGGCGTGAAGCTTCGTGGTCTTCCTGGCCACTGCCATCCGGCATTGGCTGGGATGAAGAAAGGCCGACAGCGGCAGTGTTGGATTTGACCCACTGCTTGCGGGATTGGGTCGCCGGTAGTTGGTACAGGTAACGCAGTACCGAGCGCGTTCGGTCCTGAGATAACCGCATGTTCAGGAAGTATGCCTGATCCTCACTGACGCTATTATTCCAGACGCTGGAGGTATGGCCCTCGATACGGGTTTCTTCAATCGCATCCTGGAAAGGTGCCAATACCTCCAGGTAACGCGGGTAAAAATCGCTCAGGATGTTTTCAAAGCGGGGCTGCAGTGCGGCCGAGCCACGTCCGAACAGCACCTCCGGCGCGGTAAAGGTCAGAGCCAATGAGTCCGAGTCGATTTTGGCCTGCCAGGCATCCAGGTCATCGGCGAACTCGTCCATCAAGGCGTTATAGATGGCTACTTGGGTTTCCTGATACGCCTCGGCCACTTGCGTCACGCGATCCCGTTCCTGCAGGGCATGGCGCATCAGGGCAATGGAAATCAACAGAAAGACCATCATCAGGCCGGCCATCAGATCCGATACGCTCAGCCAGTGGTGTTCATCCTCGTTGCCGGCCGCGTTACCGCGTCCAAACAGTGACTGCATGCGACTCATCGAAACGGCTCCCGGTCAGCGGATTGGACGACCTGCTGCATCTGATCGGTGAGTTGCTTGTAATCCTGAGTGAATCGTCCCGTAATCTGCGCCAACTGGTCACCCATCTGCTGCAGGGCCTTGGTCAGCTCCTGCTGCATTTCCGAATCCAGCTGAGTGAACTGCTTGTTCACCGATTCACCGGTCTTTTCTGCCGCCTGCTGCATGGCAGCCTCAACCTTTTGATAGGTACTGCTGAGGTCGCGCTGATACTGTTCGCTGGCCGATTCGAGCGCTTGCCGGTGTTGCTTTTGCAGGCTGTCGATCATTTCCTGAACCTGTGCCTGGGACTGACGCAATTGCTGGTTGGTCTGCTCTCCGGCGTCTTTCAAGGTGGTGGTAATCTGTTCCGACTGCTCTGCAATATGGTCAGAGGTGCTCTGCAAGGATTCATGCACCCGGCTATAGCGCTCATTCAGCCCAGTGGCACCCTCGATCATTTCCTGATTGATGCGTGCACTGCCCTGAATCATTTCATCCTTGAGGCTTGTGCTGCCTTCTGAAAGCTGTTGGGCCGCACTCTGCGCCGCTTGGCTGACATCATTTACGGTGGACTCGACCTGTGAGCGGATCTCCGGCACGGCCTCCACGGCGCGGTTGCGCATCTCCTGGAAGGCGGCCAGATGAGATTCCAGCTCATTGATCTGGTGTTGGGCCGTATTCAACAGGGTCTCGAGCCCCTGCATGGCCTCGGGAATGGCATCGGCCTTTTCGCTGATGGCCGACACACTGGATTCGGTCTGGGTGATGGCCGTTACGCCCTGGGCGTATTGATCGCGCATTTCTTCAAGCTGCTGGCGATAGTTCTCCTGCCAATCGACCAGCGACTTCACGGAAGCATCCAACGCCTTGAAGTTTTCGCCGAACTGTTCGGTCAACTGGTTGTTGAAGTCCTGGATGACCTCCTTGAGAGCATTGATAACCTGCTCGGTGGCGGATTTTGACATCATCTCGGCAAAATCCTGCATCTGCTTCGAGAGCTCGGTAGAGAATTCATCGAATCGCTGCTGCTGGGCCTTGGCGTGCTGTTCCAGCTTTTCGGCAGCTTCGGCCTGACGTGCCGCTTCGCGAGCCATGGCCTTGTGATTGTCATCCTGATTCTGTCGCAACATGCGAATCTGACCAGTCAGAGTGTCGCTGTCGTCGCCGGCAATCGCCTGATGCAACTGTGCGAGGTTGTCGTTCTGTTCACGCATCAGTTGGTGAATATGTTCCGGGCCGATCTCATCGGGACCGCTGGCAACATCGGTTTTGGGTTGAAGCCAGGGCAGGCTGGTGATCAGCTTGTAGAAGATGGTCATGGCCATGCCAAACAGGCTGGTCATGAAAGCGGTTTGCAAGCCGCCAAGCAATTGGCTGATGTTGTCATCGATGTTGTCGGTATCGAAATGAAGCAAGCCAATCACGATACCAATGAAGGTACCCAAGATCCCAAGCGAGGTTAGCAGATTGGGCGTGTAGTGAGTGAAGCTACGATACCTGTCCTTTTTATATAAAAATAAAGATAAAAGGAAGAAAAGAGTGATTGTTGCTAAAAAAAATGTGGTGACATGGTCCGCTTTAGTGCTAGCCAGTAAGCTCTCAAGAAAGGATGGGAAGATGACGATTTTTTCGAGCATTATAAGTGATATCCTGTCTTTTAGGGTGCTAGCTTGGTGGGTTCAAGATGTAATTTGAGGTTTCCTCAAGAAAATCCATGCACTCATGAAGTATCCTGTTCATTTCCTGAGCCTCTTCTTGTTTGGTCTGGCTTTTTCTGTAACGTAGCAGAAATTTAATAATGGAGGGGCGAAACATCAGGAAAAATATTTTGATTTTACTGGGTTTTGTTTTTCCTTTTTTCTTTATGGTTGTTAGATGGGCTCCGTTTTCCTCAAAAATAGAGATTGTCTGTATGTTGTTTTGAATAATAATTTTTGAGTGTGTGTTGCCGTTTGCGTAATAGTTATGCTGTTCTATTTTTTCTGGTCTGTTGGTTGGTTTTTGGTGGATGGTGATTTTAGAGAGCATGATGCCTTGAGCATCCCAATAGCGTGATATGCCATCCACTCTGTTCATGCAGAAGTTTGTTTCAGCCATTTTCTGGGAGTTTTCATGCCACTGTTCCAGGACGCCATGCGGCTTTCCATCATATTTATGAATTTTTTTGTATAGGTTTCCGGAAGAATAGTATGTAACGTCTTGCGTATACCGGAGTTTCTGCAGGCGTTCTATTTCCGCAGATGTTGAAGAGAGAATCTTGGAAGCATGTGATGCATCTGATGAGAGGCTGTTTTTTTCTGCGAGGTCTCGCATTGTTTTTGCGTTTTTTTGTATTTTTTCCAAGTGCTTAATTTTTTCTATTGCAAGATCGAAGCTCTTTTCGAAAGAAATTATTTGATTTTGATTTATTAAGTTCTTGAGGTTTTGTATAGTTCTTATTTCAGACTTTTCTATTAGTTTTTCTTTTTTTTCTCTGAATGAGGTTTTTTCGGGTTCGGGTACTGCTGATATAACTCTTTCGTAAGAGTCGATAAGCTCGTGACGTTTTTCTTGGAGTTCACTGTCGTTTTCAGGATGCCCTTCAAGGGTGGCTATGTTTCTTTCAAGCTTCCGGACATTCGTTTTCAAGACCCCTTGATGACTTATTTCTTCAAGCTCCTCCATTGCTCCATTAAGTATTTGGCCAAAGCTGTTGAGTGCCTTGCCACTTGTTTTTAATGATTTTCCAACGTTTTTGAAGAAAGGCATGGCACTGTACTTTTCAGAATGAGAAATGGAGTGAACTTGATAACTCAAACACCTCAGGTGTCACCTGCCGGTGGCACCTGAGATACTGGTTGGCCAGGCTGCTTACAGCTTGCCGAGGTACTGCATGTCCTGACGCATTTCCTGCGGGACATCCTCGATCAATACAACCGAGATTTCCTGCGCACCATCTTCTGTAGTGGCGACGCTCTCATCCAGGCTGGCGTTGATGGTGTCAGGGCTGAGGTTGTACATGGCACCGGTCAGCGGGTCCACGATGAGCCAGCCGATCAGGCCGCCAAAGATCAGGTTGCCACCCACATACCAACCGTTGGGTGTGGAGTTGATCATCATGGTGCGGTCTTCATAACCGTCCTTGCTGATCTCCACATTGTACGATTTGCCACCAAAGTAGGAGCCATCAGCCTTGCGAAGTTGAACCGTGGTAGGCGTGGAGCCGGAGTGCACGCGCTGGCTCTTCTCATCGGTAATGAGAACTTCGGCGTTGCTGGGTGTGCTATTGATGGTGACCGTTTGCTCCTTTTCACCAACGATGCTGGCGCAACCCGTCATCATGGTCAGCGTGGCGATGGCGGCGGTGATCTTCAACAGTTTCATAATGATCCTTGTAACCCTTGCGTATTGGTTTTGCGCTTTAAGCCAAGTTTTTACTGGCTTATAAATTGTTTCATATTTATTTGCTGTCGCCAATATGCGACGGCTGTATTTTTCATTCTTTTGTTACTTCTTATGTGCCTTCCTCAGAGGGCTCCTCAAAAAACGACCATGCCTGTTCGTAGTCCTTCTCCCGGTCGGGGCGGGTGAAGGGGGCGTGGTATTCGATGGTGGTTTCCCAGGGGCCTCCGGGGAGGGTGTCGTCGAGGTAGGTCTTGCGGACGACGCCTGCCTGCATGTCTTTCACGTCTTCCCAGCCGAGGGCGATGCCGTACTGATTTGAAGAGCCGGTCCGCTCAGGTGACTCGATGGAGTAGTGGATGTCCTGGTCGAGTTCCTTCTTGTTGGCCTTGCGCGGCAGGCCGACGCCGGCGAGGCCCTTGCTGGGGGTGAAGATGATGCGGCCGCGGGCGTCGTACCAGGTGTCGGCTTCGTACTGGCGCATGACGGAGAACTGGACGCGATAAATCGTCTTGAGTTCTTCCAACGTAATGCCCAGCGCCTGGGCGACCAGCACATCGATTTCCACCAGTGCCTGGCGGCGGGTGTGGTCATTGCGCAGGGCGCAATGGCGCTGCCATTCCGGCGTCAGATTGGCGAAGAAGTCGTGATCGAGTAGCGGACTATCTCTGGCCCATTGGGCCTGGCGGAAGTCATCCTGCCAGCAGGAGTGCCAGAGGTCTGCGTAATGGTTGGTCACGCATGTCAACGTTAGAACTCGGTTTGCCAGAGCTGCTGACTCTATGTATGGGAAAGATCTTAATGTTGACTCATAGACGTCGGCTTTACCCGTTGTCTTAAGGAAGAAGTCGGCGACTATTGAATAGCAAGAAGCCGCGAAAGCAATTGCCTTGTTTGGGTCTTTAAACGTCGTGGATAGCACAGGGTGAATATGTGCTGTCCCGGGTGGAACAATGGCGCCGATTAAAGACCTTTCTGAGGAAGCCCCGAACATACGCCGATTTACCCAGCGATAATACTCGGTCACTTTCCGGGGCTGGCTTTCGCCTTCCTCGATCCAGCTGACGCGGGGGGTGCGGGCGGCGTAGGTGTCGGGGTCGCAGGCCGGGACGTAGTTGGTGCGCGGCAGGTAGTCGTCGGGCAGGCGTTCCAGGTCGAGGACGTCGTAGTGGCTGTTGCCGGTGCAGACGGCGCGCGGTGTCTTGTAGAACGGCGAGCCGACGAAGAAGTGCGGGCCGCTGAGAATCCATTGGTCGGCGCTATCCGGGAACTGGGTGCTACGCTGCATGGTGCCGTCCTGCTGGGCGTTGACCTCGTTCCAGTGCTGGGTGGAATAGTAGTCACCTCCAAGGTCCCCAAGTCGCGTGGGTTGGGCGGCGAAGCGTTTCAAAACGTTGAGCAACTGGCGGGCATGCAGAGCGGGGAGGCGTGCCTGCAACGGCGGTGTGCCGTCTTCATCGTAGAGGGTGGCGAAGAGTTGCAACGTTTTGGTATCCACCTCGATCAAGCGGTCGCGATGGCCATCAGTGTTCCAGGTGATACGGGGTTTGCCGTTGATCTCGACTTCTTCCTTGATGCCGGGCACGGTGCCTTCGCCATTGTGGGTAAAGCAGGCATCGATGGTCTTCGGCGCGAAGAGGTTGGCCATGTGCACAAAACCGGCTTCCTGCTCGGGGCCATAAATATTGATGCTGTACATGGTGGCGTGGTGGACCTCGGCAAATAGCCGCATTTCATTGTGGAACTGAAAATGCGCCCTTAACCGCCGATAGACCGCCTCACGGAAGCTGCCGCCCTTGGGATCGTCGTAGATGCCCTCGGGGTGAAGATAGCCAGCTACGCCCTGTTCGCTGCCCAGGCGCCAGGCGGTGGGCAGGAAGCACTTGTAGAGGTTGGCTTTCTGACCGGCGAGCAGCGGGTAGTTGGCGGCGCTGTTGAGAAAGGCCTGGGTGCCTTCGCTTTCCTCGTATTCGCGCCGCCAGGCGTCGCGCAGGCCCGGGTGGTCGTGAAAGGCCTGTTCGCGCAGGGTGGCGAGCTGACTGGCGGAAGTCTTGCGCAGGGCGAAGGCGGGCTGGTGGTCGCCCATGATGCCGCCTTCCTGCCATTCCACCTTGAGCCAGGGCGGGTTACCCAGCACCAGGTCGAAGCCGCGGCGGCCGCTGACGGCGCCGGAGAATACGTCGGCGTATTCCAGCTCCCAGTGAAAGAAGCGGCGCTGCTCGGCCAGCTCGTCGGCGAGCTTGAGGCGCGGGCAGGCGCGGAACAGGGTGGCGAGCTTGACCACGCCGAAGCGGTCGACGAAGCGTTGGCCTTCCTCGGTGCCCTCGGGCTCCTGCTGGAAGAGGTCGGGGATGTCGTGGCTGGGGCCGGCGCCGATGGTGTCGCCGAGCAGCAGGGTTTCCAGGTCCCACAGCCATTCCTCGCGGCTGGGCAGCTCCTCGGCGCGGTCGATGGGCCAGAACCACAGCGCGCACCAGTAGTCCATGGCCAGCTTGAGGCGGCGGTAGGCCGGGGCGCTCTCCTGGTAGCGCTGGGTCAGCGAGGCTTCCATGGCGTCCTTGAAAGCCAGGCTGGTGGGCTCGCCGCTGGCCTCGCGGCCATAGATGGGGTAGGGGTCGCTGGTGCGGGTGCGAATGCGCGCCAGTTCGCGGGCGTGTTCCACCCACAGCGCCTCGACCTGCTGACTCAGGCGTTCCAGGCGCTGACGTTCCTCGGCATTGAAGGGCGCGGTAAAGGCCTTCTTCCAGCGCTTGATGGTGGCCAGTTCATCGCCGAAGAGCTGCTTGGCGACCTTGTCGGTGTAGTCGGCCATACCGGTGAAAGGCAGCAGAAAGTGCCAGATTCGGCTTTCTTCCAACCCTTGAGTGGGCGCCAGGCCATCACCTGGTGGCGCGGCGCTCGCCTGCTGCGCATCGCGCGCCGCGTGCTGGCCATTGCTCGAAGACGAATTGGCTATTTCGGCCTTTTCCTCTGCAGTCTTGTGCTCGTCGTTCGAAACGACCAGTGGCACGGCGTCGCCGGCGCGGTTGAGCCAGGCGGCGGGGTCCTTGGCCTTGAGGCCGAGGGCGCTGGCCGGGTAGGCCTCGCGGCGGGCGCCGATCAGCGAGTTGCCGGTGCGCAACTGAAAGCCGAACCAGGGCACGAAGCGGTCGGCGGAGAGGGCGCCGAGCCACAGCGAGACCTCGGCGAGCTCCACGGCCACGGGGTTGAGGTCGACGCCGAAGACGCTGTGGTCGGCCAAGTACATCTTGACGCGCTGCTTCTCGGCGGCGTAGTGGGCCTGGGGAATGCGCTCGGCGGTGGGGTCGTGCTGCTGTTTGGCGCTCTGGGCCAGGGCCAGGTACTTGTCGGCGAGCTGGTCGATGGCCTCGTTCAGGAAGGCGGCGCTGCCCATGGCCGGCTCGCAAAGGGTCAGGCTGAGCAGGCGCTCGGCGCGGGCGGCGTCGTCGGGCAGCGGGTCGAGCTGCTCGGCGTAGACCTCCTTGAGGGCGTACTTGACCAGCGAGCGGGTGAGTACCTCCGGGGTGTAGTAGGAGGCGCTCTTTTCGCGGTCGCGCCCGGCCAGACGGTAGAGAAAGCGGCCGCGCGGGTGGCGGCGAAGTTGCTGGTAGCCGTCTTCGTCGCGGTCGAAGACGCGTTCGGCGTCGCTGAAGTGTTCGAGCTGCTCGGCGGTGACGAAGTAGCCGGTGGCCAGCGGGTCGGGGTTGGCCTCGCCGGCGCGCTTGACCTCGAAGAGATCGTGTTCGGCGAAGAAGCCGCGATAGCTGAGCAGGGCCTCGTAGACGGCGCCGAGCTGGTTGATGCCCAGGCGGGCGTAGCTGATGCGCCCGCGGCGACGGTTGCCGCGGCCCCTGGCGGGGCGCGAGAGCGACATCAACTGGATGATCTGCTGCCAGATGACGTTGGGAAAGACCACCTTGTCGAGCAGTTGTGTGCGCTCTGGGTCGAAGAGGTGGCTCTTGAGTGCCGGCAGGGTGAAGGCATCCTGGCCGGTGCCGCCAATGCCGTCGAAGTCGAGCTGTTCGTTGCTGGGTGCTTCGACGCCTTCATGCACCAGGCGGAAGAGCCGGGTGATGGAGTGGTGCAGAAAGCTGCCCTGGCGTTCGCGCTCGCTGGTCAGCGGGGTGAGTTCGAGCTGGCGCAGGCCCTCCAGGGAGTAGCCGCTGAGGTAGACCGCGCTGTCCACCGGGGCGTAGCCGAGCTCGGGCCGTGCCTCGATGTAGAACAGGAACAGCAGCCGGTACATGGTGCGCAGGCACTCGCGGGAGAGCTGGTCGGGGTCGAGCTGGCCGGAGTAGATGCCTTCCTTGCGGTGGCGGGCGCGTTCGATGAGCTGGCGGGCGGCTTCGTTGCCGAGCAGCTCGATGCCCTCGCGCAGGGCGTACTTGAGGTCCTCGCTGACGCCGTAGGCGTGCTTGTGGGCGTTCTCGTCGAGGTTGTCGAGCAGGCTCTGGCCATTGGCGTCGAGCAGCGATTCGCGGCCCAGCAGCACACTGGTGGCCTTGAGGGCGTCGGTCTCGCGGCGTGCCAGCAGTTCGACCCAGTCGAAGCGCAGCAACTGGCCGCGGGCGAAGCGGCTGCGGTCGATGAGCACCCACTGGTGGGGCGCTACCAGCAGCACCCAGCGCGGCGGCTGTTCGCGGGCGAAAACCTGGCGCGAGAGCAGGCTCTGCCAGCTGGGCGGTGCTTCGCCGTTGAGTTCGCGCTGGAAGGCGGCGGGCAGCGGGGTTTCATCGAAGCTGAGGTACTGGGCGGCCAGTGGCGTGGCGGCCAGGGGGTCGCCCTGGGGCTCTTCCATCGGCAGGGCTTCGATGACCCACAGCAGCGGTGCGTTGTTGCTGTCCTTGAGTTCGGCGAGCAGCGGCACTTCGGCGTCGTCGCCGAGGGGGCGGCGTTCGGGCGCAGGGCTGTAGCCGAAGGCCTCGAGCAGCGGGCGGGCCAGCTCGCGGGCGGCCTCCACGGCCTCGCCGGCACGCCCACGGCGCGCCAGTGCCTGGGTGGCCTCGATCTCGCGCAGGCGTTCATGGGCGCCCCGGCGCAGCAGGGCCCAGGGCGTCTCGCCGCCGGACTCGTTGGCGCGCTGCTGCCAGGCCTCGATGACGCCACGAATGTCGCCCTCGAAGATATCGGCGAGGTAGTGCTCGCTGTAGAACTCGTTGTCGTTGATGATGCCTGCGTGTGCCATGGGCGCTGTCTCTGATGTTCGTGTTGCGGGTCGCCGTGCTGCTCGGGGCTTTACCGTCGTCAGGTTTTCCAGGAGGCGCCATGAAGGGGCCCTGAGTGGCGTCGCGTCTGCGCCTCGGCATGGCCTCGGCGCCCCTTGCGGTACCCTTGTAGCGGTGTCATATCACTTTTTTCCCCGGCTCTTGCGCCACGCTTTCCAAGCCGCCTTGCTGGTGTCCGACACCGCCATGCCGGTGGCCAGGGTACCGACCAGAGCTCCCTCGGCAGCGGTGCTGGTCCAGTCCTTGACGGTTGCGCCGAGGCCGGGGCGCTGTTCGAAGTGGCGGGTGACAGTGCTCAGTTCAGCCTGGTAGTGCACGGGGTGTAACCCGGCGAGGGCCAGTAGCTCCAGGGTGGCGCGCAGGCGCTTTTCGGCGCCGGGTTCCTCGGCCTTTCGCAGGTGGCAGAGGTGAATCTGTACCTCCTGGCTGTGGCGGCGGTCGTCGTTGAGCCGCCAGCGCAGATAGGCGCCTTCCGGAGTGTCGGGGCATTCAGCCAGTTTGCTGTCGATCTGCTGGCGCTTGTCGGCCAGGGCGTCGAGCAGGCAGCCATGCAGGGCGTCCAGATGCTGGTGAGCGGTGGCTGACCATTGGCGGTATTGTTCCCCCGAGGCTTTGTGTTTGATGCTTCGCGACACCTGCGGCGTCAGGGCCTGTGAGAGAACGGGCAGCGCCACGCCGAACACCACGCCGCCGGCGGGGCCGAAAAGGGCAGTGCCGATGAACGGCCCGGCGGCGCTGCCGGCACCGGCCAGGCCGATGCGTACGGAGCCGTCCAGCATGATCTGTTCGAGGGTCTGGCGGGCGCTGAGTTGGCCACGGCGGTAGGCAAGCATGCTGCGGGTCAGGGTCACCAGGGCGGGCGCCGGGATGACTTCCGGATTGAAGACCTCGGCGCCGGCCTCTAGGGACGCGCGGGTCAGGGCTTCGACATGGGTGTTGCTCAGGCCGTCGATGAAGAAGACATGCTCGCGCCACTCCGCGGGGACCTGGCCCTGCAGTTCGGTATTGGCGATGACCGGGTAATCGTAGAACTGGAAGTGTTGCTGCAGGCCGCCGAGGCCATCATGGAACTTGACCTGCATGGGCTGGCCGTCGACCAGCAGGTCCCAGCCCGGCTGACTCGCGCTATCCGGCAGGCTGACGGTGTGGCCCTGGGCGATGAGTTGAGCGGCAACAGCGTGCTCGGCAACGTAGCCCTTGAGCTGGTTGATGGCGCCTGTTGCGGCGGCCGGGTGGCTCTCCTGGATCTGCTCGGCGAGGTTGGCAAAGGCCAGCGAGCTGTCGATATCGGCGCTGCGCGAGAAGTCGGCGGCCTGGACCACACCGGGGTCGATGGCGGCCAGGTTATAGAGCATGTCGCCCAGCGTCAGGCCGGTTACGGCGGCCATATTGCCGGCCTCGCTGCCGGTGGTCGGCTCCAGCGGGCGTGACATGAGCGTCGTTATTTCGGCGCTGGGGCGCGGGTCGGGCATGTCGGCGAGCCCTGCCAGGCGTTGCCAGGCCGTCTGATAGCGTGCGGCGGTCTTGTGGCCGCTGCGCTTGTGGGTGGCGTCTGCGCCATGGGTCAGGTGGGGCGTCAGGGCGAAGGCTCGCAGTGTATTTGTCAGGGCCTGTCTGCCGCTGCGCAGGCCGTTCAGGGCCAGCAGGGCCATGATATGCGACGCAACATGGGCGTTGGTTCTATCACTGGCCTTGTTGAGGACGAGGTAGCCACCCCCCAGGCTCACCAGCGCAATGGTAATGGGGTTGCTGATGACCGCGACGAAGGAGACAAGTCCCGGGCCGCTGACCATGGGCACAAAGGCGGAGGCCTTGGCGGCCAGTAAATAGGGGGCAAAGCCGCTGGCGCCCACGGCGGTGCCCAGGGCGCCCATGGAACCGCCCAGCATGGCGGTATTGCGCACGGCGGCGTCATTGATTCTGTCGACGCCCTCGCCATTCAGTGCCCGTTTGACCTGTTCATTGTTGAGGCTGCCCATCAGGGAAAGGGCTTCGGCCAGTTCCTGGCGCCGCGCTTCCGGATCCTTTGCGCGCTGGCTGGGCGTTTCGTCGTCGCTTTGCTCCTTGAGAAGCTGGTCGAGAATCGGGATGACGATATCCGAGAAGGTGGCATCGTGGCCGCCGTCCTTGTTGCGTCCGAGCTTCTGTAGCCAGCGTTGGCTGGATTTTTTCTGGTCGGGCGAGTCGAAGGTATTGAGCAGCTTGGCCACCATGTCGTCGGCCAGGTGGTGGCAGCCGCGATGGGTGGTGGTCAGCTCGGCAGGCAGGTCGAGCGCCTCGCGCAGACGCACCCACAGCAGCAGGCGCAGCATGTCGTCGCTGTGCTCGCTGTTGCGCCAGTAGTGCTGGCGCTCGCCGAGCTCGCGGGCATCTTCCCGCATTTGCTCGGCGCTGTCCGGGTCGGGCAAGGCCGGTGGTGCGTCCGCCTCGTTCTGTCGGCTGGTCTTGCTGGTCAGCCAGTCGTAGGCGCTCTCGGCCCGCTTGGCCATGCGGCGTTTCAGTTGGCTGTCGTCGAACAGGGCGAGAAAGGTGGCCAGCATGTCGCGGTCGGCACCGCCCAAGCCGGCGAGCACATCCACCGGGGCGATGTCGGCCTGTGCCCGCGAGCCCTTTGTTGCGCTCGCTTCGGATTCCGGCGCTTGCGGCTTGGCGGGCGCTACCCGGTTGGAAGACGATGGGAACTTCATGGCGGCCTCCTTTAGCGTCGAGCGGCGGTGGGACGCGGGCCACGCAGGCCGTGCCACTGCCTCATGACGTTGTCTCCTGTTGCGCGGGGTCGCCGGTGAAGACGGCGGCGACCTGCAGCCAGGGTTGTTTTTCGATCTGCTGGGTGGCTTCCAGCCAGTCGCCGTAGTCGGCGAAGATGCGTTCGAGCTGGGCGGTGCGGTCGTCGCGGCGGCGCTGTTTGCGGCCTTCCTGCTCGCGGCTGGCGCTGAGTTCGAGTTCGATCTGCTGGTAATGCCGGGCCTTGAGGGCGTCCATCTCGTCCATCTGGGCGTTGAGGCGTTCGTTGATCTCGCCTTCGCGCTGCACGCGCACCTGATCCAGATAGCGCTCGGCGGTCTTGACGGCCTCGGGCAGGGCGCTCTGCAGACGCGAGTTGTTGCCCTCGATGCCGGGGTTGGGCAGGGCCTGCGGGTCTATGTCGAGCTCGGCCAGGGCGTCTTCCAGCGGCATGGGCTCGCCGATGGTGGCGCTTGTGGTATCGACGGGCACGGCGCACCAGGCCTGAATCAGCGACTGGCCGCGCTGGTTGGGGTAGCCGCCCTGGAAGAGAATGCGTGCCTGGCCTTCGGGCAGGGTGCCGGGCACGCGGATCACCGGGGCGGTGTGGCGGCCGAAGGCGTTGAGGATGCGGTCGCGCAGCCATTCGAGCACAGGGTGCAGGGGCCAGAGGTACTGCACGCTGGGCCAGGGGTCGTCTTCCTGGCGGGCCTGGTCGAGGGCCTGCTGCATGCGCCGGGTGTCCGCGGTGAGTATGAAGCGGTCGTGCTCGGGGCGGATTTCCCGGGGCAGGTAGGCCAGGCGTTGGCGCAGGTCCTCGGGGGCCACCAGCTCCAGCCGCTGGGCGTTTTCATCGACGCTGGCATCCAGCGACTGCCCCTGGTCGCGCATGGCCTGGCGCAGCCAGTCGATGGCGGCACGTGACCAGGCGAGGGTGCTGGGGTAGAGGCGTGGTGGCTGGGTGGTCAGCTCGTCGATGCTGGCGGCCGGCGTGGTGTCCGGGATGAAGGCGTCCAGCGGTGATTCGCTGTCGCTGAGCTGATCGTCGAGCAGGCCGGCGAACAGGCTGGAAAGGTCGTCCGGGTCGTCGTCGCTTTCGAGTACGCCGGCCACCTGGGCTTCCTGTTCTTCCTGGGTGCGCCCGGCCGAGAACTCCGAGGGGTCGCCGATGTTGCGGCTGGCCTGGTCGTCCTTGTCGATCAGCACTTCGAGGACGCGCTGGTCGCCACGCACCTTGGGGTGTTCGGACTCGGTGAGCAGGTAGCGGATCTGTGGCGTCTGCGTCTGGCCGTAGCGGTCGATGCGGCCGTTGCGCTGCTGGAAGACCATCAGCGACCAGGGAATGTCGAAGTGCACCAGGCGATGGGCGCGGTGGTGCAGGTTGATGCCTTCGGCGGCAACATCGGAGCACAGCAGCAGGCGCAGCGGGCTGTCGCCGCGGTTGAAGGCTTCGACGGTGGCCATGATGTCGCGGTCGCGGTCGGTGCCGCGCAGCACGCCGACCTGGTTGGCCTTGAGGCCGGCATCGCCGGGCAGGTTCTCTTCCAGGAAGGCCAGGGTGGTGAGGCTCTCGGTGAAGATGACCAGGCGGTCGTCGCTGTCGCGTTGCCAGCCGAGCTCGCCCTGACCGGCCTTGCGCCCCAGCAGTTCGAGCAGGGCACGGTACTTGCCGAAGTGATCCGGGCTGATGGCGCGCACGGCCAGCGCCAGGCCCTCGAGGCTGTCGATATCGGCGGCGCGCTCGGGGCTCTGCTCCTGCTTTTGCAGCTTGGCCAGGCGGTTCTCGATGGTGGCCAGGCAGGCGGCGGGGCTGGAGAACAGGGTTTTCTCCAGCCGGGTGCGGAACAGGCCGCTGCCGGCACTGCGCTGGCCGTCCAGGGTGTGGAAGCTGACATCCATCAACTGCTCGAAGGCGTGTTCCTCGGGCTGGCTGGCGGTGGCGTAGTGGCGGTCGATGTGGCGGTCGGGGAAGTCGCCGAGCTGGTCGCGGACGTCCTTCTTGAAGCGGCGAATGACGAGCCCCTTGTCGCGAAAGTCTTCGTGCTCGTAATGGCTCGGGTCGGTGATCGCCGTGGGGTCCAGCATGTTCATCAGGCTGGCGAAGCTCTCGGGCTTGCCGTCGTGCGGGGTGGCCGAGAGCATGATCAGGGTGTCGGAGCGCGTGGCCAGCAGTCGCGCCAGGCGGGCTCGCTGGGAGGCGCCCTGGGCGCCGGCGCGTTCGGCGACGTTGTGGGCTTCATCGATGATGATGATGTCCCAGTGGGCCTGCTCCAGGTAGTGCCGGTATTCGATATCCTGCTTGAGGGTATCGATGGAGATGATGGCACGGTCGAAGTAGTGAAAGGGGTTGTGGTTGGCCGGGATGCGGTTGCGCACCCTGGCCAGCCCCTGGGAGTCGAGGCGCGTCAGCGGGATGGTGAAGCGGTTCCAGAATTCCTGCTGGAACTGGCCGAGCATGGATTTGACGGCCAGCACCAGAATGCGCTTGCCCCGCCCGCGGGCGATGAGCTCGCTGGTCAGGACGCCGGCTTCGAGCGTCTTGCCGAGGCCCACGGCGTCGGCGATCAGCACGCGGGCGCGCGGCTGGTCGAGAGCCTGCCGGGTTGGTTCGAGCTGGAAGGGCAGCGCATCCATGGCGGCGTGGTGGCCCAGGTGGATGCGGTCATCCGTGGGGGCCGTGTCGCGCAATTGGGTGGCGAGCGTCAGCAGGCCGGCGCGATGCCCCTGGGAAAGGTCGTCGACCAGCTCGGTTGAGGCCGGGTCGAGCAGGCGGATCTCGTCTTCCAGGCGGGTGAGGAACTGCGCCTCGCGGCCGCGCACCAGCTCGGAAAGTCCGGTGCAATGCAGTAGCTGGCCGCCGTCGCTGGCGTGGTCGATGCGCGTCAGGCGCCATTCGGCGTCGCGGATTTCCAGGCGCATGCCCGGCGCGTAGTGGTGTGGCTTGTCCATGTTTCCCGCGTCCTGCCCGGGAACGCGCCGCCTCGGAGTGGCCAACAGCGTCCCTGCGTTATGGTTGTTGTGCCCGGCCCGGAGGGCGGTCGGGCGATCAGTATGGGTATTAGCTTGCTAATACAGGACCGGCCATGCAACCACTGAATGGATAGCCAGGCGATTTTTCAACCCGGGTAGTGTTCGGCTGTGGTGCTTTGCGGCCCGGGCGCCACCCGGTAGAATGCGGGAACTTACTCGCGATTCGCCGTGGTCGGCGGGTCAGATCGTACTTGGCTGTGAGCCAGCCCCGCTGCAAGGATTCCGAGCCGCATGAGCTATCAGGTACTGGCCCGCAAGTGGCGGCCGCGCACCTTCCATGAACTGGTCGGGCAGGAGCATGTGCAACGTGCCCTGGTCAATGCGCTGGATCAGGGGCGGCTGCACCATGCTTATCTGTTCACCGGCACCCGTGGGGTGGGCAAGACCACCCTGGCGCGGATTCTGGCCAAGTGCCTGAACTGCACGGCGGGCGGGCCGGGCGACGAGGCGGTGACCTCGCAGCCGTGTGGCGAGTGCTCGAACTGTCAGGCCATCGACGAGGGTCGCTTCGTTGATCTGCTCGAGGTGGATGCGGCCTCGCGCACCAAGGTCGAGGATACCCGCGAGCTGCTCGACAACGTGCAGTACGCGCCGACCCAGGGGCGTTACAAGGTGTACCTCATCGACGAGGTGCACATGCTCTCCACCAGCAGTTTCAATGCGCTGCTCAAGACCCTGGAAGAGCCGCCGCCGCATGTGAAGTTCCTGCTGGCCACCACCGACCCGCAGAAGCTGCCGCCCACGGTGTTGTCGCGCTGCCTGCAGTTCACCCTCAAGCATATGCCCCCCGAACGCATCGTCGGCCACCTTTCCATGGTGCTCGAGGCCGAAAGCGTGTCCTTCGAGGAGAGTGCCCTGTGGCTGCTGGGCAAGGCGGCGGAAGGTTCGATGCGCGATGCCATGAGCTTGACCGACCAGGCGATTGCCTTCGGTCAGGGCGAGGTGCATCACGCCGATGTGGCGGCCATGCTGGGTACTCTGGATCATCGCCATGTGCTGGCGCTGATCGAGGCGCTGGCCGAGGCGGATGCGGCCCGGCTGCTGGCCGAGGTCGCGGCACTGGCCGAACAGGGCCCGGATTTTGCCGCCGTGCTGGATGACGTGACGGGCATTCTGCACCGGCTGGCGATTGCCCAGATGGTGCCGGATGCCGTGGACAACGGCCATGGCGATCGCGATGACCTGCTGGCGCTGGCGGCGCGCTTTACCGCCGAGGATATTCAGCTGTATTACCAGATCGGTGTGCAGGGGCGTGGCGACATGGGTCATGCGCCGGATCTGCGCACCGCCCTGGAGATGACGCTGCTGCGCATGCTGGCCTTCCGCCCGCAGGGTGTGCCCAAGCCGGCTCAGACGCCGCTACCCATGCGCGGCGAGGGAGGAGGCGGCTCGCATGGTGCGCCGTCCAACGGGAGCGAGACGGCACCGAGCGGCGCGGCGGGCGGCGAGACGCCGGCCGAGGCGCAGCCGTCGCCGTCGCAAGCTGCCGAGCCTTCGTCATCGTCAGCCACTACGGGACTCGAGGCCGAGAAAACGCCGGAGTTGGAAGCCTCCAGTGCCCCGGCCGAGACTGATGCCGAACCCGCTCAGCCCGAGACCACGCCGCCCTGGGAGGACTTGCCGGAGGAGGTGAACGCGGATGCCTCGTCGACCGAAGCCGAGGCAGCGCCCGCGGAGGCCATGGTGGAAAGCGGCATAGCGGCGTCCGCCGGTTCCGCACCAGAGATGGATGCGGCGGGGTCAGCGGCGCCTGAGCCGGTGGCTGGCCTTGATGATGAGCCCGAGCCCCAGCCAGCCAGCGCTGTGGCCCCCGAGGCAGCACCGGTGGCTGACGCCGCGCCCGCAGACGACGCGCCCGCCTCCGTGGTGGCTTCCGGCAGTCGGCTGACGCATGAGAACTGGCTGGCGCTCTTCGACTCCCTGAGCATCTCCGGGTTGACGCGCAACCTGGCGGCGCATTGCATGGTCGAAGGGGATGACGGTGAGACACTGCAGCTTCGACTGGACCCGAGCCAGGCGGCCATGCAGGCCGAGGTGCACGTCGAGCGGATTCGCGAGGCGCTGGCGGCGGCGGGTTTCGAACGTCGTCTCGAAATCTTTGATGGTGAGCTGGCCGCGGGCATCGAGACGCCCCGGCAGCAGGCCAATCGCCTGGCGGCCGAGCGTCATGGCGAGGCGGTTGAAGCCTTGCGCGCCGACCCCCATGTCAAGAAATTGGAGCAGGCATTCGGTGCCCAGTTAATCGAGGCATCGGTCAAGCCGCTGGAACAGCCCGATCAGCGCTGAACGGCGCGCTGCACCATAGAGGGCTGCCCTGCGGTGGGCAGTGACAGATTACCCGGCGGCGCTGGCTCCCGGCCGGCGACGCCCCATTCGAACGACGAGGATACCGCCATGATGAAGGGTGGAATGGATGGCCTGATGAAGCAGGCCCAGGAAATGCAGGAAAAGATGCAGCAGGCCCAGGAAGAAGTGGCCAAGGCCGAGGTCCAGGGCGAAGCCGGTGCCGGCATGATCAAGGTGACCATGAACGGTCGCCATGATGTCATCTCGGTGGATATCGACCCGAGCGTCATGCAGGAAGACAAGGAGCTGCTCGAGGATCTGCTGGCGGCTGCCGTGAATGACGCAGTGCGCAAGGTCGAGACCAGTTCCAAGGAGATGATGGAAGAGGCGACGTCGGGGATGAATTTGCCGCCAGGTTTCAAGATGCCCTTCTGATGTGTTGGCAAAGGACTGCGCTCGGCCATGCGGTGTTGAAATCACCGTCAAAGTGCTCATTTAGCGCTGCTAAACTCCGCTTGCTGACTCGTGACATCCTTGTCACTCGCTCTTCGAGCAGCAAAGCTGCCCAAATCGTCAATCCTGACGATTTGTCGGCTGATTTCGCCTAGCCTGGCCGTCACTCGTCATCTTTGCGCTGCGGATGTGGCATATCCTTTAAAGCCTGAAGTGGCCGTCAGCACACCATGCACGTGCAGGCCTGGCGGTGGCGTGTCATCCGATGAGAAGCGCCGGGGACAAGCCGAAGAGGAGGTCCGACGCCATGGGTGAGGAGCACTGCTCCGAACGGGTTGGCCAGGGAAGGCCAACTCAGGACCTGCAAGCGGCGCAGGATGCGAGAGCGCTGCAGGGCGTCGGTAGCGTACATGGATGTATTCATAGCGCCTCCTCGGAGGTTTGTCGCCGGGTCAGGTGAGCCCGCCTCGGGGGATGTCGCGGGTCAGGCGCTTTTCTATTGGGAACTGGGCAATACATGAGCTTTTCTCCACTGGTCGAGCGGTTGATGGAGTCCTTCCGGGTGTTGCCCGGGGTGGGCCCCAAGACCGCGCAACGCATGGCTATGCATCTACTGGAACGCGACCGCGAGGGTGGTCGGCGTCTGGCCGGGGTGCTGAGTGAGGCGCTGGAGCAGGTAGGTTACTGCCAGCGCTGTCGCACCCTCACCGAAGAGACCCTGTGTGGCCTTTGCCAGAGCCAGCGCCGTGATGACGGTGTGTTGTGCGTGGTGGAGTCGCCGGCCGATCTGTTGGCCATCGAGGAAGCCGGCGGCTACAAGGGCCGTTACTTCGTGCTGCATGGCCACCTTTCGCCACTCGACGGCGTGGGGCCCGAGGATATCGGCTTGGATCTGCTCGACGCCAGGGTGGCTGAAGAGGGGGTCGAGGAAGTGATCCTGGCCACCAATCCGACGGTGGAGGGCGAGGCCACTGCGCACTATATTGCCTCCCAGCTTGGGCCGCGCGGCGTGAAGCTGTCGCGTCTGGCCTATGGCGTGCCCATGGGCGGCGAGCTGGAATACGTCGATGGTGGTACCCTGAGCCGCGCCTTCAATGGTCGCTTGCCCTTCGAGAGCCAGTGACCCCATTTCTTCACCGGACGACCGCATGCCCCTGACCCCCGACATTCGCTGGATCGACACGCCCGAGGCTCTGGACGCCGCCTGTGCCGAGGTGGCCGAGGCCGATGTCATCGCCCTTGACACCGAATTCTTCCGCGAACGCACCTTCTATCCCGTGCCGGCGCTGATCCAGTTCTGTGCCGGCGACACGGCCTACCTGGTTGACCCGACCGTGCTGGCCTGTACCGAGACCTTTCGCCGGTTGCTGGGCGAGGGGCCGCTAAAGCTGCTGCATGCCTCCAGCGAGGATCTGGAAGTGTTCAGTCAGTGGGCGGATGTCACGCTGGCCCCGCTGGTCGATACGCAGGTTGCCCAGGCGCTGATCGGTGAAGTGCCGTCCATGGGCTATCAGAAGCTGGTGGCGTTCTGGACCGGCGAGACCCTGCCCAAGGACGAGACGCGTTCCAACTGGCTGGAGCGTCCGCTCAGCGAGACCCAGAAGACCTATGCGGCCCTGGATGTGACCTATCTGGTCGAGGTATGGCGGGCTCAGCGCGAGTCGTTGCTGCGCCATGGCCGCATGGCGTGGTTGCAGGAAGAGTGTGACCAACTGGCCGACCTGGCCAGCCGCACCCTCGACAGCGATGGCCAGTGGTATCTGCGTCAACGCCAGCTTTGGCGGCTCTCGCCACGCCAGGTCGAGGCCTATCGGCGCCTGACCATCTGGCGCGAGGGGGAGGTACGGCGTCGTGACCTGCCGCGGGGCTGGCTGGCCAGCGACAAGCTGCTCTATGCCATCGCCGAGCGCATGCCGGAAAATCGCCATGAGCTGGCCGAGGTGGAGGGCGTCAAGCCGCCGATGGTCAAGCGCCTGGGCGACAGCCTGCTGAGCCTGGTGCGCGAGGCGAAGCACCTGGATGAGGCCGAACTGCCGACACCGCCCTGGTCGCCGATGGATGCCGCCTTCAAGAAGCGCCACAAGGCACTGAAGAAGGTCGTGACCACTGAGGCCGAGAGCCTGGGCGTGGCGCCGGAGCTCCTGCTGCGTCGCCGCGACATGGAAGCGCTGGTGGACGCCTCGCTGCGCGGCGAGCGCCTGCCGTTGCCTGCTGGCTGGCGTGGCGAGCGCCTGGCCGAGCGGCTCGAGAAAGCCCTCGACGAAATCGCGGTGAGCTCATGAATTATCTCAGCGGCAAGCTGCTGTGCGACGTCTACAAGAGCCCCTTGAAGGACGGCATGTATCTGTTCGTCGACAAGCGCCAGGGGCTCGACGAGGTGCCCGAGGTATTACGGGAGCGCTTCGGCGAGCCGGTCTCGGCTATGACCTTGCTGCTGACGCCCGAGAAGTCGCTGGCGAGAACCACGGGCGCGGCGATCATGGCGGCCATCGAGGAGAAGGGCTATTACCTGCAGATGCCCCCGGCTAAGGAAGAATATCTGCTCGACCTGTATCGCACCCCTACGGAGGGGAGGTATTGAGTAAGCGGGAAGCTTGAAGCTGGAAGAAGGAAGACGGAAGAGGGAAGAAGGAAGAGGGACGTAGCTGTAAGCCGTAAGCCGTAAGCGGTAAGTCAAGGGCACCCCCGTTGAACTCAGGGCGACGGGGACCAAACGAAGCGAGGGTCATCTGCCATGGATGGCAGATGTAGCGCCCACGGAAGGGTTTACAGCGCCCTCGCGAAGATTGGTCGCCGAGGCCCTCTTTGATTGGCCGGATTTTCATGAGAGAGCGTTTCTGGGAGCGTTTCCCGCTGGGTGAGTTGACCGGTGAGGAGTGGGAGGCGCTGTGTGATGGTTGCGGGCAGTGCTGCCTGGTCAAGCTGCAGGATGATGATGGTGATCTGGCGGTGCTCAATGTGGCCTGCGAGTTGCTGGATATCGGTAGCTGCCGGTGCAGTGACTACGAGAACCGCTTCGCGCGGGTGCCGGACTGCCAGCAGCTGACGCCGGAACGTGTCGAGGAGTTCAAGTGGCTGCCGGGCTCCTGCGCCTATCGTCGTCTGGCGGAGGGGCGCAAGCTGGCCGGTTGGCATCCCTTGATCTCGGGCGATCCGCAGCGCGTGCATCGCAAGGGCATCAGCGTGCGCAGCTTTGCCGTCTCCCAGCAGGGTATTCCGGACGAGGAGCTCGAGGATCATATCATTGCCATTATTCCCGTCGAGGAGTGAGGCCGGCGTGCGGCGGGGGCTCTGCCGGGGCGCGCTGGCACTGCTGGCGTGCCTGTCGACGGTCGCCGCTGCCGAGGAGCGGGTCGAGTTGTTCGCGGCGGCCTCGATGACCGATGCCATCGACCAGGTCGTGACCCGTTTCGAGGCCTCCCATGAGGTGGACGTGGTGACGGTGTATGCCGCCTCTTCCACCCTGGCGCGGCAGATCGCCCATGGCGCGCCGGCCGAGGTGTATATCTCGGCGAACTTCATGTGGATGGACTGGCTGGGCGAGCAGGACGTGAGCCTGACCCGGCGGGCCGATCTGCTACACAACCGCCTGGCGCTGATTGCCTCGCAGGACTCGCCGCTGGATGATGTGGCGCCGGGCGAGAGTGACTCGCTGGCCGAGCGGCTGGCAGACGGCGAGCGCCTGGCCGTCGGCGATCCGGCCCACGTGCCGGCCGGCATCTACGCCCGTCAGGCCCTCGAGTCGCTGGGCGAATGGCAGGCACTGGCACCGCGCCTGGCCCGCGCCGACAATGTACGCGCCGCCCTGGCGCTGGTCGCCCGCGGCGAAACCCCGCTTGGCGTGGTCTACCACACCGACGCCCTGGCAAGCGACGCCGTGCGCACGCTGGGCCTGTTTCCGGAATCCTCCCATCCGCCCATCACCTACCCGATCGCCACCATCGGCGCCGACCCGTCGCCCGCGGCACTAGCCCTGCGACGCTGGCTGGAGAGTGAGGAAGCGAGGGGGATATTCAAGGCGCAAGGCTTCCGCTGAAGAAGGAAGAAGGAAGAAGGAAGAAGGAAGAAGGAAGCCAGGCTAGTCTCGGAATTGTGGTTTCAAGGGTTTTCTTCCCTCTTCAAGCGGCGCGAGCCGCGTTCTTGCCTCTTCCAGGCGCGGAAGCGCCGTTCTTAGCTCTGTTCGAGGACCCCATGCTCACCAATCCTGAAATCGAGGCGGTTCTGATCAGTCTTCAGGTGGCGGGTGTAGCGCTGGCGTGGATTCTGATTCCCGGCATTGCCGTGGCTTGGTTGATGGCGCGGCGGGAGTTTCCCGGCAAGGCGTTGCTGGATGGTTTGCTGCATCTGCCGCTGGTGTTGCCGCCGGTGGTGGTGGGCTATCTGTTATTGCTGACGCTGGGCCGTCAGGGCGTGGTGGGGCAGTGGTTGAACGCGGCCTGGGGCGTGACGCTGCCGTTTACCTGGCAGGGGGCGGCGGTGGCCGGGGGCGTGATGGCCTTTCCTTTGCTGGTGCGGGCCGTGCGGCTTTCCCTGGAGGCGGTGGATCCGCGTCTGGAGGCCGCGGCCAGTACCCTGGGGGCCGGGCGCTGGCGGGTGTTTGTGACCATCACGCTGCCGTTGACCCTGCCGGGCCTGCTGACCGGCGGGGTGCTGGCCTTTGCCCGGGCGCTGTCGGAGTTCGGGGCGACCATTACCTTTGCCTCGAACATCCCCGGGGAAACCCGAACCCTGCCGCTGGCGCTGTACTCGCTGATTCAGACACCCGGTGGCGAGGCGGCGGCGGCTCGCCTGTGTGCCATCTCGGTGGTCATTGCCATGATCTCGCTGGTGGCGTCCGAGTGGCTGGCACGCCGGGCGCGGGCGCGACTGCAGGGGCGTGACGCATGAGCCTGCTCGAGCTGGAGGTGCGTCAACGGCTGGGGGATTTCTCCCTGGAGCTCGGCCTGGCGGTCGAGGAGCCCGGTGTCACGGCGCTTTTCGGGCCCTCGGGCAGTGGCAAGACCAGTCTGTTGCGCCTGCTGGCCGGCCTGGACCGCCCCGAGCAGGGGCATATCCGCTTGAATGGCGAAACCCTGGTGGACACGTCACGGCGCACCTGGGTGCCGGTGCACCGGCGGCGCCTGGGGGTGGTCTTCCAGGAGGCGCGGCTGTTTCCTCACTATCGCGTGCGCGGCAACCTGACCTACGGCATGCCGCGGCATCTGGCGCGTCGCTTCGATGCCGTGGTCGAGCTGCTGGGCATCGAGGCGCTGCTGGCGCGCTATCCGGCCACGCTTTCCGGTGGCGAGGTACGTCGCGTGGCCATCGGCCGGGCGCTTCTGAGTGATCCGCGCATGCTGTTGATGGACGAGCCGCTGACTGGCCTGGATGGCGCTCGCAAGGCGGAATTGCTGCGCTACATCCAGCGCCTGGCGGGGGAGGTCGAGGTGCCGATCCTCTACGTCAGCCATGAGCCGGCGGAGCTGCTGGAGATTGCCGATACCCTGGTGTTGATGGAAGCGGGCAGGGTGCTGGCACAGGGGGAGCTGGATGCGCTGCTGCAGCGTTGCGACCTGAGCGAGGCGCTGGGCGGCTTCGATGCCGCGATGCGCCTGGAGGTTCGCGTGCAAGCCCATGACACGGCCTACGGCCTCACCCATCTGCGCCTGGAGGATGGCCAGTCACTCAGCGTGCCGACCCTGCAGGCCTCGCCGGGACAGCGGGTTCGGCTGCGTGTGCCGGTGCGCGATGTGGCCCTGGCACTCGCGCCCAGCGCCGAGCTGAGTTACCGCAACCAGCTCGCCGCGGTCATCGACCAGGCCTGGGCACCTCCCGGCGACCCCACCACCATGGAACTGCGGCTGCGCCTCGGCGAGCAGATGCTGCGCGCTCGCCTGACCCGCCACGCCTTCGACCAGCTCGGTTTGGTCGAAGGCCAGCACGTCACCGCACTGATTCGGAGTGTGGCGTTTGCCCAGCGGGAGCTTTGAAGAGAGAAGAAAGAAGAGGGAAGAAGGAAGGCAAAGCAAACTATAGCATCTTGCCCTTGAAGGCACTTGGTGCCGTTCTTCCTTCTTCCTTCTTCGAGCGGCGAAGCCGCGTACTTTCACAACCTCACGCCTTCCCCATCGCCCAGAGGATAAAGGCGTCTTCGCGGGCGTGGTCGCGCCAGGCCTTGAAGCGTCCGGAGGCGCCGCCGTGGCCGGCGTCCATGTCGGTGCGCAGCAGCGGGGGTGGGGTGCTCGCCGGGTCGGTGCGTTCGCTGAGTCGGGCGTAGAGCTTGGCCGGTTCCCAGTAGGAGACGCGGGTGTCATGCCAGCCGCCCTGGATGAAGACCGGCGGCCAGGGGCGTTCGGGCAGGTTGTCGAGTGGTGAGTAGGCGGCGATGCGCTGGTAGACCTCGGGGTCGCGCGGGTCGCCCCATTCGCTGTATTCGGCGGTGGTCAGCGGCAGCTCGGGGTTCTGCATGGTGCGCAGCACGTCGACGAAGGGCACGTCGAGCACGGCGGCGCAGAAGCTGTCCGGGGCCAGATTGAGGCCGGCGCCGACCAGCAGGCCGCCGGCGCTGCCGCCGTGGGCGACGATGCGCCGGCCATCGCTGATGCCCTGTTCGACCAGGGCGTCGCGGGCGGCGATGAAGTCATGAAAGCTGTTGGTCTTTTGGGCCAGCTTGCCGGCCAGGTACCAGGGCTCGCCACGCTCGCCGCCGCCACGCACATGGGCCACGGCAAAGGCCACGCCACGTGCCAGCAGCTCCAGGCGGGCAGCCGAGAACCAAGCGTCCTGGACTTCGCCGTAGGCGCCATAGCCGTCGAGCAGGGTCGGCAGGGTGGTGCCTGTCAGGTCGGCGCGCATGACCACGGAGACCGGCACCTGCTCGCCATCATGGGAGCGGGCCCAGAGACGCCGGCAGGTGAGCTGTTCGGGCTGCAGGTCGCCATGCACCGGCAGGCGCTTGAGCAGGCGGCGTTCGCCGCTGTCCAGGTCCAGCGTGCTCCAGCTCGGCGGCTGGGTGAAGGATTCCTCGCGCAGACGCAGCTCCCGGGTATCGAAGTGCGGCGTGGCGTCCAGGCCCTGGCTGCAGGGCAGCTCGCCGAGGGGCAGCCATTCGTCGCACTGCACCCCATGCTGGTCATCCAGCTCGATCACGCGCAGGCGCACCTGGGCCTCGTCATGGTCGCGTTCGCTGAGTACCAGGCCCCAGGTGAAGGCGTCGACGCCTTCCAGGGTGGTGTCATGACGGTGATCGATGAGCCGTTCGCCGTCGCTGTCCGGCTGCGTCTCGTCCAGACGCGTCAGGCAGAAGTGCGGGGCCTGACGGTTGTGCAGCATGTAGAAGTGCCCGGGACGGTGGTCGATGGCGTATTCGACCCCGGCTTCACGGGCGCGGAAGCACCAGGCCGGGGTATGTGGCGCGCTGGCGGGAACCAGGTGGGTTTCGCTGGTGTCCTTGGAGGCGGATTCGAGGACCAGCCATTGCCGCGAGCGGGTCTTGCCCATGCCCAGCCAGAATTCCGGGTCGTCCTCGCGCAGGACCAGCGAGGCGCTGCCGGCGCTCGGCATGGGGTCGAGCGTCAGCGGCAGTCGCCAGATGCTTTCCGGGCGCTGGGTGGCGTCAAAGCGCGTGAACAGCAGGGTCGTGCCATCTTCCGCCCAGCAAAGCTCGGGGCCGATATCCTCGAGCAGACGGACGGGCTCGCCATCCGGTAGGGCTTTCAGCCACAGGCTGAAGACCTCGTCGCCCGTGGTGTCTTCCGTCCAGGCCAGCCAGGCTTCGTCCGGGGATAGGGCCATGTCGCCGATCTCGAAAAAGACCCGGTCGGCGGCGCGCGCTTGGGTATCAAAGAAGGCTTCGCTGGCCTCCGGAGCGCCATTGGGGTGACGCCACCACACCGGGTGGTCGGCATCGGCGGCGGTCTCGCTCCACAGGGTGAAGTGGTCGAGTGGCACCGGCAGGCTGCGCTCGGCCAGCTCGCGGCGCGCCAGATGCCCCTGGTAGAGCGCCTCGGCCAGTGGCTCGAGAGGGGCGAACCAGCGGCTGGCCTCGTCATTGGCGGCGTCGAGAAAGGCCGTGACGTCGGGGTCGTCACGCCCTTCGAGCCAGTGCCAGGCCGGGTCATCGGGGCGTCGGAAACGTTCGGCCGGACGTTGGGGCGGTCGGGATTCTGGCGTCTGGCCAAGTGGCGGCTGTGCTTTCATGCTGCGGGATGTACCATTAACAGAGTAAATTCATTAAGGAAAACACTGAATTAATGCCTGTGCAGGCGAATCGGTGCGTGACCCGGTGCGCGAAAGCTCGTCTAACCTTTTGTTATTCCTCGCTTTCTTTGCGCCGGCCGGTTTGCGCTTGGCTATGCTCGGCGATTTTTTCAGCGCTTCCTGGGATGCGTCACGGTTGGGCTACCACCATACGCGAAAGAGGTGATTGATGCTGATTTCTGATTCCATGCCGCTGCTCTGGCTGATTTACGCGGCCCTGTCGCTGATCGTGCTGGGTACGGGCTACCTGGGCCTGGCGTTTCTGCCGCGCTTGCCGCGACTGGTGATTACCTGGATGGTCGCCGGCATCATGTGGGTGCCGTCAAGCTTCAGTACGCCGATCAATGAGCAGGGCGATGTCTATACCGGCATGGCGCCGGCGGTGGTCGTTGCAGGCCTGGCCTTTCTCGAAGGCGACGGTGCCGGCATGAGCTCGGCCTTGCTGTGGGTGGTGCTGGCGGCGCTGCTCGGTGGCCTGCTGGGCACCCTGGTGTGGTGGCGCAAGCGCGGTTCGACGCCATCGGATGGCCGCGCGGGCAAGTCGGCTCGCCGCTCGTCCTCTTCGCGGGGAGCGACCTCCAAGCGCGGTGGTGAAGACCCCCAGGGGGAGCAGGCGCGCCGTGAACCCGTTGTCGGCTGAGGAGACGGCCATGGCGGAGAGGGGCTGGCATGGCCTGCTGAGGCTTGTGACCCTGGTCGTCCTGGCCGGGCTTACGGGCCCTGCTGCCTTGGCCCAGGTGGCCGAGGAGCAGCCCGATGTGAGGGTGGTAGTGGATGTCTCCGGCAGCATGAAGCGCAATGATCCCGACCAGCTGGCCGCCAGCGCCATGGAACTGCTGGTCTCGGTGCTGCCGAGCGGGGCCCGGGCCGGGGTCTGGACCTTCGGCGAGAGCATCGACAATCCGCTGCCGCTGGGTGAGGTCTCCGACTCGTGGCGCGACCGGGCGCTGGCACTGCCGCCGGCGCTGCGTGACTACCAGCAATATACCGATATCGAGGCGGCCCTGGCTCAGGCCGCCGATGCCGAGGCCAACGGCTGGCGGCATCTGATTCTGATGACCGATGGCGTCGTCGACCTGCCGCCGGCGCGGGGCAGCAAGCCGACGATCGACGAGGCCTCGCGGCAGCGCCTGACCGTGGAGATGGCAACGCGCTTTGCCAATCAGGGGGTGGTGGTGCACGCCATTGCCTTTTCCGACGAGGCCGATCTGGCCCTGGTAGAGCAGCTGGCCCAGCGCACCGGCGGGCTGGCCGCGCTGGCCCAGTCGCCTGAGCAGTTGCTGGGCGCCTTTCTGGATATCGTCGAGCGTATCTTTCCGGCGGACCAGGTGCCTTTGGACGACGGCAATCGCTTCGTGATCGACGACAGCGTAGACAATCTGTCGGCCCTGATCTTTTACGGGCCGGATGACGAGCCGGTGACCCTGGTGGCGCCGGACGGTAGCCGCTATACCGCCGAGACCGCGCCCGAGGGGGTGCGCTGGCAGGTTGAGCCACGCTTCGACCTTATCCGCGTGCCCAGCCCACAGAGCGGTGAATGGCGTGTCGAGGGGCCGGTGGGAGCCAAGAGCCGCATCAGCGTGACCTCGCCCTGGCGGCTGCGCACCTCGGCCTTGCCGACCACCCTGTATCGCGGCTTTCCGGTGCCCCTCGAGGCCTGGTTGAGTCATGCGGAGGGCAGTGTCGAGATGCCCGCCAACCTCCGGTTTTCCGTGACGCTGATGGGCGAGGATGATCGATCGCTGGCAGAAGTCCAGCTGGACCCGACGCAGCGTGACGGCCGTTTCCAGGGGGCTCTGCCGCCCCCCGAGCAGACCGGCAACGCCCGCCTGCTGATCCGCGCCCGGGCGGATGGTTTCGAACGCCAGCGTGGCCAGGCGGTGAACATCCTGCCATCCATCGGGGTGGCGCATGAGTCCGATACAGGGCAGTTGGTCTTCGCCGCCGAGCATCCTCGCCTCAATCGCACCAACACGCGTATCCAGGCGGATTTTCAGGGCCGGCAACTGGACGTCGAGGCGGTGGGCGAGACCCGCTGGCGGCTGACTCTGCCCGAGGTCGAGGAGGACGTGAGTCAGCCCCTGCGCCTCACCGCCAGCGCCGAGCTGGATGGCGAAACGCATGAATGGCGTCTGCCCAGCGTGACGCTCAACGCCGACAGCGTGGTGGGTATTGATCGCCTGGACGTGGCGGGCCCGACGCTTGCTACGGAACGCTTTGCCGGGGAGGAGGACACTTCACCGCCGCCGCAGTCGGTGGGCCTGGCCGATCGTTTCGTCGACTGGGTCAATCAACTCCCCGACCTGCTGCAGCAGGGCTGGCCGGGCGTGGAGCGCGTTGCCAGCCGGCATGGCCGCGACCCGCGGCTCTGGATCGCCGTGGCGACACTGGTGCTGATCGTTCTGGTAGCGATCGGCTGGCGTCGCCGCAAGCGCGCGTCGAGTACGACAAGGAAGGAACCGCATGTGTGAACTGCTTGGCATGAGTGCCAATGTGCCCACGGATATCTGCTTCAGCTTCTCCGGCTTTCTGCACCGCGGTGGGGGCACCGGCCCGCATCGTGATGGCTGGGGGATCGCCTTCTACGAGGCCGATGGCTATCGGGAGTTTCGTGACCCGCATCCGTCGGTGGATTCGCCGATTGCCCGACTGATTCGTGATTACCCGATCAAGTCGCATGTGGTGATCAGCCACATTCGTCAGGCCAATGTCGGCCAGGTCAAACTGGCCAATACCCACCCCTTCACCCGCGAGATGTGGGGGCGACCCTGGTGTTACGCGCACAATGGCCAGCTCAGCGAGGCCTGGCAGGAACTGCCGCTGTCGTTCTACCAGCCGGTCGGCACCACCGACAGCGAGCATGCCTTTTGCTGGTTGATGGGCGAGCTGCGCGAGGCATTTCCCGAGCCGCCCGCCGAGCCCGAGGCGTTATGGCGGCACCTGCAACGCCTCTGCGACCGGTTGCGTGAACTGGGGGTCTTCAATCTGCTGCTGGCGGATGGCGTGCATCTGTATACCTACTGTTCCACCAAGCTGGCGCACATCACCCGCCGTGCTCCCTTCGGCCAGGCACGCCTCTCCGATGCCGAGCTGGACGTGAACTTTGCTGAACATACCACGCCCAATGACGTGGTATCGGTGATTGCCACCGAACCCTTGACCGATAATGAAGACTGGGTGCGCATGGAGGCTGGCGAGTTGCTGGTCTGGCGGGATGGTGAAATCCAGGGTCGTTTTAAAACGGAAGTTTGAATCGGCTGTTTTGCCGCCGCCCTGGCTGTTATAAGCTGGCTCTGCATGAACGGGGTGGTCGTCACTGGACGGCGCCCGACGGATTACCGTCACCCGCTATGGCAGCGCCGACAGCGCGCAGGGATAGCGGATAGCGAAACAGGCAACAACGACATACAACAGCTACATACAACAACGATATACAACAACCAGGGCCGGCGAGGCGTCGGCGCCAAGCGTGGAGATCGCCATGAATGAGCATGCCAACTCGACCATCCTGAATGGCCCGGAGCTGGAAGGCACCGGCAAGTATCAGTCGGTGCTGGACGTCTTTCACTCCAGCACCGAGCGCTTTGCCGACAAGACGGCCTTCAGTTGCATGGGCCAATCGCTCAGTTATCGCGAGCTGGATCGGCTGTCCGGTGACTTCGCGGCCTGGTTGCAACATGAGACCGATCTTCAGCCCGGCGACCGGGTGGCCATTCAACTGCCCAACACCCTGCAGTTTCCCGTGGCGGTGTTCGGCGCCGTGCGCGCCGGCATGGTGGTGGTCAACACCAATCCGCTCTACACCGAACGGGAAATGGCGCACCAGTTCAAGGACTCCGGTGCGCGGGCCATCCTGATTCTGGCCAACATGGCCGACAAACTGGAGCGTATTCTCGACCGCACTGATATCGAGCACGTGGTAGTGACCGAGCTGGGCGATCTGCACGGCTTTCCCAAGCGTCATCTGATCAATGCGGTGGTCAAGTACGTCAAGAAGATGGTGCCGACCTTTTATCTGCCGCAGGCCGTGTCGCTGCGCCAGGTGCTCAAGCGCGGCAGTGGCCTGTCGCATCAGGATGCCACCCCGGGGCCCGAGGATATCGCCGCTCTGCAATACACCGGCGGCACCACCGGCCCGGCCAAGGGCACCATGCTGACCCACGGCAACCTGGTGGCCAACATGCTGCAGGCCCGCCAGGCCATCGGCCCGGGGCTGTGCGAGGGCTGCGAGGTGGTGGTGGCACCGCTGCCCGTCTATCACATCTATACATTCACGGTGAATTGCCTGTTCATGCTGGAAACCGGCAATCACAGCGTGCTGATCACCAATCCGCGGGATCTGGATGCCTTCGTCAAGGAGCTGAAGTCGCTCGACTTCACCGGCTTCATCGGGCTCAACACTCTGTTCAATGCCCTGTGCAACCGCGACGACTTCCGCGCCCTGGACTTCTCGTCACTGCATCTGACGATTTCCGGTGGCATGGCGTTGACCCGAGCGGCGGCCCAGCGCTGGGAGGAAGTGACCGGCTGTGCCATCACCGAGGGCTACGGGCTGACCGAGACCTCGCCGATCGTCAGCTTCAACCCGATCGACGGCATTCAGCTCGGTACCATCGGCAAGCCGGTGGGCGGCACCTCCGTCAAGGTCGTGGACATCGACGGCCAGGCCCTGCCGCAGGGCGAGGCGGGTGAGCTCTGCGTGCGCGGGCCCCAGGTCATGAAGGGCTACTGGCACAGCGATGAGGAAACCGCCAAAGTGCTGGACGCCGAGGGCTGGTTTCATACCGGAGATATCGCCGAGCTCAAGGAGGACGGCTATATCCGCATCGTCGATCGTAAGAAGGACATGATTCTGGTCTCGGGCTTCAACGTCTATCCCAACGAGATCGAGGACGTGGTGGCCGGTCATCCCGGTGTCGTGGAGTCCGCCGCCGTGGGTGTGCCGGTCGAGGAAAGCGGCGAGGCCATCAAGCTCTATGTGGTGGCCCGGGACACCGACCTGGATGCCGAGACCCTGCGTCAGTGGTGCAAGAAGGAACTCGCCGCCTACAAGGTGCCCCGCCAGGTGGAGTTCCGCGACGAACTGCCGAAGACCAATGTCGGCAAGGTATTGCGTCGCGAGCTGCGCGATCAGGATAGCGCCTGACGCCTGACGCCTGACGCCTGACGCCTGACGCCTGACGCCTGACGCCTGACGCCTGACGCCTGACGCCTGACGCCTGACGCCTGACGCCTGACGCCTGACGCCTGACGCCTGACGCTTGACGCTTGACGCCTGACGCCCCGATTAGGAGCCGAAAGCCTGCTCACGTTACAATCCCGGTCGCACTAACGATCACCGGAGTCATCGAGCCATCGTGAGTAGTCATTCCCAGACCGATACCGTCAGTGACGTTTCCGCCACCGACCATGATGCTTTGCGCGCCTTGCAGCGTGAGTTGGCGACTGCGCAGTCCCGCGATGAGCCGCGTCTGCGCAAGCGCCTTACCGGGCTGATGCGCCGGCAGCAGCAGGGCAAGCCGGTAGACCGCGGGCTTCATGAGCTGCGCCGCGAGGTTGCCGCGTCGCGTGGCCGGGTCGAGGCGCGTGCCGCCGGTTCGGTGCATCTGGCGTATCCGCCGGAATTGCCGGTGGCGGAGCGCCGTGAGGATATTCTCGCCGCACTGCGCGATCATCAGGTGGTGGTGGTGGCCGGCGAGACCGGCTCGGGCAAGACCACCCAGCTTCCCAAGCTGTGCCTGGAGCTCGGGCTGGGCCAGCGCGGCCTGGTAGGTCACACCCAGCCGCGCCGGCTCGCGGCACGCTCGGTGGCGACGCGTCTGGCCGAGGAAATGCAGGTGCCGCTGGGCGAGCAGGTCGGCTACCAGGTGCGCTTTACCGACCAGACCGCGGACAGCACGCGTGTCAAGCTGATGACCGACGGCATCCTGCTGGCCGAGACCCGCCATGATCCGGATCTGACGCGCTACGAGGCGATCATCATCGACGAGGCCCACGAGCGCAGCCTCAACATCGACTTCCTGTTGGGGTATCTCAAGCGCCTGATGGCGCGGCGGCCGGATCTGAAGATCATCATCACCTCGGCGACCATCGACGTGGAGCGCTTTGCCCAGCACTTCGCGAGCCCTGGCGCCGAGGGCGAGTCCTTGCCGGCGCCGGTGGTCGAGGTGTCGGGGCGTGCCTATCCCGTGGAAGTGCGCTACCGCCCCCTAGTGCGCGACGACGACGAGGAAGAGGACCGCACCCTGCAGGAGGGCATTCTGCATGCGGTGGAGGAAATCGAGAGCATCGAGCGCGAGAAGCGCTGGTTCCACGGGCCACGGGATATCCTGATCTTTCTGCCCGGTGAGCGCGAGATTCGCGAGGCCGCCGATACACTGAGGCGGGCCGATCTGCGCGATACCGAGATCCTGCCGCTCTATGCGCGGCTGTCCAATGCCGAGCAGAACCGCGTCTTCGCACCCCACAAGGGGCGGCGCATCGTGCTCTCGACCAATGTCGCCGAGACCTCGCTAACCGTGCCGGGCATTCGCTATGTGATCGACCCCGGCCTGGTGCGCATCAGCCGATACAGTTATCGCGCCAAGATTCAGCGCCTGCCCATCGAGCCGATCAGCCAGGCCAGTGCCAACCAGCGCAAGGGGCGCTGCGGGCGTGTCGCCGAGGGCGTATGCATTCGCCTCTACGACGAGGACGACTTCCTGGGGCGGCCGGAATTCACCGACCCGGAGATCCGGCGCACCAACCTGGCCTCGGTGATCCTCTCCATGCTGTCGTTGAAGCTGGGGGACATCGAGGCCTTTCCGTTCGTCGATCCGCCGGATTCGCGTTTTGTCAGCGATGGCTTCCGGCTGCTCTACGAGCTCGGTGCAGTTGATGATGGCCAGCGCCTGACGCGCACCGGCAAGCGCCTGGCCCGTTTGCCGATTGATCCGCGGCTGGCGCGCATGCTACTGGCGGGGGCCGAGCAGGGCAGCCTGCGCGAGGTCCTGATCGTGGTCTCGGCACTGGCGACCCAGGACCCGCGCGACCGGCCGGCCGAGAAGCGCGAGGCGGCCGACCAGGCGCATCGCCGCTGGCAGGACGCCGACTCCGATTTCGTCACTCTGCTCAATCTGTGGAATGGCTTCGAAGAGGCTCGAGAGGAGCTCTCCGGTAATCGGCTGCGCCGCTGGTGCCGTGACCACTACCTGAATTATCTGCGCCTGCGCGAGTGGCACGATACCTTCCGTCAGCTGCGTCAGTTGCTGCGTGACATGGACATCGAGGTCCCGGCCCGGCCGACACAGCCGGTGGTGGTCACCGAATCCGACCGGGAGAGCGCGCGGCAGGCGCAACGCGACAACGCAGTGCAGCTGCATAAGGCGCTGTTGCCGGGCCTGCTCTCGCACTTGGGGCAGTTCCACGAGAATCGCGAATATCTCGGGGCACGCAATCGCAAGTTCATGATCCATCCGGGTTCCGGGCTGGCCAAGAAAACGCCCAAGTGGCTGATGGCCTTCGAGCTGATCGAAACATCGCGGCTGTTCGCGCGCACCGTGGCGCGCATCGACCCACAGTGGATCGAGCCCGCGGCGGGGCACCTGGTCAAGCGCAGTTACAGCGAGCCGCACTGGGAGATGAAACGCGCCCAGGTGGTGGCCTTCGAGCAGGTGACTCTGTTCGGCCTGCCCATCGTCGCGCGCCGCCGCGTGCATTACGGGCCCATCGCGCCACAGGAGGCCCGCGAGCTGTTCATTCGTCGTGCCCTGGTCGAGGGCGAGTTCCGGACACGGGGCGAGTTCTTCGCCCATAACCGGGCTTTGGTCGAGGAAGTCGAGGACCTCGAGGATCGGGCGCGCAAGCGCGACATCCTGGTCGACGAAGAGGCGATGTTCGACTTCTACGACGCGCGGATTCCGGCGGATGTCTACAACGGCAAGAGCTTCGAGGCCTGGCGCAAGAAGGCCGAGCGTGACGACGCGGATATCCTCAAGTTCGATCGTCAGGCGCTGTTCGCTCGCCAGGCCGAGGAAGTCACCCAGGCGGATTATCCCGATGAGCTGGTGTTGGGCGGGGTGCGCTATCCGCTGGCCTATCACTTCTCTCCGGGGGCGGCGGATGATGGCGTGACGCTGACGGTGCCGGCGGCGATGCTGCCGCAGCTGCCGGCCGGGCGTCTGGAATGGCTGGTGCCGGGGCTGCTGCGCGAGAAGTGCATCAGCCTGGTCAAGTCGCTGCCCAAGTCGATCCGTCGCCAGGTGGTGCCGATTCCCGACTGGGTGGACGCCGCCCTGCAGGCCATGACGCCCGACGACACGCCACTGACCGAGGCACTGGGCGAGTTCCTGCGGCGCAAGACCGGCGCACGACCGCACCCGGACGACTGGCGCCTCGACCAGCTCGAGCCGCATCTGATCATGAACCTCAGAGTGGTCGACCATGAGGGCAATGAACTCGGCCAGGGCCGGGATGTGCGCGAACTGGAGCGGCGTTTCGAAAAGGCCGCCGGGCAGGGCGCCCAGGCGCTGGCCGAGCAGGCCAGCGAGGGGCAAGCACTGGAGACTTTGCCGGCCTCGGCCCTGCCGGAATCGCGTGTCACCACCCAGGCGGGCATCCGGGTCGAGGCCTTTCCGGCGGTGGTGCCGCGTGGCGAGGCCCTTGATGTGGAGCTCTTCGATCACCCCGACAAGGCCCGTGAAGCCCATCGGCGCGGCGTCGTCTGGGCGGCCCGGGCGCGGCTGCCCGATCAGGCCCGGGCCATCGAGCGCCTGCCGGGCATGAAGCCCTGTGCCTTGCTGTTCACCAAGGTCGGGAGCAAGCGTCAGCTCACCGATGACGTCATCGATGCGGCCTTCCGTCAGGTGGTCGCGGTGGATCCGCTGCCACGCTCGGCCGACGAGCTTGAGCAGCGTGTCAGCGAGTGCCGTGCCGAGGTGGTGCCTCGGGCGGAGGCGCTGCTGAGCACCCTGGAAAAGGCTCTGGAGGGCCATCTGGCGGTGACCAAGGCGTTGAAGGGCAATCTGAACCTTTCGCTGGCGCTGGTTTACAGTGATCTCAAGGCGCAGATGCAGCGGCTGGTCTATCCCGGCTTCATCAGTGAGGCGGGCGAGTGGCTGGAGGAGTATCCTCGTTATATGGAGGCGGCGCTCCTGCGTCTGGAGAAGGCGCCCCGCGAGCGCATGCGCGACCAGATGCACATGCAGGAGATCCAGGATCTGGAGGCGCGCCTGGCCGCTCGCCGCCAGAGCGAACGCCGCGGCGAAGTGGAAGACCCGGCGCTAGTCGAATTCGGCTGGTGGATCGAGGAGCTTCGCGTGTCGCTGTTCGCTCAACAGCTCGGCACCCGCATGCCGGTGTCGACCAAGCGCCTGGAAAAACGCTGGGCGGAAATCACCGGGCGCGCCTAAGGCCCCGGTAAAGAACGGCTGCAACACGGAGAAAGTGATGAGCCAAGTGGTAATGACCGGCACGGGGCTTTTCACGCCACCGCATGCCATCGACAACGCTGCCCTGGTGGCGAGCTTCAATACCTGGGCGTCGCGCGACAACGAACGCCATGCAGCGACCATTGCGGCCGGCGAGCGCGAGCCGCAGGCTATGTCGAGCGAGGCCTTCATCGTCAAGGCTTCCGGCATTCACAGCCGCTATGTGCTGGATGCCGAGGGCATTCTGGACCCAGAGCGGATGCGCCCCAACCTGCCGCTGCGGGGCGATGATGAGCTCTCGATCCAGGCCGAAATGGGCCTGGCTGCAGCCGGCGACGCCCTGGCGTCGGCGGGGGTGTCGGCCGCCGACATCGATCTGGTGATCGTCGCCTGTTCCAACCTGGAGCGTGCCTACCCGGCGGTGGCGGTAGAACTCCAGGCGGCGCTCGGTGCGAGCGGACACGCCTACGACATGAACGTGGCCTGTTCGTCGGCGACCTTCGCCATCGATGCGGCCAGCAATGCCATTCGCGCTGGTGCGGCGCGTCGCGTGCTGGTGGTCAGCCCGGAGATCTGCTCGGCTCATTTGAACTTTCGCGACCGCGACAGTCATTTCATCTTCGGCGATGCCTGCACGGCCATCGTGCTGGAGGATGATGCCGTGGCCACCGCCGATGTGCGCTTCGAGGTGCTGGGCACGCGTCCGGTGACCCAGTTTTCCAACGCCATTCGCAATAACGCCGGTTTTCTGAATCGGGTCACGGACGCTGATCCGCGGGCCGCTGACAAGTTGTTCGTTCAGGAAGGGCGTCGGGTGTTCAAGGAGGTCTGCCCGATGGTGGCCGGCTTGATCGGCGAGCACCTGGCGCAACTCGGCCTGAGTGGTGATGATCTGTCGCGGCTCTGGCTGCATCAGGCCAATCGCCACATGAATGATCTGATTGCGCGACGGGTGCTGGGCCGCGATCCGTCAGCCGAGGAAGCGCCGATCATTCTCGATCGTTATGCCAACACCAGCTCCGCCGGCTCGATCATTGCTTTTCATCTGCATCGCGACGATCTGCCCGCGGGCGCGCTGGGGGTGGTGTGTTCCTTCGGCGCGGGCTACAGTGCTGGCAATGTCGTGGTGCGTCGCTGCTGAGAAGTGTTTACCCACGCCCATGAGGTGTTGCAGTCGGGCGCGCCATGCGGCTTCAGAGGGCCACAACGGCGATTGCCTGCCGGATGCCGCCTCGTACGGCCGTGGCGTGTGACCCTTGTCAACTTACTCGGATACTTGAATGTACTAACGGGCAGGAGATCCTGGAGCCAATGAATCGACCCTTCACGACGTTTTTCTCTCGTGGCCTGTGTCCCCTGGCCGCTGGCCTGGCACTGGCTCTGCTGTCGGGCTGCGCTGCCACTCAGAGCCAGACGTCGGCCAATCCCGATGACCCCTGGGAGGGCTTCAATCGGGGGGTATTCGCCTTCAACGAGACCGTCGACCGGTACGCCCTGAAGCCTCTGTCGCAGGGCTATCGTTTTGTCACTCCGGACCCGGTGGAAGCCGGCGTGGGCAACTTTTTCTCGAACCTCGGCGAGATTCGCACCACGCTCAACAGTCTGCTGCAAGGCAAGGGCTCGAATGCCAGCGCCTCCACCGGACGCTTCGTGTTGAACTCCACGGTGGGCCTACTGGGGCTTTTCGATGTGGCCACGCCCATGGGCCTGAGCGTGCGGGACGAAGACTTCGGCCAGACCCTGGCCACCTGGGGGGTGGGCGAGGGACCCTATCTGGTGCTGCCCCTGCTGGGACCCAGCACGGTGCGTGATACCGGTGGCCTGCCGGTGGACATGTACACCTATCCGGTGACCTATGTGGAGCATGACCCGACCCGGTTGTCACTCAGTGCCCTGCGTACCATCGATACCCGGGCCGGTCTGCTCGAACAGGAAAAGCTGATTCAGGGCGACCGTTATACCTTCATCCGGGATAGCTGGCTGCAGCGTCGGCGCTTCGAGGTCAGCGATGGTGAGCTGGGCGAGGATCCGTTTGCCAGTGATGATTTCGATCTGGAAGGCAGCGATTTCGATGATGCCTTCGCCGAATGAGGCGGTGACAGGATGTCGAGTGACAATGAGCTGATCGGTCTGGTCGACCTTCCCGGGGACGAGCGCGATGCCCTGGCAGGCACTATTGCCCGGGATGGCCTGGCGGTCTTTGCCGCCGCCGAGGTCGATCAGCTACCCGAGGAGACAGTGCTGGTGGTGGCCCATTCGCGGGCGGTGGCGGCGCAGGACTGGCCGGCGCTGTGTCGGCGTCTGCCGACGCTTGTCGTCAGTGATGATCGCCAGGACAGCGAGCTGTTCTCGGCGGTGGATGCGGGGCTTGTGGACTATGTGGTCGATCCGCTGCGCCATGGACACCTGCTGCGACGCATGATTCGCCGAGTCATCGAGATCAATCGTCTGGCCCGGGAGCAGGAGCATGACCGGCGACGTCTGGGGGAGCTCAACGAGCACCTCGAGACGCACCTGGCCATGCTGCGACTCGACCAGCAGGCGGGCGGGCAGATCCAGCGCAAGCTGTTGCCGCCGACGCCCAACTATTCCGGCAATGTTCGCTGCGATTACTGGCTGGCCCCGTCGCTCTACCTCTCCGGGGACTTTCTTGACTTCCTGCACTTCGACGAGCGCTTCACGCTTTTCTACTTTGCCGATGTGTCAGGGCATGGCGCCTCGTCGGCCTTCGTGACCGTGCTGCTCAAGTATCTGTTCAATCGCTGGCAGAGCGAGTGGGACGGTCGGGACCCTAAGGCCATCGGGCCGAGCTGGCTGTCGGCGCTCAACCGCGAGCTCCTGGATACCGGCATCGGCAAGCATGCCACCCTGTTTGTCGGGGTGATTGACCGCGAGCAGCGATATCTCCACTATTCGCTCGGTTCGCAGTTTCCCATGCCCATGCTGGTGTCCGGCGACGGCCTGGTGGCCCTGGAGGGCGAGGGCATGCCGGTGGGCCTCTTCCCGGATGTCGAGTATCCGTCTCTGGGATGCCACCTGCCCGACGATTTCAGGCTTTGGCTTTGCTCCGATGGCATCCTCGAGTGCCTGCCGGGCGATACGCTGGATGAGCGCCTCGAGGTGCTCGGCCAGCGGGCCGCATGCTGCGAATCGCTGATGGACCTAACGGCCAGCCTGGCACTGGGCGAACGGGTGGAAGGTAACGGCGTGGCCGAGGATGAAGCTAATGGCGATGAGCTGCCGGACGACCTGACGATCATGATGTTGAGCGGATTTGGCGATGATAAAGCATGAGGGCCGTCTTCAGGCGGCGTTCGAGTCCGGCGTCTTCGTACTCAAGCTCAGTGGCGATGTGCGCCTGACGCTGTGTGCGACCCTGGATCAGCAGGCTCAGCAAATGGCCGAGACCCCTGGGCTGGAAGCTGTGATGGTGGATCTGCGCGAAGCGACCAACGTGGACTCGACGGCACTCGGCTTTCTGGCCAAGGTGGCCATGGCGCTGCGCGGCCGCCTCGCACAGGCGCCGACCATTGTGGTTAATCATCCGGACGTGCGCCGCATGCTCGATGTCATGGGATTCGCCCGCTATTACACCCTGCTGGAGTCGCCGGTGACCGAGCTCGCGGAGCTTCATGATCTCGATGCCGTGCCGGCCGATGAGGCCGATACCCGTGAGCGTGTCCTGGAGGCGCATCGCATTCTCATGCAGATGAGCGAGCACAATCGCGAGCAGTTCCAGCCGCTGGTGGAGATGCTTGAGGCGCAGCGCTCCTCGAGCTCCTCCGAGTAGGCCTTCCTCCCATACGCCGCGCGCTCATCAGCCCTGGCGCAGTTCGGCCAGCAGGGTTTCCAGCTTGCGCTGATCGGCCATGAACTTGCGAATGCCTTCGGCCAGTTTCTCGGTGGCCATGGCGTCCTCGTTCAGGTCCCAGCGGAATTCGGCCTCGTCCTGCGGGTCAGGGGCCTGGGTCTCGGCGTCCAGGGGCGTGAGCCGGCGTTCCAGCGGTTGCCGGGTCTCGGACAGCTCCTCGAGCAGGGCCGGTGAGATGGTCAGGCGGTCACAGCCCGCCAATGCCCGGATTTCGCCGCTGTTTCGGAAGCTGGCGCCCATGACCACGGTCTCGTAGCCGTGCCCCTTGAAGTGCTCGTAGATGTGGCGGACCGATTGCACGCCGGGGTCCCGGTCGCCACTGAAGTCGGCTTCCGGGTCGCGGGCCTTGTGCCAGTCGAGAATGCGCCCGACGAAGGGTGAAATCAGCGTGACGCCGGCGTCGGCACAAGCCCTGGCCTGGGCAAAGCTGAAGAGCAGCGTCAGGTTGGTGTGGACGCCCTCGCGTTCCAGCACGCGCGCCGCCTGAATGCCTTCCCAGGTGGCGGCGACCTTGATCAGGATGCGCTCCGCCGGCACTCCCAGACGCGCATAGCGCTCGATCAGCGAACGGGCTCGGGCCAGGGTGGCCTGGGTGTCGAAGGAGAGTTGGGCGCTGACCTCGGTGGAGACATAGCCGGGCACCAGTTGGCTGATCTCGCTGCCGATGTCGACGGCCACGGCATCCAGGGCGGCATTGATGTCGGTGGCACGGCGTGCGATATCGGCAAGATGGGCACGGCGTTCCGGCTGCTGGGCGGCCTGCAGAATCAGCGAGGGATTGGTGGTGGCATCGGTGGGCTGGAAGCGGCGAATGGTTTCCAGGTCACCGGTATCGGCCACTACGGTGGTCATTTGCTTGAGTTGGGAGAGTTGGTCGTCAGCCATACAGAGTCCTTGTCGGTGGGTTTTGCAGTGTTGCCACTCTATCAAGCTCGCGGCGCCGACAACACTGACCCGTCGGTGAAACCGGCAGGCCGTGACGAATGACGTTATGATGGGGGCTCTGACTCGGATTCCTGTGGAGGTCTCTTGAAACTCGACGCTCGACGAACGGCCTTGCTGGTGGCGGCCAACACCGCGCTGGCGCCCTTTGCCATTGATGCCTATCTGCCGGCCATGCCGGCGCTCGCCCAATCGGTGGGCGCCAGCGTGCATCATACCGAGCTGTCGATCAGTTTCTTCCTGCTGGGCTTCGCGCTCGGCCAGTTGACCGGGGGGCCGCTGTCCGATCGCTTCGGTCGGCGTCCGGTGCTGCTGAGCGGGCTGGTGATCTTCCTGATTGCCAGTCTGCTGATCACCCAGGTCAACACCCTGGCCGAGCTGCTCGGGCTGCGCTTCGTCCAGGCACTGGGCGGCGGGGCCTGTGTGGTCAATTCGGCGGCCATTGTGCGGGATTGCTTCAGCGGTCGCGAGGCCGCCAAGGTCATGTCGACCATGGCCATGATCATGATGCTGGCGCCACTGGCTGCGCCGGCGGTGGGCTCCGGCCTGTTGTACCTGGCCGACTGGTGGCTGATCTTCGTCTTCCTGGCGGTGTACGCGGCCTTCCTGCTGTGGCTGATGGGGACGCGCCTGCCGGAGACGCGGCCCGCGGACGCGCCGATGGCCTCGGCACGCCAGGTGCTACGTAACTATGCCAGCGTGCTGCGCCATCGCGAGGCCATGGGCTATGTGCTGTCGGTGGCGACCACCTTCGCCGGCATGTTCGCCTTCATCACGGCCTCGCCGTTTCTCTACATCACCCATTACGGCATCTCGCCGGCCATCTATCCGGTCGTGTTCGGGGCCAATGTCGTGGTCATGGCGGCCTCGAACCGCCTCAATATCCGCCTGTTGCGGCGGCGCAGTCCACAGCAGAACATGCGCCTGGGCATGGCCGTGCAACTGGCGGTGGCCGTGGGCCTGATCGGGCTGGTGGCGACCGGGTTGGATTCGCCCTATACGGTGGTGCCGCTGATCATGGTGTTCATGGGCATGGTGGGGCTGATCACACCCAATGCCATGTCGTCGATGCTCGAGCACTTCAGCCACATGAGTGCCACGGCCACGGCACTGCTGGGCAGTATCCAGTTCACCTTCGGTTCGCTGGCGGGGGTCATCGTCAGTGCCTTCGAGATCGACAGTGCCTGGCCCATGGTGCTGACCATGCTGGTGGTGTCGCTGGCCGGCAATATCGCGCTGCGCCGGCTGGCCGGTCATGCCCTGGGCTCGGCAGCGGCAGGGCGCTCGGGCAGGGTGGAAGCGTCTGCCGCGGCCGCCTCGCGGGAGGGGTGATTTTTTGGAAGAAAAATGACGGCATGTCATGAAGCTGTCATTTTTGTGGGGCACCTTGTGTCATGCGAAGGATGAATATCCCCATGAACAGGAGCCATCTCCATGAATCGCATCCTCAATAACCGCATCTTCCAGACTTCCGTACTCGCTGCCGCCGTCGGCGTGGCGGGCGCTGCCCAGGCCCAGGAGTCCGAGCAGCTGCGCATCGTGGGTTCCAGCACGGTCTACCCCTTTGCCAGCTATGTGGTCGAAGAGTTCGGTGCCACCACCGAATACGCGACCCCGGTCATCGAGTCCACCGGTTCCGGTGGTGGTCTGCGCCTGTTCTGCAACGGCCTCGGTGATGGCACGCCGGATATCACCAACGCCTCGCGTCGCATCAAGCCCTCCGAGTTCGAGCGCTGCCAGGAAAATGGCGTGACTGACATCACTGAAGCCATGGTCGGCTATGACGGCATCGCCTTCGCTCAGTCCAGCGAAAACGAAGCCATGAACGTCACCCGCGAGCAGCTGTTCAAGGCGCTGGCGGCCAAGGTGCCGGTCGATGGTGAGCTGGTCGACAACCCCTACATGAAGTGGAACGACATCGACAGCTCGCTGCCGGATCGCGAGATCGCCGTCTATGGTCCGCCGACCACCTCAGGCACCCGTGATGCCTTCGAGGAACTGGTCATGGAGCATGCCTCCGAGGGTATGGATGCCTACGAAGAGGCCTACACCGATATCCGTTCCGACGGTGCCTTCATCGACTCCGGCGAGAACGACAACCTGATCGTCAAGCGCCTAGCCGAGAACACCGATGCCTTCGGCATCTTCGGCTACTCCTTCCTGGAAGAGAACGCCGAGGCGCTGGTCGGTTCCAGCATCGATGGTGTCAAACCGACGCCGGAAGCCATCGGCAGCGGCGACTATCCGGTGTCGCGCTCGCTGTTCTTCTATGTCAAGAATCAACACAGCGAAGATGTGCCGGCGATGATGGATTACGCCAACATGTTCATGAGCGAGAAGATGATCGGTGATATGGGCTATCTCAAGGGCCTGGGCCTGATCCCGGCACCGAAGGAGATGCGCGAGGAACAGCGCAACGCCGTCAAGAACCAGGAGCAGCTCGAACTGGCTGACCTGAAGAAGTAAGCCTACTGGTGATGCCCTGACCGGCCGGCAGCCAGGCTGTCGGCCGGTTCACGTAGGGGCGAATGCTCCGCTTGAATTCCTTCGAGAGAATCCTATGCAGACCAATCAACTCTTCGCCACTTTCTGCGGCATACTCCTGGTGCTGGGTCTGATAGCCTTCTTCCTGGGTCGCGCCAAGGCGTCCCGGGTGCGTGCAGCGGGTTCTGCCATGCACGCTCAGCCCGATCAGTATGGCTGGTTCACCGTGCTTTCCACGGCGGGACCGGCGGTGCTGGTAGGCGCCGTGGGCGCCTTCTTCATGCTGTGGATGGGGGGCGACATCTCGTCCTTCTATCTGCTGGCCGGCAGCCTGGTCGTGGCCTGTGTCGGTCTGATGGCCGGTATCTATCTGGTCAAACCCAATTTTCATGCGCGCAAGGCCATCGAAGCGGTCGTTCGCTTCATGCTGGCCGGCGCCGCCATGGTGTCGATCTTTACCACCTTCGGCATTCTCATCTCGATCATCGGGGAGGCGATCCGCTTCTTCCAGATGCAGAGCTTCTGGGACTTCATTACCGGTACCACCTGGAACCCCGGCGCCAGCTTCCTGGAAGCGGCGGGTCGCGGTGACGAGGGGGGCAGTGCCGCCAAGTTCGGTTCGGTGCCGCTGTTCGCCGGTACCTTCATGATCACCTTGATCGCCATGCTGGTCGCCATTCCGGTGGGGCTGCTCTCGGCGATCTACATGGCCGAGTTCGCGCCTCACAAGGTTCGCACCGTGGCCAAGCCGGTCCTCGAGGTTCTGGCCGGTATTCCCACCGTGGTCTACGGCTTCTTCGCCGCCATCACGGTGGCCCCTATCGTGGTGGCCGTGGCCGGTTTCTTCGGCATCGAGGCCTCCTTCAGCAATGCCGTGGCGCCCGGGCTTGTGATGGGCATCATGATCATTCCGTTCATTTCCTCGCTGTCGGATGACGTCATCAGCTCGGTGCCGGGCAGCATGCGTGAAGGCGCGATGGCGCTTGGCATGACCAAGAGCGAGATGATCCGTGATGTCGTGGTGCCGGCGGCCATGCCGGGCATCATCTCGGCGTCGCTGCTGGCCGTCTCGCGAGCCCTGGGCGAGACCATGATCGTGGTCATGGCCGCCGGCATGCGCCCCAACCTGACCGCCAATCCCTTCGAGGACATGACCACGGTCACGGTGCGTATCGTCTCGGCGCTGACCGGGGATCTGGAGTTCGGCAGTGCCGAAACCCTCTCGGCCTTTGCCCTGGGGCTGGTGCTGTTCGTGGTGACCCTGGCACTGAACTTCGTGTCGGTGATCATGATTCGCCGGTTCCGCGAAAAGTATCGCATCAACAACCTTTAAGCTGGGAGTTCTGACCGATGAACCATTCCTTTGAAGACATCAGCGCCCAGCTCAAGAAGCGTCACCGCAAGTCGGCACGCCTGAAGTGGATGTCCATGGGGGCTCTGGGGCTGGCCGGGCTTTTCCTGGTGCTGTTCTTCGCCGACATGCTGGTCAAGGGGCTGCCGGCCTTCCAGCAGGCCCAGGTCCAGGCCGAGGTCCAATACACTGAACAGGCCGCCGAGATTCCCCTGGCGGCCCTCGACGAGGAAATGCGCCCGCTGGTCAGCCGCGGCTATCTGCGCCTTATTCCGCAGCGCATGGAAGCCGATTCCGATCTGCTGGGTACCACCCGTACCGAGTGGGTGCTGGCGGATAGTGCCGTCGATCAGTACCTCAAGGGGCACAAGACCAGTCTCAACGCCAGTCAGCAGGCGGTGGTCGACCGCCTCGCCTCCGAAGGGCGGGCCGAGCTCAAGTTCAATACCACCTTCTTCACCAAGGGCGACTCCAAGATGGCGGAGTATGCCGGTATTGCCTCGGCGGCCTTCGGTACCATGATGACGCTGCTGGTGACCCTGGCGGTGGCCTTTCCCATCGGCGTGATGACGGCGGTCTACCTGGAAGAGTTTGCCCCCGATAACCGCTTTACCCAGTTGATCGAGATCAACATCAACAACCTGGCCGCCATTCCGTCGATCCTCTTCGGTCTGCTGGGCCTGGCGATCTTCATCGGCTTTTTCGGGGTGCCGCGTTCATCGCCCGTGGTGGGTGGCCTGACGCTGGCGTTGATGACCCTGCCGGTGATCATCATCTCGACGCGCTCTGCACTGCGCAGTGTTCCGGACTCCATTCGCCATGCGGCGTTCGGGGTGGGCTGCTCGCGCTGGCAGATGGTTCGTGACCATGTGCTGCCGGTGTCCTTCCCGGGTATCCTGACAGGCTCTATCATTGGACTGGCTCAGGCGATGGGGGAAACCGCGCCGTTGATCATCGTCGGCATGGTGGCGTTCATTCCGGATATCACCGGTTCCTTTACCGAAGCGGCAACGGTGCTGCCGGCGCAGATCTTCACCTGGGCCGGGGAACCGGACAAGGCCTTCGTCGAGAAGACCTCGGGCGGCATCCTGGTCCTTCTGGCGGTGCTGATCTTCATGAATGCGACTGCCGTGGTGCTGCGCAAGAAATTCGAACGTCGCTGGTAACCCCGCGGCCTGAAACAGGAAATGTCATGATGAACATGCAAGTAGCCCAGCGGAGTACGACATCCATGACCGGTCAAACTGCCGGCGAGCCGGTGACACGCAACGAAGATGCCAACCATGAGCTGAGTATTCGCACTCGTGATCTCAACCTCTGGTATGGCGAGAATCAGGCACTCAGCGGCATCGACATGGATGTCTACCAGAAGAACATCACGGCGTTGATCGGCCCCTCGGGGTGCGGCAAGTCGACCTTCCTGCGGTGCCTCAATCGCATGAACGATCTGATCCCCAGTGTGCGCATCCAGGGCATGATCGAGATGGACGGCCGCGACATCAACGACAAGAAGATGGACGAAGTGGCGCTGCGTCGGCGCGTGGGCATGGTCTTCCAGAAGCCCAACCCGTTCCCCAAGTCGATCTACGAGAACGTCGCCTATGCGCCGCGCATGCATGACCTGGTCAGCCGCAAGGCGGATTCCGACGAGCTGGTGGAGCGTGCCCTGCGGGATGCGGGTCTCTGGGAAGAGGTCAAGGACAAGCTGCATGAGCCCGGCACTTCGCTCTCCGGTGGCCAGCAGCAGCGTCTGTGCATCGCCCGCGCCATCGCGGTGAGCCCGGACGTGATCCTGATGGATGAGCCGACCTCGGCGCTGGACCCGATCTCCACGGCCACGGTCGAGGACCTGATGGACAAGCTGAAGCAGCGCTATACCATCATCACGGTGACGCACAACATGCAGCAGGCGGCGCGTGTGGCGGATTACACGGCGTTTTTCCACCTTGGTGAAGTCGTCGAATACAACGACACCAAGACCATGTTCGCCAATCCGGCGACCAAGAAGGCCGAGGATTACATCACCGGCCGCTATGGTTGATGGCTGATCGGCCGGACAAGCATGCTGAGTGAACGGGGAGGCCGAAAGGCCTCCCCGTTGTCTTTTGGCGTCGGGTTGTCATTGTATTGACACCTGAGTCGGTTATATATGGAATTCCATATATCAACATCAGGTGCTGTATGACGCGACCCAACGTGCTCTTTCTGTGTAATGCCAACTCGGCCCGCTCGCTGATGGGCGAAGCGCTGCTACGGCACCTGGCCGGGGAGCGCTTTGCTGCCTTCAGCGCCGGCTCGCAACCGGATCAACCCCACGAGCTGGCGCTGGCCGCCTTGCACAAGCAGGGTATCGACACCACCACGCTGGCCAGCAAGCCGCTGGAAGAGTTTACCGGTGAGCATTTCGAGACGGTGATCGTGCTCTGTGACAAGGCGCATCAGGCCTGCCGCGACTGGCCGGGCAGCCATGACGAATATCTCTACTGGGATATCCGCGACCCGCGACAGATCGATCGTCCGGATGCCTACGAGCAGGCGCTGCAGGAAATCCGTCGACGCCTGACGCTGTGGCTCGAACTCAAGGCCCAGGACACTTCCACCCGCTGACCACCGGTCATCATCCGGCGCATCGAGGAGACTCAGACGCATGACACTACGTATCGGCATCAATGGTTTCGGGCGCATCGGGCGCCTGGCGCTGCGCTCACTCTGGCCGCATGTCGCGTCCGGTGAGGTGGAAGTGGTGCGCCTCAATGACCCGGGCGGGGAGGCTGCCACCTTCGCGCACCTGCTGGAGTTCGATTCGGTGCACGGGCACTGGTGCCCCGGCCAGGGTATCCAGGCCTCAGCCGGCTGCCTGACGATCGATGGACGCCAGATCGCCTTCGGGGCCGGTTCTGCCGTGGATGACAGCGACTGGTCCGGCTGCCAGGTGGTAATCGAGTGCTCCGGCGTCATCAAGGAGCGCCAAGCCCTGCAGGCGTATCTGGAGCAGGGCGTCGAGCGGGTCGTGGTCAGCGCCCCGGTCAAGGATGACGGCGTGCTCAATCTGGTGGTCGGGGTCAACGACGACCAGTACGATCCGCATCAGCATGCCATCGTCACCGCCGCGAGCTGCACCACCAATTGCCTGGCCCCGGTGATCAAGGTGATCCAGGAACGCTTCGGCATTCGCCATGGTTCGATGACCACGGTGCATGACATCACCAATACCCAGACCATCCTCGATGCGCCGCACAAGGACCTGCGACGTGCCCGCGCCTGCGGCATGAGCCTGATTCCCACCTCCACGGGTTCGGCCCGGGCGATCACCGAGATCTTTCCCGAGCTCACCGGCAAGCTGAACGGCCACGCCGTGCGGGTGCCCCTGGCCAATGCCTCGCTGACCGACATGGTTTTCGAGCTCGAGCGCGAGGTGACGGTGGAAGAGGTCAATGCCGCCCTGAAAGCCGCCGCTGAGGGGGAGCTTGCCGGCATTCTGGGCTACGAGCCGCGCCCGCTGGTCTCCATCGACTATCGCACCGATCCGCGCAGCTCGGTCATCGATGCGCTCTCGACCATGGTCATCAACGGCACGCAGCTCAAGCTGTATGCCTGGTATGACAATGAGTGGGGTTATGCCAATCGCACCGCGGAACTGGCCCTGAAGGTCGGCCATGCCGGAGGGACGCGTGGCTGAATCCCTGGGCGCACGACTCCGGGCGCTGCCCTTCGAGATCCGTCAGTACCTGTTGATCACCGGCAATTACTGGGCCTTCACCCTGACCGATGGCGCCCTGCGCATGCTGGTGGTGCTGCACTTCCACCAGCTGGGTTACTCGCCGTTGGAAGTGGCCATGCTGTTTGTCTTCTACGAAGCCTTCGGCGTGGTAACCAACCTGGTCGGCGGTTGGCTGGGCGCACGCCTGGGCCTCAACCGCACCATGAACCTCGGGCTGGGACTGCAGATCCTGGCGCTGTCGATGCTGATGGTGCCGGCGGCCAGCCTGAGCGTGCCTTGGGTGATGGCGGCCCAGGCGCTGTCGGGCATCGCCAAGGACCTCAACAAGATGAGCGCCAAGAGCGCGGTCAAGGTGCTGGTGCCCAGGGATAGTGCCCAGGCCAACAGCGCCCTGTATCGCTGGGTGGCGATCCTGACGGGCTCGAAGAATGCCCTCAAGGGACTGGGCTTCTTCCTCGGCGGTGCGCTGCTTACGCTGATCGGTTTCCGGGGCGCCATGGTGGTCATGGCCGTCATGCTTGCGGTGGTGCTGGGGCTGTCGCTCTGGCGGCTGCGGGCGGATCTTGGCCGGCAGAAGCGCAAACCCAAGTTCACGGAGGTGTTTTCCCAGTCGCGGGCCATCAATGTGCTGTCGGCGGCGCGCTTCTGTCTATTCGCCGCCCGGGATGTGTGGTTCGTGGTGGCCCTGCCGGTGTTTCTGTATGACCAGCACGGTTGGAGCCACTGGACGGTGGGCGGGCTGCTGGCAATCTGGGTGATCGGCTATGGCGGGGTCCAGACCCAGGCACCCCGACTGACCGGTCTGGTCGGCGGAGGTCCGCGCTTTGTCACCGCCTTCTGGGCTGCCTGGCTGGCAGGGCTGCCGGTGTTGCTGGCGCTGTTGCCGCTGGCTCAGGTGGGCTGGCTGGTGGCCGGCCTGCTGGCATTCGGCGTGCTGTTTGCTATCAATTCAAGCTGGCATAGTTATCTAATCGTGCACTTCGCCCGGGCCGACGGGGTGTCCATGGACGTGGGCTTTTATTACATGGCCAATGCCATGGGGCGCCTGGCCGGTACGGTGCTGTCGGGCTGGGTCTATCAGGTGTACGGACTCTCGGCGTGTCTGTGGGTCTCCGCCGGCCTGGTGGCGGCCAGTGCACTGATGGCCCTGGCCTTGCCGCGATATGCACAGGCCGCCGAGTGAAGGCGGGAGATGAGCCATTGACGCAGCTGACACCCCTGACGTGCTTCAAGTGCCTGGCCGATGACACGCGCCTGATGCTGATGCTGCTGATTCGCGGTGAAGGCGAGTTGTGCGTCTGTGAACTGACGCATGCGCTGGCGCTTTCACAGCCCAAGGTCTCGCGCCACCTGGCCCAGCTTCGCCACTGCGGGTTGCTTCAGGACCGCCGTGAGGGTTCCTGGGTCCATTATGCCCTCGAGCCGAACCTGCCGGACTGGGCGGAGGACGCCCTGGCCGCCGCCGCCCGGGGGGACGCCGAGCGTCTCGAGATGCTTCAGGCGTCTATCGAGGCCATGGGGGATCGCCCCGAGCGTCGCGCCGCCCTGTGTTGACTGCCGCCCGGGGCTTGCCTGGCTTGGCCCGGGCGTATGTTGACGCTGGCAAGCCCAGGAATGCCTAGATCAGTGCCTGGCGCATGCGCGCCGAGATGGCTTCGCTGACCACTACGGTGGCCAGGATCACGATCAGGATGGTGGCAACCTGGGACCAGGCCAGAGTGTCGATGGAGGATTGCAGCTTCATGCCGATGCCGCCGGCCCCCACCAGCCCCAGGATGGTGCTCTCGCGAATGTTGATGTCCCAGCGAAACAGCGCAATACCCCAGAAGGCCGGTAGTATCTGGGGGACGATCCCATAGTGGAGGATCTGGGCGGATCGGGCACCAGTGGCGGCCACGGCCTCGATCTGGTGGTGATCGGTTTCCTCGATGGCTTCGTAAAGCAGCTTGCCGACGAAGCCGATGGAGCGCAGGGCGATGGCAACGATGCCTGCCAGCAAACCCGGTCCGATGATCGCGACCAGCAGCAGGGCCCAGATCAAGGAGTTGATCGAGCGCGAGGCGACGATGATGAAAAGTGCCACGGGTCGCACCAGCAGCACCGATGGGGTGGTGTTGCGGGCGGCGAGAAAGGCGATGGGCGCCGCCATGATGACCCCGCCCAGGGTGCCCAGGGTGGCGATGTTGATAGTATCCCACAGCGGCATCAGCAGCTCGGCTATATAAGCCAGCTCAGGCGGGAACATGCGGCTGCCGATGTCCATGGCCTGGTCGGGGGCATCGGCGACGAAGATCCACAGGGTGCCTTCGTTCATGACCTGCCAGCACCATACGAACAGTGCCACCAGGGCGAGCCAGCCCCCCCACAGTGCCAGCCGTGCACGCGGCGTTCGAAAAGTCCAGACTCGCGAGTAATGGCTCGGCTCGCCGGAGCGGTTATCAAGAGCGCTCATTGCAGGAATTTCCTTAGATAGCTGGAACCATATTCCGTCAGCATCACGATGGCGATGACGATCAGCAGGATGGCGGCGGCGCTGTCGTATTCGTAACGGTCGATAGCGGTATTCAGGGTGGCACCAATGCCGCCGGCACCGACGATGCCGATCACCGAGCTTTCGCGGAAGTTGATGTCCAGGCGATAGAGTGACAGACCGATCAACCGCGGCATGACCTGGGGCTGCACGGCAAAGTGAATCAGTTGCCACCAACTGGCCCCGGTAGCCCGGATCGCTTCGATCTGGCTGGCATCGGCTTCCTCGATGTCGTCGGCGAGCAGCTTGGCCACGAAGCCGATGGACGCAAAGGCGAGGGTGAGGAAACCGGCAAAGGGGCCGAAGCCGAACATGGCCACCAGGAAAATGGCGATGATGATTTCCTGCAAGGAACGGCTGACGGCGACGATCGAGCGACAGACAAGATAGACCGGCCTGGGCGAAAGATTGCGGGCCGCACCGATGCCGATGGGAACCGAGATCAACACCCCCACCACGGTGGCGGTCAGGGTCATGGTCAGGCTCTCGATTAGCCCTCGACGGATGTCGCCCCAGCGGCTGGTGAAATCCGGTTGCAGAAAGCCCTGTATAAAACGCGCGCCGCGCTCCAGGCCCTCGATGACCCTTTCGACGTCAATCTCCAGCGAGCCGACGGCCAGGACCAGATAGCTCAATATCAGCAGCGGTAGCGCCAGTCGCCAGCGTCGGGTCGTGACCAGCTGTGGCGGGCGTTTCCAGTGTCGTGGGTAGGAGGTTTTCGCCGTCATGTTGCTGTTCCCGCCACACGCATTGGGCCCTGTGACCGGTCGTCGGGATCAGGGTCGTCGTCCTGTTCAGAGGTGTTCCAGTCCTCGGCACCATAGATCTCGGTGAGCATGGCTTCGTCGAGGGACATCGGCGAGTCGTCGACGACCATGCGACCGGCTCGCAGACCGATCAGACGATCGACGAACTGCTGAGCCAGCGGGACATCATGGATGTTGACGATGGCGGGTAGCTGGCGCTCGGCACAGATCTCGGTGATCAGGCGCATGATCTGGCGACTGGTCTTGGGATCGAGACTCGCCGTGGGCTCGTCGACCAGCAGCAGCTCCGGCTCCTGGGCCAGAGCCCTGGCAATTCCGACGCGCTGTCGCTGGCCGCCCGAGAGGGCGTCGGCGCGTTTGTCGGCGTGTTCGAGCAGCCCCACCCGGTCGAGCAGGCGGTAGGCGTTCTCGATATCCCGGCCGGGGAAACGTCGGGTGAAGCTTCGCCAGAAGGGCACATAGCCCAGCCGCCCGGACAGCACGTTCTCCATCACGGTCAGGCGTTCCACCAGCGCATATTCCTGGAAGATCATGCCGATGCGCCGACGAGCCTGGCGCAGATCTCCACTGCTCAGGTTCACCAGGTCGGTCTCGCCTAGAAGGATCCTGCCGCTGGAGGGTTCTACCAGGCGGTTAATGCAGCGAATCAGGGTCGACTTGCCGGCGCCAGAAGGGCCGATCAGGCCCACGACCTGACCACGGGGTACCTGAAAGGTGACGTCGGACAAGGCCGTGTCCTGCTGGGTATAGGTCTTGGTGAGTTTATCGAGAGTAAGCACGTTGCCGGTTTTCTCCTGCGTCTCAACGACGTGAAGGCGCGGACGACCCGATGTCGCCCGCGCCTTGCCTGGGGGAGTGACTCAGTTGCAGTTGTATTCGACGCCGTTGGCCGCATCGATCTGGCGAATCACCGCCCAGTGTTCCTTGAAGGTGATGGGGATGAACTGTTCTTCGCCGTTGCGACCGAATTCCTCCTCCAGCGCGCTGCCTTCCCATTCGAAGGAGTAGAAGGCTTCCTGAATGGCGTCCTGCAGCTCGGGCGCCAGGTTGTGGGCGGTGCCATAGCTGGTGGTGGGGAAGGTGTCCGATTGATAGATGACCTCGAGCTGGTCGGCGTCGATCACGCCGCGGTCGATCATCCGGTTCTTCACCGAGTTGGCCACGGTGGCCACGGCATAGTCCTGGTTGGCCACACCCAGCACGGAGTTGTCATGCTTGCCGGAGAAGTCCACCTCATAGTCTTCGCCGGAGACCATGTCGAATTCCGAGGCCATCAGCGCCGTGGGGGCCTTGTACCCGGAGTTGGAGGTCTCGGAGGTGTGCGTCAGAGTGCGACCGCGGATGTCCTCGACTTCCTCGATGTCGGAGTCCGGATGGGTAATGATTTCCATCTCGTAGCCGAAGCTGCCGTCCTCGGCGGCCATCATGGTGAAGGGGCGATAACCGGCGCAGGCCACGGCCAGGGGATTGGAGCCCGTATTGAAGCCGGCGACATGGAGGCGCTCGGCGCGCATTGCCTCGATTTGGGCAGAGTTGGACTGAACCGGGAAGAATTGCACCTTCTTGCCGGTGACCTCTTCCATGTGTTCGAGGAAACCGTCCCACACCTCGGCGTAAACGGCAGGATCCTCGACCGGCGTGTAAGCGAACACCAGAGTGTCCGGATTCAGCCATTGGGATTCATCTTCCGGAATATCGGCTACCAGGTCACCGTCGTTGTCGGTGAAGCGGTCGCTGAGCTGGAAGTCGGCCTGAGCCTGAGAGGCGCCGGCAGAGAGGGCGGTGACGGCGAGGCCACCGACGATCAGGGAGCGGGTCAACATTTGCACGGAGAATCACCTGTGTCGGGAAGTGGGAACACAGGTTCAGTCTGTTCCGGGGATGATGACATCCTTGTGGCAGTTAGATGTCGGTTGGGTGTCAGTGGCATGACGCCCAACCGTTCAGGTCGCGCTAGTCTGTCGGTCAGACAAGCTCCACGGCCACAGCGGTGGCTTCACCGCCGCCGATGCACAGGCTGGCGATGCCGCGCTTGCCGCCCCGGCTGCGCAGAGCATGGATGAGGGTGGCGATGATGCGCGAGCCGGTGGAGCCCACCGGGTGGCCCTGGGCACAGGCGCCGCCGTGGATGTTCACCTTGTCGTGTGGCAGCCCCAGGTCGTCCATGGCCATCAGGGTGACCACGGCGAAGGCTTCGTTGATCTCGAACAGGTCGACATCCGCGACGCTCCAGTCGAGCTGGGTCATCAGCTTGTCGATGGCGCCCACCGGGGCAATGGTGAATTCGCTCGGGTGACGTGAGTGGGTGCTGTGGCCCAGCATTCGGGCGATGGGCCGGGCCCCGAGGCGCTGGGCGGCGGCGCCGTTGGCCAGGATCAATGCCGAGGCGCCGTCGGAAATCGAGCTCGCGTTGGCGGCGGTGATGGTGCCATCCCGGGTGAAGGCGGGGCGCAGCTCGCGAACCTTGTCGAGCCGGGCCTGGAAGGGCTGCTCATCGTGGTCGATGCGGGTTTCGCCCTTGCGGTCCTTGATCGTGACCGGGGCCATCTCGGCGTCGAGATAGCCGGCCTGGGTCGCTTGCATGGCGCGTTCCAGCGAGGCAATGGCGAAATCATCCAGGCGCTCGCGGGTGAAGCCGCGCTGTGTGGCGATATCCTGAGCGAAGACGCCCATCAGCTGACCGCTTTCGGCATCCTCCAGCCCATCGAAGAACATATGGTCCTTGAGTTCGCCATGGCCCAGGCGGTAGCCGGTGCGCGCACGCGGCAGCAGGTGCGGCGCGTTGGACATCGACTCCATGCCGCCGGCCAGCATGATATCGCCGCTGCCGGCGCGAATCAGGTCATGGGCCAGCATGGTACTCTTCATGCCAGAGCCGCAGAGCTTGTTGATGGTGGTGGCGCCGATGCTGTCCGGAATGCCGGCCTGGCGCATGGCCTGACGAGCCGGACCCTGCTTGACGCCGGCTGGCAGAACGCAGCCCATGAAGCCTTCATCAATGGCGTCGGGCGCGATGCCGGCTCGCTCGATGGCGGCGCGAATGGCGGTCGCCGCCAGTTCGGGTGCCTCCACCGAGGACAGATTGCCTAGCATGCCGCCCATGGGGGTGCGGGTTGCCGCCAGGAAGACGATATCGTTGGCGTGACTCATGAGCCTTCTCCCGTGAATGGGTGATGTTCCGGGTATAGGCTGGCCGCGTTGACCCGGTGTGGGGGCTGTGGAGTGCTCAGGGTCAAGCAAGCTAGCGCTAGTGTGAATCCTGATGAATGTAATGAATGAGTCACCCCGCCGCAAGGAACTCACCCGCCAAGCCGATCGGCTTTTCGTTCAGGAAGGCTTCGATCGCACCACGGTGCGCATGCTGGCCGACGAGATGGGGTCAAGTCCGGCGGTCTTTTTCATCACTTCCGGGACAAGCAGGCAATCCTGGCGGCCGGCCTGATCCATGGTGACCGCTTTCTGGTCTCGCGCTCCGTCATGGGCGCGCTCAGCTGGACGGTACGCTGGTATGACCCGGAGGGTGAACGCACCCCGGAGGAACTGGCCTATAAACTGGTCGCAGTGCTGACTCAGCCTTTTTACTGACAGCTTGACGATTCGTCCATGGCGTCGACTATGGTCTAGTCTTCTCACCGTTCTTGATGCTTGCTCTGCCAAGTTGAAGACTCTAGCTTGTATCTGTTGGTTTACGTTTACGTCAACGACAAGATATTAGCTAGATTCTTTCAACACTCATAGGTGGTAGCTCATGAGTACGTCCACGAGTCTTCACGATTATCATGTCTATCTCGAGTCCTTTACCGTCGAAGATGTCATCGCCCATCTCGATGATAAGCGCGATGGCCGCCTGAATGCCTTTGAGGCCTGTTGCGGGCGGCACTTGCGTGAAGGACGGGGCGAGGTGACGGCCCTGGTACATGAAGATACCCAAGGACAGGTTAGCTCCTTGAGTTACGCAGAGCTGGCCGCCGAGAGCGAAAAACTCGCTGGCTGGCTCGCCGCACGAGGCCTGGGCGAGGGGGATCGTATCGCCTGCATGTTGCCTCGCACGCCGCAGTTGCTGGTCGCCATACTGGCCAGCTGGCGCATTGGAGCTGTCTATCAGCCGCTGTTTACCGCCTTCGGATCCGACTCGGTAGCGTATCGACTGGAACGAGCTGATACGCGCCTGGTGATCACCGACGCTGACAATCGGAACAAGTTCGACGGCCTGGACCAGTGCCCGCCAGTGTTGAACGTAGGCGGGCCGGATGCCGAGCATGCTGATGACTTGGATTGGGACACGGCGTTGACACATGCTGCCATCATCGCCCAGGCGCCACGCCAGTCACCGGATGCTCCCTTCCTACAGATGTTTACCTCCGGCACCGTAGGCAAGCCCAAGGGCGTTGCCATACCGCTTGCCGCTATGCCGGCTTTCGCGCTCTACATGAAACTGGCCATCGGGCTCGATGCTAGCGACCGCTTCTGGAACATGGCCGATCCCGGCTGGGCTTACGGGCTCTACTACGCTATTGCTGGCCCCTTGTTGCTTGGCGTGACCACGTACTTCTGCGAGACAGGTTTCAGTGCCGAGGGCGCACTGGACTTCATGGAGCGCCATCGCATCACCAATTTCGCCGCCGCTCCTACGGCGTACCGGCTGATGAAGGCCTCGGGGCTGTTCGATGAGGCGGGCCAGCGACTCGCCTTGCGGCGTGCCAGCTCCGCCGGCGAACCGCTCAACACGGAAGTGGTCACCTGGGTGGAGAAGGCGCTGGGCTGTTCGGTGATGGATCACTATGGGCAAACCGAGACCGGCATGACCTGTTGCAATCACCATGCCCTGGCGCATCCCAAACATGTCGGTGGCATGGGTGTCCCGCTGCCCGGTTATCGTCTGACAGTCCTCGACGCCGAGTACAATGAGCTTCCACCGGGGAAGCCCGGTGTGTTGGCGGTCGATCTCGCCGGTTCCCCGGCCCATTTCTTTACGGGTTACACATGGCAGGAGAAGGACCCTTTCGTCGAGGGATATTATTTGACTGGCGATGTAGTGCAGCGCAATGAGGATGGTAGCTTCCAGTTCGCCGGTCGCGACGACGACATCATCACGACGGCCGGTTATCGGGTCGGGCCTACCGACGTGGAGAACTCCGTGCTCATGCACCCGGCCGTGGCGGAGTCCGCCGCAGTAGGTCAGCCCGATGAGATTCGCGGTGAGATCATCAAGTCTTACGTGGTGCTGCGAGATGACTTCGAGCCTAGTGATTCACTGGCCGACGATATTCGTCAGCAGGTCCGCGAACGTCTTTCAACACACGCCTTTCCTAGGGTGATCGAGTTTGTCGATGTCTTGCCCAAGACACCCAGCGGCAAGATCCAACGCTTCAAGCTGCGCACGGATGCCGCCGATAAGGCTGATGCTGCCGCTCAATGACCATGGAGACCTATCAATGCAACTGAAGGACAACAGTTTTTTAATCACCGGCGCGGCTTCCGGATTGGGGGCCGCCACGGCGGAGCGCATCGTGGCCGCTGGCGGCCGGGTAGTACTCTGCGACCTGAGCGATGCCGTGGAGGCACATGCCGTGCAGCTGGGCGAAGCCGCCCGAGCCGTCCGTGGTGACGTGACGTCGGCAGCGGATATGCAGGCGGCGGTGGATGCCACCGTGGCTCTCGGACAGCAGAGTGGTGGTCAGGCCGGCATGGCCGGGTTGATTCACTGCGCCGGCGTGGTCAGCGTGGCCAAGCTGCTGGATCGCGACGGCAATCCGGCGGATCTGGACGCCTATGCGCGGACCATTCAGATCAACCTGGTCGGCACCTTCAACGTCATGCGGCTCGCCGCGGCGGCGATGTCGCACAATCCGCCGGGCGAGGACGGCGAGCAGGGGGTGATCATCAACACGGCCTCGGTGGCCGCCTTCGATGGCCAGGTGGGGCAGTGCGCCTACAGCGCTTCCAAGGCCGGTGTGGCGGGCATGGGCCTGCCGGCGGCGCGTGAGCTCTCGCGGTATGGCGTCCGCGTCATGACGATTGCCCCCGGGGTGTTCGAGACCCCGATGATGAGCGATATCCCCGAGGACGCCGTCGCCGCGTTGTCGGCCGCGATTCCCTTCCCCAAGCGACTCGGCAAGCCGGATGAGTATGCGCGTCTGGTCGAGCAGATCGTCACCAATCCGATGCTTAACGGCGAGGTGATTCGCCTGGACGGCGGCATCAGAATGCAATGAGCCAGCAGCGGCGGGAGCTTCAGGCGGCCACGATGGCCGCCGCCGACCCGCGACCTTGCAGGCGATTACCCGGCCGGTGGCGAGTGGCGGATGCCTGGCCTAGAAAACGGCACGGTCGAAATGCCGCCGGAAGTACATTTCCAGGCGCAGGTTCATCTGCCAGCGTGGGTCATGGTCGTGCTCCCGCGGAAAATGCAGGGAGGGCGCGACATCCAGAAAGAGGATGCCCTTGTGCACGTCGCGCCGATAGCGTGTCTGCAGATAGGCGTCCTCCAGACGCGGATGGGAGCCGCTTTCGCCGATCAGGCCAAGGCTGTGGCGCAGGGCGCTGCGTCGGTTCAGGCGGTGGTTGAGCTCGACGGTTTCGCTGTACTCGAGGTTGTCGACCTCTTCCCGCCACTGCACATTGGTGATGAAACGCAGGTGGCGGCTGTCATCCAGCGGTCTACCCAGATCCCAGCGGGTGCGCGCCGAAAAGCCGTCGTTATTGAACCATGACAGCCGGTTGTCACTTTCTAGTTGCCAGGGGCCATCGTCCAGCGTCCACAAGCGCTGGGTCGTGACTCGGGTGTAAGGGTCGAGTGGCAGATGCAAACGCACGCCGGCCCCCACTTCGGTTTTCCAGCGCTTGGTCTTGTCGCGGTTGCCCAGCCGGTTGAGCCCGATCTGCAGGCTCTCCAGGCCATCGGGGCGATCATTCGGCAGGCTGGCGTCCTGCTCGCCCAGGGTGCCTCGGGTTTCTTCCGGTTCGCTCTCGATGATCAAACGCAGCCGCTCCTCGCTGGTCGGTAGATCCAGCCGGAAGCGAGCGCCCCAGTCGTCATCGAATGCCTGGCCCTGGCGCCATTCGCCTCCCGCACTGATGCGCAGGTAGGAGTCGGTTTCCACGGTGAAGGCATCCGTGGTGCCGAAGAAGCTGTCAATGCGCCTTGAGGTCGTCTCGACCCAGTTCGACACGTCTTCGTGAAAGGGAGTAAGCCGTTCATCGGCCCAGGTGGGCAGGTCGCTGTCAGACTGATCCGTCGTGGTGTCCTCGGCATGAGCCGTGAAGCAGGCGCTGATCAGCAGCATCGTCATGAGGGTCTGGCGCATCGAGAGGGAATCCCTGTCCGTCGTCGGTTTTCAGCCGGCGAGTTTACCTTGGCTGACGCCCGGGCACCTCCCCTTAGTGGCACTTTGTCTTTTCTCCGCCCATGGCGGTAGCCGGCTGCCGGGCTCGCTAGAGTGAGTCGGCCGGCATCTCGACGCACAGGCGGTAAGGCCCTTGCCGTTTTGGCTACGGGGACATCGTCTCGGTGCGCTCGGGGTAACCCAGGGTCTGACGAAGCCGTTCGGCATGACGCTCGATCCAGTCGGGGTCGATGGGCCCCCAGTCGCGAATCACGTAGCGGCCGATGTTGTGGCGCTCGCCGGGTGTCGGCTCGAACTCGCAGTGGATATCCAGCTCGGCCAGGGCCGAGAGTGTATCCTGGGCGGTGCGCCGCGGCATGCCCGTAGCGGTGACTATGGCCGGTACGCTGTCGGTACCGGCGGCGACCAGGTGGGCGACGTAAAGGCGGCGATAGAAGCTCGACTGGGTCTTGCTGAGTGACGTCATGGTTCGGGCACGTTCGAGAAATGTACTGCCATGTTAGCGAAACCAGCCCTTCATCGCTTCGGTGATCTGACGCATGTCCTCGGGGGAAGTGATATAGGCGGGCATGGTGTACAGCCAGCGGCCAAAGGAGCGCAGCCATACGCCCTGGGTACGGGCGAAATCCGCCGCGCCCTCGAGCGAGGAGGCGTCATGCACCTCGATGGCGGCGGTGGCCCCCAGCACGCGGACATCGGCCACAGCCGGGTGGGCCCGCAGGTTGTCGTCTTCGACCAGTTCCTCGCACAGTACGCGGTTCAGGGTGGCAATCCGCCCCAGGTAGTCGTCTTCCTCGAAGACCGACAGGCTTTCCAGCGCCACGCGACAGGCCAGCGGGTTGCCCATGAAGGTCGGGCCGTGCATGAAGGCGTGCAGCTCGCTGTCGCCGATGAAGGTGTCGTGCACCCGGTCGTTGGCCAGGGTGGCAGCATGACCGAGGTAGCCGCCGGTCAGGCCCTTGGAGAGCACCATGATGTCCGGCGTGATATCGGCATGCTCGGCGGCGAACATGCGCCCCGTGCGACCGAAGCCGGTGGCTACCTCGTCGAGGATCAACAGCACATCGAATTTCTCGCACAGCTCACGCGCGCCGCGCAGGTAGGCGGGAGAGGTCATGTTGAGACCGCCGGCAGCCTGCAGCAAGGGTTCCATGAGCAGGGCGGCGATCTCGTGATGATGCGCCTCGAGAACGGCGCGCAGGGCGTCCAGGTCGGCCTGCACACTGGCCGCATCGGCATCGAAGGACGCTGTCGGCGCCGGGGCGAAGTAATGCTGTGGCAGGAAGCCGGCGAACAGAGAATGCATGCCTTCTTCCGGATCACAGACCGCCATGCAGCCCGCGGTATCGCCGTGATAGGCCTTCATCAACGACAGCATGCGATGCTTTTCGGGCTGGCCGCGCAGGTACTGATACTGCACGGCCATCTTCATGGCGACTTCCATTCCCACCGAGCCGCTATCGGAAAAGAACACATGATTCAGGCCCTCGGGGGTGACACGCACCAGCTCGCGAGCCAGCTGGTCGGCTGGATCGTGGGTCAGGCCGCCGAGCATCACGTGGCAGAGCGTGTCAGCCTGCTCCTGAATGGCGCGCACCAGGCGCGGGTGGCGATAGCCATGAATCATGCACCACCAGGAGCAGGTGGCATCCAGCAGCGACTCGCCGTTGTCCAGGATGAAGCGTGGTCCCTCGCCGCCAACCACTCTCGGAGCCGGATTCTGGGTCTTGAGGTGCGCATAGGGGTGCCAGACGGGCGAGGCGAGGCGTTGCTCGCCAGAACATGAGGAGGGTGCTGTGTCGGCGTTTCGCGGTTCAGTGGACATGACGGCTCCGGGCAGGGGGAGATGATGGCCCGGTACTGTACAGGTAAACCCGTAATTATTTAAAGGTTTACAACGCCGGTGGGCTGATTTGGCCCGCCACGACAACAGGGGCTGGCCCCTCATGCATCACATGAGAGGCCATGGCGTGAGATCAAGGCAATGGAATCCGCGGTGCTTCAGTGAACCGTGATCACCCGGCACTCGGCATCATGACTGACGCTGTGGGAAGTACTGCCGACCATCATGCCCTTGAAGTCGCTGAGGCCACGGCTTCCCAGCACGATGGCATCCACGTTCATGTTCTTGGCGGCCGTCACAATGGCTTGGCGTGGTTCGCCATGTTCGAGCTGGGTATTGATCGTGTCGTCAGCCAGCCCCATTGCCCTGGCTTCTTCCATGGCCTTCTCAAGCAATGCATTGCCCGCCTTGTCACGTTCCTCGAGCGACGCCTCGGACGGCACCGCCCCCAGGCCCCAGACCAGCAGTGGTTCATTGTCGCGAGGCTCTGGAACATGCAGCAGTGTGATGCTGCCGCCCTGTGAAGCGATGAGCTGGCTGGCGACCTGCAGAGCGATCTTGGAGTGTTCCGAACCATCGACCGGGACCAGGATGTGCTTGAACATGTTGGCTCTCCTTTGTGATGTGACGTCTTTTAGTCTAGGAGAAAAAAACAGCCTTGGATACCCAGGTGAGTTGCCGCGCGGTGATTTGACGCAGTCTTCATGACGGGGGAGGTTCGTCAGGTAGGGTGCCGGCTTAGGCAGGCTATTGGTCGCTACGCAGGGCGGCATCAGTGACCACCAAGAGTTGCGTTGCCGTAAATAAGCGAGGAGGAGAAAGGGGAAAACAAGTGGTGCGGATGGGGAGACTTGAACTCCCACGCCCGAAGGCACCAGAACCTAAATCTGGCGTGTCTACCAATTCCACCACATCCGCACGTATCTGGCAGGCGATGCTATTTTACTTATCGGTGGTGCCAAGTCAATCGGCGCTCGGCAGGGAAAGGTGTTGCGCAGCGGCGGTGGCGCGCTGTCCGGGGCTCCCTGCGTCGAGTCGCGGTATCAGGCCGAGGCAGGGGGCCTGGAGCGTCTGGCCGAGGGTAGCCAGGTTGGCCTGATAGTCGTGTTCATCGACGGCGAAGTCGGGGTCGATGAGGTTGCCGGCCCACCCGGCCAGTCGCAGGCCGTCGGCGCAAATCGCCTCGGCGCTGAGGCGGGCGTGATTGAGACAGCCGAGCTTCAGGCCGATCACCAGGATCACCGGCAGGCGCAGGCGTACAGCCAGTCCGGCGAGATCTTCGTGCTGGTTGAGGGGCACGCGCCAGCCGCCGGCGCCCTCGATCAGCGTCAGGTCACGTTGCCAGGCCAGCGGCTCGGCGGTGGCCGCGACCAGATGGTTCAGTGTCGGTACCCGGCCGGCACGCCGGGCGGCGAGATGTGGAGCGATGGCTGGTTCGTAGGCGTAGGGGTTGATGGTTTCGTACGGGACCTGGGGCCTGCTCTGCTCGCCGAGGGTCAGGGCGTCGATATTTCGCAGCCCTGCCGGAGTTTTGTCGCAACCCGAGGCTACCGGCTTGAGCCCCAGGGTACTCATGTCCCGCTGGCGAGCCAGGGCCAGCAGGCCGCTGGCCACCATGGTCTTGCCGGCGTCAGTGTCGGTACCGGTGACGAAGTAGGCTCCCATCTCAGCGCTCCAGGATCAGGGTCAGCAGGTGGTAGGTGACAGGCAGGCCGGCTGGTTCGCGCAGCGTCTCGTAGTGACGCCGTGCGCGGGCGAGGTCGGTTCGCGTCAGTCGTTTTCCTGGCCGCGCCACCTGGGCACCGACGCCCTTGATGGAGGCCATCACGGCGGTCAGATCCGGGTAGTGGAAGCGCTCCTCGCGCTCTTCCAGGGCGACATGGCGGAAACCGGCGCGTCGGGCGGCAGTCTGGTGCCGGGCGGCATCGCGGAAGTCCAGCAGGGCGGCGGGACGCCCGGGTTGTGACCAGGCCTGACTCACTTCGTGCAGGGTGCCGGGCGCCAGAGTGTTGAGCAGGGCGCGTCCGCCGGGCTTCAGCGCTCGGTGAATCTCGCCCAGGACGCGATCGAGGTCCGGGCACCACTGGATCGCCAGGTTGGAGATGACCAGGTCCAGGCTGGCGTCGATGTGGGGCAGCATGCCGGCGTCGCCGCAGATCCAGCGGATCGGCTGCGGATGGCGGCGGCGCGCTTCGTCGAGCATGCCCGGCGCCAGGTCGAGGCCCTCGACACGGCACTTGTCGCCGTAATGACAGGCTAGGAGCGCGGTCAGCTCGCCGGGGCCACAGCCCAGGTCCAGCAGGCGCTCCGCTGTGTCGGGGAGATGGGCCAGCAGGCGCTCGCTCATCATCTGCTGGGCGCTGGCGAGGTTGACGTAGTGAGGCGCGGCACGCGAAAAGGCCCGGGCGACGCGGGCGCGCCAGTCGGCGGCATCGGCCTGAGAGGTGGGCTCGGTGGCCAGCGCGGCAATGGTCATGCTGTTGGCTCCGGGCGTTCACGGTCAGGCCGATGTGTGTTGGCGATGGCCGCCAGCGATGTTGCCAGTTGCTGCGGGTCACTGAGCATCGTGCAGTGTCCGGCGTCCGCGATCCGCTGGTAGGCGCTGGCCCGCACCTCACCGGCGAGTAAGGGGTCGCGGGCGCCCGCGAGGCGGTGCACCGGACAGGAGGCGGCGTTCAGGCGGTGTCGGTTGTCGAGCCGCGCGAGCTGGCCGAGACCGGCATCGAGGGTGGCGATGGAGGCTGGGGCAGGGGTGCCGAGCAGCTGATGCAGCTCGCGGCGCGCGCGGCGAGGCTCGGGTTCGCCGCCCAGCTGCCAACGCAGAAAGTGTTCCCGGGCGGTATCCGGGGAGCGCTCGAAGGCATGCCGGAAATCGGCCAGGGCTTGTGCGCTGACTCCTTCCGGGTGAACGAAGCGCTCGCCGATGCCGAGCAGTACCAGGGCGCGCGGACTTGGCAGGTGGTCGAGCAGGGCGCCGGCCAGCAAGCCGCCGAGCGACCAGCCCACCCAGACGGCGTCGGCGGGCAGGTCGGCGGCCATGGCAGTGGCCAGCTCGCCCAGCGAGGCAGGATCGGCGAGAGGCGGGCGACCGGCATAGCCGGGCCAGTCCGGCGTTGTGACCTCGAGGTCGGTGGGCCAGCAGGGGGCGAGCGGCTGCCATATACGGGCGTCGCAGCCCCAGCCGCTGAGCAGAACCAGGCGTGTCATGCGGCCTCCTCGCGGCGACAGTCGTCCAGTGCCTCGAGCAGGGCATCGAGCGCCGAGGCATCATGGGCGGCGCTCAGGGTGATGCGCAGGCGAGCCTGGTCGCGAGCCACGGTGGGCGCGCGGATGGCGCCGACACGCAGTCCGGCCTGCGCCAGACGTTCGGTCCAGCGCAGCACGCGGCTGCTGTCGCCCAGTACTACGGGCTGGATCGGCGTGTTCGATTCGCTCAACGGCAGGCCGAGGCGTACGGCTTCGTGGCGAAAGCGGGCGATATTGGCATGCAGCTGCCGGCGTCGTTCGGGCTCGGCTTCGAGGATGTCCAGGGCCGCCAGGGTGGCCGCTGCCACGCCGGGCGGCTGAGCCGTGGTGTAGATGTAAGGGCGGGCAAACTGGATCAGGTGGTCGATCAAGGCAGCATCGCCCGCCACGAAGGCGCCGGCGCTGCCCAAGGCCTTGCCCAGGGTGCCCACAAGGACCGGCACCTGGTGGTGGTCGTGGGCGCGGCCCACGCAGCCGTCGCCGGCGTCGCCGAGCACGCCCAGTCCATGGGCATCATCGACCATCAGCCAGGCGCCCTGACGCTGACAGGTACTTGCCAGGCCGGCGATATCGGCCGTATCGCCATCCATGCTGAACACGCCATCGCTGATCACCAGCGCCGGCGCCTCCCGGGGAGCACGTTCGAGCAGGCGCTCCAGATCCGCGAGGTCACGATGGTGAAAGCGGCGCGAGGGCGCCTCGGCCAGCTGCGCGCCGTCGAGCAGCGAGGCATGGTTCAAGCGGTCCTGAAAGACGCGGGTGTGGCGATCGCACAAAGCCTGCAGCACACCCAGATTGGCCATGTAGCCGGTGGAGAACAGCAGGGCGCGAGGTCGGCCGGTCAGCTCGGCCAGACGCTCTTCGAGTCGCTGGTGAACGTCCAGGTGCCCGGAGACCAGATGCGAGGCCCTGGCACCGGCGCCGAGGCGTTTCGCGCCGGCGGCCTGGGCCTCTGCGAGGCGCGGGTCGGCGGCCAGGCCGAGGTAGTCGTTGCCGGCGAAATCGGTCAACGTGGCCGCAGGGCCGAGGCTGACCCGCTGGCGCCAGCCGTCCGCGGCGCGCCGCTGTGCGGCGGCTTGCGACAGTCGCTCGGCCCAGAGGTGTGCTCGCGACATTCGGGATCAGGCCTGGGCGGCGTCGTAGAAGAGGGCGTCATCCTGCTGGCGCTGAATGGCATGCGCCAGGGCGGTCTCGGTATCGGCCTCGTCGGCCTGGGTAGCGCGCTGCTCGGGGTGCAGGCCGAGCTTGTCGAACAGGGCGCGGTCCCGCTCGATTTGCGGGTTGCCGGTGGTCAGCAGGGTGTCGCCGTAGAAGATCGAGTTGGCGCCGGCGAGAAAGGCCATGGCCTGGGTCGATTCGTCCATCTGCTCGCGGCCGGCCGACAGGCGCACATGGCTCTGCGGCATCAGGATGCGGGCCACGGCGATGGCGCGAATGAACTCGAGCGGGTCCAGGTCCTCGACGTTTTCCATAGGGGTGCCGGGCACCTTGACCAGCATGTTGATGGGCACCGATTCCGGATGCGGCTGCAGACGCACCAGCTGCTGGAGCAGGGCGGCGCGGTCGCGGGGCGCTTCGCCCATCCCCAGGATGCCGCCCGAGCAGACCTTCATGCCGGCCTCGCGGACATTGGCGAGGGTATCCAGGCGGTCGGCATAGGAGCGGGTGGTGATGACCTCGCCATAGTATTCCGGCGAGGTATCGAGGTTATGGTTGTAGTAATCCAGTCCGGCCTCGGCCAGTCGGCTGGCCTGGTCGCTGTCGACCATGCCGAGCGTCATGCAGGTCTCGAGTCCCAGGGCCTTGACCCGGCCGACCATCTCCATGACCACTCGCAGGTCGCGCTCCCGCGGGCTGCGCCAGGCCGCGCCCATGCAGAAACGACTCGCCCCGGCCTCCTTGGCCGCCTTAGCCTGCTCCACCACCTTGTCGATTTCCAGCAGCTTTTCCTTGCCCAGGCCGGTGTTGTAGTGGCCCGACTGCGGGCAGTACTTGCAGTCTTCCGGGCAGGCGCCGGTCTTGATCGACAACAGGGTCGAAACCTGGACCGCATTGGGGTCGAAATGCGCGCGGTGTACCTGCTGGGCGCGGAACATCAGGTCGTTGAAGGGCAGCTCGAACAGCGCCTCGATCTCCTCCAGGCGCCAGTCGTGGCGTACTTCGGGTCGGGGGTCTAGGTTCAGATCAACCGTCGTACTGTCTTGGCTCTTGGCTGGCATGGAGGGCTCGCTGATGGTCAACATTAAGGATATATCTCGGTTGACGAACAGGGTAAGCGGTCGGCCGTTCATGTCAACCATTCATGACGTTCGGGTTGACGACTGGCTGCGTCGCGCATTGCCGGGGCGCTGTGCCTTCTGCCTGGGGGCTACGCCGGGGACGGCGCCCTGGTGTCGGGCCTGCCACCTGGAGCTGCCCTGGAACCTGCCGGCCTGCCCGCAGTGCGCCGAGCCTCAATCGGGGCAGGGCCGCGGGCGGCTTTGCGGCCACTGCCTGCGCCGGCAGCCGGCCTTCGCGGCCGCTCGAGTGCCGCTCCGCTACGAGGGCGCTGCGGCGGCACTGATCCAGCGTTTCAAGTTTCAGGCCTCGCCGCGCGCCGGCAGTGTCCTGCTAGCGCTGCTTGATGGTGCGCTGGAGACAACGCCTTCTCCCCAGGGACTGGTGGCCGTGCCGTTACATGATCGCCGTGCCCGCCAGCGGGGGTTCGATCAAGCGCAGTGGCTGGCCCGTCGCCTGGCGGCGCGCCGCGACATGCCGCTTTACAAGGCTCGTCGCCTGCGCGATACGCCCAGTCAACGCGGGCTCGATCGGCGGCAGCGGCGTCGCAACCTGCGGGCGGCGTTTCATGTCGAGGGAGAGCTGCCCGCGCATGTGGCGCTGCTGGACGATGTAATGACCACCGGCGCGACTCTGGATGCCCTGGCTCGCGCCTGTCAGCAGGCCGGGGCGCGGCGGGTGGAGGTCTGGGCGATGGCGCGCACGCCCTCTGCGTGACGGGTCAGCGCTCAGCGTCGCGGGTAGCACTCTGATAGCATGCAGTCTGAGATTCCGCCATCAGGAGCCCCGCATGACAGACTCGCTGCATCCCTTTGCCCGTCTTGACCCCTCGCGCGTGGTGGCGGCAGTCGAGTCGCTTGGGTTCTGGCTGCCCGGTGAGCCGTTCGCCCTGAACAGTTACGAGAATCGCGTCTTCATGCTGCATGACGATGAACGTCGGCGCTGGATTGCCAAGTTCTATCGCCCCGGGCGCTGGAGCAATGAGCAGATCCAGGAGGAGCATGACTTTCTCGATGAGCTGGCCGCCGCCGACGTTGCCGTGGCGGCGCCCTGGCGCGACGATGGGGGCGTCAGCCTGCATGACGCCGAGGGCTTTCGCTTTGCTCTGTATCCGCAGATATCCGGTCAGGCGCCGGAGCTCGATAATCCGGCGCATCTCTTCGCTCTGGGCGAGGTCATCGGCGCCATGCACGCCGTGGGCGAGCAGCAAGGATTCAGCCATCGTCGGCGCCTGGATCTTGACGAGATGTTGAGCGAAGCCTGCGAGGCGGTGCTGGCCAGCCCTTGGCTCGAGCGTCGTCAGCGTCAGGCCTACCGCCAGGTCACCGATGAGCTGCAGCGGGCTCTGGCCGACCGGGGCTGGGCGCCACAGGCGAATATCCGCGTGCATGGCGACTGCCATCTGGGCAACATGCTCGGCCGCGACGACACCTTTGGCCTGGTGGATTTCGATGACTGCCTGATGGCCCCGGCGGTTCAGGACATCTGGATGCTGCTGAGTGGTCAGCAGTCGGACGAATGGCAGATGCAGCTCTCCGAGGTGATCGAGGGCTATGAGCAGCATCGCGAGTTCGATCGCCGCGAACTGGCGCTCATCGAGCCGCTGAGGGCCCTGCGGCTGATTCGTCACAGCGCCTGGCTGGTGGCCCGCTGGGCGGATCCGGCCTTTCCCATGGCGTTTCCCTGGCTGGCCGAGTCACGGTACTGGGATCAGCACATTCGTCAGCTCGAGCAGCAGCGGCGCTGGCTGGACCCCCCCATGCCGTGAGCCCGTCATGGCGCTCGGGAGCTCGGGTGGGCCGATATGTCAGGCCGGGACTGCGTTGACCCGCGCCATGCGCTAGAATCATCCGCCTGCCCCGCGGACTCGACCGCGGGGTGTCGCTTTCACGGCAAGGCGTGGTGCCGGCATGATGCAGCACCACGATAATAACGCTGCACGGGGCCTTTGCATGACCGAACAACTCGCCGACCATTACCGCCATATCATTCAGGAGCTCGGAGAGGATCCTGACCGCGAAGGCCTGCGCGATACGCCAAGGCGTGCCGCCAAGGCCATGCAGTTCCTCAATCGCGGCTACTGCCAGTCGCTGGAAGAGATCGTCAACGGCGCCGTTTTTGAGTCGGATACCGACGAGATGGTACTGATCAAGGATATCGAGCTTTACTCGATGTGCGAGCATCACCTGTTGCCGTTTACCGGCAAGTGCCATATCGCCTATCTGCCCCGCGGCAAAGTGCTGGGGCTCTCCAAGTTTGCGCGTATCGTCGACATGTATGCCCGACGCATGCAGATTCAGGAAAATCTGACGCGCCAGATCGCCGAGGCGGTCCAGCAGGTGACCGATGCCCGGGGCGTGGCCGTGGTCGTCGAGGCGCATCATCTGTGCATGATGATGCGTGGTGTGGAGAAGCAGAACTCGAGCATGACGTCCTCGGTGATGCTTGGCGCTTTCCGCGAATCCCAGAGTACCCGCCAGGAATTCCTGACACTGGTGCAGTCCCGCTAGGAGGTGACACAAGATGGCAATGCTCGGCCTGGATGACCAGCACCTGGATCACGATCTGGCGACCATCCGCATCAAGAACCTGCGCCTGCGCACCTTCATCGGTATCAAGGAGGATGAAATCCGTAATCGCCAGGACGTGGTGATCAATGCGGTGATTCGCTACCGGGCCGATAACGCCGTGGCCTTCAATCACATCGAGCAGGCGCTCAACTATCGCACCATTACCAAGCAGGTCATTTCCCATGTGGAAGACAACCGCTTCGAGCTGCTGGAGCGTCTGACCCGGGAAGTGCTGGACCTGATCATGAGCTTCGATCAGGTGCTGACCAGCCAGGTGGAGGTCGACAAACCGCATGCCCTGAGGTTTGCCGACTCGGTGTCGATCACCCTCTCGGATTCGCGCGCTGCGCGCTCCTCAGAATGATGCCTCTTGAGCAGCGAGGCCCTGGTGTTGGCTTCCATGCCTCCATGCGCTTAGCATAGGGCCTATTCCAATCGAAGTGCATTGATCCCAGGAGCCGACCATGGATCCCCTGAAAGACAGTCTGAAGGAAACTCAGCTTTATTGCCCCTTCGCCTATATCGATGGCAGCTGGGTTGCGGCTGACAGTGGCGAGCAGATCAAGGTGGTCAATCCTGCCTCCGGCGAGATGGTGGGGGATGTGCCGCGGCTGGGGCGTGCCGAGACGCAGCGCGCGATCGAGGCGGCCGAGGCGGCGCTGCCCGCCTGGAAGGCCCTGACGGCCCTGGAGCGAGCCGATGCCCTGATGAAGTGGCATGATCTCATGCTGGAGCACCAGGACGATCTGGCGACCATCATGACCCACGAGCAGGGCAAGCCGCTGAAGGAAGCCGCCGGGGAGATTGCCTACGCCGCCAGCTTCCTGCGCTGGTTCGCCGGTGAGGCGCGGCGCGTCTATGGCGAGACGGTGCCGGCGGCATCCACCAATCAGCGTATCGTGGTGACCAAGCAGCCGGTGGGTGTGGTGGGGGCCATCACGCCCTGGAACTTCCCGGCCGCCATGATCACCCGCAAGGCGGGAAGCGCACTGGCGGCGGGCTGCACCTTTGTGGTTAAGCCCGCCAGCCAGACGCCTTTCTCGGCCACCGCCTTGGCCCTGCTCGCCGAGCGCGCCGGCATCCCCCGGGGCGTGTTTAATGTCGTGCCTGGCAGCGCCGCGGAGATCGCGGCGGCGCTCACCGAATCGCCCATGGTGCGCAAGATCACCTTCACCGGTTCCACGAAGGTGGGGCGTGAGTTGATGGCGCAGGCGTCGCAACATGTGCAGAAGGTCTCTCTCGAACTGGGTGGCAATGCTCCCTTTATCGTCTTCGAGGACGCTGACCTGGATGCTGCCGTGGAAGGGGCCATGGCGGCCAAGTTCCGCAATGCCGGCCAGACCTGTGTGTGCACCAACCGCTTCCTGGTGCAGTCGAGTGTCGTCAATGCCTTCTGCGAGAAGCTGGCGGTGGCGATGAGCAGTGAGCTCAAGGTTGGCGACGGCACCCGGGATGGTGTCAACATCGGCCCACTGATCGACGACCAGGCCGTGAAGAAGGTCACCGAACATGTTCAGGATGCGGTCGAGCACGGTGCCGAACTGCTGCTGGGCGGCCACCCGCACCCGCTGGGGGGCAACTTCTTCACGCCGACCCTGATCACCGAGGCCAACGACAGCATGAAGGTGGCCGGCGAAGAGACTTTCGGGCCGCTGGCCGCGGTCTTTCCGTTCGATGATGAAGAAGACGCCGTGCAGATGGCCAATGATACCGAATTCGGCTTGGCGTCTTACTTCTACTCCCGCGATCTGGGCCGCGTGTGGCGCGTCGCCGATGCGCTGGAATACGGCATGGTTGGCATCAACACCGGGCTGATCTCCAACGCGGCCGCGCCCTTCGGCGGCGTCAAGGCCTCGGGTCTCGGTCGCGAGGGCGGCCACCAGGGTATCGAGGAGTTCCTCGAGACCAAGTACCTGTGTATGGATCTAGGGGACTGACGCGAGTCAGCTCCCGGTAATGCCGGGAGCTGCGAGCTACGAGTGACGAGCTGTGAGCTGGTGCGCTCGCATTTCGCCGCTCGTTTCTCGCTACTCGTTTCTCGTCACTGGCGCTTAGCCACTCGTTTCTGGCCAGGCTTCAGTGCCTGAAGTGCCGCATCCCGGTAAACACCATGGCGATGCCGGCTTCATTGGCGGCGTCGATGACTTCCTGGTCGCGCATCGAGCCGCCGGGCTGGATGACGGCGGTGATGCCAGCGGCGGCGGCGGCGTCGATGCCATCGCGGAAGGGAAAGAAGGCGTCGCTTGCCATCACCGAGCCGGGCACCGAGAGGCCCTCGTCGGCGGCCTTGATGCCGGCGATGCGAGCGGAGTAGACGCGGCTCATCTGGCCGGCGCCGACGCCGATGGTCTGGCCACCCTTGGCGTAGACGATGGCGTTGGACTTGACGAACTTGCCGACCTTCCAGGCGAAGCTCAGGTCGCGGATCTCCTGCTCCGAGGGTTGGCGGCTGGAGACGACCTGCAGCGCGTCGCGCTCGACCTGGCCGAGATCGCGGTCCTGCACCAGCAGGCCGCCGGTGACACGCTTGAGGTCATGGGTCTGTTCACGCTGGCCGGGCCAGTGGTCAGCCACATCGAGTAGACGCACATTCTTCTTCCCGGCGACGATCTCCATGGCCTCCTGGCTGACCCCGGGAGCGATGATCACCTCGACAAACTGGCGCTCGACAATGGCGCGGGCGGTCTCGGCATCCAGCGCTACATTGAAGGCGATGATACCACCGAAGGCACTGGTCGGGTCGGTGGCGAAGGCCTTGTCGTAGGCGGCCAGGGCGCTTTCGCCGACAGCCACGCCACAGGGGTTGGCGTGCTTGACGATCACGCAGGCGGTCTCGTTGAAGCCCCTGACGCACTCGAAGGCGGCATCGGTGTCGGCCACGTTGTTGAATGACAGCGGCTTGCCCTGAAGCATGCGAGCAGTGCCGACCCCGGGCTCCTTGCTGGCCGGGTCCACATAAAAGGCCGCGGACTGATGGGGATTTTCCCCGTAACGCATGGACTGCTGCTTGTCGAACTGCAGGTTGTAGGTTCGCGGGAAACCGGCTTCGCCGCCCGGCGCGCGGGCGCCCAGATAGTTGGCGATGGCCCCGTCATAGCCGGCGGTGTGTTCGAAAGCCTTGACGGCCAGGTCGAAGCGCGTGGCCTCTTGAATGCCGCCCTGATCCATTTCCTGAATAACCCGCGGATAATCCTCGGCGTTTACCACAATGGACGTATGAGCGTGATTCTTGGCGCAGGCCCTGACCATGGTCGGACCGCCGATGTCGATGTTCTCGATGGCATCTTCCAGGCGGCAGTCCGGCTGGGCCACCGTGGCGGCGAAGGGGTAGAGGTTGACCACGACCATGTCGATGGCGTCGATGTCGTGCTCGACCATGACGGCATCATCCTGGCCACGGCGACCCAGGATGCCACCATGAATCTTCGGATGCAGCGTCTTGACCCGGCCGTCCATAATCTCGGGGAAGCCGGTATGCTCAGAGACTTCGGTTACCTCGATGTCGTTGTCGCGGAGCAGCCGAAAGGTGCCACCGGTCGAGAGCAACTCGACACCACGTTTGCTCAGGTCGCGGGCAAAGTCGACGATGCCGGTCTTGTCGGAGACGCTGATCAGGGCGCGACGAATCGCGGTGGCAGATGAACTGGGTTGGGCCATGGAAATACTCGTTTGCGGGCAAGGAGACGGGGAAACACGAACGAGGGCACTGTAGCGCCCTCGTCATTAAATCAGTCCATAGTGCTTAAGTTTCTTGCGCAGGGTGCCGCGGTTGAGTCCCAGGATGTCGGCGGCGCGAGTTTGATTGCCCTGGGCGTGATCGAGCACGGATGCCAGCAGGGGGGCCTCGACTTCGGCGATCACCATGGCATGCAGGTCGGTCACTTCACCGCCATCCAGGTGGTCGAAGTAGCGGCGCATGGCGGCATCTACTGCATCACGCAGGAGAATGTCATCGCCCGGTGTGGTCATGCTGTCGTCACCAGAGGGCTGGGCATCCCGGGCGGCGGTCTCGGGTAGCACGGTAGACGGGGTAAAGGCTTGGCTGCTGGTCATGCGGCACAGGTTCCATCCGATGTCACACCTCCGCGACTGCCTGATACTGGCTCGGCGGGAGCATGACAAAACAGTTCATCGATGTACCGGCACTGGTCATTGGCATTGTCCAGGCCGTTGAAAGTGGCACGCAGGCGTTTGCGCGTGGCGTCGTCGAAGCGTTGATCAGCCGACAGGTACCAGCCGATGTGCTTGCGGGCTATACGCACGCCCATGTACTCACCATAGAAGTCGTGCAGCGCGGCTAGGTGGCTGCTCAGTACGCGGCTGCGCTCGGTATCATCCGGTGGTGCCCGGTGTTCGCCATGGCAAAGGTAGTGGTCGATCTCGCGGAAGATCCAGGGGTTGCCCTGGGCGCCGCGACCGATCATTACCGCATCTGCTCCAGTATAGTCGAGAACCTGCCGAGCCTTCTCGGGGGAGTCGATATCCCCGTTGGCAAATACCGGCAGACGCACACTGGCCTTGATGTCGGCAATGGTGTCGTATTCTGCCTGGCCGCCGTAGCGCTGCTGGCGGTGCCGGCCATGAACGGCCAGCGCCTGAATGCCGGCCGCTTCGGCAAGGCGCGCCACCCGCACACCATTGTTGCTCTCGGCGCACCAGCCGGTGCGGATCTTCAGGGTGACCGGGATGTTCACCGCCTCGACCACGGCCTCGAGAATCTCGGCCACCAGCGCCTCGTCGCGCAGCAGGGCGGAGCCGGCGGCCTTGTTGCAGACCTTCTTGGCCGGACAGCCCATGTTGATGTCGATGACCTCGGCGCCCATGTCGGCGTTGAGGCGTGCCGCCTCGGCCAGCATGGCGGCATCGCCGCCGGCAATCTGCACCGAGCGCGGCCCGGGTTCGCCGCTGTGGTCCATGCGTAGCCGGGATTTTCGGGTATGCCACAGACTGGCGTCCGAGGTCACCATCTCGCCGACGACCAGACCGGCTCCCAGGCGACGACTGAGCGCACGAAACGGCCGATCGGTGACGCCGGCCATGGGGGCCAGAATCACCCGATTGGGCAGCTGGTGTGGGCCAATACGGGGCAGCGGGCTGGAATCGGACATTACGCGCGAACCGAGGCGACAAGGGGGCTACATCATACGCCCCCAGCCCGTCAGGGTGAAGAAGATCGAGACAATCGTTGTCCGGTGAGCCGCACCCAGCCTTCCCGAACCTCGGGTTCGTCCATGATCAGGCCTCGCTCCCGGTAGGCCGCGAGCACGTCCTCGGCCTGTGTTTCGAGGATGCCGGACAGTGCCAGTCGACCGCCCGGTGCCACCCGCTGCGCGATCTCGTCGGCCAGCTCGATGAGCGGGCCGGCCAGGATGTTGGCGACGACGATGGGAAAGCTCGCTGAGGGCTCCAGGTCCTCGGGATAGGCGAGCCGCAGGTCGTGCGCCTCGATACCGTTGCGCTCACCGTTGTCGCGGCTGGCGGTGAGAGCCTGGGGGTCGATGTCCGTGCCGGTGGCATGCCGGGCGCCGAGCTTGAGCCCTGCCACGGTCAGGATGCCGGAGCCACAACCGACGTCAAGGAGATCACGGTCGGCCAGTTCACCTTCCACGGCCAGGGCATCCAGCCAGGCCAGACAGAGCGCCGTGGTCGGGTGGGTGCCGGTGCCGAATGCCAGGCCCGGATCGAGCTGGAGGTTGACCGCCTCGGGGTCCGGTGCCTGGTGCCAGCTTGGCACGATCCAAAGGCGCTGACCCATCTGCAGGGGCTCGAAATCGGCCATCCATTCGCGTTCCCAGTCGCGATCCGCGAGTAGCTCATGCTCGATCTCCGGGCAGGCCTCCCCCGGCATGGCCTCTGCCCAGGCCGCGGCCAGTCGCTCGAGCATGGCGGGCAGGCCCTCGAGGTCGTCGTACAGGCCGCTCAGCACGGTCTCATTCCATAGCGGGGTGGTGCCGCGTTCCGGCTCGAAGAGCGGCTCGTCCTGGGCATCCTGCAGGGTGATGGCGGTGGCGCCTTCGTCGAGCAGCAAATCTTCCAGGAGTTCGGCGTGTTCCGGTGCGACGTGGGCCTTGAGTTGCAGCCAGGGCATGGGGACTCCACAGCGGTGTAGGGGCGAAGACAACGGGGCGGCCGAAGCCGCCCCGTCACGGGTGTTGCAGCAGCGACCGCGGTCAGAGGTCGAGCTTTTTCTCCAGATAGTGGATGTTGACGCCACCCTGCTGGAAATACCCGTCCCGTACCAGGTCCTTGTGCAGGTCGATGTTGGTCTTGATACCTTCGACCAGCAGCTCGTCCAGGGCGATGCGCATGCGCGTCAGAGCGGTTTCACGGTCGTCGCCCCAGGTGATCAGCTTGCCGACCAGCGAGTCGTAATGGGGCGGCACCGAGTAGCCGGTATAGACATGTGAGTCCATGCGCACGCCCAGGCCACCCGGTGGATGATATAGGCTCACCCGACCGGGGGAGGGCATGAAGGTGCGCGAATCCTCGGCATTGATGCGGCATTCGAAGGCGTGTCCGGAGAGCTCAATATCTTCCTGGCTGACCGACAGCGGCAGGCCGGAGGCGATGCGCAGCTGTTCGCGGACGATGTCGACGCCGGTGACCATTTCGGTGACCGGGTGTTCGACCTGAACTCGGGTGTTCATTTCGATGAAGAAGAACTCCCCGTTCTCGTACAGGAACTCGAAGGTCCCGGCGCCGCGGTAACCGATCTCGATGCAGGCATCCCGGCAGGCCTTGAAGACCTGCTCGCGAGCCGCCTGGTCCAGGCCGGGGGCCGGCGCCTCTTCGAGGACCTTCTGGTGACGGCGCTGCAGGGAGCAGTCGCGGTCATACAGGTGAATGGCGTTGCCCTGACCATCGGCCAGCACCTGAACCTCGACGTGGCGCGGGTTTTCGAGGTACTTCTCCATGTAGACGGTGCCGTCGCCGAAGGACGAGTGGGCCTCGGTGCGCGTCACGTTCACCGCCGAGAGCAGGTGGCCCTCGGTGTGCACGACCCGCATGCCTCGCCCACCGCCGCCGGCGGCCGCCTTGATCATGACCGGGTACCCGATGCGCCGCGCGGTGGCCAGCGTGGCTTCCTCGTCATCGCCCAGCGGGCCATTCGAACCGGGGACGGTGGGCACACCGGCCTCTTTCATGGCACTAATGGCGCTGACCTTGTCGCCCATCAGGCGAATGGTCTCGGCAGACGGGCCGATGAAGGTGAAGCCGGAGCGCTCGACCTGCTCAGCAAAGTCGGCATTCTCCGAAAGGAAGCCATAGCCGGGGTGGATCGCGCTGGTGTCGGTGACTTCGGCCGCACTGATCAACGCCGGAATGTTCAGGTAGGACTGGGCCGAGGAGGCCGGGCCGATACACACCGCCTCGTCGGCCAGTCTTACGTGCATCAGTTCGCGGTCTGCCTTGGAGTGCACGGCAACCGTTCGAATGCCCAGCTCCTTGCAGGCGCGCAGGATGCGCAGGGCGATCTCGCCGCGATTGGCGATGAGAACCTTGTCCAGCATGATGGAATCCGCCAGTGTTGTGAGGAGATCAGGAAATGACGACCATCGGTTGTTCGAACTCGACTGGTTCGCCGTCCTCGACCAGGATCGCTTCGACGACGCCGTCGCGGTCGGCTTCGATCTGGTTCATCATCTTCATGGCTTCGACAATGCACACGGTCTCGCCTTTCTTGACGCTCTGGCCAACTTCAACGAAGACCTGGGCGCCGGGAGCAGGCGCACGGTAGAAGGTGCCGACCATGGGCGACACGATGGGCTGTCCCTGATAGGTGGGGCCATCGTCGGCGCTCTCGACCTCGGCGGCCGGTGCCGTAGCGGGCGCGGCCGGAGCCGCCGGGGCGGGAGCCGGCCAGGCAGGAGCGGCTGCCTGGGGCTGTTCCGTGCCGTTGGGGTGGCGGGTGATACGAACCGACTCCTCGCCTTCCTGGATCTCGATCTCGCTGATGTTCGACTCTTCCAGTAGCTCGATCAGCTTCTTGACCTTGCGGATATCCATGACGTTGTCTCGATCAGTGGGTTCTGGGGCTGCCCGGCGCTGTCAACCCGGGCCAGTTTTGTATAGATCGCAGCATGTTTGCGTGCTTTGCCGCTGCCGGAGGCCTTCAGGGCCAATGTGGGCGGAGTTTGCCGAAAATCGCCGTGGTTGTCCAGCCAGCGACGAACAGCGTTCACTTTTCGCCATGAAACGCCGTCGCGGTGGCGGAGGGCTGAGTCAGCCGGGTCATGACGTCGTCGAGCTGGCGGGCCAGTTGTTCGCTGCTGGCCTGCCCCTGGATGCGGGCGGCGCGGATTTCCTCTCCATCGTCGAAGAATAGCAGGCTCGGGGGGCCGAAGAGGTCGAAATGATCGAGCAGACGGCGACTGGCCGGATTGCTCTCGGTGACATCCACATCGATGCGTCGAAAGGGCGCCAGCGCGCGCTGCACCCGGTGATCGGTAAATACCTCGCGTTTCATGACCTGGCAGGAGATGCACCATTCGGCGGTGACGTTGACCATGGCCGGTGCCTCCCCGGCCGCCAGGGCGTCACGCAGCTCGTCGAGGCTCTTGACTTCGGTGACAGACTGATGTGGGCGGGCTCCGGCCTCGGGTCCTCCCCGCTGAGTCTGGGTGGGGGCCAGGGGCTGCAGTGGGTCATCGCTGCCGCGGGACGCGCCGATGACCAGTACCACCGCCCAGACCAGAAGCAGAATACCGGCGGCCTGTCGTACGCGCGGCCAGCCCTGGGGAAGCCCGGGAGACAGAGCGCCCAGCGTCAGCGCGGTGCCGCATGCCAGAGCCGCCCACAGCATCAGCACCAGGGGGCCGGCCAGCAGTCGCTCGATCAGCCAGATCGCCACGCCCAGCAGCAGGATGCCGAAGCCATGCTTGACGCCGTTCATCCAGCCGCCGGACCGCGGCAGCAGGGTGACCCCGAAGGTGCCGACCAGCAATAGCGGAACGCCCATGCCCAGCGCCAGAGCCAGAAGGGCGGCGCCCCCCATCAGGGCATCACCGGTGGAGGAAATGAACACCAGGGCGCCGGCCAGCGGTGCCGAGACACAGGGCGAGACCACCAGTACCGAGAGGGCACCGGCCAGCGCCAGCCCGGCCGGCCCGCTGCGCCGCGCCCTGTCCTGCCAGGCGTCGAGGCGTTGAGTCAGACCGGATGACAGGCGCAGATCGAAGGTGCCGAACATGGCCAGGGCGAACAGCACAAAGAGAATCGCAAAGCCGATCAGCACCGGGGGTGATTGCAGCCGCGCCTGCAGGTTCAGGCCGGCCCCAAAGAGTCCCATGAGCACGCCGACCAGGGCGTAGGTACTGGCCATGCCGGCGACATAGCTGGCGGACAGCGCCAGGGCTCGTGGCCGGCCGGGGTTCTGGCCGACGATGATGGCCGAGAGGATGGGCACCATCGGCAGCACACAGGGGGTGAAGGTCAGGCCCAGGCCGGCCAGGAAAAAGAGCCCCAGGACCAGCGGCAGGCTGGCGTCGCGCATGAGGGCGCTGAAGCGTCCATCCTCGCTGCGCAGGGTGCTGCTGTCCGGCGCGGCCGTCTCTTCGGCGGCGTCGGCGGAGTCGGGCGAAGCGCTGGTTGACGATGTGGCGCTCATCCCGGCAAAGGCTGCCGGGGCCTGACCCTGTGGCGCTTCGAGCGTGATGGTTTCGGGCGGGTAGCACAGGCCGGCCTCGGCGCAACCCTGGTAGGTCAGGGCGATATCGAGAGGGCCTTCATGTCCCTGTCTGAGCGGTACCGCGAACATCATACGGTCGTGGAACACCTGCACCTCGCCGAGGAATTCATCGGTTCTGGCTTCGCCGGGCGGCAGGGCCGGCTCGCCGAGGTTGATGCCGTCGGTCGCCGAGCCGACCGTGAAGCGATGGCGGTACAGGTAATAGCCTTCGGCACTCTCGAAACCGATCCGGAGTGTCTCGCCGTCATGCCAGGCAGCGGGCTGGAAGGCTTCCTCGACGGGCAGAAAGTTTGATGAGTCGCTGGAGGAGAACCAGTCCGCCGTCACCGGCGAGGTTAGTAACAGCAGCCAGAGCAGGCCGAGTAGACGCAGAGGCTTCACGAAGGTTCCTGTCATTCCTTGGGGGTTCCAAACGAGTGGTGATGGGCCGGCAGCGCCATGAGCAGGTGACCCTGGATTCCGCTCCCGGGCAGGGCTGCGGCCGAGCGGCATGCGGGTGAGACTCGCCGCACGGCTTGGGGTTCCGTCTCGGGGCCGCTATGCTCAATGGCGTTGGCCTGGATGCGACATCAGGATAACGTAGTCGGGTGCCGGCGTGACACGACCGCCGGCTCTTCACCTTTTGACAGGGAACAGGCATATGGGATTGACCGGAACAAACAAAGCGGCGCGCCGCCGTCGGGACGAGGTACTAGAACGCCCTCAATACGGCTGGACCTGGAAGCCGCTGCTGGTCCTGCTGGTGCTTTATCTGATTGTCACCCTGGCGCTGGGCGTATGGTGGAGTCGCACGCCAGCTCACCCCCTGGCGCAAGAAACGCCAGCGTCACAGGCTGGCGCCGGTCAGGATGGTGGCAAGACGGTCGACCGGGTGGTCGCTACCCTTCAGACCCTGCTCGACAAGCCGGGAGGCTATCTGGGCAATGACATCGCGCCCCCCGGCGTCTGGCTGGATAACATGCCGGCATGGGAACTCGGGGTGTTGCGTCAGACCCGGGGCCTGGTCGAGGCGCTGCCCTCCCTGCTGGAAGGCTCATCCGAAGGCCTGACATCGGCGGCCGTGAGTCTGCGGGGTAACGGCCGGAACTGGCTCTATCCGTCTACCGAGCATCACCTGCGCCAGGCGATCGAGGCGCTGGAACAGGCTGGCCCGCAGGCGACGTCGGCGTCCGGTGGACTGGCGACCTGGTTGGGTCAGGTTGCCGAGGATCTGGACAATACCGGAGTGCGGCTGTCCGCCAGCGTGGGGGATCGCAAGCGTCTTGCCGAGCTGGGCATCGCTGTGTCGTCCCTGCCCGAAGCGACCTCCTGGTATCGGGTCGACAACATCTTCTTCGAGGCTCGGGGGCAGGCCTGGGCACTACGCCATCTGTTGACCGCCTTGCGTCAGGACCACCAGGCTGCCATCGAGGAAGCGGGACTCTCCCGCACCTGGGAGGCCCTGATGGCCGAGCTGGAGCGCAGCCAGCGGCGTTTGTGGAGTCCTCTGGTTCTCAATGGCTCCGGGTTCGGCATCTTTGCCAACCACTCGCTGGTCATGGCGAGCCATGTGTTAAAGGCGCGCGACCTGGTGCGCGAGCTGGCCGACGGGCTCGCGGCTGATCGGAATGCGGCCGGGAAAGCCGCCACGGCGAGCGACGCTGCCGGGACAGCCGCTACCGATGCATCACCAAAGGCCGAGCAGGCGGATTGAGCGCATTTCCCCCCGTTTTTCCTGCCGTGCCACAAACGCTCGGGGGCCGTCTTAAGACGGCCCCCGAGCGTTGGCGTCGGTCTGTTCTTCAGCCTCAGGCCTTCCGGTAGGCGTCCACGGACTTCTCGATGGCCTTGCGGGCGGCTTCCGCGCCTTCCCAGGACTCGACCTTGACCCACTTGCCTTTCTCGAGATCCTTGTAGTTCTCGAAGAAGTGCGCAATCTGCTGGCGCAGCAGTTCCGGCAGGTCGGTCACTTCATGAATGTCATCGTAGAGGCTGGAGAGCTTGGCGTGCGGCACACAGACCAGCTTGGCATCCTCGCCGGCTTCATCGGTCATGTTGAGGACGCCCACCGGACGGGCGCGAATGATGCTGCCGGGAGCGACCGGGTAGGGGGTGACCACCAGGGCGTCGAGCGGGTCGCCATCATCGGCCAGGGTGTGCGGGATGAAACCGTAGTTGGCCGGGTAGAACATCGGCGTCGCCATGAAGCGGTCGACCATCAGGGCGCTCATGTCCTTGTCGATCTCGTACTTGACCGGAGAATGGTTGGCGGGAATCTCGATTGCCACATAGACGTCGTTGGGCAGATCCTTGCCGGCGGGGATGTTATCGAAGTTCATGAGTTCGTCCTTCTTGGCGTATGTCATGGGGCGGTTGCCCGGAAGTGGCCGAATTATACGAAGCTGCCCGGGGGATTACCAATCCCCCATTGGCCTCAGATGTTGACACCGGTCAGGGGATTGGTTGAAGGGGGCGCAAGCCAGGCTGCAGGGCGACGTGTATGATGGCGCCCTGTCGATCCGCTGACGTCGGTGAATCACGACCCGAGGAGAATGTCTTGGCACCCGCAACACTGTCACTGAGTTATGGTCAAGCCTTCGTGGTGCCGGATAAGGGGCGGCATCGCAGCTCGATGTCGGTTCAGACGCCCGAGGCGGCGCAATGGGCCAGCAAGGGGGCCTGTGCCCTGATCAGTGATGCCACCATGCGCAACAGCCTGGCTCGTCAGGCCGGTGATATCAGTGTCCGGGGCTTTCTCGCCGACTATTATTCGACGCCCGATCACTGGGACGTCAAGACCTCCGCCAATCGCGTGCTCAGCGCACTGAACGCCTGGTGTTACGGCTTGAGCCAGCAGCTGAGCAATGGCAGTTATGTCAGCTCGCTGTCGGCCATGATCTATCGCGGCCAGGAAGCGCACCTCTTTCATCTGGGCGACACCCTGGTCTTCCGACTGCGTGGTGCCGAATTCGAGCAGCTTTCCCGTGACCACGTGACCGATCTTGGCGGTTATCGTTATCCGTCCCGCGCACTGGGCATGGACGCCAGCATCGACATTGATTATGTGCCCCTGCCGCTCAAGCAGGGGGATATCTTTCTGTTCACCACCCGGGCGGTGCAGGGCACGCTGATGCCCTCCGATTACGTGGGGCTGATTCGCCAGGACGCGAGTGATCTGGATGCGGCCTGCGAGCGTCTGGCGCAGACAGCGCAGCAACGGGCCCAGGAGCGGGGTTATGGCGGCGATTCCTTCTGCTTCCAGTTGGTGCGCATCGATGAACTGCCGGCGGAAGAGGTCGACAGCCCCGACAAGGTCTACGGTGATCTGCCCATTCCACCGGAGCTGGCGGTCGGTGAGCGCCTGGATGGCATGGAAGTGCTCGAGATACTGTCACGAACGGCCCAGTCGCGGGTCTATCGGGTACAGGATCTGCGCAGCGAGCGCGACATGGTGTTGAAAGCGCCCAGCCCCGAGCTTTCCACCCGCAACGCCTACCTCGAGCACTTTCTGTTGCAGCAGTGGGTGGTCGAACGGGTGCATTCGCCCTTTATCGTGCGGGTCATGCAGCCTTCACGACCGCGGCGTTATCTCTACTACCTGATGGCGCATGTCGAGGGTGAGACCTTGACCGAGTGGGCACGGCGTCATCCCCGGGCCAGCCTGGCCCAGCGGCTGGATATCGCCATTCAGCTCGGCAAGGCGCTGCAGGCGCTGCATCACCGCGATCTCCTGCATCAGCAGGTACATCCCGACAACGTCCTGATCGACCGCCATGGCCAGGTGGTGCTGGCCGATTTCAGTGCCTGTCACATGCGCGATCTGGACGGCCATCGCCGCTCCCGCAACCTGGTGCGTCAGGTCGGACTGACCGAACACAGTGCCCCGGAGTATGCCCTGGACGACGAGGTGGGGCGTCGCAGCGACCAGTACTCCATGGCATCGACGGTGTACTGGCTGTTGACCGGCGAGCTCCCGTACGGTGTGGCCACTCGGGACCTGCTGCGCCACACCGACCTGGAGAAGATGGCCTATCGAAGTGCACGCAAGTTCAATTCGGAGGTCTCGCCGGCGCTGGATGAAGCCCTGAAGCGGGCCCTGGCCCCGCAACGAGCCCTGCGCTACCGGCGCCTGTCAGAGTGGCTTCACGCCCTGCGTACACCTGGCGAGGCGTCGAGTGACCCGTCCGGCCCTCAGTCCAGCGGCGCCCGGACCCGTTTCTGGCAAGGCGTGGCGGGCCTGTTGCTGGTGCTGCTGGTGGTGTCGTGGTTGTTACGCTGAGCTACGAGCTACGAGCTACGAGCTACGAGCTACGAGCTACGAGCTACGAGCTACGAGCTACGAGCTGACTGCTCGCCGCTCGTTTCTCGCAACTCGCGCCTCGGGGTTGTCGCTAGATCTTGAACTCCGGCAGCTTGCGTTCGACTCGGTGCTTGGCCAGTCTGGCGACTCTGGGCAGGCCGTTGTCGAAGGGCGGGAAGTCTTCCCCCTGAATCAACGGCGAGAGATAGCGGCGGCATTCCTCGGTAATGCCGAAGCCATCCTCGCGAATGAAGTGGCGAGGCATGAACTTTTCCTGATTGGCCACCTCGGCCAGCGGTGCCGGTTCCACGCTCCAGGCATAGGGATCTTCACTGGTACGCTTGATGGCCGGCATCTGGGCGTTCTGGCCGTCCAGGGCCAGTTCGACGGCCTTCTCGCCGACGGCGTAGGCCTGTTCCACATCGGTGCGTGAGGCCAGGTGGCGGGCGGCGCGCTGCAGGTAGTCGGCCACCGCCCAGTGATACTTGTAGCCCAGGTCCTGCTTGATCATGCCGGCCAGGGTCGGGGCCACGCCGCCGAGCTGGCGATGGCCAAAGGCATCGGTATTGCCCGAGTCGGCGAGGAAGGTGCCGTCTTCATAGCGGGCGCCTTCCGAGACCACGATCACGCAGTAGCCATATTCCTGCACCGATTCCTGAACCCGGGCCATCACGGCTTCGCGATCGAAGTGAACCTCGGGGAAGATGACCAGATGCGGCGGATCTCCCTCGCCCTGGCCGGCCAGGCCACCGGCCGCGGCAATCCAGCCGGCGTGGCGGCCCATGACTTCCAGCACGAACACCTTGGTCGAGGTGGCGCTCATCGAGGCGATATCCAGCGAGGCTTCCAGGGTCGAGGTGGCGATGTACTTGGCGACACTGCCAAACCCCGGGGAGTTGTCGGTGATGGGCAGGTCGTTGTCGACCGTCTTGGGCACATGGATGGCGGTCAGCGGATAGCCCATCTTCTCGGAGAGCTGGGACACCTTGAGGCAGGTGTCAGCACTGTCACCGCCGCCGTTGTAGAAGAAATAACGGATGTCATGCGCCTTGAAGACCTCGATGAGGCGCTCGTATTGCGCGCGATGCGTCTCGATGTCCTTGAGCTTGTAGCGGCAGGAGCCGAAGGCGCCGGCAGGGGTGTGGCGCAGCGCGGCGATCGCCTCGTCGCTTTCCTGGCTGACGTCGATCAGGTCCTCGGTCAGAGCGCCGATGATGCCATTGTGGCCGGCATAGACCTTGCCGATCTGGTCGCTGTGCTTGCGGCATGCCTCGATGACCCCGCAGGCGCTGGCATTGATCACGGCAGTGACGCCGCCGGACTGGGCATAAAAGGCATTGTGCTGAGCCATGGAGCTATCCTGTTGCTGGTCGCATCATAGGGCGAGCCGCTGACGATCCGGCCGTCGGCTGGCGATGCCCCGGCTAGGTTGGGCAGGCGTGGATTCTAGCCTATCGCCACCTTCGCTGCATCCTGTGGGCGGGCTCGTGGCAGCCCCCGACGGCTGCAGAGGGCGCGGGTGCCATGCTAATCTTCCGCTTTGCCCGCGACTGGCACCTTCCGGCACTGGAGACAGCATGCATCTTCATATTCTTGGCATCTGCGGCACCTTCATGGGCAGTCTGGCCTTGCTGGCGCGCGAGCAGGGGGTGCAGGTCAGCGGCTCCGATGCCGGGGTCTATCCGCCCATGAGCACCCAGCTGGAGCAGGCGGGTATCACCCTGATGGAAGGCTATGCGGCGGAAAACCTGCAACCTCGCCCGGATCTGGTGGTTGTGGGCAATGCTCTGTCGCGTGGCAATCCGGAGGTCGAAGCGCTGCTCGATCTCGGTCTGCCCTACACGTCCGGGCCCCAGTGGCTGGCCGAGCAGGTGCTGCCCGGGCGGCGGGTGATTGCCGTGGCAGGCACCCATGGCAAGACCACCACGGCCAGTCTGGTGGCCTGGTTGCTGGAGGAAGCGGGACAGTCACCGGGGTTTCTGATCGGCGGTGTGCCGCGCAACTTTGGGGTCTCGGCGCGGCTCGGCGCCCCCGAGGCGCCCTTCGTGGTTGAAGCCGATGAATACGATACGGCCTTTTTCGACAAGCGCTCCAAGTTCGTGCACTACCGCCCCGAGATCGCCGTGCTGGGCAATCTGGAGTTCGATCACGCGGATATCTTCGACGACCTGGCGGCGATCGAACGTCAGTTCCATCATCTGGTACGCACCGTGCCCGGCAAGGGCAAGCTGGTGGTGGCCGACGGAGAACCGGCACTGGAGCGCGTGCTGGCGCAGGGATGCTGGACGCCGGTGGCCCGCTTCGGGCAATCCTCCGGCTGTGACTGGCAGCTGCGCCTGGAACGCCAGGATGCGTCGTGCTTTGACGTGACCCGAGCCGGCCATGACCGGGCGGAATCGGCGCGGGTCGACTGGTCGCTGACCGGCCACCACAATGCGCGTAATGCCCTGGCGGCCATGGTGGTCGCCGAGGCCTGTGGTGTTGCGGTTCAGGACGCGGCCCGGGCGCTGTCGCGATTCGAGACGCCGCGGCGAAGGCAGGAGCTGCGCGGGGTGGTGGCCGGCATCAGTGTGATCGATGACTTCGCCCATCATCCCACGGCCATTGCGTCCACCCTGGAGGGCCTGCGCGCCAGCGGCAATGAAGGACGCCTGCTGGCGGTCATCGAGCCGCGCTCCAACACCATGCGCCTGGGTACCCTGCGGGAGCGTCTGGCGGCCAGCGTGGACAGTGCCGACCTGGCGTTCTGGTATCAGCCGCCGACCCTGGACTGGCAGCTCGGCCCGGTACTCGAGGCGGCATCCACGCCCAGCCTTGAATTCACGTCGCTGGAGGATCTGGTGGCCCGGATCGTCGCTGAAGCGCGTGCAGGAGATCGCATCGTGATCATGTCCAACGGAAGTTTCGACGGGATACATGAGCGCTTGCTGAGCGCCCTGGAGCAGACCCATGGCCAGTGATTATCAAGCTCCCGTGACCGTGGCCATTACCGGCGCCTCGGGCGCCCAGTATGGTCTGCGCCTGATCGAGGTGTTGATCGCCGCTCGACACGAGGTCTGGGTGATGATCTCCAAGGCGGCGCACATGGTGATTGCCACCGAAACTGACGTGACGCTGCCGGCCAAGCCCGAGCGCCTGGCCGAGGTGCTGGCCGAGCGTTTCGGCGCCGGCGCCGATCAGATCCGCTGTTTCGGGCGGGAAGACTGGATGGCGCCGGTCGCCTCCGGCTCCGGGGCGAGTTCGGCCATGGTGGTCTGCCCCTGCTCCACCGGCACGCTCTCGGCCGTGGCCTGCGGGGCCAGCAACAACCTGATCGAGCGGGCGGCCGACGTGGCCCTCAAGGAGCGCCGCCAACTGGTGCTGGTGCCGCGTGAGACACCGCTCTCGGTCATTCATCTCCAGCACATGCTGGAGCTTTCGCGGCTCGGCGCCGTGGTGTTGCCGGCGGCCCCCGGCTTCTATCATCGCCCATCCAGCGTGGAGGAGATGATCGACTTCATCGTCGCCCGGATTCTCAATCAACTGGGGATCGCGCATGAGTTGATGCCGGCCTGGGGAGCGGAAACCTAGTCGCCCCCGGGCGTTGGTGTCGCCACGCTTCCGCCACCGCATGTCATGAGGCCATCATGCTCGACCTCTCCCTGATCTCGGTCTTCGTGCCGACCTTCCTGCTGGTCTCGCTGACCCCCGGTATGTGCATGACGCTCGCCATGGTGCTGGGCATGACCCAGGGCGTGAAGCATACCCTGTGGATGATGGTGGGCGAGCTGACGGGAGTCGGCCTGGTGGCCGCCGCGGCCGGCGCCGGCGTGGCTGCGCTGATGCTTCAGCAGCCGGCCCTGTTCGCGGTGTTCAAGTGGCTGGGTGGCGCCTATCTGGTGTACCTGGGGGTGATGATGTGGCGCTCCCGGGGACGCATGGCGGTGCCCGAGGAACTGGGCACCGGCAGTCGGGCAGGGCGCCGGGAACTCGCCGTTCAGGGCTTCGTCACCGCCGTCGCCAACCCCAAGGGCTGGGCCTTCTTCGTGGCCCTGCTGCCGCCCTTCCTCGACGCCTCACGACCCCTGGCCGGGCAACTGGCGCTGCTGGTGACGCTCATCCTGAGCATCGAGTTCCTGGCCCTCTTGACCTATGCCACCGGCGGTCAGACCCTGCGCCACCTGCTCGGCAACAGCCGCAACGTCCGCCTGCTCAACCGCATCGCCGGCACCCTGATGGTCGGCGTCGGCCTGTGGTTGGCGGCAGGCTGAACAAGCGGCTTCGGCCGCTTCGAGAATGAAGAGGGCAGATCGGCGCTACGCACCTTCAAAGAATCAAGAGGGAAGAACGGCGCTGCGCGCCTTGAAGAGGGAAGATAAACCTTGACGCTCCCAACCCTGGGGCTAGCCTGGCACTCTTCACTCTTCACTCTTCACTCTTCACTCTTCACTCTTCACTCTTCACTCTTCACTCTTCACGCTCACGCCGGCCCCACCCACCATACCCTGGCGGTCAGCAGGGCGAGCGAGGCGGTGGCAAGCCATGGCCAGGGTGCGGGGCTCAGCGGGTCCCGGGGCCGGCGTTGCCAGGCGAGCTGGACCAGGGCGCAGACCACCAGGCCGAGCAGGGCGCCGCCGATCAGGTCGCTCAGCCAGTGCACACCGATGAACAGGCGCGACAGGGCCATGGGAACGGCGAGGGCGATGGCGACCCAGTAGGCCCAGAATCGATACCCCGGCGGCAGCTCGCGCGCGATGAAGGCGGCGGCCATGCCCAGCAATACCACCGCGGTGGAGGTATGGGCGCTTGGGTAGGCCATGGAGCCGGTGAGGTGTTCCGGTGTCATGGGGCGGGCTCGGTCGATCAGGGTCTTGCCCAGCACATTGAGCACGGCAATGCCCAGCAGGCCACCGCCCAGATGGGCGAGGGCATCCCAGCGTTTCTGCCACAACCACCAGAGCGCCCAGGGCACCACCAGGGCCAGGATCCCCAGCAGGTCGCCGATTTCGGCGAGAATGAGTCCGGTTGTCTCGAGGCCCGACATGGAAAGCGAGCCGAGCAGGTCATGCAGGCGCTGGTCCATCGGCAGTGGGCCGTCCTGTTGCAGAACGACGAGCGTCAAGGCACACAGCGCCGACAGGGACGCCAGCAGCAACAGCCAACTGGCCAGTGGCGGCTCGCTGTTGCGCTGCAGGGCCAGCAGGCGCCATATCATGCGTCCCACGCGGCTGTAGCGCGCCAGCTTGACCAGGGCCCGGTAGACATGGCCATCCCGGGAGGTCTGGTGACGCAGCCAGGAGAAGACGATGGCGAGCACCACGATGATGCCCCCCAGGGTGGCCAGCCAGGGCTCCAGTGCGGCGGGCAGACCGGGCAGTCGCTGCCAGGCATGACCCAGCAGATAGCCCGGCAGCACATAGGCCGGCGCCCACAGAACGGCGGACATCACGTTGGCCCACAGAAACCGGCGTGGGGACATGTGCAGCATGCCCGCAATCAGCGGAATGATCGGGCGCACCGGGCCGACGAAACGCCCCAGCAACACCGAGAGGGCGCCATGGCGCTTGAAGAAGCGCGCGCCGCGGCTCAACCACTCCGGATGGCGCGACAGCGGCCACCAGGTCGGCACCCGCTCACGATGCCGATAGCCCAGCCAGAAGCTCAGGCCATCGCCGGCGACGGCACCCAAAAAGGCCATCAGTATGACCCAGATCACCGCCAGCTCCTGATGGCCGGCCATCGAGGAGGCCGCCGTGATCAGCACCACACCGGGCACCAGCAGGCCGACCAGAGCCAGGGACTCGACCATCGCCACCAGCCCCACAATCACCAGCAGCAGGGTGGGCGAGGGCGATAGCTGATAAAAGGCGTCGGTGAGGTTCAAGGCGCACTCCCTGCAACGAAGGGCGAGCCTGGCCGGCCGCCGGTTGGATAAAGCGGTATAACCGATATGGCGCCGCCGGCTCAAGCGTGGGTCTGCCCGGGACCGTGCCAAGGCGCGGCTTGGTAGATGCCCGGTGGGTGACTTAACATGGTCGACAGTTCAAGCGGACGGCTGGTGTTCAGCGGCCCGCGCGGGATCAAGACACGCCGAGGCGCTTTGCGCCCCATCCCCGGCCGCCCCTTCAGGAGATATGTTACGGCATGACTGCACACGTCACACACTCTGACAGTAATTCGACCCAGGCGACCGGCATCCGGGACGTCGAGGCCTACATGGAGCGTCTGGGTATGGCGGCGCGCCAGGCGGCCACGGCCATGCGTCGCGTGGAAACGGCCACCAAGAATGCGGCCCTGAATGCCATGGCCCGCCATCTGGACGCCGCGCGTTCCGAGGTGCTGGCCGCCAATGCCCGGGACCTGGAGGACGGTCGCCGCCATGGTCTGGATGCGGCCCTGCTCGATCGGCTGGCGCTGGATGAAGCTCGCCTCGACGCCATGATAGAGGGGCTCGGTCAGGTGGCCGCGTTGCCGGATCCGGTGGGCGAAGTGGACGGCCTGCGCTCTCGGCCAAGCGGCATCCAGGTGGGGCAGATGCGGGTGCCGCTCGGCGTGATCGGCATCATTTATGAATCGCGACCCAATGTCACCCTGGAGGCCGCGAGCCTTTGTCTGAAATCCGGTAATGCGTGCATTTTGCGCGGCGGCTCCGAGGCCAGGGCGTCCAATGCCGCCCTTGCCGAATGCATTGGTCGCGGCCTCGAGGAGGCCGGACTGCCCCGGGCGGCCGTGCAGGTCGTGGCCACCACTGACCGGGAAGCGGTCGGACACCTCATTCGCATGCCCGAGTACGTCGACGTGATCATCCCGCGCGGAGGCAAGTCGCTGATCGAGCTTATTGCCCGAGAGGCCAGCGTGCCGGTGATCAAGCACCTGGATGGTGTCTGTCATGTCTACATCGACGCCACGGCGGATGCGGAGAAGGCCCTGGCCATTGCCGTCAATGCCAAGACACAGCGCTACGGCACCTGCAACACCATGGAAACCCTGCTGATCGATGCGCCCGTCGCCGAGTCGCTGTTGCCTCGTCTGGCCCGGGCCTACGCTGAGCATGGGGTAGAGCTCCGGGGCTGTGCGGCGACCCGTGAGATCCTGCCGGACATCCTGCCGGCCAGCGAGGCCGACTGGTCGGCCGAATACCTGGCCCCGGTTCTGGCCGTGCGTGTGGTCGAGGGCATCGAGGCGGCGATGGAACACATCGAGCGTTACAGCTCCTCGCACACCGATACCATCGTCACCGAGCATTATGGTCTGGCGCGTCGCTTCATGGCGGAGGTCGACTCCAGCTCGGTGATCGTCAATGCCTCGACCCGTTTTGCCGACGGCTTCGAGTACGGACTGGGTGCCGAGATCGGTATTTCCACCGACCGCCTGCATGCTCGCGGGCCGGTGGGGCTCGAGGGGCTGACAACGCGCAAGTATGTGGTCTTCGGGGATGGTCAGATCCGTGAATGAGGCCGCCTTGCCTTCGCGCGTGGCGATGATGGGCGGGACCTTTGATCCGGTCCACCTGGGACACCTGCGCAGTGCTGTCGAGCTGCACGAAGCCCTGGGGCTGGACTGCCTGCACATGGTGCCGGCAGCGCGCTCGCCATTGCGTGACACCCCACAGGTGACACCGGAAGACCGTCTGGCCCTGCTGCGACTGGGGATTGGTGACACCCCGGGCCTGGTGGCCGACCCGCGGGAGCTGTCCCGTAGTGGCCCTTCCTACAGTGTGGATACGCTCGCTGAGCTGCGCGAACTGTATGGCGCCGAGGCTTGCCTGGTCATGGTGCTGGGCCATGATGCTTTCCTGAGACTCCCCGAGTGGCGCGACCCGCAGCGTTTGTTCAGGCTGGCGAACCTGGTGGTGATCGACCGCCCGGACCATGAAACGCCCTGGTCGGAAGCGCTTCGGGAACTGATGGCCGGTCGCGAGGTCGAGGACAGGGCGGATCTGCTGGCGGTTCCTCAGGGGCGTGCGCTGCATCTGCGCCTGCCATCGCGCATGGCCCTTTCGGCCACCGAAGTCCGGCGTCGTCTGGCCGCCGGCGAGAGTGTGCGCTATCTGCTGCCGGAAGCGGTAGAGTCGTATCTGCTGACGCATGGGCTCTATCGGCCGGCATCCGCCTGAGGCGGGGCGCCCACCTGAGCTGGCCAAAAATCTGCCCCGACCTGTCATGGATCACTGCCAGGCGCCGCTCGACCCGGTACAATGGGGCTACATTTCCTGCTGACGAGGGCAGATAAGAAGGGTATGCACAGCGACGCACTCAAGACTCTGGTGATCGACTCACTGGAGGAACTCAAGGCCCAGGACATCGTGCAGCTCGATGTATCCCGTATGACCAGCGTGACCGAACTGATGGTGGTGGCAAGTGGCACCTCCATTCGCCATCTCGCCGCTCTCGCCGACAATCTCATCAAGACCGCCAAGGACGAGGGGTTCCCTCCCCTGGGGGTCGAGGGGGAAAGCGGTACCGAGTGGGTTCTGGTGGACCTCGGCGATGTGGTCGTGCATCTGATGATGCCCGAGACACGGGCACTCTATGACCTGGAACGGCTCTGGGCGGATCTGCCCACCGATGGTCTGCCGCGGCGCGAGGAAGAGGTCAGCGGTTCGTCATGAAGGTCCGCATGCTCGCCGTGGGCAACCGCATGCCGGGCTGGGTGAACCAGGGTGTGGAGGAGTACCGCAAGCGCCTGCCGCGGGACTTTGCCCTGCACATCGAGGAAATTGCGCCCGGGGCGCGTGGCAAGAACGCCGATACAGGCCGTGCCATGGCCCAGGAGTCGGAGCGGATTCGGGCACGCCTCAAGGGCAATGAGCACATTGTGGCCCTCGAGGTGGGCGGTAAAGCCTGGAGCACCGAGCAGCTGGCCGAGCAGACGGCCGACTGGCGCCACGCCGGCTGTGATGTGGCGCTGCTGGTGGGTGGGCCGGACGGTCTTGACGCCTCCCTCTCGGCGCGGGCCGACCAGCGATGGTCGCTGTCTCCGCTGACCCTGCCGCATCCGCTGGTCAGGGTCTTGCTCGCCGAGCAATTGTATCGTGCCTGGACCCTGATGGTCGGCCACCCGTATCACCGTTGAGCGACGTCGAGCGTTCCGAGGGCCATTACCCGCATGCGCAAGCACCGCGACACCCTGAAAAACCCCCAGCATGAGTTGCGGGTCTTTCGACGACGCGCCCTGTTGGCCTTGATCGTGGTGATACTGCTGTGCGGTCTGCTGGGCGGGCGCCTGTTCTATCTTCAGGTGGTCCAGCATGAGGTCTTCAGCACCCGTTCGGAAAAGAATCGTGTACGCGTCGAGCCGTTGCCGCCGACCCGGGGCTTGATCTATGACCGCAACGGTCAGCTGCTGGCGGAAAACCGGCCGACCTACAACCTGACCCTGGTGCGTGAGCGGGTCGATGACCTGGACGCCACCCTGTCGCGTCTGGTGGAGATACTCGAGTTGCCCGATGCCGAGGTCGAGGCCTTTCGCGAGCGCTCTCGTCAGCGCCAACGCCCCTTCCAACCGGCGCTTTTGATGAGTGACCTGACCGAGGAGCAGATCGCCCGGCTGGCGGTCAATCGCCACCGCCTGGCGGGCGTCGAGGTCGAGGCCCAGCTGCTTCGCTACTACCCGGATGCCGAACTGATGTCGCATGCCCTGGGGTATGTCGGCCGAATCAACAGCGAGGAACTCGAGCGGCTCGACAGCGGCAACTATGCCGGCACTCATTTCATCGGCAAGACCGGCGTCGAACGTTTTTACGAAGCCCAGCTGCACGGCAAGGCCGGTCTGCGCAAGGTGGAAACCAATGCGCGGGGCCGCGCCCTTCGCCAGCTCGACCATACCGACCCGGAGCCCGGCAAGGACTTGACCCTGACCCTGGACAAGCCACTTCAGCAGCATGCCGTGGAGCTCCTCGATGGTCGGCGCGGTGCCATCGTCGCCATTGCCCCGCAGACGGGCGAAATTCTGGCGATGAGTTCAGTGCCGGGGTTCGACAGCAATCAGTTTGTCACAGGTATCGATGTGGCGTCCTATCGCGACCTGCAGCAGGACCTGGATTTGCCACTGTTCAACCGCGCCAGCCGGGGCAGTTATCCGGCGGGTTCGACTATCAAGCCGTTCATAGCCATGGCGGGCTTGCGCGAGGGGGTGATCACACCGCGCGAAACCATTTACGACCCGGGCTACTACCAGCTTCCCAATGATGACCGGCGTTATCGCAACTGGTTGCGCTGGGGGCACGGTCGCGTCGACATGGGCCGTGCCCTGGAGGTCTCGAACAATACCTATTTCTATTCCCTGGCGCATGACCTGGGCATCGACCGCATCCAGGACAATCTCGCCCGTTTCGGTTTCGGCCAGCGCACGGCTCACGATGTTCATGGCCAGGGCAAGGCGCTGCTGCCGTCACGCGAGTGGAAGCGCGAGCGCTTTGGCGAACCCTGGTATCCCGGCGAGACCCTGTCGGTGGGCATTGGTCAGGGTTATCTGCAGATTACGCCGCTGCAGCTGGCGACCGCCACGGCGGTGCTGGCCAATCGCGGGGACTGGGTGAAGCCGCGCTTGGCCCAAAGCATCGGCGGTGAGGCCGTGCCGGTGGACCTGCCTGAGACCCCGGAGGATATCGAGGTGAGCCGCGAAGGCTGGTGGGGTGAGGTCTTCTCCGGCATGGAGGACGTGCTGTCCGGCAACGAGGGCACGGCGCGGCGCTCCGGCACCGATCTTGAATACCGCATGGCCGGCAAGTCCGGAACGGCCCAGGTCTTTTCGCTGGGCCAGAACGAAAAATACAATGCCGACGAGCTCGAGGAGCGCCTGCGTGACCATGCGCTCTTCATGGCCTTTGCGCCGGTGGAGGATCCCCGGATTGCGGTCTCGGTGATCGTCGAGAATGCCGGCGGCGGTAGCAGTCATGCCGCGGGCCTGGCGCGTTCGATGACCGACTTCTGGTTGCTCGAGCGCAATGCCGGCAAGCCTCGGGAAGCCGAGGAAGCCGAGGAAGGCGAGGGTGCATCGGCCCCCACCGGGCAAGGAGCACAGCGATGAGCCGATTCGAGCTGCCCATGGGAAGGCGCGTCCATCCGGTCGGGGCGCCGCGCAGTGGCATGTCGCGGCGCCGCAGTATCTGGGAGCGTATCCATCTGGACCCGTGGCTGACCGGCCTGTTGCTGATATTGATGCTCTCCGGCCTGGTGGTGCTGTACAGCGCCAGTGGTGAGAGCCTCGAGGTGGTGATCGCTCAGGCGCTGCGTTTCGGCGTGGCGCTGGTGGTCATGGTGGTACTGGCGCAGTTCTCGCCGGCGACCCTGTATCGCTGGGCCCTGCCGGCCTATCTGGTCGGGGTGTTGATGCTGGTGGCCGTCGAGGTGATGGGGGACATGGGCATGGGCGCCCAGCGCTGGCTGGTGATTCCCGGCGTGGTGCGCTTTCAACCCTCGGAGATGATGAAGCTGGCGGTGCCCTTGATGGTGGCGGCCTGGTTGTGTCGCAGGCCCTTGCCCCCCAGGCTCGGCGAGCTGCTGGTATGCGCGCTGCTGATTGGCGTGCCGGTCGCCCTGATAGCGCGCCAGCCGGACCTGGGGACCTCCCTGCTGGTGGCAACCGCCGCGGTGTTCGCGATTCTCCTGGCGGGGTTGTCGTGGCGCATCATCTCCGCGCTGGTGCTGATGATGGCGGCCGCGTTGCCACTGCTGTGGATGAACATGCATGCCTATCAGCGCCAGCGGGTGTTGACTTTTCTGGCACCGGAGAGCGATCCCCTGGGGGCCGGCTGGAACATCATCCAGTCGACCACTGCGCTGGGCAGCGGAGGGTTGTGGGGCAAGGGCTGGTTGCAGGGCACCCAGTCGCAGCTGGAATTCCTGCCCGAGCGCCACACCGATTTCATCGTCGCCGTGCTCGGCGAGGAATTCGGTCTGGTGGGGATGCTGGTGTTCCTGCTGCTGTACCTGATGATCGTCTGTCGGGGGCTCTGGCTTTCAAGCATCGCCCAGGACACCTTCGGGCGGCTGCTGGCCGGCAGCATCATCCTGACGTTTTTCATCTACGTCTTTGTCAATATCGGCATGGTCAGCGGTATCCTGCCGGTGGTGGGCGTGCCATTGCCGCTGGTCAGTTTTGGTGGAACCTCCAGCGTGACCTTGCTGGCGGGTTTCGGTATTCTCATGGCGATTCATTCGCATCGCCGTCTGCTGCCGCGTTAGCCAGCAGACAGGCCAAGGATTCTAGGGAGACAACAGGATGACCGGGATGTCGCGAAGCGCGCGTTGGGCCAGGCTGGTGGCGGGCTGTCTGGTGGTATCCTGCGCCTCGGCCACGGCCGGCGATTTTGCGCCGCGCCAGGGGGAGGTCAAGGCACTGATCGATGAGGTCAGTACCCAAGGGGTCGACCGGGCCTGGCTGGAAGATGCCATGCAACAGGCGGATTACCGTCAGGAGGTGCTGGATGCCATGTCCGGTGCCGCCGAGTACCACATGGTCTGGCACGATTATCGGGGCATCTTTCTCGATGAGGAACGCATCGCCAAGGGGGTGCGCTTCATCGAGCAGCACCAGGAGTCCTTCGAGCGTGTACAGCGCGAGTACGGGGTGCCGGTCGAGGTCGTGGCCGCTGTTCTGGGCGTCGAGACCCGCTATGGCGAGATCAAGGGTGACCACCGGGTGCTGGATTCGCTGTCGACCCTGGCCTTCCATCATGAGTCCCGCGGCAGCTTCTTCCGTGGCGAGCTGGCGGCATTTCTGGAAATTGCCCACGAGCAAGGCGTCGCGCCCGGCAGCCTGAAAGGCTCCTATGCCGGGGCCATGGGGTATCCGCAGTTCATTCCGACCAGCTATCGTGCCTATGCCGTGGACTTCAACGACGATGGGGTGCGCAATCTCTGGACGGACCCGGTTGATGCCATCGGCAGTATCGGCAACTACTTTGCCGAGCACCGCTGGCAGGATGGCGCCGCGATCTATCAGGATGCCCGGGGGCCGGCCAGCGCGCCCGCCTCGGTCGACTTCAACCAGGCGCAAGAGCCGTATGTCACGGTGGCTGAACTGCGGGCGGCAGGCATCGAGCCCCGGGGCGAGCTGGCGGACTCCACCCGGGTCATCCCGCTGGCGCTGGAGCAGGCCGACGGCAGCATCGACTACCGTCTGGGCCTGGACAACTTCTATGTGATCACTCGCTATAACCACAGTTATCTGTACGCCATGGCCGTCACCACCCTGGCGGAAGCGATTGCCGCGCAGCGTGGTGAGCCGGATGACTGGTTCTCGGCAACGGCCTTTGAGGCCGGGGAGCGTTCATGAAGTCGAGGTGGAGTGTCGTCTGCGTCGGGCTGTTGCTGGCGGGCTGTGCCAGTGATGGGGGACAGCAGAGCCCGCCCGCGGAGCAGGAAGGCCAGGCAGCGGCCGAGGGGACCGCTGGAGGCCGGTATGCCATGTCCAGCGACGCCTATCCCGAGCAGCCACCGGATGTCAGTCAGGTGCCCGATGCCGTGCCACGCCCTGAGCCCAAGTCCCGGGCCGGCAACAAGTCGCGCTATGAAGTCTGGGGCAAGACCTATCGGGTGCTTTCGGATGCCAGTGGCTATGAGCGCACCGGCACGGCCTCCTGGTACGGCAAGAAGTTTCATGGGTATGCCACCTCGAATGGCGAAATCTATGACATGTACAAGATGAGTGCCGCGCATCGCCATCTGCCGCTGCCGACCTTTGCCCGTGTCACCAACCTCGACAACGGCCGCTCGGTGATTGTGCGGGTCAATGACCGTGGCCCCTTCCACAGTGAGCGGGAAATCGACCTGTCCTATGCCGCGGCGTCGCGACTGGACATGGTCGATCATGGCACCGGGAGGGTCAGGGTCGAGGCGATTGACCCACAGGCCTGGCAGGCCAGGCAGAGCGGCGGGGCTGGCGCCGAGGCCGAGGCGGTTTCCGCGTCCTCGACAACCACGTCCAGCACGGCCGCGGCCGGGGCTCCGGTCTACCTGCAGGTGGCGGCACTGGGCTCGGCAGACAGCGCGCGCGCCCTCAAGACGCGCCTCGAAGGCAGTCTCTCGCGGTCGGTCCGGGTCGCCAGTGCCGAGGATCTGTACCGTGTCCAGGTCGGGCCCCTGCAGCACACCGACCAGGTGAGCGCCGTACGCGGCCAGTTGAGCCGTGTCGGCTTCGACCAGACCTTTATCGTCGATGGTGCCGACTGATCGGCATCCACCCGTTGATTCCTCCAGTGAAGTACTCGAAGAGATTTACCGCCATGAATGTGTCCTGCTCGTTTTTCCTCCGTCGCATGATGCCGGCACTGCTGGCATGCTCGCTGGTCAGCATGCCGCTCCAGGCCCAGGAGACGAACCCCACTCCGCAGCCGCAACCCCAGGCCCAGCCACAACCGCAGACCATGATTCCGGCGCCGCCGCGCCTGGCGGCAACTTCCTGGCTGCTGATGGACGCCGGGAGCGGCCGTATCATCGCCCAGCACAACCCGGATGAGCGCCTGCCACCGGCCAGCCTGACCAAACTGATGACTGCCTATCTGGTGGAGCGGGAACTCAACCAGGGCAATATCTCCCTCGACGACCAGGTGCCGATCAGCGAGAAGGCCTGGCGCACCGGGGGGTCCAAGATGTTCATCGAGGTTGGCGATCGGGTGCCGGTCAGTGAGCTGCTGCACGGCATCATCATCGTCTCGGGCAATGATGCCAGTGTCGCCATGGCCGAGTATCTCGCTGGTGGCATCGAGCCTTTCGCCGATATCATGAACCAGCATGCCACGCGGTTGGGCATGGAGAACACTCACTTCGTCAACCCGACCGGTCTGCCGCACGAGAATCATTATTCCTCGGCCCGCGACCTGGCCATGTTGTCGCGTTACATCATCAATGATTACCCCAAGCATTACGCCACCTACAGCGAGAAGCAGTTCACCTATGGGGGCATCGAGCAGCCCAATCGCAACCGGCTGCTGTGGCGTGACAGCTCGGTGGACGGTCTCAAGACTGGCTGGACCGAAGAAGCCGGCTACTGCCTGGTGTCCTCGGCCAAGCGTGATGACATGCGACTGATCGCCGTGGTCATGGGTACGGCGTCCTCCGAGGCGCGGGTCCAGGAAAGTCAGAAGCTGCTCAGTTATGGCTTTCGTTACTTCGAGACCCTCAAGCTGTATGACCAGGGGGCTGTCCTCAATACCTCGCGGGTCTGGGAAGGCGACAAGAATGAGCTGAAGATCGGCGTCGACGACAATGTCTTCATGACGGTGCCGCGCAATCACAATGAAGAGCTCACTGCCAAGCTGGATATTCGCAAGGGCCTGACCGCGCCCATCAAGGCCGGTGAGATGGTCGGCACCATGGAGGTCCGGCTGGGCGATGAGGTCGTCGGCCAGCGTGACCTGATGGCCCTAGAAGAGGTCCAGGAGGGCGGATTCTTCAAGCGCATGATCGACAAGGTCAGCCGTTTCTTCTCCGATCTGTGGAGTGGCTGGTTCGGTTGATACCCCCGATAGGGGGGGGGGCGCCATTCCTTGCCTGCGGACTGCGGCGGACGCTGATCATCAGCGCTCGCTGTCGTCTTGGTGGCGGCGCGACGCTGACGTAGAATGTACTCAGATACTTTCACTCAGGTGCGGGATGAACGAAAAGACCCGACGCGATCTGCGTCAAGCTACCCAGACCCAGTCTCAGGCCGAACCACCGAAAATCACCTTTCCGTGTGATTATCCGATCAAGGTGGTCGGTGATGCCGTGGACGGTTTCGTCGACATGGTCTGCGCGACAGTGTCACGCCACGACCCGAACTTCGATCCGTCGCGCATCGAGGTTATCGACAGCCGCAATGGCCGCTTCCAGTCGGTACGTTTTTCCATCCGGGCCACCGGCGAGGAGCAGCTGCAGGCACTCTTTCATGAGTTGAAGGCCAGCGGCCTCGTGCACATGGTGGTCTAGGCGTGGAGCCGATTCAGGTACACCGGCTGGGCCGGCGCCCCTATGAGCCGGTCTGGCAGGCAATGCGCGAGCTCACCGACCAGCGCGATGCCTTCACGGCGGATCAGTTGTGGCTGGTCGAGCATGAGCCGGTATTCACCCAGGGCCGGGCCGGCAAGCCGGAGCACCTGCTGATGCCCGGCGACATTCCGGTCGTCGCCACCGATCGTGGTGGCCAGGTCACCTATCATGGGCCCGGGCAGGTGGTGGCGTATCCGTTGCTGGATGTCCGGCGGGCGGGCCTCGGTGTCCGGGATCTGGTCAATGCGCTGGAAAGGGCCGTGGTGGCCCTGCTGGCCGAGGTGGGCATAGCAGCCCATGCGCGACCGGATGCGCCCGGCGTCTATGTCGGGGAGGCGAAGATTGCCTCACTGGGGCTGCGTATTCGTCGGGGGGGCAGCTTTCATGGCGTGGCGCTCAATGTCGAAGGCGACCTATCACCCTTCGAGCGCATCAACCCCTGCGGCTATGCCGGCATGACCATGACCCGCATGGCCGATCTGCTTGAGACACCACCGGACATGGCGACCACGGCGCTGCGGCTGGCGCATTGTCTGGCCGTCGAGCTGGGGCGTGACCTGCAGTTTGTCGAGGCCTCTGCCGACGCCTGATGGTCGTCTCTGCATCGGGGGCTCGCGGCTTCCGGCCCTTTAAAGCACAACGCCGACCCTGGAGGTCGGCGTTGTGCGTCATGGCCCGGGTTGCTGGGCCCTGCCAGGGCATCAACCCACGTTGAGAGTGGGAATCCGGTTGGGGTCTTCCTCCGCTGCCTGGCCGGGTATCTTTCCCGGCGTGGCAAGCTCGAGGCCCAGATTGTTGTTCTCGAAGACACGGTCGGCGCGGTAGCTGGAACGCACCAGTGGGCCGGAAGGGACTTCCATGAAGCCCCTCTCGAGCCCGAGCTGGCGGTAGCGCTCGAATTCCTCCGGTGTCACCCAGCGCTCCACCGGCAGGTGGTTGCGCGTCGGGCGCAGGTACTGGCCCAGGGTGACGATATCGACGCCGATCTCGCGCAGATCATCGAAGGTCTGGAGAATCTCTTCCTCGGTTTCGCCAAGGCCCAGCATCAGGCTGGTCTTGGTGATCACGCCGGGGCGATGACGTTTGGCATGAGCCAGCACATCCAGTGTCTTGCGATACCCGGCCCGCGGGTCGCGCACGCGACTGGTCAGGCGCTCGACGGTCTCGACATTCTGGGCGAATACCTCGAGGCCGGAATCGACCACGCGTTCCACCGCGGCGGGGTCCGCATCGAAGTCGGGGGTCAGGGCTTCCACGGCGACCTCGGGCGTGCGTGCCTTGATGGCACGAATGCAGTCGGCGTAGTGCGTGGCGCCGCCATCCTCCAGGTCATCGCGGTCGACCGAGGTCAGAACCACATACCGCAGCCCCATGAGTTCCACGGACTTGGCGGTATTCTGGGGTTCCTCCTGGTCCAGCCAGCCCCTGGGGTTGCCGGTGTCCACGGCACAGAATCGACAGGCGCGGGTGCATACCGAGCCCATCAGCATGATGGTGGCGGTGCCGTTGCTCCAGCACTCGCCGATGTTGGGGCAGTGGGACTCGGCGCAGACGGTGCTCAGGCGGTGCTCATCGACGTTGCGCTTGACGGCGTCGAAGCGTTCACCGCCCGGGATCTGGGCGCGCAGCCACTTGGGTTTGCGGCCCAGCTCGGGGTTGTCCTCTGCGGGCCGGCTGCGTTCTTTCATGCCGTCCTTGATGGCGGTGGCACCGTGTTCGTTGCGGTACTTGTCACCGCTGGAAATCTTCTTGACGGTTTCGTCGCTCATGATCTGCAAGCCTCTCCATTCGGCGGCTGTGCGTCACGCCCATGCGGTCGCGGGGATTCCACGAGATTGCCGCAAATCGGCTGGCGTCGGGCATGGCCTGTCGGGATTATGCTCACAACGTACCATATTCACGCCTGACCTGCAGGCGCCGGATATTTCCCTTGTCGCGCGGAATTCGCTATATTGCATTGCAGCAAATGCTTGCCCGCCGGATGATGTCCGGCTTTCGCCACGGAGTCCGCGATGTATCCCATGATGCCTTCTTCGTCCACGACGACGATGTCCCTGCTGGATCCCTTCGGCTTTGGTCGCGCGGCCTGCGAGTACTGGGTCGATGCCATGGAGCGTGGCACCCTCTACCTGGATGTCATGCGACAGCGTGGCAATCAGTACCTCGAGCACATCGAGAAGACCAAACCCAATGTGCTGGGTTTCGAGGCCGAGGTACTGGCCGATGGCCGTGATCTGCCGCGCCCCGTCAACTATGAGTTGCTGCGGATTCTGCCGCCCGAGGGGGTCGAGACCGACCCGCAGAGCCGCCCCTTCGTGGTCGTCGACCCGCGAGCCGGCCATGGTCCGGGGATTGGCGGCTTCAAGCCCGACAGCGAAATCGGCGTGGCGCTCAGGGCCGGCCACCCCTGTTACTTCATCGGCTTTCTGCCGTACCCGGTGCCCGGTCAGCAGGTCGAGGACGTGGTCGAGGCCGAGGTCAGTTTTCTGCGCCATGTGATCGAGCGCCATCCCGATATCTCCGAAAAGCCCATGGTGGTCGGCAATTGCCAGGCCGGTTGGCAGATCATGATGGCGGCGGCTCTGGAACCGGATCTGTTCGGGCCGATCCTGATTGCCGGTGCGCCCTTGTCCTACTGGGCCGGCGAGCGTGGCGGTGCCCCCATGCGTTACACCGGTGGCATGACCGGCGGCAGCTGGATGACGGCGCTGCTCGGTGACATGGGCGCGGGGCTGTTCGACGGGGCCTGGCTGGTGCAGAACTTCGAGCGCCTCAATCCGGCCAACACCTGGTGGGACAAGCAGTATCGCCTGTATGCCAATGTCGATACCGAAGCGCCGCGCTACCTGGATTTCGAGCGCTGGTGGGGCGGGCACGTGGTGCTGGGGGCCGATGAAATCCAGTACATCGTCGACAACCTCTTCGTCGGCAATCGCCTGTCCACCGCGCAACTGGTCTCCTCGGACGGGCGTCGGATCGACCTGCGCAATCTGCGCTCGCCGGTCGTGGTGTTCTGTTCGCGGGGTGATGACATCACGCCACCGCCCCAGGCACTGGGCTGGGTGCGCGACCTTTACGAGAACACCGAGGATATCGTCGCCAATGAGCAGACCATCGTGTATTGCGTGCACGACAGCACTGGTCATCTGGGCATCTTCGTCTCGGGCAGTGTGTCGCGCCGCGAGCACGCCGAGTTCACGGCCAACATGGACTACATTGATGTCCTGCCGCCGGGGCTCTACGAGACCCAGGTGACCTCGGCCGACCAGCATGTATCTGGGGAGCCGGTCGAGCGTGATTACCTGCTCGAGTTCCAGCGACGCGAGGTGGATGACCTGGACAGGGAAGTGCAGCATCGCCCCGAGGATGATCGTCGCTTTGCCACGGTGGCGCGGCTCTCGGAGATCAACCTGGGGCTGTATCGCCTCTTCGCTCAGCCCTGGATCAAGGCCACGGCCACCCCGGAATCGGCCCGCATGATGCGCCGCATGCATCCCAATCGCCTGGGCTATCGTCTGCTCTCGGACCGCAATCCGCTAATGGGCGCGGTCCCGGTCATGGCTGAACGTATTCGCCGCGATCGCCATGAGGTTGGTCAGGACAATGTCTATCGGGCCCTGGAGGGTGTGATGTCCAGTGGCATATCTCAGGGTCTGGATGCCTGGCGTCAGTATCGTGATCGCTTGATCGAGCAGAGCTTTCTCACTTTTTATGGTCAGCCTATGCTGCAGGCCATGGTGGGGCTCCATGGTGATGCGCATTCCCAGCGACATCGTCCCGGCGCCGAGCCGGAACACCGGCGCTTCATCGAACAGCGTAGGGCCAGCACCCGGGCCAGGATCGCCCAGGGCGGCAGCCATGAGGCCGTGATGCGCTCGGTGATCCATGTGCTGGGCGGAGCGCCTGCCAGTGATGAGCGCAATTTCAAGCGCTTGCGTGCCTCTCGGGCTGAACTCGAGCCCAGTGCGACCCTGGCCGACTTCAAGCATCTGGTGCGTGAACAGTTCTTCGTGCTCGAGTATGACCGTGAAGGCGCGCTGAACGCCATCCCGACCTTGCTGGAGGGCCAGAGTGCCGCCGAAATCGATTTGCATATCGAGCATATCGAGCATGTCCTGGCGGCCAGCGGTGAGTTGTCCGAGCATGCGGCGGAGCGTTTCGAGCGTATCCGCGAGCTCTTCAATTCGGTCAGGCCCGACGACACCGCGAAGCGCCCGGCCAACGACGCCACAAGCCCCGACTGAGGGGCGTTGCGCTGTCCATTCAGGAGGCTCCCTTGTCGCCCCCGCCGGTCTTCCGGCGGGGGCGTTGCGATTGATGGCGCACAAGGCTTAACTTGTCGCATGAAGCGGGTTCAGTCTAGGTTCTAGGTTTGTGACTGGCATGAAGCCGAGTGCTGGGGTAGGGTAAGCGCATTTTTCACCGTCACCGATACGACGGGCCGAATCCGATCGGCGCCGCCTGTGCCGGCGCCAAACGTATAGTGGAGCACTATGGGCAAGTCACTGGTCATCGTCGAGTCGCCCGCCAAGGCCAAGACGATTAACAAGTATCTCGGCAACGATTACATCGTTAAGTCGAGCGTGGGACACATCCGTGACCTGCCGACCAGCGGCACGGGCAAGGCCGCGACCGATCCCAAGGAGCGTGCGCGGCAGGCTGCCGAGACGCGCAAGATGTCGGCGGAAGAGAAGGCCGAGCATCGCCGTCGCAAGGCACACGATCAGCTGATTCGGCGCATGGGCATCGATCCGGATAATGGCTGGGACGCCGACTATGAGGTGTTGCCGGGCAAGGAAAAGGTCGTGTCCGAGTTGCAGAAATTGGCCGCCAATGCCGACAATGTCTACCTGGCCACCGATCTGGACCGCGAGGGGGAAGCCATTGCTTGGCACCTGCGCGAGACCATCGGGGGAGACGAGTCTCGTTATCGGCGCGTGGTGTTCAACGAGATCACGCAGAATGCCATCAAGCAGGCCTTCGAGGATCCGGGCCATTTGAACATGCCGCGGGTCGAGGCACAGCAGGCACGACGCTTCCTCGACCGGGTGGTCGGCTTCATGCTTTCGCCGCTGCTCTGGGCCAAGGTGGCCCGTGGCCTCTCGGCCGGCCGCGTCCAGTCGGTGGCGATGCGCCTGATCGTCGAGCGCGAGCGCGAGATCCGCGCCTTCGTGCCCGAGGAGTTCTGGGATGTGCATGCCGACCTGGCAGCCGCCGAAGCCAGTGGCGAAGTGGTGCGCTTCGAGCTAGTCAAGTACCAGGGCGAAACTTTCCGGCCGACCAGCGAGAGCGAGACGCTGGAAAAGATCGCCGCCCTGCGCGAGGCCCGGCTGGCGGTTACCGGGCGGGAGGACAAGCCGACGCGCTCGCGGCCCAATGCGCCCTTCATCACCTCGACCCTCCAGCAGGCCGCCAGCGGCCGGCTCGGCTTCTCGGTGAAGAAGACCATGACCCTGGCCCAGCGACTTTACGAGGCCGGCTACATCACCTACATGCGTACCGACTCCACTAACCTTTCCCAGGAAGCGGTGAACGGCGCCCGGGAATACATTCTCGACGCCTATGGTACGTCATACCTGCCCGAATCGCCGAACCGTTTTACTAGCAAGGAAGGTGCCCAGGAGGCCCACGAGGCCATCCGACCCTCCGAGGTCACCCGCCAGGCCAGTGACCTGGCCGGCATGGAGCGCGACGCCGAACGCCTCTACGAGCTGATCTGGCGTCAGTTCGTCGCCTGCCAGATGACACCGGCCAAATACCTGTCGACCACCCTGACGGTCGAGGCTGAGGGCTACGAGCTGCGTGCCAAGGGTCGTGTCCTCAAGTTCGATGGTTATACCCGGGTTATGAAACCCATGGGGCGCAAGGACGAGGATCAGTCGCTGCCCGACCTCGGCGAAGGGGCCGAACTGAGTCTGGTGACGCTGGACCCCCAGCAGCATTTCACCAAGCCACCGGCCCGCTATACCGAGGCCAGCCTGGTCAAGGAGCTCGAGAAGAAGGGCATTGGCCGCCCCTCAACCTATGCGGCGATCATCTCGACCATCCAGGACCGCGGTTATGTGCGTCTGGAAAACCGACGCTTCTACGCCGAGAAACTCGGGGATATCGTCACCGAGCGGCTCAAGGAGTCCTTCCCAGACCTGATGGACTACTCCTTCACGGCGCGCATGGAAGACAGCCTGGATGAGGTCGCCGAGGGCGAGCGTCGCTGGCGGGAACTGCTCGATGCCTTCTATGCCGAGTTCCGAGACGAGCTTAGAAAGGCCGAGAGCGATGAGGGTATGCGGCCCAACCAGCCGGTTCCCACTGATATCGACTGCCCGAGCTGTGGGCGCCAGATGCAGATCCGCACGGCTTCCACCGGCGTCTTCCTGGGCTGCAGCGGCTACAACCTGCCCCCTAAGGAACGCTGCAAGACCACCATGGATCTGCTGCCGGGTGATGAGGCCGTGGCCGCCGATGCCGGAGAAGAGGCCGAAACGGATGCGCTGCGTGCCAAGCACCGCTGCCCCAAGTGCGGCACGGCAATGGACAGCTATCTCATCGATGAAAGCCGCAAGCTGCATGTCTGTGGCGACAGCCCCGACTGTGACGGCTATGAGGTCGAGGAAGGGCGTTTTCGCATCAAGGGCTATGAAGGGCCGACCCTGGAGTGCGACAAGTGCGGCAGTGAGATGCAGCTCAAGTCCGGCCGTTTCGGCAAGTACTTCGGCTGTACCAGCGAGTCTTGCAAGAACACGCGCAAGCTGTTGCGCAACGGCGAGGTGGCGCCGCCCAAGATGGATCCGATCGGCATGCCGGAACTGGCCTGCCAGAAGGTCGAGGACCACTATGTACTGCGGGACGGTGCCAGCGGCCTTTTCCTGGCGGCCAGCAAGTTCCCCAAGAACCGCGAAACGCGTCCGCCGCTGGTGGCCGAGCTGAAAGCGCACGCCGACGAACTACCGGAAAAGTACCATTATCTGCTCGAGGCCCCCGAGGCGGACCCTGATGGCCGTCCGTCGCAGATCCGTTTCTCGCGCAAGACCAAGGAACAGTTCGTGATGACCGATGACAACGGCAAGGCCACCGGCTGGAAGGCCAGCTATGTGGACGGCCGCTGGCAGGTGGAGGACAAGCGCAAGTGACACCACGGGCGCGCACCAATCAACTGCTCTACCAGGCCGAACTGCTGCTGGCCATCGCACCGGGCGAGGATGAACATGCCGAGGCACGTCGCATGGCGGCCGAGGAGGGTGCGTTGGCGCTGCTCGAGCTGGCGCTCGAGTCATTGGTCAGCGAGCTCACCGAGTTCACGACTCAAGGCGCGGCCCCGGACTGGCGAACGCTGTTGCGCTCGCCTGATCTCGACCTGGCCGAACTTGAACGCCTGCGCACTCTTATCGAGCGCCCCGATAGCTGGTTGCATCGCCTTGTCTCGCGCCTGGGCATGTTGCACTCCAGCGACGGCGCCGCCCGCCGTTCCAGCGGTGCCGCCCAGGGCATGATTGCCGTCGGCGGCCCGGAGCTTGCCAGCGAACTGCTGGAGTGTCTGGATGACGCCAAGCGGGAGATCAGCGCCCTGCGCCTGACCAACGAGGAATGGTGATGTGCCTGGCGTGCCACATCTGTCGAGGAATCCGATTGTGACGAGCTCCACTCTGCCCCGTTTTGTTCCGCTACGCTCTGGCATATGGCTGGCCAGTCTCTGTGTACTCCTGCTTGCCAGCGGTATCGCTCGGGGCGAACTGATGAAGTCCGTGGCGGCCTACCAGGGCCCCATGGATGAGCTGCTGGCTCAAGCGGCGGCGCCGCGTTACGCCAATGAGGTCTGGGTGCTGGTCGATGATCAGGCGTCGACGTTAAGCCTTTACCGCGGTGAGCGCCTGCTGGAGCGCTTCTCGCCGGTGTCCCTGGGGCGCGGTGGGGCCGAGCCCCAGCGCCTGCGTGGCAGTCGCAAGACACCGCTGGGCGAGTTCCGGGTCAGCCGCTTCAATTTCGAGAGCAAGTTCCACACCTTTATCGGTCTGGATTACCCGACGCCTCTGCACGCCCGCATGGCGCTGCAGTCCGGCGTGTTCAGCGAGCAGGACTACGATGATTACTTCGCCCATTACCGTCGCCATGGGCAGCCACCCCAGTCGACCGTGCTGGGCGGCTACATCGGGATTCATGGGGTCGGGGTAGCCGACCCGGAGATCCATAGCCGCTTTCACTGGACAGAAGGCTGTGTGGCTGTCACCGATGCCCAGATCGACACACTGTCGTCGCTGGTCGACATTGGCACCAGAGTCGTCATCCGCTAGGCTTTGCCCTGCATCTGGAGCGGTCCGCCGGTTCCGAGACCCTGTTGTGAAAACAGTGTTTGACTTCTTCGGCGTCAGGCGTAATGTTGCGCTGAAGAGGTCGCTGCGTTGCAAGGCGTAGTCGTACTTCCCGTTGCCCCGCATGGCGGGCTGCCTGCTTCGGCAGGCACACTTAAAAGTCGTTCAAGGCAAGTTCCAAGGAGAACCCCATGACTCTCAAGACAACTCTGAAGCTGTCTGCCGCCGCCGCCTCTCTGGCCATCCTGGCCGGTTGTGCCTCTTCCGGCGCCCTGGAAGAAGTCCGCAGCACCGCCGAATCCGCCAAGGCTGATGCCGCGGAAGCGCGCAGCATCGCCAGCGAGGCGCAGAACACTGCCAACCAGGCCCAGCGCCAGGCTGAGCAGGCTCTGCAGATGTCTCAGAAGAACCGCGAAGAGATGAACCGCATGTTCGAGCGTTCCATGCGCAAGTAATCGTGTGCGATGCCGCCTTGTGCGGCGCGTCATGATGACAGAAACCCCGCCATTCGGCGGGGTTTCTGTTTTCGTGCGGGGTCGCCGGCATGCGCTTGGTGCATGCCGGCGGATGGTCAGGCCTCATCCGTGTTGCCGCTGGCCGGTTCGCTGTCGTCCGGGTTGTCCTCGCCCGAGGGGGCAGGTTGGCCGGCGAATTCCAGATGGTTATGAAATCCCGGTATCGCATACTCCAGTTGCAGCTCATCCAGGAAGGGGCCGGGCTGCGGGACAGGCTCAGGCGGCTCGGGCGGCTTCGGAGCCTCCAGCACCACCGGCATGCCACTGGGTACCTCGACCACCTCGCGGAGACGTCCGTAATCGACGTCGTAGTCCCTGTCCGCCAGGGCGGCCTGCACTTCCGAGAGTGCCTCGGTGACCCGCTGGATGGTCGTGCCCTGCTTGTCATCCAGATAGGGATAGGCCTGGACATGGAGCTTGTCGTCGGCCCAGCCGATCTTGAAGTTGTCGTTGATGATGCGCACCCGGGTGCCCACTCCGACCTGACCAAAGAGGTGTTCGACATCCCCGGGCAACATGCGCACGCAGCCATGCGATACACGCATGCCCACGCCTTCCGGTCGATTGGTGCCGTGAATCAGGTAGCCGGGAATGCCCAAGCGCATCTTGCGCGTGCCCAGCGGGTTTTCCGGACCGGCCGGTACCACATCGGGCAGCGGGTCGCCGGCTTCGGCGTGCTCCTGGCGAATCGACTCGGGCGGATACCAGGCGGGGTTCTTGACCATCTGGGTGATGGTGGTATCGCCCAGCGGGGTTTCCCAGTCCTGGCGACCGACGCCCAGCGGGTAGGACTGGACGGTGCGCGGTTCACCGTCCTCGACCGGCGGATAGTAGTAGAGGCGCATCTCGGCGACATTGATGACAATGTCCTCGCGCGGGGCATCCGGCAGGATGAAGGCCCCCGGGATCCTGACCTCGGTGCCTTCGCCGGGGTACCAGACACTCACCTCCGGGTTGGCGCGCACCATGGCGCGATAGCCGATGCCGTGCTCATGGCCGATATCGATCAGGGTGTCTTCCTCTTCGGCCTCAATAGTGGTGACTTCACCGATCAGGTCGCCCGTCTTGGGAAGCCGGTAATGCCCGGTGGGCAGGCTGTCCTCGGCGGCCAGGGAGGGCGCCGCCAGGCTGCCCAGGGCAATGGCCAGCGCCAGGCGGGTTCCTGGGCCGCGCCGCGTCACGGGTCGAATTGCTGTCATCATGGTTGCTCGCCGTTATTCGAAGCCAGAGGCTGTCGCGGCCCGTGAGCGTGTGCCACGGACCTGTTTTGGAGTGACCGGCCGGCGAAAAAGTTCGGGGCCGTAGTTAAAGCCAGCAGCGGTCATGCCGCCTTTGCCTTGCCGTTGAGCAAGCTTAACAGGCTCTCGACGAAGGCAAAGCGTTGCGTCTCGTCCGCCATCTCGGCCGAGAAGCGCAACGTATCGGCGCCTTCCAGCCGATAGGTCGCGGGGTCCTGCTGAATCAGCTCCACCAGTGCCAGGGGGTCCACCGGGGTCTGGCTGGAGAAGGTGACGCGGCCCCGCTCGGCCCCGGCTTCGAGCCGGATGATCCCCAGGCTCTCGGCGCGTTGTCGCAGTTGGGTTTGACGCAGCAGCGTCTTGACCGAGTCCGGCAGCAGACCAAAGCGGTCGATCATCTCGACCTGCAGCTCCTTCAATTCGGCCTCGTTCTCGGCATGACTGATGCGCTTGTACATGACCAGACGCTGCTGCACGTCATGCAGATAGTCGGCCGGAATCAACGCCGGCAGGTTAAGGCTGATCTCGACGCCTTCGTTCAGCGGAGCTTCGATATTGGCCGTTCTGCCTTCGCGGATCGCCTTCACGGCGCGGTCCAGCATCTGCATGTAGAGGCTGTAGCCCAGCGCCTCCATCTGGCCGCTCTGCTCATCGCCGAGCAGCTCACCGGCGCCGCGAATCTCCATGTCGTGGCTGGCCAGGGTAAAACCGGCCCCCAGATCCTCGGCCTGGGCGATGGCTTCCAGTCGCTTGGTGGCATCGCGGGTCATGGCACGGGGCGGCGGGGTGAGCAGATAGGCATAGGCCTGGTGGTGGCTGCGCCCGACTCGCCCCCGCAACTGGTGGAGCTGGGCCAGGCCAAACTTGTCGGCCCGCTGGATGACGATGGTGTTGGCACTGGGCACATCGATGCCGGTCTCGATGATGGTCGAGCACACCAGTACATTGAAGCGCTTGTGATAGAAGTCAGACATCACACGTTCCAGGGAACGCTCCGGCAACTGCCCGTGGGCCACCCCGACCCGGGCGTCGGGCACCAGTTCGCGGACGGTCTGGGCCGCGGTCTCGATGGTCTTGACCTCGTTGTGCAGGAAGTAGACCTGGCCGCCACGCAGGATCTCGCGCAGGATGGCTTCCTTGATCACGGCCTCGTCGCGCTGCTGGACGAAGGTCTTGACCGAGAGGCGGCGGGCCGGCGGGGTGGCGATGATCGACAGGTCGCGGATGCCGCTCATGGCCATGTTCAGAGTACGCGGAATGGGCGTGGCGGTCAGCGTCAGAATATCGACCTCGGCCCGCAACTGCTTGAGACGCTCCTTCTGGGCTACGCCGAAACGGTGCTCCTCATCAATGATCAACAGGCCCATGTTGGCGAATTTCATCGATTTGGAGAGCAGCTTGTGAGTGCCGATGACAATGTCGGCGCGGCCATCCTCGATGCGCTGCATGGCGGCGCTCTGGCCCTGGCCGCCGGTGAAGCGCGAGACCAGTTCGATATGGATGGCGGTGTCCGCGAAGCGATCGCGGAAGTTCTCGTAGTGCTGGCGGGCCAGCAGGGTGGTGGGCACCAGAACCACCACCTGACGCTCGGAGTGCACAGCGAGAAAGGCCGCCCGCATGGCCACTTCGGTCTTGCCGAAGCCGACATCGCCGCAGACCACGCGATCCATGGGGCGTGGCGCCGTCATGTCGCCGACCACCGCCTCGATGGCGGCACGCTGATCCGGGGTTTCCTCGAACGGAAAACTCCCGGCGAAGCGCGCGTACTCGCTGTCCGGCATGGCACAGGCGAAGCCTTCACGGGCTTCCCGGCGGGCGTAGACGTCCAGCAGCTCGGCGGCGGTATCGCGAATCTTCTCGGCGGCCTTTTTCTTGGCCTTGTCCCATTGCTCCGAGCCGAGGCGGTGCAGCGGGGCCAGCTCGTCGTCCACGCCGGCATAGCGGGAGATCATGTGCAGGCTGTCGACCGGCACATACAGTTTCGCGCCATCGGCGTATTCCAGGCTGACGAATTCGGCTGCCTGACCGCTGGCCTCGATGGTTTCCAGGCCCTGGTAGCGCCCCACACCATGCGCCTGGTGAACGACGGGCGCGCCGGGGCGAAGCTCCGAGAGATGTCGAATGGCCAGCTCGTCGTTGTCGGTGGCCTTTTCGCGTCGCCGGCTCTGGCGGACCACCTCGCCGAACAGCTCGCTCTCGCTGATCACCGCCAGGTCCGGCTCCTCGAGCCACAGCCCGGCGTCGATGGCGCCTTCGGTGATCGCCAGGCGTCCGCCGCCCCTAAGGAAGGCGGGGAAGTCCTCGACATGCGGCAGGTCCAGGCGCAGGGGCGCCAGGGTTTCCTCAAGGGCCTCGCGCCGGCCACGGGATTCGGCCACGAACAGCACCCGGGTCGGGTGCTCGTCGAGGAAGCGCGACAGCGAGGCCAGCGGCTCCCGGGCCCGGGCATTGATGGTGACCTCGGGAACCGGCCGTGCCGCCGCGGCGATGGCGTGGGCGTGCTGGGGGTCGTCGGTCAGCTCTACGCGCGGGTATTGCTTGATGGCCGCGAAGATCTCGGCCACCGGCACGAAGGCGCGGTGTGGGGGAAGCAGCGGTCGGGTCGGGTCGACACCGAGGTTCTCGTAGCGACTCTCGATGGCCGCCCAATGATGTTCGGCGGCATTAAAGACGCCGGGCGTCAGGGCAACCCGGGATTGATCGGCCAGGTGGTCGAAGAGGGTGGCGGTCTCTTCGAAGAACAAGGGCAGGTACTGCTCCAGGCCCGGGGAGGGGATGCCCTTGAGGGCGTCCACATAAAGCGGGCACTGACGCGGATCGACATCGAAGAGTGTTTCAAAGCCCTCCCGGAAGCAGGCGATGGCATTGCGCGACAGCGAATACTCATGGGCCGGCAGCAGATCGAGACGTTCGATCCTGTCCTGGCTGCGCTGGGTGTCGGGATCGAAGTGGCGCAGGGTGTCGATCTCGTCGTCGAACAGATCGATACGTAGCGGCGCTTCATGGCCCATCGGGTAGAGGTCAATGAGAGCGCCGCGCAGGGCGAATTCCCCGGGCTCGAAGACCGTCTCCACGGCCCGGTAGCCGGCACGCGACAACCGCACGCGAAATTCTTCACGGTCCAAGTTCATGCCGACCTCGAGGGTCATGACGCGCCCGGCAATATAGTCGACCGGCGGCAGTCGTTGCATCAGGGTGTTGATGGGCACCAGCACGATGCCGTGCTCACCTTCCTGTAGGCGCCGCAGGGTATGGAGACGCGCCGAGACGATATCCTGGTGGGGGGAAAAGCTGTCGTAGGGCAGGGTTTCCCAGTCCGGAAAGGGCAGAACCGGCAGATGTGAGTAGAAGGCCAGGTCGCCTTCCAGGCGCTGGGCGGCGGCCGTGTCGGCGGTGATGACCAGCAAGGGGGCATCCTGGGCCAGGTTGGCGAGCGCCAGGGCTGTGGCGCTGCCCGGGGGTGTCTGCCAGTAGAGTGTGTCACGCAGCCCTTGGGGACGACGAGGGTTGAGTGGCGAAAAGGTCGTCATGGTGTCTGTCGCGTCATTTCGAATGGATCGGTGTCGGCATCATACCAGCCCGGCCGCTGATGTAGTGAAACGCTCAGTGTTGTAATCCGTCTACATCGCCTGCGACCATCCCGCAATTGCTCTTGATGCGCCAGCCTCGGATAATGCCTTTGATTTTCCATCCCCGACCAAGAGGCCTCACGTGAGTCAGCAATCCCTCGATACCGTCTTCCAGGAGTGGCACGACAACCAGGCGGTTGCCGAGCAGATGATCCCGTTGATCGGCAGCCTCTACCGCCGCAACAACGTGGTTACCACCATGTTCGGGCGTTCCCTGTTCAACCGCAGCGTCATCCGCATCCTCAAGGATCACCGTTTTGTCCGCAAGATCGAGGGCACCGAGCTTTCCGTTCAGGACACCTTTCCGCTGATTCAGGCCATGAACTCCCTCAACCTGGGCCCGGCCCATGTCGACGTGGGCAAGCTGGGCGTGGCCTTCAAGCGCCGTGGCGGCGGCGATGCCGAGGCCTTTCTGCGCGAGGAGCTGGCCGAGATCATCGATGCCCATGACCCGGATGCCGGCACCGGCGAGCCTAAGGATGTGGTGCTCTATGGCTTCGGTCGCATCGGCCGTATCCTGGCGCGGGTCCTGGTCGAAAAGGCCGGTGGCGGCAACCTGCTGCGCCTCAAGGCGATTGTCGTGCGCGGCCGCGGGGACATCGCCAAGGACCTGGAGAAGCGTGCAAGCCTGCTTCGGCGCGACAGCGTCCATGGCCCCTTCGACGGCACCATCAGTGTGGATGTCGAGTCGCGGACCCTGACCGCCAACGGCAACGTCATCAAGGTGGTCTATGCCGACTCGCCGGCCGAGATCGACTACACCGAGTACGGCATCGACAATGCCGTCGTGGTCGACAACACCGGCATCTGGCGCGACGCGGAAGGCCTGGGTCAGCACCTGGCCTGCAAGGGGGTGGCCAAGGCGCTGTTGACGGCGCCGGGCAAGGGTGATGTGAAGAACATTGTCTATGCCATCAATCATCAGGACATTACCGCCGATGATCGCATCATCTCGGCTGCCTCCTGCACCACCAATGCCATCGTGCCGGTGCTCAAGGTGCTCAACGACGAGTTCGGCATTGCCCACGGCCACGTCGAGACCGTGCACTCCTATACCAACGACCAGAACCTGATCGACAACTACCACAAGGGTGACCGGCGTGGCCGCAGTGCGCCGCTCAACATGGTGTTGACCGAGACCGGCGCGGCCAAGGCGGTGGCCAAGGCGCTGCCGGAGCTGGATGGCAAGCTGACCGGCAACGCCATTCGTGTGCCGACGCCCAATGTCTCCATGGCGATCCTCAACCTGACGCTGGACCGGGACACCGACGTCGAGGCGCTGAATGATTACCTGCGGCGCATGTCCATTGCCTCCGATTACCAGAAGCAGATTGATTTCGTCGACTCCCCCGAGGTGGTCTCCACCGATTTCGTGGGCAACCGCCATGCCGGCATCGTCGATGCCCAGGCCACCATCGCCAATGGCAAGCATGTGGTGCTGTATGTCTGGTACGACAACGAGTTCGGTTACAGCTGTCAGGTGATCCGCATCCTCCAGCAGGTCTCCAACGTCAACTTCCTCAAGCTGCCGCGCGCCGAGGCATGAATCGGCCTCCCGCCCCGGCATTTACCGGGGCGGTCATTCCCTTCCAACCTCCCAGGCTGGCGACGCCCGGCGCCCGGCCGCGTTCATGATTGTCGCCAACCGACGTCACGATACCCCTTTTGCGACCTTCGGTCGGTAGTCATCGGACTGGCTTCTCTTTATAATATCTATGATTTTCGGGGTGGTCCGAGCATGTCTCGGGCCTGACTGGTAACATTCTGACAACCAATAGAATCTGAACCCATTCTTACCCCTTTCCTTCGTTTATCCGATCCATCAACTGGGCGAGACTATGATCGAAGTCAAGAAAGGCCTGGATCTCCCCATCACGGGGGCCCCGGAGCAGCGCATCGAAGAGGCGCAGCCGGTCAACCACGTGGCCGTACTCGGTACCGACTATATCGGCATGAAGCCGACCATGGAGGTCCGGGAAGGGGACAAGGTCAAGCTGGGCCAGCTGCTCTTCACCGACAAGAAGACCGAGGGGGTGCGCTTCACGGCCCCGGCGGCCGGTGAAGTCGTGGCCATCAACCGTGGCGAAAAACGCAAACTGCTGTCGGTCGTCATCAGGGTCGACGACACCGAGGAGGAAGTGTCCTTCACGGCTCACGGCCGCGACAAGCTGGAGTCCCTCGAGCGTCAGTCCGTGGTCGATCAACTGGTCGAGTCGGGCATGTGGACGGCCTTGCGCGGTCGCCCCTACTCGCGTACTCCGGCGCTGGATGCCGAGCCGGAGAACATCTTCGTCACGGCCATCGACACGCATCCGCTGTCGGCCGACCCTGCGTTGATCATAAACGAGCAGGCCGAGGCCTTCGAGGATGGTCTCAAGGTGCTCAAGCGCCTGACGTCCGGTCAGGTGTTTCTGTGTGGCTCACCGGATACGCCATTGCCGGGCGGCGACGTCAGTGGCGTCACCACCGAGACCTTTGCCGGGCCGCATCCGGCAGGGCTGGTGGGCACACATATCCATCATCTGTCGCCTGTGGCGCTGCACAAGTCGGTGTGGCACGTCGGCTATCAGGACGTCATTGCCATCGGCAAGCTGTTTGCCGAGGGCAGGCTCGATGTCAATCGCGTGGTGGCCGTCGGCGGACCCCGTGCCGAGCAGCCTCGCCTGCTGCGCACGCGCCAGGGCGCCAGCACTGAAGAGCTGCTCAAAGGCGAAGTCGTCGCCCCCGAAGATACCCGGGTGATTTCCGGCTCGGTGTTCTCGGGGTTCACGGCAGAGGGCAGCCTGCGCTATGTAGGGCGCTTCAACAGCCAGTTGAGCCTTCTCGAGGAGGGCAACAAGCGGACTCTGATGGGCTGGCTGTCGCCGGGCACTGACCGTCATTCCGTGATGGGAATCTACATCTCCAAGCTCAAGGGATTGACCAACTATGCACCGACCACGTCCACCAATGGCTCAGAGCGCGCCATGGTGCCGGTCGGGGCCTATGAGCAGGTGATGCCGCTGGACATTCTGCCCACGCAGCTGCTGCGTTCGTTGATTGTCGGTGACATCGAGACGGCCATGCAGCTTGGCTGTCTGGAGCTGGATGAGGAAGACCTGGCGCTGTGCACCTATGTGTGCCCGGGCAAATATGAATATGGCCCCATCCTGCGCGATAACCTCACCACCATTGAGAAAGAGGCCTGATGATGGGTATCCGACAAACACTCGACAATCTCGAGCCGCACTTCCACAAGGGTGGCAAGTACGAGCAGTTCTATCCGCTCTATGAGGCGGTGGACACCATCTTCTACACACCGCCCAGTGTCGCCAAGACCACGGCGCACGTGCGTGACGGCATCGACCTGAAGCGCATCATGATCACGGTCTGGCTGTGTACCTTCCCGGCCATGTTCTTCGGTATGTGGAATGCCGGCTGGCAGGCCAATATGGCGATCGCCGATGGTTTCGGTGCCGCCGGTGGCTGGCGGGAAGCCATTATCATGACGCTGGCCGGCGGGCATGACCCCGGTAGCCTCTGGAGCAACTTCCTGCTCGGTGCCACCTACTTCCTGCCCATCTATCTCGTGACCTTCGTGGTCGGCGGGTTCTGGGAAGTGCTGTTCGCCATCAAGCGTGGCCACGAGGTCAACGAGGGCTTCTTCGTCACCTCGGTGCTCTATGCGCTGATTCTGCCGGCCACCATTCCGCTGTGGCAGGTGGCCCTGGGTATCACCTTCGGTGTCGTGATCGGCAAGGAAATCTTCGGCGGTACCGGCAAGAACTTCCTCAATCCGGCCCTCACCGGGCGAGCCTTCCTTTATTTTGCCTATCCGGCCCAGCTCTCCGGTGATTCCGTCTGGGTGGCCGCGGATGGTTACACCGGCGCGACGGCGCTCTCTACCGCCTTTCAGAGTGGCATGAGCAGCCTGACCGAGAAGTTCAGCTGGTGGGATGCCTTCCTCGGCTTCATTCCGGGGTCGGTGGGTGAGACCTCGACGCTGGCGATCCTGATCGGGGCGGCGGTGCTGCTGTGGACCAAGATCGCCTCTTGGCGGATCATGCTGGGTGTTTTCCTGGGCATGGTGGTGACCAGCGGGCTGTTCAACTTGATGGGTTCCGACACCAATCCGATGTTTGCCATGCCCTGGTACTGGCACCTGGTGGTCGGCGGTTTCGCCTTCGGTATGGTGTTCATGGCCACCGACCCGGTGTCCGCCTCCATGACCCAGCAGGGGCGCCTGATCTTTGGCGCGCTGATCGGTGTCATGACCGTGCTGATTCGTGTGGTCAACCCGGCCTTTCCGGAAGGCATCATGTTGGCGATTCTCTTCGCCAACCTGTTTGCGCCCTTGATTGACCACTTCTTTGTACAGGCCAACATCAAGCGTCGTGAGCGGCGTACTGGTGATCCGGTCGGGGAGAATGCCTGATGGCACAGAGCAACAACTCCATCAAGAAGATCCTGACGGTGGCGTTTGCACTCTGCATTGTGTGCTCGATCATCGTTTCCACTGCGGCGGTGGCGCTGCGCTCCAAGCAGCAGCTCAATCAGGAGCTGGATCGCAAGACCAACATCCTAAAAGTCGCCGATCTTTATGAGCCGGGCGACGACGTAGCAGAAGAGTTCCAGAAGGTCACCCCAAAGGTGGTCGACCTGCGCACTGGCGAATACACCGACGAGTTCGATCCGAGCTCCTACAGCGGTTTTGAGGCCGCTCGTGATCCTGCCCAGTCGCGTACACTCTCTGGCGAGAAGGACATTGCCGGTTTGTCACGCCAGGAAAACTACAGCACGGTCTACCTGGTGGGCGACCCTCAGGACCCCGATCAGTTGATCGTGCCGATTCGCGGCCAGGGCCTTTGGGGGCTGATGCGCGGGTATCTCGCGGTGGAAGGTAACGGCAATACCATTGTCGGCATTACCTACTATTCGCACTCCGAGACGCCGGGCCTGGGCGCCAAGGTCGACACCACCCAGTGGAAGTCCAAGTGGGAAGGTAAGAAGATCTATAGCGAGAGCGATGACGTCGAGCCTGATATCGAGCTGGTCAAGGGCGGTGCCACCAAGAAAACGGAAGTCGACGCACTCTCCGGTGCCACGCTGACCAGCAACGGGGTCACTGACATGCTGGAATTCTGGCTCGGGCCCGAGGGCTTTGGTCCCTTCCTGGCCAAGTTCCGCAGTGGCATCGATCAGGAGGCCGTTAACACGGCTTCCGCCGACGAGACCGAAGGAGTCTGAAGATGTCTGAACCGAATGCCAAGAGCGTCCTGACGACGCCAATCTTCAAGAACAACCCGATTGCCCTGCAGATCCTTGGGATCTGTAGTGCCCTGGCGGTGACCAGCAGCATGAGCGTGTCGCTGGTCATGTCGTTGGCGGTGATCTTCGTGACGGCGTTCTCCAACTTCTTCGTCTCGTTGATTCGCCATCACATTCCGTCTTCCATCCGCATCATCGTGCAGATGACCATCATCGCCTCCCTGGTGATTGTGGTGGATCAGATTCTCAAGGCCTATGCCTATGAGATGTCCAAACAGCTTTCGGTCTTTGTCGGTCTGATCATCACTAACTGCATCGTGATGGGCCGCGCTGAGGGCTTTGCCATGACCAATTCGCCGGGAATGTCGCTGTTGGATGGTATCGGTAATGGTATCGGCTACGGCTTCATCCTGATGACCGTCGGCTTCTTCCGCGAGCTGTTCGGCTCCGGTACGGTCTTCGGTCTGACGGTCTTCGAAACCGTCTCCAATGGTGGCTGGTATCTGCCCAATGGCCTGATGCTGCTACCGCCCTCGGCGTTTTTCATCATTGGTCTGATCATCTGGGTACTGCGTGCTATCAATCCTGAGCAGATCGAGGAAAATGAGTTCGAGATGAAGGCCAACAGCCAGCCGAAGGAGGCCGTATAAAATGGAACACTATCTGAGCCTTTTCGTTGCCTCGGTATTTGTCGAGAACATGGCCTTGGCCTTTTTCCTTGGCATGTGCACCTTCCTGGCCGTGTCCAAGAAGGTCTCCTCGGCCTTTGGCCTGGGCATTGCCGTCATCGTGGTGCTGACCATCACCGTGCCGGTCAACAACCTGATCCTGAGCTATCTGCTGGGTGAGGGGGCGCTGACCTGGACCGGGATTCCCGGTGCCGCGAACATCGACCTGACCTTCCTCGGTTATCTTAGCTACATCGGCGTCATCGCGGCGATCGTTCAGATTCTCGAGATGTTTCTCGACAAGTATGTGCCGGCGCTCTACAACGCCCTCGGGGTCTTCCTACCGTTGATCACTGTGAACTGCGCGATCCTCGGTGCGACCCTGTTCATGTCCGAGCGTAACTACAACCTCGGCGAGTCCGTGATCTACGGCTTCGGTGCAGGGGTCGGCTGGGCGCTGGCGATCACCGCTCTGGCGGGGATCCGAGAGAAGCTCAAGTATAGCGACGTTCCCGCCTCGCTGCAGGGCTTGGGCATTACCTTCATAACGGTTGGCCTGATGTCGCTGGGCTTCATGTCCTTCTCCGGCATTCAAATCTGAGGTGAGTCGTGTTCTGTCGGTGGCCCGCGGGTCACCGGCAGCCAGACAACGCATGCAATAGGAAACCGACATGGTTGATACAACAGTCATATTGCTCGGTGTGATCATGTTCACCGTGGTCATCATCGGTCTGACGGCAGTGATCCTGGGCGCTCGCAGCAGGCTCGTGAGTACCGGGGATGTCGCCATCGAGATCAACGGGGATCCCGAGCACACACTAACGACTCAAGCGGGCGGCAAGCTGCTCAACACCCTGGCCGCCAACGGCATCTTCCTGTCCTCCGCCTGTGGTGGCGGTGGTTCCTGTGCCCAGTGCCGGTGCAGAGTCGAGGAGGGCGGTGGCTCCATCCTGCCCACCGAAGAATCGCACTTCACCCTGCGCGAAAAGAAGGAAGGCTGGCGCCTTTCCTGTCAGGTACCGGTCAAGCAGGACATGAAGATCGAGGTGCCCGAGGAGGTTTTCGGCGTCAAGAAGTGGGAATGCGAGGTCATCGAGAACCCCAACGTCGCCACCTTCATCAAGGAGCTCAACCTGCGGCTGCCGGAAGGCGAGGAAGTGGCATTCCGCGCCGGTGGTTATGTGCAGCTGGTGGCGCCGCCCTATGACATCAAGTTCTCCGATTTCGATGTCGAGGAAGAATATCGTGGTGACTGGGAGAAGTTCGGTCTCTTCGATGTGGCGCACAAGAACAACGAGGAAATCATCCGCGCCTATTCCATGGCCAACTACCCTGAAGAGAAGGGTATCCTCAAGTTCAACGTGCGGATCGCCACGCCGCCGCCCAACACCAGTCATCCGCCCGGCGTGATGTCGACCTATGTCTTCAGCCTCAAGCCCGGCGACAAGATCACGGTAATGGGGCCCTTCGGTGAGTTCTTTGCCAAGGACACTGATGCCGAGATGGTGTTCGTGGGTGGTGGTGCCGGTATGGCGCCGATGCGCAGCCACATCTTCGACCAGCTCAAGCGCCTGGATACCAAGCGCAAGATCAGCTTCTGGTACGGGGCTCGCTCCTGGCGCGAGACCTTCTACAATGAAGAGTATGACAAGCTGGCCGAAGAGCACGACAACTTCGAGTGGCACCTGGCGCTCTCCGATCCCCTGCCGGAAGACAATTGGGAAGGGGCGACAGGCTTCATCCACAATGTGCTGTACGAGGAGTACCTCAAGGACCATCCGGCCCCCGAGGACTGCGAGTACTACATGTGTGGACCGCCCATGATGAACGCCTCGGTGATCAAGATGCTGGTCGATCTTGGTGTCGAGCCGGAAAACATCATGCTCGACGACTTCGGCGGCTGACGCCGGGTCAGTGCGGGCCGGCCCCCGGGCCGGCCCTGCGCGACCGCCCGGTCGGGTATGCCGATAGTCAGGCTGTCGTTATACCCGACAGGGAGGTTAGGGGATCACAGGCGCCAAGCTGTGGTCCCAGATGAAAGACCCCTTCATTTTCCATCTGGAGCTGACCCATGAGTACTTTCCTGGTTGTTCTTGCCGTGATGCTGGTAATCATGGCCGCCATGGCCGTGGGCGTCATTCTCGGCCAGCGCCCCATTCAGGGATCCTGTGGTGGCCTTAACAACCTGGGCCTCAAGGAAGGCTGCGAGGTCTGTGGCGGCCAGGACAAGGTCTGCGAGGAAGAGAACCGCAAGCGCGGCGGTGTGCGTCGCAGCAGTGACGAGAATAGCGGCGCCGATCTGGGCTATAACGCCGGCCGTCGCGGCTGAGCCCACCCCATCCCCCTTTGGGTGCCATCAACATGAAAGCCCCGGCCATGACATGATCGGGGCTTCTTGCATGACGGCCTGTCTGCCCCGGGTCAGGGGGAGGCTGTTATCTCGTCACTGGCCTCCAGCGACTCTCCATTCAGGGCGGCCAGCACGGCCTCGCGGAGAATCGGCAGAAAGGATGCCTCAAGATCACGCGCCGCGGACAACAGCGTCAGGCGGCTCTGACGCGCCAGCCGCATCAAGGGCTCGAGACTGGCGGGGTTGTCGCGGAGTTCGCCGCGGTAACGGGTCGCGAAGACGCCGAAGTTGATCCCGCTCTCATGGTAAAAACGGCGCATGGCGAGTGACGGCGAGGCATCCCGGTACCAGTCGGTCAGCGCCAGGGATTTCCGTTGCTTGCCACGAGGCCAGAGTCAATCTACCAGCTGCCGAGCACCCTCATCCTGCTCGATGGGGTGATAGAGCCGCTTCATGGCGATGTCGCAACTCACGTCAGGTACTCCTTTGCTTTTGGCGTTGTTTCAATTCCTGCCGGGCCCGTTGTTGCCAGGGCCCGGATGTATCAGCGGCTTTCTCGAGGGCCTTTTGCGCCGCCGCATCACGGCCCTGAGCCTGTAACAGCAGGCCCAGGTTGAGCCAGGCTTCTCCCATGCCGGGGTTCCGGTCGGTGGCCTCGCGGAAGGCGTCGATGGCGGCCTCGACATGGCCGTTGGCGTATCTCGCGTTGCCCAGCGCGAAGTGGGCCATGGCCTGCTCCGGGTGGCGCTCGACGAGTGCCTGCCAGGCCGGCAGGGCGGCCACCGGGCCCTGGACTTCCGAGAAGTTGCTGATGGCCCGCAGGGCGGCATCGGGGTCGACGTGCTGCGGCATTTTCCCGGGCGTCAGGGCAGAGAAGCCCCAGCGCTGGCTGCGCGCCCAGGTGGCTTCGAAGCGAGCGAAACCGGTACGGCGTTGGGGTGTCATGCCACTGTGCAGAATGATCTGCTCAGCGGGCCGGTCATAGCCAATGGCCAGGGCATAATGCCATTCCGGCCACCACGGCAGGGAGAGGTTCTGCATCACGACCACCGGGCGGCCGGCATCCAGTTCTGCCAGCAGCCCCGCGAAACCGCCCTCGAGACGAAAGGGAATGCGACCATGGCGACGCACCGTCGCTAGCATCTCCGGCTGTACACTGCCCTGGCGGCCGGGCAGGAAGACCTGGGGGATCAGGTCGTCCACAGCAACGTCCACCCCACTGGCCGCCAGTGCCATGGCCAGAGAGGCTGGGCCGCACTGGTACTCACGTTGACCGTGGAAGGGTACGTCCTCTACGAACACCCGATCCGGCAGGCTTCGCGCGGCCTCGGCCGAGAGACTCGGCGTGGTCGCACAGCCCCCCAGGCTCACCATCAGCACCAGCAACGCGAAAACGCCCGCAAAGCGGGCGTCTCGCCTCTGCCGGAGCAGGTGATGCATGGGCTGGCGACGCTCAGCGGGTGAAGGGGTAAACATCGGTCAGGCCGAGGATGTCGGTGACCAGCAGAATGACGAAGGCGGCGAAGAGTGCGCCGACCACACTGGCGCCGGCCGGCATCTGATCGAGCCGCTCGGCCATTTCACTGACTTCGGCATCGGAGAGCGCGGCGAGCCGCGACTCGACTTCATCGGCATCCACCCCCTGCAGGGCCAGTTGACGCTGAACATCTTCCCGCGCCAGGACGTCATGAATGCGTTGCCGGTCGTCCTTCAGCGTTCTGGCGTCGAGAGCTTCCGCAGTACCGACCAGCTCGTTCTGCGAGGTGGCGGCCACCGCCGGCAGGCTTCCCAGCACCAGGGCTGCGATCAGCAGAGGGCTGATGAGGCGGCTGAGTCGTTTCATGATGAGTATCCTTCAATCGAATGGCAGTGGAGGTTGACGGCTCCTGTCGACCCCGGTCGAGACATCCATGTCGGCTGACTTGCACGATGAAGTGCCAGATTATAGCGGATGGCTGGCCGGATCAATCCGCGCCGGATGGCGGCTCAGGCCCCGATCCGATACGAAGAGGGCAGTTCCGCCAGCGGGCCACGGCCGCCTGCGAGCGTCAGCGCCAGATCATGCAGGCCGTCCCATAACGGAATGCTGCCGGCGCCCTTGATGGCAAGATCCAGGCGTTGTGCGAACAGCAACAGCTTGTGCAGGCGTTTCATGGGCAGTCGCTTGAGCGCCTGTTGGTAGGCCGGTCGGCGCTTGTCGAAGATCGGCGGTTTCTGCGCCTTGCAGGCATGCTCCAGACTCTGCCCCTGGTCCAGATGTTGCTGCAGCGAGAGCAGCAGGCGCAGCTCGCGGGTCAGGGCCCATAGCACGATGGGTGGTTCCACGCCCTCACCCCGCAGTCCGCTCATGATGCGCGAAACGCGCGACCGCTCGCCCTTCAGGCAGGCATCCAGCAGGGTAAAGACATCAAAGCGCGTGCTGTCCTCCACGCCGCCGGTGATCTGCTGCGGTGAGACCCGCGCCCCGGGGGGCAGCAGCAGGGCCAGCTTCTGCAGCTCCTGGTCCGCCGCGAGGAGATTCCCCTCGGTGCGCTCACCCAGCAGCCGGGCGGCATCCAGGTCGATGCTCAGGCCATGCCGGGACGCACGGTCGCGCAACCAGTAATGCAGCCGCGAGACATCCACCGGCCAGACCGGCACAAAGAGGCCTACCTTGTCGAGTGCCTTGAACCAGGCGCTCTTCTGTTCGCGATAGTCCAGTCGTGGCGAGGCCAGCAGCAGGATATTGTCACTGGCTGCCATGCCATCGGCATATTCCTTGAGGGCCTTGGCGCCTTCCTGTCCGGGCTTGCCGTTGAGGCGCACCTCGATGAGCTTGCGCGAGGCAAACAGCGACATGCTGGCGGCACTCTCGTTCAGGCGTCCCCAGGCAAAGTTGGCCTCCACGTGCAGCACTTCGCGTTCCTCGATGCCATCCCGGCGCGCCGCCTGGCGCACGGCATCGCAGGATTCCATGTGTTGCAGGGGCTCATCCCCTGCCACGATGATGGCAGGCGGCAGGGTCTGACTGAGGCTGGCCTCGAGCTTGTCGGCAAAGACCTTCATGGGCTCAGCCCCGAGGCTCGTCGAGCAGACGCAGCCGCTGCCAGAGACGTTCCAGGGCCTCGTCGCGAAGTCGCTGGCGGACGTCGCTGCGCTGCTCTTCGGCGGTCAGCAGGGCCTCGCTGCTCAGTGAATAGCGCTCCTGGACCGCCAGGCGCTGTTCCGGCAAGCGATAGGCCCCATCCTCGGTGCGTTGCACCGAAAAGGCGATCTCCAGGCGCATGTCATATTCCTGGTAACCGGCATTGAGCACACTGAGGCGTTGCTTGCTGAAGCGCTCGGGCCCCAGATTGAGGCGCAGCCGGGCGTCGTCGCCGATACTCACGCCGGCGGCGGTAAGCTGCTCGCGCACCTGCCGCGTGAAGGCTTCATCCCGGCCGTCCAAGTCCAGCCGGCGGAAGGGCAGGGCCCGGTTGCCCAGGCCACGGAGCTGGAAGCCGCAGCCCGCCAGCGCCATGCTGGCCACGGCGGCGAGAGAAAGGCGTAGCAGGTGACGACGCTGCATGGAAACTCCCTGGGTCATCGCTCAGCCGACGACGATATTGACCAGCTTGCCCGGCACTACGATCACCTTGCGAACGGTCTTGCCGTCGAGGTGGCGCTGAACATTCTCGTGATTCATGGCCTGGGACTCGATGCTCTCTTTGTCGGCATCCGCGGCGACCTCGAGGCGTGCCCTGAGCTTGCCGTTGACCTGCACCACCAGCTCGATGGTGTCGCGCGCTAGGGCGGATTCGTCGAGCCGTGGCCAGGAGGCATCTACCGCGGCCTCTTCATGACCCAGTTCTGACCAAAGGGCATGACAGACATGCGGCGTGATCGGCGACAACAGCAGCACGCAGGTCTCGATGGCTTCACGCGCCACGGCCAGCCCGCCGGTCGAGGTGTCGTCGAAGCGGCCCGCCGCATTGGCGAGCTCCATGACAGCCGCAATGGCGGTGTTGAAGGTGGTGCGCCGGCCGATGTCATCACTGGCCTTGTGAATGGTCTCGTGGGTCTTGCGGCGCAGCTCGCGTTGCTCATCGCTCAGCGATTCGCTTTCCAGCCTGCCGGGTTCACCCGCCGCCAGATGCTCGGCGACCAGTCGCCAGAGACGCTTGAGGAAGCGATGGGCGCCCTCGACACCGGAGTCCGACCATTCCAGTGACTGTTCGGGCGGAGCGGCGAACATCATGAATAGACGCACGGTATCCGCGCCGAAGCGATCGATCATGGCCTGCGGGTCGACGCCATTGTTCTTCGACTTGGACATCTTTTCAATGCCGCCCATTTCGACCGGTTGGCCGTCGGCGACCAGGGTGGCGTTGAGGGGACGGCCCTTGTCATCGCGACTGACTTCGACGTCGGCCGGGTTGAACCACTCCTTGCCACCATTGGCGGTGGGGCGGTAATAGGTTTCGGCAATCACCATGCCCTGGGTCAAGAGTCGCTGGAAGGGCTCATCGGTTTGGATTAGGCCGAAGTCACGCATCAGCTTGGTGAAAAAGCGGGCATAGAGCAAGTGCAGGATGGCGTGCTCGATGCCGCCGATGTACAGATCCACCGGCAGCCAGTAATCGGCGCGTTCGTCGAGCATGGCCGAGTCGTTGTCGGCACAGCAGAAGCGTGCGAAGTACCAGGAAGACTCCATGAAGGTGTCGAAGGTATCGGTCTCGCGTACCCAGCCGTCTCCCAGGTCGCTGAACTCGGGCATCTTCTTGAGCGGCGAGCCCGAGGCGTCGACGGTGACCTCGAGAGGCAGCGATACCGGAAGCTCGGCGTCGGACAGCGGCACCGTCTGGCCTTCGGGGCCGTATTTGACGGGAATCGGCGCGCCCCAGTAACGCTGGCGGGCTACCCCCCAGTCACGCAGCCGGTAGTTGGTCTTGACCTCGCCCCGCCCCATTTCTGACAGGCGCGCGGCGATGGCCTCGAAGGCCGCCTCGAAGTCAAGGCCATCGAATTCGCCCGAATTGATCAGCGCACCGGGCTCGACATGGGCACCGCTCGTGAGATCCGGCGTCCGGCCGTCGGCATCAGCGATGACCGGTTCGATGGGAACGCCATAACGGGTGGCAAACTCCCAGTCACGCTGGTCATGCGCCGGGACGGCCATGACGGCACCGGTGCCGAACTCCATCAGCACGAAGTTGGCCACATAGATGGGCAGCTCGCGGCCCGTCAGCGGATGCAGTGCCGAATAGCCGGTGGGCATGCCTTTCTTTTCCCGGGTGGCCAGCTCGGCCTCGGAGGTGCCGCCCTGTGCGCACTCCGCGAGGAAGTCGCCCAGCGCCGGATTGTCCGTGGCGGCCGAGCGGGCCAGGGGGTGATCGGCGGCCACCGCCATATAGGTCACGCCCATCAGGGTATCGGGCCGGGTGGTGTAGACCGACAGCGGTTCCAGGTCCGTGCCGTCGTTGGATCGAGTATCGAAGCTCAGCTCGACCCCGCGGGACTTGCCGATCCAGTTGCGCTGCATCGTCTTGACCTGCTCGGGCCAGTCGATGTTCTCCAGGTCGGCCAGCAGCTCCTCGGCATAGTCGGTGATCTTGAGGAACCACAAGGGGATTTCCTTGCGCTCCACCAGAGCGCCGCTGCGCCAGCCGCGTCCTTCAATGACCTGCTCGTTGGCCAGCACCGTCTGGTCGACCGGGTCCCAGTTGACGGTGGACATCTTCTTGTAGACCAGGCCCTGCTCGACCAGCTTGGTGAAGAACCACTGTTCCCAGCGGTAGTATTCGGCGTCGCAGGTGGCGAACTCACGGCTCCAGTCGTAGGCAAAGCCCAGCGACTTTAGCTGCTCGCGCATGGTATCGATGTTCTGGTGGGTCCAGCTGGCCGGCGGCACCTGGTTCTGGATGGCGGCGTTTTCCGCCGGCATGCCGAAGGCATCCCATCCCATGGGCTGCATGACATTGCGGCCCTGCATGCGCTGGTAACGCGATACTACATCACCGATGGTGTAGTTGCGCACATGCCCCATGTGCAGCTTGCCGCTGGGATAGGGAAACATCGACAGGCAGTAGAACTTCTCGCGACTGGCATCCTCAATCGCCTTGAAGCACTGATGCGTTTCCCAGAATCGTTGGGCATCGCGTTCGATCTCGAAGGGCTTGTATTGTGCGTCCATCGCTGTATTCGGTTACCTTGCTGGTCGGAGGCAACGCGGGTGTCGCTGCGCGCGTCAGCGGGTCGGTGTCGCACAAGGCCCTGTGGATCTGTGCGGCAGCGGTGGAATCCGCTTGATTCACCGACGGCGTGCCGTCTAAATGGAAAATGTGTCGGCCAGCTAGGATACCCCAGGAGCCCGGGTTCCGGCTATGGGCCGGCGAATGTCAGGCGCCACACGAGGAGAATGTCATGAGCGACCAACAGGATCCGCGTCATCAGGATCACCGCCTCAAGGCGGCCTACGAACGTATGCTGGGGCGCCTGAAGGAAGGGGCCGGGGATCTCAATCGCGAGAACCTGCAGCATGAGCTCGATGAGGCCATCGAGTTTGAGGCCGAGGTGGAAGAGTTCACCCGGGATGAGCTGGCGCTGCTGCGCGCCTGGGTCGAACGCGACCTCAAGGAGATGCGCCGTTACCTCAGCGCCGGCGGCGAAGGCGTGGCCAGCTGGCTGGGCATCGACCTGTCGGCGTTGTCGCGCACGGTCACCGAGGCGCTGTTCTCGATTGCCGACCGCAGTCGGCTCGAACGGGAGCAGCTCGATGACGACCTGGAAGCCTCGCGCGCCGATTACACCGCGGGTGAAATGGCCGTGCCGGGGCGCATGGCCTGCGTGCATTGTGATGCCACTGTCGAGATGACTGGTGTAGAGCGCCTCGAGCCCTGTCACCAATGTGGTCACCGCTATTTCGCGCGTGCCCCAAGCTGAGCCGTGGGCGCACTCCGACCCCGAGCCCGTGCTTCAGCCGGCCAACCAGTCTAGACTGATCATTACCAGCAGCGTCATGACCAGGGCATAGCCAAGGTTATGGCGCATCATGCGGGTGCCGCTGACGTCGTAACGGCCCTGCAGCGAGAGGTTGATGCCCGACAGGGGGCCGACGCTGGTGCCGATGGCCCAGGCGCTGAGCGCCACGAAGGCAAACAGCGTCTGCTCGCCGGGGGCCAGTTCGAGCATCGACGCTAGCACCGAGACGCCGATGATGGGGTGAAGCCCGGCCACGGCACTGGCCACGATGGCCAGGAAGCTCAGGCTGGCCTGAGCGATGCCGAAGTCGGCAAACAGCGTCCAGTCCTGCCCGGTGGCGGCATCCAGCAGGGTCGAGAGGCCCTGCGTCAGCAGCCCGGCGCAAAGGAAGAGGGAAATCTCGCCGCGCATGGCCGGCAGCCGGGTCAGGGTATGCTGGCGCAGCCGATACAGGGTCCAGGCGGGGCCGCGGCTCAGGTTGGTGGCCAGGGCCACGCTCGGCATCAGGAAGGTGATGATGCTGACGATGGACAGCTGCGGTGTCAGCCCGTAGTGGAAGAGCATCACCAGCCCGGCCATGGCCACCGGCATCAGCAGGCTGCGGGGTGACATCGAAAAGCCGGCCGTGGCGCTCAGGTCGAAACGCCGGGGCAGCTCCAGCAGGGTCAGCAGGCCGGAACACAGCGCCAGTGGCAGGCCGTGCATGACGACAGTGGCATAGTCCATCTCGGGCGCCAGGGTCATCACGATGCCCATGGAGGCGAAAAAGGGCGACCACCATGCGGCACTCGACAGGCCGCGATTCAGCCCCAGCAGTTGGGGCATGCTCAGGGGCCCGCGGCGCTGCAGGCGGTCGCCGACCATGAAGACCGTTGACAGGTTGAGGATGGTGCCCAGCAGGTGCACGCCCAGCCAGGTGCCAGCGAGTCCGCGGCGCCCGGTGATCGCCTGACCGCCGGGCGGCCGTGACTGGCCACGCAGGTTGCCGATCAGGCCGATGAAGCTGACCCCGACCAGCATGGCGACCACATAGGTGTTGGCGTCGAGTATCGCCCACCAATCGATCGTCGCGCCGAAACCGAAGCGCGCCAGTAACAGCAGGCCGAGCCCGATGGCGGCCAGCCATCCCGCTTGACGTCGATTGCGGGAGGGGATGTCTCGCCACAGCAGTGCGGTGCCCAGCCAGAGGGCATGACCGACCAGGTGTGGGCTGAATGGTGAGGCACCGCTGAACTGGGTGATCTGGATGATCAGGCCGGCCAGTATCGTTAGGCCGGCCAGGCCGCGGCGTAGCAGGTCACTGGCTGCCGGTGTCGGGGGAGCGGGTCGAGACATGGTAGGTCCCAGGAAGGTTTATAGCATCCTAAGTAATGGCCCGGCTGGTCTCAAGCTGGCGTGTTTCCGGGGAGTTGCCAGTTTCGTGCTTCTGCCGTGCGCACGTCGTCGAACATCTCGAGCATGGCACGCGCGGCATTGGACAGGGTGCGGTTGCGATGCACCAGGTAGCCTAGTGGCCTGAGAATGGGCGGGTGGTCGACGGCCATCTCGTGCAGATCGTCGGCGATCATGCTCTCCGGCAGCAGACTCCAGCCCAGCCCGATGGCCGTCATCATCTTCAGGGTTTCCAGATAGTTGGTGGAGATGGCCACCGGCAGGCCGAGACCGGCCGCCGCAAAGCGCGACTCGACCAGTCGGCGGGTAAAGGTCATGGAACCGGGCAGCACGGCATCGTGATGGCAGAGCTCTGCGAGGCTCAGTGACGGGCTGCCGGCTAGTGGATGGTGTCGAGCACAGACGAAACATAGCCGGTCGATCCACACCGGCACGGTGCTCAGATGGGGGTCCGGCGTGGGCGAGAGGGTCGCGGCGGCGATCTCCAGCTCACCATCCAGCACGCCCTGATAGGCCTGCTCCGAGTCGAGAAAGTGCAGGTCCAGGCGAACCTGTTGATGGCGCTGTGTGTAGCGTTCGAGCAGCGAGGGCAGTCGATGCAGCCCCAGATGATGGCTGGTGGCCAGGGTCAGTTTGCCGGCCACGTCGCCGCTCAGGTTGCCCAGGGCGCGGCGGCTGTCATCGACCATGACCAGGATGCGCCGTGCCCGTGGCAGCAATAGCTGGCCGGCCTCGGTCAGGGTGACGCGTCGACCGATTCGGTCGAACAGGCGCGCCTCGGTCTGCTCCTCGAGCACGGCAATGCGCTTGCTCACCGCCGGCTGGGTCAGGTGGAGCTGTTCGGCGGCCCGGGAGAAACTGCCGCTGTCGGCCACCGCCAGGAAGGCCTGCAAACTTTGCGTGTCCATCTTGCTCTCCGTTTGGCATTCCTTTCTGGAATGTATTGAATAAATAACATGAATTGCCTTTATGCGCACATCGCGGGACACTGCCCGTCATATTCGGTAAGGGCAGATTCACTGCCCACCGTGACGCGATGATCGGGCGACGCCCGGGAGGACGACATGTCAGGCCAGACTCTCTATGACAAGCTGTGGTCGCAGCATCTGGTGAAGGAACGAGGGGATGGCACCGCGCTCATCTACATCGACCGCCATCTGCTGCATGAGGTGACCTCGCCCCAGGCCTTCGAGGGGTTGCGGTTGGCGGGCCGCCGTCCATGGCGCCTGGATGCCAACCTGGCCACGCCGGATCACAACGTGCCGACCACTCTGGTCGAGCGCGCCGAGGGCAATGCCGGCATCAAGGACGAGGTCTCACTGATCCAGGTACAGACGCTGGACGATAACTGCGAATCCTTCGGCATCGAAGAATTCCGTATCAATGACCCGCGTCAGGGTATCGTGCACGTGGTCGGCCCGGAGCAGGGCGCCACACTGCCGGGCATGACGGTGGTCTGCGGGGATTCCCACACGGCGACCCATGGGGCCTTTGCGGCCCTGTCGCATGGCATTGGCACGTCGGAAGTCGAGCACGTGCTGGCCACCCAGTGCCTGCTGGCGCAGAAGATGAACAACATGCAGGTACGCGTCGAGGGCGAGCTCGGCGAGGGCGTCACCGCCAAGGATGTCGTGCTGGCCATCATCGGCCGCATCGGCACTGCCGGCGGTACCGGCTACGCCATCGAGTTTGCCGGCAGCGCGATCCGCGGGCTCTCCATGGAAGGCCGCATGACCGTCTGCAACATGGCCATCGAGGCAGGCGCCCGGGTAGGGCTGATCGCCGTGGACGACACCACCATCGATTACCTGCGCGACCGTCACTATGCCCCGCAAGGCGAGATGTGGGACGCCGCCGTGGCCGACTGGCGTCGGCTGGTCTCGGATGACGATGCCGCGTTCGACAAGGTCGTGACCCTGGATGCTGCCGAGATCGAGCCGCAGGTGTCCTGGGGCACCAGCCCCGAGATGGTCACCGGCGTCGGCGGTGAAGTGCCCGACCCGGACGAGGCCGGTGACGACACGGCGCGTACCGGCATGATCCGGGCCCTGGAATACATGGGGCTGGCGCCGAAGCAGAAGATTACCGACATCCGGCTGGACAAGATCTTCATCGGCTCCTGTACCAACTCGCGGATCGAGGATCTGCGCGCCGCCGCCAGGGTTGCCAGGGGCCACAAGGTGGCCGACTCGGTGGCACTGGCCATGGTGGTGCCGGGCTCCGGACTGGTGAAGCGTCAGGCCGAGGAAGAAGGGCTGGACAAGGTCTTCCTGGATGCCGGCTTTGAGTGGCGCGAGCCCGGCTGCTCCATGTGCCTGGCCATGAATGCCGACAAGCTTGGGGCCGGCGAACACTGCGCCTCCACATCCAATCGCAATTTCGAGGGACGTCAGGGCTACGGCGGGCGGACCCACCTGGTTAGCCCGGCCATGGCGGCGGCCGCCGCGATTGCCGGCCATTTCGTCGACGTCCGCCAATTCGATTCCGCTGGGGAGGCCTGAACCATGCAACCATTTCATTACCTGGCCGGCCTGGTAGCACCGCTGGATCGCGCCAACGTCGACACCGACCTGATCATTCCCAAGCAGTTTCTGAAGTCGATCAAGCGGACCGGCTTCGGCGTCAATCTGTTCGACGAGCTGCGCTACCTCGACGAGGGGTATCCGGGCCAGGACGCCTCGCAGCGCCCGCTCAACCCGGACTTCGTGCTCAACCAGCCGCGATATCAGGGCGCCAGTATCCTGCTGGCGCGCAAGAACTTTGGCTGTGGCAGTTCTCGCGAGCATGCTCCGTGGGCATTGGAAGACTTCGGCTTCAGGGTCGTGATTGCGCCGAGCTTTGCCGATATCTTCTATAACAACGCCTTCAAGAACGGCATTCTGCTGGTCAAGCTCTCCGAGGCCGAGGTGGATCGGCTGTTCGAGGAAGTCGCCGCCAACGAGGGGTATCGTCTGGAGGTGGACCTGGAAAAGCAGCGCGTGACCACGCCATTTGGGGAACTACTTGAGTTCGAGGTCGACGACTTCCGCAAGCATTGCCTGCTGGAAGGACTCGACGACATCGGAATTACCCTTAAGGACGAAGACGCGATTCACGCCTTCGAGAAGCGTCATCGGGCCGAGCGGCCCTGGATGTTTCGCGAGGCCTGACCGCCCGGCGAGCTACGAGCCACGAGCTACGAGCTGCGAGCTGGGTTTTCGGGTTTCGTATCTCGCATCTCGCCGCTCGTATGCTTTGGGTTTTGAGCTTCCGGGGTTGCCCTTCGAATCTCGTGGCTCGATGCTCGCCGCTTACAAAAAAGGATTGATGCATGACACGCAAAATTCTGGTTCTCCCGGGCGACGGTATCGGCCCGGAAATCACCGCTCAGGCGAGCCGTGTGCTGGCGGCCTGCCAGGCGCGGGGCCTGGATGTTGAGGTCGAGGAAGCGCCGGTGGGCGGCACCGCCTATGACCGGCACGGTACCCCTCTGCCGGAGAGCACTCTCGAGCGCGCCCGGGCGGCGGATGCGGTTCTGCTGGGGGCCGTGGGCGGGCCTCAGTGGGATTCGATCGAGGACATCAGCAAGCGCCCGGAGAAGGGGCTGCTGGGGCTGCGCAAGGAGCTCGGGCTCTTCGGCAACCTGCGTCCGGCGCTGTTGTATCCGCAGCTAGCCGAGGCCTCGAGCCTCAAGCCGGAACTGGTCGCCGGCCTCGACATCATGATCGTGCGCGAGCTCACCGGGGGCATCTACTTCGGCCAGCCGCGCGGCATCGAAGAGCGCGATAGTCAGCGTGTCGGCTTCAATACATATGTCTACTCGGAGGCCGAGATCGAGCGCATCGGCCGTGTGGCTTTCGAGATGGCACAGAAGCGCGGCAAGCGCCTTTGTTCCGTGGACAAGGCCAATGTGCTCGAGGTGACCATGCTGTGGCGTGAGGTAATGGAACGTCTGGCCCCCGAGTATCCGGATGTCGAGCTGACCCACATGTACGTCGACAACGCTGCCATGCAACTGGTGCGCGCGCCCAAGCAGTTCGACGTGGTGGTGACCGGCAACATGTTCGGCGACATTCTCTCGGATGCCGCTGCCATGCTCACCGGTTCCATCGGCATGCTGCCGTCCGCTTCGCTCAACGAGAGCGGTCAGGGCATGTACGAGCCGTGCCACGGCAGTGCCCCGGATATCGCCGGCCAGGGACTGGCCAATCCGCTGGCCACCATCCTCTCGGTGGCCATGATGCTGCGTTACTCGCTGGGCGAGAACGCACTCGCCGAGCGAATCGAAGCGGCGGTCGGCCAGGTGCTGGATGACGGTCTGCGAACTGCCGATATCGCCCCGCAGGATGGCCCGTATGTATCCACGGTCGAGATAGGTGATGCGGTGCTGGCCGCGCTGGAAGCGTCCTGAGGCAGCCATGGGGTGTCGTGAGCGCGGCACCCGGGCGGGCACTGATACGGCAGCGTTTTTTCTGTAGTATTAATCGTTCACTTTTTCTGGAGGACGTGACATGTTGAAAGTCGGTTTCGTCGGATGGCGGGGCATGGTCGGTTCCGTGCTGATGCAGCGCATGATCGAGGACGGAGATTTCAACGGTATCGAGCCGGTGTTCTTCACGACCTCCCAGGTCGGCCAGCCCGGTCCGGATATCGGCGTGGACGTGCCCGCGCTGAAGGATGCCCACGACCTTCAGACCCTGAAAACCCTGGACGTGATCATTACCTGCCAGGGCGGCGATTACACCCAGGCGGTCTACGCCGACCTGCGCGGCGAAGGCTGGAAGGGCTACTGGATTGACGCCGCCAGCACCCTGCGCATGGCCGATGACGCCACTATCGTCCTCGACCCGGTCAATCGCAAAGTGATCGACGCCCAGCTGGCCCGCGGCGCTCGTACCTTCGTCGGTGGCAACTGTACCGTAAGCCTTATGATGATGGGCCTCGGCGGGCTCTTTGAGTCCGATATGGTCGAATGGATGACCTCCATGACCTATCAGGCGGCTTCCGGCTCCGGGGCCAAGCACATGCGCGAACTGCTTAACCAGATGGGAGCCCTCCGGGACAGTGTGGCCACCGAGCTGGCGGATCCGGGCAGTGCCATTCTAGATATCGATCGTCAGGTGACGGCGGCCATGCGCGGTGGCGACTTCCCGGTCGACAACTTCGGAGCGCCGCTGGCCGGCAGCCTGCTGCCCTGGATCGACTCCAAGCTCGAGAGTGGTCAGAGCCGCGAAGAGTGGAAGGGCTCGGTGGAAACCAACAAGATTCTCGGGCGCCAGGACCACCCGATTCCCATCGACGGGCTCTGTGTGCGGATTGGCGCCATGCGCTCGCACAGCCAGGCCTTCACCATCAAGCTCAAGCAGGATGTGCCGCTCGACGAGATCGAGGAGCGCATCGCGACGCACAACGACTGGGTCAAGCTGATCCCCAATGATAAGGATGCCACCAATGACAGTCTGACGCCGGCCGCCGCGACCGGCACCCTGACGGTTCCGGTGGGGCGTCTGCGCAAGCTGGCCATGGGCGGTGAGTATCTGTCCGCTTTCAGCGTCGGCGACCAGCTTCTGTGGGGGGCCGCCGAGCCGCTCAAGCGCATGTTGAAGATTCTGCGGGAGCAGTGAAACGGCTCGCCAACTGGCGAGTGTGTTACGGGGCGCCCTCGCAGGGGCGCCCCGTTGCGTTTCCGGCCGGCCCCATGGCTGGCGTTATGCCTGTCTGGCAGGGATAATGGTTCTTTTATTCTTTTCCGGGCAGCCGCCTGATGCCCCCCGACGATGACCCGATGGCACCATGAGTTTTTTTCGACGCCTTGACGAGAATCAGCCGCTGACAGGCCGCCTGGCCATGGCCGTGGAGTATGACGGCACGCATTACTGTGGCTGGCAGCGTCTCAAGCATGCCGCGTCCATCCAGGGTGCCCTGGAAACGGCGCTGTCGAAGGTGGCCAGTGCGCCGGTGGACCTGCATGCCAGCGGGCGAACCGACTCCGGGGTGCATGCCACTCGCCAGGTCATCCACTTCGACCCGCCGGCGGCGCGTTCCGCCAAGGCCTGGGTGTTCGGCGGCAACGCCAATCTGCCCAAGGATATCGCCATCCGCTGGATCAAGCCCGTGGATACGGCCTTTCATGCGCGTTTCATGGCGGTGGCCCGGCGTTATCGTTACATCTGGCTCAATCAGCCCACCCGGCCGGTGCTCGAGCGGGCTCATGTCACCTGGTGTCGGGACCCCCTGAATGCCGAGGCGATGAACGCAGCGGCTCAGGCGCTGGTCGGCGAGCACGACTTCTCCAGTTTCCGGGCCGCGGGTTGTCAGTCCCGGTCACCCTGGCGTCACCTGCATTTTATCGAGGTCAAGCGACACGGCCCTTATCTGGTGCTGGACGTCCAGGGCAACGCCTTTCTGCATCACATGATCCGCAACATCGCTGGCGCCCTGATGCGGGTCGGTCGCGGTGAGCAGGGGGAGGACTACCTGGCTCGGCTGCTGGCGCTCAGGAACCGGGCGCTGGGTGACATCACGGCGCCGGCCCACGGGCTGCATTTTGTCGATTCCATCTATGACGCGGCCTGGGAGCTGCCCCGCGAGCCACTGGGCCCCAATCTGCTGGCCTTTCTCGGTGAGTGGACGGGCGATCGCCCCTTGCCGAGCATCCGCCCCGAGCTGTTGCGCGGGCGGAGCCGGGAAGAGGGGCTGGCCTTTGCCGCGGCGCGGGCCGAGGAAGATGCTCGGACCGCCGAGGCTCAGTCCCACGGCGATGAACAGGAGCCCGCCGATGTTTGATCATGCCAGCCGGGTCGCTCGAACCCGGGTGAAGTTCTGTGGCCTGACGCGGCCCGGGGACGTGGATGCCGCCGTCGCTGCCGGTGCCGACGCCATCGGCTTTGTGCTCTGGCCGGGTAGCAAGCGCGCCATTTCGCTGGATCGCCTGGCCGCCTTGAGCGATCGGGTGCCGGCCTTCGTGACCCGGGTGGGCCTCTTTGTCGATGCATCGGCGGAGGAGGTCGAAGCGGCGGCGGCACATCTCGACCTGCTGCAGTTTCATGGTGACGAGTCGCCCGCTGCCTGTGCGGCCTCCGCCATGCCCTGGATCAAGGCGCTGCGCATGCGCGACAACCTGGACCTCGAGGCGGCGGCAAGCACCTATGTAGATGCTGGGGCACTGTTGCTAGATGCCTACCGACCCGGAGTGCCGGGGGGCACCGGCGAGACCTTCGACTGGTCGCGGATCCCCGCAACGCTGACAAAACCTGTTATCCTCGCTGGAGGTCTGTCGACGTTCAATGTGGCCGATGCCATCGACCGGGTACACCCCTTCGCGGTGGACGTTTCCGGCGGCATTGAAACGGCGCCCGGCATTAAGGATGCCGACGGCATGACGGCCTTTATGCGCGCGGTGCGTCGCGCCGATGGGTGATGCCCTAGCACCCTGGTGCTTCATCAACAATCCTACACCGATCCTGTGAGGTGTCTTTCGTGAGCAAGTTCAGTGACCTGACCCGACTGCCGGACGATCGCGGCCACTTCGGCCCTTATGGTGGCCGGTTCGTCTCGGAGACCCTGAGCTTCGCCCTGGAGGATCTGCAGAAGACCTACCTGAGTCTTCGCGAGGATCCGCAGTTCCAGGCCGAATTCGACCATGACCTGTCCCACTACGTGGGCCGTCCATCACCGCTCTATCACGCCGAGCGATGGTCGAATCAGATCGGCGGGGCCCAGGTCTGGCTGAAACGCGAGGATCTCAATCACACCGGCGCGCACAAGGTGAACAACACCATCGGTCAGGCACTGCTCGCCAAGAAGAGCGGCAAGCCCCGCGTGATCGCCGAGACCGGCGCCGGTCAGCATGGTGTGGCCACCGCCACAGTAGCGGCGCGCCTGGGGCTGCAGTGCGAGATCTACATGGGCGCGGCGGACGTCGAGCGCCAGAAGCTCAACGTCTATCGCATGCGGCTGCTCGGCGCATCTGTGATTCCTGTGGAGTCGGGCACCCGTACGCTCAAGGATGCCATGAACGAGGCGCTGCGCGACTGGGTGACCAATGTCGACGATACCTTTTACATCATCGGTACCGTGGCAGGCCCGCATCCTTACCCCATGCTGGTGCGCGACTTTAATTCCGTGGTCGGTCGCGAGGCCCGCCAGCAATGCTTCGAGGAGTTCGGTCGTCTGCCCGACGCCCTGGTCGCCTGTGTCGGCGGCGGCTCCAATTCCATCGGTCTGTTCTATCCGTTTGCCGAAGATGACGGGGTGACCATGATCGGTGTCGAGGCCGGCGGCGATGGTGTCATCACCGGCCGGCATGCGGCCCCCCTGACCTCGGGCGCGCCGCGGGGTGTGCTGCATGGCAATCGCACCTACCTGATGTCCGACGAGGGCGGGCAGGTGTCGGATACGCATTCCGTGTCGGCGGGTCTCGATTATCCCGGTGTGGGCCCGGAGCATGCTTGCTGGAAAGATGCCGGGCGCGTCGAGTATGTGGCCGCCAACGATGACGCCGTGCTCGAGGCGTTCCGCGAACTGACGCATGTCGAGGGCATCATGCCGGCGCTCGAGTCGGCTCATGCGCTGGCGCATGCCAAGCAATTGGCAGCGACCATGCGGCCCGACCAGCACATCGTGGTCAACCTCTCCGGACGCGGTGACAAGGACATCATGACCGTCGCCAAGCTTGACGGCATCGAATTCTGAGGAAGCCTGATGAACCGAATTGATCAACGTTTTGCGGATCTGAAGGCGCAGGGACGCCGTGCGCTGATTCCCTACATCACGGCCGGTGACCCTGCTCCGCAGCACACCGTGTCCTTTATGCATGCCCTGGTTCGTGGCGGGGCCAACATCATCGAGCTGGGGGTGCCGTTCACCGATCCCATGGCCGATGGCCCAGTGATCCAGAAGGCTTGTGAACGGGCGCTGCGACATGATGTGCGACTGGTGGATCTGCTGCACATGGTCAGCGAATTCCGCCGTGACGATGCGCACACACCGGTCGTGCTGATGGGTTACCTGAACCCGGTCGAGCGCCTCGGCCTCGAGCCATTCGCCGACCGCGCCGCCGCGTCGGGCGTCGACGGTGTCCTGCTGGTCGACATGCCCCCCGAAGAGGCCGACTTGCTGGGTCCGATCTTCAAGGAACGTGGCCTGGCTTCGATCTTCCTGGTCGCCCCTACCACTTCACATGCCCGGGCCGCTACAATATGCGGCCATGGCGAGGGCTATCTGTACTATGTCTCGCTCAAGGGTGTCACCGGCGGGGCGGTTGCCGATGCCGAGGATATCGCCGCGCACCTGGCGCCATTGCGCGAGATGACCGATCTGCCACTGTGCGTCGGATTCGGCATTCGCGACGGCGCCTCGGCCGCGGCCGTCGGTCAGGTGGCGGATGGCGTCATTGTCGGCAGCGTGCTGGTCCAGAAGATTGCCGATAACGTCGAGACCCCTGAAGCGATCCCCGCCGCCCTGGAAGCGGTGCTGGGAGAAATGCGCCAGGCCCTGGATGCCTGAACGCCTGGCTGGACTCGCGTGCCTCGATGGCCGCCTTTGACGCGCGCGAGTCAACCGATTCGATTGGCCCCCCGGCCGGGGGCAACAGACCATAGGGAAGCGATTCTGACATGAGCTGGCTAGACAAGATCGTGCCCTCGGTGGGGCGCATTCAGCGCAAGGACCGACGAACCACCAGTGTGCCGGACGGCCTGTGGCGCAAGTGCCCCAAGTGCGAGGCAGTGCTCTACCTGCCGGAGCTCGAAAAGCATCACAACGTCTGCCCCAAGTGTGATCATCACTTGCGTCTGACGGCCCGCAAGCGCCTCGACTGGTTTCTCGACCGGGAAGGTCGCGAAGAAATCGCCGCCGATCTCGAGCCGGTGGATCGGCTGCGCTTTCGCGACTCCAAGAAGTACAAGGATCGCCTGGCCGCGGCGCAGAAGGCGACCGGTGAAAAGGATGGCCTGGTTGCCATGCGGGGCACGCTCGAAGGCCTTCCGGTGGTCGCGGTGGCCTTCGAGTTCACCTTTATGGGTGGCTCCATGGGCGCCGTGGTCGGCGAGAAGTTCGTGCGTGCCGCCACCCTTGCCCACGATGAGGGCGTGCCCCTGGTCTGCTTTGCGGCCTCGGGTGGCGCGCGCATGCAGGAAGCGCTGTTCTCGCTGATGCAGATGGCCAAGACATCGGCCGCCCTCGAGCGGCTCAAGGAAGCCGGGGTACCCTATATCTCGGTGCTCACTGACCCGGTGTTCGGCGGTGTCTCGGCCTCGCTGGCCATGCTCGGCGACCTCAACGTGGCCGAGCCCAATGCACTGATCGGCTTTGCCGGTCCACGGGTCATCGAGCAGACGGTACGCGAACAGTTGCCGGAAGGCTTCCAGCGCAGCGAGTTCCTGCTTGAGCATGGCGCCGTGGACATGATCGTCCATCGCCAGGAAATCCGTGAGCGTCTGGGCGGTGTGCTGCGCAAGTTGACGCATCAGCCGGCCGATGGACCCAAGCGTCACGGGGGTGAGGAGCCGGATCTGGTGGATCGCGCCGAACAGGTCGAACCGCCGCAGGAAACGGCCACCGCCGAGGCTTCGGGAAATGCCGCGGAACCGGCGGATCCGCCGACCGTTGGGTCGGCGAATCCGGACGCCGAGCCGACGCCACGTCCTGACAGCAACCGCTGAGTCGGGCGCTATGAACGAAGACGCTTCACCCACCGAGCTTGATGCCTGGCTGAGGCGGCTGGAAGCGGCCCACCCGGTCGATATCGAGCTCAGTCTCGATCGGGTGACCGAAGTGGCGCGTCGCATGGGGCTGCTCGACGGTCCCGTGGCGCAACGCGTCATCACCGTGGCTGGTACCAATGGCAAGGGTTCTACCGTGGCGCTGCTGGAGTCGCTGGCGACGCATCACGGCTTGTCCTCGGCCGCCTACACCTCTCCGCATCTGTTTCGTTACAACGAGCGCCTCCACCTGAATGGTCGGGAAGCCGATGATGAGGCCCTGATGAAGGGATTCAGGGCCGTCGAGGCGGCTCGCCTGGACGGTGAGCCGATCAGCCTGACCTATTTCGAGGTCGGCACCCTGGCCGCGTTGTCGGTCATCCGTCGACAAATGCCGCAACTGGCCATCCTCGAGGTTGGACTCGGGGGGCGGCTCGATGCGGTCAATGTGGTCGACGCGGATGTGGCCGTGGTGACCACGATCGCGCTGGACCATGCGGCCTTTCTGGGCAACGACCTGGAGGTCATCGGTCGCGAAAAGGCCGGGATCATGCGACCTGGGCGCCCGGCCGTGCTGGGATCTCGGCAACTGCCCGGCAGTGTGCGGGCGGCCGCTCACGCGTGTGGCGCTCCGGTCCATGTGCTGGGAGAAGACTTTGATCGCCAGGGCGCGGCGCGCGACTGGCAATGGTCGCGGCAGGGGCAGCTGCGGATCGATGAACTGCCTGATCCGGCGCTGCCGCTGGACAATGCCGCCACCGCCCTGACGGCGCTCGATCTGGCGGGAGTCTCGCTGCAGCCCGAGGCCTGTCGCGCGGCCATGCAATCCGTGGCGCTGCCCGGGCGCATGCAATGGCAGGGGGCCTGGTGCTTCGATGTGGGACACAACCCCCAGGCGGCCGCTTATGTTGCGGACCGGCTGGCCGATGACGAGACCACCGGCACGACCTATGCGCTTCTCGGCATGTTGGCCGACAAGGATGCCGATGGCGTGATCGACGCGCTGTCGCCGGCCATCGATGCCTGGCTGCCGGTCTCACTGGAAGGTGATCGGGCGCGACATTCCCACCAGCTTGCGGAGTGCTTGCAACGCCACGGCCAGACCGTGATCGAGTGTGCCGCTTCGCCGACAGAGGGTGCGCGCCGCCTGGCCAGCCATCTGGCCCCGGAGGATCGAGTGCTGGTCTGCGGTTCCTTCTTCACGGTGGCCGAGGTCCTGGCCGCTCGGGAGAATCCGTCGCAGACTGATCGCGGTGACACCGCCCAGGGAATGACGAGGGAATGACATGAAATACGGTATGCGTGAACGGATCAGCGGTGCCCTGGTGCTCATTGCCCTAGCCGTCATTTTTGTGCCTTTGTTGCTGGACGACCCCGTGCCCCGCGAGGACCGTCCGGAACCGGTACTGACCATCGAGCAGCCGGTGGATGTCGAGCAGCGTGACGTCGCCGAGCCGACACCCCCGGATAGCGTCGAGTCGGCGCAGAAGACTTCGCCCGACACTGACGACGCCACGGCGGTGTCACGGGAGACGGTCGCCAGCGAGGACGTTGCCGCCTCGGAGCCGGCAGAGCAGGAGGCGTCGTCGGCGACAATGCCCGCCGAGGAGACCGAGCCGGCATCCGCGGCGGACACCGCTACCGAGTCGAGCTCTGACAGTGCGCAGCAAGCCGATGATCCCATCGCCGAGCTTGCCAGGGCCGCCGACGAGCGCCAGGCCAACGCCACTCCGGACGGCGAATGGGCCGTGCAGGTCGGCAGCTTCGGTCAGGTCAGCAACGCTGAGGGGCTCCAGACACGTCTCGAGGAGCAGGGCTACCCGGCTTATCAGCGGGCCCGCGACAACAACCTTACCACCGTTTATGTCGGCCCCTATGCGAGTTCGGAAACCGCCGAGAATGTCATGGGCAAACTCAAGGCGGCGCTGAACCTTCAGGGCCTGCTGGTGAGGACCGAGTGAGCGGCATGGCGCTGACCTGGATCGACTGGCTGTGTATCGCCGTACTGGCGTTCACCGCCATTACCGGGCTGTTCCGCGGGCTGGTGCGCGAGGCCCTGGGGCTGGCGTCCTGGGTCGTGGCACTCCTCGCGGCCCGCTGGTTGTCACAGCCGGTGGCCGATCATCTGGCAGGCGTGATCGAGAGTCCTGATGGTCGCCTGGTGCTGGCTTTCGTGCTGGTGGTGTTCGTGGTCATCCTGGCCTGTGGCCTGGTAATCCGCTTCATGCAGGCGGCTGTCGAGTGGGTCGGCATGGGGCTCTTCAATCGCCTGGCCGGCGCGGTTTTCGGCGCCGCCAAGGGGGCCGCGGTGCTGGTGCTGGCCACGATCCTGATTGGCATGACACCACTGGCCCAGCTCAATGCCTGGCAGGATGCCGAGCTTCGCCCGCGGCTGGAACAGTTGCGTGGCTGGGCTGCCGGGTATCTGCTTGACTGGGGAGAGCGTCTGCCGAGGGCGGCGACGCACCTGGAAGAGCTGGCGGCCCCCAAGGATCGCGACCCCCAGGGTGCCGCCCGGGACGACGCGAGCCCGGAATGATCGGAATATCGGGGTGGCTTGCCCATCCCACTCACTTTTGGCGAGCGAGGTAAGCAGTAATGTGCGGGATTGTGGGCCTGATGGCCAAGCAGGCGGTGAACCAGGGTATCTATGACGCCCTGACGGTATTGCAACACCGCGGCCAGGATGCCGGCGGTATGATGACCTGGAACGACGGACGCTTCCTGCTGCGCAAGAGCAACGGCCTGGTGCGCGATGTCTTTCATACCCGTCACATGGCACGCCTCAAGGGCAATCTGGGCATCGGCCATGTGCGCTACCCGACGGCCGGTTCTTCCAGTGAGGCCGAGTCCCAGCCGCTGTATGTCAATTCCCCCTATGGCATCAGCCTGGCGCACAACGGCAACCTGACCAATTCCGAACAGCTCAAGCAGGAGCTGTTCTCCTCGGATCTGCGCCATATCAACACCAGCTCGGATTCCGAGGTACTGCTCAATGTCTTTGCCCACGAACTGGGCAAGCAGGGCCTGCATCTGGCGCCCGGCGATATCTTTGATGCGGTGCGCCGGGTGCATCGCCGCTGCCGGGGGGCCTACGGAGCGGTGGCCATCATCAATGGGGTGGGGCTGGTGGCCTTCCGTGACCCCAATGGCATTCGGCCCGTGGTCTTTGGCACCCGCGACGAAGGGGAAGGCCAGGAGGTGATGATTGCCTCCGAGTCCGTGGCCCTGGATGTCGGCGGATTCGAGCTGCACCGCGACCTGGCCCCGGGCGAGGCGATCTTCGTCGACATGGAAGGGCAGATTCACACCCAGGGCTGTGCCGACACACCGCGACTGGCCCCCTGCATCTTCGAGCATGTCTATCTGGCCCGCCCGGATACCCTGCTGGATGGGGCCTATGTGTATGGCACCCGCATGCAGATGGGCCGCAAGCTGGGCGACCGTATCCAGAGTGAGTGGCCGGATCATGACATCGAGGTGGTCATCCCGATTCCCGACACCTCGCGGACCTCGGCGCTGGAACTCGCCCAGCATCTGGGCGTGACCTACCGCGAAGGCTTCATGAAGAACCGCTATATCGGCCGCACCTTCATCATGCCGGGGCAGACCCAGCGCAAGAAGTCGGTCCGTCAGAAGCTCAACGCCATCGACATCGAGTTCAAGGACAAGAATGTGCTGCTGGTGGATGACTCCATCGTGCGGGGCACCACCTGCCGCCAGATCATCCAGATGGCTCGTGAGGCGGGGGCCAACAAGGTGTACTTCGCCTCGGCGGCGCCCCCGGTGCGCTATCCGAATGTGTACGGCATCGATATGCCGGCGGCCAACGAGCTGATTGCCCACGGCCGCAGCGAGGCCGAAGTCGGCGAGCTGATCGGTGCCGATCGCATGGTCTATCAGGACCTCGACGATCTCAAGCAGGCCTGCCGCGACGTCAATCCGGCGCTCGAGGACTTTGACTGCTCGGTATTCGACGGTCAGTACATCACCGGCGATATCGATGAGGCCTACCTGGCGGATCTCGAAGCCATACGCAACGATGATGCCAAGCTGACGAGTGCCGGCGATCATGCCCTGGTCGGCATGCACAACCAGGACGATGATCTCGACTAGGCAGGAAGGTGCCATGCACGACGAAAACGACATCAACGGCGATTGGGGGCCGGCGACCCTGGCCGTGCGGGCCGGCCACCGGAGGACGGCCGAGCAGGAGCACAGCGAGCCGATCTTTCCGACCTCCAGCTTCGTCTATGACAGTGCCGCTGAGGCGGCGCGCAAGTTTGGTGGAGACGAGCCGGGTAACATCTACTCGCGGTTTACCAATCCTACGGTGCAAACCTTCGAGCGGCGCCTGGCGGCGCTCGAGGGGGGAGAGCGCTGTGTCGCCACGGCATCCGGCATGTCGGCTATTCTCGCCACGGCGCTGGCCTTGCTGACCGCCGGTGACGAGATCGTGGCCTCGCGTTCGCTGTTCGGTTCCACGGTCAGCCTTTTCGACAAGTACCTGAGCAAGCTCGGCATCACCACTCGCTATGTGGAACTCTCCAATCTGGACGACTGGGCCGCGGCACTGACGCCGAAGACCCGCCTGATGTTTGCCGAGACGCCCTCCAATCCGCTCGCTGAAGTGGTCGACATCGCCGCACTGTCGAAGCTGGCCCGACATCACGGTGCCTGGCTGGCCATCGACAACTGCTTTCTGACGCCGGCACTGCAGCGACCGCTGGCTCTGGGGGCTGACCTGGTCATTCATTCGGCGACCAAGTATCTGGATGGCCAGGGCCGGGCCGTTGGGGGCGCCGTGGTTGGCGCTGACGCCCTGCTGGAAGAGGTCCATGGGGTGGTACGCACCTGTGGCCCCTGCATGAGTCCCTTCAATGCCTGGATCTTTACCAAGGGGCTGGAAACGCTTGGCCTGCGCATGAGGGCGCATTGCGCCAATGCAATGGCGCTGGCGCAATGGCTGGATGAGCATCCGGCGGTCGAGCGGGTGCATTACTGTGGTCTGTTGCAGCATCCCCAGCATGCGCTGGCATGCCGCCAGCAGGATGACTTTGGTGCTGTGCTGGGTCTGGTCGTCAAGGGCGGGCGCGAGGCCGCCTGGTCGGTGATCGATGCCACCCGACTGCTGTCGATCACCGGTAACCTCGGGGATGCCAAGACCACCATCACCCACCCGGCCACCACGACCCATGGGCGCCTTTCGGAGCAACAGAAGGCGGCGGCCGGCATCGAGGAGGGGCTGATTCGACTGGCCGTGGGGCTCGAGGATCTGGTCGACATTCGCCGGGATCTGGCCAGGGGCCTGGACGCCTTGCCCGCCTCGGGCTGAAGGCATCGGATTTTCCGAATGGCGCGTTGCGCTATTTTCAGCGGACGAGCGGGCGTTGGCATCGTATAGTGGTCGTCGAAGCAGTGGCGACGAGAGCATTGAAGATGTGGACCAACACGCGAACCGGATGGGGTTGTATCAGTATCGTCCTGCACTGGCTGAGTGCCCTGGCCATCATTGGGCTATTCGCGCTTGGTTGGTGGATGACCGATCTCGGCTATTACGATGACTGGTACAACCTGGCGCCCTGGTGGCATCGTGGCATCGGTGTGCTTCTGCTGCTGGCCACCCTGGGCCGCCTGGTGTGGCGTCTGCTGCAACCCGCGCCGGTCGGGCGTGGTCATCGCCTGGAACGCCTGGCTGCCCATGTGGGTCACGTCTTGTTGTATGGGTTGATGCTGCTGGTGCTGATCAGTGGTTATCTGATTTCCACCGCCGAAGGCAAGGGCATCGATGTGTTCGGCTGGTTCGAGGCGCCGGCGGTGTTGTTCGGCTTGCCGAATCAGGCCTCGCTGGCGGGGCTGATCCACTGGTACGCCGCCCTGGTTCTGATCGTCCTGTCCGCCGGTCATGCGCTGGCGGCGATCAAGCATCACCTGTTCGATCGCAACGATGTTCTCGTGCGCATGATCTTTCCTCGCTATACCCGCCGACGCTGAGCGTGTTACAGGTGAGTCCTCGCATCAACCCCCAAATTCAGGAGAGTGACATGATGTTCAAGAAGACCGTGATGAGTGCTGCAATTGCCGCTGCCGCCCTGGTGCCGCTGGCACAGGCGCAGGCGGCCGAGTACCAGATCGACAGTGAAGGCCAGCATGCCTTTGTTCAGTTCAAGATCAGCCACCTGGGCTATTCCTACATTCTGGGATCCTTCGAGGATTTTTCCGGCAGTTTTCAATATGATCCGGACAATGTCGGTGACTCGTCGGCCAGCGTCGAGGTGGATGTTACCAGCCTGACAACCAATCATGCCGAGCGCGACAAGCACATCAAGAGCGCCGATTTCCTCGATGCCAGCGAGTATCCCACGGCCACCTTCACGACCACCGGCTTCGAGTCAACCGGTGACGGGGAAGGCGTGCTGACCGGCGATCTGAGTCTGCATGGTGAAACCCGGGAAATCGACATGCCGGTCACTCTGCTGGGTAAGGGCGAAGACCCATGGGGCGGCTATCGGGCCGGATTCGAGGGCAGCACCACCTTGACGCTCTCCGAGTTCGACATCGACATGTCCAAGTTTCCGGAGGTCATGCACGAACTCGAGCTCTATGTGACCTTCGAGGGACTGCGTCAGTAACGCCGATTCGCGAGACGCGCCACCCGGCACTCCGTGGTGCCTGGCACACAAGCCCCCCTTGGCATTAGCCAGGGGGGCTTGTTTTTGGAGGGGGCGACAAAGGGCCTCTCGCGAGACGTCTGTCACCCCTCAAGGGCGATGGCAGGATGACTCACCATCGGACGCGGAAGGACTCAGCCTTCGTGGAGGATGGCATCGGGGAAGTGGCGACGCAGGATACGGTTCTGGTAGGGGTCCACGAACCGGCTGTTGATGATGATGATGAAGCGCTCGAAGGGTTGGTGGGGCGCTTCCTGGCGGATGGCATCCACGCTGTGGAAGAGCCGGTCGTCACGCAGGTGCAGAATATCTCCGGGGTCCAGGGTGGTATCCGCCAGGGGATGTTGCCCCGCCTTGTCGGCGTAGAGGTGATTGTCCGCCCCGATCAGATTGTGGCGACTGACCACCATGATACTCAAGGCCTTGCAGCCATCGGCATGAATCCCCTGGCCCTGCAGTGGGTCGATACTGCCTTCGCCCCGTACGCCGGTGATCTGGAACAGGATCGGCTCATTGGCGTGTAATCCCCAGAGCCTTGCCCAGGCCTCGACAAACCGCCTGACGTCATGCCTCTGCACAAAGGCCTCAGTCAGAGGCGCATAGTAGCGCAGCTTGTCGGCCATGCTCTCGGCATTGTTGAAGGCGCCACCCTGGGCCATGGGGCAGTGTCCGAGATCCTGCATCCTGCCCGATTCGTCCAGCGCCAGCCAGGCCATGCGCTTCCAGCGCTGGTCCACATAGGGGTCTCGCGGCAGGTCCCTGGTAAAGCCCTGCCAAGCCGACAAATCGATTCGGTTGCGCACATGAGTCCGGGCCCAGTCGCGCCGAGCCAGCTGCGCCAGGACTTCGGGTGACCAGTAAGCGGTATGGCCTGTGGTCGTCATCGTGGGTTGATCGAAATCGTGCTTGATCTTGTCGAGTTTCATGGCTCTTGTCCTTTCCTTAAGGTTGATTCAGATAACGGTTGTCGTCCGAAAATCTCGGCCAACACCAAGGAAAGGAGGAGAATTGGCAGCAATTGTCAAAGGTTCAGCGCCGCTGGATGGCCTGTCTACAGTGTCAGGACGAGGCTAGTTGGGTGTAGCTAGTAAGCGACAGTTGAACTAATGCGTGATTAATGACATTTTTCTTCTTCAGAAATGTTCATTATTTTGCGCCGCTGGATGATTGGTGGTTTCTTCGGCCTACAGGAGGCATATGGCAAGTCTCTTCGCGCGCCTGGGCCGATGGCTGGCGCGCCTTGCAGGGCAGGGGCACTCCTGCAAGGGGCAAAACCGAGCAGTATCTGTCGGATTCGATGGTGTGGAGCTGGTCCGGCAGCAGTATCAGGAAAGTGAAGAGCGGTTTCGTCGCCTGCTCGAGAGCCTGCCCCGAGTGGCGGTTCAGGGCTATGATCGTCAGCGCCGCGTTATCTACTGGAACCAGGCCAGCACGACGCTGTACGGCTACTCGGCCGCTGAAGCCATGGGCCAGCCACTCGAGGACCTGATCATTCCCGCCGAAATGCGCGATGACCTGATCGCTTCGCATCGCGCCTGGATGGAGCACGGCAGGAGCATTCCGCCGAGTGAGCTGGAGCTTGTGCATCTTAGTGGCGAGCGGGTGCCAGTATTCTCGCACCATGTCATGCTGGGGGAGCACACCGACTCACCGGTGATGTTCTGTGTCGACGTCGATCTGTCGGATCAGAAGCGGGCGCATCGTGATCTGGATTTCGCCACACGCTTCGATGCGCTGACCTGTCTCCCCAACCGGCAGGCCCTCGAGGGCCAGCTCAACGAGGCGCTCGAGACCTGTCTGGTCCGAAAGGTCGGCCTCGCGGTGCTCTACCTGGATATCGACCGGTTTTCCGAGATCAACGATGCCCTGGGGTATGAGCAGGGAGATCAGCTTCTGAGCCAGCTGGCTCGCCGGCTTCGCGGCGAGTTGCGATTGACGGACCTGATCTCCCGGGTGTCCAGTGACGAATTTGTGCTGGTCTTTCTGGATACCGGCCAGTGCGGGGAAGTCTATCATTTGGTCAGCAAGGTTCAGTACGCCATGCGCCAGCCATTCATGATCAATGGCGTCGAACGCAGTATTACCGCTTCACTGGGTGTCAGTATCTTTCCCGAGCATGGCAATGGCGCACGCGAGCTGATTCGTAATGCGAATGTCGCCAAGAACCGCGCCAAGCTCGATGGCCTGGGCGGGTTGCAGTTCTTCCAGCGACACCACCATGATGAGCTGGTTCATCAACAGCGCCTGGTGGAGAAGCTGGAACAGGCCATCGAGCGCCAGGAACTGGAGTTGTATTTTCAGCCCCAGGTCTCGGTGGCCAGTCAGCGCGTCGAGAATCTGGAAGCTTTACTGCGCTGGAAGCCCCACGACTCGGACGTGTTCGTGCCGCCTGATGAATTCATTCCGCTGGCGGAACGATCCGGCCTGATTCACCCGCTGGGGGAGTGGGTCATGGAAGAGGCCTGTCGTCAGCAGGCTGCATGGCGAGCGGCCGGCTTCAGGGAGACTCGGGTGGACATCAATCTCTCCGGTCGACAACTGCTGCGCGCCAACACGCTGACGCGCTTCGAGGCCTGTCTGGAGCGCCACGGCCTGGCGCCGCAGGATGTCGGCATCGAACTGACGGAAAACGTTTTGATTGATGCGGCCTCCCGGGTCCTGGAGGATCTGCGGCGGCTCTATCATAGAGGAGTGCGGATTGCCATCGATGACTTCGGCACGGGCTATTCCTCGTTGAGCTATCTCAAGCATTTCCCCGTGACCTCGCTGAAGATTGATCGAACCTTCATGCAGGACTCGCCCATCCGGCCGGCGGACCGTTCCATTCTCGAGGCGGCCATCTTCATCGGCCACAGAATGGGTCTGGAGGTCGTGGCGGAAGGCGTCGAATATCAGGATCAGTGGCGTCTTATCGGCCAGCTGCACTGTGATCTGGCACAGGGCTATTACTTTCATCGCCCCATGTCAGCGGCGGATATTCCGCCTTTGCTCGAGCGCCACACCAATCGCCGCGTCGCGGCATCCTGAGCGGTGCGAGCCGGTAAATCCCCACGCTTCGGCATGCATCACGTAGAATAGTGTCGACTTTTCGCATACCGGAGCTTTCGTGAGTCGAACCCATTCCACCGCAACGTCTTCTCTGGGGCGCACCCTGTGGCGCCAGACCTGGCCAATGGCGATCGGCGTGCTGTCCCTTCTGGGCTTTCAACTGGTGGACAGCGCCTTCATCGCGCGCCTGGGCACGGCTCCGCTGGCCGCACAGACTTTTACCTTTCCTTTGGGCTTTCTGATCATCGGCGTGCAAGTCGGTATGGGCATTGCCATTGCGGCGCTGATTTCACGGGCGTTGGGCGCGGGGGAGAGTACCTCGGCCCAGCGCCTGGGCAGCCTGGTGTTGATCTGTGGGGCCAGCGTGATCGCGGTGTTAATGCTGTTGCTGTACGCCTTTCAGTCCCCGATCTTTTTACTGCTGGGAGCCGAGCCCGAGGCGCTGCCCCTGATCCGCGCTTACTGGAATCCTCAACTCCTGGCCGCCTGGGTGGGAGCCTGTCTGTATTTCGGCTACAGCTTGTTTCGGGCCCATGGTGATACCCGCCTTCCGGGCACCCTGATGGTGACCACCAGCCTGGTCAACCTGGCCCTCGATCCCTTGCTGATCTTCGGTGTCGGTGACTGGCCTGGGCTGGGACTGCCGGGGGCGGCCATCGCGACCTTGCTGGCGTTCAGCCTGGGGCTTGCCATTCTCGGTTGGCGCCTGACTCGTCACGACTGGCTCTCGGGTCAGGGTCTGATGAACGAATTGCGCGTCTCGCTCAAGCCTTTCGCGGGTATCGCCGGCCCGGCCATGGTCAGTCAGTTGATGCCACCGCTGGCGGCCATGCTGGCGCTTTCGGCAGTGGCAGGCCTGGGCGAGGCTCAGGTGGCGGCCTGGGGCCTGGCCAATCGTCTCGAGACGGTGTCCTTGATGGTGGTATTGGCGCTGACGATGTCACTGCCTCCCTGGCTCGGGCGTTGCTATGGCGCCGGTGACTGGGGGCAGGTGCATCGCCTGCTGCGTCTGGCGCTGCGTGTGGTGGTGGTCTGGCAGTTGGTGCTGGGCGTTCTCCTGGCCGTCGCTGCCCCCTGGCTGGCTCAGATACTGGGGGGCAATCCTGACGTACGCGGCGATCTGGCGGTGCTGATTCGTTGCCTGCTGCCGAGTTATGCGGCGCTGGGGGTGTGCATGCTGGTGGTTTCCGCCGGCAACGCCCTGGGCTGGCCTTTGAGAGCCATGCTGATGTCAGCGGCGCGGCTTTTTGTGTTCTATCTGCCCTGCCTCTGGATCGGGGCCTGGCTGGGGGATCTCATGGGACTGGCGATGGGAGCCGCGCTGGGCAACCTGCTGGCTGGACTGGCGGCCTGGTGGCTGCTGCGTCGCGTCCTTGCCAGTCCGCGGCGGAACGTAGCCGAATCGGCCTGATGTCGTGGTGGTCTATGCCGGCATCAAAAAAAGGCCCCGCGAGGCCGCGGGGCCAGATGGTTGAGTGCCCGTCGGTCCGCTACTAGTTGACGGCAGCGATCGCCTTGGCCAGATAGGGCAGATTGTCGTGAGAAAAGCCGGCCACATTGGCCCGGCCCGAGCGCACCATGTAGATGCTGAACTCATCGCGCAGGCGATCCACCTGCTCCGGGGTCAGGCCAGTGTAGGAAAACATACCCTGCTGTTCGGCCACATGGGCGTATTTCTTGTCCAGCCCGTAGGGCTTTAGGGCTGCGACGAAATCGCGACGCAGTGTGTTGATGCGGTCGCGCATCTCGGTGAGTTCCTCGCGCCAGGTGCCGGTCAGCTCCGGCGAGTGGAGGATCTCCGCGACAATCGATCCGCCGTGTGCGGGCGGGTTGGAGTAGTTCTCGCGGGCCACGATGGCGACCTGGGAGCGGACGTTCTCCATCTGTTCGTTATTGCGGGCCACCATGATTAGGCAACCGGTACGCTCGCAATAAATGCCGAAGTTCTTTGAGCAGGAACTGGTGATGATAACCTCGTCGAGGTTTTCAGCCAGAAGGCGAGGCCCGTAGGCATCGGCATCCAGGCCTTCTCCGAAGCCCTGGTAGGCAAAATCGACCAGCGGCAGCAAGCTGCGTTCCTTGAGGACGTCGAGAACCTGTCCCCATTGATCGCGGGACAGGTCGAAGCCAGTGGGGTTGTGGCAGCAGGCATGCAGCAGGACCACGTCGCCTTCGGGAATCTGCTTGAGCGCCGCCAGCATGCCGTCGAAGTCCAGGAGGTTGTCGCCATCGACATATGGATACTTGTGAAGTTTCAGCCCGGCCGCGGGGAAAATCCCAAGGTGGTTGGGCCAGGTGGGGTCACTGACCCAGATGTCCTTGCCCGGCAGTTGGCTGGCAATGAAGTCGGCGGCCAGCCGCAGAGCCCCGGTGCCACCGGGTGACTGGGTGGCGCTGGCGCGACCGGCTTCCAGCACCGGAGAGCCTTCGCCGAGCACCAGTGGCAGGATGGCTTGGCCATAACGCGGGTCGCCATGAGAACCGATGTAGGTTTTGGTCATTTCGTTTTCGAGCAGCTGGGCCTCGGCATCCTTGACCGCACGCATGACCGGAGTGTTGCCCTTGGCGTCACGATACACGCCGACACCGAGGTCGACCTTGTCAGGATTGGTGTCCTTCTTGAAGGCCTCGATGAGGCCCAGGATGGCGTCCCCGGGGACCCGCTCTATTTGCTCGAACATGTTATATCGCTACCTCGTCGGTTCTGGCGGCAAGAATAAAGTCGTTCTTGTGCAGGCCCTTCATTTCATGGGACCACCAGGTCACGGTGACCTTTCCCCACTCGGTCAGCAGGGCGGGGTGGTGTCCTGCCTGCTCGGCGATTTCACCCACTTCATTGGTGAAGGCCAGGGCCTGACGAAAGTTGCGGAACTGATAGCTCCGCTCCAGTTGCATGATGCCATCGCGCTCAACGATCTGCCACTCGGGGATGTCGCGCCTATAGGACTCGATCTCGCTGTCGGTAACATGCGGGGCGTCCCAGCTGCAGGCTTCGCACTGTTGTTCGGATAGATCGCTCATCTTGGCTCCTTCATCGCTTGGGGATACACCCCATTGTCTGGGACTGGTGTCGTATTCTGTCAAGCAGGCCCGGCGTCAGGCGGTGGTGTGCTCGGCGGAGGCGGGCGTGAAATGCGGCGCATGCAGGCCCAGCTCTATGGCCTGGTGCACTAGGCCCATGATGTCTTCCCGGGCGAGCTGTTCCAGGGTCCCCAGGTCGTCCAGCACATAGTAGAGCGGCTGCAGAATATCGATGCGATAGGGCGTGCGCAGTGCGTCGAGCGCATCGAAGTCGGCATGCAGCGGGGTGTCGGAAAGGGCATGGAGCGTTTCCCTGGGTGACGACAGGATACCGCCGCCATACAGGCGTCGACCGGTGGGGGTGTCGACCAGCCCGAATTCCACGGTCATCCAGTAGAGCCTGGCCAGATAGACGCGCTCCTTGGGGCTCGCCGCCAGCCCCAGGCGGCCATAGGTCGCGGTGAATTCGGCGAAGGCGGGGTTTGTCAGCATCGGGCAATGCCCAAAGACTTCATGGAAAATGTCAGGTTCCTTGAGATACTCCATTTCCTCCGGCGAGCGGATGAAGGTGGCCACTGGAAAGCGCCGCTCGGCCAGTAGCTCGAAGAAGGTATCAAAGGGAATCAGGGCCGGCACCGCCGCGGTCTTCCAGCCGGTGGTGGCGGTCAATACACGATCGATGTCGGCGAGTTGCGGTACGCGGTCGCGGGGCAGGGAGAGACGTTCCAGGCCCTCCAGGTACTCGCGACAGGCGCGCTCGGCGACTAGAGGCAGCTGGCGCTCCATCAGGTGTTGCCAAGTGGCATTCTCGCGGGATGACCAGGCGATCAGGCCTTCGTCATCGGGCGTATGAACCCGATACCCTGTCTTGCTGGTGACAGCATCTTTGGTCGTCTCGGCTTTCATTACGGCTCCCGTTGTTGTGTCGAGATTCGCCTTGAGTCTAGGCCTCGGGAGCGGTCACGGTGGATCCAGGAAATGAATCGGCAAGCGGGTTGAACGGCTCTTTTGTAAAGTATTCGTGACAGTTGCTTCTGTCGAGACCTGGATAAGCGAGGAGCAGCGCCATGTGCTGAATTGCCGAGACGTCGCTGTCACGTTAAGTTGCCAGTTGAGGAACGCCGGCTTGACGATGGCTGTATCACTGCCGGCATCGACATCACTGTTCAGCGAGGAAAGCCCCGGCATGCGCTTGAGATTTCACTGCCAGAACCGTATCGGCATGTTGCGCGATATCGTTGCGCACTTTGCCGATTATGGGCTTAATGTGGCGCACGGCGAGGTCGGTGGCGATCAAGGTAATGCGATCTATCTGCATGTGCCCAATCTGCTCAATGCCCAGTTCACCACCCTGCGCCCCGAACTGGAAAAGGTTCCCGGCGTGTTCGGCGTACGCCGGGTGAGCCTGTTGCCCAGCGAGCGACGCCACCTGGAACTCGATGCGTTGCTGTCGTCCCTGAGCGACCCGGTGATGTCCATCGACATGGAAGGCCATCTGGTGGCGGCCAATCGAGCGGCCGGGCAGTTGCTGGGTGTGCGGGTCGATGAGGTGCCCGGGCTGTCGCTGGATCGCTACCTTTCCGATCTCGATCTGCCGGGCCTGATCCGCCGCAACAATGCGCGGGTCAATGGCCTGCACCTTCAGTTTCATGGCGCGACCTATCTGGCCGACATCGAACCCCTGCATCGTGAACACCTCGAGGATGTGGCGTCGCTTGCCGGGGCCGTTGTGACCCTGCACCGCGCCGACCTGGTTGGTGAGCGCATCTACCAGGTCCAGCGACAGGCGTCACCCGGCTTCGAGGCCTTGTTCCAGGCGACCCCCAGGCTCGAGGTGCTGATGCGCGAAGCGCGGCGCATGGCACCGCTGGATGCGCCCCTTTTGATCCAGGGGGAAACCGGCACCGGCAAGGAATTACTGGCACGTGCCTGTCACCTGGCTGGGGCTCGCGGGCAATCGCCCTTCATGGCGCTGAACTGTGCCGGCCTGCCGGACTCCATGGCCGAGACCGAACTCTTCGGTTATGCCCCGGGGGCCTTCGAGGGGGCGCGCGCGGAGGGAAAGCTCGGTCTGCTCGAGCTGACCTCGGGGGGTACCATCTTTCTCGACGAAGTGGGCGAAACCAGCCCGCGCATGCAGGTCAAACTGCTGCGCTTTCTGCAGGACGGTGGATTTCGCCGCGTGGGCAGTGACCAGGAGACCTACCTGGATGTGCGGGTCATCTGTGCCACCCAGCAGGACCTGCCGACGCTATGCCGAGAGGGCCGTTTTCGCGAGGATCTGTATCATCGCCTCAATGTGCTGACCCTGAGTGTTCCGCCCCTGCGCGACTGTCTGGATGGCATTGATGCCCTGGCAGAGCAGTGTATCGATCGTGCCGCCCGGCAGATCGGCTGCCCCCTGCCGCAACTGTCGCCGGCGGCGCTGACCCGCCTGCGTGCCTATCACTGGCCGGGCAATGTGCGCCAGCTGGAGAACGTGCTCTATCAGGCTGTTTCGCTTTGCGAGGGCGGTATCATCGAGCCACAGCAGTTGCGCATGCCGGATGTCGGCCAGTGCCCGGGGCTGGCCGGCATCGATATGGAAGGCACTCTGGCCGAGATTCTGGGCGAAGTGGAGCACCAGGTTCTCAGCCGTCTCTACCCCGAGAATCCCTCGAGCCGACAACTGGCCAAGCGCCTGGGAGTCTCGCATACCACCATTGCCAACAAGTTGAAGCGCCACGGCATCGGTGACGGAGATCCTCCATGACGCATCCGGTTCGGCGCCACATGCCGTTGTGGCTGAAGCTAGCCTTTAGCTTGTGGATCCTCTTCTGGGCTCCGGCAGTCGCCATTCAGGTGGGAAACCAGAATTTTCTGTGGTTGTGCAATCTTGCCAATTTTCTGTTGCTCATCGGTTTGTGGTCGGAGAGCCGCTTGCTCATTTCCATGCAGTGGCTGGCCACGGCCCTGGTGGGCACGTTCTGGGCGCTGGATGCCGGCACGGCCTGGGTCACCGGCTGGCACCCCATCGGCGGCACGGAGTACATGTTCAATGCCGCCACCCCGCTGGGGGTCAGGCTCTTGTCGCTGTATCACCTGATTCTTCCCCTGGTGGCCGGGTTCGGTGTGTGTCGCCTGGGCTATAATCCGCGGGCCTTGCTCTGGCAAACAGCGGTCACCTGGCTGGCCGTGGCGACGGCTTATCGCTTCACCGACCCGGTGCGTAATGTCAACTGGGTCCAGGGGCCCTTCGGCATCACCCAGGATTGGTTTGCCCCGGGGCTTTACATGGCGCTGCTGATGATGGCCTGGCCGCTGCTGCTTTATCTGCCGGTGCATTTAGTGACGCGTCGCAGGCTCAGCCAGTGAGCGAGCCGGGGGAGGGGGCTGCCACTGGCATGATCCTGCGCAGTGATATGGCATCAGACCGGCTCCTGGGCAATGCAGCTTGGTTCGTGCGGGAGCTCGGGAGCCGGTATCAGTGGCTGGATATGGCTCGGTTGCGGCCCTCGTGCTTGGCGGCGTAGAGGTTGTTGACGGCGGGCTCGATTAGGCTGATGCGATCCTCGCCGATGCGGTGCTCGGCAATGCCCATGCTCACTGTGAGGGGACGTTACCCAGGTCGAAGTCATACTCGGCAATACTGGCCCGCAGGCGCTCGGCCAGGTGTTTCAGCGGGTTGAGTGTCTGGCCGGGTATGACATCGTCGATTGGCATGCGCTCATCCCTGTGTTCCGTCTGCGTTCGATGGGCGCTCTGTTCCTGACCCGCACGTCATCATGGCATCTTGTTTGTTATTACTCTTATCAGGAAATTCATGATACCTGAGGGCAGAGGTGTGAGTATCGGACTCAGGTCGTAGGCCCGCGCCCTGCGAGGCGAATAGACGATCTGCCACAACTGCAGGTCGCGAGCCCGGAAGGCCCCGGCACAGACCGAGAGGTAGTAGCGGAACATGCGCCGGGTGCGTTCGTTGTAGCGATGCGCCACTTCCGGCCAGCGGGCCTCGAAATTGGCCAGCCAGGCCATCAGGGTCTTGTCGTGGTCCGGGCCGGGGTCATGACAGGGCCAATCCTCCGGTTCAGCGTGGTGCGTCGTATCGACCCGCCCGATGAGGCGAATAGACGATCTGCCACAACTGCAGGTCGCGAGCCCGGAAGGCCCCGGCACAGACCGAGAGGTAGTAGCGGAACATGCGACGGGTGCGTTCGTTGTAGTGATGCGCCACTTCCGGCCAGCGGGCCTCGAAATTGGCCAGCCAGGCCATCAGGGTCTTGTCGTAGTCCGGGCCGGGGTCATGACAGGGCCAATCCTCCGGTTCAGCGTGGTGCGTCGTATCGACCCGCCCGATGAGGCGAATAGACGATCTGCCACAACTGCAGGTCGCGAGCACGGAAGGCCCCGGCACAGACCGAGAGGTAGTAGCGGAACATGCGACGGGTGCGCTCGTTGTAGCGATGCGCCACTTCCGGCCAGCGGGCCTCGAAATTGGCCAGCCAGGCCATCAGGGTCTTGTCGTAGTCCGGGCCAAAGTTCTGCCAATCCTCCATCAGCAACCGCCCCTCGCTGGCATCGGCGATGTGCCGAATGGCCGGCAGTACGCCATTGGGGAAGATGTAGCGATGAATCCAGGGGTCGGCACTGATGTCCGACGTGTTGGAGCCGATGGTATGCAGCACGAATAGGCCATCGTCGGCGAGCAGCTGTTGCACGGTCGTGAAGTAGGTCGGGTAGTTACGGGGGCCGACATGCTCAAACATACCGATGGAAACGATACGGTCGAAGGTACCTTCTAGGTCGCGATAATCCTCGAGCAGAATCTCCACCGGCAGGTCGGTGCAGCGTCGGCGCGCCAGCTCGGCCTGCTCGCTTGAGATAGTAATGCCGGTAACTTCGACACCATAGTGGCGCGCGGCATGTTCGGCGAAGCTGCCCCAGCCACAGCCGATGTCCAGCACTCGCATGCCGGGCTCCAGTTCGAGCTTGCGGCAGGCCAGGTCGAGCTTGGCGACCTGGGCCTGATGGAGGTCCTTGGCGTCCTTCCAGTATCCACAGGAATAGCACATGGTGTCATCGAGCATGCGCTCGAACAGATCGTTACCCAGATCATAGTGCGCTTTGCCCACCATGTAGGCCCGGGCGCGACTCTGTAGGTTCATCAGCGTCGATTGAAGGCGATATCTGAGGCGCTCCGAACGCGTCTTAGCATGGGCGCCGAGCCCATGGCGCAGCAGGCGTCGGCTCAGCTCGTCGATGCGCCGGCACTCCCACCACCCATCCATGTAGGACTCTCCCAGCCCCAGGCTGCCGTGTCGAAGCACGCGCGAAAAAAAATCCGGATGATGAATCTGCAGGTCATGCGGCGCGTTGCCGTTCAGGGCAACACCCGAGCCTTTCAGCCAGTCTTCGACGATATGGCGGGCGCGACGATCGGGGAGTTCAACGGGACCGAGCGGTGGTTGGGTGGTCATCTGAGGCCTCCTGGTCCGTTCTGGCGACTGGGGGCGAAGCGCGATGACAGGTCATGACCCAGGTGCGTGACATCACGCTGTTGCCCCTAGATTGGCACATTCGAGGCAGCTCTGCTGCCCTGCTGGCGCTTGGCCGGCGATGTTGACTCCTCGGCAAGAGCACATTTTGCCGTTCGCCGACTGTCCCGATCGTCAGCCCTGTGTGACGCGCTGTAAGGGTTTCCTTACGCAGGACGGCCCGGAATGCGCCTTAACAGCATTCTGTCACGCTGACGTTACAGCCGGAGGCGGAAAGGGCTGCGTATGATGGCTCAAGGCAGGCGGTTTGGCAGTGCCAGCCTCATGTGGGTAGCGCTAGTCTTCAGGGATCAAACGGCAGACACGTCCATTACTCAAGAGGCGGCTGTCCCGGCCATGCAGTCAATCAAGGAGCTCTCATGAACGCACCCGCTCATACCCCAGGCACGATCAGCGCGGAGAACCCGATCGGCACCGACGGCTTCGAGTTCGTCGAATATTGTGCTCCCAGTCAGGAAGGCATCGAGGCGCTGCGCTCACTATTTCTGGCCATGGGATTTACTGAGACACGGCGCCATCGTTCCAAGGCCGTGACACTCTTTCAGCAGGCGAACATCAATTTCGTGCTCAACGCCGAGCCCGACAGCCACGCGGCGACTTTTGCGGCGCAGCATGGCCCGTCCGCTTGTGCAATGGCCTGGCGTGTGGCGGATGTCGACCAGGCCATGGCCCAGGCTCAAGCAGCAGGAGCCCGGCCGGTGAAGAGCTCGGTGGCGCCGGGTGAGGTCGGCATTCCTGCCGTGGAGGGCATCGGCGGCTCGCTGCTGTATTTTGTCGATCAGAGCCGGGATGACCAGGGGCGCAGCATCTATGACATCGACTTCGAGCCGATTCCCGGTGCCAGCGCCGATGACAATGCGGTGGGTCTCGAGGTGCTCGACCATCTGACCCACAATGTCGACCGGGGCCAGATGGATGTCTGGGCGGATTTCTACACGCGCCTGGCCAACTTCCGCGAAAACCGCTACTTCGATATCGAGGGCAAGAAGACCGGCCTGCATTCGCGTGCCATGACGGCGCCCTGTGGCAAGATGCACATTCCGATCAACGAGTCGGCCGACGACACCTCCCAGATCGCTGAATTCCTGCGTGACTACAATGGCGAGGGCATTCAGCACCTGGCCATGGCCACCCAGGATATCTATGCCACGGTGCGAGCTCTCAAGGCCAACGGCATCAGCTTCATGACCACGCCGGTCACCTACTACGAGAAGGTCAACGCTCGGGTGCCCAACCATCAGGAAGACCTTGCGGCGCTTCGCGAGCTCAACCTGCTGGTCGATGGTGGTCCAGATCAGGGCGTTCTGCTGCAGATCTTCACCAATACCGTGATCGGTCCGATCTTCTTCGAGATCATTCAGCGTAAGGGCAACGATGGTTTCGGCGAAGGCAACTTCAAGGCGCTGTTCGAATCCATCGAGGAAGATCAGATTCGTCGCGGCGTGCTGGACGACGAGGCCTGACGTCACGGCCTCCCGCCACCGGCGGGAGGCCGTCCGTCGGGCAGCGGCTGTGCTACAGGCGGTTGGATGCTGTGGCATATGGATCCAACACGAGAATACTCCTTCGCCTTACTGCCCAATCACGACAAAATCCGTCACAATATGGCCGATTATCGCTGCCATTTTTGTGATGGGCGACAACAAGAGTTACGTGATCCTGGTGCTACATGACAAAGACTGAACAACCTCGCACCCAGTGGCTGGGCCGCTGGGGGTTTGTGCTGGCGGCCACTGGTTCGGCCGTCGGTCTCGGCAATGTATGGAAATTCCCCTACATGACCGGTGAATATGGAGGTGGGGCCTTCGTGCTGGTCTACCTGGTCTGCATTCTGGCGGTCGGTGTGCCGGTGATGATGACCGAGATCCTGCTCGGCCGACGGGGTAGGGGGAGCCCCATCGATGCCATAGGCCGCATGGCTAGCGAGTCCGGGCGTTCTCCGGCCTGGTCAGTACTGGGCTGGATGGCCATGCTGTGCGGCTTTCTGATCCTGAGCTTTTATGTGGTCGTGGCCGGCTGGTCGTTCGCCTATCTATGGAAGATGCTGAGTGGTGGCCTGGCCGGGTCCAGCGTGGATGACATGGCGTCGATCTTTGCGGCCAACAACGCCAACCCTTGGAGCCTGGGGGCCTGGAGCAGTCTGGTGGCCGTGGCGACCATGCTGATCGTTGGCAAGGGCGTGCAGTCCGGCATCGAGAAGAGTGTCAGCTGGATGATGCCGGGCATGGTCATCATGCTGGTGATCATGATCGGCTACGGGGCCTTTTCCGGAGGGTTCGGAGAGGCCCTGACCTTCCTGTTTGCCTTCAATGCCAACAGTCTCTCCAGTGAGGGCATGCTGGCGGCCATGGGGCATGCCTTTTTCACGCTGTCGCTGGCTTCCGGCGCGATTCTCACCTACGGCAGTTACCTGCCGCGCCAGGCGTCCATTGCGCGAACTACCCTGACCGTGGCGTTGGCTGATACGCTGGTAGCGTTGATGGCCGGGCTGGCGATTTTCCCGGTGATCTTCGCCAATGGCCTCGAGCCCGGCAGCGGCCCTGGCCTGATCTTCATGAGCCTGCCGCTGGCCTTTCAGGCCATGCCACTGGGTACGCTATTCGGCATCCTGTTTTTCGTGATGCTCTCCATGGCCGCGCTGACTTCCTCGATCTCGATGGTCGAGGCCACGGTCTCCTGGTTGACCGACAACAAGGGGCTAAGTCGTCGTTCAGCGGCCTGGGGCACGGGAATCGTGCTGTGGCTCATCAGCACCATGGCCATGCTGTCCTTCAATGTGGGCGCGGAATGGACGCTGCTCGGCAAGCACTTCTTCGATTGGCTGGACTTTTTGACATCGCGTCTAATGATGCCGCTGGGCGGGCTCGGCATGGCCCTGATGGCCGGCTTTGTGCTCAATCGAGCGTCATTGCGCGAGGAACTGGGGCTGTCGCCCACGGCCCATGGCCTCTGGTTGTTCATGGTGCGTTACGTCAGCCCGCTGGGCATTGTGGTGATCTTTGTCGATGCACTGGGCTGGTTCGACATTGATTTTGCGGACCACTGGCCCTGGCTGGTGCTTTTGCTGGCCGCCATGACCCTGCTCGGCGAGCTGTTGCGTCCGGGCATGAAAGAGGCGCCGAGCGATTGACATCTCGCCCTTTGCTCCCGGAGCGCCCCCGTCCAGGGGGCGTTGTCGGTGGGCTAAGGTGTGGGTTATATACTTGCGCTCAGACGTTAGTAGCGTCACGGTCTATTTTTAATTACTTTATGGCATATAAATTCATTAGTGCCAGGTAGTAAGTAATATGAAGTGTGACGCTTCGCCGTGGACCGAGTTGGCCTCGTCGCTGCCCCTGACGGACTTCGAGGCTGGTCGCGTGTGCCTGGTCGGCGCAGGACCGGGGGACCCGGAGCTGCTGACGATCAAGGCCCTGCGACGCTTGCAGCAGGCCGAGATCATCCTGCATGACCGTCTTGTCAGTCAGGAAATCCTCGAGCTTGCCAACCCGGAGGCGCAGCGTCTGTACGTCGGCAAACAGCGCTCTCGCCACAGTGTGCCCCAGGAAGGCATCAATCGGGCACTGGTGGAATGGGCGCGGGCCGGTAAGCGGGTGGTGCGCCTCAAGGGCGGTGATCCCTTCATATTCGGGCGCGGCGGCGAAGAGCTCGAGACTCTGGTCGTGGCCGGTATCGCTGTGGAAGTCGTACCCGGTATCACGGCGGCGTCAGGATGCGCGGCCTATGCGGGTATCCCCTTGACCCATCGTGACCACGCGCAGTCCGTCCGTTTCATTACCGGCCATCTCCGTGAGGGGGGCTGTGACCTGGACTGGCCGACACTGGCAAAACCCGGTCAGACTCTGGTGTTCTACATGGGACTGGGCAGCCTTTCGATCATCGGCGCCCAGTTGCAAGCGCATGGACTGGATGCCCGGACCCCGCTGGCGCTGATCGAGCAGGGCACCACGCGGCGACAGCGGGTGCATGTCGGCACCTTGGCCAAGTTGCCATCTACCGAGGAAGTGTCTAACATTTGTCCACCGACTCTGATTGTTGTCGGAAATGTGGTGACGTTGCATGACGCTCTGGATTGGTTCGACTCCCGCCGAGCCGGTTCGGAAGGTTGGCTGCAGGGAAAGCACCCAACGCCGTCTGACACGTCTCGAGGCGCCTGAAGTCCACGAGGTAAGTTGTCAGGCGTAAAAGTCTTTGCGAGGTGACGCATGGGTTTGAACGTTAGCAAGTCAGAGCTTTGCCCGGCCTGGGTACGTACAGGCTTCATGGCCGTGGCTATAGTCATGCTGAGCGGTTGTGCCGATGAGTCGCAGGCCAGTAGCCCGAAACTGGAAGGGGTGGCCTCCTACTACGCGGACCGCTTCCACGGTCAGACAACAGCCAGTGGCGAGCCTTTTGATCAGACCAACCTGACGGCTGCGCACAAGTCGCTTCCCTTCGGTACCCGGGTGGTGGTGACCCGCCAGGATAATGGTCGCCAGGTGGAGGTCGTGATCAATGATCGCGGCCCCTTCATCGAGGGACGTATCATCGACCTTTCCAAGCGAGCCGCCCGTGAGCTGGGCATGCTGGGCCGCGGCGTCGCACCGGTCGAACTCAAGTACGTACGCTGAGCGACCCTCGGGCCCGGCACCACGCCGGGCCTGATCCTCGACGCTTTACCTCCACGTCTCAGCATACGCTTCTCCCGCTTGACGCCTCACCCCTCACCATTCACGCCTCACTCCTTACCATTCACCCCTAACGCTTCACCCCTCACCCTGACACCGCCACCTCTTACTCCACGCTGGCTCGTTCGTCGTCGCTTCCCGCGCCACGATTGAATTCGCGTTGCCAGCGGCTCAACAAGGCCTGTCGCTTCAGTTCATCCAGGGTGGCCAGCAGCCCGGGGCCGATGGTCAGGGGGCGCAGGGCATCGCCATGCGAGATGCGCCAGGCTTCTGCCGTGCCGGGCCCACGCGATTTCGGCCGTGGCATCCTTCATGGGCAGCCTGATCGCGACCTTCGGCTTGATTCTGCTGGCGCCGTTGCTGGCGGATTTCGCGCTGACGTTCGGTCCGGCAGAGTATTTCGCGCTCTTCCTGCTGGCCTTTGCCACTCTGGGCGGCATCACCGGCAAGAATCCCATGAAGACCGTGGTGGCGGCTTGTATCGGCCTGATGATCGCGACCGTGGGCATCGATACCACCGGCGTGCAACGCTATACCTTCGGTGTGCTGGAGCTCTATGAAGGGGTCGACTTCATCATCGCTATCGTCGGCCTGTTCGCCATTTCCGAGCTGCTGTTCTTCATCGAGGACAAGGCGGGTGGCGGCAAGGAAAAGATGTCCGTCAACAATCTGACGCTGTCCTTCAGGGACCTACGCGGGATCATGCCGTCGAGCATCCGTGGCGGTATCCTTGGCTTCATCTCCGGTGTCCTGCCGGGGGCAGGGGCCTCGCTGGGCAGTTTTGTCGGCTATACGCTGGAAAAGAAGGTGGTCGGCAAGAAAGGTTATTTCGGGCAGGGCGATCCGCGTGGTGTGGCAGGCCCCGAGGCCGGTAACAACGGGGCCTCCAGCGGCGCCCTGGTGCCCATGCTTACGCTCGGGGTGCCGGGCAGCGGCACCACGGCCGTGCTACTGGCCCTGCTGATTTCGTTGAACATCACGCCGGGGCCGCTGATGTTCACGCAGAATGCCGATATCGTCTGGGGCGTGATTGCGGCTCTGCTGATCGGCAACTTCCTTCTGCTGGTGCTGAACATCCCGCTGGTGGGCATCTTCGTCAAGCTGCTCTCCGTACCGCCGATGTTCCTGTTACCGGTGGTGACCATGATCGCCTTCGTGGGGATCTACTCGATCAGCAACACGACCTTCGATCTTTACTTCATGGTCGCCTTCGGTGTCGCCGGGTATGTGCTTCGCAAGCTGGAGATACCCCTCGTGCCGGTCATACTCGGCCTGTTGCTGGGGCCGGAGATGGAGAAGAACCTGCGTCATGCCATGGATATCTCCGACGGCGACTGGACGATTCTCTGGGACAGCGGCCTGGCCATCGGCCTGTGGGTCTTCGCCGGCCTGGGCCTGATCCTGCCCTACATCGTCGGCCCCATCCTGCGTCGGCGGATGAAAGTGGAAGCGGCGGAAGCGGGCACGGAAGACCAGGTCTAGCACCAGGCATTCATCCACCCGGGGGCGCCGTTGTTGGCGCCCCTTTTTTCGGTGGGTATGCCGGTGTTGCCGAGCGGTTTCACCCGGGGCGAAGGACGAGTGGTATGCTGTGGGCCCGGCTCGCGCAGGAGTCGCCAGACCACGAGGCAAGGACATGCCGCATCGCTCGAAAGACCGCCGGGGCGGTGGCAATAAAGGTTGGGCAAGGTGGGGGTGGATGCCCGTCCTGGTGATTGCCGCCATGGCCGGCTGGCAGGCCTTCAAGCCACTGCCGGCCGGAGTCGGCCAGGCCTTTCCCGAGCGACCGGCCCGAGAGGTTCGGCTGTTGACGGACGAGACCTGGTATAACGCCCATGGCGTGCAGCACACCGATCAGGCGATCTTCGATGAGGCCGTGGCGATGATTCGCCAAGCCCGCCGACTGATCGTACTGGACATGTTCCTGTTCAATGCCATGGCCGGCAAGGTCAATACCCCGGCGGGCTTCCTGCCCCTTTCCGCCCGGCTGACCCAGGCCCTGGTCGAGCAGCGCGAACGCTTCCCCGGGATTGAGGTGGTCGTCATCACCGACCCGCTGAACACCCTCTATGGTGGTCGCCGGGCGCCGCACCTGGAGAGGTTGCGACGCTCCGGCGTCCGGGTGGTGATGACCGATCTCGATCGCCTGCGTGCCTCGAATCCTCTGTGGTCGGGCATCTGGCATCTGGGGCTGAACCGGCTGGGCAACGACGATCAGGCGGGCTGGCTGCCCAATCTCCTGGGAGAGGGGCAGGTGCCCCTGCGCTCCTATCTGGCCATGCTCAATTTTCGGGCCAATCACCGCAAGACCCTGGTGGTGGACCATGACACGACCTGGGCCGGCCTGGTGACATCGGCCAATCCGCACGATGCCAGCAGCCTGCACGGTAACTTGGCGCTGTATTTCGAGGGGCCGGCAGCGCTTGACCTGCTGGCTTCCGAACGCTCGGTGGCCGCCTGGTCCGGTGTGGCGGTGCCCGGGCCCGCTGCGCCCGATGCCTCCGCTCGGAAGGCCGGGGCGCACCTGCGCGTGCTGACCGAGGGCGCCATAGGCGATGCTCTGCTGCACAGGGTGCAAAGCGCATCCGCCGGCGATCACCTCGATATAGCGGTGTTCTACCTGTCGCATCGCCCCTTGATCGAGGCGCTGAAAGCGGCCCGGCAGCGAGGTGTGGTGGTGCGCGTCCTGCTGGATCCCAACCGGCAGGCCTTCGGGGTGAACAAGGGGGGTATCCCCAACCGCCCCGTGGCGGATGAGCTGCAGGCGGCGGGTATTGACGTGCGCTGGTGCGTGACCCGGGGAGAGCAGTGCCACGCCAAGCTGCTCCTGCATCGCCATGACGAACAGGGGCGGATGGCCTTGATTGCCGGTTCGGCGAACTTCACGCGCCGCAACCTCGACAACCTCAACCTGGAAACCAGCGTGATGCTCGAAGGGCCGGCTTCTGAGCCGGCGCTGGCCCAAGCCGCTGCCTATTTTGATGCTGGCTGGCAATCCACACCGGCGCGCACCACCAGTCGCGCTTATCAGCCCGCCGATTCCATGGGTCGCCTGGCCTGGTGGCGATATCGACTCATGGAGGCCACCGGGCTTTCGACCTTCTGAGCCGGCAGCTAGTCGACCCGCGTCACGGCTTGATGACGCGAGTCCACATGCCAGGGCAGGCCGAGGCGGGTGTTACGTTCCAGTTCAGCGATGACCTGGGCACCGAGCAGCAGGATGATGGCGCCCACTTCGAGGATTAGCAGGATGACGATCAGGGTGGCCAGAGAGCCATAGACGGCATTGACGAAGGACAGATTGGTGAAATATAGGACCAGCAGCAGCCGCGCACCCTCCCACAGCAGAGCCGCCACAAAGCCGCCAATGAAGGCGCGGTGAATGGCAATGCGGACCACCGGCATGACCTTGTAGATGGCGCTGAACAACAGGAATACGCCGATGAAACTGGTCAGGTTGAGCATCGAGCCCGACAGGCTGGCCATCGGCAATTCACGTCCCATCAGCGCCATCCAGACGGTGTTGACGCTACTGGCCAGGCTGACCAGCAGGGTCAGCGTCAGCAAGCCGGCGCCGAGTACCAGCATGAAGCCGTAGGGCATCAGCACCGATACCCAGACCGAGCGGTCGGCCTGGGTATCCGAGGCATGAAAGATGATCGCCAGGGCATCCTCGAGCATGCGAAAGGCGAAGGAACTGAAGATCAGCAGCACCGGAATGCCCAGGATGCCGATGGCGTCTCGGGAGTCCAGCAGGGAACGTACTGCATCGAGCACCACCTCGGCGTAAGCGGGGGTCAGATGGCGCACCTGGATGGCCAGCACGCCCATGATTTGCTGTTCATCGACCACTTTGGCCAGCAGTACCACCAGCAGGGCGAACAGCGGCACGATCGACAGCAACACGTTGTACCCCACACCGCCGGCCAGCAGGATGCCGCGATTGCCCAGAAAGGAGGTGATGACCCGCCAGGCAAAGCGGGCCACTCGAGACATCAGCCGGCTCGCGGAGGGGCGATCACGGAGAGAGGGTGCATCACTCATAGGCAAGTCCGCCGGAAATCCATGTGTATGATACGCTGGTCGCTGCAAGACGCGTCAATTGCTTGATGTTTCCCCGAGCAGCTTAATCACTGACCGCCATGGGGTCGCGCGTGATTCCAGGGTTGACAGGGCCAGGGCTTTCGGGGTGTATGTTGAGTGCGTTCAAGCTGCGGGCTCCAGGAACGGGTTCCGCCACACACATCGACCCATCATGGGGAGAAAGCCGATGTCAGATAGTTCCATGCGACAGCTCTTTCAGGATAATCGCGTCAAGGCCCTCTCGGCCGTGGCGGTGGTTGCCGTGATCTGGGCACTCTTCGCGCAATCCAGCGTCAGCTCCAGCAATGAGGCCAGGGAGTCTCTCAAGTCCCGCCTGGATTCCGTTCAATCCGAAAACGAGGCACTCGAGAGCCAACTGGCCGAGCATGAAGCGGCCATGTCGGAAGTTGAATCCCTTGAAGCGCGTACCGTCGAGCTCGAGCAGCAGCGTCAAGACGCCGCCAGTGAGCTCGAGAGCGTCCAGGCCGAGGTCGATCAGACCCGTGCCGACCTTGAGGAAGCTCAGGCCGCACTCGAGCCCCTGCAGTCCAGGGTCGAGGAAGCGCAACAGAAGCTGGAGCAGCGCGAGGCCTCGCTGAGCAGTGTTCAGGAAGAGCTGGAGTCAGCAACCCAGGCGCGTGATGAAGCCCGTGCGGCGCGTGACAAGGCCATGGAATCCCTGCAGCAGGCCGAGGAACGGAAGGCGACCCTCGATGAGCAGGTGGCCGAGCTCAACAACCGTCAGAGCGAGCTGAACACCACGGTCGACGATCTGACCGAGGAACGTTCGCAGCTGCAGGCGCAGCGTGACGAAGCCAGCCAGGAACTCGAAAGCGTTACCAGCGAACTTGAGTCCAGCCAGCAGGAGCTTTCCAGCCTGGAGTCCCAGGTGGAGACCCGCAGCCAGCAACTGGCCAGCCTGAAGGCCGATCTTGCCGAGTGGCGCGAGACACTCTCCGAGCTCGATACTGCCGAAGTGGGCGCCTCCGACAGCGATCAGGGCGAAGCGACCTCCGGTGACGATGCGGCCAGCGCCTCCGAGAGCGAGCAGGGCGAAGTGACCTCCGGTGACGATGCGGCCCGTCCCTCCGACAGCGAGCAGGGCGAAGTGACCTCCGGTGACGATGCGGCCCGTCCCTCCGACAGCGAGCAGGGCGAAGCGACCTCCGGTGACGATGCGGCCCGTCCCTCCGACAGCGAGCAGGGCGAAGCGACCTCCGGTGACGATGCGGCCCGTCCCTCCGACAGCGAGCAGGGCGAAGCGACCTCCGGTGACGCTGAGGCCAGTGCTTCCGACAGCAAGCAGGGCGAAGCGACCTCCGGTGACGATGCGGCCAGCGCCTCCGACAGCGAGCAGGGCGAAGCAACCTCCGCTGACGCTGAGGCCAGCGCCTCCGACAGCGAACAGGGCGAAGCGGCCTCCGGTGACGATGCGGCCAGTGCCTCCGACAGCGAGCAGGGCGAAGCGACCTCCGGTGACGATGCGGCCAGCGCCTCCGAAAGCGAGCAGGGCGAAGCGACCTCTGATGACGCTGAGGCCAGCGCCTCATCGCCCTCCGAGGATGAAGCCTCTGCCACAGACGAGAATCGGCAAGCTCAGGAAGTCTGAACTCGGCAGACCCTCGATAAGCGAAGGGCGCGCTTTTGGCGCGCCCTTCGTCGTTGTGAGGCATCCGTCGTGATTGCATGAGGCCGTCTGGTAGCAGGTATACTGAGTCATCATGCCGATGCGTAAAGGATCGGTGTCATGCGTTGAAAGGAGCGAGTCGTGATCGAAGGGGTCAAGCATATTGTGGCTGTGGCGTCCGGCAAGGGGGGCGTCGGCAAGTCGACCGTGACGGTCAATCTGGCGCTGGCCATGGCCGCCGAGGGGTATCGCGTGGGGGTTCTGGATGCCGACATCCACGGTCCCAGCCAGGCCCGCATGCTGGGCGTGGCCGATGGTGCCCGGCCTGAGACGGCGGGCGAAAAACGCCTGAAACCGTTGCAGGCGCATGGCCTGCAGGCCATGTCCATGGCCTTCATGGTAGATACCCGGGAGCCGACGGTGTGGCGGGGCCCTATGGTGGCCGGTGCCTTTCAGCAGCTGCTGACGCAGACCGTCTGGGATGATCTCGATGTCCTCTTCATCGACATGCCGCCCGGTACCGGCGATGTTCAGCTGACGTTGGCGCAGAAGGTGCCGGTGGACGGCGCCGTGATCGTCACCACGCCACAGGACATTGCTCTGCTGGACGCGCGCAAGGGCATCGAGATGTTCCGCAAGGTGAATGTGCCGTCTTTCGGTGTGGTCGAGAACATGAGCCTGCATGTCTGCTCGCAATGCGGGCACAGCGAGCCGGTTTTCGGCGAGGGCGGTGGGGCGAATATCGCCCAGGAATATGACACTCGCCTGCTGGGGCGCTTGCCGCTGACCCTGGGGATTCGCGAACAGGCCGACGGCGGTAACCCCACCGTGGTAGCCGAGCCCGATAGCGAGTTAAGCGGAACCTTCCGGGAAATGGCTCGCCAGGTAGCCGAGCAGCTCGGTCGACCCGTCGACGATGGCCCGGAAATTTCCTTCAGCGACTGAGGTTCGTGACGGCGAACGCCGCTCCGGCTATCATGTGCCACGCTCGAATCGGCCGCAGGCGGCGGCCGACCCCCTTTAACACGGCAGGACCTTCCCATGAGCATCAAGTCAGATCACTGGATTCGCCGCATGGCCGAGAGCGATGGCATGATCGAGCCCTTCGAGGCCGACCAGGTGCGTTATGTGAACGACCAGCGAGTGATCTCCTACGGGACGTCCAGCTACGGCTATGATGTGCGCTGTTCCGACGAGTTCAAGGTCTTTACCAACATCCACTCGGCGGTGGTCGACCCCAAGGGCTTCGACGAGAAGAGCTTCGTCGACGTCAAGGGCGATGTCTGCGTGATCCCCCCCAACTCCTTTGCGCTGGCCCGTACCATCGAGTATTTCCGCATTCCGCGCAGTGTGCTGACCATCTGCCTCGGCAAGTCCACCTATGCCCGCTGCGGCATCATTGTCAACGTGACCCCGCTGGAACCGGAGTGGGAAGGTCACGTGACCCTGGAGTTTTCCAATACCACCAACCTGCCGGCCAAGATCTACGCCAATGAAGGCGTGGCGCAAATGCTCTTCCTGGAATCCGACGAGATCTGCTCGACCTCCTACAAGGACCGCGGCGGCAAGTACATGGGGCAGCGCGGTGTGACGCTACCCAGGACCTGACACCGGCCCGGCCTTCGGCCGGGAGCTGTAAGCTTTAAGCTGGAAGAAGGAAGAGCGCGGCTGGCGCCGCTTGAAGAGGGAAGAACGGCGCTTCGCGCCTTGAAGAGGGAAGAAAAAACCTTGACTCCATGCCGTCGTGGGTCATGCTGCCTTCCTTCTTCCTTCTTCCTTCTTCCTTCTTCCTTCTTCCTTCTTCCTTCTTCCTTCTTCCTTCTTCCTTCTTCCTTCTTCCTTCTTCCTAGAGCTCTTCGTCCAACTCTTCGGCGGCGTCTTCGTGAGAGAGTCGCATGCCGGTGGCGGGGAGGGTGACGCCGTCCATGGTGATGTGGTCACCGGTCAGTTGCAGGCGGCCTTCCAGGAACCAGTTGACGGCGACCGGCAGGATCAGGTGCTCGCGAGCCTGTACCTTGTCCTTGAGGGTCTCCACGCCGTCGGCGGGGTCGACGCGCACCACGGCTTGCAGGGCTACCGGGCCGCCGTCGAGTTCCTCGGTGACGAAGTGCACGCTGCAGCCATGTTCGCTCACGCTGTCCTCGAGGGCTCGGGCATGGGTGTGCAGGCCCGGATAAAGGGGCAGCAGCGAAGGGTGGATGTTGAGCATGCGACCCAGAAAGCGCTGCACAAAGCGCGGGGTGAGAATGCGCATGAAGCCGGCCAGGATCACCAGGTCCGGTTCATGGCGTTCGATGACCTTGATCAGGGCGCCGTCGAAGGCCTCTCGGCTTTCGTATTCGTGATGCGGCAGGGCGACCGCGTCGATGCCGGCATCACGGGCGCGCTTGAGACCCTGGGCATCAGCCTGGTTGGAGACCACGGCGACGATCTCGCCGCCCAGCCGGTCATGCTCCTGCGCCTCGATCAATGCCTGCAGGTTGCTGCCATTGCCGGAAATGAGCACCACGACCCGCCGCGCGTCGGCGGGTTCGGGGGTGAAATCCTGAAGGGTATCGCTGGGGTAGTCGGTCTGACTCATGTCGGCAGGTTCTCCAGTTGCACCACCTCATCGTCGTGGTCGTCACGTGCCACGATCTCGCCGATTCGGTAAACCGTCTCGCCCTGGGCCTGGAGGTGAGCGCGCGCCTGGTCGGCACGGTGAGCGGGCACCACCAGTACCATGCCGATGCCGCAGTTGAGGACACGGTACATTTCGTCCTCGGCGACATTGCCGTGTGTCTGCAGCCAGTCGAAAATGGCCGGACGCTGCCAGGTGCTGGTGTCGATGCGCGCCGCGGCGCCTTCGGGCAGCACGCGCGGTAGATTCTCCAGCAGGCCGCCGCCGGTGATGTGCGAGAGCGCATGCACCGGGATGTCGGTGTCCTTGATCAAGGACAGCAATGGCTTGACGTAGATCCGTGTCGGGGCCATCAGGGCATCGCCCAGGGAGCCGCCATCGAGGGCAGTATCCAGCGGGGTCTCATTGACCTCGAGAATCTTGCGGATCAGCGAGTAGCCGTTGGAATGCGGCCCCGAGGACGCCATGCCCAGCAGCACGTCTCCCCGGCCGACTGCCTGACCGTCGAGGATCTCGTCCTTCTCGACCACCCCCACGCAGAAGCCAGCCAGGTCATAGTCGTTGCCGGCGTACATGCCGGGCATTTCGGCGGTTTCGCCGCCCACCAGGGCACAGCCTGCCTGCTCGCAGCCCTGACCGATGCCGGTGACCACGTCGGCGGCAATGTCGACATCCAGCCGACCCGTGGCATAGTAGTCGAGGAACATCAGCGGCTCGGCGCCTGCGACCACCAGGTCGTTGACGCACATGGCCACCAGGTCGATGCCGATGGTGTCGTGACGCCCCAGCTCCATGGCCAGGCGGAGCTTGGTTCCCACGCCATCGGTGCCGGTGACCAGCACCGGCTCGCGGTAGCCACCGGGCAACTGACAGAGCGCACCGAATCCGCCGAGACCGCCCATGACTTCAGGACGTGTGGTACGTTTGGCGACGCCCTTGATGCGGTCGACCAGGGCATTGCCGGCGTCGATATCGACACCGGCGTCCTTGTAGCTGAGCGAGGCGCCACTCGGGCGCTGGGAGGATTCGGTCATGGCCTGTCCTGTTATGCACATTGCGGGCGAAGGCGCGTCCCGGGCCGGTCATTGACTGGCGTCGGGCCGTCACGGTGGGCAATATAGGCCGCAGATTGTAGCATCAGACGGCGTGGTTCGCACCGCCACATCAGGCATCGCACAGGGAGAGCAGGATGCGTAGACAAGCGTGGGTCGTCGCCATACTGGCGGCCATTGGATTGTGGTTTTTCATCAGCATCGAGCCCGTGCTGATGCCGTTTTTTGTCAGCATGATCCTGGCCTACCTGGGCGACCCGATTGCCGATCGACTGGAAGCAAAGGGCCTGTCCAGGCGGCTTGCGGTCTCGGTGGTCTTTCTGCTGTTGACGCTGATCATCAGCTTGAGCTTAATTTTGGTCATTCCGGTGCTCGGGCGGCAGCTCGGCCAGTTGATCGAGTCCCTGCCGGCCATACTGGGCTGGGTACAGAGCACGGTGGTGCCCCATGTCCGTTCGTTCACCGGCATGGACCTGAGCACGGATTTCGATCAGATGCGTCAGACCCTGGTCGACAACTGGAAAGAAACCGGCACCGTGGCGGCGACTCTGCTGGCCCAGGTCTCCAAATCGGGACTGGCGCTGGTTGCCATGATCGGCAACCTGGCGCTGATTCCGGTGGTGACCTTCTATCTGCTGCTCGACTGGGACGACCTGGTGGCCAAGGTGCGCGGGGTCCTGCCGCGCCGCTGGGAACCGACCATTGCCGGTCTTGCCGGAGAATGCGATGAAGTGCTCTCGGCCTTTCTTCGGGGCCAGCTGATCGTCATGCTCTGCCTGGGGGTCATCTACGCCATTGGCCTGACCCTGATCGGCGTCAAGTTTGGCCTGCTGATCGGTCTGCTGTCGGGGCTGGCCAGCATCGTGCCGTATCTCGGCGTGATCGTCGGGATCCTGGCGGCCGGCCTGGTGGCCTTCTTCCAGTCAGGCGAGTGGTGGATGCTTGCCGGCGTCGCGGCGGTATTCGGTTTCGGCCAGTTTGTCGAGAGCATCGTTCTGCAGCCTAAGTTGCTGGGCGACAAGATCGGCCTGCATCCGGTGGCTGTCATCTTTTCGGTGCTGGCAGGCGGCCAGCTGTTCGGCTTCACCGGTGTCCTGCTGGCGCTGCCCGTGGCTGCCATGGTCATGGTGGTGCTGCGTTACCTACATGATCGCTACAAGAACAGCTCACTCTACGATGCGCAGCCGCCGGTCGAGGAGGAGGGCAGCCCATGAGCCGATCGCCGGCGCAGCTGCCCCTTGGGGTGGGGCTGCGCGATGATGCTACCTTCGCCAACTTTTTCCCCGGCCCCAACCAGACGCTGGTGGCCTGCTTGAAGCAGCAGCTAGACATCACCGGAGAGCCCTTTGTGTATCTCTGGGGCGGTCATGGCGTAGGCCGTAGTCATCTGCTGCAGGCGGCCTGTCATGCCGCCTCTGATCAGGACCGGCGCGCCCTTTATCTGCCATTGGAGGAGCTGGGGCACTTTCCCCCGCTGATGCTCGAGGAAGTCGAACGCCTGGATCTGGTGGCCATCGATGATCTTGACAAGGTGGTGGGGCGCAAGCGTTGGGAAGAAGCGCTGTTCCATGCCTTCAATCGTCTGCGGGATGGGGGGCGAAAGCTCATCGTCGCGGCCAATGCGCCGCCCCGGCAGTTGTCGGTGACGTTGCCGGATCTGGCCTCGCGACTGACCTGGGGCATGACGTTCCAGGTGCCCGGGCTGGATGACCAGGCACGCCTCGAAGCCCTGAGGTTGCGTGCCGGAGGCCGCGGCATGGAGCTTGGGGACGATGTGGCACGCTACATCCTGCACCGCGGTCCTCGACACCTCGAGGGGCTGTTCGAGATTCTCGAGACCCTGGACCGGGCTTCTCTCTCGGCCCAGCGCAAGTTAACGATTCCCTTCGTCAAGCAGGCGCTGGGCTGGTAGCAGGCAGCAAAGGGTCTACCGGCTAAGGTCGATTTCCCGATGCTGGCCCTGGTTCAGGCGTGTTTCGTGAATGACCACCTGACGCTGGCCGGTGGTCGGGTTGACCAGGCTGCCGGACACATAAAAGTTCCCGCTGGGCAGTCCCTGGAGCATGAAGTAGCCATTGCCGTCGGTGCGCGTCGTATGGGTATAGGCCCGCGCCCGAGGGTCGGCTCGTTCGACGGCCCGCCCGGCCAGCGCCTGTTCGGCGGCTTCTGCCGAATAGGTCGTGATCGGGGCCACCGAGATGGTCTCGTTGGCGCCCACTACGCTGCCCGAAGAGGTGTCCAGCGTCAGCCGGCCACTCAGGGCTGCCGATCCGCTCTTTTCCAGGGCGGCATACTGTTCGGCGGGGAACTCGACCTGGCGCGGCACGCGTCCACGCCCTGAAGGTGGCGTTTCGGGTTGAGTGGTGTCCTGGCGCTCCGTGCCCTGATTGACGTCACTGACCTCGATGGATTCATCGCGTTGCGTTTCGCCGGAGTACGGCGCCATCTGGCAGCCGGCGAGGGCAACGCCCAGTGATAGCACAAGTAAGAGATGTCGCATGAAGTCTCCTGGTGGCTGGGGCCCTGTGTGCCAGGAGAGCTTAACGCAAAAAGGCTACCGCCAGTAGCGGTAGCCTTTCGGAGTCGATCACAGGGCCGGGTTCAGGCCTTGCGAGTGGCCTTCTCGACCGTTTCGGAGGCTTGCTTGACGTTGGCGTCAGTCAGCTTCTGGCTTTCCTGGACGAAGTCCTGCTGCATGGAAACGACTTTCTCGGCGTCGCCCTTGAAGCGCTCGGTCAGGTCCTTGGCGACCTTCTGCTGGCCTTCCATGTAGTTGCGCAGGCCTTCGGCATCCTTGACGTTGAGCAGCGAACGGAGCTGGGCGATGCCGGTTTCGGTGTAAGCCTGGCTGGCATCCATCTGGGCACGCAGCATCTTTTCGGTGAAGTCCACGGACAGCGACGCATAGGCGCGGGCCGGGCCGAAGAACATGGATTCGAACTGTTCGGTGAACTGTTGGGTATTGTAATCGCGCATCGTAAGCACCCTCCTGGGGTTGGTCTTCGTTGAAGGCCCTGGGCGGTTCGCCGATGCCTTCGCGTTGATGTTGCATTGCACAATAGCAGCGCTTTTTGTGCAATGCAACATGAGGGAGGAAAAATTGCCCCAGGGCCGTCCTGCCCGGCCCGGAGCGAGGGTGCCGGCCTTCCGCAGCGGGCCTTTTTCGTGCGGCGATCCTGGCGTGCGGCTTGCAAGCTTGGCTTGCCAGCGCCATGGTGAGGCGATGTAGCCCACAAGGAGGCAATGATGAGCGATACACGAGTCGAGAAAGACAGCATGGGGGAGCTGGAAGTGCCGGCGGGGGCGCTGTATGGCGCGCAGACCCAGCGAGCGGTCAACAACTTTCCGGTGTCCGGGCAGCCCATGCCGTCGGCCTTTATTTATGCCATTGCCCATGTCAAGCGTGCCGCCGCCTGCGTCAATCGCGATCTGGGCCTGCTCGATGAGTCACGTGCCGAGGCCATCGTCGAGGCCGCGGAGGCCATCATCGGCGGAAAGCATGACGACCAGTTCCCGGTGGATGTTTTTCAGACCGGCTCCGGTACCTCGAGCAACATGAATGTCAACGAGGTAGTGGCCCATTTGGCGAGCCGCGAAGGGCTGGAAGTCGGCCCCAATGATCATGTCAACATGGGTCAGTCGAGCAATGATGTCATCCCCACGGCCCTTCACCTCTCCGCTGCCCTGGAAACGACGCGCGAGCTTCGGCCGTCTCTGGAGTATCTGCGCAAGACCATCGACAAGCGCGTCGTCGAGCTGGATGGTGTGGTCAAGACCGGCCGGACCCATCTTATGGATGCCATGCCGTTGCGCATGAGTCAGGAGCTGGGCGCGTGGTCGAGTCAGATTGGACAGGCCATCGAACGCCTGGACAGCGCCATGACGCGACTCTGCCGTCTGGCCCAGGGGGGAACGGCGGTCGGCACGGGGATCAATGCCCATCCGGAGTTTGCCGAGCGCATGGCGGCTCAGCTCAGCGAGCGTACCGGCCTTGCGCTGACGCCCAATGACAGCTTCTTTGCCAGTCTGGGTTCCCAGGATGCCGCCGTGGAGTTGTCCGGTCAGTTGCGTGGCCTGGCCTGCGTGATCATGAAGGTTGCCAACGATCTTCGCTGGATGAACTCGGGGCCGCTGGCCGGCCTCGGCGAGATCGAGCTCGAGGCCCTGCAACCCGGCAGTTCGATCATGCCCGGCAAGGTCAACCCGGTGATTCCCGAGTCGGCTGCGCAGGCGGCTGCTCAGGTCATCGGGCTGGACACGGCGAACAGCATCGCCGGCCAGAGCGGCAACTTTCAGCTCAATGTCATGCTGCCGCTGGTGGCCAGCAACCTCTTGACCGCTATTCGCCTGATGAGCAACACCTCGATGCTGCTGGCGGATCGTGCCATCGCAACCTTCAAGGTACGCGAGGACCAGCTGAGCGAGCCGCTGTCGCGCAATCCGATACTGGTGACGGCCTTGAACTCGGTAATCGGCTACAACGCCGCAGCGGCCATTGCCAAGCAGGCCTACCAGGCCGGTCGGCCCATCATCGATGTAGCGGAAGAAGAAACCGAGCTTTCCCGACAGGAGCTGGAGCGCCTGCTCGACCCCGCGGCCCTGACCCGAGGCGGGATACCCGAGTAAGCGGGCGTCGCCCGAAAGCCAAGAAGCAAGAACGGCGCTGCGAGAGATCCAAGAATGAAGAGGGAAGTACGGCGCTACGCGCCTTGAAGAGGGAAGAAAAAGCCTTGACTCCATGCCGTCGGGGGGCATGCTGCCTTCCTTCTTCCTTCTTCCTTCTTCCTTCTTCCTTCTTCCTTCTTCCTTCTTCCTTCTTCCTTCTTCCTTCTTCCTTCTTCCTTCTTCCTTCTTCCTTCTTCCTTCTTCCTTCTTCCTTCTTCCTTCTTCCTTCAGTCCTCCTGCTCCTTGCGCTGGCCTTCGCGTATGGTGTCGCGGGCGTCGCGATGCTCCTGGCGGTCGGCCTCTGGGTTGTCGTGCTCGTCGGCTCGCGAAGGGCGGTAGCAGAGCGTGGTGAGAATCGGGAAGTGGTCGGAGCCGAAGCCCGGTAGGCGTTGCATGTCGCGCAGCGTGAAATGCTCGCTGGAAAAGACATGGTCCAGCGGCCAGCGCAGCAGCGGGTAACTGGTGTGGAAGGTGCTGAACATGCCGCGACCGCGTCGCGGGTCGAGCATGCCGCTGACGCGACAGAAGCTGCGGGTGGTGCGTGACCAGGCGACATCGTTGAGGTCGCCGGCTACCAGCGTCGGCCCTGGGTCGGCATGAATCCGTTTGCCCACCAGCAGAAGTTCGGCGTCGCGCCAAAGGGATTCCTTGCTTTCGCTGGGTGCAGGTGGGCGCGGGTGTACCGCATGGAGGTGGATGTTGTCGCCGCAACGCAGCTGGACCCCGGTCGAGATCGAGGGAATGTCTTCCTGGATCAGTCGCTCGACCCGGGGCGACAGCAGCGGCAGGCGCGAATAGAGGTGCATGCCGTAGAGATTGTCCTGGGGGATGCGCACGGCATCCGGCCAGTCATCGGCAAGGGCCTCGTCGAGCTGTTGTTCCCACCAGGCGTCGGATTCCAGTGTCAGGATAATATCCGGCTGGTGGTGGCGAATCATGGCGATCAGGTCGGCGGCATGACGGTTGGGCGTCAGCACATTGGCGACCAGCAGGCGTAGACAACGGTCCTCATGGCCGGGCTGGGCGGCCTTGACCTGAACCGGCCACAGGCGTGTCCAAGGCAGGATGTGCACGACCTGTATCATCAGGGTGACAAGGCCACAGACCATGGCTAGCCAATGCCAGGGCGGCTCTACCAGCGGAGTGGCCACCACGCAGAGCAGAGCCAGGGCGGCGATCTGCAGGCGAGGAAACTCGCAACTACGAATGCCCCACCAGTGCATCGGCAGGCGTGCCACCAGGGTGACGGCCAGTAACAAGGCGGCCACTATCGAAATGAGGATGGAGGTCATGAAGGGCTCCCTGTGGCGAATCGAAGGCACGCGGTCGAGATGTTGACGAGCATACCCTGCTCACGCTTGTTTGACATAGGGTCGACCGGTTTCGGCCATGCTGGCAACATGGTGCTGACGGCCTTACCGGGGGGGGGGCAGCACCGCCGTTTCGGCTCGAGCGGCTCGAGGAGAAAAACAATATGACATCGTCGCTGGCAGCTTGCCGGAACACCTATCTGCTGATGCGTCACGGTCACAGCGAGGCCAACCAGCAGGGCCGCATTGTCAGTTCCGCCGCACGCGGACTGACCGGTTACGGCCTTTCCGCCCGCGGGCGCCGCGAGCTGGAATCGACGCTCGAGACGTGGCGCTGGCCGCTACCCGACAGGGTTCTGCATTCGGACTTCCTGCGCACGACCCAGACGGCCGTGCGATTGGCGGATCACTTCTCACTCCAGGCGAGCCCGGAGCCGCGATTGCGCGAGCGGGATTTCGGCGAGCTGGAGGGGCAGCCGGATGCGCGTTATGCCGAGGTCTGGGCCGAGGATGCTCGCACCCCCGACCAGGACTTTGCCGGCGTGGAGCCGGTTGAGTGGGTGGCCGTGCGCCTGCTGGCTGTCATCAGGGGTCTGGAGCAGGCGTCAATGGGGGAGTGTCTGCTTCTGGTTAGTCACGGTGATCCGCTGCAGATCCTGCTCACCGCCCTGGAAGGGCGCGGCCTCGGCCGGCACCGTGACAGGACGCCGCTGCCGCCGGGGGGCGTGGCGGTCTGGCCGCCATTCAGGCAATAGCCGTCAGCCTTTCCTGCTTCAGGTAGCGGGCGAGGCGCTGCTGCTGGTCGGCGGTCAGGCGCAGAGCCAGCTTGGTGCGCCGCCACAGGATGTCTTCCGGCAGGCGGGCCCATTCGTGTTCCACCAGGTAGTCGACCTCGGCGGCCGTCAGGCCGGCACCGAAGTCCTCGCCCAGATCCTCGGCGCATCGAGCGCCCTCGAGGAATGCCAGGCAGAGACTGCCGTAGCTGCGCGCAAAGCGTTGCGCGCGAGCTCGACCCAGGAACGGGTAATCGGCCTCCAGGCGGGCCACGAAGCTGGCCTGATCCGCTATATCGCCACCCGGCAATACCGCGTCCTTCGTCCAGCTGTCGCCCATGTCGGGGAAATGGGGAGAGAGCGAGGCCAGTGCCGCCTCGGCCAGTTTGCGGTAGGTCGTGATCTTGCCGCCAAAAATCGACAGCAACGGCGCCCCCTGATGGTCGTCGAGGTCCAGGGTGTAGTCCCGGGTCATCGCCGATGGATCTTCGGATTCGTCATCGCACAGGGGGCGCACGCCGGCGAAGGTGCGCAACACATCCTGGCGCCGCAAGGGGGTGGCGAAGTGCTCGTTCACCACCTTGAGCAGGTAGTCGATTTCCTCCTCGCTGGCCTCGACCCGGGCCGGGTCGCCTTCATAGCCGCGGTCGGTCGTGCCGATCAGGCTGAAATCCTCTTCGTAGGGGAGCACGAAGACGATGCGCTGATCGCTGTTCTGCAAAATGTAGGCGCGTTCATCCTGGTTGCGCCGCGGCACGATCAAGTGACTGCCCTGGATCATGCGCACGCCGTAGCGTGAAGTGCGCTGGGCCCGCTCACGCACCACGCTGTTCACCCAGGGACCGGCGGCGTTGACCAGGGCCCGGGCGTGGCGGGTGTGGCGCTTGCCGGTATCAATATCCTCGAGCTCGATCTCCCAGTACTGCTGTTTGTCGCGGGCGGCGATACAGCGGGTTCGCGTCAGGATCTCGGCACCCTGCTCGCGGGCCTGCATGGCATTGAGCACGACCAGCCGGGCGTCATCCACCCAGCAATCCGAGTATTCGAAGCCGCGGCGAATGTCCGCCTGCAAGCCCAGGCGCTCAGGTAGGCGAATGCCGCGTGAGCCGGAGAGCGTCTGACGCTTGCCGAGGTGATCATAAAGAAACAGGCCGGCCCGGAGCATCCAGGCCGGACGCAGGTGCGCCCGATGGGGCAGAACGAAGCGCAGCGGACTGATGACATGCGGGGCCTTGGCCAGCAGTACCTCGCGCTCGCGCAGGGCCTCGCGTACCAGGCGGAACTCGTGATGCTCGAGATAGCGCAGGCCACCATGGATCAGCTTGCTGCTGGCCGATGACGTGGCGCTGGCCAGGTCGGACTGCTCACACAAGCCGATGCTGAGGCCTCGTCCGGCCGCATCGGCGGCAATGCCGGCCCCGTTGATGCCGCCACCGATGACATAGAGGTCCAGAAGATCTTCCCTGGTAGAATGCATCGTGCAAGCTCCGACCGGGGCTTTGCCCAGGTTCGCGGGTTGAGAATCAATGTTTGAATTCGAAAGTATAATAATCGAAAACGAACATCAAGGTCCGCAGAGGTCACCGGTCGCGGTATGGCCGAGCGGGGCAGGAGCGAAGCGGAAATGGGGTGCCTGTCGTGGCGTCAAGCCAGGAACAGCTTGACCTCATGCTGAGCCAAGAGTTGCTGAATGCTCTCCGAGGGTGTGCGATCGGTAAAGAGAGCGTCCAGCTGCGATAGATTGCCCTGACGTACCACGGGGTTGCGCTGGAACTTGGAGTGGTCGGCGGCCAGGAAGACCTGGCGGGAGTTGTGGATGATGGCCTGCGCCACCCGGACCTCCTGATAGTCGAATTCCAGGAGTGAGCCGTCTTCATCGATACCGCTGATGCCGATGATGCCGACATCCACCTTGAACTGGTTGATGAAGTCGATGGTCGCTTCGCCGATGATGCCGCCATCCCGGGAGCGGATCTGACCGCCGGCGATGATCACGTTGAAGTCTTCCTTGTGCTGCAGGATCGCGGCGACATTGAGATTGTTGGTGATGATCTCGAGCCCGCGGTGGTCGAGCAGGGCTTCGGCGATGACCTCGTTGCTGGTGCCGATGTTGATGAAAAGCGAGGCATGATCCGGAATCTGATGGGCCAGTAGCGCGGCGATGCGCTGCTTGGCCTCGAGGTTGAGTGTCTTGCGTGTGGCGTATGCCGTGTTGACGGTGCTCGACTCCATGCCGGCACCGCCATGGACGCGTCGGATATGGCCCTCGGCGGACAACTGATTGAGGTCGCGGCGAATGGTCTGAGGGGTAACCGCAAAGTGCTCGGTGAGCTGCTCGATGCTGGCATAGCCCTGGCGTCCCACCAGCTCGAGAATGCTGGCCTGACGTTGTTGTTGATTCATGGCGGCTCCTTTGCCATCGATTTTACGATATCGGCGGGGACAATGCAGCGCGGCCCGGTATGCGGCGAAGGTCTTAGTCGCCGAAGGCCAATGCGAATTGAGCAGTGGGCTGCTGTGGAGTAGTCTTTGTGATCATAAACGAACATTTTCGTTGGAAAACGAAATTGCGCGACGATTCATGCGACGTACGACAATCCGGCCCTTTGGCCGCTGTCCATAACAACAGGATGCTTGCATGGCCTCTTATCTGCTCGCCATAGACCAAGGTACCACCAGCTCGCGTGCCATTGTATTCAACCAGGAAGGTAGCGTGGTGGTAACCGCGCAACGGGAATTCGAACAGCATTATCCCCGGGATGGCTGGATCGAACATGACCCCGAGGCCATCTGGGAGACGGTGGTCGCCACCTGTCGGGAAGCCGTCGAGCGTCTGGACGGTGACGTCGAACTGATCGACGGGATCGGCATTACCAATCAGCGGGAAACCACCCTGGTCTGGGACCGCGAGACCGGTGAGCCCCTCTACAATGCCATTGTCTGGCAGGATCGGCGGACCGCCGATGCATGCGAAAAGCTGCGCACCGCCGGCCATGGCGAGATGCTCCAGGCCAGAAGCGGTCTGTTGATTGACCCGTATTTCTCCGCCAGCAAGATCGCCTGGATCCTGGATGAAGTCCCCGGTGCCCGTGAGCGGGGGGAGCGCGGCGAACTGGCCTTCGGCACCGTGGATACCTTTCTGATCTGGCGGCTGACCGGGGGCAGGGTTCATGCCACCGATGCCACCAATGCCTCGCGCACTGCGCTGTTCAATATCCACGAGCAGTGCTGGGACGCTGAGCTGCTGGAGCTCTTCGGCATTCCCGAGGCCATGTTGCCGGAGGTCCTGGACTCCAGCGATGACTTTGGCACGACCGAGGCGGAATGGCTCGGCGCCGAACTGCCGATTGCCGGAGTGGCCGGTGATCAGCAGGCTGCCCTGGTCGGCCAGGCATGCTTCAGCCCGGGAATGGGCAAGAGTACCTATGGCACCGGCTGCTTCATGATCGTCAATACCGGCGAAGAAGCCGGGGTCTCGCGAAATCGACTCCTGACCACCGTGGGCTATCGCCTCAATGGCGTCACGACCTATGCCATGGAAGGCAGCATCTTTGTCGCCGGTGCCACCGTGCAATGGCTGCGTGACGGTCTTCAGCTGTTCGCCGATGCCGCCGAAACCGAGGCGCTGGCCAGCAAGACACGGCGTGGTCACAGTGTTTATCTGGTGCCGGCCTTTACCGGACTGGGGGCGCCACACTGGGACCCCAAGGCGCGGGGTGCTATTCTCGGGCTGACGCGTGATACCGGCATCGCCGAGATTGTCGCCGCCGGTTTGCAGGCGGTCTGCTACCAGACCCGTGACCTTCAGGTGTGCATGAACGATGACATGAGCGTCGGTTCCAACACCCTCAGGGTCGACGGCGGCATGGTGGGTAACAACTGGGTCATGCAGTTTCTGGCCGACATGCTGGGGGTTCAGGTGGATCGTCCGACGGTGCTGGAAACCACGGCCCTGGGCGCGGCGTACCTGGCGGGACTGCGCCTCGGCTGGTACCGCGACCTGGACGACATCGCCGGGCTTTGGCGCTGTGAGCGAAGCTTTTATCCGGCCATGGAGGAGGAGGAACGCAGCCGCCTCTATGCCGGTTGGCTGGAAGCCGTCGACAGGGTGCGCACCAACCCCGACGAGCATGACGCAAGTGCTTGATCTCGGGGACGTCGTCGGCATCAATGCAGGGGTTGCATTTCTACGCCGGATAGGTAGAATACGCATCCGTTGTCGCGGCGCCAGCCGCCGAATACAGGACCATAGCTCAGTTGGTTAGAGCGCCACGTTGACATCGTGGAGGTCGGCGGTTCAAATCCGCCTGGTCCTACCAAGCTGGCCGTGCCGACAATCCGACTCAGGACCATAGCTCAGTTGGTTAGAGCGCCACGTTGACATCGTGGAGGTCGGCGGTTCAAATCCGCCTGGTCCTACCAGATTGAAAAAAGCCCCGGAGCATCACGCTTCGGGGCTTTTTGTCTGCCTAGACGCCTTTCCTGATGTGGCGCGCTGACCGTTCAAGTGCGCCTAGTCGACGAAAGCCGCCAGCCGGCTGCGTGCCACGAACACGTCGACCAGCGCCTCGATGCCCGCCTGATCCTCCGCGGTGAAGCGGTCGACTTGCGGACTGTCGAGGTCCAGTACGCCCCACAATTGGTCGTCGACGACCACCGGAATGACCAGCTCGGCCCGGGAGGCAGCGTCGCAGGCGATATGATCGGCAATGGCGTGCACGTCATTGACACGCTGTGTCTGCCGGCTTCTGGCCGCGGCGCCACAGACGCCCTTGTCGAAGGGGATCGGGTGACAGGCCGGCTTGCCCTGGAAGGGGCCCAGATGCAACATGCCCGGCCGGCGCTGCAGGTAGAACCCCACCCAATTGAGATCAGGCAGCTCCTCAATGAGCAGCGCGCAGGTCTGGGCGCTATTGGTCAGCCAGTCGGGGGTATCCAGCAGGGCATCGAGCTGCCTGGACAGCAGAGCGTAGTCGGGCATGATGTTGCGTTCCTTTGAAAATTTGAGGCCGGCACTCTGGCCGGCCTCCGTTACCCGGCCATCCGGGGTAACGCGATATTCGACTTACTTCCAGCCGGGCACGGCCTGGGCACCAAAGAGCTCCTCGGCCTTGGCTTCGACCGCATCACTCTGATAGGCGTCGACCAGCTGCTGAATGGTTTCCTTGTCTTCATCGCCGCCACGCACGGCAATGATGTTGACGTAGGGTGACTCCGGACCTTCCTTGATCAGCGCATCATCCAGGGTCAGGCCGGCGGGCTGGGCAAAGGTGTTGTTGATGAAGGCCATGTCGACGTCGGGCAGCACGCGCGGCAATTGGGCGGCCTCGATCTCGCGAAACTCGAAGTCGTGCGGGTTCTCGACAATGTTGAGCGGCGTGGCTTCGAGGTTGCTCGGGTCGTCCAGGGTGATCAGGCCTTCGTTGTGCATCAGGATCAGCGAACGGCCTTCATTGGATGGGTCGTTGGGCAGGGCGATAGTGGCTCCGTCGGGCAGTGCCGCGATGCTGTCGTATTGCTCGGAATAGGCACCGATCGGATAGACGAAAGTGCGCCCGGCAATAGCGAAGTCGTAGCCGCGGTCCTCGACCATGGACTGCATGTAGGGTTCATGCTGGTAGGCATTGGCATCCAGGCTGCCATCGGCCAGGGCCGCGTTGGGCGTGACATAATCGGTGAACTCGGTGATCTCGATATCCAGGCCGTGATCGCGTTCGGCGATGTCGGCAGCGACCTGCATGACCTCGGTTTCCGGACCCGCCACGGTACCGACCTTGAGGGTAGAGTCTTCGGCATGGGCCTGTCCGATGACTAGGGCGGAAGCGGCAAGGCCGCCGATCAGTATATGACGCATGACAGTGTCTCCTTGATGAAATGGGGATAACGGCTGACTATCATATTGGAATAACCAGGGTATGTGTAATTCATTTTAGTTATTGATAGATGGTTCCGCTCACTTGTGGTCACTCTTGCGCACCAGGTAATCGCCGAGGCTCTGGAAGCCCTGTACCATCACGACCAGGATGGCCACGGTGATCAGCATGATGGTCGGGTTGAAGCGGTTGTAACCGTAGCGGATGCCCAGGTCGCCGAGGCCGCCCCCACCGACGGCGCCGGCCATGGCCGAGTAGCTGACCAGGGTGACGATGGTCACGGTCAGAGCGGTAAAGATGCCGCCTCGGGCCTCGGGCAACAGTACCCGGGAGATGATCTGCCACGGGGTGGCCCCCATCGACTGGGCGGCTTCGACCAGCCCCGGGGGAACCTCGTTCAGGGCGCCCTCGACCAGCCTGGCAATGAAGGGTATGGCGGCAATCGTCAGTGGCACCACGGCGGCATTGGTGCCGATGGACGAGCCGACCAGCATGCGTGTGAAGGGAATGATGGCCACCATCAGGATGATGAAGGGGACCGAGCGACCGATATTGGTCATGATGCCAAGCGCGCTGTTGAGCATCGGCTGGGCCAGTATCTGCCGGGGGCGGGTGACATACAGCATGACCCCCAGGGGGATGCCGAGTGCGGCGGCGATAAGCCCGGACACGGCGACCATGTAGAGCGTGTCCAGGGTGGCTTCGAGAATGAGGTTAAGCATCGCGCTGGACATAGCCAAGCACCTCCACTTGCAGATCATGGTCGTTCAGATAGGTCAGGGCTCGCCGGGTATCCTCGACGTCGCCCATCAGCTCGGCGATCATCAGCCCCAGGGTGCGGTCCTGAATCGACTCCACCTTGGCCTGGAGGATGCTGACATCCACGCCGCAATCGCGGGCCAGTCGGGACACCAGCGGGGTCGATACCGCATCGCCGGAAAAGGTCAGACGCACCACGGGATGACTGTGCTCGCCGGGCTGGTCCTCGAGCCGCTGAACGAGGGCGTCGGGTGGCTCCAGTTCGAGGAAGTCGTTGAGAAAATCACGGCCGAGCTGGGTGGTCGGCGCCGTGAAGAAGTCCCCGACGTCGGCGGCCTCGACCAGCTCGCCCCCGGATATCAGGCTGACGCGATGGCAGATCGACTTGACGACCTCCATCTCATGGGTGATCAGCAGGATGGTCAGGCCCAGCTTGCGGTTGATGTCGCGCAGCAGCTCGAGGATGGCGCCGGTGGTGTGCGGGTCGAGGGCCGAGGTGGCCTCGTCGCACAGCAACACCCTGGGGCGGCTGGCCAGTGCCCGGGCGATGGCGACCCGCTGTTTCTGCCCGCCGGATAGCTGGGCGGGATATTGGCGCGCCTTGTCATCCAGCCCCACCAGGTCCAGTAAGGGCGTGACCCGCTCGCGGATCTCTCGCCGCGACACACCCATCAACTTCAGCGGTAGGGCGACATTGTCGAACACGGTGCGCGAGGTCAGCAGATTGAAGTGCTGAAAGATCATGCCGATACGGTGGCGCGCCTGATTGAGCTCATCTCTCGACAATCCGGTGAGTTCCTGACCGTCCACGCTGACCGTGCCGGTGGTAGGGCGCTCGAGGAGATTGACGCAGCGAATCAGCGTCGATTTGCCGGCGCCGGAGAGCCCGATCACGCCATGGATCTGCCCCTGCGGTACATGCAGGTCGACCGGCTTGAGGGCTTTCACTGCCCGGGCGTTGCGGCGCTGGCTCGTGGGGTAGTACGTCTTGGAAACGTTGTGCAGTCGAATCATCTGGGCCACCGAGGGTGGCGCCGCTGATCCCGGTGCGGGCAGGCAGGGCGGGGCGAGTAGAGCGCCCCGGGGCAGGCGGTCAGCAACACAGCTCACCCTTTTAGCTGCATTTCACGCCGCGACGTCTGGCCTCTGCGGCGCTGGCGCCCGCAATCCGGGGTCAAATCGGCGCCTGCGAAATGTAGCGCGATACCCTATGGCGCCCGGCGTGGTATGTCAAACCGCGAGGGCCTTGCTTCATTCCAGTGTCCCGGGTGAGCAGTGGAAAACCCGGATATTGACCTCGGGCAGATAAAACGGGGCAAGCGGGTCCCGCCTTCCCTTGCCCGCTCGGCCGGCTCCGCGGGCCGGAGGCGCCAGCGTGGACGCCGGAGGAGGCGTTGCATAGACTATCGGTTCGCGTTGTCGTCGGCCGGGGAGCGCAGGCTCGCCCATGGCCGCATGGCGCCCATGCCGTCGGCAGTCATTCCACCAGCGGGGAAGCATCATGTTCACGGGAATTGTTCAGGGCACCGCCGAGGTCGTGGCCATCAGCGAGGCAGAGGACTTTCGCAGCCATGTCCTTCGTTTGTCGGAACCTCTGCGCGCCGGACTCGAGATCGGTGCCTCGGTGTCGCATAACGGCGTATGCCTGACGGTCACCGCCATCGACGGCGAGCGGGTCAGTTTCGATCTGATGCGCGAGACGCTCAAGGTCACCAACCTGGGCGCTTTGCAGGTCGGCGATCGGGTCAATGTCGAGCGGGCCGCGCGGTTTGGTGACGAGATCGGTGGGCACGCCATGTCGGGGCATGTCATGGGCATGGCGCAGATCGTGGACATCGAGAGTTCGCCCAACAACCGGCGTATCTGGTTTTTGCCACCCCAAGAGCTGGCGCGCTTTCTCTTCGATAAGGGGTACATCGGTGTCGACGGCACCAGCCTGACTATCGGCCGTGTCGAGAGCGACCCGGAAGTCGGCGCGGTGCGTTTCTGTGTCGACCTGATACCGGAGACGTTGGCACGCACGGTGATCGCCGAGCGAGTGGTGGGCGAGCTGGTGAACCTGGAGATCGACCCTCAGACCCAGGCCATCGTCGAAACGGTTGAGCGGGTGCTGGCCGGGCGTGGGCACTGAGGGGCCCGGACGGGCGTCTCGCAAGATGCGGCACCATCCGCTATCATGTCGCGTTTTCTTGCTCCCGGACTCCAGCTATCGCCGGTACAGCCGGCGTAAAGGACACGACTGATGCTCAAACGCAGGATCGACAACCATTTCAAGCTCGCCGAGCACGGCACCACGATCAGGACGGAAGTGATCGCGGGTATCACCACCTTCCTGACCATGGCGTATATCATCTTCGTCAACCCGAGCATTCTCTCGGAGTCCGGCATGGATTATGGTGCGGTTTTCGTGGCGACCTGCCTGGCCTCGGCGCTTGGCTGTCTGATCATGGGGCTCTGGGCCAACTATCCGATTGCGCTGGCGCCCGGCATGGGGCTCAATGCTTTCTTTACCTATGGCGTGGTCATGGGCATGGGATATAGCTGGGAAGCCGCGCTTGGGGCGGTCTTCCTGTCCGGTCTGACCTTCTTCCTGCTCAGCATCTTTCGCATCCGCGAGTGGATTATCAACTCGATTCCCATGTCCTTGCGCCTGGGAATCGCGGCGGGTATCGGGCTTTTTCTGGCGATGATTGCCCTGAAGAACGCCGGTGTTGTCGTGGCCAACGAGGCGACCTTCGTGACCCTTGGCGATCTGACCGAGCCCTCGGCTCTCTATGCCTTGCTGGGTTTTTTCGTGATCACGGCGCTGGCCCATCTGCGGGTCACCGGCGCGGTGATGATCGGTATTCTCGGCGTGACAATCATCGCCATCCTGCTTGGCCACAATGAATTCGGCGGTATCATGTCCATGCCGCCGGCGATTGCGCCGACCTTCATGGCCATGGACCTGATGGGCGCGCTGGATGTGGCGATGCTCAGCGTGGTCTTTGCCTTCCTGTTCGTCGATCTGTTCGATACCTCGGGCACATTGATCGGTGTGGCGCATCGCGGCGGACTGCTCGACGAGCGGGGTCGGTTACCGCGTATCGGCAGGGCCATGATGGCCGACAGCTCGGCTTCCATGGCCGGTGCCGCCTTGGGCACCTCGACCACCACCAGCTACATCGAGTCGACCGCGGGCATTGTCTCGGGTGGTCGGACCGGCCTGACCGCTGTGGTGGTGGCATTGCTCTTTCTGGTCAGCCTCTTCTTCGCGCCGCTGGCGGGTTCGATTCCTGCCTATGCAACGGCCGGGGCTCTGCTCTATGTGGCCGTACTGATGGCTGGTAGTCTGGCCCATGCCGACTGGGAGGACGCCACGGAAGCTGCACCGGTGCTGATCGCCGCGCTGGCCATGCCCCTGACCTTCTCGATCGCCGAAGGCATCGCCCTGGGCTTCATCAGCTTCGTGGCAATCAAAGCCCTGGCAGGACGTTTTCACGACCTGAACCCGGCTGTGGTCATTCTGGCGCTGGTGTTTGCCGCCAAGTTCCTGTTCCTCGACTGACATTTACCGACTGAGATTCGTGATGAGCATCTACGGCGACTATATCAAGTCTGTGGTTCGTACCGTTCCCGACTGGCCACAGGAAGGGGTCAACTTTCGCGACATCACGCCCCTTTTGCAGAACAGTGCGGCGTTCCGCAAGCTGATCGACAGCTTCGTGCACCGTTATCAGGAGATGGAGCTCGACGCCATTGCCGCCATCGACGCCCGCGGCTTCATCATCGGGGCGCCTCTGGCCTATGAGTTGGGCTGCAGTTTCGTGCCGGTGCGCAAGAAGGGCAAGCTACCGTTCCAGACCATCAGCGAGACTTACACCCTGGAATACGGAGAGGCGGAAGTGGAGTTGCACGCCGATGCTTTCCGTGAGGGAGATCGCATTCTGCTGGTCGATGACCTGATTGCGACCGGTGGCACCATGCTTGCGGCGGCCAAGCTGATCACGCGCAGTGGGGGGCTGGTGGTCGAGACCTCGACTATCGTCGATCTGCCCGACCTGGGCGGTGGGCAGCTGATTCGTGATGCCGGGTACAGCGTCTTTGCGGTCTGCTCGTTCACCGAGGACGAGTGACGCCCGTGCGCTTCGGTCGATCCCTCGAGATTTAGGGGTGAGGCATGAGCAAGGTACTTCCCGATAGCTGGCATGATCACCTCGGTGGCGAATTCGAGGCCTCCTACATGCAGGCCTTGCGGGATTTTCTGGCGGCCGAGAAGGCCGCGCATAAGGTTATTTACCCGCATTCCTCGCAGTGGTTTCGCGCCTTTGAGCTGACCCCGCTAGATCAGGTGCAAGTGGTGATTCTGGGTCAGGACCCTTATCACGGCCCTGACCAGGCTCATGGCCTGTGCTTCTCGGTACGCCCGGGTATTCAGATACCGCCATCTCTGCACAACATCTACAAGGAGCTCAAGGCCGATCTGGGCTGCCAGCCGGTCGATCATGGCTTTCTCGAAAGCTGGGCACGCCAGGGGGTTCTGTTGCTCAACACCTCGCTGACGGTGGAGCAGGGTAATGCCGGTTCGCATCGAGGCAAGGGTTGGGAGACCTTTACCGACCGTGCCATAGAGGCCGTCAATCAGCACGCCGGGCCCACCGTTTTCCTGTTGTGGGGTGGTCCGGCGCGCAAGAAGAAGGCGCTGATCGACACGCGTCGCCACCTTGTTCTCGAGGCGCCGCATCCGTCGCCGCTCTCGGCCTACCGGGGGTTCTTCGGTTGTCGGCATTTTTCGGCTGCCAATAGCTTCCTGGTCGAGCAGGGACGAAGCCCTGTGGATTGGCAGCTTCCCGACCAGCCATGAGCCAGTCTGCCCGGGAAGGGTGTAGGCGCCTTATGGTGCCAGCTTAACCTTGCGGCGGGATACGGGTAGAATGCTCGGCGATCTGTGCCGGGCTGCTTGCCCGGATGGCCATCGACCCAACCCGCCGCCAAGAGGTTCTCGCCCATGAGTGTCCACGCCATTCAACATCCGCTCGTCCAGCACAAACTCGGCCTGATGCGCCAGGCAGGCATCAGCACCAAGAGCTTTCGCGAGCTGGCCGGCGAGGTCGCCAAGTTGTTGACCTACGAAGCTACCCAGGACCTTGAGCTGGTGCATCAGGACATTCCTGGCTGGAGTGGCGAACCCATTACCGTCAATCAGCTCAAGGGCAAGAAGGTCACCATCGTGCCCATTCTGCGTGCCGGCCTGGGCATGCTGGAGGGCGTGACGGACCTGATCCCCAGCGCGCGCGTCAGCGTCGTGGGGCTGTATCGCGATGAAAACACCCTCGAGCCTGTTCCCTATTTTTCCAAGTTCGTCGGTGACCTCGACGAACGCATGGCAGTCGTCATTGACCCGATGCTTGCCACCGGTGGCTCCATGGTGGCAACACTGGACATGCTGCGAGAGCAGGGCTGCAAGCACATCAAGGTCATTGTGCTGGTGGCGGCACCGGAAGGCATCGAGCGCGTGCAGCGCGATTACCCCGAGCTCGAGATCTACACCGCCTCGGTGGACGAGAAGCTCGACCACAACGGCTATATCGTGCCCGGTCTGGGCGATGCCGGTGACAAGATCTTCGGCACGCGCTGAGAGCCGCTGGCCCGGTGCTCGAAGGGCTCCCCGGGGCCGGTGGGTATCAGGGGGGAGTCAGGAGTCGCTGCCGGCGGCTCCTTTTTTTGTTTGTAAATGTTCGAAATCGAAAATATAGAGCCATGGGTTGGCCAGGAACCCTGATAATTGCCTGCTTGCCGGATACTAGACAAAAGTTATAGCCGGGATATTTATCCTTTATATTCAAAGCCTTGTGTTGTAAATCGGGCCGTGATTGCGGTCTTGTCAGATATTTTCGCGAATTTACATTTGTGTCTGAATTCGAATATCGGCTAACGTGACGTGACACGCCTGCTTAGCGTGATCTCAACAACAACGAACAGCCGAGATCCGTATGTCATTGACCCTAGAAAATATTGATCGGGTGGTCGGCGGCGAGACGCACATCGCCAGCATGAACCTGACGCTGGAGCCCGGATCCTTCAATGTGTTGCTCGGCCGGACCCTGTCGGGCAAGACCAGCCTGATGCGCCTGATGGCGGGCCTGGATACGCCCACGCGAGGGCGAGTGCTGATGAACGGCGAGGATGTCACCGGCCGCTCCGTTCGCCATCGCAACGTGTCCATGGTCTATCAGCAGTTCATCAACTACCCGAGCCTGTCGGTCTACGACAATATCGCCTCGCCGCTCAAGCTCTCCGGTGTCGCCAGGGCCGAGATTGATCGTCGGGTTCGCGAAATTGCCGAGATGCTGCATATGGAGCACCTGCTGGATCGCCTGCCCCTGGAGCTTTCCGGCGGCCAGCAGCAGCGCACGGCCATGGGGCGAGCCCTGGTCAAGGATGCCGATGTGGTCCTTTTCGATGAGCCGCTGGTCAACCTGGACTACAAGCTGCGCGAAGAATTTCGCGAGGAATTGCGCTCGGTATTCAGCGAGCGCAACTGCATTGCCGTCTATGCGACCACCGAGCCCGGTGAGGCTCTGGCGCTGGGCGGCAACACGGCGGTATTGCATGAAGGACGCTTGCTGCAGTACGGCCCCACCGAGGATGTCTATCACCGGCCGGGCAACATCGAAGCGGCAGAGATGTTCTCCGAGCCCCCCATCAACATCGTCAAGGGCATCGTCTCGGGCGCCGAGATCAGCTTCGACAAGCACCTGCGCTTTCCGGCTGGCAAGGAGCTGGGCACGCTTTCCCCGGGGGAGTATCGTTTCGGTATCCGCGCTTCGCACATCACGCTGGCGCCACGCGCCGAGGATGATGTCGAGATGGCAATGACTGTGGACCTGGCCGAAATCAGTGGTTCTGAAACCTTTCTGCACGTCCACAATGACCAGTTCTTCATGACGGTCCACTTGGAGGGCGTGCACGAATTCGCCGTGAATGCGCCGATCAAGCTGTATTTCCCGGCTCACAAGGTCTATGCCTTCGACCGCGCTGGAGCGGTGGTCCACATACCCACACACCTGGGAGGGATCTGACATGGCCGAGATAACCCTGAAGTCCCTCGCGCATACCTACTCGGCCGATCCCCAGTCGCCCGAGGATTATGCCATCCGGGAGATGGACCATGTCTGGCACCAGGGGGGAGCCTACGCTCTGCTGGGCCCGTCCGGCTGTGGCAAGTCGACCCTGCTCAACATCATCTCCGGACTGCTGCAGCCCTCGAGTGGTAAAGTGCTCTTCGATGGCGAGATGGTCAACGAGTTGCCGCCCGAGGAGCGCAACATAGCCCAGGTTTTCCAGTTCCCGGTGATCTACGACACCATGACGGTTTACGACAATCTGGCGTTTCCGCTGCGCAATGTGCGGACCGCGGAATCGCGCGTGCACGAGCGCGTCATGGAAGTTGCCGATGTTCTGGAGCTGACCTCGCAACTCAAGCGCAAGGCCAAGAACCTTTCGGCGGACGAGAAGCAGAAGGTTTCCATGGGGCGGGGGCTGGTGCGTGATGATGTCTCGGCGATTCTCTTCGATGAACCGCTGACGGTGATCGACCCGCAGCTCAAGTGGAAGTTGCGGCGCAAGCTCAAGGAGATTCACCAGCGCTTCGCGATCACCATGGTCTACGTCACCCATGACCAGCTCGAGGCTTCGACCTTCGCCGACAAGATCGCGGTCATGTACGAGGGGCAGGTGGTGCAGTTCGGCACGCCGCGGGAACTCTTCGAGACTCCCAACCATACCTTTGTCGGCTATTTCATCGGCAGCCCGGGGATGAACTTTCTCGATGTCGCGGCTCGCGACGGCAGAGTCTGGTCCGGCGACACCGTCCTGGAAGTCGGCCAGGGCGTTCACGACACCATCCTCCGAACCTCATCGTCGAACATCCGGTTGGGCATTCGTCCGGACTTCATCGAGGTACACGGCGAGCCGGTGGAAGGCGCCATGGAAGCGCGTGTCGAGCATGCCCAGGACCTGGGCACTTACTCCATCGTCTACCTGTCGCTGGGCGGCGTCTCCCTGAAGGCGCGCATCGACGAGGATGAGGCGACGCCGGTCGAGACGGCCTGGATACGCTTCCCGGATGAACGACTCGGCCTGTATGTCGATGAATACCGCGTGGAGATCGACCATGAATAAAGTCTATAACAACCGCGCCTGGTGGCTGATTCTGCCCATGCTGCTACTGGTGGCCTTCTCGGCCATCATCCCGCTGATGACGGTGGTGAACTACTCGGTGCAGGATGTCTTCGATGCCCATACGCGCTTCTTCACGGGCACCGAGTGGTTCAGCGAGATGCTCAACAACCCGGAGTTGCAGTCGGCGCTGTTGCGCCAGTTCGCCTTCTCGCTGACCGTGCTGGCCATCGAGGTGCCGCTGGGCATCGGTATTGCCCTGATCATGCCCAAGAAGGGTTGGCAGGCCTCGGCGGTACTGATCCTGGTCACCATGCCGTTGCTGATTCCCTGGAACGTGGTGGGCAGCATCTGGCAGATCTTCACCCGTGGCGATATCGGCCTGATGGGCTGGAGCCTGCGCGAGCTCGGCTATGGCTACAACATCACCTCCAGTCCGGTGGATGCCTGGGCCACCATCATCCTCATGGATGTCTGGCACTGGACGCCGCTGATCGCGCTGTTGTGCTATAGCGGCCTGCGTTCGATCCCGGATGCCTATTATCAGGCGGCGCGCATCGATCGCGCCTCGAAGTGGTCGGTGTTTCGCTATATCCAGTTGCCCAAGCTCACCAATGTGCTGGTGATCGGTGTGCTGCTGCGCTTCATGCACTCTTTCATGATCTACGCCGAGCCCTTCGTGCTCACCGGTGGCGGGCCGGGCAGCTCCACGACCTTTCTCAGTCAATCGCTGACCACCATGGCCATCGGCCAGCAGGACCTCGGGCCCTCTGCCGCCTTCTCGCTGATCTACTTCCTGATCATTCTGCTGGTCACCTGGGTGTTCTACACCGCGATCATGAACATGCAGAAAGACAACAACAAGGAGGCTTGAGATGACCGACTCATCTTCGCCGACCACCCCCGATGCGGTTCGTCAACAAGCCGCGGCTGCCGACAATCGTCGGCGTCGCAAGGCACGCCCGGCATCCCGCCAGTGGCGCCGCCGTGGCCTGATGGCCGCCTATATTGTCTTCGTTCTGCTGCCCATCTACTGGCTGCTGAACATGTCCTTTCAGTCCAATACCGAAATCCTCGGTGGTCTGACGCTGTGGCCGGATGATTTCACGATCGAGCACTATGCCAAGATCCTGACCGAATCCAGCTGGTACATGGGGTATATCAACTCCATCACCTATGTGGTGATGAACATGTTCATCAGCATTGCCGTGGCGCTGCCGGCGGCCTATGCCTTCAGCCGCTATCAGTTCATCGGTGACAAGCATCTGTTCTTCTGGCTGTTGACCAATCTGATGGCGCCGCCGGCGGTCTTTCTGCTGCCGTACTTCCAGCTTTACTACACCGTGGGGCTGTTCGATACGCACGTGGCCGTTGCCCTGGCTCACTGCCTGTTCAACATTCCGCTGGCGGTGTGGATTCTGGAAGGCTTCATGAGCGGTGTGCCCAAGGAAATCGACGAAACCGCCTTTATCGACGGCTACAGTTTTCCGAAGTTCTTCGTCAAGATTTTCATTCCCATGATCAGTTCGGGCATCGGCGTCACCCTGTTCTTCCTGTTCATGTTCTCCTGGGTCGAGCTGTTGCTGGCCAGCACCCTGACCTCGACCAATGCCCAGCCGATTGCTTCGGTAATGACCCAGACCAAGGGTGCGTCGGGGATCGATTGGGGGGCACTGGCCGCGGCCGGCACCCTGACCATACTGCCGGGCATCGTGGTGGTGTACTTCGTTCGCAATCACATCGCCAAGGGCTTTGCCCTGGGCCGCACCTGAGGAGGGTTGTGACATGGAATGGATGGTCTGGACCACGCCGACCACTGTCTTCTTTGCCGTCATTGCGGTCCTGCTGGCCTGCATGACGACCTGGGAGCTGGTATCCCCGACAATCGAGCGCAAGGGCTTTCTGCCGATCTCGACGACTCGCGGGGACCGCTTTTTCATCGGGCTGCTTTCCTCGGCCTACATCCACCTGATCGTCGTGGGGTTTACGCCACTTAGCATCTGGCTGGCTCTCGGCGCCTCGGTTGTCTGGTGCTTGATACTGATGCGCTGGGGCTGACAGAAACGCATGGAGCCTTCTGTCCAGGACGGACCACAATAACTCAAGAGGTCAACATGAAACACACAACAATGCGACTCTCTGCACTGGCCGCCAGCGTGATGCTGGCCAGCGGTGCGCTGCACGCCGATGATCATGATGCTCGCGCCATCGCCGAGCGTCTGGTCGACGAACACTTCCAGGACTCGACGCTGAGTCGCGAGGAGCAGATCGAGGAACTGATGTGGTTCGCCGAGGCCGCCGAACCCTTCCGTGGCATGGAGATCAACACGGTGGCGGAAGGGCTGACCACGCACATCTACGAGCGAGATGTGCTGGCCGAGGCCTTCAGCGAGCTGACCGGCATCGAGTTGACGCACAACATCATCGGCGAGGGCGATGTCGTCAACAACATGCAGACCCAGATGCAGTCGGGCCGGAACATCTACGACGGCTATGTGAACGACTCCGATGCCATCGGTACGCACATTCGTTATGGCACGACCGTCAACATCTCCGAGGCCATGGAAAACGAGTGGTCCGACTACACCCTGCCCAGTCTGGATCTGGAAGACTTCATCGGCCTGCAGTACGGCACCGGTCCGGATGGCAGCCTGTATCAGCTGCCTACCCAGCAGTTCGCCAACCTTTACTGGTTCCGCTATGACTGGTTCCAGCGGGAAGACCTGCAGGAGCAGTTCCGCGAGATCTACGGCTATGACCTCGGGGTGCCGACCAACTGGACGGCCTACGAGGACATCGCCGAGTTCTTCACCGAGCATGTCGGTGAGATCGATGGCGAGACCGTCTATGGCCACATGGACTATGGTCGTCGCGATCCCTCCCTTGGCTGGCGCTTCCACGACTCCTGGCTGTCGATGGCCGGTATGGGCAGCCCGGGGGTGCCGTTCGGTAATCCGGTGGATGACTGGGGCATTCGCGTCAACGAGCAGAGCCAGCCGGTAGGCGCCAGCGTGTCTCGTGGTGGTGCGACCAACTCGCCGGCTTCGGTCTTTGCCGTGACCAAGATGGTCGACTGGCTCGAGAAGTATGCACCGCCCGAGGCCAGCGGCATGACCTTTGGTGAGGCCGGCCCGGTACCGGCGCAGGGTAATATCGCCCAGCAGATGTTCTGGTACACCGCCTTTACCGCCGACATGACCGCCCCCGATCTGCCGGTGACCGACGACGAGGGCAATCCCAAGTGGCGCATGGCACCGTCGCCCACGGGGCCTTACTGGGAAGAGGGCATGAAGGTCGGCTATCAGGATGTGGGCTCCTGGACCTTCTTCGACTCCACCCCCGAGGATCGTCGTACGGCGGCCTGGCTGTTCGCCCAGTTCACCGTGTCCAAGACGGTTTCGCTGGAAAAGCTCATGGAAGGTCTGACGCCGATTCGCGAGTCTGACGTCTTCTCCGAGCAGATGACCGAAATGGCGCCGCAGCTGGGCGGTCTCGTCGAGTTCTACCGCAGCCCCAACGAGTCCAACTGGACGCCGTCCTCCACCAACGTGCCGGATTATCCGCGCATGGCACCGCTGTGGTGGCAGAACCTGGCACCGGCGGTCAGCGGCGATATCACGCCGAAGGAAGCGCTGGACAACCTGGCCGGTGACCTCGACAGCATCATGTCGCGTCTGGCACGCGCCAAGGTCTTCGACAGCTATGCGCCAGTGCTCAATGAGGAGCGTGACCCCGCGCATTGGCTCGAACAGCCGGGTGCCCCCAAGCAGAAGCTGAACAACGAAATGCCCGAGGGCAAGACCGTGCCCTACGACGAGTTGATGGAGGCGTGGATGGCCGCCGGCGAACGCTAATGACACTGGCCGCCCGGGCCCTGGCTCGGGCGGTTCACTGACGCGTTACCGGTTGCCTGAACGGGACCTTGGGCCCCGCTCGGTAGAGTCCGACGGGGCCCACTTTCTGAACAAGGGCCAATCATGCAACTGAGACAAAGCAATATTCGGCAATTGACCGAACAGACATTCGACACCCTGGTCATCGGCGCCGGGATCAACGGTGCCTCGGCCGCCGCGGCACTCAGTGGCAAGGGCAGCAGTGTGGCGTTGATCGACCGCGGCGACTTCGCCGGCAGTACCAGCATGCACTCTTCCAACCTCGTCTGGGGTGGCATCAAGTACATGGAGAGTGGCGATTTCAAGCTGGTGCGCAAGCTGTGCAAGAGCCGCAATCATCTCATCAAGAGCTATCCCTCGACGGTTCAGGAAATCCGCTTTCTGACCACCATCGACAAGGGCTTTCGCCACCATCCGCTGTATCCCTGGGCGGGGACCTGGCTCTACTGGCTGATGGGCAGTGCCTTTACCCGCATGCCGAATTACCTGCGGCCTGACAGCATCCGCGCCCGCGAGGCGATCATCAATATCGCCAATGCCCAGGGGGGCTTCGAATATTCCGATGCCTATCTGCATGACAACGATGCCCGTTTTGTCTTCAGCTTTGTGCGCAATGCCCTGGATTTCGGCACCGTGGCCGCCAATTACGTCGAATCCCTGGGCTCGCACCGTGAGGGCGATGTCTGGGTGACGAAGGTGAGAGATGGCGTCGGCGGCCGGACCTTCGAGGTTCGCTCGCGAGTGCTGATCAATGCGGCCGGCCCCTGGGTGGACCGCCACAACCAGCTGTCGAACCAGTCCACCGGCCATCATCATGTATTTTCCAAGGGGATACATCTGGTGGTCCCCCAACTGACACCCAACAAGCGGGTGCTGGCTTTCTTCGCCGATGATGGTCGCCTTTTTTTTGTGATTCCCATGGGGCGACGCACCTGCATCGGCACCACCGACACTCGCGTCGAAAGCCCGGAAGTCTCGGTGACCGAGGACGATATCCGTTTCGTGCTCGACAACATCAACAAGCGCCTCGAGCTCGAACAGCCGTTGACCGAGCAGGACATCATCTCCACTCGCTGTGGTGTCAGGCCACTGGCCGTCAAGCCCAGCGGCGGCAATGATCGCGACTTTCTCAACCTCTCACGCAAGCATGCCATCGACATCGACCGCCAAAGCTGTCATCTGAGTATCTTCGGTGGCAAGTTGACCGACTGCCTGAATGTCGGCGAGGAAGTGGTCGAGGAGGTGCGAAAGCTGGGTGTCGAGATTCCCAGCCCGGACTTCCGCTGGTACGGCGAGGCGGACGACGCGGTGCGTGATGACTTCATGCACCAGGCCAGCCGCATGAACCTGGATGCCATGGCTCATCCGGATGCATCGGAGCCTCTGAGTACGCGCCTGTGGCGGCGTTATGGCCGGCAGGCGCTGGAGCTGCTCGAGGACATTCGGCTCGACCCGGAGCAGGCCAATGTGCTGATAGAAGGCACCGAGTATCTGCGTTGTGAGCTCAAGCTGGCGCGGCGCAGCGAAATGATCACCAAGCTGGACGACTTTCTGCGCCGCCGGTCCAAGGTCGAGCTGGTGGTGTCTCGGGAAACTCTCGAGGCGTCTCCCGGGCTCGTCGAGGCGTGCCGAATCCTCTTCGATGAACAGGCCGAGAAGCGCCTGGCCGAATACTGGCAGTCCCGGCAGGCCGAGTCGCGGCCGGCCGCCACGCTGGACAATGCCTGAACCAGGCGGCGCCGCCGGCGGACGCCTGCCGGCGAGCAGGGCTCGCCACACAGGGGGCGGAGCGGGGTTACCGGACAAGGCGGGGTTGCTAGAATGGCATCTTTGACCAAGCTCTTCACTCCGCCATTCAGGAGCTCTGCATGACTGAAGATACTTCCGCCGCGGCAATGCCGTCGGACTCTCCCCTCCGTACCCTGCTGGTCGGGGCACAGATGCTCTTCGTGGCCTTTGGCGCCTTGGTGCTGGTGCCCTTGCTGACCGGCCTGGATCCCAATGTGGCCCTCTTTACCGCGGGGGCGGGAACCCTGGTCTTTCATGCCGTGACGGGGGTCAGCGTGCCCGTCTTCCTGGCTTCCTCCTTTGCTTTTATTGCCCCGATACAAAGCTCGGTCAAGAGTTTCGGGATTCCGGCGACGCTTGGCGGGATCCTGGCCGCCGGCCTGGTCTATGTTCTGATCTCTCAGTTGGTCCGGCTCAAGGGCACGGCCTGGCTGCACCGCCTTCTGCCACCCGTGGTGGTCGGGCCCGTTATCATGGTGATCGGCCTGGCGCTGGCGCCGGTGGCCGTCGACATGGCGACCGGTGGTACCAGCGAGAACATCACCTACGGGCAGGCCATCACCCTCTCCATGGCGAGCCTGCTGGTGACCCTGGTGCTGGCCGTGTTCGGCCGCGGCCTGATACGTCTGGTGCCCATCATGGGTGGTATCGTGACCGGTTACGTGCTGGCCATGGTCATGGGGCTTGTGGACTTCTCCGCGGTCCATCAGGCGGAATGGCTCGCGCTGCCGACGTTCACGGCGCCGAGCTTTCACTGGGCGGCCATTCTGTTCATGATTCCGGTCGCCATCGCGCCCGCGGTCGAGCATATCGGCGACATGGTGGCGATCGGCTCGGTGACCCGTCGTCACTACCTCGAAAAACCCGGCCTGCACCGTACCCTGCTGGGCGATGGGCTGGCGACTTGCTCGGCGGCGTTGTTCGGTGGGCCGCCGAACACCACCTACTCCGAAGTGACCGGTGCGGTTACTCTGACGCGGGCCTTCAATCCGCGCATCATGCTGGTTACGGCCATCATCGCGATACTGCTGTCGTTTCTCGGCAAGCTGGGCGCTGTGCTGCAGACCATACCTGCTCCGGTCATGGGCGGTATCATGACACTCTTGTTCGGCTCCATCGCCGTGGTCGGCATGAATACCCTGGTGCGCGCGGGTAGTACGCTGACGGCGTCGCGCAATCTGGTCGTGGTCTCGTTGATCCTGGTCTTCGGCATCGGCGGCATGCAGTTCGGAGAAGGGCAGTTCACCCTTCAGGGTGTCAGCCTGGCCGCTCTGATCGGTATTGTGCTTAATGCCGTCCTGCCCCATGAAGCGGAAGACTGAACCGGGCAATGCATCATGGCACCCCGCATTTCGCTCAGGCATCATGAGAGGCATCAATGATGAACGTCGATGACAAGCGTCAGGAGGCGTGGTGATCCCTCGTGATGAGCTGACGGGGCTGGTACTGGCCGGCGGCAGGGGCCGACGCATGGGGGGCTGCGACAAGGGGCTGGTAGCGTTCGACGGCCGGCCCCTTGCCGGTTACGCCGCCGGCGTACTGCGCGACCATGTGAAAGAGCTGGTGATCGTGGCCAATCGCCACTGCGCGGCTTACGCCGAGCTGGCGGATCGCGTCGTCGCGGATGTCGAGCCGGATTACCGCGGCCCCCTGATGGGCCTCTACAGTGGTCTCCAGGCGGCGCGAGGCGCCTGGCTTGTTATGGTACCCTGCGATGTGCCGGGGCTGCCGTCCAGCCTGGTTGCTCGGCTTGTCGACCAGCGTGGCACAGCGGACGTTGTCGTGGCGCACGACGGCACGCGACCTCACCCGGTGGTGGCGCTGGTTCGAGTTGATCTGGCCGATGATCTGGCCGCCTGCCTGGCGCGTGGCGAGCGCAAGCTCGACACCTGGCAGGCCCGCCATCGGCGAGTCTGGGCCGATTTCTCGGATTGTCCTGCGGCGTTCACCAATCTCAATACACGCGATGAGCGCTTAGACCTCGAGCGAAGGCGCGGCAAGGAGTCGTGAGCCCATGACTGATACGCCCCCCGCCACTCTGTACCTGCCGGAGTCGCCCGCCTTGCTGGGCATTGCAGCCTGGAGCGGTACCGGCAAGACGACCCTGCTCGAGCAGCTCCTGCCGGCACTACGTCAACGCGGCCTGAGGGTAGCGGTCATCAAGCATGCCCATCATGCCTTCGATGTCGATACCCCCGGCAAGGACAGTCACCGGCTGCGCGAGGCCGGTGCCACCCCCATGCTGGTGGCTTCCCGAGCGCGCATCGCGCTGATGATGGAAACCCCGGAGCGGGAAGAGGCGGATCTGGGGGAACTGATCGAGATGGTCAGTCACCATGCGCCCGATCTGGTTCTGGTCGAGGGCTTCAAGGCCTGGCCCTTGCCCAAGCTGGAACTCTACCGGGAGGGGCTCGGCAAGCCAGCGCTGGCGGCGCATGACCCCTGGGTCAAGGCGGTGGCCAGTCAGGGCTATAGCGGAGCGCCGGACAACGTCGAGCGGCTGGACCTGGACGACCTCGCGTGTCTGGTCGACTGGATAAGCGAGTGGCCGCGTCGCTGGCCGACCCAGCGGGTGCCGCGTGACCTCCCCGGGGGCGACTGACCGAGGGCTCGGGTACCGCCGTAGAGGGGAGAGGCCGGCTCCCTTCGATCAAAACTGCCGTGCTGCTGTCACAAGACGCAGCGAGACGACTCCTACATTCTATACCGTGATGATGTTCTACCCGACCAGCCGACACCAGGTAATCACACCATGACTCTGACTCACCTCAATGCCAATGGCGAAGCGCGTATGGTCGATGTGGCCGACAAGCCGGAGAGCCGACGTGAAGCGAAGGCTACCGGGGCCATTCACATGCACCCGGCCACGCTGCAGCGTCTGGTCGAGGGCCAGATGCCCAAGGGCGATGTGCTGGCCACGGCACGTATTGCGGCCATTCAGGGGGCCAAGCGCACGCATGAATTGATTCCCTTATGTCATGCCTTGCCCCTGTCGAAGGTCGAGGTCGACTTTGCGCTGGATGATGCCCGCAGCTGTGTCCATGTCACGGCCCAATGTCGCCTGAATGGTCGGACCGGCGTCGAGATGGAAGCCCTGACGGCGGTCTCGGTTGCGTGTCTGACGCTCTATGACATGTGCAAGGCCGTCGACAAGGACATGGTGATCGATTCCATTCAACTGGAACAGAAAAGTGGCGGTGCTTCCGGTAACTATTACAGGACGACGCCGATCGTGACCGGCCAGGGCGGCAGTGGTGAGGTTTCACTGGGCACCCTGAGCAGTGCAGGCGAACCCTGTGTGCGGGTCAAGTGCCTGGCCGAGTTGCGTGAGCGTCTGGGGGTGGGCGAAATCAATGTGCCTTTTCAGCGTATGGCATCCACCGACATCGGTGGTCTGAAAGCCGCATTAAAAGACATGGACTCACGCTTTGCCGGACTCGATGAAGGACGAACTCTGTGTGCCGTTAATCAGGTCATGGCCGGCGATGCCACCCCGCTGACCGCCGATGATGAAGTAGCTTTCTTTCCCCCCGTAACCGGAGGCTGAGTCAATGATCCGCGTGCAGTCCCAACCCTTCGAGGTCGGTGAGGAGCAGCGCTTGCTGCTCGACGGGCGCCGGGATATCGGTGCGGTCGTCAGCTTTACCGGACTGGTGAGGGACTTCAATGAGCGCCCTGACGTTCAGGGGTTGAGCCTTGAGCATTATCCCGGCATGACAGAGTCATCATTGGCCGGCATCGTCGCCGAGGCTGAACAACGCTGGCCACTGCAGGCAGTGAATGTGGTACACCGCGTGGGGCATCTGCAACTGGGAGATCCGATCGTGCTGGTCATGATCGCCAGCCAGCATCGCCGTGCCGCCTTTGATGCCTGCGACTTCATCATGGATTATCTGAAGACCCGTGCACCTTTCTGGAAAAAAGAGCACACGGCGAGTGGCGACTACTGGGTGGCCGAGCGTCATACCGACCTGCAGGCTGCCCGACGCTGGGAGGCATCATGAGCGACGAGTTGATCGACAATTTTGGCCGCAGGGTCAATTATGTGCGCCTTTCCGTCACCGACCGTTGTGACTTTCGCTGTGTCTACTGCATGAGCGAAGAGATGACCTTTCTGCCGCGGGACGAGGTGCTGAGTCTCGAGGAGCTGGGTCTGGTGGCCCGCGCCTTCACTGAGCTGGGGGTCGAGAAGATCCGCCTGACCGGTGGCGAGCCGTTGGTCCGGCGCGATATCAGTCGACTGGTGGACGATATCGGTGCCTTGCCCGGGCTCAGGGATTTTTCAATGACCACCAACGGTGCCGGTCTGGGCCGGCACGCGCGGGAATTGCGTCAGGGCGGACTGGAACGCCTCAATATCAGCCTGGACACCCTGGATGCCGAGCGCTTCAAACGCGTGACGCGCACCGGGGACCTCGGCAAGGTACTCGACGGCATGCGCGCCGCCCGTGATGCCGGGTTTCGGCGTATCAAGCTGAATGCCGTGATCCTCAAGGGCCGCAATGATGACGAAGTGATTTCTCTGGTCGATTTCGCCCGTCGTGAGCAGGTCGACATCAGCTTCATCGAGGAAATGCCCCTGGGCGACGTCTCCGACCATTCGCGTGCGGAGACCTACTGTTCCAGTGACGAAGTCAAGGCCATGATTGAGGAAAAGCATGAGCTCGTGCCTTCCACAGAAACCACCCCGGGCCCTTCGCGCTATTTTCGCATGACGGATAGCGAGACGCGGATAGGGTTTATTTCGCCACATAGCCACAATTTCTGTTCGTCCTGCAATCGTGTGCGTGTCACGGTGGAAGGGCGGTTGCTGCTTTGCCTGGGCAATGAGCATTCGGTAGATTTACGTGCCGTGCTTCGCCGCCACCCCGGCAATATCGAAAAGCTCAAGGAGGCCATCATTGCCGCGATGCCCCTTAAGCCGGAACGACATCACTTCACGACCGATGGTGACGTCCAGGTGGTGCGCTTCATGAACATGACCGGGGGTTGAGCGCTCACCAGCCTTCGGCATGAGGGCCATGCCGTGATGGCCTCTTTTCTCGGTCAAGACTTGTCGTAATTCACTTCAAGCTGTTCTGCTTGCCAACATTATTTACGCAGAGTGGACCGGGAATTTTCCTTTCTTTTCTTGCTAAAATCGTTTTGGCCAATATACTTTTGTTGAGGTTGCGCCAACAGCTTCCGGGGAACGGCTGTGCAACCGACCGTTGCGATAACTTGATCAGCCCGTTCAAGCTGCATGAATCGGCATAGAATCCTGCAACGGCTAACGTATTTACCAACAATATTTAGCGGAGGGGGTAATGGCTAACCAGAGCCTGGAAGAAATTGCTCGGAACAAGAATGTGGCCCGTGCTGCCGCTCGGCAGTTGAGCATGGAACAACTGCACAAGCTGGCCGAAGTCATTGGGGAAGTGATCGAGCAGAAAAATGACGAAGAAAAGCGTCGTCAGGATGAAGAAGAAAAGAAAGCGCGCAAACTGGCCGAGATTCGTGAGCAGATCAACGAGGCTGGCCTTTCCGTGGAGGACCTTGTGCCTGACCAGCCGAAGCGCAAGCGCGGTCGCCCACCCAAGAATGCCGACAAGGCCTGAGCATGACGCCCGTCGAAACAGCCTGACAGCTCTTCCAGCTCAGGTTGGTAGGCGAGGTGCAAGAATCATCTGCCATCCCGCGATGGCAGGTGCTTTTTTAAACCTGCCCGATGTCGGACGGCGTTTCCATGGCGAACAGCTGCAGGCGCACCGCCGGCACTCGCTGCATACGGTCGGCGAGCCAGGCCTGGATATCCGGGTACAGCATGGAACGCAGCTCGACCAGTGAATCGCCCTGTGCCTGACTCAAACTCTCATCCAGCCTTTCCGCCAGTGCGGTATCATCCAGGGGGCTGGCATGGCTGTCATCCAGCATCAGTTGGCCGATTCGGGTCCAACCGCACTCCGTTGCCGCCACTGTCATCGCCACGAAGAGTTCACCGTGACGCGACGCACCATCATTGACGGTGTCGGCCACCTGGGCGTTGCGGTTCTGGTCGATCATGCGCGGCGTCAGACGATGACGTGCCTGAAGTGCGAGTCCTTGTGCATCCAGGCGAAGCATGTCGCCGTTGCGTGGAATCACCGGTGCGTCGATCCCCAACTCTTCGGCCAGCATCTGATGAGCCTGTAGATGCCGGGTTTCGCCGTGCACCGGTAACAGTCGCGCCGGCTGCACCCAGGAGTAGAAGGTACGCAGCTCATCCTGGTAGGGGTGCCCGGAAGCATGCAGACTCGCTTCAGCCGTGTCATCCAGCAGTGTCACCCCGGCCAGTCGCAGGGCATGCTTGAGGCGCTCGATGAGGCGCTCATTGCCCGGGATGGCACGGGCCGAGAAGATCACGCTGTCACCTCGGGTCAGCTCGAAGTGGGGGTGACGCCCGGCCGCGAGACGCGACAGGGCGGCTTTCGATTCGCCCTGGCTGCCGGTGGCAATCACTAGCACCTCTTCCGGTGGCAGGTAGCCAAGGTCATGCACTGGCACCAGGGCGGGAAAGTCCTCCAGATAGCCAAGCCCGCGGGCAATCCGCACCATGCGTTCCATCGAACGTCCCATGAGGCTGACCCGACGGCCGCAGCGCTGGGCCGCTCGGCCGATGGCCAGTACCCGATCCAGGTTGCTGGCGAAGCAGCTCACGACGACGCGGCCGTTCAGCGAGGCGATGGCCTGTGTAAGGGCCTCCGCCACCTCGCTTTCACTCCGCGAGTGACCCGGCTCGGGGGCGCAGGTGGAGTCACCCACCAGCAGATCCACCGGGGCGATGGCGCGAAAGGTCTCCGGGTCGATGGGCTGTCCCAGCAACGGGGCCGGGTCCAGCTTCCAGTCCCCCGTGTGCAGGACACGATGCTTGCCGGCCTCGAGCAAGAGGGCACAGCTCTCGGGAATCGAGTGGGTAACCGGCAGATAGCGCAGCGCAAAGTGGCCGATCTCGAGGGCCTCCCCGGGCTCGATGACGCAGATGGCATCGCTGCGCAGGCCCTGCTCGGCAAACTTGCTACGCAGCAGGCCTGCGGCCAGGGGCGTGGCATACAGGCGACATCCCCAGCGTGGCCACAACCAGGCCACGGCGCCGATATGATCTTCATGCCCGTGGGTGATGACCACCGCTTCCGGGACAACCTCCAGGGTGTCGAGCGGGCAGGTATCGGGAATCTGCAGTGGCCCATCCGGCAGGTCCTGGCGAATCATCATGCCGCAATCCACGACAATCCACTGATCGCGATGACCATAGAGCATGAAATTCATCCCGATCTCACCACAGCCGCCCAGGGGAAGTAGATGGAGGGGGTCACAACGGCGTGGACGAACTTGGACGCGAGGCTTGAACATCGGGAGGGGCTAGGTCAAAAGTGTGGGTGCTACTATACGGGATCGCCGCCATGCCCCACAATGCAACGGCCTCGCGGCGCCAGCTTGTTACCGGCCTGAGCAGGCTGGTTCATGCTTGACGGGAGTCTTCCGGGGAAGGCAGCGGAAGCGAAAGCTGTTGACGAGCCCGTTCGGGAACCAGCCTCACACCGACGCCCAGCAACCTCACCGGGCGGTGCGCCCTGGCCCAGGCTTGATCCAGCAACCGGGCGAAGCTGTCCGTCGTCATCGCCATTCCGCGGCTTTCCATGGTGGTGATGCTGAAGTCGTCGAAACGGACCTTGACGAACAGGCCCGAAAGGGGAGGCTGGCCGTGGCCCTCGATGCGCTTTTCCAGCCGCTCGCACAACCCCTGGATCGCCTGCTGCGCGCTGTGCAGGTCGGGTAGATCCTCCTCGAAGGTGGTTTCGACGCTGATGGATTTGCGCTCGCGTTCGGTGCGCACCGGCCGTTCGTCAATGCCGCGAGACAGCTCGAACAGACGCCGGCCGAACTTGCCGAACTCCTCGAGCAGTCTGTCGAAGGGTTGTTGCTGGAGATCGCTGCAGGTGGCAATGCCCATGGCGTCGAGCCGGGCTGCGGTTGCCGGTCCAACACCATGTAGCTTGTTGACCGGCAGGGTGGCGATGAAGTCGTCGATCTGGTCCGGGGCAATCACCGTGAGGCCATCGGGCTTTTCCCAGTCGCTGGCAATCTTGGCCAGAAACTTCGTCGGTGCCGCACCTACCGAGACCGTGATGCCGGTGCGTGCCATGCACGCTTCCTTGAGCCACTGCGCCATCCAGGTGGCACTGCCCTGAAAGCGCTCGACATCGCTGACATCCAGGTAGGCCTCGTCGAGGGAAAGTGGCTCGACCAGTGGTGTCAGCTCGTGGAAGATCGCCTGAAGATCCTTCGAGACGGCACGATACTTGTCGAAATCGCCGGGCATCAGGGTCAGATGAGGGCAGAGGCGCAGCGCGCGAGCGGTGGGCATGGCGGAGTGGATGCCAAAAGTGCGGGCAGGGTAGTTGCAGGTCGCAATCACGCCACGCCGTTCCCGAGAGCCTCCGATCGCCAGCGGAATGTCGCGCAGTGCGGGATTGTCACGCATTTCGACGGCGGCATAGAAACAGTCGCAGTCGGCATGAAGGATCTTGCGCATGTCCTCACGGCCTCTTGCTGCCATGTCATGTCCGCCCGGCGACGGCTCGGAAGGTCGTATCGCCGGGCTTCACCCCAGCGCCTGGCCATTTCCGCCGCGAATCACGCCGACACCGACACCCTCGATCTCCAGGGTCTCATGGCGCAGGTCGACCTTGATGGGAGCAAAATTGGCATTTTCGGCCGCGAGGGTGATGTGGTGTCCCTGGCGATGAAAGCGTTTGACCGTGACTTCGTCCTCGAGGCGAGCCACGACAATCTGGCCATCGCGGATACGCTCGGTGCGATGCACGGCGAGAAGGTCGCCCTCAAGGATGCCGATATCCTGCATGGAAAGCCCGCGCACGCGTAGAAGATAGTCGGCGCGCGGGGTAAAGTAATCGGCCGGCAGGGGACAGTAGCGGTCGATGTGCTGGGTAGCGAGGATCGGACTCCCGGCGGCCACCTCGCCGATGATGGGCAAGCCCAGGGCAAGCTCTGTCTCGGCAGGGCTGTCGGCGCTTGAGGGCTCGGCCTCCGGCTGCGGCAGCCGGATTCCCCGGGAAGTGCCGCGTATCACGCGGATGACACCCTTGCGCTCAAGCGCTCGCAGGTGTTCTTCGGCGGCATTCGGCGAACGAAAGCCCAGGGCGCGCGATATTTCGGCACGTGTCGGCGGATAGCCCAGTTCACTCAGGGTCTTGACGATGAAGTCGTAGACATTCTGCTGGCGAGGCGTCAGGGAGCGAGTCATGCGACCTCCGGGTCATGGGCCTGTGGGGAAACGCCGATCAAGGATGTTACTGTTACTGTTTGTGGTTAATTATACAGCATGATTATCCATCCAGTAAAAGTGGTTCGCTAGGCCAGGCTGGCCGGCCGGCCCACGTTTTAAACAGTTGACAGAAAGTTGGATTCAGGCAGTGTGTTGCCTGGCCTGGAGTGCAACACTGTTCAAACGATTGTTTCCAACTGTTATCAACTCGGACTCGACACATGGCCGAACCAGATACCGTCACTCGCATCCTGGATACCGCTGAGGTGCTGTTTGCCGAGCGAGGTTTCGCCGAGACCTCACTGCGCAACATCACCAGCAAGGCCAATGTCAACCTGGCTGCCGTCAATTACCACTTCGGCTCCAAGAAGGCGCTGATCCAGGCGGTGTTCGCCCGTTATCTGGACCCCTTTACTCTGCGTTTTCATGCGGCGCTGGATGAGCTGGAAGCGCAGCATCGCCACGATGGCAGTACCATCCCGCTCGAGGAGCTGCTCGAGACCATGGCGCGGACCGTGCTGGAAGTGCCGGCGGAACGCCACAGCCTCAAGGTCTTCATGCGGTTGCTGGGACTGGCCTATAGCCAGGCTCAGGGCCATCTACGACGCTACATTCAGGAACAGTATGGCAGTGTCTTTCGTCGTTTCACCGAGCTGGTACGACGCGCCACGCCGGAGCTGCCGGATGCCGAGCGTTTCTGGCGCCTGCACTTCGTGCTCGGCACGGTGATCTTCACGCTCTCCGGGCTCGATGCGCTGCGCGATATTGCCGAGCAGGACTATCAGGATCACGTCTCGGTCCGCGACCTGGTGCGCCGCTTGCGGCCCGTGGTGGTGTCCGCCATGCAGGCACCGCTGCCCGAGCTACCGGCGCAGGAGGCGGTGTGATGCGAACGCCGCGCCTGTCGTCGTTGCCGCCTGAGGCCGACACCTGGGTAGAGATCGATGTTGACGCCCAGCAGCTGACCCTCCACCAGGGCAGAGAGGCGCTCTGGTCCTGTGCGGTATCCACCGGAGCCGCCGGCACCGGAGAGCTCGATGGCAGTGGCTGCACACCCCTGGGGTGGCACTATGTGCGCGCCGCCATTGGTGAAGGCCAGCCGCCCGGCACCGTCTATCGGGGACGTCGGCCCACCGGCGAGGTGTTCGACGAGCATCTGGCGGCTGCCCATCCCGAGCGCGATTGGATACTGACGCGCATACTCTGGCTGTGTGGCCTGGAAAGCGGCCGCAACCGGGGCGGTCAGGTCGATTCCCAGCGCCGCTACATCTACTTGCATGGAACGCCACCGAACGAGCCTATGGGCGTGCCAGCCTCCCACGGTTGCATTCGACTGCGTGATGCCGACCTTCTTGAGGTCTTTCAGCGCGCCCGGGCCGGGACCCCGTTCTGGTTGCATTGACGCCTCTGTTAGAGGGCGCCGCCAAGCTCGAAGATCGGCAGGTACATGGCGATCACCAATCCACCGACCATGATGCCGAGCATGGCAATCACCGCCGGTTCCAGCAGGGCGGTCAGGATATCCACCCGGTCATCCACGTCGCTTTCGTAATGTTCGGCGATGCGCTCCAGCATCTGATCCAACGTGCCGGATTCCTCGCCGATCGCGACCATCTGCAGCGCCATGCCGGGAAAGCGGTGCGTGGCGTGCATGGCGCGATACAGGGAGTGTCCTTCCAGGACGTCGTGTCGGACCTGCTCCACAGCCTGCTGAAATGCCGGGTTACCGGTAGCCCCCGCGGCACTTTTCAGCCCCTCCAGCAATGGAACACCGGCCCCCACCGTGGTTGACAGGGTGCGACAGTAGCGAGCCACACAGGCGGCTCCGAGCATCCCACCGAACAGCGGCAGGCGCAGCGCGAGTCCATGCAGTCGAGTGGCAAAGCGCGGGGAGCGGTGTTGCGCCATGTAGATCAGCGCTGGCAGGCTCGTGCCCAGAAGCAGGCCCCAGGGCCAGTGATCCCGGACCATGTCCGAGAGCTCCAGGGCCAGTCGCGTCAGCGCAGGCAGCTCGGCACCGAAGTCGCTGAACATCGATTCAAAGCGCGGGACGACCTTGACCAGAAGCAGCGCCGCCACGCTGATGCCGGTCAACATGACCATGGCGGGATACCAGAGGGCCTTGCGGACTCGGGATCTGAGCCGCTCCGACTTCTCCTTGTGCAGGGCGACTCGCTCAAGCATGCGGTCCAGTGTGCCTGACTGCTCTCCCGCGGCCACCAGGTGCACGAACAGGCCGGCGAAGTGGCGGGGATGTCGTGCCATCGCCTCGGCAACGCTGGCCCCTTCACTGACAGCCCGGCGCAGGTCATTGATCAGCCATCGCAGCGCGGGGTTGGTCACGCCTTCAGCGATGGCCTGCAAGCCCTGCAGAACCGGTACCCCGGCACGCAGCAGGGTGGCCATCTGGCGCGCCAGGACGGTGATGTCACGATGCTTGACCTTGCCGGTGCTCAGACCTCGCTTGGCGCGGGCGCGGCGTATCAGAATGCGTTGCTGCGTCAGCTTTTCGACGACTTCGTCGCGACTGGCCGCCAGTGTCTCCCCCTGTACGACCTGGCCATTCTCGTCCACGCCTTGCCATTGCCAGCGACGTTGCCGGGATTCGCTTTCCGAGCGGGTGGTGTTCATCCCTCCCTCCTGCCGGACGTCCGGGCTCGGTGTGGCATCAGGTGTGACCGGTAATGCGGTTGACCTCGTCTAGGCTGGTCAAGCCCTGCAGGACCTTTTCGATGCCGCTCTGGCGAAGGCTCAGATAACCGTTTTCACGGGCTTGCTGCTCGAGATCCGCGGCCTTGGCCCGGCGAAGAATACGCGTCCGGATGCTGGCATCGATCGGTACTACCTCATAAAGGCCGATGCGCCCCCGGAACCCTGCCTGACACTCATGACAGCCCACGGGTTCGAACAGCGTGAGGTTCTCGGTGTCAGCTCCGTGGCATTCAAGCTGCGAGCGTCTTGCCTCACTGACCGACACGGCACGCTTGCAGCGGTCACAGAGCCGGCGTGCCAGTCGCTGGGCCACGATCAGGCTCACCGAACCGGAGACATTGAAGGGGGCAACGCCCATGTCGGTGAGCCGCGTCAGGGTGTGAACCGCCGAGTTGGTATGCAGGGTGGAAAGCACCAGATGCCCTGTCTGCGCCGCCTTGATGGCGATTTCGGCGGTTTCCGGATCGCGGATTTCGCCGACCATCACCACGTCAGGATCCTGACGCAGGAAGGCACGCAGGGTGCTGGCAAAATCCAGTCCGATACGCGGCAACACATTCACCTGGTTTATGCCCTCCAGCTTGATTTCCACCGGATCTTCGGCCGTGCAGATATTGCGGTGGCAATCATTGAGTTGTCGCAGCGCGGTGTAGAGCGTCACGGTCTTGCCACTGCCGGTGGGGCCGGTCACCAGTATCATGCCCTGGGGATGCGCGAGAGCGCTTTCGACCAGTGCATGCTGAGTATCGGAAAGGCCCAATTGATCCATGCGCCAGCAGGCCGTCGCCGGGTCGAGCAATCGCAGTACCACCTTTTCACCGTGGACAGTCGGCAGTGTGTTGACCCGAAAGTCCACCCCGCTGCCATGTCGGGCATGCCATTTGATGGCGCCATCCTGCGGCAGGCGGCGCTCGGAAATATCCAGCCTGGCCATGACCTTGAGTCTGGCCGTGACTCTGGCGTGCAGCCCCGGGGGTGGCTGGGCCATGTCGTGCAGAATGCCGTCGATGCGCTGACGAATCCGGAACCGGGTGGCATAGGGCTCGAAGTGAATATCCGAGGCGCCCTGGCTGATGGCGTCCTGCAAGAGGCTGTCGACAAAGTCCACCAGCGGACCGTCCGTATCCGACTCCACGGCTGATACGGTGTCCTCTTCGATGCTGAACGAGTGGGATCCGGTATCGATCCGGTCCATGGCCTGGCGGGTGTTGCTGTGACCCGCGAGGTAGCGTTCCAGGCAATGTTCCAGTTGATCCAGCGGGGCGAGAACTGTCTCGACGGAGAGGCCTGAAGCGAACCTCAGCTCACCCAGAGCCGCCATCTGTCCCGGGTGACTTATCGCCACTTTAAGGCGCTTGTCATCGCGCTGTAGCGGCAGTGCCTGCAAGCGGCGAAGCAAGGCGCATGAAGCATCCTCCAGACGTGGCAGGCTGTTGATATCAACTTGATTCAGATCTATCACGGTCAGCTCATACTCCCGACCGGCTGCCTCTGCCACCTGCCATGGGCTGAGGCTCTGCGTTGCCACGAGATGCTGCAACAGTGACACCCCGTTGACGCCTGCCTGCCGGTCCAGCCGCCAGACCTCCTCGAAGCTCAGCAGACCTTCCTCGATCAGCCGGTTGGCCAGACCGCCAGGCGGCTGTGCCGGGAGTCCCTCTCCTGGTCGAGAATCCTGGGGGCGAGAGTCAGGTGACATGAGCGACATCCCTGTCCATGGGTCTGCTCTGGATTCTAGCCAGTGGCTCGGGCTACAGCCGTGCGATTTTTGCGCAGGCCGTCTACGACATCACGGACAAGAGCGACGAATTCTCGGCGCCTATTTGTGGGTAAATCTTCCTTGTGAGGGCCTTGCCCGGCTGCCTACTGTCAGGTCAGTAGGGGCACAAGAGGAGGGTAAGCAGGGCAATAGGCAGGCCGGCAGGTGTTCGGTGAAAGTGCCGGCAAAACACAACACCGGGAGCACATATCGGGTCCAGGCGCTGCCTCCGGGCAGTAGCGATTCGACCTGTGGTCACCACCAGGGAGAGGTGCATCATGAACAGGATGACGCAACACAGCACTCGGGTATTGCCCTGTCGCGGGTCGGTCCAACGTCAGGTCAGTTACCACTCAGGAGACGCAAGCGATGCCATGCACTTGATTCCCGCCGACCGCCTGGAGCCGCCACCGGCGGTATCCATGGTGACGAGTAGGTTGGCTTTTTCCCGGCAGCAGGCCGGGTTTACCCTGATCGAGTTGCTGATCGTGGTGGCGATCATCGGCATCCTGGCGGCCGTTGCCGTGCCGCAGTATCAGGATTACACCGAACGCGCCGAGCACAGTGCCGCCATCTCGGAACTGAGTGCCGCCAAGCTCAGCGTATCGACCAACATCGCCGAGGGTCTCGATGACCCCTGCACGGATGTCGGCTGGAACTGTACCGACAACGGCGATGGGTCCGGCACCATCGAGAACACTCAGGCCAGCAATGACTCCGGTTCCGGCAATACGCATCCCAATGCCGTCCTGACCTGGGATACCACTGCCGGTGATGGCATCACCTGGGAAACCACCAGCTGGAATGACTGAGCCCGGTACTTCATTCCCCGTTGAGCGTCGCGATCAGCCGGCGGCTGCCGCCCTGATCGCGATGCTCGCCCAACCAGATGCCCTGCCAGGTACCCAGTGCCAGCCGGCCATGCCGCACCGCCAGCGTCAGTTGGGTCCCCAGTAGGCTCGCGGCAATATGGGCCGGCATGTCGTCCGGTCCTTCCAGTGTATGACGGAAAAAGGGCAGGTCACCGGGAATCCGGTCGCGCAGAAAGGCATCCATGTCATGACGCACATCGGGGTCGGCATTCTCGTTCAGCGTGAGAGAGGCCGAGGTGTGCATCAGTTGCACATGCAACAGTCCCATGCGGCATTCCTGCAGGCAGGGCAGCGCGTCGGCAATGTCGTCGGTCACCAGGTGAAACCCCCTGGCACGCGGCAAGAGCTGAATGTCCTGTTGTAGCCACATCGGCTCATCCCCCTGATGTTCTGGTGTCGGTGATCGCTTGATGCCGCGCAGCTTACGTCATCCGCGGCGCGGGTAACACCAACTCAGGGAAGCTCGCTGGTACCTTCTGTCATCAGGGCCTGGCGAAAGTACTCGTCGATGCGCTCATGGCTGTTGGCATACCACTCATCGTCCTTGGTCAAGGCGTGTTCGGCGTTGAGAGGATGAGTGGGAATATGCAGCCGCATGTCCACGCCATGGTCGGGGTGGTTGGCGACCTGAATGGTGGCCGAGCGGCGCGAGGGGCCATAGGGGATGAGCTCGGCCAGTGCCGTCTGGCGTTCCGTCGAGGTAGCGAAGCCGATGAACTGCCGCGCCTGCTCGGACTCCCTGGCGCCGCGCGGAATGGCCCAGACTTCGTGCTCCTGTACCTGGCCATCCCAGAGAATCTCGATGGGCAGGTCACGATTGACCATGGCATCGAAAAAGCGGCCATTGAAGCCGGAGGCCATCACGACCCTGTCCTCGGCGAGCAGCTCCACCGGGGTGTCGCCGGCCTCCCACCAATGGATACTGTCAAGGTTGTCGAGTCGCTTGAAGGCCAGTGAAAGGCCGCGTCGCGTACTCAGCAGGCGATAGATTTCTTCCTCGGGCACGCCATAGGATAGCAGTGCCCATTCCAGGTTGACCGCCGGGCCGCGCTGCAGGGCGCGGGGCCCCGGAAAGTCCTGCTGATTGAAGAGATCGTCGATCTCGGTGGGGCGGCGGCCGGGGAACGCATCTCGCCTGTAGGCCACCACGGTGGCGAACACCGAGTGAGTGATGGCGCAGCGGTTGAGGGCCCCATGGATGAAGTCCCGCCGTGCCGGCTCTCCCTGGGGGGAAGCGTGGAGTATCTCCGGCGCAATGGGCTCCAGCAACTGGCTGGCGCAGGCGTTCTTGGCCTCGCTACGGCTCATGTCGATCAGGTCCCAGGGAATGCTGCCTTCCTTGGCCGCCTGACGAAGTTCCTTGAGGCCGCCGTTGTAGCGATGCACTCGGACCGGAATCCCGGTGGCTTCGGTAAAAGGCTCAAATAGGGCACGACGTTGCGCGCGTTCATAGGCGCCGCCCCAGGTCAGGATGTCCAGCGTCGCCTCACCCTGCGCTGCGGCCGCATCCTGGCCTGCGGCCAGCGGCGACATCCCGGTGAGCGCGGCGAGCAGCAGCCCGCATGCCGTTTTACGCCAGCTTGCGCCGGCCTGTCGCTCAGCCCGTACCATGCTCCTCCCGTCGCAGATCTTCACTGTGTTTCAGGTAGGCGCGGGCAATGCTCGACTCGTATACCACGCCCAGGAAGGCATCGCCCGCCTTGTCATCGACTACCGCGATGGCCTCGCCGGTTACATCCTGCACATGGTGCATGGCGTCCCAGACCGACGCCTCGGGGCTGAGCACCGGACGCGGGGTACGCTGACAGCTCCTGACCCGGTGGTGGCCCTGTCCCTTGCCGCGCATGACCTCCAGGTCGGCCAGGGTGACGCTGCCGCGATAGCGCTGCCTGTCGTCCACCAGGTAGGCTTCGCCATGCCCGCCCTCGCCGAGTCGGGTGACGGCTTCCTGCACCCTGTCGTTCGGGTTCAGAATCACGCACTCCTGGCTGACCAGGCTCTTGAGGCGGGTATTCTGCAACAGCGCCCGGCCGCGACCGGCAGACAGGTCAAGCCCGCGTCGGGCGAGTTGAATGTCGAACAGCGAGCGACCGAAGAGTTGCGCCGCGATGGGGCTCGCCAGGGTGACGCTGGCCAGGGCCGCGGTGGTCAGTACATAGCTGCCGGTGAGCTCGAAGACGATCAGCAGGGTGGTCAAGGGGGCCCCTATCACCGGTGCCGTCACCGCCACCATGCCGCAGACCGCGTAGAACACGAAGGTTTCGTCGGCCATGCCCAGCTGGGTGACCAGGGTGCCGCAGAGGGCGCCGAACAGAGTGCCGATCACCAGTGCCGGGCTGAAGACGCCGCCGCCGAATCCCATGCCGATGCACATGGCGGTAGCCGCCAGCTTGAGCACCAGCACGATGACCAGGTCGAGGCTGCTGAAGGCCCCCTGGATGGTGGCGAAGCGCAGGGTTTCCTGCCCCATGCCCAGGATCTCCGGCACCCAGAGCGCGACGAGCCCCAGAACCGCCCCGGCGATCCCCGGACGCAACGAGGGCAACACAGGAAGTTTCGCCGCCCAACGGCCCACCGCCAGGATGGCATGCATGTAGCCGCCAGCTACCAGGGCCCCGAGGCCGCCGATGACGATGAAGGCGGCGAACTCCCAGGGGCGCGGGACGGCGGTGTCGGTGACATGGAAGAGCGCCCCCTGGGAGAGCACGTTGGTGGCAATCACATGGCCGACGATCGCCGCCGCGGCCACTGGCGCAAAGGCGCGCAGTGCGTAATGGCGCAGCACGACCTCATGGGCAAAGACGATGCCGGCCAGGGGGGCGTGAAAGGCGGTGGCAATGGCGGCGGCGACACCACAGGCAATGGTGACATTGTCGTCGGAACGTCCCATGCGCATCAGCCTGGCACCCAGCGAGCCCAAGGTCGCGCCCATGTGCACCAGTGGGCCGTATTGCCCCACCGAGGCGCCTGAGCCCAGGGATACCAACCCGGACATGGCCGACAGCAGGCCAGCCTTGAACGGCAGTCTGCCGCGGCGCGTCTGCACCGCGGCGATCAGGTCGGCCGGTGTATGGGGGCGACGCTCGCGAATGGCGCGATGCAATTGTCCCACCACCAGACCGCCCAGCGCCGGAACCGCCACCGTGGCCAGGGCCAGGGCTTCGGGATGAGCGAACATCATGCGCCCGCGGGGCGAGATCAGCAGCAGGTCGTTGAGCCAGATCACGGCATTGACGAAGCCGACTGCCGCCAATGCGGACAGCCCTCCAATCACGGCCCCCAGTAATACCAGGCCCAGGAAGCGCAACATGCCGGCGGGCCCCTGGGAGGGCGAGTGATCGGTGGCCTGGGCGTTCTGCGGGGCCTGTGGCTCGGCGGGGGGTGTTGTCGGCGAATCCGTGTCGGCTGCCACTTGGTGTCATCCCTGATCATGCGCGAACGGTTAGCGCCCTCCCTGATCCAGCCGTGGGTCAAGGGAAGAAGCCTCTCACACCATGTTTAGGGGCAATGCGTGCCACGAGCAAGTGTGCCAGGCCGCGCCAGGGGCTGGTCGGCTAGCGCTGACGGCCGGCCGGTGGGGCTATCGAAGCCGGGTCAAACGGCGACATGCCGCGGCTGATATCCAGGTCGGGCGTTGCGTTTCCAGGCGTTGAATCAGGGTGAGTGATGTCTTGTTCTACACGGTCGCCCAGTTGGCTTCAGGGGGTTTGGCCAGGGTCGCGACAATGGTCTCCAGGCCATGAAGCAACAGCTCGCGGCTGGCGGGCGGCCCCAGGCACAGTCGCAAGGCCTGGGGTACCGGCTCGCTGCCCATGCAGAAGGGCTCCGCTGTCGACACCAGCACGCCACTCTGCTTGAGCGCCGCCTGCACCTGGCTGCTGCGTTGTCCCTCGGGCAAGGGTAGCCAGACCAGCGAGGAGCCGGGCTGGCTGCGGGGCTGATATGCCGCCAGGTGTTCCAGCGCGAGTGCGCGACGCGCCGCCAGTTCGTCGATCTGCCAGTCAAGCAGTGACTGACCGGCCGGATCCTCCATCCAGTGGCAGGCGGCCTGCACCATCAAGGGCGGCACCATCCAGCTCTGCGACCGCAGGGCGGCACACAAACGTTCCTGCAATTGCGCGGGAACGCTGAGCGTGCCGATGCGCAAACCGCCCGCCAGGACCTTGGATGTACTGAAAATATGCAGGGTCCGCTCCGGCGCCAGCTCAATCAGCGCCGTGCCGCGCTGATGCGGTGGCAGATACTGCACCGCATCCTCGACCAGCCAGATGTCGTGTTCTCGGGCAATCTCCACCAGGCGATGGCGACGCGATTCACTGAGTCGAGCGCCGGTGGGGTTGTTGAGGTCCGGCATGCAATAGAGCAGGCGGGGAGGCTGTCGAGCACACAGGCGAGCCAGCGCCTCAACATCCATGCCCTGCTCATCCAGGGGCACGGCCAATTGACGCAAGTGGGCCTGGCGGGCGGCACAGACAAACCCCGGGTAGGTCAGGGCATCCGCCGCCACCAGCTCACCGGGCTGGACCAGGGTTCTCAAGACCAGGTGAATACCGTGCTGGCCACCCTGAGTGATCAACAGCCGCTGCGGGTCGTCGGGAAGCCCCAGGCGTCCTTGCCAGGCGGCCATACAGTCTCGCTGTTCGGGGGTGCCGGCCTCATGCTGATAGTCGGTTGCGGCCTGCATGGCGTCGGCAGAGGCGCAGAGCCGGGTCAGCGCATTGTGCAGACCGGTGGCTCTGAGTGAGTGGGGAGGCGGGAAGCTCATGCTCATGTCGATCATCCCGTCATTCACCATGCGAGTGGCACGAAAGCGGGTCGTGGCTTCATCGTCCCGGTGCCGCACATAGGTACCACTGCCCACGCGGGACTCCACCCAGCCCTGCTGGTGTGCTTCGGCGTAGGCTCGGCTTATCGTGCCGATGGTGACGCCGAGCTGATCGGCGAGTCGTCGTTGTGGCGGCAGGCGCTCTCCAGCAGCGAGCTCGCCTGATTGAATGGCCGCCATGATGGCATCGGCGATGCGCCGGTAGCGCGGCCCCTTGTCGCCCAGTTGCGGTGTCCAGATTGTCATGGTGACAATAAAATCTTTGACGCCAATTTTGCACCCATTATGCTCTTTAAAAAGGATAATGTAATCCTTTTCTTAATATTGTATGGGTACAATTTAATGAGTGCGCTGACCTACCTGGGGCCCGTGACCCTGTTCATGATCTCGATGACCATTACGCCGGGCCCCAACAATGTGATGTTGACGGCCTCCGGCGCCAATTATGGCTTTCGGCGCACGATGCCGCACCTGCTGGGGATCCTGGGAGGCTGCTTTGTGCTCTTTGCGGCGGTTGCCCTGGGGCTGGGCATCGTCTTCGAGCGGTATCCCCTGATCCAGACCGCCTTGCGGGTCATCGGCAGTCTTTATCTCTTGTACCTGGCCTGGAAGATCGCCACCGCGCCGCCGCCTGATTTCGCTGGCGCTGAGGGGCGTCCACTGGGCTTCTGGCAGGCTGCGGGCTTCCAGTTCGCCAATCCCAAGGCCTGGGTCATGGGCCTGACGCTGATGGCCAGCTTTCTGCCCGAGGGAGGCAATGCCGTGGTCAACGCTCTCCTGCTGGCCGGCTTCGCCGAGCTGGTGGCGTTGCCCTGTATCTGTCTCTGGGCTGGCTTTGGCATGGCCATCGGCCGCTGGCTCAAGAGCCCACGTTCATGGCGCATCTTCAATGGCACCATGGGCGCGCTGACCGCGGCCTGTGTGGTTTTCATTCTTGGCTGAGACACCCTTGCCCGGTTTACCGATAGGCTTGTCAGGTGTCACCTGCTGTGGGCGCCCAGGTGGCGCCGCCATTCCCCGAGGTGAATTTTTCCCATTCCCGCCGGTGAACCCGACCTGAGCCACCGGGTGGAAGCCCCCGGCCGGTCGCAGTTGATCGTTGAGGCTTGCGACGCCGGCTTTGGCGAAAGCTGACCCTCCAGCCGGGACAAACACCCCTGATGGTCACCATTCTCGCCCGGTATTCGGGACAACCGCCTCATGTCGCGCTCTCATGTGCCCGCCACAATGGTATTCGAACCCACTCGAAATACATTGGAGGTGGCATCATGACAGCGCTTATCGAGAGCCTGGTCGCCCAGCGCCAGCGCCCCCTGCAGCAACGTTATCTGGCACATCCCCGCGAGGCCTGGATCCACGACCACGGCCGAGCTTTCCAGGGCCATGGACGGGACCCCTTCCATGGCGAGGTCGAGGCCGACAGTAACGCCAGCACCCCCTGGGCCTTTGGTATTCACCGCGCTGTGGGAGGGGACCACGATGCTCCCAACCCCGGTGACCTGCTGGCTTGTGCCCTGGCGGCATGTCTGCAGTCGACCACCCGTATGGTCGCAGAGTGGCTCGAGATGGAACTGGCCGCGCTGGAAGTCGATGTCAGCGCGTATGCCGATGTGCGAGGCACTCTGCGGGTGGATTCCGCCGTGCCGGTGGGATTTCAACGCCTCGACGTTCGCGTGACGGGCAGAGTGGTCGCGGGGCACCAGGACGCGCGGAGTCTCCAGCGCCTGGTGAGCAGTGCCGAGGCCTGCTGTGTGGTCATGCAAACGCTCAACCCGGGGACCGACGTGCGCACCGACTGGTGTTTGAACCAGCCCGGACCTCAAGCAGCCGGGTGACCCATCGGTGCCGCCACCTGAAGCGGGGCTGGCCTGTCATCCGCCAGTGGTTTTTCGCCCACCCCAAGACGAAGCCCCTGAAAAGCTGGATAATGGCGGGCCACGCCGCTCAGGCCGCCTGAATCCATCAATCCGGTGCTTTGTCCATGGAAATCAAGGTCAACTATCTCGACAACCTCCGGCTGGAGGCCAGGTTCGATGACTTCACGGTCATCTCCGATCAGCCCATCCGCTACAAGGGCGATGGCTCGGCGCCGGGCCCCTTCGACTACTTCCTGGCGTCGTCGGCGATGTGTGCGGCGTACTTCGTCAAGGTCTACTGCAACGCGCGGGACATTCCCACCGAGAACATCCGCCTGTCGCAGAACAACATCGTCGACCCGGAGAACCGCTACAAGCAGATCTTCAAGATCCAGGTCGAGCTGCCGGAGGATATCTCCGACAAGGATCGCCAGGGCATCATGCGTTCCATCGAGCGCTGCTCGGTCAAGCGGGTGGTGCAGAACGTCCCGGACTTCCAGATCGAGGTCGTCGAGAACCTGGACGAGGATGCTCAGGCGCTGCTGATGGCCGAGCCGGAGGAGGGCGCGAACACCTGGATCGAGGGCAAGGACCTGCCGCTGGAGCAGACCATCACCAACATGACGCGCATGCTCGAGTCGCTGGGCATGCAGATCGAGATCGCCTCCTGGCGCAATATCGTGCCTCATGTGTGGTCCCTGCACATCCGCGATGCCCACTCCAACATGTGCTTCACCAATGGCAAGGGCTCCACCAAGGAAAGCGCCCTGGCCTCGGCACTGGGCGAATTCATCGAGCGGCTGAGCTGCAATTTCTTCTACAACGACCAGTTCTTCGGCGAGGCCATCGCCCACAGCGAGTTCGTGCATTATCCAGACGAGAAGTGGTTCCAGCCCGGGCCCAACGATGAACTGCCGGCGGGCATCCTGGATGAGCATTGCCGGGACTTCTATGATCCGGACGGCGAGTTGCGCGGCAGCCATCTCATCGATACCAACTCCGGCAGGACGGATCGTGGCATCGTGGCGCTGCCCTTCGTGCGCCAGTCCGATGGTGAGGCGGTCTACTTCCCCTCGAACCTCATCGAGAACCTCTACCTCAGCAATGGCATGAGTGCCGGCAACACCCTGGCCGAGGCCAAGGTGCAATGCCTGTCGGAGATTTTCGAGCGCGCCGTGAAGCGCCAGATCATCGAGGAGGAAATCGCACTGCCGGATGTGCCGCGGGCGGTGCTCGAGAAGTATCCGCGAATCCTCGAAGGCGTCGAGGCCCTGGAAAAGCAGGGCTTTCCGGTGCTGGTCAAGGATGCCTCGCTGGGCGGTGACTATCCGGTGATGTGCGTCACCTTGATGAACCCGCGCACCGGCGGGGTTTTTGCCTCCTTCGGCGCTCATCCGAGCTTCGAGGTGGCGCTCGAGCGTAGTCTGACCGAGCTGTTGCAGGGTCGCAGCTTCGAGGGCATGAACGACTTCATGCCGCCGACCTTCAATTCTCTGGCCGTCACCGAGCCCAACAACTTCGTCGAGCACTTCATCGACTCCTCGGGCCTGATGTCCTGGCGCTTCTTCAGTGCCCGCTCGGATATCGACTTCGTCGAGTGGGATTTCGCCGGCACCAACGAAGAGGAGGCGGCGACACTGTTCGGCCTGCTCGAGGCGCTGGACCTGGAGGTCTACGTGGCCGTCCACGAGGATCTGGGCGCGCCGGTGTGTCGTATTCTGGTGCCGGGCTACTCCGAAGTCTATCCGGTCGAGGATCTGATCTGGGACAACACCAACAAGGCATTGCTGTTCCGCGAGGACATTCTCAACCTGCACGCGCTCGACGATCAGCAATTGAGTGATCTGCTGGAGCGGCTGGATGATAGCCAGATCGATGACCACGAGGACATCATCACCCTGATCGGCGTCGAGTTCGACGAGAACACCGTCTGGGGGCAACTGACGATCCTCGAACTCAAGCTGTTGATCAACCTGGCGCTTGGCCAGCACGAAGAAGCACTGGAACGGGTCGAGATGTTCCTTCAGTTCAACGACAACACCGTCGAACGCGGCCTCTTTTATCAGGCCGTCAATGCCGTACTGGAGATCGCCCTGGACGATGAACTGGAGCTGAACGACTATCTCGAGAACTTCCAGCGCATGTTCGGCGAAGCGACCATGGCCGCCGTGGTGGGCTCGGTGAACGGCGAGGTGCGTTTCCATGGTATCGAGCCGACCAGCATGCAGCTGGAAAGCCTGGAACGGCACCAGCGCCTGATCGACAGCTACAGCAAGCTGCACGCGCATCGCGCCGCTCGAGCGGTACCCGCGGCTGCCGTCAACGCCTGAAGCCGCCGGCAAGGAACGCCCCGGTCATGATTCGGCAGGGGCGTCTCGCGTCAGGCGGTCCGGCCATCTCCGGGGCAGGGGGCTGCCGGGCGCCTGGCTAGCCCGAATCCTGCAGCGCATAGCTCAACAACTCTGCCACCATGCCGGGCATGAACTCCCTCGGCAGAGTGATGGCGTAGAAGTTCTCGTAGATATTGGGCAGGCGCTCGTAGGAGGTCAGCCGGCCCTGCTGCAGCTCGTCCCTGACCACCACCTCCGGCAGAACACTCAGCGCACCGCTGTCCCGCGCCAGCAGTCGCAGCATGGCCATGTCGTCGGCCTCGGCCAGTACCTCGGGCTGGTACTGGTGTCGACTGCAGTAACCGTCGAAGGCCCGACGCAACTCATGATGCTCACCCGGCAGCACCCAGCGCAAACCTTCATATCCCTCCGGAAAGGGCCGGCCGGGCTGGGCGTCCGGGGGGCCGATGATGGAGAGGGGCTGGCGCGCCAGCAATTGGCTTTGCCAGGCTGTCTGGGCTGATCCCGCAGGGGGGAGCTGGGTGTTGGCTAGCACCAGGTCGAACTCATGCCGCGCCAGGCCGTCGAGGAGCTCGGCCATGCCGCGGGCATAAAGACTGAAACGCAGTTTCTGGCCCTCTCCGAACAACAACGGTGCGATGAAGCCTTCGATGAAATTGCGCGACATGCTCGAGAGGGTGCCGATACGGATGTGCTGATACTCGGGTTCGATGCCCCGGTTGATCAATGACTCCAGCTCTTCGCCCTTGGTAAAGATCACCTCGGCATAGTTGAATACCTGACGACCCGCCTCGGTCAGCATCAGGGCGCGATTGCGTCGTTCGAACAGGGGTTTGCCCATGCGCTGCTCGAGCTGGCGTATCTGGGTGGAGAGCGCGCTCTGGGAGAGATGCAGCAATTCGGCGGTGCGAGTCAGGTTTCCCTCGGCCGCCACGCGCCAGAAGTAATACAGGTGGTGATAGTTGAGCCGGCTCATTTCGTTCGCTTTTGTAGAACAGAAAAATCATTTATATATATTTTAATTAAATCATGGCACCCGGGATACTGCTCGCACTTCAACGAGCGGAGTCTTGGCATGATGTGGATCGAGCATTTGTTCCCCTGGCTGCCGGGCCTGGTGCCCATAGCGCTGGCGCTGGGAGCGGTACTGAGCACCCGGCTGCCGCGACCGCGCGCCTGGCGAACGGCGCGCCTGGCCACTCTGGGCAGCATCCTGGTGTCGGCGCTGCTGCTGCTGCTTAGTGCCACTCAGTGGCTGCCGGGCGTCAACGGCATCTGGCAGACCTCGCCGCTGGCGCTGATCCTGCTGCTTCTGGCCAATTTCATCGCGTTCGTGGTGGTGCGTTACAGTGCTACCTACCTTTACGGCGAACCTCGCCAGCGGCGCTTTGTCGCGCTTCTCCAGGCGGCGTTCGCTGCCGTCAGCGTGGCCGTGCTGAGCGATCACCTGGTGCTGTTCATGCTCGCCTGGACCAGCATCAGTCTGGCCATGCATCAGTTGCTGATGTTCTACCCGGCGCGTCCCAGAGCGGCCCTGGCGGCACACAAGAAGTTTCTCTTCGCCCGGGCCGCCGAGCTTTGTGCCCTGATGGCCTTTGTGCTGCTCTATCTGCACCACGACACGGCAAGGATCAGTGAGATCACCGCCGCCTATGGCGCTCCGGCGAGTGAGCTTGGCGCTGTCGAGCAGTGGGCCGCCTGCCTGCTGGCTCTGGCGGCACTGATCAAGTGCGCCCAACTGCCGCTTCACGGCTGGCTGATTCAGGTGGTCGAGGCGCCCACTCCGGTATCTGCCGCGCTGCACGGCGGGGTGATCAACCTGGGCGGCTATCTGCTGCTGCTGTTTTCGCCGCTGTTGCTGCTTTCCACCCCGGCCCAGGCGCTGATTCTGGGGGTCGCCGGGATCGGCAGTGTGCTGGCCGCGCTGATCATGATGACCCGTGTCAGCATCAAGGTGCGCCTGGCCTGGTCGACCAGCGCCCAGATGGGCCTGATGCTGGTGGAGATTGCCCTGGGTTTGGTAGAACTGGCGTTGCTGCATCTGGTGGCTCACTCCTGCTACAAGGCCTATGCCTTCCTCGGCTCGGGAGAAGCTGTGCAGCAGGACCTGTTGCGCCGTCAGGCGCCCGGGGTGTCGCCCACGTTGAAGCAATGGCTGTCGTCGGCCCTGCTCAGCAGTCTCCTCGTCATGGCTGGGGTTGTGCTCGCCGGACGTTTCACCGATGCCAAGGTGCTGGCGATCAACAGCCCCTGGGTGCTGCTCACCCTGGCCGTCACCGTCTTGCTGGCCGAGCGTCGCAGCACGCGAACTGGCGGCACGCTTCCCGGTTTTCTCGGCCTGGCTGGCCTGGTGGTGCTGGCCTACACAGGCCTCAAGCTGGTGTTTGCCAGCTTCCTGTCCCCGGTCGACCATCTGGCCTCGCCCTGGGCAGACCTCTGGGTCAGCGCGCTTTTCGGGCTGCTCTTCGCGGGCTACTGGCTGCAGCGTCATGGCCTCCATTATCGCGGCTCGCAGACACTCAATCGCTATTGCTATGCCGGTTTCTACCTGGACGAATGGGTGACGCGTAACACCCTGAAGCTCTGGCCTCACAAGTCGAGTGGGCGTACCAAGCCCAAGACCCTGCAAAGCGCCTGGCGCGGGAGGACCTCATGATCCGTCATGCAAGCGAGCGGGCCGCGCAGGCCCCTGATCCAGAGCATGAGCCGAAGCTGACAGCGGAGCAGGCACAAGCGCTGGACCGCGCCTGCTCACGCATCGCGCCGAGCTGGCCGCTGGACCGACTGATCGCGGTCAGCCCCTACTGGACTCAGCGAGGCGAAGAGGCCGCCCGAGTGGCGGCGCGGCTTTCGGCGCTGGGCAATGTCCACTCCCTGATGCCGCCGAGCTACTATCTGGGCGCCTGGCAGAGCGGCGAGATCGGCGAAGCGCACCTGGTCGAGGCGGCCGAGCGCCTCGACTATCGGGGGCCCTACAAGAACCTGCTGCAGGTAGTCGATGAACTCAGCCGGCTGCCCCACTGGCACAACATCAGCGATCTGATTGATGCCCAGCGTGATCGTGAGCACAAGATGGCGTGGCGAGACGAGATCACCCAGCAGATCAGTCAATTCTGTGCCGCCTACTTTCAGGAGGATGGTGCGCTCAACGCCGAACGCCTCGACGCAGCCTCGGACAGGCAGCTCTATCAGCACTGGCGGGATATCACCCTCAAGGACCATGGCATCGCTATTCTGATGGGCGAGCGGCGCCTGCGCCGCTACTTCAGAACGCTGCCGCAGACCGAGGAAGGCTTGCTGGTGGCGGCCATTTCCGAGCTCATGGTGGATACCGGCGGACTCGAGGATTACGCCCAGGCGCTGCTGCTCGACATCAATGGCTGGGCCTCCTGGGTCGCGTTCCAGGACTGGCAGAACAGTCTGAACGCATCACCGGGCGAAGCGGGCGGGTCGGATATGCGCAGCCTGCTGGCCATACGCCTGGCCTGGGAGCTGGTGCTGTGGCGGTATATTCGCGCGGAGCACAGTGACCAGGCTGAACGCCTGACGCGCCTTTGGCACGATGAGCTGGCGGAATTGCCCAGCCTGGTGGCGCGCCATCAGAGCGTACAGGGCCCGCTTTGGGTGTGGCAGCTGGCCAGTGAGCTTGCCTATCAGCAACCGCTGCATCAGGCCCTCAGCGAGGCAGTTCGATCAGCGCAGGTGCCTCCGGTCGGCACCGAGCTGCAAGCGGTGTTTTGTATCGATGTGCGCTCCGAACCCATGCGTCGAGCCCTGGAAGCTCAGAGTCCGGCCATTCAGACCCTGGGCTTTGCGGGCTTTTTCGGCTTGCCTGTGGAGCACCAGCAGGATGGTACCTCGCTGACCGTGCCCCATCTGCCGGGTCTTCTGGCCCCGCGGGTGACGCTGAAAAGTGGCGCCCATCAGGGGCCCATGCGCGCGGCGCAGCGTCGCAACTGGCAGGCACGCCTGCAGGAATGGAGCCGTACAGCGAGCGCCAGTTTCTCCGCCGTGGAAACCGCCGGGCTGCTCTATGCCGGCAAGCTGCTGCGCCGCTCCCTGGTGGCGAAACCCCGGCGCAGGCCCCTCGAGATGGCCTTGCTCGGGTGGTACTGGCGTGACAGCGGCAAGGCGTTGAGCCTGGCCGACAAGGCTGGGCTTGCTCGCTCCGTCCTCGAAGCCATGGGGCTGACCGAGGGCTTTGCGCCTCGTGTGCTGTTGGTCGGGCACGGCAGTCACAGCACCAACAATCCGCATGCCGCGGGGCTGGAGTGCGGTGCCTGCGGTGGTCAGTCGGGCGAGCTCTCGGTGCGTTCGCTGGCGCGCTTGCTCAATGACCCTGCCTTGCGCGAGCTGTTGGCCGAGCAGGGGATCACGATCCCCGCCGACACACGTTTCGTGGCGGCGCTGCACCATACCATTACCGATCGCATCGAGCTGCCGGAAGGCTCGGCAGACGGTTTCGCGCTCAGCGAAGCACAGCGCAGCTGGCTGGAGCGTGCCGGCGCTGAGGCGCGACGCGAGCGTGCTCCGCGCCTGGGACTGGCAAGTGACGGGGTCGAGCTTGAAAAGGCCCTGGAGCGTCGCGGCGCCGACTGGTCACAGACCCGGCCGGAGTGGGGGCTGGCCAATAACGCCAGCTTCATTGCGGCACCTCGCCACTGCACGGCCGGGGTGGATCTCGCGGGTCGGAGCTTCCTACACGACTACGACTGGCGCTCCGACAGCGACTTTTCCCGCCTTGAGCTCATCATGACCGCGCCCATGGTCGTCGCCCACTGGATCAACATGCAGTACAACGCCTCGGTGACCGACAACCACAAGTACGGCAGTGGCAACAAGGTATTGCACAACGTGGTGGGCGGGCATATTGGTGTCTTCGAGGGCAATGGCGGCGACTTGCGCATCGGTCTGCCCTGGCAATCGCTGCACGACGGCGAATGCTGGCAACACCAGCCCCTGCGCCTGAGCGTGTACCTGGCAGCACCGACTTCCGCCATCGAGGCCATCGTTGCCCGCCATGAGGTACTGCAGTCGTTGACGGCCAATCACTGGCTGCATCTCTTCGCCTTGGATGACGTCAGCGGTGACGTGCAGGCTTATCGACCAGGCGCCTCGGCTCGCTGGCAGGGTGCCTGCCTGACATCAGCACCATGATGGCAGGCATGGCGTTGTTGGCACTCCGCCCCGGGTGGGCGGATGCCCCAGGGGCGGGTTCGAACCCCGCGCCGGATCATCGCCGGTGCGGGACCGAGCGGTACCATGTCTGTCGCTTGGCAGCCGTCAGGCAAGTTGCGCCCTGGCGGCGCGGGTTGTGTTCAACAACAGGCAGGCAATGGTCATCGGGCCGACGCCACCTGGCACCGGCGAAATTGCTCCGGCGACCTGCGAGGCGGCGGCAAAGTCGACATCGCCGGTGAGCTTGCGCTGCCCATCGACCTCGATGGCATTAATCCCGACGTCGATGACGGTGGCGTCGGGCTTGATCCAGTCCGACTGGATCAGCCCCGGCGAACCGGTGGCGGCGATCAGGATGTCGGCTTCCTGGCAGACCTTGCGGATGTCGCGGGTCCGCGAGTGGGCAATGGTCACCGTGCAGTTTTCCTGCAACAGTAGCGCGGCCATGGGCTTGCCGACGATATTGGAACGACCGACGATCACCGCGTTCTTTCCACTGAGGTCCTCATGCACTTGGCGCAGCATGATCAGGCACCCCTGGGGCGTGCAGGGCACGAGTGAGGCGCGGCCCTGGGAGAGAGCACCGACATTGGCCGGATGAAAGCCATCGACGTCCTTCTCCGGCAGGATGCTCGAGATGATGCGTTCCTCGTCAATGTGCTTGGGCAGGGGGAGCTGGACGAGAATGCCGTGCACCTCGGGATCGTCGTTGAGTTGCTGGATCAGGTCGTCCAGTGTGTCCTGGGAGGTGTCGGCCCCCAGATAATGTTCGAAGGAGGCAATCCCGGCTTCCTTGGCGCGCTTGATCTTGTTGCGCACATAGATCTGGCTGGCGGCATCGTCGCCGACCAGCACCACGGCCAGCCCGGGCACGCGGTCGAATTGCTGCTTGAGCCACGACACCTCGGTTGCTGCGTCCTCGAGCACCTGACTGGCAAGCTCCTTGCCATCGATTACTTGCGCCATTTGCCGCCTCCCGTTCACTTGAAGATGATGGTCTTGTTGCCCGACAGGAAGATGCGGTGTTCGGAATGCAGTTTCACCGCCGTTGCCAGAGCCATGGTTTCGGTATTGCGCCCCAGGGCCACCAGCTCATCCGGGTAGTAGGCATGGTTCACCGGCTGGACGGACTGCTCGATGATCGGCCCTTCGTCGAGGTCGGCCGTGACATAGTGAGCCGTCGCGCCGATCAACTTGACGCCCCGTTCGAACGCCTGGTGATAGGGCTTGGCGCCCTTGAAGCCCGGCAGGAAGGAGTGGTGGATATTGATCGCCCGACCGTGGAGTTTCTGGCAGAGGTCATCCGAGAGCACCTGCATGTAACGCGCCAGCACCACCAGCTCGGTCCGGGTCTCCTCGACGATTTCCATCAGCCTGGCTTCCTGCTCCGGCTTGGTGTCCGGCGTGACGGGCAGATGCCTGAACGGGATACCCTCGCGCTCGACGATCTCTCGCAGATCTTCATGGTTGGACACCACACCGGTGATCTCGATGTTCAACTCGCCTTTGTGATGGCGATACAGGAGATCCACCAGGCAATGGTCAAATCGCGAGACCATGATCAGTACCCGGGGAGGGGACTGCAGGTCGTGCATGCTCCATTCCAGCTCGAGGCGCTCACCCACCTCGCTGAAGCCGGCTTCCAGACTGTCGAAGCTGTGCTGGCTATCGTCGAGGATGTTGAAGACACAGCGCATGAAGAACTGGCCCGATATCTTGTCATCAAACTGGGACAGCTCCGTGATGTTGCACCCCCGGTCCGCCAGATAGGAGGTGATGCTGGAGACGATGCCGGTGCCGGTTCGGCAGCTGACTTTGAGGACGAACTGGTTGTCGGTCTTGTATCGGCTTTCCATGACTTGCCCTTTGGTTTGATTATGTGGCCCGGGGATCGGCGGCTGACACCTTGGCGTCTAGGATGGTCAAGCGGTGGCAGTGGACGCAAGGGGTTCGGTTTCCATTTCTGGCGCCCATGGCGTGCGATCGCTCAGGGCGCCCGAGGCCTGGACGATCGCCGGCACGCTTGATTCCTGGCGGTGTGCCATGATGTGGACACCGCTGACACCCTCGACTTCCTGCAGGGCCTGAATCATCTCGATGCAGATGTTGCGGCCCTCGGCCTTCTGGTCGTGGGCGCCATCGAGACGCTCGATGATGGCATCGGGAATGTGCACGCCGGGCACATTCTGACGCATCCATCTGGCCGCCCGGGCGGATGCCAGCGGACCGACGCCGGGCAGGATGAAGCACTTCTCGAGCAGGCCCAGGTCCCGGCACTGATGCATGAAGTTGCGCAGTCGGGGCAGGTCGAAGCAGTACTGGGTCTGAATGAATTGTGCGCCTGCCGCCACTTTCTTGGCCAGCCGCATGGCCCTCAGGTTGAAGGGTGGAACAAACGGATTTTCGGCGGCGCCCAGAAAGACATTCGGCCCCTGGCTGAGCGGACGACCGCTGAGAAACTGGTGCTTGTCCCGCAGGCCGGTGATGGTCTCCAGCAGTGACATCGAGTCCAGGTCGAAGACCGGCTTGGCCTGTGGGTGGTCGCCGGCCTGCACGCCATCGCCGGTCAGGCACAGGATATTGTTGATGCCCAGCGCCGAGGCGCCCAGGACATCACCCTGGATGGCAATGCGGTTGCGGTCCCGGCAGGAGATCTGCATGACCGTCTCGTAGCCGCGGCGGCTGAGCAGGGCGCACATGGCAGAGCTCGACATGTGGCAATTGGCTCCCGAGCCATCGGTGGCGTTCATGCTGTCGACAAAGCCCTGGAAGACGGCCGCCCGATCATAGACATCCTGAGGATTGGCCGAGTCGGGCGGGGCAATCTCCGTGGTGATGGCAAAGTTGCCGGCCCGCAAGACCTGCTCCAGTCGGCCGCGGGCCTCCGGGAGCGCGGCACTCCCGTCATGCGTGCCCGGGGTGGGCGGGGTAGCGCTACTCATGGCGGCCCTCCTGCTGGGGTTGGCTGGCGCGTCTGGCCTCGCGCAGCCAGGAAGATGATCCCTTCAGGCGGTGATCGACCGGGGTCTGCACCACCTGGATCAGGTCGCTCTGGCGCATCTTCTGGCTGCCTTCCCAGGCTTCCAGCCAGACACACCGCATCTCGGGTTTCACCTCACAATGGCCATTCTGCATCACGCCGCCACAGGGCCCGTTGCGCATGCTCTTGGGGCAGTTCATCGAGCACGACATGCCGGTCGAGCTGAGGATGCACTGGCCGCACATCTTGCAGTCGAAGAGCAGCTCCTTGCTCAGTTGCTCGACCTTGCCGACCACCTTCTCGGAGCGCTCTTCGCCCATCGCCTTCCACACTGGTTGCAGGCGAGTTAGCACCGGGTGGAAGGCGTTGTAGGCGACCTCGAAAATGCGCGGATGTCTTGCAGCCCAGAGTCGAACGGAATACATGAGCGTCTCTCCCGGGGTCGATCAGCTGGTGGCCAGTTGCTTGCGCGGATCGAAGAACGGCTTTTCGACCACGGTAGCCATGACCTCACCATCCGGCGTGTGAACTTCGAGCTGGGTGCCTAGCTCGCTGCACGGCACGATGACCATAGCCAGCGCAATGTTCTTGTCGAGGCGCGGTGAGTAGACCGCCGAGGTCACCTTGCCGACGGTGTTGCCGCCATGGGTGAGTGCCCAGAAGGAAGTGTTGGGCCCCGAGAGGGCATCGCCTTCGATCTCCAGGCCGACCTGCTTGCGGTGCACGCCTTCCTGCTGGATGCGCTGAAGCGCCGACTTGCCGATGAAGTCGGCCTCCATCTGCGGGTTGACCAGCCGGTCCATGCCCAGCTCATAGGGGGTGGTGTGCATGTCGGCATCGGCGTGATAGGAAAGCATGCCGCCCTCGATTCGGCGGATCGAGGAAGTGTGGCCGGGCTTCAGGCCGAAGGGCAGGCCGGCGGCCATGATGGTTTCCCAGAGCTCGTCGCCGCGCGAGCCGTCGCGCAGATAGAGTTCGTACCCCAGCTCACTGGACCAGCCGGTGCGCGAGACGATCAGCGGAATGCCGTTGAGCTCCATTTCGCGCCACCAGTAGTAGCGCATGTCCTGAATGCTGTCACCGAACAACGCCTGCATGATCTCGCCGGACTTCGGCCCCTGCAGTTGGAGAGGTGACACATCCGGCTCGCTGAGCTGGACATCCAGGCCGGCATGGAGCGCCACGCCGCGTGCCCACAGCAGGATGTCGCTGTCGGCCAGCGAGATCCAGAAATGGTCGTCGGCCAGCTTGAGCAGGATGGGGTCATTGAGGATGCCGCCATCCTCGGCGGTGATCAGGATGTACTTGCATTGACCCACGGCCATCTGTGACAAGTCGCGCGGTGTCAGGTACTGCACGAAGGCGGCGGCATCCGGGCCGGTGACTTCCACCTGGCGTTCGGCGGCGACGTCACACAGGATGGCCTCGTTCACTAGGTTCCAGAAGTTGTCTTCCGGCCCGGTGAATTCCCGCGGGATATACATGTGGTTGTACACGGAAAACGCCGAGGCGCCCCAGCGTACCGTGGCGGAAAAGTAGGGAGACTTGCGGATCTGAGTCCCGAAACCGAAGTCGTCATGGACAGCCTGGTTGGAGGCACTCTGGAGAGACGTGACGTTGCTCATTGAAACCACCTTGGCGTTAACGCTTTTAATATTGTGGGTGTTGCATGGGTCGGGCTCACTATAGCCCTGAGCCCGGGCACGCTGGGCCTAAAAAAGCGGGAATTTTGGCATGAACAGGCTTTTTAGGGGCCTGCTTGCAGCACAATTGGACTATCTTTTCCAACTCGTTGATTTAAAGGGGTTATTAAAGGCCCGGCGAACCCACTTTGCAAAGCCTGACAAGGGCATGGCCGGCAGGCAATACGCTGGATAAAATAAAGCCGAGACAAGTGGCCAGAACCGCCAGAGCGTGCCGGTGTACATCATGACCCACGGGCGCTGCGCCGCTTGTGTGGGAACGGTCACCAGTCCGGGGCCAGGAAGCTTCGATCCTTGTCATCCACCAACAGCTGGGCAATGTTGACCTGGGTCTTCTTGGTCTCCCGGGTGCCGATATAGGTCGTGTAGCGATCAATCCCCAGATTGGCGGCCAGCAGCTTGTCCATCACATCCTGGAATTCGGCGAGGCTGCGTGTCACTATCTTGATGATGTAGTCCATGCCACCTCCAGTGGCCATGCACTCGACGATTTCGTCGACGCTTTCGACAAAGGCTTCAAAGCGCTCGAAGTCGCGTTTCTGATGTTCCTTCAAGGAAACCTTGACCACCACCTTGGTGGCGTCCATGACGCGCTCCAGGGCGATATCGGCATGATAGCCGCGTATCAGTCCGGCCTTCTTGAGTCGCGTGAAGCGGATCCAACAGGGTGTCGGCGACAGGTTGACCACCTCCGACAAGCGTGACTTGCTGAGTGGGCCATGCTGCTGCAATGCACGCAGGATGCGGATGTCGGCCGCATCGATCGCAAGTTTCCTCATGGGGGCTAAGCCTTCTTCGTTTACTCCTTGAGTGTGTGACGGATTCAACCGCGCTTCGCAACGTCTCTTTGCGTTGTGTCATGACGTCCGACGTTAATACCACAGGCGATGTCGCACTCGGATAACGTCGGCGTCACAACGCTTGCCGGCCACCCGGGCAACGCGTGCGTCCAGGGAGGCCGCTGTCCGACTCTGGTGGTCAATCCTCGGGTCTGGGCTGGCCCGCGATCCGCGACTGTCGGCCCAGCTCCGCCAGCAGATTGATGGTGGTATCCAGACCGCGTCGGGCATTCTCGTCATTCTGCAGGCGTCTGATGCTCTTCCACAGGGTGGGCGGCACCTCTTCCGCGCCGGATTGCGCCGCGGCATATTGCACGGCATTGCTGACCGCCCAGACGCCGCCGATGCTCTCCTCATAGAGGGCCATGAGCTTCTGCACCATGGCTTCATCGGTCATTTCAATGACATCGGAGGTGGCGGCCAGCAGGTCGACGATATTGTGCAGCCGCTCGCCCTGCAGCAAGGGGGCTACCTTTTCGATCAGGCTGGCGGCGCCTTCGAGGGTAGCGGGGTCCTGCAGGGCCGGCGACGACTCGAGTACCCGGGCCAGTGACGGCACGGATTCAGTGCTATCTTGATGACTTATTAGTGACCTCCTTGTTTAGACCAGGCCGCGTGCCACAGACCAGTAAACACCCCGATTGAACCCCTTGCGCATGAGGCCGCCAATCTTGGTGGGGGGTGTGGGTTTGACGTCTTCGTCGTAGTCGTACCAGAGCGGCATGCCTGCCTCCATGCCCATTTGTGCGATGGCCTGCACCTTGCCGTCATACTCGTCGACGGTTCGGCCGATGCGCACTAGGCCGGCAATATTGTTGCAGATTACCGGTGACTGGTTATGACAGCTGCCGCCCGCCTTGCTGATCGGCAGGTCCACCGTGTCGCCCATGACGAAGACATTTTCGAAGCCTTCCAGTTGCAGGGACTGACGATCCGTCGGCAGCCAGCCTTCCTGGTTCGGCGACTGGGAAATTCCCGAATTAAGCACCGCATCCACGGCGCGAATCGGCGGTGTCTGCATCAGGATGTCGAAGTTCTCCTCGCCACCTTCCTCCGAGATTGCCACATTGCGTTCGGGGTCAACGCTGGCCAGGGTAAAGCCGCGTTTATGCACGATGCTCTTGGCGTCGAATATCGTCGGTAACACATCGCCGGTGGGCTTCTGCAGAAACAGACAATTGCGCGTGAGCTGCGAGATCGTCGGGTAGGTATAGACCAGCTCGATCCGGTCGCGAACACCCCGCTGGCGCAGGAACTCATCCACCATCAGGGTGGTCTCGATGGGCGCAATGCCGCACTGGTGAGGCACATTGGGAGTTTTGGGGAAGGTCACGCCAATAAAGATCCGGCCTTTTTCGATGGTCGAGAGCTTTTCGTGCAGCTGACGGGCCGGGTCGTGCTGATAGAAATGGTCACCGGCTTCCTTCAGGCCCTCGATGCGTTCCGGCGACGGGATGCAACCGGTGGACACCACCAGGTAGTCATAGTCGTGAACATGGCCCGACTTCATTCTCAGCCGGCTGTGCTTGAACTCGAAGCCTTCCACTTGATCCAGCACGAAGTTGATTTCCGGGCGCAGCAGCGACGCCTGCGGGCGACGCAGCTCATCGCGAAAAAACTGGCCGAAGGCCACGTACATGAAGGCTGGCTTGTAATAATGCCAGTAGCTGTTGGAAATCAGAGTCACGCTGGCCCTGCCGCTCTTTATTTCCGGGTAGAGCTTCTTGACCAGGTTGTTGGCCGTCATGGTGCCGCCAATGCCGCCGCCCACCACGATGATATGGTTGCTCATCCTGAGCCTCCTGATGCACTGAGTTGTAAGGGGTTGTCGGGTCAATCAAGGACTATCACTCGGCGCGTCCTCCGGCGCGCTCATCAAGTGCCGCAGGGCATGAAACGGCAGCAGAGCCACATCATGACGTGACGGCATGGCGGCCGCATTCTGTAACATGAGCAGTTCCGGCCAGATCAGGCTTTCGGCCGGCGGCGGGGTATCCTGCAGGATCAAGGCGATCTGCTGCTCCAGCGCCGTGAGCGTCATCAGGTCAAGGCCTTCGGCACGCGTCGCCATGAGCCCGGTAGTGGCCTGCGCCAGCGTGCAGGCACGGACGCGATAGCCGAGCTGCTGGACCCTGCCATGCTCGATCACCGCGTCCAGGGTGACGCTATCCCGACTTTCCGCTTCGCTGGTCAGGGTGGTCGTGTGAACATGGCGGCCCTGCAGGCGTCGGTCGCGTCGCACCAGGGCGGCAAAATGCTTGAGCTGGGCGATGAAGTCGGGGGCTTGTGAGGGCTGATGCATGTCGCTCATCTCCTTTTCAGCACATCGCCCGTTCGGCTTGCTGGTGTGCGCACTTCTTGCGCGCGTCCATCAGGACATCGCGCAGCAACTCCTCGGCACTGGGGTGGTAGACAGGCATTTCCAGGACCTGCTCGGCCGTCATGCCATGGGTCATGGCCAGGGCCAGCAGATGTGCCAGGTGTTCGGCCTGGTGGCCCACCAGTTCGGCACCGAGAATCACCTCGCTGTGCGCATCCAGATAGACCTGCATGCGTCCGGCCACCTTGTTCCAGACCACATGGCGGGGGCTCGAAAAGGGCAGCTCGCCGATCACCACCTCGCGCTCCCCGAGGTGCCGGTAGCTCTGGCCGATGACCGCGATCTGTGGATCGGTGAAGATCACCGTCAGCGGCGGTCGACGCGCTGCCGGCGTCGGGTCCGGATAGTTCAGGGCGTTGTGTGCCGCAATTCGCCCCTCGTCATAGGCCTCATGCCATACCGGGAGTTCGTCGGTGGCATCCCCGGCGATGAAGATCGGCAGATTGGCGCAGCGCATTGTCCGTGAATCGATCTGGCCCTGCTCGGGCTGGCCGGTCTCCAGGCCGGCCTGTTCCAAGCCCAGGCGGTCCAGGTTGGAGGTGCGGCCGGTGGCGACCAGGACACGCTCGTATACCCGGCTGACGCGCTGGCCATCCGGCTGCTCGAATTCGATCCAGGCCCCCTGGGCATCCTCCCGGGTGCTTACCACACGGCCACTGGGGAAAATCTCCAGCTCGGCGGAGAGGGCGTCCAGCGCCTGCTGCTGCATGGCGGGATGGGTCAGGGCGTTGATCCTGCCCGAACGGCCATAGAGGGTGGTGCGCACCCCGAGCCGATGCAGCGCCTGACCGAGTTCCAGGGCAATCACCCCCATGCCGATTACGGCGACCGATTCCGGCAGGTCTTCCAGCTCGAATACCGTGTCGCTGGTCAACACGCGCGACATCACCGGCGTGAATACCTCGCTGATCGCCGGGCGCGAGCCGCAGGCAATGATCACCTTCTCCGCCCTGACCTCGACCGCGTCATCCACCATCAGGCGTTTCGGCGCCACGAAACGTGCTCGGCCCTCGAGCTTGTGATGGGCCGGAATCTTCTCGACATAGCGCAGATTGTTGGCGACGAAACGTTCGTCACGCTCGCGGCGCAAGCGTTCCAGCACCCGGCGCCCGTCGACGCGGCCGCTGGCGGGCACGCCAAAGAAGTCGCTGTGGCTTAGATCGTGGGCATGGTCGGCGGCGGTGATCAGCAGCTTGCTGGGCATGCAGCCAACGCGGGCACAGGTGGTGCCATAGGGGCCATCCTGGATCATCACCAGGCTGTCGGTCTGGCGGCTGATCTTCGAATAGGCGCCCAGCCCGCTGGTGCCGGCGCCGATGATCGCGTATTCGACGTTGAGGGTCTTCATGGCGACGTTGCTCCTGCACCCGTGTCATCAATGCGGCTTCATGTGGCGGCCTGGCCCGGCACATGTCTCGAGAAGGCTAAGCGCCGCTGTGGCGGGGGTAAAGTGATGCTTTCTCAGCATTTGGCTTATTTATTGTTACGCAATGACTTGCCGCTGACGTTTGGGGTGCTTCACCATGCCCCTCTGTTGGGCTTTAAAATCCAGTGTGCTGACAGGGTGAAAGGTCGATGGCATTAGCATTGCTAATCCATATGGTTAGCAATCGTCGTTTTACCGCGCTCCCCCGGGTCGCATAGCCTGCGGGCATGCACAGGAGGTTTGCCCATGTCAGTTCATGAATCCGCCATTCGTTGGCAACGCGCCGTTCATCAAGAAGATGACAGCACTTACTCGCGCAACCATTCGGTCATGCTCAATGGTGGCCAGGAAGTGAAGGCCTCGGCCTCGGTCGAGTTCCAGGGGGATCCGCAATGCGCCGACCCCGAGCAGATGCTGATCAGCGCGGTATCCAGCTGTCATATGCTGTTCTTTCTGGCCATCGCCGATTATCAGGGGTATCAGGTGGCCTCCTACGACGACGACCCGGTGGGCTACCTGGAGCGCCAGGGCAAGAAGGGCATGGAGGTGACGCGCATCGAGCTCTCGCCACGCATTGCCTTCGAGGGCGAGAATATTCCGGATGCGCAGACCATTGCGAAGATTCATGCCAGTGCGCACCGTAACTGCTTCATTCGCAATTCGATTACCGCCGAGGTAGTGATTCAGGAAGCCTGACCGCCACCCGGCCGCTATATCATGGAGTCGATCATGGACACCCGTTCCCATCCTGCCGATGGCGAAGCCCCGATTCTCCTGCGGGAGGATCATGAAGGTGCCGTCTACCTGACGCTGAACCGGCCGGACAAGTTCAACACCCTTTCCGAGGCCATGCTGGAAGCCCTGCAGACCGAGCTGGATGCCATTGCGGCCGACCCCAAGGTGCGCTGTGTGGTGCTCTCGGCCAAGGGGCGCGGGTTCTGCGCCGGGCATGATCTGCGCGAGATGCGCGCCAACCCCAGTGATGACTACTACCAGTTCCTGTTTCGTCAGTGCAGTCGCGTCATGCAGAGCATTGTCGAGCTACCGGTGCCGGTGGTGGCCAGGGTGCACGGCATGGCCACGGCCGCCGGCTGCCAACTGGTGGCCAGTTGCGACCTGGTGGTAGCCGGCCGCTCCGCCAGCTTTGCCGTTTCCGGCATCAACGCCGGGCTGTTCTGCTCCACGCCAGCCGTGGCGCTGTCGCGTTGTATTGCCCCGAAACGCGCCTTCGACATGCTGGTGACCGGGCAATTCATCAACGCCGAGACCGCCGAGGCCTGGGGGCTGGTGAGCACCCTTGCCGAGGATGACGCGCTGGATGCCACGGTCGACGCAAAGGTACGCTTGATTCTCTCCAAGAGCCCGGACGCCGTGCGCTTCGGCAAGGCCATGTTCTACCCGCAGCGGGAGATGTCATTGGCGGATGCCTATGACTACGCCGGCCAGGTCATGGCCGAGAACATGCAGAGCCCGGATGCCGGGGAGGGCATTGATGCCTTTCTCGGGAAGCGTCAACCCGTCTGGGGGCAGCCGGGGCACTGAGCCGACCGCCTGACCTGCAGGACACGCCGGCCCTGCCCCCTTTGCATCGGGCGGGGCATGCCATCGAATCCGGCCCGCGCACACCACAAGAGGCAAGACAATGAGTGACCAGTGTGACTTCAACGATGCCCTGGAGAAGAACCCCGCCAATCATGTGGCCCTGTCGCCGTTGAGCTTCCTCAGGCGTGCCGCCGCCGTGTATCCCGAGACCACCTCGCTGATTCATGAGGAGACCCGCTATAGCTGGCGCCAGACCCACGAACGCTGCGCCCGCCTGGCGGCGGTACTCAAGGGGATGGGGATTCAGCGCGGCGATACCGTGGCGGCCATGTTGCCCAATGTGCCCGCCATGTATGAGGCGCACTTCGGCATTCCCATGCTGGGCGCGGTGCTCAATGCCATCAATGTGCGGCTGGACCCGGATTCGGTCGCCTTCATCCTGGAACACAGCCGCTCGCGTCTACTGCTGGTGGACCCGGAGTACGCGGATGTGGTTCGCCAGGCCATCGAACGTCTGGGCTGCCCGGCCCCGGTGGTGATCAATGTGGCGGACCCCGCGTTCAGTGATGACACCTTCATCGGCGAACTCGAGTATGAAGCGTTGCTCGCCGACCATGCGCCGCTGGACGACTGGCAACTGCCCGAGGACGAGTGGGACGCCATTGCCCTGGGCTACACCTCCGGCACCACGGGCAACCCCAAGGGGGTCGTCACGCATCATCGTGGCGCCTATCTCAATGCCGTGAGCAATGTGCTCTCCTGGTCATTGCCCGGCGAGGTGGTCTATCTGTGGACCCTGCCGATGTTCCACTGCAACGGCTGGTGCTTTCCGTGGACCCTGGCAGCCATCGGTGGCACCAGCATCTGCCTGCGCCGGGTGGACCCCGAACGTGTGCTGGAGCTGATTCGCCGTCATGGCGTGACCCATTACTGTGGTGCGCCGGTGGTGCATTCGATGATGGCCGAGGCCGCCCAGGGCCAGGCCTTCGAGCACAAGGTGCAGGGGCTGATCGCCGGCGCCGCACCGCCGGCCTCGGTGCTGGAGCGCATGGAGCGCATGGGCGTGGAGCTGACCCACGTCTATGGCCTGACCGAAACCTATGGGCCGGCATCCGTGTGTGCCAAGCAGGCAAGCTGGGCGGAAGAGTCGCTGGAGGAACGCGTGCGTCTCAATGGGCGCCAGGGCGTGACCTATCCGCTGCAGGAGGGCATGTCGGTGGTCGACAGCGAGACCATGGAGCCGGTGCCGGCAGACGGCGAGACCATCGGTGAGATCGTCTTCCGGGGCAACATCGTGATGAAAGGCTACCTGCGCAACGAAGACGCCACCCGAGCCGCCTTCCGCGGTGGCTGGTTCCACTCGGGCGATCTCGCCGTGCTGGAGCCCGACGGCTATGTGAAGATTCGCGACCGCCTGAAGGACGTGATCATCTCCGGTGGCGAGAACATCTCGTCCATGGAGGTCGAGGAAATCCTGCAGCGCCATCCCGAGGTGGAGCTTTCGGCCGTGGTGGCCATGGCCGATGAAAAGTGGGGCGAAGTGCCGGCCGCCTTCGTGCAACTGCGGGCGGACAGCGAGCTCACCGAGGAAGCACTGTTAGCCTTCGCCCGTGAACGCATCAGTGGCTTCAAGGTGCCCAAGAAGGTGATCTTCACGCGCCTGCCCACCACCTCCACCGGCAAGATTCAGAAGTACCAGTTGCGTCAGCAACTGGCGGCATCCTGAGCATGATGCTCGCCCTGGCCAACGCCAGAACACCGGCCAGGGCGCATCGCGGCGACACTGGCGGCCACCTCAGCGGCATGGTGGCAGCCATGCACCCGGCGAGTTGACGGCCATGTCACGACTTCCCCCGCTGATCGCACTTTCCTACTTCGAGGTGGCCGCTCGCACCAGGAGCTTTGCGGCGGCCGCCAAGGAGCTGAACGTCACCCCGGCGGCCATCAGCCATCAGATCAAGGCCCTGGAAGCCTACCTCGGGGTAGAGCTGTTCGTCCGCCATCATCGGCGGGTTAGCCTGACCCCCGCGGCACGCAGCGCCTTGCCGGAACTGCACGAGGGCTTTCAGACACTCGAACGCGCCGCGGAAAAGATCCGCGCCTACGGCGAAGAGCGGATGGTGGTTACCGTGTGCGCCGAGCCGCTGTTTGCCACCAAGTGGATCGTGCCACGCCTGCATCGATTCTACGCACGCTGCCCCGAGGCCGAGATGCGCCTCCAGGCCAGCCTGCATACCGTGGACAGCGGCCAGCACAGCCAGCTGGGAGCCACCGATCTCAAGCGGGCCGGCATCGATGTGTCGGTGAGGCTGGGCTTTGGCCACTACACCGAGCTGGAGGTCGACCCGCTGCTTTCCCTGGACCTGACACCGCTGTGCTCACCGGAACTGGCCGATGGGCTGACCGACAGCGAATCCCTGCGCGGCCTGCCACTGCTGTGCGATGCCACGCTCTCACGGGCGGATAACACCCACGGCTGGACACAATGGTTCGCGCAGCAAGGCTATCGCCCCGGTAACCTGCGTGAGCTGCGCTTCGGCAATGGACTGCTGGCGCTCGAGGCCGCTCGGGCCGGGCAGGGCGTACTGCTGGGCAGCCAGGCACTGCACCGCGAGGAAATCGCCGACGGCAAACTGGTCGTGCTGCCCCACGGCGACCTGGCCTGTGACAAGGCATATTACGTCGTCAGCGAACCCGAAACGCTGGCACGCCCCATCGCCTGGCAATTCCGCCAGTGGCTGCTCGAGGAAGCCGCAGCACACCCTGACGACCAGCAAACGCCGCCGCCATCCGCCTGAGCGCCGCCGTTGTGCTCGACACACCACTGAACCTCAGCACACTGTAGCCGCGCCAGCCACATGCCTCGCTCAGCATCCAGCCCTCATCCCATGGTGGATATTGCCGCCCCTATTCCCCTTGGGTAGGGTAATCAAAAACCGACAGGGACGGACGACAACACCACAGGCACAAGGACTGCCGCATCGATGCCAGGAAGGCATCCTAGGATGCGTGCATCGCGGTAGCGTGCCCGACTGTGCAGAGAACCTCCCGCCAAACCAGTTTCACGTGCCCCAAGTCTTGCATGAAGGCCATGATGCACTGGTAATCAAGACGTTGACCAACGGCTTTCCCCGGAAGCATGGATGCCTGTACAGTATTATTGAATCGGGCGAAACGCGCATGCACGCGAATTCTGCATAGGTGGCAACATGCTACACTGCAACGAGCAAAATCAATGGTTTAAGTCGGTTATGATGGATGAGGTTAAGTTCTTGAACAAGCATGCGCGTTCAAGTTCTTGAACGAGCGCGCTATCTAATACCTGTTAGGGCACCATGATTGGAACAAGGAAATAACTATGAATCAGAATGCAACCGCTCAGAAAGAGCAAGGAAGCAATGAAGAGGAGGTTACTGATATACATGATTTAGAAAAGGATTCATTGCCAGAGGGTGATAAGGATTCACCTGAAATAACTGGGTACTCTATAACCTTTGATAGAGAGAAGTATAAGCAAGAAGCAGCTGAGCGAAGAAAAAATATGTACCTTATGGCAGCTTTTATGTTTGCCTTTATGGTGCTGGGTATGGCCTCATTAGCGAATCCGGCAATATATGAAATAGACCCAGAAATACTTGTAACTATAAATCTAGCATTTAATGCTATTGTCTTGCTCGTAATCCCATTCCTACTTGGTTCAGTTGGAGCGGTAGCCAGAATCCTAATGTCAGGGACGTCGATGATACATAGCGGCACATTAGTATTTTCCTCTGGATTGATGGCAATGTTTTCTTGGGTGGGCATAAAAAGCGGGGTGCTATTATCCATAGTCGCCCCACATTTGGAAGATAAGGGCGTAAGCACTTCCATAACTGCTCAGGCATCGAGTGATTTTTACACCATGGCTCTTGTTGCGATTTTAGTAGGTATGTTTTCGACGAATTTGTACCTATTCATTAATCAAAGGGTTGAGCATCTTACACAGCAGGTAAATAAGGCTGCCGAAAGCCCTAACAAGAAAAGCCAGACGGACGCATAAATGCGCCGCTGCTTTTGGCGTTGGGCGGAATAATGCGCGCCGTTTTTTGCGATTGTCGGAGGATTACATGATAACGGAAGAAGTCAGGGAATACGTCGATCGCAGCGTTCTATGTTGGCTTGCAACGGTGGGCAGCGACGGGACGCCGAACGTGTCGCCGAAGGAGGTATTTGCCGCCTACGAAAATGATCGCCTCGTGATTGCCAATATTGCGTCGCCTGGAAGCGTGCGGAATGTACTATCGAACGATGCTGTCTGTGTTTCGTTCGTGGACGTGTTCGTGCAAAAGGGCTTCAAGGTGCGCGGTCGCGCGAACTGTGTGGCACGATCAGATTCTCGTTACTCCGACTTAGCAGGGCCGCTGGAGGAAATGGTCGCGGGCAAATTCGAGATTCATAGTCTAATTGAAGTGCGAGCTACTGCCGTAGAGCCGATCCGCGCGCCGAGCTACCAGTTCTATCCGGAAACGACTGAGGATGACCAAATCCAAAGTGCGTTGTCGGCGTATGGTGTGTCCCGTGGCTAGAAGCGTGGGGCTTCGTCGGGAGGCTAAGCCCAACAAGGCGCTCCAGCCGACCGCTACACCGCTGCGCGGTTAGCGGCGGCTGAGCGCTCACGTTAGATTTCTTGAGACTAAGTAGAGGAGTTGTTTGTTGATAGAAAAAGAGATTCGTTCGGTCCAAGACCTATTGGTGGAGCTTGAAGCAGATAATGATGGCTATAATGGGTCAGTTTGGTACAGGGGACAATCCAATAAGGAATGGCCGTTGCTCCCTGGCTATTTGAGGCTCGATGCGCCGCCTTCGGAGTCCACCTTGATCAAACAGTTCAAGCAAAGTGCTGCGATGTTGGTTCAGAATACGCCTGCGGAGTCCTTCGACTGGTTATTTTTAATGCAACATTACGGTGTTCCCACGCGACTTCTAGATTGGAGCGAGAGTCCTCTCGTCGCGTTATACTTTTCTGTTGAGGAGGGAGCGGCAGACCAAGACCAGGATGCTGCGCTTTGGTCTTTAAGACCTTCGGAGCTTAATAAGAATGCAGGAATTAATAATGTTGATGAAGAGTTTTTTATTCCTTCGTTTGAAGATATTGAATTAAATAATTACACGGTTGATAACCGGGCGGATGCAGGTTCTGAGTGCAACACCGTCAATGTGTCGATGATGGAGCCTCATGGTACTTCG
>NZ_JAUFPO010000007.1 GCF_030409235.1 Halomonas almeriensis
TCTCGATTACCATCCTCCAGTTAGCCGGCTGGGCCTTTCCGTGAACAACCTGGTGGGTTTACACATCTAGGGATCCCCAGAACGCAGTTTACAGGGTTTCCCCGCCCGCCAACCCCGCCGGCGATGGCGGGCTGTGCCTCTGGCAGGTGTGACGTGCCTACCGTTTCAGATGTCTCAACAATGACGTCTGCAGGGCTCGCCGATTGCCCCTGAGGCCAAACTCAATTTGGATGGGCTGGAGTGCCCGCCCTTGAGGACCTCGTGAATCATGTCCGGGTGCCATCCAGCGCCCAGTTGAAATCATTGATGCGTTCATCGGCGATGTAATACAGCACACTCCCCGGCGCGACCTGCATGGACAGCGAGGGATTGATGGCAATCGGGTCGTAGTGACTGGCGGCCACGCCGATCAGTGTCGCGTCGTAGCGTTCCTTGAAGAGGTGAAAGAGCGCCTTGAGTTCGACGCTTTGCTCACCGGCATACTCGATGGAATATTGCGTCATGCCCTTGTCGACACTCAGCAGCTCGTGCTGCACACGACTGGAGCCCGGATCCATGGCCGCCTTGGCGAGCATTTCGGTGGCAACGGAGGGCATCGGCTCGATATTGGGCAGGTGGCGCTTGAGCAAATGCCCCATGTTCTGGTTGTTGAAATAGGTGATGACATGGGCCTCGGAGTTGGCATTGCAGACGAACAGGGCCGCCGAGGAGGTGGCGTCATCGTCCTGACAGTCGATGATGATGCGTGCCGCTCTGTCGACGCCGGCGCGCTTCATGTCGGCTTCGTCGGTGAAGCTTGCCACCCGCACAAAGCCGATCCGGTCGGGGATGGGGTTTTCCATCTCGGTCCGCACGCACAAGGCCAGCGGGCGCTTGTCGGCTTGATAGTCGAGCTCGCGCAGCAGGAGTTTCAACAACTGCAGCGTGTGTTCCTCGTTCCAGCCAATCACCAGGATATGCTGGTCGTAATCCAGAGAATCCAGACCCATCACGCCCTTTCTCCACAAGAAGGAAATATGGGCCGCCAGGCGGCCAATGAGAATACCGAAGAGCCCCAGCCCCAGGGGAAGGACAAACAGGCTGGTTACCCACTTGCCGGCCGAGGTGACCGGCGAGAAATCGCCATAGCCGACGGTGGAGGCCGTCACCACGATCCAGTAGAAGAAGTTGCCGGGGGCGACAATATCAGCTTCCCCGCACAGCCACATCAGCAGCCAGCTGGCCACCAGGTAGAACATCAGAGCCAGCAGCAGGTTGTACCACTTGAGCTCGATGAAATGGCGAATCAGCAGTTGTTTGACTTTGTACAGTATATGCATGCTGAGTCGTTTTCCCGGGCCTTCCGAAGTGGGCGAAGGTGTCAGGGAAAGGGGGAAGTTGGTCGCATTGACCGTGTCCGTTCATCCGTGACAACTGTCGTGCCAGCGGTTCCATGAGCGGCTTGCGCCGAGGGGCCAGGGTCCGCCAGTGCTGTGTCGGCGGCCGTCCTTTAGCCGCGTCCGAAGCGCCGGTATATTGGCAAAAAAGGGCGGAGCTGGCAACGCGCATCACGCCCTTGTGTAGCCAAGGGGCGCGGACTGCCCGCCATCATCCAAGGACCCTGCTATGACCCTGGTCGAGGCGCTGGCGCTGCTGCTGATCGGCAGCCTGGCTGGTTTCATCAATGTACTCTCGGCCGGCGGCTCCATGCTGACCCTGCCGTTACTGATGTTCATGGAGTTGCCGCCGCAGGTCGCCAACGGCACCAATCGCGTCTCCATCGCGCTGCAGAGCGTCTCGGCGGTCTATCATTTTGTGCGTGCCGGGGCGCACCATCTCGGCCTCTCGCTGCGCCTCGCGTTACCGGCGGTGGCGGGCTCGCTGGCGGGCGCCTGGCTGGCCCTGCGCACCGGCGATGCGCTGTTCGAGGCGATTCTCATCGTGGTGATGAGTGGTGCGGCGCTGCTGATGCTGCTGCCCCAAGCGCCGCTCGATACCCGGGCGCTGACCCCGGCGCGACTGACGCCGGCGGTCTATCTGGCGATGTTCGCCATCGGCCTCTATGGTGGTTTCATTCAGGTGGGAGTAGGGGTCCTGTTTATCGTGGTGCTGTATCGCATGCTGCGTATTGACCTGGCGCAGGTGAATGTCTTCAAGGTGCTGATCGTGCTGATCTATACCCTGCCGGCGCTGGCGCTTTTCGTGCTCAACGACCAGGTGCGCTGGGGGTATGGCCTGCTGATGGCGGCGGGCAGCATGACCGGGGCCTGGCTGGCGGTGAAGGTCAATGTCAGCCCGCGTGGCGCCCTGGTGGTCCGTTGGCTGACCTTGGCGGTGATTGCCGCCATCATCCTGCGGCTTTTGCTCGGGTGAGGCGCTGGCGGAGCGCCTCGGGTGCCGGCCTGTCGCGTCAGCGCGGCGGGGCCGCGTCACTGGCGTCATCGGCACTCAGGCCCAGGTTGCTGACGCCGTCATTGCGCCCGAGCGTTCGCATTGCCTTGATGGCGTCTTTGTCGAGTCTGGCCTGGGCGGCTTCGAGCGCGGCGTCCTGGAAGTCGTTTTCCTCGATCATGAGGGGGTGCTCGCGGGCCAGTTGCGCCAGCTTCTCGGCATCCTCCTCGCCCTCGGTCAGTTCGATGAAGGCGCGGACCCCGCCCCGCGAAGTGCGGCTGACCTCGAGGATCGAGCCGGGGGCATCGCCGCGCAGCGTATCGAGCAGCGAGGAGAGAGCGACCACGGCCTCCAGGGCGCGTCGTGCGCCAAAGCTGTCGTCCTCGGCGGGAGGCTCCAGCTCGGCCAGCTTTTCGGCCTGGCGCTCGAAGTCGATGCGCGCCTCCTTGACGCTCAGTTGCTCCCAGACCAGGGCCAGTATCGCGCGCAGGGCCTGGGGGTCGCCGTGACCGCTGGTCTCGGCATAGAGGGCATAGTTGGGCACCAGGCGCTCGCAGAGCGCGGCCATGAAAGCCTGCTGGCCGCGCGGCGGCAGGGCCTGGAGTCGGTCAAAAAAACCGGAGGGTGACGAGGACATGCAATCTCCTGTGTGACATCTTGCTCAGGGCCAGAGGCGTTCCGGGGCAACCCGGCCGCGCTGGTCGAAGGCTACGCCTTCCTCGATCAGGCGGCGGCCTTGTTCGTCGGCGCCGGGGTGGTCAGCCAGCCGGCGTGACGCGGTGATGACGCGGAACCAGGGCAGGCCGTGACCGGCGGGCAGCTCGCGCAGTGCCCTGGCGACTAGGCGCGGAGTGGCACCCTCGTTCATGGCGGCGATCCGCCCGTAGGTGGTCACCCGGCCGTGAGGAATCTCGGCCAGAATGGTCAGAATCTGTTCCTTGAGGGCAGGCTTCATGTACCCTTTCGCTCCAATCCGTCCTTCATGCCATCCGCGAGGTCTGACATGCATTTTCATCTGCTGCAGCACAGCCCGCACCAGGGGCCTGCTCGAATCGCCGACTGGCTGGATAGCATGGGGCATAGTCATACCGTTTTCCATCTGCATGACGGCGAATTGACCCCGAAGCTCAAGGATGCCGACGGGCTCATCGTGCTGGATGGGCCGGAGGAGCGGCAAGTCGACCCCGCAGCGCCCTGGCCGCGCCCCGAGAACAAGCTGATCGATCGGGCGCTGGACGGCCGCAAACCCCTGCTGGGGGTGGGCTACGGCGCTCGACGCATTGCCGAGGCACTGGGCGCCGTGGTGTCCGGCGGCACCCATGCCGAGCGTGGCTGGCACCGGGTGCATTTGGCGCCGCAAAGCCCCTTCGATCTGCCCGAGGTCTTCGAGGCGTTCATGTGGCATCGCGATATCTTTGCGTTGCCCGAGGAAGCCCTGCCGCTGGGGGGCAGTGAGGCCAGCCCCATGCAGGGCTTCAGCTGGGATGCCCACCGGGTGATCGGTCTGCTCTGTCACCTCGAGGCCACTCCGGCGAGTGTTGAGTCCATGCTGGCGCATCGGCCCGCGCTGGATAGCGGCCCCTATGTGCAGTCGCGCCCGGCCATGCTCGACGACGCGCGACGTTTCGATCGCCAGGCGCCGTTGCTGGATCGCCTGCTTTCCCAGTGGCTGGCCAGCGTGCCGCGCTGAGCGACGCCTTGCTCCGGGTCAGGCCGTGGCGCTCTGGCGAGCCGCCCAGTCCTGCGCGGCGGCCAGGCAGCTTTCCCAGTCGCCGACGTGTAGGAAGTGCTGGTCGTGGTGCTTCTCCAGCTGATAGCGGTACATCGGATCGTAGTACTCGGTCAGCAGGGGCGCTAGCCAGGCTTCGTGGGCTCTGGGGTTGCCGCGCTCGTGCTCGCGGAAGGCGAGTTCCTGCAGGCGCTGCAGGCGAGCCAGCCGGGCGCTGCCGAGCCGCTTGCGCAGGCGCAGAAGAGCACTGGACAACTGCTTGCGCATCAGGCGCCAGCCCAGCCAGTCGCCGAACTGCCCCTGATAGACCGCCCACAGATCCTCGATATAATCCTTGTGAATTTGCTCCAGCCGCCAGTCCAGCGGCATCTCCACGCGGAGGCGGGGTGCCTGCTGCATGCCTCGCCAGAAGGTCAACGGGATGTTGGCGACGCCGATCTGGCGGGACTCGTCCTCCAGGACCAGCGGCCCGGGTAGCCCCAGTAGGCGCCGCCCCATGTCGTGCTCGAAGTCGATCTGTGACGGCGCCTCCAGAGGATGTCGGCCAAAGGCCGAGCCCTTGTGGCGGGCGCAGGCCTCGAGATCCAGCCCGCACTCGAGGGCCTTAATCAGGCTGGTCTTGGCACAGCCGGTGAGGCCGCCGACCACCAGCTGGGGCTGCTCGGCGGCGGCATCGATGCGCGCACACAAGGCCTGGCGCATGGCCTTCCAGCCCCCCTGGATGCGCGGCCGTGGCATGCCCGCCTCGGCCAGCCATTGCTGGGCAATCCGTGAGCGAAGCCCGCCGCGAAAGCAGTAGATGATGGCGTCCGGGTGGCGTTCCACCAGTGCCTGCCAGGCGGCGATCCGCTCGCGGCGCACATCGCCCGCCACCAGTCGCTCGCCCAGCGCGATGGCCGCCTGCTGACCGGCCTGCTTGTACTCGATGCCGACTCGATGACGTTCCTCATCGTTCATCAGCGGCAGGTTGACGGCTCCCGGCAGGGCGCCCTGGCGGAACTCCACCGGCGCGCGCACATCGACCAGCACCTTGCCTGCCTGCAGTAACGCCAGATCGGGCTCGATCAGCTCGGGGTTCATCCCCGCACCTCGATACGCGCCTCGCCACGGGCCGTGACGACTTCCCCGAAGGATTCGAGCGCGAGGCCATATTCCCGCCCGAGGCGTTCGATATCGTCCTCCCAGGACGGGTGTACCGAGAGCAGCAGCCCGCCGGAGGTCTGGGGGTCGCACAACCACTGCCAGTGCGCCTCGTCCATGGCTGGCAGGGCCTTGCCGAGGGCCTCGCGGTTGCGTCCCGAGCCGCCGGGCACCGCACCCTGGCGCCGATAGGCCTCGGCCTCGGCCAGGCGCGGCAGTCGGCGGAAGTCGATGCGTGCCGCCACGCCGCTGGCCTCGCACATCTCGGCCAGGTGGCCGGCCAGGCCGAAGCCGGTGACGTCGGTCATGGCATGCACGCCCTGGATGCGTGCCAACGCCATGCCGATGCGGTTGGTCTCGAGCATGGTGCGGCGGGCCAGACCCTGATGACCGGGCTCCAGGCGGCCCTGCTTCTCCGCCGTGGTCAGCATGCCCACGCCGAGCGGCTTGGTCAGATAGAGCAGGTCACCGGGCCTGGCCCCCTTGTTGAGCTTGAGGTGCTCGAGGTCGACCAGGCCGTTGACCGCCAGGCCGAAGATCGGCTCCGGAGCATCGATGGAGTGCCCGCCGGCCAGTGCCAGCCCCAGTTCTCGGCACACGGCCTGGGCGCCGCCAACCACGTCCCCGGCGATCTCCGCGCCGAGCTTGTCCAGCGGCCAGCCCAGGATACCCAGCGCCATGACCGGCGAGCCGCCCATGGCGAAGACATCACTGATGGCATTGGTGGCAGCGATGCGGCCGAAATCGAAGGGGTCGTCGACAATCGGCATGAAAAAATCGGTGGTGGCAATCATGCCGCGGCCGTCTCCCAGGTCATAGACCGCTGCATCCTCGCGCCCTTGGTTGCCGACGATCAGTTGCGAGCTCGAGGTGCCGGGACCGGCCCTGGACAGGATGCTGTCCAGTACGTCGGGGGCGATCTTGCAGCCGCAGCCGGCGCCGTGACTGTATTGGGTCAAGCGGATCGCACTCATTGGGGTCTCCTTGGCAGATGGGCCTGATGTATCGCACGTGTAAGCCCGGGGGATCAGCCGCCGGCGCGCTTGACCTTGAAACCGCGCTTCTCGAGCTCTTCCTGCAGGGCATCGCGCTGATCCCCCTGGATCTCGATTACGCCCTCCTTTAGGGCGCCGCCGGTGCCACAGCGCTTCTTGAGGGCCTTGGCCAGGGTCCTGAGCTCCTCGGTCTTGAGCGGCACCCCTTCCACCAGGGTCACGCCCTTGCCCTTGCGGCCCTTGGTTTCACGCCGCAGGCGCACGATGCCATCCAGCGCCGACAAGCGCTCATCCTCGGCGGCGTCGGCACAGCGGCACTCCTCCACCGGCTGCCGACAGTCCGGACAGGTATCGCCGTGCTCAGTCGAGTACACCAGCCCGCTCAGTTGGTCGCGCAGAGATGCCATCTCGGGCTCCTCATCTCGTCATGGCTTTGTTGACCATGGTAACGCGTCAGGCGACGCTAAGGCATGTCAGGTTATCCACAGCCGGATGGCTTTCATGCCCTGTGGATGATGCCGCGAGCAGCGGCCTCCGCGCTCATGGCGTGCCACGGCGCGGCAAGTCGAGCTCGCCCGGTGTCTAGCCGGAGGTGAAGACCAGCGACAGGGCCCCCACCAGGTAACACAGCGCGATGCCCAGACTCTCGAACCCGATGCGCCCCGGGCCTTCGCGCTCGCGGTGGATCATGCCGACCATCAGAATGGCGGTCATCAGCAGCGAAAGGGCGACCCACAGCGCCACTGGGTCGGCGATGGCGTGATAGATCGAGCCACCGCGATAGGCCACATCCGAGGCGGCAACGAAAAGCGTGTCGAAGGCATTGCCGCCGATGATGCCGGCCACGGCCAGGGTCAGGGCGCCACGTCGCACCGCGGCCACCGAGGTGACCAGCTCGGGCAGTGACGTCACCACAGCGGTCATCAGAGCGCCGACCACGGATTGGCCAAGGCCGGTCGCCGAGGCGATCACGGAGGCGGCACGCTCGAGCAGAAAGCCACTGACGGCGAGCGCCAGGGCCAGGCCGATAAAGCTCAGCCACAGGTTCAGGGCCGAGCGGGTCATGGCCTGTTCATCCGGGGTTTCGGGCTGTGTTTCCCGGGTGTTGGCTGGCCGCCACATCGGTCGGTCCTTGGTCCGGTCCGCCAGGCGCAGGCCGTACAGATAGGCAATCAGCAGTAATGGCGTGATCGGATGAACCTGCCACAGGGTCCACTCTGGGGCGAAGCGCCCTACCAGCACCAGCGACAGCAGGCACAGCAGCAGCCCACCCTGCATGAGGTTGCCGATGGAGGCCGCCGCATGTTCCAGGTTGGCGCGCCGGTGAACCAGGTCGGCGATGGTCAGGAAGAGGGTCTGCACGGCGATGCCGCCCAGCGCATTGCTCATGGCCAGGGTGGGCTTGTCGTCGAGGGCCGCGGACACCGACAGCACCAGTCCCGAGAGAGAGGTGGCCATGCCCAGCAAGACGGCGCCGGCAATGGCTTCGCCGAGTCCGGTTCGGTCGGCGAGATCATCGACGATTCGCGTTAGCTTGGTGCCGGCCACGCCGATCACCAGGGTGCAGCCCAAGAAGAGAGTAATGGCGGTGCCCAGGGGAAGGTTGGTCAACACGAACGCAGCCCCTCCAGCGTCAGACAAGGGGGAAGGGGGCAAGCGTGGAATCTGGCCCGGTCACAGGCGGGTTCGGGCATTTGGGCTCCTGCTGGGCATTGCTGGACGATCAGGTTCTCGCCCTGCCATGATGCGGACATGGGCGACATTGGCTCGCCAGTTCACAGTGTTCAGCGGAGGTCGTCAAGTCATGAAACGCCACATGCTCTGGTCAGTGGTCGGTTACACGGCGGTCATGGGCGCCAGCCTTCTGACACGTCGCTCGGCCCGCGAGGCCTACCGCAGAACCACCGGTGATACGCCTCCCGAAAATCCCGCTCGTCGTGATACGCGCTGGCGCGATGCGCTGCTCTGGGGCATGGCAAGCGGCGCGGTGGTGGGCGTGGCCCGTGTGGCAGGCAGTCGTCTGGGCGAGGAAGCCCGGCGGCGAGGCGAGCGTGGTCGAACGCGGCGCTTGCTGAAGCATCTCGAAGACTGAGCCGGACGCTGCCCCGGCTACCGGGCTTTGCTCTGGCTCAGTTGACCATCACGCTGGGCTGGGAAAGGCGTGCGATCACGGTGGGCAGTTGAAACATGCTGGTGATGCCGATGGCGCCTTCCGGCGTTTCCTCGACATCCGGGAAGCGATTGAGATGGATGACCGTCATGCCGGCGGCCAGCGCCGACTCGACGCCGACCAGGGAATCATCGATGGCCACGCAGTCGGCGGCGGCAAAGCCCATGATGCTGGCAGCATGCAGGTAGATGCAGGGGTCGGGTTTCCAGCACTGGGCATCGTAGGCACTGAACAGACACTTGCCGAACAGCTCGGCCAGCCCGGTCGCCTCCAGGGACGTGCGGATCTTGGTTTCCGGGCCGTTGGAGACCACGCCCATGGGGATCTTCGACAAGGCGGCCAGGGCCTCGGTGGCGCCCTCGATGGGTTTGAGGTCGGTTGCTAGGCGCCGGTTGAGGTTGCGGCGCATCTCGCGTTCCAGAGGGTCCAGCCGGGCGGCATCGACCTCGCCGTGACGGCGCTCCAGTTCGGCGACGATATGCCGGAAGCGTGCGCCGCGGAACTCTCCGATATAGTCGCCGGCGTCGAAGGGCAGGCCCACGGCGTTCAGGCTGGTCGCCATCTCGTCGGCCAGCAGCGGTTCGCTGTCGACCAGGGTGCCATCGCAATCGAAGAGCAGGCAGAGAGGGCGCATTGTTACTGAGCCTTGTTGTAGATGTTGATAAGCGAACACGATGCAGGACCAAAGGATGCTTGCCGTTAATTAAAGACTATGTTCGGCATTTTGTGAACACTGTTTTTCAATGCTTCATCATCGTTGCCCTTTCGATACCCCGGTGAGAGCCGCCATGCCGGGCGATACTCGGGTGTTCGCATCCGAAACCCGCGAACTGTCGCCGCGCGATACGCCCACAAAAAGGGGCGGCCAAGTGCCGCCCCTCGCCGGTCGAGTGCCGAACCCGATCAGGTCACGCGCGGAGCCAGTTCGCCACGCTCGTAGCGCAGGAACATCTCCTCGAGATTGATCGGCTTGATCCTGGACGCGTTGCCGGCGGTACCGAAAGCCTCGTAGCGGGCCTTGCAGACCTCCTTCATGGCGGCGGTGCTGGCCTTGAGGAACTTGCGCGGGTCGAACTCGGCCGGGTTCTCGGCCAGGAAGCGGCGCACCGCGGCGGTGGAGGCCAGGCGCAGGTCGGTGTCGATATTCACCTTGCGAACGCCGTGTTTGATGCCCTCGACGATTTCCTCGACCGGCACGCCATAGGTCTCCGGAATCTGGCCGCCGTGCTCATTGATCACCTCCAGCCACTCCTGTGGCACGGAAGATGAGCCATGCATCACCAGGTGTGTTTCCGGGATGCGGGCGTGGATCTCCTTGATGCGCTGGATGGAGAGGGTGTCGCCGGTGGGCGGGCGGGTGAACTTGTAGGCGCCGTGGCTGGTGCCGATGGCGATGGCCAGGGCGTCCACATGGGTCGCCTTGACGAACTCGGCGGCCTCTTCCGGGTCGGTGAGCAACTGGTCGTGGTCGAGCTTGCCGGCGGCGCCCACGCCGTCTTCCTCGCCGGCCATGCCGGTTTCCAGGCTGCCCAGGCAGCCCAGCTCGCCCTCGACGGAGACGCCGCAGGCATGCGCCATCTCGACGGTGCGGCGGGTCACCTCGACGTTGTAGTCATAGCTGGTCGGGGTCTTGCCGTCCTCGCCCAGCGAGCCGTCCATCATCACCGAGGAAAAGCCGAGCTGAATCGAACGCTGGCAGACGGCGGGGCTGGTGCCGTGATCCTGGTGCATGGCCACCGGGATGTGCGGGAACTCTTCCACGGCGGCCAGGATGAGGTGCCTGAGGAAGGGGGCGCCGGCGTATTTGCGCGCCCCGGCGGAGGCCTGAATGAGAACCGGCGAATCGGTCTCGTCGGCCGCCTCCATGATGGCGCGCATCTGTTCGAGGTTGTTGACGTTGAAAGCGGGTATGCCGTAGCCGTGTTCGGCGGCATGGTCCAGCATCTGGCGCATGCTGATGAGTGCCATGGAGGTTCCTCTGGGGTCGATAGCGGGTCTTGAAGGTGTGGCGCACCGGGGCGCCACGGGATTGGATGTCGCTGGGCCCGGGCGCGCCGCCACCCGGGCCGCCGGCGTGAGCCTTATTGTGCCGCGGCTTCCAGGGCGGCAACGGCGGGTAGCGTCTTGCCCTCGACATATTCGAGGAAGGCACCGCCGCCGGTAGAAATGTAGGAAACGCGATCGGCAATGCCGTACTTGTCGATGGCCGCCAGGGTGTCGCCGCCACCGGCAATCGAGAAGGCGTTACTCTCGGCGATGGCCAGCGAAAGGGCTTCGGTGCCGCGACCGAACTGGTCGATCTCGAAGACGCCCACCGGGCCGTTCCATAGGATGGTGCCGTCGGCCTTGAGTTGTTCGCCGAAGCGCGCGGCGGTCTCTGGGCCGATGTCCAGGATCATCTCGTCATCACCCACTTGGTCGATCGGCCGAGTGACCGCGCTGGCGCTTTCGGAAAACTCGGTGGCCACCACCACGTCGCTGGGCAGCGGGACCTCGACCCTGGCCATCAGTGCCTTGGCCTGGTCGATCAGGTCGGCCTCGTGCAGCGACTTGCCGACGTTGTAGCCGGCGGCGGCGATGAAGGTGTTGGCGATTCCGCCACCGACGATGATTCGGTCGCACTTCTCCGACAGTGCCGTCAGGACGTCCAGCTTGGTGGAGACCTTGGAACCGCCGACGATGGCGGTCATGGGACGTGCCGGCGTGGCCAGGGCCTTCTCCAGGGCGGCCAGCTCGTTGGCCAGCAGCGGGCCGGCGCAGGATTCCGAGGCAAAGCGGGCGACCCCATGGGTCGAGGACTGGGCGCGGTGGGCGGTGCCGAAGGCATCCATGACGAAGACATCACAGAGGGCGGCATACTGACGCGAAAGCCCTTCGGCGTCCTTCTTCTCGCCGGTGTTGAAGCGTACGTTCTCGAGCAGCGCCACTTCACCTTCCACCAGCTCGACCGGGGTGTCGAAGTAGTCCTTGACCAGGCGCACCGGGCGCTCGAGCAGCTCGCTCAGGTGCTCGGCCACCGGCGCCAGGGAAAACTCCTCGGCGGGATCGCCCTCGGTGGGCCGGCCCAGATGGCTCATCAGCATCACCCTGGCACCGCCGTCGAGCGCGGCCTGGATGGTCGGCAGGCAGGCACGCAGGCGGGCATCGCTGGTCACCTTGCCGTGCTTGACGGGCACGTTCAGGTCTTCGCGGATGAGTACACGTTTGCCGCTGAGGTCGAGGTCGGTCATCTTGCGCACGTTCATGAAGTAGAATCCTCGTCTGAAAAGCCGAAAATGATCAAGTGTGAAAAGTCAGGCGCTGCCGAGCCTGGCGACCCGCTGGGCCACATCAAGCATGCGATTGGCAAACCCCCACTCGTTGTCGAACCAGCACATCATCTTGATCAGGCGGCCACCGGCAACCCGGGTTTGCGTGGCATCCACAATACCCGAGCGCGGGTCGTGGTTGAAGTCGATCGAGGCCATGGGCTCTTCGGTATAACCGAGCAGCCCGGCCAGGCGAGTGGTACAGGCGCTGTGCAGCAACTGGTTGACGCTGGCGGCCGTGGTATCGGCACGCACGCAGAGTGACAGGTCCATGGCCGAGACATTGATGGTCGGCACGCGCACGTGCAGGCATTCGAAACGCTCGGCCAGTTGCGGCATCAGGCGACTGATGCCGCGCGCCAGGCCGGTGTCCACGGGAACGATGGAGTGCATGGCCGAGCGTGTCAGGCGCAGGTCGGTCTGGTGATAGGCATCGATCACCGGCTGGTCGTTCATCGCGGAGTGAATGGTGGTGGTGACGCCATGCTCCAGGCCCAGCGCCTCGTCGAGCACGGTCAGCACCGGCACCAGGCAGTTGGTGGTGCAGGAGGCCGCCGAAATGATGCGGCAGTCGGGCGTCAGTTCGGCGTCATTGATTCCGGTGACGATGGTGGCGTCAACATCGCTTTCGGCCGGTTGGGAGAACAGCAGGCGCCCGGCCCCGGCCTGCAGATGCTGCTCTGCCGTCGCGCGGTCTTTGAAGCTCCCCGAGCACTCGAGGACCAGGTCGATGGCCAGTTCGTCCCACGGCAGGGCGGTGGGCTCGGGCTCGGAGAGAACACGGATTGGCCGGCCGTTGATGAAAAGGTGCTCGCCAGCGACGCTCACTTCCCCGGGGAAACGGCCATGGGTGGTGTCATAGCGGGTCAGATAGGCGATAGTATCCAGCCCTGACAGCTCATTGATGGCGACCACTTCGAGATCAGGCTCGCCACGCTCGACCAGGGCGCGCAGGACGCACTGGCCGATACGGCCGTAACCATTGATGGCGATGCGAAGAGCCATGTTGGGCCTCGGTAAGCTCGGTAAAATTGTGCTGGCGCCGAAAATGACAGGCCGCTTAGTCTACCGCAAAACACGCCTGGCGTCCCGGGTGGCTGGACGTGCTCCGGTGGCTTCGGCAGTCTGTGGGTAGTGTCTTGCCTGATGGCGCCAGCCGATGCAGACCCCCGGGTAGACTTCGTCATCCGTCAAACCACCATGGAGAGGAATCAATACATGACTGACACGACTCAGCTGCTTGGCGATGAAGCCGACAGCCTGCTGAATCACGTATGCCGGGGTGTGCCGGCGACGTCGATTCACCAGCCGGGGCCGGACTTTATCGACCGTGTGATGGCCGACAGCGACCGAAGCCCCCAGGTACTGCGCAACATGCAGTCCATCTACAACCATGGCCGTCTGGGCGGTACCGGTTATGTCAGCATTCTGCCGGTCGATCAGGGCATCGAGCACTCCGCCGGGGCCTCCTTTTCCCCCAATCCGCTGTACTTCGATCCGGCCAATATCGTCGAGCTGGCGATCGAGGGTGGCTGCAACTGCGTGGCCTCGACCCTCGGCGGGCTGGCCTCGGTGGCGCGTCGTTACGCCCACAAGATTCCGATGATGGTTAAGCTCAACCACAACGAGACGCTGACCTATCCGGCGGTCTACGACCAGACGCTGTTCGGCCAGGTTGAGCAGGCCCATGCCATGGGCTGTGTCGCGGTGGGGGCGACCATCTACTTCGGCTCTCCGGAAAGCCGCCGCCAGATCCAGGAAGTCAGCGAGGCCTTCGAGCGGGCGCATCAGTTGGGCATGGTAACGGTCCTCTGGGCCTATCTGCGCAACCCCGAGTTCAAGAAGGATGGCACGGACTATCATGTGGCGTCGGACCTGACCGGTCAGGCGATCCATATGGCCGCGACTCTCAAGGCGGATATCGTCAAGCAGAAGCTGGCCGAGAACAACGGCGGCTATCGCGCCGTCGGCTTCGGCCATACGCATGACAAGGTCTACGATGAGCTGACGTCCGACAACCCCATCGACCTGGCGCGTTACCAGGTGGCCAACTGCTACATGGGGCGTACCGGCCTGATCAATTCCGGCGGCGGCTCCAAGGGGCACTCCGACCTGGGCGAGGCGGTGCGTACCGCGGTGATCAACAAGCGCGCAGGCGGCATGGGGCTGATCTCCGGTCGCAAGGCCTTCCAGAAGTCGATGGCCGAGGGCGTCGAGCTGCTCAACGCCATTCAGGATGTGTACCTGGACGACCGCATCACTATCGCCTGATACGAGGTCGATCCATTGCGGCGCTCGCGGCATGGATCGACGCTTTCAGGGGCGGATCGAATGAGTCTCGTGAGACATGAAAGGGGCGCGGCCGGTAGGTCGCGCCCCTTTGTTCGTCTTGAGTTCCTGACGGTTGCCGGGCCGATGGCCTCATGGCTTCTTTCGCAACCCCGTCGATCAGGCATGTCGCCCGTGGCTGATCCGTCGACAGGTCTCCGAGGGGGCGCTGTGAACCTTTCCCTGGGTGCTACCGATACCATTCACGGCATCGGCCCCTTCTTCGACCTGTCGCCGGCGCCCTTCGCGAGCTCCAAGGGTGATTTGGCGTCAGCCTTCGGCGTCGTCCAGCAGTTGCTCGGCTTCCTCGATCACGTTCTCGGCGGTGAAGCCGAAGTGCTTGAACAGGTCGCCGGCCGGGGCGGACTCGCCGAAGGTGGTCATGCCGATGACGCGACCCTCGAGGCCGACGTACTTGTGCCACAGGTCCGGGTGAGCGGCCTCGATGGCCAGGCGGTTGCCGACCTCGGCGGGCAGTACCGACTGACGGTAGGCGGCGTCCTGGGCATCGAAGACATCGGTTGACGGCATGGAGACCACGCGTACCGCACGGCCTTTGTCGGCTAGCGCCGCGGCGGCGTCCATGGCCAGGCCCACCTCGGAGCCGGTGGCGATCAGGATCAGCTCCGGCGTGTCGGCGCTGTCCCGCAGGATGTAGCCACCGCGCTGGATGCCGGCCAGCTGCTGCTTGTCGCGGGTCTGATGGGGCAGGTTCTGGCGCGACAGCACCAAGGCGGTGGGGCCGGACTGACGCCTGAGGGCGGCGCTCCAGGCGGCGGCGGTCTCCACGGCGTCACAGGGGCGCCAGGTCGACATGTTGGGCGTGGTGCGCAGGCTGGTCAGTTGTTCGATCGGCTGGTGGGTGGGGCCGTCCTCGCCCAGGCCGATGGAGTCATGAGTGAACACATAGACGCTGCGCACTCCCATCAGCGCGGCCATGCGCACGGCATTGCGCATGTACTCCATGAAGATCAGAAAGGTCGCGGTATAGGGCACGAAGCCGCCATGCAGGGCGATGCCGTTGGCGATGGCGGCCATGCCGAACTCGCGCACGCCGTAGTGCAGGTAGTTGCCCTCGGGGCTGCCTTCCTGGGAGCCGTCGGGGGCGATGGCCCGGGCGCCCTTCCAGGAGGTCAGGTTGGAGGGCGCCAGATCGGCGCTGCCGCCGAGCAGCTCGGGCAGCTGCGGGCCGAGCTCGTTGAGGCAAGCCAGCGAGGCCTTGCGCGAGGCGGTGGTCTCGGCCTTGTCCTGGGCCTGCTCGATCAGCGCTTCGCTGCTCAGTTCGGCGGGAAGATCGCCCTGCTGGCGGCGCAGAAACTCGCGGGCCAGCTCGGGATGTGCCTCGGCATAGCGCTCGAAGCGGGCTTGCCAGTCGGCCTGGCGCTGCTGGCCGACTTCGGTGGCGTCCCAGCCCTGGTAGAGCGCCTCTGGCACATGGAAGGGCGCATGCGGCCAATCCAGCTGCTCGCGGGCCGCGGCGACCTCGTCTTCGCCGAGCGCCGCGCCGTGGCATTCTTCTTTGCCCTGCTTGTTGGGCGCGCCGAAGCCGATCACCGTCTTGCAGATGATCAGGCTGGGCTTGTCGTCTTGGCTGTGGGCGAGCTCGATGGCGGCCTTGACCTCCTCGGGCTTGTGGCCGTCGACGTTGGGCACCACGTGCCAGCCGTAGGCCTCGAAGCGCTTGGCGGTGTCGTCGGTGAACCAGCCCTTGACCTCGCCGTCGATGGAGATGCCGTTGTCGTCGTAGAAGGCGACCAGCTTGCCGAGCTGCTGGGTGCCGGCCAAGGACGCCACCTCATGGGAGATGCCTTCCATCAGGCAGCCGTCGCCGACGAAGCAGTAGGTGTGATGGTCGACGATGGTGTGGCCGGGGCGGTTGAACTGGGCGGCCTGGGTGCGCTCGGCGATGGCCATGCCGACGGCATTGGCCAGGCCCTGGCCGAGGGGACCGGTGGTGGTCTCGATGCCCGGCGCGTAGCCGTACTCGGGATGGCCGGCGGTCTTCGAGTGCAGCTGGCGGAAGTTCTGCAGCTGCTCGAGGCCGAGCTCGTAGCCGGTGAGATGCAGCAGGGAATAGAGCAGCATGGAGCCGTGTCCGTTGGACAGCACGAAGCGGTCCCGGTCGGGCCAGTGCGGGTCGGCCGGGTTGTGCTGGAGGAAGTCGTTCCACAGCACCTCGGCGATGTCGGCCATGCCCATGGGGGCACCGGGATGCCCGGAGTTGGCCTTCTGGACGGCATCCATGGAAAGAGCGCGAATGGCGTTGGCCAGTTCGAAGCGGGTTGGCATCAGGTTGCTCCTCGCCTGCGGCGGTAGTCTACAAATACCCTCCGGCCGGGGCTGGCCGGGCATTTAGCTGGCTGGAAGCGCCGCGAGAGGTAGCGGCGCGGCCGAAATCGAACGGTTATTGTCGCCGAGATGCCAGCTGCCTTCAAATTGTCGCGCGATCCGCCTGGCCATGGGCGACCTTGCTAGGAAGGCTGGCAGCTAAAGTGTAGAATTTCTCATCGAATAATTGCCCGAGTGGTGTCGCAAGCACCGCCCGGCGTCTGCGTCGCCGCCTGTTCTGGCGGCATGCCCTGCCGCCGTTACCACCTTATGTTGAGGGTCGAGGACGCCATGAGCGAATATCCCCTGTTCACCTCCGAATCCGTGTCCGAAGGACATCCGGACAAGATTGCCGATCAGATCTCCGATGCGGTGCTGGATGCCATCATCGCCCGCGACAAGCATGCCCGCGTGGCCTGCGAGACCATGGTTAAGACCGGCGTGGCGATCGTCGCCGGCGAGATCACCACCTCGGCCTGGGTCGATCTCGAGGATCTGGTGCGTCGCGTCATCCTGGATATCGGTTACACCTCGTCGAAGGTCGGCTTCGATGGCGAGACTTGCGGGGTGCTCAACCTGATCGGCAAGCAGAGCGTGGATATCGCCCAGGGCGTCGACCGCGCCAAGCCAGAGGACCAGGGGGCCGGTGACCAGGGCCTGATGTTCGGTTATGCCACCGATGAGACCGAGTCCTACATGCCGGCGCCGATCCACTACTCGCATCGCCTTGTTGAGCGGCAGTCGGAACTGCGTCGTCAGGGCGTGCTGCCCTGGTTGCGCCCCGATGCTAAGAGCCAGCTGACCTTCCGCTATGACGACCAGGGCAAGCCCTGTGCCGTGGATGCTGTGGTGCTCTCGACCCAGCATGACCCCGAGATCGATCAGCAGGAGCTGCGCGACTGCGTGCGTCGCGAGATCATCGAGCAGGTGATCCCCGCGGAGTGGCTGACCGCGTCCACCCAGTATCACATCAACCCTACCGGCCAGTTCGTCATCGGCGGCCCGGTGGGCGACTGCGGCATGACCGGCCGCAAGATCATCGTCGACACCTACGGCGGCACGGCACGGCACGGGGGCGGTGCCTTCTCCGGCAAGGACCCCTCCAAGGTCGACCGCAGCGCTGCCTACGCCGGCCGCTATGTGGCCAAGAACCTGGTCGCGGCAGGGCTCGCCGAGCGCTGCGAGATCCAGATCTCCTACGCCATCGGCGTCGCCGAGCCGACCTCGGTGTCTGTCAACACCTTCGGTACCGGCCGGATCAGCGACGAGCGCATCGTTGCCCTGGTGCGCGAGCACTTCGACCTGCGACCCAATGCGATCACCCGCATGCTCGATCTGCAGCATCCGATGTATCAGCTCACGGCGGCCTATGGCCACTTCGGCCGCGAGCCGTTCGAGCATTCCTATACCTGGACCGACACCAACGGTCAGGAGCAGGTCGAGACCTTCACCGCCTTCCCCTGGGAAAAGACCGATCGCGCCGCCGATCTGCGTGCGGCCGCTGGCCTCCAGTGACGCCGGTTGTGTGCGTGACCACGCCGCGCGTGCGTAGTGGATGTCGCACAGGGTGAGAGGCTCAGCAGCGTGGCTCCTGCCGGCTCGACTTGCTAGGTTTCCTGTCATGCACCACCTGATGGGATCTGGCGGGGGAGGTTGTCATGGCGGGGCGGGGCGGTCTGGCGGCGCGATGTTCGGGGCGGGGTCTGCTGCTGTTGTGTCTGTGCTGGCCCGCCGCCGGGCTGGCGGACTGCCCGCCCTGGTCTTCCGAGCGCGCCGAGCGTGAACTCCAGGCGCTTCAGCAGCGTCTGGTCGCCTGGGATCGCGCCTATCGTCAGGATGGCCATTCTGCGGTCAGTGACGCTGTCTATGACCAGGCACGGGCACGTTATCGGGACTGGCGCGCGTGTTTCCCGCAGGTTGCCGCACTCGCTGACCCGCACTTTTCCACCCCGGCTTCCAGCGGGGCCGGCCAGGCAGCAATGCCGTTGACCGATGGCCGCTTGCGGCATCCCGTTCCCCAGTCAGGCCTGAACAAGCTGGACGACGCCGCGGCGGTCGAGGTCTGGCTGCAACGCCGCGATGACGTCTGGATGCAGCCCAAGGTCGATGGCGTGGCCGTGACCCTGGTGTACGAGTGGGGCCGACTGCAGCAGGCCATCAGCCGCGGCGATGGTCGGGTCGGCCAGGACTGGACGACGACGGCGCGTCGCATCCCGGCGGTGCCGGATCGCTTGCCGAGCGAGCAACGTCTGGTGCTGCGCGGTGAGCTCTATCAGCGTCTCGAGGGCCATGTTCAGGCCGCGGGCGGCGCGGCCGGTGCCCGTAGCCGGGTCATCGGCTGGATGGCCCGTGACCGGCTGGGCGATGCGCAGGCCGAGCGTATCGGGCTGTTCGTCTGGGACTGGCCCGGCGGGCCGCCCACCATGCGCAAGCGGCTGGCCCGCCTGGCCGAGCTGGGGTTTCCCGAGGCGGCGCGCTGGACCCTGCAGGCCGATTCGCTGGGCGCGGTTCGCGATCAGCGCGAGTACTGGCATCAGGCCGCGCTGCCCTTCGCCACCGATGGCCTGGTGCTCAAGCAGGCCGGGAGGCCTGGTCTTGCAGGGCGCGGCGAGGTACCTCCCGACTGGGCGGCGGCCTGGAAATACCCGCCCCGCTCGGCGCTGGCCGAGGTGCGTGGCGTGGCCTTCGAGATCGGCCGCACCGGACGCATTACCCCGCTGCTGCACTTGCACCCGACGCCACTGGCCGGGCGCAGCATCCGCCGCGTCTCCGTCGGCTCGCTGGCGCGCTGGCAGAAGCTGGATATTCGCCCGGGGGACCGGGTGGCGATCAGCCTGGCCGGGCATACCATCCCGCGGCTGGATAACGTCGCCTGGCGCGCGCCTGAGCGGCCCGACGTCACGGCGCCCTCTCCCGATGAATACCATGCGTTGAGCTGCTGGCAGCCCGAACCGGGCTGCAAGGGCCAGTTCCTGGAGCGCCTCGCCTGGCTGAGCGGGGAACAAGCACTGGATCTGGCGGGCGTCGGGCCGGGGACCTGGAAATCCCTGGTCGAGGCCGGGCTGGTAACGCGACTGCTCGACTGGATGGGGCACTCCGCCGAGTCGTTGCAGGCGGCGTCGGGGATCGGCGAGGTACGCGGGCGGCGCCTGGCAGCTCGCTTCGCGGCAGCGCGCCAGCGCCCTTTTCGTGCCTGGCTGGAAGCGCTGGGCGCGCCACCCGGCGCCCTGGCCGGTGTGGCAGCGGGTGAGCGCGTCAGCTGGGCCGAGCTGGCCACGCGCCGCCGCTCGCAATGGCAGGCCCTGCCGGGCGTGGGGCCGGTGCGTGCGCGTGCCCTGCGCGACTTCTTCCGCCATCCGGAGGTACGCCGGCTGGCGGCTCGGCTGGAGCAGGCGGCAATATCAGGCTTCTAGCGCGATACCTTGTTGGGGATCCGTCCCGCTGCCTATAGTGAAGATAGTCTCGCCCAACAACGAGGTGTCTCATGAATCAGCCCGCTGTGACGGTACCCACTGGTGTGGATTATCGCGTTGCCGACATGACTCTGGCCGATTGGGGGCGGCGCGAGATGCGCATCGCCGAGACCGAAATGCCCGCCCTGATGGCCATTCGAGCGCGCTATCGCGACACGCAGCCCCTGGCGGGGGCCCGCATTGCCGGCTGCATTCACATGACCATCCAGACCGCCGTGCTGATCGAGACGCTGGTCGATCTCGGTGCCAGTGTTCGCTGGTCCTCCTGCAACATCTTCTCCACCCAGGACCATGCCGCCGCCGCGATCGCGGCCGCCGGGATTCCGATCTTTGCCTGGAAGGGCGAAAGCGAGGAAGCGTTCTGGTGGTGCATCGAACAGACCGCCGAGGGTCCGGACGGTTGGCGACCCAACCTGGTGCTCGATGATGGTGGCGACCTGACCGCGCTGCTGCATGACCAGCGTCCCGAACTGCTCGATGCCATCCACGGCATCAGCGAGGAAACCACCACCGGCGTGCATCGTCTGCTCGACATGCTCCAGGCAGGCACACTCAAGGTGCCGGCCATCAACGTCAACGACGCGGTGACCAAGTCGAAGAACGACAACAAGTATGGCTGTCGCCACTCGTTGTCGGATGCGATCAAGCGGGGCACCGACCACCTGCTGGCCGGCAAGCAGGCACTGGTCATGGGCTACGGCGATGTCGGCAAGGGCTCTGCGGCCTCGTTGCGCCAGGAAGGCATGATCGTCCGGGTCGCCGAGGTCGACCCGCTGTGCGCCATGCAGGCCTGCATGGATGGCTTCGAGGTCGTCTCCCCCTACCGTGACGGCCTCAATCAGGGCGAGGCGAGCCTCGACCGCGACCTGCTGGCAAGGATCGATCTGGTGGTCACTGCCACCGGCAATATCGACGCCTGTGACGCGCCGATGCTGCGCTGGCTCAAGCCAGGCGCGGTGGTCTGCAACATCGGCCATTTCGACAGTGAGATCGATACCGCCTACATGCGTCGTCAATGGCACTGGGAAGAGGTCAAGCCGCAGGTCCACAAGGTCTATCGCGACAGCACCCCGGATGACTACGACCCCGAGAGCCGCGACTACCTGCTGTTGCTCTCCGAAGGTCGGCTGGTCAACCTGGGCAATGCCACCGGGCATCCCTCCCGGGTGATGGACGGCTCCTTCGCCAATCAGGTGCTCGCCCAGATCCACCTCTTTGAAGCCGGCTTTGCCGCCCTCCCGGACGCCGAAAAGCCGGCCGCCCTGGGCGTGCGGGTACTCCCGCGCCACCTGGATGAAGAAGTCGCGCGTTACATGGTCGAAGGCTTCGGCGGCGTGATCACCCGCATGACAGACGCCCAGGCCGACTACACCGGCGTACCCGCCGAAGGCCCCTACAAGAGTCTGGGGTATAGGTACTGAAGGCCCGAGCCACGGGCCGCGAGATACGAGCAGTACGGTGCCGGCAAACTGCTCGCGACTCGTGGCTCGTTACTCGCTGCTCGTGACTCGCGGACACAACATCGTCATCTCTTCGCCATGGGGTGGTCACTCGTTTTCGTCATGCTGGTTCGGCATCGATTGGAGAGAGCCTCATGTCGAATCCCGTGTCCGTGCGTACCCTCTTTGTCTCAGACATTCATCTGGGCACCCGCGATTGTCAGGCGGAGTTGCTGGCGCGGTTGTTGCGGCGTGTGCGCCCGGAGCGGTTGTATCTGGTCGGGGATATCGTCGACCTGATCGCCATGCAGAAGCGGGCGATCCTGCCGCCGGCGCAACAGCGCCTGGTGGCGCGTCTGCTGCGGCTGGCTCGCAGTGGCTGCGAGATCATCTACATTCCCGGCAACCATGATGCCGCCTTCCGCCGCTTGAGCGGCCTCAAGGTTCACCGCGTGCGCATCGAACGGCGTATGGTGCATGAAACCGCCGACGGACGGCGTCTGTTGATCAGCCATGGCGATGAGTTCGATACCCATGTGCGTATCGCGCCCTGGCTGCTGGCGCTGGGCGACGGCATGCACCAGTTCGTGCTGGCGCTTAATCGCTGGTGCAACCGCGGGCGGCGCCTGTTCGGCATGCCCTACTGGTCGCTGGCCGCCGCCCTCAAGCGGCGCAGCGGTGCCGCCCGACGCTATGTCATGCAGTTCGAGCAGGCCGCTCTGCACCAGGCGGCCCGTGAAGGGCTGGACGGCTATGTCGGTGGCCATATTCACAAGGCCGGCTTCCGCGCCCGTGACGGCGTGCTCTACTGCAACGACGGCGATTGGGTCGAGCACTGCACGGCGCTGATGGAAAACCATCAAGGCGGCCTGCAGTTGATCGATTGGCAGGGTGAGCTGATCGAGCGCGAGCCTCCCATGGCCAGCGCGCCGCTACCCGAGGGCGTCGAGTTGCCGATGGCCGGGCGGGCGTCCTGAGTTCAGCCACTCACCAATGGCAGCATCCAGCCCAGGTAGAGCGGGATCAGCAGCGGGGCGGCGAGGGTGGTGATCAGTACGGCGAGGGCGCCCTTCTGAGGGGCGATGCCGAGCTCCATGGCGACCACCACCACATTGGCGGCCATGGGCACCACGCCGATGAGCAGCAGGGCCATGGCGAGATCCGCGGAGATACCCAGCGTGGCCTGCAGGCCGAGCACCGCGCCCAGTGCCAGCAGCGGCCACCACAGATAGCGGATCGCGACACAGGCGCCGATGAAGCGCCAGTCGAACTGGCGCAGCGAGATGCGGCCCAGTGTCATGCCGATGATCATCATGCCCAGCAGGGTGTAGGTCGGAGGGAAGACCTCCAGCCCCTCCATGACCGCCTCGGGCACCTCGGTGCCGAGCGCCTCCACCAGCAGGGCCGCGAGGAAGGCGTAGATCAGCGGCAGACGCAGGATCTTGACCAGGCTCTCGCGCACCGAGAAGCGACCACGGGCGCTGAGGTAGAAGCCCAGGGTGAATTCATACAGGGTCATCCCCAGCACGCCGAACAGGTAGAGCGTGACCCCGCTGGGCGGGAGCAGCACCAGAGCGACTGGCAGGCCGAAATAGCCGGTGTTGCCGGTGCCCGCCGAGAAGGCCAGGACGGCGCTCTCCTCGGCCGGTAGCCGGCGTCGCGCCACCAGGCTGGTGATCAGGGCCACCAGACAGGCCGTGACAAATAGTCCAAGGGTGACCAGCAGATAGCCAGGGGTCGGGCCGCCGAGTACCAGGCCGCGAAAGAAGGTCAGCGGTGCGATCAGATAGATCAGCAGGGTCGCCATCGGCCGTGGGTCGATGCCGAGACGGCGCGCGGCTAGCCAGCCCAGCCCGACGAAGGCCAGCAGTGTCCAAAGCGGACCCATCAGGGTGTCGGGGTCCAGGGTTGCCATCCTTGAGTCAGCCTCTGGTATCGAGTCGGGTCTCTATCATGCCTTGGCGGCCGGCGACTGTCAGCACCTGGCACCGAGTCGGTCTTTATTACACCTGGTTATTTTGTCTCCGGTTTTTATATGAACCTGATTGATGATGACCTGCGCACCTTTCATTGGTTTCGACTCGCGTGAATCGTCACAATGACGCCTCATCGATTCACCAAAAGGAACCGCAGATGAGCGCGCAACAGCACCCGATGGGCATCAGCTTTGAATTCTTCCCGCCCAATACCGAGGCCGGGCGCGACAAGCTGATGCAGGCTCGGGATGCCCTGGCGGCGCGCGATCCGCGCTTTTTCTCGGTGACCTATGGCGCGGGGGGCTCAACCCAGCATCGCACTCTGGATGCCGTCAGGGCGGTGCGCGAGTGTGGCATCGACACCGCGCCGCACTTGTCCTGCATCGGCAGCGAAAAGTCTCAGCTCCGCGATCTGCTGATGCGCTTCAAGGAAGACGGTATCAAGCGCATCGTGGCCCTGCGCGGTGATCTGCCCTCCGGCATGGCCGGTGTGGGCGAGTTGCGCTATGCCAATGAACTGGTCGAGTTCATCCGCGCCGAAACCGGCGATCATTTCGAGATCGCCGTGGCGGCGTACCCTGAGTCGCATCCCCAGGCGCCGAGTCTGGACCACGATCTCGAGAATTTTGCCCGCAAGATGCAGGCCGGTGCCGATATTGCCATCACCCAGTATTTCTTTACGGCGGACGCCTACTTCCACTTCGTCGAGCGGGCGCGTGCCCTGGGCGTCGAGGCGCCGATCGTGCCGGGCATCATGCCGATTACCAACTACACCAGGCTGGCGCGTTTCTCCGATGCCTGCGGCGCCGAGATTCCGCGCTGGATCCGCAAGCAGCTCGAGGCCTATGGCGATGACAGCGCGAGCATCGCGGCCTTCGGTGAAGACGTCATCTCGCGGCTCAGCCAGCGGCTGCTGGATGGCGGCGCGCCGGGCCTGCACTTCTACACGCTCAACCAGGCCGAGCCGACCCTGAAGGTGCTGGATAACCTGCGCTTTTGAGCTGCCGAGAACGCGCTCTGCACAGCCACGGACTGAGGTGAATCAGCCTTCGAGGATGGAAAAGGGCCCCGCCGGCTGAATGAACCGTCCAACTATTGGGGGGCAGTTCATTGCCTCGGCGAGGCCCTTGGATTTGGCGACCGATACGGTCCTCTAACGCTAGAGCGTCCAGCTGGATAGGCGTCGACAAGTCTTCGCGAGGGCGCTGTGAACCCCTCCCTGGGCGCTACATCCGCCCTGCGGCGCTCCCGCCTCCTGCTTCGCTTGCAGGACCTGGGCTGGCCTTCCATGGCCAGCCCGTTCGGCGCATGCGCCTCACCCTTGGGCGGATGACCCTCGCTTCAACTTGTCCCCGCCAATCTATCTGGGTTGTGCATGCCCGTGTCCACCCTCAGAAAGTGACTGACCTCAGCTCGTGGCGGCGGTCCGCGTGCCACCATCGCCGCGGCCGCGCTGCATCAGGAAGAGCGCGATGCCGATGGCCAGGCCGGCCACATCGGTGATCAGGCCGCCGTAGATCATGCACAGCGCGCCGATCAACATGACCACTCGCTGCCAGGTCTTCACCGGCCCGAAGAACCAGGCCTGAACGGTGGCCGACAGCAGCACGATGCCCAGGGTGGCGGTCAGGCCGACCCGCAGGATCTGCAGCCAGGAACCTTCCATCAGCATGGCCGGGCTGTAAAAGAACATGAAGGGCACGATGAAGGCCGCCAGGCCGACCTTGAACGATGCCACCGAGGTGCCCATGGCGCGGTCGCCCGAGATGCCGGCCGCCGCATAGGAGGCTAGCGCCACCGGCGGCGTGATGGCCGAGACCACCGCGAAGTAGAACACGAAGAAGTGCGCCACCAGCGGCTGAATACCGATCTCGATCAGGCCGGGTGCCACCACCGAGGCGGCCACGGCATAGGCCGCCGTGGTCGGCATGCCCATGCCCAGCAGGATAGAGATGCACATGGCGAAGAACAGCGCCAGCAGCTGGCTGACCCCGGCCAGGCCCAGCAGCAGCGAGGAGAAACGCGCCCCCACCCCGGTCAGTGCAATGACGCCGACGATCAGGCCGGCACAGGCACACACGGCAATGATCTGGATGGCCATGCTGCCGGCCAGTTGCAGGGCCTTGAGAATGGCACCCGGCCCCATCCGGTAGGGTGTCAGCCAACTGACGATGGCGGCCGAGGCGGTCGCCAGAGTGCCGGCGCGGATCACCGAGTAACCCATGAAGAGGGCCACGATCAGGATGATGATCGGCGCGAACAGATAGACCTGCTTGACCAGGCGGCGGAACTGCGGAATCTCCTCCTTGCGCATGCCGCGCATGCCCTTGCGGGCCGCCTCGAAGTCGACCATGCAGTAGATCGAGAGGAAGTAGAGAATGGCGGGAATCAGTGCCGCCACGGCGATCTCGGTATACGGAATACCCGTCACCTCGGCCATGATGAAGGCGCCGGCGCCCATGATGGGCGGCATGATCTGCCCACCGGTGGAGGCGGCAGCCTCGATGGCACCGGCACTGCGCGCCGGGTAGCCGACCTTTTTCATCAACGGGATGGTCAGCGAACCGGTGGAGACCACATTACCGGCGCTGGTGCCGTTGATCATGCCCATCAGGCCCGAGGCGAAGATCGATACCTTGGCCGGGCCACCCCGGGCGCGCCCGGCCGCGGCGAAGGCAAAGTTGACGAAGTAGTCGCCGACCTTCGATGCCTGCAGGAAGGCCGCAAAGATGATGAACAGGATGATATAGGTCGACGAGACCGCCGTGGTCGGCCCCAGGATGCCGGCATCGGTATACACCTGGCTGAAGAAGCGGCCCACCGACAGCCCCGGGTAGCCGAGAAAGCCAGGCAGGTAGGGGCCGATGAAGACATAGCCGAGGAATATCGCCGAGATGGCCACCAGTGCCAGGCCGGCCACGCGGCGCGTCAGCTCGAGAATCAGTAGCGAGCCGGCAATGGCCGCATAGGAGATGCCCATGGGGGCAAAGGAGGTACCGGTGGAGGCGCGCAGCGGACTGTTGAACATCACCAGCAGATAGCCGGCCACGGCCATGGCACAGACCATCAGCACCAGATCGGCGGGCGAAAGGCGGTCCCGCGCCTCGCGGTCTGCCCAGGAGAGCAGGATGGCCGCGGTGCTGGCGAGAATCAGCGGGTAACCGAAGTGCCAGGCCTCGATAGCCGGCGCGATGCGCATGGCGCCGGCATTCATCTCCTGATACATCATCACCACGCGAACCAGGGCGTAGATGGCAGGAATGAGCAGTGCATAGCTCAGCCAGCGCATCCAGGTGGCCGAGCGACGCTGGTCGCCGTCGGCAAACTGGGTACCGGCATAGAAGCCGTAGCCGAGGATGAGTGCCCCGGCGATGTGCAGAATACGAAAGGACCAGGTCTCGAGCGGATAAAGGTTCAGCGAGACCAGGTGGAAGAGCGAGTAGACGATGGCCAGGCCACCGAACAGTATCCATTGCCAGCCGCTGTAGAGCCGGCGGTTGGCTTCGACAGCGACATCATCGACGCCTTCGGCGTTGACGGTCTGGACGTCGTCGATGGCGGCCTCGTCACGCGAGTCTGGAGTTTGCGACATGGGAACACCCTTGGGTGTGGAGCGGAGGGGCAGACAGATGGCCCCGCACCGGCGTGTGCGGCACGGGGCTGAAGCACTGAAATGGGCTTACAGCTTCAGGTCGTCGGGAATTTCGTAGCCGTTCTCTTCGTACCAGCGCACGGCGCCGGGGTGGAAGGGCAGCACGGTGTTGTACTCGAGGTTCTCGGGAACACTGAACTGGGCGCTGCGATGGATATCCATCATCTTGTCGTTGTTTTCCATGCTCAGCTTGGTGATCTCGTAGACCAGGTCTTCGGGCAGGTCACAGCCAGCGATGGTGAAGTTCCACATGGCGACGGCGCGGGCATCCTCGTCCAGGGTTTCGTAGGTGCTGGCCGGAATCTCGAAGGCCGAGACCGGATATTCTTTCATGACTTTGGCCTGCTCTTCCTCGGTGAACTCGATGATGTTCACGTCGGTCTGCACTTCGAGCTGGCTGACGGCGGGGATCGGAATGCCGGCGGCGAAGGCGATGACATCGATGAGACCATCCTGCAACTGACCGCCCAGGTCGTTCCAGCCACCGTTGCGACGGTCGAACTCGACGCCGAGGGTCTCGAGCATGGCCGGGAAGTAGGTGTCGGAGGTCGAAGCGGCCGGGCCGAAACCGATGCTGGCGCCATCCGGGATATCCGAGATCGACTCGATGCCGCTGTCGGCCAGGGTGGTGATCGAGAAGGGGGTCTCGTACATCGGGAAGAGCGCGCAGACGTTGTCCATCTTCACGCCCGGCGCCAGGGAGCTTTCGCCGGCCACGGCGTCGGCGGCCGGGCCCATGGTGGTCAGCCCGAGGGCGACGTCACCGCCATGGACCAGGGCGAGGTTCTGGTTGGGGCCGCCGGTGACTTCGCCGCCGCCGGAGAGGCCGAGCTCATCGGCGATCAGGTTGGCCCAGCCGGAGCCGTAGACGAAATAGGTGCCGCCCTGACTGGCGGTGCCCACGGTAAAGTTGTCCGGCCAGTTTTCGCGATCGGCCTGGGCGCTGCCGGTGATCAGCATGACGCTGGTCAGGGTGCCGGTGATCAAGCAAGTCTTGAGGGTCATGGCGCGTCTCCCGCTGTTGACTGGTTGTTCTTGCTGGTGGCGTGGTCGGCTCAGTGGGCCGACCCAGGTTATGCCCTGTACCAATAGCAAGGGATGTTCCAGAAGCGGGTTAACGCTTTTTAATCAGTGATTTATGGGTTTAATATGCCACTAAAGTGGCAGAAGAGCAGCCCCGCCGGGGCTGGGAGTTCGCACACTGCCGGTTCGTGGTTGTGCGGCATTCCGCACACGCCGTGTCAAGGTTTCGAGGGGCCGGGGTCGAGGATCCTCACCGGCTGCAGGTCATCCTGGGGGGAGGCGGGTGCCGCTTGTGACTGACTGATACGGGTATTCAGCTCGGGCGGTGCCTCATCCTCGATGGGCAATTGCTCGAAGAAGTCGCAACTGACGCAGTCACGGTAGCGCATGCCGTTCTGTTCCCAGGTGCGAACACGGTCCATCTCGGCGCAGCGCGGGCAGACGGCGCCGGCGATAAAGCGTTTCTGGTTGGCCATACGGCCTCCTGATGATGCAGCGCCGGGTCCTGCCCGGCGCTCGTCGGGTGAAGCAAGGGTTCAAGCGGCGCGGATGCCGCAGTGGCGAAGCAGCGGCTCGACGCTGGGCTCGCGCCCACGAAAGGCCCGAAACAGCTCGGCGGCATCCTGCGAGCCGCCTCGCTCGAGGATTTCGGTGCGGAAACGGCGCCCGGTGTCCGGGTCGAAGATACCGGCTTCCTCGAAGGCGCTCCAGGCATCGGCCGAGAGTACCTCGGCCCACTTGTAACTGTAGTAGCCGGCGGCGTAGCCACCGGCAAAGATGTGGCCGAAGCCGTTCTGGAAGCGGTTGAAGTCGACCCGCGGTACCACCGAGACCTGGTCGCGTACTTCGTCGAGCAGGGACTGGATGTCGGCGGCGCTGGGCGCCTCGGTCTCCATGTGCAGGCGGAAGTCGAACAGCGAGAGCTCGAGCTGGCGCGCCATGCCCATGGCGGACTGAAAGTTGCGGGCGGCCAGCAATTTGTCAAACAGCGCCTGGGGCAGCGGCTCGCCGGTATCGACATGGCCGGCGATCAGGTCCAGGCCTTCGCGCTCCCAGCAGTAGTTTTCCATGAACTGGCTGGGCAGTTCCACGGCGTCCCAAGCCACGCCATTGATGCCGGAAATGTCAGCAATGGTCTGGCGGGTCAGCATGTGATGCAGGCCGTGGCCGAACTCGTGGAAGAGGGTGGTGACCTCGTCATGGGTCAGCAGCGCCGGCGTGTCGCCCATCGGCCTCGTGAAGTTGCAGGTCAGGTAGGCCACCGGCAGCTGCAGCTCACCGTTTTCCTCGCGACGTACCCGGCATTCGTCCATCCAGGCACCGCCGCGCTTGCCTTCGCGGGCATAGAGGTCCAGGTAGAAGCCGGCGATGGGGGCGCCGTTCTCCATGATGTGGAAGAAGCGCACGTCCGAATGGTAGCGCGGCACCTGATAGTCTTCCTCGAAGGTGACCCCATAGAGTTTGCCGACCACCTGGAAGAGGCCATCGACGACCCGGGGAGCCGGGAAGTAGGGGCGCAACTGCTCGTCGGAAATCGCATAGCGGGCCTCGCGAAGCTTCTCGCTGGCGTAGCCCACGTCCCAGGGCGCCAGCTCGTCGAGGCCCAGATGCTCGCGGGCAAATTCTGCCAGCTCGGCATATTCCTCGCGCGCTTGGGGCACGGCACGCCTCGCCAGGTCTTCCAGGAAGCCGATCACGGCCCCGGGGGAGTCGGCCATCTTGGTGGCCAGTGAATAGTCGGCATAGGTGGAAAAGCCCAGCAGTTCGATCATTTCCTGGCGCAGTGCGAGTATCTCCTCCATGACCGGCGCATTGTCGAATTCGCCAGCGTTGGGGCCGGTCTCCGAGGCACGGGTGACGAAAGCGGTATAGACCTCGCGACGCAGCTCACGATCGTCGGCATGGGTCATGACCGGAAAGAAGCTGGGGAAGTCTAGCGTAATGCGATACCCCGTCACGCCCTTGGCCTCGGCATTGGCTGCCAGGGTATCGAGCGCGCTCCGGGGTACTCCGCCCAGGCGGCTGTCGTCTTCCAGCACCAGTTGCCAGGCCTGGGTGGCATCCAGCAGCTGGTTGGAAAAGGTGTTCGACAGGCTCGACAGACGGGCCCGGATCTCGCCATAACGCTCCTGCTTGTCGCGCGGCAGGTCGACACCGGCCAGCCGGAAGTCGCGCAGGGCATTTTCGACGGTGCGGCGCTGGCTGGCATCGAGTTCGGCCCAGCCCGGGCCGTCCTTCAAGGCCTGCCAGGCGCGAAAGAGTCCTTCGTGCTGCCCCAGCCAGGTGGTGTACTCGGACAGCATGCCCAGGCTCTGCTCGTAGGCGTCACGCAGTGCCGGGTTATTCATGGTGCCATTGAGGTGTGACACCGGCGACCAGGCGCGTTCCAGACGGTCGTTGAGGGCCTCCAGAGGGGCGGCGAGGGTTTCCCAGCGTGGCGTTTCCTGCTCTGCACGCGTGACCAGGGCATCGATGGCCCGGCGGTTTTCGGCGAGCAGCGTCTCGATGGCCGGCACCACGTGCTCGGGCTGTATCTCCGCAAAGGGGGGAAGCGAGTGATGGTCGAGCAGCGGGTTGGTGGACATGCACACCTCGGTGAAAGGATGAAATCATCTTTTTAGGTGCGGGCAGCGACGGCGTTTTTCAATGTGCCCAGGCAGTGGGCGCATGCGGCCTCGCTTGCTAGACTGCGTGCTTGTCGTGTCGCCCCGGTTGTTGCCCTTGATCGGCCATCCCCGGCGGCCTGGTGAACCCGAACGGAGCAAGATCATGCATGAGACCCTGGAGCGCTGGAGCAGCCGTCGCGCCTTCATCCTGGCGGTAACCGGCGCAGCGGTCGGGCTGGGCAATATCTGGCGCTTTCCCTATATCACCGGTGAGAACGGCGGCGCCGCCTTCCTGATGTTGTATGTGGCCTTCGTGGTGCTGCTCGGCTTACCGGTGATGATGGCCGAGATACTGATCGGCCGAGCCGGCCGCCGCAGTCCCATGCAGTCTCTCGGGTATCTGGCAGGCGCCGCATCGGCCAGTCGTCACTGGCGCTGGCTGGGGCTCTTCGGAGCCTTCACGGTGTTCTGCATCCTGTCGTTCTATTCGGTGGTGTCGGGCTGGTCGATCGAGTTTATCACGGCGGCGTTGCAGGGTGAGTTCGTGGGACGCAGCGCTCAGGAGATCGGTGCCGGCTTCGATGCCTTCCTCGCTAACCCGGCCTTGATGGCGATCAATCACAGCCTTTTTCTGTTGATGACCATGCTGGTGGTAGCGGCCGGTGTCGCCAAGGGGCTGGAACGACTCAACAATGTCTTGATGCCGCTGCTGTATCTATTGCTGCTGGTGCTGGCCGGCCATGCGGCCACCACCAGCGGCTTCAGCACGGCACTGGCCTGGCTTTTCACGCCGGATCTGTCGGCGATCACCCCCATGGTGTTGGTGAACGCCATGGGGCATGCCTTCTTCACCCTGGCGGTGGGAGCCTGTGCGCTGATGGCCTATGGTGCCTATATGCCGGACCAGCAAAGCCTGCCACGTGCCGCGGCATCGGTGGCGGTGCTGGATGTGAGCGTGGCGCTGCTCGCCGGTATCGCCATCTTCTCGGTGGTCTTCTCCCAGGGCATGGACCCCGGGGAAGGGCCTGGGCTGATGTTCGTGACCCTGCCGGTGGCGTTCGCCGACCTGCCACTGGGTGCTCTCTGGTTGACACTGTTTTTCCTATTGTTGCTGCTAGCGACCTGGACGTCGTCGATCAATCTAGCCGAGCCGATCGTTGCCACCCTCCAGGGCGCTGGCCTGAGTCGCGGCAAGGCCGCGGCGGTGGTCGGCCTCGCCGTCTGGGCCCTGGGGCTGCTTTCGGTGCTGTCCTTCTCGACCATGGCCGAGGTCGAGGTGCTGTTCGGCATGAATGTCTTTGCCCTGGTGAGCACCATTCCACCCGAGATCTTTCTGCCGGTGGGCGGGCTGCTGATTGCCGTCTTCGCGGCCTGGGTGATGCCCGAGGCAGCGGTTCGTGACGCCCTGGGCGTGGGGTCGAGGGGCTTTTATCTGTGGCGCAATGTCGTGCGCTGGGTGTCGATCCCGCTGACGCTGGTAATATTGGGGGCCGGGTTACTGTGAACCAGCGATGCCACTTGATGAGGGGGGAAGGCATGGTGAGCGATTCCGTCACGCTGCGCGCCTGGAAGGGCCTGACGCCGCAACTCGGTGAACGCGTCTATATCGATCCGCAATGCATGGTGCTGGGCGATGTCGAGCTGGGTGACGACAGCTCGGTGTGGCCCATGGCGGTGGTGCGTGGCGACATGCACCGCATCCGCATCGGGGCACGCACCAGCGTGCAGGATGGCAGCGTGCTGCACATCACCCATGCCAGTGATTTCAATCCGGATGGCTTTCCGTTGACCATCGGCAATGAAGTCACCATTGGCCACAAGGCGATCCTGCATGGCTGTACCCTGGGCGACCGCATCCTGGTCGGCATGGGAGCCATCGTCATGGATGGCGCCGTGGTCGAGGATGAGGTCATTATCGCCGCCGGCGCCGTGGTAACGCCCGCCAAGCGCCTGGAAAGCGGCCATGTGTACGCTGGCAACCCGGCTAAGGCACTGCGACCCATCAAGGATACGGAGCGCGCCTTTTTCTCCTATACCGCCGGCAACTACGTGAAGCTCAAGGACGATTACCTGGCCGGAGGCTGACCTCGCCGGCGTCGATGTCTTGACGTGTCGGCGGATGCTGGATAACTGATTGTTGTGTATGGCAGTTTTACGCAATAATGGATGTTTATCCAGTACTTGAGGTAACCGGCATGGCAAACTTTGGCACCCACATCAGCGTGGCCGCCGGCAGTGGCTGCGTGCTGGCGCTGGGCGGCTGGCACCTGGGGCTTTGGACACCATGGCAGGCCTGGCCATTGATGTTGCTGACCACCCTGGGTGGCATCATGCCGGATATCGACTCTGACCACTCTCATTCGGTGCGTCTTGTCTTCGGTCTGCTGGCCTTCATCTCCACTGCTTCGGCGGCCTGGCTGCTGCAGGCGAGGCTCGACTTCGGCTATTGGCTGATGGCCTGTGCCGCCACCTACCTCATGGTGCGCTATCTGCTGGCGCCGCTCTTCAAGCGTTTTTCCGTGCACCGGGGCGTCTGGCACTCGCTGTTGGCGGCGCTCTTCGTCGCCTGGACCGGCAGCGCCCTGAGCCATGGCGTGCTCGGCCAGCCGGCCTGGCTGGCCTGGACGCACGGCACGGCGCTTCTGCTGGGTTGTCTAGTACATCTCACGCTGGATGAAGTCTACAGCGTCGACCTGGAAGGCATGCGCCTCAAGCGCTCCTTCGGCACGGCCCTCAAGCTGTTCGATTATGACAGGCCCTGGCGGGCCGTGGTGCTGCTGCTGTTGATGGCCGCCATGCTGCCCTGGCTGCCGAGTTGGCAGAGTCTCGCGGCGGTAGGGGAGCAGTGGCTGGCGCTGTGGCCACAATGAGCTCTCGAGGGACCGTCATGCAGGCATCATGAAAGTCTTGACCCGGGCGTGTAGCATATCGTGACGTATGCCATCTGCCAGGAGCCAAGCCGCATGAATGATGCGATCAGCGTGAGTGATGTGCTGCAGCGTCTGCAGGACGAGGCGAAGGCGGGCAATGTTGCCGTGGGGACCCTGGTGGATGCGCTCAATTCCCGGGGCTTTGGTCCGCTGCTGCTGGCACCGGCGCTGGTGGCCATGCTGCCCACCGGCGGCATCCCGGGCGTACCCACTGTCTGCGGCGTCCTGATCTTTCTGATTGCCCTTCAGGGGAGTCTGGGCATGCCATCCCCCTGGGTGCCGAGACGCCTGCGGCGTCTGGCGATTCAGCAGCAGGCCATGATCGCCATGACCGAGCGTGCCATGCCGGTCGCCAGTCGCCTCGACCGCTGGTTTCGGCCGCGTTTGGGGGTGCTGACCCGTGCGCCGGTCAGCCAGCTGGTGGCGTTGTTCTGTGCGATCAGCGGGCTGGCGATGATTCCCCTGGAAGTGATTCCCTTTGCCAGCGGCATTCCGGCCCTGGCCGTGACCCTGGTGGCGATCAGCATGACCACGCGGGATGGCGCCCTGGTGGTACTGGCCGGTCTGGCGGTGGCCAGCGGGGCCGGGCTGTTGATCCTGATGGCCTAGCCGGCCTACTGACGGACCGCTGATGCGGCGCCTCGCCCGGTGTGTGCTCAGCTTTCCGCAGCGTGGCGATAATGCTCGGCCTTGAGGTCATGCCGGCGCAGCTTGTCATAGAGGGTCTTGCGCGGCAGGCCCAGGTGTTCGCAGACCTCGCTGACATGGCCATGGTGGCGGGCCAGCGCCTGGCTGATCAGTTGCTTCTCGAACAACTCCACCTGCTCGGGCAGGGAGAGTTCCGGACTGTCATGGTCAACGCCTTCCATCAGCATTCCCAGGTGGTAATCGCAGGTCACGCCGAGCAGCACGTAGCGTTCGGCCAGGTTGCGCAGTTCGCGGGCATTGCCCGGCCAGTCGTGGGCCATCAGGGCCGAGACACCCGTGGCATTCAGCGGAGGGGCTTCCATGCCGCTGCGGCTGGCGGCGACCGCGGCAAAATGCTGAAACAGCAGCGGAATGTCCTCGCGACGTTCGCGCAGTGGCGGGATCGGCAGGGTGACCACATTGAGCCGATAGTAGAGGTCTTCGCGGAATTCGCCGGCCTCCGCGGCAGCCTTGAGGTCCACCTTGGTGGCGGCGATGACCCGGATGTCCAGCGCAACCGGCTGGTTGGAGCCGAGGCGCTCGACGCTGCGCTCCTGCAGCACGCGCAGCAGCTTGACCTGCAGGGACAGCGGCATGGATTCGATTTCGTCGAGGAAGACGGTACCGCCGGCGGCATGTTCGAACTTGCCGATTCGACGCTCCAGAGCGCCGGTGAAGGCTCCCTTTTCATGGCCGAAGAGTTCGGATTCGATGGTGGTCTCGGGAACGGCACCACAATTGATGGCCACGAAGGGGTGGCCACCCCGCGAGCTGCGCTCGTGGATCGCGCGAGCGGCCAGGTCCTTGCCCGTGCCGGTCTCGCCGAACAACAGGACATCCGCCTCGACCCGACTGATGCGCTGGATCATGGCGGCCAGGCGCTGGATGGCTGGGGTGCGACCCACCAGGCGCGGCCCGGGCGCTGATTGCTGGGCTTCGAGCTCCGCCTTGAGGGCACGGTTCTCAAGGCTCAGGCGACGCTTGTCGCTGCCACGTCGCACGACCTCGACCAGGCGTTCGCCGGCAAAGGGCTTTTCCAGAAAGTCCCAGGCACCCTCGCGCATGGCTTCCACGGCAGTGGAAATGTCGCCGTGGCCGGTGATCAGTACCACGGGCAGGTCCGGGTCGCGGCGGCGCACTTCGCGCAGCAGGGCCATGCCGTCCATGCCCGGCATGCGAATGTCGCTGACCACGACACCGGGAAAATCGGTTTCGAGATCCGCCAGGGCCGCTTCGGCGTTGGCATAGCCCTGTGGCCGGTAACCGGCGAGCTCGAGTGTCTGCCCGGCGGACATCCGCAAGTGGGCTTCATCGTCGATGATCATCACCGGCACCTCGGTGTTGTCATGCATCACTCACAGGCTCCTCGCTGGCGTTCCGGGGTGTTGGCCCGGCATCCCGGGGCAGCGTAATGGTAAAGAGGGCGCCACCGCCAGCATTGTGTCCGGCCTCGATGCGCCCGCCCAGGTCGTCGATGATGCGCCCCGAAATGGAGAGCCCCAGCCCCAGCCCGCTGCCGCTCGACTTGGTGGTAAAGAAGGGTTCGAAGACACGCGATAGGCGGGATTCCTCGATGCCCGGCCCATTGTCGGCCACGCTGATGGAGACTCGTTCGGCTTCAGCCCGGATCGTCAGGGTCAGGCACGGCGCCGGGGTGTGGCTCATGGCCTGGAGCGCATTGCCGATCAGGTTGACCAGGACCTGTTCAAGCCTCACCGGATCGGCGCGAACCCAGATGTCATCGGGCGCCCAGTCACGTTCGACACTGACGGCCAGTTCGTTGAGCCGTGTCTGGAAAAGTCGCAGGGCATAGTCGAAACAGGAAGGTACCGAGACACTGGTCAGGGTATCGCCGCTCTTGCGCGAGAATTGGCGTAGCTGGGCGCTGATCTCAGCCATGCGGTCGGTGAGCTCGATGATCTGGGCCAGGTTGGCCGCGGCGGTGTCGGTGCGACCGCGCTCGATGAAGGCGCCGGCATTCTCCGCATAGGCACGAATCGCCGAGAGTGGTTGATTGAGCTCATGGTTGATGCCGGCGGCCAGCTGTCCTAGCACGGCGAGCTTGGCGGCCTGCACCAGTTCGTCGCGGGTTTCGCGCAGGCTCTGTTCGGCGCGCCGGCGCTCCTCGATTTCATCGGACAGGCGCTGGTTGGTGGCCACCAGGTCACGGGTACGGTTGGCCACGTTGCGCTCGAGCTCGTCGCGGGCCCGGGCCAGGGTGCGGCGTTCGCGCTCGGCAAATCGCTCGCGTTCGCGACGCAGGCGCCAGCGCTGCCAGCCGATGGCACCGCCCAGGGCCACCACGCCATAGAGACCGCCGGCGAGCAGTGACGAGACCCACTGGGCATTCACGACCGGCGTCACCGGCTTGAGAATATGCATGTCCCATTCGAACTCGGGCATGGCCCGGGTCAGGCTCAGATAGCGGGTGGTGGCCAGGGGGCCGGACGTGACATCGACCAGGCGCGTGCCGCTGTCGGGGCGCTCCAGGGGAGTGATACCGGCATGCGGCAGCGCGGCCTCGCCATAGCGTCGCGAGCCATGAATCGCCCGGCGCTGCTCGTCGCTGAGAGGCTGCATGGCCGTCAGGCGCAGGTCCGGCTGGCTGGCCATGAAGATGATGCCGTTGCGATCGGTCACCAGCAGTTCGGCATCCTGTTCGGCCCAACTGTGCTCTACATCACTCAACTGAACCTTGACCACTATGACGCCCGCCGGCCGCGCCGAGGGATTGGCCTGGTCAAGCCAGACCGGCGCCGAAAAGTAATAGCCGCGGTCGCCGGACTGTGACCCCAGGCCGAAGAAGCGTCCATTCTCACCCTTGATGGCCTCCTGGAAATAGCGCCGGAATGCGTAGTTCTGGCCGACAAAGGTGTCCGGGCGATGCCAGTTGCTGGCGGCCAGGGTATCGCCCTGGCGATCCAGCAGATAGATGTCGGACACACCGGCAGTGGCGCGGAAGCGGTCGAGAAGCAGGTTGAGCGGCATGGCGTCCTGTTGCTGAGGTTTGGCAAGGAAGCGCTTGACCAGCTCCCGGGAGGCCAGCAGCTCGGGTAGGTAGTCATGACGCGACAGGTGCCCGACCAGGCCGGCAGCTGACAATCGCAGCTCGTTTTCCGCATCCTGGCGCAGGTCCTCGAGGGCTTGCTCACGGGCGACATGGGCGGTCTGCCAGATACACAGCAGCAGCCCGGCCAGCACCACGCACAGCAGCAAGAGGCGTGCATGACGGCGGCGACGTTGCATCGGCCGGCTCATGTGGTGGACTGGGCGCGACGCAGTGAACGTTGCGAGCGAGTCTCGGAGCGTTCGAGCTCGAGCATGCCTTCCTCAACGAACAGCATATGCTCATGGGCACGCTGCCGGGCCTCTTCCGGGTCGCCATCGAGGATGGCCTGAAGCAGCGCCCGGTGCTGCTGGACCAGCCTGGGGCGGGCATCGGAGCGTGCAAACAGGAGTCTGAGATTTTCGACGATGCTTTTTTCCAGCAGGTGAAACACATCGCGAATGGTGTGTAACAACAGCACGTTATGGGCCGCCTCGGCGATGGCCAGGTGAAAGGCCGCATCCAGGCTGGCCTCGTATTGCGGGTCCTTGCCCTGGAAGGCGGCTTCGAGTTCGTCGTGTCGCTGGATCAGCATCTGGCGGTCGGCCGGGGTGGCACGCATTGCCGCATAGTAGGCCGCCAGTCCTTCCAGGGCGTCACGGAACTCCAGCAGGTCGAGATGAAATTCCGAGTGACGGCTCAGCATTCCCAGTAGGGGGTCGGTATGCCGAGTGTTGAGGTCCTCGGTGACAAAGTTGCCGCCGCCCTGTCGGCTGACCAGCAAGCCCCGTGCGGCCAGGGTCTGGATGGCACCGCGCAGCGAGGGGCGCGACACGCCGAACTGTTCGGCCAGCTGGCGCTCCGGTGGCAGTCGTTGCCCGGGTTTCAAGCTGCCTTCCAGAATCATCGACTCGAGGCGCTCGACGATGGCATCCGCCAGACGGGGTTGCCTGACCCTCTGGTCGACCATGGCAAATTCCTTTCAAGTAAATGGTAAGACCAATATTAGGCTGTTGTCCGGGTCATGGCAATTACCCGCCACGGATTTTTCTTCCCCTTTAAACAGCGTTTTATAAATCTTTTTATGGCTCTAATACTAAAGTTTAGGTGGCGGAGGGTCAGGATTGTTTGACCCCTCTGGTAAAGCGCTCTAGTGTCTAGATTCGATTGTTTGTAAATTGGTTTTACCAATTGTGGCGATTCTGCCAGTGAGCGGGTCAGGGTGTCTGCGTCGTGGTGCGGTCCATGGATACCTTCTGCCTTCATTTCACCATCCGGTAACAAGTGTGGAGAGGCCATGGATGCCATCAAGTGTTATCCCCCCAAGCCAGCGAAGGTCTACTTCTACGGCACCTGTCTGATCGATGTGCTCTATCCCGAGGCAGGAATGGACGCCATTCGCCTGCTCGAGCGCGAAGGGATCGAGGTCGTCTTTCCCGACGATCAGACATGCTGCGGTCAACCGGCCTACACCTCCGGTTACCAGACCGAGGCGCGCGCCGTCGCAGAAGCGCAACTCGAGCTGTTTCCCGAGCCCTGGCCGATCGTGGTGCCCTCCGGCTCCTGTGGCGGGATGATGCGTACGCATTATCCGTCATTGTTCACCGGCACGCCCAGCGAGGCTCGCGCCAGGGAGCTGGCCGGGCGAGTGTTCGAGCTGACCGAGTTTCTGGTGCACGTCTGTCATCTACGGCTGGAGGACAAGGGAGCCCCGCAGGTGGTGGCGATGCATACGTCATGCAGCGCGCGTCGTGAAATGGGGCTGGCCGATACCGGCCCTGCACTGCTGACACAGCTGTCGTCCGTCGAGCTCGTCGAGCAGGCCCGAGCAACCGAATGCTGTGGCTTCGGGGGGACCTTTGCGGTACGCCATGGCGAGGTGTCGGGCGCCATGGTCGAGGACAAGCGCCGTGCCATCGAAGCCACCGGGGCCGAGTGCTTCGTTACCTCCGACTGTGGTTGTCTGATGAATATCGATGGGCGCCTCGAGCGCTGCGGCTCGGCGGTGCGTGGCGAACATATCGCCAGTTACCTGTGGCGGAGAAGCGCATGAGTGTCGAGACCTATACCCCGCAGCGTTTCCACGAGCAGGCGCATGATGCGCTCGGCAATGCCCAGATTCGCGACAACTTCCGCTCGGCCATGGATGGTTTGATGGCCAAGCGCCAGGAGAGCTTTGCCCAGTGGGATTTGCCCCGGCTGCGCGAGCTTGGTGCCAGCATTCGCCAGCGTGCGCTGGCGTCTTTGCCGGATCTGCTGGAGCAACTGGAAACCCGGTGCGAGGCCAATGGCATTCACGTGCACTGGGCGGAGGACAGCGAGCAGGCCTGTCGGCTGATCCGCGAACTCTGCCAGTCCCGTAACGCGCAGTCGGTGATCAAGGGCAAGTCGATGGTCTCCGAGGAGATGCACCTCAACGAGCATCTGGAAGAGGCCGGCATCTCGTCGCTGGAATCGGATCTCGGCGAGTATCTGTTGCAGCTCAATGAGCAGACGCCATCGCACATCATCATGCCGGCGATCCATCTCAACGCCGACCAGATTGCCGACATCCTCCACGATAAGACCGGCATCGAGCGCACCGAGGATGTCGACCTGATGACCGGCGCGGCACGTCAGCAACTGCGTGAGCGTTTCATGCAGGCCGATGTGGGCATTTCGGGGGTCAATTTTGCGGTGGCCGAGACTGGCACCCTGTGTCTGGTCGAGAACGAGGGTAACGGACGTATGACCACCGGCGTGCCGCCTGTGCACATCGCCGTGACGGGTATCGAAAAGGTGGTGGAGCAATTGCGTGACGTGCCGCCGCTGTATGCCTTGCTGACACGTTCGGCCACTGGCCAGCAGGCGACCACCTACCTGAACATGATTTCGGGGCCTCGCGGTGACGCAGAGCATGACGGGCCGAGCGAGGTCCACCTGGTGCTGGTCGACAATGGGCGATCGACGATCTATCAGGATGACCAGCTGGTCGACACTCTGCGTTGCATTCGCTGTGGCGCCTGCATGAACCACTGTCCGGTCTATACCCGGGTCGGCGGGCACAGTTATGGCACCACTTACCCGGGCCCGATCGGCAGCATCCTGATGCCGCACCTGCAAGGCCTGGAAGCGACCCGCGAACTGCCATCGGCCTCCAGCCTGTGTGGGGCCTGCGGCGAAGTCTGTCCGGTGAAGATTCCGATCCCCGATTTGCTGGTGCGCCTGCGACAGGAAGCCGTTGGAGAAGGCCGCGGCAATGTCGCCGGCGCCGGTGTCAAGCGGCGTCGCAGTGAGGTGGCCGCCTGGAAGGGCTGGCAATGGCTGGCCACGCATCCCGCCGCCTGGCGAGGGGCGACGGCGCTGGCGGGGCCGTTGCGCGGCCTGACGCCAAGCCGTCTGGGGCCATGGACCGAGCATCGCAGTGCCCCGAAGCCCGCGCCTCGGACTCTGCATGCCATGCTCAAGCGGCGCCATCGGGGAGGGACGTCATCATGAGTGCGCGCGACAGGATTCTTGCTCGCCTGCGGCAGCGAACGGATGGCCAGCTGGTGCCGCCGCCCAGTGACTTCTCGGTGATGACAGGGCGTGCCTGGACGCCATCCGAGCGTCTGGCGCGCTTCGAGCAGTTGATGACGACTGCCCATGCCCGGGTGGTGCACACCTCGATGGATGCCTGGACCTCGGCGTTGCGTGAGGTGTTGCACGAAACAGGGGTCAAGCGCCTTGCGCTGGGACGTGATCATGAGGTCGCCCGGCAGGCCCGGGAGGCCCTGAGCGGATCGGACATCGCTCTGGTCGATGCCGATCGTGCGGTGGAGAGCTGGCAGGCCGAGTTGTTCCACCGGGTGGATGCCGGGCTGACGTCATGTCGGGGCGCTATTGCCGAGACCGGCAGTCTCTGGTTGTGGCCAACACCGGATGAACCACGCCTGCTGAGTCTGGTGCCACCGCTGCATCTGGCCATTCTGGATGCGGCAACGCTCGAGGACACCTTCTTCGAGGTGGTCGAGCGACACGGCTGGACCGAGAGGATGCCCGGCAACGCCTTGTTGATTTCCGGTCCCAGCAAGACCGCCGATATCGCCCAGGTGCTGGCATATGGCGTGCATGGCCCACGCGATCTGGTGGTGCTGGTGCGTCACTGAATTCCTTTAAACCAATTCCCTTTCAACCACGTTGCATAACAATGATGGGTCGACGCACCCGGCAGAGCGCTCCGCGTGCTCTGATGTGATCTGGCCCGGGAGGAACCGTGATGACTGATACCCTATCGTCCCTGCTGGCCTTTGCCCCTCTGGTGGTGGCCGGCGTCCTGCTGGTCGGCATGAACTGGCCGGCCCGCCGTGCCATGCCAGTAGTGCTGGGCGTTGCCGTGCTGATCGCCCTGTTTGTCTGGGAGATGACGCCGGTGCGCGTCGCTGCCTCGGTGATCCAGGGGCTGATCCTGACCGTCGCTATCCTGTGGATCATCTTTGGCGCCATTCTGCTGCTTAACACGCTCAAGCACTCGGGCGCCATCACCGCCATACGCGGCGGCTTTTCCTCGATCAGTCCGGATCGTCGGGTACAGGCGATTATCGTTGCCTGGCTGTTCGGTTGCTTTATCGAGGGTGCCTCGGGTTTCGGCACACCGGCCGCAGTAGCGGCGCCCCTGCTGGTGGCGCTGGGCTTCCCGGCGCTCGGGGCGGTGATGATCGGCATGATGATACAGTCCACGCCGGTTTCCTTCGGCGCGGTCGGCACGCCCATCGTGGTGGGTGTCACGGGGGGGCTGGACAAGGCGGCGATCACCGCCAGCCTTGAAGCCCAGGGCGCCAGCTGGGAGATGTTCTATCGGCTGATCACCTCCGAGGTGGCGATCACTCACGCCCTGGTGGGAGTGCTGATGCCGCTGTTCATGTGCGTGATGCTGACTCGCTTCTTCGGGCGTAACCGCTCCTGGCGCGAAGGGCTCGATGTGGCCCCCTTCGCCATCTTTGCCGGTCTGAGTTTCGTGTTGCCGTACGCGGCGGCAGGTGTCTTCCTCGGCCCCGAGTTCCCTTCACTGATTGGAGCGCTGGTGGGCATGGCCATTGTGCTGCCCGCGGCCAGAACCGGGTTCCTGCTGCCGAAAACGCAGTGGGATTTCGCGCCGGCCAGTGAGTGGCCGACAGCCTGGATGGGCAATCTTGAAATCAAGCTCGACAGCCTGACCGCCAAGCCCCCGATGTCGCTGAAAATGGCTTGGCTCCCCTACCTGTTGCTGGCGGTCCTGCTGGTCATCTCGCGTGTGTCAGCGCCGGTCAAGGACTTCTTTACGAGCTTTCTGGCCTTTGGTTGGAGCGACATCCTGGGGCAGTCAGGTATATCCGGGAGTGTGCAGCCGTTGTACCTCCCCGGCGGTATCATGCTGATGGTGGTACTGGTGACCTTCCTGCTGCATCGCATGCGAGGGGGTGAGCTGGGCGCGGCGGTGAGCGAGTCCTGGCGGACCCTGCTGGGTGCCGGCTTTGTGCTCATCTTCGCGGTGCCGATGGTGCGCATTCTGATCAATTCGGGCATCAACGCTGCCGACCTGCCGGCGATGCCCGTGGCCATGGCGGATCTGGTCGCCAATGCCGTGGGGCAGGTTTATCCCCTCTTTGCGGCGAGCGTGGGCGCCCTCGGCGCTTTCATTGCCGGTTCGAATACCATCTCCAACCTGATGTTGTCGCAGTTCCAGTTCAGTGTCGGCGAGCTGCTAGGGATCTCCAGTGCCCTGATGGTGTCCATGCAGGCCGTCGGCGCGGCGGCAGGCAACATGATTGCCATCCATAATGTGGTAGCGGCTTCGGCTACCGTGGGGCTGCTCGGGCGAGAGGGGCGAGTCCTGCGACTGACGATCATTCCCACGGCCTACTATCTGCTGGCGGCCGGTATTCTGGGGCTGTTGGCCGTCGGACTGGCGGGCGGTCTCGACCCGTTGAACTCATGAGGAGGTCGCGATGAGTGTCACACCCCAGACGTCTGGCTATCGGGCATTGAAGCAGGCCTTGCAACCTCATTTGCCGGAAGAGAGGCTGATCGACGACCCGCTGCGCACCCTGGCCTATGGCAGCGACGCCAGCTTCTATCGCTTGATTCCCCGCCTGGTGGTGCGGGTCGAGAGTGAGTCCGAGCTGCAGGCCCTGCTTGCTGAGTGTCGCCAGCGCTGTTTGCCGCTGACCTTCCGTGCCGCCGGTACCTCGCTGTCCGGGCAGGCCCTGACGGACTCGGTGCTGGTCCAGCTGGGGCGTGACTGGCGGCATGCCGAGGTGCTGGACGACGGTGGGGCGATTCGTCTTCAGCCGGGGGTGATCGGGGCGCGGGCCAATGCCCTGCTGGCCCCCTTCGGACGCAAGATCGGTCCCGACCCGGCATCCATCGGCAGCTGCATGATCGGTGGCATCGCCGCCAACAATGCGTCCGGCATGTGCTGTGGCACGGCGCAGAACAGCTACCAGACGGTCCAGGACATACGATTGATCCTGGCCGACGGCGCCCTACTGGATACCGCAGATGCCGAGAGCGTGGCGGCGTTTCACCGGAGTCATGGCGATCTGTTGCAACGTCTCGAGGGGCTGGCGGCTGAGACCCGAGCCAACAGCGTGCTGGCGGAGCGCATACGTCACAAGTATCGCCTCAAGAATACCACCGGCTATGCCCTCAACAGTCTTGTCGACTTTGTCGACGGCATCGAGATTCTCAAGCATCTAATGATCGGCTCCGAGGGCACCCTGGGCTTCATTGCCTCGATCACCTATCGCAGTGTCACGGATGAAGCCTGCAAGGCGGCGGCGTTGGCGTTCTTCCCCGACATGGCTGCGGCCTGCCGAGCCACCATGCGGCTCAAGCCCACGCCGGTATCGGCCGTGGAGCTGATGGATTACGCGGCGCTGTGTTCCGTGCAGGGCAAGCCGGGCATGCCGGAGGCCCTGAACAATCTGCCGGAAGGCGCGACCGCGTTGCTGATTGATGTGCGCGGCAACAGTGAAGCGGAACTGGCGGCACGCCTCGAGGAGGTTCAGGAAGCCATGGCGGATGTCGTGACCCTGGACCGCCTGGCGTTTACCCGTGACAGTGCGACCTATGAGGCTTACTGGAAGGTTCGCAAGGGCCTTTTCCCGGCCGTGGGTGCGGTGCGCGACAACGGAACCACCGTGGTCATCGAGGATGTGGCCTTTCCCATCGAACGGCTGGAAGAGGGGGTGAACGCCCTGAGTGCTGCCTTCAAGCGACATGGCTATGATGATGCCATCCTCTTCGGCCACGCTCTGGATGGCAATCTGCATTTTGTATTTCCCCAGGGCTTCGAGCAGCCAGGCGAGACTCAGCGATATCAGGCTCTGATGGACGACGTTGCCCAGCTCGTCGGGGTGGAATATGGAGGCTCGCTCAAGGCCGAGCATGGCACCGGTCGCAACATGGCACCTTATGTCGAGCTGGAGTGGGGCAGTGATGCCTATCAGCTGATGTGGGAGATCAAGTCACTCTTCGATCCGCAGGGGCTGGTCAACCCGGATGTCATGCTCAGTCGTGACCCGACCCTGCACCTCAAGAACCTCAAGCCATTGCCCGCCGCCGACCCCCTGATCGACAAGTGCATCGAGTGCGGTTTCTGCGAGTCTGTCTGCCCCTCCCGGCAACTCACCCTGACGCCTCGACAGCGCATCGTGGTGCGTCGAGAGCTGGCGCGTCTCGAAGCGCTGGGGCTGGCTCGTGCCCCGGAGGACCAGGCGCGGCTGGAGGAGCTGCAGGATGCCTACCAATATCAGGCAGTGGATACCTGCGCCGCCGACGGACTCTGCGCGACCCAGTGCCCGGTGAATATCAATACCGGCGACCTGATGCGCGCCATTCGTCATGATCAGGGGCGTGGCCAAGCGCCGCTGGCAAGGCAGGTAGGGGCGCATTTCACCGCCACGACGCGCATGGCCCGGGGTGTCCTGATGCTTGCCGGGGCAGGGCGTAAGGTCATCGGTGAGCGCGGGATGCTGGCCATGAGTCGTGCCGCGCGGCGTGCCAGTGGTGACCGCCTGCCTGTATGGCGACCCGCGATGCCTGCCGCGGCACCGGTCCGTGTGCTGGGTCATCTGCCCGCCGGGCCGGATGCAGCCGACAAGGTGGTGTATCTTCCCTCCTGTGCCACACGGATGTTCGGGGCCGGGCCCGACCCGCAGGAGTCACGGTCGGTCATGGAGATTACCCTGGCGTTACTTCAAAAGGCCGGCTTCTCGGTGGTGGTGCCGGAGGAGGTATCATCCCTGTGCTGTGGCATGGCCTTCCAGTCCAGGAGCCAGTTCGAGGAGGGGGATCGCAAGGCAGCCGAAGTGGAACGGGCGCTGCTGGCGGCCAGCGAGAATGGCCGCTGGCCGGTTGTCTGCGACACCAGCCCCTGTACCCTGCGACTGGGTGAGCGGTTCGAGTCTTCCTTGATGGTGCATGATCCGGTGGCATTCGCTCACGACCATTTACTGGGGCGTCTGGATATCACCCCTCTGCCCGAACGTGTCGCCCTGCATGTCACCTGCTCCAGCACACGCATGGGGCTGAATGACAAGTTTCAGGCGCTGGCCAGCGCCTGCGCCCGGGATGTGGTGATACCCGAAGGGATTGAGTGCTGTGGCTTCAGTGGTGACAAGGGGTTCAGCGTGCCTGAGCTGAATGCCTCGGCGCTGGAGGGGCTGGCAGCCCAGGTGGCGGGCTGCGATGCCGGCTATTCGAACTCGCGTACCTGTGAGATCGGCCTGAGCGAACACGGGGCTATTCCCTACCGCAGTATTCTGTCATTGCTCGACCGGGCAAGTCGGCCGGCCAGCCAGGTACGCTGAGCCGGCCTGGGCCAGGCTGGGAAAAATTCCTTGCATGAAGCCGGCTGAGGTCATATAGTACGCATCCGCTGCCGGCGACGGGCCAACCTCGCTAGCGGC
>NZ_JAUFPO010000008.1:0-27434 GCF_030409235.1 Halomonas almeriensis
ACGATGGTGACGTAGTCGTGGGGATCCACGGTGCCGGTCCAGCTGATATCGACGCTCGCCCCGGCAAGCGCATTGTCAGGGGCGCTGACGGTCACCTCGGGCTCGGTGACCTCGATCGTGGTGCTGGCCAGCGTCCGGTCGCCCTTGGCGAGCATATAGCGGACCTCGTAGAGGCCGGTGTCGGCCGGGGCCTTGAGGCGCCCCGCGGCCCCGTCCTTGACGCGGATGTATTCGCTGTAGGCGCCCTCCTCGGCTCCCTGTGGAACAATCGTGACATAGTCGCGCGGGTGCACGGTGCCGGTCCACTCCACCGCGACCTCTGAACCGGCCAGCGCGGTGTCCGGTGCGCTCACGGTGACCTCGGGGGCGGTGATCTCGATGCGGGTGCTGGCCAGCGTCCGGTCACCCTGTGCCAGCACGTAGCGAACCTCGTACAATCCCGGGTCGGCGGGGGCGCGCAGCTCGCCCTCCGCCCCGTCCTTGACGCGGATGTAATCGCTGTAGGCGCCTTCCTCGGCCCCCTGCGGAACGATCGTGACATAGTCGCGCGGGTGCACGGTCCCGGTCCACTCGACGGGGAAGACAGACCCGGCGTGGGTGGAGTCGACCGTGCTGACCGTCGCCTCGGGCTCGGTGATCTCGATGGACGCGCGGCCCCGGGTCTCGCTGCTGGCGTCGCTGACGTAGCGCAGCTCGTAGAGGCCGGCGTCGCTCGGCGCGCGCAGGGTGCCATCCGAGCGCTCCTTGACACGAATGTAATCACGGTAGACACCTTCGTCGGCGCCCTCGGGAACGATGGTGACATAGTCGCGCGGCTCGAACGACGGCGTCCAGGAGACATTGAAGGCCGATCCGGCGACCGCCGTGTCGGGGCCCTGCACGGTAATCTCGGGCTCGGGTTCGGGGGCCGGTTCGAGCTCCGCGACGGCGGTGCTGACCCGCGAGAGCGCCTCGCTCAGTTCACTCGCGTTCTCGGCCGAAAGGAACTGCCCGCCTGTCCGGTCCGCGATGCAGGCCAGCGACTCGGCGTCGGCGTTCTTTCCAAGACCGAAGCCCACGACATGGGTCGTGAAACCCACGCCCCCTTTCTCCAGCGTGCCGGACAGTGCACAGGGGTCGCGGTTGCAGCTTTCCAGCCCATCGGAAATCAGCACGACGGTGGCGGGCCGGTCGGTGTAGGCCAAACCCTGCGCCGCCTGCTCGACGGCCGTTGTCAGGGGCGTCTTCCCGATAGGCGAGATGGCGTTTATGCGCTCCATGATCGTGGCAGCCGTGCCGGGGCCGGGCTCAACGAGCGTCTCGATGTCGGAACAATCGCCGCGGTTCCGGTGTCCGTAGGCCATGAGACCGACACGGCGATCGTCCGCCCAGCTGCCCAGAAGATTGCCCATCACGTCCCGGGCGATCTCGATCTTGGCGGTGCCCTCGATCTGGCCCCACATGGAGTTGGAGCCGTCGAAGACGATCATCACGTCCTCCTGCGCGTCGCGCGCGTCCTGTGCGCGGGCCACATCAGCGCCCATGACCGGGCCCGTCGCCAATGTCGCCGCGGCGAGAAATGCGGCAATCCGTCCCATGTCGCTCCCTGTTTTTCGTGCTCTGGTCGCCGTGTTTCGGCGATTACGCGAAGCGAAACACAGTCGCGTGTTCATTTCCAGTTCGTGATCCTGCCCTGAAAAAGTGGACGGGGTCAGGCCGCCATGCGTTCCATGTCGGCCGGTGATCTGTAGCCTATCGCGGAATGCAGGCGGCGTGAATTGTAGAATCCCTCGATGTAGGCGAAGAGATCCCGGCGCGCTTCGTCCCGTGTGGTGTAAACGCGGTGATGGACGCGCTCGTCCTTGAGCGTGTGGAAGAAGCTCTCCATGGGCGCGTTGTCGAGGCAATTGCCCTTCCGGCTCATGGAAGGCGTTATCTTCGCTGCGGCAAGGGCTTGGCGATACTCGTTGGCCGCGTATTGAATGCCGCGATCCGAATGCTGGATCAGCCCCGGCGCCGGGCGCTGGCGTCTGATGGCTATGTCGAGGGCTTCGAGGGCGATCGAGGCATGCAGGGTCTCGCGCATGCTCCAGCCCACGACCTTGCGGGTGTGCATGTCGATCAGCGCCGCAAGAAAGAGCCAGCCTTCGCCGGTCCGGATGTAGGTCAGGTCCGCGAGCCATACCTGATTCGGCGCGGTCGCGGTGAAGTTCCGTCGCAGCCTGTTTGGGGCGATCGGGTAGTCGTGTCGGCTGTCGGTCGTACGAACGCGGCGCGGGATCGCCGCCAGCCCGCGCAGGCCTGCAAGTTGCATCAGACGGGCGATACGGTGTCGTCCGATCCGCCGGCCGGCAGCCTGCAGCGCCGCATGGATGCGCGGCGCGCCGTAGCACCCGCCACTCTCGGCATGGGTTTGGCGGATGTCGTCCAGAAGCGCGCGGTTCTCGATGCTGCGCTTGCTCTCCGGCCATCGGCGCCACGCATGGTTCTGTCTCGATGGTGGTGGAAATTCCTGGGCGGCTATCTCCAGCGTTGTCACGTTTACGGTTTCAGGCGGCGAGGTCAATGGACTGGTCGTCGAGCGGCTGGTCGAGGGTTTCCCAGCCATCGACCTTGCGCATCACGATCTGCCCCGAGGCCAGCAGAGCCCAGAACAGCATGGGCCCGTGTCGGCCTGTGGCAGGACGGTCTGGGTCTTGATGCGGCGCTTGAACTCGGCGTGCAGCCGCTCGATGGCGTTGGTGGTGCGCGCCGATTTCCATTGGCCGGGCGGCAGGCGGGTGAAGGTGAATAGCCGCGCCCCGGCCTCCTCGAGACTTTCGGCGATCGCCCGGCACTTCAGCTGCCACTTTCGGAGGAAGGCCTTGCGCCGGCGCTCGATCTCCGTGGCCGTTTCAGCGTAGATCATGTCGCGGTAATCCTCGGTCAGTTCATCATGCAGCCGCTTCGGCGCATGCGCGAGAAGATTGCGGTACTTGTGAACCGTGCAGCGCTGGACCGGCACGTCGGGCCAAAGCTCGGCCAGGGCCGCCTCCAGCCCGGGTGCGCCGTCGACGATGACGAAGCCGGGCTCACGCAGACCGCGCGCGCTCAGGTCCTGGAGGAACGCTCGCCAGGCGGCGGTCGTCTCGCTGCCCATGTTCTTGAGCCCGATCAATACCTTCTGACCATCGCGGCGCACGCCGATCGCGACGAGGATCGGGATCGCCGTGGCCTTCCTGTCGATCCGCGCCTTGACCACGGTACCATCAAGGATGAGCCGGACGATGTCCTCGCCGCCGAGATCGCGGGCGGCCCATTCCTCCCAGTCGGTCTTCACCTTGCGCCACGCGCGGCTGACGACATCCTTGCCCACGGCCCCGGCAAACAGCGTCGAAAGAGCACGCTTCACGCGGCGCGTGTTGGTCCCGGCGAGATAGGCGCCCGCGATCAGCGCCTCGGCCTTCCGGGTCAGCCGCCGGTAACGCGGCAGCGCCTGCGAGCGCCATTCGCGCGACCGGCCATCCGCACTCGCGATCCGGGCCCGGGGAACGCGGACCGTCTCGGGTCCGAAGGTGCCGACGATTTCCCGGTCCCTGTGCCCGTTCCGATACCCCTTCGCCCCCGCGCTCTTGCGTTCATAGCTACCGCGCCCGAGCGCAGCCTCCAGTTCCTCCTCGAGGATCGTCTCGATGAATTCCCGCACCCGGCTGCGAACCCCGTCCTCGAGCGGATCCGTCCAGTCGCCCCCGGTGAGTGGCGCAGTGCGTTCGGTCTTGGTAGTCTCGGTCATGGCGTAATCTCCTTCGGCGGTGCCAGCCGCCGTTCATGGTTGATTCAACACCTGGAGATTACGCCGCCCTCAAATTTTCCACCAACCCCGCGACAGGACCAACAACCCCACGACGTTGTTTCAATCGGCTTGACTGGGGCGCAACTTTGAAGCCTCGATCATCTCAACCGCTGTCTGGAGCGATGGTTGGTGGAGGTGGCGAACCAGCGCGAGCATGGCACCCACCATGAGATCGTTGCCGAGCGCTTCCGCCGCGAGGAGGCGCCCGCGCTGCAACCACTGCCCCAGTCGCGGTTCGACACCGCGTACCGTTTCCAGCGCAATGCCGCCTGGGACGGTTACATCAACGTCGAGGGCAACCGCTACAGCGTGCCCGACGCGTACTGCGGTGAGGTGCTCAACTGCCATCTTACGCTGGAGGGCGTGCTCACCGTCTACGGCCGTCTTCATCTTCAGGGCCCTGACGAACCCATTGCGCAGCATGTACTGAGCGATCCCGCGGCCGGCTGGCAACAACAGCCCGAGCATCATCAGCGCCTGTGGCGCGAGGCCATCCCCGTCGAAGTGCGTGATCTGCGCGTCTACGAGGAGGTGATGTGATGCCACTGGAGCAACTGTTTGACCGACTCAAGTTCGAGTACCTGCCGGATCAGCTCGATACGGTGTGCGAGCAGGCCGCCAAGAAGCAGCTCGATTACCCGGACTTCCTCGCCCAGGCGTTGGAGACCGAGTGGGCCGGGCGTAACCGTAAGGGATCGAGTCGCGGATGAACCAGGCTCGCTTCCCCACCATCAAGACGTTGGAGCAGTTCGACTTCGAGTTCCAGCCGTCGGTGGATCGCCATGTGTTGCGCAATCTCTCAGGCCTGGCCTTCGTGGAACGTGGCGAGAACGTCATCTTCCTCGGGCCACCCGGGGTGGGTAAAACCCACCTCTCCATCGCGCTGGGTGTGAGGGCTTGTGAAGCCGGCCACCGGGTCGAGTTCCAGACCCTGGATCAACTGATGACCCGGCTCAAGAAGGCCCGCGAGGAGAACCGGCTGGATCGCACGCTCAAGCAGCTGAGCTACCCGAAGGTGTTGATCGTCGACGAGATCGGCTATCTGCCGCTGTCACGGGATGAGGCCTCGCTGTTCTTCCGGTTGATCAACCGCCTCTACGAGAAAGCTTCGATGATCCTGACCTCCAATAAGTCCTTCGCCGACTGGGGCGAAGTCTTCGGGGGAACAGGTGATCGCCACCGCCATCCTGGACCGGCTGCTGCACCATGCAACCACGGTCAACATCAAGGGCGAGAGCTACCGGCTCAAGGAAAAACGCCGTGCCGGCATGCTCAAGAACCACCCACCGGCGGGCAGTGATGACAAGCCCGAACCCAACACCGCAACCAACGAGGAGGACCCCGAACCGGCCTGACAGACCCCGGACTGGCCATCCCGCACAGGAACCAACTCACTCAACCGGCGGACCAATTAAACCGGGAAAAACCGGACAAATTAGGCTGGCGTTGACAGTCGCGCGCCAATAGCTCGCCGATCTCGCCGGCGGACCACAATCGCAGCGCGTCATCGTTGGCCCAGACCATCCGCTCGCGCTCGATATCGAAGACCCAGCGCGCAGTCATCGCCGTACCGTCCAGAGCTTGCGTTCGAGCAGGCGTCGAGCTTGATCCGTGGTTGTGGTCGTCGTCCACTACGCGACTGCGACCGTGGGGCGACGGCGCCGCGAGCGCATCCCTGGTCCCATCGCCGCGTCCAGTAATCGATACACCGTCTGGTCCCCCCACCGGCCAGTGAAGACGGCGCCACCTAGCGTTTTCTGTCTACCTATTTACGGGTATTGCCCCCTGGGTAGAGTTTACCAAAAGTCTCGCCAAAAAGGGTGTCGGCGTGAGCGCCTCGCCCTTGGTCAATCGACCCAGGCCACCCTGGTGAGCCTCAACACGTTTTACGATTTATCACCATGGCGCACTCGGTACGCGCAGCGATGTCATGGACTGGGTCGCCAGCACGATCAGGGCGATGCCAAGTACCACGGGTACGGCGTAGAGCCATTCGGGGCGGTTTTCCAGGAAGGCGTAACGCGGGTCGGACGGCTGATAATAAGCGGTGACGAGCGCGCCGTTGGGATAGCGCCGTTGCAAGCGGCGGATGTGGCAGAACCCGCCCCGGGGCTGAGGGCCTGGCGGCGGGTAGACGCGCGAACTTCGATACTCGACGCCATCAACGACGTAGCGGTAGTTGACCCATACAACACTTTTGTCGTCGACACGCTCGCTACCGCTATTCAGCACCGTGGCAGCGACTGGAACGGCGCCGCTGCGGGCCGTGCGTTGTCGCCAGTGCATAGTGAGCCCGAATGCAATCAGGGCGGGACCGGCAACGGCCATTAACACCGGCTTAAACATGGTTCCGTTGACCACTGGCCCGGCGGTATCGGTAGGCCGCGTTGCTATTGGCTTTTGTCGAGTCGAGGGGGTTCATCGACATTATCGGCTACCCAGTTTGTGAGATGCTCGAGCTCATCCAAGTATGGCTTGACGGCCGGCCAATCGGCGCGCGTCTTCTCGATCTGATTCTTGCCGTAGTCGGGTGCATCCTCCTCTTGGGCTAACTCGATGCCGACCTCCGCATTGCTAATCCTGTCCCGCGTCGCTTCGAAGTCTTCGACCGTCCATCCGGCCTGTTCCAGCAGGGCCTCACGCTTGCGGTAGAACGCACTGATAAGTTGCTCGTAGTCACCTGCATTCGCCCGCATCGTGTCCTGCAGCCGGTTGATCGCGATGCGTGCCTTGATCCAGTTGCGGACCTTGGTCCGGTTGAACGGCATGGCAGCGATGTCGTTGCCGTCGAGGGCTAGCGAGATACTGTCGGCGTCGCCGGCATTGCCGCCGCGCTGGGCCTTGCCTTGTCGCCGATCAGCGGTCTCCTCAGCCGATTCGAGTTGCCACCTCTCAAGCGGATTGCCGGTGCTGGTGCCAGCGACCCGGAACCGCCAGCGGTGGTCTTGGGTGAGCCGAGCACCGGTGCCGGCCCGAACGTCCTCGGTCACAACAGCCGTGTAGTGAGCTCCCTTGTTGAGCGCGGAATCCGGCTGGATATGAATGGCCTGGCCAGGGGGTTGGTAGTGCACGCTCGTGTCCACGCGCTCGTGGTTCGGGCCCAGTAGCCGGATCGTATCGGTGCTGACGCTTTCGGGCGCGAGGGTGGTATTGAACATGATCTGGATGCCCTGATGCGGTTCCAACTCGCTGCCGTCGGCCGGCACGGTCGTCAGGACCCTTAGCCCAGCGGTCTCGCTCAAGCTGACCGTACGGCGGGTGACGTTAAATCCGTCACTGGCGGTCACGCGCAACCGAGGCCGCGAGCCGGGCGCGAGCTCCGCTACCCGTATCGCTAGCTGTTGCGCCGTCAGCCCAAGGGCCAGTGGCTGATACGTGGCACCGTTGCGGCTATAGCTGACGTCGAAGGTCAGTGTGTCGCTATCGGGATCACGGGCGTCCCATGTCAGCCGCATGGTGCCATCGGTTGTGCTTGGCTCGGAGACACGGAGTTTGGGCGCGGCGGCCGTGCGTTGGTGGCGCGCGACCACTTCCCCGTTTCGGGTTAGCGTCGCCGATGCCGCGCCCTCACGACGCGGCAGCCGCACGGTGAACGGACAGGCTCGCGCCTCGCTGCTGGTGGCGCACCGGGCCGTTGTTACCGCAGCCGTAGCCAGGGTCTCGCCGGCGCTATCCCGCAATTGCACGCGGGCATCGGCCCCACTGCTGTTGGCGCGCGTGACCCGGCCACGTCCCGCGTTGACGGCGTCGATTCGGGCCTGGTCGCCGTCCGGCTCGAGAAGCCCCTGAACCAGCCAGATGGGGCGGCGTTCGGCCGGGACCGAGCCGTCGGCCGAGGCGAGCCGCAGAAGCCCCTGAACCAGCCAGCTGGGGCGGCGTTCGGCCGGGACCGAGCCGTCGGCCGAGGCGAGCCGCAGGCCGCCGTTCCGTCGGGTCAGGCGCGACGGCGGCTCCGCGAGGTTCTCGATCAGCCGCTCGTAGTTGTTGTTGGTGATAAACGTGGCGGCCTCGGGCGTCTGCCCACGGACCATCAGAGGCCAAATCTTGCCAGATTTGGATTTGGGACTGCCGTTGCCCTCGGTCGTGGATTTGTTGGTCCCGCCGTGGCCCCACTGCCTGAGCCGAAAGCCTTCGATGCGCTGGCCGGCGGTATTGCCATAGTCTTTACGCCAGTCCCTACGCGAGAGATGTTGTTCGTTGGCGAGCAGGATGTGCCCGAGTTCGTGGGCCATGTCCACCGTGGCTTTCGATTTCATGTTGACGTAGTCGCGGTGGAGGAAGAGCCCGAACAGGCCGGTTTGTAACTGCGGCCGCGGGCTCTTGCTGATCCACTCCCGGACGAATGTACGCTCCTCATAGCTTTGCGCGCCTGCGGTCCGGATATCGCCGGCAAAAAACAGCATCACGGCGTCGGCGTCGGGGTTGAACCGCTGCAGCTTCTGCTTGATCTGGTGCACGAGCCAGCGTTCTGTCGACCATTTGACGGGCCACGGGCCGGAGCGCTTGTTGCCTCCCTGATCGGTGACGATGGTTCCCGTGTCGGCGGTCAGGGTGCCGTGGTAGGTCACGTTGGTGCGCCATACCGGAAAGTTCTGGGTCGTGTAGCTGGCTCCCTGGGCCGCTATCTGGTGGGCCGCGGCCGGAGCCCATTGGGCCTTGCCCTTGGCCAGGGCATCCCCCGACCAATTGCCGGCACGGACGATGTAGTAGTCGATATCCAGTGACTTCGTCAGGCTCGCGTATTCGAGTTCGCGCGCCTCGCTCTCGAAAACCCGTGGCTCGTCACGGCATTGGTCGACGGGCTCGATCTCGGCCGTCAATTGCGAGCCGTCATTCGAGCGAGGCCGCCAGCCGAAGAAATTCACCGAATTCGCCGCGCGTTGGCGCTGACCGTCGGTCCATGTGTCGGGGCGCGTGAGCATGACGCGCTCCTTGGCCGGATAAAGCAGCTGGTCGCCTTTGACTCGAACGTCTGCGAGAAAGCGCTCGACCCGCCAGCCCTCGGCCACGCTAGGGTCGCCGCGCCACTTTGCGTAGACCCGGGTCAGCGTATTCTTGGCCGGCACCAGTGCAGTGTCGCGGGCTGTCTGGAAGACGTGCGGCTCCACGCCTTCGCTGGGCCGCAGATGCTCTCCAACCGCGGCGACCCATCCATTACCCCCTAGATTGACCATGGTGTAGAAGTGCCAGCGGTAGTCACTCGCCAGAGCCTCGCCCGCCAGGCTCTGCACGCCCTGGGCACCGCCATGAACGGTGACTCGATAACGCACGCCGTCCTTGAGCTTGACCTGCGGGATCAACCGTAACCGGCGCTCGCTTTCACGGCGGGCGCGCAGTGGCACCTCCTCCATGGCGCCTGCGGCGCTGCGATAGCTAAGGGTGAGGGTCTTCTCAGACAGGCTCGCCGGATCGACGCGGTGATTGAAGCGCAGCGTCATCCCGGGCTGGTCCCAGTCGACGTTGCGCTTGCCAGCACGCGGGCGGTGTGAGGCGATCCGAAACGGTGCCCGTCGATTCGCGTCAGTGTCGTTAGCCGGCGCGTGGGGTACGACCACGGTTCGGGCAGGCACCGCCATGGGCCGAGCGCTGCCGTCCTGATAGTTCGGGCTGGCCGTAAGGCCGCTGATCGTGTTCGGGGCGGCGAAGTGCCCGCTGACGTTGATCCCGCCCTGGCGGGTCTCATCGAAGCGGACCCGTTTGAGTTCACGGTTACCCGGTTCGGGGTAGTGGATCTGATCGGCGTCAGGTGCGTGCTTTCGAGTAAACCGGTACTGACTGGACTTGAGTCGTGCTTGCCCGCCGAGCCGGAAGCGGCCGGTCACCCGTTCGTCGGTAATCGCGGTGATGGTGACGTCGCCGTTCAGCTCGCGTGCGTTAACCTGCCTTGTTGTGCCTTCGAAGTACGCCTTGCGGTCGCAGGGCTCGGCCTGGGCGCTCGCGACGACGGCCGGGAAGTTCTGCCACTTACTGGCCACGTACTGCTTTCCCTCCCGGCAGAGGCGTTGGGCCATGGCACTGCTATACGCCGGGAAGTCGCGATGGCGACCACGGCTATCTGCGTAAATGACCGGATTCTTGCCGCGGATGACGGCGTCATAGGTTTTGCCGGCCCTCAGGTCGGTATGCTCGATGCCCGGCAATACGATCGTGACTTTGCCGGAGCTGGCGGCAGGCCAGCCGGCAACACGCCCGTGCTCACTGTGCGGTCCACTCCGTTGTGCGCCCAATGGCTGGATAGCGAGTTCATGGAGCCCGAGCTGGGGGCTGAACAACTGCAGCACCACGCCATCGCCAGCAGTCGCCAGCTTGGCACGCTGCTTCGCTGCGGACGCGCGCGCCTGCTTGGCCCGGCGTTTGGCTTGCCGGACCTTGTCCCGCATTGATTCGGGCAAGGCCTCCAGGTTGATGTCCGATGTCGGGTCGGGCGCGGCGTCGGCACTGTTAAGTGCCTGGATGTGATGGCTGCAAGCGGCACCACTGGCCTCCACGAGCCCCGAGAAATCGAGGCGGCCCTGTCCGGGGAATGGCGCACCGCGCCAATCGGCGTGCTCCTTGTGCCAGGCATCGCTGCCCGCCGCCGGTACGACCATCCCCGCCGTGCCGCGCTGCAATCGTATGAGCCTGCCGGCATCGAGACCGGCGACCATGCCCGATACCGAGCAACTGCCGGCGCTGCGGTCTTTCATGGTGGCGCGCTCGCAGGCCTGGGATGAGGCGGCCACGGTGGGGATCGATAACAGCAGGCTGAGCGCGGCGGCTAAAAGCCAGCGTCGGCATGGGGAGGCGCTGGCGGGCGAGGGGGGCTGAAGCCGCGCCGCGATGGGACGGAACTCGGGATTAGCGCGCATTATTCGGGGGTCTCCGTGTTCGGTTCGCCGACGGTGGCTACGACCTTAAAGCCCCAGCGCACCTCGTCTAACAAGGATGGGCCCGCATCAGCGCTGATGCCGGGCGCCAACACGGCCGTATAACGGCCAGGCGGCAGCGGTTCGTCCGGGATGAAGTCGATTTCGCCGGTACCGCGGTGATGGTCCACACGCCCCGGAACAGGCTGATTGTCGCCATCCAGAAGCCGCAAACTGTCAGCGTCCAAGCTGGCTGCGTCGAGCGGCGCGTTGAGGACCGCAGTAACCGGCTGCCACGGCGCCATGGTCGTGCCTGCCTCCGGTAGCGTGGCGAGTGGTCGCAGTCGGCCCGTTACGGGGGCGGGCACGCTGCGCTCGCGGGTATGAAAGCCGTCGCTGACCGTTACCCGCAAACGGGGGCGGGAGCCCGGGCTGAGCTCGGTGCCGGGAATGGTCAAGGCGTTGGTTGACAGCCCCACGGCAAACGGCCAAAAGCGCCGCCCGTCGCGGCTGTAGGCGACGTCGAAACGGAGCGCATCGGTATGATCGGGATCGCTCGCCTGCCACGTCAAGCGAACGTGGCCGTCCTCGCGCCTGGCTGGGTTCACATGGAGACGCGGCGTACTCGGCGATATCGGTCGCCGCGCGATGGCGCGGTCCTGGTAGTGGATAATAAGGGCACGGGCCTCGTCGAGATGAGGGACGCTCGCGGTAAAGGGCCGCGCCGACGACGCCGCGCTTGGCTTGAGGGGTGCCTGGGGGGCGATAGCCGTCGTTGCCACGATGGTACCGGCGCCGTTGGTGAGCGCTAACTGCCAAGCGCCCTGAGTTGCCGCCGCGGAACGGGTTGCCCTGCGCCTCGTGTCCACTTGTGTGATGGCAGCTCGTTCGCGCGAGGCGTCGGCCATCCCATGTACCCTCCACGTGGGGCGCTCGGCCGCGCTAGCCCCCTCGCGGCTGGCCAGGCGACGCCGTCCCCGGCTACGTGCCAAGCGCGACGGCGGGTGGGTGAGCTGGTCGATGAGATCGTCGTAGGAGTCATTGGTCACAAAGCTCGCGCCTGCCAGCATCTGGCCGGCCATCATCAGCGGGTAGAGGTGGTCGCCGTCGGGGCTGGCGTTGCCCTCGGCATGGGATTTGTTGTGGCCGCCGTGGCCGACGCGGGGGAGCCGGAAGCCCTCGATCTGGTTGGCTCGGGTGCCGGCGTAGTCGCCCGTCCACTGGCCGCGGTCGTAGTGGCGGTCGTCGGCCATCATGACGTGGCCGAGCTCATGGGCGATGTCCACGATGCCCTTGCGCAGCGGCTGGAAGCGCTCGCGATCGAGGAAAACGCCGACGATCCCGGGTTGCGCCGCGCTGGCTTCCTGATAGGCGTAGCCGCCATCGCCGCGGATGTCGCTTCCCATGAAAAGCACCACCGCAACGGTATCCTCGGCCTCGCGGTTTAGGCGCGGGCGCAGTCGCTCGACGATGTGCTGGTCCCGGGGCTGGAGGCTGACCAGGTCCTGCGCTGCCTGGTCCCAGCTCGTCTCGCCGAGGGTGATGGTACCTCGGTAGGTCAGCCGGGTATCGACGACGGGGAAGTTCTGGGTGGTGAATCGCGCGCTGCGGGCTGCGATGGCATGGGCCATGCCGGGCGCCCGTTGCTGGTCGCCGTCGGCCAACGCGTCCCCGGCCCAGTCGCCGGTGCGCACGAGGTAGTAGTCCAGGTCCAGAGTGGGGGGTTGCGGTGTGTAGCCCAGCTCGAGCGGCTCACTGCGAAAGACCGTCGGGTCGGCGACACACTGACCCACGGGTTCCACGGTGGCTACCAGCGAATCGCCATCGGCGCGCTGGGGGAACCAACCGTAGAAATTCGCGCTGTTCTCGGCGTGGACCTGTTCGGTTTCCGTCCACTGGTCGGGACGTGCCAGGCGCTCGCCGGCCTTGGCGCGGTAGAGGCGATGACGGCCGCGGACGGCGATGTCGGCGTCGATATGCTGAACCTGCCACTGGGGCGCGACCGAGGCGTGGCCTCGCCACTTGACGTAGACGCGGGTGAGGACGCGGGTGAGGGGGTTCTTACCGGCGACGAGCTCGGCATCGCGCGCGACCTGGAAGACATGGGGCTCGATCCCGCGCTCGTGCCAGCCCCGCACCCCGGCGGCGCGTCGCCGCAGCCTCTCGCGCCGAGCGGGGCGCTCCACTCGGTGCAGCCTAAACGGATAGTGCCCGCTCGGGCCGGTAAGCCCCGAACACCGGCCGACACAAGAGCGGGCACGAGCGGCAGCAGGTGACCCAGAGCGGAAATCGAGACCAGCGTGATTTGCCGCCGTTGTGAGGGGTCTATGCGTATCCGTTTTTGCAGCCCCGGGCAGCGGCGTAGGCCGCTGCCCGGGGGACGCAACGGAAAACATCAGCGCTCAATTGCACGTGACGCTAGTTGGGATAGAACCGAGATTCGGGGTGGCATCGCCCTCGTTGTCCGACAGCGTCCAAGTTCCGCCGCTGTTTTGGCCGACCCAACCCCATTGGCCATCACGGAATTCGCCGTTCTTGGAATAGAACGCTAAATCGAACCATCCGGTCCGGTCGCCGTTGGTGAACCGCCCAACGAAGCTGTCGCCGTCCCACATGCCGGCCATCACGCCCTTGTCGGCGTAATCGCCGACTAGGAAGAGGTCTTGCGACACCAGGGTCACGGGCCCGAAATTGCTGCTGTAGCGGCCGTCGAAGACGGTGCGGTCCTGCTCGATCGACTGCGTCGAGCCGGATCCTCGGGTGAAGTTCGTCAGCCGGTCCGGGGCGGGTCCAGTGCGCTGGCCGCTCCAGCTTTTGCCCAGTCCCTGGCCGCGCCATCCCCAGCGGCCGTCGAAAGCGCCGTTTCCGGTGGCCTGCCAGCGGAAAACGCCGTTGCGCCCGCCGTTGGTGAAGACGCCGGCGGCGCAGCCGTCCGTCACTTTGGCGACGATCACGCCTTCGTCGGCGTAATCCCCGATCAGGAAGCTGCCAATTTTGTGCAGACGGAGCTCCCCGAAAGAACTCGTCCATGTGCCAGCAAAGCGGCTCTTGTCGGCCGCGCGGCTTGCGCCGCCGGTGTCTCCGCCGGAGCCGACGCGTTCGGTGACCGGGCGTTCGCGGCCATCGACGTAGACGGTGGCGGAATCCGGATCGTCGACGAGGATGTCCTGGATGGTGCCGTACACCCGGTACCCATCGGCCCCGGAGCTGACCCGCCCTTGGGCGCGGTTTCCGCGGACCTGATCGTTCGACCCGAGGCCGACGTCGAAGCCGTCCATACGGCCCTCGTGGCCCTCCAGGCGACCCGAGACGATCAGGGTGTAGTCGGTGGCACCTCGGTGCTGGCCGCCATCGATGACCACCCGATGATCGGGCTGGCGGACTTGGTCGTCCGACCCGCTGCCGGCGTCCCTCCCGCCGCCGCTGCCCTGCGGACGGCCGTCGATGAGGACGCGGGCACCGGAGGGGTCGTTCAGCCGGACGTCATTAACTTGGCCGACCACGCGGTAAGCGTCATTGCCGCTGCCGACGGTGCCGCGAGCGCCGTTGCGGGAATAGCGGTCGTTGGCATCCACGCTGGCATCATACCCGGCGATGGTCCCGGCGATCGGCTCCAGATAGTCGGACACCGACAGGTCGTAGCCAGTTGAGCCCGGCACATCGCTGCTCGCGACCAGCACGGTGTGGTCGGCGCGCACGCGCTCGGTATCCAGCCGGTACTTCATCGCCTTGACCGCACTCTGGCCCTTGAAGGCCACCGTTAGCACATGCCCGGGGATGGCAAAGGCGCGCTCCCAGACCTTGCCTTGGTTCTGACGGCCGGGATCGATGGTGAAACTCCAGACCTTCTCCCCGTCGACACCGTGGCCGGGACCGCCGGGCGGGTACTTGCACACCGTGACGCGGGTCTTGCCCTTGTTCGCGCGTTCGTCGCGCTTGCGGATCCGCAGCTTCACGAACGGATCGGCGATCGGGGAAGAGCTGATGAACATCCGAGTGAGCTGTGACTTGATGTTCCCCTCGTAGCTGCTTCCGATCCGCAGTTCCCGCGGCCCGATTTTGCCCCAGCCGTTGTCCATCAGCTTGTTCCACTGGGCGATCATTTTGCGACTGCTCTCGTCGACCTTGTCGGCCTGCTCGAAGCATTTTTTGTAAATCTGAGCCGACTGCGGCAGCGTCGCGCCGGCGCTCAGGATCGCCGCACCCGCCGTGCCGGCCGAGCAGCCGACCACCTTGGCGACGTTGTCGTACTCCTTCCAGATGTCCGCGGCAGCCTTGGCCCCGGTGGTGCAGTTCGCCGCCTGGGCTGCGCCGCTCGTGGCGAGCCCAACAGTAAGCGCAAGGACGCTCGCTAGCCCTACCTGCCTAGGCTTATTTTGAAGTCGAGTCATGTCGTTTCCCTCGATTGGCTTTTTGCACCGGTTGGCCGAGCGCCAGCTTGGCCGCTGGTCAGTCCTAGTGGGGCACTCAGGCGAGTGAGACGAGTTATGGTGATTTCTGGTGTATGAAAGCAGGCTTAAGAGGTGGCGTATCCTGTTGGTTGATCACCACGACGATCACAACCAACAAAGAGGATACGCCATGTACAAGTCTAACCTGAAGTGGACCCCATTCACTGGACCACCTGACAGGCGAGCTAAGCTCTGACCGGATTGTCATCAGGCGTCAGGCCGCCTGGATCAGGGGTTGATCGAAGTACACCTCATCGGGGGTTGCATCGTCCAGCCCTTGGTGTGGCCGCTCCTTGTTGAACCAAGTGAAGTAACGCTTCGAGTTATTGTCAAATCTGGTGTATGACCATCAGGCAGCGTTCCTGTCAGATTGATCCTCCACCCGTTCTCCATCCCGAAACTGGACGTTGTTCACGACCAATCTGAGTTGGTCGAACCCCTTGATCCGCTTCCAGCGTTTCTGGGCGGATTGGAGCAGTTTGAACACCATCGATAACGTGGTGTCGCGGTTGCCACAGGATCGGCTCCGCTTGGTTCTCAGTCGTACAGTGGCGAAAGTGGATTCAATCGGATTGGTCGTCCGCAAGTGGATCCAGTGGGTCGCCGGAAAATCGTAGAAAGCCAGCAGTTCGTTGCGATCCTTTTCCAGGTTGTCCATGGCCTTGGGGTACTTGTCCCGGAACCGCCGCAAGGTGCTGTCAAAGGCCTTGTGAGCGCCGTCACGGGTCTCGGCCAGGTAGATCTCGTGCAGTGCCGACTTCACCTTTGGCTGTACCGATTGGGCAATTTGTCCAGCACATTAGCCGTTTTGTGGACCCAGCACCGTTGGTGACGGGTGCCCGGAAACACCTCGCGTAAAGCCTTCCAGAAGCCCAGAGCGCCGTCGCCAACAGCCAGTTTGGGCGCATGCTCCAGACCCCGTTCCTTCAGGTCGGTGAGCAGCTCGCGCCAACTGGCTTCGGACTCCCGGTGACCATCCTCGACAGCCACCAGTTCTTTGTGGCCGTGCTCGGTAACACCGATGATCACCAACAGGCAGAGCCGGTCATTCAGGCGGACATTGCTGTACACGCCGTCTGCCCACCAGTACACATAGCGCTTCTGGCTCAAGTCCCGGCGCTGCCAATCCTTGTGCTCATCCAGCCACTTGGCCTTGAGCCGGGAGACCGTGTTCGCCGACAACCCGTTGGCCTGCTCACCGACCAGGGCAGTCAGGGCTGAAGTGGACCCCATTCACTGGACCACCTGACAGGCGAGCTAAGCTCTGACCGGATTGTCATCAGGCGTCAGGCCGCCTGGATCAGGGGTGGATCGAAGTACACCTCATCGGGGGTTGCATCGTCCAGCCCTTGGTGTGGCCGCTCCTTGTTGAACCAAGTGAAGTAACGCTTCAGCTCCCCACGCAGGTGAGCGCCATCTTCGAAGGCCTTCAGGTAGACGCACTCGTACTTCACGCTGCGCCAGAGCCGCTCCACGAAGATGTTGTCCTGATAACAGCCCTTGCTGTCCATGCTGATCCGAACATCATGGGTCTTCAACACCTCGGTGAAGGCCTCGCTGGTGAACTGGCAGCCCTGGTCGGAGTTGAAGATCTCGGGCGGCCCGTGGCGCGCCAGGGCATCTTCCAGAGCGTCGATGCAGAAGTCCGCATCCAGGGTGTTCGATACTCGCCAAGCCAGCACACGGCGACTGTACCAGTCCATGATGGCCACCAGGTACATGAACCCACGTGCCATGGGGATGTAGGTCACATCGGTTGCCCACACCTGATTGGGACGATCGATGACACGTCCCCGCAGCAGGTAGGGGTAGATTCGATGCCCCTCACCTTGACGGCTGGTGCACGGCTTGGGATACACCGCCTTTAGCCCCATCTGGCGCATCAGTCGCTGGACGCGCTTGCGGTTCACCGGGTGGCCCAGACGATTGAGATGGACCGTCATCCGCCGAGAACCATAGACCGGCGTGCGCAGGTGTTCCTTGTCGATCAGGCGCATCAGCTCCAGGTCGTAGGCCCGTAGGCCCTGGCGCCGATAGTACACCGAGGAGCGACTGATACCGAGCAACTGGCACTGGCATCTGAGGCTGATGTCGGGGGCCTGCGGCTCGACCAGTGCCAGGCGCTGAGCCCGGCTCAACGATCGAGCCTGCGTGATAAAAAATCGCGTTCCACCGTCAGCTTGCCGATCTCACGGTAGAGTGTGTCGATCTCCTCCTAGGTCTTCTGGGCCGTCTTGCCGTCGCCCTTGCTCTCGAAGACCCCGTTGGCGTTCTCCAGCAACTCGCGCTTCCACTGGCTCACCATGGTCGGATGGATCTCGAAGCGGGCAGCGATTTCCGACGTGGTCTGATCGTCCTTGAGGGCGGCGAGGGCCACCTTGGCCTTGAAGTCGGCGCTGTATTGCCTGCGTTTCCTGCTCATGATCGGGTTCTCCTGTCGGAATGATCAGAGCTTAGCACCTGGTCCGAATTTCGGGGTCCACTTCAGCCGGCGGTGGGCGCGCCGGCATCGGGGAGCGCGTTGGTTCCCCCCGGGCACAAGCCGGCCTACGTTTCGACTTCCAAGTCGTCGACTTTCTGGAAGCCGCGTGGCAGGCGGGTGCCGCGCTTGCCGCGTTCGCCCCAGTATTCCTCCAGATCCTGTCGGCGCAGCGTGCTGTGGCGCTTGCCGGCGTAGATGGTCAGCTTGCCCTTCTCCGGCACCGAGGCCAGCGCGATCATCCGCTCCTTGCCGCTGGCGAACTCCTTGGCCGGGATGCCGAGCAGCCGCGACCCCTTCCCCCGCGCCATCTCGGGCACCTCGTCGGCGCCGAACACCAGCAGGTTGCCGTTCGAGTGCACCGCACAGATCCAGTCCGTGTCCGGATTGTAGATCGGGCACGGGATCATGGGCTGGCTGCCTTTGGGCACGGTGAGCACGGCCTTACCGGTGCGCGTGCGGGCCTGGATCTCACCGAGCGTGGTGACGAAGCCGTTGCCTGAGGTCTTCGTAGCCCAAGGCGAGGCCGAACACGCGCTGCCGGAGCATGGTCTCGGCCCGGTGCTGACAACGGCGAGAGGCGCGAGCATCATCCAGTCGGCGTGCAATGGCGCGAGTCAGGCCCATCTCGCGATCCAGTTGGCGGAACAGCAAGGCGCCGCCATCGGAGGTGATCTCACCGCCGTCGAAACTGGCAGTGATCTCACGGCCCTTACAGCGTGGAAACGAGGTGGTGGACGTGGTACATTTTGTCATGGCGGCTGTATCGGTAGATTCTTGGTTAGGCTCTTGAATTATAACCGATTTTCAGCCGCCTTTTTTATGTCTGGTGCAATTTCCGGGCTAGATCCGGTCTCTACCATCACCGATCCTGATCATCGTCTCCGCCTTCCGGGGCGGCGTCGTTGTGTTCGCCATCCCCCGGGGAATCCGTTTCCTCGGCGGCACGCACCAGGGCGTCGGGCAGCGGCTTTTTCATGCGCACACCGAGGCGCTCGAGTTCGCGGGCCTGGGACACCAGACTGCCCTGCCCGGTCGACAGGCGCTGCATGGCGCGGCGATGACTGTCACTGGCACGCTCCAGGTGCCGGCCCACCTCATCCAGGCTTTCGACGAAACCACTGAACTTGTTGAGCAACCGCTCGGCGCGCTCGCCGATCAGCCGCGCATTCTCGTTCTGGCGTTCCAGGCTCCACAGCCCCGCCACGGTGCGCAGGCTGGCCAGCAGGGTGGTCGGCGTGACCATCACCACCTGGCGGTCGAAGGCTTCCTGAAAGAGCGTCGCATCTCGCTCGAAGGCCGCCGCAAAGGCCGGCTCGATGGGCACGAAGAGAAACACGAAATCCGGCGAGCGCAGCGTCGAGAGGTTCGGATAATCCTTGGCCGCCAGGCTCTGTACGTGCGAGCGCAGCGACTGCAGATGCTCGCGCATCGCCGCCTCGCGCTGGGCCTCGTCCTCGGCATTGACGACACGCGTCCAGGCACTCAGCGATACCTTGGCATCCACCACCAGGTGACGATCTTCCGGCAGATAGATGATGGCATCGGGGCGGCGGCGCCCCTGTTCATCACGCAGCGTGACTTCCCGGCGGTATTCGATGTCGCGTCTCAGCCCGCTGCGCTCCAGCACCCGCTCGAGGATCAGCTCGCCCCAGTTGCCCTGGGCCTTCTGGTCGCCCTTGAGGGCTCGCGCCAGCCCGGCCGCCTCATCGCCCAGCTGGGCATTGAGATCGGCCAGCTGATCGAGCTGGGCCTTGAGGGTGCCGCGCTCACGCTGCTCCTGACCATGCAGCTCCTCGACCCGCTTGCGGAACTGCTCGACCTGTTCGCGGAAGGGCTTGAGCAGCGCCTCGAGGCTCTCGCGGCTCTGGGCGCTGTAGGTGCGCTGGCGCTCGTCGAAGACCTGGCCGGCGAGCTGGTGGAACTCGTCCTTGAGGCGCTCGCGGGCATCCTCCATCACGGCCACCTGTTCGCGATGACGCAACGCGGCCTGATCGCGCTCGGTTTCCAGGCGCGCCGAGCGCTCCCGCTGCTCGGCGAGCTGCTGCTGAGCCTGGGCCAGGCTCGCTTCGACACTGGCCAGACGTTCCCGACTGCCGTCCAGCTGCGCATCGCTCTGCGTCAGTTCCTGCTCGAGGCGCCGGGCGGCCGCCTCGCGCTCGGCCAGGCGCGCGGCCACGGCGGCATGACGGCGATACTGCACGACGCCCCAGACCAGGCTGACCAGCAGCAGCACGCCAAGTCCCAGCGGCAGCCCCCAGGCCGGCAGCGCCAGCCAGGCTTCCCTCATGTCGCCCCCTTCACGCCGTCGTGCCCGAGAGGTCCTCGACCAGGGCGCGCAACATGCCCCAGAACTCCTCGACCGAGTCGATCTCGACGCGCTCATCCGGCGAGTGGGCGCCGCGGATCAGCGGACCAAAGGAAATCATCGCCAGTCCCGGATACTTGGCGCCCAGGATGCCGCACTCGAGGCCGGCATGAATCACCTTGACCGCCGGCTCGATGCCCAGACGCTGACGATGCAGGTCGCAGAAACGCGCCAGCAGCGGGCTCTCCGGGGCCGGCGCCCAGCCGGGATAGGCATTCTCGACCCGGGTGCGCGCGCCGATCAGCTCGAACAGCGCAGCGAAGCGGTCGGCCAGATCGGCCCCGGCGCTGTCGCGCAATGAGCGCACCAGGGCACAGAGGTGGAAGCGCCCTTCTGCCAGGCTCACCACGCCCAGGTTGTTGGAGGTTTCCACCACGCCGGGAACCGCCGTGCTCATGCGCTCGACGCCACAGGGCGCGGCATGCAGCGCATTGACCAGCAGGCGGCTGGCATCGCGCCCCAGGGCCGCGCTGCCGTCGGCCGTGATGGGCTCGAGGGTCAGCTGCAGGCCATCATCGACCCCCGCCAGTTCGTCGCGCCATTCCTGTTGCAGCCTGACCATGCGCTGCTGCGCCGCCGCGACTTCCTCCTCGGGCATGGCCAGGGTGGCGAAGGCCTCGCGGGGCAAGGCATTGCGCAGCGTGCCGCCCTGGTAGTCGACCAGGCGGGCCCCGCAGGCCTCGAGCCAGCGCAGGGCACGCACCAGCAGGCGGTTGGCGTTGCCGCGGCCCTTGTCGATATCGATGCCGGAATGACCGCCGGTCAGGCCGCTCAGCGAGAGACGCATCAAGGCCTCTCCCTCTTCCACGGCCCGCGTGGGAAACTGGGCACCGACCACCACATCGGCACCGCCGGCACAGCCGATGTAGACCTGACCGCGATCCTCGGAGTCCAGGTTGAGCAGGATATCGCCTTCCAGCCAGTCTTCGGCCAGATTCAGGGCGCCGCCCATGGAGGATTCTTCCTCGAGGGTGAACAGCGCCTCGAGCGGGCCGTGAGTCAGGGTGTCGTCTTCCAGCACGGCGAGGGCCGCGGCAACGCCCAGGCCGTTGTCGGCCCCCAGGGTGGTGTGCTCCGCCTGCAGCCAGCCATCCACGACATGGGTGGCGATGGGGTCACGGGTAAAGTCATGGGGATGCTCGGCATTGGCCTGGGCGACCATGTCCAGATGCCCCTGCAGGATCACGCCGGGGGCCGCCTCGTGGCCGGGACTCGCCGGCTTGCGAATACGCAGATTGCCGAAGTCGTCACGATCATGCGCCAGGCCGAGGCCATCGGCCCAGGCTTCCAGTTTCGCCACCAGTGCCGCCTCGTGGCCCGAGGGGCGCGGCGTGTCGCAAAGTGTGCGGAAATGGCGCCACACTGCCTGTGGCGCGAGTTGTTCGAGATGTGCGTTCATGGCGCTTCTATACCGTGGTTGACCCACCGACTCTACCGGCCGTCCTCAGGCTTGGGAAGTGCTGTCAGCGCCTCGCCGTCAGGGCAGCCAGGCGGCCAGTGTCGCGCGTCGCCAGGCCGCCACCTGACGCGCCCCGCTCAACGACAACCGCCGGGCGAGCCAGGCATCGCCACGCCCCTGAAAGGCCCAGGCCGCCAGGATGGCAAGCTCGTGATCCCCTTGCCCCGTGGGCGCCACCGAGGCCACCAGCGCCTGCATGGCCGGCCGCACCAGGCTCGGGTCGCGCTGGCCGTGAGCCACGTCCTCGAGGTCGCGCCGGTCCTCGTCCGATAGCTCAGCCGGCTGCCCTTCGGTCGACGCCTCGGCCAGCAACGCCAGGACCAGCTGGGGCTCGAGCTCGGCCAGTTCGAAGGCCAGCAAGCCGGGCAGTTGACGCCGAAAGCGCCGGGTCAAGCGCGATACCAGGGCATCGCCTGTCGCGCTCAGTGGCCGAACCATCATCAGGGCATGCTCGCCGGTGGCGGTCTCGCGGGTCATGCCCAGACGCACCACCCGAAAGCCCCGCGACTGCCAGAAGGCCAGCAAGCCAGGCTCGGCGCCGAAACTCGCGCCCAGCAGGTCCATGCCGGCCTCTCCGGCCTCGCGCGCTTCTTCGTCCACCAAACGGGCTCCCAGGCTCTGCCGTCGACAGGCCTCGGCCACGGCGATGCGCACGATGCGCCGCAGGCTCGCCGTCAGCGCCTCGCGCTCGCCGGCATGGGCGGCCAGCGACTGAGCCAGCAGATGCCCACGCGGACGACGCTCGCCTCGCGCCACGCGCTCGGCCAGTTCGGCGTCGCAACCGCCCTCGTCACTGGTGATCGCCACCGCGGCGACACCCGGCGGTCCTGAGGTGTCATGGGACAGACTGACGACCCGGCTGTGCGGCGCATCCAGCAGGCGACGCAGGTCGGCCGGGGTGGTGCGGTAATGCGCCTGCACCAGCAGGCCGAAGATGGCCCGCAGGCGCGGCTCGTGGCGGCTCAGCGCGTGGCGCGACTCGTGCCGCCACTGCAGCGGCCCCGGCCGGACGTCCTCGGGCTCCGCGTCCAGCATCAGCAAGCGCGCGGTCAGCGCCTCCAGCGGGTCGCCCGGCGCCCAGCGCACCGGGGCCGCCAGATGGCACTCGCGCCACGCCGGTGTCTGGCGGTCCAGGCGTTCGCGAAAGCGCAGGGCAAAACCGCGCCCGGCCCCTTCATAGCCGTGCACGGTGGTGGCAAAGGCGATGCGCGGAAAGGCTTCCAGCCAGTCGCCCAGCAGGCCGGCGGGAATCGCCGCCGCCTCGTCGACCAGCAACCAGCGCCCGGCGCCGCCCGCCTCGCCACGTTCGACCCGCGCCTGAAGCTCATCCGGCGCCACGAAGCTCACCCGGCCCTCGCCCAGCGTGAACTGCTGCCCCTGTCGCTCGCCCTGGGGGCACAGCGCCGCCAAACGCTCGAAGAGCCCCGCCACGGCCGCGGCACGCGGGGCCGTCACCAGCACCTCCGCCACGCCCCGCGCCAGCAGGCGGGCACAGGCAATCCCCAGCGCAGCTGTCTTGCCGCGCCCCCGGTCGGCAGTGATCACCAGCGGGCGTCGCCGGCGCAGGCTCACCAGCCGCGTCACGGCATCGGCCTGATCCCGGGTCAGGCAGGCCGTGTCAGCCGGTGGCGGAGTGGCGTCATGACGAGCCGCGGCGCTGAAAGACGGCGTGACGGGCGGCTGCCCCGCCTCCCAGCGGGCAATGTCCGGCGCCTCGGCGAGCAGCCCTGCCAGACGCGCCAGATACCGACAGGAGAGTTCGTCGGCCGACCAGGGGTGCTCGGCCAGGCGGCGATAATCGGCATCCGGCCTGGCGCCCCAGTCAGCCGGCGTCATCAATACCATCAAGCCACCCGAGCGTAACGTGCCGGAGAGGGCGCCGAAGGCGTCAGGGTCGAACCCCGCCTCCGCCGAGACCGCATCGAAGACCACCAGATCCTGTTCGCCGCCGAGCCGCGTGCGCGCCTTGCCGGCGGGTATCCACTGCGACTCGGGCACCCTGGACGGACGCTGCGGGGCTACCCACAGGGCCCTGTGCCAGTCGACACCCTGCCACAGCGCCAGAGCCTCCCGACGGCAGGCATCGGAGGTACCGCTCAACCAGACCAGACCGCGGCAGCGACACCCCTTCAATTGGCCAGTCCAATTAAGCAGCTCTTCAGCTCGCGCCAACATGCCGCCCTTCGCTAATCATCAACACCCCCACCAAAATGAGTTGGACCACCATGTTCTCAACTCGCCCATTAGCCATTCGTCGCAATGTTCGTCAACAAGACAGGTTTAAAGGAATCAGAGCAAGTGACGAAAAAAACGTTATTAATGCCATTTCTTGCTATTATTGGCGAAGATCACTCCATTTCAAATTCACGAACATTTATGCGGACTTTCTTTTTAACTCGATTATTTTGGTCAAACCAATTTTCCGCGATTGAAACCCCGTATGAGCCTCTATACTCTTAGCGACGGTGAGCACAGCGCCACGCCGCCTCAGCGCTCTAGGCAATGACCCTGCCAGGGTGCCAATGGCTCAAGGGCCTTTCCCACCACCTGCCCCGCTTCGGCAGGAAGTCGACAACGTTCGCAGGCCGAAAGAAAGAGCGTTGATTCTGGCCACTTTGTCAGTAACGCACAGGGGTTGCATGTTGGAGGGGGGAGGCGGGAATACTTGGTAAAGCTCATCGCAGACATAGTTGGCCCACCCCATCAAGCGAAAGTATCCACCTCAAGCACAACAAGAGCAAAGGGAGAATTCATCGATGAAATTCGCCAAGTCCATGGTCGCCGTCGCCGGCGCCCTCGCACTTAGCACTGGGACCGCCGCTGCAGAAGACCTACGCTGGAAGATGCCGGTCGCCTTCGCAACCAACCTGCCGGGCCTCGGCTCGCCGGCGGCCTGGGTCGCCGACAACCTGACCACCGCCTCGGACGGCTCGATCCAGGTTCGCGTCTACGAGCCAGGCAAACTGGTACCGGCCTTCGACATACTGCAATCCGTCTCCGACGGCAAGGTCCAGGCCGGTTATACCTGGATCGGCTACGATCAGGGCAAGGTTCCCGCCATCCCGCTGTTTGCGGCCGTGCCTTTCGGCATGAAGCCGTGGGCCTTTACTGCCTGGTACTACTACGGTGGCGGCCACGAGATGCTGCAGGAAGTCTACGCCAACAAGGGTTTCGACGTGCATGCCCAGCTGTGCGGCATCATCGGGCCGGAAACGGCTGGCTGGTACTCGAAGCCGATCGAGACCCTGGAGGACTACGACGGCCTCAAGATTCGCTTCGCCGGCCTCGGCGGCAAGGTGCTGGAAAAGCTTGGCGCCTCCGTGACCATGATGCCGGGCGGCGAGCTGTTCCAGGCACTGGAGAAGGGCACCATCGACGCCACCGAGTTCTCGATGCCCGCCATCGACCAGATTCTGGGCTTCAACCAGGTGGTGAAGTACAACCTCTTCCCCGGCTGGCACCAGCAGTTCACTGCCCAGTACATGCTGATCAACCAGGATGAGTGGGATCGTACCACCGAGGCCCAGAAGGCCCTGGTGGACGCATCCTGCACCGCCGCCACCACTCGTGGGCTTGCCGAAGGCGAGTACAAGAACGGCAAGGTGTTGCAGGAGTTCCAGGAGAAGGGCGTCAATGCCAACCAGATCCCAGACGATGTCCTTCGCGAGCTGCGCGATGTTACCCAGGAAGTGCTCGAGGAGGAGGCTGCCAAGGACGCGGACTTCGAGCGCGTCTACGAGAGCCAGCAGGCCTTTATGGAGAGTTACAAGGTCTGGGACAAGCGCGCCTACGTGCCTGCGGACCTGTAACAGGCACGGACAGCGAACGGGGCAATCGCATGGTCTCGCCGGGAATAGAGACCAGTAGTCGACAGGGCGGACAACCTCCCGGCCCATCCGCCTGTGTAACCGCCGAGAGGCCCGTCATGACGGGCCTCTCTTGGCATGCGAGGAAGCCATGAAGGCACCTGATCGGAAACCACAGGAAGACCGCGCCAGGACCACGGCCGAGGCGGAGAGAATCGCCGAGGAAGTGCTTCATCACCATACCGAGCTTCCGCAAACGCGCATCAGCCGAGTCCTCGACAGCGCCATGACCGCGATCGGCAAGAGCGCCTCCTGGCTCTGGCTTGTGACGGTCGCGGTGATCATCTGGGCCGTGGTGGGGCGCTACGCCTTCGACCAGGGCTCGGTCACGCTGGAGGAGTGGCAATGGCACATCGCCGGGGCCGCCTGGCTTCTAGGGCTCTCCTACACCCTGACCACCGATGACCATGTGCGGGTCGATGTCATCCACGAGCGCCTGAGCCTGAAGGCCCAGGGACGCATCGAACTGGCGGGCATCCTGGTGCTGCTGCTGCCGTTTCTCGCCATTTCACTTTACGAGTTGGTGCCGTACGCCAGCAGCTCCTTCCAGCAGGGAGAAACCAGCCAGTCGCCGGCCGGCCTGTCACACCGATGGGTCCTCAAGGCCGTCGTTGCCCTTTCCTTTGCGCTGCTGATACTGGCTGCCCTCTCGCGCCTGCTGCGCGTCACGGCTCTGCTGTTCGGCTTTCCCAGGCCGCTTGCCGCCGATACCACAAAAGGGGACGAATCCTGATGTCACTAGAAGCGATATTCGTCATCGGCATGTTCGCCACCTTCGGGTTGCTGCTGATGACCGGCTTTCCTGTTGCCTGGGTACTGGGCGGCACCGCGGTCATCTGGACCGTCATCGGCGTCGTCGCCGTCGACAGCTTCGGCGCCGATCTCTGGTTCGACTATCACTCGTCCATGGAGCTGGTACCCGAGCGCATCTGGGAACTGGTGGGCAGCGAAACCCTGGTGGCGCTACCCATGTTCATCTTCATGGGTATCATGCTGGATCAGTCCGGCATCGCCGAGAAACTGATGAACAACATGGTCAAGCTGTTCGGTGCCGTGCGCGGCGGCTATGCGGTGACCGTGATCGTGATCGGCGTATTGCTGGCCGCCACCACCGGCATCATTGGCGCTTCGGTCGTGCTGCTGGGCATGCTGTCACTACCGGTGATGATGGAGAACAAATACGATAAGGGCTTCGCGGTCGGTACGGCTTGTGCCACCGGTACCCTGGGTATCCTAATCCCGCCCTCGATCATGCTGGTGCTGATGGCGGACCGCCTGGCGGTCCCGGAAGCCTCGGTGGGTGACCTCTTCATGGGCGCCTTCTTCCCGGGGCTGATGCTCGGCGCGATGTATGTGACCTACGCCATCCTGCGACCCATGCTGCAGCCACATATCGCCCCCGTTCCGGACAACCTGCCGAAGATCGGCCCGCGTGTCCTTTGGGACGTGATTGTGGCGGTCATTCCCACGGCGGCGCTGATCCTGGGCGTGCTCGGCTCGATCTTCGCCGGCATCGCCACGCCCACCGAAGCCTCGGGCGTCGGTGCCCTCGGCGCAATGCTGCTGGCGCTTCTTTCCGGCCGGCTTACGCTGCCGGTGATGAGCGAATCGCTTTACCAGACCACCCGCACGTCCGCATTCATCTTCGCCATCTTCCTTGGCGCCACCGCCTTCTCCGTCGTGCTCCGTGGCCTCGGTGGCGACCAGGTCATCGAGAATGCCCTGCTCGGCCTGCCGCTCGGTCCCAGCGGCATCATCCTGGTGATCCTGTTCGCGGTCTTTTTGCTCGGCTTCTTCCTCGACTGGGTCGAGATCACGCTGATCATCCTGCCGCTGGTCGCGCCGGTCGTGCAGTCACTCGGTTTCGACCTGGTGTGGTTCACCATCCTCTTTGCAATGTGCCTGCAGACCTCCTTCCTGACACCACCGGTAGGCTTCGCCCTCTTCTACATCAAAGGGGTGGCACCGCCGGAGATCAAAGTCACCGACATCTACAAGGGTGTGGCGCCCTTCATCGCCATCCAGCTGTTCGCCCTCATCCTGGTGTTCCTGCTGCCGGCGATCGCCACCTGGCTGCCGAGCGTGGCCTACTAGTAAGCCGGCGGCCCGGTGACTGAGGCCTCGGGCCTCGGGCCTCGGGCCTGCCCATCGACGC
>NZ_JAUFPO010000008.1:27479-46046 GCF_030409235.1 Halomonas almeriensis
GCGTTTTTTCATGACGCGGAGCGGACGGGATAACTGCAGCCCAGGGGCGCAACTGATACAATTCTCACGCGTAAATGCCTCGCATCCACACCGCCTCCAGAGACCGCTGGAAGGAGACATCGTTGACCAGTCCGGCCAGTTCCCGCGCCCCTTCCCGCCTGTCGTTGCCCTTCAATGCCTGGAACGCGCTGACCATCGGCATCGCCCTGATCGTGGCACTGCCGGTCATCGTGGTGCTGGCGCACCTGTTCATGCCGACGGAAGGCATCTGGCAGCACCTGGCCAGCACCGTGCTCGGGCGCTATCTGCTCAATACCCTGCTGCTGGTGCTGGCGGTGGGCCTCGGCACCTTCGTCATCGGCACCGGCACGGCCTGGCTGGTGGTGATGTGCCGCTTCCCCGGTCGCCGCCTCTTCGAATGGGCCCTGCTGCTGCCCCTGGCGGTGCCAACCTATGTGATCGCTTATGCCTACACCGACTTCCTGCAGTACGCCGGGCCGCTGCAGAGCGGGCTGCGTGAGCTTTTCGGCTGGGGAGCCGACGACTACGTCTTTCCCGAGATTCGCTCGCTGGGCGGCGCCGCCACTCTGATCACCCTGGTGCTCTACCCCTATGTCTACATGCTGACGCGGGCGGCCTTCATGGAACAGTCGGTCTGTGTGCTCGACGTGGGGCGCACCCTGGGACGCGGGCCCTGGCGCCTGTTCGGCAGCATCGCCGTGCCCCTGGCCAGGCCGGCGATCGTGGGTGGCGTCTCCCTGGCGCTGATGGAGACCCTCAACGAGTTCGGCGCCGTGCAGTACTTCGGCGTGGACACCTTCACCACCGGCATCTACCGCACCTGGTTCGGCATGGGTGAGCAGGTCGCCGCGGCCCAGCTGGCGGCCTGCCTGCTGACGTTCGTGATCGTGCTGGTGCTGCTGGAGCGCGCCTCGCGGGGCAGGCGGCGCTACTTTCAAACTACCGGCCGCTATCAGCGCCTGCCCCAGTTCACGCTTCGCGGCTGGAAAGCCGTTGCGGCCTTCACGGCCTGCCTGATGCCGATACTGGTGGGCTTTCTGATCCCCGGCGGGCTCCTAGCCTATCTCTCGGTTACCGGCGGCGACAGCCTGTTCGGCACGGCCTTCCTGGAGTTTGCCGGCAACAGCCTGCTGCTGGCCGTGCTGGCCTCACTGGCGGCCGTGGCCCTGGCCCTGCTGTTGAGCTATGGCGCGCGGCTCGACCCGGGGCCCATGACCCGCACCGCCACGCGCGTCGCCGCCATGGGCTATGCCGTGCCCGGCTCGGTGGTGGCGGTGGGCATCCTGATTCCCTTCGCCTGGCTGGACGACCAGATCAACGGCTGGCTGCGCGAGCATTACGGCGTGATGGCCGGGCTGATCTTCAGCGGCTCGGCCTTTATCCTGATCTATGCCTATGTGGTGCGTTTTCTGGCGGTGTCCTTCAATGCCCTGGAGGCCAGTCTGGGCAAGGTGACACCGAGCATGGATGCAGCCGCCCGCACCCTGGGCGAGACGGCCAGTGGCACCCTGCGCCACGTGCACACGCCCATCATGCGCGGCAGCCTGCTGGCCGCCGGCATTCTGGTGTTCGTCGATGTCATGAAGGAGTTGCCGGCCACCATCATCCTGCGCCCCTTCAACTTCGACACCCTGGCCGTGCGCGCTCACAACCTGGCGTCCGACGAGCGCCTTGCCGAGGCCTCCACGGCCTCGCTGACCATCGTGGCCGTGGGCATCATCCCGGTCGTGTTGCTAAGCCTCGCCATGCGGGGCGCCCGCCCCGGCGGGAAAGACGAAGACCTGTGAAGGATCCAGGCGCAGTGCCACCGGCTGCCCGGGCTCGGGCAGAAAGACCCCCGGCACCCGGGCGTGCAGGTGCGATTCCCGGCCCAGCCCGTGAGCGCAGATGTGCAAGAGGCTGGTCCGCCCCAGCAGCTTGGCCATGAGGATATGACTGTGGTGATCCGCCTGCGGCTCGTCGAGCGCCTCGACCGATAGGGCCTCGGGCCTCACCAGCACCTGGGCCCTTTCGCCCTCCGTCAGCCCCGGCGCCGCCACCTCGCCGACCGCGGTGGCCACCCGGCCTTCGCGCACCTCGCCGGATAGCTCGTTCACTGCCCCGAAGAAGGTCACCACAAAGGGGTCGACCGGGTGACAGTAGAGCTGCCGGGGCGTCCCCGTCTGGACGATGTGGCCATCGCGCATCAGGGCGATACGGTCGGCCATGAACATCGCTTCTTCCGGGTCGTGCGTCACCAGCAGGCCCCCGGCCCCCTGCTGCTTGAGCACGTGCAGGGTGTCATCCCGGATGCGATCCCGCAGCCTGGCATCCAGACTCGAGAAGGGTTCGTCGAGCAGCATCAGACCGGGCTGCGGCGCCAGAGCGCGGGCCAACGCCACGCGCTGCTGCTGACCGCCGGACAGGGTGTGGGGATAGGACGCAGCATGGCCGTCCATGCCCAACTGCGCCAGCAATGCCAGGGCCCGCTCGCGACGCTGGCGGGAAGGCAGCGCCTTGAGACCGAAGGTAACGTTCTCGAGCACACTGAGGTGCGGAAACAGCGCCGCCTCCTGGAACGCCAGGCCGACATTACGCTGTTCCGGCGGCACATGTGGCGTGCCCAGAGAGCGGCCCTGCAGGGCAATGTCCCCGGCCTGAAGCACCTCCAGGCCGGCCACCACCCGCAGCAAGGTCGTCTTGCCACAGCCCGAAGGCCCCAGCAGACAGACCACCTCGCCCTGGCGGACGCTCAGGTCGATGCCTGCCACGGCCCTGTGCCGGCCGTAACGATGCTCGATGCCCTTGAGGGTCAGAATGTCCAGTGCCTCGGACCGAGGCATTTCCGCGGCTTGCGCTTGAGTCTCGTGTTGCATGTTGGTCGCCGACGCAAGAATTCACAGGACATGGTAACGCGAAAGCGAGTGGAATACGTTGTCATTTGCGCAATTGATTGGCCATCCGCCATGTGGCCCTGGGCCATGGCGACATGACGGTACTTGACCTTTGGCGCCGGACTCGCTTCAATGGCTGACGACATTGAATGCAACACATTATCATTCAAATTCGATTTCCACCCACCGCTGTCAGGAAGGCCATCATGCCCGACTACCAACGCCATGCCCTGCCGCTCGCCGTGCTGCTGACCAGCTCGGCCTTCGCCGCCAACGCGACCGCCGATGGCGACGTGAACGTCTACTCGGCGCGTCACTATGACTCCGATCAGGCGCTCTACGACACCTTCACGGAAGAGACCGGCATCGAGGTCAATGTCCTCGAGGGCGGCTCCGACCAGCTCATCCAGCGCATCAAGCGCGAAGGCGAGGCCAGCCCTGCCGACGTCATGATCACCGTCGATGCCGGCCGTCTGTGGCGTGCCGAGCAGGAAGGCACCTTCGCCGGCGTGGAGTCCGAGACGCTGAACGAGCGTCTGCCCGACTCCATGCGACACCCGGAAGGCAAGTGGTTCGGCTTCAGCCAGCGCGTGCGCGCCATCTTCTACAACCCCGAGGAAGTCGACGCCGAGCAGCTGACCAGCTACGAGGATCTGGCCGATCCGCGCTATGAAGGCCAGGTCTGCATTCGTTCGTCCAACAACATCTACAACCAGTCGCTGCTGGCCTCGATGATCGCCCATCACGGCGCCGAAGAGGCAGAAGCCTGGGCCCAGGGCGTGGTCGACAACATGGCACGCGACCCGGAAGGCGGTGACACCGACCAGATCAAGGGCGTGGCCAGCGGCGAGTGTGATATCGCCGTGGCCAACCATTATTACTACGTGCGCCTGATGCAGTCCGACGATGCCGCCGACCAGGAGGTCGCCGACAAGGTCGAGATCATGTTCCCCAATCAGGACGACCGCGGTGCCCATGTCAACGTCGGCGGTGCCGGTGTCGTGCAGAACGCGCCGAACCACGACAACGCCGTGCGCTTCCTGGAATTCCTGGCTTCCGATCAGGCCCAGGAGCATCTGGCCGCCGGCAACTACGAGTTCCCGGTCGTCGAGGGAGCCGAGAAGAGCGACGTGCTGGAAGGCTGGGGTGACTTCGAGAAGGACCAGCTGAACATCAGCGAGCTGGGCGAGAACAACCCCGCAGCGATCAAGATCTTTGACCGCGTCGGCTGGCGCTGAGAAAAGGGCTGATGGAGGGCGGCGCTCGCCGCGTCCATCCACGCTCTGATGAGAACTCGGGCCCGCGGCACTCGCCGCGGGCCCGATGCGTCAGGGGCCGGCGATTCGTCAGTGGGCCTCGTCCCAGTTGGCGCCGCTCTCGGCTTCGACGGTCAGCGGCACATCCAGCGCGGCGGCGCTTTGCATGCGCGCCTTGACCTCGTCGATGAAGGTCTCGACCTCGCCTTCCGCGACCTCGAAGACCAGTTCGTCGTGGACCTGCATGACCATGATGGCGTCCCGGTCGGCCTGCGCCAGCCAGGCGTCGACGTCGATCATGGCCCGCTTGATGATGTCCGCTGCCGTGCCCTGCATCGGGGCATTGATGGCGGTGCGCTCGGCACCCTGGCGACGGTTGCGATTCTGGGAGTGGATCTCCGGCAGATGGAGGCGGCGCCCCAGCACCGTCTCGACGAAACCATCCTCCGCCGCCTGGGCCCGAATGCGTTCCATGTAGCGCGCCACACCGGGGTAACGGTCGAAGTAGCGATCGATGTAGACCTGCGCCTGGTTGCGCTCGATGTGAAGCTGACGCCCCAGCCCCCAGGCGCTCATGCCATAGATCAGGCCGAAGTTGATGGCCTTGGCACTGCGCCGCTGCTCGCCGGAGACCTGGTCGAGGGCCACACCGAAGACCTCGGCGGCCGTGGCAGCGTGAATGTCGCGCCCCTCGGCGAAGGCGTCGAGCAGGCCCTGGTCTCCGGAAAGATGCGCCATGATGCGCAGCTCGATCTGCGAATAGTCTGCCGCCACCAGCCGATACCCCGGCCGTGCCACGAAGGCCTGGCGGATGCGCCGCCCTTCCTCGGTGCGAATGGGGATGTTCTGCAGGTTGGGGTCGGACGATGACAGGCGTCCGGTGGCGGTGACCGCCTGATGGTAGCTGGTATGCAGGCGTCCGGTCGCCGCCACGACCAGTCGCGGCAGCTTGTCGGTATAGGTCGAGCGCAGCTTGGACAGGCCCCGATGCTCCATGATCACCTTGGGCAGCGGATAGTCCAGCGCCAGCTCCTCGAGCACCGCCTCGGCCGTCGAGGGCGCGCCCTTGGGGGTCTTCTTGAGGACCGGAATCTTCTGCTCCTCGAACAGGATCTGGCCGAGCTGCTTGGGCGACCCCAGATTGAACTCGCGCCCGGCCAGTTCGTGAGCGCGCTGTTCCAGCTCATGGATGCGCTCGCCGAGCTCGCGGCTCTGCACATGCAGGCGCTCCGAGTCCAGCGCCACGCCGTTGCGTTCCATGCGCGACAGCACCGGTACCAGCGGCCGCTCGACCGTGTCGAGGACCTCGGCCAAGCGGCCCTGTGACTCGACCTGCGGTCGCAGCGTCTGATGCAGCCGTAGGGTGATGTCGACATCCTCGCAGGCATAGGGCGCGGCCTGCTCCAGCGCGACCTGGTTGAAGGTCAGTTGCTTGGCCCCCTTGCCGGCGATGTCGGTGAAGCTCTGGGTGGTCTCGCCAAGATACTTCAGCGCCAGCGAGTCCATGTCGTGGCGGGTGGCGGTGGAATCCAGCACATAGGACTCGAGCATGGTGTCGTGCAGCGCGCCGGCCACCGGATAGCCGTGACGCGCCAGCACCGAGATGTCGTATTTCAGGTTCTGACCGATCTTGGCCTTGCCGGCATCCGCCCACAGCGGGGCCAGTGCCTCGAGTACCGCCCGGCGATCCAGCTGCTCCGGGGCATCCAGGTAGTCGTGAGCCAGCGGGATGTAAGCCGCCTCGCCGGGCTCCAGGGCCAGGCCGACACCGACGATATCGGCTTCCATGTAGGACAGGCTGGTGGTTTCCAGATCGAAGCAGAAGGCCTTGCTGGCCGCGAGCCGCTCGAGCCAGTCGTCGAAGGTGGCCTGCTCGATGATGACCACATCGCGGCGCAGCTCCCGGTCTTCGCTCGGCGCTGCGCTTTCCCCCGGTGCCGCGGCACTGCCCCCGGCCACATCATCGACGCCGGCGTCACCGCCGGCCTTCAGCTCGACCAGCCAGGTCTTGAACTCCATGCGGCCATACAACTCCGCCAGGCGGTCGCGATCGGGCTGGGCGATATGCAGATCATCCAGGCCCACCGGCAGCTCGCAGTCGGTCTTGATGGTCGCCAGCTCGTAGGACAAAAAGGCCTGATCGCGGTTTTCCTCGAGCTTCTTGGGCAGCGTCTTGGCGCCACGAAAGCTCAGCGTCCGGACTTTTTCGAGATCACCATAGATGGTCTCCAGGCCGCCCTGCATGCCCTGCAGCAGGCCGATGGCGGTCTTTTCACCGACGCCGGCCACGCCGGGAATGTTGTCGACCTTGTCACCCATCAGCGCCAGGTAGTCGATGATCAGGCTCGGCGGCAGGCCGAACTTGGCCTCGACGCTCGCCGGGTCGAGGGTTTCATCCTTCATGGTGTTGACCAGGGTGATGTGCCCGTTGACCAGCTGGGCCATGTCCTTGTCGCCGGTGGAGATCACGGCGTCACGACCGGCCTCGGTGGCATGACGCGCCAGGGTGCCGATGACATCGTCGGCCTCCACTCCCTCGATGCACAGCAGCGGCAGCCCCAGTGCCCGCACGCAGTCATGCAGCGGCGCCACCTGAGAACGCAGGTCATCCGGCATGGGGGGGCGCTGCGCCTTGTACTCGGCGTACAGCTCATCGCGAAACGTCTTCCCGGGGGCATCGAACACCACCGCCATGGGGCTGTCGGGGTAATCCTTGATCAGGCGCTTGAGCATGTTCAGCACGCCCTTGACCGCCCCGGTGGGCTGGCCATCGGAGGTCATCAGCGGCGGCAGGGCATGAAAGGCTCGGTACAGATAGGAAGAGCCGTCGACGAGTACGATGGGAGTGTCGGCCATGAATCGGCATCCATAGAAGTAAAGGGATGAAGGGAAGCGCGCTGCGGGTGTCACGCAGGTGCAGGCCTCGGCGTCGCTTGGCGACCGCCGGGGAACCTCCCGCGCGCGTACCAGTCTATGTTCCCATGATACGCATCGCGACGAATCTTTGCCGGGGCGTGCTCGCCCGCGCTTCGCCATGACCGGCATGAGCCCGTAGACTGAATGCACATCGAATACCCCGACCGGAGGTCCACATGACCCTTTCGCTTCGCCCCCTGGCCGCCCTCCTGGGCCTTGTCGTGCTGCTGGCCGGCACGCCCGCGGTACTGGCCCAGTCCTCCAGCGGCCCGGAGCCACAGGTCACCACGCGCCAGGAAGGCGACCGCACGCTCAAGGAGTACCGCGTCAACGGTCAGCTCTACGCCATCGAGGTGCGCCCGGCCTCCGGGGCCACCTACTACCTGATCGACCGCCAGGGCGGTGGCAACTTCGAGCGTCAGGACGGCGGCTCGCTGAGCATGCCCGACTGGGTGCGCACCGACGACTGAGGCCGGCGCCAGCGCATGCGCCGGCCGGTCCACGGCTTTCCCTTGCGGGAATTGACGCGACTCACCGCACGGGTTCGTGCATCGACGCGCCGAGCCGCTACAATAGGGCGCTTTGAGATCGTCTTCGCGAGACCCACATGGCCGTATTCACACCGCTATCCGACGCCCAGGTCGCGACCTTTTTGGAGCGCTTCGACGCCGGCTCGCTGGTTGCCGTCGAGGGCGTGCCTGCCGGCACGGAGAACAGCACCTTCTTCGTCACCACCGACCGTCAGGAGCTGGTGCTGACGCTGTTTGAACAGGGCGAACACGAGGAACTGCCCTTCTTCGTCGAGTTGCTGGACTATCTGGACGAACACCGCCTGCCCGTCCCCGGCCCCTTGCATGACCATGAAGGCGTCGCCCTGCACAGCCTGGCCGGCAAGCCGGCCCTGCTGTTTCCGCGCCTGCCCGGCCGCCACCCTCATACCCCCAACCTGGCCCAGTGCCGTGCATTGGGGGAAGCCCTGGGGCATATGCACCGGGTCTCGCAGCACTTTCCGGGGCAGCGTCCCAACCCGCGTGATCTGCACTGGCTGAAGCCCATGCACCACAAGGTGCTGGCGTATCTGTCCCACGAGGACCAGCTAATGATGATGGACGAGCTGGAAGCCTATGAAGGCTACTTCGCGGTGCTGCCGGAATTGCCCCAGGGCGCGCTGCATGGCGACCTCTTCCGCGACAACACCCTGTTCGACGGTGATCGGCTGGGGGGCATGATCGATTTCTACAATGGCTGCACCGGCGACCTGCTGTTCGACCTGGCCATCGTCATCAACGACTGGGCCACTCACGAGGACGGCCGCCTGGACGCCGAGCGCTACGCGGCCATCCTGGGCGCCTATCAGGCCCGGCGCCCGCTGGACCTCAATGAACAGGATGCCTGGCCGATGATGCTGCGCATGACGGCCCTGCGCTACTGGCTCTCGCGCCTGCTAGTGGTCTATGTGGACCCGCCGGCCCACGACCTGACGCCCCACGACCCGGAACGCTTCCGCACCATCCTCAAGCAGCGCCAGGCAGAAGCCCCCCTGCCGCTCCCGGCCGCCTCGGCCTGATCTCGCCCCACCTGCCTGCCGGGTCCCGGACGTTCGACGGGCCCCGGCAACGGCGGCTTCAGCCCGCGACGCGGGCCTCCACGGCCAGACCACCGGTCAGGCTCAGCGACAAGGTGGCGCCACGCGGCAGCTCACCGACACCGGCCGGTGTGCCCGTCAGGATCACGTCCCCGGGCAAGAGGGTGAAATGCCGACTCATCTCGGCTACCAGCACTGGCACCGAGAACAGCATATCGGCGCCCAGGCCATGCTGTCGTGACTCGCCATTCACTTCCAGCGTGAACTCCAGTGCGCTCCAGTTGGGCGCCTCGCTCAGCGGGAGGAATGCCGACAGCGGGCAGGCGCCGTCAAACCCCTTGGCGATCTCCCAGGGTTGCCCCTGACCCTTGAGGCGGGTCTGAACATCCCGCAATGTCAGGTCGAGCGCCAGGCCGATACCCACGATGGCCTGCTCGGCCAGGTCGGGCGCCACATTACTGAGTGGCTCACCGATCAAAAGCGCCAGCTCGGTCTCGTAATGCACCTGGCCACGCTCGAAGGGGGCTGCGATACAGCCCTCCAGGTTCACTGCACTGGTCGCCGGCTTGATGAACAGCAAGGGCTCATCCAGCACCGGCGCGTCCATTTCCCGGGCATGCTCGGCATAGTTGCGACCCACACAGACAACCTTACCCAGGGGGGCGGCAAACTCCCGACCGTCGGTAAATCGAGGAACGAAACGCATGGTCGACTCCTTGTGCGATGAAAGCCCGGCTGGGCCAGGCCCTCAGTCTACGCCTGCGTCAGCCATGCGGCGACCAGCTTTCATCCGGCGAATGGGCGAGGAAGCGCGGACGCGGCTGACCCGCGGCGAAGGGCTCGCCACAGCGGTTGTCACGCCGGTTGTAGACGAAAAAGGCGTTGCTGCGTGGATCCGGTGACATATTGGCATTAGAGCCATGCAGAGTATTGCAGTCGAACAGCAGCAACCCGCCCGCAGCGCTGGTGGGTGCCTCGATGCCATGGCGGCCGATCAGGCGACGCAGGGCATCACGCCCCGGCACACCGAATTCCTGTTGCTTGAGTGACTGACGGTGGTGGTCATCCGGCGTTTCCCCCAGGCAGGGAATGAAGACCCGATGGGAGCCCGGCACCAGCATCAGCGGGCCATTGAAGGTATGGTTGTCGGTGAGCACGATGGAGGCGCTGACCGCATGCATGCCGGGCATGCCGTCCTCGGCGTGCCAGGTCTCGAAATCCGAGTGCCAGTTGAACCCCTGCCCCTCGAAGCCCGGCTTGTAGTTGATACGCGCCTGATGCACATAGGGCTCACCCCCGAGTATCTGACGGGCACGACCGACCAGGCGATCATCGTTGGCCAGACGACTGAAGAGCCGCGACAGGAAATGCACGGCAAACAGGGAACGAATCTCGTTGCCGCGGGGTTCGGTGATGGCGAAGGGCTGGCCGCGAAAGTCATCGCGGTCGAGCAGCGCATCGAGCTCGCCGCGCAGGGCCCGGAGCTCTTCGCCTCTCAGGAAGTCGGGCTCGAACAGAAAGCCCTGTCGCTCGAAGCGGGCAAGCTGCTCGGTGGACAGCGGGCCCTGACTGGCCTCGCCCTTGACGACGGGTTCGCGACGATTGAGCCACGGCAGGTCCAGCGGTTCGCGCAGGCGGGTCGGATAGGGATCTTCCCCCGGCCCCGGAGCGCTGCGCACTTGGCTCCAGGAACGCTCGGAATGCGGTGGGACTCGGGTCTCGGACAACGGTCGGCTGGACGATGTCTGCACTGACATCCAATACCTCCTTTGGCAAAGTCGGAATGGTTTCAGATTCGATCTCGTGACCGATCGAGGGCCCCATGCGGAGCCCTCTTTGACAGGGTGAGGTTATCCACGTCGGCTTTCAAGCCCCGACACCCGGGATGGAGCCGGCCGTACCGGCCCCGACCGTCAATGCGCTTTCATGGCCTCGACGATCTGCTCGCCACTAAAGCTCGAGGGGTAGTAGGTCGCCCAGTTCTTGACCTCTTCCAGCAGGGCGGCGCGATCATTCACCCAGTAGAGGTGGTAGTGGCTGCCATCAAAGTAGCCCGCATAGATATCACTGTCATGATCATGGTCATGGCTATGGTCGTGGTCGTGGTCGTGGTCGTGGTCGTGGTCGTGGTCGTGGTCGTGGTCGTGGTCGTGAGCATGATCATGGTTGTGTTCATGGTCATGTTGAGGCAAGTCGCCACTCTCCTGCGCCAGGGCCAACGGGCCAGCGGGTCATGGTCAGCAGGCCAAGGGCATGAATGCCCGACGGTTTGGCATACGCCGGATTCATCGAAGTTCTCCGTGATGGTTGCAGTGAGCCGGGGCATTCGCACCGAACGTAAAGACTGTCGTTCCGGGAAGAGGCGGATCAGGTGGCCGATGCACATTCGGCGACACCCTCTGCCAACTGCTGCAATAGCTTCGGGTAAAGGGCCTCGCCAGGTGTCAGGTCGGCCCCCAGGGGATCGATCACGATGGAGGTGTTCACGCCCGTCGAGCCGAAGACGTTGTCGACCAGTTGCGGGTTGAACTGCGGCTCGCTGAAGACGCAGTCGACGCCCAGCTCCGTGACCGTGGTGCGCAGCTCATCGATACGCGCCGGGCTGGGATCCGAGGCATCACCCAGCGAGATGGCGCCGGCAGCGGCAAGCTCGAAGCGCTTTTCGAAATATTGATAGGCGTCGTGGAAGACGATGAAGCGGGTATCCTGGGCACCCTCGAGGCGCGTCTGGAGATCGGCGATCAGCCCATCGAGCTTCGCCTTGCCGAGGCGCGCGTTTTCCTGATAGGTCTCGGCATGCTCGGGATCGGCCTTCGCCAGTGACTCGGCGATGGCATCCAGCCAGACCCGGGCGTTGGCCGGATCCAGCCAGGCGTGCGGGTCCGTGCCGTCGTGGGAGTGACCATGGCCATGATGGTCGTGGCCCTCGTGAGCATGATCGTGCTCGTGACCTTCGTGGGCGTGGTCATGAGCCTCGAAGGTGGCTCCCTGACGAAAGTCCAGGGTCCGGGTGCCCTCCACGTTCAGCAGGGACACACTGTCGGTATCAGCGGCCAGGCTGTCGATCGACTCGCCCAGCCAGGGCGCCAACTCCGGACCGACCCAGAACACCAGGTCCGCATTTGCCAGCGCCTTGGCCTCCGAGGGCCGCATCGAATAACCATGCGGCGAGGCGCCGGGCTGGATCACCAGCTCGGGAGAGCCCAGATCGCCCATCACACGGTCGACCAGCGAATGCAGCGGTGGAATATCGACCGCTACATCGGGTACACCAGCGGTGGCCATGGCCGGCACTCCGGCTCCCAGCAGGGCCGCTCCCCAATAACGGACTCGCAACATCATGATCTCCTTGAGCAGCAGGTGGTATGCCATTGAGCGGATTTTATTTATGTTATAACATAACAATATTGTCAAGCGGACCGAACGACACCCCCTGCAGGAAACTGCCCCATGACGTTGCTGACCATTGAAAACCTGACTGTCGAGCGCGGCGGCCACTGCGTACTCGACAACATTCATCTGACCCTCGGCCGAGGCGAGATCGTCACCATTGTGGGCCCCAATGGCTCGGGCAAGACCACACTGCTGAAAGCCATCATCGGCGCGTTGTCCCCGGCATGGGGCAGGGTTCGGCGCGGCCCGGGGCTGGTGATGGGTTATGTGCCCCAGCGCCTGCACCTGGACGCGACCCTGCCGATGACCGTCGATCGCTTCATGCGGCTCCCCGGTCGACACTCCCGTACGAGTATCGACCAGGCGTTGGAGAGCGCCGGCGCCGCGGGCCTGGGCAGGCTTCAGATGAGTTCGCTATCGGGGGGACAGTGCCAGCGCATCCTGCTGGCACGGGCGCTGCTGGGCTCGCCTGACCTGCTGATTCTCGATGAAGCGACCCAGGGGCTGGACCAGCCGGGTGTCATCGACTTCTATCAGCAGCTGGAGTCCGTGCGTCACGAGCTGGGCTGCGCGGTATTGATGGTCAGCCACGAATTGCATGTGGTGATGCGCACCTCGGACCGCGTGGTCTGTCTGAACCGCGCGATATGCTGCGAGGGCACGCCGGAAGGTGTCGCGTCCTCGGCGGCCTACCAGGCCCTGTTCGGCCAGGGCGTGCCGGATGCCCTGGCCGTGTACCACCATGACCACAGCTCACGACCGACACTCCGGGAGCCGGCCTGATGATATTGGATGACTTTCTGGTACGTGCCGCCCTGGCGGGTATCGGCGTGGCCCTGGCCGCCGCGCCCCTGGGATGCTTCGTGGTCTGGCGTCGCATGGCGTACTTTGGCGATGCCACGGCCCATGCTGCCGTGCTGGGCGTCGCCCTCTCGCTGGTACTCTCCACCTCGATTTTCGCCGGGGTGCTGGTCACCTCACTGATCATGGCCACGCTGGTCTCGTCGCTGAGTGGCCGAGGCTATGCCATGGATACCCTGCTGGGCGTCATGGCGCACTCGGCGTTGGCCTTGGGGCTGGTCGCCGTATCCTTCGTCTCCGGGGTAAGGATCGACCTGATGGCTTACCTGTTCGGCGACATCCTGGCCGTCGGCAAGATGGATCTGGCGATTATCTGGGGCGGCGCCGTCATGGTGCTGGGGCTGATGCGCTGGCGCTGGTCCAGCCTGCTGACCGCCACCTTGAACAGCGACCTGGCCTGCGCCAGCGGCATCGACCCCGGGCGCGAACAGTGGATTCTCACCCTGTCGCTGGCCGTGGTCGTGGCGGTGGCATTGAAGGTGGTCGGCGTGCTGTTGATCGCTGCCCTGCTGATCATCCCCGCCGCCACGGCACGCCCCTTCAGCCGGACCCCGGAATGCATGGCACTGCTGGCCGCACTGTTCGGCGCCGGCTCCACCACAGGCGGGTTACAGGCCGCCTACTGGCTGGACACTCCCACCGGACCGACCATCGTCAGCCTGGCGGCAGTGCTGTTCATGTTGACCAGTCTGGTCGGCAAGGCTCGTACACGCCGGCATGCACAATGATCCGGGTGGCTGTTACAGGGCGTCCAGCGCGTCGGAGAGCTTATCGACGGGCACCACTTCCATGCCTTCGGGAGACTGCTTGGGGGCATTGCCGCGCGGCACGATGGCCCGCTTGAAGCCATGCTTGGCCGCTTCGACGATCCGCTCCTGGCCGCTGGGCACCGGGCGAATCTCGCCGGACAAGCCGACTTCGCCGAAGACCACCAGCTCGCGCGGCAGCGAGCGGCTCTGCAGGCTCGATACCACGGCCAGCAACACGGCAAGGTCGGCGCTGGTCTCGAGCACCTTGACCCCGCCGACTACGTTGAGGAAGACGTCCTGATCACCGGTGAACAAGCCACCGTGGCGATGCAGCACGGCCAGTAGCATGGCCAGCCGGTTCTGATCGAGCCCGACGGCCACGCGCCGCGGATTGCCCAATGCCGAGTCATCGAGCAGGGCCTGGACCTCCACCAGGATGGGCCTTGTGCCTTCCCAGACCACCATCACCAGGCTGCCCGGCGCCTGCTCTTCATTGCGCGACAGAAAGATGGCACTGGGGTTCTTCACTTCCTTGAGGCCATGTTCGAGCATGGCGAACACGCCCAGCTCGTTGACGGCCCCGAAGCGGTTCTTCAGGCCACGCAGGGTGCGAAAGCGCGAGTCGGCGCCGCCCTCGAGCAGCAGCGACGCATCGATCATGTGCTCCAGCACCTTGGGCCCCGCCAGGGTGCCATCCTTGGTGACATGACCGACCAGCATCAACACCGTGCTGGACTGCTTGGCGAAGCGTGTCAGGGCAGCGGCGGACTCCCGCACCTGGGCCACGCCACCCGGCGCCGAGGCGATATCCTCGAGGTGCGTGGTCTGAATGGAGTCGATGATCAGCACATCCGGGCGCTCACGCTCGGCCACGCCGAGGATCGTCTCGATGCTGGTCTCGGCCAGCATCTGCAGGCCCTGGGTCGGCAATTGCAGGCGCCGGGCCCGCATCGCCACCTGGCTCAGCGACTCTTCCCCGGTGACATACAGCACCCGGCGTTGCTGTGCCTGCTTGCAGGCTGTCTGCAGCAGCAGGGTGGACTTGCCGGCACCGGGGTGGCCGCCCAGCAGAACCGCGGAGCCCGGTACCAGGCCGCCACCGAGGACACGGTCGAATTCCTCGAAGGTCGAGGTCAGGCGCGGCACCTCCCCGAGATCGACATTGGCCAGGTCGACCACCTCGCGGGATACGGCCCCGCTGTAACCACTGCGACCGGCACTCCCACCGCTGCTACCAGAGGCGCCGGGGCGCGTAGAGGAGAGCCGCACCTCGCTCAGCGTGTTCCACTCCTGGCAGCTGGAGCATTGTCCCTGCCATTTTCGATATTCGGCACCGCACTCGGTACAGACAAAGGCACTCTTGGCTTTGGCCATGGGGATCTCGTCGAGGGAATACGTTCAGGAGCTGGACAAGCGAAGGGCGGCTGATCAGCCGCCCTTCGACATCACTCGGTGTCGCGCATCACATCCGCTGGAGGCGCAGGGCCTCATTGTTCTGGAAACGACGGAGCTGGGGATCGATCAGCTCCAGGGTCTGCGGGTTGACGCGCAGGAAGTAATACACCTGCCCCTCGCCATTGGGGGTCAATTCGTAGACCGTGGCTTCCGGATTGTCGGGGGGGCCATCGAGGACGCTCCAGTTACCGGAATAGGTTTCCTTGGGCGGGTTTTCCGGATGGCCGCGATAGGCCGCTTCCAGGTCGAAGGTGCGCTGAGCCGCCGCACTCTGCTCGTCACCCATCATGGTGACGTTCAGCTCGATCCCCTGGCAGTTGCGGCAGGGCAGCGTGCCCTGATAGGTCTGCTCGGTGCTGGTCATTCCAGCGTCGCTTGCCCCCTGTTCGGTGGGACCCGACGCACAACCCGCCAGCATGGCGAGCATGGCTGAGCCCGCCAGCAACATCCTGATTTGCATATTCGTTCTCCTAACCAATGGGCTTGGTACCGTGATAATCGGCTACCTATTCAATAGCATAACCTGTCGTGACTACAGCGGACAGCCGGAGCGCTGCCAGGTTCCATGAATCATGATGCCATTGGTCGTACCTGCTCGAACACCACCCATAGCAGCAAGGGCATCACCAGCAGGCTTCCCAGGTTGCCGATCAACACCAGGGAGGCGACCTGATGCGGTTGCTGCCGGTATTGTTCGGCGACCAGATAATTCAATACCGCCGGCGGCAGCGCGGCAAAGACCCACAGCGCAGCCGCCGAAGTGCCCGAGAGGTCCAGCAGCAGAACCATCGGCAGCGCCATCAGCAGACCGGACAGCGGACACAGCACGGCCCCCAGCAACCCCAGACGCCACTGGGAGAAATCGATGTCGAGCATGCGCACGCCCAGCGCGAACAGCATCAGGGGAATGCTCACCCCACCCAGCATGTGCATGGACTCGAGCAACCAGGGCGGCAGTGTCAGGCCACTGACATTGACACCCAGCCCGGCGACGCTCGCCACCACGATCGGCATTCTCAACAGCCGCCACAGGGGCGTACGCGGGTCGAGCACCCACAGGCCCACCGAAAAATGCAGCAGCATCTCCACGATGAAGAGCACCACGGCCGCCGGCAAGGCCGCCTCGCCAAAGGCCAGCACGATCAGGGGAAGTCCCATGTTGCCGGCATTGTTGAACATCATGGGCGGCAGGAAGGTGCGCACGTCCAGCTTCAGCCAGCGCGCCAGGGGCCACAGCACCACGCCGGAGCCCAGCACCACCACGCTGCCCGCCAGGGCGAGGCGAGCATGATCGGCCAGCGGTGCCTGGCGATCGGCCAGTGCCGCGAACACCAGCAGGGGCACGAACAGCTCCATGTTCAGGGTGTTCAGGCTGCCAGTGTCCGGGCGCCGGACACGCCCATAGAGGCTGCCGCACCCGGCGATCAGGAAAACCGGCAATAAAGTGGCAAGAATCTGGGCAAGCATGCGGCGTCATCCATGGCGAGCGAAGCGTCTTCACGAACGAGCAGCCTAACACCCTGGCGGCTTGCGCGGCTGCGGCGAGCGGGTCACCATGTTCGCACGTTTTCCCGCGAGCGAGAGACCATGAGCAAGTTCTGGAGCCCCAAGGTACGCGAGCTGACGCCCTATGTGCCCGGCGAACAGCCCCGCGAACGGCTGATCAAGCTGAACACCAACGAAAACCCGTACCCGCCGGCCCCGGGGGTCGAGGCGGCACTGAGGGAGTTTTCGGCGGATCATCTGCGTCGCTACCCTGATCCGGACTCCCGTGCGCTCCGTGAGGCACTCGCCGAGGAGCTGGGTGTCGAGTCGCAGCAGGTATTTGTCGGCAACGGCTCCGACGAAGTCCTTGCGCTGGCCTTCCAGGCCTTTTTCGGCCACGGGCGTCCACTGGAGATGCCGGAGGTGACCTACAGCTTTTATCCCGTCTACTGTCGGCTCTTTGATGTCACTCGGCGAGCCCTGCCACTGGATGACCAGTGGCGCGTCGACCTGGAGGCATTCACCACCGACAGCAGTGGCGCCATCTTTGCCAATCCCAATGCGCCGACCGGCCATGGCCATGATCGTCAGGCGATCCGGGGCCTGCTCTCGCGGGTGACGGACTCGGTGGTGCTGATCGACGAAGCCTATGCCGACTTCGGTGGGGAAAGCGCCATTCCATTGGTCGCCGAGCATGACAACCTGCTGGTGACCGGCACCTTCTCCAAGTCGCGCAGCCTGGCCGGACTGCGCCTGGGCTATGCGGTAGGCTCCCGGGAGCTGATCGAGGGGCTTGAACGGGTCAAGGACTCCTTCAATTCCTATCCCATCGACAGCCTGGCCAGTGCCGTCGGCATCGCCTCGCTGGAGGATCGCCAGCACTTCGAGGCCTGCCGCGAGGCCGTCATCACCACCCGCGAGCGCACCCGCGAGCGCCTCGAATCACTCGGCTTTCATGCCCTGCCCTCGAAGGCCAACTTCCTGCTGGTCAGCCACGCCTCGCTCGATGCCGCTCAGCTTTTCGTCGGCCTGCGCGAGCGTGGCATTCTGGTACGTCACTTCAATACCGAGATGCTCAATGACTATCTGCGCATCTCCATCGGCACCGAGGACGAAATGGACACCCTGGTGGAAGCCCTGGAGTTGCTCTGCCGCTGATGGCTGAAACGCCACCCCCTGGACGGTTTTTTCTGCAAGGGACCCACGATGACTCAGCCCACGCAATGCTTGCCGCTCGAACGTGTACACCATGTGGCCCTGATCACCGCCGACTATCCGCGCGCTCGTCGCTTCTACCTCGACGTCCTAGACGCCGAGATCATCGAGGAGACCTATCGTGAGGCGCGCGACAGCTACAAGCTGGATCTCAGGCTGCCGGGCGACATTCAGCTGGAACTGTTCTCCTTCCCCGCACCGCCGCCACGCCCGAGCCGCCCCGAAGCCTGCGGCCTGCGCCACCTGGCCCTGGCCACCCGGGACCTGGATGCCTGCCTCAGCCTGCTGCAGGCGCGCGGTGCCGAAGCGGAACCCGTGCGCGTGGATGAGCTCACCGGCGCACGTTTCAGCTTTCTCGCGGACCCCGACGGCGCCCCTATCGAGCTCTATGAAGTGAACGACTGAAGGCCAGGTCATCGCCTGACACCTGGATATAAAAAAATCCCCCGGGAAAACCCGGGGGATTTTTCATGTAAGTGCCTGACGATGACCAGGGCGGCTCTCCGCTACTCTCCAGGGGAACTCCCTTGCCTGACCAGCGCGCCATAGTGGGGCAACATTCTTCCATAAAAAAACCCCAAGCCTTTCGGCCTGGGTTTTTTCGGTGTAGATGCCTGACGCCTCTGCGGCCACTGCGTGGCCTTGAGCCTGGGCTCGGGACGCCGCTACGCGGCTTTCCACCTCGCCCGTTCGCGCCTGACACCCGGACATAAAAAAATCCCCCGGGAAGACCCGGGGGATTTTTTTATGTAAGTGCC
>NZ_JAUFPO010000009.1 GCF_030409235.1 Halomonas almeriensis
TACCATGCGACCCGTTCGTCGGGAACGAACGGGAACCGCCCCTGGCGGGCCCGCAGGGCGAGCCTCAGGGATGAGGCGAGTACAGTAGGGTGAGCGCCGCCCCGACGTCAGGCACTTACATGAGAACTCCCTCGGGTCTTCCTGGGGGAGTTTTTTATATCGGGTGTCATACCGTGCGAATCCGGGAACGCCACGGGAGTTGAGCCTGGCTACTGTTCCGCCTCGACCTGGGAACTGTGCAGTGCGGAAGGTGAATGTCGGGGCAGGGCCGCTTCCGTTAGAATATTGTTTTTGCCTGGTTGGGGGTGGCACATGACCATCGGAGATTTGATCCGCTTGTTGAGTGATGGTGAGTTTCACTCTGGCCAGCAATTGGGTGAACGCTTGGGGGTCTCGCGGGCCGCCGTCTGGAAGCAGTTGCGTAAGCTGGAGTCGTTGGGTATTGGCATGGAGGCGGTCAAGGGCCAGGGGTACCGGCTGGCAGAGCCGCTGGAGCTGCTTGATGGGAGCGTGATTGTGGCGGGCCTGTCGCGTCAGGCGAGGAGTCATGTCGCACGGCTCTTTGTCGAGGACGTTGTGCCCTCGAGCAACCAGTTTATCCGTGAGCGGTTTGCCCAGGGGGCAGGCCACGGCGAGGTGTGTCTGGTCGAGCAACAGAGTGCCGGCAAGGGGCGTCGTGGCCGTACCTGGGTCACGCCCTGGGGGCGAACGCTGATGCTTTCGACAGGCTGGCGTTTCGAGTCCGGGATCGCGGCCATGGAAGGCTTGAGTCTGGCAGCGGGCGTGGCCCTGTCACGCGTGCTGGAGGCACATGGCGTGCAGCCGAGGCTGAAGTGGCCCAACGATGTCCTGCTGGCCACCGAGGGCGGTGGGTATGGCAAGCTGGCCGGTATACTGGTCGAGATGAGTGGTGATGCGGCGGGCCCGTGCGAGGCGGTGATCGGCATGGGCATCAACATGGATCTGCCCGATGACTTCCGGGCGAGTATCGAGCAGCCGGTGTCGGCAGTCAGGGATCAGGCGCCCGGACTGACACGTCATCAACTGGCCGTGGAGCTCCTGGGCGAGCTGATGCCGATGCTCGCGGATTTCGAGCGGGTCGGCTTCGAGGCCTGGCAAGCGGAGTGGAACGCTCGCCATGCCTTCGCTGAACAGGAGGTCGAGATCCTGCAAGGAGAGCGACGTGAGGCCGCTGTGGCCGAGCAGGTCGATGTGTCCGGTAACCTCTGGGTGCGATGCGACAAGCGACGCTGGAAGCTGACGGGGGGCGAGATCAGCGTGCGCGGGCGCTCTTGAGATCGTCGCCCGCTGGTCGAGCCGACCGGCGGTCAGCGCGGGGGAACCACGGTGCCTCTTTCCACCAGGTGGGTCATAAAGCAGCGCTGGCCCTCCCAGGGCTTGCCGTTCAGAAGAGACAGCAACTGCGCACTGGCCGACTGGGCCATGTGGTCGACGGGCACATGGACCGAGGTGAGCCCCGGCGTCACGAAGTGCGCATAGACTTCATCGTCGAAGCCTACCAGCGAGACGTCCTCGGGGATGCGCCATCCCCACTCCTGCATCTGCAGCATGGCGCCGATGGCCATGTCGTCGTTACCCACGGTCAGGGCGGTGAAGGGAATGCCGCGCTCCCGCAGGGTACACACGGCATGGCTTCCGCTGCGCTCCTGCCAGTCGCCCTCGATGATGGCGGTTTCGTCGATCGCCAGGCCGGCTTCCTCCATGGCCTGGTGATAACCCGCCAGGCGCTGGGCGGCATCCTGCTTCCACAGGGGACCGGTGATGCAAGCAATGTGTCGATGCCCGTTATGTATCAGGTGTTGTGTCGCCAGATAACTTCCCTGGCGGTTGTCGACATGGCTGCATTGCGCTTCCAGCCCCGGGACGCGGCGGTTGATGACGATCAGCGGGATCTCGGCGGCCAGGCTGATGAGGGTCTCGTCACTCAGGCGGTCGGACTGGATCAGCAGGCCATCACAGCGCCTCGACATGAGAAAGTCGATGGAATCCTGCTCGCGCTGCAGTTCGTCGTGCCCCGAGGCCACCAGGAGTGACTTCTGGTTGAGGCGCAGCCGTTCCTCCAGGTTGACCATCAGCGTGCCCATGAAGGGGCCGGCCAGGTGGGAGATGACCAGCCCGATGCAGTCGGAGCGGTTCGAGGCCAGGGAGCGGGCGAAAGAGTTGGGCCGGTAGCCCAGGTGACGCATGGCGTCCTCGACTCGCTGGCGGGTCTGCTGGGCGACGGGGACTTCGCCATTCATGACACGCGATACCGTGGCAGGCGAGACCCTGGCCAGGTTGGCGACCTCCTTGATCGTGGACATGCTTGCTCCTGGTGCGTGGCGATCGACAGCGCCAGGAAAAGGCCGACGGTCCCCCGGGCGTTGTTCGGCGGCAGGGGAGAGGCGGGCACAGGCTCGGCCGCTATGGCGTGCGCCATTTCCTGGCGTAGTCTCGAGGCACAGGCCAGCTTTCAGCCTGTGCCTCCGAGAACAGCGTGCCACATTATAAAGCGAAACCTGGTGGCTTTCATTCGGCGCCTGCCGGCGCGAGCCCCGTCTCCCCGGCAGGCGGTTTCAGGTGGTACCGTCAGGCTCGTACAGGTAGCAGCGCACGAAGTGGTCCTCGGCGATCTGGGTGACCCCGGGCAATTGCTCCTTGCAGATCTCGCGCGCATGCGGGCAGCGCTCGGCAAACGGGCAGCCCTTGCTGTCCGGCTGCCACATGGGGATGTCCGCCTTGTGCTGGTACTGCGTCATGTCGCGGCTCTTTTGGGCGCCGGGCTGCGGCACGGCAGCGAGCAGCAACTGGGTGTAGGGGTGCTGCGGGGTCTGGGTCACAGCATCACTGTTGCCCCATTCGACCATGTGACCGACATACATGACGGCGGTACGCTCGGCGAAGTAGCGGGCGGTAGCGATATCGTGGGTGATGTACATGAAGGCGATGCCGTGCTGGTCCTTCAGGTCCATCATCAGGTTGAGGATACCCAGCCGGATCGATACATCGAGCATCGAGATGGGCTCATCGGCGAGGATGACATCGGGCTCCACGGCCAGCGCGCGCGCAATGGCCACGCGTTGCCGCTGCCCGCCGCTCAGCTCGTAGGGGAACTTCTGGGCGGTTTCGGCAGCCGGTGACAGGCCGACGGTCTCGAGCAGTTCGTGGACGCGCTGGGTCAGTGCCTGACGGTCCTTCAGCTTGCCGTGGATCTGCAGTGGCCGGGCGATCTGATAGAAGATGCGGTGCACCGGGTTGAGGCTGCCGAAGGGATCCTGAAAGATCATCTGCACCTGGCTGGCAAAGCCGCGCTTGCCGCCTTGCCGGATCCAGTCATGCAAGGGCTTGCCACGGTAGGTCACCTCGCCCGAGGTGGCGTCGTGCACCTGCGAGAGAATGCGGGCGCCGGTGCTCTTGCCGCTGCCGGACTCCCCGACAATGGCCAGTGCCTCGCCGGGAAACAGGTCGAACGAGACGGCATTGAGCGCCCGCATGGTGGTTTTCTCGAACAGCGATCCGCCCAGGGTGAAGTCCTTGGTCAGGTTGCGTGCCGAGACAATAGGCTGCTGGCTGGTGGTCATCCTGTGTTCCTCTCTGCCAGCGCATGGCAGGCGGCCTGGTGAGTGGGAGAGAGCGTGCTCAATGCCGGGTCATCCGTCAGACAGGGGGCAAAGCACTTCTCGCAGCGGGCCTGGAAATAACACCCTTCAGGGGTGTCGAGCAGGTTGAGCGGCTGGCCGGGGATGCCGTTCAGTCGCTCGCGCGGGCCATGTATGGTGGGGAAGGAGTTGAGCAGGCCCTGGGTATAGGGGTGCTGTGGTTGCTCGAAGACTTCACTGGCGGCCCCCAGCTCGACCAGCTTGCCGGCATACATGATGCCGATGCGGTCGGCGATCTCGCCCATCAGGCTGAGGTCATGGCTGATGAACAGAATCGAGAAACCGAACTCGTCCTTGAGCTGGTAGAGCTCGTCCATGATCTCCCGCTCGACGACCACATCCAGCGCCGTGGTCGGCTCATCCATGATGATCAGGCGGGGCCGCAGTGCCAGGGCAATGGCAATGACCACCCTTTGGCGCATGCCGCCGCTGAGCTGGTGCGGAAAACTCTCCATGCGGCTGGCATGCAACCCGACGGTCTGCAGCAGGGTTTCCCCCTGACGCCATGCCTCCTTGGTCTTGACCTTGCGATGCGCCTGGATCACATCGATGATCTGCTCACCAATGGTGATCACCGGGTTGAGCGAGTTCATGGCGCTCTGGAACACCACGCTGACCTCGTTCCAGCGAAACTGCCGCAGGGTGCGGGGCGACATGCTCAACACATCCCGCCCGCGGTAACGGATTTCGCCAGCCGAGATGAGGGCCGGCGCCTTGTGCAGGCGAGAGATGGAGAACGCCAGGGTCGACTTGCCACATCCCGACTCACCGGCCAGGCCCAGGGTCTCGCCGGCCTTGATGTTGAGGTTGACGTTGTCGATGGCGCGGACCATGCCCTGGGCGCCACATAGTCAACGCAAAGGTCGTGGATCTCCAGAAGATCGCTCTGCGCTTCGTCCTGTGCGGGTTCAAACGCTTGTCTGGCCATCAGGAAGCACCTCGCAGCCGTTTGGCTTGAATGATTTGATTGAGCTTGCGCCAGCGCCGGATGTGCGGGCCTGTCTTGAGCTTGGGGTTGCTGATCTGGTCGATGGAGATATTGATCAGTGCCATGGCGCCACCGACCACTGCGATGGCCACGGCGGGCACAATCATTTCCCACCAGCCGCCGGTATACAAAGCGGCCGAGGACTGCGCCCAGTACAGCATGGTGCCCCAGGTGACCACGGTGGGGTCGCCCAGCCCGAGGAACTCGAGCCCCGCCTCGTTGATCAGGGCGTACATGACCACGCCGACAAAGCTGCCCGCCACGATGGAGATCAGATTGGGCAGGATTCCCACCAGCACGATGCGCAGGCGGCTTTCCCCCATGCACTCGGCGGCCAGGATGAACTCCTTGTTGCGTAATGCCATGGTCTGGGAGCGCACCACCCGGGCGCCCCATGGCCAGCTGGTGATGCCGATCAACAGGGCGATGACGATGGGTCCCACCTGCCCCAGGAAGGCCGCGAGGACGATCAACAGGGGCAGTTGCGGGAAGACCAGCACCACGTTCATGACAAAGTTGAGCCACTGGTCGACCCGACCGCCGAAATAGCCGGCGGAGATGCCCACCAGGATGGAAATGACCGTGGAAATGGCCCCGGCGAGGAAGGCCACGGCCAGGGACGCTCGACCGCCATACAGCAGCTGGCTGAAGACGTCCCGTCCCTGACGGGTGGTGCCCAGGAAGTGTTCGGCGCTGGGTTCGACGTGCGGCCTGGCGACGCGTTCGTCGGGTGCATGGGCGGTGAACCAGGGGCCTGCCAGGCAGGCGACAATCACCAGGGCCATGATGCCCCCGCCGATCGTTGCCGAGAGATTGCCCTGGAAGAAGGCCGCGAGATTGCGCATTCGTCGCCAGCGGGGCGGTCGGCTCGGCGGGGTGGTATCCGAGGGGGAGGTGGCGGAGTAGTCAGTCATCGTGGAACCCTTCCGTTACTTGCGCAGACGAGGATCGAGCCAGAGATAGGTCAGATCGGCGATGAAGTTGCCGATGAGGACAAAGGCCACGATCAGCAATAGCAGGGCCTGTACCAGCGGATAGTCGCGCGCATTGATGGCCTTGAGCAGGGTGTTACCGACACCCGGATAATTGAAGACGATTTCGATGAAGACCTGGCCGGCGACGGCGAACCCGAGTCCCATGGCCACGGATGTGACGACCGGCAGCACGGCATTGCGCGAGGCATAGCGCATCATGATGCGCGACTGGCTCAGCCCCTTGGCCTCGGCCATGGTGATGATGTCCTCGCCGAGCACATTGATCATGGCGTTGCGCATGGTCATGACCCACTGGGCCAGGCTGACCAGCACAATCACCAGCAGGGGCAGGACGGCATGGTGCGCGACACTGGCCATGTACTCGGCCGTCCAGCCGGGCGACAGGGAGGGGTCGGCCGCGTAGCTCATGGGGAACCACTCCAGCTGCAGGCCGAAGATGTAGAAGACCAGCAGAGCAGTCACGACCGCCGGCATCGAGGAGATCACGGCTGTCATGATGGGAATCACCGTGGCCAGCCAGCTGGCCCGTTTGTAGGCCGCCAGGGTGCCGATGATCAGCCCCAGGATGATGGCGGTCGTCACCCCCAGCCCGATGAGAAACAGCGTCCACGGGAAGGTAAAGCCCAGCACCGAGGTCACTTCGGTCGGATACATGAGAAACGAAGGCCCGAGGTCGCCGGTGAAGACGCTTTTCACGTATTGCAGGTACTGCGACCACAGGGGGCCATCGGAGAAGCCGTACATGGCGCTGATGGCATCCATCTGCGACGGGTCGAGCTGGCCTGCCGCCCCGGCAAAGAGGGCATCGACCGGGTCTCCCGGCATGATCCGCGGCAACAGGAAGTTGAAGGAAATGGCGATCAGGAACGCGACGAAGTAGAACAACAGTCGACTGGTTATGTACCGCATGGGCATCGCCTCTGATTCGGGTAGGGGCCGGGCGCCCCGAGGAGGCGGCGCCCGGAAGTCAGCGGGTGGATCACTTCTGCCGGAGGTTGTTGAAGATCAGCGTATTGTTGCCCGTGGTGTAGAACACCGGGTGTACATACGGGTCTTCTTCGCTCGGCCAGCCAACGAAGTCAGTGGTGTTGTACTGGAACCAGGTGGCGTTGGAGAACAGCGGAATGAAGGGCAGCTTTTCGGCGGTGAAGCGCTGCAGCTTGTCCAGCGTTTCCTGCTTGTCGCTTTCCGAAGTCAGCGACCCGAAGTTGTCGATCAGCTTGTCGACCCGTTCCGCGTGCACCCCATGGCCGGCATGCCATGTCTGGCCGACGCGGCTGGTATGGAAGTACTCCTTGAAGGTCTGGATGGGGTGTGTCGAGAGCTGTGACCAGTTGATGGCCGCCTCGTATTCGCTGTGTTTCAGCGACTTGTCGTAGACGCCCCATTCCACGGCCTTGACGTTGGCATTGACGCCGATGTCCTGGAAGTACTCGGTGATCATGACGACCGCCTGAACCCAGTCGGTCCAGCCATTGACGACCTGGATGTCGACCTCCATGGCCGAGCCGTTCGGCTGCTCGCGCCAGCCATCGCCGTCGCTGTCCTGGTACCCGGCTTCCTCCAGCAGCGCCTGTGCCTTGTCCGGATCGTACTGCGTCAGCCAGCCGAAGTCCTCCTTGACCGAGTCGTCCATGTAGTCGGCGAAATAGTCGCCGATGCCGCCCGGGAAAAAGTTGGCCGTGGGGTAGCCATAGGCCGCCAGCTCGACGATGGCTTCACGGTCGATCGCCACCGAGAGGGCCTGACGGAACTTCAGGTCATCGAAGGGCGCCTGATTGGTGTTGAGGTACAGGTGAATGGCGTCGTTGGGCGGATACCAGTAGTGATGATTCTCGGGGTCGGTGGCGACAAAGGTCTTTTCGACGTCGGCAATGAAGTTGGAGCCCCAGTCCAGTTCGCCGCGCATCAGGGCCGGTTGAATCTGTGAGTTGTCATTGAAGGCCCGGTACTTGACGCAGTCCAGGTAGGGGCGGTCTTCCAGGTAGTAATGCGGATTGCGGCAGAGTTCCATCTGCTGAGGGCGCACGTACTGGATTTCGGTCACCGGGCCGGAGCCGATGGCCTCGGGGTTGGTGAAGGTTGCCGGGTCGTCGGCCTTTTCCCAGACATGCTTGGGAAGCGGCATGTAACGGTTGATGTCCCAGTGGATGGTGCTGTTGGTGTTGGCCAGGTCGAAACGCACCTTGCGCTCGGAGACCTGAGTCACCTTGGTGACCTGGCCGCTGGCGATCACCCCGGCAATGTCATAGGCCGGCACCTCGCCCGCGAGATCGAAGGTGTACACCACATCCTCGGCGGTCAGGGGCTCGCCATCCGACCACTTGAGGTCCTCGCGAAGCGTATAGGTGATGCTGCGATAGTCATCGGCGTAGCTATAGCTTTCCGCCAGGCGGAAGTTGGTCTCGTTCTGCCTGACATTGGTGAAGGCCAGCAGCTCGAAGTTCATGCCGCCGACAATCTTCAGTTTGTCGATGTAGGGGTTGAAACTCTTGGTCAGCGCCGTGGTGATGACCGGAACGGACAGGGTGCCCCCCTGGGAGGGGGCTGCCATGGCCGCAGTCGAAACGGAGGCCACGGCCGTGGCCAGTGCCAGCATGGATAGCGTTTTCATGACCTTCACCTTCTATTGTTATCGTCGTGTTACGGGTTGCTGTGCTCAGCGGGATGTCGGCCGTTGCCGGAGGAAGTCGGCAAACAGCCGGGCGCTGTCCTTGAGGGTGCGTTGCTGGGTCGCGTAGTCGACGTACACCATGCCGAAACGCTTGCTGTAGCCTTCCGCCCACTCGAAGTTATCCATCAGGCTCCAGGCAAAATAGCCACGGACATCGACGCCCTGTTCAATGGCATCGTGAACCGCCTGCAAGTGGCTCTGCAGGTATCGGCAACGCTGTTCATCGTGAACCCGATCCTGTTCGAGATGGTCATCGCCGGCCATGCCGTTCTCGGTGATCATCAAGGGCGGGAGCGTGTACTGGGCGTCGAGGTCGACCAGCAGGTCGGTCAACCCCTGCGGGTAGACCTCCCAGCCAAAGTCGGTCACCTCGGCATCCTTGGCGGCGTGGCCCTTGACCCAGTGTTCGTTGTCGTAGGACACGATGCCGCGGGTGTAGTAATTGATGCCGATGAAATTGACCGGCTGCGAGATCAGCTCCATGTCACCCGGCAGGATGCGGGGCGCCTGTTCCGGGTAGAGCCGGGTATAGAGCTCCGGGTAGCGGCCCTCGAGGACCGGCTCCAGAAACCAGTGGTTCATGCTGGCCTCGCCGATCAGCGCCGCCACGCGATCGTCATAGCGCTGACTGTTGGGCGTGTTCGGGCCCATGTTGAGGACCAGGCCGGCTTGCGCCTCGGGAGCCTCGGAGCGCAGCGTCTGCATGCCCAGGCCATGCGCCAGCAGCATGTGGTGGCCGGCCTGGCGTGCCAGTCGCGCATCGGTCATGCCCGGTGCATGAATCCCCACCTCATGGCCGAGAATTGCGCTGACCCAGGGTTCATTGAGCGTCGCGTAGGTATCCACCCGCTCGCCGAGCTCCCGGCTGACCAGGCTGACGTAATCCTGGAAGCGGTAGGCGGTATCCCGGTTCAGCCAGCCGCCATGCTCCTGGAGATGTTGTGGCAGGTCCCAGTGGTAGAGGGTCACGAAGGGCCGGATATCATATTCGCGCAGGCGGTCCAGCAACTGCTTGTAGAAATCCAGCCCCTTGTGGTTGGGCTGGCCGTCCTGGGTCATCACCCGAGGCCAGGCGATGGATAGACGATAGGCATCCACGTTCAGGTCACGGATCAGCGCCACGTCATCCTGCCAGCGATGATAGTGGTCGCAGGCCGGCATGCCGGTGTCACCATTCTTGACGTTGCCCGGCGTGGCGCAGAAGGCATCCCAGATGGAGGGTAGTCGACCATCCGCCTGGGTGGCTCCTTCAACCTGGAAGGATGCCGTGGCGACGCCGAAGGTGAAGCTCGGGTCACGCAGGCGAGAGGCCGGAGGGAGTTCGATTCGTTGCATGGGGTTTCCTGCCGATTTTCAGAGATCGTGAGTGGCTTCATGGCCATGAAAGCGGTTTCATAAGCAAATTAGACCTTGGTCTAGATCGGCGGCGAGGCGCGGTCATGGCGGCCACTGGAGACCTGGCTTGGGACCGTTCGCAAGGCGAAATGCGGCATATCGAGGGCGATGGCCGGGCCAGGTGATTTCCGGGGCCAGCTGCCATCCGCTAGAATGACGCTTTTTGCAGTGGGAAGTGCCATGACCAGCTGTCAGCTGCGGCGAGAGGCAAAAAGGGGCGGCAGGTGTTCCGCCGGGGTGGCCTCGGTCGCGACCCCGGGGGCGGCCGGCCGCGCGCTGCACGGTCTCCGGAGCGCGCCGCCTGCTGTGGCGCGGCAGTGCTCGGGTGCCCTGCTGGATGCACGAGGGCGCTCATGATCCTGGATCTGGACATCGGCAACACCCTGTCGAAGTGGCGTCTCAAGGATGCGGACAGCAGCGAGATTCGATCCCGCGGCGCCGTCTGGACACGGGAAGAGTGGCGGCCCGGCGCGGATATTCCGGACCTGGATGTGGTGGAATCGGTGCGTATTTCCAGCGTCGCCCGCCAGGCCGTGCTCGGCCGCACCGTGTCCCTGCTGCGGGACCGGGTCGGGGCCGTGCATGTGGCCCGTTCGGTGCCGGAAGCCCTGGGCGTGACCAACGGCTATCAGGAGCCGGCGAGGCTCGGCGTGGATCGCTGGATGGGCGTGCTGGCCAGTTATCAGTTGGCCGGTGGTTGCTGTTCGGTCGACTGTGGCAGTGCTATCACGGTGGACTTTGTGCTGCCCGGCGGGCGACACCTGGGCGGCTACATCCTGCCTGGCCTGCGGCTGATGAAGGAAAGCCTGAAGCTCGGTACCCGCAACGTGGCGATCGACCCGGACAGCGAGGCGGATGAGCTCCTCGAGCCTGGCGTGCGCACCGTGGAAGCGGTCAATCATGGTATCTACATGGCGGCGGTGAGCGCGGTGAATCGCATCTACAGTGAGGTCTGTGATCGTCATGGCGTGGCGCTACCGTTGCTGGTGACCGGCGGTGATGCCCGCGTGGTATCCCGCGGTATCCAGGCGCCTCACGCGGTGTGGCCGGATATGGTCTATGGCGGGCTGGAGGCCTGTTTTCCGCTGACCTCGGCGGAGCGCTCGGGGCGCATGTCGGGGGCGCCGCCTATACCGCGCCCGGTCAGCCTGGAAAAAATACGGGCCGGCCTTGCATTTTCGATGTTCCTTTGAAAGAATACGTCCTCGTTCCGGGGCGCTGGTCTCAGATTGGCGCGGACAAGTTGTCGAAGGGTTGTAAAAACAGTCACTTGACACCGGAGCGTGGGGCTGTAAAATGCTCCGCCAGTTGGAGGGGTTCCCGAGTGGCCAAAGGGAGCAGACTGTAAATCTGCCGCGAAAGCTTCGGAGGTTCGAATCCTCCTCCCTCCACCAGATTCTGCTGTGCTCGATGTCGAGAACAGTCTAGAGCGAGGTAGGCGGGCATAGTTCAATGGTAGAACCTCAGCCTTCCAAGCTGATGATGCGGGTTCGATCCCCGCTGCCCGCTCCAAGTTCACGGGCAAGGTTGTCCGGTAGCAAGCTCATGTAGCTCAGGGGTAGAGCACACCCTTGGTAAGGGTGAGGTCGACGGTTCAAATCCGTCCATGAGCTCCAATTCGAAAAGGCGAGCATCGGCTCGCCTTTTCTGTTTCTCCCGGAGGTAGGGCGTGCCGGGAGGGGTTGCCAAGCGAAGTCGGTTTCGTTATGATGGCGCCCGCTGTCGCTCGGGTCTGCTGCAAAGGCGGATTCAAGAAGGCATACAGGCCAGTGGCTCAATTGGCAGAGCAGCGGTCTCCAAAACCGCAGGTTGGGGGTTCGAGTCCCTCCTGGCCTGCCAGTCTTCCCCAGGCTGGCAATATCTAGTATACTGGTTTGTTTTCGATTGCTGTCCCTGAGGAGTCTCGTGGTCATGAAACATAACGCCGAGGTGCGGGAGTCGCGCCACGACGGGCTCAAGTGGGCGGTTGTCGTCATTCTGTTGATTCTGGCTGTCGTCGGGAATACGTATTTCACCGACGTCGCTCTGCTGTATCGCGTGCTCGGTGTCGTCGCGCTCAGCGTCGCCGCTGCGCTGGTGGCGCTGACTACCACCAAGGGTCGTGAGCTGCTCGAGCTGGCTCGTCAGGCCAAGAAGGAAATTCAGCGCGTTGTCTGGCCGACTCGTCCCGAGACCATTCAGACGACGGCCATTGTGCTGGTGGCCATCCTGGTGGTCGGGCTGATGCTGTGGCTGATTGATACGCTTCTTGGCTGGGCGATGTCCGGCGTCATTGGTTAGGAGTCTGCATGTCCAAGCGTTGGTACGTCGTACACGCCTATTCCGGTTTTGAAAAGCATGTCATGCGCTCGCTGCTCGAGCGTGTGAAGATGTATGGCATGGAAGATTGCTTCGGCGAGATTCTGGTGCCCACGGAAGAAGTCGTTGAAATGCGTGACGGCAAGCGCCGCAAGAGTGAACGCAAATTCTATCCCGGCTATGTTCTGGTCGAGATGGAAATGACCGATGAAAGCTGGCACCTGGTCAATGAGACTCCGCGTGTCATGGGCTTTATCGGTGGAACGAAGGAGAAACCGGCACCCATCACCACGCGCGAGGCCGACGCCATCCTGAGTCATGTGCGGGAAGGCACGGAGCAGCCACGGCCCAAGACCGTGTTCGAGCCCGGCCAGTCCGTGCGTGTCGTCGACGGGCCCTTTGCCGACTTCAATGGTGTGGTCGAGGAAGTCAATTACGACAAGAGTCGCCTGCAGGTGAGTGTCCTGATCTTCGGTCGCTCCACACCGGTCGAGCTGGAGTTTGCTCAGGTCGAGAAAGAGTGACCCGAGCCTGATTGTTGTGGCTGCTGGAGCAGCCGCCTAACCCGGGGAGCCGCAAGGCGTTAGCACCCAACTGGAGTCCTTACCATGGCCAAGAAAGTACAGGCTTACGTCAAGCTGCAGGTCGCAGCTGGCAAGGCCAATCCCAGTCCTCCCGTGGGCCCTGCGCTGGGTCAGCACGGCGTCAACATCATGGAATTCTGCAAGGCATTCAATGCCGAGACGCAGAACCTCGAGCCGGGTCTGCCGACCCCGGTGGTCATCACCGTCTATGCCGACCGCAGCTTTACCTTCGTCACCAAGACGCCGCCCGCGGCTGTCCTGCTGAAGAAGGCGGCTGGCATCAAGTCCGGCTCCGGCGAGCCGAACAAGAACAAGGTCGGTACCGTGACGCGCGAGCAGCTCGAAGAAATCGCGCAGGCCAAAGAGCCGGATCTGACGGCAGCCGACATGGACGCCGCGGTCCGCACCATCGCTGGCAGTGCCCGTAGCATGGGCCTCAACGTGGAGGGTCTCTGATCATGGCCAAGCTTACCAAACGCGCCAAGCTGTTTCGTGAAAAGGTCGACCCGAACAAGGCCTATAGCCTGGATGAAGCGGTCCAGCTGCTGTCTGAACTGTCCACGGTGAAGTTCAAGGAGTCTGTCGACGTCGCCATCAACCTGGGCGTCGATCCGCGTAAATCTGACCAGATCGTGCGTGGTTCAACCGTCATGCCCAATGGTACGGGCAAAGAAGTGCGTGTTGCCGTCTTTACCCAGGGCGATAACGCCGATGCCGCCAAGGAAGCCGGTGCCGACATCGTTGGTATGGACGACCTAGCCGAACAGGTCAAGAAAGGTCAGCTCGACTTTGACGTCGTCATTGCCTCGCCGGATGCCATGCGTGTCGTCGGTCAGCTCGGCCAGATTCTGGGTCCGCGCGGCCTGATGCCCAACCCGAAGGTCGGCACCGTGACGCCGGACGTTGCCACTGCCGTAAAGAACGCCAAGTCGGGCCAGGTGCGCTTCCGCAGCGACAAGAACGGCATCATCCACACCACGATCGGCAAGGTCGACTTCGAGTCGGGCGATATCCGCGGCAATCTGGAAGCGCTCATCGCCGACCTCAAGAAGCTCAAGCCGAGCACGTCGAAGGGTGTGTATTTCAAGAAGGTCTCGCTGTCCACCACCATGGGCCCCGGCTTGACCATCGACCACTCCGCGCTGGTCTGAATCGCGGAACAGGCAAATGACTTTGCGGTCCCCGTGCGCTGTTGCGACAGAAGCCGGCGGGGCACCGTCAAAGACCGCAGGCGCCACCTTGCCGAGGTGGCTTAATCATCCTCCGGGAGGCCTGCGCAGATGGTGTTGCCGCCAGATACCTGGTGAGCACCATCTCCCGGTCCCTCGCCGATGTCGGTGAGGGGGATGGTAACCATCGGAAGGCTTCTGCAAGCTTCCGACACGAAGGAGTGATCACTGTGCCACTAGCACTTGAAGGCAAGAAAGCGATTGTTGCCGAGGTCAGTGAAGCGGCCAAGAATGCTCTCTCCGTCGTAGTTGCCGACTCTCGTGGTGTTCCGGTCAGCAAGATGACCGATCTGCGCAAGCAGGCCCGCGAGAATGGCGTCCAGATGCGTGTTGTCCGCAACACCCTGGCACGCCGCGCCCTGGAAGGTACTCAATGGGAGTGCCTGAACGAGACATTCGTGGGTCCGACTCTGTTGGCCTTCTCCACCGACCATCCGGGCGCTGCCGCTCGTTTGTTCAAGGAGTTCGGCAAGACCGAGAAGAATCTCGAAGTCAAGGCGCTGGCCTACGAAGGCGAGTTCATTCCGGCAAGCGATCTTGATCGTCTGGCGAACCTGCCGACCCATGACGAAGCCATCGCCAAGCTGATGTCCGTCATGAAGGAAGCGTCCGCTGGCAAGCTGGTTCGTACCCTCGCTGCGTTGCGTGATCAGAAGCAGGAAGAAGCCGCCTGATCGGCGATTTCGACTGCTCCACGCATCTCGATTATTGAATCACCGAGTCATCGGATGACCGAGACTCCCGCAAAGTTAGGAAAGTGAAAATGGCACTTACCCAAGAAGACATCATCAACGCCGTCGCCGACATGTCAGTGATGGAAGTCGCTGAGCTCATCGAAGCGATGGAAGAGAAGTTCGGCGTTTCCGCGGCAGCGGCTGTCGTGGCCGGCCCGGGTGGCGGCGGCGAAGCCGAAGCCGAGGAAGAGCAGACCGAGTTTGACCTGGTGCTGACCGGCGCCGGCGACAAGAAGGTCAACGTCATCAAGGCCGTGCGCGAGATCACCGGCCTGGGCCTGAAGGAAGCCAAAGGCGCTGTCGACGGCGTGCCGGCCACCCTGAAGGAAGGCATGTCCAAGGACGATGCCGAAGAGGCCAAGACCAAGCTCGAAGAAGCCGGCGCTTCCGTGGAGGTCAAGTAACTCTTGGCCCCACAGGCTTTACGCGCGGCGTAAGCTTGTACGGCTGGTGGCGGGACGCCCGCTGCCGGCCTTTTTCTGTTGTTGCTGGGCGGTGATGGCACGCCATGCCGGCCAGCCGAATTCCGATGGCGAGCCTCTTCCGGGGGCTCGCCGTCAGCGCCTGACGGAGCCGACTCCGTCGGGTGGCGCCGACACGCATCGGTCACCCATGGTGAACAAGCTGGGGAATACAGATGGCTTACTCATACACTGAGAAAAAACGCATCCGCAAGGATTTCGGCAAACTGCCCCAAGTGATGGATGTGCCTTACCTGCTGGCCATCCAGCTTGATTCCTATTACGACTTTCTCCAGCAGGATCGGTCACCCGAAGAACGTATTGACGTCGGCCTGCACGCCGCCTTCAGCTCCGTTTTCCCGATCGAAAGCTTCTCCGGCAACGCCGCACTGGAGTATGTCAGCTATCGATTCGGTACGCCGGCGTTCGACGTCAAGGAATGTCAGCTGCGTGGCGTCACCTATTCGGCTCCCTTGCGCGTCAAGGTTCGCCTGATCATCTACGACAAGGATTCGTCGAACAAGGCCATCAAGGACATCAAGGAGCAGGAAGTCTACATGGGGGAAATCCCCCTGATGACGGAAAACGGCACCTTTGTCATCAATGGCACCGAGCGTGTCATCGTCTCGCAGCTGCACCGTAGCCCGGGCGTGTTCTTCGATCATGACAAGGGCAAGAGCCACTCCTCCGGCAAGCTGCTCTATTCCGCCCGGGTCATTCCGTATCGTGGCTCCTGGCTGGACTTCGAGTTCGACCCCAAGGACAACGTCTTTGTGCGCATCGACCGGCGCCGCAAGCTGCCGGCGACCGTGCTGATGCGCGCGCTCGGCATGAGCGCCGAGGAAATCCTCGCCGAGTTCTTTGCCACCAGCACCTTCCACATCGAGAAGTCCGGCTTTTCCGTGGATCTGGTGCCGTCGCGTCTGCGCGGCGAGACCGCGACCTTCGACATCAAGGATGGTGACGGCAATGTCATCGTCGAGGAAGGGCGTCGTGTCACCCAGAAGCACATCCGCCAGCTCGAGAAGGCCGGGCTGGAGCGTCTGGAAGTCCCCATGGACTACCTGGTCGGCAAGACGCTGGCCAAGGATCATGTCAACCCGAACACCGGCGAGCTGATCTGCCCCTGCAATACCGCCATCACCGCCGAGCTCATGGAGAGCCTGGGACAGGCCGGCATTACCACGCTGGAAACCCTGTACACCAACGACCTGGATTGCGGCCCCTTCATTTCCGACACCCTCAAGCTGGACACCACCGGGTCCCAGCTCGAGGCGCTGGTCGAAATCTACCGCATGATGCGCCCCGGCGAGCCGCCCACCAAGGAAGCGGCCGAGACGCTGTTCAATAACCTCTTCTTCACCGAAGACCGTTACGACCTGTCCGGTGTGGGCCGCATGAAGTTCAACCGTCGCCTGCGCCGCGACGGTGATACCGGCTCCGGTGTGCTCGACCAGCGTGACATCCTCGATGTCCTCGGCGAGCTGATCAATATCCGTAATGGCTTCGGCGATGTCGACGACATCGACCACCTGGGCAATCGGCGCATCCGCTGTGTCGGCGAGATGGCCGAGAACCAGTTCCGCGTGGGACTGGTGCGTGTCGAGCGCGCGGTCAAGGAGCGCCTGTCCATGGCCGAGAGCGAAGGACTGATGCCGCAGGACCTGATCAATGCCAAGCCCGTGGCGGCGGCGGTCAAGGAGTTCTTCGGTTCCAGTCAGCTCTCGCAGTTCATGGACCAGAACAACCCGCTCTCCGAGGTCACGCACAAGCGCCGTATATCCGCGCTCGGCCCGGGCGGCTTGACCCGCGAGCGGGCGGGCTTCGAGGTGCGCGACGTCCATGCGACCCACTATGGTCGCCTGTGCCCGATCGAGACCCCGGAAGGCCCGAACATCGGCCTGATCAACTCGCTGGCCACCTACAGCCATACCAACAGCTATGGCTTCCTCGAGACACCCTACCGCAAGGTGGCCAACGGTCAGGTCACCGACGAGGTGGTGCACCTCTCGGCCATTGAGGAAGGTGACTTCGTCATTGCCCAGGCCTCGGCGACCGTCGACGAGAACGGACATCTGGTCGACGATCTGGTCCAGGCGCGTAACCGGGGCGAAACATCCTTCATGCGCCCCGAACAGGTGACCCTGATGGACGTCTCGCCGCGTCAGGTAGTGTCCGTGGCGGCGGCGCTGATTCCGTTCCTCGAGCACGATGACGCCAACCGCGCCCTGATGGGCGCCAACATGCAGCGTCAGGCCGTGCCCACTCTGCGTGCCGATAAGCCCTTCGTGGGTACCGGCATGGAGCGATTCGTGGCGCGTGACTCGGGTGTCTGTGCCGTCGCCAGTCGTGGCGGTGTCATTGATTCGGTGGATGCCAAGCGCATCGTGGTGCGGGTCAACGAGGACGAGATCATCGGTGGCGAGGCCGGCGTTGATATCTACAACCTGACCAAGTACCTGCGCTCCAACCAGAACACCTGTATGAACCAGCGGCCCATCGTGCATACCGGCGACTCAGTGGCACGCGGCGACATCCTCGCCGACGGCCCTTCCGTCGACATGGGCGACCTGGCGCTGGGGCAGAACATGCGCATCGCCTTCATGCCCTGGAACGGCTACAACTTCGAGGACTCCATCCTGCTCTCCGAGCGGGCCGTCCAGGAGGACCGTTTCACGTCCATCCATATCCAGGAACTGACCTGTGTGTCTCGCGATACCAAGCTGGGCGCCGAAGAGATCTCCTCGGATATTCCCAATGTGGGCGAGTCGGCGTTGTCCAAGCTGGATGAGGCCGGTGTGGTCTACATCGGTGCCGAGGTCGGCGCGGGTGACATCCTGGTCGGCAAGGTCACGCCCAAGGGCGAGACCCAGCTGACGCCCGAAGAGAAGCTGCTGCGTGCCATCTTCGGCGAGAAGGCGTCCGACGTGAAGGATACTTCGCTGCGTGCGCCGACGGGCATGAAGGGCACCGTCATCGATGTCCAGGTGTTTACCCGTGATGGTGTCGAGAAGGACTCGCGTGCGCTGTCCATCGAGCAGCAACAGCTCGACGAGGTGCGCAAGGACCTTCAGGAGACTTATCGCATCGCCGAGGACGCGACCTTCGAACGTCTCAAGCGCACCCTGTCGGGTCAGGCGGTCAACGGTGGGCCCAAGCTCAAGAAGGGCGACCTGCTGTCCGACGAGTACCTGGAAGAACTGCCGCGTCAGCAGTGGTTCAAGCTGCGCATGCAGGACGAGTCGCTCAACGAGCTGCTGGCCCAGGCCGATGAGCAGCTGGAACAGCGCCGCAAGGAGATGGACGAGCGTTTCGAGGACAAGAAGCGTAAGTTGACCCAGGGCGACGACCTGGCGCCCGGCGTGCTCAAGATCGTGAAGGTCTACCTGGCGGTGAAGCGTCGCATGCAGCCTGGCGACAAGATGGCCGGCCGCCACGGTAACAAGGGTGTTATCTCTGCGATCATGCCGATCGAGGACATGCCCTATGATGACAGTGGCGAGCCCATCGACCTGATTCTCAATCCGCTGGGTGTACCCTCGCGGATGAACGTCGGGCAGATCCTCGAGACCCACCTGGGCATGGCCGCCCGCGGCCTGGGCGTGCGCATCGAGCAGATGCTGCGCGATGCCCGCGAGCAGCAGGTCAGCGAGATCCGCGACTTCCTCGGCGAGGTCTACAACACGGCCAGCAGCACCAAGGTCGAGGACCTCGGGTCACTGTCCGATGAAGAGGTCATCGCTCTGGCGAAAAACCTCAAGGCGGGTGTGCCGATGGCCACACCGGTCTTCGACGGTGCTCTCGAGCACGAGATCAAGCACCTGCTCGAGCTAGGCGGTCTGCCGGAGTCCGGTCAGATGACGCTCTATGATGGCCGAACCGGTGAAGCCTTCGATCGCCCGGTCACTGTGGGCTACATGTACATGCTCAAGCTGAATCACCTGGTGGATGACAAGATGCATGCGCGCTCCACCGGCTCCTACTCTCTGGTGACGCAGCAACCGCTGGGCGGCAAGGCCCAGTTCGGTGGCCAGCGTTTCGGGGAGATGGAGGTCTGGGCCCTGGAGGCCTACGGCGCAGCCTACACACTCCAGGAGATGCTCACCGTGAAATCGGATGACGTGGAGGGTCGCACCAAGATGTACAAGAGCATCGTGGATGGTGACCATGCCATGCAGGCGGGCATGCCGGAATCCTTCAATGTGCTGGTGAAGGAAATCCGCTCGCTGGGTATCGACATCGAACTGGAGAGCTGAGGCTGTCGTCACGGCGCTTCTCAGTATGACGGTCCGCGGGGGCGTGCGCGCCCCCGCCCATGACAACTCCGCAACGGAGCCGACCCATGAAAGATTTGGTGAAAGTCCTCAAATCGCAGTCTCAGTCCGACGAATTCGACGCGATCAAGATTACCCTGGCATCGCCGGCCATGATCCGCAGCTGGTCATTCGGCGAGGTCAAGAAGCCTGAGACCATCAATTACCGTACCTTCAAGCCGGAACGGGATGGCCTGTTCTGTGCCAAGATCTTTGGTCCGGTAAAGGATTACGAATGCTTGTGCGGCAAGTACAAGCGCATGAAGCATCGCGGCATCATCTGCGAAAAGTGCGGCGTCGAGGTCACCAAGGCCGCCGTGCGTCGTGAACGCATGGGGCACATCGAGCTGGCCAGCCCGGTGGCGCACATCTGGTTCCTGAAGTCGCTGCCGTCACGCATCGGCATGTTCCTGGACATGACCCTGCGTGATATCGAGCGTGTACTCTACTTTGAGAGCTTCATGGTCGTCGACCCGGGCATGACCACCCTCGAGCGTGGCCAGTTGCTCAACGACGAGCAGTACTTCGAGGCCCTCGAGGAATTCGGCGATGACTTCGACGCCCGCATGGGTGCCGAAGCCGTCCAGGCCATGCTCAAGGACATCGATCTCGACGAGGAGATCGAGCGTCTGCGTGAAGAGATTCCGCAGACCAACTCTGAGACCAAGATCAAGAAGCTGTCCAAGCGTCTCAAGCTGCTGGAAGCCTTCCAGGGCTCGGGCAATGACCCGGCCTGGATGATCATGGAAGTGCTGCCGGTGCTTCCGCCGGACCTGCGTCCGCTGGTGCCGCTGGACGGCGGTCGTTTCGCGACCTCCGACCTGAACGACCTGTATCGTCGCGTCATCAACCGCAACAACCGCCTGAAGCGCCTGCTCGATCTCAACGCGCCGGACATCATCGTGCGCAACGAGAAGCGCATGCTGCAGGAAGCGGTCGATGCGCTGCTCGACAACGGCCGCCGTGGTCGGGCGATCACCGGCTCCAACAAGCGTCCGCTGAAGTCGCTGGCCGACATGATCAAGGGCAAGCAGGGACGTTTCCGTCAGAACCTGCTGGGCAAGCGTGTCGACTATTCAGGCCGCTCGGTGATCACCGTCGGTCCGACCCTGCGACTGCACCAGTGCGGCCTGCCGAAGAAGATGGCGCTGGAGCTGTTCAAGCCGTTCATCTATTCCAAACTGCAGCACAATGGTCAGGCGTCGACCATCAAGGCGGCCAAGAAGATGGTCGAGCGCGAGCTGCCGGAGGTCTGGGATATCCTCGCCGAGGTCATCCGCGAACATCCGGTGCTGCTCAACCGTGCGCCGACGCTGCACCGCCTGGGTATCCAGGCGTTCGAGCCGCTGCTCATCGAGGGCAAGGCCATTCAGCTGCACCCGCTGGTGTGTGCGGCCTACAACGCTGACTTCGACGGCGACCAGATGGCGGTGCACGTCCCGCTGACCCTGGAAGCCCAGCTCGAGTCGCGCACCATGATGATGGCGACCAACAACGTGCTGTCGCCGGCCAATGGCGAGCCGATCATTGTGCCGTCACAGGACGTGGTGCTGGGTCTGTATTACATGACCCGCGAACGCATCAACGCCAAGGGCGAAGGCATGGTGTTCTCCGGCCTCGACGAGGTCGAGCGCGCCTTCGGCACCCAGAGTGTGTCACTGCACGCCCGCATCAAGGTACGTCTCGATGAGGTGATCATCGAGGAAGAGGGGGCCGAGAAGACCTTCAGCCGCAAGATCTACGACACCACCGTCGGCCGCGCCCTGCTGTATCGCATTCTGCCGGACGGTGCGCCCTTCTCGCTGGTTGACCAGCCGATGAAGAAGAAGGCGATCTCCGCGCTGATCAATGAAGTCTACCGTCGCACCGGTCTCAAGCCGGCGGTCATCTTCGCCGACCAGCTGATGTACACCGGTTTCCGCATGGCCACCTGGTCAGGCGCCTCCATCGGCGTCAATGACTTCGTCATCCCGGATGCCAAGGCCGAGATCGTCGAGGGCGCCGAGGAAGAGGTCAAGGAAATCGAGGACCAGTTCTCCTCCGGTCTGGTGACCGCGGGCGAGAAGTACAACAAGGTCATCGACATCTGGGCTCGCGCCAATGACCAGGTCGCCAAGGCGATGATGACCGGTATCTCGAAGGAAAACGTCATCGACCGCGACGGCAACCAGGTCGAGCAGGACTCCTTCAACAGCGTCTTCATCATGGCCGACTCCGGCGCCCGGGGTAGCGCGGCGCAGATTCGCCAGCTGGCGGGCATGCGTGGCCTGATGGCTAAGCCGGATGGCTCGATCATCGAAACCCCGATCGTCGCCAACTTCCGTGAGGGCCTGAACGTACTGCAGTACTTCATCTCGACCCACGGCGCGCGCAAGGGTCTGGCGGACACGGCCCTGAAGACGGCCAACTCGGGCTATCTGACCCGCCGTCTGGTCGATGTGGCGCAGGACATGGTCATCACCGAGAGCGACTGTGGCACCGAAAACGGCCTGACCCTGCACCCGGTCATCGAGGGCGGTGACATCATCGTCTCGCTGGCTCAGCGGGTGCTGGGACGCGTGGTCGCCCAAGACGTGGTCGATCCCGAGACCGAGGAAGTCCTGATCGCGCGTGGCACCCTGCTCGACGAGAAGTGGTGCGCCGAGCTCGACACCATGGGCGTCGATGAGATCGTGGTGCGTTCCTCGATCACCTGTGCTACCGATCACGGCATCTGCTCCTACTGCTACGGTCGCGACCTGGCACGCGGTCACCAGGTCAATGTCGGTGAGTCCGTGGGCGTCATCGCCGCACAGTCCATCGGCGAGCCGGGTACCCAGCTGACCATGCGGACCTTCCATATCGGTGGCGCCGCCTCGCGGGCCTCTGCGGTGGACAGCGTTCAGGTCAAGCACGGCGGTCGTGTGCGTCTGCACAACATGAAGCATGTCGAGCGCTCCGACGGCAAGCTGGTCGTGGTGTCTCGCTCCAGTGCCCTGGCGGTCGCCGACGGTCACGGCCGTGAACGTGAGTACTACAAGCTGCCGTACGGCGCCGAGCTCTCGGTGAAGGACGGCGACGAGGTCGAAGCGGGTCAGTCCGTGGCCAAGTGGGATCCGCACACCCACCCGATCGTCGCCGAGGCCGAGGGTCAGGTGCAGTACGCCGACATGGATGATGGGGTGACCATCTACCGCAGCGTGGATGAGATGACCGGCCTGTCGTCCATCGAGGTCATCGAGTCGGCGGCGCGTCCGGTCTCCGGTCGCGACAAGCGCCCGATGATCATGCTGACCGATGCCGCCGGCAAGCCGGTCACAGTGCCGGGCTCCGATACCCCGGTGCAGTACCCGCTGCCGGGCAAGGCGATCGTCAGCGTGGACGACGGCTCCGACATCGGCGTGGGCGAGGTCGTGGCGCGCATCCCAGTCGAGGCGACCGGCAACAAGGACATCACCGGTGGTCTGCCGCGGGTTGCCGACCTCTTCGAGGCGCGCAAGCCTAAAGAGCCGGCCCTGCTGGCCGAGACCAGTGGTGTGATCAGCTTCGGCAAGGAAACTAAGGGCAAGCGTCGTCTGACGATCACCCCGGAAGGCGGTGAACCCTACGAGATGCTGATTCCCAAGTCGCGCCAGATCGCGGTCTTCGAAGGCGAGACCGTCGAGAAGGGTGAGGTGATCTCGGATGGCCCGAGCAACCCGCACGATATCCTGCGTCTGCTGGGCATCGCCGAGCTGGCCAAATACATCGTCGCCGAGGTGCAGGACGTCTACCGCCTGCAGGGCGTAGGCATCAACGACAAGCACATCGAAGTGATCGTGCGTCAGATGCTGCGTAAGGTCGAGATCACCGAAGCCGGCGACTCCGAGTTCCTGCCGGGTGACCAGGCCGAGCTGGTACGAGTGCTCGAGGCCAATGCCCGTCTGGAACAGGAAGAGAAGTTCCCGGCCAAGTACCAGCGCCTGCTGTTGGGTATCACCAAGGCCAGCCTGGCGACCGAGTCGTTCATCTCCGCGGCCTCCTTCCAGGAGACCACGCGGGTGCTGACCGAAGCGGCCGTGACAGGCAAGCGGGATTATCTGCGGGGTCTCAAGGAGAACGTCGTGGTCGGGCGTCTCATTCCCGCGGGCACCGGCCTGACGCATCATGCCGAACGTCGGCGCAAGCGTGAGGACGCCGAGCGACTGCATCACCCGTCCGCTCAGGACGTGGAGCAGGAGCTGGGTGCGCAGCTGACGGCTCTGGACTCGGATGACGACGAGCTCTGAGGGATCCTCATCGAGCCGGTGCCCGCCGAGGTGCCGCGCTTGACGGTGAGCCCCGTCAGCCAGTAAAATGCGCAGCCTTTAACAGTGGGGCGGGTGCGCCCACCCCACTGGTGAAGCTGGCAAGACAGGAAGCGAACGGCTACTCGCTTCCGCCCAAGGCAACCCATTTGGAGTAATAGATGGCAACGATCAATCAGCTCGTGCGCAAGCCGCGCAAGCGTCAGGCCGCCAAGAGCGACGTGCCTGCGCTGCAGGCTTGCCCACAAAAGCGCGGTGTCTGTACCCGCGTCTATACCACCACCCCGAAGAAGCCAAACTCGGCCCTGCGTAAGGTCTGCCGTGTGCGCCTGACCAACGGTTACGAAGTCGCTTCCTACATCGGCGGTGAAGGTCACAACCTGCAGGAACACTCTGTGGTCCTGATTCGCGGCGGCCGGGTCAAAGACCTGCCGGGTGTGCGCTATCACACCGTCCGTGGCGCCCTGGATACGTCCGGCGTGCAGAACCGCAAGAAGGGCCGTTCGAAGTACGGCACCAAGCGTCCGAAGGCCTGATACAGGCTTCGTGCGCCCCGGCTCCGGCCGTAGAGAGATACCTAGTCACGGTCTGATAAGAGTAAGGTCGAGCGCCAGATGGTCGTCTCGGGTTTACCTGAAGGACCCTTCAGCGAGGGCTTATCATGCCTAGAAGAAGAGTTGCTGCCAAGCGCGAAATCCTCCCGGATCCCAAGTTCGGAAGCGAGCGCCTGGCGAAGTTCATGAACCACCTGATGGTCAGCGGCAAGAAGTCCGTAGCCGAGCGCATTGTTTATGGTGCGCTGGACAGGGTTGCCGATCGTAGCAAGGAAGAGCCGCTGGAAGTCTTCGACAAGGCGCTGGAAACCATTCAGCCCATGGTCGAGGTCAAGTCGCGTCGTGTTGGCGGGGCTACCTATCAGGTGCCGGTCGAAGTACGTCCGTCCCGCCGTCAGGCGCTGGCCATGCGCTGGATGGTGGATGCTGCTCGGCGCCGTGGCGAAAAGACCATGGTGCAGCGTCTGGCTGGTGAGATGCTGGATGCCGCCGAAGGCAAAGGTTCGGCCGTCAAGAAGCGCGAAGATGTGCACCGTATGGCAGAAGCCAACAAGGCCTTCTCTCACTATCGGTTCTAAGCCCAGCGCTTCTCATCCGCATCGCCAACCAATGGGAGTTCCATCGTGGCTCGCAAGACTCCGCTAAATCGTTACCGTAATATCGGTATCGTGGCTCACGTCGACGCCGGCAAGACGACGACTACCGAGCGTGTGCTGTTTTACACCGGCCTTTCGCACAAGGTCGGTGAGGTCCATGATGGCGCCGCCACCATGGACTGGATGCAGCAGGAACAGGAGCGTGGCATCACGATCACCTCCGCTGCAACGACCTGCTTCTGGCAGGGCATGAACAAGCAGTTCGATGAGCACCGCATCAACATCATCGACACTCCGGGGCACGTCGACTTCACTATCGAGGTCGAGCGTTCGCTGCGTGTGCTCGACGGTGCCGTCGTGGTGCTGTGCGGCTCGTCCGGTGTGCAGCCGCAGACCGAGACCGTATGGCGCCAGGCCAACAAGTACGAAGTACCCCGCATGGTTTTCGTCAACAAGATGGACCGTGCCGGTGCCGACTACTTCATGGTGCTCGACCAGCTGAAGACCAAGCTGGGTGCCAATGTTGTGCCGATTCAGCTCAACTGGGGCGCCGAAGACGGCTTCAAGGGCGTTATCGACCTTATCCAGATGAAGGCCGTCCTCTGGGATGAAGCCAACTTCGGCATGAACTATGACTTGGTGGATATTCCGGCCGACCTGCAGGACAAGGCCCAAGAATACCGCGAGCACATGGTCGAGTCGGCGGCAGAAGCCTCCGAAGAGTTGATGGACAAGTACCTCGAAGAAGGTGACCTGTCCGTTGAAGACATCAAGGCCGGTCTGCGTCGTCGTACCCTCGACAACGAGATCGTCCTCGTGACCTGCGGCTCCGCGTTCAAGAACAAGGGCGTGCAGGCGGTTCTGGACGGCGTTATCGAGTACATGCCGTCTCCCACCGAGGTCAAGGCCATCGAGGGTGAGCTGGACGACAAGGAAGGCACTGTTGCGACCCGTGAGGCCGACGACAAGGCGCCCTTCGCTGCTCTGGCGTTCAAGATCGCCACCGACCCCTACGTGGGCACCCTGACCTTCATCCGCGTCTACTCCGGTGTGCTGAAATCCGGTGACAGCGTCTTCAACTCCGTCAAGCAGAAGAAGGAGCGTGTCGGCCGTATCGTCCAGATGCACTCCAACTCCCGCGAGGAGATCAAAGAAGTGCTGGCCGGCGACATCGCTGCCTGTATCGGCCTGAAGGACGTTACCACGGGTGACACCCTGTGCGACCTGACCGACAAGATCGTTCTCGAGCGCATGGAGTTTCCGGATCCGGTGATTTCCGTGGCCGTCGAGCCCAAGTCCAAGCCCGATCAGGAAAAGATGGGCACGGCCCTCGGCAAGCTGGCCCAGGAGGACCCGTCCTTCCAGGTCAAGACCGACGAGGAAACAGGGCAGACCATCATCTCCGGTATGGGTGAGCTGCACCTGGACATCATCGTTGATCGCCTGCGTCGCGAGTTCAAGGTGGATGCCAACATTGGTAAGCCCCAGGTGGCCTACCGTGAAACCATCCGCCACAGTGTCGAGCAGGAAGGCAAGTTCGTCCGCCAGTCCGGTGGTCGCGGTCAGTACGGTCATGTGTACGTGCGCATCGAGCCGCTGACAGCCGAGGACAAGGGCGAAGACGAAGAGATGAACTTCAAGTTCGCCTCAGAAATCGTCGGCGGCGTGGTTCCCAAGGAATACGTCCCCGCTGTCGAGAAAGGGGCCTATGAGCAGCTTCAGAACGGTGTCATCGCGGGCTACCCGATGATTGACGTCAAGGTTACGCTGTTCGACGGTTCCTACCATGACGTGGACTCTAACGAGACCGCGTTCAAGGTCGCCTCTTCTATGGCGATCAAGGAAGGCGCTCCCAAGGCCAAGGCCGTGTTGCTGGAGCCGGTTATGAAGGTCGAAGTCGTGACCCCCGAGGAATTCATGGGTGATGTCATGGGCGACCTGAACCGCCGTCGCGGCCTGGTGCATGGGATGGATGACTCGCCGACCGGCAAGATCATCAACGCCACCGTGCCGCTGGCTGAGATGTTCGGTTACGCAACCGACCTGCGCTCTCAGACACAGGGCCGCGCAAGCTACACCATGGAGTTTGCGGATTACGAAGAGGCGCCGTCCAGCGTCGTTGAAGCCGTCATCAATCAGAACGGTTAACCGTTAGCTAACGTAAAGAGGTCATAGCAGTGGCTAAGGAAAAATTCGAACGTTCCAAAACGCACGTCAACGTCGGCACCATCGGTCACGTCGACCATGGCAAGACCACGCTGACTGCGGCCCTGACTCGTGTGTCCGCTGAAGTCTTCGGCGGTGACGCCCGTGCGTTTGATTCCATCGACAACGCTCCGGAAGAGCGTGAGCGTGGTATCACCATCGCAACCGCACACGTCGAGTATCAGTCCGAAGTGCGCCACTACGCACACGTCGACTGCCCGGGTCACGCCGACTACGTCAAGAACATGATCACCGGTGCTGCCCAAATGGATGGCGCCATCCTGGTCTGTTCCGCTGCCGACGGCCCCATGCCGCAGACTCGCGAGCACATCCTGCTGTCTCGTCAGGTCGGCGTGCCGTCCGTCGTCGTGTTCCTGAACAAGGCCGACATGGTCGACGACGAAGAGCTGCTCGAGCTGGTCGAGATGGAAGTCCGTGAGCTCCTGAGCGAGTACGACTTCCCGGGCGACGACCTGCCGATTATCACCGGCTCCGCTCTGATGGCGCTGGAAGGCAAGGATGACAACGGCATGGGCACCACCGCCGTGGCCGAGCTGATCAAGGCTCTGGATGCTTACATCCCGGAGCCGGAGCGTGCCATCGATCAGCCGTTCCTGATGCCCATCGAGGACGTCTTCTCCATCTCTGGTCGCGGTACCGTGGTGACCGGTCGCGTCGAGCGCGGCATCGTCAAGGCCGGCGACGAAGCTGAAATCGTCGGTATCAAGGACACTGTCAAGACCACCGTTACCGGTGTCGAGATGTTCCGCAAGCTGCTCGACGAAGGTCGTGCTGGCGAGAACATCGGTGCCCTGCTGCGTGGTACCAAGCGTGACGACGTCGAGCGTGGTCAGGTCCTGGCCAAGCCGAAGAGCATCACGCCGCACACCAAGTTCGAGGGCGAGGTCTACGTACTGTCCAAGGACGAGGGTGGTCGTCACACGCCGTTCTTCAAGGGCTATCGTCCGCAGTTCTACTTCCGTACCACTGACATCACCGGTACCTGTGAACTGCCGGAAGGCATCGAGATGGTCATGCCGGGCGATAACGTCAAGATGGTCGTGACCCTGATCGCTCCGGTCGCCATGGATGACGGCCTGCGCTTCGCCGTGCGTGAAGGCGGTCGTACCGTCGGCGCCGGTGTCGTGGCCAAGATCGTCGAGTAAGCTCGCTTACCCGCGATCGACCGAAGGGGGCTCCGCAAGGGGCCCCCTTTCTTGCGCACCAGATTGAGGGATTGACTCTCGCAATCTGGCTGCCTATAATGCGCATCCTTTGAATGCGTGGGTTGACGGCTCGCGCCGTCAAGATCCATTGGAGTTTAGGGCAAATGCAGAACCAGAAGATTCGCATTCGGTTGAAGGCTTTTGACCATCGCCTGATCGACCAGTCCGCTGCGGAGATCGTGGATACCGCCAAGCGTACCGGCGCCCAGGTTCGGGGTCCGATCCCACTGCCGACCAATCGCGAGCGTTACACCGTGCTGGTTTCCCCGCACGTGAACAAGGATGCTCGTGACCAGTACGAAATTCGTACTCACAAGCGCGTGCTCGACATTGTCGAGCCGACCGAAAAAACCGTTGACGCACTGATGAAGCTCGACCTCGCCGCCGGCGTGGACGTGCAGATCAAGCTCGACTGACCACCTCACTAGACACTCGCGGCCCAGCGTCCCTCACCTGCAATGCAGAGGTTCAGCAGCCGCCACGCCGGGATGGCGTTATACAACGTGCTAGTGGAATGCTCTGGAAAGGGCAGCCATAGCGGGTGATAGCCCCGTACACTAAAGGAGACTAAGCATGACTATCGGTTTGGTCGGTAAGAAGGCCGGGATGACCCGTGTCTTCACCGAAGACGGCGCCTCCGTGCCCGTGACCGTTATCGAGGTTGAGCCCAATCGCGTGACGCGTGTCAAGTCCGTCGAATCCGACGGCTACGCGGCCGTACAGGTTACAACCGGCTCCCGCAAGGCCAAGCACCTGACGAAAGCCCAGGCGGGCGAGTTCGCCAAGGCAGGTGTCGAGGCCGGTCGTTCGCTGATGGAGTTCCGCCTGGAAGATGGCGCCGAGGCTCCGCAGGTGGGCGGCGAAATCACCGTATCCCTCTTTGAAGCTGGTCAGCGTGTCGACGTGACCGGTACCTCCAAGGGTAAAGGTTATCAAGGCGCCGTGAAGCGCTGGAATTTCCATACCCAGGACAACAGCCACGGTAACTCCCTGGCCCACCGTGCACCGGGTTCCATCGGCATGTGCCAGACCCCGGGTCGCGTGTTCAAGGGCAAGAAGATGGCCGGTCAGATGGGCAATGCCCGTTGCACCGTCTACACCCTGGAAGTCGTCCGTGTCGATGCCGAGCGCAATCTGTTGCTGGTCAAGGGTGCCGTACCCGGTGCCACCGGCAGCGATGTGGTCGTGCGCACCGCCGTCAAAGCAGGCTGAGGGGGAGTTAACCGATGAATCTGAATCTCGCAGGCGCCGGTGCCGGCACCATCGAAGTGTCCGATGTTACCTTCGCCAAGGATTTCAATGAGGCACTGGTGCACCAGGTCGTCACCGCCTATCTGGCCGGTGGTCGTCAGGGTACTCGTGCTCAGAAGAACCGCTCCGACGTTCGTGGCGGCGGCAAGAAGCCGTGGCGCCAGAAGGGCACCGGCCGTGCCCGCGCCGGCACCATCCGCTCGCCGATCTGGCGCGCCGGTGGTGTGACCTTTGCAGCGCGTCCCCAGGACCACTCGCAAAAGGTCAACCGTAAGATGTATCGCGCCGCCATGCGCTCGATCCTGTCCGAACTGGTTCGTCAGGAGCGTCTGGTCGCCGTCGACAGCTTTGCCGTCGACAGCCCCAAGACCAAGCAGCTGGCTGCCAAGCTGGGCGAGCTGAACCTGGAAAAGGTGCTGATCGTCACTGAAGAAGTTGACGAGAATCTCTACCTCGCCGCTCGCAACATCCCCAATGTGGATGTCGTGGACGTCGCTGCCGCCGATCCGGTGAGCCTGGTCGCCTTCGACAAGGTGCTGGTCACCGTCTCCGCACTGCGCCAATTCGAGGAGAAGCTGGCATGAACCAGGAACGTGTATTCAAGGTCCTGCTGGGTCCGCACGTGACCGAAAAGGCCGCCATGGCTGCCGAGCGCAACCAGTATGTGTTCAAGGTGGCGGACGATGCGACCAAGCCCGAAATCAAGGTGGCAGTACAGGAACTCTTCGGCAAGAAAGTCGACAGCGTTCAGGTGCTGAACATCAAGGGCAAGACCAAGCGCAGCGCGAACGGTCTCGGTCAGCGCAAGGGTTATCGCAAGGCATATGTCACTCTGGCTGCCGGCGAAACGCTTGAAGACTTCTCTGGCGCCGAATAAGGGCAGGAGTACGGATCATGGCAATCGTCAAGACAAAACCCACATCCGCCGGTCGTCGCCACGTCGTCAAGATCGTCGGCGAGGGGCTGTACAAGGGTCGCGCCTACGCGCCCTTGCTGGAAAAGCAGTCCAAGTCCGGTGGGCGTAACAACCACGGTCGTATCACGACCCGTCACACGGGTGGTGGTCACCGTCAGCATTATCGGATCATCGATTTCAAGCGCACCAAGGATGGCATTCCGGCCACCGTCGAGCGCCTGGAACACGACCCGAACCGCAGCGCTCACATCGCGCTGCTCAAGTACTCCGATGGCGAGCGTCGCTATATCATCGCCCCGCGTGGCGTGAAGGACGGCGACCGTCTCGAGTCCGGTGTGAACGCGCCGATCAAGAAGGGCAATACCCTCCCGCTGCGTAATATTCCGTTGGGTTCCACGGTGCATTGCATCGAGCTCAAGCCCGGCAAGGGTGCCCAGCTCGCTCGCAGCGCCGGTACCAGCGCGCAGCTGGTGGCACGTGAAGGCAGCTACGCCACGCTGCGTCTGCGTTCCGGCGAGATGCGCAAGGTGCTGTCCGAGTGCCGTGCCACCCTGGGTGAAGTGAGTAACACCGAGCACAGCCTGCGTCAGCTTGGCAAGGCCGGTGCGAAGCGCTGGAGAGGCGCGCGTCCGACTGTTCGTGGTGTGGCCATGAACCCGGTGGATCACCCGCACGGTGGTGGTGAAGGCCGCACCAGCGGTGGTCGTCATCCGGTGTCTCCCTGGGGTATGCCCACCAAGGGCCACAAGACCCGCAAGAACAAGCGCACCGACAAGCTGATCGTCCGTCGCCGCAAGGCACGGAAATAAGATCCCACGCCAAGACATCAAGAGGTAACGGCTGTGCCACGTTCACTGAAGAAAGGTCCTTTTATTGACCTTCACCTGTTGAAGAAGGTTGAGGCTGCAGCGGAAAAGAACGACCGCAAACCCATCAAGACCTGGTCGCGTCGTTCGATGATCCTGCCCAACATGGTCGGGCTCACCATTGCAGTCCATAACGGTCGCCAACACGTCCCGGTGCACGTCTCCGAGGAAATGGTTGGCCACAAGCTGGGCGAATTCGCTGCCACCCGCACTTATCGCGGTCATGCGGCGGACAAGAAAGCCAAACGGTAAGCCGAGAGAGGATTAGAGATGGAAGTCACAGCTAAGCTGCGTGGCGCTCGTTTATCCGCCCAGAAGGCCCGTTTGGTGGCTGACCAGGTGCGCGGTAAACCTGTCGCCGAGGCACTCGATCAGCTGACCTTCTCACCGAAGAAGGCCTCCAAGCTGGTCAAGAAGGTGCTGCAGTCCGCCATCGCGAATGCGGAAGAAAACAACGGCATGGATATCGACGAGCTGCGTGTCTCGACCATCTGCGTCGATGAGGGCATGACGCTCAAGCGCATTCGGCCGCGGGCCAAGGGCTCTGCGGACCGTATCCTGAAGCGCACCTGCCACATCACCGTCAAGGTAGCCGAGAAGTAGGAGTCGACCAGATGGGTCAGAAAGTCAATCCAACAGGCATCCGCCTGGGTATCGTCAAAGACCATACCTCGGTCTGGTATGCCGAGCGCGGCGCCTATGCCGAGAAGCTGGTAAACGATCTCGAGGTGCGTAGTTTCCTCGAGAAGCGTCTGCAGAACGCGTCTGTCAGTCACATCATCATCGAGCGTCCTGCCAACAATGCTCGCATCACCATCCACACGGCGCGTCCGGGGATCGTGATCGGCAAGAAGGGTGAGGATGTCGACAAGCTGCGGCGCGAGCTCACCGAGATGATGGGCGTGCCCGTGCACGTCAACATCGAGGAAGTTCGCAAGCCGGAGCTCGATGCCAAGCTCGTCGCCCAGAACATTGCCGGCCAGCTCGAACGCCGTGTCATGTTCCGGCGCGCCATGAAGCGTTCCGTGCAGAACGCCATGCGCCTGGGTGCCGGCGGTATCAAGGTTGAGCTGTCCGGTCGTCTCGGCGGTGCCGAAATCGCTCGTAACGAGTGGTACCGCGAGGGCCGCGTGCCGCTGCATACCCTGCGCGCGGACATCGACTACGCCGCCCATGAGGCCCAGACCACCTACGGCATCATCGGTGTCAAGGTCTGGGTCTTCAAGGGTGAAATCCTCGGGGGCATTGAGGAGGTCCGCGCCAAGGCCAAGCAGACGCAAGGCCAGAACGCGCCCTCCAAGAAGAAAGGTTCCAAGTAAGGGGAGAGCGAATCGATGTTACAACCTAAGCGTCTCAAGTACCGCAAGGTGCAGAAAGGCCGTAATCGCGGCCTGGCACAGCGCGGCAACAAGGTAAGCTTCGGCGAGTACGGTCTCAAGGCCACTGGTCGTGGCCGTGTCACTGCCCGCCAGATCGAGGCTGGTCGCCGTGCGATCAATCGCCACGTCAAGCGTGGCGGCAAGATCTGGATCCGTGTCTTCCCCGACAAGCCGATTTCCAAGAAGCCGTTGGAAGTCCGTATGGGTAAAGGCAAGGGCTCTGTCGAGTACTGGGTCGCACAGATCCAACCCGGCCGTGTCCTGTACGAGATCGAAGGCGTATCCGAGGAGCTGGCACGCGAGGCATTTGGCCTTGCAGCGCAGAAGTTCCCGGTCTCCACCACCTTTGTGAAACGGACGGTGATGTGATGAAAGCCCAGGAAATTCGCGACAAGTCAGCCGAACAGCTCCAGGAGCAGCTCTTTGAACTCCTCCGCGAGCAGTTCAACCTGCGGATGCAGAAGGCCACCGGCCAGTTGAGCCAGACTCATCTGCTCAAGCAGGTTCGTCGGGATATTGCCCGTGTGAAGACTGTGCTCAACGAGAAGGCAGGTGTCTGAGATGGCCGAAGCAAATAACACACGTACGCTCACCGGCAAGGTGGTGAGCGACAAGATGGACAAGTCCATCGTGGTCATGATCGAGCGTCGTGAGCGCCACCCGATCTATGGCAAATACGTCAAGCGCTCCACCAAGCTGCACGCCCATGACGAGACCAACCAGGCCAAGGCCGGCGACACGGTGTCCATCGAGGAGTGCCGTCCGCTGTCCAAGAACAAGGCTTGGACACTGGTCGAAGTCGTCGAACAGGCCAAGGGTTGATCGGCTCACGCCAGTCAAGCCTGCGCAGTCAGATTAGGTTTGGAGAAAACCGATGATTCAGACTCAGACAATGCTGGATGTCGCCGACAACAGCGGGGCGCGCCGGGTGCAGTGCATCAAGGTGCTGGGTGGTTCTCACCGCCGTTATGCCCGCGTTGGTGACATCATCAAGATCACGGTGAAGGAAGCCATTCCGCGAGGTCGGGTCAAGAAGGGCCAGGTCCTCAAGGCAGTGGTGGTCCGCACCCGTAGTGGCGTCCGTCGTAATGACGGCTCGCTGATTCGCTTCGATGGAAATGCGGCCGTCTTGTTGAACAACATCAACGAGCAGCCGGTCGGTACCCGGATCTTTGGTCCGGTGACCCGTGAGCTTCGCAACGAGAAGTTCATGAAGATCATTTCCTTGGCGCCTGAAGTGCTGTAAGGAGCGAGGCGGATATGCAAAAGATCAAACGTGACGACGAAGTTATCGTCATCGCCGGTAAGGACAAAGGCAAGCGCGGCACCGTCAAGCGCGTCCTCAAGGACGAACGCTATGTGGTGTCCGGTGTGAACATGATCAAGCGTCACACCAAGCCGAATCCCATGGCGGGCAATCAGGGCGGTATCGTCGAGCGCGAAGCTCCGATTCACGCGTCCAACGTTGCCATCTTCAATCAGGAGACCGGCAAGGCGGATCGCGTCGGCTTCCAGGTTCAGGATGACGGTACTAAGGTACGTATCTACAAGTCGACGCAAGCGCAGATCGACGCTTAACGCGAGTCGGGTAGCAAAATGGCGAACTTGAAAGAACGTTATCAAAACGAGGTGGCAGCTCAGCTGCAAGAGCAGTTCAGCTACGCCAACGTTATGCAGGTGCCCCGGATCACCAAGGTGACTCTGAACATGGGCATCGGCGACGCGATCAGTGACAAGAAGCTGATCGACAATGCCATCGGCGACCTGGAGAAGCTTTCCGGGCAAAAGCCGCTGGTGACCAAGGCACGCAAGTCCATCGCGGGCTTCAAGGTGCGTGAAAGCTGGCCGATCGGGATCAAGGTCACCCTGCGTCGCGAGCGCATGTGGGACTTCCTCGATCGCTTGGTGAATATCGCGATCCCCCGTGTTCGTGACTTCCGTGGTCTCAACCCGAAGTCCTTCGACGGCCGTGGTAACTATTCCATGGGGGTGCGTGAGCAGATCATCTTCCCGGAGATCGAGTATGATAAGATCGATCAGGTCCGTGGTCTGGATGTCACCATCACCACCTCTGCCAACACCGACGAAGAAGGTCGTGCACTGCTGAGTGCACTGAACTTCCCGTTCAAGAAATAAGGGTGGGATCATGGCTAAGAAGAGCATGGTAGAACGTGAGGAAAAGCGCACCAAGCTGGTGGCCAAGTATGCTGCCAAGCGCGCTGCACTCAAGGCGGTTATCCACGACGTGAACGCCTCTGACGAAGAGCGCTTCGACGCACAGCTCAAGTTGCAACAGTTGCCGCGTGATTCAAGCCCGGTTCGCCAGACGAACCGTTGCAGCATCACCGGTCGTCCGCACGGCTACTACAACAAGTTTGGCCTTGCCCGTAACAAGCTGCGTGAAGCCGCCATGCGTGGCGACGTCCCTGGCCTCAAGAAGTCCAGCTGGTAACGCCACGCAGAATCATCAGGAGCGCAACGTAAATGAGCATGCAAGACACTCTAGCGGATATGTGTACCCGTATTCGCAATGCGCAGATGGCCACCAAGGAGACGGTTTCCATGCCGTCCTCCAAGCTCAAGGTCGAGGTGGCCCGCGTGCTGAAGGAAGAAGGTTTCGTGGCTGACTATGCCGTTAGTGATTCCGCCAAGCCGGAATTGAGCGTGACCCTCAAGTACTTCGAAGGCAAGCCGGTCATCGAACATCTGCAGCGGGTCTCCAAGCCGTCTCTGCGCAACTACAAAGGCAAGGACTCCCTGCCCAAGGTTGCCGATGGTCTGGGTATCGCGATCGTCACCACCTCCAACGGGGTGATGACCGACCGTGCGGCTCGTCAGGCTGGTGTCGGTGGCGAAGTCATCTGCACCGTATTCTAGGAGTTTGGAATGTCCCGCGTAGCCAAATATCCGGTTAAACTGCCTAGCGGCGTCGAGGTCAAGCTCGACGGTGATCAGCTGTCCGTGAAAGGAAGTCAGGGCGAAATGTCCATGACGGTCCATTCCGATGTGGCCCTCGGCCAGGAAGACGGTCAGCTGACATTCCAGCCGAGCGAGTCCGCCAAGAGCTGGGCAATGGTCGGCACCACCCGTGCACTGGTTCAGAACCTGGTCACGGGCGTGTCAGAGGGCTTCAGCCGGTCCCTCGAAATCAACGGCGTCGGTTATCGTGCACAAGCGAGTGGCCAGACGCTCAACCTGACACTGGGCTTCTCCCACCCGGTCGAGTATCAACTGCCCGAGGGTGTCACGGCCGAAACGCCGAAGAACACCACCATCGTGCTGAAGAGCGCGGACAAGCAGAAGCTCGGCCAGGTTGCCGCGGAAATCCGCGCCTTCCGTCCGCCCGAGCCCTACAAGGGCAAGGGTATTCGGTATGGCGACGAGGTTGTCCGCCGCAAAGAAGCCAAGAAGAAGTAAGGCAGGGTTATGAACGCGAAGAAAGAATCTCGTCTCCGTCGTGCCCGCCGCGCTCGTGCCAAGATCCGCGAGCAGGGCGTGTATCGCCTGTGCGTCAATCGTACCCCGCGCCACATCTACGCGCAGATTATCTCGCCTGATGGTGGCAAGGTGCTCGCCAGCGCTTCTACGCTGGACAAGGCCCTGCGCGAGGGAACGACTGGCAATGTCGACGCTGCGACCCAGGTCGGCTCCATGATTGCCGAGCGCGCCAAGCAGGCAGGCATCACCCAAGTGGCTTTCGATCGTGCCGGGTTCAAGTACCACGGTCGCGTCAAGGCCCTGGCCGACGCCGCTCGTGAAGGCGGCCTGGAATTCTAAAGGGTTTTACGATGGCGAAGAACGAACAGCAAGACGGCGATCTGCAAGAAAAGCTCGTGCAGGTCAACCGTGTCGCCAAGGTGGTCAAGGGAGGTCGTATCTTCGGCTTCACCGCACTGACTGTCGTGGGCGACGGTAAGGGCCGTGTCGGCTTCGGCCGCGGCAAGGCACGTGAGGTCCCGGTGGCGATTCAGAAGGCCATGGACCAGGCGCGTCGCAACATGGTCAAGGTCAATCTCTCGGGCCAAACCCTGCAGTATTCCGTCAAGGCACGCCACGGTGCGTCCAAGGTCTACATGCAGCCGGCGTCCGAAGGTACCGGGATCATTGCTGGCGGTGCCATGCGTTCCGTGCTCGAGCTGGCTGGCGTCCACGACGTCCTGGCCAAGTGCTATGGCTCCACTAACCCGGTGAATGTGGTGCGTGCGACCGTCAATGGTCTGGCCGCACAGCGTTCGCCGGAAGACGTGGCCGCCAAGCGCGGTCTGTCAGTCGAAGCGATCACGGGGTAAGTACCATGTCAGCAACGATCAAGGTTACCCAGACCCGCAGTACCATCGGCGTGGTGGCCAAGCACAAGGCCACCATGAAAGGCCTCGGCCTGCGTCGCATCGGTCACACGGTTCAACTGGAAGACACCCCCGCCGTGCGCGGCATGATCCACAAGGTCAACTACCTTGTGCGTGTTGAGGGAGAGTAATCCATGAAACTCAATAGCCTGAGCCCGGCACCGGGCTCCAAGCACGCCGAGAAGCGCGTTGGTCGTGGCGTGGGCTCCGGTCTGGGCAAGACCGGTGGCCGCGGTCACAAGGGCCTCAAGTCGCGCAGCGGTGGCAGCGTGAAGCCAGGCTTCGAAGGCGGTCAGATGCCGTTGCAGCGTCGCCTGCCGAAGTTTGGTTTCACCTCCGCCAAGGCGATGGTTTCCGAGGAAGTCCGTCTGGCCGAACTCGGCCGGGTCGAGGGTGGCGAGGTCACCCTGGAAAGCCTCAAGCAAGCCAACGTGCTCAAGGATGCCACCAAGCATGCCAAGGTCATCCTTTCCGGCGATCTGAACAAGGCGGTTACGGTCCGCGGCCTCAAGGTCACCAAGGGTGCCCGTGCTGCGATCGAAGCCGCCGGCGGCAAAGTAGAGGACTAAATGGCCAAGTCAGGAAACATGCCGGCGAAGGGCAGCGGTCTGAGTGAACTGTGGGCGCGTCTGCGCTTTGTGCTCCTCGCCATCGTGGTCTACCGTATCGGTGCCCACATTCCCGTCCCCGGTATCAATCCTGACCAGCTTGCTGCCTTGTTCAGGGAGCAGCAGGGCACCATCCTGGGCATGTTCAACATGTTCTCGGGCGGTGCCCTGGAGCGCATGAGTATCCTCGCGCTGGGCATCATGCCCTACATCTCGGCGTCGATCATCATGCAGCTGCTGACGGCCGTCTCGCCTCAGCTCGAGCAGCTGAAGAAAGAGGGCGAGGCCGGCCGCCGCAAGATCAGTCAGTACACCCGCTATGGCACGGTACTGCTGGCGTTCATCCAGGCTTCCGGCATGTCCGTCGGTCTGGCCAGCCAGGGTATCGCCTACACGGCTGATTTCAGCTTCTATTTCACCGCCATCGTGACCTTTGTCTGCGGTGCGGTGTTCCTGATGTGGCTGGGTGAGCAGATCACCGAGAAGGGGATCGGCAACGGGATTTCTCTGCTGATCTTCGCGGGTATCGTGGCCGGCTTCCCGGGAGCTATCGGCCAGGCGTTCGAGCTGGCACGCAATGAAGGTGCTTGGAACGTCCTGCCGCTGCTGGCCCTTTCCGCGCTGGGCATCGCCACAGTGGCGTTCATCGTCTTCATCGAGCGCGGCCAGCGCCGCCTCACGGTGAACTACCCGCGGCGCCAGGTCGGCAACAAGATGTACGCCGGACAGAGCAGCTATCTGCCGCTGAAGGTCAATATGGCGGGTGTCATACCCGCGATCTTTGCCTCGAGCATTCTGTTGTTCCCGGCGTCGCTGGGCCAGTGGGTTGGCGCCGGCGATGGCATGGAGTGGTTGCAACGGGCTTCCCAGGCTCTGGCCCCGGGGCAGCCACTTTACATCTTGCTTTTCGCTGCAGCGGTGGTATTCTTCTGCTTCTTTTACACAGCGCTGGTCTTCAATCCCAAGGATGTCGCCGACAACCTCAAGAAGTCGGGGGCTTTTCTGCCGGGTATTCGCCCCGGCGAGCAGACCGCTCGCTATGTCGACAAGGTCATGACCCGTCTGACCTTGTTCGGTGCTCTCTACATCACTGCGGTTTCCCTGATGCCCCAGTTCCTGATCGTGGCGTGGAACGTGCCGTTCTTCTTTGGCGGTACCTCGCTGCTGATCGTGGTGGTGGTGGTCATGGACTTCATGGCCCAGGTGCAGTCGCACCTCATGTCGAATCAGTACGAGTCGGTGATGAAGAAGTCGAACCTGAAAGGCTATGGCAGCGGTGGTGTCATGCGCTGATGGCGTAGCCGGATGACCCGGCGCGCCACAAGCCGAATCTGGAGAAAGAACATGAAAGTTCGAGCTTCTGTAAAGAAAATGTGCCGCAAGTGCAAGATTATTCGTCGCAATGGCGCCGTGCGCGTCATCTGCAGCGAGCCGCGGCACAAGCAGCGCCAGGGCTGAACCCCTGGGCTGTGATGAACCGGGTGCCGGCATGCCCCTTGCCCTGTAGCGGGAAAAGGGGTATGCTGTTGCGCCTTTTAAAGATGATCCAACGAGCAAGCCGCTCAAATTTCGGAGTAAGCTGATGGCCCGTATTGCAGGCGTCAATATCCCGGACAACAAGCAAGCGGCGATCTCGCTGACCTACATCTTCGGGATTGGCCACACCACTGCACAGGATATCTGTGTGGCGGCTGGCATCGCTCCGACCGCCAAGGTGCAGGAACTGTCTTCTGAAGAGGTTGACACCCTGCGCGCCGAGGTCGGCAAGCATACCGTTGAAGGCGATCTACGTCGTGAAGTGACGCTTAACATCAAGCGCCTCATGGACCTGGGTTGCTATCGTGGTCTGCGTCATCGTCGTGGTCTTCCGCTGAACGGTCAGCGTACCAAGACCAATGCGCGTACCCGCAAGGGCCCGCGCAAGCCGATCCGCAAATAACACGCACGTTCTGGCGTAACGACAGGAATAGACATCAACATGGCTAACCCGCGTAGCAACCGTAAAAAGGTTAAAAAGCAGGTAGTGGATGCGGTTGCGCATATCCACGCCTCTTTTAACAACACGATCATTACGATCACAGACCGCCAGGGCAACGCTCTGTCATGGGCGACTGCCGGTGGTTCGGGTTTTCGTGGTTCTCGCAAGAGCACCCCGTTCGCTGCTCAAGTGGCAAGTGAACGTGCAGCAACTGCTGCAGCCGATTATGGTGTGAAAAACGTCGACGTGCTGGTCAAAGGCCCCGGTCCTGGCCGTGAATCCGCCGTGCGTGCACTGAATGCCGCCGGCTTCCGCGTGCAAAGCATCACCGACGCGACGCCCATTCCCCACAATGGCTGCCGTCCGCCGAAGAAACGCCGCGTTTAAGGAGACAGATTCATGGCTCGTTATATTGGACCGAAGTGCAAGCTGTCTCGTCGTGAAGGCACCGACCTCTTTCTGAAGAGCGGTGTGACTCCCTTCGAGAAGAAGTGCAAATCCGAGCAGATCCCGGGTGTGCACGGCCAGCGCCGTCAGCGTATTTCCGAATACGGCTCGCAGCTTCGCGAGAAGCAGAAAGTCCGCCGCATGTATGGCGTACTCGAAAAGCAGTTCCGCAACTACTACAAGGAAGCGGCCCGTCAGAAGGGCGCTACCGGTGAAGTGCTGTTGCAGCTGCTGGAATCCCGACTGGACAACGTCGTCTATCGCATGGGCTTCGGCGCCACGCGTTCCGAGGCGCGTCAGCTGGTCAGCCACAAGGCGATCGCGGTCAATGGCCGAAGCGTCAATGTGGCGTCCTACAAGGTCAAGCCGGGTGACGTGGTCTCCGTCCGCGAGAAGGCCAAGAACCAGGCCCGCATCCAGAATGCCCTGGCCATCGCGGCCAACCGTGGTGATGTGAGCTGGGTCGAGACGGATGCCAAGAAGATGGAAGGCACATTCAAGGCCCTGCCTGAACGCGGTGACCTGTCTGCCGACATCAACGAAAACCTGATCGTCGAGCTGTACTCGAAATAAGCGGCCCGGCCGCACTGCTTCCCGGTGACGGGGAGCAGGTTTCAGTACCGAGTATCCGTTTGGCAGCCTGATAGGTGTTCATATGCAGCGTTCAGTGACAGAGTTTCTCCGTCCTCGCGATATCAAGGTCGAAGAGACCAGCGCACATCACGCGAAGATTGTGCTCGAGCCCTTCGAACGTGGCTTCGGCCACACACTGGGCAATGCTCTGCGTCGCATCCTGCTCTCCTCCATGCCCGGCTGTGCCGTGGTCGAGGCCGAGATCCAGGGAGTCGAGCACGAGTACAGCGCGATCGAGGGTGTTCAGGAAGATGTGATCGAAATTCTCCTGAACCTCAAGGACGTGGCGATCAAGATGCATAGCCGCGACGAGGCGGTGCTCTCGCTGAACAAGCAGGGCCCGGCCGTCGTGACAGCGGGTGACATTGCTCTCGACCACGATGTCGAAGTCGTCAATCCCGAGCATATCATTGCCCACGTCAACGAAGGTGCCGAGCTGAAGATGCAGCTCAAGATCGCGCGCGGTCGCGGCTACGAGCCGGCCGATGTGCGTGGCGAAGGCGACGACGAGTCTCGCACTATCGGCCGCCTGCAGCTGGATGCAACCTTCAGCCCCGTCCGTCGTGTTTCCTACTCCGTCGAAGCGGCTCGTGTCGAACAGCGTACTGACCTCGACAAGCTGATCATCGACCTGGAAACCGACGGCACCCTGGATCCGGAAGAGGCGATCCGTCGCAGCGCGACCATCCTGCAGGAGCAGTTGGCCGCGTTTGTTGACCTGGAAGCCGACAAGGAACAGGAAGTCGAAGAGGAAGAGGATCACATCGATCCCATCCTGCTGCGCCCCGTAGACGATCTCGAGTTGACCGTCCGCAGCGCCAACTGTCTGAAAGCCGAGAATATCTACTACATCGGAGACCTTATTCAGCGCACCGAAGTCGAGCTGCTGAAGACTCCGAATCTCGGCAAGAAATCGTTGAACGAGATCAAGGACGTGTTGGCCGCTCGTGGCCTGTCCCTTGGCATGCGGCTGGACAACTGGCCACCCGCTAGCCTGAAGGACGACAAGGCCTCCGCGTGAGTGTCGACTCGAGTCCCAGTTTGGTAAGGAATTACAACCATGCGTCATCGTAAGAGTGGTCGTCATCTGAATCGCACCAGCTCACATCGCCAAGCCATGTTCAAGAACATGTGCGTGTCGCTGGTCGAGCATGAAATGATCAAGACAACACTGCCCAAGGCCAAGGAACTGCGTCGTCATATCGAGCCGCTGATCACCCTGGCTAAGCAGGATAGCGTCGCGAATCGTCGTCTGGCCTTCAGTCGCACCCGCTCCAAGGAAGCGGTCGGCAAGCTCTTCAATGAGCTGGGTCCGCGTTACGCCGAGCGCCCGGGCGGTTACGTCCGTGTGCTGAAGTGCGGCTACCGCACCGGCGACAACGCCCCCATGGCCTACGTCGAACTCGTCGACCGTCCGGTCATCGAGGAAGCCGCCGAGGACTGATCCTCGCGCGCAACCTCGCGGCGAAACAAAACCGGCTCCCCAGGGAGCCGGTTTTTTAGTTTCGAGCTGGCAGAGCGGCGCTGCACGCCTGGAAGCTGGAAGACGAGCTACGAGCTACGAGCTACGAGCCCGAGTCGCGACTTTGCGCTGCTCGTGGCTCGCGGCTCGTCACTCGTTTGAGCTTCGCAACTGGGTCATGCCTCCGCGCTGCTCGTGGCTCGCGGCTCGTCACTCTTGGCGCGTTCGAGCATCGGTTTGAGGAAGCGTCCGGTGTGCGAGGCGCTTTCCCTGGCGACCTGTTCCGGGGTGCCTTCGGCGATGATGCGGCCGCCGCCGGAGCCGCCTTCCGGGCCGAGGTCGATGAGCCAGTCGGCGGTCTTGATGACATCCAGGTTGTGCTCGATGACCACGATGGTGTTGCCGTGGTCGCGCAGGCGGTGGAGCACGCCGAGCAACTGGCGGATGTCCTCGAAGTGCAGGCCGGTGGTCGGTTCGTCGAGGATGTAGAGTGTCTTGCCGGTATCCCGCTTGGCCAGTTCGCGTGCCAGCTTGACGCGTTGCGCCTCGCCGCCGGACAGCGTGGTGGCACTCTGCCCCAGGCGGATGTAGGACAGGCCGACATCCATCAGGGTCTGCAGGCGCCGGGCGATGGCCGGTACCGGCGAGAAGAATTCCAGGGCCTCCTCGACGGTCATCTCGAGGACCTCGTGAATGCTTTTGCCCTTGTAGGCGATCTCCAGGGTCTCGCGGTTGTAGCGCTTGCCCTTGCAGACATCACAGGGCACATAGATATCGGGCAGGAAGTGCATTTCGACCTTGATCATGCCTTCGCCCTGACAGGCCTCGCAGCGGCCGCCCTTGACGTTGAAGGAGAAGCGGCCGGGCTTGTAGCCGCGGGCCCGTGCCTCCTGGGTGCCGGCGAACAGCTCGCGAATCGGCGTGAAGATGCCGGTATAGGTGGCCGGGTTGGAGCGCGGCGTACGGCCGATGGGACTCTGGTCGATGTCGATCACCTTGTCCAGGTGCTCGAGGCCCTGGATGCCGGCATGCGCCGCCGGACTGAGGGCCGTGGCGCGGTTCAGCTCCCGGGCGGCGATCGGCATCAGGGTCGAGTTGATCAGGGTCGACTTGCCCGAGCCGGAGACGCCGGTGACACACACGAAGAGTCCCAGCGGCAGGGTCAGGGTCACATCCTGCAGGTTGTTGCCGGTGGCGCCCGACAGCACCACCTGTTTCTCCGGGTTGCCGGGAATGCGCCAGGGCGGTACCTCGATGCGCCGCTCGCGCGACAGGTACTGGCCGGTCAGCGACTCCGGCGTGGCCATGATGTCCTCTGGGGTGCCCTGAGCGACGATGCGGCCGCCATGCACGCCGGCCCCCGGCCCGATGTCGAGGACATGGTCCGCGGAGCGGATGGCGTCTTCATCGTGTTCCACCACGATGACCGTATTGCCCAGATCGCGGAGGCGTTCCAGGGTCTGCAGCAGGCGGTCGTTGTCGCGCTGGTGCAGGCCGATGGAAGGTTCATCGAGGATGTACATGACGCCCACCAGTCCGGCGCCGATCTGGCTGGCCAGGCGAATCCGCTGGGCCTCGCCGCCGGAGAGGGTTTCGGCGCTGCGCTCCAGGTTCAGGTAGTCGAGACCGACATTAACCAGAAACTCCAGTCGCGCGCGAATCTCGTTGAGGATCTTCTCGGCGATCTCGCCCTTGCGGCCCGGCAGGGAAAGCGCCTGAAAATAGGCCAGGCCTTCGCCGATCGGCAGGCCCACCACGTCCGGCAGGGTCTGGTCGTCGATGAACACATTGCGCGCTTCCTTGCGCAACCGGCTGCCCTGGCAAGCCGGACAGGCCTGGGTCGAGATATAACGGGCCAGCTCCTCGCGTACCGAGCTGGATTCGGTTTCCCGGTAGCGGCGCTGCATGTTGGGCAGCACCCCCTCGAAGGGGTGCTCGCGGGTCACCTTGCGCCCCCTGTCGTTGACGTAGTGGAAGGCCACAGGGTCCTTGCCGCTGCCATGCAGGACAATCTCGCGCTCGTGACGTGCCAAGTCCTGCCAGGGGGTTTCCAGGGCGAAGCGGTAATGCTCTGCGACCGCCTGCAACTGGTTGAAGTAGTAGACACTGCGACGATCCCAGCCCTTGATGACGCCCTCGGCCAGCGAGAGCTCCGGGTGGCTGATCAGCTTTTCTGCGGCGAAGAACTGCTGCACTCCCAGGCCATCGCAGGAGGAGCAGGCCCCGGCGGGGTTGTTGAACGAGAACATGCGCGGCTCGAGCTCGGCGATCGAGTAGCCGCAGACCGGGCAGGCAAAACGCGACGAGAAGGCCAGATCCTCGGCTTCGCCGTCCATGAAGTGGACGATCGCCGTGCCGTCGGCCAGCCCCAAGGCCGTCTCGAACGACTCAGCGAGACGCTGGGCAAGCCCCTCACGGACCTTGATGCGATCCACCACCACGCTGATGTCGTGCTTCTTGTTCTTGTCCAGCGGCTTGATGTCATCCAGCTCGAGCACCTGGCCGTCGACCATGGCACGCACGAAGCCCTGGGCGCGCAGTTCGGCGAGCAGTTGCAGGTGCTCGCCCTTGCGCCCGCTGACCACCGGGGCCAACAGCATCAGCTTGCTGCCTTCGGGCAGCGCCAGGACCTGATCGACCATCTGCGAGATGGTCTGAGCTTCCAGGTCCTCGCCATGCTCCGGGCAGCGTGGTGTCCCGGCGCGTGCAAAGAGTAGCCGCAGGTAGTCGTAGATTTCGGTAATCGTGCCCACGGTCGAGCGCGGGTTGTGGGAGGTCGATTTCTGTTCGATGGAAATGGCCGGCGACAACCCCTCGATGTGGTCGACATCGGGCTTTTCCATCATCGACAGGAACTGCCGGGCATAGGTCGAGAGTGATTCCACATAACGCCGCTGGCCTTCTGCATAGAGCGTATCGAAGGCCAGCGATGACTTGCCTGAACCGGATAGACCGGTTACCACGATCAGCTTGTCTCGCGGCAACTCGACGTCGATTTGCTGGAGGTTGTGGGTGCGCGCACCGCGAACCAGAATCTTGTCCATTCCCACCTCTGCGAGACACGGTAAAAAGTCGATTATACGTGGCTGCTCGTGGCCGCGGCAAAGCCTGCCCGGCTTTGGCTTTCCTCGGGTGCTGGCAAACCGCTAGAATATGCACTCCATTCAAGGGCGCTTGCCCGTTCACGGAAACGCCACCCCTATGCGAAAGGTCTCTGGACTGCTGTTGCCCTCGGAGCGACGCGCCATTGTCGGCCTGGCCGGCCTGTATGCCTCGCGCATGCTGGGACTGTTCATGGTGCTGCCGGTGCTGGCCCTGTATGCCGAGGATCTGCAGGGCGCGACTCCCTTGCTGGTGGGGCTGGCGCTGGGGATCTATGGCCTGACCCAGGCGGCGCTGCAGATTCCCTTCGGCCTCGTTTCCGATCGTATCGGTCGCAAGCCGGTCATTGCCGTCGGGCTGTGTCTGTTCATCCTGGGTAGCATCGTAGCCGCCGAGGCACAGAGTATCGGCATGGTCATCGCCGGTCGCTGTCTACAGGGCAGTGGCGCCGTGGCAGCGGCCATAATGGCCCTGCTGGCCGACCAGACCCGAGAGGAAGTGCGCACCGCCGCCATGGCCACGATCGGCCTGTCGATCGGCGTTGCCTTTGGCGTGGCCATGGTGCTGGGGCCTCTGGTGTCGGCGCAATTCGGCCTCGGTGGCGTCTTCTGGTTCACGGCCGCCTTGTCGGCCCTGGGCATGCTGGTACTCTGGAAGCTGGTGCCGCCTGCGCCACGCCGTGCCAGACACCAGGATGTCGGTCTCGACCGTGACCAGTTGAAGCACATCCTGGGGCGCATGGATCTGTGGCGCATGGACGCCTCGATCTTTGCCCTGCACCTGATTCTGATGGCGCTGTTCGTGGCCGTGCCCTTTCGGCTGGTCGAGGCCGGCATTCCTGGCGCGCAGCATGGCTGGGTCTATCTGGGGCTCATGGGCATGGCCTTCGTGCTGATGGTGCCGTTGGTGATCGTGGCCGAAAAATGGCGCCGCATGAAACCCATGTGCCTGGGCGCGATAATCGCCATCACCCTCAGCCTGGCGGGCCTGGCCGGTCTGGCGCAAGGGCTCCACGGCTTGTTGTTGTGGCTGCTGATGTTCTTCGTGGCCTTCAATCTGCTCGAGGCGACGCTGCCGTCATTGCTTAGCAAGCTGGCCCCGGCCGGTGCCAAGGGCACGGCCATGGGACTCTACTCGACCAGCCAGTTCCTGGGCGCCTTCCTGGGTGGCGTGATGGGCGGCTGGCTGTCTCAGCAATGGGGGCTGGATGCGGTTTTTGCCGGATGTGCCATGCTGGGGGTTGCCTGGCTGATGCTGATGCTCGGCATGACCCCGCCTCGCCACCTTTCCAGCGAGGTGGTCGCGTTGCACCACCAGCATGATGAGGCCGCCATGGATACCCTGATGGCCAGGTTCGCCGATGTGGCGGGCGTCGAGGATGTACTGGTGGTGCCCGAGGAAGGGCGCGCCTATCTCAAGATTGACCGACAGCGCCTCGATGAGCAGGCCCTGGCACACCTGGTCGGCCGAGCAGAGCAGCCGCAGGACAAGGCTTGAAGCACTGGGTCGCAGCACCCTGACATGATGGTGGCGCCGGTTAACCGGTGCCAAGGAATCCGCAGCATCACGTATTGATAAGGAGTCAACCATGGCCCGTGGCATCAACAAGGTCATTCTCATCGGCAACCTCGGGCAGGACCCGGAAGTGCGCTTCACGGCCTCCGGCTCCGCGGTGGCCAATCTCAACCTGGCGACCACCGATACCTGGATGGACCGTCAGAGTGGTCAGCGCCAAGAACGCACCGAGTGGCATCGCGTGGTGATGTTCAACAAGACCGCCGAGATTGCCCAGCAGTATCTGCGCAAGGGCTCCAAGGTCTACATCGAGGGCCGCCTGCAGACCCGCAAGTGGCAGGACCAGAACGGCCAGGACAGGTATTCCACCGAGGTCGTTGCCAACGACATGCAGATGCTGGACGGTCGCAGTGACGGTGGCCAGGGTGGCGGCAACTTCGGCGGCGGCCAGCCGCAGCAGGGCGGCCAGTATGGCCAGCCGGCCAATCAGGGCGGTGGGCAGCCGCAACGTGCGCCTCAGCAGCCAGCGCCCCATCAGGGCGGGCAGCAGCAGGGTGGCCAGCAGGGCGGCAACTACGGCGCCCCGGACCCCGGCAGTTTCGATGACTTCGATGATGAAATCCCGTTCTGATCGCTGACCCCAGGGCGTCGTCACCAGGCCCCGGTCCAGCGGGGCTGGTGCGTTGAGGGGAAATACGGCCGGTATCCTGCCACTCCGGGTGTGGACCTGGTGTAGAATGGTGCCCGCTCCGGGACGCCTTGTGGCGTCTCCCGAGCCCGGCCGGACCATCGAAAAGGAGTTGTCGTGAAGCTGCTGATACTGGATGCCGGTCATTGCCTGAGCCTGGCGCTGGTGCGCGAGGCCAGTCGGCGCAGTGATGTCGAGCTGGTCATCGAGCCGAGCCTCGAGATTACTCAGCAAAGGCTCGATGAAGTGGCGCCGGATGCCCTGATCATTCCGCCCCTGTCTCGTCCCATCAATGCCGAGCCGGCGTCGGTCACCGCCCACGCCGAAGCCGTGGAGGCATGCCTGAGCGTCTGCCAGCAGGGCGAGGTGCCGCTGGTCTGGTGTGTGTCCGATCAGTTATACGAACAGGGCCATGAGTCGCCCATCGACGAGCATGTGATCCCCGAACCGCGCGATGAGGATCTCAGGCGCCTGGTCCAGGCCGGCAACCGGATTCGCGCCGAGTGGCCGCGTCACCTGATCGTGCGGCTTGGGCCCTTGTTTGCCCTGGACGGCAGTCACGCCTGGCTCGGCGAGCTGCTGGATGGTCTGGTCAGGGGTGAGGAGCAGCGGGCCGCCTCGGATGTGGTGCTCTGTCCGACATCCTGTGATGCCGTCGCCATGGCATTGATCGGCATGCTGCAGCAGCAATCCTGCGGGGCGCAGGCCTGGGGCAGTTATCATCTGGCGGGCACCGAGCCGGTCAGTATCTATACCTTTGTCTCGATGGTACGCACCCAGTTGCAGACCCGCCTCGAGGGACGTGGCGAGTCCGTTTCGCTGGGCGCTGTCAAGGCACTCAATCATCATCACGACCAGCCGTTGCGCCGTGTGCTCAATTGCCGTCGTGTACTGGAAGTCTTTGGCGTGCACCAGAAGCCCTGGCGGCTGGAGGTCGAGCGCATGCTGGATCTGTGGTGCCTGGCCCGGGATGCCGCAGAGGACCATGGCAGGGAGTCCGGCAAGGCATGAATGTCGTTCGCAGCACCATCTTCTATATCGGCTATTTTGCCGCCATGCTTGTCTGCGGTGTGCTCTTCCTCCCGCCGTCGCCGTTCCTGCCATTGGCCAGCCGCTACCGGCTGCTCAACCTCTACAACCACTTCATCATCGCCTGGTTCCGCCTGGTGTGCGGGGTCCGCTACGAGATTCGCGGCCGGGAAAACCTGCCCGAGGGTGCCTGTGTGCTGTTGTCGAATCACCAGTGCGAGTGGGAGACGGTCTATCTGCAGTTGCTCAAGCCGCCGGTCTGTACCGTACTCAAGAAGGAGCTGTTGAATTTTCCGATCTTCGGCTGGGGGCTGCGCCTGCTGCACCCCATCGCGCTGGACCGCTCCCGGCCGTCGCGGGCCATGAAACAGGTGCTGACCCAGGGCAAGCAACGCCTGGAGGAAGGGTTGTCGGTACTGATCTTTCCCGAGGGCACCCGCGTCGAGCCAGGGCAGCAGCGTCGCTACAACAAGAGTGGCGCCGTCATCGCCTGCCGCGCCGGCGTGCCGGTGGTGCCGGTGGCGCACAATGCCGGCGAACGCTGGCCCGGCCGTCACTGGGTCAAGCAGCCGGGGCGCCTGACCCTGGTGGTCGGTGAACCCATCGAGACCGCGGGACGCAGCGCGGAAGAGGTGCTGGCGGAGACCGAGGCCTGGATCGAGGCGCGGCTGAGCGAAATTTCCGACGTGCCGCGGCCGGTGCCCGCCTGACCGGGGCACTCGCCCCGGAGTGCCTGAGGCCTTCAAAATCTGAGACCTTCAAAAAAGGCGCCCCGAGGGGCGCCTTGAGTCATCTGCCGTGGCCCCCGGGGCCCTCAGTCGCGATACTTCTCGAGCACCAGGCAGGCGTTCGTGCCGCCGAACCCGAAGCTGTTGGACAGCACGCGCTCCACGTGGGTGTCGCGCCGCTCGGTGACGATATCGAAGCCCGCTGCCTGCTCGTCGAGGTTCTCAACATTGGCGGAGGCCGCGATGAAGTCGTTCTTCATCATCAGCAGCGAGTAGATGGTTTCCTGCACCCCGGTGGCGCCCAGCGAGTGGCCGGTCAGCGACTTGGTGGAGCTCATCGCCGGCGTCTCATCGCCGAAGACTTCCCGAACCGCCTTGAGTTCGGCGACGTCACCCACGGGCGTGGAAGTGCCGTGGGTGTTGATGTAGTCGATCCGGCCGTCGACCGTGGCCATGGCCTGGCGCATGCAGCGGGCGGCACCCTCGCCGGAGGGCGCGACCATGTCGTAGCCGTCGGATGTGGCGCCATAACCGACCAGCTCCGCATAGATGGTGGCGCCACGTGCCTTGGCGTGCTCCAGCTCTTCCAGGACCAGCATGCCGCCGCCACCGGCGATGATGAAGCCGTCGCGCGCCTGATCGTAGGGGCGCGACGCCTGCTCGGGCGCGTCGTTGTACTGGGTGGAAAGGGCGCCCATGGCGTCGAACAGGCAGGACAGGGTCCAGTGCTCTTCCTCGCCGCCGCCGGCGAAGACCACGTCCTGCTTGCCCAGCTGGATCTGTTCCATGGCACTGCCGATGCAATGGGCCGAGGTGGCGCAGGCCGAGGAAATGGAGTAGTTGACGCCCTTGATCTGGAAGGGCGTGGCCAGGCAAGCCGATACGGTGCTGCCCATGGTGCGGGTGACCCGATAGGGACCCACGCGGCGCAGTCCCTTGTCACGCATGACATCGGCCGCCTCGACCTGGTTGGCACTCGAGGCGCCGCCCGAGCCGGCGATCAGGCCGGTGCGCTCGTTGGAAACCTGTTCCGGTGTCAGGCCCGAATCCTCAATGGCCTGATTCATCGAGACATAGGCATAAGCGGCGGCATCGCCCATGAAGCGCTTGAGCTTGCGGTCGACTACGGCATCCAGGTCGATGTCGACGACACCGGCCACCTGGCTGCGGAAGCCGCGCTCGGCATAGTCTTCCTTGAAGCGAATGCCCGACCGCCCCTGGCGCAGTGCCTCGAGCACCTGTTGTGCGTCATTGCCCAGGCAGGAAACGATGCCCAGGCCGGTGACTACCACTCGTCGCATGGAAGCCTCCTGTTCAGAAATTCGCAGTGGAGGTGAAAAGGCCGACACGAAGGTCATTGGCCTGATAGATGTCGCGGCCATCCACGGAGACGGTGCCGTCGGCCATGCCAAGAATCAGGCGCCGGGTGATGATGCGCTTGATATTGATATGGTAGGTGACCTTGCTGGCCTCGGGGAGGATCTGGCCGGTGAACTTGACCTCGCCACACCCCAGGGCACGCCCGCGGCCGGGATAGCCCATCCAGCCCAGATAGAAGCCGACCAGCTGCCACATGGCATCCAGGCCCAGGCAACCGGGCATGACCGGGTCGCCGGGGAAATGGCAGCCGAAGAACCACAGGTCCGGATGGATATCCAGCTCGGCAATCAGCTGGCCCTTGCCGTGCTCGCCGCCTTCTTCGTGGATGTGCGTGATGCGATCGAGCATCAGCATGTTGGGTGCCGGCAGTTGGGCGTTGCCGGGGCCGAAAAGTTCGCCACGGCTGCATGCCAGCAGTGCTTCGCGATCAAAGGAATGTTGCTTGGTCACTGAGTCGTTCCGAGAGTCGAGATAACTGTATGCCGTGTCACGGCATGCGGCCGCCAGGCGGTACTGCCTAGTCTACTGTCCGCGTTCGTCGAATGCACGTCGAGACGCAACAGCGCATTTTTTCCGTCCCTGGCGTAAAGTCGTGTCTAACGGGTTGCCGGATCCAGCATGCCATGATGGCATGAGCGCCGGTGATCTTCATCTTATACGTGAGTGTCGATGATCATGTGGCCCCGGTTACGCCTTGAACGGCTGTCGTTTGTGCTGATGCTGGGCCCTGTGCTGGCAATGCCCTGGCTATCCTCACCGGTCTGGCGGGGCGCTGTTGCCTGTCTGCTGGTGCTCTCTGCCGGGCAGGCCTGGCGTCGCTGGCAAGACCTGCAGGCGCACGAGCGGGTGCAGCGCGAAGCGCTGGCCGTGGTCGAGGAAGGAGTCGTGGTCACCGATGCCGATTACCGCATCCTGGACGTCAATGCCGCGATGACCCGGGCCTCCGGTTACACCCTGGAGGAAGTCCGCGGCTGGCATGCGACCCGACTCTCGGCGCCGCGACATGATGCTGCCTTCTTCGAGCGCCTCTTGCAGAGCGCACGGTCCGTCGGCCGCTGGGAGGGCGAGTTCTGGCATCGCCGTAAGTCGGGAGGCGTCTATCCGGCATGGCTCAAGGTGCAGCCCCGGCTGGGGTCGCGTGGCGAGCTTCAGGGCTATGTCTGTGTGTTGTCGCCCATCTCATCTCAGACGGCCGGCGCCAGGGACCTTCGGCGCATCGGCTTCGAGGACGCCCTGACCGGCCTGCCCAATCGACGCCGCTTGCATGAATTGCTGGGCTCGCGATTGTCGCGCCTGACGCAAGGCGAATGCCTGGATCTAGCCCTGGTGGATATCGATGGCTTCCGCGCCATCAATGAAGGGCTGGGCAGCGAAACGAGTGACCGACTGCTGGTGCTGATCGGCCAGCACCTGAACGAGTTCGTGCCGAATGGCGTGGTCGGCCGTTCGGGCGGCAATCAGTTCATGCTGCTGAGGTCCGGCGGCGGCGAGGATCATGATGACTGGATCCAGCGCTTGCAGGCCTGGATGGCCACTCCCTTCGCGCTGGATGGCCGCTCCATGCGGCTCGGTGCCACCATCGGCAGCTGCCAGGCGCCAACGGACGGCATGCGTGTCAGCACGCTCAGGCAATGCCTCGAGACGGCGCTGTTCAGCGCCAAACGCAATGGCCGCAATCATGCCCTGCGCTACAGCCCCGGCCTGGGGTTCCATGGGGCCACGTCGATGCGCATGGTCAATGACCTGCGCAGTGCGCTGGCGATCGGCGGGCAGCTGGAGCTGCACTTTCAGCCTCAGTACCGGCTGGCCAATGATGCCCTGACCGGGCTCGAGGTTCTGCTGCGCTGGCGCCACCCCCATGAAGGTCTGATCCTTCCTGCCGACTTCATCCCCATGGCCGAGACGCATGGCCTGATGGCATCAATGGGCAACTGGGTGATCGACCAGACCCTGGCGCAGATGGCCTGCTGGCGCGACCGGGGTCAGCTCCGGGTGCCAGTGTGGGTCAATGTCTCGCCGGTCCAGCTCTTTCAGGGCAAGCTGGAGGCCGCCCTGCAGGCGGGGCTGGCACGCCATCGTCTGGAGGCCCGCTATCTGGGGCTGGAGCTTACCGAGTCGACCCTGCTCGATGAACGGGCCGGTGATGTCGTCCCCCGGCTCGAGGCCCTGCGCGAACGAGGCCACCCCACCGCCCTGGATGACTTCGGCACCGGCTACTCGTCGCTCGGCTACCTGACACGCCTGCCGCTGGACAAGCTCAAGCTCGACCGAACCTTTGTCGAGTCCCTGCCGGAAGATCGCTCCAATATCGCCATCGTCAATGCTGTTCTAGCCATGGCCGAGGGCCTGTCCTTGAAAGTGGTAGCCGAAGGCGTGGAAACGCTGGCCCAGCGCGACTTTCTGCGTGCCGCCGGTTGCGGCGAGGCCCAGGGGTACTGGTACTCGCCACCGCGCATGGCATCGGAGATCTAGCCTCGGGGCCGCGCCGGGGATGGTGGGCGGGGCTGCCCAAGCTGCCGCGAGACCCCCAGGCAGAGGAGCAGCCAGACCAGCGCCTCGGCCGGCAGCAACCAGGGCGCCAGGTCCACCTCGGCCAGGCGGGCCCCACCGAAATAGGACATCGGCGCGCTGAGCGCACCCCCCAGCATGGCCAGCCGCGGGTGGGGCCACAGCCAAGCCAGGCCATGGTGCAGCGTGCTGGCAAACAGCGGCCAGAGTAGCCACAGCCAGACAGGCAGGGGCCCCAGTCGCCAGGCGTCATCGGGGAACTGAAAGCCGCCGGCCAGGGCGAGGCCGCCATCGACCCCCAGTCCCAGCAGGGCAAAACCGGCCAGCCAGCGCCACTCGCCCGGATACGCCATGAAGCGCAGGTGCAGGGCCAGCAGGATGGCCACCGTGACCAGTCCGATCAGGCTGCCCCCCAGTACGCAGGCCAGCCAGCCGAGCTGAAAGCCCGCCAGATTGGCGATCAGCCGGCCCTTCATGGCGCCCCCGTCAACGGCGCGGGGCGGGCCCCCGGCTTGGCCATCAGCAGGTGGCAGGTGCCGATGGTGCGCTCGAGAAATCCCCCCTCGCAATAGCCCAGGTAATAGCGCCACATACGGATGAATCGCTCGTCGTAGCCCAGGCGGCGTACCGTCTCCAGGTTGTCGTCGAAGCGCTGGCGCCACTCGCGCAGCGTACGGGCATAATGCAGGCCGATCTCGTCCAGGGCGACCAAGTTCAGTGTGGTGCGCCGCGTCAGGCCATCCAGAATGGCATGGTGAGACGGCAGGAAGCCCCCGGGGAAGATGTAGCGTTTGATGAAGTCCATCTCCCGGCTGGCGGCCTTGAAACGCTGGTCGCGGATGGTGATGGCCTGCAGCATGGCCAGCCCATCGTCGGTCAGCAGACGATCCAGGGTGACCAGGTAGGTATCCAGATACTGGTGGCCGACCGCCTCGATCATTTCCACCGAGACCAGGCGGTCATAGCGTCCGCTCAGCTCCCGATAGTCCTGCTTGAGCAGGGTGACCTGCTCGGCCAGGCCCTCTTGCGCCAGGCGTTGCGCGGTGTGCGCATACTGTTCCTCGGAAATGGTGGTCGTGGTGACCCGGCACCCACGGGTCCGCGCGGCATGGATTGCCAGGCCACCCCAGCCGGTACCGATCTCCAGCAGATGGTGATGCGGCTGGACGTCCAGCTTGTCGAGCAGCAGGTCGAGCTTGTGCGTCGAGGCCTCCTCGAGGCTGGCCGCCGGATGCGGGAAGACCGCACTGGAATACATCCAGTGGTGCTGATCCAGGAAGGTGGCAAAGAGGTCGTTGCCGATATCGTAATGGGCCGCGATATGCCGTCGTGAGCCGCCCAGAGTGTTGCGCCGCAGGCCATTGGCCAGGCTCAGCAACCAGCGCGCCAAGGAGGCCATGCCGCCTTCTATGTCCCGATTGACCCTCTCCAGATTGGCGGCCAGCAGGCGTACCAGCGACACCAGGTCGTCGGTGTCCCAGTCACCATCCATGTAGGCTTCTGCCGCCCCCACCGTGCCGCCCAGGGCGAAACGCCGCCAGGCCCGGGGGCGGTGGATGTGCAGGGTGACACAGCGTTCGTCACCCTGGCCAAGCTGCTGTTGCTGTGCTTGCTCGACGAGGGTCAAGCGCCCGCCTTTCAGGCTGGCCAGCTGCGGGATCAGGCGTGCTCGGCACCAGCGTGAAAGCCGGTCTTCCTTGCCCGAAAGTCGGGGAGTCTCAAGGGTACGGGGCGAATTCACGGGGGTGTCTCCTCATGCGTGGGACGGGAATACCAGGGGATGCGTTTCAGCCATAGACGCAGTGCCTCGAAATGGATGCCGGCCAGAGTCTTCAGCGGCATGCCGGGATGCCGTGCCAGGGTCGCCAGCAGGTGCCGGCGGGTGGCCGGCATGGCGCTCAGCGACAGCGTCGCGTCGAAATGTCGCCGGGCGTCCTGCAGGATGTCCATGTGCAGCTCCAGTGCCTCGCCGGGCGTGTTGAAGCGCCACTGATACTCCATTTCCATGGGCAGAAAGGGCGAAACGTGCATGGCCTTGAGAAAGGCCGCGCGGTGACCATGACGCTCCGGGTTCACGCGACACGCATAGTGCGTGCGTTCCCCCCAGGGGGTGTTGGTCACCTCGCCCAGGACGGCGCATAGCCGGTCCTCGGCATCGTAGGCGTAGTACAGCGAGATCGGGTTGAAGCCCACTCCCAGGGTGCGCAGTTGCGTCAGCAGGCAGATACGTCCCTCGGGTGCCTCGCCGAGCTGGCGCTGCAGCTCGGCGCGCACGGCCTCCTTCAGGCAGGGGGTCTCCGGCGACAGGTAGTCTGCGCGACGGAAGCGCACCAGCGCCGGCCGGCGGGCGCTGAAGCCGGGCACGCCATCGAAGAGCTCGGGCAGCTCGTCCAGGTCCAGCCAGGCCATCCACAGCCGATAGCGAAAGGCGTGATAGCGGGGCGTGAAGCGCCGGTGCTGCAGCCAGCCACGGTAGAGGCACGAGCGCGGCCGGGTCAGCATGGCGAGGTCTCCGCGGCGGGTTCCTCGGCGCCCAGCGCCCTGGCCACGCGCAGGGCGCTCCAGACGCCATCCTCATGGAAGCCGTTGCGCCAGTAGGCACCACAGTAATGGGTCAGGCCCCGGGGGCCGGAAATCTCCGCATGACGTTGCTGGGCGGCCTGACCGGCCAGCGTGAAGCGCGGGTGCGCGTAGCGATACTGCCCCAGGATGGTCTCGGGGACCATGGCGTCATCATCGTTGAGCGTCACGCACAGTGTCTTTGGGGCCTGAAGACGCTGGAGGATATTCATGTTGTAGGTGACCGAGGCACGCGCCTCACGACCCCGGCCATCCAGGCGATAGTTCCAGCCCGCCCAGGCGCGCGGCCGACGCGGCAGCAGGCGCGTATCGGTATGCAGGACCACGCTGTTGTCCTGATAGGGCAGGGCCCCGAGGATCTCGCGTTCGGCGTCGCTGGGGTCTTCCAGCACGGCCAGCGCCTGGTCGGCATGGCAGGCCAGCACCACCTGGTCGAAGTGCTGGCGACCCGCGGCCGTGCGCACCTCGGCCTGCTCGGCATGGCGCCTGACTCCCAGCACCGGTGTGTCGAGATGGATGCGCTCGGCATAGGGCGCGGTCAGGGCCGGGATGTAGGCGCGTGAGCCACCGACGATGGTGTACCACTGAGGGCGCTGGGTGACCGACAGCAGGCCATGGTGATGAAAGAAGCGCACGAAGAAGCGCAGCGGAAACTGGCGCAGGTCCTCGATGCTGGCCGACCAGATCGCTGCCCCCATGGGCAGCAAGTAGCGGTCCTGAAAGGCCTGCCCATAGCCACGCGCATCGAGGTACTCGCCGAGGGTTAGGTTCTCGGCCAGGCGCTGCTCGCTCAGCTCGCGGGTGGCTTCGCGGTTGAAGCGCAGGATGTCGCGCAGCAGCCCCAGGAAGGACGGCTTGAACAGGTTGCGGCGCTGGGCGAAGAGTGACGTCAGGGTATGGCCGTTGTACTCGAAGTCGCGCCGGGTCTCGTGTACCGAGAAGCTCATCTCGGTGGGCTGGGACTCGACCCCCAGGGCCGCGAGCAGCCGCTGGAAGTGAGGGTAGGTGCGATCATTGAAGACGATGAAGCCGGTGTCGACCGCATACGGCTGGCCCTCGAGGGTCACATCGACGGTCGCGGTGTGGCCGCCCAGCCGCGGGCCGGCCTCGAACAGCGTGACCCGGTGGCGCTGTGACAGATACCAGGCGGCCGCCATGCCGGCGATGCCGCTGCCGATGACCGCGATACGCTGACCGGGTCGCGTGGCGTCGGCGGACGTCATGACGTGGTCTCTCCTGTGGTGTTCTGCCGGCTCATGCGGCGTCCCAGCCGAAAGCGCAGCCCGGGGGGCAGGATGCCCAGGAGTTTCAGCATCAGGGTGAAACGGCGCGGGAAGTGAATGTCCAGTCGGCGTGCCGCCAGGCCGCGCAGGATGGCGTCGGCCGCGGTCTCGGTATCGATGCGCATGGGCATGGCAAAGTCGTTGCGATCGGTCAGCGGTGTCTTCACGAAGCCGGGGTGAATGATGCTGACGCCGATACCCTCCTGGTCCAGATCGAGTCGCAGCGACTCGAGGAAATGGCTCAGGGCCGCCTTGGACGCCCCGTAGGCCTCGGCGCGCGGCAGCGGCAGGTAGGCAGCGGCACTCGAGGTGGCCGCCAGCAGGGGCTGGCCGCCCTCGGCTCGGGCCTGTCGCAGCAGGGGCAGCGCGGCCTCGATACCGTAGAGGGTGCCGGTGAAGTTGGTGGTGAAGACGCGCTCGATCAGGGCCGTGTCGAAGTCCCGAGCCTCCAGGTACTCGCAGGTACCGGCATTGAACAGCGCCATGTCGAGGCCGCCGAAGTGGGCGCGGATCTGCTCGGCGGCCTCCAGCAGGGCGGCCCGGTCGGTGATGTCGACCGGCAGGATCAGCGCATTGTCGCGCCCCTCGGCCAGCTCCGCCAGATCCTCCTGGCGGCGGGCGCTCAGGGCGACACGATGCCCCTGGTCGAGCAGCCGCCGGGCCAGGCTGAGGCCGATCCCGGAGGTGGCGCCGGTCAACCAGATGCGTTGTGTCTGTGGCAGTGACCCCATAGTAGTCTCCCGAGGCGGAATTTATTGGCAATTCTGCAGTTACGTCCCGGCCGCGCCCTGGGTTTCATGCCGCGGCACGCTGCTTCAGGCGGCGGATGACCCGCCCCAGAATCGGTAACTGCTCATAAAGTAGCTCACCGGCATCGAAATAATCCCGGTGGTCACAGACCTTGTCGGATCCATCCGCGGCGAAAGTCAGTCGTGAACAGCCCTCCACCCTGTAGGATTTGCCCCCGGCCAGCCGTGGATGCGCCACCGACATGGTCCACACCACGAACGCCTGCTCCTGCTGACGCAGCCCCTGGTGAAAGGTGAAGTGGCACTGGCTGACGTTGGCGTACAGCGCATCGAAATACGCCTGCAGCGAGTCGAGGCCAGTGACCTGATGCAGGGGGTCGCGAAAGCACACGTCGTCGGTGTAGATCTCGCCCAGCCTGTCGGTGCTCGCCTTGTCCAGTTCATGGTAGACATCACAGAAGCGGCGAAGTGACATGTCCTGCAGCATGGAATACCTCCCTTGTTGCCCGCGAGCGTTCAGGCACTCAGGTTCTTGAAGGCGTCGAGTGCCCGAGCCCGAGCCGCACGATGCTCGACTAGCTGAGCGGGATAGCCTGCGGCCTTACGCTGCTGGGCCGAGGGTTCATGGCGCGCCTGGGCCGGTAGAGCAGCCAGCTCCGGCACCCAGTGGGCAATGAAGCGTCCGTCCGGGTCGAAGCGCCGGGACTGGGTCGTCGGGTTGAAGATGCGAAAGTAGGGCACCGCATCGGTACCCGTCGAGGCCGCCCACTGCCAGCCCCCATTGTTGGCCGCGAATTCGCCGTCCACCAGGTGCTGCATGAAGAAGGCCTCGCCTCGGCGCCAGTCGATCAGCAGGTGCTTGGCAAGAAACATGGCCGTGACCATGCGCAAGCGGTTGTGCATCCAGCCGGTGTGACGCAGTTGACGCATGGCGGCATCCACCAGGGGGTAGCCGGTGCGGCCTTCCTGCCAGGCCTTAAGGCTCTCGTCGTCCGACCGCCAGGGCAGGGCTTCGGTATGTGGCTGAAAGGCATGATGCCGGCATACCTCGGGAAAGCCGACGGCCACATGCTGATAGAACTCGCGCCATATCAGTTCGTTGACCCAGGCCACCAGACCGGCATCGCCCTCGGCCAGCCGCCCGTCATTCTCGGCGAGCACCGCCTGCATGCACTGCCGATAGGAGATCATGCCCAGCGCCAGGTAAGGCGACAGCGTGCTGGTCCCCTTCACGGCGGGAAAATCGCGCTGCTCGACATAGTGACGCCCGCGGAAGCGCAGGAATCGCTCCAGTCGGTCGCCCGCCGCCTCTTCACCGGCTGGCCATTCCTCGGCGGCCGCCGGCGCATCCTGCCAGGCCGGGGCCTCGGGGGGCGGGTCCGTCGCCACGGGAAATGCCTGTTGCGGAGCCGGGGCGTCGCGCAGGGTCAGGCGCTCGCCGCTGAGCTGGCGATGCCAGGCCTTGGCGAAGGGCGTGAACACCTTGTAGTAGTCGCCCCCGCCGGTCAGCAGTTCACCGGGCGCGTAGGCCACCGCATCATGATGGCCGATGGCCGTCAGGCCGGCTTCGTCGAAGGCCCGGGTGACACGGGCATCGCGTCGCGCCTCGTTCCAGGGATACTCGCGGTTGAAATGCAGGCGCTTTGCGCCGACCTCGCGGGCGATGTCCAGCAGCGTCTGCGGCACCTCGGTGTCATCCTCCAGGTCGCGGTGCAGCAGGGGAATATTCAGCCCCTGAAGCGTCTCGCGCAGCGCCAGGACGCCGCGATGCCAGAAGTCCAGCTTGTTGTCACCATGGCCATGCTGGCGCCACTGCCCCGGGGTGCGCAGGAAAACGGCCACCGCCGGGCCTTCCCGAGCGGCCTGTGCCAGGGCCGTGTTGTCGTGTACGCGCAGGTCGCTGCGAAACCAGATCAGGCTTGGTGTCATGCGGGCTCCGGGAGTCGGTTGTCGAGTGAAGGGAGCATCAGCGCGGGGCATCCGCCGTGGGTGGCCTGTCGACCAACAGCGCTTCCAGCCGGCCGATGGCCTCGGCCAGCTGGTCACCCAGCGAGATGACGTGCCGGTTGTCGATGTCGTTAGCACGGATGCGGGCCACCGGGCCGCACAGGGCCAGCGGTGCATCCAGCTGCTCGGCCAGGCGGGGCAGCTGGTGCTTGATCAAATCGGACTTTTCGGCCTTGCCGCTGGTCATCACGATCAGGTCGATGCCCAGTCGCTCGGCGGCCAGGTTCATACCCCGGGGCGGCAGCGGCGCATCCAGCAAATGCACGCGGTGGCCCTGCTCGCTGGCCAGCAGAGCGATGAGCAGCCCCCAGAGCGGGCTGTCGGCGTCCGGCAGAGAGGTCACAAGCACCTGGCGCGGCCCCGCCTGGGGATTGGCGTGGTACAGCCGTGTGCCGATCCGGGTCCGCAGGAAGGCCTCCAGTACCCGGCGCTGCAGCGCCATGCCCTGGTGCTCGTCGGCGCTTTCCTCCAGCGCCTCGACGACCGGCTGCCAGAGCCGTTCAATGCACACCCGAGCGGGGTACAAGGCCAGCACCTGGTTGAACAATGCATCCAGGCGCGGGCTGTCCAGCGCCTCGATGGCCGCCATCAATTGCTCACGCTGATGGGCCCAGTCATCCGTCTCGGGGCCAGGACGCGCCGTGAGCTCTGGCTTGTCGAGCAGCTCGCGCACCTGGCTGACGGGGACCCCACGATTCAGCCACTGCAGGATGGCCTCTACGCGTTCGATATCCTCGCGGGCATACAGGCGGTGTCCCTTGGGGGTTCGGTGCGGCCGCAGCAGGCCATAGCGACGCTCCCAGGCGCGCAGGGTGACGGAGTTGACGCCGGTGAGTCGCGATACCTCGCGAATCGGGTAGCGTGGCGTATCACCGGGGAGATTCGCCTTTTGACTCATGATGGCCTCATGATGGGGGGCTGGAGGGGCGAGCGCTTCAGGCCAATTGTTGTACAGCGCTGAGGCATTGTACAACTCGTGTCTCAACGCTGCACTCAGCGGGCATCATGCTCGGCGATCACCCCCGCCAGCGCCTCGATGAAGGCCGGGTGCTCGCCCACCGGGTCCAGCAGGTCAAGCTTGACATCGGGATGCTGGGCGCTCATGGCCTCCACCTTGGCGGGCACGTCCTTGCGTAGATGGCGGCCGGCGGCAAAGAATAAGGGCAGGATCTCGACATGCTCGAAGCCTTCCGCGGCGAGCTGGGCCACCGTGTCTTCCAGCGAGGGATCGCAGAGCTCCATGTAGGCCAGGTGTAGAGGCTGGCCCAGGCGTTCGGCCGAGGCCTGGTGGATGCGCTCGAAGGGCTCGCGCCAGCGCGGGTCGCTCGATCCGTGAGCCATCAATATCAGCGCCTTCTTCATCATGCGGTCTCCAGAGAGTAGTGTGGCCGGAATACATTCAGGGTGCGATCAAGCTTTTGCCATGCAGACTAGCAAAGGTGTATAACCGTTGTATAACACAGCTCCATCAAGGAGAACTTCATGCGTGTATTGATCACCGGCGGAAGCGGGTTCGTGGGCCAGGCCCTGTGTCCGCTACTCAAGGAGCAGGGGCATCGCCCGATGGTGGTGTCGCGCTCCCCCGAGCCCGCACGGGCCGTGCTGCCCAGTGGCACGGACATTCGGCGCTCGGCGCTGGATTTCGTCGATACCCCGCCGGATGCCATCGTCAACCTGGCCGGCGAGTCGATCGCCGGCAAGCGCTGGAGCGAGGCCCAGAAGGAACGCCTGGTGAACTCGCGGGTCGAGACGACCCATGAACTGGTCAGACTCTGCGAGCAGCTCTCGCACACCGGCCATGCCCCCGACGTGATGGTATCCGCCTCGGCCATGGGGTATTACGGGGATCAGGGGGACCAGGAGGTCGACGAGGATACGACACCGCATGACGAGTTTGCCCACCGCCTGTGTCAGCGCTGGGAAGAGGCTGCCCAGGGGGTTACCGAGTTCGGCGCCCGGCTGGCGATTCTGCGCATCGGGCTGGTGCTCGACAAGGACGGAGGCACCCTGAAGAAAATGCTGCCGGCCTTCCGTTTGGGGCTGGGCGGACGACTGGGGCACGGCGAGCAGTTCATGCCCTGGGTACACCGCCACGACCTGGTGCGCATGATCGTCTTCCTGCTCGACGGCGACCAACATACGGGTGCCTTCAACGGCAGTGCGCCGCATCCGGTGACCAATGCCGAGTTCACTCACCAGCTGGCACAGCACCTCAAGCGCCCCGCCCTGATGCCGGTGCCCTCCAGAGTGCTGGAGGTGATGCTCGGCGAGATGTCGCGCCTGCTGCTGACCGGCGCCGACATGCTACCGCGTCGCCTCGAGCAGGCAGGCTTCGAGTTCACCTACCCGACCCTCGACAAGGCGCTGGACGATATCCTCGGCAGTTCCTGAGAGGGCGCCCGCGCTCAGCCGGGCCAGCGCGAGCGCCCCGGGCGGTCGGGCTAGCGGGCGTTCTGATCCACGGTGACAATCACCCGCACGGCGTCGAGGCGTAGCCGTGTGCCCTCGATGGCCGCTTCCAGGGTCTCGCGTTCGTGGCGCAGTGAGCTCAGCTCATCCTCGCGCACCGAAGGGTTGCGCCGTGCCAGGGCTTCCAGGCGCGCCAGCTCGGCGTCGAGCGTGTTGCCCATGCGCTGCCGGGCGGCCTCGACGATGCCCGGCAGTTCGCGCTCGGCTTCCTGCTCGGCGCTGTCGAGCAGCTCCCGCAGCTGACCATGGCGGCTCTTGATCAGGTCGCGTGCGGCCGCCTTCTTGACCTTCTGCAGGTTCTTCGAGAGCCCGGTGAAGGAAATCCTGTCGGTGAGGTTGGCGCCGGATTCATCCAGCAGCACGCGCACCGCGGTGGGCGGCATGAAGCGGTTGAGGTGCAGTCGCCGCGGGGCCGGGCAGTGGGTGCGAAAGACCAGCTCGACCATCAGGCGGCCGGCCGGGATGGACGGGTGCCGGAGCAGCGCCAAGGCCGTGTTGCCCATCGACCCCTCGAGAATGCGCGCCATCATCTCGCGGGTCAGCGGGTGCTCCCAGGTCAACTGCTGAACGTCGTCCCTGGCCAGGGCTCGCGCCCGGGAAAAGGTGGCCGTGAAGCCTTCCTCGCCCTTCACCAGCCCCGGCAGGCCGTCCAGCATGTGCGGGCTGGGGCTCAGCAATTGCAGGTCGCCGCCCAGGTCCTGGCTGTCGACCCCGAAGATGTCCAGTGCCTGGTCGATATAGCGCCGCAGGGCACGGTCGTTATCCAGTCCGTGGATGGCCTCGGCGACCGCCTCGGCACGTTCGGGGCGGCAGGCGTTGAGCTCCAGCAGGCGATTGCGGCCGGCGTCGCGCTCGGCCAGGCGCGCCTCGAAGAAGCGACGCGTTTCGTCGGTGATTTCATCCAGTGCGGTGTCATCCAGCAGAGCGTCCGCCAGGTCATCGCCGAAGGCGGCGTAGAGATCGCTGCCCAGGCCGTGCGGGGCGCTGAAGGCATCCATGCCTTCACGATACCAGCGCAGCAGGCGCTCGCCCGGGCTGTCCGAAAACACCGGTACATGCAGCTCGATCGGGTGACGCTGGCCGATACGGTCGAGGCGGCCGATGCGCTGCTCCAGCTGGTCAGGGTGCAGGGGCAGGTCGAACATCACCAGATGATGGCAGAACTGGAAATTGCGACCCTCCGAGCCGATTTCCGAACATACCAGTACCTGACAGCCGTCTTCCTCGTCGGCAAAGGCTGCGGCGGCACGGTCGCGTTCCAGCAGGGTCAGCCCCTCGTGAAAGACCGGCGCATGCAGTCCGCCCAGCACCCGCAGGGCTTCCGACAGGCCGGCGGCGGTGTCGCGGTCATGGGCGATCACCAGCAGCTTGTCGTTGCCCAGCTCGGTCAGGCGCTCGAGCAGCCAGGTCACGCGTGGGTCGATCTGCCACCAGGGCTCGGCATTCAGCGGGTCGTCGGCCATGGCCTGGTACATGAGATCGAGATAGATCAGCACCTCGGGGTGGTCCAGCCCGCTCTCGATGAGCAGCTCGTCCAGGTAGTCCTCGTCACGCTCCAGTCGACGCAGCACGCGGCGATAGGCGGCGGGAGGCTCGAGGCGCTCGACATGCAGGCGCCGTTCGGGGAAGCCGCCGACATGGCGCCGGCTGTTGCGGAACATGACGCGCCCTGTGCCGTGACGGTCGAGCAACTGGTCGCGCAGCTGATCGCGGGCGGCATCGCGCTCGGCGCTGCCCTGCTGTGCGTCGGCCAGGGTGTCGAGCAGGGCCTGGCTGTCATCCTCGTCGATCACGGCCGCCACGCGAGGCTTGTCTTCGGGGTGGTCGGGCAGGCGCTCCAGGGCGTCGATGGCCTCGGCGACCTCCACGTAGTGAAGCTCTTCTTCCTGAAAGTCGGCCAGGCTGTGATAGCGGTCCGGGTCGAGCAGGCGCAGTCGAGAGAAGTGGCTCTGCTGGCCCATCTGTTCGGGCGTGGCGGTGAGCAGCAGCATGCCGGGCACATGGGCGGCGAGGCGCTCGACACAGGCATAGCCGGGCCCCACGCGCTCGTCTGACCACTCCAGGTGGTGGGCCTCATCGACGATCAGCATGTCCCAGTCGCAGGCCTCGGCCTGCCCCTGACGGTGAGGGTCGGCAAACAGCCAGTCCTGGCTGGCCAGGATCAACTGGCCGGCTTCGAAGGGATTGGCATTGCCGTGGGCCTCGCACTGCTGTTCATCGAGCAGGGTCACCTCCAGCGAGAAGCGCCTCAGCAGCTCGACCAGCCATTGGTGGGTCAGGCTGTCCGGGACCAGGATGAGGGCGCGCTCGGCCCGCCCGGTGAGCAGCAGGCGATGCAGGATCAGGCCCGCTTCGATGGTCTTGCCCAGGCCGACCTCATCGGCCAGCAGGACCCGCGGCGAGCTGCGGCGAGCGACCTCGTCGGCGATGTAGAGCTGATGAGGCACCAGGTCGATGCGCGGACCGGCCAGACCCAGCGCCGGGTTCTGCTCGATGCGATGATAATGGTGCAGAGTGCGGTAGCGCAGGTCGAACCAGTCATTGCGGTCCACCTGACCGGTCATCAGGCGATCGCGGGCCTGGTCGAACTTCATGCTGTCGGCCAGCTTGGCCTCGGGCAGCTCGCAGGGTTCCCCCGCGGCATCCTCGCCGATATAGGTGATCAGTCCCCCGATTTCCTTGCTGTCATCGACGATCATCTGCCAGCCCTCGGTGGACTGGATACGATCGCCACTGCCGAATACCACCCGGGTCAGCGGGGCCTGTCGGCTGCTGTAGGTGCGGGTTTCCTGGCTGGCGCCGAACAGCACGGTCACGCTACGGTTGTCGCAATTGAGGATGGTGCCCAGGCCGAGTTCGGCCTCGCCGTCGCTGATCCAGCGTTGGCCGGGAGAGAAGTCGCTCATGATGCCTCGGGATGCTAGAGATCGTGTCTTGGGAAGCGCTGATTAAATCGCCGAGCATAGTGAAGCGCGAGGCGCACGGAGCGCAGAAAGCGAGGCATAACAATTGGTTAGGCGAGCTTTCGAGCGCCGCGTAACGAAGCGATTTGCATGCGCAGGCATTTAAGCAGTGTTTCCCTTGCGTCACGGCCGGGACAGGGGCCGCGAGATACAGGGCGCGGTATCTTACAGCAAAGCGGGGCGCGGCTTAAGCCTTTTGCCGGCCTAGTCGTCGGCCAGCCAGCGGTTGAGGATGGCCGGGGTCAGCTCGCCGACATGCTGGGTCACGGCCCGGCCCTGGTCATCGAACAGCAGGGTCATCGGCAGACCCTGGGCATCGCTCTGCACCATCAGCGACTGGCGGGGGTCGAGCAGGGCATGTTCGAACGCCAGCCCCTGTTCATCCAGGTAGCGCACTACGGGCATCAGGTCCTCGCCCTGATTGACCACCACCACGCTGACGTCCTCGCGCTGGTCGGCCTCCTGCAGCAACGGCATCTCGCGCCGGCAGGGCGGGCACCAAGTGGCCCACAGATTGACCACCACATGCTCGTTGCGTATCGCGGCCAGTTCGACCGTCTCGCCCTGCAGGTTCTCGAGACTGAGCGCGGGTAGCTGGCGCAGCGCCAAGCCGCCACCCAGCGGCGCCCAGGCCATCAGCGCCAGCCAAAGCAGGGCGGTGCCGAGGATCAGGCCGCTGGCGCCCAGCAGAGCCGCCAGCCGGTCGCGCAGCGCCCACAGGGTCCAGGCCAGCCCCGCCAGCAGGCCGATCACGCCGTGAAAGCCGGGAAGCCAGAGCTTGATGATATCCCAGGGCGCCTGGGCATAGGCCTCCAGGTTCAGGGCCACATGGCCCAGGTGCGCCGCCACCAGCCAGACGATGATCAGGCCATTGAACCAGCGTACATGGCGCTGGCGGGGCAGGCCCAGCAGAAAGACGCTGAGCGCGAGCAACAGCAGTGTCACGGCGAGCGTGTAGAGACGGGGTAAGGGGACCAGTACGGGCCCCAGGGCAATGGCATCCATGGGTGACTTGGATTCCGTGGCAAGGGTCGGCGCGGTGCGCCTGACCGGTTACACTTGGCGCATTCGTTCGCCAAGCCTACTGCCGGTGGGCGGTTCTGTCATCCTGCAGGAGCCTTCATGGCCAAAGATGCCTTCGACACCCTTCGCGCCCTGGCCATCGCCAGCCAGGCGATCGGTTTCATTCTCATCATCACCCTGGAAACCGTGATGGACGACGCGGCGCGCCCCTGGCAGGGCTGGACCCTGGCCGCCATGATCGTGGTGGCTCTGGGCATTGCCCTGGCGCGCCTGTATCGCCGTAACCGGGCGCGCAAGCAACGCGACCAGGCCTGAGACCATGGCGGCTCGGGCCCTCCGGGCCGCCAGGACGGTCAGTCTCGCCCCTTACTGATCCCAGTCCGGGGCAATGCTCGGGTTGGCGATGCGCTCGCCACGATCCAGGGTTGCGATCTCGGCCATCTCCCGGTCGCTCAGGGTGATATCCAGAGCCTCGATGTTGCGCTTGAGGTTGGCTTCCCGGGTGGATGACGGGAAGGTCACGATGCCCAGCTGGTTCAACCAGGCAATGGCGATCTGTGCCGGGGTGGCGTCGTGCGCGGTAGCGATTTCCTGCAGGGTGGGGTCCTCCATGACCTTTCCCACGGCCAGCGGCATGAACGCCGAAACGGCGATATCGTGGCTCTGGCAGTGGGCGACCAGGTTGCGGTTCTGCAGAAAGGGATGCACTTCGATCTGGTTGGTCAGCAGCGTATCCGGGCCCAGGATGTCCAGCGCCTGGTCGATCTGCGCCCGGGTGAAGTTCGAAACGCCGATATGCCGGGTCTTGCCGTCCTTTTGAACGTCGCTCAGCGCCAGCAGATAATCCTCCATGGGCACTGCGTCGTCCGGTGAAGGCCAGTGAATCAACAGCAGGTCAACCTGCATCATGCGCAACCGCGCCAGGCTCTCCTCCACACTCGCCTTGAGGTCATCCGGACGCAACCGGTCATGCCAGACCTTGGTGGTCACGAAGATCTCTTCGCGGGGGACGTCACTTTCGGCAATGGCCGCGCCGATATCGGCTTCGTTGCCGTAGAACTGGGCGGTATCGATATGGCGATAACCCAGCTTGAGGGCGGTGTGAATCATCTGTTTCACGGTGTCACCCTCCAGCCGGAAGGTGCCTAGGCCGGGGTTGGGCATAGTGGGAACTGGGCTCATGTTGGCTCCGTGCTGAGCGACTGTACTGGCGTTATAAGGGGCGTGACGGGACGGACCGGCGATCGGTCCGATCCTGCGCACAGGCCGGTTGTTTTTCACCAATTTTGCGCTTTCGTGGCAGACAGGTCGAGAGGTCGTGATACGCATGACGCTGGCCTCAATCGACCAGGCGGTCCAGCTCCTCGAGGAAGCTCTCCAGCACCAGGTTGGGTGGCGCCCCCTTGCGGGTGATGGCGCTGTAATGCGTCAGGTACTGCCAGTGGCGGGGATTCAGGGCCCGCATGCGCCCCTCGCCCACCCAGCGTTCGGCATAGTGGGTCGGTAGATAGCCGAGGTAACGGCCGGAAAGAATGAGAAAAGCGATGCCCTCACGGTCGGTGGCCGAAGCAGCGGCCTTCAGGGGCTCATGCATGGTCTTGATCTCGGGGGTCTGAGCATAAGCGGGCAGCACAGCGTCGTGCTCGGCCAGCTGCCCGGCGGTCACCCGTCGGGCATGGAAAAGCGGGTGCCCGACCGCGCAGTAGAGTCGCGACTGCTCGGCGTAGAGCGAGCGGTAATGCAGTCCGGGCAGGGGTTTGAGGCGGGGAATCACGCCGGTGTGCAGACGGCCGTCGAGCACCGCCAGCTCGATGTCGTTGGGCGGAATCATGCGGATATTCAGGTGCACATCCGGCCCGCGCGCCTTGAGGGCACTCAGGGCATCGGTAATCAGCATCTCAGGCATGGTCACCAGGTTGTCGGTGATGCCTATGTTCAGCTCGCCCTTGAGGCGGGCATGCAGGCTATTGATCCGGGTACGAAACTCTTCCGCCGCGGCGAGCAGTTGCAGGGTGGCTTCATAGGCCTCGGCGCCCTCTTCGGTCAGCGCAAAGCCGCTGCGCCCGCGCTGGCAGAGCCGCAGACCGAGCCGCGTTTCCAGGTCGTTCATGGCCATGCTGATGGCAGCGCGGCTGATGTTCAGCTCCACTTCGGCCGCGGAGAAACCGCCGCACTCCACCACCTTGCGATAGATGCGCAGCAGGCGCAGGTCGCTGTCGCTGACCGGCCCCGTCAGCGGTGCGGGACGTCGAGACATGGTGGCGCTCCTGTCGATGCAGCGGGGCGATGAGCCCGCAGCGCGGGCCTTTTTCCGGGAAAGTTAAGCGGAAGCTTACGCGAGATTCAGTATATCGACATTTACTGGCTTGTGGGGCCTGCTAGCTTGAAGGCACCACGCCATGTCCATCACGCCCGGAGGGCCGACATGTCAGCTCAAGGTTCCGCTCTGGCCGGCCTCAGTGCCGAGCAGCTCGATGCCTACTGGATGCCCTACACCGGCAACCGACAGTTCAAGCGCGACCCACGCCTCATCGTCGGCGCCGAGGGGGCCTATCTCCAGGACGCCAACGGGCGACGCATCTTCGACGGCCTCTCCGGCCTCTGGACCTGCGGCGCCGGCCACTGTCGCCCGGAGATCACCGAGGCCGTCAGCCGCCAGCTGGGCGAGCTCGACTATTCACCGGCCTTCCAGTTCGGCCACCCCCGGGCCTTCGAGCTGGCGCACCGCCTGCGCGAGCTGATGCCGGAGGATCTGAACCATACCTTCTTCACCGGCTCCGGCTCGGAGAGTGCCGATACCTCGCTGAAGATCGCGCGGGCCTACTGGCGCAAGCAGGGCAAGCCGGGCAAGACCAAGTTGATCGGCCGCGCCCGGGGCTATCACGGGGTGAATTTCGGCGGCATCAGCCTGGGCGGTATCGGCGCCAACCGCAGTCTCTTCGGCCAGGGCGTGGATGCCGACCACCTGCCCCACACCCTGCTCAAGGACAACGCCTTCAGCCGAGGCATGCCCGAACGCGGCGTGGAGACGGCCGACGAACTGCTCGAGCTGATCGCCCTGCACGATGCCTCGAACATCGCCGCGGTGATCGTCGAGCCGCTGGCCGGCTCCACCGGCGTCATCCCGCCGCCCGTCGGCTATCTGCAGCGCCTGCGCGAGATCTGCGACCAGCACGACATCCTGCTGATCTTCGATGAAGTCATCACCGGCTTTGGCCGCATGGGCGCGATGACCGGCGCCGAGGCGTTCGGCGTGGTGCCGGATATCCTCAACGTGGCCAAGCAGTTGACCAATGGCGCCGTGCCCATGGGCGCTGTCGTGGTGCGCGAGGGCATCTATCGGACCTTCATGGAGCAGGGTGGCCCCGACTACATGCTCGAGCTGCCCCACGGCTATACCTACTCGGGTCACCCGGTGGCCTGTGCCGCCGCCATGGCCGCGCTGGACGTGCTGGAGAACGACCGCCTGATCGAGCGGGTGCGCGAGATGAGCCCGATCTTCGAGGCGGCGCTGCACAGCCTCAGGGGCTCGCCGCATGTCAGCGACATCCGCAACTACGGCCTTGCCGGCGCCCTGCAGATCGCGCCCTATTCCGGCGAACCGGCACGACGTCCCTTCGAGATCGCCATGAAGTGCTGGGAGAAAGGCTTCTATGTGCGCTACGGCGGCGACACCATCCAGCTCGGCCTGCCGTTCATCGTCGAGCGCGAGGAAATCGACCGGCTCATCAACGCACTGGGCGACGCGCTCGCGGAGCAGGGTTGAATCAGGCGACGCCTGTCGAGATGCGCTGCTCCCTGCCACTGGGCGATGAGCTTACCCGTCGACAAGCCTACGCGAGGGCGCTGTGAACCCTTCCATGGGCGCTACTTTTGCCATCCATGGCAAAAGACCCTCGCTTCGCCTCGTCCCCGGCGCTCATCTTGCTTACTCCTTACTCCTTACTCCTTACTCCTTACTCCTTACTCCTTACTCCTTACTTATAACGAGGTACCCCATGACCAAACTCGGCCATCTGATCAACGGCTCACGCGTCGCCGGCGAAGGGCGCACCCAGGATATCTTCAATCCCTCCACCGGCGAGGTCGGCAGCCGGGTGAGCCTGGCCGGCAAGGCCACCGTCGAGGGCGCCATCGCCGCCGCCGAAGCCGCCTTCCCGGCCTGGCGCGATACACCCCCCGCCAGGCGCGCCCGGGTGATGTTCAACTTCAAGCAACTGCTGGAACAGCACGCCGACGAGATCGCTCGCCTGATCGGCCTGGAGTACGGCAAGATCGTTCACGACGCCAAGGGCGAGCTGCAGGGCATGGGTTGATGGTCCCCAGATAGCGAAAAACCTCGATGAAGCTCACCGAGGTTTGGACGCCGACCGGGCACTCCCAGTCCATTTACCTGAACCTTGGGCCAGCCGGCTTTCAAAGTCAACGTATCTTCAAGCTGGCTCATTATGCTGGGGCTGTTTGATCAGCACCTTTAGTTCCACCACGCAGCGGGGGGTATCGGCGCAGACAGATTCGACGCGGGTCGGGTTGGACTCGAAAGATGGCGCCTGAGCATCACCCTAACTTTGAAGCGGAGTGATGGTATCAGTCATTGTCCTGCGCGCCGGCACCGGCGCCGTCCCGCGAGGCGTCGGTGGCTTCCACCAGCATGCGGCTGGCCAGGTGCTTGAGGCGGGCCCACACGGCTTCATCCACCTCGATGCCTTCCGTCAGGGACTGGTTGCGGCTGGCCAGCAGGGTGGATTCGTCGTGGTGGGCCAGCAGGTCGTAGCGGTAGTCGGAGCGCATGGCCGGCAGCAGGTCGACGTGGTTGGCCATGACAATGGTGATGGCATTGTTGGGCTCGTTTTCCTCCGGGATCTCCTGCACGGCATAGACGCGGATCTCCGGGACCGAGCTGTTGGCGCGAAAGCCGACGACCTGCTCGGTCAGCGGTTGCTGGGCGTTGCGCCAGAAGGCGGTGACGTTCATGCCGCGGCCGGCGAGTCGGGCCAGGTAGCCCATGATCAGTTGGCGGTTGTGGCAGTGGCGTACCTTGATGACCGCCAGGCCGCGGGCGCGGGCCTTGGCAAAGCCGAGCTCCAGGGCCAGGGTGGAGCTGCGCAGCACGCTCTGGCCATGGCCGTCGATGACCGCCAGGTCGCCGTCCTGGTAGAGCACGCTGGGCAGGTCGTCGGGGTCATCCTCGAGCAGGAAGTCGAGGCCACGACTCAGGGCGGCCAGGCCGCCGAGGCCGAAACACTGCATCCAGGCGACCATGTCTGCCGCATCGGCGGCGTCACCCTCCTCGAAGCCCATGCCGATGAAGGCCTTGAGACACAGGCCCTGCAGCTCGTTGTAGGATGCTTTCATGATGGTTTCCCTGCAGAGTGGTGTATTCATTCATGGGCCCGTCTCAGCGGGCCTTGGCGGACTCTTCCGGTAACTCGGGTTCCAGCGGGAAGCTCCAGTCATCGAAGTCCTGGAGGTCGTGGGGCTCGGCATTCAGCTCCTCGACCAGCGGGGCGCCCTGAAACAGCGTGATGCGCACCCAGCGGTCCGACTTGGGGTCGAAGCGACTGGCGCCGAAGAACGACAGCTTGGTGCGCAGCAGGTGCATGGGTTTCATGTCGCGATGCCAGAGGTTGGCGCGAATTTCGCCGTAGGCAGTATCCACCATGGTCTGGATGCGTCGCACGATGTCCTTGTGGCGCGGGTGCGCGATCAGGAACTCGACCACCAGGGCGCGCGGATTGGCCTCGAGGAACTCGCTCAGCACGCCATGGGTGTGCTGGACCCGCGGGGCAATGGCCAGATGCAGCTCCTTCTCGGCACCCGGCTCCCGGTCGCGCACGCCCAGCCGCGGCTCTTCCTTCTCCACCGAGCGATACCAGAACCAGTAGCGGGCTTCCGGGGTCGTGAAGTCCTCGTTCAGGGCCCAGTCGTAGTGGGTCTCGATCAACTGCTTGAGACGCACCAGGGGCATGTCCGGGGTCATTTCCAGGCGCTCGATGACACCCATCTGGTCTTCCAGGTAGTCGACCCGCTCGGGGTAGAGCTCGATCAGCAGGGTGTGGATCAGCTCCTGGGCCTCGAGCGGCAGGGTGCGGGTGCTCCAGGCCGTCAGCTGCTGCCAGAGATCCTCCTCCAACGGCATTTCTTCCAGCCAGGCAATGACCTCGGGCAGGGCCGCCACGGTCTGCGCGTTGCGTTCCCCCTGTTCGATGTCTTCGCTGACCGTCTGCTCGAGGTGCTGCATGGCGCGTCGCGTCAGTGTCAGCAGGCGCTGGCGCCGGTCTTCATCGGGGGCCTGACGCAGCGCGGCCACCAGGGCGCTTTCACGACAGGTGACCCATTGCTGGATCAACTGCGGGTGATTGATCAGGAAGGGCGCCATGCCGAGCCCGGTGGAGTTGCCGATGCCCAGATAACGCCGCAGTTCGCGGGCCAGTGGCACGGCGTCAGCGGGGTTCTGGTGACAGGCAATATGCTCGACCTGCTCGATGGAGAAATGGCGCAGCAGATAGACCGCCATCATCTGCGCTGAGAAGGGGCGGTGAAAGTCGGCATTGTTCTGCAGGCGCACGAAGTCGGCGATGCCGAACTTGCCATTGCCGTAGACGGCGGTGGTTCGGTAGAGGTAGCCGACCCGGGTGATCTGGCCAGGGTCCGGCTGGTGGCCGCCGGACAGGGCCTCGACGAAGTGCGCGAAATTGCGCAGGCTGCGATTGGCGCGCGACAGCACCAGCAGGCGCGGGTGCTGCCGGCCGGCTTCCTGCAGGGGCACATTGGCGGCCATCTGCTCGAGCAGCCCGTCGTCGACATCGCCTTCCACCAGGCCGAAGGTCACGTCCCAGGCCTGGGCGATGACCCGGTCGGAGCGCTGCTCCGGCTCCAGATGCTGGGAGAAGATCACCCCGTGGTAACGGCCCTGGGGCGTCTGCAGGCGGTAGATGGCCACGCCATGGCCCCCGGCATCCAGGTCGAAACGCGCACAGCTCACCTGCCAGCGCTGGCGCGCCATCTGGCGCACCAGGCTACGCACGAAGCTGAGTCGACTGGCATGCAGGCTGCCCAGGCGCTCGAGCGTCATCGCTTCATCGGCAGGGCGCAGCGCCACCGGGGTGGCGCCGACCGTGGTGACATCAAGCATGGTCATGGTCCAGTACGCGTCGAGCGGAAAGGCCCTGGGCGCGAGCCATGGCATAGGCGGCCTGCGGGCCGGTCCACAGCGATGGCAGCAGCACCAGCGAGACGGGAATGGCGGTCAGCACGATGAACTGCTGCAGCACGCTGATCTGGCCGGACCCCATGTACAACAGGATGCCCGCCATGAGCGCCATGGCAATGCCCCAGAAGGCGCGCACCAGGGCGTTGGGTTCATCATGCCCGGAGCCCACCACGGCAATCGCATAGCTCATCGAGTCGCCGGTGGTGGCCACGAAGATGGTGGTCAGCAGCAGAATCGCGAGTGCCATCACCGTGCCGCCGGGCAGGGCCTGGGCCACGGTCAGGGTGGCCACGTCGAACTGGAAGTTGTTCAGGGCCTCGGTGAGGTCGATGGCGCCGGTGAGCTGATAGTGAATTCCCGAGCCGCCCAGCAGGGTGAACCAGACCGTGGTGGCGATCGGCGCCATGACGGCGACGGCGAGGATCATCTGGCGGATGGTGCGGCCACGCGAGATGCGCGCCACGAAGATGGCCATCAGCGGGCCATAGCCGATGAACCAGGCGAAGAAGAAGACCGTCCACCACTGCATCCACCAGGCCGGCGCGGTCTCGGCGGTCATGGTGCCCATGGTGAAGAAAGACGTCAGATAGGTGCCGAAGCCCTGGGTGAAGGCGTTGGTCAGAAAGAGGGTGGGGCCGAACACGAAGATGACTGCGGCGATGGCCAGGGCCAGGAAGACATTGAAGCGGCTGAGGATCTGGATGCCGCGCTGAATGCCGGTCATCGCCGAGGTGACATAGACGGCAGCCAGGGCCGCCAGCACGATCAACTGGGTGGCGAAGCCTTCCGGCATGCCGAACAGGTCATGCAGGCCGAAGCTGACCTGGGTGGCCAGAAAGCCGATGGGGCCGACGGTGCCGGCGACCACGGCGATCACGCACAGGGCATCGACCACACCACCGAACCAGCCGCTCATGATGCGTTCGCCCAGCACCGGGTAGAGCAGGGTGCGCGGCTGCAGCGGCTGCCCCTTGTCATAATGGGCATGCGCCAGCACCACCGCGGTCAGCGAGCCGAGCACGGCCCAGGCCAGAAAGCCCCAGTGCATGAACGACTGGGCCAGGGCGCCGGCGACGGCCTCGGGGGTGCCGGCCTCGGTGGAGAAGGCCGGCGGCGTGACCACGAAGTGATAGACCGGCTCACCGGCGGCGAAGAAGACGCCACCGCCGGCCAGCAAGGTACACATGATGATCGAGAGCCACTTGAAGGTGCTCAGCTCGGGCTTGTCGAGATTGCCGATCTTGGCGCTGGCCGCCGGCGCGAAGGCCACGCCCATGGCCACGAAGAAGGTGATCAGCAGCAGCAACTGGAAGTAGGCGCCCAGGGTACGCGCCGTCCAGGCGAAGCCGTTGCTGATGGCGTCGGCGACCATCTTGATGTCATACAGGGACAGGCCGACAAACAGCAGAATGAAGCCGATGCTCAGCGTCAGCACGACAGGGTCGCCCAGGCGGCGCTGCGCGCTGGACGAGGCATGAGAGTTGGCGTTTTGTTGTGTCATGGTTCCAGCCTTTTGCTGTGGGGCCCGTGGCCCTTGTTGTTGTCAGTCAAGCTGTGGTCCGTCGATCAGGTGCCGGGCCCTGGCCCGTCGTCAGGCCGCGACCTCCCTTGAGGCGGGCACTGCGGCATTCTTCAGCAGCGCCAGCCAGTTCTGCCCCATGATGCGATCGATCGATGCCTCGTCGAAGCCGCGCCGGCGCAGTCCGTCGATCAGATTGGGGAAGTCGCGATTGTCGCGCAGCCAAGCCAGCGGCTCGGGCCAGCCGGCGTTGTGCTGGCTGCCTTCGCCGTAGTCCATGTCGCGCGACCAGCGGCCGTTGCGCATCCACTCCAGCACCGAGGTGGGTTGTCCCTGGCACAGGTCGGTACCGATGCCCAAGTGCTTGATGCCCATCAGGTCGGCGGTGCGCGCGATCATGTCGCAATAGTCCTCGAGGCTGCAGTCCGGCCCGTTCTTCAGGTGGAAGGGGTAGGCCGAAAAGCCGAGCAGGCCGCCCGACTCGGCAATCGCCGCGAGCACCCGGTCCGACTTGTTGCGCTTGGCGTCGCGAAAGAAGCTCGGGTTGGCATGCGAGATGATGACCGGTTGCTCGGAGAGCTCCACGGCCTCCAGGGTCGAGCGTTCGGCACTGTGCGACATGTCGATGATCATGCCCACGCGGTTCATCTCGCGGATGACCTGGCGGCCGAAGCGGGTGATGCCGCTGTCGTCACTCTCGTAGCAGCCACAGGCCAGCAGGCTCTGGTTGTTGTAGGTCAGCTGCATGATCAGCAGCCCCAGGTCGCGCATCAGCGCGACCATGTCGATGTCGTCCTCGATGGGCGAGCAGTTCTGGGCGCCGAAGAAGATGCCCACCTTGCCCGCCTGGCGCGCCCGATCGATATCAGCGGCCTCGCGGACCGGCATGATGAGGTCACCATGCGCCTCGAAGCGGCGATTCCATTCGCCCATGCGCAGCAGGGTTTCCCGAATGTTCTCGTGGTACACCAGGGTGGCGTGGACGGCATCCACACCGCCCTCGCGCATCTGCTCGAAAATTTCCCGCGACCAGTTGGAGTACTGCAGGCCGTCGATGATCAGTCTTTCCTGCGACATGGTGACCTCCTCGGCGCGGTTCACTGCAGCTTGACGTAGCTGGTCTTGACCACGGTGTAGAACTCGCGGGCATAGCGACCCTGCTCGCGGGGGCCGAAGCTGGAGTTCTTGCGACCGCCGAAGGGCACATGGTAATCCGTGCCGGCGGTGGCCAGGTTGACCATCACGCAGCCGGTCTCGGCGCGCGCCTTGAAGTCATTGGCCAGCTTGAGGGAGTCGGTGATGATGCCTGCGGTCAGGCCGAACTGGGTGTCATTCAGGGTGTTGATGGCCTCTTCGTAATCGCGCACCTTGATCACGCAGGCGATCGGCCCGAAGACTTCCTCGCGGTTGACTGCCATGTCATTGGTGGTGCCGGTGAACAGGGTCGGCGCCATGAAGTAGCCGTCGGTGGCACACTCCACGCGCTCGCCACCGAAGGCCAGGTGGGCGCCTTCCTCGCGGGCATGCGCCACCCATGCCAGGTTCGACTCCAGCTGGCGGGCATCCACCGCCGGACCCATCTGTACGCCGTCTTCCAGCGCATGGCCGACGCGAATGGTCTGCAGCTTGGCGACCAGCTTCTCAACGAAGGCATCATGCACCGCCTCGGTGACGATCAGCCGCGAGGAGGCCGTGCACTTCTGCCCGGTGCCGGAATAGGCGCCGGCATAGGCGGCTTCCACGGCCAGGTCCAGGTCGGCGTCGTCGGCCACGATCAGGGCATTCTTGGAGCCCATCTCCAGCTGGCACTTGACCAGGTTGCCGGCGGTGGCGGCGGCCACGCGGCGGCCCACGTCCAGCGAGCCGGTGAAGCTCAGGGCGTGGATGTCGGGGCTGGAGATCAGGGCATCGCCGACGCTGCTGCCGGCGCCCATCAGCAGGTTGAAGGTGCCGGCGGGCAGTGCCTGGCGGCTGATGATCTCGGTCAGCGCCCAGGCGCTGGCCGGCACCAGGTTGGCGGGCTTGAAGATCACCGCGTTGCCGAACGCCAGGGCCGGCGCGATCTTCCACACGGCGGTGGCCATGGGGAAGTTCCAGGGGCTGATGATGCCCACGATGCCCACTGGCTCGCGGCGGGTATCCACCTCGATGCCCGGGCGCACGGAGTCGACCCGCTCGTCGATCTGGCGCAGCACCTCGGCCGCGTAGTAATGGAAGAACTGGCCGGAGCGATAGACTTCCCCGACGCCCTCGGCCAGCGCCTTGCCTTCCTCGCGGGCCAGCAGGCGACCCAGTTCATCCTTGCGTGCGATCAGCTCGTCGCCGATGGCCATCAGCACGCTGTAGCGCTGTTCCAGCCCGCTGTGGCGCCACTCGGCCAGCCCCTGGCGGGCCGCCTGAATGGCCTCGCCGACCTGGTCACTGGTGGCCTGTGCGTACTGGCCGATGACGTCGCTGGTGTCGGACGGGTTGATGTTGGCGATGCTGTCCTGGCCTTCAACCCAGGTGCCGTTGATGTAGAGAGCGTGAAGGTGAGACATGGAATTCTCCTTTGGACGTTGCCGATATGCTAGGCAAGCGTTCAGTATAAGAATAATCAATAATAAAAATTTTATGATAAGGCCTGTTTACCACGTGAGGACGCCATGCTGCCCGAGCTCAAGATCCAGCCCCTGCGCTATGTCCTGGCGATTGTCGACGAGGGCGGCTTTCATGCCGCGGCCCGCCAGTTGCATCGCACCCAGCCGGCGATTTCCATGGCGGTCCGCGAGCTCGAGCGCCAACTCGGCGAGCCCCTCTTCGAGAAGGGCGGCAAGGCCGCGCTGACGCCCTTCGGCACCTACTGCCTGCCGCGGTTTCGCGAACTGATCACCCAGCATGACCGCCTGAGCCGCGAGCTGGCCGCTCAGGTGCACCAGCAGGCCGGGCATGTCGACATGGCGGCCGTGCCCTCGGTGGCCAGCCGCCTGATGCCGCATTTGCTCAATGACTTCACGCAGCGCCATCCTGCCCTGCGGGTCAGTCTGCAGGACGGCAATGCCGACTTCGTGCGCCAATTGGTGGTCAGCGGCGATGTCGAGCTGGGCCTGACCAGCCTCTGGCAGAGCGAGGCCGAGCTTTCCTTCACGCCGCTGATGCGCGACACGGTCGGCGTGGTCTGCCGCGATGACCATGTCCTGGCCAGTCGCCGGCAGGTGAACTGGGAGGCCCTGCAGGGCCAGGTGCTGATTCGCAACGGCACCTCGCGGCTGCTCGAGGGCACCGTGGCGGAGCCTCTGCTGCAGCAGAGCGCCTTCGATATCTCCAACATGATCTCGCTGACCGCCATGCTGGTGGCCGGGATCGGCGTGACCACCCTGCCGCGCCTGGCCTTCGCCGAGGAATACGAGCGCCTGCGTTTCATCCCCCTGGCGAACCCCCGCGTCGAGCGCGAGATCGGCCTGCTGCGCATGAGCCAGCGCAGCCTTTCGCCGGCCGCCAAGGCCATGGAAAGCTTCATCATCGAAGAGCTGGCCTCGACCGGCGAGGTATAGCGCATTGGCAGCGCCGGCCGTTTACACCAGCGACATCAGGGCGGTCGCCAGCAGGTCGGGGTCGTAGCGCGAGGCCGTGGCGTCCTTGACCAGCCTGGTATCGATCAGGGTGATGCCCCGTTCGGCCAGGAAGTCGGCGGACAGCGAGCCGGTGTAGTCACCGTGGCGGCTGTCGAGAAGCACGAAGTTCAGCAGGTCATGGGCCGGACAGTCCGCGCCGGCGTCGCGGCGCAGGGTCTCGAGCAGGATGGTGATCTGCTGCGCCAGGTCGATGCCGGTCAGCTCCGGGTCGGGGCTCGAGTTGGGAATGAACACCTTGGGGCAGGGCGTGGCCTGAATGGCCCGCCCGACGCCCCCGGGCAGCAGGTTGGCCAGCAGGCTGGAGTAGAAGCTGCCCGGTGGGTAGCAGATCAGCTCCGCCGAGGCGATAAGCTGCTGGTTCTTGGGGCGCAGCCGGGCGCTGACGGGAACGTCCTCATCGCGGCTGGCGGAGAGTGCCAGGCGGGCGATGGGCGATGTCAGCGGGGCGACCTCCTTGCCGGTGATGCGATGCTGGCCGATCACCCGGCGACCATCCGCCAGGGTCACCGCCAGGTGATAGTCCTTGTTGACCACGGCGCGCACCGTGCCGCGCACATGCACCAGCTTGGAGAACAGGAAGATGATCTGGTCGAGCTGCTGGTGGTTGTTCAGGTAGCCACCGGCGAGGATCAGGTTGCCGATGCTGGCGCCACGCAGGTCGAAGCCCTCGGGCATGGCCTCGCGGAAGAAGCCGAGCTGATTGCAGATCAGCCGCCGCATGGGGTTGGAGATGTTTGCCGTTAGGGAATGGCAGCCGGCCACCAGTTCGTCCAGGGTGGCCAGCAGCGTGGCCGGGCTGGCCTCCGCGGGAAGGCGATGGGTGAATAGCCGATAGACCTCCGGGTGGCCGAGGATCGAATCATCGGCCAGTGCCATCAGCCGGCTGCGCAGGTCGCCGATGGCCGGCATGGCGAAGGCCTCGCGCAGCTTGGCCGAGCTGCCGCCGGAATCGAAGGGCGTGACCAGGTGAATGGAGTTGTGAGTGTAATGCTGTAGCCGCCGCGACAGCCCGTTGAGCGCCGACCCGCCGCTGAAGAAGAGAATTGGCGGGCCCAGCTCGGGGGCCTTCTGGTAGCGCTTAACACGCAGCGCATCGGGAATCTGCGCGGTGCGCGTGACACGGATTGCGGTCATGCCATCGACCCTTTTCTCGATAGTCTCCTGATCGACAGAGTGCCTTTTTTGGCCGGGCTTGTCGCCCTTGTCGGCTCCCGGCCGGGCCGGCCGCGCCGGGTCTTAACGGAAATGTCATCGAAACTGTGGCAAGCTTTTGCCTGTTAAAGACCGAGTATGCCGAGTATGGCCGAACTGATTCCCGGCGTGCGCAACACGGCCAGAGCAGTGATTGTGCGCGATTCCCATCTGCTGCTGTTGCAAAAGCAGGGCGGCCTCCATGCTCTGCCGGGCGGTGGCCAGGAGACCGGCGAAAGCCTGCTCGAGGCCCTGCAGCGCGAATGTCGCGAGGAAATCGGCGGCGAGGTATTGGCCCCCGAGCTGCTGGGCGTCAGCGATTATTTCAAGCTCAAGCAGAGCGACCCGCCCACCCGGCGCCACCAGGTGGACTTCCTGTTCCGCTGCCGGGTAGCGGCCGACTATGTGCCCCGCAATGGCCCCAGCCCCGACAAGCGCCAGACCGGTGTCGCCTGGCTGCCGGTAACCTCGCTGGCGGACGTTCGCTTCTCGCCGGCTCATCTGGGCGAGGTGCTGCCGGATCTGCTGACCAGCGAGCGGGCCACGCCATTCTACCTGGGCGAGTTTCATGACCGCGCGACTGCCTGACAGCCTGCAGGACAACCTGCGTTTCCTGTGTGTCGAGGTCGACTCGCAACTGGCCAATCTGCAGGCCTTCCTGGAAGCGCCGAGCGCCGCTATTGCCCGGCGGGTTTCCGACCGCGATGGCTATGCCCGCAACCTCAAGATGCGCATTCACGCCGAGTGCGTGCGCCTGCTGTCGCGCAAGAAGACCAGCGAGGCCCGGCGGCGCATCCTGCGCAGCCTGGAAATGATGGCCACTGATCTCGACCGTCTGACTGAGCTTGGCCGCGCCAGCATCCGTCAGCTCGGCGGCGTGGACGATCTCTCGGCGTTGTCGCCGGCCGCCTTCGGCGCCATGATCGAGCTGGTGCGCTCGGGCATCGGCCAGACCGAGTCGGCCCTGATCGCCGCCGACACCCAGCGTGCTCTGGAAGTCGGGCGTCTGCAGGAGAAGCTGCAGAAGCGCGCCCGCAAGCGCATCGACGAGGACGTAGCGGCCCTCAAACAGCCCGGCAACAACACCGAGGACCTGACGCGGGCGCTGTTCGTGGCCCAGATCAGCCAGCAGATGGGGGATGTGCTGGGCCATCTCAGTGAAGTCATCATCTCGGCCAATCTCGGCCAGTCGGTGAACTTCGAGCGCTACTATTCCCTGCAGTCGCTTGTCGAGGAGCTGGCGACCGGCGAGGGCGATGACTTCAGCCTGGCGCCCATCGCCGAGACGCGTTCCGGCAGCAGTATCTCGGGCATCTCGAGCGGCGATGACGACGACTATGTGGCGGTCTTCAAGGATGGCCAGAAGCGCAAGGTCAAGGAAGAGCGCCAGGGCGTCGAGAGCTGGCACGAGATCTATCCGGGCCTGGCGCCGAAGATTCTCTCCTACCAGAAACGCGGGCAGTCCGCGGCTCTGCTCATCGAGCATCTGCCGGGCCTGACCTTCGAGAACATCCTTCTCAATGAGTCCCCCGAACTGCTCGATGAAGCCCTCAAGCGCCTGACCCGAACGCTCAAGTCGGTGTGGCGCGAGACCCGAACCGCTCAGTCGGTGGCGGCGTGCTACATGCAGCAGCTCGAGAAGCGGCTCGACGAGGTCTACAAGATTCACCCGGAATTCAGGAGCAGTGGCGCTTCGCTGTGCGGCGTCGAGCTGCTGGCCTTCGATGACCTGGTCACGCAAGCCAAGCACCGTGAGGCCGCTCTGCCGGCGCCGTTTTCGGTGTATATTCACGGCGACTTCAACGTCGACAACATCATCTATGACCCCCTGGAGCGGCGCATCAACTTCATCGACCTGCATCGCTCCAGCTACATGGATTACGTGCAGGATGTTTCGGTGTTCATGGTCTCCAACTACCGCCTGCAGATCCGCGATGCCCCGCTGCGTCAGCGCATCATGGGCCTGGCCCGGGAGTTCTATCGCGTGGCGCGTCGCTACGCCGTCAGCCAGGGCGACACCACCTTCGAGCTGCGGCTGGCGCTGGGGCTGGCGCGCTCTTTCGCCACCTCGACACGTTTCATCCTCGACCCGTCACTGGCCAACGCCATGTTCCTGCGTGCCCGCTATCTGCTCGAGCGGGTGCTGGCGGCCGACCTCGACAAGGCGGACCGTTTCCGACTGCCCCTGAAGGAGATTTTCGTTGACTGAACCCAGAATCGGCGTTGTGGGGATTCCCGGCAAGTGGTCCACGGAAGTGCTGGCCGATGCCATCGAGCAGCGCACCGGATTTCGCGCGGTGATCGACCTGCAGGGCGTCAGCCTCGACCTGGCAAGCGGCCGTCTCGAGCATGCCGGCCGGGATATCGGCGAGCTGGATGCGCTGATCGTCAAGAAGATCAGCGCCGACTACAGCCCGGCGACACTGGATCGCCTGGAGCTGCTGCGCATGGCCGAGGCGCGTGGCGTGCGCGTGTTCAGCAGGCCGGAGAAGATGCGCGGCCTGATCAATCGCCTGGATGGCACCCTGACGCTGCGCCAGGCCGGCATCCCCATGCCCGAGACGCTGGTCACCGAGGACATCGACAGCGCTTGCCGCGCCGTAAAGCGCTATGGCGAGGCGGTGTTCAAGCCGCTGTTCTCCACCAAGGCGCGAGGCATGAGCGTGATTACCGCGGATCAGCCCGAAGAGAGGCTAAGGGCGGAAGTGGCGGCCTTTCAGCGCGACAACCCCATGATGTACCTGCAGCGCCGGATGGAGCTGCCCGGTCGCGATCTGGGCATGGTGTTCGCCGGTGGCTGCTATCTCGGCACCTATGCGCGGGTGCCGCAGGCTGGCGCGAGCTGGAACACCACCATCCACAGCGGCGGGCGCTACGAGGCCTTCACCCCGGACGCCGCGCTCATCGACCTGGCCACCCGCGCCCAGGCGCCGTTCGGGCTGGACTTCACCACCGTGGACGTGGCGGAGCCCCCCGAGGGCCCGGTTGTCTTCGAGGTCTCGGCCTTCGGCGGCTTCCGAGGCGCCCTGGAAGGCGCGGGCATCGATGCCGCCGGCGCCTACCTCGACCATGTGCTGAGCCGGCTATGAGCGTGCCGCACGCCAGCCCGGCGCGATATGCCGAGATACTGCGCGGCGAGGCGCGCCTGCTCGAGACCCCGCTGGTGCTGGCCATGGGCGACTGCAGCCTGCGCCTGCGCAGCAACTCGCCGGCCATGCTCGAGCGCCTGGCCGAGTACTTTGCGCACTACCAGTGCGACGCCGCCGAGGTGGGGCGGGAGTGTCTCGACATCGAGATCATCGAGGGGGCACCACCGGCCTTGGCGGTCGACTTCATCGACTGGTCGCGGGAGCCCGGCAAGCATGGGCGCAAGGACAGCTACCATGACCTGCCGGGCGGGCGTCTGGTGCGCAAGGTGCGCACCGGCCTGGTCTTCCTGCAGAGCGCCGAGCAGCGCATCGCCGCCGGCCCCTGCCTGGCGCATGACAACCAGGTGATCAACTTCATCCTCGCCCAGACCATGAACCATCTGCAGCAGCGCGGCTGGCAGGTCTGTCATGCCGCCGCGCTGGTGGGCGCCGGCGGGGCGGTGGCCATCGCCGGCTTCTCCGGCGGCGGCAAGTCGACCGCCATGCTGCACGCCATGGACACCCCCGAAGCGCGCTTTCTGACCAATGACCGGCTCTTCATCAAGCGCCGGGGCGCGACCCTGCAGGCTGTGGGCGTGCCCAAGCAGCCGCGCATCAACCCCGGCACCGCCCTGCACAATCCCCGCCTGGTGGAGCTGCTGCCCGCGGCGCGTCGAGCGGCCCTGCAGGCGCTGCCCAGCGCCGAGCTGTGGTCGCTGGAGGAGAAGTACGATGTGCCCGTGGCCGATATCTACGGCCCGGAGCGCCTCGTCTCGCGAGCGCCGCTGGGGGCCCTGGTCATCCTCGACTGGCAGCGCGACGCGGCGCAGCCGCTGACCATGACGCGCATCGACCCGCGGCAGCACTCCGAGCTGCTGGCCGCCGTCATGAAGTCGCCGGGGCCCTTCTATCAGGCACCGGACGGCAACTTCCAGGCCGATGGCGAGACGCTCGATGCCGGGCCCTATCAGGACCTGCTGGCGACGACACCCGTCTACGCTGTCAGGGGTGGCGTTGATTTTGCCGCCCTCGTCGAACATCATCTCAAGCCCTTGATGGAGCGCCCGGCATGACACGCGAACTCCTCCTGCTGCGCCACGGCAAGTCCGACTGGTCGAAGCCCGTCAGTGATTTCCAGCGCCCGCTGAAAAAGCGCGGCAAACGCGGTGCCCAGCGCATCGGCGACTGGCTGGCCGAGCATGAGTGTGTGCCTCAGCGCATACTCAGCTCGCCCGCCGAGCGGGCACGCGCCACCGCCGAGAAGTGTGCCAAGGCCATGGGGCTCGGCGTGGATGAGGTGACCGTCGAGCCCAGCCTCTACGAAGCCGATGCGGAGGAGCTGGCGCGCCTGGTTGCCGCCAGCGGCGACGAGATAGAGCGGCTGATGGTGGTGGGCCACAACCCGGCACTGGAAGAGTTTGCCGACTGGCTGCTGCCCGAGCCGCTGCCCGAGGGCGAGGACGGCAAGCGCCTGCCCACCGCCACCCTGGTGCGAGTGGCGGTGGAGGGCGGCAGGTCATCCCTGACCGCCGGCCATGCCCGGCTGCTGGAAGTGCAGCGGGCCAGGACCCTGCCCGAAGGCTTCGTCTTTTCCACGCCTCACGGCATCGAGCGGCGGCCACGGCCAGCCTACTACTACACCCAGTCCGCCGTGATGCCGTTTCGTTGGCGCGACGGTCGGCTCGAGATACTGTTGATCGGCTCCAGCAGCAACCGCCACTGGAGCCTGCCCAAGGGCATCGTCGAGCCCGGCCTGAGCGCGGCGCAATCGGCCCTCAAGGAAGCGCTCGAGGAAGCCGGCATCAGCGGCGAGATCCTCGAGGTGACGCCCGGCCATTACCCGCATGCCAAGTGGGGCGCCCGCTGTGGGGTGACGCTGTTCGCCATGCGCGTCACCGACGAGCTCCCGGAGCACGAGCGCGAAGAGCCGCAGCGCGCCCGCCGCTGGGTGTCTGCCGAGCAGGCCGCGGAGCATCTGCAGCAGCCGGCCCTGGCCGTTGAGCTGTACGCGCTGATCGAGCGACTCCAGGCCGAGGGGCCGGCATGACGCGTCCGCCACGCACCATTGCGGCGCTGATCCGGCATGGTGACTACCATCAGTTGCCGGACACGCCCAGCGCCCACCAACCCTTCCCGCTGAGCGAACTCGGCCGACGCCAGTCACGTGCGGCCGGTGAACGGCTGGGCAGCCTGCTGCAGGGTGAGGGCTGGCATCTCGCCGAGGAGGTGGATGCCTCCGAGCTGTTGCGTGCCTGGCAGACCGCCGCCTACTTGTGCGACGGCCTGGTGGCGACCACCCGTCATCTGCGCATCGCGTCCTTCATGGCGCTGGCCGAACGCGGCCTGGGCACGGCCGCCAACCTGAGCGCCGAACAGATCCATCAGGTCGTGGCCGCCGATCCGCGCTGCGGGGAGCTGCCCGAGGACTGGAAGTCGAGCCCGCACTTCTGCCTGCCGCTGCCGGGCGCCGAGTCCCTGACGATGGCCGGCGAACGCGTCGCCCGACACCTTGAGACGCGCATGCAGGCGCTGGCCGAGGAGGTCTCGCGGGATACCGTCAAGCTGTTCGTCGGCCATGGCGCGGCCTTTCGTCATGCCGCTCATCATCTGGGCGTGCTGGCCGCCGAGGATATTCCCCGCCTGAGCATGTATCACGCCGCTCCGGTGCTGGTGGAGCGCCTGACGGATGGCCGCTGGCAGCGCATCGCCGGGCACTGGAAGGTACGTCAGCGTGATGAAGGGCACGTCGACTGAGCCGCCTGCCCCGGGAGTTTTCATCCCCTCGTCATCCGGGTGCAATACGCTGCCCAGTTGGACCCATTTCGCGTTTTCCGGAGCCCGCGCATGGCGAAAGGCAAGGCCAGCAGGAAGGTCGACAGGAAGGCTGAAAAAAAGGCCGGCAAGAAGGCAGCGGCCGCGGTCGAGCGCCGGCTTTCACGGCATCTGCCGCGCTACCGGAGTGGTGACGACCTGTCGCATCCCCTGCCGGCCCGGGCGGAGGCCTGGACGCCCGATGGCGCGCCGGCTCGCCTCCAGCAGACCCTGGCCGGCAACGCTGCGAGCTGGCCTAAGCGGCGCGTCTTCTTCATCTCCGACCCGCATGCCGACGCCGAGGCCTTCGAGGCCTCGCTGGTGGCCAGTGGCGGTGTCAGCAAGACCGGCTCCGGGCTCGGCGACTTCACCCTCACCGGGCCGGGCCGCAAGGGGCGTTTCATCATCGGCGGCGACTGCCTCGACAAGGGGCCCAGCAACCTGGCCATGCTGCGCAGCCTGCAGCAACTCATCGACAGCGGTGCCCGGGTCACCCTGCTCGCCGGCAACCACGACATGCGGCTGCTGATGGGCCTGATGGCGCTGGAACGGCTACGCTCGCCGCGCACCGAACACCTCTTCGTGCGCATGGGCCACAAGGTCATCCCCTTGCTGCAGGAGGTCCATGCCGAGTACCTGGACGACCGGGCCGACGCGCTTTCCGGGATTCCCTCGAACAAGGTCTGCCGGCGTCGTCTGTTCCCCCGCGACTCCTGGTTCGAGACCTTTCCGGCGCAGGCCGAGAGCGTCATGCCCGAAGGGGCCATCGACAAGGAGCTGGCCCGCCTGCGCAAGAAGGTCGGCCACTTCGAGGCCGCCTGCAGCAGGGCCGGCCTTTCGCTGCGTCAGGTCTACGCGGCCGCCCTCAAGCTGCGCGAGCTCTTTCTGCATCCCAAGGGCGAGTTCGCCTGGTTCTTCCAGCGCATGTGCCTGGCCCATCGCGAAGGCGCCTTTCTGTTCGTGCATGCCGGCCTCGATGACCGGGTCGCCGGGATCATCGCCACGGAAGGCGTGGCAGGGCTCAACCGGCGATTCGACAGGGCCCTGGTGGAAGACCCCTGTGGCTTCTACTACGGCGCCCTGGCCAATACCCTGCGTACCAAGTACCGCCGGGTCGACTTTCCGCTGACCGAGCCCGGGGTGGCGAGCCTGCACAAGCAGGGCCTGCATGTGGTGGTGCATGGCCACATCAACCTCACCCGCGGCCAGCAATGGCGGGTGCGCTCCGGCATGCTGCACCTCGACGGCGATATCACCCTGGACCGCCACTCACGCCGCAAGGAGGGCCTGAGTGGCCCGGGCATGGGCGCTACCCTCATTCATCCGGCGGGGCAGGTGATCGCCATCAGCAGCGATTACCCGCATGCCCGGGTCTTCGACCCGGCGCACGAGCTCGCCGCCGCCCCTCGGGCGTCGTCCCCCAAGTCAAAGGCTGCATCGTCATGAAGACCGAAAAGAACCTCTTCCGGCACGAATCCCTGCAGAGCATCAAGGGCGCCCAGGACATCCTCAAGGCCATCACCAAGGGGCTGGCCAAGGGCGTGCTGTCCTTCTCCGATGACCACGGCGAGATCCGCCTGGCACCCAGGGGGCTTTTGCACCTCAAGGTCACGGCCCGCAAGGAAGACGACTACCACCGGCTGGACATCCGCCTTTCCTGGCAGGCCAACAACGGCGCCTCGAAGAAGTCCAATCTGCAGATCAGCCATGACGAGTGACGGGGCCGCCCTCAGCCTTTGAGCCATGGTGACATCTTGCACTTAGCCGGTCTTGAATATCGGGGGTCAGGGGTAGTGTTGGCGAGCGTGGACCACGGACGCGTTCTCGATGATCGCGTCGGCTCTGGCCATGACGTGGTCATGGGGCTGCCCCTGTCCCGGGTTATCGAGGCTGTGCTGGACCTTGGCTCGAAACCAACGATCATGGCGGTCGGCCTGCTCCTGGGTCGCGAACTCCGAGACGCTCGGGTCTAGTTGGTCGCTCATGAGCTCGTTTCCTTGGTTGCTACCAGTCTAGGGAACCGGTAACGACCGAGACGGTCATCAAAACATTTGACCAGTTTGCGGCCCAGAAAGACCCCGATACATTCGCCGTCGTGGTGCTCGACAATGCCCGCATGCATCGCTCTAAGGCCTTCAGACGAAAGGTTGTGGAGTGGAGGTCGCATCGTGTGCACCTGGTCTATATATCGTCTTACTCGCCGGAGTTGAACCTGCTTAAGATTCTGTGGCGGAAGATGAAGTACGCATGGCTACCGCTGAGTGCCTATCTCTCGTTTGATCGCCTCTGTATCGAGGCCTATCGCCTACTTGGTGGTTACGGAGCTGATCAAGCGATTAATTTTAATAAGCACTTAGTTGCCAGTATGACAGCGATTTTGCTCGGGACAAGACGTTTGCTGACATACTTAACCAAAAAAGACTTAATCTAATAATTCTCTTTCCATGAAAAAGCATTAATCCATTAATTTACAAAAATTTATACAGGGCTTTTATTCTGCATGCTAAGCTTCTGCTGCTCTTAAAGGGTATTTGGTAAACTTCTTTTCATTAGAGAGCACGCATGGAATGCAACCGCCAGCCCCGATTGGCAGCGAAAAGTGGCTGGAACTCCACCCCAGATCTTTTAAGGTATTTATGATGCGCATTAAAGCGATTACCTCAAGCGTTATGGCCTTCGGCCTGATGGCCAGTGCTTCTACCATGGCCGCCGGCACCGGCACGGTTCACTTCGAAGGTGAAATTACCAGCAGTACCTGCGAAGTCGTCACCGGTGATCAGAACAAGACAGTTACCCTGCCGACTGTTTCCACCAACACTCTGTCTGCTGATAACGACACGGCCGGCCTGACACCGTTCACCATCAGCCTGGAAAACTGCAGTGTGGAAACCGACCAGGGCGTTAGCGCCTATTTTGAGCCGGGTGCCAACGTCGACCTGAACACTGGCCGTCTGCTCAACGCCTCCGGTGATGCAACCAACGTTCAGATCGGTCTGCTGAGCGGCTCTCAGGAAGAAATCACCATTGGCGCCATTGGCAGCAACGGCCTGCAGGACGGTGCCGAGTGGTACAACGTCGAGGGTAATGCGGCGACCATGAACTACTTCGCCCAATACCACGCCACCGGCGGCGCCGCGACTGCGGGTAGCGTCAGCACCAGCGTCGACTTCACCGTCACTTACGAGTGATGGCGATGGTCCGGGGCGTCATGCCCCGGACCTGTTTGAACGCAAAATTGCCTCCCACCAGCCTCGGATGAAGAGATGAAGCGTCTTTTTGTTGCGTTAATGACCGCATCAACCCTATGGACGGGCATCGGCATGGCCCAGGCCAGTGTGGTGATCGGTGGAACGCGTGTGGTCTACCCCTCAGAGGATCGTGAAGTGTCGGTTCAGCTGCAAAACGCAGGCGACACACCGTCACTCGTTCAGGCCTGGGTGGACAGCGGCAACCCCGATGTCAGCCCTGACGAAAGTCAGGCTCCCTTTGTGATTCAGCCGCCCATCTCCCGCATCGAGCCCGACCAGGGCCAGGTGCTGCGTATCTCATATACCGGCGCGGCGAATCTGCCGAATGACCGCGAATCGGTCTTCTGGCTCAACGTGCTGGACGTACCGCCCAATCCTGAATCGATGGAGGGCGAAGCGCCGCAGAACTTCCTGCAGCTCGCCATACGTTCACGCATCAAATTGTTCTACCGCCCCGAAGGCCTGGAAGGCAGTGCTCGCCAGGCAGCGGAGCAGGTTGAGTGGACGCTGAGTGGTGGCAACGTCCTGCGTGCTCACAACACCTCGGCGTATCACGTCACCATGACACAGTTGACGCTCGCCAACGGTATCAACGTCCCCATTTCGGCGGGCGAAGGCATGTTAGAACCCAACGAAACACGCACCTTTGAACTGCCTGGCAATGCCCATGGCAGCATTCGCGAACTGCGCATGACCACCATTAATGACTATGGGGCACGGGTCGAGCAGGACGTCACACTTTCCCGGTAAATCGCGCGCTTTGCTGCCAGGGCCGGCGGCGCACATGCACCGATTGGAACCATGACTATTACAGGGTGGGTCGCATGGATAAGCGACAATTAATCGCTTGCTGCACAGGGTGCTCTCTCGCACTTCTGCCGATCGCCACGCTGGCACAGGCCAACGCCAATGTCACGGTACCTTCGTCAGACTCGGCATCCGAGCCACGTAGGTCCGATATACCCGGCAACACCACTACTTCGTCTACCAGCAGTGGCCAGGAAGTGTCGTTCAACAGTGGTCTGCTGCGAGGCGGCGCGCGTGGTGCCGATTTATCACGCTTTGCCACGGGCAACCCGGTCATGGCGGGAGACTATTCTCTCGACGTCTACATGAACAACAACTGGCAGGGCCGCCAGCAGTTCACCTTTCGCGCTACCGAAAGTCATGGCGATGCCGAGACCTGCTTTACACTGGAAGACCTCGCCAATCTCGGCGTGGACACAGCCTCTCTCGACACCGAGAACCAGACGGACGCCTGTCTAAGCATTGACGAGTGGATACCCCAGGCGTCTCTCGAGGTCGACACCAGCAATCTGCGCCTCGACCTGAGCGTTCCGCAAACTCATGTTCAACGCCGCGCCAGGGGTTATGTGGATCCTTCATTGTGGGAGCCCGGCATCAACGCCGGCTTTCTGAACTATAATTTCAATGCGCGCCACACCGAGACCGATCAGGCAGGCGGCTCCACCCTGGCCACCGACTCGGCGTACCTGAGCCTGAACACCGGCATCAATATCGGCGCCTGGCAGTTTCGTCACAATTCGACGGTCACCCAGCAAGACAACCAGGACCGCAACTGGGATTCACAGAACACCTACCTGCGTCGTCCGCTGCCCTCGCTGGAAAGCGAGCTGCTGATGGGTGACAGTTACACCACCGGTGATGTCTACGATGCCATCGGCTTCCGGGGCGCGAAGCTATCCTCCGACAGCCGCATGCTGCCCGACTCCCGACAAGGTTATGCGCCCACGGTTCGAGGCACGGCACAGACCAATGCCATTGTGGAAGTGCGTCAGAACGGCCAACTGATCTATCAGACCTCGGTGGCACCCGGCCCCTTTGTGATTGACGACCTCTACCCGTCCGGTTACGGCGGCGATCTGGAGGTCACCATCGTCGAGGCCGATGGCACCGAGCGCACCTTCACCGTGCCCTTTGCCTCCGTGCCGCAGATGCTGCGTCCCGGCACGAAACGCTACAGCGTGACAGCTGGCAAGGTGCGCAGCGGTACCGGTGAAGAGGAGCCATGGTTTACCCGTGGCACCTATCGCTATGGCATCAGCAACAACCTGACTGGCTATACGGGTGTCACCGTCGGCGAATCCTATCAATCCGTACTCGGCGGCCTGGCCCTCAGCACCCCGATCGGGGCATTCTCGGCCGATGTCACGCACTCACGCGCCTATTTCGAGCGCTATGACGACGTACAGGGCGAAAGCTACAAGATCAGCTACAGCAAACGCCTGGCAGACCTAGGCACCAATTTCACCCTGGCCGCCTACCGCTACTCGACCGCCGGCTACCTGTCTCTGGAAAACGCCGTTAATTCACTGGAGTACGAAAACGACGGTGGCAGCTTTGATGACCTGCGCCGCCAGAAAAGCCAGTTCCAGCTGACATTGAACCAAAATCTCGGCGAGGACATGGGTAATCTGTACATCACGGGCTCCACGCGGAACTACTGGAACGTCGATGGCAAGGTCAATCAGTACCAGGTTGGCTACAACAACCGCTACGAGCGGATTAATTACGGCATTTCGGCACTCAAGACCGAAGACCAGTTCGGCGACACCGACACCCAGTGGACACTGGACCTTTCCATGCCGCTCGACAATATGCCGGGACGCCCCAGCTTGAGTGCCTCGACCTCGACGCGCAATGGCGATTACGACAGCAGCCGTATCGGCCTGGCGGGTAACGCCGGCGTGGATGGCAATGTTACCTACAACCTGTCGGTCAGCGACAATGCTCAAGCCGGTTCTTCCGGTCAGTTCAGTGGCGAATACAGCTCGCCCTATGCCTCTTTCCGTGGCTCCTACAGCCAGGGCAACGACTTCCGGCAGGTAGGCGTCGGCATGTCCGGCGGCATGGTCGCCCACAGCGGTGGCGTGACACTGACGCCTCAGCCAGGGGAAACCATGGTCCTCGTGGAAGCGCCCGAAGCCAAGGGCGCCAGGGTCACCAACTCGGTCGGCGTGCGTGTCGACGGCAACGGCTACGCCGTGGTGCCCTACGTGACTCCCTATCGCCTGAATGCCGTGCAGCTCGACCCCAATGGCATGGACAAGAACGTCGACCTGCTGGCCAGCAGCAAGAAGGTTGCCCCCTATGCAGGCGCCATTGCCCGACTCAGCTTTGAAACGAAATCCGGTCGGGCGCTGCTGATCAAGACCACCGACGCCAACGGACAACCGCTTCCCTTCGGTGCCGATGTGAACAATGAGGATCAGCAGCCTGTGGGCTTTGTGGGGCAAGGCGGTCGTATCTATCTGCGCACCGAGCAGACGTCAGGTACCCTGAACGTCTCGCTGGCCGACGGCGAAAGCTGCTCGGTAGACTACCGAGTTCCCGAGACCACTCAATCCCGGAACAATGCCGCAGCCATCACGCATCTGGAGGCACGTTGTGACTAAGCGATTCAACCTGAAGCGAGTGATGGGCCAGTCAGCCATGCTCTTGACACTGACAGCACTGCCTACACTTGGCTGGGCAGGCTGCTACATCAACAGTGGCTTGAATCCCCAGCGTATCGACATGAATGTGGGTCGCGTCATTGTCCCCGCAGATGCGCAGATCGGGGATGTATTGGCCGAAAAAAACTTTCCCATCTATCGCACCAATGAGATTGGTGGCTGCAATGGATCTGGTTATCTGTACGGCGAAATACTGCAGGGGCAGCAGAGCCAGTTCAGCGATGTTTACACCACCAGCATCCAGGGGATAGGTGTGCGGCTGGCACGCGAGATTGTCGACCTGGGACTCATAACGTATTACCCCCATAGCTTAAGGCGTGACAACTCTCGCCTGTACTTGGGCTCGGGCCAGTTTACCGTAGAAGTCATCAAGACTGGCCAGCAAACAGGCTCCGGCCCCATTGCACCCGGCCAGTACACCACTTATTACGCCGGCGACACGGGGCGTTCCAGGCCAATCCTGACCTCCTATCTCAGCGCCAATGCCATCACCGTGATTTCACCCACCTGCAACATCGAGGCGGGCTCCAGGAACATCCCCGTCAACTTCGGTCAGATTTCCACCACCGAATTTGCGGGTATCGGAACGACCAACAGAGAACGTAACTTCGAGATTGGCATGCAATGCAGCGGTCCCAATGTGGGTCAGGCCTATCTCGACCTCGGCTTCGACTATACGCCGGACAACAACGCCCCAGCGGGCGTCATCCAGATAGAGGGCGGCAGCGAAGCGGCCAGTGGTGTCGGTATTCAGTTGATCAACCGCAACGACAACAGCCCAGTCGAAAACGGTGAATCCGTGCGCGTCGGCACCCTGACACCCGGCTCCTACCGCATGACGCTACCGATGATGGCCCGCTACTACCAGACCGCTCAGACAGTTGAACCCGGCCAGGTCAACGCCACCGCCGCATTCACCATCGAATATCAATAAATCATCGCTCAAAATGCCGTGTGGTTACTGGATATCAGCCATTTAAGGGGTTCTTCGTCACATCATGTGGATTTGGCTTGATCCAGCAGGCGTCCTACGGGGCTACCAATCAGGTAGATCATCGCGATGAAGTTGGCTTCGTTCCGGTAGCCACGTGCGCGTGACCGAGCTGCTTGGAATAAGCCATTCATACCTTCCAGCCGCGCGTTGGTCAGCCTCGTTATCCAGCGCCTCACGACCTGCTCGGCATGCCGTTCAAGCGTGGCCAGGGCCTTCCCTATGGGCTTGAGCAGTGGCTGATCGGTGATCGCCTCCCGCATCACCCTTGAGGTAGTTCGTGATACGCCAGCGGGCAGCACGCGGTGTCGAGGCCTGCTGGATCCACCGCAGCTTCTCCTTCATCACCCAGGCATCGGCAGCGGCACCCCGATCGGCCACCAGCTCTTGGAGAGCGGCCAGTTGCTTGGCCGTCAGGTTGCCGTTATCCAGTCTCTTCAAGACGGCCCAGCGCAGCGCCTTGGGATACCCTTTCTCACGGCGCTCTCTTCTTGCGGACTTCGTCCAGCGCCTTGGTGAAGGTTTGCACAATGTGGAACCAGTCGACCGTCACCTCAGCGTTGGGCTGGTGCTCGGCCACCCCGCTCAGGAACGCCTGTGACATGTCGCAGACCACCTCGACCACGTTGTCCGGGTCACCACCATACTCCGCCAGAAAGACGCTGAAGGCCTTGATGGCGGCCTTGCCATGGCCGGGAACGGAGAAGACCACCGGCGCTTGCTTGCGCTGCATGTCGAGAAATACCGTGACATATCGCTGGCCACGCCGAGAAGCGGTCTCATCCACGCCGACAGTGGCCACGCTGGCCAGGTCCAGCTCACCCAACATCCGTCCCACGTAGTGGTGCATGATGCGCCACAGCCGCTTGTCGGAGATCTCTAGTTGTGATCTCTCGGTAGGTTGTTCATCCGGAGCCTACCCGGGAAACTGGGGGTGCGAACCAAACCAACCTCCAGGAGGTCCAGATGAACACCCATAAGAATGCCCGTCTTACTCCGCATGGTCGAGCCCTACTGGCCGCTCGTGTGATCGATGAAGGGTTACGCCCAAGAGAGGTGGCTCAAGCTCAGGGTGTCAGTGTGAGAACGGTCTACAAGTGGGTGCGTCGCTTTCGCCAAGAAGGCCACACGGGCCTTCAGGACCGTATGTCACGCCCAGCACGAAGCCCCTTTGCGACCGACGCGACTACCGTGGACCAGATCATTGAACGCCGTCAGCAGCGCTAGACCTACCGCTAGATTGCCCAGGCGCAGGGGATCGGCCAGAGCACAGTGGCGCGTATTCTCAAGCGCAAGGCGTTGAAACGATTGGCTGCCCTGTCCCCGGCCAGGCCCGACAACCCTACGAACATGATGCTCCCGGGGACCTTTTGCATCTGGACATCAAGAAACTGAGTTGCTTCGAGCGACCGGGGCATCGTGTGACGGGTAATCGCCAACAGAGCACGCCTGGCGCGGGATGGGAGTATATCCATGTAGCCACTCGCGAGTGGCCTTCAGTAGCGTTCACCCGGACGAGAAGAGTTGGAGCGCTTGCATGGCTCTGCTGCAGGCGATGCGCTACTACAGCCTTGGCATCCGTTTCACCCGGGTACTCACCGACCACGGCGCCTGCTATCGCTCCCGTCGCTTTCGGCGTCTGTGCCGACGGCTGAAGCTGAAACACCGCCGGACCAAGCCGTACAGCCCACGAACCAAAGGTAAAGCGGAGCGATTCATCCAGACGGCGCTTGGCGAGTGGGCCTATGCGCGATCATATGCAAGCTCGTATCAGCGCGGCAGACACCTGCCTGCCTGGCTTCATCAGTACAACTGGCACCGCCCGCATGCCAGTCTCGATTACCATCCTCCAGTTAGCCGGCTGGGCCTTTCCGTGAACAATCTGGTGGGTTTAAACACCTAGAAGCGCGCCAACGAAAAACGGCCACCGCTCGTTTGAGCTAAGTGGCCGTTTTTACGGAATTCTTGGTCGGAGTAGCAGGATTCGAACCTACGACCTCTGCCTCCCGAAAGCAAAACTCCCAGATTCACCCATCCATCCATAGACAAGTAAGCCCCCGATATAAAGGCATTTATTGCCTATCCCTTGTCTACACTTGTCTATACCTATCCGTGATTATATACTCCAAACGTGGTTACTGTAGTGGTAACAGCCTGGAGTCATCCATGATTACGACCGACCGCCAAATCCAAGCCCTCAAGCCCAGCAGGCGTGTTTACTGGCAAGGCGTCCAATCACCCCACGGTGGTGGCCTGGCCATTCGCGTAAGCACTGGCGGGAGCCGGAGCTGGTACGTTCGTTATCGCCATGATGGCAAGCAAGATGCCGTGAACATCGGCACCTTCCCCACCATGAGGCTCAAGGAAGCGCGGGATAAACACGAGGAAGTGCGCCGCCTGCTGGCTGATGGATTGAACCCCAAGGCCGTGCAACGCTCCCGGCAAGCGGCCAACACTGCCGCTTGGGACATGAGCACGCTGTTTTCCAAATGGATCGCCAGCTACGCCAAGACACCCTCGACCCGCACCAAACGCCCGCCCAGCCAGCGTGTCGTCGAGCAGACGACCTGGCGCTGGCATTACTACCTACAAGGGCGCATTGGTCGCCTGCTGGTGGCCCATGTGGACGCCAAAACCATCAAGGGCACCGTGTCGGAAGTTGCCGACCAGCAAAGCCGAGAGCAGGCCCGCAAGTGTCTGAGCATGCTGCGAGCCATGCTCGACCACGCCGAAGCCAAGGGGCATATAACGGACAATCCCGCCCAGGGCATCCAGCCATCCAAGATCGGAGCCACCAAAGGAGCATCACGGGATCGAACGCTCGACCTGGCAGAGCTTCGCCGCCTATGGGTGGCCCTGGATGACTCCAATCTGTCAGCCGTGGCCGTGGCCGCCATCAAGCTGCTGATCCTCACCGGCCAACGCCGTGGCGAGCTACTGCTGGCCAAGTGGAATGACATAGACCTGGACGCCGGTATCTGGACGCTCCCGGAAGCCAACACAAAGCCCGGTCGAGCGCATACCGTCTATCTGAGCGACGCCGCCCTGGAGATTCTTCGATCCCTCGACCGGCACGGGGAGCATGTCTTCCCTGGCCGAAAAGCGGGGCAGCCCATCGGGGCGCAAAGCATCACCACGGCCATCCTTCGCCTACAGGGACGCAAGACCAGCCAGCGGGACGACAGCGCCCCGTTGGCCGATATGACGCCTTTCCACGTGCATGACCTGCGCCGGAGCTTCGCCACTGGCTTGGGCGAACACAACGCCGCCCAGCCGCATGTCATCGAGCGGATGCTGAACCATACCCCTGATGACGCCCTGGTAGCCGTGTATCAGCGGCAAAGCTATGCCGAGGAGCAACGCCTGGCCTGGCAGGCATGGGGCAAGCTGATCGACAGCCAGGTAGCGCGTGAGCCTCAGAACGTCATCCCGATGGGTGGCAAAAACAAAAATCGGAGCGCGTAGGGTGGCGGAAGTGGCGGATATGGCGGAAAACGCTCAACGGCGGGGCTTATGGCTGGCGGAAGTGGTGGCGGAAAATGGCGGAAGTGGCGGAAACCCGCCAGCGGCGGAGCAATACGCGCCAGCACGCCACCCCAGGACAGCACCGCCGCCAGCCCTACCAGCTTTTTCCCGGCGTTGCATTTCATCGCATTCCATTGCATTCCGTCGCAAGTTATCGACCAGCACTGCTAATAAGGGATTGATTGTGTTTGGGCAGGATTGGCGAGGATTTGCCAGGCATAGCGGCCTGAAAAGATGTTTAGCAATTTGGTAAAGATTGGCGATACGAAAGCGTATAAAGTTTCGGCACCAAAACGCCGCAACCACGGCGGTTGTAGCCGATTGTGTGTATAGAAAACTATCACCATGAGGGTAAATTGTTGAGGAACATTGGCGAGCTTTCCCTTTACAAGCAATGCTTGTGAACCATGCGTTCACGCATATTCGTATGGGCAAACCCATAGGCTGGCCTATATTATCAGTACTGCTATTACGCGGATTTTTTGGTAAATGACCTTGCGCGATGGCGGTAGCCTGAATTAGGCTAGTGTGGACGCTGATCGACAGCGCATAAAAATGCCCCGACCGGATGGCCAGGGCATTGAAGGAGGGGGGAGAGCAAGGCTCGCGGTCGCCAAACTTTGATCCTTGCTTCCCCTGATCACAAATCCCAGCCATGGGAGGCTGGATGACGCTCGTAGAATGGTCAGACAAGCGGAAACATCACACTCAGCCCTGCAAGGCCCTGCTTTGTACCCGTTATCTGCCGTTCTCTTGTGGCGTCTGTGGTTATGCATCACTGCATACCCACAAGGGGATACTAGCCTTTAAGCACGCTTAAACGCAAACTCAGTTATCCCTTGCCCCGCCTCCCATGCTGCTGGCCCGTGTATTAAGGACAGAGCATGTCTGATACTCCCCGCACGATCCTGACCGAAAAGGAAGCCGCCGAGCTTCTACGGATCAAGCCCGCCACACTCCGCCAGTCCCGCTGGAATGGAAAGCTGGCCGGATTACCCGCTCCCAAGTACCTAACTATTGGCCGAAACATCCGCTACCGCCAAGCCGACCTCGATGCGTGGCTCGACTCTGCCGCCGAGGAGGTTTGCCCATGATCCTCACCAAAGCCCAACTTGCCTACCTGACCATGATCCTCGCGCCCTATCGCGCCGAGCCGATCACCCGCCCAACCATCGAGATCGCCGTTCGTATGGCGAAGGAGCTGGCCCAATGAACGCCGAGGATCGCCGCCACCTGAACCGTGCCGCCTTCCATGGCGACGCTCAATGCATGGAGAAAGCCTCGGTTGCCATACATGGCATCGCCGAAGCCCTGCGAGCCGAGGAGGTGAAGAACAGCGTCTTCACTCGTAGCGCCTTACTGGCCGCCTTGGAGATCGTCGCCGCCGACCTTGAGAACCGTGGCGAGTATGTCCGCGAGCATGTGATCGAGGAGGACGCCGACCATGGATAACCCAACCGAACGCGAGCTTGAACGCCTGGCTGCTGACATCCGCGACGACCTGGCGCGTGCTCAGTACATGGGCAAGGCCACCGTCGGCACATGGATGCTGGAAGTCTACGAACAGCGTATTGAACGGCTGCTGAAGGAGCAGCGGGAGGCGAGCGAATGAGTGTGCAAACGAGAGCGCCCACGCTTGGGGGAGCATGGGCAGCGAGGAAGGCGCTAGGGGATCAACTGGATGTTTCGGCCAAGCTGGCTGATCAAATTTTAGCCGCTACTGGCTTGCGCGTCACCCCTGCTCAGGATGGCCAGATTCACCGGCATGACCACCCCGACGGGAAGCGTGGAAACAAGCGTGTCTGGCTGGTGTGTCGCCACAACGTAGCCGTGTGGGGCGATTGGGGCACGGGCGAACAGAACACCGTCTTTCCCGACGGCCAGCAAGACCCCGAGGCCGCCCGACAGGCCCGACAGGAAGCCGAACGCGCCAGCCGTGAGCGTCAGGCCGAGGTAGAGCGCGAAAGGGCTCATGTTGCCCGACAGTGCCGCCATGAATGGCCCGGCCTCCCTGCTGCTGATCCCGCCCATCCATACCTGGTGAAGAAGGGCATACCGCCGCTGGCACTGCGCCAGGACGGCGGCAAGCTGATCGTGCCGCTGTATCACGAGCTGATCCTGGCCAACTTCCAGACCATCGGCCCGGACGGCTCCAAACGCTTCCGCACCGGAGGCCGGAAGAAAGGCGCCTACTATCCCGTCGGCGGCTTGCGCCCTGGCGTCCCGCTGCTGGTCTGCGAAGGCGTCGCCACTGGCCACACCCTGCATCAAGCCACGGGCTACCCGGTCGCCTGCGCGATGGATGCAGGCAACCTGCTGCCGGTGGCTCGATCCCTTCGCGCCCGTCACCCCGACCTGGCCATCATCGTGGCCGCTGACAACGATCATCGTACCGATGGGAACCCCGGCATCACGGCAGGCAGGGCAGCGGCCAGCGCCGTTGGCGGTCGATGCGTGTGGCCTGAGTTTCCCCAGGGAGCCGAGGGCACCGACTGGAATGACCTGGCGGCAATCGGCGGGGAGGTGAGTCTATGAATACCGCACCCAACCTCCGCCCCGTGCAAAGCCAGATCGAGGATGCCCACCGGCAGCTTGCCGAGGAAGGCCCCACCAGAGGAAAGCGTATCGACCTGTCACCTGAGCCATTGCCCGAACGCGCCGAAGCGCCAGCTTACCCCCTCGATGCCCTTGGCTCGATTCTCGGGGATGCCGCCAAGCGCCTGGCGCATCACGTCCAAGCGCCGGAGGGCATGGCGGGCCAATCCGTGCTGGCGGCTGCATCGCTGGCCATGCAAGCACACTGCGATGTGCAACGCGGCTCGATAGGCACCGGCCCGGTATCGCTGTTCGCCATCACGGTCGCCAAATCGGGGGAACGGAAGACCGCCCTCGACAAGCTGGCGCTGGCCCCTATTCGAGAATACGAACAGGAGCTACGCGAGGCGGAAGGCGCTGAACAGGCCGAGTACAAGGCGAACCTCAAGGCGTGGGAGATGCAACGCGCCAGCATCGAGAATAAATACAAGCCGAAAGGCAAGGAGGCTATATCGGACGCCGACCGCAAGCGTCTGAGTGAGGAGCTTGCGCGGCTTGATCGGGAGATGCCGACACCACCGCCCAGGCCAACCGTCACCTTCGAGGAGCCAACCGCCGAAGGCGTTTATCGACACTTCGCGGAAGGGCGCCCCACGGCGGGCCTGTTCAGTGGTGAAGGGATCGGTTTTTTCGGAGGCCACGGAATGCGGGAGGAAAATCGAGGCCGGATCATCGCCATGCTATCGAAGCTATGGGATGGCGACCCAATCACCCGCACCCGAGGGGCCAGCGGGGAGTCGGGCATCCTGGCAGGCCGCCGGTTATCCGCACACCTGATGATGCAGCCGGTCGTCGCCACGGAAGTGCTATCCGACCCACTGCTGCAAGGCCAAGGCTTTCTGGCGCGTTTCCTGGTGGTACAGGAGCCAAGCATGGTCGGCACGCGGCTGTTAAAGGGACGCGACCTGAGCCAAGGGGCCAGGAATGATCCGGATATCGGTCGATACTGGAGCACCCTGTCCGAGCTGATACGCAAGCCCCTCGATACCGATGAGCGTACCGGGGAACTGCAACTGCGTACTGCCAAGATCGAGGGAAAGGCGTTCGACGCCTGGTGCCAGCTTCACGACGGCATCGAGTCTCAACTCGGGCAGGGTGGTCAACTCGACGGTATCCAGGAAGCTGCCAGCAAAGCCGCCGAGAACGCCGCCAGGATTGCTGCTGTATTGGCGACGGTGGAAGGCTTCGATCACCCGCAAGTGGAGCATGTCGAGCGTGCTGGCCGCCTGATCGGGTATTACCTCGAAAGCATGCACGCCCGCGCCGATGAGGCCCAACAGGATCAACAGGCCATGGCCGCGCGTGACCTGCTGGAGTGGATACAGCATAACGGTGGTGAGATCACAGCCGACGACTTCAACCGGCTGCACCGTGACTACCGAAGCGCCAGAAAGGCTCGATCATTGCTGAGTTTCCTGGTCGATGCAGGCCACCTGGAAATCAGTGCCAGCAACCAACACGGCAAGCCACGTGCCTGGCGGGAGGTGCAAGCATGCTCGACCTAATCGAACAGGGCCGCCGCTTGTGGGAAGCCGATACCCCGGCTGAAATCGTGGATACACCCCAGCCAGAGGAGCAAAGTCTGGCGCGTGAGCAACAGGAACGAGAGCAAAGTGGCGGAAATCCGCCACTCCCGCCACTTATCCGCCACATTCCCGCCACCGATAAAGCCCGTGGTTGTGGGAAATCCGCCACTCCCGCCATTTCCGCCAGCCCCCTCGCTGACATTGAAACGATCATCCAGGCGCTGACAGTGCAGGTAGGCCGCCAGCTTGGGGATGACGTGATCCATGCCATGCGTCAAGCCATGGGGCCGATGGATCGAGCATCACGCGCTGACCTGGCCGCCCGCATCGACGATGCACTGGCGACGGCTGAGACGGATCAACAGGGCCGGGAGAAGGTGCTGGCGCTGGTAGGGGGAGGGAAGCCCCAGGGAGCCAATCACAGCGCCACAACACGCCCTGGCTGGCTGGAATGGATGGCCGATCAATGCCCGCTGGCACCGGAGGACAAGGCGCATATCCAGAGCGGCTTATCCCGTGTGCATCCCCGCATGCAACAACGCCTTGCAGAGCGATACGTCCAGACCTGGCGGGAGGCTGCCGAACAGGAGCCAAGCCCGCCGAAGCGGGAGAATGCAGGCAGGCGAGCGGCCAACCTGTTCATTACCCGCCTGCTGGCCGACGCCAGCATCCAGCCCTGATCACCACGTCGAGAACAGGCCCGTTGCGGCGGGCCTTGCCCTGTTCAGAACAGACATAGAACAGGCGACCGAATAGAGGCATTCACAATGACGACGATCACCCGCGCCAGCATCACCGAAGCCGCCGAGCAGGGCCGTGGCATTGGCCACCTGACGCCCGGCCAGACATGGGCCGCCCATCGCCTCGCCTTGCCGCCAGAACGCCTGGAGAAGCCGCTGGCCGCCCATATTGCCGCCCTGCTGGAGAACATCGAGCGCATGGCCAGCCGTCGATTCTTCGATGGCGTGGCACCAGACGATGCCGAGACGATGATTCACCGGGCGCACGATGAGGACCACCCGATGTTTCTACGCGCCCCCATCCTGGAAACGCTACAAGAGGGAATGGAGACGTTTTTTCCGGGCCTGAAGCCATCAGGCGTCGATGAGAACGGCAAGCCGCTGTTCCACCTGGCTGATGTAGCGCAAGCCCTGGACACCAGCGAGGAGGCGTTGCTGGCCCATGCTGAGGCGGAAGGGATAGCCGACCAGCTACGCACCACACCACCCAACCCGCTGCATTGATTCTGATGGCCCTGGCACCTGCTGGGGCCGAGAATTTACCGACTATAAAAGGGGCCTGAGCATGGATGACGCATTGCCGACCATCGACCTCGATACGCCTTTGGAGCTGGATACCACGCTCCCAGAAATCGACCTCGACACTCCGGTAGAACTGGATATGACACTACCCGATATAGACCTGGAGCCGCCCAGCATCGACCTGGTGTTGCCGACCACTGGCAGGGAGAGTGAAGACGATGAGCCATAACCCGAGACGCCTGGCCGATCCCGTGCGCCTGATCGTGAGCGTGGAGCGTGACCTGGTGGAAGCCGTCGATACCCTGATGGAGCAAACCCAGCACCATCGGCACTGCAACCGTGCCGAGTTTATCCGCCTGGCCATCGAGCGGGAGCTGGCGCGGTGCCGGGATGCCGCACGCCGCCAGTGATAGCCAATGGGGCCGCTACGGCCCCACATTCGCGATGCAGACGGAACAGCTTATTTCTGAATATCCAGCGGCGGAAGCTCTTGCACGATCCGCATGGTTTCCAGGCTGACGGTGACGATGCGCTGGAACAGCTTTAGCGGGTAGGCGGGGTCGCCCATGGTTTCGACGGCGTAGTCGTTGGCGTCGTTGACGATGCCGCTTTTCTTGTCTTCCTTGACGCGCTGCCGCTCCATCACCCACTCCAGCGCTGGTTTGCCGTTGACGACGTAATCATAGGCTTCCAACGGCACGCCTTTCAGGGTGATCAGGTCGTTGTATTTGACGACCGTCTTGTCCTTTTCCTTGCCCTTCTTACCGAACTTCCACGGCTTATCGACGCGCAGCTCGTAAGGCGTCAGCTCGGCGAGGCCGCGACCACCAGAAACCTCGATCTCCAGCTCATGGGGCGTCACTGCTTCGAAATCGACATGCAGATCAGCCAGTTTACGCCCGGCATCAGAGAAGTGGCGGAAAGCTTCATAAGTGCTGACACGCGGGATGCGTGGCAACTGGACCGAAAGATTGTTCTGGTAGCGCTCACGGTACTCCGGCGAATGCAGCAAGCCATAGATGTAATAGAAAACATCTTCCTTGCTGATGGCCTGATCCGGATAGGCACTCTGAAAATGCGCCAGCCCCTCATCGGTGATGCCATCCTCAGCCGTGTAGCCGTCAGGTGAATCATTTTCATCACTGAAGAGGTCGTCACGCCCCTGGGATGCTGCTGGCTCGAAGACCTTGAGAGGAAAAACCTGGCTGGTATCCATAAAATGGAGGTTAGGAACAGAGTCAGCCATCAGTGTCGAAAAATCTGCTCCAGCACCAATGCCAGTGACAGAGATCACCCGATTGCTTGCCTCCGGCGTCGGGAAGAGCCTTTGCATTTGGTAGGTGCGGTTGTTGAAGAAGTTGCTGAAGTAAAGGTATGAACTGGTGAATGGGCGATAAATGCTTTTAACGATAGTGCCATCTTCAAAGTTTCCGTAGCGACCACGTTCAATGCCAACTTTTTGAGCATGGTCCCAACTGATCTGGGTGGGGTCGGTGTCGATAAAGTCGTTGACCTTGAGGCCAGCGTTTTTCCCACCGGCTGCCGCGTAGCGATCGACTTCGCTGTTATAGAAGTCAATCATGCCTCGCATGTTGTCTTTGACCTTGGCTGGGGAGGCGTTGTAGCACCAGGCATCACGATTGGTTTTGACACCCTGCGAGTAATTCCTGAAGAGCTGTGTTTCGTCTTTATTCTTCTTGTCCCCCATCAGGATGAAGTCATTGAAGCTATCATCCCGCTGGTTCAGCCAGTCGCCATACTCGTTCGACTCGACAGTGATCCAGCCATGGGCCTGCTCGATGCCCTTGAGGCTGCGCAGGTGGGTGATGGTTTTCAGCTTTTCTTCACGGCTCAGGTAGTCACCGATGTCGTAGAAGTAGATCTTGCCCTGTGCAGCAGACTGTGGATTCTTGACGAATAGCGTGATGGCAATCGGTGCGCGACTGCCCGAGCCGAAGATCTTCCCGCCTTCTTTGCGAGACTGTTCGCCGCTGGTTCGCTGGTTCCCACGCAAGTGGAAGACATAGAGGCTGCTAAACTCTTCGGCCAGGCACTGGCGCAGGCCATCCATGGCATTGCCGTCCAGCCAGCCCGCATTGGTGACATAGGCCATCACACCGCCATCCTTGCCCAACCGGTCACTACCCCAACGGATAGCGCGAATATAACTGTCATAAAGCGAATTTTTCAGCGTTGCGTTGGAGCGGTCTGCGTAGGATTCGCGAATAGAGCCATCAAGCCGGGGATAACCGATATTGGCGTTATTATCGTTGGCACTGTCCTGGCCGGACGAATAGGGGGGGTTGCCCATGATGACGCGGATGTCCAAGGCCTTCTGGCGCTTTCGGCGTTCCGAGTTATCTTCCAGCAGCCCGGCAATCTGGTCATCGCTTTCATACATCTGGAAGGTATCGGTCAGGCAGATGCCTTCGAAGGGCTCGTATTCGCCCTCATTCAGCTCGTGGTATACCGCTTCGATATTGATGGCGGCGATGTAATAAGCCAACAGGACGATTTCATTGGCATGAATTTCATGACGGTACTTGTGCGCCAGCTCATTGGAGCGTATCAGCCCTGATTGCAGCAGCCGGGTGATGAAGGTGCCCGTGCCCGTGAAGGGGTCGATGATGTGCACCCCCTGGTTGCCCAGTGTCTGGCCAAACTCCTGCTGGAGCACGTCATTCACCGAGTGGAGCATGAAATCCACGACGGCAGGGGGCGTGTAGACGATGCCCAGGCGTTCGGTCAGCCGCGGGAAGGCGCCTCGGAAGAACTTGTCGTAAAGCTCACTGATCAGGCGTTGCTTACCTTCGGATGATTGCACGCCCTCGGCACGACGCCGGACGCTTTCATAGAACTTGGCCAGGGAGTCGGACTCCTTAGCCAGGTTATGCTCGTCCAGGGCGTCGAGCACCTTCTGGATGCCCTGCGAAACAGGGTTGTTATGTGTGAACTCATGGCCCTCGAACAGAGCCTCGAAGACCGGGCGGGTAATGAGGTGCTGGGCCAGCATCTCGATCGCTTCGGTTTCACTAATGGCCTCGTTGAGGTCGTCACGCAGCTCGTTCAGGAAGGCATCGAATGCCTGGCGGGCCGCTCCCTGGTCATCGGCCAGCGTGGTCTCGATTCGGATGATATGGCGGCGGGCAATGTCGGCGATATCGCCGGCCCAGTCTTCCCAATAGTCGCGTGTGCCGCATTTCTTGACGATGCGGGCGATGATGGCCTTGCTGACTTCTTCATTGAAGTTGATGCCGAACTGCTCTTGGATCTGGCCCGTTTCGTCATTATCCGGGGTTGGGTCAGTACCACCATGTCCGCCAATATCGGCACGATCTGATGAGCCGCTGGATCGGGTGGGCAAGCTGTCGCTGACCTGGGTGATGGCATCCAGTTCCTGATTGACCCCGATGATCTCCAGGTTGTCGGACACGTCTTCGCCGAGACCGGCGCGGTTGATCGTGGCATCCATGCGCTCATCGTGAGCACGCAGGGCATTGAGAATCTGCCAGACGACTTTGTAGCGCTCGTTATCATTCAACGCTTCTTCAGGCGTCACACCGTGAGGCACGCCGATGGGCAGAATGACGTAGCCCATTTGCTTGTCGGGCGCCCGGCGCATGACTCGTCCCACCGACTGCACCACGTCGATGGTGGAACGCCGGGGATGCAGAAACATGATGGCATCGAGCGCCGGTACATCCACGCCTTCGGAAAGGCAGCGGGCATTGCTGAGGATGCGGCACTCGTTGCTTTCGCTGTCACCCTTGAGCCAATCCAGCAGTTGATTCCGCGAGCTGGCATCATAGGTGCCATCAACGTGCTGCACCTCGCAGCTCAGGGGCAATGGCTGATCGCCAAAGCTGTGCTGGTGATACTCCTCGATAACCGGGGTGAACTGGTCGGCCATCAGCTTGGAGGACTTGATATCGCGGCAGAAGGCTAGTGCGCGGCGCATGGGGTTTTCGTCGCGCAACCCGGCACCTTCCTTCATCAGCGCCTTGTAACAGCCAACTATTCGAGACGCATCATCCAGCTTGAGTTCATTTTCTTCCGATAGCAGGGTCTGCACACCGCCGCTGACCAGGGTTTCGTCCATGGCCAGTACGATGACCCGATAATCGGTCAGCAGGTTGTTTTCAACTGCCCAGGCGAAGCCACGATGGAACAGCATCTTGCCGAACAGGGATTCATCATCCATGTCGCACAGCGCGGCACCATGCTCGTCGGCCTTGCTGCGTGCCTGCTCACCAAAGATGCGCGGCGTGGCCGTCATATAGAGGCGCTTGCGACCTGCCACATGGGCATTGTTGTGAATGCGCACGAAGTTAGATTCATCTTCCTTCGCTAGCGTCACGCCGGTCGTGCGGTGGGCTTCATCGCAAATGATCAGGTCGAACTCGGGCAGCCCATGGCCCTGGGCATCGCTGACCGCCTGGATCGACTGATAGGTCGCGAAGACGACTGTCATGGCCTCCGGCGCTTCCGGTGAGGCTTCTCGCGCCAGCGCATCGGCACGGGTGGTCGCCGGAAAGGTCAGGTCATGTTGCTGGAGGTCGGCCACATCATCCGATTTACGCTTGCCGACATGGCTATCCGAGCACACGGCGAAGGAGCGCAGCTCGACTTCAGCATCCTGGCTCCATTCCGTCACTGTCTGGGACATCAACGCCAGCGAAGGCACCATGAACAGCACCCGCTTGCCCTGGCCCGCCAGTTTCTCGGCAATACGCAGGCTGGTGAAGGTCTTGCCGGTACCACAGGCCATGATGAGCTTTCCGCGATCCGCCGTGGCCAGTCCCTTTTCGACTCCTTCTAGTGCTTCCTGTTGGTCAGGGCGCAGGGTCTTGCGCGAGCGCAGCGTCACCTTCCCGGACTGGGCGAACAGCGACCAGTCGATACGGCTTTCCTGGAGGTCACGCAGGCCGATACGGCGAGTGGGAATATACTGATCGGCATCACCAAGCAAAGCCGTGACATTGTGGCTGGGGGCCACATCGGTGGTGTCGATGATCAAGCGCTCAACGAAAGGCGAACGGCCCGAGGCGCTGATGAAGGAGTCGATATCGCCGCGTTGCAGCCGGTGGGAGCGGCTATAGAACTTGCACTGGATAGCGCAGTAGTGGTCCTCGGTACCCCGGATGCGCGCCACCAGGTCGATGCCCGTGTCCTGGGCCGACGCTTCGCTACCGACATGCTCAACCCAATCGGCATAGGCCCATACTTGGTCATACTGCTGACGCTGCACGTCATCGTGCTCTATCCAGGCCTGTACCAGCTCCTCGAAGTAGGTTCCGAGTTCACGCGGGGTACGGGCATGCTGGCGATAGCGGTCCAGCAGGTCATGAAGGTCGGCACTCATGGCGATACTCTTGGCAGTCGAGCAAATGGATGGGGCAAGCCTACCAAAGCGAAGCTATATCAGCACTGGCCGTTATGAAGGGGCACGAGACTCTGATGATTTTGATGGTCCCTAAAAGGGCTGGCGCTTCGAACGCCGGCTTCCTCCCCTACTTATTCCTACCTTGCCCGGCACGCCTATGCCGGGCTGATGCCACGCTACTCCCCCTGCATGGCCAGTCTGATGATTTTCGGAACAGTACGCGCACGCGCATGGTGGACAGAGTGGACGCGGCGGACGGCCAGTGCAGTCGTGAAGGTTTTTTCCCGGTCACTAAGCGCGTGTGGCTGGCCTTGGTGGCAGCGTGACTTCCCGTGACCACCTGCCCCGGCCAACCGATGCTAAGGAATGCTAAGGTTCAATCTTATGTTTTCTAAGGTTCGCGAGATCGGTGTGCACTGGTGCGCAGGTAAAGGTGCGAAGCCCGGATGCGTGACGATCGATGTTTCCACCGGAACCCCTCATGGTTATGTTATTGACGGGGCCTGCGGGCCCCTCACCACACAGGGAACTGATAAGGACCAATAATGCGATACCTAACTGCCATGATCATCGCAAGCGCCTTTCTTTCGGGGTGCGCCAATCAACAGACCATGAGCCGCGACGACTTCATCACCACGACGCAGCGCACGTATGACGGAGTAAGCGAGCGCGAGTTCTACAAAGCCGCCGAGGCGGTGTTCAAGCTGTCGGACGAGGACGATACAGACTTCGCCTACCCAGGTGAGCACGCCATGATCGTTGAACACGACTGGTCGCTCTATATGGTCCTGGCGGCAGCCAGGGGCACGCATACTTGGCAGATCAAGACCGAGCCTTCCGATACGGACCTGACAGCCAACGCCTATGTCTCCATGCAGGCAGCCAATATGACAGGAATGCCGACTGGAGGCGGTGGTGCATCGGTGATGACCTCACCTTCCATGCAGAACATGGTCAACACGCCTGCAATCTATGAGCTGTTCTGGGCCCGCATAGACTACCTTCTCGACAAAAGCCAGGACTGGCCAACATGCGAGGACTGGGAAGCGAAGGTGGACCGCGGCGAAACCTACGGCACTCTCGACCCGCTATGCGTGGCCATGAACACCGACGACCTGCTGCCGGAAGACATGCGGTAGCTCTACCCTGCTGAACGAAGGTTTCTTTGCACGTTAGCCAGTGGGTTTAGGTTATGACAGCGCGTCAGAAAGGCACCGTCGAATCGTACCGGAAGCTTCCAGCCGGGAAGCTGAACCGTGAGGGCGCGCTGACACCTGGCCACCAGTGCGAATGGGGCTGGTGGAACCGTGACGGTGAGCACACGTCGTCCATATCGCTAGCGTGCATTGATCGGGAGACGCTGCGTCTTAGCTACAACTGCGCTGGTGAGGCATACGACTACAGCGTGGGGGTGGAGTGGCTGCCTTGCCACATGGGTGGCGAACGGGCCATGTTCCGCTGCCCATGCTGTGGCAAGCGGTGCGCCAAGCTGCTGGCTGACAGGGTCTTCGCCTGCCGATCTTGTGTCGGCGTCAACTACTCGTCCCAGCAGCGTGCGAAGCGTGACGCCGCCCTGGATCAATCGTGGAAGCTGCGCAGCAGGCTGGGCTGTGATCACGGGATGCTGGATACTCCCGCCCCCCTGCATACCCAAGCCGAAGTGGATGCGGTGCCATACCCACCGAACACTGATCCAACGCATCGAGCGTTACGACCAGATGGCTCTGGAGGGGTTAGAGCAACAGCTCCGCCAGATGTTTGGCGAAGCCGGCCCGCTTTGATGGTTTTCTGAGGTACGCACCCGGTACGCACCCGGTACGCAGGAAAGGTGCGCAGTCTGTTAGCAAATGTCAGCACCGATGCAGGGCGGAAATCCGCCACTTCCGCCAGTCCCCTCGCTGGTATTGAGCAGCGGATAAGCTGCGGAAATCCGCAACTTATCCGCAACGTCTCCGCAAGCCCCCTCGCTGACAAACGCCAGCATGTAGTCAAATGCTGACATGAAGAGCGCCGGGCAGCGCCATGCGCCCCATGCGGTAGGTTCTTCCAGCCAGCCGAGGAGTGGTCACGGGGGACGGCAGCCGCGGAATTCGACAAATTTTCGGCAACTCATGGTCGTCAGCAGCACCCGCCATAAACCCGCATGGTTGAGCGGTTTCGTGGTGCCGAAGGTGGCGAATCCCCACCCCGCAATCATCGGCACCTGGATCGGCACCGCCAGCCTGAATACCTCGCCAGGGTGGTCGCTGTTCGCCCTGGTTTGGCTGGTGACTCGATGCCATGTCAGCCGCTTCAAATCCCCGCCCAATAAGCCCCAAAAACGCAGAAAAAAGGGCTATAATGTGCCCTGAGCTGTATTTATGTACAGGTGATTGAGATGACACCAAGAGGCAAGCAAGCCACGCCGACACGAGAGCGCCGAACAGAACTCTATCGGTTGCTGAACGAGATGGCGGCAGAGGGAGACACGCAGGCCGCTGGCTGGCTGCTGTTACTGCATGAGATTCGACAAGCGAGAGAGGTACTGAACCGATGAGCGCACAAGACTGGCATTCATGGCTTGAGCAGTTGGAGCAGACACAGCAAGCGGTCAGGGCCGCGAGCCCGCAAGAAGCTGGGAAGGAAGCAGATCGCTGTCTTCTGGGCGCCCAGGCCGCCACACGTAAAGCGGCGGAGGCCATTGGGGCTGCATGTTCTACCGATCCAGAGGGTGGTGAGCGCCGGACTATCCGCAACACCCTGAACGCCCGCATCAATGAAGTCCCGCGCCGGGATCGCACCAAGATGCACGCGCAGAACGTCAATATCTGGCGTCAGCACCTGGACAGCATCGACGAAAAGGAGGAGGCATTGGCCGACGCCCTGGAAGTGCTTCAGGAAGCCCGAGCAGCCCGCCAGGAAGCGGAAAGCCAGCTATCCCAAGTCCAGAAGCAGCAACCGAAAGCCAGCCACTCGGCACTCGATGCTATCGCTTCTGAGATCCAGGAAGCCGAGGGGGAGCAGGACCGCATTCAGAATGCCCTGGCGTCGATGGGCGATGATGATGGTGCTGCCAGGCTCGCAGAACAGGAAGCCGAGGAGGCACGGGCCAAGCTGGATGACCTGGAAGCGTCAGCGGCGCTTGGGTCACAAGACGACGAAGGCCAGAAAGCGGCATCAACAGCCCTGGCGAGGGCCAGGAAGAAGGCAGAGCAGGCCCGGCAGGATGCGCAACGTCAGGAATCTGCCCAGCGTGGCCTCGAGCGCAGGCTGGCAGAAGTCAGCGACCGCGTGGATTCGCTCCAGAAGGTTCATGATGCGGTGGCAGAACGGGTCTATATGGCCGACCTGGAGAAAGCCGAGCGCCGCCTGATGGACATTCTGCAAGGTGCCGAGCTTCAGGATGCTTTGGCCTCGATCAACGGGATTCGCGAGAAACTGACCCCAGTGATGGATGGAAGCTTCGGACGTGCTGAGCTTGAGGTGAAGATGCCAGTCTTTTACGCCCTGGCCGATGCCAATCGCTGGAGCCAAGAAAAGATCGAACTCCAGTAGGCCCACCGCTTCCGGGTGCCGGGGCTGTAGTTGGCCGCCCCGGCTGCGCGAAGCTGGCGCGTGAAAGTGGCCACCTGCTGAAGTACCACCGAAAAGCGGGATTCCCCCGCATTTCCGAAAAGGTGCAGATTCCCATGTTTTCCCGGCACCATCCTGCTGCTGGGGAGTGGCTGACCGCAAAACGCAACGCAAAACGCAACGCTATCTTGTGACCCTCTTAAAGAGGGCCAGTCGGCAGAGTGTCTTTCAGGGACGCTGTTCCGGGCCACCCAGCGGGCTGAAGCCCAGCCGGTCGAACTGACCGCCTCGATGCGACGATCATCGCAACGCCTGCCAAGTGTATTTCCAAAACGCAGATGGCCAGCGTCAGCGAGGGTCACACAATCTGTGGCAACCGCCACGCCCAGGCCCGCATTGACCTCGCCACTGGCGGCGTTCGCTACCAAATGTGAGCCATGGCCACATTTACCCTGCTGGCTGGGGTGGGCGCACTGTTCGCGTCACCAACCTCGATAGCTAAAATCTATCTATTACAAATTTCTGATAGCTGTTTCACTCGTTTGCCCTGGCCTAGAAAAGCACCTTCGAGGAGCCGAGTCTTGCAGCGAGTGATTACCAGAGTGGTTACAAATGGCGGGGCAGCAATAGAAAAGGGCCTGCGATTGCTCGCAAGCCCTTGATATTCCTGGTCGGAGTAGCAGGATTCGAACCTACGACCTCTGCCTCCCGAAGGCAGCGCTCTACCAAGCTGAGCTATACTCCGTTTTTTGCATTTGCGGGCCTTGTGGCCGACAACGGATGCGTATTATACGTTTTTTGGGGCTGTGTGCAAGCCCCTGTTGCGCTGTGGTGCCTCTGCGGCGGGGTCAGGTCTGACGGTCGACGGCCTGTCGGGCGAGCATGGCCATGCGGTCGCGGTACTCGGAGGGCGGCAGCTTGTCGAGCTCGGCGAGGGCCTTGTCGGCCATGTCGTCGGCGCGGCGCTGGGTATAGTCCAGTGCGCCGGTCTCGTGCACGATGCCGAGCACTTCGTCGAGCCGCTCGAGGCCGCCCTGGCGGATCGCTTGGCGAATCATCTTGGCCTGTTCGGGTGTGCCGGTGGCCATGGCCTGGATCAGCGGCAGGGTGGGCTTGCCTTCGGCGAGGTCGTCGCCGACGTTCTTGCCCATGGCTGTGGCGTCGCCGCGGTAGTCTAGGAGGTCGTCGACGAGCTGAAAGGCCAGCCCCAGGTAGCGGCCATAGGCCTGCAGGGCGGCTTCCTGTTCGGGGGTGGCGTCGGCAATCAGGGCGCCGCAGTGGGAGGCCGCTTCGAAGAGCATGGCGGTCTTGCCCTGGATGGTCTCGAAGTAGGCGGCTTCGTCCACGTTCGGGTTGCCCACATTGGTCAGTTGCTGGACCTCGCCTTCGGCGATGGTGCAGGTGGCGGCGGAGAGCACTTCCATAATGCGCATGGAGCCGACGCCGACCATCATCTGGAAGGAGCGCGAGTAGAGGAAGTCGCCCACCAGCACTGAGGGGGCGTTGCCCCAGGCGTCGTTGGCGGTGGCGCGGCCGCGGCGCAGGTGTGACTCATCGACTACGTCGTCATGCAGCAGTGTGGAGGTGTGCATGAACTCGATTAGGGTGGCCAGGCTGATGTGCTTGTCGCCTTCATAGTCCAGGGCGCGCGCTGCCAGCAGGACCAGCAGGGGCCGCATGCGCTTGCCGCCGCTGTCGACGATGTACTGGGCGATGGCCTCGACCAGCGGGATGCGCGAGGCGAGCTGGGTCTGGATGGTGCGATTGACGGCGTCGAAGTCTTCGGCGACCACCGCGTGGATGGGCGTGTCGGGCGTACTGAGAGGTGTCGGCGCGGTGGTGGCGGGCATGAGGGCAATATTCGTGGCAGTACGATGAGAGGGGGGATGACAGGCCGCGCTGGCAGGCGGCATGATCCATTGAGTGTCATGCTATGGCCCCCCCTGTGGGGCGTCAAGCGTGCCCGTTCGAGGTCGCTGGGTCCAGCGCTCAGGGCAGTTGAAGGCGGGCGTTTTCATCGTTATAATCCGCGACCCACTCATCTCGCTCCCTGTCAGATGGTACCGGAACGGGTGCCACTCGAAGCAGGCCGACGAAGAGCCAACCCCTGATGAGTCCTGGAGAGAGATATGTACGCAGTTATCAAGAGCGGTGGCAAGCAGTACCGCGTTCAGGAAGGCCAGACGCTCAAGCTCGAGAAGCTAGAAGTGCCGACCGGCGACACCATCGAGTTCGATGATGTCCTGCTGGTGGGCAACGATGACGACGTCACGGTCGGTGCGCCGAACGTCGACGGTGCCAAGGTGTCGGCCGAGGTCGTGTCTCACGGCCGTGGTGACAAGATCAAGATCATCAAGTTCCGTCGCCGCAAGCACAGCATGACGCGCAAGGGCCACCGCCAGTGGTTCACTGAAGTCAAGATCACCGGGATCTCCGCGTAAGCGGTCCATCCCCTGCAAGAGCGAGGTATTTGCAATGGCTCACAAGAAGGCAGCGGGTTCTACCCGTAACGGTCGCGACAGCGAATCGAAGCGCCTTGGCGTCAAGCTCTTTGGCGGCCAGGCAGCAGTTCCGGGCAACATCATCGTCCGTCAGCGTGGCACCAAGTTCCACGCCGGCGCGGGCGTCGGTATCGGCAAGGACCACACCCTGTTCGCGCTGGACGAGGGTCACGTCAAGTTCGAGACCAAGGGTCCGAAGAACCGCAAGTTCGTGAGCATCGTCTCTGCCTGAGGCGACGCGGACTTCTGGGAGTCGGCCGGGCCGGGTGTCGCGATGCGTCAGGCAATGCCCTGATGATGCACACTAAGTCTTTGCCGGCTCTCCGCAGGAAGGCCCCGCCACGGCGGGGCCTTCTTGTATCATGGCGACATGATTCGCCGGGAGAATAGGTAATGCAGTTCGTCGACGAAGCATCGATCATTGTGGAGGCTGGCAAGGGTGGCAATGGCTGCCTGAGCTTTCGCCGCGAGAAGTACGTCCCCAAGGGCGGGCCGGATGGCGGCGATGGCGGCCATGGCGGCAGTGTCCATCTGATCGGGGACGATGCGCTGAACACCCTCATCGACTTCAAGTACCAGCGCTTCTACAAGGCCGAGAACGGCCGGCCGGGGCAGGGGCGGCAGATGAGCGGCCGCACCGGCGAGGACCTGCTCGTCAAGGTGCCGGTGGGCACCACGGTGATCGATGAAGACACCCTCGAGGTCATCGCCGACGTGACCGAAGCCGGTCAGGTCGTGCTGGTGGCGCATGGCGGGCGTCGCGGGCTGGGCAACATTCACTTCAAGTCGTCCACCAATCGGGCGCCGCGGCGGACCACGCCGGGTACCGAGGGCGAGCGCCGCAATCTGCGCTTCGAGATGAAGGTGATGGCCGATGTTGGCCTGCTGGGCATGCCCAATGCCGGCAAGTCGACGCTGATTCGGTCGGTCTCGGCGGCCAAGCCGAAGGTCGCCAACTATCCCTTCACGACCCTGGTGCCCAACCTCGGAGTGGTCAAGCTGGGCCAGCATGAGCACTTCGTGATGGCCGACGTGCCGGGCCTGATCGAGGGCGCTTCGGATGGCGCCGGGCTGGGCCTGCGCTTTCTGAAGCACCTGACGCGGACCCGGCTGTTGTTGCATGTGGTCGATGTGGCGCCCTTCGACGAGAGCGACCCGGTGGAGTCGGCTCAGTCGATTGCGCACGAGCTCGGGCAGTTCTCGCCCACGCTGGCCGAACGGCCGCGCTGGCTGGTGCTCAACAAGCTCGACCTGCTGCCGGAGGACGAGCGCGAGTCGGTAGCCGACGCGATCATCGAGCGTCTCGACTGGCAGGGCCCGGTTTTCCGTGTCTCGGCGATCAGTGGCGATGGCACCGATGCGCTGGTGCAGGCCGTGCACCGCTGGCTGACCGAGCAGCGTCAGTTGGAAAACGAGGACACCGAAGCCGCCGAGCACGAACGTGCCATGCAGCGCCGCATGGAAGACGAGGCGGTGGCGCGTGCCGAGTCGCGGCTGGGTCGCAAGCGCAAGCGGGCCGATGACGACGACGATGACTTTGATGATGATGAGTACGACATCGAAGTCGAGTACGCACCCTGAGAAAATGCCTGCGCGCCTGGTTCCGCTGAAGAAGGAAGAGGGAAGAGGGAAGAAGGAAAGTCTGACCTCTGACCTCTTACTTCTTACCTCTTATAGCCCGCAGCCCGTATCTTGAACACCGAGGAGCCGATGAACGATCTCGAACAGGTGCCTGACCGCGAGGCGCTGAAGCGCATGCGGCGTGTCGTGGTGAAGATCGGTAGTGCCTTGTTGACCAACGATGGCCGGGGGCTCGATGAGCCGGCGATCGGTCGCTGGGTCGACGAGATCGCTGCCTTGCATCGCCAGGGCGTCGAGGTGGTGCTGGTCTCCTCCGGGGCCGTGGCGGCGGGGATGGTACGCCTCGGCTGGCAGACCCGGCCGTCCGAGGTGCATGCGCTGCAGGCGGCGGCGGCCGTGGGCCAGAATGGCCTCACCGAGTGCTATGAAGGGCATTTCGGGCGTCATGGGCTGACCACGGCCCAGGTGCTGCTGACCCATGATGACCTGTCCAATCGCAAGCGTTACCTGAATGCGCGCTCGGCGCTGCGCACCCTGGTCGAGCTCGGGGTGGTGCCGGTGGTCAACGAGAATGACACCGTGGTCACCGACGAGATCCGTTTCGGCGACAACGATACCCTCGGTGCCCTGGTGGCCAACCTGCTGGAGGCCGATGCGCTGGTGATCCTCACCGACCAGGAGGGGCTGTATGATGCCGACCCGCGGCATGACCCGAAAGCCGGTCTGATTGCCGAGGGCCGGGCGGATGACCCGCGCCTGGCGACCATGGCCGGGGGCGGTGGTGCCCTGGGGCGTGGCGGCATGTCGACCAAGGTGCGCGCGGCACAGCTGGCGGCGCGCTCTGGTGCCGTCACGGTGATCGCCAGCGGGCGTCAGCTCAATGTGCTCGGTCGGCTGCTGGGCGGCGAGCGGCTGGGCACCCTGTTGCTGCCCGAGCGGGCGCCGATGGCGGCGCGCAAGCGCTGGCTGGCGGGGCAGTTGCAGGTGCGTGGCACTCTGACCCTGGACGATGGCGCGGTCTCGGTCCTGCGCGACCGTGGCTCCAGCCTCTTGCCGGTGGGGGTGAAGGGCGTCTCCGGTAACTTCGTGCGCGGCGACATGGTGGTCTGCGTGGATCCGAAGGGGCAACGCGTCGCCAAGGGGTTGGTCAATTACGGCAGCGAGGAGGTGCACCGCCTGCTCGGCCAGCCCAGCCAGCGGATCGAGGCGATACTGGGCTATATGGAGTCGCCGGAGGTGATTCATCGCGACAACCTGGTCGTCATCTAGGCAATGTCTGAAAACTGCCTGTGCTCGGCTATACGGCGTTGAAAATCTTCTCGCGCGCGAGTCCGATCAAATTGCTCATTTACTCCTTGTAAACTCCGCATTTTCAAAGATTTTCGCCTTGTCTAGCCTTCGCTCGCCGATTTTTCAGACAGTGCCTAGGCCGTCCCGCCGGCACTTGACAAGGCTGGCAAGCCCGTTCGCGGCATGATAGTATACGCCATCCTCTCAGACACGGCCCATCAGCGATTGCGCCCAGCGGCGTGATCGGCCGGATGGCCAGGCCCGCAGGGCTGAGGTTTTTTCTGCGGGATCAATACGTTATTTAAAACCGTCGTAGCCGGCGGTGACAACTTTCTCCAAGGAGACAGTCAGTGGCTAACAGCAAGCAAGCCCGCAAGCGCGCCCGTCAGGCGGAAGAGCGTCGTGTCCATAACGCCAGCCAGCGCAGCATGGTTCGCACCTACGTCAAGAAGGTCATCAAGGCGATCAAGGGCGGTGACCACGCTCAGGCCATGGATGCTTTCAAGCAGGCTCAGCCGGTGATCGACCGCATTGCCGACAAGGACGCGCTGTCTAAGAAGAAGGCCGCTCGCATCAAGAGCCGTCTCAACAAGCGCATCAAGGCCCTGGCCGCGTAACGCCGCCGGATGCCCATGAGGCGCGCGGGCGTTTACCCGCGCCTCATCGAAAAACCGGCTGCGGCCGGTTTTTTTATGGGCGTCTTTCGCGAACCGACACTTCCCATGAAACGAAACGCCGGGCACGGCGAGGAAACGCTTCGTGACTGATCCCCAACCGCCTTCCGAGCCGACGCCCGAGCCGGCCGCCAATGAGGACCCCGCCCAGCAGGTGGCGCCGCGCCGCGGCGGCCTGATGCGCTCCGGTATGGTCGTCAGCAGCATGACCATGCTGTCGCGGGTGATGGGGCTGGTGCGCGACATGGTCATCGCCACCCTGTTCGGCGCGGGGCAGGGGGCGGATGCCTTCTTCGTGGCTTTCAAGGTGCCCAACTTCCTGCGTCGCTTGTTCGCCGAGGGGGCCTTCAATCAGGCCTTCGTGCCGGTGCTGTCGGAATATGCCACCCAGCGCACTCAGGAAGAGGTGCGCGAGCTGCTGGACGCGGTGGCCGGTAGCCTGGCGGCGGTGCTGCTCTTGATCACGGCCCTGGCGATGCTGGCCGCGCCCTGGCTGGCCTGGGGGTTTGCTCCGGGCTTTGCCCGCGACCCGGAAAAGCTGGCGCTGACCGCCGACATGCTGCGCCTGACCTTTCCGTACCTGTTGCTGATCTCGCTGACGGCCTTTGCCGGGAGTGTACTCAACACCTGGGGGCGCTTCGCCGTGCCGGCCTTCACGCCGGTGCTGTTGAATCTTTCCCTGGTGGGGGCGGCGATGCTGCTCACGCCGCTGGTCAGCGAGCCGGCCATGGCGCTGGCCTGGGGCGTGATGATCGCCGGGGCGGCACAGCTCGCCTTTCAGGTGCCGTTTCTGGCGCGCCTGCGCCTGCTGCCCAGACCCTGGCCCAACTTTGCCCACGAGGGGGTGCGGCGCATTCTCAAGCTGATGGCGCCGGCAATGTTCGGGGTCTCGGTGGCCCAGATCAACCTGCTGCTGGATACCGTGCTGGCCTCGCTGCTGGCAGCCGGCAGTGTGTCCTGGCTGTATTATTCCGACCGTCTGGTGGAGCTGCCCCTCGGGGTGTTCGGCGTGGCGATCGGCACGGTGATCCTGCCGGCCCTGTCCAAGCGGCACGCCGAGCAGTCGCCGGAGCACTTCGCGAAGATGCTCGACTGGGCCATCCGCGCCGTGCTGCTGCTCGGTATGCCGGCGGCGCTGGCGCTGGTGGTGCTGGCCGAGCCGCTGCTGATCACGCTCTTCCACTATGGGGCGATGACAGATCACGACATCCAGATGGCGGCCATGAGTCTTCGCGCCTACTCGGTGGGGCTGGTGGCCTTCATGCTGATCAAGGTGCTGGCGCCGGGCTTCTTCGCCCGCCAGGACACCAAGACCCCGGTGACCATCGGTATGATCGCCATGGGCGCTAACATGGTCTTCAACCTGATGCTCATCTGGCCGTTGGCGCATGCCGGCCTGGCACTGGCCACGGCGCTGTCGGGCTTCGTCAACGCTGGCCTGTTGGGCACGCTGTTGTACCGGCGCGGGATCATGGTCTTTCAGTCCGGCTGGGGGCGCTATGCCATCCAGTTGCTGGGGGGCTGCCTGGTCATGGGGCTGCTGCTGGTCTGGCTTTCGCCGGAGTGGCGCGAGTGGCTGGCCTGGTCGCTGCCGTGGCGGGCCGGCTGGATGGCGCTTCTGGTGGTCAGCGGGGCGGCGGTGTATTTCGCCTGGCTGGCCGCCACCGGGGTGCGGTTGCGTCATTTCCGCATGAAAAGCTGACCATAGGACGTCGCGGGTGACGCCGTGAAGCGCCGTCGGACCGCGGCGGCTGTCAGCAGGCGTCGGGTCCGTTATAATCGACTCTCTTACGAAAGGCTGGCACACCTGGATGACCGGGTGGCCGGCCGAGGATGCTGTCCACCCATGCTGTCTCTGCGCGAACATCGCCTATGCAAGTGATTCGAGGGTTGCACAATCTGCGCGACGAACATCGTGGCTGCGTGGCCACCATCGGCAATTTCGATGGGGTGCATCGCGGCCATCAGGCGATTCTCGAGCAGTTGCTCGAGCGCGCCCGGGTGCTCTCCCTGCCGGTGACGGTGGTGGTCTTCGAGCCCCAGCCTCGGGAATTCTTCGCCGGTGATCAGGCGCCGCCGCGACTGACCCGGTTGCGCGACAAGGTGCGCCGGCTCGCCGAGCTGGGGGCCGACCGGGTGCTGTGCCTGCCCTTCAACGACGCCCTGCGCAGCCTGACCGCGCATGAATTCATCGAGCGGGTGCTGGTGCAGGGGCTGGGCGTGCGTCATCTGGTGGTCGGCGACGATTTCCGCTTCGGCTGCGATCGCCGTGGCGATTTCGAGTTGCTGCAGTCCGTCGGGCCGGAATCCGGCTTCGAGGTCGAGCATACGCGGACCTTCCTGCTGGACGGTGAGCGGGTCTCCAGCACGCGGGTGCGGACCATGCTGGCCTGCGGTAACTTCCAACAGGCCGCCGACATGCTGGGGCGCCCGTATCAACTGGCGGGCCGGGTGGTGCGTGACCGCCAGCTCGGCCGCACCATCGGTGTGCCCACCGCCAATCTGCCGCAGCCGCCCTTGCCGCTGGCTTTGCAGGGTGTCTATGCGGTGAAGGTCGAGCTGCCCGATGGCCAGATGGCCGATGGGGTGGCGAATATCGGCTGGCGCCCCACGGTGGGCAGCGTCTGCCCGGTGCTCGAGGTGCATCTGTTCGACTTCGAGGGCGAGCTGTATGACCAGCGGCTGACGGTGACGCCCTGTGCCAAGCTGCGTGGTGAACTGAAATTCGATGGCCTCGAAGCGCTCAAGGCCGAGATTCGTGCCGATCAGGCGCGGGCGCGGCGTTTCTTTGCCGAGACGGCGAGCGCCTATTCTCTCCCTCTGGCATCGGCGCCGCTGGCGCGCGAGGCCGTGTGTTCCGATTCCTCGGCGGGCTCGCCCGCCGACCCTGATGACGGCTGACCCCCAGGATATGAGCGATTACAAGCACACTCTGAATCTGCCCGAAACCGATTTTCCCATGCGCGGCATGCTGCCCAAGCGCGAGCCGGCTCGGGTGGCCCAGTGGCAGGACATGGACCTCTATCATCGTCTGCGCGAGGCTCGCCGGGGACGCGAGCCCTTCGTGCTCCACGATGGCCCTCCCTATGCCAATGGCGGCATTCATATCGGTCATGCGCTCAACAAGATCCTCAAGGACATCATCGTCAAGTCGCGCAACCTGGCGGGCTTTGATGCCCCCTATGTACCGGGCTGGGACTGCCATGGCCTGCCCATCGAGCACAAGGTGGAAACCACCCACGGCAAGCATCTGGCGCCGGAGCAGGCGCGGGCGCTGTGCCGCGAGTATGCCGCCGAGCAGATCGAGGGGCAGCGCGACAGCTTCATCCGCCTGGGGGTGATCGGCGACTGGGCCAAGCCGTATCGCACCATGGACTTTGCCAACGAGGCCGGCGAGATCCGCGCCCTGGCCTCGCTGGTCGAGGGCGGCTATGTGTTCAAGGGGCTCAAGCCGGTCAACTGGTGCTTCGATTGCGGCTCGGCGCTGGCCGAGGCCGAGGTGGAGTATGCCGACAAGCAGTCCGATGCCATCGATGTGGCCTTCCCCTGCGCCGAGGACGACAAGCTGGCGGCGGCTTTCGGGCTGAGCGAGCTGGCCAAGCCGGCCGCCGTGGTGATCTGGACCACCACGCCCTGGACCATCCCCGCCAACCAGGCGCTGAACGTGCACCCCGAGGTGACCTATGCGCTGGTCGACATGGGCGAGCGCCTGCTGTTGCTGGCCGAGGAGCTGGTCGAGAGCTGCCTGGAGCGCTTCGGCCTGCAGGGCGAGGTGCTGGCCACGACCCCGGGGCAGAACCTGGAGCTGATCCAGTTCGCGCATCCGCTCTACGAGCGTCGTTCGCCGCTGTTTCTGGCCGACTACGTCACCGTCGAGGAAGGCAGCACGGGCATCGTCCACTCGGCGCCGGTGCATGGCGTGGATGACTTCGAGTCCTGCCGCCGCTACGGCATCGAGTTCCAGGACTTCATCAGCATCGTCAAGGGCGATGGTCACTATGTGGACGACCTGCCGCTGTTCGGTGGCCAGTTGATCTGGAAGGCCAACCCGCAGATCGTCGCTCAACTGGATGATGCCGGGGCGCTGCTGGCGCGCCAGCCGATCACCCACAGCTACATGCATTGCTGGCGCCACAAGACGCCGGTGATCTATCGCGCCACGGCCCAGTGGTTCGTGGGCATGGACGTCACCGGCCACGACGGCCGCACCCTGCGCGAGCGCGCCCTGGCGGGGATCGAGGCGACCACCTTCACGCCTTCCTGGGGCAAGGCGCGCCTGCACTCGATGATCGCCAATCGGCCGGACTGGTGCATCTCGCGTCAGCGTAACTGGGGGGTGCCGATTCCCTTCTTCCTGAACGAGCAGAGCGGCGAGCTGCATCCACGCACCGTGGAGATCATGGAAGAGGTCGCCCAGCGCGTCGAGGCCGAGGGCATCGATGCCTGGTTCCGCTTGGACCCGGCCGAGCTGCTGGGTGACGAGGCGGGCGACTACGAGAAGGTGACCGATACCCTGGACGTCTGGTTCGACTCCGGTACCACGCATCGTCACGTGATGCGCGGTTCTCACCCCATGGGGCATGATCAGGGGCCGCGTGCCGATCTGTACCTCGAGGGCTCGGACCAGCACCGCGGCTGGTTCCATTCCTCGCTGCTGACCGGCTCGGCCATTGACGGCCACCCGCCGTATCGGCAACTGCTGACCCATGGCTTCACGGTGGACGAGAAGGGGCACAAGCAGTCCAAGTCCAAGGGCAATGTGGTCGATCCCCAGGATGTCATGGACCAGTACGGCGCCGATATTCTGCGTCTCTGGGTGGCCTCCACGGACTATTCCGGCGAGATGGCGGTCTCCGACCAGATCATCAAGCGCACCGCCGATGTCTATCGTCGCATCCGCAATACCTCGCGCTTCCTGCTGGCCAACCTCAACGGCTTCGATCCGGCGCGCGACGCCCTGGCCTTCGAGGACATGCTGGCGCTGGACCGCTGGGTCGTCGACCGTGCCGGCCAGTTGCAGGCGCGCATTGCCGAGGCCTACGAGGAGTATCGCTTCTTGGATGTCTACCAGCAGGTGCATGGGTTCTGCGCCCGTGAGCTGGGCGGCTTCTACCTGGATGTGATCAAGGATCGCCAGTACACCACCCAGGCGGATTCGGTGGCGCGGCGCAGTGCCCAGACGGCGTTGTATCACGTCATCCAGGCGCTGGTACGCTGGGTGGCGCCGATTCTCAGCTTCACCGCCGAGGAAATCCACGAGCATATTCCGGGCGAGCGCGGCGAGAGCGTGCTGCTCGAGGAGTACTACACCGAGCTGGGCGTGCTGGAGGACGAGGCCGAGCTGGGCCGCGATTTCTGGGAGCAGGTGCTCAACATCAAGCAGGCGGTCAACAAGTGCCTGGAGGATGCGCGCAACGCCAAGGTCATCAAGGGCAACCTCGCCGCCGAGGTGACGCTCTACGTGGATGACGCGCTGCATGCCACGCTGAGCCGTCTCGGTGATGAGCTGCGCTTCGTGATGCTGACCAGCGAGGTGCATCTGGCACCGCTCGGCGAGGGCAGCGCGGCCGAGGCCACCGAGCTCGAGGGCCTGCGGGTGGCAGTGGTCGACAGCGCCCATCGCAAGTGCGAGCGCTGCTGGCACCATCGCCCGGATGTCGGTCAGCATGCCGGGCATGACGACCTGTGCGGACGCTGCATCAGCAATCTGCCGGAAGGCCCCGGCGAGACGCGTCACTATGCCTGAGGTGGGCCACATGGCCGAGCAGGATTCGTCCCCGGGCGCCGCGTCGGCGCCCATGCAACGCCCGTTGCGCTGGCTGTGGCTGGCGGCGGCGGTGCTGGTCCTCGACCTGGCGACCAAGGCGCTGGCGACCCATTTCCTGGCCTATGCCAGCCCGGTCGAGGTGCTGCCGTTCTTCAACCTGACCCTGCTGCACAACACCGGTGCGGCCTTCAGCTTCCTGGCCGATCATCCGGGCTGGCAGCGCTGGTTCTTTGCCGCCATCGCGGTGGCGGCGACGGTCGGCCTGACGATCTGGATGCGCCGCCTGCGGGCCGACGAGAAGTTGCTCGGCGCCGCCCTGGCGCTGGTCATCGGCGGTGCCCTGGGCAACCTGCATGACCGGCTGCTGCACGGCTATGTGGTGGACTTTCTGTCCTTCCATGCCGCCGGCTGGTATTACCCGGCCTTCAATGTGGCGGATATCGGCATCACTCTGGGCGCCATCGGCCTGATCATCGAGTCGCTGCTCGGTGATCGGCGGCGCCGCTGAGGCTTTTCGGCCGCCCCCTGGAGCCCGCAGAATCCTCTGACCGAGAATCGTGAGAGACGTCCATGAGCGATGAACACGCGAACGCCCAGTATATCGACGAGGGCATGCAGGTCACCCTGCATTTCACCCTGAAGCTGGAAGATGGCACCGTGGTCGATTCGACCCGCGACAAGCAGGCGGCGACCTTTCAGGTCGGCGACGGCAACCTGCCACCTGGCTTCGAGCGTCCCATCATGGGCCTCACGGCCGGTGAGCAGGGCTGCTACGAGATCTCCCCGGAGCATGCCTTCGGTCAGCACAATCCGCAGAACGTGCAGATGATCGCCGTCGATGACTTCGGCGACCAGGTGCCCGAGCCGGGCATGGTCATGTCCTTTGCCGATGCTGCCGGCGGCGAGTTGCCCGGGGTCATCAAGGAGGTCGGCGAGAAGCAGGTCGAGGTGGATTTCAACCATCCCCTGGCCGGGCGTACCCTGACCTTCGAAGTGGAAGTCATCGAGGTGTCGCCGGCGACCACCCATTGAGGCGGTCGGGGCAGCGGCCGTGTTCTGCTACCCTTGTCGTCATCATGTGTTTTCATCATGTCCAGAGGTGCGTGAGCACCGAGGCTAGGCAATCATGCAAATCAAGCTGGCCAATCCCCGTGGTTTCTGCGCGGGCGTCGACCGGGCCATCGAGATCGTCAACCGGGCGCTGGATGTCTGCGGCCCGCCGATCTATGTGCGCCACGAGGTGGTGCACAACCGCTTCGTGGTCGACAGCCTGCGCGAGCGCGGGGCGATTTTCGTCGAGGAGCTCCATGAGGTACCCGACGACGTCATCGTGATCTTCTCGGCCCACGGCGTCTCCCGGGCCGTTCAGGAAGAGGCCGACCGGCGGGGTCTGAAGGTTTTCGATGCCACCTGCCCGCTGGTCACCAAGGTGCACATGGAGGTCCTGCGCTATGCTCGGGACGGCCAGGAGTGCATTCTCATCGGCCATGCTGGACATCCCGAGGTCGAGGGCACCATGGGCCGTTACGACACCTCGCGCGGCGGCCAGATCTATCTGGTCGAGGACGAGCAGGACGTCGAGCGCCTCGAGGTCAAGGACCCAACGAAGCTGGCCTTCGTCACCCAGACCACGCTGTCCATGGATGACACGGCGCGGGTGATCGACGCCCTGCGCGAGCGCTTCCCCGAGATCGAGGGGCCGCGCAAGGATGACATCTGCTATGCCACCCAGAACCGTCAGGATGCCGTGCGCGACCTGGCCGCGGGCAGTGACCTGCTGTTGGTGGTGGGCAGCCCCAACAGCTCCAACTCCAACCGCCTGCGCGAGCTCTCGGAGCGTGTCGGCACCCCGGCCTATCTGATCGACAATGCCGAGCAGATCGATCCCGCCTGGCTGGAGGGCATCCAGACCGTGGGTGTCACGGCCGGCGCCAGTGCTCCCGAGGTGCTGGTCAACGGCGTCATCGAGCAGCTACGCTCGCTGGGCGCCGAGGCCCCCGAGGAAATCGCCGGCCGCGAGGAGACGATCACTTTCTCTATGCCCCGCGAGCTGCGCGAGCAGGTCATCGTCAGCGAATGACCCCGGCGCCGCCTCCCTGACCGCACGACGCCGGGCCATGCGCCCGGCGTTTTGTAGGTAGGGGCATCAGCCTGTTCATGTGCCGCCCATCCGAGGATGCGAACGCTGCATGTGGCTCGCCTGTCGGTCTGGCCATTCTTGTTCCATATTGGGGGCAGGATGCCGTGCCGGGGACAGGGATATGTGCCACTCGCCATTGCCGGATGCACACCGCTCGGGTGTTGCTGGCCGCCACGCCGGCTTCACCCTGCTCGAACTCCTGGTCGTGCTGGTCATTGCCGGCACGCTCATGGCGGTCGCCTATCCGCGTTATCAGCATGCCATGGCCGAGACCCGGCTGAGTGATGGCCAGGCGGCGCTGATGCGGCTGGCGACGCGGCTTGAGCGCTGTCATGCGCGCTCGCATTCCTATCAGGGGTGCCTCGACACGCCGCGGCTTTCCGCCGCCGGCCACTTTCGCATTACCGCCCGTCTGGATGCCAACGCCTACCAGCTTACGGCCACCCATGACGACACGGCAGTGTTCTCGGCCTGCCGTGTGTTACGCCTGGATGCTCGCGGGCGACAGCAGCCGGTCGAGTGCTGGTGACGTCGGGGGCCTGATCATGCATGGCGTCGATGCGCAACGTGCCTTCACCCTGCTGGAAGCCTTGATCGCCCTGCTGGTGCTGTCGGTGGGCTTGCTGGGCATGGCGTCGCTGCAGCTGGAATCTCTGCGGGGCGCGCATCTGGGCTATCAGCGTGGACTGGCCAGCCTGGCGGCGCAGGACGCGGTGGAACTGCTCTGGTCGCGCCTTGAGGCGGGTGGCTGCCCGCGTCTGGGCGCGGCGGAAGCGGCCTGGCAGGACCGCTGGCAGGAGCACCTGCCGGGTCTGCAGGGCGAGGTCAGCGCGCTCGGCGGGGGCTGTCGCTACCGGATCCGCCTGGAGTGGTCGGGGGCCGCCCGCGAGGCGGCGACCACGCTGGTCTATCGGGCCCGCTTGCCCGAGGTGTCGCCATGAGCGCCGGACGATCCGCCCAGGACGGGGTCACCCTGGTCGAGCTGATGGTGGCGATGGCCATCGGCATGCTGGTGCTCCTGGGCGCCGGGCGGCTCTATCTGGCCGGCGTCGACAGCCTGGGGCGGGTAGAGGCGCTGGGGCAACGCCAGCAGAGCGTGATGCTGGGCGCGCTGTTCATGCTCGAGGAGATTCGCCGGGGCGGTGTCGAGCCGGGACGTTATGAGCTGGTCGCGGCGCCCCAGGGGGAAGGTTGCAGCCTGCGTGACAGCCTGTCCGGGGAGCCGCTGGTGGATGGTCTGGCGGCGACCGCGGGCAGTTGCCGGGCCAGCCGTCCGGTGGAGGCAAGGGTGGCCGGTCGCGATGGCCTGTATCGGGTGCGCCTGCGACCGCTGGGCGAGCCTGCCCCCGTGCTGCTGCACGGCATGGACCGCCAGCGGGCCCTGGACCGGGCCACGCAGGTGGCCCCATGAAGCGGCGCCAGCACGGACTCGCCCTGCCGGTAGTGCTGATCCTGCTGGCCCTGGGGGCGATGCTGGGCGTCGCAGGTATGCGCACGGCCCTGACCACCGAGCAGTTGGCTGGCAACCTCGGCCTGGCGGCACAGGCCCGTCTGAGCGCTGAGACGGCGGCGGCCAGCGGACTGTCGGCACTGGCAGGGCCTGCGGCGATGCGCCCCCAGCCGGCCGATATCGAGGTGGCGACGCTTACCTGGGAGGCCTTCAAGGATCCGGCCCGCTTTGGTGGAGAGCCGGCCGCTTCCGGTGGCTGTGTGGCCCCGCGGCAGTGTGTCTATCGTTATCTGCAGGCTTCCTCGGGGCATTGGCGGATCCTGGCCATGGGGGCGCTGGTGGCGGCTGATGGAGCGGTCAGGGCGCGCAGCCGGCCCGTGGTGGTTGAGGTGGCGTTCTCGCCCGCCGCCCAGCGGCTGACGCGCTATGCGGCACTGGCGGCGGGTCGTGTCGAGGTGGCGTCAGGCGTCTCGCTGCAGGGTGAGGTGCAGGCCAATGGGGACGTGCCGCCGGTGAACACCACCCCGCCCGCTGATGCCGTGGCCCTGAGCGTGGAGGTCGACGCACAGGGCAAGGCCTATTGTCGTTTTGCGGCCAGTGGTGACCTCGACGGCCGGGTCTATCATTGCCCGGGGCGGCTGGAAGTGACCCCCATTGCGGATTTTCATCATGCGACCCTGATGGCGTCGGGGGATGTGCAGGTGCAGGGCAGCGCCGGACGGAACGAGACCCTGGATGTGGCGATCCTGGCGGGGGGCACGGTGCGTGTCACGGCGGCGGGCGAGGGCAATGCCTGGCTGCTGGCGGCCGCCGATGTTGTGCTCGAGGCCGGGGCGGCGCTCCAGGGCGCGGTGATGGCCGAGGGGAATCTGCGCATCGAGGGCGCGCTCAGCCACCGGGTCGGCCACCCGCGCCTGCCCGATTCTCCTGTCGAGACGCGGCTGGTAAGCTGGCGCTGAGGCAGTGGTTGATGGCTATTCTGACGGCTTCAACAGTCGGTCGGGGTGGCCTCGTCCACTCGCACGCGTCCGAAGTTGCTGACGATTACCGAGGCGCCTTCACCGTCCCGGCCACACAGCCGGAAGGTACCGTTGTGCCCGGTGGCGCTGCCATCGGGCTTGTAGCGTACCGGTCGTTGGTCCCGGCGATAGTCAATGGCCTCCAGTCGGCTGGGGCGACGTCGGCCGAGAAGGCGGCGCTGCTCCGGGGGCTGGTGCATCTCGCCGGCCAGGATGCTCAGTGGGCCTGTCCAGTTCTCGCCACAGGTCACGCCATCGTCACTGGGGCAGAGGGTGATCACGGTGCCGCGGCTGATGGCGGTATGCCGGGCTGTCGCCAGGCTTTCCTTGAGCCGCATGACGTCCGTGGCGACGTCCTGGCGTGCCATCAGCGTATCCAGACCGGGCACCGCCCAGCCGGCGGCCAGCGCCACGATGCCCAGCACCAGGCAGAGCTCAAGCAGCGTCACGCCGGCCTGGCGGCGAGGCGCCTGGCCGGTGCCCGGAGGCAACCGGGGGCGAGGGCGGCTTTGCAACCTGTCCATGGGGGCTCCCGCTAGGGCTTTCCCTCTGACAATAGCCGCTGACGGCTACTCTTCCATCAGTGATTCGGGATAGCGAATGTGAGTGATTTTCTTGTCGTAGGGGGCGGCGTCATCGGCATGTTGACGACGCTGCAACTGGCCGATGCCGGGCACTCGGTCACCCTGGTCGAGCGCGGGCAATGTGGTCGCGAGGCCTCCTGGGCCGGTGGCGGAATCGTTTCACCGCTTTATCCGTGGCGCTACACGACGCCGATTTCGCGGCTGTCCGCCTGGTCGGAGGGGCGCTATCCGGAACTGGCGCTGCGTTTGCTGGAAGAGACCGGCGTGGACCCGGAGTATCGCCAGAAGGGGCTCTTGTATCTGCGGGTCGAGGATGCGGAGGCGGCGCTGGCCTGGGCGCGTGAGGTGGGCAAGCCGCTGGCGTCCGTTGGCGCCGATTTTCTCTATACACGGGAGCCGCAAGCGGCGCCGGGCTGTGACGGTGCGCTATGGATGCCGACACTGGGCAGCCTGCGCAATCCACGCCTGGCTCGTGCCCTGGTCAAGCGTCTGCAGGCGATGCCCGGTGTCACCCTGCGCGAGGGATGCGAGGTCGAGACGCTGCTGGTGGAGGGCGAGCGGGTGGTCGGTGTGCAGACGCCGCTGGGCCGTCTTCAGGCCGATCGGGTCGTGGTGTGTGGCGGGGCCTGGGCGGCGCGCATCCTGGTGACAGCGGGAGTGGAACTGCCGGTACGCCCGGTCAAGGGCCAGATGATTCAGTTCCAGGCGCCGCCCGGGCTGGTGAAACGGGTGGTGTTGATGGACGGGCGCTATGTGATCCCGCGCGCCGATGGTCGCGTGCTGGCGGGCTCGACTCTCGAGGAAACGGGCTTCGACAAGTCGTTGAGCACCACGGCACGAGAGTCTCTATGGGACTCGGCGACGCGCATCGTGCCGGCTTTGGCCGAGTGTCCGGTGGTGCATCACTGGGCGGGGCTGCGGCCGGGCTCGCCGTGTGGTGTGCCGTTCATCGGGGCCGTGCCGGGAGTCACCAACCTGCACGTCAATGCCGGGCACTATCGCAATGGGCTGGTGCTGGCGCCCGCGGCAACTCGCCTGCTGGTCGATGAACTGCTTGGACGCGAGCCGATCGTCGACCCGCGCCCCTATCGCCCGGGCCACCGCGGCGCCGGGCGGGCCGGCGCATAGCGACGGGTTATTCGGCGTCGTCTTGCTCGGCGAGATACTTGTCACGGTGCTCGGTGGAGCAGAACCACTCCCGGCGCTCGCGCAGGGCGTCGCTCTCGGGCAGATGCACCTGGCACCAGGCGCAGCGCACCATGGCATTGGCCGGGGCGTCGCTCTGGTCGTCGGCCTGGCGGTCCTGCTGCCATTCCCGGTACATGCGGTAGAGCTTGAGACCGGCGAAGAACAGCACGGCGAAGATGATCAGGCGAATGAGCAAGAGATTCATCCTTTGAAGGACTCCCTGATAGTGGGATCTTGGGCGGCCGGCTTTGCCTGATGGCCGCCCTTGCGGGACAATGGTCCTATTGATGGATTCTCGAGAGATTTGGACGCCCATGCAAGACCTGACGTTGGTGATGGCTCAGCTCGACCCCCTGGTTGGGGATATTCCCGGCAATACCGAGACGGCGATCGAGACGGTACGCGAGGCACGCATCGAGCACGGTGCCGATGTGGTGGTGTTGCCCGAGCTCTTTCTGACTGGCTACCCGCCGGAAGACCTGTTGCTGCGCCCCTCTCTGGAGACGCGGCTACGCGAGGCACGCAGTCGCATGGCGGAGAAGGTGGCCCGCGATGTCATGGTGATCGTCGGTTATCCGGGGCGTCGCGAGGGCGGCAACTGGAACCTGGCGGGGGTGCTGTACAACGGCGAATGGATCGGCGAATACGCCAAGCAGGCCCTGCCCAATTATGAAGTCTTCGATGAGCAGCGCTATTTCGGTGTCGGTGACGCGCCGCTGGTGGTCGAGCACAAGGGTGCCCGCCTGGGGATCCTGATCTGCGAGGACGTCTGGGAAGAAGGCCCGGTGCAGCAGGCGCGCGAGGCCGGCGCCGAGGCCCTGATCACCCTCAATGCCTCGCCCTTCCATCAGGACAAGCCCGCCGAGCGTCTGGCGCTGCTCGAGCAGCGTGCCGGCGAGGTCGGCTTGCCGATTGTCTACGTCAACCAGATCGGTGGTCAGGACGAGCTGGTCTTCGACGGCGGCTCGGCTTGTGTGGCCGCCAATGGCGAGCTTCGTGTGCAGGCGCCGCACTGGTCGGTCGGCCTGATGCCGGTGCTCTTCGTGAAGGAGGATGGCGCCTGGGTGCCTCGGGTCGGTGAGATCGATGAAGACGTCAGCGCCGAGGAAAACCTTTACTGCGCGCTGGTCACGGGCCTTCGTGACTACGTCAACAAGAGCGGCTTCCAGGGCGTGGTGATGGGGCTCTCCGGCGGCATCGACTCGGCGTTGTCGCTGGCCATCGCCGTGGATGCCCTGGGGCCGCAGCGCGTGCATGCGGTGATGATGCCCTATCACTACACGGCCGACATTTCCCGGCAGGATGCCGCCGAACAGGCCCGGATGCTCGGGGTCGAGTACGAGGTGCTGCCCATCGAGTCGATGGTCGAATCCTTCATGGAGACGCTTTCCGCCAGCTTCGCGGGCACCGAGCGCGACACCACCGAGGAAAACCTGCAGTCACGCTGCCGCGGGGTGCTGCTGATGGCGCTTTCCAACAAGAAGGGCCTGATGGTGCTCTCCACCGGCAACAAGAGCGAGATGGCGGTCGGCTACGCGACCCTCTACGGCGATATGGTGGGTGGCTACAACGCCATCAAGGATGTCTACAAGACCTGGGTCTATCGCCTGGCACGCTGGCGCAACAGTCAGGAGCCGGCGATTCCCGAGCGGGTCATCGAGCGTCCGCCCTCCGCCGAGCTGGCGCCGGACCAGCAGGACAGCGACTCGCTGCCGGATTACGGCGTGCTCGACGCCATCCTGGTGCGCTACATCGAGGGCGACATGAGCGCCGAAGCGATCATCGCCGCCGGCTTCAACCATGATCAGGTCTATCAGGTGGTGCGCCTGGTCGACCGTTGCGAGTACAAGCGTCGCCAGGCGCCGGTGGGGGTGCGGGTGACCCGCCGCGGCTTCGGCCGCGATCGCCGCTACCCCATCGTCAACGGCTGGCAGCCGGGGGACTGACCCCGGCTGCGCCGGGAGCTTGAAGAACGGCGCTGCGCGCCTGGAAGAGTTAAGAACGCGGCTAGCGCCGCTTGAAGAGGGAAGAACGGCGCTTCGCGCCTAGAAGAGGGACGAACGCGGCTATCGCCGCTTGAAGAAGGAAGAAAACCCTTGACACCATACACCCTGGTATCAGCCTGGCTTCTTCCTTCTTCCTTCTTCCTTCTTCCTTCTTCCTTCTTCCTTCTTCCTTCTTCCTTCTTCCTTCTTCCTTCTTCCTTCTTCCTGCCTTACGCTGACACCTCGGCGTCGACGTAGCGGGGGTCGAAGGTGCGACCGTCGAGGCGTTCGTGGTCCGGGGCGTTGTCGATCAGCACCTGCAGGCTTTCCCTGGCGCGTTCGGGCATGTTGAGGCCGAGGTAGCCTTCCACCATGACCGCCAGGGCGTCGCGGGTGCCTTCGGACTCGGGGTAGTTCTCGATGACCCAGCGGCCCCGTTTGACGGCGGCCAGGTAAGCGCCCTTGCGCAGATAGAAGTCGGCGACCTCCAGCTCGTGGCGGGCCAGCAGGTTGCGCAGGTAGACGATGCGCTGACGGGCGTCCGGTGCGTACTGGCTGTTGGGGTAGTTGCGTACCAGGTCGCGGAAGTCCGAGTAGGCATCGCGGGTGGCGCCGAGATCACGCTTGGCGATGTCGATCAGGCGCAGAGACTCCAGGCTGAAGCGGCCGGCTTCCCAGGCGGCGAGACCGCGCAGGTAGTAGGCATAGTCGACCTGGGGGTGGTCGGGGTGCAGGCGTATGAACCGACTGGCCGCCGCGCGTGCCGCTTCCCAGTCATTGGTTTCATAATAGGCATAGATCAGTTCCAGCTGCGCCTGCTCGGCATGCTCGCCGAAGGGGTAGCGGGTATCGATGGCCTCCAGCCGATTGACGGCGGTGGTGTAACGGCCATCTTCCAGCGCCGCACGGCCTTCCTGGTAGAGCTGGCCTTCGGCAACATCCGGTGCCTGTTCTTCCTTGGTGCTGGCGCAGCCGGCCAGCAGGGCAGTCGCCAGCAGCATAGCGGCCAGGCGAGTTCCGGTCGTGAAAACGCGCATCGTGTTCCTCGTGTCAAACAACCCAGTGCAGCCGTGCTAGAATCGGCTCTTGATCCGCTCACTATAAAGCACCTTGCGCTGAAACGCAGTCATATCAGACGCATTGTACCCAACGCTTGGCGGGCAGTGCTTCATTCTCTCAGATGGACCCATGACGCGCCCATGTCTCAGACCCTCGATGCCCAGGAACGCATTCCCGACCACATGGCGGGCTACCGCCTTGACCAGGCGGCGGCCGAATTGTTCAGCGACTATTCCCGTGAGCGCCTCAAGGGCTGGATCAAGCAGGGCGCCCTGAGTGTCGACGGGCAGCCGGCCAGACCCCGGGACCGGCTGCATGGAGGGGAATGGCTGGTGCTGTCCGTGGAACTCGAGGAGGAGGCACGCTTCGAGGCACAGGACATTCCGTTGACGGTGGTGTACGAGGATGACGTCGTGCTGGTCATCGACAAGCCGCCCGGTCTGGTGGTGCATCCCGCCGCCGGCAACCCGGATGGCACTCTGCTCAATGGCCTGCTGCATCACTGTACCGCTCTGGCGTCAGTTCCCCGGGCGGGCATCGTGCATCGCCTGGACAAGGACACCAGCGGGCTCATGGTGGTCGCCAAGACGCTGGCCGCCCAGCATGCCCTGGTGGAACAGCTGCAGGCGCGCACGGTGTCGCGGGAGTACGATGCCGTCTCGGTGGGTCAGATGACGGCGGGGGGCAGCGTGGATGCGCCCATCGGACGTCATCCCGCGGATCGCAAGCGTCAGGCGGTCAATGCCTCCGGCAAGCCGGCGGTCACGCACTATCGGGTCGTCGAGCGGTTTCGCGCCCACACCCATGTGCGCTGTCGGCTGGAAACCGGCCGCACGCATCAGATCCGGGTGCACCTGGCACACCTGCGCTACCCCCTGATCGGGGATCCGGTTTACGGTGGGCGGCTCAAGCTGCCTGCTGGTGCTGGTGATACGCTCAAGGAATTGCTGCGCGAGTTCCCCCGTCAGGCGCTGCATGCCCGCAAGCTGGCGTTTGTGCATCCGACCAGTGGCGCAACCATGACCTTTCGAGCCCCCTTGCCGGATGATCTGCTGATGCTGCTCGACTTTCTGCGCGACGACCGGGAGACCATGGGATGAGTGATGCGCTCCACCTCGACCCGACACTGGTCGAGCCGGACTGGCCGGCCCCGGCCAGCGTGGCCGCCTGTGTCACGACCCGCGAGACAGGGCCCAGCCAGGGTGACTTTGCTGCCTTCAATCCGGCGTCGCATGTTCAGGACAATGCCGATCATGTCGCCCTGTGCCGTCGCCAGCTGGGCAAGGTCGTGGGCGATGAGCGGCCCCTGCTGTGGCTGGACCAGGAACATGGCGGCCGGGTTCAGCAGCACTATGCCGACCCGGCGCCGACGGCGGACGCGGCGGTGGCCCGTGACCGAGGCCATGCCTGCGTGGTACTGACCGCCGATTGCCTGCCGGTGTTCTTCTGTGATCGGGATGGCCAGCGAGTGGCCGTGGCCCATGCCGGCTGGCGGGGGCTGGCCAGTGGCATCCTCGAGGCCACCGTGGCAGCGTTGGGGGTGCCCGCCGAATCCCAGATGGCCTGGCTGGGGCCGGCGATCTCCAATGCCCAGTTCGAGGTCGGCCCGGAAGTGCGCCAGGCCTTCGTCGCCGTGCAACCCGAGGCCCTGGAAGCCTTTCATCCCAGCCCCTATCGGTTGGGCCATTACATGGCCGACATCTACAAGCTGGCGCGTCTGCGTCTGGAACGCCTGGGCCTGACCAACATCAGCGGCGGCCACTTCTGCACCGCCTGTGAGCCCCGCTTCTACTCTCACCGCCGGGATAACGGCGTCACCGGCCGCATGGCCAGCATGATCTGGCTTCGCTGAAGCTTGAAGAACGGCGCTGCGCGCCTGGAAGAACCCCTTGACGTCACAACCCCTTGCACCAGCCTGGCCTCTTCCCTCTTCCCTCTTCCCTCTTCCCTCTTCCTTCTTTCAGTAATGCGGCGGCCGTTCGTCGTCGGGGCTGGGGGCGTTGTCGCTTTCCTGCAGAGCGCGTTGCTGTTCGCGGATCTTGCCCTGCATCAACTGATTCATGCGTTCCAGCTGCGCCAGGCGTTTTTCCTGGGCGGCGATGGCCTGGTCCAGGCTGTCGATCCAGTCTTCCTGATAGGCGTAGCGGCTTTCCAGGGCGGTCAGGCGCGTGTCCAGATCGGAAGGCGTGTCATCGTGTTTCATGGTAGAATTCCGTGGTTGTTGGCCGCTTTTCGAGGCGGCAGCGGGGGCGGTATCGCGTGCCGTATTGTGCCTCGACACCGCGTCATGGAAACACGGCTTGAACCGCCAGCGCGTCGCTTCAGCCCGGCGCCTGCCGGGGGCATGCGCCCCGGGGTCTTTGATCAAGCCGTTGCGTTTTTTTACCTTTCCCTTTACACAAGAGAGCATCAAGCGTTTATGAATCGGAAGGTTGTTTTACGTTGTAGTCTTATCAGTCTGTTGCTGGCCGCGCCGGCGCCTCTGCTGGTGACCCTGTTCGTGTCGCTCGCCGGTGGCACGGTCTCTGAGGAGCTCCTGGCGAGCCTCGAGCTGGGCAGCGTTGGTGTGGCCTACCTCGCCACGGCGCTGGCCGTATTCGTGCTGTTGCTGGCCGCCACCCTGGCCGTCAATGCCCTGACTCCGCAGCTGGTCAATCTGGCCGAGGTCGAGGACGATGACCGCGAAATCGGTGAGGTCAAATGGTTCAATGTCAACAAGGGCTACGGCTTCATTACCCGCGACAGCGGCGAGGATGTGTTCGTGCACTTTCGCGCCATTCGCGGCCGTGGCCATCGCACCCTGGCCGAGGGCCAGAAGGTGAAGTATCAGGTCTCGCGTAACGAACGCGGGCTGCAGGCCGACGACGTGACGGTGATTACCTGAAGACGGCTCGCCCGGCCATCCGGCCGGGCGAAGCCCGTAGCTGTAAGCTTGAAGTTGGAAAAACGGCGCTTCGCGCCTTGAAGAGGTAAGAACGCGGCTAGCGCCGCTTGAAGAAGGAAGAAAACCCTTGACACCATACACCCTGGTATCAACCTGCCTTCTTCCTTCTTCCTTCTTCCTTCTTTCTTCTTTCTTACTGCCCCGAATCCGGCCATTCGATGGTTGTTTCCTGACCGTCGGGCATGATCTGCAGGAAATGGTCCGGTTCGTCGCCGGGTTGCCAGCCGCCCAGTGAACATCTTACCTCGCAGCCGAGTCGCCTGGCGGCTTCGTGGGCACAGTCGCTGTCCGTCGTCCAGGGAGTGTGGGCGCTGTCGAACCACAGGCTGGCAAAGCCGTCGGCGGCCTTTGCGATCAGCAGGATGTTGATTTCATGGCCGTCACGCTGAGTGGTAGCGCGCCAGCGGTTCTTGCCGGCCCTGGCCAGCGGCGGGGTGGCGAGCACCTCGTCTAGCCAGGCATTGAGGGGCTCAAGTTCCAGCTGCGCGAGGTAGATCTCGATATCGGGATAGGCTTCCATGATGCGTCTTCCTCTCAGGCATTGCCCTTGGTGAACAACCGGTCGAGCACGGCCTCGTAGACGCGACTCAGGTCGTCCAGGTCGGTGGCGCGAATCCGCTCGTTGACCTTGTGGATCGTGCCGTTGCTCGGCCCGAGCTCGACCACCTGGCTGCCCAGGGTGGCGATGAAGCGACCGTCCGACGTGCCACCGGCGGTGGACAGGGTCGGGGCGTAGCCGAGAACGTCCTCGACGCCATGCACGGCGGCATCCACCAGCTCGCCCTCGCGGGTCAGGAAGGGTTCGCCGTTGAGTGTCCAGTCGATGGAAAAGTCCAGGCCGTGGGCGTCGAGGATGGCTTCGGTGCGGTCGCGCAGGGCCTGCTGGGTGACTTCCGTGGAGTAGCGGAAGTTGAAGGTGGCCTGCACCTCGCCGGGAATCACGTTGGTGGCCCCGGTGCCGGCGCGCAGGTTGGAGACCTGGAAACTGGTGGCGGGGAAGCAGTCATTGCCGGCGTCCCAGTGCTCACGGGCCAGGGCATCGAGGGCCGGCGCGATCTGGTGGATGGGGTTGCGGGCCAGATGCGGGTAGGCCACATGCCCCTGGATGCCATGCACATGCAGCACGCCGCCCAGTGACCCGCGGCGCCCGTTCTTGATGGTGTCGCCTAGGCGTTGCGCGGAAGATGGCTCGCCGACGATGCAGTAGTCCAGTCGCTCGTGGGCTTCGCGCAGGTGCTCGACCACGGCGCGAGTGCCATCCACGGCGGGGCCTTCCTCGTCGGAGGTGATCAGAAAGGCGATTCGCCCCGGGTGGTCCGGGTTCGCGCTGACGAAGCGTTCCACGGCGGTCAGCATGGCGGCAAGGCTGCCCTTCATGTCGGCGGCGCCTCGCCCGCACAGCATGCCCTGGTCATCGATGCGCGGTTCGAAGGGCGGGTACTCCCAGTGGGCCTCGGGGCCGCTGGGCACCACATCGGTATGGCCGGCAAAGGCAAGCACCGGGCCGTGATGACCGTGCACGGCCCAGAAATTCTCGACATCGCCAAAGGGCAGCGGCTGGATGTGAAAGCCGAGCTGCGCCAGGCGCTCGGTCATCAAGGCCTGACAGCCCTGGTCATCGGGGGTGACCGAGGGCCGCCGCAGCAGTTCCATGGCGAGCTCGAGGGTGGCAGACAGACGGTCGGATGGATCGGGTGAGGACATTCGGGTTTCCGGCAGGTCGCCCCCGGGCGTCGTGGCGCCCGGGGGTGCGACTCAGTTGTGGGCGTGTAGCGCTTCGTTGAGCGCAATGGCGCTCTTGTTGGTCAGGCACTCGATGCGCCCGTTCAGCGAGTTGCGACGCAGCAGCAGGTCGTCCTGGCCGGCCAGCTCGCGAGCGGCGACGCGGCGCACTTCCTGGCCTTCATCATCGAGCAGGGTCACCTTGGCGCCCGCTGTGATGTAGAGCCCGGCCTCCACGGTGCAGCGATCGCCCAACGGGATGCCGATGCCGGCATTGGCGCCGATCAGGCAGCCCTCGCCGACCCTGATGACGATGTTGCCGCCGCCGGACAGGGTGCCCATGGTCGAGCAGCCGCCACCGAGGTCCGAGCCCTTGCCGATCACCACGCCGGCCGAGATGCGCCCTTCGATCATGCCCGGGCCTTCGGCGCCGGCATTGAAGTTGACGAAGCCTTCGTGCATGACGGTGCTGCCTTCACCCAGGTAGGCGCCCAGGCGAACGCGCGCGGTGTCGCCGATGCGCACGCCGGCCGGCACCACGTAGTCGGTCATCTTGGGGAACTTGTCGACGCAGTCGACCGACAGCTGACGGCCTTCCAGGCGGGCCTTGAGGCGGCGCGCCGGCAATTCCTCGACATCGATGGCGCCTTCGTTGGTCCAGGCGATGTTGCGCAGCAGGCCGAACATGCCGGTCAGGTCGGTGCCGTGGGGCTTGACCAGACGGTGCGACAGCAGGTGCAGCTTGAGGTAGACCTCGGGGACACTCTGCGGCGGCGCGTCCTGGTGGATGAAGGTGGCGACCAGTGGCCGCTGGCTGGCGGCCAGCGCTTCGGCGAGCTCGGCCTGGGTCTCGTGACCCGCCGAGCGCAGGGCGTCGGTCAGGGCGCTGCAGTGTTCCGGCAGAAAGCTCACGGCGGCGGTGCCGGCGGGCGCATCCAGTACGCCGGCGGCCGCCTCGACCAGGCTCGGGTCGGGATTCAGCAAGGGGGCCGGATAGTAGATTTCCAGCCAGTCACCCTGGGTGTTCTGGGTGCCGATGCCGAGGGCGAAGCTGAGCATGAGTGAATCCTCTTGGGTTCAGGGCGCCGGGCGCCTCATAAGTTGTCGTAGTCGCCGTCCTTGAAACCGACAATGACGGTGTTGCCGGTATCCAGCAGCGGGCGCTTGAGCAGGGTCGGGTGGGCCAGCATCAATTTGCGTGCCTGGTTGGAGTCGATATCGGCCTTGTCGGCCTCATCCAGTTGCCGCCAGGTGGTGCTGCGCTTGTTGAGCAGGGTCATCACCGGCACATGTTCGAGGATGTGTTCGAGCAGGGCCGCGGACAGGCCGTCCTTGCGCAGGTCGTGGGTCTGGAAAGGGATACCCCGGCTTTCCAGAGCGCGGCGGGCGCGCCGGCAGGTGTCACAGTTGTGAATCAGCATCAGTGTCATCATGGTTGGATCTCCTGACTGATGGTGTCCTCGATCAGGCGGCGCATGCGCTGTGCCGCTTCGCGGGTGGCCTCCAGCTCATCCACCAGCGCCAGGCGGACTCGTCCACTCCCGGGGTTGCGGCCCTGCGCTCCCGGACGCCCCATGTAGCTGCCGGGCAGCACGCTGACGTTTTCGCGGCGATAGAGGTCACGAGCGAAGGCTTCATCATCGCCGCCCGGCACGGCCGGCCACAGGTAGAAGCTGGCCTGTGGAGCGGGGAAGTCCATGACCGGCGCGAGGATCTCGGTGACCGCGGCGAACTTGTCGCGATAGGCGTCGCGGTTGACGCGGACATGGGTTTCGTCGCGCCAGGCGGCGATGGAGGCGTGCTGCACGGGCAGCGACATGGCGCAGCCATGATAGGTGCGATAGCGGCGAAAGGCGCCGATCAGCTCGGCATCGCCCGCCACGAAGCCGGAGCGCAGGCCCGGCAGGTTGGAGCGCTTGGACAGCGAGTGAAAGACCAGGCAGCGTCGATAGTCATCACGCCCCAGCCGCGCACAGGCCTGCAGCAGCCCGGGCGGTGGTGTGGCTTCGTCGAGGTAGAGCTCGGAGTAGCACTCGTCGGCGGCCACGATGAAGTCGTGCTCGTCGGCCAGCCGGATCAATTTCTCGAGCTCGTCCAGCGGCGTGACGGCGCCGGTGGGATTGCCTGGCGAGCAGACAAAGACGACCTGCACGTCCTGCCAGGTGGCGGCCGGCACGGCGTCGAGGTCGGGGCGGAAGTCGTGGTCGGCGTGACAGTCCAGGGTCAGGGTACTGCCGCCGGCCAGCAGGGTGGCGCCTTCGTAGATCTGATAGAAGGGGTTGGGCACCGCCACCCTGGCAGGACGGCTGCGGTCCAGGGCGCACTGCACGAAGGCGAAGATGGCCTCGCGGGTGCCGTTGACCGGCAGCACCTGCTGATCGGCATCCAGCCCGCGCAGCGCGAAACGCGACACGGCCCAGTCGGCAATCGTCTGACGCAGCTCGGGGAGTCCGGCAATGGTCGGATAGCGCGCCATTTCCCGGCAGTTTTCGTTCAGTGCCTCCAGGGCGCCGGCATAGGGCGCATGGCGAGGCTCTCCGATGGTCAGCTGGATATGCGTCCGCGACTCGGGGGGCGCGATGCCCGCCTTGAGGGCCGCGAGTCGCTCGAACGGATAGGGTTGCAGCGCGTCGAGATCAGGGTTCATGAGTGTCCAGTCCGGCCGGGGTCGGCGTCGTTGTGCGGTGCAGGCAAGCCACCGATTATAGGGAAGCCCTGCAGGGGCCTCAAACGCGCCGCTCAGCCGCTGACATCGAGGGTCTCGATCAGTCGCTGGCGAAGACGCCGCAGTCGTTGTGCGTCGCGAATCGGGTGGCCGGCCTTGTCGGTGATGAAGAAGACGTCCTCGACCCGCTCGCCCAGGGTCGCGATCTTGGCGGCCGAAAGCGCAATATCCTGCTCCATGAAGATGCGCCCGACCCGGGCCAGCAGACCGGGGCGGTCCGGTGCCGTGAGCTCGAGGAGGGTGCGTTCATTGGCCGGGTCCTGGCGGATCTCGACTTCGGTGGCGACACGAAAGTGCTTGAGCTGCCGGGGAGTGTGGCGGGTGACGATCTTCGGGTAGTCGTCGGGGTCGTCGAGTTCTTCCTGGAGGTGGCGGCGGATGGACTCGAGTCGTTGGGTGTCGCGAATCGCCTCGCCGTCATCATCGAGCACGATGAAGGTGTTGAGGGTCCAGTTGTTGCTGGAGGTGGCGATGCGTGCGTCATGGATCGACAGGCCGAGCTGCTCCATGGCCGCCGAGGTGGCGGCGAACAGGTCGTCCACCGAGCGGGTGTGGATGAAGACCTTAGTACCGCCTTCGGCCATGTCGCTGGTCGGGGCGCTGAGCAGGATGAGCGGCAGGCTGCTGCCTTCGTGGGCGAGGATGCCCTGGGTTTGCCAGGCGATCTCGCTGGGCGCGTACTGCAGAAAGTAGTCTTCGCCGAGCGATGCCCACAGACGGTCGACACGCGTCATGTCGGTGCCCACCGTGGCCAGCAGTGAATGGGCCTCGTGCCAGGTCTCGCGAATCGAGTCGTTGCGCTCCATGGGGTTCTCGAGCCCGCGGCGCAGGGCACGCTTGGTCTCGCCATGCAACTGGCGCAGCAGGGTGGCCCGCCAGCCGTTCCAGAGGGTCGGGTTGGTGGCGTTGATATCGGCGACGGTCAACACATAGAGGTAGTCGAGGCGCGTCTCGTCGCCAACTTCGCGAGCAAATTCGCTGATGACCTCGGGGTCGGCGATATCGCGCTTCTGCGCCACCATGGACATCAACAGATGATGCTCGACCAGCCAGCTGACCAGGCGGGTGTCGCGTTCGGGGAGATCATGCTCGCGGGCAAAGGTCTCGACGTCTTCGGCGCCGATCAGCGAATGATCTCCGCCGCGGCCCTTGCCGATGTCATGAAAGAGTCCGGCGATCCACAGCAGATCGAGGCGTGGCAGTTGCTGCACCAGCTCCACGGCCACCGGGAAGCTTTCCCGAGCGCTGGACTTGCGGAACCCGTGGATGCACTTGAGCAGCCGCAGGGTGTGAGCATCGATGGTGTAGATATGGAAGAGGTCGTGCTGCATCAGCCCGACCGCCTGGCCGAACACCGGCAGGTACTTGCCCAGCACGCCATAGCGGTTCATGCGTCGCAGCTGGCGGGCCACATTGCCACCTGAGCGCATCAGTGCCATGAACAGGCGCTGGTGGTGCGGGTTGGCGCGATAGCGGTCATCGATCAGGTGGCGATGGTCACGGATCAGGCGAATGGTGTCGGCGCGCACGCCCTCGATCTCGGGGTGCTCGGCCATGAGCAGGAAAAGCTCGAGCAGGGCCGAGGGGTGCTCCTGGAAGAGGCTGCGCGAGCGGGCCTGGATGTAGTCACCCTTGACCTCGAAGCGCTCGTTGAGCGGCCGGGTTTCCACGACTTCACCGCGGTGCAGGATGGCTTCGTCGAAGTGCTGCAACAGCATGTCATTCAGCCCGCCCAGGGCGGTGACATGCCGGTAGTAGCGTTTCATGAACTGCTCGACGGCCAGGCGTTCGGGGGTGTCATGGTAGCCGAACATGGTGGCAATGGTTCGCTGGTGGTCGAACAGCAGACGATCCTCGGCGCGCCCTGTGAGCATGTGCAGGGCGTAGCGCACCTGCCACAGGAAGGCCTGACCCTGGCTGAGGATATGCAGCTCGGCATCGTTCATGAAGCCGTGGGCCACCAGGTCCTCGTAGCGCTGGGTGGCGAAGTGACGCTTGGCCACCCAGCCGATCATCTGGATGTCGCGCAGCCCACCCGGGGAGCTCTTGATATTGGGCTCCAGGTGGTACTCGCTGTTGTTGAAGCGGGAATGGCGGTGGATCTGCTCCTGGCGCTTGGCCTCGAAGAAGTGGTCGGCGGGCCACAGCGCCTGCGGCGACAGGCGCGCCTGCATGGCTTCGCGCAGGCGTTCGGGGCCGGCCAGGGTGCGCGACTCGATAAGGTTGGTGATCACCGTGACATCGGCCGCTGCCTCGTGCGAACAGTCATTTAGCGAGCGCACGCTGTGGCCGATTTCCAGGCCGATGTCCCAGAGGAAGGTGATGAAGGCCGACAGCGGCTCGCGGTAGGCCGAGTCATCGTCGTGCTCGAGCAGCAAGAGCAGGTCGATGTCCGAGCGAGGATGTAGCTCGCCGCGCCCGTAGCCGCCGACGGCGAGCAGGGCAATGCCGTCATCCGGCCAGTCATGCTGCTGCCAGGCGATGGCCAGCAGTTCATCCAGGCAGCGTGCCCGGCCGTGCACCAGGTCGCGGATGTCCGCGCCGGCCCGGAAGCGTTCGTCGAGCCGTGTCTGTATCTCGCCCAGCGCTGCCTTGAATGGCGCGATGGGTGAGCGACTGCCACTCAGTTCGGCATGGAACTTGTCGATGTCGAAGAGGCTTTCGTCGGCTTCGAAGCGATAGTGATGAAGCAGCATGGGCCGGCTCAGCGGTCGAGGAAGGAGAGGTCTTCATCGCTGCGTGCCGTCAGGACCTCCACGCCCGTGGCGGTTACCAACAGGGTGTGCTCCCACTGGGCGGTCAGGCCCTTGTCCTTGGTCACGGCGGTCCAGCCATCGCGCAGCACTCGGGTGCGATGGTCGCCGGCATTGATCATGGGTTCGATGGTAAAGCACATGCCCTCGGCGAGGGTGATGTCGGCTTCGGGCGAGTAGCCATCGTAGTGCAGAATCTGGGGCTCTTCGTGAAAGCCGGCGCCGATGCCGTGGCCGCAGAAATCGCGCACCACGGTATAGCCGTTGGCCTCGGCGTGCTGCTGAATCACTCGCGCCAGATCGGAAAGCCGGGCGCCCGGGCGCACGGCCTGGATGCTGCGGTACAGGCACTCCTGGGTGACGCGACACAGGCGTTCGCCCTGGATGGTCTGGCCGACGATGAACATCACGCTGGAGTCGCCATGATAGCCGTCCACGGTCTTGACGGTGATGTCGATGTTCATGATGTCGCCGTTCTTGAGCTTCTTGCCGTGATCCGGGATGCCATGGCAGACGACATGATTGATCGAGGTACAGATCGACTTGGGAAAGCCGTGGTAGTTCAGCGGTGCCGGCGTGGAGCCGAGCTCCTTGACGATATAGTCATGGCAGCGCTGGTCCAGTTCACCGGTGCTGACCCCCGCCTTGACGTGGGGGGTGATCATTTCCAGCACACTGGCGGCCTGGCGGCCCGCTTCACGCATCTTGGCGATTTCGTCGGGGGTCTTGATGGGGACGTTCATGGCAGCTCGAATTCAGGGGTGGCGTGGTCGTCGACGCTGCACCATCCTGAGGCGGAGGTGTCCGACGACTTCATTTCGAAGGTAATCCATGGTATAAAGCTGCGCGCTTTCCTGCAATCGCCGATCCCGTTCGTCCCCAAGGTGTCGAGTACCGGAGTCGGCCGGAAAGCGTCAATTTACGCACAACGCCTTGAAAACACACACGTACCGGCACATGGTCCCGGGTGCTGTCGGCGCGACCGATAGTCGGATCCATGGGGTGCGTGGAGGCCTAACCCGATTTTTTCAGGAGTCATCCACCATGGCACACGTCAATATGCGTGACCTGCTGAAGGCAGGCGCTCACTTCGGTCACCAGACCCGTTACTGGAACCCGAAGATGGGCAAGTACATCTTCGGCGCACGTAACAAGATTCACATCATCAACCTCGAGCATACGCTTCCGGCCCTCAACGAAGCGATCGACGTGGTCGAGAAAATGGCGGCCGCGAACAACAAGATCCTGTTCGTGGGCACCAAGCGCAGCGCCAGCAAGATCGTCAAGGAAGAGGCCAACCGCGTCGGCCAGTCGTTCGTCAACCATCGGTGGTTGGGCGGCATGCTGACCAACTTCAAGACGATTCGTCAGTCGATTAAGCGTCTGCGCGAACTCGAGACCATGCACGAGGACGGCACTTTCGAGAAGCTGACCAAGAAGGAAGTGCTGATGGCGACCCGCGAGCAGGACAAGCTCGAGCGTTCCATCGGTGGTATCAAGAACATGGGCGGCCTGCCCGATGCGCTGTTCGTGATCGACGTCGACCACGAGCGGATCGCCATCAATGAGGCGAACAAGCTGGGCATTCCGGTCATCGGTGTGGTCGATACCAACTCCGATCCGGATGGCGTCGACTACGTGATCCCGGGCAACGATGACTCCATCCGCGCCATTCAGATCTACGTCAAGGCCGTTGCCGATGCCTGCGCCCGTGCGAAGGAAGGTCGTCCCGACGAGTTCGTCGAGGTCACCGAGGAAAGCGCTGGCGACGCCGCCGCGGCCGAGTGATCGTGACCCCGGCGGGGTCATGAGTATCGCGCCGCTTGTCGGCGAACCGTCACCGTGACGGCGCAAGGGGGCTGCGGCCCCCTTGCTTGCGCCCCGGGACGGCAAGGGGAATGGCCGGGTGATACCGGCGCCCATCTTCCAGGTCGAACCATTCAGAGGACACTACCATGGCAGCTATCAGCGCCTCTCAGGTCAAGGAACTGCGCGAGCGTACCGGGCTCGGCATGATGGAGTGCAAGAAGGCACTCACGGAAGCCGGTGGCGACATCGAAACCGCCATCGACAATCTGCGCAAGAACTCCGGTCTCAAGGCCGCCAAGAAGGCCGGCCGCACCGCCGCCGAAGGCGCCATCGTCACCCGCGTGGCGGAAGATGGCAGCTACGGCGTGATGGTCGAAATCAATTCCGAAACCGACTTTGTGGCGCGTGACGACAACTTCGTCGCCTTTGCCAACAAGGTCACCGATGCCTTCTTCACCGCCAAGAGCGAAGACGTGGCGGCCATCATGGAAGGCGATCTCGAAGGCGATCGCGAGCTTCTGGTGCAGAAGATCGGCGAGAACATCAGCGTGCGTCGTTGCGTGGTCGTCGAGGCCGGCGATCAGGGCGGCAGCCTGGTGGGCGCCTATGTGCACGGCAGCCGCATCGGCGTGCTGACGGTGCTCAACGGCGGTACCGCCGAAGCCGCGCGCGACGTGGCCATGCATGCTGCTGCGCTCAACCCGGCCGTGGCGCTGCCCGAGAACATGCCGCAGGACAAGCTGGACGCGGAAAAGGCGATCATCCTGGAGCAGCCGGACATGGCCGGCAAGCCCGAGCAGATCGCCGAGAAGATGGTCCAGGGTCGCCTCAAGAAGTACCTGGCCGAGAACAGCCTGGTCGAGCAGGCCTTCGTCAAGGATCCGAACCAGACCGTGGCCGAGTACGTCAAGGCGGCCGGCGGCGAAGTGCTTGGCTTTACGCGCTTCGAGGTCGGCGAGGGCATCGAGAAGGAAGAAGTCGATTTTGCCCAGGAAGTCATGGAACAGGCCAACCGTAGCTGAGGTTCCTCCTTCCTGCATGATGATGGCGTGCGCAGTTGCGCACGCCATCGCGTATCCGGCCGGCTGGTCCGGCCCCACGTCCATTCGACGCGTTCCGGGAGATCCACGCATGAGCAGTGCCGAGCAAGCCTCTACCACCAAGTCTGACAAGCCCCGTGCCGCTGTCTCCAAGTACAAGCGCATTCTGCTCAAGCTGTCCGGTGAGGCGCTGACGGGGGATGCCGAGTTTGGTATCGACCCCCAGGTGCTGGACCGGATGGCGCTGGAGATCGGCCAACTGGTCGGTATCGGTGTGCAGGTCGGCATTGTGGTCGGGGGCGGCAACCTGTTCCGTGGTGCCGCCCTGCACGAGGCTGGCATGGAGCGCGTCACCGGTGACCACATGGGCATGCTGGCCACTGTCATGAATGCCCTGGCCATGCGCGACGCCCTGGAACGTTCCAATATCCGCTCACGCGTGATGTCGGCGATTCCCATGAGCGGCGTGGTCGAACACTATGACCGCCGCACGGCGATCCGCTACCTGACCTCCGGCGACGTGGTGCTCTTCTCGGCGGGGACCGGCAACCCCTTCTTCACCACCGATTCCGCGGCCTGCCTGCGCGGTATCGAAATCGATGCGGATGTCGTGGTCAAGGCCACCAAGGTGGACGGTGTCTATGACAAGGACCCCGTGGAGCATCCGGATGCCGAGAAGTACGAGCAACTGAGCTATGACGACGCACTCGACCGCAAGCTCGGCGTCATGGATTTGACCGCCATCTGTCTGGTGCGGGACCATGACATGCCGGTTCGCGTGTTCGACATGAACAAGCCCGGTGCGCTGCTGAATCTGGTAGTAGGCGGCCGGGAAGGCACGCTGATTGACAGAGGGTGACATCGTGATCGACGACATCAAGAAAGATGCGGAAAGCCGCATGAGCAAGAGCCTCGAGGCTCTGCACAGCAACTTCAATAAGATTCGCACCGGTCGGGCGCATCCGAGCATTCTGGATGCGGTAATGGTCGAGTACTATGGCGCTCAGATGCCCATCAACCAGGTCGCCTCGGTGAATGTCGAGGATGCCCGGACGCTGGCGGTGGTTCCCTGGGAACAGAGTATGGTGCCCAAGGTGGAAAAAGCCATCATGACCGCCGAGCTGGGCCTCAATCCGGCTAGTGCCGGTAACGTGATCCGCGTGCCGATGCCGATGCTGACCGAGGAAACCCGTAAGGGCTTTATCAAGCAGGCCCGCCAGGAAGCAGAGAATACCCGTGTGGCCGTGCGCAACGTGCGTCGTGATGCCAATAACGATATCAAGGCGCTGCTCAAGGACAAGTCGATCACCGAAGACGATCAGCGCCAGGCGGAAGAGGCGATCCAGAAGCTGACCGACAAGACCGTCAGCGAAATCGACAAGGCCCTGGAAAGCAAGGAGCACGACCTGATGCAGGTGTAAGGCGTTGGCGCCGCACCTGCCGGCGCCACTCCCTGCGTGACAACCGTGCTTCCCCTTCGCCATGCGAGACCTCATGACTTCAGCGCAATCCCGCCACTCCCCCTCTCCCGGGGAGTCCTCACTGCCACGTCATGTGGCGATCATCATGGACGGCAATAACCGTTGGGCAAAGTCGCGCGGCATGTCCGGTTTACGTGGCCACCATGCGGGGGTCGAAGCGGTGCGTGCGGTGATTCGTCGGGCGGCGCAGCGGGGTGTTGGCACTCTGACTCTGTTCGCCTTTTCCAGCGAGAACTGGCGTCGCCCTGCCGCCGAGGTCGAGGCGCTCATGGAGCTGTTCCTGATGGCGCTCAAGCGTGAGGTCAGAAAGCTGCATGACAACGACATCAAGCTCTCGGTGGTCGGCGCCCGGGAAAGCTTTTCCTCGACCCTGCGTAAGCACATTGCCTCGGCGGAAGCGCTGACCGCGGACAATACCGGCCTGCATCTGGTGGTGGCCGCCAATTATGGCGGGCGCTGGGATATCACGCGTGCCGCTCGGCGGCTTGGCGAACGAGTGGCGGCCGGCGAGCTGGCGCCCGAGGCGATCGATGAGCAGGCGCTGGAAGATGGGCTCTGCTTGGGCCACGAGCCTCCGGTGGACCTGTGCATCCGCACCAGTGGCGAGCGGCGCATTTCCAACTTCCTGTTGTGGCAGATGGCCTACGCAGAGCTCTACTTTACGCCCGTGTTGTGGCCGGACTTCGGGGCCGAGGCCTTCGATGATGCTCTGGCCGACTTTGCCGGTCGCAAGCGGCGGTTCGGCAGGACAGATGAACAGGCCGAGGCCAACGGTGCTTAGACAACGTGTGATCACGGCCGCCTGGCTGGCGCCTCTGAGCCTGGTCGGGCTGTTCGTCCTCGAGGGCGCGGCCTTTGCTGTCTTTACCGGGCTGGTGGTGGTGCTGGCCGGCTGGGAATGGAGTCGTCTGGCCGGCCTGGAGGCGTCCTGGCAGCGTGGTGGCTGCAGCCTTGCGCTGGGCGCGACCCTGGCCGGACTGGCCTGGCTGGGGTCGGCTCAGTCGGTGTGGCTGCTGGGCATCGGTGCGCTGGGTTGGCTGGTCAACCTGTACTGGGTAACCGGCTACCCGCAACGGCTTGACCACTGGCGCCCGACCGGGGTTCGGCTGGCCATGGGCGCCTGGGTGCTGGTGCCCACCTGGGTCGGCTTCAATGTTCTGCGTGATGCCGGCGCGGCCTGGCTGCTGCTGGTGCTGCTGCTTGTCTGGGGAGCGGACATCGGCGCCTATTTCGTCGGGCGCGCCCTCGGGCGTCGCAAGCTGGCCCCGAGTGTCAGTCCGGGCAAGACCTGGGAGGGAGTGGTCGGCGGCCTGCTGGTCAGCTCGCTGCTGGCCGTAACCTTTGCTGTCTGGCAATCGTTGAGCCTGAGTGCCGCCCTGGGGCTGCTGGTAGTGGTTGCTATCGTCACCCTGGCCTCCGTGCTGGGGGATCTGCTGGAAAGCATGCTCAAGCGCTTTCGCGGTCTAAAGGATTCCAGTCAGTTGTTGCCGGGGCACGGTGGCATTCTCGACCGGATCGATAGCCTGACGGCTGCGGTGCCGTTGTTCGCGCTTCTTTATCCGGGAGGCTGGTAGTCATGGTGATGGCAGCGTCCTGCACTGCTTCCGCGGCCCCTGGGCACAAGGGCGCCACGGCCTCGGCCGGTTCGCTGCCGGTAAATGTGACGGTGCTGGGAGCCACCGGCTCGATCGGTACCAGCACCCTGGACGTGATCGACCGCCACCCCGGGCGCTACCGGGTTTATGCCCTCTCGGCCCATCGCTCGCGGCAGGCGCTGCTGGATCAGTGCCGGCGGCACCAGCCGCGCGTGGCCGTTCTCGAATGTGAGCGGGATGCCGCCTGGTTGCGGGAAAAGCTGCTTGAAGCCGGTCTGGATACCGAGGTGAGGAGTGGTCGCGAGGCCCTGACCGAGGTTGCCCGGGCCGCAGAGGTGGACGTGGTGATGGCGGCCATTGTGGGGGCCGCCGGCCTCCTGCCGACCCTGGCGGCCGTGGAGGCGGGTAAGCGGGTGCTGCTAGCCAACAAGGAAGCCCTGGTGATGTCAGGCGGGCTCTTCATGGAGGCGGTCGCCCGCTCGGGGGCGACTCTGTTGCCGATCGATTCTGAACATAATGCCATCTTCCAGTGTCTACCCTCCGAGCATCGTGGAGGCCTGGCGCGGCATGGCGTGACCCAGTTGCTGCTGACCGCCTCCGGGGGCCCTTTTCGCGACTGGACGGCCGACCAGCTCGCCACCGTGACACCCGACCAGGCCTGCGCTCATCCCAACTGGTCGATGGGCCGCAAGATCTCGGTGGACAGCGCCACTCTGATGAACAAGGGGCTCGAGTTGATCGAGGCCTGCTGGTTGTTCGATGCGCGGCCCGAGCAGATTCAGGTGGTCGTGCACCCCCAGAGCGTGATTCACTCCATGGCGGCCTACGCGGACGGCTCGGTCATTGCGCAACTCGGCAATCCCGACATGCGTACGCCGATTGCCCATGGCCTGGCCTGGCCGGAGCGTATCGCATCGGGGGTCGAAGCACTGGACCTGTTCGCGGTGGCGCGGCTCGATTTCCAGCGCCCCGACGACACGGCCTTTCCCTGCCTGCGCTTGGCCCGTCAGGCCATTGCCAGTGGCGGAACGGCGCCGGCGGTGCTCAATGCCGCCAATGAAGTGGCCGTCGAGGCGTTTCTCGACGGGCGCTTGAGCTTCAACGGCATCGGTGAGCTGGTGGAGCGTGTGCTGGCAGACCGCCCGCTCGAGTCGGCTAGCGAGCTCGAGGTGATCCTGGCCGCGGATGAGCGGGCACGACACGACGCCAGGCAATGGCTTGGTGATTCTTGAACCGGCCGGAACATTCACTCAGGAGGCAGCGATGGGCCTGATCCAAAATGTGCTGGCGGTGATCGTGGTCCTGGGCCTGTTGGTCACCTTCCACGAGTTCGGTCATTTCTGGGTCGCGCGTCGCTGTGGCGTCAAGGTGCTGCGTTTTTCGGTCGGCTTCGGCAAGCCGCTCTGGTCGCGTCGCGATCGCCATGGCACCGAGTTTGTCGTGGCGGCGATTCCGCTGGGCGGCTATGTCAAGATGCTGGATGAGCGCGAGGGGCCGGTGCCTGCCGACGAGCAGCATCTGGCCTTCAACCAGAAGACGGTCTGGCAGCGTATTGCCATCGTGGCCGCAGGGCCGGTAGCCAACTTCCTGTTGGCGCTGGTCGCCTACTGGGCGCTCTTCGTGGCCGGTACCACGGCCGTGGCGCCTGTCGTCGGCGAGGTGACGCCCGACTCGCCCGCCGCCCAGGGCGGTTTGCGCAGCGGCCAGGAAATCGTCGCCATCGAGGGTGAGACGGTGCGTTCGTGGGAGAACGTCAACCTAGCTCTGGTTTCGCGTATCGGCGCCTCCGGAGTGCTGGAGGTCGCGGCACGTGCCGAGGCCAGCAGTGTGCCGCGGGCCTACCAGCTACCGGTACAGGACTTCATGGTGCGCCAGGATCCGCCGCGCCCCCTGCAGACGCTGGGGATCAGCCCCTGGCGCCCTTCGGTGTCACCGGTGATCGACCGCCTGGCGGAGGGTGAGCCGGCTGCCGATGCCGGGCTGCAGAAGGGCGACCGGGTGCTGGCACTGGGTGGCCAGGCAGTCGACACCTGGAGCGACTTCGTCGCCCGTGTGCAGGCACGCCCCGGGGAGACGCTCGAGGTCGAGATCGAGCGCGGTGGCCAGCCCCTGACGCTGACATTGACACCGCGTGCCCGTGAGCAGGCCGATGGTAGTCACGTGGGTTATATCGGGGCAGGTGTCGCGGCGGTATCCTGGCCCGAGGAGAACCTGCGCGAGATTCGCTATGGGCCCCTGGCCGCTCTCGGTCAGGCGGCTCAGCGCACCGGCGACATGACCCTGTTGACCCTGGATGCCATCCGCAAGATGTTGGTGGGGCTCATCTCGCCCTCCAATCTTTCCGGCCCGATAACCATTGCCCAGATAGCCGGGGATTCGGCACGTTCCGGTCTGGAGAGTTTCGTGGGCTTTCTGGCCTACCTATCGATCAGCCTGGGCGTGCTCAACCTCTTGCCCATCCCGGTGCTCGATGGGGGGCATCTTCTGTATTACGTCGTCGAGGTCGTCCGCGGTCGACCGGTCTCCGAACGCGCCCAGGCGTTTGGCCTGAGGATCGGCCTGGCGCTGGTCGGAACCCTGATGTTGATGGCGCTGTATTTCGACCTGATGCGGCTCTGGTAAAACCGCGCTGCGGCTTGTCAGTTGACCGTACAAATGTATAAGGTGCCTGTCTGGACAGGTAGGCAGATCAACGCGAGCGAATGACTGCATGAAGATCAAGACCATCGGAATGGCGGCGCTGCTGCTTGCCGGTGCCAATTCGGCACAGGCGGAATCCTTCAATGTATCCGACATCCGAGTGGAAGGCCTGCAGCGGGTCTCGGCCGCTTCGGTGTTCAATGCGTTCCCGGTCAGTGCTCGCGAGCGAGTGGATGACCGGGAGTTGGCGGCGGCAGCGCGAGAGCTGTTCTCTACCGGCTTGTTCGACGATATCCATCTGGCCCGTGAGGGTGACGTCCTGATCATTCAGGTGGAAGAGCGGCCGACCATCACGCGACTCAACATCGAGGGCAACGAGCAGATCAAGACCCCGGATCTTCGCAATGGCCTCAGCCAGGCCGGTCTGGTCGAAGGCCAGGTACTGCAGCTTTCCACTCTCGAGGAGATTCAGCGCGAGCTTTCCGGGCTTTATCAGTCCCAGGGTCGCTACAATGCGACCATCGATGCCGAGGTCGAGCAGGTCGGAGCCGGGCAGGTCGCGGTCAACATCGACATTGATGAGGGGGATATCACCAAGATCCGTCAGATCAATATTGTCGGCAACCAGGCCTTCGACGACGAGACCCTGAAAGACGTCTTTGAGCTCGAGGATCGCCCCGGCTGGTTCTTCGGCTGGTTCACCAACGACTCCTATTCGCGCGAGGCGCTGTCCGGCGACCTGGAGCGCCTGCGTTCCTATTACCTGGATCGTGGCTATGTGAATTTCGCCATTGACTCGACCCAGGTGTCGGTGGCGCCGGAAGAGTCGCGCATCTTCGTAACCATCAATGTCACCGAGGGGGATCGCTTCAAGCTGGGCGACATCAACTTCGACGGTGACTTGCGTATCTCCGAGGAAGAGGCTCGTGGGCTGCTCGAGACGCAGAGTGGCGAGATCTTCTCGCGCAGCGACGTCATTGCCTCCTCCGAGGCCATTCGCTCGCGTCTGGGGGCCGAAGGCTTCGCCTTCGCCGAGGTCAATGGCATTCCCCAGACCGGTCGCGATGGCGAGACAGTTGACCTGACCTTTCAGGTTGAGCCGGGGCGTCGCGCCTATGTGCGTCGTATCGAGTTCGTCGGCAACACCACCACCCAGGACGAGGTGCTGCGCCGGGAGCTGATCCAGATGGAAGGCGCGCCGGCCTCCACCGAGTCGATCAGCCAGTCCCGACAGCGCCTCGAGAGGTTGGGCTTCTTCAAGCAGGTCGAGGTGCAGACCGAGCCGGTGGCGGGTGCCAATGACCAGCTGGACGTGACCTACCAGGTCGAGGAGCAGCCGTCCGGCTCGATCTCCGCCAGCCTCGGTTTCTCGCAGAGTGCCGGGGTCATCTATGGCGCGTCGCTGTCGCAGAACAACTTTCTGGGCACGGGTAACCGGGTCAACATCGGCGCGCAGAAAAGTGACACCTACACCGATGTCAACTTCGGCTTCACTGACCCTTACTGGACGCTGGACGGTATCTCGCGGGGGTATAACCTGTACTACCGCAAGACCGACTACGAAGATTCGGACATCTCGACCTACTCCACGGATGCCCTGGGCGCCGGGATCAACTTCGGTTACCCGATCAACGAGCTGACGCGAGTCAATTTCGGTGCCACCGTCGAGGACCTGACAGTCAAGACGTATCGCGATACCCCCTCTGAGATCGAGCGGTACGTGCGTGATGAGGGCAAGCAGGCGCAGACCCTGCAGCTCACCACCAGCTGGACCCGGAACGAGCTCAACCGCGGCATCATGCCGACGGCGGGCAATTACCAGCGTCTCTCCCTGGAGGCTTCCGCTCCTGGCAGCGATGCGGAGTACTACAAGGCACGCGCCCAGGCCCGGCACTTCTTCCCGCTCAATGAGGAAGAGACCTGGTCGCTCAAGTTCCGTGGCGAGGTGGGCTATGCCGACACCCTGGGCGGCGATTCTCCCTATCCGTTCTACGAAAACTTCCTATCAGGTGGTCTGGGCTCGGTGCGTGGCTTCACCACCAACACCCTGGGCACGCTCACCACGCCGCGCGAGCGCGGCGACGACCGGACCCTGGGCGGCAATGTGCTGGTTGAGGGCACGGCGGAAGTGATCTTCCCCATGCCGTTTGTCGAGGACAAACGCTCCGTGCAGCCCTCGGTGTTCATCGATGCCGGTAATACCTTTCTGACCGAATGCTATCCGGTTCTGGAGCAGGATGAAGGTCGCTCGCAGTGCCAGTCCGGTGTCGACCTCGGCGATCTGCGCTATAGCGCCGGTATCGGCTTTTCCTGGCTGACGCCGGTAGGCCCGCTGACCTTCAGTGTGGCGCGACCGATCAATGATCAGGAAGGTGATGACACTCAGTTCTTCCAGTTCTCGCTGGGTCAGAGCTTCTGACCCGGCTCCACGTCAAAAGGAGTTGTCATGATGCGCAAGTGGACCTTCGCAGTGATGGTGGGAATGCTGGGGGCGCTCAGCGTCCCCGCGCAAGCGGCCGATGTGGCCGTGCTGGATTGGCAGAAGGCGCTGCTGGATACCCAGGTCGCCCAGCGTTCGATGAATCAGTTCCGCAACAGCACTCACGGCAAGCAGCAGGAAGCGGAGTCGCTGGGCCAGTCCCTGCAGTCCATGCAGGAGCGTTTCCAGGACGGTGGTCAGCCCACCCAGGCCGAGCAGCAGGAGTTCCAGACCAAGCGGCAGCGCTTCGAGCGGCTGCGTCGCGAGATTCTCGAGGCGCGTCAGCAGGCGGAACAAAAGTTCCTGGAAGGTGCCAAACCGAAACTGGACCAGGCAGTGGAGCAGGTCATCCAGCGTCATGACGTCCAGGTGCTGGTGGCCCCCCAGGGTGTCGTGCATGCGGAAGGTGACCTCCCCAACCTGACCGGCGAGGTAACCGAGATTATCAATTCGCTCAATTGAGCGAGCCACGTTGATCAGATCCGGAACTCCATGACTCAAGATGCCCACTCTCTGACACTCGCCGAGATCGCCACGCGCCTGGGAGCCGAGCTCTGGGGCGATGGCGCGCGTTGTGTCAGTGGTCTGGCGACGCTGCGCGATGCCGGCCCCGAGCACATTACCTTTCTCGCCAATCGTGCCTACCTCAAGGACCTGGGCGAAACCCGCGCTGCGGCCGTTTTGCTGCACCCCGCCCATGCCGGGGAGTGTCCGACCACCTGCCTGACGCTGGAAAACCCCTACCTGGGCTATGCCGAGCTGTCACGCCTCTTTGATCCGTTGGCCAATCGCGAGTCCCCCGGGGTGCATGCCTCGGCCGTGGTGGCCGGTGATGCGCGTCTGGGGGAGGGCGTGTGCATTGGTCCTCAGGCGGTCGTCGAATCCGGCGTGACCCTGGGCGACGGCGTCGTGGTGGGCCCGGGCTGCGTGATCGGAGCCGATACCCGGGTCGGGGCGGGGAGTCGTCTGCATGCCAATGTGACGCTTTACCATGGTGTCGTCATCGGCGAGCGCGCCATTCTGCACAGTGGCTGTGTGATCGGCGCGGACGGTTTCGGTTTCGCCCATGATGGCGGTGGCTGGCACAAGATCGCTCAGTTGGGCGGTGTGGTGCTGGGCGATGATGTCGAGATCGGCAGTTGTTCGAGTATCGACCGGGGGGCCCTGGGTGACACCCTGATCGCCAATGACGTCAAGATCGACAGTCAGGTACAGATCGCCCACAACGTGCAGGTTGGCGAGCACAGTGCCCTGGCGGGCTGTGTCGGTATTGCCGGCTCGACCCGGGTCGGCCGCCATTGCATGCTGGGTGGCGGGGTCGGGCTGTCTGGCCATCTGACAATCTGTGACGGTGTCCAGGTCACCGGCATGAGCCTGGTGACCAACTCCATTCTCGAGCCGGGCATTTATTCGTCGGGCACGGGGGCCATGGATAACGCCCAGTGGCGCCGCAATGCCGTGCGTTTCAAGCAGCTCGACGAGATCGCGCGTCGCTTGAATCGCCTCGAAAAAGCCGGGCGGGGCGCTTGAGGCCTCGTCGCGGGGCGGTATAATTCGCCCCACCCATCGGTACCCGGGCCGGTGGATGTGCCCGTCGCGTGGGGCGGGCTTTTGTCATCTCAGAGGTTGCTACGATGGAAATGGACATCAACGACATTCGCGAATACCTGCCCCACCGTTACCCTTTTCTGTTGGTCGACAGGGTGATGGAGCTGGCGGTCGGTGAATCCATCGTTGCCTACAAGAACGTCAGCGTCAACGAGCCATTCTTTAATGGCCACTTTCCCCATCATCCCATCATGCCCGGTGTGCTGGTTATTGAAGCCTTGGCTCAGGCGTGCGGTATCCTGGGCTTCAAGACCGTGAACAAGCTGCCCGCGGACGGCTATGTCTATTACCTGGTGGGCAGTGACAATGTGCGCTTCAAGCGTCCGGTGATGCCCGGCGATCAACTGCGCCTGGAAGCCGTGGTGATCCGCGGCAAGCGGGGCATCTGGAAGTTTGACTGCAAGGCCAGCGTGGACGGCGATGTGGCCTGTGAGGCCGAGATCATCTGTGCCGAGAGGAAAGTCGCTTGATTCATCCCAATGCCATCGTCGACTCCGACGCCCGCCTGGCCGATGACGTCGAGGTCGGTCCCTTCTCGGTGATCGGTCCGAACGTCGAGATCGGTGCCGGCTCGCGCATCGGGCCTCATGTGGTCATCAAGGGGCCCACGGTGCTTGGTGAACGTACCCGTGTCTTCCAATTCGCCTCGGTGGGCGAGGATTGCCAGGATAAGAAGTATGCCGGTGAGCCGACACGCTTGGTCATGGGCGACGACAATGTCGTGCGCGAGGGCGTGACCCTGCATCGCGGCACCGCTCAGGATCGCGGCGAGACCACCATCGGCTCGCGCAACCTGTTCATGGCCTATGCCCATGTCGGGCATGACTGCGTGATCGGTGATGACTGCATCCTGGCCAACCAGGTGACCCTGGCCGGTCATGTCACCCTGGGCAACTTCTCGATCCTCGGTGGTCTCTCGGCCGTGCACCAGTTCTGCCATTTCGGTGAACATGCCATGGCCGGCGGCGGGTCGATCATCACCAAGGACACACCGGCCTATGTGATGATCAACGGCAACCCGGCCCAGGTGCATGGCCTCAATCTGGTCGGCATGCGTCGCCGTGGCTTCAGCAATTCCTCGCTCAAGGCGCTGGGCGATGCTTATCGTCTGGTATATCGCCAGGGGCTGACAGTCGAGCAGGCGCTGACGACCATTCGTGAGCGCTACTCCCTGCCGGAGACCGATACCTTCGCGGCCTCCATCGAAGTGTCTTCCCGGGGCATCATTCGCTGAGCGAGGTCTGCCATGGGCATTCAACGCATCTATGTGGTCGCCGGGGAGCTCTCCGGCGACCTGCTCGGGGCCGGTCTGATCCGTGAGCTCAAGGCGCGCCATCCGGGGGTGGAATTCCGCGGCATCGGCGGACCGCGCATGATCGCCGAAGGCATGGACAGCCGCTTTCCGCTGGAGACGCTGTCTGTCATGGGGCTGGTCGAGGTGCTCAAGCACCTGCCGCGTCTGCTGCGGGTTCGGCGTGCCCTGCGCCGCGATGCCCTGGCCTGGCGGCCGGACATCATGATCGGTATCGATGCGCCGGACTTCAACCTTGGCCTCGAGCGGCAGTTGCGCGATGCCGGCGTGACCACTGCCCATTATGTCAGCCCCTCTGTGTGGGCCTGGCGTCAGGGGCGGGTCAAGGGCATCGCCCGCGCCGTAGATGCCATGCTGACCTTCCTGCCCTTCGAGGCAGCCTTCTATGTGCACCACCGGGTGCCGGTGGCCTATGTCGGCCATCCGCTGGCGGACGAGATGCCGCTGGTCAATGATCGCGTGGCGGCCCGCCAGGCACTGGGCCTGCCGGCCGAGGGCAGACTGCTGGCCATCCTCCCCGGTTCCCGGGCCAGCGAAGTCCGTTTTCTCGGGGCGACCTTCCTGGACGCGGCCGAGCGTCTGTGTAACGAGCGTGCCGAGCTGAACCTGGTGATTCCCGCCGCGACCCCGCAACGCCGTGAGGAGCTCGCGGCATTGCTGGACGAGCGCGACCGCCTGCGCGGGCGGGTGACCCTGATCGATGGTGGTTCGCGGGAGGCCATGGTAGCAAGCGACCTGGTGCTGCTCACCTCGGGCACGGCGGCGCTGGAGGCCATGCTCTGTCATCGCGCCATGCTGGTGGCCTATCGCATGGCGTCGATGAGTCACTTTCTGGCCCGGCATCTGGTCAAGACCGAGTGGATTTCGCTGCCTAATCTGATTGCGCGTGACCGCCTGGTTCCGGAGCTGATCCAGGACGCGGCGAACGCCGAGACCATCGCCGATACCCTGGCCGGGCTGCTCGATGATGACGAGGCTCGGACGGCGCTGGAGGCGCGCTTTGCCGCCATGCACGAGGCATTGCAGCGAGGCGCCAGTCGGCGCGCCAGTGATGCCGTGGAGGCGCTGGTGGCTGGCAGGCCTCTGCCGGCGTCGGTGGTACCGGCGCGGCTCGAGGCCCCGCATGGCGAGGGAGGGCCGTCATGAGCAAGCCTGCACTGCCGCCGCTGGTGATCGACTATCAGGGAGACCGGCTGGCGGGGGTCGACGAGGTCGGCCGAGGCCCGCTGGTCGGCTCGGTGGTGGCGGCGGCGGTGATCCTCGACCCGTCGCGCCCCATCGAGGGGCTGACCGACTCCAAGAAGCTGACGCCCCGTCGACGCGAGGCCCTGGCGGACTGCATCCGCGAGCAGGCGCTGACCTGGGCGGTGGCCGAGGCCTCGGCCCAGGAAATCGACGGCCTGAACATCTACCATGCCACTCACCTGGCCATGCGCCGTGCCATCGATGCCCTGACGCCGGCGGCCGAATATCTGCTGGTGGACGGTAATCGTCTCCCTGGGCATCATGTGCCGGGACAGGCCGTGGTCAAGGGCGACGCCCGCCACCCGGCGATCGCCGCCGCCTCGATACTCGCCAAGGTGGCGCGGGACGCGGCCATGCTGGAGCTCGACGCCTGGCACCCCGACTATGGCTTTGCGCGTCACAAGGGCTATCCGACCCGCGAGCATCTGACGGCCCTGGAGCGTCTCGGGCCATTGCCCGCGCATCGGCGCTCCTTCGGCCCGGTCAAACGCCTGCTGGCGCTGGACTAGTTCGGCACCCCGGGGCAGGGCGCGCCCCCTGCCGGAGCGGCGTGAATTGGCCTGTCCGCCCGGTGCCAACTCACACCCATGCGGTCACAAGTCCCGATCATGCAACGACAACCCCCGAGTTCATCATGACCACACCCTTTGTTCATCTGCGCGTGCACAGTGAGTTTTCCCTGGTCGACGGCCTGGTAAGGCTCAAGCCGCTGATCAAGACCGCCGTGGACCAGGGGACACCGGCCATTGCGCTGACCGACGAGGCCAACCTTTTTGCTCTGGTCAAGTATTACACCGGGGCTCAGGGCGCGGGCCTCAAGCCGATCATCGGAAGCGACCTGTGGCTGGCCAACCCGCATGATGCGGACAACCCGTATCGCCTGACCCTGCTGGCGATGAATGATGTTGGCTATCGCAATCTCACCGAGCTGATTTCGCGGGGCTGGGTTGAGGGCCAGCGCCAGGGCAGGGCGGTCCTGCAGCGGGCCTGGGTCATGGCGCAGAGCGAGGGGCTGATTGTGCTCTCCGGTGGTCGCGAGGGCGATGTCGGCCGTCATTTGCTGGCGGATCACCACGCTGAGGCGCGCGCCCTGCTGGACGAGTGGAATGCCGCCTTCCCGGGGCGCTACTACCTGGAGCTGACGCGCACCGGGCGAGCCCTGGAGGAAGAATGCGTACACCGCTCGGTGGATCTGGCCCTGGCGACACGGACCCCGGTGGTGGCGACCAATGATGTGCGCTTTCTCGAGCGCGAGGACTTCTGGGCCCACGAGACGCGCGTTTCCATCGGTGAGGGCAAGCCGCTGGACGATCCGCGGCGCGAGCGGCGTTACAGTGAAGAGCAGTATCTCAAGAGCCCCGAGGAAATGGCCGAGCTTTTCTCGGACATTCCCGAAGCGCTGGAGAATACGGCGCTGATTGCGGCGCGCTGTAACGTCGATATCCGTCTCGGCGAGATCTTTCTGCCCGAATACGGCATCCCCGAGGGCATGACCCAGGAGGAGTTCTTCTGCAAGGTCTCGCATGATGGCCTGACCGAGCGCCTGGACTTTCTCTATCCGGCGGCGCGCTATCCCCGCGACGGCGCCGAGTACGCCGAGATCGATGCCCGCTATCGCGAGCGCCTCGATTTCGAGCTCAATATCATTCTGCAGATGGGCTTCCCCGGCTACTTCCTGATCGTCATGGACTTCATCCAGTGGGCCAAGGACAACGATGTGCCGGTCGGTCCCGGACGCGGCTCGGGCGCCGGCTCGCTGGTGGCCTATGCCCAGAAGATCACCGACCTCGATCCGCTGCAGTATGACCTGCTGTTCGAGCGCTTCCTCAACCCGGAGCGTGTCTCCATGCCAGACTTCGATGTCGACTTCTGCATGGAGAAGCGTGACCGGGTCATCGACTATGTGGCGGAGCGCTACGGGCGCAATGCCGTCTCGCAGATCGTCACCTTCGGCACCATGGCGGCCAAGGCGGTGGTGCGCGATGTGGCGCGGGCGCAGGGCAAGCCCTACTCGCTGGGCGACAAGCTGTCCAAGCTGATCCCCTTCGAGGTCGGCATGACGCTGGGCAAGGCGATCGAGGACGAGCCCCAGCTCAAGGACTTCCTCGAAGCCGATGACGACGCCCAGGAAATCTGGGACATGGCGCTCAAGCTGGAAGGCATCACCCGCGGTACCGGCAAGCACGCTGGCGGCGTGGTCATCGCGCCGACCAGGCTGACCGACTTCTCGCCGCTGATCTGCGACGAGGACGGCAGCGGCCTGCGTGTCCAGTACGACAAGAACGACATCGAGGAAGCCGGCCTGGTCAAGTTCGACTTCCTGGGCCTGCGCACCCTGACCATCATCGACTGGGCCCTGGAGATGGTCGACAAGGTGCGCGCCGCGCAAGGCGAGAGGGCGCTGGACATCGACACCATCCCACTGGATGACGTGCCCACCTTCGAGATGCTCAAGAAGGCCGAGACCACGGCCGTCTTCCAGCTCGAATCGCGTGGCATGAAGGAGCTGATCAAGCGCCTGCTGCCCGACTCCCTGGAAGACATGATCGCGTTGGTGGCGCTGTTCCGTCCCGGCCCGCTGCAATCGGGCATGGTCGATGACTTCATCAACCGCAAGCATGGTCGGGCCGAGGTCGCCTATCCGCACCCCGATTATCAGCACGACCTGCTCAAGCCAGTGCTCGGGCCGACCTACGGCATCATCCTCTATCAGGAGCAGGTGATGCAGATTGCCCAGGTCATGGCTGGTTACAGCCTCGGCCAGGCCGACATGCTGCGGCGTGCCATGGGCAAGAAGAAGCCCGAGGAAATGGCCAAGCAACGCGCCGGTTTCATGGAAGGCTGCGAGGCCAATGGCCTGGATGCCGACCTGGCGGGCAATATCTTCGACCTGGTGGAAAAGTTCGCCGGCTATGGCTTCAACAAGTCGCACTCGGCGGCCTATGCCCTGGTGTCCTACCAGACGGCCTGGCTCAAGGCCCACTATCCCGGCCCTTTCATGGCCGCTGTGCTATCCACCGAGATGGACAACCTTGACAAGGTGGTGCCGCTGATCGAGGAGTGCCGTCATCTGGGTCTCACCGTGACGCCGCCGGACGTCAACATGGGTGGCTACAAGTTCACCGTGGACGTCGAAGGGCGGGTCATCTATGGCCTGGGAGCCATCCGCGGGGTCGGCGAAGGCCCCATCGGGGCCATTGTCGAGGCCCGCGACGCCGAGGGCGAGTTCCGCGACCTGTTCGACTTCTGCCGGCGCATCGATCCGCAGCGCATGAACAAGCGCACGCTCGAGGCGTTGATTCGCGCCGGCGCCCTAGACAACCTCGGTCCCAGCCGCGCTGTGCTCACGGCGGCCCTGGACGACGCGCTCAAGGCCGCCGCCCAGAACCAGACCAACCAGAACATCGGCATGATGGACATGTTCGGCGACGCCTTCAGCGGGGCCCCCGGTGACGCTGACGCCGACGTCTACGCGGATTATCGGCGGGTGCGCGAGTGGACGGACAAGCAGCGCCTGGGGGGCGAGAAGGACACCCTGGGGCTCTACCTGACCGGGCATCCCATCGATGAATATGAGCAGGAACTGTCGCGTTTTGTCTCCACGCGCATCGTCGACCTCAGCCCCTCCCGCGAACCGCAGCGCGTCGCCGGTCTGGTGGTCGGGGTGCGCACCATGAAGTCCAAGCGGGGCGACACCGTGGCGTTCGTGACTCTGGATGACCGCACCGGGCGCATCGAGGCGTCGCTGTTCGGCGAGCTCTTTGATGCCCTGCGCGGACGCCTGGATACCGATCAGGTGCTGATCGTCGAGGGCGAGGTCTCGTCCGACGAATACTCCGGCGGCCTGCGCTTGCGCGGCAAGGACATCACGCCCATGGTCGATGCGCGAACCCGCTACGGCCAGGCCGTCGAGCTCTCGCTGGATGCGAGCGCGATCAATGGTCGCCTGGTGGAGAGCCTCCGGGATAGCCTGACGCCCTATTGTGACGAGGCAGGCCTGCCGGTGCGCCTGCGCTATCGCAATGCCCGTGCTTCGGGCTGGCTGGAGCTGGCTTCCGAGTGGCGCGTCAGGCCGGCCGATGAGCTGCTGGTCGCGCTGCGTGAGGTGCGGGGGCAGGATGGGGTGCGTCTGAAGTACCGCTAGGCAATCTCTGCTCTCGACGGCATCAAGCGTCGCGCTGTAACGGCGCCCTTCCCGGTATCCGGTGATGTGTCTTGCGTGGGATTGTCAGGGTGCGATAATGCGCGACAATCGATGTTTTCTCTCCGGTCATTCTGCGGCCGATGAAACAAGGCTAGACCATGAATCCCAACTACCTAGATTTCGAACAACCCATCGCCGAGCTTCAGGCCAAGATCGAAGAGCTGCGCATGGTCGGTACCGACAGCCAGGTCAGCCTGAGCGACGAGATCGGCCGGCTCGAGGACAAGAGCCGCAAGCTCACCGAGTCGATCTTCAAGGATCTCAGCGCCTGGCAGGTCTCCCAGCTTTCGCGTCACCCCCAGCGTCCCTACACCCTGGATTACCTGGAGCACGTCTTCAGCGACTTCGACGAGTTGCACGGTGACCGTCGCTTTGCCGATGACGCGGCCATCGTCGGGGGGGTGGCACGCCTCGACGACAAGCCGGTGATGGTGATCGGTCATCAGAAGGGACGCGACGTTCACGAGAAGGTGCGCCGCAATTTCGGCATGCCGCGTCCGGAAGGCTATCGCAAGGCCTGCCGGTTGATGGAGATGGCCGAACGCTTCCGCATGCCGGTGTTGACCTTCATCGACACCCCGGGCGCCTATCCGGGCATCGATGCCGAGGAGCGTGGTCAGAGCGAAGCCATCGCCCATAACCTGGGTGTGATGTCGCGGCTCAAGACGCCCATCATTTCCACTGTGGTCGGTGAGGGTGGCTCCGGCGGTGCCCTGGCCATCGGCGTCTGCGACGAGCTGGCCATGCTGCAGTATTCCACCTATTCGGTGATCTCGCCGGAGGGCTGCGCCTCGATTCTCTGGAAGAGCTCCGAGAAAGCCTCCGAAGCCGCGCAGGCCATGGGCATCACGGCCGAGCGCCTCAAGGAACTCGGCTTCGTCGACACCCTGATTGCCGAGCCGTTGGGCGGTGCGCATCGCCAACCTGAGATCATGGCCGAGCGCATCAAGACCACCCTGCTGGCCAGCCTGGAGCGTCTCGAGGCCATGGAGACCGAGACACTGCTGGAGCGCCGCTACCAGAAGCTGATGAGCATCGGCGCTCCCTCCTGAGCCCTGTTGGCGCTTGGCCATTGCCATGAGCTCTGAGGCCTCCTCCCTGCAGCATCGTGTCGATATTGCCCTGGCGGAAACCCCGCCGGGGCATTGTGTCTGGGTGGCGCTGTCCGGCGGGCTGGATTCGTCCCTGTTGCTGACGCTGGCGGTGGATGCGAGTCGTCGTCACGCGCGGCCGCTGCGGGCCCTGCATATCCACCATGGCCTGCAGCCGGCCGCCGATGACTTCGAGCGTCACTGTCGCCTCCTGTGTGATGCCCTGGCGGTACCGCTGCATGTCGAGCGCGTGAGCGTCGACACCTCCACCGGTGAGGGCTTGGAGGGGGCGGCCCGGCAGGCGCGTCAGGCGGTGTTCCGCCAGTGCCTGTCAGCCGGCGATACGCTCTGGCTGGCCCAGCATCGCGATGACCAGGCCGAGACCTTCCTGCTCGCCGCCCTGCGTGGTGCCGGCACCCGGGGGCTGGCCGGCATGTCGCAGCGCCCGCCACGCATCGGCCTGCCACATCGGCGGCCCCTGCTGGGGATGCCCCGGGCCGCCCTGGAAGCCGAGGCGGCGAGGCGGGGCATCGACTGGATCGAGGATCCCTCCAACCGGGACACGCGCCAGGATCGCAACTTCCTGCGTCACCGGATTGTTCCGCTGCTCCGCGAACGCTGGCCAGCCGCCGAGCGCTCGCTGGCGCGCAGTGCGGCCTGGGCCGCGGAAGCCGAGGGCTTGCTCGGCGAGCTGGCGGCCGAGGATCTGGCTCGGCTGGGTGGACAGGCGGGGTGCTTGAGGGTGGCGTCACTGCGCCGGCTGTCGGCCGCGCGCCAGCGACTCCTGATCCGTCACTGCCTGGATGTACAGGCCCTGGCCCTGCCGCCGGCCGCTCGGCTGGAGAGCCTGATGGCGCAGCTGGAAGCGCGCCCGGATGCCGAGGTCTGTGTTCGTTGGCCGGGGGCCGAGGCCCGGGTATGGCGCGGCGCTCTTTACCTGTTGCCGACGCTTGCGCCCCTGCCGATGGCATGGCGGTTCGACTGGGACGGGCAATCGCCGCTGGTCACCCCGCTCGGTGCCTTTGCCTGGCGGCTGCAGCGCGACGATGGCCAACCTGTGCGGCTCCGGCTGGCGCCCCGCCAGGGTGGCGAGCGGCTGCAACTGGCGCGGCGGGGGCAGCGCGATCTCAAGCGTCTGTTGCAGGAGCAGGGGGTGCCGCCCTGGGAGCGCCAACGCTGCTGGGTGGTCTGGCATGCCGGCGTCGCGGTGGCCGCCGGCAGTCCGGCGGGGTGGCTGGCGCTCGCCGAGGGCTGGCGAGCGTCCTGAGTCGGGGCGGGGCGAGTCAGGTGATCGTCAGGGACAGGTCGGCAGCCCGTTGGTAGGCCACTTCATCCTCGAGGTCGGCCAGCAGCAGGTTGAGATCCTCGCTTTCGTCACAGTGCAGCGACAGCGACTCTCCCGAGGCGCTCAGCTTCGGCAGGGCGGGTGCCTGCTCCGGCCGTGAATGATTGATCACCACTGCCAGTCGCAGCAGACGCGCCAGGCGCGCGTGGGAGCGCTGTTCCGACCTGGGCAGGGCCTGCCACTCCTTGGTCGGGAACTTGCGTCGATGGGCGCGTACCAGGAAGGCGAGCAGTCGTTGTTCCGGCTTGGAGAAGCCCGAGAGGTCGGAATGCTCCAGCAGGTAGGCGCCATGACGATGAAACTGGCTGTGGGAAATGGCCTGGCCGATTTCATGCAGCCGACTGGCCCAGGCCAGAAAGCGCGCCTGGTCGTCATCCAGCTGCCAGGCCTCGCGCACCTGCTCCAGCAGGCCAACGGCCGTGGTGGCCACGTTCTCGGCCTGGCGGAGGTCGACATTATAGCGCTGTGTCAGCGCCTCGAGTGCCTGGTGGCGCGGGTCTTCCGGGCTGTTGCGACCGACCAGGTCATACAGCACACCTTCGCGCAGGGCACCTTCCGAATAGCGCATTTCCTCCAGGCCGAAGGCCTCGAAGATGGCGCTCAGGATGGCCACCCCGGCCGGGAAGACGCGTGCCCGGTCGGCCTTGAGGCCGCTCATCGAGACCTTGCTCAGTCGCTTGCACTTGATCAGTCGCTTGCGCAGGTCGAGCAGCCCCTTGCGGGTGATCACGCCCTCGGGCGACTTGCCTTCCGCGGCAATGACGGCAGCCGTTGCCTTGATGGTCCCGCTGGAACCCACCGGGTCGAGCCAGCCGACCTTCTGATAGGGCCGGCGGATATTGGCCAGCTCCGACAGGGCAGCCAGTTCGGCGCGGCGCATGCGTTTCTCGCTGAGCTCACCATTGGCAAAGAAGCGTCGTGTGAAGGTCACGCAGCCCATAGTCAGGCTCTCCAGCGCCATTGGCTCGAAGCGTTCGCCGATGATCAGTTCGGTGGAACCGCCGCCGATGTCGACGATCAGCCGGCGGCCATCCTCGGCCAGGGCATGGGCGGCGCCGAGATAGATGAGGCGTGCTTCCTCGCGACCGGCGATGATCTCGATGCGGGTTCCCAGCAGGGCTTCGGCGCGGTCGATGAACTCCTGGCTGTTGTCGGCGCTGCGCAGCGCATTGGTGCCCACCACTCGCATGTCTCTCAGTGCAATGCCCTCCAGAAAGGGGGCGAAGCGAGCCAGGCAGTCGAGCGCTCGGGTCATGGCTGCCTCGTCGAGGAGGCCATCGTCGCCGACACCATCCGCCAGCTGGACCTTCTCGCCCTTGCGCGCCACGACCTGGAGTTCCCCGTTGGCGTAATTGGCGACCAGCAAGTGAAAGCTGTTGGACCCCATGTCGATGGCAGCGAGCCGCCTGGGTTCTTCAGCTAGTGGGGGCGTCTGGCCGGCAGGGTCGGCCTGGCTGTCCTTGAACGCGGTCATGATGAGTCCTTAAGGTTGACTGGCTAAAGGTTGCGGGCCCCCCTCGGGCTTGTCAATCGCATCACGATGACATAAGGAGGGGCTTGCGTTTCCTTCACGCCTTGACTAGTATCGGGTCGTTCGCCTGTTCTCAATGCTTCCCGACCGCTACACGGCGACAGCGCCGCGGTCATGCTCCAAGTCGTCAGAAAGCCCACTGCATCAGTTGGTGTTCCAGGCCCCAGGCCACCTACCACTGATTCAGGCGAATTAGCCTGCTCCCTCGATATATGCCCTTGGTCGACACCGCTTTTCAGTGGCTGTCCCGGCAGGGCAAACGAATGTTGACACGCATGAGCAGCCTGCCCGGTTTCTGAACGCATCCCAATGGCGTAATCGTCTCGCCAACAGTCCATCTCGGCGCATATCGCCCGGCTTTCAAGAGCAACGTCTGAACACACCGATGAATCTTACCGAACTCAAGCAAAAGCCCGTGCCGGACCTTCTGGAGATCGCCCGTGAAATGGGCATCGACAATCTGGCGCGCTCCCGCAAGCAGGACATCATTTTTGCCATCCTCAAGAAGCACGCCAAGAGTGGCGAGCCGATCTTTGGAGATGGTGTTCTGGAAATCCTGCAGGACGGGTTCGGCTTTCTGCGCAGTGCCGACAGCTCCTTCCTGGCTGGCCCCGACGACATCTACGTCTCACCCTCGCAGATTCGACGCTTCAATCTCCGCAAGGGTGACTCCATCTCCGGCAAGATTCGCCCGCCTAAGGATGGGGAACGCTACTTTGCGTTGTTGAAGGTCAGTCAGATCAATTTCGACAAGCCTGAGAACGTCAAGCACAAGATTCTCTTCGAGAACCTGACGCCGCTGTTCCCCCAGGAACGCATGCGCATGGAGATCGGCAATGGCTCTACCGAGGATCTGACCTCGAGGGTGATCGATCTCACTGCGCCCATTGGCAAGGGTCAGCGCGGGCTGCTGGTGTCGCCGCCCAAGGCGGGCAAGACACTGATGCTGCAGAACATCGCGACCTCGATCACGCGCAACAACCCGGAATGTCACCTCATCGTGCTGCTGATCGACGAGCGGCCCGAGGAGGTCACCGAGATGTCGCGGACGGTGCGCGGTGAAGTGGTGGCGTCGACCTTCGACGAGCCGCCGGCGCGCCACGTTCAGGTCGCCGAGATGGTGATCGAGAAGGCCAAGCGGCTGGTCGAGCACAAGCGTGACGTGGTGGTGCTGCTCGACTCCATCACCCGCCTGGCGCGCGCCTACAACACCGTCGTGCCCTCCTCGGGCAAGGTATTGACCGGTGGTGTCGACGCCCATGCGCTGGAAAAGCCCAAGCGCTTCTTCGGTGCGGCGCGTAACATCGAGGAGGGTGGCAGCCTGACCGTCGTCGCCACGGCGCTGGTCGATACCGGCTCGAAGATGGACGAGGTGATCTTCGAGGAGTTCAAGGGCACCGGTAACATGGAAGCCCATCTGGATCGCAAGCTCGCCGAGAAGCGTGTCTATCCGGCGCTCAACATCCGCCGCTCGGGCACCCGCCGCGAGGACCTGATTGCCTCCGAGGACGAAATGCAGCGCATGTGGATCCTGCGCAAGCTGCTCGACCCCATGGAGGATGTGGCCGCTACCGAGTTCCTCATCGACCGCTTGAAGGATACCAAGACGAACCTGGAGTTCTTCGAGGCCATGAAGCGACGCTGATCGGCGCTATTGCGCTTGCGGATACGGTGTTGAAGCCTCGCTCGGCCTGCTCATGTACGGCTCGTACACTCCGCGGTCCTTGGTCCTCGCTCGGACGCGAGCCCGGTCGGATTCGCCTTGTCTCCGCTGCGCTCATGGCGCGCCGATGGCCAGCTAACCGAGCTCGACAGGTCAGAGGTTGGGCTCATGGCGGCCAAGCGCAGCATCCTGGAGGGGCGGCATGCTATGCTGCCCCTTTTGCATGTCTGGAAACGGGATAGCCCCATGAAATACAAGGATCTGCGTGAGTTCATAGCGGCCCTGGAGGCACAGGGCGAGCTGCAGCGCGTGACCGCCGAGGTGGATCCCTATCTCGAAATCACCGAGATCTGCGACCGCACCCTGCGGGCTGGTGGGCCGGCCCTGTTGTTCGAGAACGTCAAGGGACACGACATGCCCCTACTGGGCAACCTCTTCGGTACGCCGAAGCGGGTGGCCATGGGCATGGGGCAGGACTCGGTGTCGGCCCTGGGCGAAGTCGGCGAGCTGCTGGCCTTCCTCAAGGAGCCGGAGCCGCCCAAGGGCTTTCGTGATGCCCTGGACAAGCTGCCGGTCTTCAAGCAGGTGATGCGCATGGGGCCCAAGACAGTGCGCCAGGCCGCGGTACAGGAGCGGGTCTTCGAAGGCGAGGATGTCGACCTGGATCGTCTGCCGATCCAGCACTGCTGGCCGGGCGATGCGGCGCCCCTGGTCACCTGGCCGCTGGTGGTGACACGCGGCCCCAGCAAATCACGCCAGAACCTGGGCATCTATCGTCAGCAGAAGCTCTCGCACAATCGGCTGATCATGCGCTGGCTGTCGCATCGCGGCGGGGCGCTGGACTATCAGGAGTGGTGCGAGGCCCATCCCGGTGAGCCCTTCCCGGTGGCCGTGGCGCTGGGCGCCGACCCGGCGACCATCCTGGGGGCGGTGACCCCTGTGCCGGATACCCTTTCCGAATACGCTTTCGCCGGGCTGCTGCGCGGTTCGCGGACCGAGCTGGTGCAGTGCGGGCATTCCGACCTGCAGGTGCCGGCGTCGGCGGAGATCATCCTCGAGGGCGTCATTCACCCGGGTGACACGGCGCCGGAGGGCCCCTACGGCGATCACACCGGCTACTACAACGAGGTCGAGGAGTTTCCGGTCTTCACGGTGACGCGCATGACCATGCGCCGTGATGCCATCTATCACTCCACCTACACCGGGCGTCCGCCCGATGAGCCGGCCGTGCTGGGGCTGGCCCTCAACGAGGTGTTCGTGCCCATCCTGCGCAAGCAGTTTCCGGAAATCGTCGACTTCTACCTGCCGCCCGAGGGATGCTCCTATCGCATGGCGGTGGTGACTATGGAAAAGCGCTATCCGGGCCATGCCAAGCGCGTGATGATGGGGGTCTGGAGTTTTCTGCGGCAGTTCATGTACACCAAGTTCGTCATCGTGCTGGACGACGATGTGGATGCCCGTGACTGGCAGGATGTCATCTGGGCCATCACCACCCGCATGGATCCGGCCCGCGATACCGTGATGGTCGAGAATACCCCCATCGATTACCTGGATTTTGCCTCCCCGGTGGCGGGGCTGGGCTCCAAAATGGGGTTTGACGCCACCACCAAGTGGCCGGGCGAGACCGAGCGTGAATGGGGGCGCCCCATCACCATGGACCCGGACGTCAAGTCCCGGGTTGAAGCGCGCTGGGATGAGCTGGGCATTGAACTTCCCGACTCCGACAAGAGGCATGCATGACGGCCAAGACTCTTACCTGCCGGGTAGCCGAGGTCGAGGACCTCACGCCCGATGTCTTCCGCGTTTATCTCGAGGGCCGTGCTGAGGCCGTGGCGCATGCGGCCGGCCAGTATCTCGAGTTGAAGTTGGGCGAGGATGACTGGGTTCCCTTTTCCATCGCCAATGCGCACGGCGGTAATGGGCGTATCGAGCTGCATATTCAGCATTGGCCGGAGCGCAGCAACTCGGCGCGCCTGCGCGAACTACTGGTCGAGGCCGAACACCTGACCCTGCGTTTGCCCGGCGGCGACTGCATGCTCGATCCGGACAGCCAGCGCCCGCTGTTGCTGGTGGGGGCCGGGACCGGCTTCGCCCAGATGAAGGCGATCGCCGAAGCAGCGCTGGCCGAGGATCCGCAGCGCAATGTCGAGATCTGGTGGGCCGCCCGGGAACGTCGGGAATTCTACCTCGAGAGCCTGCCGCGGGCCTGGGCGGAGCAGTTTTCGCAGGTACACTTTCACGCCGTCAGTGAGGCCGAGCTGCCGGCCGATTTCGCAGACACCCGAGTGCATGGCCATCAGGGTCGGGTGGACGCGGTGCTGGCCGATTGCCTGTCGGATGTGTCGGCCCACGATGTCTATCTCTCCGGCTCGCCGGGCATGGTCTACGCCTGTGTCGATGTGCTGGCGTCCTGCGGGCTGGTGCCATCACGGGTCTTCTCCGACGTCTTCGCCTACGCCCCGCGGGACCCGCTGGTGCCGACGGTCGGCAGCCTGATCCGCGAGAGCGGGTCATGAGTGCGGCGCCGATCCTGATTACCGGGGGCGCCCAGCGCCTGGGTCGCCACTGTGCCGAACGGTTGTGCGATGACGGCCACCCGGTGATCATCAGCTACCGGCGCGAGCGACCAGCCCTGGACGCCCTGCGCGAGCGCGGCATCATCACCCTGCCGGCCGACTTCAGCAGCGAGGCCGGCATCCGTGACTTCATCATGCGGCTGCGCGAGACCACCGACGCCCTGCGTGCCATCGTCCACAATGCCAGCGACTGGCTGCCCGATGTGCAGGGCGAGGAAGCCGGCGCCAATTTCGAGCAGCTGTTCCGCGTGCACATGCTGGCGCCCTATCTGATCAACCTCGAGGCTCGTGACCTGCTCGAGGCGTGTGGCGAGCCATTGCGCGATATCGTGCACATGACCGACTATGTCGCGGCCCACGGTTCGCGCAAGCATCTGGCCTATGCCGCGTCCAAGGCCGGGCTGGAAAACCTGACCCTGTCGTTCGCCGCGCGCTTTGCTCCGGCCATCCAGGTCAATGCCATCGCGCCGGCGATGATCATGCTGGGTGAGGGCGATGACGACGCCTATGCTGAGAAGGCGCGGGCGAAGTCGGCGCTGGGCACCATTCCCGGCCCGGGAGTGGTCTACGAGAGTCTGCGTTATCTGCTCGACAGCCGCTACATGACGGGCGTCACACTGCCCCTGGATGGCGGCCGCCATCTGCGTTGATGCCGGGTGCTTGTCATCCGCGCCGCGACACGTCAGGATGTATTCAGACATCAGGAGATGACCATGACCTCGAATCCCCGCCCAGATACATGCCTTATCGCCCTCCGGGCGATGTGTGCCGGTGTGAGCAGCGGTTCTGGCGGCTATTGGCCGGGCTTTCGCTATTGGTTTAGCGACGTCGTGTCGCCGGTCATGTCCTGACGCCAACCTTTGAAGGACATCACCGCGAGGCACGCTCAGCATGGGTTGCCTCTCCTGCGAAACCCCCGGACGGCAACCCCGCCCGGGGGTTTCGCGTTGTATTTCCGGTAATTCGCCAACTGCCTGCAGCAAGGAGCTCATCATGACCGCCAAGCATCGTTGCCATGCCGAATGTCGCTTTTCGGGGCAGGAACACTACGGCGATGACGGGCGATTTAGCGGGACGCGGTCGGGCATGGACGCCACCTCCGGCCGTGCGTCAACCGGTGGCACGACGACCGCCAAACGATGTTCACGCCTACGGAGTTGAGCCCCATGAATGCCAGTGTTTCCCCCCTTGCCGAGGACACCCTGAAGGCGCCTCGAGCCGATGAATCCGTCCTGCCCACCCCGGCGGCACTGCGCCAGCGGATCCCGCTTGCCAGCATCCCAGCGAACCACATCCAGCAACAGCGCCAGGCGATTCGAGACATTCTGGAAGGTCGAGATGATCGGCTGCTGGTGGTGGTCGGTCCGTGCTCGATTCATGATCCCGACGCCGCGATCGACTATGCGCGACGCCTCGCCGCCCTGATGCCGCATATCGACGACCGGATCCTGCCGGTGATGCGGGTCTATGTGGAAAAGCCGCGGACAACTGTGGGCTGGAAGGGCCTGGCCTATGATCCGGAAATGCAGGGCGAGGGTGACATGGCTCGCGGGCTTACACTCTCGCGGCGGCTGATGCGGGATATCGCCGATTTGGGGCTGCCCGTGGCCACCGAATTGCTGCAGCCGATGCTGGCGCCCTATCTGGATGACCTGCTGTCCTGGGTGGCAATCGGCGCGCGCACCACGGAATCGCAGCTGCATCGCGAGCTGGCCAGTGGCCTGGAGGCCGTGGTCGGTTTCAAGAACGCCACCAACGGCGATCTCGGCGTGGCCCTGGATGCCATGCAGGCGGCCCGGCACCCGCACCAGCATTTCTCCATGTCTCCCCAGGGAGCCCCAGTGGTGCGTGACACGGCGGGCAACCCGCACACCCATGTGGTGCTGCGCGGGGGGCACGGCGAGCCCAACTATCAGGCCGCTCATGTGGCCGCTGGCCGTCGCGCGCTGAGCAAGGCCGGCCTGCCACCACGCCTGATGGTTGACTGCAGCCACGCCAACGCGCGCAAGGATCATCGCCGCCAGAGTGAGGTGCTACTCGATGTACTGGCCCAGCGCCTGGCCGGCGACGACTCGCTCATCGGCCTGATGCTCGAGAGCCACCTCCATGAGGGCAAGCAGCCGCTGGTCCCCGGTCAGCTGCGCTACGGCGTCTCGGTGACCGACGCATGCATCGGCTGGGAAACCACCGAGCACCTGCTGACCACCGCCGCCGAGAGGCTGCGCCGCGGCTAGCGCCGCTGCGAGAGCGAAGAGGGAAGAACGGCGCTTCGCGCCTTGAAGAGGGAAGAAAAAAACCTTGACTCCATGCCGTCGTGGTTCATGCTGCCTTCCTTCTTCCTTCTTCCTTCTTCCTTCTTCCTTCTTCCTTCTTCCTTCTTCCTTCTTCCTTCTTCCTTCTTCCTTCTTCCTTCTTCCTTCTTCCTTCTTCCTAGGCCCGCGCAGCGTAGGCGTAGAGCAGGGTTTCCTGGGCGCTGATCGGGGCGGCGTCGCCCGAGGTCTGCTTGACGTAGGTGCCGTCGCCCTGCAGTAGCCAGCTTTGGCAGTTGTCGACCAGGTAGGTTTCCAGGTCCTTGCGCACCCGGGCCGCCAGCTTCTTGTCGAGCAGCGGGAAGCAGGTCTCCACGCGGTGGAACATGTTGCGTGCCATGAAGTCGGCGCTGGAGCACCAGGTTTCCGGCTTGCCATCATTGTGGAAGTGGAAGACCCGGGTGTGCTCGAGGAAGCGGCCGATGATCGAGCGCACCCGAATGGATTCGGAAATGCCCGGCAGGCCGGGGCGTAGGCAGCACATGCCGCGGATGATCAGGTCGCACTCCACGCCGGCCTGGGAAGCCCGGTAGAGGGCCTGGATCAGCTTGGGCTCGGTGAGCGAGTTGCACTTGATGATCAGGTGGGCGCGCTTGCCCTTGCGCGCAAGGGCGGCCTCGCGATCGATCATCTCCACCAGGCGGTCGTGCAGAGTGAAGGGCGCATGCAGCAGCTTCTCGATATGCCGTGCCCGTCCCATGCCGGAAAGCTGCTGGAAGACCTTGTGCACGTCGGCACACAGCACCGGATTGGCGGTCAGCAGACTGTAGTCGGTATACAGCTTGGCGGTCTTGGAGTGATAGTTGCCGGTGCCCAGGTGAGCGTAGTGCCGCAATTCGCCACGTTCGCGGCGCACGATGTGCATCATCTTGGCGTGGGTCTTGTAGGCCATCACCCCGTAGATCACGATGGTGCCGGCCTCCTGCAGGCGCGAGGCAAGGGCCAGGTTGTCGGCCTCGTCGAAGCGCGCCCGCAGTTCGATGACCACGGTGACTTCCTTGCCGTTGCCGGCGGCTTCCACCAGGGCATTGACGATGGGCGAGTCCGCGCCGGTGCGATACAGTGTCTGCTTGATCGCCAGTACGTCTGGATCACGCGCCGCTTCGCGCAGCAGCTCCTCCACAGGATTGAAGGACTGGAAGGGATGATGCAGCAGGATGTCGCCATCGGCCATGGCCTGCAGCACGCTGTCGCGCTTGTTCAGGGCCTTGGGGTTGCCCGGCGTGAAGCCACGGTACAGGAGCTCGGGGCGGTCGACATCGTCGAGCACCGACATCATGCGGGTCAGGTTCACCGGGCCGCTGACCCGGTAGAGGTCGCTTTCCTCCAGCTGGAACTGCTTGAGCAGGAAGTTGACCAGGTCTTCCGGACAGTTGTCGGCCACTTCGAGACGCACGCCGCTGCCGTAACGGCGTGACAGCAGTTCGCCGCGCAGCGCCGATGCCAGGTCGGACACATCGTCCGGGTCGACGGTCAGGTCGGCATTGCGCGTCAGGCGGAACTGGTAACAGCCGCGCACCGACATGCCGGGGAAGACCTCCTCGGCATGGGCATGGATCATCGACGACAGAAAGACGTACTCGGTGAATCCCTTCTCGCACAGCTCGTCGGGCAGGGCAATGATCCGCGGCAGCGAGCGAGGGGCCGGCAGGATGGCCATGCCGCCCTCGCGGCCGAAGGCATCCTTGCCCTCCAGCTCGACGATGAAGTTGAGGCTCTTGTTGACCAGCCGCGGGAAGGGGTGCGAAGGATCCAGGCCGATCGGGCTGATGACCGGCATGATCTCGTTGGCGAAGTAGTTGGCTACCCACTTGCGTTGGCCCTTGGTCCAGTCGCCGCGCCGCCGGAAGCGCAGGCCCTGCTGCTCCAGGGCCGGTATCAAGTGGTCGTTGAGCACGCGATACTGGCGATCAACCTGCTCGTGGGCGATCTGGGCAATTTCGTTGAGCACCGAGCGCGGCGGGCGGCCGTCGGCGCCGGTTGTCTCATCCCCCAGGGCCAGCTGATTCTTCAGCCCGGCCACCCGGATCTCGAAGAACTCATCCATGTTGGACGAGAAAATCAGCAGGAACATTAGACGATTGAGCAGTGGATGCGCCTCGTCTAGCGCCTGCTCCAGGACCCGCACGTTGAACTGCAGGTGGGACAGCTCGCGATTGAAATAGAGGTTCGGATCGTTGAGATCGGCCTCCGGGTCCGGCATGGCCTTGGGCTTGATACCGGTGCGCGTCTGGTTGAGTCGCAGCATCGGGGGTTCGGCGCCCGGAGTGCTGTCCTGGCCCGCTTTGATCTCATCGTTACGCGATTCGTCCATTGGGAAGTCTCTGCTGTTGTCGGCTGACGACATGATGCTCGCCACGTTTCAGGTGTTGTCGGGCGCGCTGCCGAGTAGTCGCGCCGCTCGCTTGGCAAAATAGGTCAGGATCCCGTCGGCGCCGGCCCGCTTGAAGCACATCAGGGACTCCAGCATGACGGCATCGGCATCCAGCCATTGGTGGTCGAAGGCGGCCATGTGCATGGCGTACTCGCCGCTCACCTGGTAGGCGAAGGTCGGCACCCGAAATTCATCCTTCACCCGGCGGACCACGTCCAGGTAGGGCATGCCGGGCTTGACCATCACCATGTCGGCGCCTTCGTCGAGGTCCAGGGCCACTTCATGCAGCGCCTCGTCGCTGTTGGCCGGGTCCATCTGGTAGGTCGACTTGTCGGCCTTGCCCAGGTTGCCGGCCGAGCCCACGGCATCGCGGAAGGGGCCATAATAGGTCGAGGCGTACTTGGCGCTGTAGGCCATGATGCGCGTGTCGTGCAGCTTTTCCTTCTCGAGCACCTGACGGATGGTACCGATACGACCATCCATCATGTCGGAGGGCGCAATGATGTCGACGCCGGCCTCGGCGTGCGACAGCGCCTGCTTGAGCAGGGTCTCCACGCTCCGGTCATTGAGGACATGGCCCTGAGCGTCCAGGATGCCGTCCTGCCCATGACGGGTGTAGGGGTCCAGGGCCACATCGGTCATGATACCCAGTTCCGGCACGGCGCGCTTGAGCGCCCGCACACTGCGTTGCACCAGGCCGGCTGCGTTGTAGGACTCCTCGGCCAGTTCGCTCTTCAGGCTCGGGTCGATGACCGGAAACAGGGCCAGCAGTGGAATGCCCAGGTCACGCGCCTCACGTGCCTCCTCGATCAGCAGGTCCAGTGACAGGCGTTCGACCCCCGGCATGGACGGCACCGCTTCGCGTTGTCCCTCGCCCTCGAGCACGAACACCGGCCAGATCAGATCGGCGGCGGTCAGGCTGTTCTCGCGCATCATGCGGCGCGAAAAATCATCACGGCGCATGCGACGCATACGGGTGGCGGGGAACTGGCGTGTGCTCTTGAGACTCAAGGTGATCCTCCAACAATGGATCCTGGCCAGGATGTGAGTATGGTGGCCGGAGATGACGTGGCGATGACAATGCGCCGAGTATAGCAAGGTGGCAGAGTGTCGAAAGATGCGCCTTGTCGCACCCCGCATGACTCTCTACAGTGAGGGATTCGATTTGACCGACCCCTGCACGGCGCAGCCGGTGGGAAACGCCTTCAAGGAGATGAGCATGAGCAAGCAAGTCGCGGTGATTCTGTCGGGATGCGGGGTGCAGGATGGCTCGGAGGTCTACGAGACAACCCTGACCCTGTTGCGCCTCGACCAACTGGGCATCGGCTATCGCTGCTTTGCCCCGGACATCGACCAGCAGGAGGTGATCAACCACTATAGCGGCGAGGCGCAGCCCGAGCAGCGTCGCAATGTGCTGGTGGAGTCGGCACGCCTGGCGCGGGGCGATATTGCGCCGCTGGCCGAGCTTGCCGTAGATGAGTTCGATGCCGTCATCCTGCCGGGCGGCTTCGGGGCGGCCAAGAACCTCTCGACCTTTGCCACCGACGGTTCGGAAATGGCCATCCAGGCAGGGCTGCGCGAGGCGCTGGCGGACTTCCATGAGGATCGCAAGCCTATCGGCCTGATGTGCATTGCCCCGGTCATGGTGCCTCGGCTGCTGGGCCCAGGCATTGCCGTGACCATCGGCCACGACCCCGGCGTCTCCGGTGCCATCAGCGCCATGGGCGGCCTGCATCGCAGCTGCGGTGTCGAGGATATCGTGGTGGACTTCGAGAACCGTGTGGTCACCACCCCCGCCTACATGCTGGCGACACGCATCGGCGAAGCCGCCACCGGCATCTTTAAGCTCGTCGACCGCATCGACGAGATGATGGATCTGTAAGCTGGAAGAGCGGCTACGCCGCTATAAGAGGGAAGAACGGCGCTTCGCGCCTTGCAAGAGGGAAGGAAACCCTGACTTTCCAACCCCTGGCGCTAGCCTGCTATTCCCTCTTCCCTCTTCCCTCTTCCCTCTTTTACTCCCCATCTTCCCGCTTGCGCTTGACGAGTCGGCCGAACAGCAGGCCGATTTCGTAGAGCAGGTACATGGGCACGGCAAGCAGGCTCTGCGAGACGACGTCCGGTGGGGTCAGCAGCATGCCGATGATGAAGCAGCCGAGGATGATGTAGGGCCGCTTGCGGGCTAGGCTCTGGACCGAGGTGGCACCAGAGAGAATCAGCAGGAAGGTGGCCACGGGGATCTCGAAGGCGACTCCGAAGGCGAAGAACAGCTTGAGCACGAAGTTTAGGTATTGCTGGATGTCGGTCATCACCGCCACTTGGGCGGGACCTGTCTGGGTGAAGAACTGGAACAGCAGCGGGAAGACGACATAGTAGGCAAAGGCGATGCCGGCATAGAAGAGCACGATGCTGGAGGCCAGCAGGGGCAGGGCCAGATGCTTTTCGTTGGCGTAGAGCCCTGGGGCGATGAAGGCCCAGGCCTGATGCAGCACGAAGGGCACCGCGATCAGGAAAGCCACCATCAGGGTCAGCTTGAAGGGAGCCAGAAAGGGCGAGGCCACCTCGGTAGCAATCATCTGCGAGCCTTCCGGCAGCAGGGCCATCAGCGGGTCGGCCACGAAGGTGTAGATATCGTTGGCAAAGGCGTAGAGGCCCAGGAAGATCGCCAGGATCACGATCACCGCGCGCATCAATCGCGAGCGCAGCTCGACCAGGTGTTCGACCAGCGGCGCCTGCTTTTGCTCCGGTTGGCTCATCGCGGGTGGGTGTCCTTGTCGGCTTCAGCGGCGCTGGTGTCGTGCGATGTCGCGGTGGGGTCGTCAGGCCCGGTGTTCCGGCTGGTATCGGCTAGGTCCCGGGCGCCGCGCCTGACGTTGTTCACGCCTTCGTCCAGGGCTTTCTGCTGTTCGTCGAGCTGGCGACGCCAATCCTCGGCGTCGAGCTGGCTGTTGATCTCGCGCTGCATGTCGCTAACGGTACGCTTCAGTCTGCCCACCCAGAGTCCGGCGGTACGGGCGGCTCGGGGCAGCCGTTCGGGGCCGAGGACCAGCAGGCCGACGACACCGATGATGAGGAGTTCGAGAAAGCCGATGTCGAACATGGCGGCCTACTGGCGCTCCTCCGGGTCCTCTGCCTTGCGCTCGGCCTTGACGTCGTAGGTCGCGCTCTCGTCGTCATGGCGCATGCGGGCCTGTGGGTCGTCCTTACGGGTGCCGTCCTGCTTGTCCTCGTCGTTCACCGCCTTCTTGAAGCCCTTGATCGCCCCGCCCAGGTCGCCGCCGACATTGCGCAGTTTCTTGGTGCCGAAGATCAGGATGATGATGCCGAGTACGATCAGCAGTTGCCAAATACTGATACCACCTAACATGGGCGTTACCTCACTCATTGGCTCCGCCAGCGCGGAATGATGTTGCGACACGACGATGATGAGTCAAACGGCGCTGATTATCGAGCGGCCTTTTCGTCGTGCCCGGAAATGCCGAAACGGCCTGCCAGCTCATTCAGAACCTGATGATGGTCCAGTCCAAGATGGGAGAGCATGATTAGACTGTGAAACCACAGGTCGGCGGTCTCACTGATCAGGGCGTCACTCTGCGACGCGTCTCCCTGCTCCGCGTCCTTGGCGGCCAGCAGCGTCTCGGTGGCTTCTTCACCGACTTTCTCGAGTATCTTGTTCAATCCCTTGTGATGCAAGGACGCGACATAGGATGCATCCGGCGCGGCGTGCCGGCGCTGTTCCAGCACCTCGTGAAGTTGATCGAGAATATCGCTCATGGGTTACGTTTCCATTGCAGGGTCAGTTCCAGATCAGCAGCAGCGCGCCCAGGCCTGCCGCCGCGAGGATGGGCCAGGGCTGGTCGCTGGCCCATTCGAACAACGGTTGCCAGGCGAGGGCGCCCGCCATCAGCAGAACGCCCAGGCGCAGGCGACGTTGGCGCCGGACCTGGCGTGACAGGCCATGCTGGAGGCGGGTAATGGCCTCGGACTGACGGCGTTGCTGATGGTGGTCATGTTCGGCGCGTGTCAGTGCCTGGTGAGCGAGCACCGGCAGCTCCGGAAGTTGTCGCGACAGCTCGGGAGCCTGGCGCTTGAGTGACTCCCAGAAGCCGCGGGCACCGGCGCGCTCGCGCATCCATTGTTCCAGGAAAGGCTTGGCCGTCGCCCACAGGTCCAGGTCGGGATAGAGCTGGCGGCCCAGCCCCTCGATGTTGAGCAGGGTCTTCTGGAGAAGGACCAGCTGTGGCTGGACTTCCATGTTGAAGCGCCGGGCCGTCTGAAACAGGCCGAGCAGCACCTGGCCGAAGGAGATGTCCTTGAGCGGCTTCTCGAGAATCGGCTCGCACACCGTGCGCACCGCGGCGGCAAACTCGTTGGCGCGGGTATCCTCGCCGACCCAGCCGGACTCGATGTGCAGGGCGGCCACTTCGTAATAGTCCTGATGGAAGAAGGCCAGCAGGTTGCGCGCCAGGTAGTCCTGGTCCTCGCGGGTCAGGCTGCCGACAATGCCGCAGTCGATGGCAATGTACTGCGGGTCGTCCGGGGCCTCGCGGGACACGAAGATGTTGCCCGGGTGCATGTCGGCGTGGAAGAAGTTGTCACGAAACACCTGGGTGAAGAAGATCTCCACCCCGCGCTCGGCGAGCTTCTTTAGGTCGGTGCCCTGAGCGTGAAGAGTGGCGGTATCGGCCACCGGCACACCATGAATGCGCTCCTGGACCATGACGCGATGGCGCGTCAGGTCCCAGTAGGTAGCGGGCACATAGAGCAGCGGCGAGCGCTGGAAGTTGCGCCGCAGCTGGGAGGTGTTGGCGGCTTCCTTGGTCAGGTCGAGTTCGTCGAACAGGGTCGATTCATAGTCGCGCACCACCTCCACCGGGCGCAGGCGGCGGGCCTCGGGGACCAGTGCCAGCAGGCCCGCAATGCGATACAGCAGGGCCATGTCCTGGCGCATGACGCCCTCGATACCCGGGCGAATGATCTTGACCACCACATCCTCGCCACTGTGCAGGGTGGCGGCATGCACCTGGGCGATGGAGGCCGAGGCCAGCGGGGTCTCGGCGAAATGCGCAAAGGCCTGCTCGAGGGACATGTCGAGTTCTTCCTCGACCAGCGCCTTGGCCTGGTCGCCCGGGAAGGGCGGGACCTGATCCTGCAGGCGCTTGAGCTCATCGGCGATGTCCGGCGGCAGCAGGTCGCGGCGGGTCGAGAGCACCTGGCCGAACTTGATGTAGATTGGGCCCAGGGATTCCAGCGCCAGGCGCAGGCGTTCACCACGAGGCCGGGGGCCGATGGCGATCAGTCGCAGCGGTGACAGCAGAAAGAGGGCACGAAGCCACCAGGGGAGGCGCTCCAGGGGGACCAGGGTATCGAGCCGATAGCGGCTGGATACCCAGACGATGCGCATCAGGCGCCGGATCATGCACCGGCCTCCGTGGCCAGCAGGCGCCGGCGCAGCCGCTTGAGGCGGGCCTCCAGGCGGTCGGTGGCCAGCTCCAGCTCGGTCAGGTGGTCGCGCATGATCTCGAACTGGTGCTGGCCGGGCAGCAGGCGCGCTTCCTCGAAGACGTACTCGGCGACGTCGGCACGCAGCTCGCGTTGGGTGCGCAGCCCCCAGCGGCCGACGTTGCGCATGCCCTCGGCAAGGCTGTGGGCCGGCACATCGCCCAGCCACTGGGCGAGCTCGCCTTCCCAGTCGAGGTCGAGGTCCATCAGCAGGTCACGCATGTCTTCCAGCAGGTGCACGCGGCCGCGCACCGCCAGCTTGCCCTGGAACATCAGGCGCTCGATGGCGGCGCCCCCCAGGAGTTCGCCGAGGGTCTCGGCATCGAGTTCCACCGTGGCGTCGAAGTCTTCCTCTACAGCGTCATCGGGGCGCATCAGGTCGATGCCATGATCATGGAAATGCAGACTGAGTGCCAGGGCGGGAGATTCCAGGCGCAGCAGCACACGCTGCCCGCTGAGACGGGCGAGCCGTGAGGGCGCGGCGGGGTCCCGGGCGAGCAGTGCGTTGAGGGTGCGTTCCAGGCCGGCCAGCAACAGGGTCGATGTCATCTCGGCCTCACAGCTTGATACCGCGGTGCAGGGCTACAATGCCCCCGGTCAGATTGGTATAGTCGACGCGTTCCAGGCCGGCGCTTTCCATCATACCCTTGAGGGTCTGCTGGTCGGGGTGCATACGGATCGACTCGGCCAGGTAGCGATAACTCTCGGCGTCACCGGCGACGAACTCGCCCATGCGCGGCAGCAGGCGGAAGGAATACTCGTCATAGGCGCGATTGAGCACGGCGCTCTGCGGCCTGGAGAACTCCAGCACCAGCAGGCGACCTCCGGGCTTGAGCACGCGGGTCATGGAGCGCAGGGCGGCATTCTGGTCGGTGACATTGCGCAGACCGAAGGCGATGGTGATGCAGTCGAAGCTGTTGTCGGGAAAGGGCAAGGTTTCGGCATTGGCCTGGACATATTCGACATTGCCGCCCACGCCGCGATTCAGCAGCTTGTCGCGGCCGACCCGCAGCATCGACTCGTTGATGTCGGCCAGAACCACCCGGCCTCGTGGCCCCACCAGGCGCGAGAACTTGTAGGTCAGGTCGCCGGTGCCGCCGGCGATGTCTAGCACGCTCTGCCCCGGGCGCACCGCGGCGCGCTCAATGGTCAGCCGCTTCCATACCCGATGAATGCCGAACGACATCAGATCGTTCATCACGTCGTAGCGCGAGGCAACCGAATGGAAGACGTCCGCCACGCGAGAGGCCTTCTCGGTCACCGGGACTTCCTGGTAGCCGAAATGCGTGGTGTGCTTGTCGCTGGTCATGCGAGGGGCTCCCGAGTCCGCTGCACTAATGAGTCGCGATGGCGCCTGGCATCGCGCAATGGGACCTCATTGTAGCGCCCCATGGCCGCTGTTGTCTCGATGCGGTCGCATCAGGCATGCGAAAGGGAGCTATAACTGACGGATCTCGATACCCATCGGCTCTCGGGACGCGCCCGCCTGTTCCAGCTGTTTCAGGTAGTCGGCCCAGTAACGCTCGCGGCGCTGTATCAGGTCATACAGATACTCCCAGCTGTAGATGCCGCTGTCATGGCCATCATCGAAATGCAGCTTGATGGCATAACGTCCGACCTGGGAGATGTTGGTCAGGCCGACATCCTTCTTGCCGACTTGCAGCGTCGCCGACTCGGGGCCGCCGTGCCCACGCACCTCGGCGGAGGGCGAGAAGACGCGCAGATACTCCACCGACAAGCGGAAGCTGACCTCGTCCTCGTAGACCAACTCCAGCTCGCGCGCCTGCTTGTGGTAATGCACCTGGATCGGGATAGGAGCCTTCATCTTAACCTCCTGACGAGCTACGAGCTACGAGCTACGAGCTACGAGCTACGAGCTACGAGCTACGAGCTACTCGCGGCTCGTAGCTCGCGGCTCGCGTCTTAGAGAATATACCGCGACAGGTCTTCGTCCATCGCCAGTTCGCCGAGCTGGGAGTCGACATAGGCGGCGTCGATGGTCAGGCTCTCGCCCATGTCGGAGCCCTTGAACGAGGCTTCCTCGAGCAGGCGTTCCATGACCGTGTGAAGCCGACGGGCGCCGATGTTCTCGGTGCCTTCGTTGACCTTGAAGGCGATCTCGGCGATGCGTTCGATGCCGTCTTCAGTGAAGGTCACGTCCAGCCCTTCGGTCTCAAGCAGGGCGGCGTACTGACGGGTCAGGGCGGCGGAGGGCTCGGTGAGGATGCGCTTGAAGTCCTCCGGTGTCAGGGCGTTGAGCTCGACACGGATCGGCAGGCGGCCCTGCAGTTCCGGGATCAGGTCCGACGGGCGCGACAGGTGGAAGGCTCCCGAGGCGATGAAGAGGATGTGGTCGGTCTTCACCATGCCGTACTTGGTCGACACCGTGGAGCCCTCGATCAGCGGCAGCAGGTCGCGCTGCACGCCTTCCCGGGAGACTTCGCCGCCGCTGGATTGACCGCTGCCCTTGGCGACCTTGTCGAGCTCGTCGAGGAAGACAATGCCATGCTGCTCGACGGACTCGACGGCGCGCTGCTTGATGTCGTCCTCGTTGACCAGCTTGGCGGCTTCCTCGTCACGCAACAGGGCGAAGGCATCCTTCACCGCGACGCGGCGTGTCTCGGTCTTTTGCTTGCCCATGCTGGAGAACATGCTCTGCAGCTGGCTGGTCATTTCCTCCATGCCCGGCGGGGTCTGGATATCCATGCCCTGCCCCTGGGGCGTGACCTCGATATCGATTTCCTTGTCGTCGAGCTCGCCTTCGCGAAGCTTCTTGCGGAAGCTCTGGCGGGTGGCGTTATCGGTGCGCGGCTGATCTTCCTGACCACGCGGCGGCGGCAGCAGCACATCAAGGATGCGATCCTCGGCGGCATCCTCGGCACGATGGCGCACCTCGTCCTTGGCCTGCTCGCGCACCAGCTTGATGGCGGCTTCGGTGAGGTCGCGGATGATCGACTCGACATCCCGGCCGACATAGCCGACCTCGGTGAACTTGGTGGCCTCGATCTTGATGAAGGGTGCGCCGGACAGCTTGGCCAGGCGGCGGGCGATCTCGGTCTTGCCGACACCGGTCGGGCCGATCATCAAGATGTTCTTGGGCGTGACTTCCTGGCGCAGCTCCTCGTCGAGCTGCATGCGCCGCCAGCGATTGCGCAGGGCGCTGGCCACGGCACGCTTGGCGTCCTGCTGGCCGATGATGTACTGGTCCAGGGCGTGGACGATTTCGCGGGGGGTCATCCGAGTCATGATCAGAGCTCTTCCAGCGTGACGTGGTGATTGGTGTAGACACAGATATCGCCGGCGATTTCCAGTGACTTCTCGGTGATGTCGCGGGCTGACAGGTCGGTATTCTCAAGCAGCGCGCGCGCCGAAGCCAGCGCATAGTTGCCGCCGGAGCCGATGGCGATGATGCCGCGTTCGGGCTCGAGCACATCACCGTTGCCGGTGATGATCAGCGAGGCATGCTTGTCGGCCACGGCCAGCAAGGCCTCCAGGCGGCGCAGGGCGCGGTCGGTACGCCAGTCCTTGGCCAGCTCGACGGCCGCCTTGACCAGATTGCCCTGGTATTTCTCCAGTTGGGCCTCGAAACGCTCGAACAGGGTGAAGGCATCGGCCGTACCGCCGGCAAAACCGGCCAGCACCTGGCCACGGTAGAGGCGGCGTACCTTGCTGGCGTTACCTTTCATCACGGTATCACCAAGCGATACCTGGCCATCGCCGGCCAGAGCGACCTGCTCGCCGCGGCGCACGGAAACGATCGTGGTCATAGGGGAACTCCTTGTGGAAGCGGCTGGCTTCCGATGACTGGCGACGTCAGCGGCCTGACGCCGAAATAGCGCTTATCGGGTTAGTTTGGGCAGGCTCGGCAAAATTCAACCTCACGAGACAGGGCGGCAGGGCCGCCCATGGTCAATTCTGGAGTTGAATGAGCAGCGGCTCGATGCCCTGGGTGACCATCAGGTCCTGAGCGCGGGAGAGTTCATTGCGGTCGGTGTAGGGCCCGGCCTGAACACGGTGCCAGGTAGCGCCATCACCGGTCTTGACCTCGGTAATGTTGGCCAGCAGGCCGAAATCCTTGAGGCGATTGGCGAGCTTGCGGGCATCGGCGGTCGTGCGGAAGGAGGCCGCCTGCAGCATGTAGCGGCCGTCCTCGTCGACCTCGCGCTGCTCGTCGTCGGGCTCGGACGGCTGCGTCGTGTTGGCAGCAATGACCTGGGCGATGGGGTCATCGGCCGGCGCTTGGCTGTCGGAATCGGCAGTGCTGTCGTCACCGCTGTCGTTCTGTTCGGCCTGGTCCCGTGATGGGGGCGTGGCCGTGGATTCCGGCATGTTGCCGCCCGGGGCGACTACCTCGGACTCGGGCAGCAGGGTGTAGAACTCGAAGGTCGGCATGGCCGGTTCCGTGCGTTCCGGCTCGTCCTGCGACGCGCTCGGCTCGTCGTCTTCGGCTGCGGCCTGCTCATCGGCGGGCTGGGGTTCCACACGGGCGACTGGTGAATTGTCGGCATCCTGCCAGGGGGCCGTGCCGTGCTGATGCTGGGAAATCAGGAAGCCGGCGACCAGTCCGCAGAGCGCCCAGAGCCAGCCGGGCACGCCACGCCGAGCTGGGGCTTGCCTGGCCTTCGAGCGCTGATTGGTGGCACCGCGCTTGCGGGGTGCCGCCTTCTTGCGGGTGGCCATGGTTTACATCTCCTCGGGGGCACTGACACCCAGCAAATCCAGTCCATTGCGCACGACCTGGCGAGTGGCCAGACCCAGGGCCAGGCGTGCGTTGCGTGCCGCCGCGTCGTCGACCATGACCTTGACGGCGTTGTAGCAGGTGTGGAACTCCGCGGCCAGGTCCTGAAGGTATTGAGCGACCTGCTGGGGCTCGCGGGCCTGCGCGGCCCGCTCGACCACCTCCGGGTAACGCGACAGGCGGTTGAGCAGGGTCTTTTCCTGTTCGGTGTCGAGGCGGCCCAGGTTGGCCAGGGCCAGATCGTGGTCGAAGTGGCGTGCTTCGGCCTCGGCCTTGCGCAGCATGCTGCAGACGCGTGCATGGGCGTACTGCACATAGTAGACCGGGTTGTCATTGGAGCGGGAGCGCGCCAGATCGATATCGAAGGTCAACTGCGAATCGGCACGCCGGGCGGCCAGGAAGAAGCGGGTGGCATCGCGCCCCACCTCGTCGATCAGGTCGCGCAGAGTGACATAGCTGCCGGCCCGCTTGGAGAGCTTGACCTCGACGCCGGAGCGGGTGACCAGCACCATCTGGTGCAGCACATAGTCCGGCCAGCCCGCGGGGATGCCGGCCTCGAGAGCCTGCAGGCCGGCGCGCACGCGGGTCACGGTGGAGTGGTGGTCGGCGCCCTGTTCGTTGATCACGGTGGTAAAACCGCGCTGCCACTTGTCCAGATGGTAGGCGACATCCGGCAGAAAGTAGGTGTAGTGACCATCCTGCTTGCGCATCACCCGGTCCTTGTCGTCGCCGAAGTCGGTGGTGCGCAGCCAGGTGGCGCCATCCTGCTCGTAGGTATGGCCTTTTGCCGCCAGGCGCTCGGCCGTACTGGCCACCTTGCCCTGGTCATACAACGAGGACTCGAGGAAGTAGACATCGAAGTTCACGCCGAAGGCGTGCAGGTCCAGGTCCTGCTCGCGGCGCAGGTAGGCCACTGCAAAGTCGCGAATGGCGTCCAGGTCCTGGGGGTCGGCCCGGCCGGTGACGTGGCGGTCGTCGGCATGCACGGTGTCGCCGGCCATGTAGCTGTTGGCGACCTCGGTGATGTAGTGGCCCCGGTAGCCATCCTCGGGCCAGTCGGCGTCCTCCGGGGTGAGGCCGGTGGCGCGTGCCTGAGCGGAGAGTGCCAGATTACGTATCTGCGCACCGGCGTCGTTATAGTAGAACTCGCGGGTGACGTCATGGCCCGATGCTTCCAGCAGCCGGCATAGGCAGTCACCGATGGCGGCGCCGCGGCCATGACCCACGTGCAGCGGGCCTGTCGGGTTGGCGGAGACGAATTCCACCTGGACCTTCTGGCCCTGTCCGACCATGTTGCGACCATAGGCATCACCGCTGTCGAGGATGTGGCGCACAACCTGAGCGGCGGCGTCGGTCGCCGCAAAGAAGTTGATGAAGCCGGGGCCGGCGATTTCCACTCGCTGGATCGCCTCATTGTCGGGCAGTGCCGCGACCAGTCGGTCGGCCAGGTCGCGCGGTTTGAGACCGGCGGGCTTGGCCAGCATCAGGGCCAGGTTGGTGGCGTAGTCGCCATGGGCCTTGTCCCTGGCGGGGTCGACCTTGATGGCTGGAGCGAGGTCGTCGGGCAGAACCTCTTGGGTCTGGAGATCGGCCAGAGCGCGTTCCAGCAGAGCGATGATGGTGTCTTTCATGGGGCGTCGTCGATGTCCTGTGGCGCGGGCAGTGGGGGCGCGGCAAATGACGCGGTTTCCCCGGCGCTCAACCCGCCGATGGGCAGTTGGTGGCGTATTATCGACAATTGTAGGGCGGCTTTAAACCCCGGTCGGCAAGGACGCGGCTCCGCCGCTTGAAGAGGGAAGAGCGCCCGGCCTGTCGGCCGGGCTGGAAGTCGGAAGGATGGAAACTCGCGCCGAGCCTTGAGTCATGAAACTGCACTCTGTGTCTGGGCCCAACATGCTTTCCTGCGCTCCACCTCTTTCTTCCTTCTTCCTTCTTCCTTCTTTTCTCTTCCAGCCTTCAGCTCAGCGTCTGCGGGTCGATGTCGATGGACCAGCGGATGCGACGTGCAGAGGGCTCGGCTTCCATCCAGGCGATCAGGCGGGCGCAGGCGGCGTGGAGTCGGCTGCGTTGGTCGCCGCTTAGCATGATCTGCATGTGGTAGCGGTTCTGACGACGTTCCATGGGCGCCGGGACTGGCCCCAGGCAGTCGATGTCGAGGCCGCTGTGCTCGATGAAGGCGCGGGTGGCGGTGGCGGCGCTGTCGGCCAGGGCGTTGACATCCGCTTCCCGGGGGCCTTCAAGCCGCAGCAGCGCCATATAGCGAAAGGGCGGCAGGCCGGCGGCGTGGCGCTCCTTGAGCAGCTGTTCGGCCAGAGCGTCGTAGCCGTGTGCGGCCAGCAGCCGCAGGTTGGGGTCATCCGGGTGCAGGGTCTGGACCAGCACGCGCCCCGGGTGAGCCGAGCGTCCGGCGCGTCCGCCGACCTGCTCCAGCAACTGGGCACTGTGTTCCAGAGCACGGAAGTCGCTGGCGTAGAGGCCGGCATCGGCATTGACCACCACCACCAGATTGACGTGCGGCAGGTGATGGCCCTTGGCCAGCATCTGGGTGCCGACCAGCAGGCAGGGGGCGCCGCGTCTGACCTCGCTCAGGGTGTTCTCCAGCGCGTCGCGGCGCCGCGTGCTGTCCCGGTCGATGCGATGCACCGGCGTGTCGGGGAAGCGCTCGGCCAGGGTTTCCTCGGTGCGCTCCGTGCCGCTGCCCAGTGGGCGCAGGTCGGCGCTTCCGCAGCTCGGGCAGGCATCGGGCAGCGGTTGACGATGGTCGCAATGGTGGCATGCCAGCACGGGAGGCTGCCGATGCAGCGTCATATGGGCATCGCAATGATCGCACTCGGCCAGCCAGCCACAGGCGTGACAGGCCAGAGTGGGCGCAAACCCGCGGCGGTTGATGAAGACCAGCACCTGATGGCCGGCTTCCAGGGCCGTCGCAATGGCATCGATTACCGGTGGGGCCAGCCCGCCCCGGCGGGTACGGCCGCGCAGGTCAACCAGCTCGAGTCGCGCCGGGGCGTGACGGCTGGCGCGTTGTGTGAGCCGCAGATGCTGGTATTGACCGGCGACGGCCTGCTGAAGGCTTTCCAGCGCCGGTGTGGCACTGCCCAGGACCACCGGGATGGCATGGCGCTGGGCGCGCAGGGTGGCCAGGTCGCGGGCATGGTAGCGCAAGCCTTCCTGCTGCTTGAAGGAGCCGTCATGCTCTTCGTCGACGATGATCACGCCCGGGGCGGCCAGGGGCGTGAAAATGGCCGAGCGCGTGCCGATGACGATGGGCGCACGACCGCTGGCGGCGGCTTCCCAGGCATCCAGGCGGTCGTTGTCGGTCAGGCCGGAATGCAGGGCGACCACGGCGCACTGGAAGCGTTTACGAAAGCGCTCCAGGGTCTGGGGCGTCAGACCGATCTCCGGCACCAGCACCAGGGCCTGGCGCTGCCGGGTGATCACCGCCTCGATCAGTTGCAGATAGATCTCGGTCTTGCCGCTGCCGGTCACACCATGCAGCAGGCAGGGATGGAAGGTATCGAGGCCGTCATGGAGCCTGGCCATGGCGGCAGCCTGCTCGCCGTTCAGTGGCAGGGCGGGTTCGGCCAGCACGGCTCCTGGCGATTGTTGTCCGCCGGTCATGGGTTCCTCGTGGCGCTCGACCAGCCCCTTGTTGACCAGTGCCTTGAGTTGCTCACGGGTAAAGGACTGGGCCAGCACGGCCTGGGTGACCAGCCCCTGCGGATGCTGGCGCAGCATCTCCAGCAGGGCCACCTGGCGTGGTGCCCTCGCCAGTGTCTGCCGGGCCGCCTCATGCTCTGCCGGGGTGGCGACCCAGCGCTCCCTGGTGCGCGGTGTCAGGGCGCGACCCTGGCGCAGCAGGGCCGGCATGGCATGCTGAAGGGTGTCGCCGATAGCGTGCTGATAGTAGCGGGCGGTGAAGCGGCACAACCATAACCAGTCGGCAGGCAGCGGGGTGTCATCCAGGCGTTCATCGATGGGCTTGAGCTTTGACAGGGAGAGCTCACTGCTGTCCCGGCATTCGATGATCACGCCGACGACCCGGCGGCGGCCGAAGGAAATACGGACCCGCAACCCCGGCTGCCAGCCCTCGGCGGGCGCCGGGCCTGCCGGCAGGTAGTCGAACAGTCGCCGCAGGGGGGAGGGCGTGGCGATGCCGAGTACGCGTGGCGTGTGGCAGGACGGTGCGGGCAATTGGCCTCCGGTGACGGCTCTGCTAGAATACCCGGCTGTCGGCAAATCCCGACTAGCCGGTTGATAGTTCAAACCCCCGTATGCGGTGCCTGGCAAGCGATCAGGTGGCGGCATACAGCTTCGTGAGGCTCAAGATGAAACAAGGTATCCATCCGAATTACAAGACGGTCAGTGCGACCTGTTCCTGTGGCGCCACCTTCGACGTCGGCACCACCTCCGGGCAGGACATGTATCTGGACGTCTGCTCTCAGTGCCACCCCTTCTACACTGGCAAGCAGAAGCAAGCGACCACGGGTGGCCGTGTCGAGCGCTTCAACAAGCGCTTCGGGGCTGCCATGAAGCGCTGAGGCCCATTGCTTCGGCGCATCCGGTGTGCCGTGCCGCAAAGAACCCGCCCAAGTGGCGGGTTCTTTCGTTACGGGCCGGCGGCCGGGTGAGGTACGGACTGGCGGGCTTGTTTTTTTACGAGAAAACCCATTAAAAAGTGTGAATATCGCTTAAATGACGTGAATTATTGCCGAATGTTGCCACGTTGAGCCCGGCCGCTTTTTTCTATACTCTTTGCCGCCCTATCGCAAGGCAACCGGATTCCTAGCATGACAGACGCGAAGAGACAGGCAGCGCTGGATTATCACGCTCATCCCACTCCCGGGAAGCTGTCGGTGGAGCTCACCAAGCCCACTGCCACGGCCCGCGATCTGGCGCTGGCGTACAGCCCCGGTGTTGCCGAACCGGTTCGGGAGATCGCCAGAGACCCGGAAAATGCCTATCTGTATACCGGCAAGGGCAACATTGTCGCGGTCATTTCCGACGGCAGTGCCATTCTCGGCCTCGGCAATCTCGGCCCCATGGCCAGCAAACCGGTCATGGAAGGCAAGGGCGTGCTCTTCAAGCGTTTCGCCGGCATCAATGCCACGGATGTCGAAGTCAATGCCGAGAGCCCCCAGGCCTTCATCGATACGGTCGCCCGCATCGCCGATACCTGGGGCGGCATCAATCTCGAGGACATCAAGGCGCCGGAGTGTTTCGAGATCGAGCGAGCCCTGGTCGAACGCTGCCATATTCCGGTCTTTCACGATGATCAGCACGGCACCGCCATCGTTACTGCCGCTGGTATGCTCAATGCGCTGGATATTGCCGGCAAGTCGCTGGACGAGGCGCGTATCGTCTGTCTGGGCGCGGGGGCCGCGGCGATCGCCTGCATGAAGCTGCTGGTATCATGCGGTGCGCGCTCCGAGAATCTGGTGATGCTGGATCGCAAGGGCGTGATCCACACCGGGCGGGAAGACCTCAATCAGTACAAGGCCATGTTTGCCGTCGATACCGACAAGCGCACCCTGATGGATGCCATCGAGGGGGCGGATGTCTTCGTCGGGCTGTCCGGCCCCGGCCTGATGTCGGAAGACCATATCCGTCGCATGGCGGACAACCCGGTGGTCTTTGCCTGCACCAACCCGGACCCGGAGATCTCGCCGGACCTGGCCTATGCGACTCGCCCCGACGTGATCATGGCCACCGGCCGTTCGGACTACCCCAATCAGGTGAACAATGTGCTGGGTTTTCCGTTCATCTTTCGGGGTGCCCTGGATGTGCGCGCCACCGGCATCAACGAGGCCATGAAGGTCGCCGCGGTGCATGCGCTCAAGGATCTGGCGCGCGATCCGGTGCCCCGGGCGGTGCTGGATGCCTACAACATGACCGCCATGAGTTTCGGCCGGGATTACATCATTCCCACCCCGATGGATGTGCGTCTGCTGGAGCGCGTGTCGTCAGCGGTCGCCCAGGCCGCCGTTGACTCCGGCGTGGCACGACGCCCGTATCCATCGCATTATCCGTTGAAAACGGTGGATGACGTCTACGGCACTTGATGCAGATCCGGCGGCCAGCTCGCGCAATGCTTGCGTTGGGCCGTTCTGACTGAGGGTCACAGGAAAATGCCGCCGCCGGGCGATCCGGCGGCGGCATTTTGCCGAGTGCGGCAGCGACTTTCGGCCCCGCCTAGGAGCCTGTCGGACTTAACGCTGATCTGCTACGAGGCCCGGGCTTTCGGCCAATTTCATTCGATCTGATTCGTTAAATAGCGGGCTATTAGCCTCATCAGATCGATAAACTTGTCTCGAAATCCGTGATTCTCGCGACGATCGGTCAAATCCGACAGGCTCCTAGAAGATGGCCTCGTAACTCCCGGTGCCCTGCGAGCCGCTTTCCTGCTCGATTTCCTCTTCAACACGTCGCGGTTGCTGGCTGGGCAGGTGGTCGGCGCGGAAGATTTCCGAAATGCCGCCACCCTGGCTTTCGCTCAACAAGCGGCCGGAATCTGGGTCGACGCGGCGTTCCACCACGGCATCCGGGCGTTCCGGCAGGCGCTCCGGCCGCCCCTCGAGGGCCCGGCCCATGAAGTCCACCCAGATCGGCAGGGCGGCCTGGGAGCCATACTCGGCGGTGGGCGAGTTGTCGTCCTTGCCCACCCAGACCGTGGTGGCGAGGTCCATGTTGAAGCCGGCGAACCAGGCGTCGCGCTGGTCGTTGGTGGTGCCGGTCTTGCCGACGATATCGCTGCGTTCCAGCGCTAGGGCACCGCGTGCCGTGCCGTTCTCGACGACTTCGCGCAGCATGTCGCGCAGGATGTAAACAGCAGCCGGGTCGGCAACACGCGGCGCGACCCGATAGGTCTTGCCGTCGATCCGGGTGGTCTCCTGGCCGGGAGCGCAGTCTCGGCAGGCCACCATGGGGTCGGCTTCTTCCAGAATCGTTGGCTGTTCGCCGCGAGCGACTCGCTGGATGAACCAGGGCTGCACGCGGAAACCGCCGTTGGCGAGGGTGGCATAGGCCTGGGTCATTTCCAGCGGCGTCAGGCTGGCACTGCCAAGAGCCAGCGACAGGCCGTTGGGCAGACGCTCCGGGTTGAAGCCGAAGGTTTCCAGGAATTCCAGGGTATTGCTAAGCCCCAGCGACTGCAGCAGGCGAATCGTGACTAGATTGCGCGAGCGGGCCAGGCCGACGCGCAGGCGCGTCGGGCCGAGGAAATCGCCGCTGGAGTTGTTGGGGCGCCACATCTCGCCACTGCCATCCTGCATGACCACCGGCGCATCATTGATGACCGTGGCGGGGTTGACCTCGCCACTGTCGAGGCCCGCCAGGTAGACGAACGGCTTGAAGATCGAGCCTGCCTGGCGGCGTGCCTGGATCGCCCGGTTGAACTTGCTGGCATCGAAGTCGAAGCCGGCCTGAAGGGCGAGAATCGCGCCGGTCTGCGGTTCCATGACGACCAGCGAGCCCTCGGCATCGGGCTGCTGGGAGAGGCGCCAACTGCCATCCTCCTGCTGGAGGATGCGGACCAGGGCCCCGCTTTCAGCGATCTGGGCGGCGTTGTCGGGAGAGGCGCCGCGGCTGCGTGGGCTGCGGTAGGGGCGGGCCCAGTCGAGCCCCTCCCAGTCGAGGGTGACGATCTGCTGGCCGGTGGTCAGCACGCGCATCTCGCGCCCCTCGCTCTCGATCACGACGGCGGGTTGCAGCGGGCCGAGCTGAGGAGTGCGCTCGAGCACCTGCAACCAGTTACTGACATCCCCGTCGATGCCCTCAACGCTGATCTGGCTGCGTTCGGCGGCCTGGCGGGCGGTTTCCATGACCTCGGGGGACTCCGAGAGTTCTTCTTCGAGGCCTCGGCGCTCGGTCCGTTCCTGGGCTTCGGCCAGGCTGCGTGGAATATCGGTCTCCTCCGGACCGCGCCAGCCATGGCGGGTGTCATACGCAATCAGACCGTTGGCCAGGGCCTCACGTGCCATGGGCTGCAGCTCACTGTCGAGGGTGGTGGTGATGCGATACCCCCCGGTATAGGCCTTGTCCTTGAAGCGATCTACAGCAAACTGCCGCGCCATTTCGGCGACGTAATCCGCGTTGACCTCGGCCTGAGTGATGTGACGCCGCGCGGTGACGGGTTCCTGAACGGCCTCCTGGTAGGTGGCCTGGTCGATATACCCCAGGTCACGCATGCGAATCAGGATCCAGTTGCGGCGTATCAAGGCGCGCTCGGCGTTGGCCAGCGGGTTGAAGGCCGAGGGCGCCTTGGGCAGGCCGGCGATCATGGCCTGCTGGGCCAGGGTTAGCTCATCCAGCGGGCGGTCGTAGTAGACCTCGGCGGCCGCGGCGATGCCGTAGGCTCGGTGCCCCAGGAAGATCTTGTTGACGTAGAGCTCGAAGATGTCCTGCTTGTCGAGGATCTGTTCCATTTCCAGTGACAGCAGTATCTCGCGGACCTTGCGAATATAGGTGCGATCGAGCGTCAGCAGATAATTGCGCGCCACCTGCATGGTGATGGTCGAGCCGCCGGACTGGATGTCGCCACCACTCTCGAGCAGCTCGAAAGCGGCACGTGCCAAGCCCTTGGGGGCGACCCCGTGGTGGTCGAAATAGCTGGCATCCTCGGCGGCCAGCAGGGCCTGCACCAGCCCCCTGGGAATTTCGTCAAATTCAACTGGCATGCGTCGTTCTTCGCCGAACTCGCCGATCAGCTTGCCGTCGCGGGTATAGATGCGCAGCGGTGTCTGCAGTTCGAAATCCTCCAGCTGCCGAACATCGGGCAGGCCGGGCGCAAAATACAGCGCCGCGCCGGCCACGGCCAGCAGCGTGGCTGAGGTAAGCGAAACCAGCAGCCAGAGTACTGAAAACGTCAGGGTTTTGAGGAACTTCATGAAAACGCGGTATCCGTGCTGAGAGCGAGAACGTCGTAGCGAGGTGCGGTACTGGGCCGAGCGGTTCGACGGCCATTATAGGAAGACGCCCCGGCGACCACCAGAGTGGATCCATGGCGACAGCCGTTTTGTGTCAAATTTGTCATTTATGGCTACTCTCGAATTACGGCGACGGCGAAGCCATTCGTCGCGGCGCAAGGAAGCGCAGAATATCCAAGTTGGCACGGGAGGCCCTGGCCGTGTTGAAACGCAATTCCGCTGCCTGTGGCAGGCTCGGCATCGATATCGGCCCCGACGCCGTTAAACTCGTCGAATTGTCGACGAGCCGGCGAGGGCGGGAGGTGCGAGGGCATGACGTGGCGCCGCTGCCTCGCGGCGCTGTCCACGAGGGGCGCATTCATGACGAGACGGCCGTTCTCGAAACCCTGTCAGGGGCCCTGGCGCGTGCTGGTGTGCGGGTCCAGTGTGCCAGTGTTGCCGTACCGGCAGAAGCCTCCATCATCAAGACCCTCCCGTTACCGGCTGCCCTGAACGAGGAGGAACTCGAGTGGCGTCTGCGACTCGATTCCGACCAGCACATTCCCTTTCCGTTCCCGCAGGTTGCCTTTGACTTTCAGTCGCTGGGGCCGCTCGACGACGATGCCGATCAGCAGGCCGTGCTGCTGGTCGCCTGTCATCGGCAGGTGGTTGAGCAGCGCGCCGAACTGCTGCGCCGGGCGGGTCTGAGGCCTGTGGCGGTGGATATCGAGACCTTTGCCATGGAGCGGGCGCTGACCCGCCTTGCGCCGGCCCGGCCGCCAACCGACGACACCTGTGCGCTGCTGGATATCGGCCGGGAAGCCGGCACCTTTCATGTGCTGCACCGCGGGCGCGCCGTCTATCGGCAGGACATCCCGTTGCCTTGGCCGGAAGGCGAGCCTATCGAAACCGGGGCGTCGGCCTGGCAGTCAGCGGATGTCGAGGCGCTGGCATCACAGCTGGCACGCGCCCTGCAACTCCATGCGTCCGCCGGCCTTTCGCCGCCTGTCGGCCTCCTGTGGCTGTCAGGAAGCATCAGTGGCCTGCGACAGCTGGCCGATGACCTGAGCGAGGCAATGGCCTTGCGGGTCGTCATGGCCGACCCGTTGCGGCCACTGGCCTGCCATGCCGGCGTTGACGACGAGGCCCTGCGGCAAGTTTCGCCGAGCCTGCTGGTCGCCTGCGGTCTTGCCCTGCGGGGTGACACATGACCATTGAGATCAATCTCCTGCCTTGGCGGGATGCCAGGCGCCAGGCCCGTCGTCGGCGCTGGCAGCGGATGCTGCTGGGTGCACTCTTGAGCGGGTTGCTGCTGGGAGTCGCCGCCGACCGCCACCAGGCGGCTCGCCTGGAGTCGCAGCGTGCCCGCCTGGCGCTGATCGAGCAGCACACGCAAGCGCTTCAGCCGGCTCTGGCGGAGCTTGCCGATGTGCAGGCCCGGGCGGGTCGGCTGGAGGCGCGCCTGGCGGTCCTCCACAGGCACCTGGGGCAGCAGGGCCGCATGCTGGAGTGGTTCAACGGTCTGGCCGAGACCCTGGTGACCGGGGTGGGCTATATCAGCCTGACCCAGCGGCAGCAACGCCTGACGCTGGAAGGGCAGGCCCTCAGCCATCAGCGGATTGCCGCGCAGCTCAAGGCCCTGGAGGCCTCGCCGGTGTGGCGGGCGCCATCCTTGTCGATGGTCGAGCCCGGTGCGGCGGGGTGGGATTTTCGCCTGAGGGTCCTGCTGGAGGAGTCGTCGCCATGAAAGCGGAGGATATTCGTCATGGTATCCGAAAGCTGGCGGGACATGAGCTGAGTATCCAGGCGGCGGCTGACTGGCCGCGTGGCGCTCAGTGGCTGTGCTGTCTGGCGCTGGTTTGCGTGGTGATCGCCCTCTGCTGGTGGGGTCTGGTGAGGCCCGACATGCGTGTGCTCGAGGTGGCTCGGCAGGAGGAAAGCGTGCGGCTGGAGGCGTATCGACGCCAGGTATCGCGGCTGGCTGAGCTGCCGTTGCAGCAAGCTCGGGTGGCGCGGTTGCAGGCGCGCCTTGCCCTGCTGGACGGGGCCTTTCCGGCCTCCCCTGGAATGGCGGCGCTGATCGATGCGCTGGGGGCCGCGGCGGCTCGCCACGGCGTCGAGTTGAGCGCCATGGAGCTTCAGCCGGTGCGTGAGGAGCCTCCTCTGCGGGTGCATCCTGTCTCGCTGAGTGTGAACGGGGAGTATCACGCTCTGGGGCGCTTTCTGGCCGATGTGGCCACCCGGGAGCGCCTGGTGACCCTGCATGAGGCTCGCCTCAGTCGTCGGGACAAGGGTCTGCGGCTCGGGCTGGAGGTCCGCGCCTATCAGCGGGTCACCACGCCGGCGGCGGGCACCTCCCGAGAGGAGGAGGACGCATGAAGATCTGGTGCATGGGATGTCTGTCGGTCGCCGTGACAGCGCTTCTTGCCGGCTGCGATGACGCGCACCTGACGGAACTGGATCAGCGCCTGGCGGACTGGCGTGTCGAGGCCTCGGCCGCGTCGCACCAGTGGGTTCCGGCAGGGATCCGGCCCCCACCACCGGCGTATCGACAGGGCGCGGCTCCGAGCCCCTTTGCCGCCCGGTCGGTGCCGGCATCGGAACCCAGCGGTGTAGCGGAGCAGGACGCTGCCCCCGAGGGGCATGTATTGCCACAAGCCTGGCGGCTACTCGGCACGCTGCAGGTGGGCGAACAGGCCTGGGCCCTGCTGAAGGGCCCCGCTGGCAAGGAGCATCTGGTGACGGCCGGTGACCGGGTTGCGGGCGCCAGAATCATGACCATCGAGGCGGCGCACCTGGAGTTGGCGCCGCGGCGCACTTCGCCCGACGACAGCGTACAGGGGACAGTGAAGCTGACGCTTGAGAACTGAGGCACGATCGACAGCAGGGAGGCGGCGATGAGGATTCGAACATGCAGGGGATGCTGCCGGCTGGCGTTGTGGGGCTGGCTGGGGCTCTGGGTGGCCGGGTCGTTGGCGGCCGATACGCCAGGGCCGGAGGTAGAGCCAGGGGGCGAGAAGGTGCCGCCCATCTCGCTGAATCTGCGTGATGTGTCGGTTCGCACGGCGCTGGCCACCATCGCCGATGTCACCGGGCTCAACCTGGTGGCCAGCGACGCGGTGTCCGGCCGGGTGACCCTGAACCTCGATGAGGTGCCCTGGCAGCGGGCGCTGTCATTGATCCTCGAGAGTCATGGCCTGACCAGCCGTCGCCGGGGTAATGTCATCATGGTGGCGCCGGCATCGGCGTCGGTCGAGGTGAACGACATGCCGACGCCCTCGTTGATCACCGAGCGGCTGCGCATCAAGTATGCCAGGGCCGAGGAGCTGGCCGCCATGTTGCGCGGCGAGGGTGGCGTCGGATTGCTGACCGAGCGCGGGCGCGTGGCCGTGGATGCTCGGACCAACAGCCTGCTGTTACAGGATACCGCGGAGCGGGTAGCTGCCGTCAGGCAGATGGTCGCCAGGCTCGATGTGCCCGTCCGCCAGGTGCGCATCGAGGCGCGCATCGTGATTGCCCGGGACTCGGTGGCGCGTCAACTGGGGGTCGCCTGGGGGCTTTCCGCCGCCGACCGCGGCGAACCGGGCGGCGTCAATGTGGCAGGAGCCTCCAGCGGCGTTGCCGAAAATGGCGGCCTGGCTGTGGACCTTGGCGATGCCGAGGCCCCCGGTACGCGCTTTGCCTTTGGCTATCTTTCCGGCGATGTGCTGCTGGATCTCGAGCTGAGAGCGCTGGAAAGCGAGGGCAAGAGCCGTATCGTGTCCCAGCCCAGCGTGATCACGGCCAATCGGCGTGAGGCCTTGATCAAGCAGGGAACGGAAATTCCCTATCAGGAAGCGACCTCCAGCGGGGCCACCAATGTGGCTTTCAAGGAAGCGGTACTGTCGCTGAAGGTGACGCCCCGGATCACGCCGGATGACCGCATCATAATGTCGCTGGTGCTCAATAATGACACCATCGCCCGGGAAACCTTCGGCGGAGCGCCGGCCATCGACACCAATCAGATTGCCACGCGGGTGCTGGTCAACGACGGTCAGACCGTGGTGCTGGGCGGTATCCTAACGACCCGCCAGATCAGTCAGTTGTTCAAGACGCCCCTGCTCGGCGACCTGCCCTGGGTGGGGGAGCTATTTCGCTATACCGAGAACAGCAGCGATAAGGTAGAGTTGCTGGTATTCATTACGCCTCGAATACTGATCGAAAATTTGGCGGCACCTTAATGTCAGTACTCCCCAACATCATTCTCGTCGGCCCCATGGGGGCCGGCAAAAGCACCATCGGTCGTCTCCTGGCGGCCGAGATATCGCGTGAATTCCTGGACAGCGATCACGAGATCCAGGCCCGCTGCGGAGCCGATATTCCGTGGATATTCGACGTGGAAGGCGAGGCCGGTTTTCGCGCTCGCGAGTCGCAGATGATCGCCGAGCTGGCGGGCCGCTCGGAGGTTGTCATCGCCACTGGTGGCGGTGCCGTGTTGCGCGAGGACAATCGACGTGTGCTGCGTGACAGCGGCAGTGTCATCTATCTGTATACCACCGTCAGCCAGCAGCTGCGACGCACCGCCAAGGACCGCAATCGCCCGCTCCTGCAGCGCGATGATCGGCGCCAGGTGCTCGAGCGGATGTTCGGCGAGCGGGACCCGCTCTACCGGGCGACCTCGGATATCGTGGTTCGCACTGACCGGCGCGGTCCGCGCTCCGTGGTGAGCGACATTCTGCGCCGCGTGCAGAGCCTGACCGATCCACTTCATTGCAAGGCCTGATGCCATGACTTCATCCGACGACGCCCTGACCACGCTGCCGGTCTCGCTGGGCGAGCGCAGCTACCCGATCCACATCGGCCCCGGCCTGCTGGGCGACCCGCAGTGGCTGGCGCCGCACCTGGCCGGGCGACAGGTGATGGTGGTGACCAACGACCGCGTGGCGCCCCTATATCTCGAGGCGCTGAAGCAGGGGCTTTCCGACGACCTGGACGTGCGCGAGGTCATCCTGCCGGATGGCGAGGCGACCAAGAGCCTGGCCAGCGTCGAACGGATCTGGGATGCCCTGCTCGCGGCCGGATTCAACCGGCGCTGCACCCTGATTGCCCTGGGGGGCGGGGTGATCGGCGACATGGCCGGCTATGCCGCGGCCAGCTATCAGCGTGGCGTGGCCTTCATCCAGGTGCCCACGACCCTGTTGGCGCAGGTGGACTCATCCGTGGGTGGCAAGACCGGGGTCAATCACCCGCGCGGTAAGAACATGATTGGCGCTTTCTGGCAGCCCCGGGCCGTGCTAATCGACACTGAAACCCTGACGACACTGCCGCCGCGTGAACTCTCGGCGGGGCTCGCCGAGGTCATCAAGTATGGCCTGATTCGTGATAGCGACTTTCTGGCCTGGCTGGAAGCCAGCATGGCGATGTTGCGGGGCCTCGATACGGCGACCCTAACCCTGGCCATCGAGCGGAGTTGTCGCCTAAAGGCCGAGATCGTCGCCGAGGATGAAACCGAGCAGAACGTGCGAGCCCTGCTCAACCTGGGGCACACCTTCGGGCATGCCATTGAAACCCATCAGGGCTATGGGCAGTGGTTGCATGGCGAAGCGGTCGGGGCCGGCATGCTGATGGCCAGTGAGCTGTCCCATCGGCTGGGCTGGCTCGACGCCTCCGATGTGGCCCGTGTCCGCCACCTCCTAGAGGCTGCTGACCTGCCGCTGGCGGCGCCGGGCGATATGCGGGCCGAGGATTTTCTGGCCCTCATGCGGCTCGACAAGAAGAATCTCGATGATCGCCTGCGCCTGATCCTGCTACGCCGGTTGGGCGACGCCTGCGTGCATGAAGCGACGCCGCCGGAGATGCTGGTGAGATTGCTCGAGGAATTTCCGCGAGCCTGATCGCTGACGCCAATCATCCGCTCACATGACGCCCGCGTTTCGAACGCGGGCGTCGTCGTCTGGGGCAGGTCAGCGTTCTGTTTGCGGTAATCTGTATGCCTTATGCTATATCGGCATGGGGGGAGCGGGTGTTTTAGACCAAAGTCTGGTGTCTTCCTGCCGGGGGCGAGCTGTTGTATGGCTGTTTTGCAAGCTATTGAGTTGTCGGGGCTTTTTTCTTGAATAATTGTGCAAGTCACGGATTTGGCGGATAAATCAGCCGGCCGGGCGTAGCTCGGGCGTTGCGTCCGGGGCGAGGGGTGGCTATTCTGGATTGCCTTTTGCCGCGCGATTCAACGGCTTTTTTCAGGCCATATGTAAAAAGAAAAAACCACCACAATAACACCTGACACTGTTATATAAAATACCTACCGTAGCTGAGGCGCGTCCATGAACCGAGGTCTCCACCAGCCCGACGAATTCCGTGACAACTGCGGGTTCGGTTTGATTGCCCACATGGAGGGGCAGGCAAGCCATGACCTGCTTAAGACGGCCATTGAATCCCTAACCTGCATGACCCATCGCGGCGGCATTGCTGCCGATGGCAAGACGGGGGATGGCTGCGGCCTTTTGTTGAAAATGCCCGATGCCTTCATGCGCGACATGGCCCGTGAGGTGCTGGGCGTCGAGCTGGGCGAGCGCTATGCCGTGGGTTCGGTGTTCCTGCCGGATGATGATGCGCGTGAAGCGCATTGCCGCGAGACTCTGGAAGGCGAACTCACCCGGCGCGGCCTGAAGGTACTGGGCTGGCGCGAGATGCCCGTGGACCCGAGCGTCTGCGGTCCCATGGCCCTGAAGTGCCTGCCGCGGATTCGTCAGCTCTTCGTCGAACCGGGGGATGTCGACGACGCGACCTTCGATGTCGAGCTGTTCATGGGGCGCCGCCATGCCGAGCAGGCATTGGCCGGGGATGCCGACTTCTATGTCAGCTCGCTGTCACCCAGGGTCGTGTCCTACAAGGGACTGGTCATGCCGGTGGACCTGCCGGCCTTCTATCCTGACCTGGGGGACGAGCGCCTGGAAACGGCGATCTGTGTCTTTCATCAGCGCTTCTCCACCAATACGGCGCCGCGCTGGCCGCTGGCCCAGCCGTTTCGCCTGCTGGCGCACAATGGCGAGATCAACACCATCCAGGCCAACCGCGGCTGGGCCAACTCGCGCAAGGAAAACTTCACCAGCGAGCGTCTGCCCGACATCGCCGAGCTCGACGAGATCGTCAATACCACGGGGTCGGATTCGTCGAGCATGGACAACATGCTGGAAGTGCTGCTAACCGGCGGCATGGATCTGCACCGCGCGGTGCGCATGATGGTGCCGCCGGCCTGGCAGAACGTCGAGATGATGGACGGCGACCTGCGCGCTTTTTATGAATACAACTCCATGCACGCCGAGCCCTGGGATGGGCCGGCGGGCGTGGTCATGACCGATGGCCGCCAGGCGCTGTGCATGCTCGACCGCAACGGCCTGCGACCGGCGCGCTGGGTCATTACGCGCAATGGCTATATCACCCTGGCCTCGGAAATCGGCACCTATGATTACCGACCCGAGGACGTGGTCGCCAAGGGCCGGGTCGGCCCCGGTCAGGTGCTGGCGGTGGATACCGAGACCGGCGAGGTGCTGCACACCCGCGACATCGACGAGCGTCTCAAGTCGGCCTATCCCTACAAGCGCTGGCTCAAGCAGGAAGCCAACTACCTGGAGTCGGCACTCACCGAACTGGCGCGCTTCCAGAACATGGACGCCGATCGACTGGCCGTGCAGCAGAAGATGTTTCAGGTCAGCTTCGAGGAGCGCGATCAGGTGCTGCGCCCGCTGGCCGAGAGCGGTCAGGAAGGCGTTGGCTCCATGGGGGATGACACCCCGATGGCCGTGCTGTCGCGCAAGCAGCGCTTGCTGACCGATTATTTCCGCCAGAAGTTTGCCCAGGTTACCAACCCGGCGATCGACCCGCTGCGCGAGGCCATCGTGATGTCGCTGGAAAGCTGCATCGGTGCCGAACTGAATGTGTTTCGTTCGACCCCGGAGCATGCCCATCGGCTGATCCTGACCACACCGGTACTGTCGCCGCGCAAGTTCACGGCGCTGGTCAGCCAGGAAGACCCCGCCTTCGCCAGCCTGACCCTGCCGCTGGCCTATGACCCTCAGCACACTAGTCTCAAGGGGGCGCTGCAGGCGCTGTGTGCCCGAGCGGAAGAAGCGGCTCGCGGCGACAGCGTGCTGCTGGTGCTGTCGGATGCCGAGCTCGAGCAGGGGCAACTGCCGATCCAGGCCGCACTGGCCGTCGGCGCAGTGCACCATCACCTGAACCGCAAGGCGTTGCGCCCGCGGGTCAACCTGATCGTCGAGACCGGCTATGCCCGCGATGCTCACCAGATGGCCGTGCTGTTCGGTGTGGGCGCCACGGCGGTCTACCCCTGGCTGGCCTATCAGGTCATGGCCGACATGCATCGCACCGGCGAGCTGGTCGGCAATCCGGCGGATGCCCGCGAGAACTATCGCAAGGGTTTGCAGAAGGGGCTGTTCAAGATTCTCTCCAAGATGGGCATCTCGACCCTGGCCTCCTACCGCGGCTCTCAGCTGTTCGAGGCGGTGGGCCTGGCCTCCGAGGTCATGGAACTGTGCTTCGACGGCATGGCGTCGCGTATCGAAGGCACCGGCTTCGCCGAGCTGCAGCTTCAGCAGGAACTGCTGGCCAGGGATGCCTGGAAGCCGCGCAAGCAGATCGCCCAGGGTGGCCTGATGAAGTATGTGCATGGCCACGAGTACCATGCCTACAACCCGGACGTGATCAAGGCGCTGCAGGAAGCGGTCCAGGAAGGCAGCTATACCAAGTGGAAGAAGTTTGCCTCCCTGGTCAACGAACGCGATCCGGCGACCATTCGTGACCTGCTTAGGCTCAAGCCCGCCGAGACGGCCCTGCCGCTCGAGGAGGTGGAGCCGGTCGAAGACCTGCTGCCGCGCTTTGACAGCGCCGGCATGTCGCTCGGCGCCCTGTCACCGGAAGCCCATGAGTCGCTGGCCCAGGCCATGAACGAGACCGGCGGGCGCTCCAACTCCGGTGAAGGGGGGGAGGATCCGGCACGCTACGGCACCATTCGCAGTTCCAAGATCAAGCAGATCGCCTCGGGACGTTTCGGCGTCACGCCGGCCTATCTGGCCAACGCCGAGGTCCTGCAGATCAAGGTGGCCCAGGGCGCCAAGCCCGGGGAGGGCGGCCAGTTACCGGGGGGCAAGGTCAACGGCCTGATCGCGCGCCTGCGCTATGCGGTGCCCGGCGTGACACTGATTTCCCCGCCGCCGCACCATGACATCTATTCCATCGAGGACCTGGCCCAGCTGATCTTCGACCTCAAGCAGGTCAACCCGGATGCCCAGGTCTCGGTCAAGCTGGTCTCGGAGCCCGGCATCGGCACCATCGCCACCGGGGTCGCCAAGGCCTATGCCGATTTGATCACGGTTTCCGGCTACGATGGCGGTACGGCGGCCAGTCCGCTGACCTCGATCAAGCATGCCGGCAGCCCCTGGGAGCTCGGCCTGCCCGAGGTACACCAGGCACTGCGCCTCAATGGCCTGCGCGACAAGATTCGCCTGCAGACCGATGGCGGCCTGAAGACCGGCCTGGACGTGATCAAGGCGGCCATTCTGGGCGCCGAGAGCTTCGGCTTCGGCACGGCCCCGATGGTGGCGCTGGGCTGCAAGTACCTGCGCATCTGCCACCTCAACAACTGTGCCACCGGGGTTGCCACCCAGCATCAGGCGCTGCGCGACGAGCATTTCCGCGGCACGGTGGACATGGTCAAGCACTACTTCCGTTTCATTGCCGAGGAAGTGCGTGAGCTCATGGCCATGCTGGGGGTTCGCCAGCTGACCGATCTGATCGGGCGTACCGATCTGCTCGAGATCCTGGAAGGCACCACGGCGTCGCAGCGCGGGCTGGACCTGTCGCCACTGATGACCAACGACTTCGTGCCGGCCGAGGCACCGCAGTTCTGCCGCGTGAATCGCAATGTGCCCCACGACCCGGGGGCCAAGAACCAGGAATTGTTGGCGGCGCTGAAGACGGCCATCGAGACCAAGACAGGCGGTGAGTTCGACTTCGCCATCACCAACTGTGACCGCAGCGTGGGGGCTCTGGTCTCGGGTGCCATCGCCAAGCGCCATGGCGAGCCCGGCCTCGAAGAGGCGCCACTGACGGTGCGTTTCCGCGGCGTGGCCGGCCAGAGCTTTGGCGTCTGGAATGCTCGGGGGCTGCACCTCTATCTGGAAGGCGATGCCAACGACTATGTCGGCAAGGGCATGAACGGTGGTCGTGTGGTGGTCGTGCCGCCTCGCGAGAGCCATTTCGAGAGTCACCGGACGGCCATCATCGGTAATACCTGTCTGTATGGTGCCACCGGCGGCAAGCTGTTTGCCTCCGGCATGGCCGGCGAGCGCTTCGGGGTGCGCAACTCGGGTGCCCATGCGGTCATTGAGGGCGCTGGCGACCACTGCTGCGAGTACATGACCGGCGGTGTGGTGGCGGTGCTCGGCGAGACCGGCATCAACTTCGGTGCCGGCATGACCGGCGGCTTTGCCTATGTCTACGACGAGGATCGCACCTTCGTCGACAAGTACAACCACGAACTGGTGGAGATTCACCGGGTCAACATCGAGGCCATGGAGGCCCATCGTCGACACCTGAGGGAAGTCATCGAGGAGTTCGTCGCGGAAACCGGCTCGCAGCGCGGCCGCGACATGCTCGAGGATTTCAGCGACTACATCCGTCATTTCTGGCTGGTGAAGCCCAAGGCGGCGAGCCTTGCCAGCCTGCTGGATCAGTCCCGGCGCCAACCGGAATGACATCGGCGCATCGATCAGGTTCGTTCCCCAGGAGCACAGAACATGGCTAACCGTCTGCACAACGATTTTCAGTTCATCGACGTCGGGCGTCAGGACCCCGATAAGAAGCCGGCGCGCACGCGAGCGAAACAGTTCGCCGAGATCTACGAGCCCTATCAGCCGCAGGATGCCGCGGCCCAGGCGCATCGCTGCCTGCACTGCGGCAATCCCTACTGCGAGTGGAAGTGCCCGGTGCACAACTATATTCCCAACTGGCTGCAGCTGGTCAGCGAGGGCAATATCCTGGAAGCCGCCGAGATGTCGCACCGCACCAACTCGCTGCCGGAGGTCTGCGGCCGCGTCTGCCCTCAGGACCGCCTCTGCGAGGGCGACTGCACCCTCAACGACGGCTTCGGCGCGGTGACCATCGGCTCGGTGGAGAAATACATCACCGACACCGCCTTCGCCATGGGCTGGCGCCCGGATATGTCCAAGGTGTCCTGGACCGACAAGCGCGTGGCGATCATCGGGGCCGGCCCGGCCGGACTCGGCTGCGCCGACATCCTGGTGCGCAGCGGCGTCAAGGCCGTGGTGTACGACAAATACCCCGAGATCGGCGGCCTGCTGACCTTCGGTATCCCCGAGTTCAAGCTCGAGAAGACGGTCATGGAACGTCGCCGGGCGGTCTTCGAGGAAATGGGCGTGGAGTTCCGCCTCGGCGTCGATGTCGGCAAGGACCTGGCCTTCGATGAGCTGCTCGACGAGTACGACTCGGTCTTTCTGGGCATGGGCACCTACAAGTACATGGAAGGCGGCTTCCCCGGGGAAGACCTGCCCGGTGTGCACAAGGCGCTCGACTACCTGGTCGCCAACGTCAATCACTGCCTGGGCTTCGAGACCGACCCGGCCGACTATGTCTCCCTCGCCGGGCAGCGGGTGGTGGTGCTGGGCGGTGGCGACACCGCCATGGACTGCAACCGCACGGCGATTCGCCAGGGGGCCGCCGCGGTGACCTGCGCCTATCGGCGGGACGAAGAGAACATGCCGGGATCACGCAAGGAGGTGGCCAACGCCCGCGAGGAAGGCGTCGACTTCCTGTTCAACCGCCAGCCGGTAGCGGTGGTCGGCGAGGAGCGTGTCGAAGGCATCAAGGTGGTACGTACCCGTCTGGGCGAGCCTGACGAGAACGGCCGCCAGCGTCCCGAGGTGGTACCCGGCTCCGAGGAGGTCGTGCCCGCCGATGCCGTGGTCATCGCCTTCGGCTTCCAGCCGAACCCGCCCCCCTGGTTCGAAAGCGTTGGCATCGAGCTCGACGACAAGGGCCGGGTCAAGGCGCCGGAAGAGGGCGCCTACGCCTTCCAGACCACCAACCAGAAGATCTTCGCCGGTGGGGACATGGTGCGTGGCTCCGATCTGGTGGTAACGGCGGTGTTCGAGGGACGCCAGGCCGGCGAAGGCATTCTCGATTATCTGGATGTGTGACGCGCGGTTGGCGACGAGCTGCGAGCTACGAGCTGCGAGCTGCGAGGTAAGAGGTAAGAGGGAAGAGGGAAGAGGTAAGATGCAGTCCGCCAAGCGTGTCGTGGGTCGAACTCTGACTCGGGACAATGCATTGGGGCCCGGGGACTAGTCGAAGAGGAGGTCCGACGCCATGGATGGCGTCGGTAGCCTACAGGGAAGTATTCATGGCGCCTCCTCGCAGACTTGTCGACGGGCCACTCCGCTGTGAATCGCCTCGATGTGGCCAGTCGCCAAAATTGAGCGGGCGGTCCGGATCTGCTAGTCTGTCGTCCCATCCTGGCGCGGCTTTCTGCCGGGCCTACCGATCACGTTTCGACAGGTTCTCCATGACACGATATATCTTCGTGACCGGCGGCGTTGTGTCCTCTCTCGGCAAGGGCATCGCGTCTGCTTCGCTGGCGGCGATTCTCGAGGCCCGCGGTCTCAAGGTCACCATGCTCAAGCTCGATCCCTACATCAATGTGGATCCCGGCACCATGAGCCCCTTTCAGCATGGTGAGGTCTTCGTCACCGAGGATGGCGCCGAGACCGACCTCGATCTGGGGCATTACGAGCGCTTCATCCGCACCAAGATGACCCAGGGCAACAACTTCACCACCGGGCGTGTCTACGAACACGTGCTGCGCAAGGAACGCCGCGGCGACTACCTGGGGGGCACCGTTCAGGTCATCCCGCACATTACCGACGAGATCAAGCGTCGGGTCTACGAAGGCGGCAAGGGCTTCGATGTGGCGCTGGTCGAGATCGGCGGCACGGTGGGTGATATCGAATCGCTGCCGTTTCTCGAATCGATTCGCCAGATCCGCAGCGAACAGGGCGCCAGCAAGGCCATCTTCATGCACCTGACGCTGGTGCCCTACATCCAGACGGCCGGCGAGACCAAGACCAAGCCCACACAGCACAGCGTCAAGGAACTGCGCTCCATCGGCATCCAGCCGGATATCCTGATCTGTCGCAGCGAAGTCGAGCTCGAGGAAAGTGAACGCCGCAAGATCGCGCTGTTCACCAATGTCGAGGAGCGGGCCGTGGTGCCGCTGCAGGATGCCGATACCATCTATCGCATTCCGCTGATGCTGCACGAGCATGGCCTGGACGACATCGTATGCGACAAGCTGCGCCTCGAACCCGGCGAGGCCAGGCTCGACGAGTGGATCCGCGTCCTCGATGCCAAGCTCAATCCGCTCAAGTCGATCAATATCGCCATGGTCGGCAAGTACATGGAGCTGCTCGACGCCTACAAGTCGCTTAATGAAGCCCTGATTCACGCCGGCATCCAGTCGCGTATCAAGGTCAATATCGATCACATCGACTCCGAAGACATCGAACACCATGGCCCCGAGCGGCTGGCCGGCAAGGATGCCATCCTGGTGCCGGGAGGCTTCGGCGAACGCGGGGTCGAGGGCAAGATCGCCGCGGCTCGCTTCGCCCGCGAGAAAAGGATTCCCTACCTGGGCATCTGCCTCGGCATGCAGGTCGCCGTCATCGAGTTCGCCCGCCACATGGCCGGCTGGGAAGACGCCAACTCCACCGAGTTCACGCGTGACACCCAGCACCCGGTGGTCGGCCTGATCACCGAGTGGATCAGCCCGGAAGGCCATATCGAGCTGCGCGACGAGGCCTCCGACCTCGGCGGGACCATGCGCCTCGGCGGCCAGGTCTGCCGTCTGGCGCCGAATACCCGTGCCCGCGAGGCCTATGGCGACGACGAGATCGTCGAGCGGCACCGTCACCGCTTCGAGGTCAACAACCAGTTCGTCGAGGACCTGGAAAAGGCCGGTCTGGTGGTCTCGGGCAAGAGTGTCGATGGCTCTCTGGTCGAGATGGTCGAGCTCCCGGACCACCCCTGGTTCGTGGCCTGCCAGTTCCACCCGGAGTTCACCTCGACCCCGCGTGACGGCCACCCGCTGTTCACCGGCTTCGTTAACGCGGCGCTGGAGCACAAGGCGGCCAGAACCCGCGCACATTCCACGCCTCAGGAGTAGTGGCCATGGCCGACCCCGAACGCCTCATTGAACTGGCCGGCCTTCGGGTCGGCAATTCCCTGCCGCTGGCCCTGTTCGGTGGCATGAATGTGCTGGAGTCGCGGGAGATGGCCATCGAGGTGGCCGACGCCTATGTGCAGGCCACCGCGAAGTTGGGTATCCCCTATGTCTTCAAGGCCAGCTTCGACAAGGCCAACCGCAGCTCCATCCATTCCTTCCGGGGCCCGGGCATGGAAAAGGGCGTCGAGATGCTCGCCGAGATCAAGGCGCGTTTCGGGGTGCCGGTGATCACCGACGTGCACGAGCCCTGGCAGGCCGCGCCGGTGGCCGAGGTCGCCGATGTCATCCAGCTCCCGGCCTTTCTGGCTCGCCAGACCGACCTGGTCGTGGCCATGGCCGAGACCGGGGCCGTGATCAATATCAAGAAGCCGCAATTCCTGGCCCCCCATGAAATGCGCCATATCATCGCCAAGTGTCGCGAGGCGGGAAACGACCGTCTGATTCTCTGCGAGCGGGGCTCCAGCTTCGGTTACAACAACCTGGTGGTCGACATGCTCGGTTTCGGCGACATGAAACAGACCGGCCATCCCTTGTTGTTCGACGTCACCCACGCGCTGCAGCGCCCCGGCGGCCGGGCCGACAGCGCCGACGGGCGCCGCGCCCAGGTTGCCGAGCTTGCCCGCGCCGGCGTGGCCGTGGGGCTGGCGGGACTCTTTCTCGAGGCCCACCCCGATCCGGACAATGCCAAGTGTGACGGCCCCTGTGCCCTGCCCCTGAACCGGCTGGAGCCTTTCCTGGCACAGCTCAAGGCGCTGGATGATCTGGTGAAGGGGTTTGACCCGCTGCGCATAGACTGATTTCTTCAACGCTGACCGACTCGAAAAAGGATGACAGGACCCATGACCAAGATCGTCGATATTCGCGCCCTCGAGGTGCTTGATTCTCGTGGCAACCCGACCGTGCACGCCGAGGTCCAGCTGGAAAGCGGTGCTCGCGGAGAAGCCTGTGCGCCCAGCGGGGCCTCCACCGGCTCGCGTGAAGCCCTCGAGCTGCGTGATGGGGACAAGTCGCGCTATCTCGGCAAGGGCGTCACCAGGGCCGTCTCAGCGGTCAACGGGCCGATCCGCGAGCGCCTGACCGGCATGGACGCCAGCGATCAGCGTGGCCTGGACAACGCCATGCTCGAGCTGGACGGCACCGACAACAAGGCGAGCCTGGGCGCCAACGCGATTCTCGCGGTGTCGCTGGCCGCCGCCAAGGCCGCCGCCAGTGACCGGGACGTGCCGTTGTATGCCCACATCGCCGAGCTGTATGGCACGCCGGCACAGTTCAGCATGCCGGTGCCGATGATGAACATCCTCAACGGCGGTGAACATGCCGACAACAATGTCGATATTCAGGAGTTCATGATCCAGCCCGTGGGCGCCGACAGCTTCCAGGAAGCGCTGCGCATGGGGGCCGAGGTCTTCCACGCCCTCAAGAAGGTACTGGCGGGTCGGGGGTTGTCCACCGCCGTTGGTGACGAGGGCGGTTTCGCGCCGAACCTGGATTCCAATGTCGAGGCGCTGGCGGTGATCAAGCAGGCCGTGGCGGATGCCGGCTACGAGCTGGGGCGCGATATCACCCTGGCCCTGGACTGTGCCGCCAGCGAATTCTACCGCGACGGCCAGTACGTGCTCTCCGGCGAGGGCAAGTCCCATGATGCCGCCGGCTTTGTCGATTACCTGGCCGAGCTGTGTGACCAGTATCCGGTGGTGTCCGTCGAGGATGGCATGGACGAGTCCGACTGGGATGGCTGGAAGGCGCTGACCGACCGCCTGGGCGATCGCGTGCAGCTGGTCGGCGATGACCTGTTCGTGACCAACACGCGCATTCTCAAGCGGGGTGTCGACGAAGGCATCGGTAACTCCATTCTCATCAAGTTCAACCAGATCGGCTCGCTCTCCGAGACCCTGGACGCCATCCGCATGGCTCAGGACGCCGGGTTCACGGCCGTGATCTCGCATCGCAGCGGCGAGACCGAGGACACCACCATTGCCGACCTGGCCGTGGGCACCAGTGCCGGTCAGATCAAGACAGGCTCACTGTGTCGCAGTGACCGGGTGGCCAAGTACAACCGCCTGCTGGTCATCGAGCATGATCTGGGTTCGCGCGCCGCCTATCCCGGCCGTGGGGCGATCAAGGGTCAGTAAGGCGTTTCGCCGACAATTGCCCGTCGTTTTGTAGGAGATTGCCTACACGCAAGCGACGAGATTGACCCGATAAATCCTCGGAAGACTGGCGTTCATGACGTCAGTCTTTTTTATGCAATTGACTTAAAAGGAGTTTTTTGCAGGTCGTGATTTCCGGCTGTGCTCGGCATTGGTGATCGTCAAGTTGTGTAGTTGTGCAGCCGTGCCACAATGCACTCGGGACAAGGGAGAGCCAGGCTCTTCCGGCAGGATGCTACGGGATGCATCTCGAGTGCGCGCGGTGTGACAGGACGTCGCCTCCGTGCAGGGACAACACTCAGGACGTGAGCGAAAGGAATCGCTCAAGGACGAGCTAGGAGCGGGCGGCCTTAGGGCCGCCTTTTTTGTGGCTGGCCATCGGCCAGGCGGGCCGGGCAAGGGCCGGATACAGACGCGCCGGATGCCTCGCGACATCCGGCGCGTTTCTATCGATGGCTTTCGCTGGGCGCCGTCTTCAGCGCTCCAGATGCTCCAGTTTGCCGGTCTTGCCGTCCCACTGTTCGGCATCTTCCGGCGGATCCTGCTTCTCGGTGATGTTCGGCCAAGTCTCGGCGAGTTCGGCATTGATCTCGATGAACTGCTCCTGCCCCTCGGGCAGCTCGTCCTCCGAGTAGATGGCCTCGGCGGGGCACTCCGGTTCACACAGGGCGCAGTCGATGCACTCGTCAGGATGGATCACCAGGAAATTGGGGCCTTCGTAGAAGCAGTCCACCGGGCAGACCTCGACACAGTCGGTGTACTTGCACTTGATGCAGTTTTCGGTGACGACGAATGTCATCTCTGTCTCCCTTCCTCGGGCCGAGGGTGTGCCGCGGCCAATCGGTCACTTGTGATGATGTTTGGTTATAAAAAAGATATATCTTATAATATCTTTATGCTTTGGCTCCATTCTAGTCGTGCCGCCTTGCCGACCGCAAGACAGCTAGAGCCTTTCCTTCCAGTGATACAGCCACTCCAGCGCCTGCCTGGGCGTCATGTTGTCGACGCCCAGTGAGCCCAGACTTTCCACCATGGGGTGGGGGGCGCTGGCAAAGAGATCGGCCTGCTGAGGGCTGTTCGTCGAGGTGCCGTGGGTCCCGGATGTCCGGTCGCGCTGCCCCTGGTCGATTTCCTGCTGTTCCAGCACCGCCAGCTTCTCCCGCGCGCGGGCAATGACGTCCTGTGGCACGCCCGCCAGCTGGGCGACCTGCAGGCCGTAACTCTGACTGGCCGGGCCGTCCTCCACGCGATGCATGAAGACGATGCCGTCCTGATGCTCGGTGGCGGTCAGATGCACATTGGCCACGCCCTCGACCTGCTCGGCGAGTGCCGTCATCTCGAAGTAGTGGGTGGCGAACAGCGTGAAGGCCTGGCTGCGGGTCAACTGCTCGGCACTGGCCCAGGCCAGCGACAGGCCGTCGAAAGTGCTGGTGCCGCGGCCGATTTCGTCCATCAGCACTAGGCTATGGTCGGTGGCGTTGTGCAGGATGTTGGCGGTCTCGGTCATCTCGACCATGAAGGTCGAGCGCCCCCCGGCCAGATCATCCGAGGAGCCGATGCGCGTGAAGATGCGGTCCACCGGCCCGACCGAGGCGGCATCGGCGGGCACGAAGCTGCCGGTGTGTGCCAGTAGGGTAATCAGCGCGGCCTGGCGCATGTAAGTCGACTTGCCGCCCATGTTAGGACCAGTGATCACCAGCATGCGCCGCTCGTCGTCCATGCGCAGGTCGTTGGGCACGAAGGGCGCGTCGCTGACCTGCTCGACCACCGGGTGCCGGCCGCCCCGGATGTCCAGCCCTGGCGCCTCGGGCAGCTCGGGTTGCACGAAATCGAGGGCCCGGGCGCGCTCGGCCAGGGTGGCCAGCACGTCCAGGGCGGCGAGCGCCTGGCCGGTGGCCTGCAGTGTCGCCAGTTCGGCGTTGAGATCATCAAGCAGGCTGTCGTAAAGCAGCTTTTCGCGTGCCAGGGCGCGGGACTTGGCGGACAGGGCCTTGTCCTCGAACTCCTTGAGCTCGGGGATGATGAAGCGCTCGGCGTTTTTCAACGTCTGGCGGCGGATGTAGTCCACCGGCGCCTCCTGGGCCTGGGCGCGGGGGAGCTCGATGAAATAGCCGTGCACGCGGTTGTAGCCGACCTTGAGGCCGGGCAGGCCGGTACGTTCGCGCTCACGGGTCTCGAGCTCGATCAGGTAGTCGCCGGCATGCTCGGCCAGTCCGCGGTGCTCATCGAGCTCGGCGTCGAAGCCCTCGGCGATGACGCCGCCATCGCGAATCACCACCGGCGGGTTGTCGACCAGGGCGCGACTCAGGGTGTCGGACAGCGTCGGGTAGGGGTGAATGCGGTGCTTCAGATCATCGAGCGCGGTGCCCGTGGCGAAGCGCGCGAGCTCGGCCTCGAGCTCCGGCAGCGCATTCAGCGCATCGCGTAGCCTGGCCAGATCGCGTGGCCGCGCACTGTAGAGGGCCACGCGAGCCAGAATGCGTTCCACGTCGCCGATGGCCTTGAGGATGGTGCGTGGAGCCTCATGGGCATCGCCATCCAGAAGCAACGCCACCGCTGCCTGGCGGCCGGCCACCCGGGCGCGATCGCGCAGCGGGCGGTTCAGCCAGCGCTTGAGCAGTCGCGAGCCCATGGCCGTGGTGGTGGTGTCGAGCACACTGGCCAGGGTGTTGTCGTGGCCACCCCCGAGATTGACGCCGATCTCCAGATTGCGGCGGCTGGCCGCGTCGATCACCACCGCGTCGTCACGGTTCTCCACGCCGATGGCCGTGACATGGGGCAATGGCGAGCGCTGCGTGTCGCGGGCATAGTCGACCAACACCCCGGCGGCGGTGATGGCGGCCTCCAGGTGGGCACAGCCGAAGCCCTTGAGATCCTGAACGGCAAACTGGTCACAGAGGGTGCGGTTGGCGCTTTCCAGGTCAAATAGCCAGTCGCTCTCGCGGCGCAGACCCTGATGAGTGGCCAGTTCCGGCGGCAGACTTAGGCTCTCGGCAACCAGCAGTTCCGCCGGATCGAGTCGCGTGATCTCGGCCAGGGCCTCGCTCTCGCTGTCGACCTCGAGCACGCTGAAGCGGCCACTGGAGAGCTCCAGCCAGGCCAGCCCCCAGTGCTCTCCCGTGGCGTTCAGGGCAACCACCAGGTTGTCGCGACGGGCATCCAGCAAGGCCTCGTCATACAGGGTGCCGGGTGTGACGATACGCACCACCTGGCGCTCCACCGGCCCCTTGGCGGTGTTCGGGTCGCCCATCTGCTCGCAGATCGCGACCGATTCGCCGGCAGCGACCAGGCGCGCCAGATAGCCTTCGGCGCTGTGGTAGGGGACGCCCGCCATGGGGATCGGTTGCCCGGCCGACTGACCCCGCTGGGTCAGGGTGATGTCGAGGATGCCGGCGGCGCGTCGGGCGTCGTCGTAAAACAGCTCGTAGAAATCGCCCATACGGTAGAAGAGCAGCACGTCGGGGTGTTCGCGCTTGATCTTCAGGTACTGGGCCATCATCGGGGTATGAGAGGTGCTGGCCTTGGACATGGGCTTCCTTGACGGGCAGGTCGGATTGAGGCGACACGGGCATTGGTATTACCGCGGGGGATGTCATGCATGTCGCAGTCAAACCCAGTATTCTACGCTCAAGGAAGTGCGGCGTCAGGGGCCTGTGTTGCCCCGTCGCCCATCACCTACTCAGCGGGAGAACCGATCATGGCTTTGCATGCCGAAAGCGCCGAGCCCCTGGATGCCGAGCGTCTGGCCGAACGCCTGGGGGTATTATGTCGACAGCGGCGCATCCTGGTGAGCGCCGCGGAGTCCTGCACCGGTGGCGGCGTGTCCAGCGCCATCACGGCGATTGCCGGCAGCTCCGAGTATTTCGAGACAGGCTATGTGACCTATTCGAACGGCGCCAAGCAACGCCTGCTGGGCGTTGACGAGTCGCTGCTGACGACCCATGGCGCGGTCAGTCGCCCTGTGGTTGAGGCCATGGTGGCCGGCGCCTGTGCCGACAGCGGTGCTGACCTGACGGTGGCCATCAGCGGAGTGGCTGGCCCTGCGGGGGGCACGCCGGAAAAGCCTGTAGGGACCGTCTGGCTGGCCTGGGGCAATCAATGGCAATGCTCGGCCGAATGCCTGCACCTCACCGGCGATCGCGAGGCGGTCCGTCAGGCCGCGGTCAAGGAGGCACTGGCCGGTCTGGTGCGCTGGTTGTCGGCCGACGACTAAAGCGTCGCCCGGGGGCTGGTCGAGACGTGTTTTTTTCGCCATAATACTGTTCAATCATACAGTAAAGAGCAGGGCGCTCTTTCCTGCTGACACCGATGTTTCGCTATCGCTTAGGAGGCCTTCATGGCTCAGGACGAGAACCGTTCCAAGGCGCTGGATGCCGCGCTTTCGCAGATCGAGCGCCAGTTCGGCAAGGGAACCGTGATGCGGCTGGGCGACACGCCGCGTGTGGTCATGCCCTCGGTATCCACCGGCTCGCTGGGCCTGGATATTGCGCTGGGTATCGGCGGTCTGCCCTACGGCCGGGTGGTCGAGATCTTCGGCCCGGAATCCTCGGGCAAGACGACACTGACGCTGTCCGTCATTGCCGAGGCGCAGAAGCAGGGCAAGACCTGTGCCTTCATCGATGCCGAGCATGCGCTGGACCCGAGTTATGCCGAAAAACTCGGCGTCAACCTGGATGACCTGCTGGTCTCGCAGCCTGATACCGGCGAACAGGCCCTGGAAATCTGCGACATGCTGGTGCGTTCGGGCGGTGTCGACCTGATCATCATCGACTCGGTGGCGGCGCTGACCCCGCGGGCCGAGATCGAGGGCGAGATGGGCGACTCGCATGTGGGCCTTCAGGCCCGCCTGATGTCCCAGGCGCTGCGCAAGATCACCGGTCACATGAAGAATGCCAACTGCTCGGTGGTCTTCATCAACCAGATCCGCATGAAGATCGGCGTGATGTTCGGCAGCCCCGAGACCACCACCGGCGGCAATGCCCTGAAGTTCTATTCCAGCGTGCGCCTGGACATCCGGCGTACCGGCTCGGTGAAGCAGGGCGACGAAGTGACCGGCAACGAGACCCGCGTCAAGGTGGTCAAGAACAAGGTGGCGCCGCCCTTCCGTCAGGCGGAGTTCCAGATTCTCTATGGCAAGGGGATCTATCACGCCGGTGAAGTGGTCGATCTCGGCGTGCAGTGCGGCCTGGTCAGCAAGGCGGGTGCCTGGTACAGCTATCAGGGCAACAAGATCGGCCAGGGCAAGGCCAATGCGGCACAGTACCTCGAGGACAACCCGGCGGTCATGGAAGAGATCGAGTCACAGATCCGTGGTCAGCTGCTGGCGGCTCCGGAGCCGCGCGAGGAAGACCCGGAAGAGGCGTCTTCCGGTGAAGCCGGTGAGCACGAGGACGGCGTGCTCTGATCGATGACCGCAACGCCCGACAGCTCGCCCCGGGATGACGCCATCCGACTGCTGGCGAGACGCGAGTATGGCCGTCAGGAACTGCGACAGCGCCTGGCGGCCAAGGGTCATGAACCGGACCAAGTGGAAGCCTGCCTGGACGAGCTGGAAGAGCAGGGGCTGCAGTCGGATCAGCGCTTTGCCGAGAGCTTTCTGCGCTCGCGGGTGGCGCGCGGCCAGGGCCCCGTCAAGGTGCGAGCCGAGCTGGGCCAGCGTGGCATCGACGATGCTACCCAGGCCCAGGCATTCGACGAAGTGGCCGATGAAGTCGACTGGTACGAGCTCGCCGCGGCAGTGCTGGCCCGGCGCTTTTCGGGGCCCGGCGACAGCCCGCGTGAACGAGCCCGTCGCGAGCGCTTCCTCGCCGGCAGAGGCTTCGATTTCGACCAGCTTCGTCATGCCATGACGCATGCCTGGGACACCCCCTGACCCGCCTGTCTGTCCTGCACACCCTGTCGTGGGCGGATGACTGCGCTATAATGTCTCCCTTTGCCAAGAAAGCCCGGCTCGACTGCCCCGGATGCCCTCACGCCGGATCATGCAGAGCCGTTCTGCCGGCTTTCCAGTGCCCCGGGCGTGATGCCCGGCGGGCCACCATGCTTATTGTCACGGATATTCCATGAAAAGTGCAGACATCAGACAGGCCTTTCTGAGCTACTTCGCGGAGCGAGGGCATACCATCGTCCCGACGAGCTCCCTAGTGCCGGACAACGACCCGACCCTGCTGTTTACCAATGCCGGCATGGTGCCGTTCAAGGACGTTTTCCTGGGTCGTGATCCGCGCTCCTATGTGCGCGCCACCTCGGCGCAGCGCTGCGTGCGAGCCGGCGGCAAGCACAATGACCTGGACAACGTCGGTTACACCGCACGTCACCACACCTTTTTTGAGATGCTGGGCAATTTCAGCTTCGGCGATTACTTCAAGCGTGATGCTATCCAGTTTGCCTGGCGCTTTCTGACCGAGGTGCTGGGGCTGCCCCGCGAGAAGCTGTGGGTCACGGTGCACGTCAGTGATGAAGAAGCCGAGCGTATTTGGAAGGACGAGGTCGGCATCGACCCCGAGCGCTTCTCGCGGCTAGAGGACGACAATTTCTGGCAGATGGGCGATACCGGCCCCTGCGGGCCGAGCTCCGAGGTCTTCTTCGATCACGGCCCCGAGGTCTGGGGTGGCCCGCCCGGCAGTCCGGAAGAGGACGGGGATCGCTACATCGAGATCTGGAACCTGGTGTTCATGCAGTTCGATCGCGATGCCGGCGGCAACATGAACCCGCTGCCCAGGCCGTCCATCGACACCGGCATGGGGCTGGAGCGCATCGCGGCGGTCATGCAGGGCGTGCACTCCAACTATGAGATCGACCTCTTCCAGAATCTGCTGAAGGCCGCCGCCAGTGCCACCGGGCATGATGACATCATGGCGCCGTCCCTCTGCGTGATCGCCGATCATATCCGTTCCTGCGCCTTCCTGATTGCCGATGGCGTCATGCCTTCCAATGAGGGGCGGGGCTATGTGCTGCGCCGGATCATTCGTCGTGCCGTGCGTCACGGTCACAAGCTGGGTGCCCAGGGCAGCTTCTTCCACACCCTGGTGGCGGCACTGGATGCGGAGATGGGCGAGGCCTATCCGGAGCTGCGCGAGGCTCGGGACCAGATCGAGCGTGTTCTGCTCAAGGAGGAGGAACAGTTTGCCCGCACCCTGGAACACGGCATGGGGATGCTGGGAGAGGCGCTGGATGCTCTGGAAGGGGATATGCTGGCCGGCGAGACGGTGTTCAAGCTCTATGACACCTACGGCTTTCCCTATGATCTCACCGCGGATGTCTGCCGCGAGCGCGGCGTCTCGCTGGATGAGGCCGGTTTCGAGCGCGAGCTGGAAGCGCAGCGTCAGCGGGCCCGTGCCGCCAGTCAGTTCGGGGTCGATTATGGCGCCGCCCTGGAGCTCGATGGCGAGAGCGAATTCACCGGCTATGAGCGTCTCGAGGACAGGGCCCGGGTGATCGCACTGATCGATGAGCAGGGCCAGGCGCTGGCGCAGCTTCAGGCCGAGCAGTCCGGTGTGGTGGTGCTCGATCGGACGCCCTTCTATGGTGAATCGGGCGGCCAGGTGGGCGACACTGGCTATCTCGAACTCGAGACCGGCCGTTTTCTGGTCGAGGACACCCAGAAGCAGTCCGGCCACCACCTGCACCGTGGGCGCCTGCTGGAGGGCCAGCTGGCCGTGGGAACGGAGGTCTCGCCGCGCGTCGACTCGAGCCTGCGCGCCGCCACGGTGCGCAACCACTCGGCCACCCACCTGCTGCACCAGGCCCTGCGCATGGTGCTCGGCGAGCATGTTCAGCAGAAGGGGTCGCTGGTCACGCCGGAACGCCTGCGTTTCGACTTCAGTCATTTCGAGCCGATGAGCGCGGAGCAACTGGCCGAGGTCGAACGCCTGGTCAATGAGCAGGTGCTGTCCAATGCGCCCACCCGTATCGAGCATATGACCCTCGATCAGGCCAAAGCCAAGGGCGCCGCGGCACTCTTCGAGGCCAAGTACGCCGACAGCGTGCGGGTGCTGACCATCGGTGCCGATGACTTTTCCATCGAGCTCTGCGGAGGGACTCACGTGGCGCGCAGCGGCGATATCGGTTGCTGCCACATCGTCGCCGAAGTCGGCATTGCCAGCGGCGTGCGACGCATCGAGGCGCTGACCGGTGATGGCGCGTTGGCCTATTTCCGCGAGCAGGAAGCGCGAGTGGCGCGGCTGGGAGAGCGCCTCAAAGCCAAGCCCGAACAGGTCGAGGAAAGGGTTGCCGCGCTGGTCGACGGCAACCGGCAGATGGAGAAGGAGCTCGAGCGCCTCAAGGCAAGGCTGGCCAGTGCGGCGGGCAGCGACATGCTCGCCGAGGCGCGCGAGGTCAAGGGCGTGAAGGTGCTGGCCAAGCAGCTCGAGGGCGTGTCCGGCAAGGAGCTTCGCGGCCTGCTGGACCAGGTCAAGAACAAGATCGGCTCGGGCGTGGTGGTGCTCGGTGTCGCTGACGAAAGCGCCGGCAAGGTCAGTCTGATTGCCGGTGTCACCCAGGATCTGACCGCGCAATTGAAAGCCGGTGAACTGGTCAATCACGTCGCTTCGCGAGTGGGCGGCAAGGGCGGTGGGCGTCCTGACATGGCCCAGGCCGGAGGCAGCGATGCTGCGGCGTTGCCCGGTGCCCTGGATAGCGTCGCGGACTGGGTCGGCGACAAGCTCTGATGGCAATCCCGGGGCCGAAGGGGAGATACCTTCGGCCCTTGCTTTATGCGCAAGGTCCGTTTTTCCTTCGAACGTTAACCCGCCAGAGAGGGGCAACGATTAATGGCACTATACGTACAGAAGTTTGGCGGTACCTCGGTGGGCTCGGTGGAGCGCATCAAGGCCGTGGCCGAAAAGGTCAAGCGCTTCCGCGATCAAGGCCATCAGGTCGTGGTGGTAGTCTCCGCGATGAGTGGCGAGACCAATCGCCTGATCGGCCTGGCCAACGACATCAATGATGAGCCAACGCCGCGCGAAATGGACATGCTGGTCTCCACCGGCGAGCAGGTGACCATCTCGCTGTTGGCCATGGCGCTGCACAAGCTGGGTGTGCCGGCTACTTCCTACACCGGGTCGCAGGTCGGCATTCTGACCGACAGCTCGCATACCAAGGCGCGCATTCAGCGCATCGAGACCGAGGACATGCGTGCCGACCTGGATGATGGTCAGGTGGCCGTTGTGGCCGGTTTTCAGGGGGTCGACGAGGAAGGCAACATCACGACCCTGGGGCGCGGCGGGTCCGATACCACCGGTGTCGCCCTGGCCGCTGCGCTGAATGCCGATGAGTGCCAGATCTATACCGATGTCGATGGTGTCTATACCACGGACCCGCGGGTCTGCTCGCGGGCTCAGCGTCTGGACACCATTACCGTCGAGGAGATGCTCGAGCTGGCCAGCCTGGGTTCCAAGGTGCTGCAGATTCGCGCCGTCGAGTTCGCCGGCAAATACAATGTTCCGCTGCGTGTGCTGTCCAGTTTCGAAGAAGGCCCGGGCACGCTGATTGTCGCAGACTCCGATAATGACGAGGATTCCATGGAAGAACCGCTGATCTCCGGTATTGCCTTTACCGCCAATGAGGCCAAGCTGACGTTGCTCAACACGCCGGATGTGCCGGGTGTGGCATCGAAGATCCTGGGGCCGATCGCCGATGCCAATATCGAGATCGACATGATTGTGCAGAACGTGGCTCCCTCCGGTGGCTATACCGACTTCACCTTCACGGTCGCCAAGGGGGATTACAAGCAGACCCTCGACATCCTCAAGCAACAGGTTCTGCCGGCACTGGGCGAAGGGGAGCTCAAGGCGGACGACAACATCGCCAAGGTCTCGCTCGTCGGTGTGGGCATGCGCTCCCATGCCGGTGTGGCCTCCAAGATGTTTCGTGTGCTGTCGGCGGAAAACATCAATATCCGCATGGTCTCCACCTCGGAGATCAAGATCTCGGTGGTCATCGACGAGAAGCACATGGAGCTCGCGGTGCGTGCCCTGCATGAGGCCTTCGGGCTCGACAAGACGGCCATTGAGCAAGAATAATCCTCGCTTCGTGTCACAGCTTCTACGCTGTTAGACATGGATCAATGCACTGAAAGATGTGCACCTTCGGGCGTGTTGCCAAATGTCCCGGGCATCACGCTTGGCTTGAGGGCGACAACGTGCCATGGTTCTAGGTGATTTAGTGCGAGGGTTGTCGTCCTCTGTCGATGAATGCATCCCTTAGTTGCAAGCCAAAGTCTGAAAAGGAGATCAGTCATGCTCATCCTGACCCGCCGTGTGGGCGAAACCCTGATGGTGGGTGACGACATAACCGTCACCGTTCTCGGGGTCAAAGGAAACCAGGTCCGCATCGGCGTGAATGCGCCCAAGGATGTCGCCGTGCATCGTGAAGAGATCTATCAGCGCATTCAGCGCGAGAAGACCGACGAGGATCACGACGACGAGATGCCTTGAGCCGTGCTCCGGCACTGGCTGATAACGGCTTTGAACGATAAAAAACGCGTCCAGGTATGGACAACAGGGTTTCTGATAGGTAGGATACGCACCGTGCCGATGGGGAGAGGTGGCCGAGTGGCTGAAGGCGCTCCCCTGCTAAGGGAGTAAGGGGTTAATAGCCCCTTCGAGGGTTCGAATCCCTCTCTCTCCGCCACCATTGGTACCAGAAGGTAAGCGCCCGTAGCTCAGCTGGATAGAGTACCTGACTACGAATCAGGTGGTCGGAGGTTCGAATCCTCCCGGGCGCGCCACTTTCGAGGCTAGCCTACGCTTGTCCCGTCAGATGTTTTTTCCTTCTAGCAAGCCGAGCGTCACGCATGGCGTGATCATCGCAGCTTTGCGCCCGTAGCTCAGCTGGATAGAGTACCTGACTACGAATCAGGTGGTCGGAGGTTCGAATCCTCCCGGGCGCGCCAGATATTGACCCGTCCTCCTCGTGAGGGCGGGTCTTCCTTTTTTTGGCCTGCTTGCCATGAGCCGAAGCCGGGTGTACCGCCCCGGTTTCCGCGATCGTTGAAGCGCCACTCTGTCGACTGCCCCGCTCGGGGCGACGACGGGTGAGCGCTTTTTTTTATGCCGGTTGGCCGGCTATCTTCATGCGCTTCGGGCCCCGGCTTCCCGCGCGGCGCTGCGTGACTCGCGCAGCCCTGCCAGGAAAGTGTCCAGCTCGGTGACGCGCCGCAAGGTCTGAAAGCATTGTGCGGCCTGCTCATCCTGCGGCCGCATATGGTTCATCCACTGCTTAAGTCGCGCGACCACTGTCTTGCCGGAAAGTGTGCTACGCTGCAATGCAGCATATTCCAGCAGCACCTCGGCCTTGCGGGCCCATTGGGTCGCCGGCAGGCAGGCCCCGGTGTGCTGCCAGTGACGGATTCTGGCCGCCAGGTCCGGGTCCGAGAGGGCGCCGCGGCCCAGCATGACATCCTGGCAACCGGACAGGGTGCGTGCCTTCCAGTAATCCGCGAGGGTCCAGATATCGCCATTGGCGACCACGGGAATGTTCAGGCGTTGGCGCATGCGGCCGATCCATTCCCAGTGAGCCGGGGGACGATACCCCTCGTTGCGGGTTCGAGCATGCACGACCAGCTGTCGAGCGCCGCCATCCTCGGCGGCATGGGCGCATTGCAGCGCCAGTCGACGGTCGGCGAAGCCCAGGCGGATCTTGGCGGTCACCGGAATGGTGTCGCCTATGGCGTCATGAACGGCGGTGACGGCAGCGCGAAGGCGCCGCGGGTCGCGCAACATGGAGGCTCCGCCATCATGGCGGTTGACCAGCTTGGCGGGGCAGCCAAAGTTGAGATCGAGGCTCCGGGTGCCGAGTGCCAGGGCCTGTAGGGCATTGGCGGCCAGGGCGGCAGGGTCCGAGCCCAGTAGCTGGAGGTGCACGGGAGCACCGCCGGGTGTGCACGGCATGCCGCCGTGCAATTCCGGGCAATGACGGAGGAAGACGCGCTGCGGGAGTCGGGTATCCACCACGCGCACGAATTCGGTGACCGTCCAGTCGATGCCGGCAGAACGGGTGAGCAGGTCCCGGGTCGCGGCGTCGATGACCCCCTCCATGGGGGCTAGGCCTATCCGCCCCGGGTGTAGTAAGTTAACAACATTGTCAGGTTCCATGGCGTTATTGTACGCCATCTCGCGGCGGTCAGGTGAGTCATCCATGGGGGGTCGCCGGTCGGGCGGGTCGTTTCGAGCAGGAGGAAGCCACATGCAGGAAACGCAGTTAATGAATGAGGGCCTTGCCCTGATGGGGCTCGGCATGGGGTTTGTGTTCGTCTTTCTGACGGTCCTGGTCATCACCACAACCCTGATGTCGCGCCTGGTGGGTCGCTATTTCCCCGAGCCGTCGCCGTCTCCGGCGCCTTCTATGGCGGGGCGCGCATTGCCCGCCCAGGATGACGATGTCATGGCGGCCATCAGTGTTGCCGTGCATCGGCACCGTCAGCGGCATCGCCGGTGAGCCCCTTGCAGTGCCGGGTGGCGGTCGCAAAGGGGAACAACATGCTCTTCGAGTTACAACGATAAGGACGCTCACATGACGGATAACGCTAACCCTCTCGGTATTACCGATGTCGTGCTGCGTGACGCTCACCAGTCACTCTTTGCCACGCGCCTGCGTCTGGATGACATGCTGCCGATCGCCGAAAAACTGGATCGCATCGGATTCTGGTCTCTGGAGTCCTGGGGAGGGGCCACCTTTGATGCCTGCATCCGTTATCTCGGTGAAGACCCTTGGGAACGCATTCGGGCCCTGAAGGAAGCCATGCCCAACACCCGCCAGCAGATGCTGCTGCGTGGCCAGAATCTGCTGGGGTATCGCCATTATGCGGATGACGTGGTCGATCGCTTTGTCGAGCGCGCCAGGACCAACGGCGTGGACGTGTTCCGGGTCTTCGATGCCATGAACGACCCTCGCAACCTGGAGCGCGCACTGCGCGCCGTGCGCGCCAATGACGGCCATGCCCAGGGCACCATTTCCTATACGGTGAGCCCGGTTCACACCATGGAGAGCTGGGTCGAGCTGGCCAGTGAGATTGCCGAGATGGGCGCCGATTCTCTGGCCATCAAGGACATGGCCGGCCTGCTGACGCCTTATGATGCTCATGAGCTGGTCTCGCGCCTCAAGCAGGCGCTGAGCATCCCGATTCACCTGCATTGCCATGCCACCACCGGACTGTCGACGGCCACGGCACTGAAGGCGGTGGAAGCCGGCGTCGACAATGTCGATACCGCCATCTCGTCGATGTCCATGACCTATGGCCACAGCCCCACCGAGTCGCTGGTGGCGATGCTCAAGGGCACGCCCCGCGATACCGGGCTCGACCTGGAAGCGCTCGAGGACATCGCCGGCTACTTTCGCGCCGTGCGCAAGAAGTATGCAGCCTTCGAGGGGGCGCTCAAGGGAATCGACTCGCGCATCCTGGTGGCTCAGGTGCCGGGCGGCATGCTGACCAACATGGAAGGCCAGCTCAAGGAGCAGGGCGCCGGAGACAAGCTGGATGACGTCCTGACGGAAATTCCCCGCGTGCGCCAGGATCTGGGTTACATCCCGCTGGTCACGCCGACATCGCAGATCGTGGGCACCCAGGCGGTGATGAACGTGATGATGGGCGAGCGCTACAAGTCGATCTCCAAGGAGGTCCAGGCGCTGCTCAAGGGCGAGTATGGTGCCGCCCCGGCCGATTACAACAGCGAGCTTCAGGCCCGCGTCCTCGAGGGGGGTGAGCCGATTACCGAGCGTCCGGCGGACCGCCTGTCGCCGGAGATGGAGCGTCTTTCCAGCGAGCTCGACGACAAGGCTCGCCAGGACGGCATCCGGCTCGCCGAAGGGCAGGGCCGGGTCGACGATGTGCTGACCTATGCCCTCTTCCCGCAGATCGGACTGAAGTTCCTGGCCAATCGTGATGATCCCGGTGCCTTCGAGCCGATCCCCCGGGCGCCCGAGGAGCAACCGGCTGCGTCGGCCGCGGTGCCCGCCGAGCCCGGCGCCCCCGAAACCTATACCGTCACGGTCAATGGCAAGCGCTATGTCGTTGAAGTCGCCGATGGCGGAGAAATCGATCGCGTGCAGGAACAGGGCGAGGTTGCACCGCAGGCATCGGCCCAGCCTGAGACGGGTTCCTCGGGGGAGACCATCGCGGCGCCGCTGGCCGGCAACATCTTCAAGGTCAACGTCAAGCCGGGCGACAGTGTGGCGGAAGGCGACGTGGTGATCATTCTCGAGGCCATGAAGATGGAAACCGAGGTCAGGGCCGCCAGTGCTGGAGTGGTATCCGGCGTCAAGGTCAGCGAGGGGGATAGCGTCGCGGTGGGCGATGCGTTGATCGTCCTCTAGGCTCGTTTCGGGTCGTCTCGAAAAGCGCCGTGGCGGGTGGCGAGCCCGCCAGGCTTTCTTTCGGCGCCTTCATCAAGGACATGGGAATGACAGACAAACTACTTACCCTGTGGCATGGCTCGGGGCTCTACAACCTGGACCTGGGGCAGGCGGCCATGATCCTGGTCGGCCTGGGTCTGCTCTACCTGGCGATCAACAAGAAGTTCGAACCCCTGCTTCTGGTGCCGATCGGCTTTGGCGGCATTCTGGCCAATATCCCTGAAGCCGGGCTGGCGCTCTCCGCTGCCGAACAGGCGGTGCAGCAGGCCGGCCCCCAGGTGCTGGAACGCATGGCGGCGGCACTCGAGGTGTCGCTGGAGCCATCGGCCGGCATCGAGGCCACCCGACAGCTGCTCAGCGATGCGCTGCACGGTGACGCGGGACCGGCGTTGATGGGGGCGGCCAATGACGTCGCCCGCGGCTCCGGTTTCACACCGGGCATGCTCTATCAGTTCTACAGTGTGGCCATTGCCTCTGGCGTGGCGCCGCTGGTGATCTTCATGGGCGTGGGCGCGATGACCGATTTCGGCCCCTTGCTGGCCAATCCGCGGACCCTCTTCCTGGGCGCGGCGGCCCAGTTCGGCATTTTCGCCACCCTGCTCGGGGCAGTCGGGCTCTCGGCCATGGGCATCATGGACTTCTCGCTCAAGCAGGCAGCCGCCATCGGGATCATCGGCGGGGCCGACGGGCCCACCTCGATCTATGTCTCGAGCCTGCTGGCGCCGGAGTTGCTGGGTGCCATCGCGGTGGCCTCCTACTCGTACATGGCGCTGGTGCCGCTGATCCAGCCACCCATCATGCGTGCCCTTACATCCCGGCGCGAGCGCGAAATCACCATGACCCAGCTGCGCCCGGTGTCCAAGCTGGAAAAGATCGTCTTTCCGCTTTCGCTGCTGATCCTGGTGGTGCTTTTCTTGCCGGATGCCGCACCGCTGCTGGGCATGTTCTGCTTCGGCAACCTGATGCGTGAGTGCGGCGTGGTCGAGCGGCTCTCCGATACCGCCCAGCATGCCCTGATCAATACTGTAACGATCTTTCTGGGTCTGTCGGTGGGATCCAAGTTGATGGCGGATCGTTTCCTGGCCCTGGAGACCCTGGGTATTCTGGGGCTCGGCATGGTGGCCTTCGCCATCGGTACGGCCTGCGGCATCCTCATGGCCAAGGTGCTCAACGCGGTCAGCAAGCAGTCAATCAATCCGCTGATCGGCTCCGCCGGTGTGTCGGCCGTGCCCATGGCCGCCCGAGTATCCAACAAGGTAGGGCTCGAGTCCAATCCGCACAACTTCCTGCTGATGCACGCCATGGGGCCCAATGTGGCCGGTGTCATCGGCTCGGCGGTGGCGGCCGGGGTGATGATCAAGTATCTCGGCTGAACGGCGTTGCCTGTCCGACGCTGACTCCCTTCCGCGGCGCCCGAGTGGCGCCGCGCCATCGTCCTGTCATCTTTCGCTCCTAGTCTGTGGCCATCGGCGCGCGGGCGCCCGGCTGGAGCGAGTCCCGGATGATCGATATCGAACACTTCCTGCTGAGCAGGTCTTCCCGAGTGGCGGCCTGGCCCGCCTGGATGCGCCGGCCACTGGTGGCCGGGTTGCGTCGCCTGGTGCATGAGCGCGAGATCAACGACTTCCTGGCGCGCCATGGCCAACTGGGCTGGCTCGAGTTCATCGACCAGGTCTTCGACCATTTCCGCTTCGGCTACACCCTGTCGTCCCGGGAGCGTGACAATATTCCCGCGACCGGCCGGGTGGTCATTGTGGCCAATCATCCCCTGGGGGCCCTGGATGGTCTGGCGTTGATCCGGATGGTCGCCGAGCTGCGCCCCGATGTCTGCATTCTGGCCAATGATCTGCTGTGTCAGGTCGCCCCCCTGTGCGATGTGATCCTGCCGGTGGACAACCTGACGCGCAAGGGCTTTAGGCGCAGCCTGGGGCGTATGGTCGAGGCGCTGGAAGACGACCGTGCGGTGATCGTCTTCCCGGCCGGCGAGGTCTCGCGTGCCGGCCCTGCCGGGGTGCGCGACGGCAAGTGGCTGTCCGGGTTCCTGCATGCGGCCCGGCGCACCAATGCGCCGATTCTGCCGGTGCATGTCAACGGCCGTAATTCCTCCTGGTTCTATGGCCTGGCGTACCTCCATGGCCCGCTGGGTACCCTGATGCTGCCCAGCGAGATGTTTCGTCAGCGTGATCGCCAGGTGGCGCTGCGTGTCGGTGGCCTGATTCCGCTGGCTCGCTTCGACCGGGAGGATCTGACCACCGCGGTCAGGATGAAGTTGTTGCGCAAGCATGTGTACCGTCTGGGGCGGGGGCAAAAGGGCGTCTTCGTCAGCGAGGTCGGCATCGCGCGCCCCGAGAGTCGCCAGCGGCTGCGCGAGGAGCTGCGCGCTGCCAGGCGCCTGGGCGTCACTCAGGATGGCAAGCAGATCCTGCTGTTCGACAGCCGTGCCGATTCGGCGGTGATGCGTGAGCTCGGCCGGCTGCGGGAGATCACCTTTCGGCGTGTCGGGGAGGGCTCCGGCCGCAAGCGTGACCTGGATGACTTCGATCATCACTATCGTCACCTGATTCTGTGGGATGACCAGGATCTGGAAATCGCCGGTGCCTATCGTCTTGGAGAGGTCGGTCCGATTCTCGAGCGTCACGGCGCGGCCGGTCTCTACACCTCGACCATCTTCCAGCTCGATCAGGCGCCCTGGGAGCGGTGGCGCCATGGCCTCGAGCTGGGGCGCAGTTTTGTCCAGCCGCGTTATTGGGGACGGCGCAGCCTGGAGTACTTGTGGGTCGTGCTGGGGGCGTATCTGCGCGAGCATCCCGAGGTGCGCTGGCTGTTCGGGCCGGTCACCATCCCCAACCTGATGCCGCCCCTGGCGCGCGAGCTGCTGGTGGGCTATTACCGGCATTATCATGGTGATGACAGTGCCGGGATTCGGCCGCGGGCACCCTATCGGCTGTCGCTGGCGGGCGAGCAGGAGGTCGAACGCCTGCTGAGTGGCGATGATGCCCAGCAGGACTTTTGTCGCCTGCGTCATGCCCTGCAGGCGATGGGGGCCGGTGTGCCGGCGCTGTACAAGCAGTACATCGAGGTCGCTGAACCCGGTGGGGCTCGCTTTCTGGCATTCGGCGTGGATGCAGGGTTCGGTTACTGTACCGATGGCCTGGTGGAAGTGGACATCAGCCGGCTGAAGCCGGAAAAGCGGGCGCGCTACATCGGTCGTTCGGCACGGGATGATGACCAGCCGGCCGGGCGCTCCCGGGAGCTGGGTGATTCGTCGCTTGTCGCCGAATGACAGCCGGACCCGCTTGGGGCATGGCGGTCAGCTCGGGGTGAGCAGGGTCATGCGGCCCTTCAGCCTGGCATTCAACGTCTCGAGATCCTGGGCGCGGTCGAGTGGCCAGCCCAGGGTCAGGGTCACGCCATCGGCCCGGTAGTCGACCGCTTCGACGGGAATGTCGTGTTCGCCGCACCAGCTACGGGCAATGGCCTCTCCGGCGAAGTCGACCCTTACGTCGAGAGGGGTGCGCTCGATCACCTCGCGGAGCGGCAGGGCTTGCAGAGCGTCGCCCACGGCCTGGGAGTAGGCGCGGGCCAGCCCGCCCGTGCCCAGCTTGATGCCGCCGAAGTAGCGAATCACCACACAGCCAACCTGCCCCAGGCCGGCGCCCTCGAGCACCTGAAACATGGGCCGCCCGGCCGTGCCGCCGGGCTCGCCGTCATCGGCAAAACCGATGCGGTTCTGTTCACCGGGCGGCCCGGCGATGAAGGCCGTGCAATGATGGTTGGCTCCCGGATGCGACCACCTGGCGGCCCGCAGCAGGGCCTCGAAGGACTCGACACTAGGGATCCGGGCGGTCCAGGTGAGAAAGCGGCTGCGCTCTATCTCGAGCTCGGTTTCGTGCCACTCGCCCTCGGCCAGGTCGGGAATCGCGTAGCGCATCAGGCCGCGAGGTCCGGCTGGCGCACCACGCCCATGACCATACCCAGTACCCGGATATCACTGTTGTGCAGGAAGATGGGCGCCATGGATTCATTGGCCGGCTGCAGGCGAACGCCGGATTTCTCGATATAGAACTTCTTCAGCGTGACCTCCTGGTCATTGATCATCACCACGGCCGTTTCGCCGTTTTCCGCGCTTTCGCGACGCTCGATGATAATGACATCGCCATCAAAGATGTTGCAATCGACCATGGAGTTGCCGTTCACTCTGAGGGCGTAGGTATTGCGCCGGACCATGCGGGTGGGCACCTCGATGCTCTCGGCCTCAAGGCAGGCTTCGATGGGCATGCCTGCTGAGACGCGACCCAGCAGGGGGATCTCGACTTGCTCCTCGAGGTCGGCGGCGTCCAGTGGCGCCCAGCCCTCGGCAATGGGCAGGTTGGGCTGGCGAAACAGGTACTGTGTGGTGGGGCTTGACATGGCGCGACGTCTCCCTTTTGGCATTGACTGTTTATATATACAGTACTTGTCCAGCATAGCAGGCCAGTGCTATCTGGCAAGGTGCTTCAGGATTGCCCGAGGGCGCGTCGCGCAACAGCTCCCGCGGGGTGGCTGGCGATGCGAACGATTTGCGTGTACCGTGCAGGGCCCGATGTGAGTTTTCCGGAGCCCGATTTGAGCCTGCACCTGCAAGCCCGAAAGCTGGCCTGCGAGCGAGACGGCCGCTGGTTGTTCGGTGCGCTCGATCTGGAGATCCAGGGCGGTGACATCCTGCGTGTCGAGGGGGCCAACGGCAGCGGCAAGACGACGCTGTTGAAGATCCTGTCGGCCCAGTCCCTCGACTATCAGGGCACGCTGTTGTGGCGGGGTGAACCATTGCGCCGCGTCCGTCGGGACTTCCTGTCGCATCTGCTGTACATCGGTCATGCCTCGGCTCTCAAGCCGGCACTCAGCGCACTGGAGAACCTGGCCTGGCATGCCGCCCTGGCCGGTCAGCCGTCCGGCGACGCGGAGCGGCTTGCAGCGCTGTCGAGACTGGGGCTATCGGGCTTCGAGGATCTTCCGGTCGGGCAGTTGTCGGCCGGTCAGCAGCGCCGCATCGCCCTGGCGAGGCTGGTGCTCGTGCGTCGCCGGTTGTGGATGCTCGACGAGCCCTTCTCCGCCCTGGACCGGGACGGCATCCAGGTTCTGGAAGCGTTGTTGTCATCCCATGTCCGACAGGGCGGGAGTGTGGTGCTGACCACGCATCAGCCGCTGCATGTCGAGGTGCCGGTTCGTCGCTTGCGCCTCGGCGAGGAGGGCATGGATGTCACGACCTGAGCGAGACGGCGCTGCCGGCCCGACGCCGGCCAGGGCCCTGAGAGGCATGATGCGTCGTGATCTGTTGCTGCTGTCGCGCCATCCCGGAGCCTGGCTCAATCCGCTGGCCTTCTTCGCCCTGGTGATCACGCTCTTTCCCATCGGCATCTCGCCATCGGCGTCGCTGTTGTCGGACCTGGCGCCCGGTCTCTTGTGGGTGGCGGCGCTGCTGGCCACACTGCTGTCACTGGATGGCCTGTTCCGCGATGATGCCGAGGATGGCAGCCTCGAACAGCTCTTGCTCTCGCCTCAGCCCCTGCCGTTGCTGATTCTCGGCAGGGTCGCGATACACTGGGCGTCGACCGGACTGCCGTTGGCCCTGATGGCGCCGCTTCTGGGGGTCATGTTGTCCTTGCCCGCGGAAAGTTACCTGCTGCTGATGGTCGCGTTGGCACTGGGCAGTGCCACGCTCGGCCTGATCGGGGCCATCGGGGCGGCATTGACCATCGGGGTGGCGCGCGGTGGCATCATTCTGCCACTGCTGGTGCTGCCGCTTTACGTGCCGGTACTGATCTTCGGCAGCGGGGCGTTGCAGGCGGCCATCGGCGGGGGGAACGCGGCGCCCCACCTGGCAGTGCTGGGGGCTCTGCTGGCGCTGGCGCTGATGCTGGCGCCTTGGGCGACAGCCGCGGCGCTGCGTATCAGTCTCAATGGTTGAGAGGTCGTCACATTCATGTGGGCTTATTTACACAAGCTGGCGTCGCCCCAGGGCTTCTATGCCCTGAGTGTCCGCCTGTCTCCGTGGTGCTGGGGGCTGGCGTTGACCCTGATGGTGGTGGGCACGATCTGGGGACTGGGGTTCGCGCCGGCCGACTATCAGCAGGGCAACAGCTTTCGCATCATCTATGTACATGTGCCCGCGGCCCTGCTGGCCCAGTCAATCTATGTGACCATGGCCGTGGCCGGGCTGGTGTTTCTGGTCTGGCGGATCAAGCTGGCGGACATGGCGGCCACGGCCATGGCTCCCCTGGGCGCCGCCATGACCTTTCTGGCACTGTTTTCCGGCGCCGTCTGGGGGGTGCCCACCTGGGGCACCTGGTGGCAGTGGGACGCCCGCCTGACCTCGATGCTCCTGCTGCTGTTTCTGTATTTCGGTGTGCTGGCACTGCGGGGAGCGCTTGGCGGGCGTCAATCCGCCGCCAGGGCAGCCTCGGTGCTGACACTGGTGGGGGTGATCAACATTCCGATCATCCAGTACTCGGTGGAGTGGTGGTACACCCTGCATCAGCCGGCGACCTTTTCGGTGACCTCGCGTCCTGCCATGCCGTCCGACATGTGGCTTCCGCTGCTGGTCATGGTGCTGGGCTTCTACTGCCTTTTCCTGGCCGTGACGCTGACGCGCACCCGCCACGAGATCCTGCGACGCGAGGCCTCGCGTCGCTGGGTTCGGGCGCTGACCGGGGAGGGCTCCTGATGGCCTTCGACTCCTGGCAGGCCTTTCTCGCCATGGGTGGTCATGGCGTCTATGTGTGGTCGGCTTACGGCGTCGCCCTGCTGTTGTTGTCGGGCACTGTGCTGCAGGTACGCCTGGAGCGCCGACGGGTGTGGCGGCGTGTCTCTCGTCAGGCGCGACGGGGACGGCAGCGAGGCATGGACAGGGGGGCGTCATGAGAAGGCAGCGCCGACAGCGCTTGCAGGTCATTCTGGCGATGCTGGTCCTGGCCGCCATTGCCGCTGGCTTGATGCTGTATGCACTGCGCAGCAACATCAATCTCTTCTTCAGCCCGATGCAGGTCGTCGCCGGCGAAGCGCCAATGGACCGGCCGATACGCGCCGGCGGTCTGGTCGCCAAGGACTCGGTTAAGCGAGACCCGCAGAGTCTGGCCGTGCGCTTTGCTGTCACCGACCATGTGGAATCCATCCAGGTGCGCTATCGTGGCATTCTGCCCGACCTGTTCCGCGAGGGGCAGGGCGTGGTGGTGCTCGGCGAACTTCAGCCGGAGGGCTGGGTGCGCGCCGACGAGGTGCTGGCCCGCCACGACGAGAATTACATGCCGCCGGAGGTGGCCGATGCCCTCAAGGAAGCCGGTTATGCCCCGGAAGATTATCGGGACCGGGCCGATCAGTCGCCGCCACCGGCGGGCACTCAGCCAGACGCCGGCGTGGAGTGATGCGGAGCCACCATGCTGATCGAGATGATCCCAGAAGTCGGCCTTTTCGCCCTGATCATCGCCCAGTTGATGGCGCTGATCCTGGGCACGCTGCCGCTGGCCGGGGCCGCGACACGACGCCCATTGTGGATGGCTTATGCACGTCCCATGGCGACAGCGCAGTTTGCCTTCCTGTGCCTGGCCTATGCCTGCCTGACGGCCAGCTATCTGCTGGATGATTTCAGTGTGGCCACGGTGGCCAACAACTCGAACTCGATGCTGCCCTGGTACTACAAATTGAGTGCCGTATGGGGCAATCACGAGGGCTCGGTGCTGCTGTGGAGCCTGATGCTGGCCGGCTGGACCTTTGCCGTCGGTTATTTTTCCCGGGCGTTACCGCCCGAGGTCCTGGCGCGCGTGCTGGCCGTCATGGGGCTGATCAGCAGTGGCTTCCTGGCTTTCGTGCTGTGGACGTCCAATCCCTTCGCCAGGCTGTTGCCCGAGGTGCCGGCGGACGGCGCGGATCTGAATCCGTTGTTGCAGGACGTCGGCCTGATTGTCCATCCGCCCATGCTCTACATGGGCTACGTGGGCTTCTCCGTGGTCTTCGCCTTTGCCATTGCCGCTCTGCTCGGTGGTCGGCTGGATGCCGCCTGGACGCGTTGGGTCCGCCCCTGGACGAATCTGGCCTGGGCCTTTCTGACCCTGGGGATCGCCCTGGGTAGCTGGTGGGCCTACTACGAACTGGGCTGGGGTGGCTGGTGGTTCTGGGACCCGGTGGAGAACGCTTCGCTACTGCCCTGGCTGGCCGGCACGGCACTGATTCACTCCCTGGCGGTGACCGAGAAGCGGGGTGCCTTCAAGAGCTGGACCCTGTTGCTGGCGATCTCGACCTTTTCACTGTCGCTGCTGGGCACCTTTCTGGTGCGCTCCGGCGTACTGACCTCGGTGCACGCCTTCGCCAATGACCCCGATCGGGGACTCTTCATTCTGCTACTGCTCGGGTTGACCGTGGGCTGCTCGCTGCTGCTGTTTGCCCTGCGGTTGCCGCGAGTGGGGCAGCGAGCCGGGTTCACCGGCTTTTCCCGGGATGCGTTGTTGCTGATCAACAACCTATTGCTGGTCGTCATGACGGCCAGCGTGCTGCTGGGCACGCTGTATCCCTTGCTGCTCGACGCCCTGGGGCTCGGCAAGATCAGCGTCGGCGCCCCCTATTTCAACAGCCTGTTCGTCCCGCTGACGGTGCTGCTGGGCCTTGTCATGGGGCTGGGGCCGGTGTCGCAATGGAAGCGCACACCGCCGCGTGTGCTCTGGCGGCATGGCGGGCCCTCGGCCGTCCTGGCGCTGGTCATCGCGGCCCTGGTGCCGCTGGTCTATCGCGGTGACTGGAACCTGAGTGTCTCCCTGGGGCTGGCGACGGCCCTGTGGATCCTGCTGCCGATGCTCAAGGGGCTCTGGGAGCGCAGTCGTCAGGGGGTATCGCGGTGGGCAGCGCTGCGGCGCCTGTCGCTGGCCTATTGGGGCATGCTGGTGGCCCACCTGGGGGTGGCGGTCACCATTGTCGGTGTCAGCGTGGTGTCCAATTACGCCATCGAGCGCAATGTGCGCATGGCCGAGGGGGACACCACGACCCTGGCCGGCTACACCTTTACCCTGACCGAGCTCGGCGAGCGCCGCGGCGCCAACTTCATTGCCGATACCGCGCGCCTCGAGGTACGTCATCAGGGGCAGTCGCAGCCCTTCGTGATGACGCCGGAGAAGCGCCTGTACCTGGCCACCGGCATGCCGATGACCGATGTTGCGCTGCGCCCGGGACCCTGGCGGGATCTGTATGTGGCCATGGGGGAAGAGCTGGAAGCCGGCAGTTGGGCCCTGCGCTTGCAGTACAAGCCGATGGTTCGCTGGTTGTGGCTGGGGGCCCTGCTGATGGCGCTGGGCGGGCTGCTGGCCGTGGTGGATCGCCGCTATCGGCGACGTGGCCGCGCGCTCAGGCCTGATGCCGTGGAGGCGTCGTCATGAAACATCGCCTGATGCTGTTTCTGCCGCTGCTGGGGTTTCTGTTGCTGAGCGGTCTTTTGTATCGCGGCCTGTCGATGGAACCGGCAGGGCGGGAGTCGGCGATGATCGGCCAGCCGTTTCCCGCCTTCGAGCTGGCGACTCTGGCCGACCCCGGTCAGCAGGTGGATGCCTCCCTGCTGCAGGGCCAGGTGACCCTGGTCAATGTCTGGGGCGAGTGGTGCCCCACCTGCAAGCAGGAAATGCCCCAGCTTCAGGCCCTGGCGCAAGAGGGCGTGCACCTGGTCGGCATCGATTACAAGGATAAGCGGGAGAAAGGTCGTGCCTTCCTGGCGCAATACGGCAACCCCTTCACGCTCAACATCTTCGATCCGGAGGGCCGTCTGGGCTTTGATCTGGGGGTCTACGGCGCGCCGGAAACCTTTCTGGTCGACGCCGATGGCGTGATTCGTTATCACCATACCGGTTACATTGCTCCCCATGAGGTAACCGAGGTGATTCTGCCGGAGGTGGCAAGATGGCGCGAATGACAACCTGGCTGCTGTGTCTGTTGATGGGCGTCTGTCTGCCAGCGTTGGCGGCCGAGGAGATGCGCGCCTTCGAGGATCCGGTGCTGGAGGCGCGTTACGCCGAGCTGACCGCGGTGCTGCGCTGCCCCAAGTGCCAGAACCAGGCCATCAATGATTCGGCCTCTCCCATCGCCGGTGACATGCGCGAGCGCGTTTACCAACTTTTACATCAAGGGCAGTCGGATCAGCAGATCCTGGATTACATGGTGCAGCGCTTTGGCGACTATGTGCTTTATAATCCTCGCCTTGAAGGCCGCACCCTGTTGCTCTGGGGGCTGCCCGTGGTGCTGATGCTGATGGGCGGCCTGCTGGTGTTCGTGCTGGTTCGCGCGCGACGCCATGCGGCGGCGCAGGGGCTGAGCGACAGCGAGCGGGCCCGGCTGGCGTCACTGCTCGGCTCTGATGCGGCGGACGACTCGCGTGCGGGGCGCGAGTCGTCCGCACGCGGCGGCCAACGGAGCGACACATGACGCTGCTCTGGCTGGCGTTGGCCGCACTGCTGTTGCCGGCACTGTGGTGGCTGGTGGTACCCCTGCGCCAGGCAGAGCGGCTGCGTGGCACCCAGCAGGAAGCCGAGGCCTCTGAGCCGGGCATCGACGACAATCTGGCCATCTACCGACGTCGTCTGGCTTCTCTGGAAGCGGCGCGGGACCGCGGCGATGTCTCGGCACAAGGTTTCGAGGCTGACCGCCTGGAGCTCGAGCGCGAGCTGCTCGAGGACACCCGGCGCGGGCATCGCTCGCCGCTCGGGAGTCCTGGTGCCGGGCGCCTCATGGCGCCGTTGCTGATGGTCGCCGTGGTGCTGGCCAGCCTGCTGGCCTACCATCGGTCGGGCTCAGAGGGCGACCTGGCACTGCGTACCGCTCAGCAGGAGGTCTTGAACGGGCCCGAGGCGTCGGTCGAGCGGTTGATCGAGGCCCTGGAGGGCCAGGCGGCGCGGCAGCCCGACAACCCCAGTGTCTGGCGTCTGCTGTATCCGCTGTACCGCGACAGCGGACGCCTTGAGCCGGCCATGGCCTCACTGCAGCGGTTGATCGAGCTTCAGGGGCGTCGCCCGGCGCTGCTCGCCCGGTTGGCACAGCTGCGCTACTTCGCGGCGGGCCGGCGCATCGATGACGCGACGCGGGCGCTGATCGACGAAGTGCTGGCCGAGGCCCCGACTCAGCCCACTATCATGAGCCTGCTGGGCTTTGCGGCCTTTCAGGACGAGCACTATCGCCGGGCCATCGAACGCTGGCGCACGGCCATTGCGGGCCTGGACGATGAGCGTTCGGCCCGGTCCTTGCGGCAGGCAATCGACACGGCTCGTCAGCGACTTGGCGACGACACAGCGGAGTGACATGACACACACGACAACGCCAGCGCCGCCCTGCCGGTCAAGTCGGCGCACGTCATCGACACGGTGGTCGAGTAACGCATGCGCCTGACATCCATCCGCCTGGCCGGCTTCAAGTCCTTTGTCGACCCTGTGAATGTGCCCTTCGACGGCAACATGACGGCGGTCGTGGGCCCCAATGGTTGCGGCAAGTCGAACATCATTGATGCCGTGCGCTGGGTGATGGGCGAGTCATCGGCCAAGACGCTGCGCGGCGAGTCGATGGCCGACGTCATCTTCAATGGTTCCACCGGTCGCAAGCCGGTGGGCCAGGCCTCCATCGAGCTGATGTTCGACAACCGCGATGGTTCTATGGGTGGCGCCTATGCCCAGTATGCCGAGATTTCGGTCAAGCGCCAGGTTACCCGTGAGGGCCAGTCCAGCTATTTTTTCAATGGTCAGAAATGTCGCCGGCGCGATATCGCCGACCTCTTTCTGGGCACCGGGCTGGGGCCACGCTCCTACGCCATTATCGGCCAGGGCATGATCTCGCGTCTGATCGAGTCGCGCCCCGAGGAACTACGCGCCACCCTCGAGGAAGCGGCGGGTATTTCCAAGTACAAGGAGCGGCGACGCGAAACCGAGAACCGCATGCGCCGCACCCAGGAAAATCTCGAGCGCCTGGACGACATCCGCGAAGAGCTCGACAAGCAGCTCGAGAAACTCAAGCGTCAGGCCGATGCCGCCAAGCGCTACCAGACGCTCAAGCAGGAAGAATATCAGCTCAAGGGCGAACTGGCGCTGTTGCGCAAGCGCGCCCTGGCTGCCAGTCAGCAGGAGGAAGAATCTCGGGTCGCCGAGCTCGAAACCACGGTAGAGCGAGAAGTCCTGGGCCTGCGCCAGTGCGAGACACGCCTCGAGGAGGCGCGTGCCGAGCATGATCGTCTGGCCACCGAACTGGAGGGGTATCAGGCCCGATTTCATGAAACCACCACGGCCATCGCCCGGCTCGAACAGGACCTGGAGCATGCCCGCTCTCGCGATCAGCAGCTGGCCCGCGACCTGGACAACGCCCGGCGCGAGCTCGAGGATCTTCAGCAGGTCGGAGAGGACGATGGGGAGCGCCTGGCGGGCCTCGACGAACGCCTGGAGACCCTGGGGCCGGAGCAGGAGGAGGTCGCCGAGCGCCTCGCCGAGCTCGATGCAGCCCTCGAGGAGACCGAGCCCCTGGCCGAGCAGGCCGATGCCGACTGGGAAGCCTTCGGCGAGCGCTGGCAGGCGGACAGCCGCGAAGCCGAGCGCGCCCAGGACCGTCTGCGTGAACAGGAGGCGCAGCTGGAGCGCATCCAGGCGGATATCGCTAAGCGCCGCGAGCAGCGCGAGGAACTGCCCGACCTGGCCGAGCTCGAGGCCCAGCGGGGTGAGGTGGCCGAACGGCTGGCCGAATTCGACGAACACCTCGCGGCCAGTGAGGAGCAGCGTGCCAGCTGGCAGGCCCAGCGCGATGATGCCCGGGAGCGTAGGCGTCAGGATGAAGAGGCCCGCGACCTCGAGCGCCAGCGGCGCAGCAGCCTGCAGGGTGAGCTGGCGTCACTGGACGCTCTGATTCAGGCCGCCCTGGCGGATCATGACGAGCAGCTGGACGAGCATCTATCCCGGCATGGCCTGGCTTCGGCCCCGCGGCTCGGCGAACGGCTCGAGGTCACCCCGGGCTGGGAGGACAGCGTCTCCTGGGTACTGGCGCCCTGGCTCAAGGCACGCATGACGTCCGCCGAGGACGCCGCCGAGGTGTTCGGTGCCGACCTCTCGGCCGAGCTCGGGCTCTTGTCCGAGGCCCCGCACAGTCGACCGACCGGCAGCCTGGCGGCCGAGGTACAGGGAGCCGGGGCCGCCACCCCGTGGCTGGCGTCGATTCGCTGTGTGGCCAGTCGTGAGGCGGCCTGGGCCGGCCAGGCATCTCTAGCGCCGGGAGAAAGTCTGATCACGGCGGACGGTCTCTGGGTCGGTGATGGCTGGGCGCGGCATCGTGGTCAGTCCGACGGGCCGGATGCGCTGCTGGTCAGCCGGCGCCGCGAGGCCGAGGTGCGTGAAGCGCTCGCCGAGGTAGAAGAGCGCCTGGAAAGCCTGACGCAGCGTCTCGCCGATGCCGGCGAGGAAGAGCAACGCGCCGAGGCCGGGCTGGAAGAGGTGCGCGTTGCGCAGCGCGAGCTCGACCAGCAGCGTCAGCAACTGGCGGTCCAGGACAGCGGCCTGGCGAGTCGTCTCGAGCATCTGCAGGGCAGGGCAGCCGAGCTGGCGGAAGAAGTCGAGGGACTGGAAACCTCGGCACAGCAGTCACGCCTGGCCATCGAGGAGACGCGTGAGCACTGGCAGGCGGCCCTGGCGCGTCTGGAGGACGGGGCCGAAACCCGCGAGCGCCTGGAACGCGAGCGACGCGAAGCCCGCGAGCGCCTGACCTCCCTGCGCAGCCAGCGCCAGCCCCTGGCCGAGCAGGCGCAGCGTCTGGCCCTGGAGCATCAGCGGCTGACCGCCGAGCGGGCGGGGCTGGCGGAGCAACAGGGGCGCTCCGGAGAAGCGCGTCAGCGTCTCGAAGAACGCTGTCGGGAACTCGAGGAGGCCCGCGAGGGTCTTCAGGAGCCAGAAGAAGAACGTCGGGCCCAGCTCGAGGAGCTGCTGCAGCGTCGTGAGCACGAAGAGCGCGAGCTCAATGAAGCGCGCTCCCGGGCATCCGCCCTCGTCGAGCGACTGCGCGAGGATGAACAGGCTCGTCAGGGACACGAGCGTCAGCTTGAAGGCGTGCGTGAGCGATTGCAGGAGTCGCGCATGCAGGTTCAGGCCCTGGCACTGAAGGCCGAGACACAGGACGAACAGCTGCAGGAGCTCGGGCATGACACTGCTGCGCTGGCCAAAGGCCTCGACCCCAACGCCACGGAGTCCGCCTGGCAGACCCGTCTCGACGAGGTCGGCGAGCGCATCCGGCGCCTGGGGGCGATCAACCTGGCGGCGATCGAGGAATACGACCAGCAGGCCGAGCGTCGCGATTACTTGGAGGGCCAGCATGTCGAGCTCAGCGAGGCCCTGGCGACCCTGGATCGCGCCATACGTCGGATCGATCAGGAAACCCGGACACGTTTTCGCGATACCTTCGAACGAGTCAATACCGGTCTGCAGACGCTTTTTCCCAAGATCTTCGGTGGAGGGACCGCTTGGTTGACCCTTACCGGAGACGATTTGCTGGAGACCGGCGTGGCCATCATGGCGCGTCCTCCGGGTAAGAAGAACAGCACGATTCATTTGCTCTCGGGAGGCGAAAAGGCCCTCACAGCCCTGGCCATGGTGTTTGCCATCTTTCAGCTCAATCCGGCACCTTTCTGTATGCTGGACGAAGTGGATGCCCCCCTGGATGACGCCAATGTGGGCCGCTATGCCAATCTGGTAAAGGAAATGTCGGAGTCCGTGCAGTTCATCTATATCACCCACAACAAGATCGCCATGGAGGCATCCGAGCGCCTGATGGGAGTGACAATGCAGGAGCCGGGGGTGTCCCGGCTGGTGTCGGTCGGCGTGGAGGAGGCCGCCGCCCTGGCTGATGCCTGAGTGACTTGAACAATAATGAGCCGAGGGTTTACAACTAGGGCAATAATGTTGCAATGCGTGCTCTCGCAGGGATTGATGTGGGGTGATGACTCAAGGGCCGTCACTTGCTCGGGAGTTTTTTTCGAGCTTGACAAATAAAAAAAGTGGTCTTTTTTGGGGCAATAGCGCTATGCTGTTGTCGAACATCCTTCAGGCATGGAGCCTTAGCAATAGGCATGACGACCCATGGAACTTAGAGAGTGGCTGATCATTCTGGGGCTGGCATTGGTGACACTCATCGTTATTGATGGGGTGCGCCGCCTGCAGCGCCAACGTCAGGTACCGCGTCTCGACCGGGCCGGCTCCGAGCCGGCAGGCAACGAGAAAGTGGATTCCGAGAAAGACCCGGATGAGGCGGCACGCGAGGCCGAGCTCAGCTGGGAGTTGCCCAATGGAGGGGCGCGGGTCGTCAGGCCGGCGGAGTCGTCAGCGGTTCAGCCTAAGCCCAGATTGCAGCGCCAGGATCACCCTGGGCCCTCGCGCGTGCTCTCAGAGTTTCGTCGCCATCGCCATGACGATGAAGAGCCTGAAGTCGCTCGCCCGTCCATGGAAGCCGTCTCGACCCGTCAGGCGACCGCGGCACCCAGCGACGCTCGACCGGCCCCCGACAAGAGCTGGCACGAGAGGGCCGAGCCGAACTCTGTCGCTCCGCCTGATGCGACTCCTGCGGCTGCCTTCCATGAAGACGAGCCTGCGTCGAGTGGCGAGGCGACTGAGCAGGGCGCGCGTCGCGAGCCCGGCCTGCAGTTCGAAGCCGAACCCACCCTCTCCTCGAATGCCGACGCCTCCGCGCCCGAGCAGGAGCCACAACCGCTCGCGGCCGACCCTGAGGACCACGAGACCCATGACGATGAAGAGCGTTATCGCCTGGTCGATTTCGATGACATGGGCGACTCCCTGAAGAGTCATTCTCGTCGCATGGGGTCGTCGGTACACCGCCTCGGGGCCTCGTTGCAGAAGTCGCTCGCCGAACGCCGCGACAACAAGCGCCAGGAGCGTGCCCGTAAGGAACAGGAACGTGCCGAGCGCCAGCAGCGTGAAGAAGCCGAACGCCAGGAGAGGGCGCAGGAGAAGACACGCCGTGATCGCGAGGAAGCCGAAGCGAAGGCGGCGCGCAATGCCGAGCAGCCATCCGCCGAGGCCCTTGAGGAAACCCATGCCGCGGCCTTCGACGACGACCCGGCCGTTGAGCCTCATGAAGACGAAGTGGCCGACGTTCATCCCGTTCTGGAAAAGGTGCTGCGCAATGGCGTGACGGCCGAGCATGCCCGCCAGACGCTGAGCAATGCCGATGAGGTCATTGTCATCAGTGTCATGTCGCGGGACTCGCAAGGCTTCTCCGGCACGGCGCTGTTGAATCTGATGCTGGCCTGTGGTCTGCGTTACGGCAACGACATGGGCATTTTCCATCGGTTCGAGACCGATGATGCCGAAAGCCCCCTGCAATTCTCCATGGTCAATGTAGTCAAGCCGGGCACCTTCCCGATTCAGTCCATGGACGACTTCACTACACCGGGCGTGACGCTGCTGTTGCCCTTGCCGAGCACATGCGACACCTCGGCAGCCTTCGAGGCCATGGTCGAGACGGCCATGGTCGTGGTTCGCCACCTGGGTGGCGAACTCAAGGACGAGAACCTGAGTGTGATGACCGCTCAGACGGTGGAGTTTGCCCGCCAGCGGGTGCAGGAATTCGAACGCCGTCACCGGCTGAGCCGCTATCAGGTCAACTGACGCTGTCAGCCATAAACCGCAAGCTGGAAGTCTACCCCCCCCCCGGACAGGATGTTCGGGGGGTTTGACGTTTCTGGGCAGTCGGGCAAGATACTGACTTCGAGCTTCGAGCTTCGAGCTTCGAGCTTCGAGCTTCGAGCTTCGAGCTTCGAGCTTCGAGCTTCGAGCTTCGAGCTTCGAGCTTCGAGCTTCGAGCTTCGAGCTTCGAGCTTCGAGCTTCGAGCTTCGCGCCCTGCAACGAGAAACGGACCCTCATGACCCAGCCTGATCAGCGCATCCTCGATGAAGTGGCCCAGCTGCGAACCAGCCTCGAGGATGCCAACTATCACTATTACGTGCTCGATGAACCGCAACTCACCGACGCCGATTATGATCGGCTGCTGCGGCGCCTCCAGACCCTCGAGGCGGAACATCCCGAGCTGGTGACGGCGGATTCGCCGACTCAGCGGGTGGGGGCCGCGCCGGCCGATGGCTTTGCCGAGATCGAACATGCGGTGCCCATGCTGTCGCTGGATAACGCTTTCGACGAGCAGGAGCTGGCCGCTTTCGTCGAGCGGGTCGCCGAGCGCCTCGAAGTGGAGGCAGAAAGCCTGGTGTTCTGCTGCGAGCCCAAGCTGGATGGCGCCGCGGTCTCGCTGGTCTACCAGCAGGGGGAACTGGTGGCGGGTGTGACCCGGGGGGATGGCCGCACTGGTGAAGGCATTACCTCCAACCTCAAGACGCTGAAATCGATTCCCTTGAAGCTTCGTGGGCATGACGTGCCGGACCTGCTCGAAGTCCGCGGGGAGGTGACCATGCGTCACGCCAACTTCGAGGCCATGAATGAACGCGCCCGCGAGTCGGGCGGCAAGGTGTTCGCCAACCCGCGCAATGCCGCTGCTGGCAGTTTGCGCCAACTGGACCCGCGCATCACCGACCAGCGCCCCCTGGAGTTCAGTGCCTATCAGGCGGCGCGCATTCAGCCGGATGCCGGTGACGAGCATCATGCCCAGCTAATGACGCGGCTGGCCGAATACGGGTTTCGTACCAGTCGTGAGCTCGCCGTGGTCCAGGGAGCGGCTGGCGTCATCGACTATTGTCGTCAACTCGGCGCAAGACGTGATGGCCTCGGCTATGACATCGATGGCGTGGTCATCAAGGTCGACAATCTGCGTCAGCAACGCGAGCTGGGCTTCGTCGCCCGGGCGCCGCGCTGGGCCATTGCCTTCAAGTTTCCCGCCCAGGAGCAGCTCACTCGCCTCAATGATGTCGAGTTCCAGGTCGGCCGAACCGGTGCCATCACGCCGGTTGCGCGACTCGACCCGGTCTCGGTGGCCGGGGTGACGGTTGCCAATGCCACCCTGCACAATGCCGACGAGATCCAGCGCCTGGGCGTGATGATCGGCGATCGGGTCGCCATTCGGCGTGCCGGCGATGTCATCCCCCAGGTGGTGCGGGTGCAGGTCGACCAGCGGCCGTCGGATGCCCGCGCCATTGTCTTCCCCGAGCGTTGCCCGGTCTGTGAGTCGCAGATCGAGCGCCTCGGCGACGAGGCCGTGGCCCGATGCTCCGGCGGCCTCTATTGCCCGGCGCAACGCAAGGAAGCCTTGAAGCATTTCGCCAGCCGGCGGGCCCTGGACATCGAAGGGCTGGGCGACAAGCTGATCGATGGTCTGGTCGAGCGCGACTGGGTGAAGACCCCGGCGGATCTGTTCGTCCTGGAGGTCGAACGCATCGCCGAACTGCCTCGCATGGGGCAGAAGTCCGCCGCCAACCTGGTCGCGGCGCTCGACAAGGCCAGGAACACGACCCTGGCACGCTTTATCTTCGCGCTGGGTATCCGCGAAGTCGGCGAGGCCACCGCCGCCAACCTGGCACGTCATTTCGGCACCCTGGAGGCACTGATGGCGGCCGATCGTCAGGCCCTGGAAAAGGTCACCGATGTCGGCCCGATCGTGGCGGCCCATGCGCATACCTTTTTTCAGCAGCCGCATAACCGCGAGACGATCCAGGCCCTGATCGCCGCCGGACTGCACTGGCAGGAAGCCGAGGTCAAGACCGGCCCCAGCCCGCTGACGGGCCAGACCTGGGTGCTGACCGGCAGCATGCAAAGCATGACCCGCGACGACGGCAAGGCGCGTCTGCAGGCACTGGGGGCAAAGGTGTCGGGCAGTGTCTCGAAGAAGACGACCTGCGTGGTGGCTGGCGAAGCCGCCGGCAGCAAGTTGACCAAGGCCGAACAGCTGGGCGTTGAGGTCGTCGACGAGGCGACCTTTCTGCAGCGCCTGGCAGCCTGGGAAGAAGGAGGCGAAATCGATGGGTGAGCGCTTTATCGAAGTGCCTTATGGCATGCTCCCGGCTGACACTCTGGCGGCTCTGCTGGAGGCCTTCGTGACCCGGCAGGGTTACGACACCAGCGACACCGAGCAGGGCATGGGCGGCTGGACGCAGCAGTTGAAGCGCCAACTGGAAAGCGGCGAGCTGTTGATCGCGCATGACCTCGAGACCCAGACCACCGAGGTCATGACGCTCGCCCAGTGGCGGGCCTTCGGCCGCGACCTGGCCGACGACGAGGAAGAAGGCTAGCGGTCGGACCTTATCATGCTGCTCGAAGCTCGAAGCTCGAAGCTCGAAGCTCGAAGCTCGTCATTTGCCCTGTATCAGATCGCGGATCAGTCGCCGGCCCGGGTGCAGGTGGTTGATCAGCGTGGCCTCCAGCGGCATGGGCTCATCGCAGATACGCGAAGCGATGACCTCCGCACACAGAGGGGCGCTTGCCAGTCCTCGCGAGCCGTGAGCGGCACTGATCCACAACCCCTGGTGATATTGGCCCGGGGTGTCGGGCACGCGCGTGGCATCCTTGGCCAGCCGCGCATAATCCTCCCGCCAACGCGTAGCGTCGGGCACCGGACCGGCGTAGGGGGTCTTGTCCGGGCTGGCGGCACGCACCGCGGCGCGCCCTCTCATGGTGGCGGGGTCGAGAGATACGCCGGCGGCCTCGAGCCGCTCGGGATATCCGGGCAAGAGTCGCGCCAGCTCGGCGAGATTGGCCTGATGATCCGCCTCGCACAGGGTGTCGTCATTCTGATTCGGCTGAAAGGTGGCCCCGAAGGTCAGTTCACCGTTGTGCGGGGGCGCGACATAGCCGCCGCCACAGATGGCCATGTGGGGCGCTGGCATGTGATCAGGCAGGGGCAGCGCCGAAACTTGCCCGCGGACCGGCTGCAGAGGGAGGCGCTCTGTCTGGGTAAACCGATTGGCCAGGCTTGCGGTGGCGATCACCACCTGGTCGGTCTCGAGATGCTCGGTGCCCTTGTCCGTCGTCAGCGCCAGTCGCCAACTGGTCGAACTTGCCTGAAGGCTCTGGACATGGGCTCGGCGGAAGGTAACGCCCGGGGTCTCGGCCAGCCGACGACACAGAGCCTGGGGGCGTACCCAGCCGCCCAGCGGGTAATGCAGCCCGCCATGGTTCAGGGGCACGCCGGCCAGTTGACTGGCGGCGACGGCGTCGATGCGTTCGACCACATCCGACGGAAGCGGGTGATTGTCGGCAAAACGGGCCTGGCGAGCCTGTTCGCGAGGGCTGGAGGCGAGCTGCAGCACGCCGCTGGGCTGCCACAGGCGATGATGCGGGTCGAGGCTCTCCAGCCAGCGACGGCTATGCAGCAGGCCGGCGAGATAGCAGCGGCTCTGGTCATTGGTCTCGGCGGCAAGCTTGACGTAGAGCAACCCCTGCGTATTACCGGAGGCACCGGCACCGGGGGCCTCGCGATCGATGAGTGTCACCTGCACACCGCGGCGCGCCAGCGCGGCTGCCGCACTGGCGCCGGCCAGGCCACTGCCGATCACGCTGATGTGTCGGCGCGGGCCGGGGGAGGAGGGCAGAAACCAGGGGGTGGAGCGCCGACGCCGGTCCGCCGGTGGCTCGGCGATCTCGCCGACCAGCATGTCGCGTTTGCGGCCGAAGCCTGACACCTTGCGCCAGCGAAAGCCGGCGGCGGCCAGTCCGCGCTTGACGACACCGGCACAGGTGAATGTGGCCAGGGTCGCGCCGGGGCGGGAACGGGCCGCCATGGCCTCGAACAGCGAAGCCTGCCACATCCCGGGGTTGCGTGCCGGCGCGAACCCATCCAGAAACCAGGCGTCGACCCGGCCGTCCAGGTGGCGCAGGCGCTCGGTGGCATCCCCGAAATGCAGATCAAGGGTGACTCGCGCATCGAGCCACAGGCGGTGCACCCCACTGACCGCTGCAGGCCATTGGGCCAGCAGACAGGCGGCGCGCTCGGCGAGGTCCGGCCAGGCGGCCAGTGCTCTGGACAGATCGTCCCGCGTCAGCGGGTAGAGCTCCGTGGAGATCAGGTGCAGGCGGGCCTCCGGGGGAGCATGTTCATCGAAACAGGCCCAGGCGCAGAGCATATTGAGTCCGGTGCCGAAGCCGGTCTCGCCGATCACGAAGGGCCGGTCCAGCCGCCAGGCCGCCAGACGCCGAGGGAGCTGGTTGGCATCGAGAAACACATGTCGAGTCTCGGCGCGGCCATCGTGGCGCGAGAAGTACACATCCCCGAATTCCCGCGAGTGCGGGGACGCCGAGCCCGTTTCATCGGCTTGCCAGTCGAGGGATGCCGGGGTCAGGCCGGCCAGCGGGGGTAGGGCATCCGGGGCAGCGGGCAAGCGGGTCACCGTGTCGGTTGGTTAAAGATTGAACGCCTTGTGCCGGGAGGCAGGCTGACTGCCTTGTGGCGAGGCATCCGCGGCGTTTCAACAAGGTTGTCCACAGTTGCTGTGGGAAAGTGCCGGTGGACTGGTTCGTGCACTCAAGTGCCGGCGCCTGTGCGAGCGCGCTCAGGGCAGCACCTTCTTGAAGGGCTTGACGGTTACCCGCGCGTAGACTCCGGCAATCACGTAAGGATCGGCATCCGCCCAGGCCTGGGCGCTCTCCAGGTCGTCGAACTCGGCGACCACCAGGCTCCCCGAGAAGCCGGCATCACCGGGGGATTCGCTGTCGATGGTGGGCGTCGGTCCAGCCAGCACCAGCCGGCCCTCGTCGCGCAGTGCCTCGAGCCTGGCCAGATGGTCGGGGCGCGCGGCCAGACGCCGCTCCAGGCTGTTGTTCACATCTTCGCTGATGATGGCGTAGAGCATCTCGAAACATCCTCGGTTGAGCGGACTCGTGCCGCGTGATTGTGGGCTTGCCATTGACCCCCGCAGGAGCGGCGAGCACCATGGTCGGTATTCTGACAAAGACTCCTGCCAGCGTCATGCCAATGAATGCACTTCCCGAGCGTTTCGATGGGCAAGCGCTACCGATCGACCTGCACATGCACTCCACGGCGTCCGACGGCGCCTTGTCCCCGGAGGCCCTGGTCGCGTTGTGCGCTTCCCGTGGGCTGACACACCTGGCGCTGACCGATCATGACAGCCTGGCGGGTGTCGATCGAGCGGTCGAGGCGGGTCGGCAACACGACCTGGTGGTGCTGCCCGGCAGCGAACTGTCCTGTCAGTGGCGTGGCATCAATATCCATGTGGTGGGGCTGCTCCCCGAGGGTGCCGATGACGAGCTGACGGGTGGGTTGATGGCTCAGACCGAGGCCCGCTGTCGGCGTGCCGAACAGATTGCCGAGCGACTGCAGCGGATCGGCCTCGACAATGCGCTCGAAAGGGCTCGCGACGCGGCGGGCAGCGACCGCCCGCTGGGGCGTCCCGACTTCGCCCGGGCGCTGGTCACGGCGGGGCTGGTGCCGGACATGGCCACCGCCTTTCAGCGGCATCTGGGGCGTGGCAAGGCCGGGGACATCAAGTCGCACTGGCCGTCGCTGGCGACGGTGGTCGCCTGGATACTCGGTGCCAATGGCGTCGCCGTGGTGGCTCATCCGTTGCGCTATGGGCTGACGCGCCGCAAGCGCGGTCAGTTGCTGGATGATTTTCAGGCCGCCGGCGGGCAGGCCGTCGAGCTGGTCAGCGGCTTTCAGAACCCGGATGTCACGCGCGATCTGGCCAGGCAACTGGCGGAACGAGGCTTCTGGGCCTCGCTGGGCAGCGACTTCCACTTCCCCGGTGGCCATCTGGCACCGGGCAGCATGACTCGGGTGCCGCGGACCGCCGTGGCACCGGTATGGACGCACCCGCGCCTGCAAGCGGCGATGGGTGACGTTGTCCCCGTGGCGTGAAGTGCCATGGGCAGGGCGGCAACGGCCATGGTGGGACCCGCTCACCGCCAGTGTCGTGCCGAGCCGATGAACCCGTCCCGGCGATAAGGAAGCGCTCATGAGCCAGTTCTTTCAGATGCACCCGGAAACGCCCCAGAAACGCCTGATTGCCCAGGCCGTGCGCATCATCCGCGACGGCGGAGTCGTGGCCTATCCGACCGACTCGGGCTATGCGCTGGGTTGTCACCTGGGCGACAAGAAAGCCATCGAGCGCATCAAGTGGCTGCGCGCGCTGGACGACAAGCACAACTTTACCCTGGTGTGTTCGGACCTTTCCGAGATCGGCACCTACGCCAAGGTGGATAATGCCGTCTTCCGACTGCTCAAGGCGCATACGCCGGGGGCCTATACCTTTATCCTGCCGGCCACCACCGAGGTGCCCCGCCTGCTGCTGCATCCCAAGCGACGTACCATCGGGGTTCGCGTTCCCGACCACCCGATTCCCCGCGCCCTGCTGGCGGAGCTGGGCGAGCCGCTGATGAGCGTGACCCTGATTCCGGTCGGCGAGGACCGGCCCATGACCGAGGCCGAAGAGATTCGCGACCGCTTTGGCGCGCATCTGGACCTGATTATCGACGGCGGCGCCTGTCACCTGGAGCCGACCAGTGTCGTCGACATGCGCGAGATTCCGCCGCAGGTCATTCGCGACGGACGCGGTGATACCCGGGCCTTTGCCGACTGATTCGACCGGGGCGCGCGAGGTGCGGGTGTCGCCGGTTCAGGAGGCGCGCTCGGGCCTGGCGCGCCAGCGCAGCACGATCAGGCTGATACCGGCCACCACCAGGGTGCCGCCGAGCAGCTTGTGAGGCCCCAGGGAGTCCCCCAGCATGATGGCACCCAAGCCCACGGCCAGAACGGGCACCAGCAGGGTCAGGGGCACCACACGGTTGACCGGGTGACGCCTGAGAAGGCCATACCAGGCGCCATAGGCCAGGATCGACGACATGATGGCGGTATACAACACGGCGCCCCAGCCGCTCCATTCGGCACTCCTCAAGGCCTCCAGCTGCCCCTGCTCGAACCACCAGGAGCCCAGCGCCACCTGGGGCGTGGCTAACAGTGCCACCCAGCCGGCCAGCGCCATGGGGGCGACATTGGGGCCGCGCTTGATCAGCAACTGCGATATCGCCCAGCCCAGGGCACTGCACAACAACAGGCCGGTGGGCAGGGGCGCGGGCAGTGTCGGTCCGCCGGCAAGCACCACGATGCCGGCAAACGACAGGATCAGCCCCGCCAGGCGGCGGGCGCCCAGTTTCTCCTTTAGCACGATGACGGCCAGCAGGGTGGCAAAGGGGGTGCCCATCTGGACGAGCAGTGCCCCCGTGCCCGCCTCGGCCTGGCTGAGGCCGATGAACAGCAGCGCGAAGTGTAGGGTGCCGAAGGTCACCGAGAGCACCGCCAGAAAGGGCAGCTGGTGACGCGCCACCGGATGGAAGGGCACCAGCAGGAGGGCCGCCAGGGCAAAGCGCAGTGTGGTCAGCATCAGGGGCGGCATCTCGGTCACGCCGACCTTGATGACGATGATGTTGAGTGCCCAGATGAGTATGACACCCAGGCCGATGGCCAGGTCGCGAAGTGGCACGAGAGATCCTTTTCAAGGGTTGCAGCGTGGTCTCCAGCATATCAGAGGTCGCGTCTGTCGTGCCCCGTCATGCTTCCCGGATCAGGCCTTTGGGTACCTGTGGCTGCCCAGGGTGCTGGGGTATAACGTCTAGTCACGAGCTATAAGCTATGATTTGTGAGGTGTGGTGTTTGAGGGGAGATGCGTGTGGGGGAGCGATGCCTTGGGGTAGCGTGGACGAGGGCCATAAAAATTAACGAACGCTAAACGCTGTTGCCAGCTAAACTAATCCAGTAATCTAGTTACTGCATGAAGTTGCTGAATTTTTCGGTAAAGTGGAAACGGCGCTCCGCAGTCTGAGACTGGCTGTCGTGTTTCGCCAGCCAAGCACTTTAACCATAACGTCACAATGAGGTGTATTCATGAAACGCCATGCTTTCTCTGCCGCCGCCTTCTCTGGAGCCCTGCTCGGTGCCGCGATGTTCGCGTCCCCCGCCATGGCCCAGGACGAAGAGCAGTTCATCACCATCGGTACCGGTGGCCAGACCGGCGTCTATTACGTTGTCGGCCAGTCCGTTTGTCGTCTGGTGAACCGCCTTGAAGATGCCAACATCAAGTGTAACGCGCCCTCCACCGGGGGTTCCGTGGCCAATATCAACGGCATCCGAAGCGGTGAGCTGGACATGGGCGTTGCCCAGTCCGACGTTCAGTTCCAGGCCTACAACGGCACCGGCAACTTCGAGGATGACGCTTACGAAGACCTGCGCGCCGTCTTCCGTGTCCACGGCGAGCCGCTGACCATCCTGGCGCGTGCCGATGCCAACATCGAGTCGCTCGACGACCTGGCCGGCAAGCGCGTCAACATCGGTAACCCGGGTTCCGGCCAGCGCAACACCATGGAAGTGGTGATGGACGCCAAGGGCTGGACCGAGGATACCTTCTCGCTGGCCTCTCAGCTGGATGCCGCCGAGATGGCCTCCGCCCTTGCCGATAACAATATCGATGCCATGGCCTATGTCGTGGGTCACCCCAATGGTGCCATCCAGGAAGCTACCACCACGGTTGATGCCAACCTGGTCCCGTTGAATGATGAAGCCATCCAGGGTCTGGTCGAGGAGTATCCGTACTACTCCATGTCCACCATCCCGGGCGGGCTCTACAAGGGCAATGATGACGACGTCGAAACCTTCGGTGTCGCGGCGACCTTCGTCTCCACCACCGAGACCGATGCGGATGTCGTCTACCAGACCGTCAAGGCGGTGTTCGACAACTTCGATCGCTTCAAGAAGCTGCATCCGGCCTTTGCCAACCTCGAGCCGGAGACCATGGTCTCGGAAGGCCTGTCGGCGCCGCTGCACGAAGGTGCCGCACGCTACTATCGCGAGCAGGGCTGGATCGAGTAAGTTACCAGACGTAACTTCTCGCACCTTGTAGAAGGATGCGCGGCCTCTTGCTGAGGGGCCGCGCTTTGCGTTTGCGGTGCCGGTCGGTCGCCGGCGACGCACTGACACAGTGTCAACCGATACAGAGCAGGGCTCACATATGACGGAAGATAAGAAAAGAGGGCCGGAAACCGACGTTGACCTCGAGGATATGGTGACCTCGACCGACTCGGGTGCCCGTAAGCCGGCGGGAATGCCGGGTAAGCTGCTGGTCAGCATTGCCGCGGTATGGTCGCTCTTTCAATTGTGGATCTCGTCACCTTTGCCCTTCATGATGGGTATCGGGGTCTTCAACGCCACCGAGTCGCGCTCCATCCATCTGGCCTTTGCGCTGTTTCTGGCGTACATGGCCTATCCGGCGCTCAAGCGTTCGCCTCGTGACCGGATTCCCATCCAGGACTGGATCCTGGCCACCCTGGCAGCCTGTGCCGGGGCTTACATGTTCGTCTTCTACGAACAGCTGGCGCAGCGACCGGGCGCGCCCATCCTGCAGGACGTGATCGTCGGTGTCGTCGGCATCCTGTTGCTGCTCGAGGCAACGCGCCGAGCGCTCGGGCCACCGCTGATGATCATCGCCAGCATCTTTATCTTCTATTCGCTGGCCGGGCCCTGGATGCCAGGCATCCTGGCGCATGGTGGCGTCAGCCTGGCGGGCTTGATCAATCACCAGTGGCTGACCACCCAGGGGGTGTTCGGTATTGCCCTGGGGGTTTCGACCAGCTTTGTGTTCCTGTTCGTGCTGTTCGGCGCCCTGCTCGACAAGGCCGGGGCGGGTAATTACTTCATCAAGGTGGCCTTTTCCATGCTCGGCCACTACAAGGGCGGGCCGGCCAAGGCGGCCGTCGTCGCTTCCGGCATGACCGGTTTGATCTCCGGCTCCTCGATCGCCAATACCGTGACCACGGGCACCTTCACCATCCCGATGATGAAGCGGGTCGGGTTTTCCTCGGAAAAGGCGGGGGCCGTTGAGGTCTCGTCCTCGGTCAATGGCCAGATCATGCCGCCGGTCATGGGGGCGGCGGCCTTCCTGATGGTCGAGTATGTCGGCATCTCCTATGTCGAGGTCATCAAGCATGCCTTCCTGCCGGCGTTGATCTCGTATATCGCGCTGATTTATATCGTCCACCTCGAGGCCCTCAAGGCCAACATGCAGGGGCTGGAAAGCAGTAACCCGGCCAAGCCGCTGGTGCGCAAGGTGGTCGGCTTCCTGGGTGGCCTGTTGCTGATGATGATCACGGCCCTGATGGTCTATTACGGACTGGGCTGGTTGAAGCCGGTACTCGGGCCGGCCACCCCCTGGCTCGTGGCCGTCGCCCTGGTGGGGATCTATGTGGCCCTGCTCAAGCTGGCTTCCGGGTATCCCGAACTGGAGGTGGACGATCCCAATGAGCCCATCTATACCCTGCCGCAGACCCGCCCCACGGTGCTGGTCGGGCTGCAGTACATTCTGCCGGTCGTCCTGCTGATCTGGTGCCTGATGGTCGAGCGACTGTCGCCGGGGCTGTCGGCCTTCTGGGCGACCGTGCTGATGATGTTCATCATGCTCACGCAACGGCCCATCACGGCCATCTTCCGCCAGCGCAGCGATTTCGTGGCCGATGTCCGTGAAGGCTTCCTCGACCTCTGGGATGGCCTGGTGACTGGTGCGCGCAACATGATCGGCATCGGCATTGCCACGGCGACCGCCGGCATCATCGTCGGTGCTGTTTCCCAGACCGGCGTGGGGCTGGTACTGGCCGACGTGGTCGAGACCGTTTCCATGGGCAACCTGATGCTGATCCTGCTGTTCACCGCGGTGCTCAGCCTGATCCTCGGCATGGGACTGCCGACCACGGCCAACTACATCGTTGTATCGGCCCTGCTGGCCCCGGTCATCGTGCACCTTGGTGAGCAGAACGGCCTGCTTGTGCCGCTGATTGCCGTCCACTTGTTCGTGTTCTACTTCGGCATCATGGCCGATGTGACACCGCCGGTGGGCCTGGCATCATTCGCAGCGGCGGCCGTCTCGGGTGGGGATCCGATCCGAACCGGCTTCCAGGCCTTCTACTACAGCCTGCGTACAGCGGCTCTGCCGTTCCTGTTCATCTTCAACACCGACCTGCTGTTGATCGGTGTATCGCCGTTGCAGGGGGTGTTGATATTTGTGGTGGCGACGGTCGCGATGCTGATCTTCGCGGCGGCGACCCAGGGCTTCATGATCACGCGCAACCGCTGGTACGAGTCGATCCTGCTGCTGCTGGTGGCTTTCACTCTGTTCCGTCCCGGCTTCTGGATGGACATAGTGCATGACCCCTATCGCTCGATCCCGCCGGCACAGTTCGCCGAGGCGCTGGGCAATGTGGATAGCGACAGTACGCTGCGCCTGCAGATCCAGGGCGAAGATGCCTATGGGGATCCGATGACCACCTACATGACCATGCCGGTGCCAGATGGCGAGACCGGTGACGAGCGGCTGGCCAACATGGGACTCGATCTGCGCATGGAAGACGGCAGCGCCGTGGTCGACATGGTGACCTATGGCAGTCAGGCGCAGGAGCTTGGTTTCGACTTCGATCAGCAGATCATCGAGGTACTGGCACCTGTGGATCGCTGGTCCAAGGAGTGGATGTGGATACCGGCCTTCCTGGTGTTCGTGCTGGTGGTGATGCTGCAGCGCCGGCGTCGTGATCGCGATGTGGCACCGGCTTCGGCTTGAGGAGGTACACGATGTACAGCAAAATTCTCTTACCGGTGGATCTCAACGAGCAGGCTTCGTGGTCCAAGGCGTTGCCCACGGCATTGACGCTGTGCCGCAGTTTCGGCGCCTCCCTGCATGTGGTGACCGTGCTTCCTGACGTGCAGATGCCCATGGTCGGGGGATTCTTTCCCCCCGACTATGCCAGCAAGGCGCAGGAAGCCGTCAGCGAGGCCCAACATGAGTTCATTCGCGACAATGTGCCCGACGACATTCAGGTGCAGAGCGTGATTGTCGAGGGCTCACCCTGGGAGGCGATCATCCAAGCATCCAGGAAAGTGGATGCCGACCTGATCGTCATGGCCTCTCACACCAAGCGCAAGTTCGTCGATTATGTGCTGGGGCCCAACGCCGAGCATGTGGTGCACCACAGCAAGGTTTCGGTGATGATCGTGCGTTGATCGCCATGAGAGTGATGCGCTACCACTCAGGCCCTGCCTGTGTGGTAGCGTTCTTGCGACAGGCCCTGCATCGGCCTGTGGCATCGCTAGACTTCAGTCCACCACCGGTTTGCGAGGCGTACGCTATGGTCCTGGGATACCTGCGCTGGATCGGTGCCGCCGCCTTGCTGATCCTGCTCGGTGTGCCGTTTCAGACGATGGCTGCTTCCGAGGAGCTACCCAAGCCCAGTGGCGATGTCATTTTGACCATCAGTGGTGACATTGCACACACCAATGCGGGAGACGAAGCGCACTTCGATCGTGCCATGCTGGATCGCCTCGCGGCCCGCACCATCACGACCAGCACGCCCTGGCATGACAATGCTCAGCGTTTCGAGGGGCCGCTATTCACGGCGCTGCTCGACGCGGTCGGCGCCGATACCGAGCAGGTGCTTGTCGGCGCCCTCAATGGTTTCGAGGCCCGGATACCGGTAGCGGATTTTCGTCGCTACGAGGTCATACTGGCAATGCGCTGCAACGGCAAGCAGGTACCGATTCGCAACCTCGGGCCCCTGCTGGTGATGTACCCCTTCGATGAACACTCTGAGCTCAATACCGAAACGGTGCGTTTCCGGTCCGTCTGGCAGGTGGATCGCGTCTTCGTTTATTGAGTCGTCTGGAGACCCCGGTGCTGCAACATTATCCACTCCGCCTCAAGCTCGGGGCGATCTCCGCGTTATTGCTGTTCGTCGGTGCCCTGCTGGTCGTCGGCCTGGTGGTCTGGCGTCAGGACAGCCAATTTTGGCGTGTCGGCGCGGACACCACCTGGCATGCCTACAAGCTGGATCGTGATGTCGTGCAGTTGCGCAACTTCCTGTTGTCCGATCGACCGGGCAGCGAGAGCCTCGAAGGGGTACGCCTGCGTTTCGAGCTGCTCTACAGCCGGCTCAACCTGCTGGAAAGCGGCGACATTGCCGAGCTTCTCGCCTCGGTTCCACTGGCCGCGAGCCTGGCCCAGGATATCCAGGCACATATCCGCACTATCGATGACATTCTCGGCCAGGCCGATGTCATGAATGACACCGTCAGGAATCGCGTGGAGCGCGAACTGGCGGCCATGAGTGAGCCCACGGAACGCCTGGTAGTGTCGATCAATTCGCATCTGGCGGAGTCGACGACCCAGGAGCGCGAGCGCCTAAAGTGGTTGTACGGCCTGCTGCTGGTGCTGCTTCTGGCCATGAGCGTGGCGGCGATGATGGTGGTGGCCTTCCTGTTCCGCGAATCCCGTGACAACGCCCAAGCGCGCCGCACCCTCGAGGAGCTGAGTGCCGAGCTCGAGGTGACGGCGCATCAGGCACAATCGGCCAGTCAGGCCAAATCCGAGTTCCTGGCCACGGTCAGTCACGAGATCCGCACGCCCCTCAATGGGGTGATCGGCATGAGCGAGCTGCTCACCGAGGATGCGCTGAGCAGGGACGCTCGCCACTATGCCGATACCATCCAAGACAGTGCCCGGCGCCTGCTGGAGCTGATCAACGATATTCTCGACTTTTCCAAGATCGAGGCGGGGCGACTCGATCTGGAGGCGCGATCCTTCTCCCTGGAGGAAATGCTCAACGGCGCCACTTCCCTCTTCGCCCCGCATGCCGAAGCGCATGGCATTGCCTTGACGCTGCGGATAGACCCGGCACTGCCGGTGCATGTCATCAGTGACCCGGGCCGCTTGCGCCAGATACTGCTGAATCTGCTCTCGAATGCCATCAAGTTCACCGAGGAAGGCGAGGTCAGGGTGTCGGCCTTCCTCGACCAGGGAGAGCTGGCCATCGAGGTGAGCGACTCGGGGTGCGGTATCGAGCCCGAACGACAGCCACTCCTGTTCAAGCCCTTCCAGCAGGGTGACCCCTCCACGGCGCGCCGCTTCGGCGGTACCGGGCTCGGCCTGGCCATCTGCAAGCGCCTCGTCGAGGCCCTGGGAGGACGCATCGGTATGCAAAGCCAGTTGAAGTCGGGCAGCCGCTGCTGGCTTCGCCTGCCGCTGGTGGCCGGCACCGAGGAGCCGGCTCGGGCCGTGCCGAGTGTTCGCCGCGATGACAACAGCGTCCAGCAGGGGGCGCACTTGCTGGTCGTCGAGGACAATCCGGTCAATCGACAGGTGGCGCATGCCATGCTTGCCCGCATGGGATTTCAGGTCACCCTGGTGAGCTCCGGAGCAGAGGCACTGGAATGCGTGGAAGGCGAAGCGTTCGACCTGATCTTCATGGATGTGCAGATGCCCGACATGGATGGCCTGGACGTCACGCGGCGCTTGCGGGCCAGTGATGGCTGGGCCGCCGAGGTGCCCATCGTGGCCATGACCGCCGGCGGGTATGGCGGTGACCAGGCACGCTGTCTGGCCGCCGGCATGAATGGCTACCTGGTCAAGCCGATCTTCCAGGATGACCTGCACAGCGTATTGCGTCGGCATCTTGCCTGCGAGCCGGCCGACAGTGACGCCCGGGGAACGCCGAACGACGCCGAGCCCCTGCTGGACAGCGAGGCCCTGGACGCCTTGGAGAAGAGCCTGGGGCGCGCCGAGTTGCAGGACCTAGTCCGCTACTATCATCAGCAGGCCGTCGGTCAGCTGGCGGCATTGCGGCAGGCCGTGGTCCAACGGGACGGTGACGCTGTCATCCATCAGGCGCATCAGATCAAGGGCGAGTCGGCCAGCCTGGGCGCCAGCCGCGTCGCCGCCGTGGCAGCCCGAGTGGAGCAGGCCGGTCGCGAAGACCGCTTCGATGCCTTGACGCCCGAGCTTCAGCGTCTCAACAATCTCTTCGAGCTGAGCATTCAGGCACTCGAGGCGCGCTGGGCCTAGTCTTCGCAGGTTGCTGATTCTCAACGCCATCACCCCGGTGGTGCTTCACTGCTGGCCATCGTCGCCGGTTCCCTGGTCACCGGGCTGGGCTATGCCATGCTAGGCGTGGCGAGACGCCGGTGGCCGTGGAAGGCTGAACCATCTGACCATCTCGCTCCCGCTGCACCAGCGTCGAGCATGGTGCGGCGAGGATGTCCTGCCAAAGGCGTATATTCTCCCGGCGCTACATGACCAACACTGACCATGGAACCTATCATCCTCTTTCAGGAGTTATGCCATGATTTATGCTAACCCGGGTACCCCCGAGGCGCTGGTCGACTTTGCGGCGCGTTACGGCAACTACATCGGCGGCGAGTTCGTGCCGCCGGTCAAGGGGCAGTACTTCGATAATGTCAGTCCGGTCAATGGCGAGGTTTTCTGCGAGATACCGCGCTCCACCGCTGAGGACATCGACAAGGCGCTGGATGCCGCCCATGCCGCGGCCCCGGCCTGGGGTCAGACCTCGGCGGCCGAGCGCAGCAACCTCTTGCTGAAGATCGCCCAGCGCATCGAGGACAACCTGGAAGCCCTTGCGGTCGCCGAGTGCTGGGACAACGGCAAGGCGGTGCGCGAGACGCTCAATGCCGACCTGCCGCTGGCCATCGATCACTTCCGCTACTTCGCCGGTTGCATCCGTGCCCAGGAGGGTACCGCCGCCGATATCGATGCCAATACCGTGGCCTACCATTTTCATGAACCCCTGGGCGTGGTCGGGCAGATCATTCCCTGGAACTTCCCGCTGCTGATGGCGACCTGGAAGCTGGCCCCGGCGCTGGCGGCGGGCAACTGTGTGGTGCTCAAGCCGGCGGAGCAGACCCCGGCCTCGATTCTCAAGCTGATGGAAGTGATCGGCGATCTGCTGCCGGCCGGCGTGCTCAATATCGTCAATGGCTATGGCGCTGAGGCGGGCGAGGCGCTGGCAACCAGCACGCGTATCGCCAAGATTGCCTTTACGGGCTCGACCCCGATCGGCTCGCACATCCTCAAGTGCGCAGCGGCCAACATCATTCCGTCGACCGTGGAACTGGGCGGCAAGTCGCCGAATATCTATTTCGCCGACATCATGAATGCCGAACCCGAGTTCATCGACAAGGCGGTCGAGGGGCTGGTGCTGGCCTTCCTCAACCAGGGTGAGGTCTGCACCTGTCCGAGTCGTGCGCTGATCCAGGAGTCCATGTACGAGGACTTCATGGCTCGCGTCGTCGAACGCACGCGGTCGATCAAGCGTGGCAACCCGCTGGATACCGAGGTTCAGGTAGGGGCCCAGGCCAGTCAGGAACAGTACGACAAGATCCTGTCGTACATGGACGTGGCCCGCGAGGAGGGCGCCGAGTTCCTTACCGGCGGTGGCAAGGAGAGCTTCGATCCCGCCTATGACAGGGGCTATTACATCCAGCCGACCCTGCTCAAGGGCGACAACAGCATGCGTGTCTTCCAGGAAGAGATCTTCGGCCCGGTAGTCGGGATCACCACCTTCAAGGACGAGGCCGAGGCGCTGGCCATTGCCAATGACACCGAGTTTGGACTCGGCGCCGGCGTCTGGAGTCGCGACATGAACGTGGCTTTCCGCATGGGGCGCGGCATCCAGGCCGGCCGGGTGTGGACCAATTGCTACCACCAGTATCCCGCCCATGCGGCCTTTGGTGGCTACAAGAAGTCCGGTGTCGGCCGCGAAACCCACAAGATGGCCCTGGAGCACTATCAGCAGACCAAGAACCTGCTGGTCAGCTACGACAGCAACCCCATGGGTTTCTTCTGAGCGCCACGCTCGGGCGATGCCTTGTCCCGGCAGGCGGGATACACACGAAAGCGGCGGCCCTCGGGCCGCCGCTTCGCGTTTCAGGCAGGGGCAAAGTGCCCGTCAGGTCTGTGAAGCGGCCTCGGGCGGCTCGCCCACGAAGCCCGGCATGGCCTGGGCTTTGCCGTCTTCACCGGCCAGCACCAGGAAGTGCAGGTGGCGTTCGTACTCGGCCAGCACATCGCCGATGACCTGACCGCGTGTATAGCCATTGACGTCCTTGTCCGTGCCGCCCTCGGCCAGGTAGACGTCGAGACGCACATAATAGTCGTCATCCACCGGCAGGAAGCTGGGCGTGCGCAGTCGACGGGCACGCACCCGATAGACGAAGCTGGCGGCATCGTCGAAGTCGACCTGCAGGGTCAGGCTGGGTAGGGGCTCGCCCTCGAGCACCGCCTCATCAATCGTGGCCCTCTGGCCCCGTGCGCCGAGCTCCTCAGCGAACTGCTGCAGCGCGGGGCGGATGGCATGCTCGATGGTGGCGGCGGCTCCCGCACGGTTGGAGGTGTCCAGCGCCCGGTCGAGGCGCTCTCGCCATTCACCGCCGGCGGCGCCACCCGTGACATAGTGACGGGCATCGGCCTTGGTGCTTTCCAGCTTCAGGGCGCGGGTCATGCCGGCCATGATGGCAAAGATCACCAGCGAAAAGGGCAGGGCCGTGATCACCACCGCACTCTGCAGAGCCGAGAGGCCACCGGCCATCAGCAAGGCCACTGTGACAAGCCCGATGGTCACGGACCAGAAGATGCGCAGGCGTACCGGGGCGTCATGGTTCACATCGGCCAGAATCGAGGTGAAGTTGGCGAGCACCAGAGCGCCGGAGTCCGCCGAGGTGACAAAGAACACAATACCCAGCACGGTCACCACCGAGGCCGTGATCCCGATGTAGGGATACTGCTCGAGAAAGGTATAGATGGTGGTCTGAGGCGTGTTCAGTGCCTGCTGGCCGAGTTCGGCCAGGCCCTGGTTGGCCACCATCTCGATGCCGCTGTTACCGAAGATCGACATCCAGGCCATCATGAAACCCAGTGGAATCAGCAGGGCGCCGATGGCGAACTCGCGGATGGTGCGGCCTCGCGAGATACGTGCCAGGAAAAGCCCGACGAAGGGTGTCCAGGCGATCCACCAGCCCCAGAAAAAGATGGTCCACCAGCCCTTCCATTGTTGGGCATCCTCGCCGGCAAAGGCATAGGTATCGAAGCTCATGCCGACAAAGCCGCTGAGGTAGTCCCCGGCGTTGAGCACCAGGGCGTCCAGCAGGTGCAGGGTGTCGCCCTGGAAGAGTACGAACAGTAACAGCAACAGGGCCAGGCCCATGTTGAATTCGGAAAGGCGGCGGATGCCCTTCTCGACCCCGGTCACCACCGAGATGGTCGCCAGTATCACGACCAGCACGATCAGCACCACCTGGGTGGTCAGGCTCTCGGGAACGCCGAACATGAAGGTCAGCCCGTAGTTGAGCTGCATCACCCCGATGCCGAGGCTGGTTGCGATGCCGAAGACCGTCGAGATGACCGCCGTGATATCCACGGCATTGCCGATGGGGCCGTGAATACGCTTGCCGAGCAGCGGGTAGAGGGCGCTGCGAATGGCCAGCGGCAGGCGATGGCGATAGCTAAAATAGGCCAGTGCCATACCCATCAGGACGTACATCCCCCAGCCGGTCAGCCCCCAGTGGAGGAAGGTCTGAGGCACCGCGGCGCGCATCGCCGCGGCGCTTTCCGGCGCCATGTCGGGCGGCGTCATGTAGTGCGAGAGCGGCTCGGCAACGCAGAAGAAGAGCAGGTCGATGCCGATACCGGCGGCGAATAACATCGAGGCCCAGGACAACAGCGAGAACTCCGGGCGGGCATGATCCGGTCCCAGCCGGATGCGGCCAACGCGAGAGCAGCCGATCACGATCACGAAGACTAGATAGGCCACGGCGGCCAGCATGTAGTACCAGCCGAAGGTATCGCTCACCCAGGCCAGGCCGGCGTCGAAGAAGGCGCCGGCCTCCTGGGTGAACGTCATGGTCAGAATCAGGAAAACCAGGATACCGATCACACTGCCGTGGAAGACAATGCGATTGATCCGGTCCTTGTGTGCCGGGATGGCGGGATTATCCGACATTCAATGTATCCTCCTTGGTGGACGAATCTTTTTTAAATGAATGTTCAAATAAAATAACACATCCTCGAGATACTGCAAGTCGAGGGCTGTCGCCTGTCCTGCTGGCTTCGGGGTAAGGTTCGTCGTGAGCCACGGTGTCCGATCGGGGGCTGTGGCCGGATTGAACGCAGAACGCCCGGCACAGAGCCGGGCGTCGAGGGGAAGTGTGAGACGAAGCATCCTTGTCAGGCGTCGTCTTTGCTGCGCGTGTTAACCGCCTTGCGGTCCGCCGCGTCCCTGGGAACGCATGGCGTCGCCCAGAGCCTTCATCTGCTCGTCGTCGAGATGTTCCGAGAGGGCGTCACGCTGGGTGGTGACCAGTGCCTTCCAGGCGTCGCGACGCGCCTGGGGGCTTTCAAATGCTTTGTCCTTCAGGGCTTTGGCGTCGGAACGGAACTGCTCGAGCTGCTGCTCGAGGGTGCCTCGGGTGTCGTCGGACAGCTCCCACTGTTCGAAGAGCGCCTGGATGCGCTCGTCGCGCGCGGCCCTCTGCTCGGCACGCTGTTCTTCACGCATTTCCTGCTTGGCCTTTTCGAGGGCGGCCTGGCCGTCTTCGCCGAGGATTTCCTCGACCTTCTCGCGGTGCTCCGTGCGCAGCTCCATCATCGCCTCACGGTAGTCCTGGCGGGCTTGCTGGAGCTCATCACGCGTCTGTTGATCGATGCCGGCCTGTTCGAAAAGCTGCTGCTTGACGTCCGAACGCTGGTCGGCGGAGGCACTGACGGCCAGTGACAAGGGGGCGATGAGTGAAGCCAGCAGGGCGGGCATCAGCAGCTTGCGTGTGAGTGACTGGGTCATGAAAAGGCTCCTTGTGTCCTTGAGTGACCCGTGCAGTATTCACTCATGAAGTGCAAGGTTGGTGTAGCCAGCGTGCAAAGAGCGTGTAGATAGCGCCCCGAGGTATGAACCACGATCCAGGGCTTCGAGGGCCACACTAGCTCCTCACCCCTCACTCTTCCGGCTGATACTTGTAACCTACGCCATAGACCGAGCGGATGATCTCGCGCTCCGGCCAGACATCGGCGATCTTGCGGCGCAGTTTCTTGATGTGGCTGTCCACGGTGCGCTCGGAAACAATGCGGTGGTCGCGGTACATATGGTCCATTAGCTGTTCGCGGGAGAGGATGCGCCCCGGCGAGTGCATCATCACTCTGAGCAACTGGAATTCGACCGCGGTCAGGCCCAGGTCCTGGCCATCCGCCAGGGCGACCCAGCCGTCATCGTCCAGGCTGAGGGGAACGCTGGGGGCGACATCCGCCTTGGCGGCACGGCTGCGGCGCAGCACGGCACGGGCGCGGGCGACCACTTCGCGGGGGCTGAAGGGCTTGCAGATATAGTCGTCGGCGCCAAGTTCCAGGCCCAGCAGGCGGTCGACTTCCTCGACCCGGGCGGTAAGCATGATGAGGGCGACGTGCGGCCAGCGCTGGCGAACCTCGCGGCTCAGTGTCAGGCCATCGGTGCCCGGCAGCATCAGGTCCAGCAAGATCAGTTCGGGGGGCTGGTCGCGCGCCTCGATCCACGGCAGGACCTCATCGCCGTGGTCGATATGATGCGTGGTATAACCGCTGCCCTCGAGGTAGTCGGCCACCAGGCGCGCGATCTTGGGCTCATCCTCCACGATCAGGACGTGGTCGGTGTCGAGGTGGCTCATCGGTCATCCCCTGTGTGCTGGTGTGGTGGCATGGCGGGAAACATCAGGGTCCAGCATAACCCGCCCAGTTCGGAGCTGCCCGGTGTCATTTCGGCGCCGTGGGCCCTGGCCAGGGCCATGGCGATGGAAAGACCCAGGCCGCTGCCACCGCTGGCGCGGTTGCGCGACCCTTCGACGCGGTACAGGCGTTCGGTGAGCCGTGGCAGGGCGTCGCTGGCGACGCCCGGGGCGCTATCTTCCCAGTACAAGCACCAGTGATCCCCCCGTCGTGTCAGGCTGACCCGGAGAGTGCCCGGTGCCTGGGTATAGGCGACGGTGTTGTCGAGTAGGTTGCTCCATAGCTGGCGCAGTCGCTGGTGGTCCCCGCGGATCCAGGCCGGCCCCTGGATGTCAGAGGTCAGACTGACGTCGCTGTCGTTCAGCCAGCCTTCGGCTTCATTCAGGCGGCCGGTCAGGCTGTCGGCCAGGTCGAGGGGCGCGAGCTGGACCTCCAGGGCGCCGGCATCGCTCTGTGACAACAGGCGCAGGTCGGCGACGAGACGCTCGAGCTGACCGACCTCCTGGCCCAGTGAGCCCAGGCTTTCCAGGTCCAGGGGGCGAATACCATCCTGCATGGCCTCGATCTCGCCGCGCAGCACGGCGAGCGGGGTCCGCAGTTCATGGGCAATGTCCGAGACCCAGCGGCTGCGCGCCTGGCGACTGGCTTCCAGCGTTTCGGCCAGGACATTGAAATCCCGGGCCAGCCGCGAGAGCTCATCGCTCCCCCGCTCGGTCAGTCGTGTGCTGTAGTCGCCGTCCGTCAGGCGGCGGGCCGCCAGCGTCATGCCGCCGGTGCGTCGGCCCACCCACCAGGAGAGCCCGCCGGCCAGCAAGAGGGACGCCAGCCCCAGGGCGGCCACGATGATGGCCAGGTTGCGGCGCTGCTGTGACAGGAAGATCCGGTCCATGCGTGCCATCAGTTGCTGAGGGGGGCGATACCCCAGGGTGCCGACCTGCTGCCCTTTGCTGCGGATCGGCAGCCAGCGCAGCTCGGCGGCTTCCTGGTCGTTATCGGGTGGCAGGCCGATCACCGGCAGGCCATTGGCGTCATGCAGCACGAAATCCTGCGGGTCCCCCAGCCGGCGTTCTATGCCCTCGGGCGGCGTCGCTTCGCCCGGCCATAGCTGGTGGCGCACCAGATGGCGCCAGGCGCGCGGCGATTGACGCAACCATTGCCAGTCACGTCGGCGCGCCCACTCGTCGGCCAGTCCTTCGGCGAGGGTTTCGGCACGGCGCGTCTGGGTACGGTCGAGGTATTCGATGAAGCCCTGGTCGAGACTGCGTGATACGCCGATGAAAACCAGACCGGCGATGGCGACATTGACCAACAGGATGATCACAAACAGCTTGATGCCGAGACGTGAAAAGGAAGGCTGGGAAAAAGGCATGGTCGAGGCTTCCGCAGGGACTGTCCATGAAGGCGAGCGCTCAGGATACCCTTCATGGCGGTGTCGCTTCGTGCAAGCCCGGTGAAAGTTGTCGGCCGGAGTTGGCTCAGGGACAGCTTTCGCCGATGATCAGCTCGGTGGGCAGCCGCTGATCCCCGGGAGGATCCAGCCCCAGGATCATGCGCGCGGCGATGCGGCCCTTCTCGACGCTGTCCTGCCGCACCGTGGTCAGACGCGGCGCCCGATACTGGCCTTCGGCGATACCGTCGAAACCGGTCAGGCGCAGGTCCTCGGGCACGCGCAGGCCGCGCTGTTCGGCCAGGGTCAGGGCCGTCAGCGCCAGGCGATCCGACATGCACAGCAGCAGATCGGGGCGCTCGTCATCCGGGAGGTCGAGAATCCGGGCGATGACCGGCGCGCAGACCTCATGGGTATTTTCCTCCACGTTCCATATCGGCACCGTGTCGGGGGCAATGCCATGCGCTTCCAGCGCCCGGTAGAAGCCGTCGAGGCGCTCACGAGTAATGGTCTGCTCGGCGGTCAGCCAGGTCAGGTCGTCGCTGAGGGGGCCGTTGCAGGGCTGCTCGGTGAGGCGCAGGGTGAGGATGCCGACCCGGCGGGGCCGCTTTGCCAGGGCATGGTTGGCGATGGCCTGGCTGGCCGGCTGGTTGTCGATGTGCACGGTCGGCTGTCCATCCAGATTGAAGTCCACCGCGATCCGCGGACGATTGGTGGGCAGGGTTTCAATCAGCGCCATGCTGGGCATCAGGCCGTAGATGATGAAGCCGTCGGCAATGCTCATCGAACCTGGCAACTGCCCGGGTGACTGGCGCCCGGAGAGCAGCAGCAGGGTGTGATGCTGCTCATCCAGCACCTCGGCGATGCCCGACAACAGCTCGCTGGCCACGGCGTCATTGAGGCTGTAGGTGAGGCTTTCGGCCAGAATCACGGCGATGATCTGCGAGCGACCGGTTCGCAGGCTGCGGGCCTTGGCATCGGGGCCGTTGTAGCCGAGCCGCTTGGCCTCGCTGAAGACGCGCTGGCGCAGCTGGGGCGACAACTGGTCGGGGCGATTGAACGCATTGGAGACTGTCGCCGTTGATACCCCCAGTGCGGCGGCCAGTTCCTTCAAAGTGATATGGCGTGACGGTGTTGACACGTTCGTTCCCAGGCTAATCAGCTGATCATCAAGGATACCCTGCCAGGGTTCTGCGGCATAGCGGGTTCCGGCCGAAACGGCGCGCGGACATGACATTTCATGATGTCAGCCACAGCCAGATGGCCTCTCCCGGCGCCAACGAAACGGGTTGACCGGGGTGACGGCCGGCATCCCGGGCACGGCCACGGCATTCATGAAGCTGCGCAGATAGATCTGATAGATGACGGCACCGCGCCACCAGTCGGGCTGGTCGGGTCGCAGCGTGGTGGATTCAGGCACGAAACTCTACAGCAGGTAGGGGCGTCAGACGAGCCCGGCTGCCGCCGGGCCCCTGTGGGTTTCACCAGGCACGACGTCCGATTCGCTCGAGCTGGCGCTGCATCTGCGCGACGGCCGCGGCGCCCTCCAGTTCACCGGAGAGCACGCGGTGAGTGGCGTTGAAGAACGCATTGGAAACGCGGGCATAGGCGTCGCCGGTCACCGTGGCGGGCCGAGTCACCCCGTGCGTCAGGGTCTCATAGAGGTCTCCCATGGAAGGATTGCGCTCGAGCACTTCCTCGTCTTCATAAAGCGACACGATGGTCGGATTCATGCCCATGGCCAGGGCATGGTCCTTCTGTTGTGCGCGTGCCGTGATGTAGGCCACCAGTTCGGTGGCCAGTTCGGGGTGTTCGGAATAGCGTGACACCGCGAAATTCCAGCCGCCCAGAGTGGACGCGGACTCGCCCTCCGGCCCATGGGGCAGGGGGGCCATGCCGATCTTGCCGGCGACCTCGCTGCCCTCGCCATTGGCCAGGGCCCAGACATAGGGCCAGTTGCGCAGGAAGAGCGCATTGCCGGACTGGAAGATGCCGCGGGTCTTCTCTTCGGTATGGTTCAGCGTGCCTTCGGGACTGATCGTGCCGATCCAGCCAGCAGCGCGGTCCAGGGCCGCGGCGGCCTGCGGGTTGTCGATGGTGACCTTGCCGTCACTGTCGATGATGGTGCCGCCGCCGTGACTGGCGACCCACTCCAGGGCATTGGTGGTCAGGCCTTCGTAGGCGCGCCCCTGAAAGGTGTAGCCCCAGAAGTCATCGTTGCCGGCTTCGCGTTCGGCGTCCTGGATGTCGGTGGCGATGCGGGTCAGCTCCTCCCAGGTCTCGGGAACCTCATGGCCATGCCGTTCCAGCAGGTCGGTGCGGTAGTACAGCATGCCGGCATCGGTGTACCAGGGCATGGCGACCAGACGACCGTCCACCGTGTTGTTGTCGATCAATTCAGGGAAAAAACCGTCGGTGGCATCGTCGGGCAGGTATCGTGAGAGATCGACAAGGTGCTCGGAGAGCATCCCGGGCCAGACGATATCGATCATCATGACGTCGACATCGCTGGACTGGCTGTTGAGCAGTTGCTGAAACAGCGAGAGCTTTTCGGTCGTGGCATTGGGGGTCGAGACCACCTTGACGTCGTGACCGGTCTTCTCGGCCCATTCCTCGGCGACGGTGGGACAGTAGTCAGCGGCATCCCCCGAGCCGCAGGCAATGGCGATCTCGGCCGCCAGGCTGGACTGGGCGCCAAGAGCGGCGCCGGCCAGTACCAGGGAGGTCAGCAGGGGGCGAGTCGTCTTTTGGATATCAGGGTTTGGCATTGTAATGGCTCCTGACGCTATCGCGGGTTGGTCCCGGCTCTGATCGCCAGTCGCGATCGTTCGAGCGAGGTCATGGCAGGGTCATGGGCGTGGCGCGGGCAGGCGGCCCTGAGCAGGACATGGTATTTCGAGTGGACGGGAGCCGGGGCCCCCGTCCCGAGGGTGGGATGCTCGCGGGCAGTAACCCGCTCAGGCGGCTTCGGAGCGCTGCGTCAGGCCCAGGGCCTTGTCGTCACCATCGAACAGGTGGATATGTTCGATTTCCGGGGCCAGGGCTACCTTGTGCCCGACCTGCCAGTCGCTCGGTGCCTCGGTACGATGCACCAGTAGGATGTCGCCGTCCTTCGGTTCGAGGTAGACATAGACTTCATTGCCGAGGTATTCGACATTGACAATCTCGAAGGCATTGTCGCCCTGGGCTTCTTCCAGGCGCATATGCTCGGGGCGCACGCCCAGGGTCAGTTGGCTGCCCCGGGTGGTGTTGCTGGCATCCTGGGGAAGCGACAGCTCGCCGACGCCCGTTACTTGGACGCGGCAGCCCTGGCCACTGGCCTCGACCAGTTCCGCCGGCATGAAATTCATTGTCGGCGAGCCGATGAAGCCTGCCACGAAGCGTGTCTCCGGGCGCTGATAGAGATCGTGAGGGCTACCGACCTGCTCGATGCGGCCGTCGCGCAGCACCACGATCTTGTCGGCCAGGGTCATGGCCTCGACCTGGTCGTGGGTCACGTAGATCATGGTCGAGCCCAGCCGGTGGTGCAGGCGGGCGATCTCGTTACGCATCTGTACGCGCAGCGAGGCATCCAGGTTGGAAAGCGGCTCGTCGAACAAAAGGATCTTCGGCTCGCGCGCCATGGCCCGCCCCATGGCGACACGCTGACGCTGGCCGCCCGAGAGTTCCTTGGGCTTGCGCTGCAGGAGTTCCTCGAGCTGCAGGATGCGCGCCGTGGCCATGACCCGGTCGTCGACGGTTTCCTTGGCCATCTTGGCCAGCTTGAGACCGAAGGCCATGTTTTCGTAGACCGTCATGTGCGGGTAAAGCGCATACGACTGGAAGACCATGCCGACGCCGCGCTCGCGCGGCGGGAGTTCATTCACCACGTCGTCACCGATCTGCATGGTGCCGTCGGAGATCGATTCGAGGCCGGCGATCAGCCGCAACAGGGTGGACTTGCCGCACCCCGAGGGGCCGACGAAGACCACGAATTCGCCATTGCCGATCGCCAGATCGACATCCTTGATGATATGGGTGCTGCCGAAGATCTTGTTGAGCTTCTCAAGGGTCACGCTTGCCATGTGACATCTCCTTGTCGGCGGTTTGTGCCGGCATCTTGGGTAGAGGAATCCAGGCTCATGAAGGCTGCTTGATAGGGCGGAAGGGTCACGACATCGCCTTCCCATTCGCAGTCGAAACCAAGGGTATCGATGAGTTGGCCGGACGTGGCCAGTCGGGTGCTCTGGGTGTCGCCTGTCAGGTTGAATAGGCACAGAATGCGGTCTGCGTCGCGCTCACGAATGAAGCCAAGCAGGGAGTCGCCGACCTCAAGCAGCGTCAGGTCGCCGTCATGCAGGGCCGGGTGCTGTCGCCGGAACGCCAGGAGCTGGCGGACGGCGTGCAGGGTCGAGGCCGGGTCATGCTCCTGGTCTTCCACCGACAGCACCAGGTGGCGGTCATCGACGGGAAGCCAGGGGTCGCTGGTGGAAAATCCACCCCGCTCGGTCTGGCGCCACGGGATGGGCGTGCGGCAGCCATCGCGGCCCTTGAATTCCGGCCACAGCACTTTGCCGTAAGGGTCCTGGATGCGCTCGTAGGGCACCTCGGCTTCCGGCAGGCCCAGCTCTTCGCCCTGATACAGGCAGACGCTGCCGCGCAGCGAGAACAGCATGGCCAGTGCCACCCTGGGGTAGGCGGCATGATCCTCGTTGGCTCCCCAGCGTGAAGCGCTGCGCTCGACGTCATGGTTCGACAGCGCCCAGCAGGGCCAGGCATCCGCCGACATCTTCTGGAAACGTTCGATGACTTTGCGAATGTAGCCCGGTGAATGCGGCTCATTGAGCAGGTCGAACGTATACGCCATGTGCAGCTTGTCGCCGCCATCGGTGTACTCTGCCATGCGCTCGAGCGGCGAGTCGTCGCCGATCTCGCCCACCGTGGTGGTCCCCGGATAGTTGTCCATCAGGGAACGCAGGTCGCGCAGGAAGTCGAGGTTCTCCGGGCGGCTGATGTCGTACTGATGCTTCTGCCAGGTGTAGGGGTTGCTGTCCGGTGCCCCCAGGGTCTTGGTGTCGCCCGCCGGTACCGGCGGGTTGTCGCGCAGTTGGGTGTCGTGGAAGTAGAAATTGACGGTATCCAGACGGAAGCCGTCGACCCCGAGGTCCAGCCAGAAGCGCATGTTGTCGAGCTGGGCCTGACGCACTTCCGGGTTGTGGAAGTTCAGGTCCGGCTGGCTGGACAGGAAGTTGTGCAGGTAATACTGGCGACGGCGCGAGTCGAAGGTCCAGGCCGGCCCGCCGAAGATTGACAGCCAGTTGTTGGGTGGCGTGCCGTCCGGCTTGGGGTCGGCCCACACGTACCAGTCGGCGCGGGCATTGTGGCGGTCCTGACGACTCTGCTGGAACCAGGGATGGCGATCCGAGGAGTGGCTGAGCACCTGGTCGATGATCACCTTCAGCCCCAGCTCGTGGGCCCGCTTGATCAGGGATGTGAAGTCTTCCAATGTACCGAACATTGGATCGACACCGCGGTAATCACTGATGTCGTAGCCGAAGTCCTTCATCGGGGAAGTAAAGAAGGGCGACAGCCAGATACCATCGACGCCCAGGCTGGCCACATAGTCCAGCCGGCTGGTGACGCCGGCCAGATCGCCGACGCCGTTACCGCTGGCATCCATGAAGCTGCGGGGGTAGATCTGGTAGATGACGCCGCCACGCCACCAGAAGGTGTTGTCTTGCATGTGAATTAAATCCTTGATCTTGAAAGGTATTGTCTCGTTCAGCCCTTGACGGCGCCAGCGGTGAGTCCCGACACGATGCGACGCTGGAAGATCATCACCAGGATGACCAGGGGCACGGTGACGGTCACCGAGGCCGCCATGATGGGGCCCCAGGGCAGTTCATGCTGGCTGCCGCCGGAGATCAGGGCGATGGCGACCGGCACCGTGCGCTGGTCATCGGTCAGGGTGAAGGTCAGGGCGAACAGGAATTCGTTCCAGGCGGCGATGAAGGCCAGCAGGCCGGTCGTCGCCATGGCCGGCCACATCAGTGGCAGGAAGACGCGGGTGATGGTGACCCAGGGAGTGGCGCCGTCCATGATGGCGGCTTCCTCGAGCTCTTGTGGTAGCTGGCGCATGAAAGTGGTCAGTACCCAGACCGTGAAGGGCAGGGTGAAGATGGTGTAACTCAACACCAGGCCGGCCGGGTTATTGTATAGGTTGAGGGTGCGGATGACCTCGAACAGGCCCGACAGCACGGCCACCTGCGGGAACATCGAGACCCCGAGGATGGTCAGCAGCACGGTGGTTCGTCCGCGGAAGCGCACGCGCCCCAAAGCATAGGCGGCGGTGATGCCCAGCAGCAGGGCGATGAACACCACCGACAGGGCGACGATGATCGAGTTCATGATGGCGCGCAGGAAGCTGCCCTGGCTGAGAATCTGCACATAATTGTTGAAGTTGACCGAGGATAGCCAGAAATCCACCTGGAAGAGATCACTGGACGGTTTAAGCGAGGTGATCACCGCGTAGTAGAACGGGAAGACGGCGTAGACCAGCACCACGGCGATCAGGGCATAAAGGCCGACGCGCTTGAGAAGTTTCATCAATTGATACTGGTTCATTGGCCGACTCCCAGTTGACGGCGACCCAGGTACAGATAGATGACCACGGCCAGGGCGATGATGAAGAACAGCATGGTCGAGGCGGCACTGCCGTAACCCACATCCTGGAACTCCACCAGTTGCTGGCGCGCATAGATGGACATTGTCATGGTGTTGGTCGAGTTGGACGTCAGCACGTAGATCACGTCGAACACGCGTAGGGCATCCAGCAGGCGGAAGATGACAGCGACCAGCAGGGTCGGTGTGATCAGCGGCAGGGTGACGCGGAAGAACACCTTGATGGGGGAGATGCCATCGACCTCGGCGGCCTCATAGCAATCCTTGGGCAGCATCTGTAGACCGGCGAGTACCAGCAGGGCCACAAATGGAATGGTCTTCCAGACGTCGACCATGATCACCGCCCACATGGACAGATTGGCATTGGCCGTCCAAGCTAGCGGCGTATCGATGAGGCCCAGACCCATCAGAATGTGGTTGATGATGCCGAACTGATCATTGAGCATCCAGGCCCACATCTTGGCCGAGACGATGGTCGGGATGGCCCAGGGAATCAGCACCGCCGCGCGAACCAGCATGCGGCCCTTGAATTCGGCATTGAGCAGCAGGGCGACGATGATGCCGAAGAAGACTTCCAGCGACACCGAGACGATACTGAAATAGAAGGTGTTCCACACCGACTGCCACCACACCGGATCGGTCAACAGGCCATACCAGGCACCGTCATCGTAGACCAGGTAGTTCTCGAAGCCGATCAGGGCGGCGCGTCCGGTATCCGATAGCGAGGCGTCGGTAAAACTGAAATAGAAGGTGCGAAGCAGCGGCCAGCCGGCTACCAGCACCAGGGTCACCAGCATGGGCGCCAGGAATATCCAGGCGGCACGCACACGCTGACGGCGAACCTTGGTGCTGCGAAACCCGGTAGTGGAAGCAGCGCCCCCCTCGCGGGGGGCGCCTTGAGTGGCGGATTGGGTCATGAAAAGCCTCCTGGCTTACCAGCGGCGACGCTTGATACGCGACAGTTCGCTCTCCAGCTCGGACACGGCTTCCGCACCGCTCTGGTTGCCGGAGAGCACATCGTGCACGGCGTTAAAGAAGCTGTTGCTGACGCGGTTGTACTTGTCGCCGGTGGGTGCCGACGGGCGAGCGACCGCATTGGTGAAGGCTGGATACAGGGTCTTGAAGAAGGGCACGGCCTCGATGACTTCCTCGTCCTGATACAGGGCGTCGATGGTCGGGTTGTAGGAGGCTTCGACGGCGCGGCGCTTCTGCTCCTGCTCGGAGGTCAGGTAGGCCACCAGATCCGCGGCCAGCTCCGGGTTCTCGGAGTAGCGTGATACGGCCAGGTTCCAGCCGCCCAGGGTGGCTGCGCTGTCCTCGCCCTCGGCGCTGGGCAGGGCCACCACGCCGACCTTGTTGCGCACTTCACTGTCTTCGCTCTGCGCCAGTGACCAAGCATAAGGCCAGTTACGCATGAAGACCGCATCTCCGGACTGGAAGATGCCGCGGGCTTCTTCCTCGGTGTAGTTCAGGACACCTTCCGGCGAGATGTCGCCGATCCAGGTCGCCGCCAGGTCGAGCACATCGGCAGCCTGCTGGTTGTCGATGGTGATCTCGCCTTCACTGTCGATCAGCGTGCCACCACCGCTACTGGCCACCCACTCCAGGGCGTTGCAGGTCAGGCCCTCATAGGCGCGACCCTGGAAGACATAGCCCCACATGTCCTCATTGCCGGCTTCACGCTCGGCCTTCTTGATGCGGCGCGCGGTCTCGGTGAGCTGCTGCCAGGTCTCCGGCGGCTCGGCGTCGTATTTTTCCAGAAGGTCCTTGCGGTAGTAGAGCACGCCGGCATCGGTGAACCAGGGCATGGCGACCAGTCGGCCATCCACAGTGTTGTTCTGAACGATGGCCTCGAAGTGGCCCTCGGCGGCATCGTCTCCCATTTGTTCCTTGAGGTCGACCAGGTGATTGGCCAGCAGGCCGGGCCAGATGACGTCGACCTGCATAACGTCGATATCACTCGATTGGGCCGAGAGGAGCTGCTGGTAGAACGACAGGCGCTCGGTGGAGGAGTTTGGCGTTGAAACGATATTCACCGAGTGGCCCGTCTTTTCCTCCCAGGCGTTGACGCCCTCCTCACAGAGTTGCAACTCGGCACCCACGGCACCACAGGAGATGGTTAGCTCTTCGGCATGGGCCTGCTGGGCGGCCAGGCCGGCGAGCGCGATCGCGGTAATCCATTTGCTGTTCATAATGCTCCTCAGGCGAAGTTCTTGTTGTGTAACTCGACGTTCAGGCTGGCGTCGACATGATGTGACAGTGGTTGCGGTCTTGTCGTGAACGACCTTGTCTTAAACGATTAAGACATGGTGTTAGTTAAGCCATGATGTGGTCGACTCGCAACCTCAACTTTTGTCGTAGGGGTGTGCGAGTCTGGGCACCCGCTTGATACGGCAGTACGACTGGGATGGAAGTGGCCGGCGAGCTCGTTCACGTAGTGTTGTATGGTGGCGAAGGGATTAGACCTAGGTGGTATTTAAAAATTGTTGATGACGGATTAGTTTCTGAATCGATTAAGTTCGGTCTGACGCTGCCATGTCGTTTATGCAATTTGGCACCAGCGCCGCCGGCTGGTCTCTCCCCGTGACAACAACAAAGGCTGAAAGCAATGACATCTGCGAACCAACGCCTAAGGAAGTCTCCCCTGGTCCTGGCCGTCGCGGCCGCTGCCATGACCGCCAGCTCACTGTCGTATGCACAGTCGACCAGCGACCTTGAAGCTCGCCTGGCCGAGCTGGAACAGCGCATCGTGGCTGCCGAGCAGCGTGCCGCGGCGGCCGAAAAGCGTGCCGATCGGGCCGAACAGGAAATGGCCCAGGAGTCGGCTGGTGTCGAGCAGCAGGATATCGAGTCGCGCCTGGCCAAGGTCGAGCGTCAGGCGAGTGGCGAAGAAGGCTTCTCTTTCAACGTCTATGCACGCTCCGGCCTGCTGATCGGCGAGGACGGCAGAAGCTCGGAAGGTGGCCCCTATGTGACCCCGGCCGGAAGCCAGGGAGGGGCCGTGGGCCGACTGGGTAACGAGCCGGATACCTATGCCGAGGCGGTCTTCAATTACAAGATGCGCTTCGACAATGGTGCCAAGGCCAAGTACACCACCATGATCGCCGACGGCGTGAACACCAGTAACGACTGGACGTCCGGCGAGTCGAACCTCAACGTGCGTCAGGTCTACACCGAGTTCAGTGACCTGCCGAGCTTCACCGGTGCCTTCGAGGATGCCAAGATCTGGGCGGGCAAGCGCTTCGATCGCGACAACTTCGACATTCACTGGCTCGACAGCGACTTCGTCTTCCTGGCCGGTACCGGTGGCGGTATCTACGACATGCAACTGGCCGACAACTGGAAGTCGAACTTGTCCGTCTATGGCCGCAGCTATACCGACTTCCCGGTGGACAGCATGAATCCGGCGGCGGAAGAGACCGACAGCACCGACAGCCTCATCCTGACCTCCAACAACTACTTCGGTAACTTTCAATGGATGGTCAGCGGCATCAATGCCACTGACAATGATGAACGCCAGACCGCGGGCTCTCTGGACGCTGCCGATAATGGCGTGCACACCATGTTGGCCTATCATGGCGATGACTTCTTCGGCCTCAATGACGGCAATTTCAAGGCGGCCGTGATCCATGGTCAGGGCCTGGGTGCCGCTACCAAGACCATCGGCAGCAACGGCAACCTGACCGAGGATGCCACTGCCACCCGCATCGGTCTGTATGGAACCACCTACATGGCGCCCAAGTGGCGTGTCGCGCCGGCCATCCTGGCCGAGACCAGCGAGGACCGTTATGTCCAGGGCGACCAGTATGACTGGGCGACCTTCAACGTCCGCCTGGCCAACGAGCTGACCGAAAACTTCGAGATGCAGTACGAAGGCAGCTACCAGTGGATGGACATCTCGCCGGAAGGCTATGGCGGCAACAACGCTGTCGAGGGTGACTACACCAAGCTGACCATCGCGCCGACCTTCAAGCCCCAGGTGGGCGGCTTCTGGCAGCGTCCCGAGATCCGTGTCTTCGCCTCCTGGAGCGACTGGGATGAAGAGCTGAACGACTACAGTGCCGGTGACTCCTTTGGTAAGCCCGGTTTCACCGGTGACGACTGGTCCTTCGGCGTACAGACCGAAGTCTGGTTCTAAGGCATGCCTTGATGCCGGGTATTAGATCATGACCTTCCCTGGCTAGAGATCTTGAGCTGTTGTGATGCATTGCCCGCGCCCTGCGCGGGCTTTTTTTAGTTGTCTGCCTGGTGCGTCACCAGAAACAGGATCAACGGCGACGAGATCAGAGAGAATAAAGCCGCTGACCACGGCCACCGGAACACAGGCGATGCCACCATGTTGCTGGGTGAGCCCTAGAGAGCGGGAGGGTGAAATGGGGTTCCAACGTCAGCAGAAATAGGATCAACGGTGGCGAGAGCAGAGAGAGAATAAAGCCGCTGACCACGGCCACCGGAACACAGGCGATGCCACCATGCTGCTGGGTGAGCCCTAGAGAGCGGGAGGGTTAAGTGGAGTTACAACGTCAGCAGAAACAGGATCAACGGTGGCGAAAGCAGAGAGAGAATAAAGCCGCTGACCACGGCCACCGGAACACAGGCGATGCCACCATGTTGCTGGATCACCGGGAGGGTGAAATCCATGGACGTGGCCCCGCCGTAGCCGATGGCCAGCGCCGGGTGCCGTTTGATGACCAGCGGGATCAGCACGAAGGCCAGCAATTCGCGAAGCAGGTCATTGAGAAAAGCGATGCCGCCCAGAAGCGGTCCCAGCTGGTCACCGATCAGGATCCCGGACAGCGAATACCAGCCGAAGCCGGCGGCCATGGCCAGGCCCTCGTTCCATGGCAAGTCGAGCAGGGGCGCGGCCAGCAGCCCGCCGATCAGCGAGCTGGCGGCCAGCACGCTGGCGATGGCCAGGCCGAAGCGGTTGAGCAGGATCTGCTTGAGGGGCATGCCGGAATTGCGCAGCTGGCAACCGATCAAGGCCAGCAGCAGATACAGCACCCACTCGGACAGAGTCTCGGCCGCGTCGAACAGCGGCAAACCCAGCGGCCCGCTGGCCAGAAGGCCGAGGATGACGCCGCCCAGCACGGCCCCGATCAGCGACATAGAGCCGGCCATGGCGGCCAGCTTGCTGGTCGGCGCATCAGCCACTGAGGTCGAGGCCGCGACTTCAAGGCGCAGCCGGCGCGACAGCCAGGTCAGGGCCGCCAGGTTGCAGGCGGAGATCACCACGCACAGCAACAGTGACTGCCCGCCCAGCTGCGACAGCTTGCCTCCCAGATCTTCGAGGCCCGCCAGGCTGATGCCCATCAACAGCAGGATGATGTAGATGGAGGCGCTGACCCCACGGTTGATGGCGGCAAGAAAACGAGGGTGGCGAACCCTCACCAGGTAGCCCAGTACCAGTGGCAAGAGGACGATCAACAGGCTGCTCAACATCGCGATATTCCTTCCATGGAGGCGGGTGCACTGAAGCGGTTAGTGCACTAATGAAACGCCATTCTAGGCGCTTCTGCCGAGGCAGTGGAAGAGCTGTCGCGGATCAGGGCGTCGCCAGGTGAGTCATCTCCAGCCGGCTCTTGCGCTGGCCGTCGCTGTAGTAGGTCATCGACAGCAGCAGGCCGGGCAGGCGCGGCAGGAAGTCGAACACCAGACGGCGCTGGTCCTCGTCCGCTGAAGTGACCTCGACTTGCAGGGCTTCGAATTCGCCGGCGGGCAGGTCGAGTGTGCGCCGCCCCATCACGCGATAGTCGACACTTTCCTTGCGGCCGCGATGGTCCACGTAGTCCACGCGACAGGTCGATGCGCAGGAGCGTTCAATGGCGCGACGCGCCAGGGCGAAGAGCGCGCTCTGACGGTCGGGCAGCGTGGCCAGAGCCTGATGATCCAGCTTATAGGACTTCTTGATGCCCAGCAGCGAGTAGCCGGAAGCGTAGTAGTAGGCCTGCAGCGACGCCTCGCCGACGCGAAAGCGTCCGACCTCGTGGCCACTCATGCCCGGCAGTGTGGCGCTCATCCGGCTTTGCCAGCCACTGGCGGTGGCTTCCAGGCGATGCTGGATATCGGCATCCGGCCAGCCATCCACTTCCAGGTAGTAGCGCGCCTCGAAGGCCCGGGGCGATGTATCTGCGGCCAGACTGCCGCCGCTCGGCAGGGCCAGTAGAAGCAGCCAGAGTGTCAGGGGCAACCGCTTGGGCATGGTGATTCCTTGTGGTGTGGTAGGAAGGTGCCAGGCACCCCATCTGAACATCAGATTGCGCACAGCCTTCGCTGGTTCCCGAACCGCTGCGGGATTCGAGGCAATGCCGATCTTGTCCTATGCTGGCTATGGCGTTTCAAGCTCCCCCACGAATCAGGAGACAACATGGCTAGAGTACTGCTCATTGCCGGCGACTTCGTCGAGGACTATGAAATCATGGTGCCCTTCCAGGCGCTGCAGGCCATGGGGCATACGGTGGATGCCGTGTGTCCCGAAAAGCGCGAGGGAGACAGCGTGCGCACCGCCATCCATGACTTCGAGGGCGACCAGACCTATTCCGAGAAGCCCGGGCACAACTTTTCCCTCAATGCGTCCTTTGCCGAGGTCGCGATGGTGGACTACGACGCCCTGGTGGTGCCCGGCGGAAGGGCGCCGGAGTATCTGCGCCTGGATGAGCGTGTGCTCGAGATGGTCCGGCATTTCTTCGAGCACGACAAACCCGTGGCGGCGATCTGCCATGGCGCCCAGCTGCTGGCCTCGGCCATTTCGCTGGAGGGCTTTCGGGTCTCGGCCTATCCCGCCTGTGCGCCGGAGGTCACGCTGGCCGGCGGCAACTTCACCAGCCTCGAGGTCGATCAGGCGATCACCAGCGGCAAGCTGGTCACCGCCCCGGCCTGGCCGGCACATCCCGCCTGGTTGGCGCGTTTTGCCGAGCTGCTGTAAGTCGCGTTTGCCGAACCGAAGCCAGTAGTCGAGGGGCCGGCGGTCAGTAGCCGGCCTCCGGGTCAATGGTTGGCTGGGGCGTGCCGGCCTCGAATGCGCGCAATGCCTCGGCAACCTGATCGACGGCATCCTTCAGCGGCGTGGGGCCGGCCATGTGCGGCGTGACCAGAATGCGGGGATGCGACCACAGCGGGCTCTCGGCGGGCAGTGGCTCGACCGGGAAGGCATCCAGCAGGGCCCCTCGGAGATGGCCGCTGTCCAGGGCGTCGAGCAGGGCCGACTCCTCGATCAGCGAGCCGCGGCCCGGGTTGATAAGGCTGGCACCCTGCGGCAGCCGAGCCAGTGTCTCGCGGTTGATCAACTGATGCGTGGCCGGCGTGCCCGGCAGCAACAGCACCAGGCTGCGTACCCGGCCGAGCAGGCCAGTAAGCCCCTCATCACCATGATGGCAGGTCACACCTTCGAGGGTTCTGGGCGTGCGGCTCCAGCCGTGAACCGGAAAGCCATCGGCGGCCAGGCTGGTGGCGACCTGGGCGCCGATGGCGCCCAGGCCCAGTACGCCGACTGGCCAGTCCGCCTTGTCGGTCACGGCGTGTTCGCGCCATTCGCCACTGGCCTGCTGGCGGGCATAGCGGTCGAAGTCGCGCTGGAAGTGCAGCACGCCATAGCGCACATAGTCGGCGATGGGGCTCGCCATGCCGGCATCGCGCAACTTGACGATGGGGATTTCGCGGGGCAGCGCGGGGTTGTCGAGCAGGGCATCGACACCGGCGCCCAGGTTGACGATGCCCTTGAGCTGCTCGAGCTCGGCGAACAGCTCGGCGGGAGGCTGCCAGGCCGCCAGGTAGTCGACCTCGCGGCGCTGTTCGGGCGTTGCCTCCTCACCGAGGATTTCCGCATTCGGCAGGCGGCGCGACAGGGCGTCGCGCCAGGCGTCCGCGTTGTCATGGTGGATCAGTACGCGCATCCTTTCCCTCCCTTCAATAGACGAATTGCATCATGGGCGGTGGTGCCTCGCCCAGCAGGTTGACGAGGCGCTGCAGGCCCTCCTCGAAGCGCTCGATGTCCGGCTCCGCGCCGACGCTGACGCGCACCCGTCGTGGCGCGGCCGTCTGCTCGACCATGAAGGGCAAGGCGGTGGTAATGGCCACGCCTTCCTGTTCGGTTTGTTGCTGCAACTCCTCGGCCCGCCATGCGCTGGGCAGTCCCAGCCAGACATGCATGCCGGTGGTGCGTGCCATGCGCTCATGACCGCTCAAAAGCCGGTTGGCCAGACGCTGACGCTCGGCCAGCAGATGACGCTGCTCCGCGGCCATTTCCTCGACCGTGCCATCGGCCAGCCAGGCATCGGCGATCTCGAAGCTCAGCGGGGTGGCCATCCAGGTGGTGGCGCGCATGCGCGGCAGGGTGTGGTGCAGCTGGCCGCGCGGCACGCTCAGGTAGCCGGCACGCAGCCCCGGTATGGTGGCCTTGGTCAGGCTGGTGACGTGAAACCCCAGGTGCGGTACCCGAGCGGTCAGTGGCGTCAGCCCCGGCGGCTCGAGCAGGGCCATGACGTCGTCCTCGATCAGCCAGACCGCATGATGCTCCAGCACCTCGGCGACCGCATCGCGCCTTTCCTGCGTCATGGTAGCGCCGGTGGGGTTGAGCTGAGTGGGGGTCAGGCACACGGCTCGCGGCTTGAAGCGCCGACAGGCCACGTCCAGGGCGTCGGGCAGGATGCCCTGTTCATCGATGGCCACCCCCCGCATCTGGAACCCCAGGGTGCGCGACAGGGCGATCAGGCCGTGGTCGGTGAGGGCCTCGGTCAGCACCAGGTCGCCATGCTGGACAACCGTGGCGATGGCCAGCAGAAGCCCGTGGGCGGCGCCATTGCACAGGATGCGGTCATCCGCCTCTCCCGGCACGCCCAGTCGCTGTGTCAGCCACTGGCTGGCCCGCTCGCGCTGATGAGGCAGACCGGCAATCGGGCGGCTGGCGGTGATGATCTCGGGGCTCGCCTGCTCGGCCAGCTGCGCCAGGGTTTCACGAAAGCGCAGGTGATGGCTCGGCGGACATACGGGGTGGGCAATCGACAGGTCGATCAGGGTATCTTCATGCCGCGGGTCGGGCTTGCGCAGGTAGGCCGAATCACGCGAGTCATCTAGCGCATTGACCCAGGTGCCGCTACCGGTGCGGGCCTGCACCAGTCCCATCTTCTCGGCCTGGGCATAGGCCCGCGAGACGGTCTGCACGCTGATGCCCATGGTCTCGGCCAGCTCCCGGTGGGTGGGCAGCCGGGTGCTAGGCGGCAGTTCGCCCTGGCGAATGGCCTCGGAGAGTGCCCTGGCAATGGCGAGGTACTTGGGCCCCGAGTCCGAGAGATAGCTTGTGAGATCAATTGTCATGATTCAATAAAGCTTTTGACCGCCCGCTAACTGGTGGTGATAGTATCACCATACCGACAAAGGCCCGGTATTGTCATGATGTTGCCGAGTAAATGTCATGATAATGCGGGCCGCAGATGGTCGTCTTGAGTGTCAGCATTGATTCAGTGCTATGCCCCGGCGCCTGAGGAGAACAGGTGTCCGGATGTTGGTGGTGATCGTTTGGCGAGCGATGTCATGATTCAGGTTTCTCTTCCCTTCACTCGTGAAGAATATGCTGGCCGTCTCTGGAAGGTTCGTGCCGAAATGGCGAGCCGCGGGATCGACGTGCTGATCATAAGTGACCCTTCCAACATGGCCTGGTTGACGGGTTATGATGGCTGGTCTTTCTATGTCCACCAGTGTGTACTCCTAGGGCTGGAAGGCGAACCGGTGTGGTACGGGCGACGCATGGACGCCAATGGTGCCTTGCGGACCTGCTGGATCGATCCGGACAACATCACCTATTACCCGGATTACTATGTCCAGAATCCGGATATGCACCCCATGGACTACCTGGCGCAGACCATCCTGCCCGATCGCGGGTGGCATAAGGGCGTGGTGGGCATGGAAATGGACAACTACTATTTCTCGGCCAAGGCCTATCAGTGCCTGCTGAAAGAGCTTCCCCACGCGCGCTTTGCCGATGCCAACTCCCTGGTGAACTGGTGCCGTGCCATCAAGTCGCCCCAGGAAATCGAGTACATGCGGATCGCCGGCAAGATCGTCGCCGGCATGCACTCGCGGATTCTCGAATGCATCGAGCCGGGCCTGCCCAAGAGCAAGCTGGTGTCGGAAATCTATCGGGTGGGCATCGAGGGCTGGACATCCCCCGAGGGCAAGGTCTTCGGCGGCGATTACCCGGCCATCGTGCCGATGCTCCCCACCGGCAAGGATGCGGCGGCACCGCACCTGACCTGGGATGATTCGCCCTTCCGCGAGGGGGAAGGCACCTTCTTCGAGATTGCCGGCGTCTACAAGCGCTACCATGCGCCGATGTCGCGCACCATCTTCCTGGGTCGCCCGCCCCCCGAGTTCGTGCGGGCCGAGTCGGCGCTGCTGGAAGGCATCGACAATGGGCTGGAAGTGGCACGGCCCGGCAATCGCCCTGCGGATATCGCCATGGCGCTGGGTGCGGCCATGGACAAGTACGGCTTCGACCGGGGCGGCGCACGCTGCGGTTACTCCATCGGCCTCAGCTATCCGCCCGACTGGGGTGAGCGCAATATGAGTCTGCGTCCCTCGGACGACAGCATTCTCGAGCCCGGCATGACCTTCCACTTCATGCCGGGCCTCTGGGTGGACGACTGGGGACTCGAGATTACCGAAAGCATACTGATCACCGAAAACGGCTGTGAAACCCTGGCGGACTTTCCTCGCCAGCTGTTCGTCAAGTAAGGAGCCCTCATGAGCAAGCAATCCGGTCAGCTGCGGCCCAGCCCGATTTCCGCCACCGTCGACTTCGATGCCGACGGCGTTCAGCATGGCTTCCTCAAACTGCCGGTCTCCAATGATGAGTCGGCCTGGGGGGCGGTGATGATTCCCGTCACCGTGGTTAAGAACGGCGAGGGGCCTACAGCGCTGCTGACCGGTGGCAACCATGGTGATGAGTACGAGGGCATCACCGCCCTTCACAAGCTCTCCAGCCAGCTGCGCGCCGAGGACGTCACCGGCCGCGTGATCATCGTGCCGATGATGAACACGCCGGCCTGCATGGCGGGCCGCCGCACTTCTCCCATGGACGCCGGCAACGCGGGCAACCTCAATCGCAGCTTCCCGGGCGACCCGGATGGCAATGTGACCGAGAAGATCGCCGATTACTTCACCCGGGTGATGGTGCCGATGAGCGACGTGGTGCTCGACCTTCACTCCGGTGGACGCACTCTGGACATCATCCCGTTCGCGGCCTCCCATGTGCTGGACGATGCCGAGCAGCAGCGCAGCGCGCTGGAAGGTGCTAAGGCCTTTGGGGCGCCCTACGCGATGATGATGTTCGAACTGGATGCCGCGGCCCTGTTCGACACCGCGGTCGAGCGTCAGGGCAAGGTCTTCGTGGCCACCGAGCTGGGTGGTGGTGGCACCTCGACGCCGCAGAGTCTGGCGATCACCGAGCGTGGAATCCGTAACTTTCTGATCCACTACGGCCTGGTTGAGGGCAACGTCGAGATGCCGGCCGAGCCCCAGGTATATCTCGACATGCCGGACGCCAGTTGCTATGTGCAGAGCGAGCATACCGGTCTGCTCGAGTTGACACTGGCGCTGGGTGACCCGGTCTCGAAAGGGCAGGTCATTGCCCGTGTCTACGACATGACGCGCAGTGGCGTGGCACCCATCGAGTACACGGCCGAGCGCGACGGCGTCCTGGCGGCCCGGCGCTTCCCGTCCAGTGTCAACATGGGTGACACCATTGCGGTGATCGCCGAGGTCGTCGAGTCACTCGGCTGAATATTGAGAGCCAGGTAGACCCATGAAGCTTGATCGTTATGATCTGAAAATTCTGGAAATCCTCTCCCGGGATGGGCGCATTACCAAGTCCCGGCTGGCCGAGGCCATCAACCTCTCGGTCAGTCCCTGCTGGGAGCGCGTGCGTCGTCTGGAAAAGGCGGGCGTCATCGAAGGTTACAGTGCCCGCCTGAATACCGATGTGCTGGTCAGGCGCACCCCGGTCTGGGTGCAGGTCGAGCTCAAGGCCCACAACGCCGAGAGCTTCGCCCGCTTCGAGGCCCTGGTGCACGATACTCCGGAGGTCACCGAATGCGTGGCCGTCGGTGGGGGCCTCGACTATCTGGTCAAGATCGAGGCCTCGTCGATCGATACCTATCAGCGCCTGATCGACGATTGGCTGACGTCCGAGGTGGGCATCGAGCGTTACTTCACCTATATCGTGACCAAGACCGTCAAACAATCCACGGCCCAGATCACCGCCGAGGATCTCTCCCCTTGATCCCTTGTTGACGGGGCCGGATGCAGGCCCCGTCCTCCCGTCGGACAATCCGGCGCCACAGAAAAAACACCAAGTCCGTCGCGCCCGAAAAAAAATCCTCGCCTTTAAAGCGGCTCGCTTTGAAAAGTCCTGCCCCCTCTTACCCCTTACCATGGTGACATCAGGCGGCATCCGCCGCCGTTGTCTTCATGGCCGGTGTCGACGCGACGCCGGTTTACCAGAGGGAGAAGTATATGACGCTGTCCAACCAGCTGAGCGACCTGCGACTGTTCCGTCAGTACGCCTACGTCGACGGCAAGTGGACTCACGGCAGCAGCGGTCGCGAGGAAGCCGTGACCGATCCGGCCACCGGCGAGACCCTGGGGCACATCCCGGTGCTCGACGCCGACCAGATCCGCGGGGCCGTGGACGCCGCCGATACCGCCTTTGCCCATTGGCGAGCCCTGCGCGCCGACGAGCGCTGCGAGCGTCTGCTGGCCTGGTACGACCTGCTGCAGGCCAATCGCGAGGACCTGGCGACCATTATGACCCTTGAGCAGGGCAAGCCGCTGCCGGACGCGCGTGGCGAGGTCGAATACGGCGCCAGCTTCGTGCGCTGGTTCGCCGAGGAAGGCAAGCGCACCTTCGGCGATACCATCCCAAGCCATATTCCCAACGCCGCCCTGGGCACCCTCAAGGAGCCGGTGGGCATCGCGGCTTTGATCACGCCCTGGAACTTCCCGCTGGCGATGATCACCCGCAAGGCCGCGGCCGCCATGGCTGCCGGCTGCTCGGTGGTCGTCAAGCCGGCCCACGAGACGCCGTTTTCCGCGCTGGCGCTGGCAGAGCTGGCCGAACGTGCCGGCATCCCGGCCGGCGTGTTCAATGTGGTGCTGGGCGATGCGCCGGAAGTCTCCAAGCTGCTCTGCGATGACGAGCGCATCAAGGCGCTGTCCTTCACCGGCTCCACTCGAGTCGGCCGCCTGCTGCTCGAGCAGAGCGCCAACACCGTCAAGCGTGTCTCGCTGGAGCTGGGCGGCAATGCGCCCTTCATCGTCGGGCCGGACATGGATCCGCATGAAGCCGCGCTGGCCGCCGTGGCTGCCAAGTTCCAGACCGCCGGTCAGGACTGCCTGGCCGCCAACCGCATCCTGGTCCACGAGTCCATTCATGACGCCTTCGTCGAGCACTTCGCCGAGCGCATGGCCGCCATGACGGTGGGCAACGGCATGCAGGGCGAGGTCGATCAGGGGCCCTTGATTCATGGTCAGGCCGTCGACAAGGCCTCCGCCATCGTCGATGATGCCGTCTCCCGCGGCGCGACCCTGGTGGCCGGCGATCAGAGCCAGGCCCCGGGCCCGAACTTCTTCATGCCGACCCTGCTGACCGGCGTGACCCCTGACATGCAGGTCTGGCGCGAGGAAAACTTCGCTCCTGTGGCGGGCGTCTCTGCCTATCGTGACGATGACGAAGTCATCGAAATGGCCAACGATACAGAGTATGGTCTTGCCGCATACGTCTACACCCACGACATCCGCCGCATCTGGAAACTGCTGCGCGCCCTGGAATACGGCATGGTCTCGGTGAATTCCGTGAAGATGACCGGCCCGCCGGTGCCCTTCGGCGGCGTCAAGCAGTCAGGCCTCGGCCGCGAGGGTGGCGTGATGGGTATCGATGAGTATCTCGAGACGAAGTATTACTGCCTGGGGGCGCTGGGCTCCGTCTCTGGTAGCTGATCCGGCTGCGAGTTTCGAGATACGAGCTTCGAGATACGAGCACCCCCAACCCTGCTCCGAAGGTGGGGTGGGGTTCGCAGCTCGTTACTCGTTTCTCGCGAACACGGGCTGGCTGCTATCCGCAGGCCGAGCCAAGATGACGAACATCCTCTCCGGCGCCGCCGGGGAGCTTTAATGGAGAACTGCATGACCACGCACAAGGATCTGATCGATCGCGACCGCAAGGTGACCTTCCACGCCTCCACGCACCTGCGTGACTTCGCCCAGGGCGATGCACCGGGCCGCGTCATCACGGGTGGCAAGGGCATCAACATCGTCGACAAGGACGGTCGCGAATTCATCGACGGCTTTGCCGGCCTGTACTGCGTCAACATCGGCTATGGCCGCAGTGAAGTCGCCGAGGCGATCTACCAGCAGGCGCTGGAGATGTCCTACTACCACACCTATGTGGGCCACTCCAACGAGCCGCAGATCGCGCTTTCCGAGAAGATCCTCGAGCTGGCCGGCCCCGGCATGTCCAAGGTCTACTACGGCATGTCCGGCAGCGATGCCAACGAGACCCAACTCAAGATCGTGCGTTACTACAACAACGTGCTCGGCCGCCCGCAGAAGAAGAAGGTCATCTCGCGCATGCGCGGCTACCACGGCTCCGGCATCGCCTCCGGCTCGCTGACCGGCCTCAAGGCGTTCCATGATCATTTCGATCTGCCGATCGAGACGATCCGTCATACCGAGGCGCCGTACTACTATCACCGTGCCGCCGAACAGGAAGGCATGAGCGAGCGCGAATTCTCCAAGCACTGCGCCACCAAGCTGGAAGAAATGATCCTGGCCGAAGGCCCGGACACAGTGGCCGCCTTCATCGGCGAGCCGGTGCTGGGTACCGGGGGTATCGTGCCGCCGCCCGAAGGCTACTGGGACGAGATCCAGGCCGTGCTGGCCAAGTACGACGTGCTGCTGATCGCCGACGAAGTGGTGTGCGGCTTCGGGCGTACCGGCAGCGAGTTCGGCAGCCACCACTACGGCATCAAGCCGGACCTGATCACCATCGCCAAGGGCTTGACCAGCGCCTACCAGCCGCTTTCCGGCGTGATCGTCGGCGACCGCGTGTGGAACGTGCTGGAGCAGGGCACCGGCGAATACGGCCCGATCGGCCACGGCTGGACCTATTCCGGTCACGCCCTGGGCTGCGCCGCCGGCCTGGCCAACCTGCAGATCATCGAGCGCGAAGGCCTCACCGCCAATGCCGCCAACACCGGTGCCTATCTGCAGGAACGCATGCAGGCCACCTTCGGCGATCATCCGGTGGTCGGCAACGTGCGGGGCGTGGGCATGATGGGCGCGCTGGAATTCGCCGCCGATCCGGCCAAGCGTCAGCACTTCGATCCGTCCCTCAAGGTCGGGCCGCGCATGTCCGCTGCCGCGCTCGAGCAGAACCTGATCGCGCGTGCCATGCCGCAGGGCGATATTCTCGGCTTCGCACCGCCGCTGACCACGACCCGCGCGGAAGTCGACGAGATCGTCGCGCGCACCAAGAAGGCCGTCGACAAGGTGACCGACGAGCTGACGCGGGAAGGCGCGCTGCAGACCGCCTGAACAGCATCACCGTCATGATGTGAAAGAATCGCCGCAGGGACTCGCGCCCTGCGGCGATTGCGTTTGGGCGTTGCATGATCCGCGCAGAGAGAGGAGAGATGAGATGTCGAAGCCGGAGCTGGGTGTGACACTGGCCGAAATCCAGGCGGCGCGTCGGCGTATCGCCGGGCAGGTGACGCGCACCCCCTTGATCCGCTCGGCGGCCCTGTCGGCGCGTTTCGAGGCCGAGGTCCTGCTCAAGCTGGAAACCCTGCAGCCAACCGGTGCCTTCAAGCTGCGCGGCGTCGTCAACATGATCAGCGCCCTGCTCGAGCGGGATGGCCGGCAGGCCCTGGCGGCCGGTGTCACCACGGCCTCGACCGGCAATCATGGCCGGGCGGTCGCCTACGCGGCATCACGCCTCGGCGTGCCGGCCATCATCTGCCTGTCGCGCCAGGTGCCGGACAACAAGGTCGCGGCCATCGAGGCGCTGGGCGCTGAGGTACGGCGTATCGGCGACAGCCAGGACGAGGCCTTCGGCGAGGTGGCGCGACTGGTCGACGAGCAGGGCATGACGCTGATTCCGCCCTTCGATGACCCCCTGATCGCTGCCGGGCAGGGCACCATCGGCCTGGAGCTACTGGACGACGCGCCGGACCTGGATCAGGTGCTGGTCGGCCTCTCGGGAGGCGGCCTGCTGGGCGGCATCGGGGCCGCCCTCAAGGCCAGCGGGCCCGAGCTGGAGGTCACGGGCGTCAGCCTGTCCCGGGGAGCGGCCATGCATGACAGCCTGCTGGCCGGTCACCCGGTCGAGGTGGAAGAAGTCGCCAGCCTCGGCGATTCGCTGGGCGGCGGCATCGGTCTGGACAATCGCTGCACCTTTGCGCTGGTGCGCGAGGTCATGGATTCCCACTGGCGGGTTTCCGAAGCCGCCATTGCGCGTGCCATGGTGGAGCTACTGGAAGACGACAAGCTGTTCGTCGAAGGCGCCGCCGCGGTGGGGCTCGCCGCATTGAACGAGCATCAGCTGGATATCCGCGGCCGCAAGGTGGCGCTGATCCTGTCCGGTAACGGCGTCTCGCTGGAGACGCTTGATCAGGCCCGTGGGCTGGCGGGACGATGAATGTCGAGCTTCGAGCTTCGAGCTTCGAGCTTCGAGCTTCGAGCTTCGAGCTTCGAGCTTCGAGCTTCGAGCTTCGAGCTTCGAGCTTCGAGCAGGGAGTTGCAGCTCTGGAGGCGGTTGTCGGGGTTCGGATCTCGCATCTCGCCGCTCGTATGCTTTGGGTTTCGAGCTTTTGAGGAGGTTTTTCCATGCAGTTGTATCAACGCGATGCCATCGAGGCTGCCGTGACCCTGGACCATGCGGCGTTGGCGGCCGTGGAGGCGGGCTTCGCGGCGCTGGGGCGCGGCGAGGTGGTGCAGCCGCCGATTCTGTCCATGGCCATCGAGGAGTCCAATGGCGAGGTCGACGTCAAGACCGCGCATATCCGCGGCGCCGAGCGCTTCGCCATCAAGGTCAGTCCCGGCTTCTTCGACAACCCCCAACTCGGGCTGCCGAGCCTGAATGGCCTGATGATGGCGTTCTCGGCCCGCACCGGCCAGGTGGAGGCCGTGCTCTTCGACGAAGGCTATCTGACCATGATCCGCACCGCGCTGGCCGGCGCCATCGCCGCCAAGCAGCTGTCGCGGGAGAGCAGTCAAAGGGTCACGGTGCTGGGCGCCGGTGAACAGGCCGAGCGGCAGGTAGAGGCCTTGCGGCTGGTGCGCGATATCCGCGTCGTCGATGTCTGGGCGCGGCGCCGCGAGGCCGCCGAGTCGTATGCCCACCAGCTGCGGCAGCGTGGCCTGGAAGTCAATGTGCATGAGGAGCTGCCGAGCGCCTGTGCACAGGCCGATATCATCGTCACCACCACGCCTTCCCGGGAGCCGCTGCTGCAGGCACGCGACCTGCCGGAGGGGGTGCATATCACCGCCATGGGCTCGGACGGCCCGGACAAACGCGAGCTGGCGGACGCCCTGCTGACCCGCGCCGATGCCTTCGTCTGTGATACCCGCGCCCAGAGCGAGACCAATGGCGAGCTCAAGGGCTTCGCCGGGCGCGAGGCGCCGTTCAAGGTGCATGAGCTGGGGCAGGTGATCGCCGCCGGCGAGAGCCTTCGACTGACGGATGCCACCATCACCGTCTGCGACCTGACCGGAACCGGCGTGCAGGATACCGCCATTGCCGGTTTTGCCCTGTCACGCCTGGCCGACTGAGGCAGGGACTGCCTGCGGCCGGGCTTGCCGAACCCGCGGACTCGCGTCACGCTGAGAGCAGGAGGTTTCACAACGCATTGTCGAGGAGGGCGTGATGAAGCGACGCGTACTGGCGTTTGATGTCTATGGCACCCTGATCGATACCCATGGCGTGGTCGAGGCCCTGGCGTCGCTGCTGGGCGATATCGAACGCGCCGCGGCGTTTTCGCGCTGCTGGCGCGACAAGCAGCTCGAATACAGTTTCCGACGTGGGCTGATGGGGGCCTACGTGGATTTCTCGCGCTGTACCCGGGAGGCGCTGGAATTCACCGACCGGTTGCTGGGTACCCGGCTGTCCGATACCGACAAGGAACACCTGATGGGGGCCTATGCCGGTCTGCCGGCCTTTGCCGATGCCGGGACGGCACTGGCTCGCCTCGCCGAGGCCGATGTCACCTGCGTGGCCTTTTCCAATGGTGGTCGGGACGCGGTGGCCGGGCTGCTCGAAGGGGCCGGCTTGAGCGAGTATTTCGCCGATATCGTCAGCGTCGAGGAGGTCCACCGCTTCAAGCCCGATCCGGTGGTCTATGCCCACCTGCGCCAGCGCCTCGAAGCCGAGCCGGCCCGGACCTGGCTGATTTCCAGCAATGCCTTCGATGTCATCGGCGCCCGCCACGCGGGGCTGCACGCCGCCTGGGTGCGCCGCAGTCCGGAGGCGCCCTTCGACCCCTGGGGCATCGAACCGGATACCACCGTGGCCGATCTCGAAGGTCTGGTCGAGTATCTGCAGCAACGGGCCGACCACTGAGCCGCGGCGTCAACGCCTTGTTGCGCCCGGCAGCCAGACGCTGAGCAGGGCATCCAGCGAGATCAGGCCGGCGCCGCGCAGGATCAGGGTCAGCAGGCTGGCGGCCCAGAGCCCGTGGGTGACCCAGGCGCCGGGGTAGACGAAGACCTGGATGACCAGTGTCATGCCGAGCAGGCCGACGGCGGCAAGCCGGGTCGCCAGTCCGGCCCAGAGCGCCAGGGACAGTGAAAACTCGGCGAGGGTCGCCAGATAGGCGGCCAGGGCGGCGGGGATCAGCGGCAGGGCGTATTCGTGCTCGAACAGGAAGAAGGTGCTCTGGGTGATGCCGCCGCTGTCCACCTTGGTCAGGGCCGAGAGAAAGAAGACGCTGCCCAGCACCAGACGCATCAGCAGCAGGACGGCATCCAGCGGCAGTCGGTCGAGACAGGGGGCGAGCTTCAGGTAGTAGCCGTGGAGTGGCTTGCGCCAGTCAATCTTCATGAGGGTATCTCCTGAGCCTGAGTCAGGCTGCCCAGTGCCAGCAGGGTGCCCAGCGCCTCGCTGACCTGCGCCTGATCCGTCTGGCGGGCGCTGGTCGCCAGCGCCTCGCCGAGTGGGATGGGGGTCGCCAGAGTCTGATAGAGCCGGCGCGTGCCGGGGTTCACGGGGTGTATCTCGACACGCCGGCCATGGCGAATCAGCAGCCAGGGCCAGTCACCGGCGGCGCCGACGGGGGCGTGGTCTTCGCCGCGCTCCAGGGCGTGCCAGAGGCCCAGTACATCGTGGTGGCCCTCTACCAGCCGGGACGCCGGATGCGTCATGCAGCAGACGGCTTGCGGGTCCTCTGCCTGGCCCAGCAGTTCGGCGCTCAGTGGTGCGGCATCGGCCGCGTGACTGACGATGAGTCGGGCATGCTCGAGCCGACAGATATCCACCACATAGCGGTAATCCTGCATCACGCTCAGGCGCTCCAGCGCCTCGGCAAAGGCCTGGCCGTAGTAGCGCAGGCGTGGCTCCTCGGGGAGCCGTTGACGCACATGGTCGCTGGCCACACTCCGGAAGAAACGCTCGCCGAGCAGTGTGCGGGTGTGCGGAAAGGTCTGGGCCAGGGCCTCGATCAGGCTGTGGCACACATTGTTGCGATAGACATCGAAGCCCGGCTGATGGCCCAGCCGGCTGTCGCCGGCCTCGCCAAACTGCAGGGCCCGGGCGAAGTCCCGTTGCCATTCGGCGAGCGAGGTCATGAGGCCGGCTCCAGGCAGGCCAGCGGTGCGGTGGCCGCGCTGGCGTGATAGCGGCGGGCGAGGGCAGCCTCTTCCAGCCAGCGGGGCAGGCTGGGGATGCGGGTATCCCACTCGATGAGGGTGGGTACCGCCGGCAGGGCGTCCGTCAGCTGGGCATAGCGCTGCCAGACGGCCTCGCAGACCGGGCTGCCGTGATCGTCGATGCGCAGGGGCGGCGTCGCCTCGGTGTCCAGCGAGTGCCCGGCCAGATGAAACTCGCCCACCGCCGACAGCGGCAGCGCACTCAGGTAGTCACTCAGGTCACGCCCCAGGTTCTCGGCGCTGATGTAGGCGTTATTGATGTCCAGCAGCAGGCCGCAACCGGTGCGCCGGACGAGCTCGTTCAAAAAGTCGGCCTCGCTCAGGGTGTTGTCCAGCGCCATGTAGAGGCTGGGGTTCTCGACCAGCAGTTGTCGCCCCAGGGCCTGCTGGGTGGTGTCGACATGGCGGGCCACCACCTCGAGGCTTTCCTCGCTCAGCGGCAGTGGCAGCAGGTCATTGTAGAAATCGCCTTCCAGTCGGCTCCAGGCCAGGTGCTCGGAGACACGCACCGGGTTCAACTCGTCCACCAGATGCACCAGACGGGCCAGGTGCTGGTCGTCCAGCGGCTCGGCGCTGCCCAGTGACAGACCGACGCCATGCACCGACAGCGGGTAGCGCGCGGCGATGGCGGCGAGGTCGTCGCGCATGGGCCCGCCCGCGCTCATGTGGTTTTCGGCGTGCAGTTCGAGAAAGTCGATGTTGGCCGGCTCGGCGATCAGCTCGGCCATGTGCTGCGGCTTCAGGCCGATGCCCTGGGCGGCGCGGGGCAGACGGTGGGCATCCATGAGCATGTCGCTTCCTCCTCTGTGGTAACAGGCTCCTGCCGATATCCGGCTCACCCCGCGGGATGAGCCGGTGACATTCAGGGACGCTCGATGGGTTCCAGGCTGCCGTTGCCGTGGGGGGTCTCGATGCTGGTGCAGCTGCCTTCGGGGACCAGGGTCCAGGCATTGCCCTGGTAGTCGACAGTGGAAGTGCCGGCGCAGGTGGTGCCCGGTCCCGCCTTGCAGTCGTTCTCGCCGGCCAGGGCGACGCCGTAGCACTTTTCCATGGACTCTTTATCGTCGGCCATGGTGGTGCCCATGGCGCCGGCCTGGGCAATGGCGGTGGTGATGATGGCGGCCATCAGTGTGGACTGTTTCATGATCTGACTCCTCGTTGGCTGGGGTCTAACGCCACCGCGCCAGCTCGTCAGGCGTCGGTGGTCATGATTGAGTGGCGCGGGATCACGGATCCTTACAGCCTCGAGGAAATTTTTTTGGTTCATCGCACTTTCGCGTGGCGAGCCTCCCGTAAGGCAAGGCGCGTTGGCGGGCACCGCGCCCGTGCCGGCACCTACCTGCTTTATGCCAGTCATGTGGCGGCGATGGCGCCGGCCCACAGTGATCGCTCCGGTCGCGGCCGGCAGGCCATCCGTCAGTTGCCGCCGGCCGTGACGTCGGCATGCTCCGCTGCAGCATCAAGCAACGGCGAGGCAGCGCCGACATGGGTCAGGGCCAGCCGGTGCATGGCACGGGTACAGGCCACGTAGAGCAGGTTGCGGTCCATGTCGCTGGTATAGTGGCTCGCCGACGCATCCGGCACGATAACGCGGTCAAACTCCAGCCCCTTGGCCATGTGGGCCGTGCAGGCGATGATGCCCCGGCCGAAGGCCTGGCTGTGCTCGCCGAGCAGCTGTAACCGCTCGAAGCGGCCATCCAGGGCCTCGAAGACCTTTCTGGCCTGCTTCTGGGTCTTGCAGATGATCCCCAGGGTGTTGTGCTCGCCCTGTTCGAAGTCCTGGACCAGGGCATCAATGGTCGCCATCTGATCCTTGCGGGTGCGGCAGGGGATGACCCGAGGCTCTTCGTCATGGCGCTCGATGGCCTCGAGCTCGGGATTGGGTGAGATGCGCTGGGCGAAACGGGTGATCTGAAGGCTGGAGCGATAGCTCTTGTTGAGGGTCACGCAACGCGCCTGACGCATGACCCGGCGGATTTCATCGGCCTGCGAAGCGCTGTAGGGGTTCACCGACTGGAAGGCGTCCCCGAGGATCGTCTTCTTGCAGCTGAACAGGCGGCCGATGACCGCGTACTGTACCGGGGTATAGTCCTGCATTTCGTCGATCAGCAGGTGCTTGACGCTGCGCCAGCTGGAGTGAACGCCCTCCAGTCGCATCTTCAGATAGATCAAGGGGAAGACATCGGCATACTCGAGCCGCCCGCGGGAGGCCGGCTTGAAGAGTTCGGGGCGGCCCTGCCAGTCGTAGAACCCCTTGTAGGTCTCGCGCAGGGTGGACTGGCGCAGCATCTTCCTGATCGAGGCCTTGAGCTCGCGGCGTTCCTCGGGCTCCAGATCATAGTGGTACTGATTGCCGATCTTTTTCTCGATCTCCCAGCTGACCTGCTGCAGGCGTTCATTGGTGGGCAGGTGGCGGTGTTTGCGAAACACCTCTTCCAGTAACCAGCCGGGTACCAGGCGTCGGGCGATCCAGATGTCCTCGGCGGCGAAGCGATTGGCTTCGACATGGCCGGCATAGCGATCCAGCTCATCGAGGAAGTCCGGCGAGGCCTTGAAGCGCAGGCGCGCCGTCATTGCCTCATCATGCTTTTCCAACAGCTTGGTGGTCTGCTCGAAAAAGGTCTCAAAGCGATACTGGCCCGCCAGAAGCTCGTCGGCCAGGTCTTCCATGCCGATCTGGTTGACCGTCTCCTCGCCCAGTTCGGGTAGCACATTGCCGATGTAATCGGAGAATACCCGATTGGGCGAGATGATCAGGATATCCTCGGAACCCAGGCTATCCTTGAAGCGGTAGAGCAGATAGGCGATGCGGTGCAGGGCGATGGAGGTCTTGCCGGAGCCGGCCACCCCCTGGATGATCAGCGCCTGTGCCTCATCGTTGCGAATGATGGCGTTCTGGTCGCGCTGGATGGTGGCGACGATGTTCTTCATGCCCTCATCGCTGGCACGGCTCAGCTCGTCCTGGAGCACGTCGTCGACCACATGCACGTCACTGTCGATCATCAGCTCGATGTCGTGCCCCTTGATGCGGAACTGACGCTTCAGGGTGATCTCGCCGGCGACGTGACCTTCCGGGCTCTCGTAGGACGCCGGGCCGGTTTCGACTTCGTAGAACATCGACGCGATGGGGGCGCGCCAGTCATGCACCCGACTCTCGCCGCTCAGGTCGTCGTGGAAATGGTGAATGCCGATGTAGACGGGTTTTACGTCCCCCTGCCGGGCAAAGTCGAAGCGGCCGAAGTAGGGCGACTTTTTCAGCTTCTCCAGCTTCCGGCGGCGTGACAGCGCATTGTCGCCGGTCATGACCGCCTGCTGGATGGACTCCCGCGCCGAGATCTTCTCGATATGATCCATCTCGTCGCGGCTCGACCACAGATACTCCTTCTGTGCCTGAACATCCTCGGCATAGGCGTCGATCCGGCGGTCCAGCTCGGCAAGGTTGGTGTCGATACGGGTGTGAATGTCGTCGAGGTGTCGACGCTCGGCCTGGCGTGCGGCCGAATCATTGCTGTCATTCATGTCGTCAGCTTCCTTTGGCACCCTGGATGGAGCGGAATGGCGCCTGATGCATCGTCCGGGAACCTGTCGTCATGCCAGGACCGGCGCAGCGAACTTCGCGGGCCGCGCCGGTGCCGGGCAGCCTAGCGCAGCAGCAGAACCGGGATATCGGCCTTGCGCAGCATTTCGGTGGTAGTGCTGCCGACCAGCAGCTGGCGGATCCGCGAGTGGCCGTAGGCGCCCATCACCATCAGATCAATGGCGTGCTCTTCCTGATAGGCGTGGAGTGTGGCTTCCACTTCGCCGGCGCGGATGGCGCCCTCGGCCTCGTGGCCGGCCTCGCGCAGTGTCGACAACGCCCAGTCGAGCTGTGAGCGGTGGTCGCCGGTGTCGGCGCCGATCATCACCACATGCACCGGGATGCCCTCGAACAGCGGGCTCTTGGCCAGCATCTCGACGCCCTTGCGGGTGGTCTTGCTGCCGTCGAAGGCGATCAGCACGCGTGCGGGCTGCTTGAAGGCGCCGGGAACCATCAGAATGGGGCGGTGCAGGCCGCGCACCACGCGTTCCAGGTTGGAGCCCAGGTGCTCGCTGTCCTGGTGAGCGTTCGCGCCGCGCTTGCCCATCACCAGCAGTCGGGTCTCGTCGGCCAGCTCCTCCAGGGTCTCGACCAGGGTGCCATTGCGCTGGCGAGTCACCGGCTCGGCCACACCGCCCTCGATGGCGCGATCCCTGGCCGCCTGGAGAATCAGCCGGCCCTGCTCCTGGGCCACCTTGGCGCGCTGCTCATCCAGCTCGGAGAGTTCCTCGAGCAGGTGCTCCCGCGCGCCCAGCCCGATGTTGCCGGACAGGTCCGCCTCGGCGGTCTGGGGGTGATTATCCACCACATGCAGGAAAGTCAGTGGCGCCTCGAGCGCCTGACTGGTCCAGGCGGCGTAGTCGCAGACCCCTTCCGAGGAGGTCGAGCCATCAATGGCGGCCATTACGTGTTCGGTCATTGGAATTCCCTTGTCTATCGAAAATGTACGGCGTCGCAACGATCGCGATCCAGCAGGGATCACGCCCAGTGGGTCACGCCCCAGAAGCCCACCAGCGACAGCACGACCGCATAGGGGAAGGCCATGACGACCATCCTGCCGTAGGAGAGGCGCAGCAGTGGTGCGATTGCCGAGGTGAGCAGGAACAGGAAGGCGGCCTGACCATTGGGCGTGGCGACGCTGGGCAGGTTGGTGCCGGCGTTGACGGCGATGGCCAGCAGGCGAAACTGTTCGGCGCTGATATCGCCCCGGAGTAATGCGGCCTTGATCTCGCCGATATAAACGGTGGCGACAAAGACGTTGTCGGAGATCGCCGACAGCAGCCCATTGGCGATGAACAGCAATCCCGCCTGGCCCTCGGCGGGCTGTGCCAACACCATCTCGATGAAGGGCTGAAATAGATGCTGGCTGTGGATAACCGACACGATGGTAAAGAAGACGACCAGCAGGGCGGTGAACGGCAGGGCTTCCTGAAAGGCCTTGCCGATCTGATGCTCGTCACTGACGCCGTTGTTGCAGGTCAACAGCACGATCACCGCCAGCCCGATCAGCCCGACTTCGGCCAGATGCAGCGCCAGTGACAGGATGAGGAAAACGGCCACCAGGGCCTGCCCGATAAGCGCGGCGCGTTCGCGATTCGTCCGTTTCATCGCCTTGTGATGGTCATAGTCCCTGAGGATCTTGCGAATGGTCTTCGGCATGGCAGTGCCATAACCGAACCATTGAAGTTTTTCCAGGGCCAGACACGTCATGAGCCCTGCCACCAGGACGGGCAGGCTGATCGGCAGCATGTTGAGATAGAACTCGATAAAGTTCCAGTCAGCCTCCTTGGCAATCAGCAGGTTCTGGGGCTCTCCGACCATGGTGGCGACCCCACCCAGGGCAGTACCGACAACGCCATGCATCAACAACGAGCGCAGGAAGGCGCGGAAGTCGTTCAGCTCCTTCTGCAATTCGGCGCGCACCGGGGCGTCGTCGTGGTGGTCATGGTTATGATCGTAGCTCTTGCCCGAGGCGACCTTGTGATAGATGGAGTAGAAGCCCACGGCGATGGCGATGATCACGGCGGTGACCGTCAGGGCATCCAGGAAGGCGCTGAGCACTGCCGCCATGGTGGAGAACAACAGCGCCAGCAGATACTTTGAGCGCACATGGATCAGCAGCTTGGTAAAGGTGAACAGCAGCAGGTTCTTCATGAAGTAGATGCCCGCCACCATGAACATCAGCAGCAGGATCACCTCAAGGTTGTGCTCCACTTCGCTCATGACCGCCTCGGTCGAGGTCAGGCCCAGAAAAACCGCCTGCAGGGCCAGCAGTCCGCCGGGCAGCAGCGGGTAACACTTGAGGGCCATGGCCAGGGTGAAGATGAACTCGCCCAGCAGCAGCCAGCCCAGCAGGGTCCCGGCCTGCTCATCGAGGGTCCAGTGACACAGGGCATTGAACACCAGAAAGGCGAGAATGACGATCTTGTACCAGATCGGCGTATTGCCCAGGAAATTGCGGAAGGCGCCGCCCAGCATGAGGCGCGGAGAAGAAGGGCGTGGGGTCGTACTCTCTGAAGGCATGGTGGCAACGTTGTGTCGGCGGTTCGTTCCGGCCTGCCCGGCTACCGCGAGTGCGGCATGCCGGGCGGTGCGCTTGATTGCGTGATGGAAGGCGGCGTACCTCGAGACTCGAGGCCTGCCGCCTGGAAGTCGCGGTACCTCAGTGTCCGCCCATCAGTTTTTCGACGGCTTCCGGGTCATCATGCACGGCATAGCGGTCGACGATGGTTGCGCTGGCCTCGTTGAGGCCGATCAATTCCACCTCGGTACCTTCGCGGCGGAACTTGATGACGATCCGGTCCAGCGTCTGAACGGCCGTAATATCCCAGAAGTGAGCGCGCGACAGGTCGATGGTGACCTTCTCCACGGACTCCTTGAAGTCGAAGGAGTCGCCGAAGCGTTCGGAAGAAGCGAAGAACACCTGGCCGACCACCTTGTAGATACGGTGGTGCCCCTTTTCCGCCTCCTCGCTGCCGACATAGAGGATATTGCCGACCTTGTTGGCGAAGAACAGTGCCGCCAGCAGCACACCCACGAAGACGCCGATGGCCAGGTTATGGGTGCCCACCGTGACCACCACGGTCGCGACCATGACGATGTTGGAACTCATCGGGTGCTTCTTGAGGTCGCGGATCGATGACCAGCTGAAAGTGCCGATTGAGACCATGATCATTACCGCCACCAGGGCGGCCATGGGAATCTGCGAGACCCAGTCGGCGAGGAAAACGACCATCATCAGCAGCGCCACGCCGGCGATCAGGGTCGACATGCGGCGCCGACCGCCGGACTTGATGTTGATCACCGACTGGCCGATCATCGCGCAGCCCGCCATGCCGCCGAGCAGGCCGGCGCCGATGTTGGCGATGCCCTGGCCCTTGCACTCATGGTTCTTGTCGCTGGAGGTGTCGGTGAGGTCATCGATGATGGTGGCGGTCATCATCGATTCCAGCAGACCCACGACGGTCAGCATCAGGGAGTAGGGCAGGATGATCATCAGGGTTTCGAGATTGAGCGGCACGTCCGGCCACAGGAAGACCGGCAGGCTGTCGGGCAGCTCACCCATGTCGCCCACGCTGCGGATTTCCATGCCGGTGGCCATGTAGACGACCGTCAGCACCACGATGCACACCAGCGGTGAGGGCAGGGCCTTGCCGATGACCGGGAGATAGGGAAAGCCGTAGATGATGGCCAGGCCGGCAGCGGTCATGGCATAGACCGGCCAGGTGACATCCGTCAGCTCGGGCAACTGGGCCATGAAGATGAGGATGGCCAGGGCATTGACGAAGCCGGTGACCACCGAACGCGAGACGAAGCGCATCAGATCGGCCAGCTTGAGGTAGCCGGCGACGATCTGCAGCACCCCGGTGAGCAGGGTGGCGACCAGCAGGTACTCCAGACCATGCTCCTTGACCAGGGTGACCATCAGCAGGGCCATGGCGCCGGTCGCGGCCGAAATCATCCCGGAGCGCCCCCCGGTAAAGGCGATGATCACGCAGATCGCGAAGGACGCGTAGAGACCGACCTTGGGGTCGACGCCGGCAATGATGGAGAAGGCAATGGCTTCGGGAATCAGTGCCAGTGCGACGACGATGCCCGCCAGGGCATCGCCCTTGAGGTTGGAGAACCAACTCAGTTTCATTTTTTCGTACATGCTGCGATCCAGTCGGAGGTGTTCGTTGTGCCGTTGGGCCGAGGCCATGTCGTGAACGTGCCCATCCCGATACCGCAGGCATCAGGCACTCAAGGTGCAGGGGCTAGGCATGGCGAAGTGTGGACGGCGGGGCGTCCGGAACAACATCGGAACGATGTCGGCCTGCAACACCATCGTCGAGAGGCGTCGAGGCGGGAGGAGGCGAGAACGCTAGGGTGGAGTCATCAGCCCTGTCAGCAGAGTGCTCATGTAATGGAGAAGCCCTTCTGGGTCGATGGTTCAATGCTCTGAAGGCAGTCGGCGCTGCCGCCCTGCGTCAACGGCGGCTGATTATACCAAAGGATAAAAGCGTCTGCACTTTATGGATTTTTCCCCTTGTGACACGCCGGCGAGGATGGTGTAGAACGAGGGTGACGAATACCCTACGCCAGCTTCAGGACAGACAGATGACAGAACAAGTGATGGCCGCCATCGACGGCTCGAGCGTTTCCGAAAGTGTCTGCGACTATGCGACCTGGGCCAGCCGGGCGCTTGCAGCGCCACTGACCTTCCTTCACGTGGTGGATAACCACCCTCAGACCGCCGAGGCGGACCTGTCCGGCAATATCGGGCTGGGCGCGCGGGAGCACCTGCTCGAGGAGCTTTCCCACCTGGACGAGGAACGCGCCAAGCTGGCCCAGGAACAGGGGCGGGTGATGCTCAAGGCGGCCGTGGAACGCGCCAGCCAGGAGGCTGACGGCGAGCCGGCCACGCGCCAGCGCAATGGCACCCTGGTCGAGACCCTTGAGGAGCTCGAGGACGAAATCCGTCTGATGGTGATCGGCAAGCGCGGCCAGACCGCACAGCAAGCCAGTGAACACCTGGGCTCCAACCTGGAGCGGGTGGTACGCGGTCTGCACCGGCCGATCCTGATGGTGCCCGAGGGCTTCAAGACGCCACAGCGCGTGCTGGTCGCCTTCGATGGCAGCAAGACCACCCGCAAGGGAGTCGAGATGCTCGCCAGCAGCCCGCTGTTCCAGGGCATCGCCTGCCATGTAGTGATCGTCGGCGCCGACACCGGGGATCATCGCTCGCAACTGGAGTGGGCGCTGAAGACGCTGCGCGACGCCGGCCACGAGGCCGAGGGTGCCATCCGCGCCGGTGAGGTCGAGGAGACCCTGAGAACCTACACCCGGGAACAGGATATCGACATGCTGGTGATGGGCGCCTACGGCCACTCGCGCATTCGCCATCTGCTGGTCGGCAGCACCACCACGGCGATGCTGCGCAAGGCGAGCGTGCCGGTACTGCTGCTGCGCTGAGCTTCGTCGGTTGTCAGGCGGGGGTGGTGTCGTCACTTGGGCCAAGCCGGTTGAGCAGTGGCTGGGCAAGCGTCCAGCCGGTGGCCAGCAGCACCAGCATGCCGATCAGCACCTGGTTGAAGCTGGCGCCCAGGTCCAGGGCGATACCCAGCACGGCGGGGGCGATGCCGGTGGAGAACACCATGCAGGCGCTGAGGGTGGCGCGCAGGGTGCCGAGATACTCGGCGCCCCACAGGCGCACCAGCAGGCTGGTGGCAATCGACTCCTGAGCGCCGACCGCCAGGCCGCCGCCGACCATCAGGGCCCATACGCCGGCATGCCCGCCGATCAGGATGGCGATCAGCAGGGCGGCGACAAAGGGCACTAGATACCACCTTGCCACGCGTGCCGCCCCAAGGCGGTCGACCCAGCGCCCGCCGAGCAGGGCGCCGGGCAACTTGGCCAGTCCCATGCCGGTCAATGCCAGGGCATAGACGGCCAGGCTGCTGTCCAGCGCCTCGGTCATCTGCGCCTGATAGATGAACAGCCCGGTCATGGTGACCGGCATGATCATCAGCAAGGGCAAAAGCTGCCAGAAACGCCGCTCGCGGAAGGGCTTGAGCCCACCCTTTTGACGACTTTCCGGCTTCCTGCCCGGTGCCCCGGGCCATCGGCCACGCCACAGCAGGGGCAACCAGAGACTCCCCAGCAGCAGGCCGAAGCACCACCACAGCTCCCGCCAGCCCAGCCACACCAGTAGCGCCGCGACCAGTGGCGGCAGCAGGGTCTCGCCCAGCATGAGGCCGGTACCGGCCAGTCCCAGCGCTCGCCCGCGCAGCGTGGTGAACTCGCGCCCGGCCAGGGTATTGCCGAGGTGGGACATCATGCCCTGGCCGCATAGCCTGACCAGGCCGAGTCCCAACAGCCCGAGCCCCCAGAACGGTGACAGCGTGAGCATCAGGACTCCCAGCAACAGCATTCCCAGCACCACCATCGCGAACCGACGTGGCGGAATCCAGTCGATGCTGGGGCCGAAGCGCAGCATGGCGAAGCCGGCGATCAGGGTTACCACGGTGTAGGCGGTGCCGAACTGACCGGCGCTGAGTCCGAGGTGCTCGGCCATGGGGGCCTGGAAGAGGCCAACGAAGAAACTCTGACCCAGGCTCGAGGAGAACATCGCCATAAAGGCAATACTCAACAGGCCGCGGTGTTCCTGCAGCAGGGTGCGGTAGCCCATCTTGTTGCTTGTCATGACGGTCCTTCGTGACGTGCGCATGGTGTCGCCGGAGTGCTGCCACTGGCAGGATGGCAGGGTTGCGACCTTGTCATGGCATTACAGGTTACCATGCTTTTGTTACCAGGCTTAGTACTATGTCGTCCCCAATGGATCCGGAGGCCAGCATGAATCACCCCGAACTGGACAGGCAGACCGTGGAGACGCGGCTGCACGAACTTCGCGCTGACCTCAAGGCACAGAGCGAGGCCAGTCAGGAGGCGCGCGATACCGTGATGCTTGACCAGACATCGGTCGGCCGACTGTCACGCATGGACGCCCTCCAGGGTCAGGCCATGGCCAAGGCCGAGGAGGAACGTCGCCAGCTGGCCCTGAAGCGCATCACCGCGGCCTTTCAGCGTCTCGAGCGTGGCGAGTATGGCGAGTGCATCGAGTGTGGCGAGTGGATCGCGACCCAACGCCTGCAGTGGGACCCGCTGGTACTCAAGTGCATCGAATGCGCTGACTGAGGCGCCCGGCTGCCTGCCGAGGCGCGCGAATATGGGGTAAGATGCGCCCTCCAGCCGATAACGACAGGAGAGTCACCAATGAGCATCCAGCGTCACGATACCCAGACCCGCATGAGCCGAGCCGTCATCCACAATGGCGTGGCCTATCTGTGTGGCCAGGTTCCCGGCCCCGAGGTTCGCCCCGGCGAGATTACCGAACAGACCGAGAGCATGCTGGGCCGGCTGGATGCCCTGCTGGAAGAGATCGGCTCCGATCGGCAACACCTGCTGACGGCGACCCTGTATCTGAAGGATGGGGGCGACGTCGCCGCCATGAACGCCGTCTGGGATGCCTGGGTGCCGGAAGGCCATGCGCCGGCGCGTACCTGTGTCTGTGCGCCCATGCCCGCCGAGGACCTGAAGGTCGAGATCACCGTCACCGCAATGATCAAGGATTAAGCCAGCGACTCCCCGACCTCTGACGTGGCCGCCCGGGGGCGCAGTCGTCGCGACAGGGCGTCCACGCCGATGTTGAGCATGGCGGTCACCAGCAGCAGCAGGAAGGCGATGTCGAACATCAGGTACTGGAAGTTCTCGTCGATGTAGTAGCCCAGGGTGGCCACGCCCAGCATGCCGAGGATCGCGGTCTCGCGCAGAATGACCTCGGCACGGTAGTAGAGCAGCGCCAGCAGGCTCGGGTAGACACGTGGCAGCAGCTCATAGGCCAGGCGCCCCGAGGCCGGCAGCTGGGCCATGCCGAGTGTCAGGCTGTCGGCATGGCGCGCCACCAGGAAGGCGATCAGGGCGCCGTTGTGCAGTGCCAGGGCCAGCCAGGCCGGCAGCATCGACGGGCCCAGCAGCAGCAGGAAGATGAAGGCCAGCATCAGCTCGGGCGTGGAACGCAGGAAGACCAGCAAGCTGCTGCCCGCCAGCCGGGTGGCGCGGTTGCCGAAGTGGCGGCTGGCCAGCGGCCACATCACCAGCGCTACCAGCAGGCTGCCCACGGTGCCCAGCAGCCCCAGCAAGAGGGTGTTGCCGATGGCCGGGGCGAGGTCGGGGACCTCGGCCAGCCAGGCGAGCAGGCCGGCCCCGTCGCCTTCGAGCAAGGGGCGCGGCCAGATATCCTGACTGATGAAACGCCACACCAGCCCCCCATCGATGGCCGGCCATGGGCCCAGCAGGAAGGCGCCGCCGATCAGCAGCACCGGCAGCAGCCGGCGGTGGCTCCACCAGGGCAGGCTGGCGATCAGCAGATAGAAGAGCCACAGCAGGGCGCCGGCCTCGTGGTAGCGCCCTTCGCGGAAGGCGGTCTCGAGCTGGAAACCGAGCGTCGGCAGGCCGACAAACCCCAGCAGCACGCTGGCGCGCAGGCCGCACTCGAAACGGTAGCGGGTGTAGGCGGCGAGCCGTGGCCAGGCCAGGGGCAGCTCGCAGTAGACTAAGCGCACCAGCCGGCCGACCCCGGGCGGCAGAGCGTCGACCGGTGCGCGCGGCGTCTCTTCGAGAATTTCCGCATAGACCTTGGCGAAGATTCCGGCATAGGGAATGGCCAGGGCAGCCAGCGCGGTCAGCGCCGAGAGGCCGAATACCTGCAGGAACAGCAGCGCCCAGAAGAGCTCATGAATGGCCCGCACGAAGGCGCAGCCGGCGCGCACCAGTCGCGAGCGGGCGAACAGCAAGGCCAGCGGGAAGCCTAGTATCACCCCCGCCAGGGTGCCCCACAGCGCCACGGCAATGGTCAGTCCGAGGGCATGCAAGGGCGTTTCCACCGCACCCCAGGCGGGCCAGGCCAACCCCTGGGCCAGGCGGGTGATTTCCGCCCAGGGGTCTCGCGTCACCACCGCCAGGTCTGCCAGCGGCAGCAGGAGCAGCGCCAGGGCGACCAGTGTCAGGGTATGGCGTGCCAGACGCGGCCCCAGGGCGTCACCGCCCAGCCACAGCGGGCGCGAGGCACTCACGCTCAAGCCTGCCCCCGGTAACAGGGCATGGAGGGCATCGGCGACGGCCGAGCCGCCTCCTCGTCGGCGGACGAGGTCCGGGCGTCGGGGTAGAGGGCATCCAGGTCCGCGAGGCCCAGCTCGGCCGCGGGCGCATCCAGCACCAGGTGACCATTCCGAAGGCCCAGCACCCGGTCGAAGTGCGACAGCGCCAGCTCGCGCTGATGCAGGGCAATCACGCAGGTATCGTGGTTGTCGTCGATCAGCGCGAGCAGGCGTAGTGCCTGGTGGGGGTCGACACTGGCCACCGGCTCATCGCCGAGGAAGATGCGACGCTGCTGGTAGAGGGCGCGCCCGATGGCGGTGCGCTGGCGCTGCCCGCCGGAGAGCTGGCCCACCGGGCGGCGCATCAAGTCACCGATACCCAGTCGCTTGCATAGATCGGACACCTCCTGCCAGGGGCGGCGCAACGGCCGCACCAGATTCCACAGGTTGGCCACGGCCGAGTGCTCGGTGAGCCGACCCATGTAGATATTGTGATAGACGGCCAGGCCTGGCACCAGGCCGTGATGCTGCGGGCACCAGGCGACCTCGTCGCCCAGCCGCGCACGCAGGGCGGCCAGCAGTGTCGACTTGCCGGCCCCGCTGGCGCCCAGCAGGGCCACTCGCTCGCCGCGCTGGAGCCTCAGGCTCAGGCGCGGCAGCACCACCTGGTCGCCATGCCCCAGGTCAAGGTCATCCAGCCGGAGCAGAGGAGCGGCGGCAGAACCCATCTCAGCGCAGCAGGCCCAGGGACTCCGCCACGTCCTTGATGGTGGCGTACATGCTGTTATCCGCCGGAATGAAGGCCGAGCGCGGGAAGCTTTCCAGCAGAGCCGGGTCATCCATCTCCAGCAGGGCCCGCTGAACTCGCTCGCTGAAGCCATCGCCATAGCGTTCATCGGCATCGCCGCGGATCGTCCACTGATAATCCGGGTAGCTGGGCGTCGACCAGATCACCTCGACCTTGTCGGTATCCACGCGACCATCCTCGACGGCCGATTCCCAGACCGAGTAGTTCACGGCGCCCAGCTCATAGGTCCCGGATTCCACCAGGGCGATGGTACGCGAGTGATCACCGGAGAAACCGACACGGGAGAAGATGGCCTCGGGGGCCTCGTCGAAACGCTGACGCAGGAAGTGCTCCGGCATCAGTCGCCCGGACGTGGAGGTCTTGGCACCGAAGGTGAAACTCCTGTCGGCGATCGCTTCCGGAAGCTCATCGGCGGGCTCGAGATCGGTGGAACGGTGCGCGATGAAGTAGCTCTGGAACTCGGCATCTTCCTCACCCTGGGCCAGCGCCCGGGAATCAGGCACCAGGCGGCGCGCCTGAACACCGGAGAGGCCGCCGAACCAGGCCAGCTGAACCTGATCGTTGCGGAACGCCGTGACCGCAGCTCCGTAGGACTTGACCGGCACATACTCCACCTCGACATCAAGCTCGACTTCGAGGTAGTCCGCGACCTTCGAGAAACGTTCGATCAGCCGCGATTGATCTTCATCGGGAATGGCGGTAAAGCGGAAGGTCTCTTCGGCCTGAGCCCCCTGGGCCAGCACGGCCAGGGCAGCGGCGGTCATGGCAATCCAGCGCATCGAGGGTCTCCTTGTACATGGGAAGCCCCTATTGTTGTGGCTGGGCGGTGTATTGGCAAGTTGGTCGGGCCCTGGCTAACCGGCGTGCGCCTGAGAATCCTGGCTCGGGGACTGCTGTGCCTTCCTTGTATTCGGTCGCAGCTGGTGTTTCAGGTCAAGGTGCCTCGCGTGTGGCCGGATACCGCGTTTCCTTGAGGCTGTCCTTGATCTTCTTGAGGTGGGGCAGGAAGTCTTCGCCGCGTCTCAGGGTGACGCCGGTGGCCAGGACGTCGATCAGCGCCAGCTGGATCATGCGCGAGGTCATCGGCATGTAGTGGTCGGTGTCTTCCGGGGCGCCGACGGCGAGTATCTCGGTGCACTCGTCGGCGAGCGGCGAGGCCGGGTCGGTGATGCCGAGCACCACAGCGCCGTTGTTGCGCGCCAGGCTGGCGATATCGACCAGCTCGCGGGTGCGTCCGGTATAGGAGAGCACCACCACTACATCGCCGGTGTGGCAGGCCGCGGCTACCATGCGCTGCATCAGCACATCGATGTAGGCCGAGACCGGGATGTTGAAGCGAAAGAACTTGTGCTGGGCATCCTGGGCGACGGCGCCCGAGGCGCCCAGGCCGAAGAAATGCAGCTGCTTGGCCTGGGTGAGGTAGTCGACCGCGCGATCCACGCGTGCGGGGTCGGTTTCGCGGCGCGCCAGGTCGAGGGCGGCGATGGTGGCGCCGAAGATCTTGCTGGTATAGCCCTCTGCCGAATCACCGGGCTCGACCGCCTGGCTGACATAGGGGGTGCCGCCGGCCAGACTCTGGGCGAGCTTGATCTTGAAATCCGGATAGCCCTTGGCATCGAAGCTGCGGCAGAAGCGGTTCACCGTGGGCTCGCTGACCGAGGCGGCGTGGGCCAGACTGGCGATGCTCATGCTGGTGGCCGCGGTCGGATCCGCCAGGATGACATCGGCGACCTTGCGTTCGGAACGGTTGAGTTCGTCGAGACGCTGGCGAATACGGTCGAGCAGATCGTGACTGACCATGAGCGGAGGCTCTCCCTGATGGCGGGCCAAGGTGGTAATTTAACGACGTAAACCCGCTATCCTAGCGCGAGATGAAGGCGCGATGCCAGAAGTGGCCGCCGCAGCCCGAGCGCTTTATCTTTAGTAGTAATCTTACAAAATTTTTTGGATGCTGACGCGGCTTTGCGCTAGTATTTTGCTAAGTTAACCAGATAGGGGCGGACATGAGTCACGATAAGCGGTCCCGGTCATCGAAGCTTGCCGACACGCTCGGCTCCGACGTCGACTTTGTGTTGTTCGGTGCGCTCGGTGATCTGTCGCAGCGCAAGCTGTACCCGGCACTGTATCAGCTCGACCGGGAAAACCTGCTGGCCGAGAGCACGCGCCTGCTCGGGGTGGCGCGCCAGGATTTCGACACCGCCGGCTTCAGGGCACGGGTCGAGGCATCGCTCAAGGAATACATCAAGCGTGACGAGCTGGATGCCGACGTGGTCGAGCGCTTCCTCGACAGGCTGGATTACCGCTGTGTCGATGCCACCCAGGTGGAAGGCTACGCGAGCATCCGCGACTGGCGCCAGGACGCCGGTGATCGCCCCATGGTGGTCTATCTGGCGGTTGGCGCGAGCCTGTATGGCGACATCTGCCGTCACCTCGAGGACAGCGGCAGTCTCGACGATAGCGCTCGCGTGGTGGTGGAGAAGCCGATCGGCCATGATCTGGAATCCTCCGCCGAGATCAATGATGCCATCGGCGCGGTCTTTCCAGAGTCGCGCATCTATCGCATCGACCACTATCTGGGCAAGGAAACGGTGCAGAACCTGATCGCCCTGCGTTTTGCCAACCCCTTGTTCGGCACCCAGTGGAATCAGAACCACATCTCTCATGTTGAGGTCACGGTAGCCGAGAAGGTGGGCATTGAAGGCCGCTGGGGCTACTTCGATCAGGCGGGCCAGTTGCGCGACATGGTGCAGAACCACCTGCTGCAGTTGATCTGTCTGATTGCCATGGATCCGCCGGCCAACCTTGATGCCGACGCCATTCGCGATGAAAAGGTCAAGGTACTCAAGGCGCTCAAGCCGTTCACCGATGACATGCTGGGCACTGATGTGGTGCGTGGCCAGTACATCGCCGGGACCAGTGACGGCAAGAGCGTGCCCGGCTACCTCGAGGAGCCGGATGCCAACACGGCCAGCCATACCGAGACCTTCGTGGCCATGAAGACCGAGGTGTCGAACTGGCGCTGGGCCGGGGTACCCTTCTATCTGCGCACCGGCAAGCGCATGCCCGAGAAGCTCTCGCAGATCGTCATTCACTTCCGCCAGCAGCCGCACTATATCTTCGACCCCGACCAGCGTTCCCTGGCGGCCAATAAGCTGGTGATTCGCCTGCAGCCCGACGAAGGCATCGCCCTGCAGGTGCTGACCAAGGACAGTGGCCTGGACAAGGGCATGCGCCTGCGGCCCGGTCCGCTGCATCTGGACTTCAACAATGCCTTCGCCAAGACACGTATTCCGGACGCCTATGAGCGTCTGCTGCTCGAGGTCATGAAGGGGCAGCAGTATCTGTTCGTGCGCCGGGATGAGGTGGAGCATGCCTGGAAGTGGTGCGACAGCCTGATCGAGGCCTGGCAGGAACGTGACGAGCCGCCCAGACGCTATCCGTCAGGTTCCTGGGGGCCGGTGGCGTCGATTGCCATGATCAGCCAGGACGGCCGCAGCTGGTACGAGGATTATTGACATGAGTGATGCCATTTCTCCCCGCGACAGACTCTCCATGCAGCTCGCCGAGGCCGTGGCCGAAGCGCTGCGGAGCGACCTGGCCGATCGTCAGCGCGTTCTGCTGGTGGTCTCCGGCGGTTCCACGCCGGTGCCTTTCTTTCGCGCCCTGGCCGAGACACCGCTGCCCTGGTCGCGGGTCGATGTCACCCTGGCCGATGAGCGCTGGGTGGCCGAGTCCGATGACGACAGTAATGCTCGTCTGATTCGCGAACACTTGCTGCGAGACGAGGCGCGTCAGGCCAACTTTGTGCCCTTGACCACCACGGCCGCCACCCCCGAGGAAGGTACCGTCGAGGTAGCCGAGCGTGTCGCCGCCCTGGCCTGGCCGGCCAGTGCGGTGGTGCTGGGCATGGGCGGAGATGGCCATACCGCCTCGCTGTTTCCGGACAGCCGCGAGCTGGAGCTGGCCCTTTCGACCCCCGAACCCGTGGTGGCGGTGCGCACGCCCAGCCAGCCGCAGCCGCGTATCACCCTGAGCGCCGATCGTCTGCACCAGTCGTCGCGACACTTCCTGCACATTACCGGCGATGCCAAGCGCGATGTGCTGGGTAAGGCCATGACCGGCGACGATACGCGCGCCCTGCCGATTCGCGCCTTTCTGGCGGCCCCCCTGGGTATCTATTGGGCACCCTGAACGCTACCGGCCTGTATTTCGGAGAACCACATGACCATCGATAAGCAATTGCCCTCCACGCGTACCACCGAGCTCGACAGCATCTGCCTCAAGGCGGAGGTCATCCCGGTGCTCGCCATTCAGCGCGTGGAAGACGCCGTGCCGCTGGCTCGCGCCCTGGTGGAAGGCGGCATCAGTGTGCTGGAGGTGACGCTGCGCACCGAGTGTGCCCTGGAAGCCACTCGGCGCATCAAGGAAGCCCTGCCGCAGGCCAGCGTGGGCATCGGCACGGTGCTGACCACGGCGCAGTATCGTCAGGCCGAGCAGATCGGCGCCGACTTCGTGGTCACGCCGGGCACCACCGAGGCCCTGTATCGCCACGGTGTCAGCAGCCCGGTGCCAATGCTGCCGGGGGTGGCTACCGTCTCCGAGGTCATGATCGGCTGGCAGTTCGGTTACCGTCGCTTCAAGTTCTTCCCGGCCGAGGCCAGTGGTGGCGCCAAGGCGCTCAAGGCCTTTGCCGGGCCGCTGCCGGAGGCGCGCTTCTGTCCGACCGGCGGCATCGGTCTGGATAATGCCGAGGACTATCTGGCACTCAAGAACGTGATGTGTGTCGGCGGCTCCTGGCTGACCCCGGGTTCGCTGGTCGAGGCGGAAGACTGGGATGCCATTCGCCGCCTGGCCCGGGAAGCGGCGGATCGTTTTCATCACTGAATGAGAGGGGGCGGCGCGCGCTGTCTGAACCGGATGCGTCAGGCAGAGGCACCGCCACCCGGACCTCTCGACAGGTTCTCTCTCGACAGCCCGGCTGTCGCTTTCCCGCCGGCCCCTATGGGCCGGTTTTTTTAGGTGCATCGTCGGTGTCTCAAGCGCCGGTTGAGTGGACGCTCTCCGGATATCAGTCGAGGTCTGCACGGGTTGGCAGGGCAGCATAGGCGCCGGGGCGAGTGACCGCATGGGCGCCACAACGGCAGGCGAAGGCCAGGGCATCCTCGAGCAGTGCGGTGTCGCGAAACCAGTCGTCATGGTAGCGCTCGACGAGGCGCGTCAGCAGGCCGCCGATGAAGGCGTCGCCGCCGGCGGTGGTGTCGACGGCCTTGACCGCGGGCGGCGCCAGGCGTGTTTCATGGTCGCGCTGCTTCAGCCTGACCTCGCCGGGCCCCTGGGTGATGACGATGGCCCGCGCGCCGGCGGCCAGACGCTCGGCCAGCCAATCGTCCTCCGGGTGGTCGGCGCGTAGGTAGGTCAGCTCGTCGTCGGCCAGCTTGATCAGGTCGGCGTTATCGAGGAGCTGGGTAACCAGGCTGATATCGGCTTGCCCGGTGGCCCAGAGGTTATGGCGCAGATTGGCGTCGACGCTGACCAGGTAACCGGCTCGCCTGGCCATCTCGGCCATGGCCAGCGTCGTCTCGGCGATGGCGGGCTCGGTCAGGCTGTTGCTGCACAGGTGCAGCAGGCCCGGTTCGCTGAAGGTGCCGGCGGGGATATGCTCGATACGGTACAGCAGGTCGGCGGCCGGCGGCCGGTAGAAGTCGAAGGTGCGATCGCCCTCGGCATCCCGCGAGACAAAGGCCAGCGCGGTGCGAGCTTCGTGGGTGCGGCTGACACCCGAGACGTCGACACCGTGTGCCGCCAGCTCGGCGGCCAGGAAGTCGCCGAAATAATCCTCGCCGAGCATGCCGAGAAATCGGCTGGACAGCCCCAGCCTGGCGCAGGCCACGGCCACGTTGGCCGGCGCACCGCCGGCGTAGGGCGTGAAGGTCTCCGGGCCTTGCCGGTCGTCTCCCAGGCGGCTCGACAGCATGTCGACCAGGGCTTCGCCGAAGGCAATCAGGTGGTTCATGACATATTCCCCAGAGTTGGTGTTGTTGGCCGGGGCGCATGACGCCTCGGGTCAGGCGACCTCGTGGCCGCGCGCTGTCTCGAGCAGGTGATACCAGGTGGCGCGGTCCAGATCATGACGGGCATCGTCGAGCAGCTGGGTGATGCGTGAGGCCGTCAGGCTGCCGATGACCGGCAAGGGGCGCCCGGGAAGGGCGCGCAGCCAGGCCAGGGCGAGCCCGGCAGCAGAGAGCCCCCGGACGGCTGCCAGGCTTTCCAGCCGCTCCCCCAGGGCGCCCGAGAGACATGCGCCACCCCCGAGTGGTGACCAGGCCATGGGCTGTTGACCATCGCCGATGACGGCGTCGTAGAGCCCGTCGAACAGCGGTGTGGAGTGTGCCAGGGACAGCTGCAGCTGATGGGCCCGCAGCGGGTGGTGCATGGCCGAGGCCAGGCGTCGCCAGGCCTCCGGCAGGAAGTTGGACACGCCCGCAGCGCCGATCTTGCCGGCCTCGATGGCGTCATCCAGGGCCTGGCCGGTGGCCTCGGCCGACATCAAGGGGTCGGGGCGGTGCAGCAGGAAGTGCTCGATGTGCTCGACCCCGAGCCGCTTGAGGGCGGTATCGATGGCGGCGCTGACATGGGCATGCGAGCTGTTGTAATGCTTGACCCCGAAGGCTGAAGTGTCACGCTCCGGCGTGACGATGCCGGTCTTGGTGATCAGGCCTAGGCGTCCGGCGAGGCCGGGACGCAGGCGCAGCGCCTCGCCGAACAGGACCTCGCAGTGTCGGTTGCCGTAGATGTCGGCGTGGTCGAACCACACCAGGCCCTGATCCAGCCTGGCCTCGATCCAGTCGGCCAGGGCGGCGGGGCGTTGCAGGTCCGGGGCCTCACCCAGGTTCATCATGCCCAGGGCAAAGGGGGCGTCGAACGCCGGTGTCGTGTGCATCGTCAGGTATCCCGTGACAGGGTGGTGCCCAGCAGGTGCTGGGCGCCCGGGACCAGCCAGACCGGGTCGAGACGGGTATTGGCCGACTCGACACAAAGGAAGCGTCGTGCATCGACCGGGTCGGTGTCCTCGGGCGGCGCCTCGCCGGGGTTCCAGACCACTACCGAGTCGCTGTTCTGCCGGGCAATGCGTAGCCGTCGTTGCTCATCGTCGAGCACGACCTCGGCATTGCTGTGGTAGATGCGGTCGATGCTGCCGCGCACACCGAGCTCGCCCTGCTGCTCGCAGTCGGCGAAGTCCTGGAGCTTGTCGAGGTAGCGGGCTCCCGCCAGGCCCTCGACACGGCAGTGCCGCGCATCCGCCACCGCCAGGTAGCTGTGCAGGGCGCCGGTGATCTTCACCGGGGTCTCGCCCAGGTGCTCGGTGATCAGCTCGACATGCAGCCGATGGGCATTGGCCTGGATCACGGCGCGCGGCACCAGCTGGCTGTGCAGGCGCTCGAGCGGGCTCAGGTGCAGCTCGACCCCTTCTTCATGTTCATCGACGGCTTCCAGGCGCCAGTTGGCCTGGCGCGCCGGACCATGCATGGGCCCAGAACGATCCGGAGACTCGTCGGCGGTATGTTCATCGGCGAACCATGGCCAGCACAGTGGTATCCCGCCACGGATGGCCCCGGGCAGCGCCTGGGGCGTCGGCGTCACCCACAGCCAGCCACCCGGCACCAGCGTCTCGCCGGGGGCTGCGGCCGGCGCGTGGTCGGACGCCGGAGAAGAGCCTTCAGCCGTCGCGTCCTTGGGCGACGCAGAAGCGCCTGCGGCTCGCGCGGCATCGGGCGCGGGAGAGAAGTGCAGGACCTGGGCGCCCTGCAGCGAGACGACGAGTTCGCCCCAGGCTTCGTTGGCCAGCCAGACGTTGCGTCCGGCCCATTCGGCGTAGCGTTGTCCCTGGGTATGGTCCAGCAGGGTGCGCAGCGTTTCGGGAATCATTCGGTCTCCTCGCCGGTCATTCGACCTCGGGGTTGTGCAGGGCCTCGGCGGCGCCCAGGAGTCCCGTCCAGGGGGCGGTCACTACTTGAACGGGCAGTGAGGCGGTGTAGTCGCGCATGCGCCCCTTGTCGTGGAAGGCCTCGAGAAAGCGGCTGTCGGGCAGCCAGTCGAGCAGCCTTGGGAGGATGCCGCCGCACAGGTAGACGCCGCCCCGGGCGCCCATGGTCAGAGCGGCATCGCCGCTGACATCGCCGAGGATCTTCAGAAAGCGCAGCAGGGTATCACGCGCCACCGGGTCGCCGCTGCCGGCGGCCGCCGTTACCTCGGCCGGGGTGCGGTGCTGTGGGTTGGCGCCTTTCAGCGAGCAATGCGCCACATACAGGTCCAGGAGCCCCTGACCGCTCAGTAGGCGCTCGACCGAGATGCGGCCATAGCGGTTGCGGAAGTGGCGCAGCAGGTTCTGCTCGCGTTCGTCGGTGGGAGCAAAGGTGACATGGCCGCCCTCGGTGGGCAGCGGAATCCAGTCATGCCGGCCCGGAAAAACGCCGGCCACACCGAGCCCGGTTCCCGGGCCGATCACCAAGCGCGTGGCATGCGGAGCACAGTGTCCGGCCTGGAGCGTGACCCGTTCACCCTCGGCGACATGCGGCACGCCCAGGGCCTGGGCCATGAAGTCATTGATCACCTTGAACAGTTCGAGGTTCAAGGCGTCACGCACCTCGGTCCGGGTGAAGTCCCAGTGGTTGTTGGTCATCACCACACGCTCGCCGTGCACCGGACAGGCCAGGGCCAGGCAGGCCTCGCGCGGTGCATGCTCGCCGTGGGCGCCGACCCGGTCCAGATAGTCGCGGACCGCCTCGATGATACCCGGATAATCGGCACAGGGCAGGCTCAGGATGTCGTGAGGCGCAAAGGCGCCGGGCGTCACCAGGGCGAAGCGGGCATTGGTGCCGCCGATATCGCCAATAAGAGCGGGTCGAGTCATGATGAATTCGTGTCTTGATGAAGTCGTTTCGAAAGGCCGTCGCAGAGGCCGGGCCCGCCAGCACGGGCCCTGGCGCTGTCAGGCGTCTTCGTCGTGGATCTGTCCCTGCTGCCGGGCCAGGTCATCGGCCTCGAAGCCACCGAACACGCCGGCGCCTTCCTCGCCGCGCATGGCGAGATGGCGAAAGCCGGAAAACAGCTCCCGGCCGAGGCCCACATGGTAGTGATCCAGCGAGGCCACGTGTTTCTCGCGGCCGGCCCAGGTCGTCGGGTCGACGCGGGCGTCAAGGGTACCGGCATTGGCATCGAGGCGCACGATATCGCCGTCACGCAGTCGCGACAGCGGGCCTCCGTCGAGTGCCTCGGGGCTCATGTGAATGGCGGCCGGCACCTTGCCGGAGGCGCCCGACATACGGCCGTCGGTGACCAGGGCCACCTTGTAGCCGCGGTCCTGCAGCACGCCGAGGAAGGGCGTCAGCTTGTGCAGTTCGGGCATGCCGTTGGCCTTGGGGCCCTGAAAGCGCACCACGGCGACCACGTCACGATCCAGATCGCCGGCCTCGAAGGCGGCCTTGAGCTCGTTCTGGTCCTCGAAAATGCGCGCCGGCGCCTCGATGAGGCGGTGCTCCGGTTCCACGGCCGAGACCTTGATGACGCCGCGGCCCAGGTTGCCGTCCAGCACGGTCAGGCCGCCGGTGGCCTGGAAGGGGTCGGCGACCGGACGCAGTACATCCTTGTCGAGGCTCTGCTGTGGGCCCTCGCGCCAGATCAGCTGGCCATCCTCGAGGAAGGGTTCCTGGGTATAGGCGCTCATGTCGGTGCCGAACACCGTGGGGATGTCGCTGTGAATCAGTCCGGCGCCGATCAACTCGCGGAACAGGTAGCTCATGCCGCCGGCGGCCTGGAAGTGGTTGATGTCCGCCTGACCGTTGGGATAGACCTTCATCAGGCTGGGGGTAACCGCCGAGAGGTCGGTGAAGTCGTCCCAGGTCAGGGTGATGCCGGAAGCGGCGGCCATGGCCACCAGGTGCATGGTGTGGTTGGTGGAGCCCCCCGAGGCCAGGAGGCCGACGATGGCGTTGACGAAGGCGCGCTCGTCGATCTGCCGGTAGAAGGGGCGGTAGTCGCCACCGGCTTCGGTGTTGCGCACGGCCTGCTCGGTGGCATAGCGCGTCAGCGCCTCGCGCATCTCGGTGCCCGGGTTGACGAAGGAAGTGCCGGGCAGGTGAAGCCCCATCATTTCCATCATCAGCTGGTTGGAGTTGGCAGTGCCATAGAAGGTGCAGGTGCCCGGGCTGTGGTAGGACTCGGACTCGGCCTCCAACAGGTCTTCGCGGCTTGCCTTGCCTTCGGCAAAGAGCTGGCGGATGCGCGCCTTTTCCTTGTTGGGCAGGCCGCTGGGCATGGGGCCGGCGGGCACGAACATGGCCGGCAGGTGGCCGAAGCGGGCCGCGGCGATGAACAGTCCCGGGACGATCTTGTCGCATACGCCCAGGTAGAGGGCGGCGTCGAACATGTTGTGCGAAAGCCCGACCGCCGAGGCCATGGCAATGACATCACGGGAGAACAGCGAGAGCTCCATGCCGGGCTGGCCCTGGGTCACGCCGTCGCACATGGCGGGGACTCCACCGGCAAACTGTGCCGTCGAGCCCATCTCTCGGGCGGCCGCCTTGATGGTCTCCGGGAAGGTTTCCAGCGGCTGGTGCGCCGATAGCATGTCGTTGTAGGCAGAGATGATGCCCAGGTTGGCGCTGTTCATCAGCTTCAGCGCATTCTTGTCCTCGCTGCCGCAGGCGGCAAAGCCATGGGCCAGGTTGCCGCAGGAGAGCTCGCCGCGGTGGACGCCGCGACGATGCTGGTCCGCCATGCGCTGCTCATAGAGCGCGCGTCGTTCGCTCGAGCGTTCACGGATGCGTTCGGTGACCTGTTGAACGGTGGCATTGAGGGGCGTGGAAGCTTGGGCCATGGGGCACCTCGGGGGTGTTATCGAGAATTTTGGTAAATTTAACAAAAATTTCGCTAGCTGTGCCGCAATAATAGGTCTTTTACTGGCAGTTTGTAATTAATTAACCCAAAAGGATAAGGCAGCCGGTAAGGTCGCGTCGTGTTCCGCCGGCGTGAAGGCGAGGGCTCAGCACCCGGGAGCGCCGCCTGGCATGCGGCAGGCCCGGGGTGGCGAGAGTGGGTATGCCTGAGCACAATGTAGGGCCTTTTACGGTTGTCTGTCAGCCAGCCCGTGCTGTCCTTCGGAGGTTTCATGACGCGACTCCATCTTGCAGATCCGCTTGCCATGGCAGATATCCCGCCGGAGGCGTGGAATGCCCTCGTGGATGATGATTATCCCTTCCTGCGCCATGAATTCCTGTCCGCTCTGGAGTCGACAGGCGCCGTGACACGCGAGACCGGCTGGGTGCCGCGACACCTGACTCTGTGGCGCGATGGCGAGCTGGTCGGGGCGCTCCCGCACTACCTCAAGTATCACTCCTTCGGCGAATATGTGTTCGACTGGGCCTGGGCGGATGCCTGGGAAAGAGCGGGCGGGCAGTATTATCCCAAGTCGGTCAGTGCCGTTCCATTCACGCCGGTCCCGGGGCCCAGGCTGCTGCTCGCCGAGGATGTCGACCCGAGCGAGGCCATGTATCTGCTGTCCGAGGCCTGCTGCGGCGAGGATACCTCGGGCTGGCACCTGTTGTTTGCCGAACAGCGGGAAGTCGCAGCCTGGCAGCAGGCGTGCCCGGACCTGATAGCGCGGGATGGCGTACAATTTCAATGGCGAGACAGAGGCTTTGGTGACTTCGAAGGCTTTCTTGCCACTTTGACCTCTAAGCGGCGCAAGGCCATTCGCCGAGAGCGTCGGCGCATCATCGAGCAGGGACTGACGCTGCACCGGCTCGAGGGGGCCGATATTGGTGAGGCGGACCTGGCGCATTTCTACCGGTGTTACCAGATGACGTACCTGGAGCGCGGGCAGCGCGGCTACCTGAGTCATGACTTCTTCGCGCAGTTGCTGCAGCGGCTGCCCGAGGCGCTCCTGTTGATACAGGCCCGGTTGCACGATCGGCCCGTGGCGGCCGCCCTGTGCCTGCAGGGGAGGCATTCGCTGTACGGCCGTTACTGGGGCAGCGAGGTCATGGCCGATGGGCTGCATTTCGAGGCCTGCTACTACCAGGGCATCGAACACTGTCTCGCCAGGGGGCTCGATCTCTTCGACCCGGGCACCCAGGGGGAGCACAAGCTGGCGAGGGGCTTCGCTCCGCTCCGTCTCACCTCGTTGCATCATATCGCTGACCCGCGCTTGCGAGGCGCGGTCGTGCGTTTCTGCCGCGAGGAAGGCGCTCATGTCAGCTCCTATCATGAGACCGCGACTCAAGGCTTACCGTTTAAAAGTGAAGAAAGGTGAACTATTCTGCGTTTAATCCCGTAGGGATTTTTCACACTATTCTGTCATCTCGATGCGATTAGTTTTTGTGTGACAGGAAGCCCTTTTGTTTAGTAATTACTGATTTACAGCTGGGTTAATGTGCGCCTGCTAGTCGTTTCCGCGGTGGAAGCTTTATTGCGGGCAAGAGGAATGCCGCTGAGAACTTCTTCCGTGAGCTCCCGTTGAAGAGGAGAGGGTCTGATGGAATCGGCGGCAAGAGTGAAGCTGCTGGGCAAGGGCAGTGACAATGAAACGCAGTTTTTGGAGATATTGCAGCAGCAGGGCTGGCAAGTCTCGCGACGTTTTCTCTTCGATGAGTCCGGTGCCTGTTGTTGTCATCAGCATTCGGTCTCCGACGGCGTGGGGGTGGTCGTCCTGGACGCACTCTCCACCGATGAATTGAGAAGGCTCGAGGCCTCCATGTGTGGCATTCGGGTACCCTGGATCGCGGTGGTGGATGAGTCGGCACTTGCCGTCAGTGATATCCGGCACCTGATCCTCGATCTGTGCTTCGGGTTCGTCACCTACCCCGTAGATCACGAGAGCCTGCAGTCTCTGCTGCGCAATGCCGCCCGGCTGGCGCATGTCCAGCACCTCGAAGACGACGCCAGGGGGGCCGACGCACCGCAGGACGACGTCAGTGAATACGAGATGGTGGGCACGACGCCCGTCATGTGGGACCTGTTCAAGACCATTCGCAAGGTAGCGGCCGTGGATGCCTCGGTGTGCATTCACGGCGAGTCGGGTACCGGCAAGGAACTGACGGCCCAGGCGATCCATGAGCGCTCCCATCGCTTGTCGGGGCCGTTTCAGGCCATCAACTGTGGTGCCTTGCCCGACAACCTCATTCAGTCCGAGCTGTTCGGACACGAGAAAGGGTCCTTCACTGGAGCGGCGCAGCGCAAGATCGGGCGTATCGAAGCGGCCGACGGTGGCACTTTGTTCCTCGATGAGATCGGCGACCTGCCGCTCGATCTGCAGGTCAATTTGCTGCGCTTTCTCGAGACCCGGCGCATTCAGCGTATCGGCTCGCTCAATGAGATTGATGTGGACGTTCGGGTGGTGGCGGCAACGCATGTCGATCTGGCAAAGGCGGTGGATGAAGGGCGCTTTCGTGAGGACCTCTATCATCGGCTCAATGTGCTTCAGGTGGTGGTGCCTGCCCTGCGCGAGCATCCCGAGGACATCGAGATCATGGCGCGTTTCTTCTTCAAGCGCTTTGCCGGTGAAAAGCCGGCGACCCTGCGCGGCTTTTCCCGGGAGTCGATGGCGACCATGCGCCAATACCCCTGGCCGGGAAACGTACGCGAACTGATCAACCGCATTCGCCGCGCCATGGTGATGTGCGAAGGGCGACTCATCCAGCCGGACGACCTGGGAATCGAGCGCCGCAAGATTCATCGCCACATCCGCACCCTGGATCAATCCCGGGATCGTGCCGAGTGCGATGCCATACTCTCGGCACTGGTGCGCAACAAGTACTGCATCAATGCGGCGGCGGAAGAGCTCGATATTTCTCGCGTCACCCTGTATCGGCTGTTGAACAAGCACGGTATCCCGCGCCCCTCGGGTGGAGCGACAGAAGATGATCCGGCGTCCCACCCGGCTCAGCTGTAGTCCCTTCAGTACTTGATACCTTCGACGACGCCTGTCGGATATCTTCGGCGGGCGTCCTGCGTTGTGTGTCCTAGCCTCCTGTTTGCCCCTCCGCTGTTTCATCTGTCTAACACTTATCGTAATGCCTTGATTCAATGAGGCATTAATAAGGATTTCCTGGTTCGGGACGATCGTCTGACCTCGAAATGTTTCATGAAGTTAACACTTTTGTGTGGCCTGAAATCTCCAAGTATTTGTAAACAAAAGAAAAACAATGTTGGCACGCGCCTTGCTCATACAAAGGGACACAAAGCGGACCCTGGCAAAAGCGAGGACACCAGCATGATTGACCGAATTCGCAAGACGAGCTGGCTGTGGCGGGTTGTCGTCCTCGCGGGACTGGGCGTGGCGTCGAACGTGGCTGCCGAACAGCGCGGTCTGGATGTCCCCGAGATATTCGAGAGTCCGAAGGTCGAGCGCCAGGCCGTATTGACGGACGAGGTGCTCGACGGGATCCAGGGTCGCTATACGCCGGAATGGCAGGTGCCGCGAGCAGGGCAGGTCATCCTCTGGGATGAACGCCCGGGGCATGATGCGGGGGGCAATCGAGACAACGCACAACAGACAAGTGGATTCGGAAATCACCAGCGTAGCGGTGTGACCACCATGAGGAGTCGGTAATGGAACCCTTCTGGAAAACCGCTTTTCAGTATCGCGCCCGGCCGAGTGGGCGAATAGCCCTCAAGGGCAGGGGGTTCATCAAGGGCATGAGCGTCATGATGTTGGCAGCGGGGACCGGGCTTGCAGCGCCAAGCGTCTGGGCCGATCAAGTGGGCCAGCAACTTAATCCTGGCGTGCGACTCGGTGATGTTGTGCTGGTTCGCAGAGTCGAGCCGATGCCCATGCGGGTGGTGGACAAGCATTCTGGGCCTATCACCAGCCGCGTCAATGCTCGTGACCGGGGCCTGGAGGCGAGGTCTCAGGTACAAGGTGCGACGGTCATCGCCCTGACGGATGAACGGGCCGCGGGAATTCGCGGAAGCGTGACACGCGCCGTTTCCGCTGGTGTCGGGCAAGGGATGGATGGCGTCAGGGCCTCGGGCGGCTCGGGGGACCTGAGTCACATCGGCGCCATGGGGCGTTCGTTGGGTGGCTCTGGTGGGGGCATCGCAGGGCAGGTGACATCCGCTACCGGCGGCATTTCCGACACGATCGGTGGCGCCATGGCGCCGCTAAGCAATCTGGGGGGGAAATGACATGAGCGGGGCTCGAGTAGGCAGTAAATGCTCGCTATCAGCAGGGAAAAGCATATGGCTAGGCGCGATGTTGCTGGTGGTGGTGGAAGCTTCCCAAGCCCAGGACCCTTTCGGGGACGGTATCCATAACACCGTGTTGGGTGGAAGTGCATTGAGCCGTATCAGTGGCGTCAGCACCACCAATATGTCTGCGGGGGATGGCAACGTTCAAAGCAATATTGGCAGCGTTGCACTGGGGAACAGCGCCAACGCGGCCAGTGTGCTACAGCAGCAATCCTGGATCGGCGAACGCCTGTCCAGTCAGCAGGAGAATGTGCAGATCAAGGACCGGGCCTATCGAGGTGCCGAGGGATGGCTATCGATCAATCAGGCGGCCGGTCAAGGGAATGTGCAGAGCAACAGTTTCAATGTGGCTCTGGGCATATCGGTCAGCAGCTTAAGCGACGCATCACTGCAGCGGGTGCTGGCCGAACAGCAGGGGCTGAGTGGGACCGACGGTCAACAGAGTTCAACCAGGCGAAGCATCAAGATAGAGCGTTCGGCCTTCGTTGATGCTCAAGGGGTCGTCCAGGTCAACCAGTCAGCCGGAACGGGGAACGCGACGAGCAACAGCTTTGGCATGTCCATGTCGCTGTCGCCCTAGCGTATCGAAGGAAGCCGTAGAACGATCTGGTTCACAAGAGCTTAGTTCATTCGGGAGAAAGATTATGAAAACCTTCAATAAAGCTCCACTGGCAATGGCAGTCACTGCCCTGATGGTTGCCCCCTACGCGTTGGCGGATGGGGACTTCGATACTTCCAGCACGATCGATTCCGAGTTCTATAACGAGATCGATGTCGCTCTGGAACATAACTCCACTACCAACAAAAACTTCGATGTGGATGTCTCTGTCAATGATCCTGCGGAGACATACTCCGGCGCGACCGTCGACAGCAAGCAGTTCGTCGAGGGCAACGGTGTGACTAACCAGAAGTCCACCAATGATGCGACCGTTGGGGCGAGTGTGGGCGCAGGCTCTTCCGGCAACATCGGGATCAACGTGGCGGCTGGCGATAATAACAGCCAGGCTAACGATGCTGCACTTGCTTCCTCGGATGCCGCCGATGTCTTCGGTCAGTCCGCTGCCTATTCGGCGCAATCCGTATCTGGCAACGTCACCCATAACTACGGTAGCCCGAACAACGCGCGAGTCGGGGGGTCTACCCTGCAAGGAGCGACCGGCAATGTCGGCCTGAACGTGGCCGCCGGTGTCGGCAATGCTCAGCAGAACTCACTGGCTGCGTCCAGCAACGAGAGTTCCGCTGGCCATACTCGTGCCACCGTGGGTGGTGTGCAACAGGCCATCGGCAACACCAGCGTCAATGCGCCTCATGAAGAAACCCGCACGCGGATGCGGGCGCACGAGACCACCTTCGAAGTGGATGCCACCAATCTCGTGATGGATCAGGAAGGCGATCTCTTCCCGGATACCTGGGGCGCCGATGTCAATAATGGTGATCATAGCTCAGGCCCGCGTCTAGGCCACTTCGACCTGGATACCGGTGTACAGTATCAGCGCGGAACGGGAGATGGCGAAGTGCCCGATTATAACGATGATGGCGGCGCCTTGGCATTCCGCGCCACGGACGAGTCCGTGCTGAGTGGTACCATTACCGGGCGGATGCCGGTCGAGTTAACCACCTACACCGATCACAGCAATGACGCTACTCTGGGAGGTAACGCATTGCAGAATGCGAGTGGCAATATCGGGGTGAACGTTGCCGCTGGCACCAACAATATGCAGCGTAACTCTCTGTCCATCTCGTCCTCAGTGGGTGGTACCGGCGGAACTACCCCTGGAAATGGTGGTGGCTGATACGTACGGGATCTAGCTGATTCCGGTGCTCGATAGAAAGACTCCCGGCCTGCCATCGCAGGCCGGGATATCGCTATCGACCTATTGGGTATATGCCTTGAGGGAGGTCATCATGCATTCGTGTTTTGAAAGGGTTGGCTTCATGGTTCTGATCATAGGGGTATGCCTGATACTAAGGCCTGATGTTTCGTTTGGCGCATCCATGCCGATGGGCAATATCATGTCGGATACCATGCTGCACAAGAAAGTGGAATCGATTCGTGAGCGCCGCTACCGAGAACTCATCGAGCAGGAAACGGACTTTTCATGTGGTGCCGCTTCGCTTGCGACCATCCTGAAGTATGCCTACCAGCGTGATGAGGTGACGGAAGTCAGTGTTCTGGAAGGAATGATGAAGATTGCGGACCCTGAGCTAGTGCGCGTTCAGGGCTTCTCTCTGCTTGATTTGAAAAACTATGTCGAGAAGATCGGGTTTCGTGGGCGTGGCTATGAGGTGGCTCCGGATACACTTGATAGTGTCTCAATACCAGTGGTGGTGCTGCTCGATATAGAGGGATACAAGCACTTCGTGGTGATGAAGAAGGCAAGTGGCGACAGGGTCTATGTGGGAGACCCTGCACTCGGTAACCGAGTGATGTCACGCGAAGATTTCATGGCAGCATGGAACAATATTATCTTTGCGGTGGTGGGTGATGGATATGACAGGAATAACCCGCTTTTGAAACCATCTCAACCTCTGACTGCTCACATGATGGGGGATGTTTTTGCTCCGGTATCCACGCAGAATTTGATTGATTTCGGGTTTCGTCATGCCGATCTTATGTAGCAGGTCGGCACTTTCTGGAGAGGGTGGCGAACATGATCAGCAACGGGAATGTTAAGTGGATGAGAAGAGGAGGGCGGTTTGCGCTTGTTTTGAGCGTCTTGCCGTTGGTTGGAATGCCTACCGTACAGGCAGCAACTTCCAATTTCTCCGGATTTTCGTCGGCACGTCAGCTCAGCGACGGTGAGCTCGGGGCATTAAGGGGGCGCTATGTGGACCAAGGGAAGTTGATGTATTTCGGCATTCAAATGAACACTGAGTGGCTTACATCGGCCGGCGATTATATCAATGCAGGCGCCGAACTTAAGGGCAATCTTACCGGTTCGTCTCCTGGTGTTTCTTTCGAGCCTAGGCTGACCATGGTGGAGGCGGTTGACTCTGATGTGGACATGTCAGGTAGCGATGCGCGTATTGTGGATGCCGGAACTGGAAATGCCAGAGGGGTCGTGCAGACCATCCAGGCGGGGGGCAACTATAACGCTGCTTCCAATGACATGACCGTCGATATCCTGGGAGCCTCGGATTTCAGTGGATTGAGTGCGAGTGGTGGAGAATCCATCGAGCGTCAGCTGGCGTCTGGGATGCGTGTGGCTGTTGGACAGGGAGGGCGAGGGCCGGGTCTCGATGTCAACCTGCCGGGGGTCGGCAATGTCCAGCAGAGGATCATGCCGGGACAGGGATTGCGTCAGACCATTCAACTTAGCAGTAACGATCAGAGTGTGCGTAACATCACTCGCTTGCAGCTTTATATGGATAGGCAGGCGGCGCGAACAGGTAGTGTCGGGATGCGCCAGGCCGTTGAATCGCTCCGGGCGCTAAACCGTTAATGATGAATAAGTGTCAACGTAGTTCTGGGCTACACTGAAAGAGAGATTTACGATATCTGATTGTAATGTGTTGTAAATGCTCAAAAAATATCTGCCCATTGCAGTCATGAGAATGGGTGAAGATCCGGCCATTATCAGGAGGAGCCTGTGGATACCGTGAAGCCGGCCAAAAGAAACACTCTCTTGCCCAGGACTTATCGACTTCGTGTGCCCCTCGTGGCGGTTTCCTTTCTATTGCCCGGTCTGGCCAGCGCTCAGGAAGGGAATGGTGATGAGGTGGTTCGTGAGGCGAGACCCAGCCAGAGCGTCGAAAACGTGCTCCGAGAGGAGCACGCCCTGTTTTCCGATCGCTTGACCATCGAGCCTGGCATCAACTACTCCTATTCTGATAGATCTCAATTGGCGTTGAGAGGGTTTTTAGCTCTCGACGCCATTTTTCTGGGAGAGCTCAATGTCGATTCGGTGGAAAGCCATATTACCACCATGGACTTAAACGTCCGATATGGCTTGACCGAAAGGCTCGAACTCGGCCTCAACGTCCCGTTCGTCTACCGGACCACCACCTACCAATCCATCGGAGACGAGTTCTCCACCGAGCGAAACAGTGAAACGGATGTCGACAATGCTGATCTGGGCGATGTTAGCGTCAACATGTCCTATCATTTGTTTCCCGAGACCGAGACTCGGCCCGATGTGGTGCTTGACATGGGGGTAAGGGCGCCCACCGGCAGGGATCCTTATGGAATCGAGTTGCGCGAGAATCCCAATACCAACCTCAATGTACCCAAGGAGTTACCGACCGGGAACGGTGTATGGGGAATCACGGCTGGTGTCTCGGCACTCAAGACACTGGACCCCGCCATTGTCTTCGGCAATCTGGGGTATACCTATAATCTGGAAGAAAGTTTCGGTGATATCTCCGCTACCACCGGCCCTCAACCCGGGGATGTCAAACTGGGCGATACCATTCGTGCGGGGTTCGGCACGGCCTTTGCCTTGAATAAGCGCCTCAGTCTGTCGCTGTCATATTCCCATGAGTACATCAGGAAGTCCGAGACTACTCAGCAGGGGGTTACCAACAAGGTAGTGGGCAGCGACGCCAATGTCGGCGTCTTCAATATCGGTGGCACCTATGCCTTGAGTGACAGCACCTCCATGGTGACTAGCCTTGGTATTGGCCTTACCGAAGATGCCTCCGATATCAGCCTGACCTTCCGGATGCCTTTCCAGCTCTGAGGGACAGGCGGGAATGGCCGAGACCTGAGGGTCGAGGCCTGATACCAGAACGGCGGCCGGGCCTTGTCCCGGTCGCCGTTGCTGTTTCAGACATACTGGGCCCGGGAGCGCTTCGTGGGTGAGGTTGGTTGAGGAAACTGGCATAATGCACGCATTGCAATCTTTCGATGGAATTCTCGCATGCTCAAGTGGTTGGCCTTCGTGCTGCTGGTCTTGCTGGTGCTGCTGCAGTATCGCCTGTGGCTGGGTGAAGGGAGTCTGAGCGAGCTCGCTGAGGTAGGGCAACGTGTCGAGCAGCTGGAAGCGGAAAATGCCCCTTTGCGAGCACGCAACGAACGACTGGCGGCCGAGGTGGTTGACCTCAAGACCGGCCTGGATGCCATCGAGGAACGAGCGCGCAGTGAGGTGGGCATGGTGCGTACCGATGAACAGTTCTTCTGGGTGCCGAACGCCGGCAACAAAGGAGCCAGCCCGTGAGCCGACCTCCCTGGCTGATTGTTCCTGCTGCCGGTAGCGGTCGGCGCATGGATGCGGACCGGCCCAAACAATATTTGCCGTTGGCCGGCCGGACGGTCATGTGGCACACCTTGCGGCGCCTTCACTCGGTTTTTCCCGGGGCCCGCTTGTGCCTGTGCCTGGATGAGGCGGACGCCTGTTTCGATCCGTCCAGCGTGCCCTTCGCGCACTGGCAGCGGGTTGCCGGTGGTGCCGAGCGGGCCGATTCGGTCCGCAATGCCCTGGAGTGGATTGCCGGGCAGGAGGAGGATGACCAGGCTCTGGTTTTTGTCCACGATGTGGCTCGCCCCTGTGTCAGCCCGGAGGACCTGCGGCACCTTTATGCAGCTCTGGCCGAGGATGCGGTCGGTGGGCTGCTGGCGGCTCCGGTGGCCGATACCATGAAGCGGGATGACGGCCAGGGGCGAGTTGCCGCCACCGAAGAGCGAGCCGGCCTCTGGCATGCCCTCACGCCCCAGGGTTTCCGGCTCGGCGTCCTGCGGCAAGCGCTGGATGCCGCCCGTCGGGCAGAGTTGCCGAGCACCGATGAAGCCTCGGCGGTCGAGGCCACGGGATTATCGCCACGGCTGGTGTTCGGTCGCCGCGACAATCTCAAGATCACTCATCCCGACGACCTGGTCCTGGCTGAGCAGATTCTGGCGGCCCAGGCGTCGTGCTCTCTTTCCCCTGCCGGCGAGGAGGCCGACTGAGCCCATGATGAGAATCGGCCATGGTTTCGATGTGCATCGCTTCGGGCCGGGCGATCATCTGATGATCGGCGGCGTTCGCCTGCCCCATGATCAGGGGTTTGTCGCTCACTCCGATGGCGATGTGCTGCTGCATGCGCTCTGTGATGCGCTGCTGGGCGCCTGTGGCCTGGGAGATATCGGACGCCACTTTCCCGATACCGACCCCGCCTGGCAGGGGGCCGACAGCCGCGAGCTGCTGCGCCATGTCGTGGCGTTGGTCAGCGCTCAGGGCTGGGTGCCGGGCAATGTCGATACCACCCTGATGGCCCAGGCCCCGCGCATGGCGCCGCATGTCGACGACATGGCGGCGCATATCGCCACAGATCTGGCCATCCCGCGTGCATGCGTCAACGTCAAGGCCACCACTACCGAGCGCCTGGGCTTTACCGGGCGCGGTGAAGGCATTGCCGCAGAGGCGGTTGTGCTGCTGGAGGCTCGCCCGGATGCTTGAGCCTCGACCGGCCTGGCCGCCTGGCTGGCCTCGCGTATTGGATGAGCATTTCGGCGCGCCCCGGCCCGGGGCTTATCGGCAGTCGCCGGAGGATTTTCAGGTCGAGGAGAACCTCGGCTTTACCCCTCAAGGGGAGGGCGAACACCTCTGGCTGTGGGTCGAAAAACGTGATATGACCACCGCCATGGTGGCGCGCCAGCTTGCTGACCTCTGCCAGGTCGGTCCCCGCGACGTGGGGTATGCCGGCATGAAGGATCGAGTGGCGGTGACGCGGCAATGGTTCTCGGTGCACCTTCCGGGCCGGGCCACGCCCTCGGACCTGGCGGACCGCCTGTCCAATGACTGCGTTACCCTGCTGGCTCAGGCGCGCCATCCGCGGAAGCTCAAGCGAGGCGTTCATGTCGGCAACCAGTTCCGCCTGCGCCTGAGCGGAGAGGCGGTCGAGGACCCGCAACTGGAGGCTCGCTGGGCATGGTTGTGCCGCCATGGGGTGGCCAACTACTTCGGGCCGCAGCGCTTCGGAGCCGATGGACGCAATCTGCTGCGTGCCGTGCCCTTGTTGTCCAAGGGCTGGCGCAAGCGGGACGATCCCCAGGGCATGCTGCTCTCGGCGGCCAGAAGCTATCTGTTTAATACACAGCTCGCCGAGCGCATCGCGAATGGTAGTTGGGCCACTCTGCTGGCCGGCGAGGTGGCGGTGCTCGACGGCAGCAGCAGTCAATTCTGCGTCGACTTGCTGGATGACGAACTGCTGGCGCGCGCCGAACGACTCGATCTGCATCCCAGTGGCGTGCTCTGGGGGCAAGGGGACTCGCGGGCGCAGGACGCTGCCCGAGACGCCGAGTGCGCCGCCCTGGCGTCGCACCCTGCGCTTTGCCGGGGCATCGAGCACGCCGGTGCGCGTCTGGCCAGGCGCCCTCTGCGGCTCCGTCTGGCAGCGCCGGCACTGCAGCGACTCGCGGATGGTGCGGTGTGGCTGTCATTCGGCTTGCCGGCGGGGGCTTTCGCCACCTCGGTATTACGTGAGCTGCTGGATCACCCGACCCTGAATTTTCAGCCCCCTTCGTCGAAGGGGCATCAACAAGGAGCCGCGGATGCGCCGACTGCTGCTGTCCAATGACGATGGAGTCCATGCGCCGGGCTTGAGGGCCCTGCATGATGCCCTGCTGGACCATGCCCGGTTGCGCGTGGTGGCACCCGATCGTGACAAGAGCGGGGCCAGCAATTCGCTGACCCTGACGCGGCCGCTGGCGCTTGCGACCATGGACAATGGCTTTTATAGCGTCGATGGCACCCCGGCCGACTGCGTGTACCTGGGTGTGAACGGTGTCTGGGCCGAGCGTCCGGACCTGGTCATCTCGGGTATCAACCATGGCGGCAACCTGGGAGATGACGTTCTGTATTCCGGCACGGTGGCGGCGGCCATGGAAGGCCGCAATCTGGGCATGACCGCGATCGCCATGTCACTGGTGGGCCGTCACCACTTCGCCACGGCGGGTCGTGTGGCGGCCAGCCTGGTAGGGGGTGCCGATCAACTGTCACTGCCGCCGCGTAGCCTGCTCAACGTCAATGTGCCGGATCTGCCCTGGTCCGAGGTCAAGGGCTTTCGCGTGACGCGCATGGGGCATCGTGGTCCGTCCGAACGACCGCAGGAGGTGTTCGACCCACGCGGGCACAAGCGCTACTGGATTGCCCCGGTGGGCGAAAATGCCGATGATGGCCCGGATACCGATTTTGCCGCCGTGGAAGACGGCTATGTGTCCATCACGCCGCTGCAGACGGATTTGACCCGGCATGCGGCTCGAGACGACGTTCAGGACTGGTTGAATGCACTCACCTGACCTTAGCCCCGGCCTGCTGGAAGGGGTCGGCATGACATCGCAGCGCACGCGGGACCGCATGGTCGAGCGTCTGGCGCAACAGGGAATCGGCGATCGCCGGGTGCTGGATGTGATGACGCGGGCGCCGCGCCACCTCTTCCTCGATGAAGCGCTGTCGCACCGGGCCTACGAGGACACGTCCCTGCCCATCGGGCACGGCCAGACGCTGTCGCGCCCCTGGATCGTGGCGCGCATGAGCGAGCTGGTGGTGCAGGAGAGCCCGGCCCGGGTGCTGGAAGTCGGCACCGGCTCCGGTTATCAGACGCTGGTGCTGGCGCGGCTGGTGCCGGAGCTCTGGTCGGTGGAGCGCATCAATGCCCTGCATGAACGGGCGGGTGAGCGGTTGAACTGGCTCGGGGCCGGCAATGTGCAACTGCGTCTGGCGGATGGTGGGCATGGCTGGCCGGAAGCGGCGCCCTTCGACCTGGTCCTGTTGACCGCATGTGCCAGTGAAATCCCCATGCCCTTGCTGGCACAGCTGGAGGAAGGCGGCATCATGATCGCTCCCGTCGCCGACAGGAAAGGGGAACAGTGGCTGGTGCGCGTGCGTCGCCAGGGCAACCAGTTCGAGCGCGAACGACTCGAGCCGGTGCATTTCGTGCCCTTGCTGGAAGGAGTCATTCGGTGAAGCGATATCTGGGGCTGGTCTACAAGGGCGCCGGCATGGGAGCCGCGGATGCCGTGCCCGGGGTGTCGGGTGGCACCATCGCCTTCATTACCGGCATTTACGAGGAATTGATCCAGACCATTGAACGCTTTGGCCCCGGTGCGGTCGGCATCTGGAAGCGCGAGGGCAGCGCGGGCCTGGTGGAATATCTCAACCTGCGCTTCCTGTTGCCGCTGCTGGCCGGTATCGGCCTGAGCCTGGTGAGCGTCGCGCATATCGTCGTATGGTTGATGGAAGCACAACCCAGGCTGCTGGATGGTTTCTTCTTCGGCCTGGTGGGCGCCTCGGCCCTGGTGGTCTGGCGACGGCCTTCGACCTGGCGCTGGTGGTATCTGTTGCCTCTTGCGGTGGGACTGGTGCTGGCTCAGGCCCTGCCTGCCCTGATGCCGCTGGTCTCGCAACTGGGTAGCCCGCGGCTGGTACTGGTGCTGGCGGGATTCATCGCCATCAGTGCCTTATTGCTGCCGGGCGTTTCGGGTAGCCTCTTGCTGTTGACCATGGGCCTCTACGGCACGGTCATGGAAGGTATCCGCAGCGCCGACATGGCGCTTCTGGCGGTGTTCGGCCTGGGGTGTCTGGCAGGTCTGATGGTGTTCTCGCGAGTGCTGGGCTGGTTGCTGCGTCACGGTCATGACGCGACCATGCAACTCTTGGTGGGCTTTATCCTGGGGTCCCTGCCGGCCCTGTGGCCCTGGCGGCAAATGACGGCCTATCAAATGGGGCCGGATGAACAGGCGATCCCCCTGGACTATCAGTATCTGGCCCCGGGAGAGTACAGCGTTGTCACGGGAGAGCCGTCTCAATGGCCTTTGGTGGTGCCGCTCATGTTGCTGGGTGCGGTTCTGGTGCTGAGCGTTGATCGCTTCACCGCCGGCTCCCCTACATCGAATGAAGACGAGCGTGATAGCGTAGACAAGGACAAGGAGGATGGTTCCAATGCATAAGGGGTTGCTGATCCCGGGGGTTGCGCTGCTGCTGGCTGGCTGTGTGGCCTCGCAAACCGAGACGGCGCCGGTACGCGTCGATGACCTGTCGACCGAGCGCGCGGCGTCCACGCCGGCCCAATACACCGTCAAGTCCGGTGATACGCTGTATGGTATCGCCTGGCGGCACGACATGGACTATCGCGACCTGGCCGAGATCAATGATATTGGCCCGCCCTATGAGATCCAGCCGGGACAGCGTCTGGTGCTGAACGCCCAGGGTGCTGACGCGAGTGATACCACGACGGCGTCGGGTGCTGCCGAGACGGACGATGCCGAGTCGGGTGACAGCGGTGCCGTGGCCAGCGGTGTTGCGGTAGCGGGCGGTGTCTCGGGCAGTGCGGCTGATGGTGGCACCGGTAACAGCGGCACGGCCGGGGATGACGAATCCCTGGACTGGCTGCTGCCCGCCGATGCCGGCAATGCTTCCGGCGCGTCGGGCGACAGCGAGAGTGCGCCCGGCCCGGTCTATGAGGACGACAGCTCGGACTCGGCCGACACGCAAGATTCGGCTGCCAGCGATTCGGACGACGAGACGGCCACCAGCGAGGCAGACGACACCGAATCCGAGGGGGATACCCAGTCTGACGCCGAGCAGCGTGATGCCTCGAGCGAATCCACGCAGGACGCCGAGCAGGATGCCGGACAGTCCGGCGACGACGAGGATGCCCGGGTGGCTCAGAATGACGCTGAACAGAGCGCTTCCGAGTCGTCCAGCCAGGCCGCGACCGATGCATCCAGCGGTCAGGACAGGTCGGGCCGGCAGTACACACCGGTCGATCCGGTGCCCTGGCAATGGCCGACCAGCGGCAGTGTCGTCGGCAATTACGGCGAGGGTGACAGCATCACCGCCGGCATTGATATCAGTGGTCAGAAGGGGCAGCCTGTCAAGGCAGCCGCGCCGGGTATCGTGGTTTACGCGGGCAGTGGCGTGCGTGGTTACGGCAACCTGATTCTCCTCAAGCACAATGACCAGTTCCTGAGTGCCTATGCCCACAACGACGCCCTGAGCGTGAAGGAAAACGATGTGGTGCGGGCAGGCGAGGTGATCGCCAGCATGGGGGACAGCGATGCCCAGGATGTGCGGCTGCATTTCGAGGTGCGCAAGGACGGTCAGCCGCAGGACCCCCTGGAGTATCTTCCCGCGCGTTGAATGATGCGCCCAATGTCGTGATTGCACTTCGCCATCCGGGCGTCATACAACAATAATCTCGGGCATTGAAGGTGGGTAGTGACATTCACAATGCCGAGTCGCAACCATGGGGTAGCAATCGATGAGCATGCTTGAACGGGACCTTCAGGATGTGAATCTGGAGTCGGCCGCCGAGGCGGATGATGAGTCGGTAGAAACCGTCGAACTCGAAGTCGGGGCGGTGGATGACAGTGACGAGGCCTTCGAAAAGGCCTTGAGTCGCGAGGATCGTCACCAGAATCACAGCCTCGACGCCACCCAGATCTATCTCAACGAGATCGGCTTCTCGCCCTTGTTGACGCCCGAGGAGGAGGTCCACTACGGGCGCCTGGCGCGCCAGGGCGACCCCCAGGGGCGTTCGCGCATGATCGAGTCGAACCTGCGCCTGGTGGTCAAGATCGCCCGCCGCTATCTCAACCGGGGTTTGACGCTGCTCGATCTGATCGAGGAGGGCAACCTCGGCCTGATCCGGGCCGTGGAGAAGTTCGACCCCGAGCGCGGGTTCCGCTTCTCCACCTATGCGACCTGGTGGATCCGTCAGACCATCGAACGTGCCCTGATGAACCAGACGCGTACCATTCGTCTGCCGATTCATGTGGTCAAGGAGCTCAACATCTATCTGCGGGCCGCCCGCGAGTTGACCCAGAAGCTCGACCACGAGGCGACCGCCGAGGAAATCGCCGACCACCTCGACAAGCCGGTGGCCAGCGTCAAGAAGATGATGGGGCTCAACGAGCGGGTGTCCTCGGTGGATTACCCGGTGGGCAGCGAGAGTGACAAGCCGCTCATCGAGACGATCACCGACGAGAACGACCTGGGCCCCGAATCCTCGCTGGTGGACGGGGACGTCAAGCAGCATGTCGACGACTGGCTGGCCGAGCTGACCGACAAGCAGTGCGAGGTGGTGGTGCGCCGCTTCGGGCTGCGTGGGCACGAGGCCGCCACCCTGGAACAGGTCGGTGAAGAGATCGGCCTGACCCGCGAACGGGTGCGCCAGATTCAGGTGGAGGCGCTGAAAAAACTGCGTCGTCTGCTCGACAAGCAGGGCCTGGACCTGGACGCCATCTTTGAATAGCGCAGGTCAGCCGGCTTGACGCCCGCGCTTGCCTGCCGTGCCGCTGGAAAGCCAGGACATTGTTCTGGCTTTTCCTGTGTTATCCCCCCGCCCATGAAGTGAGTACTGCCCATGGCACGCCCCCTGACAGCCGACATCGACCTGGATGCCCTGCGCCATAATTACCTGCTGGCGCGGGATCTGGCACCGCAAAGTCGGTCAATGGTAGTGCTCAAGGCGGATGCCTACGGTCATGGACTAGTGGCCTGTGCGCGCGCTCTAGCCGACCTGGCCCCGGCGTTTGCAGTGGCCTGCATCGAGGAGGCCGAGCTACTGCGGGATGCCGGCATCACCACGCCGATCGCCTTGCTCGAGGGTTTCTTCACGGCAGACGAACTGACGCGTATCGATGAGCTGGACCTGTGGACGGTCGTGCACAGTGACTGGCAGGTCGAGGCTCTGCTCGCCTACCGTCCCGCCCGGCCGCTTCACGTCTGGGTCAAGGTGGATTCCGGCATGCACCGACTCGGTTTCATGCCGGGCCGGGTGGCGGTTGTCTGGGAGCGTCTGGCCGGAGCCACCCAGCAGGTCGGTGACCTGCATCTGGTCAGCCATTTCGCCACGGCCGATCAGGCCGACACGCATGACTTTCAGCGGCAGATGGGACTCCTACAGCGCCTGGCCGACGACCTTCAGGCGCCGACCTGCCTGGCAAATTCGCCGGCGACGCTGTCCAGGCCGCAATCGCACGCTGACTGGAACCGTCCGGGTGTCATGCTGTACGGCAGTGATCCGCTGGAAGTTCCCAATGCGTTCAGCCAGCGTCTTCGGCCGGTGATGACCCTGAGCTCGGAAATCATCGCCATTCGTCATCTGGCGACGGGCGAGCGGGTCGGCTATGGCGGGCGCTGGCAGGCGGGCCGGGCATCGCGCATTGCCGTGGTGGCCTGTGGCTATGGCGATGGCTATGATCGTCATGCCCGGGATGGCACGCCGGTACTGGTGGGCGGCCAGCGAACCGAACTGGCCGGCAAGGTGTCCATGGACATGTTGACCGTCGATATCACCGACCTGCCCGAGGCCGATATCGGCACCGAGGTCACCTTGTGGGGGCGCGCCGCCAACGGCGAAGTGCTGACGGTCGATGAGGTCGCCCGTCACTGCGACACCATCAGCTATACCCTGATGACCGGGGTGCTGCCCAGAGTGCCCAGACGTTATCATGACGCTCGACCCCGAGTGTGAGAGCCCCATGACCGACAACGCTTCCGACGCCCGCTTTCTCCACCCCCGCTACTGGACGACCTGGCTGGCCATCGGTGCCATGTATGTCGGCGCCTGGCTGCCCTGGCGGCTCAAGATGGCCATCGGCAGAGGCATCGGCCTGCTGGCCTGGCGCTTTGCCAAGCGGCGTCGCCATATCACCGAGACCAATATTCGGCTGTGTTTCCCGGAGCGTGACGCGGCGCAGCAGCGCAAGCTGGTCAAGGAGGTCTTCGTGGCCAACGGCATGGGCATTCTCGAAACCGCTACCGGCTGGTGTCGGGATCCCGAGCACCTGCGGCATCGTGTGGTCTTCGAGGGCCGGGAGCACATGGCGCGGCTTCAGGCCGAGGGCAGGGGCGCCCTGATCATCGGCATCCACTTCTCGACACTGGACCTCGGCGGCGCCCTGCACTCGCTGTTCTTTCCTGCCGACGCGGTCTACCGGCCGCACAACAATCCGCTCTTCGAGCGTTTCATGACCCGCGCCCGCCATCGCAGCTTCGGCACGGCCATCGACCGGCATGACCTGCGAGGCGTCGTCCGTCACCTCAAGGCCGGGCGCAACGTCTGGTACTCTCCGGATCAGGACTTCGGCCGAGACGCCAGCGTCTTTGCGCCCTTCTTCGGCGTGGAAGCGGCCACCATCCGGTTGACCGCCAAGATCGCCCGGATGACCGGCGCCCCGGTGATCCCCTTCATCTTTCACCGTGACACCGATGACACCACCTACCGGCTGGAATATCTGCCGCCGCTGGAAGACTTTCCCAGCGGCGATGAACGAGCCGATGCCGCCCGCATCAACGCCGTGATCGAAGCCGCCATCCGCCGCCACCCGGAGCAGTACCTGTGGCTGCATCGACGCTTCAAGACCAGGCCCGAGGGCGAGCCCGAGCTGTATTGAAGCTTGGGAGCTGTAAGCTTTAAGCCGTAAGCCATAAGAAAACCCCACGACCGCGAGGGGCCGTGGGGTTCGTGCTCTGCTCAAGGCAGTCGAGTTGCGGAAGGTGGCGAGCGACGGTCAGACCAGGCGAGAATCGGCGAGGCCGCGCAGTGTACGAGCGGGGTACATGAGCATGCCGAGCCGATTCTCAACGCCGTATGACCGAGCGCAGCCCCTTCGCTGCACTCAGGCGTCGATTCGCTTGTACTTCATCCTGTGCGGCGTGTCATCGCCGACACGCTTCTTGTGATCCGCCTCATATTCCGTGTAGTTGCCCTCGAAGAATTCCACGTGGGAGTCGCCTTCGAAAGCCAGAATATGGGTGGCGATGCGGTCGAGGAACCAGCGGTCGTGGGAGATCACCAGGGCACAGCCGGGGAAGGCCAGCAGGGCTTCTTCCAGGGCGCGCAATGTCTCGATGTCCAGGTCGTTGGAGGGCTCGTCGAGCAGCAGCACGTTGGCGCCCTGCTTAAGGGTCTGTGCGAGCTGGAGACGGCCGCGCTCACCACCCGAGAGATCCGAGAGGCGCTTCTGCTGGTCGTTGCCCTTGAAGTTGAAGCGACCCACATAGGCCCGCGACGAGACCTCATAGCCATTGATGTTGAGGACATCCTGGCCATCGGAGACGGCTTCCCAGACGGTCTGCTTGTTGTCCAGGTCGTCACGCAGCTGTTCGACATAGGCCACATCGACGGTATCGCCCTTGACCACTTCTCCGCTGTCCGGGGATTCCTTGCCCTCGATCAGCTTGAACAGGGTCGACTTGCCGGCACCGTTGCCGCCGACCAGGCCGACGATGGCGCCGGGCGGGATGGCGAAGTTCAGGTCGTCGTAGAGCAGCTTGTCGTCGAAGGACTTGGCCACCCCGTGAAACTCGATGACCTTGTCGCCGAGCCGCGGGCCGGGCGGAATGTAGATCTCGTTGGTCTCGTTGCGCTTCTGTACCTCGCCGGACTGCAGCTCATCGAAGCGGTTGAGGCGCGCCTTGCTCTTGGCCTGACGGCCCTTGGCATTCGAGCGCACCCACTCGAGCTCCTGCTTGATGGCCTTCTGACGCGAGGCTTCCTGCTTGGCTTCCTGCTGCAGGCGCTTTTCCTTCGCTTCGAGCCACTGGGAATAATTGCCCTCGAAGGGAATGCCCTCGCCACGGTCCAGCTCGAGGATCCAGCCGGCCACGTTGTCGAGGAAGTAGCGGTCGTGGGTGATGGCCACCACGGTGCCACTGTAGTCGTGCAGGTAGCGCTCCAGCCAGGCCACCGACTCGGCGTCCAGGTGGTTGGTCGGCTCATCCAGCAGCAGCATGTCCGGGCTGGAGAGCAGCAGGCGGCACAGCGCCACGCGGCGACGCTCACCCCCGGAGAGGTGACCGACTCGCGCGTCCCAGGGCGGCAGCCGGAGGGCTTCGGCGGCCACTTCCAGCTTGCGCTCCAGGTTGTGCGCGTCGGCGGCTTCGATGATGTTTTCCAGGCGCGCCTGCTCGGATGCCAGGGCATCGAAGTCGGCATCGGGGTCTGCATAGGCCGCATAGACGGCATCGAGTTGTTCCTGGGCCTCCTTGATGGCGCCCAGCGCCTCCTCGACGGTCTCGCGTACACTCTTGTCGTCGTCGAGCTCGGGTTCCTGCGGAAGATAGCCGACCTTCATGTTCGGCATGGGCCGCGCTTCGCCCTCGAACTCGGTGTCCACACCGGCCATGATGCGCAGCAGGGTCGACTTGCCGGCCCCGTTGAGGCCCAGCACGCCAATCTTGGCGCCGGGGAAGAAGGACAGCGAAATATCCTTGAGGATCTGTTTCTTGGGGGGCACGACCTTGCCCACCCGGTTCATGGTGAAAACGTATTGCGCCATGGAATCTCACTAGGTTGGAGGTTCAGGGTTGGAAGTTCGGGGTTGGAGCACTGCCCCGATGATAGTGGCCGCGTTCGGGAAAGGCCAGGGAGTCGCCGACAAAGTCGCCGATCATGACCGCCCGCCCGGGAGAGTGCGCCGGGCGCGACCCCGGGCTTTTGGCCCGGGGTCGGCCATCATTCCTGTTCTTCGTCGAGATCCAGGTCCCATTCGTCCTGGAGGTCGCGTTGCAGACGACGCGCTTCCAGAAGGTCTTCCAGGCGTCGCCGGGCCTGCAGCTGCTCCGCCCGGCTGGCCGGACGCTGCGGTGCCGCGTCGGCATCCACATCGATCTGGTCAAGCGCATCGTCATCATCATCGTCAATCGTGTCAGGGCGCATGTGATGTCCCTCCAAGGCCGGCCACGCTGCTCGGTCAGTCCACGCCCGCCGCGTGCCGATGCGCGACACGCGTCAGGGCCCCTGTCGGCTATATAAGACGAGATGCGCGAGAGTGCAAGTCCCCTGCGTGGGCTCGGGTCTACTCCGCTTCAGGCAACCTGTGGGATGTCAGTGCGGCAGCCAGGCCGCACAACGCTAACAGGAGCAGCAGCGGGGCGGTGCCCAGCCATTGGGCGAGGCCCCCGATCACCCCGCCAACCAGCAGCATCAGGATGCCCGTGAAGGTGTTGGACAGTGCCACGTAGAGGGAGCGCTGCTGCTGGCTCGCCATGTCAACGACATAGGTCTTGCGGCCCAGGCGTATCCCGGCATGCACGATAACCAGCAGGGCATAGACCAGCGCATAGGGCCAGACCTGCTGCGACCACGCCTCTGGCCACCAGGCGATGCTGGCGCCGAGCAGGCAGCAGGCGGCCGTGCCCAGTCCACCATCACGCAGGACCCGCCGGCTCGAGGTGTCGGCACGCTTGCCCCACAGCGGGCTGGCCAGCATGCCGGCAATACCCGAGACGAGAATCAGGATGCCCAGCCCGCCCAGTTCGGCGCCACTCTGCTGCTGGCCCATCAGCGCCACATAGGGCAGGGCCAGTGCACTGGCAAGCAGCAGGCCACGTGCCAGATTGAAGTGCCGGAAGGTGCGGTCGTCGCGGAGGAGTCGCAGGCCGCTGGCCAGCGACTGGCGGATGCTGTCGCCACCCTCGATGGCCCCCGGGGCTTCGCGAATGCGAGCGGCGCACAAGGCATTGATGGCCCAGCCACAGGCACCCACGCTCAGCAGGATGGCCAGGGCGAGCTGGCCGGGCCGGTCATCGAAGCCCAGCAGCACGGCTCCGGCCAGCAGGGTGGTGGCGCTGGCCACGCTACCGCTCCAGCCCATCAGGGTGCCGCGCTGGCGCTTGGCGATGGTCTTGCCCAGCACATCCTTGGTGGCAATGGATGACAGCCCGCGGGACAGTGACAACATGGTCACCACGGCCAGCACCAGGGCGCCGCCCCAGCCGCCCTCCCCCTGCAGGGCCAGAACCGCCAGGGCCGCCGCGCAGCCTGCCTGCAGGATGCTGCCGATGGCCCAGGCCCACTGGCGTCGGCGGTGCTGGCGGATCAGACCGGCGAACAGCAGCTGGGGCAGCAGGGCGCCGGCCTCGCGGATCGGTACCAGCATGCCCACCATCCAGGCCGGCCCACCGATGACTCCCAGCAGCCAGGGCAGCACCAGGCGCGCACTGGAGAGCTCGTCAGCCAGCTTGTTACCCACTGACGCCACCAGATGTAGGACGGCATTGCGCGGCTGCTCGCGACACGCCGAGTCGGGAATATCCTGGCACAGGCGGCTGTCTTCATCGCCGGTGAGCCACTCGAAGAGTCGTGATTGACTGATGTCGCCTTGTGCCATTCTGTCTCCAGGGCGGTATTATGGGGGTTTACATTCTTGCGGCACTCGAGGTGATATGTCACGTATCCATATTCACTACTGTACACAGTGCCAGTGGTTACTGCGTAGTGCCTGGTATGCACAGGAGCTGCTTTCTACCTTCGGCGAAGCGCTCGAGGAAGTGGCCCTGGTGCCTGCCCACAGCGGGCATTTCGAGATCCTCATGGATGATGAGAGCCTCTGGGAGCGCAAGCGCGACGGCGGCTTTCCGGACAGCAAGGTGCTGAAACAGAAAGTTCGGGATCGCCTGGACCCGGGCCGCGACCTGGGGCATGTCGATCGATAATGCACTACGAGCTACGAGCTACGAGCTACGAGCTACGAGCTACGAGTTACGAGTTACGAGATGTGAGTCGTGCTGGACTGGTCGCGACAAGTGTGCGGGGCTTTTTTTCAGATGATAAGTGGGGAAATGTCATGACCGGGGATCGTCGCGCGATCGTCTTCGGCCTGGGCGCAGTGGGGCTCTGGTCGACAGTGGCCACCGCCTTCAAGGTGGCGCTTTCGCACATGTCGCCTCTGACCCTAATGTGTATCGCCTCCCTGGTGTCCTGGGCGGTAATCGGGGCACTGGTGGTGTATCGCGGTGAGGCGCGTCCGGCACTGCGCAGCGGTTGGCGCACGGCTGCCTGGGCGGGCTTGATGAACCCGGTAGCCTATTACCTGGTGCTGTTCGCTGCCTATGATCGTCTGCCCGGTCAGGAGGCCATGGCGCTCAATTATACCTGGGCCCTGACCCTGGCGTTTCTTGCCGTGCCGATTCTCGGCCAGCGGCTGACGCGCATGGATGTGCTGGCCGGCCTGATTGCCTACAGCGGCGTCTGGGTGATTGCGACCCGTGGCCAGGTGCTCGACGTCAACTTTGCCGACCCGCTGGGCGTCGCCCTGGCGCTGGTCTCGACGCTGATCTGGGCGCTTTACTGGCTGCTCAATACCCGTGATCACCGGCCACCACTGGTGGCCCAGTGGCAGAACTTCAGCGTGGGGGTGCCGATCCTCTGGCTGCTGTTGTGGTGGGGCCCGGAGATAGCACCACTGAGTATGGCCGGACTGGCGGCGGGAGTGTATGTCGGCCTGTTCGAGATGGGCATTGCCTTCGTGCTCTGGCAACTGGCGATGCACGGCGTGTCGCGCACCGCGAAGATTTCCAATCTGATCTTTCTCTCGCCGCCCATCTCGCTGATGCTGCTGTTTGTGGTCGTCGGTGAGCCGGTCCTGCCTTCCACCCTGGTGGGGCTGGTGTTGATTCTCGGCGGGCTGGGCCTGCAGCAATGGCAGAAGGCACCGGCCGCGGCCGGTGCCCAATAGCCCGCTCTTCAGTCGCCGGTCTGCCGGGCGGTCTGGCCATCGGCCAGGGGCACGCCGCTGCTCTCCAGCAGGGGCGACAGCACCGGCCAGACGTTGTCGAGCACACGGGGCTGTGCCTCGGCGGTGGGGTGAATGCCATCTTCCTGCATCAGTTCGTCGTTCAAGGCCACGTCTTCCAGCAGGAAGGGCACCAGCGGCACATCAAAGCGTTCCGCGAGATCGGAGAAGACCTGCCTGAAGGCCTCACGATAGGCCTGGCCATAGTTGGGCGGAATATCGATGCCGAGCAGGGCGACCCGGGCGCCCGAGGCCTGGCTGGCCTCGATCATCGCCGCCAGATTTGCCCGCATCTGCTCAGGAGACAGGCCTCTGAGCCCATCGTTGCCGCCGAGTTCGATCAGAACAATATCCGGGTCATGCTGTCCCAGTTGCTCGGGGAGCCGGGTCCTGCCGCCAGCGGTGGTTTCGCCACTGATGCTGGCATTGACGACGTCGGCCTTTCCCTCGAGGCGGTCGGCCAGCAAGCTGACCCAGCCAGCCTCACGCTCGATGCCATAGGCCGCACTCAGGCTGTCACCCATGATCAGTATCCGCGGAGACGACCCGGCCCACACCGGCCCGTTTGCCAGCCATAGAAAGAGCGCCAGCCAGATCAGCCGCAGGGGCTGCCGGAAGGGCCTGTGAACTTGACCAACAGGGGAATGCTGCAGCATGTCCAACTCCTCGCACGCGAATGACGATACGCCGATTCTACACGCCGAGGGCCTGAGCAAGCAGGTTGTCAGTGGCGAACGATCACTGACCATTCTGCAGGCCCTTGATCTGGCAGTGCATGCCGGCGAGAGCGTGGCCATCCTGGGGCAGAGTGGGGCCGGCAAGTCGACCCTGCTGGGACTGCTGGCCGGCCTCGATGCGCCGAGCTCGGGCCTGCTGACGATGTTCGGCCAATCCCTGGGCGACCTGGACGAGGATGGCCGTGCCGGGCTGCGCGCCGGGCGTGTCGGCTTCGTCTTTCAGAACTTCCAGTTGTTGCCGACCTTGACCGCGCTGGAAAACGTTCTCATGCCGCTGGAGTTGACCGCGGCCCGTGATGCCGACCGTCTGGCCCGGCGCTGGCTGGGGCGGGTGGGGCTCGGCGAGCGACTCGACCACCTGCCCAAGCAGCTTTCTGGTGGTGAGCAACAGCGTGTGGCCCTGGCGCGGGCCTTCGTGACCGGGGCCGACCTGGTGTTCGCCGATGAGCCGACTGGCAATCTCGACCCCACGACCGGGGGGCGTATCATCGACACCCTGTTCGAGCTGAACCATGAAGCCGGCACCACCCTGGTGCTGGTCACCCACGATCATGCGCTGGCGCGCCGCTGCGATCGGTGCCTGCAACTCTCCGACGGTCAACTGGCCGAGCTGAACCTCGACGAGGTGGGCGCATGACGGACATGACACGCCTCGGCAGACTCTCCTGGCGGGGCCTGAAACGTGACATGCGCGCCGGCGATATGCGAGCCCTCTTCCTCGCCCTGGCGCTGGCCGTGGCCGCCTCGACCATGATCGGCTTCTTTCTCGACCGGCTCGATCGCGGCCTCACCCGGCAGGCCGGGCAGCTGCTGGGCGGGGATGTGGTGCTAGAGCAGTCGCGGCCCTTCGACACGGCGCTGCGCGAGACGCTGACGTCAGCGGGACTAACGCTATCGGATCAGGTCGATATGGTCTCGATGGTCAGCCAGGCCGATGCCTTTCAGTCGGTGAGCCTCAAGGCGGTGGATGATGTCTATCCGCACTACGGCGTCTCGCGCATTGCGCGAGGCGACGAGGTGGCCGAAGTGGCGTCCGGGCCGGCGCGGGGGGATGTCTGGGTCGCCCCCCGTCTGGCCATGCTGCTCGACGTCGAGGTCGGCGACAGCCTGCGGATCGGCAGTGCCGAGCTGCGGGTCGATGGGATCATCGAGCGTGAGGCCGATCCCTCGGCGGGCTTTGGCAGTTTCAATCCCCGCCTGATGATGCATGTCGACGATCTGCCGGCCACCGGCCTGGTGCGCGATGGCTCGCGCATCGAGTACGAGCTGCTGGCGGCGGGCTCGGCCGAGGCCGTGGCTTCGGTGGCACCGGTGCTCGAACGCCTGCGCGGCGAGGGGGTCGAGGTGCAGGATGTGCGCAAGGATCGGCCGCGGCTCGGCAGTGCCCTGGAGCGGGCCGATCGCTACCTGAGCCTGGCCGGGCTGGCGGCGGTCCTGCTGGCGGGTGTGGCGGTGGCCATGGCGACCCGACGTTATGTCGAACGCCACCTGGATACCGCGGCCCTGCTGCGGTGTTTCGGGGCCAGCCAGCGTGAGCTCGTGCGCCTTTTCGCCCTGCAGTTGTTATGGCTGGCGCTGGCGGCATCCCTGGTCGGCGCCCTGGCAGGACTCGCCGGTCAGGCCCTGCTGCTGGCATTGCTGGGGGCTGTGATGCCCATCGAGCTGCCGCCGCCGGGACTCCTGCCGCTGGGCATGGGCATCTTTACCGCGCTGGCGGTGCTGGCGGGCTTTGCCGGCCCTACGCTGCTTCGCTTGCGACGCGTCAGCGCGCTCAAGGTACTGCGCCGCGAGCTGGACCCGCTGCCGGCCTCGGCCTGGTGGGTGCTGATCATCGCCGCCGGCGTCTTTGGCGGCCTGCTGTGGCTGTATTCCGGTGATCCACTGCTGGCCCTGGGCCTCCTGGTGGGAGGCCTGATGGCGCTGTTGCTGCTGTGGGGCCTGGGGGGCGCCATGCTGACTCTGCTGGCCAGCTTGTGTCGGCGCCTGCCACGCGATATCGGCAAGCCGGACGGCCTCGGGCGGGCCCTGAGAATGGGCGGGCAGCAGTTGGCGAGGCGGCGCAATGCTAGCCTCGGCCAGTTGCTGGCATTTGCCACGGCACTGTTTGCCATGGCCATGATTGCTCTGGTGCGCGGTGACCTCCTGGATACCTGGCAGGACCAGCTGCCCGAGGACACCCCCAACCACTTCGCCATCAACATTCAGCCCGGCGAGCGGGATGTCTTCGAGGCGACCCTCAACGAGCGTGCCCCCACGAGCAGCGACCTCTATCCCATGGTACGCGGGCGCATCACCGCGATCGAGGGAAAGCCACCACGCGAGGTCGTGCCCGATGAAGCAAGGGGGGACAATGCCCTGCGCCGTGAGCTCAATCTGACCTGGAGCGATGAAGTGCCCAACGGCAATCGTTTGGTGGCCGGTGAATGGTTCGCGGCCTCGGCATCCGCCAGCGAAGGCTGGTTGGGTGCCGTGGATGCTCGGAGCGCGGCACCGATTTCCCTGGAAAGAGGACTGGCGAAGCGGCTGGGCCTGTCGCTGGGCGATACCCTGACCTTCACCGTGGGCAGCGAGACCCTGCAAGGGCAGGTCACCAGCCTGCGCGAGCTGGATTGGGACAGCTTCCGCCCCAACTTCTACGTGATCTTCCCGCCCGGCGTTCTCGAGACGTTCGGCCACAGCTACATCACGGCCTTCCATCTGGATGGCTCCCGGAACGGGCTGCTGCGCCAGCTGGTGGACGACTTCCCGGCAGTCACGCTGCTGGATGTCGAGTCGATTCTGTCCCGTGTCCGCGAGGTCCTGAGTCAGGTTACAAGGGCGGTCGAGCTGGTGCTGGCCTTCGTGCTGCTGGCCGGGGTCAGTGTGCTCTATGCCGCCCTGGTGGCGAGCATGCCGGTGAGAGCTCACGAGGCTGGCTTGTTGCGGGTGTTCGGTGCCGGTAATCGGTTGCTGGCCAGGGTTCAGGGGGCGGAGTTCGCCCTGCTGGGGCTCGCCAGCGGTTTGTTGGCGGCCATGCTGGCCGAGCTGGCGGCGGCCGGCATGTACCTTGTCTGGCTGGATCTGACGCCGCGCTGGCACCTCTGGCTATGGCTCGGCTTGCCGTTGGGTGGCATGCTGATGGTCGGGGGGATCGGCCATTGGCTATCGCGGGGGCTGCGCCGTCAGACGCCAATGACCAGCCTGGGCCTGCTCGGCGAAACCTAGCGAGTTGGCATCCGTGCCCGCCATATCGGCGGGGAGGGCGCCTGTCAGTGGCATGACAGGCCTGGTTCGAGGGAGGGACTCGGGGACATGGGCAGGGAAACACGATGAAGGCATCATGGCGCCTCGAGTTGCTTGAGGCCCAGCTCGAGCTCGCCCGACAGGCCACGCGTTCGGTCGTTCTGGTGGTAACCGGTCATGCGGCGGCAGGCAAGGCGGCGCTGATCAACGAGCTCAACCATCGGCTGGAAAACCGCCTCACGGAAGTGCATGCCCTGGTACCCAGCAGCGAGGATCGCGAGCGCCCCTACTGGTGGCGCTACTGGCGTCGCCTGCCGGCGCGAGGGCGGCTGGGCGTCTTCGTGCATGGCTGGTATGGCGATGCACTCTTCGCCCGCGCCGACCAGCGTCTCGGCCCCGGCGGTTTTGCCGATCGACTGGCCGAGATAGGAGCCTTCGAAGCGGAACTGGCCGCCGAAGGGGTGACCATCATTAAGGTGTGGATGGACATCGAGCCCGAGACGCAGGGAGAACACATCAAGAACCTGTGGCAGGACCCGGAGCAGGCCTGGCAGGTCAAGGACCATGACTGGCAGCGTCACCTTCAACATGCGCTCATTGAACAGCTTGGCAGCGAGATGCGGGCCGCCACGGATGCCACGCATGCGCCCTGGTATCGGCTCTCGGGCGGCCCCGGAACCCAACCCTTCAAGCAACTGGCACGCCATCTGGTCGCGGCCATCACGGCGCCCCTTGGCGAGCCGCCTGCCGAGCCCCCCGAGGCTACACAGCATGATGTCCCGTCACTGAAGCACCTCGCCGCCGAGCACCGCGGCGCGCTCGACAAGTCGGATTATCGACAGCGTCTGGCCGAGGCGCAGGCCCGGCTCGCCCGGAACGCGCGCGAGCTTCAGCAGCGTCGCATTCCCATGGTACTGGTCTTCGAAGGCCAGGACGCCGCCGGCAAGGGCGGCAGCATTCACCGCCTGACCTCGGCACTGGATGCCCGGCAGTACCGGGTTCATCAGATCGGCCCGCCCAGCGATGAAGAGCTGGCCCACCCCTGGGCCTGGCGCTTCTGGCGACGTCTGCCATTGGATGGCCGCATCGCGATCTTCGATCGCTCCTGGTATGGGCGGGTGCTGGTGGAGCGGGTGGAAGGGCTGGTGCCGCCAGACGCCTGGCAACGAGCCTATGTCGAGATATGCCGTTTCGAGCGACAGCTGCTGGCGCATGGCGCCGTGCTCGGCAAGCTTTTTCTGGCCATCGACAAGGATGAGCAGAAGCAACGCTTCGAGGCGCGTGCCGCCACGCCCCACAAGCGCCACAAGCTGACCGAGGAGGACTGGCGCAATCGTGAGCGCTGGGCGGATTACTGCCAGGCCATCGATGATGTCTTCCTGCATACTCATCAACACGGGGCGGCCTGGGCCCTGATCGATGCCAATGACAAGCGCCGCGCTCGCATTGACGTCCTGGAAGACGTCAATTGCCTGATGGAAAAGCGGTTGCTCGAGCCGCGATAACCCTTGATTCCAACGATCACCAGGGAGGTGACCGCAATGCGCATGACCCCACTTTGCACCGGCTTGATGGCCGCTGCACTGACCGTTCTCCCCTGCAGCCTGGCTCAGGCAGATGCCGAACGTCTGGAGGCGGACCTCGAGGCATTGTTTGCCGAGCGTTCGGGCGAGCTGACCATCGGTGATGTCTCGGACAGCATGCTGGGCGGCGAGACGCAGGCCAACAATATCGCGTACGTCAGCGAGCAGGGAGAGCGCCTTCGGATCGATCGTTACGCCGTCGAGGGCGATTATGACGACCCGGACCAGGTGGTCATGGAAGGCGTCAGGCTGGCCGACGAGCAGGGCGACGAGGCGGGCGTTATCGAGCTGCAGCGCCTGGTGGCGACTGGCCCGTCTCGCTCTGTGTTGTCCCTCGAGGACGGTTTGGGCGACCTCGAGGCCGAGCAAATGGTCATCGACGGCCTGAGCGTCGAGCGTCGCGGCAGCGTCGTGTTCGATGACACCACCCAGCCAGCGCGCACAATGCGTCATCCGCGGCTGACCATCGAGAGCCTGGAGCTCGCGTCGCTGTCGCCCCAGCACATCGGCAGCCTGGTCGGCCGCAACATCCGCGGCAGCGCCGAGGCCATCGAGGGGCTCGGGGATGGCGAATTCAGCCTGGCCAGCCTGGACCTTCAGGGTCTGCACGACCTGCAGAGTCAGGAGGCGCGGGCCGACCGAGTCGAACTCGAGGACCTGGACATCAGCGCAGAGGGGCTCTCGACCACCCTGGAACGGTTGCTGATCGACAGCGACATGACCGATGGGGCCGGTGGCTTGTGGCTGGAGTCGATGAACCTCGATCTGGCCGGAATGATCGAGCTCGCGCCGCTCGAGGAGCGAACCCGTCTGCGCATGATGAGCAATGTGCTGACCGGCGGCAGCGGCCAGTTGATGCTGGATGCCGCCTTCGATGGACGGTGGGAGGACGAGGGCGAGAACCGAGCCCTCCTGATCAGCGAGAGCCGGGTCACGGCTGGCAAAGCCTTTCGCTGGACCTTCGACAGCGAGACACCGGCGCGCATGCCGGAGGGCGTCGAGCCGGCCTCCTATCTGACCCGCCTCGACAGGCTGGATGAGGTGACCCTGCTGGGGGGCGAGGTCGAGACGACCCTGAGCGACCTCGGCCTGTTCGGCCGCTTGCCGGCCATCATCGCCACCACCCAGGGCATGAGCGAGGCGGACTTCCTGGCCCAGGCGCGTACTCAGGCCAAGGGACTGGGCGGCATGTTCGGGCCGGAAGCCGCTCGGCTGCTGGGCGGGCTGGTCGACATGATGGAAGGTAAGGCCAGCGAACTGGTCGTCAGCCTTTCGCTGCCGGAGGGCGGCGAGCATGAGGTCGAGGCCCTGGCCAATGATCCGCTGGTGTTGCCCAGCAAGCTGGACATGCAGGTCCAGACACGCTGAGCGCGCGCCCCCATGCTTGAGAATTTCTCAAGCCCGGATGAGAAATGATGGAGCCTCCCGAGGCAGCCTCTCATGTGAAAGCCGTCAGGGGCTGGGGTATGATGATCGTCCTGATTATTCACCGATGTGAGGTCCTGAGCCGATGTTCAGCCGTGATATGCAGATTGCCGGGTTCGATGACGCCCTCCTGGATGCGATGCAAAAGGAAAGCGCGCGTCAGGAAGCGCACATCGAGCTGATTGCTTCCGAGAACTATGCCAGCCCGCGGGTGCTCGAGGCGCAGGGCAGCCAGCTGACCAACAAGTACGCGGAAGGCTATCCCGGCAAGCGCTACTACGGCGGCTGCGAGTTCGTCGACATCGTGGAGCAACTGGCCATCGACTATGCTCGAGAACTCTTCGGTGCCAGCTATGCCAATGTCCAGCCGCACTCCGGCTCCCAGGCAAATGGCGCTGTCTTCCAGGCGCTGGTCAAGCCCGGCGACACCGTGCTGGGCATGAGCCTGGATGCGGGGGGCCACCTGACCCATGGGGCGCGTCCCAACTTTTCCGGCAAGCACTACAATGCCGTGCAGTACGGCATCGACGAGAGTGGCCGCATCGATTACGCCGAGGTCGCACGCCTGGCACGCGAGCACCAGCCGAAGATGATCATCGCCGGCTTCTCGGCCTATTCGCAGATCATCGACTGGGCGAAGTTCCGCGAGATCGCCGATGAGGTGGGTGCCTACCTGCTTGTCGACATGGCGCACATCGCCGGCCTGGTGGCCGCCGGGGTCTACCCGAGCCCCATGGCACACGCCCACGTGGTCACGACCACCACCCACAAGACACTGCGCGGGCCGCGTGGTGGACTGATTCTGTCCAGCGAGGACGACGCCGAGATCGAGAAGAAGCTGCAGGCCGCCGTCTTTCCGGGCGGGCAGGGTGGCCCCCTCGAGCATGTCATCGCCGCCAAGGCGATCTGCTTCAAGGAAGCCATGGAGCCCGAGTTCAAAACTTATCAGCAGCAGGTCGTCAAGAACGCCCAGGCCATGGCCGAGGTCTTCATCGAGCGGGGCTTCGATATCGTCTCCGGCGGCACCGAGGATCACCTCTTCCTGTTGTCGATGGTCAAGCAGGGGCTGACCGGCAAGGACGCGGACGCCGCCCTGGGGCGCGCCCACATCACCGTCAACAAGAATGCCGTGCCCAACGACCCGCAGAGCCCCTTCGTGACCTCCGGGCTGCGTATCGGTACTCCCGCCGTGACCACCCGCGGCTTCAACGCGGACGATTGTCGGGCACTCGCCGGCTGGATCAGCGATATCCTCGACGTCATGGTCAAGGGCGAGGACACCAGCGCCATCGAGGCCGATGTGAAGGGCAAGGTCGAGGAAATCTGCGGCCGGCTGCCTGTGTATCGTTAAGTTACTAACGTGGGAGGAAGTTAAATGGCAAATCAGCGAATGACTGCTCAATCTCAGGAGCAATCCCAGACAGTCACCATCGATGGCAAAGAATATCAACTGGATCAGCTGACCGAGTCCGCTCGCAACCAGGTCGTCAACCTGCAGGTCACCGATCAGGAGATCCAGCGCCTGCAGCACCAGCTGGCGATTGCCCAGACGGCACGAACCGCTTATTCGAATGAGCTCAAGTCTGAGCTCGACAAGCTCGGCTAGGCCCGGTTAGCCCGACGCCAGGGGCCGAAGAGAGTGACGGGGATGCCTGCGGGGATCCCTGTTGTCGTTTGCAGGGTCGAGGGGCGCAGACTGCTGTGCGCTGTTTCGGTTAAACGTTACAATATGATCAAACGTCACTTTCTTATTGATGCCGGGTGATTGCCATGCACTGTCCCTTCTGTGGCGCCAATGACACAAGAGTCACCGATTCGCGCCTGGTCGCCGAAGGGGATCAGGTGCGCCGCCGTCGTCAGTGTGCCGCCTGCAGCGAACGTTTCACGACCTATGAAACGGCCGAGTTGATCATGCCGCGTGTCATCAAATCGGATGGCTCGCGTGAATTGTTCGACGAGGCCAAGTTGCGGGCCGGCATGTTGCGCTCCCTGGAAAAGCGTCCGGTGGGAGCGGAGTCCATCGAGGCGGCGGTGGAACGCATTCGTCAGACCCTGCGGGCGCGCGGCGAGCGCGAGATTCACGCCCGTGACGTGGGTGAAGAGGTCATGCATGCGCTCAAGCGGCTCGACAAGGTGGCCTATATTCGTTTTGCCTCGGTGTATCGCAGTTTTCAGGATATCGACGAGTTTCGGGTCGAGATCGACCGCCTCGCTCAGGAGCCCAGCTTTCGCCCCGATGAGACGGAGTCGTCATGACGTCGGCCGATACGCCGCATGCCTGGATGGCCAGGGCCCTGCGTCTGGCGCGCCGGGGGCTCTATACCACCGACCCGAATCCACGGGTTGGCTGTGTGCTGGTAAAGCAGGGTGCGATGGTCGGCGAGGGCTTCCATGTGCGGGCGGGCGAGCCCCATGCCGAGATCCATGCCCTGCAGCAGGCCGGCGACGCGGCGCGCAGCGCCACGGCTTACGTCACCCTGGAACCCTGTGCCCATCAGGGCCGCACCGGCCCTTGTGCCGTGGCACTCGCCGAGGCCGGGGTAGCGCGTGTGGTGATCGCCATGCAGGACCCGAACCCCGAGGTCTCGGGGCGGGGGATCGAGCTGCTGAAAGAGGCAGGAGTCGCGGTCGAGGTCGGCGTGCTGGAAGAGCAGGCACGTGTCCTCAACCTCGGCTTCATCTCGCGCATGGCACGTGGGCGGCCGCATGTGTGCCTCAAGATGGCCATGAGCCTGGATGGGCGCACCGCCATGCGCTCCGGCGAATCCCAGTGGATTACCGGCCCCTCGGCGCGTCGTGAGGTTCAACGCCTGCGGGCGTGCTCGAGCGCCGTGTTGACCGGTGTCGAGTCGGTCATCTTCGATAATTCCCGGCTTACCGTGCGCGCCGAGCAGCTCGAGCTGCCTGATGCCACCTCGATTGCCCAGCGACAGCCGTTGCGGGTCATTGTCGACTCGGGATTGCGTCTTCCCCTGGCGGCGGCCTGCCTGACCCAGCCTGGCCGGACCCTGTTGGCCACCGTCGCCGGCCATGAGGCCGAGCGGCTAGACCGTCTGGAAGCAGCCGGCGCCGAGGTGGTCGAACTGCCGGCCGGGTCGGAGGGGCGTATCGACCTGCCAGCCCTGCTGGCCTATCTGGCCGCTGAGGAGTCGGTGAATGATGTCCTCCTGGAGACCGGAGCGACCCTGGCGGGCGTCATGGTCGACGTTGGCCTGGTGGACGAGATGCAGCTGTTCGTCGCCCCGACCCTGCTGGGCGGTGAAGCCCGGCCGCTTTTCGAACTGCCCGGTATCACTCGAATGGATGAACAACGGCCGCTGACCATCACGGATATTCGGGCCGTGGGGCAGGACTGGCGGATTACCGCCGTGCCCGGGGCGACATCCAGCTGACGTGACGTCATCCAACGATGCAAGGGCGGCACGGCACGCTGGCGTGTCGGCCGATTTACTAGGAGCCTGTCGGATTTGACCGATCGTCGCGAGAATCACGGATTTCGAGACAAGTTTATCGATCTGATGAGGCGAATAGCCCGCTATTTAACGAATCAGATCGAATAAAATTGGCCGAAAGCCCGGGTTTCGTAGCAGATCAGCGTTAAGTCCGACAGGCTCCTAGCGCTGACGCCCATGCCACGGTACCCTGACGCGGTTTCCGGAGGTTGTTGCCTTGCGCCGACAGCCGCACGCTCAAAGATGGAGAATCCATGGTGCACTCCTCAAACGGGGGGCTTTCCCCCATTCCAGAGCTGATCGAGGATATCCGCCAGGGGCGGATGGTCATCCTCATGGATGATGAGGATCGCGAAAATGAAGGCGATATCATCATGGCGGCGGAGAAGGTCGAGGCTGAGCACATCAATTTCATGGCCCGCCATGCGCGGGGGTTGATCTGCCTGCCGATGACCCCTGAGCGTTGCGAGCGACTGCAGCTGCCCTTGATGGTGACCGGCAACGGGTCCGGCTTCGGTACCAAGTTCACGCTGTCCATCGAGGCCGCGGAAGGGGTCACCACGGGCATTTCGGCGGCCGATCGGGCCCGCACCGTTCAGGCGGCCGCCGCGCGCAATGCCAGGCCGGAGGATCTGGTGCAGCCTGGCCACATCTTTCCGCTGATGTCGGAGCCGGGTGGCGTACTGCGGCGTGCCGGTCACACCGAGGCGGCCTGCGATCTTTCGGCACTGGCCGGCCTGGATCCCAGCGGCGTGATCTGCGAGGTCATGAACGACGATGGCAGTATGGCGCGTCGCCCTGAACTCGAGCGTTTTGCCCGGGCGCATGGCCTGAAGATGGGCACCATCGCCGACCTGATACACTACCGTATTCACAACGAGCAGACCGTGGAGCTGGTCGAGAACCTACCGGTGCAGACGCCGCACGGCGAACTGCAGCTGCATGTCTTTCGCGACCGTATTCAGGGCGCCCATCACCTTGCCCTGGTCAAGGGGGATCCGCAGCCGGAGGCCATGACTACGGTGCGGGTTCACCTGACCAATGTGATGCGGGATCTCCTGTCGCTGCAGTCGGGCGAGCACGATAGCTGGACGGCCCATGAAGCCGTGGCGGAGATCGCCCGGGCCGACCAGGGGGTATTCGTGCTGCTGGATGACGGCCGGCCGCGGCCGGACCTGCATGATCTGCTCGAGCAGTTTCTGGAGCGCCGACGGCCGCTGCGCACCACGGATTCCGACGGTGCCGGAAACTACCTGACCATCGGTACTGGCTCGCAGATGCTGCGCGAGCTCGGCGTTGGCCGCATGCGCCTGCTGAGCTCGCCCTGGCGCTTCTCCGCGCTGTCCGGCTTTGACCTGGAGGTCATCGAGCGTGTCGAGCCGAATGGCACAACCGTCAACGAGGGCGAGCACTGAGCGCGCCACCACTCAAGCAGGAATGGTAGGCTGCTGAACCGGCGTGCGCGGCGAGGATGTCGTCAGCAGGCCCTACCGGATTCACCAGGAACAGAACATGCAACCGATTTCTCAAGTCGAAGGAAGCTTCGTCGATGTCGATGGCCGCTACGTGATCGTGGTGGGCCGCTTCAATCATCATGTGGTCGACAGCCTGGTCGAGGGCGCCGTTGACAGTCTGACCCGCCATGGCGTGGATGAAGCCAATATCGACATCATTCACACCCCGGGGGCCTGGGAACTGCCGCTGGCCGTTCAGCGGGCGCTGCGCGTGGTGCAGCCGGAGGCGGTCATTGCCCTGGGCGCGGTGATCCGTGGCGGTACCCCACATTTCGAGCATGTGGCCGGTGAGTGCAATTCGGCCCTGAGCCGCCTGCAGCTGGAGTTCGAGACGCCGGTCGCCAATGGTGTCCTGACGGTCAACTCCATCGAGCAGGCCATCGAACGTGCCGGGACCAAGGCCGGCAACAAGGGAACCGAAGCTGCCATGGCGGCGATGGAGATGGTCTCGCTGATGCGTGCCATGCCCTCCCAGCCGGACGGAGAGACGTCATGAGCGGCAAGCAGCGTCAGCCGTCCAGGTCACAGCAATCGCGGCGCGCCGCGCGCGAACTGGCCGTTCAGGGCCTGTATCAATGGCACATGACGGGCAAGTCGGTGACGGCCTTGGAGGCCGAGTTCCGTAGTCAGGTGGCCGACGAGGACCTGGAGGATCACGAGAACTGGCGCAAGGTGATGGAGATCGCCGATCTGGCACTGTTTCACGAGTTGCTGCACGGTGCGGTGAGCCACCAGGACGCCCTGGACGATCATCTGACACCGGTGCTCGACCGCGGTCTGGATGAGCTGGATGCCATTGAGCTGGCGATTCTTCGCCTTGGCGCCTACGAGCTGGGGTATCGCATGGAAGTGCCGTATCGCGCCGCCATCAACGAGGGAGTCGAGCTGGCCAAGTCCTTCGGCGCCACGGAGGGGCACCGCTATGTCAACGGCATTCTCGACAAGCTAGCGATCAAGTTGCGTACCGCCGAGGTCGAGGCGCGTCGTCGCTGAAGGCGGTGGTCCGAATGCATAGCGAATTCGCCCTGATCAACCGTTTCCTAGCGCCCGACCCGAATGTGCCGGTTTCCGGTGTGTCCCTAGGTGTCGGCGACGATGCGGCCCTGCTGGAGCCCGCCGCCGGGCAGCGCCTGGTGGTCAGTGTCGACACCTCCATGGTGGACGTGCACTTCCCGGCCGCTGCGCCGGCGCATGCCATTGGTCACCGCGCCCTGGCCGTCAGCCTGAGTGATCTGGCGGCCATGGGGGCCAGGGCGCGCTGGTGCCTGATGTCATTGACCCTGCCGGAGCCCGATGAAGCCTGGGTGAAGGCCTTCGCCGAGGGTTTTCATGCCCTTTGCCACAGCAGCGGTGTCGGGCTGGCGGGGGGTGATGTCACCCGGGGAGAGCTGGCGATCGGCGTCACCGTCATGGGCGAGGTGCCGCCGGGCGAGGCGTTGACGCGCGCGGGATCCCGGCCCGGTGACTGGCTGGCCGTGACCGGCTCCCTGGGAGGCGGTGCCGGCGGGCTGGCGAGTTGGCAGGCAGGCGAGCGTGACCTGACCGCGGCGTTGCTGAGTCGCTATCTGCTACCCGTGCCGCGGCTTTCCGCCGGCCGGGCGCTGCGTGGCCTGGCGAGTGCCGCCATCGACATTTCCGATGGTCTGCTGGCCGATTTGGAGCATCTTTGCCAGGCCTCCGGGGTCGGGGCCGAGCTCTGGCCCGGGGCGCTGCCAATGGCCGAGGGGCTGGTCGACGAATGGGGCGAGGCCGCGGCCCGGCAGGCGGCGCTGAACGGTGGTGATGATTACGAGTTGCTGGTAAGTATGCCGCCGTCCTTCCTTGAGCCTGCCCGGCAGCGGCTCGCCGAGCTGGGCGTGGCACTGACCGTGATCGGTCGCTTCACCACTGAACCCGGCCTGACCGGCGTCGACGCGCCGGTATCGTCGGGCTGGCAGCATTTTCCGGGAGACAGGCCATGAATCGGGCTCCTCAGAGCGTCTGGCGTCGACCGGCCCATTTTCTGGCGTTCGGGTTCGGCAGCGGGGCTGTGCCCTTTGCCCCGGGCACCTTCGGCACCCTGGCGGCGATCCCTTGTTACTGGCTGCTCTCGGAGCTGCCCCTGGGCTGGTACCTGCTGGTCGTGGCGGTGGCGTTCATCTGGGGCATCTGGCTGTGCGACAAGACCTCCCGCGATCTTGGTGTGCACGATCACTCGGGCATCGTCTGGGATGAATTCGTCGGCTACTGGCTGACCATGGCCGCCGTGCCGTTTTCCTGGGAGGCGGCGATTTGGGGATTCGTGGTCTTTCGGGTGTTCGATGTCTTCAAGCCCTGGCCAATCCGTTGGGCGGACCGGCGTGTGGCGGGTGGCTTCGGCATCATGATCGATGATGTGCTGGCAAGCGTGTACGGCTGGAGTACCATGCATCTGTGGCTCTGGTTGCATTGAGTCGGTCAGCCATTCCCCCCTGAATAGCTCGGGCCCTGTTGTCGGGCCGACGAGGAGCAGTCAATGCGCAAGGAACGGCTGGTCGTGCCGGTCATCGTGGTTGTGGCATTGACCTGGGCTGTGGCACAGACCCTGGCCAGTCTGATGTTCGAGCGCGAGCTGTCACGGGCCATGCGCGACCTGCAGGCACGCGGCGAGCTCTCCATCTGGCGAAGCGAGGCGGATCAGGGGTGGCTGACATCGACCGGTGTCATCCAGCTGGCGCCGCTATTTGGCGAGTTTTGGAACCTCGAGATCCATTATCGAGCCCGGCACGGCCTGCTCAGCACGCGCATGGAAGGCACCCTCGTGCCCCAACTCGACGGGCTGGCCCCGGGAGTTTCGCCACGACCTTCCTGGGAAGCCCGATATCATACGCTTTCCGGGACGTTCGACGGCAGCATGGAGCTTTCACCGCTGGCGTTGCGCCAGCAGTCACGCACCTTCTCGCTGCGGGGTCTGCGCCTGGCCGTGCAGGGCGAGTTCGGTAACTGGAGCGGGCGCGCTCATATCGACTCGGCGTGTCTCGAAGATGGGGATACCTCTCTCGAGGCGGGGCCCATCACGCTCGACAGTCGTTATGCCTATGTCGACGGTGCCTACCACTTTACTCAGCGCGACCTGCTCAAGATTCAGGGCCTCGAATGGCGATCCCCCGACCTGTCCCTGGATGCCGAGCCAATCGTGCTGCACAGCCAGACCGAGCTGGATGAAGCGGAGCTGCGCGTGCGTTCAGAGCTGCGACTGGGCCGGATCATGTCGGCCGAGCAGGTGTTGCTCCAGGGCTCGCTGGTGGCCGAGCTGTCTCGCCTCGATGGGGATGCCCTGCGTTCCCTGCTGGCCCGGCTGAAACGGGCCACTGCCCGCGGCGGTGCCGGTCTGCAAGGGCGGGACCTGCTGGCTTACCTGGCCGCGGACATGCGTCAGCTGATGAGCGACTCACCGCGCCTCGACCTTCCTGCCGTGGCCCTCGACAGTCCCATGCTCGGCCTGACGCTGGATGGCGAGGGCGCTCTGATCTTCGATGGACGCGATCTGGCCGCGCTCGAGCCGGAGCTGCTCTACACCGAGGCGGAGCAGAACACCTGGCGCGAGCGCCTGGATGGCGACTTCCTATGGCAGGACCTGCCGGCCGTGGTCTCGCTGTGGCTCGGCCTGCCGCTGGACACCCCGGACCTTCAGGTGGATGTGGTCAGTGGTCGAGTGCGTCTCAACGGCCGCCCCCTGGAATCCTTCCTGCCCCTTCGACCATGACTTGAAGTTTCCGTTTCTCGCCCGCATTCCCTGATCATTACGGGGCAAACTATCCCGTCCCTTCCGGATGAGGTACGCATGAGCGACGACAACGATCAAGGTTTCGAACAGGACGGCCTGGAGTGGATCCAGGTCGAGGAAAGCGAGGAAGCCCTGCAACCCGGCAGCGGCATGGGTCAGGCGGTGGTGCCGGCGAGTGACAGCCTTCCCGAGCGGCTCTATCTGCTGCCGGTGCACAATCGCCCCTTCTTTCCTGCCCAGGTGCAGCCGCTGGTCATCAACCGCGAACGCTGGGAAGAGACCGTTCAACGCGTCGGCAACACGCCTCACCAGATGGTGGGTCTGGCGTTCGTCGGCGAGACCGGGGTGGAGGAGCTCGGCCACGGGGATTTCCCGGAGGTCGGCACTACCGTCAAGGTCCACAAGCTGCAGGGCGAAGATGCCCAGATCCAGTTCATCGCCCAGGGCATGCGCCGCTTTCATATCCAGCGCTGGCTGTCCAAGGAGCCGCCGTATCTGGTTGAGGTCAGCTACCCTTGGGAGCCGGTGGAGCCCGAGGAAGACGAGACCCGCGCCTATGCCATGGCCCTGATTAACGGCATCAAGGAACTGCTGCCGATCAACCCCCTGTATGGCGAGGAGCTCAAGCACTACCTCAATCGCTTCAGCCCGCATGAGCCGGGCCCGCTGGCCGACTTCGCCGCGGCCATCACCTCGGCCAAGGGCCCAGAGCTTCAGGACGTGCTGGCCACCCTGCCGGTGATCGAGCGCATGCAGAAGGTGCTGCCCCTGCTGCGCAAGGAAATCGAGGTGGCCCAGCTGCAGAGCGAGATCAGCGAGCAGGTCAATGCGCAGATGCAGGAGCGCCAGCGGGAGTTCTTCCTGCGTGAGCAGCTCAAGATCATTCAACGCGAGCTGGGTATCTCCAAGGACGATCGGGAAAACGATGTCGACACCTTCCGTGCGCGTCTGACCGACAAGGTCGTGCCGGAGCGGGCCATGGAGCGCATCAACGACGAGCTCGACAAGCTGTCGGTGCTGGAGACCGGCTCGCCGGAGTATGGCACCACGCGACACTACCTCGACTGGCTGACTTCGCTGCCCTGGGGCATCACCAGCGATGACCAGCTTGACCTGGCGCATGCGCGCACGGTCCTGGATCGCGACCATGATGGCCTCAAGGACGTCAAGGAGCGCATTGTCGAGTTCCTCGCCGAGGGCACCTTCAAGGGCGATGTCGGCGGCTCCATCCTGCTGCTGGTGGGCCCGCCCGGGGTCGGCAAGACTTCGGTCGGCCGCTCCATCGCCGAGGCCCTGGGGCGCGAGTTCTACCGCTTCTCGGTGGGCGGCATGCGTGACGAGGCCGAGATCAAGGGCCATCGCCGCACCTACGTAGGGGCCATGCCCGGCAAGCTCGTCCAGGCACTCAAGGAGGTCGAGGTCGAGAACCCGGTGATCATGCTCGACGAGGTCGACAAGATGGGGCAGTCCTTCCAGGGCGATCCGGCCTCGGCGCTGCTGGAGGTGCTGGACCCGGAGCAGAACATCGACTTTCTGGATCACTATCTGGATGTGCGGCTCGACCTGTCCAAGGTGTTGTTCGTGTGCACGGCCAATACCCTGGACTCCCTGCCGCCGGCCCTGCTGGATCGCATGGAGCAGATTCGCCTCTCCGGCTACATTGCCGAGGAAAAGATGGCGATCGCCAAGCATCACCTCTGGCCGAAGCTGCTCAAGCGTGACCAGATTCCCAAGAAGCGCATCAACCTCACCGATGCCGCACTGCGCCAGATCATCGAGGGCTATGCCCGCGAGGCCGGGGTGCGGCAGCTCGAGAAGCAACTGCATCGAATCGTGCGCAAGGCGGCGGTCAAGTTGCTGGAAAACGGCCAGCAGACAATCAAGGTCTCGGTGAAGAACCTCGAGGAGTTCCTCGGCGCGCCGACCTTCCGCAAGGAAAAGGTCATGAAGGGCGAGGGCGTGGTGACCGGCCTGGCATGGACCTCGATGGGCGGTGCCACCCTCTCGGTGGAGGCCGGCAAGGTGCACGCGCTGGATCGTGGCTTCAAGCTCACCGGCCAGCTCGGCGAGGTCATGAAGGAGTCGGCGAACATTGCCTACAGCTATGTGCTGGGCCACCTGACCGAATACGGCGCTGATGCCGACTTCTTCGATTCGGCCTTCGTGCACCTGCACGTGCCGGAAGGCGCCACCCCCAAGGATGGCCCCTCGGCCGGCGTGACCATCACCACGGCCCTGCTGTCGCTGGCGTGTCACGAGCCTCTCGACCGGCCGCTGGCGATGACCGGGGAGCTGACGCTGACCGGGCAGGTCCTGCCGGTTGGCGGCATTCGCGAAAAGATCATTGCGGCGCGTCGCAGCGAGATCTTCGAGGTGATCCTGCCGGACGCCAACCGGCGTGACTACGAGGAGTTGCCGGACTACCTGCGCGAGGGCATGACGGTGCATTTTGCCGGTCATTATAGGGATGTGGCCAGGGTGGTGTTCGCTTAGTCACGAGATGCGAGATACGAGATACGAGATACGAGATACGAGATACTAGTTGCGAGGCGTGAGGCGTGAGGCGTGAGGCGTGAGGCGTGAGGCGTGAGGCGTGAGGCGCGCAGCCAGTGGATGGGTTGCCGTCGTTGCGCACGGTGCCATCGTTCTGATCGCTGCTAGCCGCGCTATCGAAAGTCTTCCATGCTGTTGCGGTAATCGATAAAGGTGTCGCGACGCTGGGCGATCTGCGCCAGGGTCGTGTCGTCACCCTGCTGTTCGGCAATGTCCCTGGCGATCTCCAGTTGCTCGATGCCCTGGTCGATTCGCCCCGTCAGTTGCAGTTGCTCGGCACGGGCAACATGCCCTAGGGCCTTGCGCCCGCTGTGGCCGGCGGCCTCGGCGAGCAGGGCGAATACCCGGGGATCCTCGCGGCGATCGTTGGCCAGGTCGCGCAGCACCTGATAGGCCGCATTGGCGTCCCGCTGAAGCAGTGCCTCGCCGAGCACCAGGCGGGCCGGAAAGTACCCTGGCATCAGGCGCAGTTGCTGGCGGCTGCGGGCAATGGCCTGTTCGACGAGGCCGGTTTCCAGCGCGATGTCGGCGGCGGTGGCCGGCAGCAGGGAAAGATCGGGGTGCTGTTCGGACAGGGCATCCAGGCTTTCCAGTGCGCTTGAAGGGCGGCCTTCCTCGGCATCGATCAGCGCCTGCAGGTAACGCCGGGCATCCTGAGGGACGTCATCCTTTTCCAGACGCGTTTGCGCCTGACGCGGGTCACGGTGATGAATGGCCAGCAGGCTTCTGGCACGCACCAGTTGATACGCCAGGCTGTCAGTTCGCAATGCCTCGGTGGCCAGCTGATCGACCCGGCTCTGGGCGTCGCTGATGCGCGACTGGGTGACCGGATGGGTGAGTAGAAACTCCGGTGGGTTGCCGCCCTGCAGGGAGATCATGCGTTGCATGGTACGGAACATGTCGACCATGGCCTGGGGGGCATAGCCGGCGCTGGCCATGATCTGCAGGCCACGGCGGTCGGCTTCGTGCTCGAAACGCCGCGAGTAGGCCAGCTGGTCCTGGACGAAAGCCGCCTGGGAGCCCATGGCGGCGGCGATGCCGGCATCCCCGCCGCCACCGGCGGCGATCAGCATGCCGGCCAGCATGGCGGCCATGGTGGGGATCTGGGTCTGTTCGGCCCGGGCCTTGCGACGGGCATAGTGGCGTTGCTCGAGATGCCCCAGCTCGTGGGCGACCACCGACACCAGCGACGCCTCCTGCTCGGCAAAGGCGAACAGGCCGGCATTGATGCCGATCACGCCACCCGGCACGGCAAAGGCATTGAGCCGCGCGCTGCCGACCAGAGTGGTGATGGGTTCGATGCCGCTCAAGCTAGTATGCGGCAGCAACCTGGCTACCAGGGCTTCCACGTAGGCCTGGGTGATGGGGTCATCCCAGGCGCTGGCATGGGCGCGAAACTGGCGCAGCCAGGTCCGGCCGAGGCGGATCTCCTCGCCACTTACCGCCTGAGTATTGCTGTTGACCAGCGTTGGTAACTCGGGTGGTTCCAGGTCCAGATCCAGGGCTTTACTCGGGATGGCCAGGGTCAGGCACACCATCGCCATGCCAAGGCAGGTTGCGAGTCGTCGTAGCATCTTGGTCTCGTCAGGGAGTGGCCGGGAAATGGTAGCAGTCACTGGGTATCTGACATTGCCTCAAGGGTCAAAGTGCCTTTAAATCCCCAGGGGCGTCGGTGGCATTGCCCCGACCCTGCGAGGCCGACCCCCATACCACCCGGGAGACACCATGACGCTGCAAGCCGATGAAGTGCTGGATGCACAAGGTCTTTCCTGTCCCTTGCCGCTACTCAAGGCCAAGCAGGCGCTGGCGGCGATGGCGGCGGGGGAGTTGCTGGAAGTCCAGGCCACGGATGCCGGTTCCTGGCGGGACTTCGAGTCCTTCATCGCCCAGAGTCGCCACCAAATGCCGGCCCGTGAGGTGCGCGGGGATGTTTATCACTACTGGATCCGCAAAGCGGGGGAGCAGGCCCCATGACCCTGAAGTCGCTGTTTCGTGGCTGGGTGGAGCGCTATTTCTCCGACGAGGAAGCCGTCATCCTGCTGTTGGTGCTGGCGTTGGGTTTCGCCGTGGTCATCTGGCTGGGCCAGATGCTGGCACCCTTCCTGACGGCCCTGGTTCTCGCCTTTCTGCTCCAGGGGGCGGTGAACGGGCTGACCAGGCGCCGGGTGCCGCACATGCTGGCGGTGCTCATTGTCTTTCTGGGGTTTCTGGGCCTGCTGCTGGCGCTGGCACTGGTCCTGCTGCCGTTGATCTGGAACCAGCTGGTCAACTTTCTCCAGGAGACCCCGCGCATGTTCGCCAGTGGGCAGTCGCTGCTGGATGACCTGCAGAGCCGCTACCCTCAGTTGGTGACGCCGGATCAGATCCAGTCCTGGATCGGCATGGCCGGGCGGGAAGTGACCCAACTGGGCCAGCGGGCCCTGACGCTGTCGCTGTCGTCCCTGGGCAATGTGCTCTCGGTGATCATTTATCTGGTACTGGTACCGATTCTGGTCTTCTTCATGCTCAAGGACCGCGACCGGCTGGTCGGCTTTACGGTGTCGCTACTCCCGCAAAACCGCAAGTTGATGAAGCGTATCTGGCAGGAAATGGATGATCAGATCGCCAACTATGTGCGCGGCAAGTTCATCGAGATCATCATCGTGGGTGGCGTTGCCTTTTTTACCTTCATCTTCTTCGGCCTGCCATACTCGGCCTTGCTGGCGGTTCTGGTCGGGCTCTCGGTTCTGGTGCCGTATATCGGAGCGGCGGTCGCCACTCTGCCCGTGGCCGCCGTGGCGGGTTTTCATTTCGGGATCAGCGACCAGTTTGTCTATGTCCTGGTGGCGTATGGCGTGATCCAGGCGCTGGACGGCAATGTGCTGGTCCCGGTGCTGTTTTCCGAAGCCGTGAACCTGCACCCGGTGTCGATCATACTGGCCGTGCTGTTCTTTGGGGGGATCTGGGGGTTCTGGGGCATCTTCTTTGCCATTCCCCTGGCCACTTTGCTCAAGGCACTGGTTTATGCCTGGCCAAGGGGTATTCAGCAGCGCCGTGAAGAAGTGTCACTGGAACAGCCTGTTGACCCGTGACGTGATCCCGGCCGGGCTGGCGGCGGGCCGGGACGGTGAGCGATCAGGGTCGCTGCTGAGGGTCAGACAATGTCGGACCGCCGCATGAGAGGGCTGGGTCACTCGCCGGCATGCAGGGCCTGCGCCGCCTCCAGCACTTCCTCGACATGGCCCTTGACTTTGACGCCACGCCATTCGCGCGCCAGCTTGCCTTCGCTGTCGATCAGGAAAGTGCTGCGCTCGATACCCAGATGCTCCTTGCCGTAGAGCTTCTTGAGCTTGATGACATCGAACAGCCGGCAGACGTTTTCCTCCTTGTCGGAAATCAACGTAAAGTTGAATCCCTGTTTGGCTTTGAAGTTTTCCTGGGCGCGAATGCCGTCCCGGGAAACGCCGATGACAACGGTGTTGGCGGCATCGAAGGCGGCCTTGTGGTCGCGAAAATCACCGCCTTCGGTGGTGCAGCCGGGCGTACTGGCGCGGGGGTAGAAATAGATCACGACCTGCTGGCCACGCAGGGCCGATAGGGTCAGTTCGCGGTCGCCGGTAGCGGTGGCGGTGAAATCGGGCACGGGCTGGCCGAGGCTTATGCTCATGATGTCTCCTTTCGGGTGGTGTCGCCGACTCGCCAGATTACACGCAACCTGAAGCAAACTGTAAAGTCGCCGCTGTACAGCTCCCGGCGGCCTGAGTACCATTTGAAGTTTATCGGCAAGATATCGACCGGGCGCCAGCCCGCATGTCACCAGGCAGGCCGGGAGGATGAGCAGAAGATGATCACGGGTAGCATCGTCGCACTGGCGACACCGATGAAGACAGGTGGCGAGATCGACTGGGAGGCATTGCGTCGCCTGGTGCATTTCCACCTCGACAATGGCACCGATGGCATTGTCGCGGCCGGCACCACCGGCGAGCCGACGACGATGTCATTCGCCGAACATTTCGACGTGATTCGCGCCGTGGTGAAAGAGGTCGGCGGTCGCGTTCCGGTCATCGCCGGCACCGGCTCGAACAACACCACCGAGGCGGTGGAGTTGACCCGTTACGCCAAGGAGGTGGGCGCCGATTACTGTCTGACGGTCGCCCCCTACTACAACAAGCCCACCCAGGAAGGGCTCTATCAACATTTCAAGTCGATTGCCGAGACCAGTGACCTGCCGGTCATCCTGTATAACGTACCCGGCCGCACCTGCTCGGATATCTACAATGAGACCGTGCTGCGTCTGGCAGAGGTCGACAACATCATCGGCCTCAAGGATGCCACCGGTAACCTGGAGCGCGCCGAGGATCTGATCGCGCGCCTCGAGGGCAGTGGCTTCATGCTCTATTCCGGTGATGATGGCACGGCCTGTGACTTCATGTTGATGGGCGGCCATGGCGATATCTCGGTGACCGCCAATGTGGCCCCCCAGGCCATGCATGAACTCTGCGCTGCCGCCGTATCCGGCGAGACCGATAAGGCGCATCAGATCAACACGCGCTTGATGCCGTTGCACACCTATCTGGGTATCGAGGCCAACCCGATCCCGGTCAAGTGGGCCCTGCATCGCATGGGGCTGGTCGAGCCGGGCATTCGTCTGCCGCTGACCTGGCTTTCCGAGAAGTATCATTCCACTGTCAGCGAGGCACTTCAGCTGGCAGGGCTGATAGAAGACTGAGTGGTGGCCGAGGCCATCTTTGATGATATGACGCAAGGTGGACGCATGAACGCTGCGCTCAAATGGATGCCGCTGGTCGCTGTCATGGCACTGGCGGGTTGCGCTCGAGAAGGCTACTACGATAACCGAAGTGTCGATTACGCCCAGGCCGAGCAAAGTGAGCCTCTGGTGTTGCCTGATACACGCAATACCGGACGCTATCGCAACGCCATGCCGGTACCCGATGCACCGGGTGGCTTTGCGGCACAGGGCGAGGATTTTCAGGCACCGCCGCCGCGCGCCCTCAATGTCGGCAGTGGTGTGTCAGCCGGCGGTGTGGCGCGCCGTGAAGCCGGCAATCAGCGTTGGCTGGTGGTTGGCGCCTCTCCCGGCGTGGTGTGGTCGGAGCTCGAGGACTTCGTGGCGACTCGTGGTCTCGAGGTAATCTCGCGCAACCAGCGAGCCGGCCAGCTCGACACGCAGCAGGGGCGTATCACAGTCAGTCCCGGCCTGCAGCCGGGGGAGAGCGAGGTGCGCTGCGAGCGCAACGCTGCCCCGCAGAACGGCTGCTTGAGGGCACTGGAGCGGCGCTTCGAGGAGCGCAGCAATCTGGCCAGCGCCACGGCTTCGGGCCTGGCGACCCAGGGGCAGATGAATCAGCAGAGTCAGCCGCCGCGTCTCGAACAGCGCAATGGCGAGTGGCAGTTGACGCTGCCCTTCGGCCTGCAGCGTGCCTGGGCCGAACTGAGCGCTCAGCTCGAGTCCGACTTTTCCGTGGCGGGGCGGCGCCAGCTGGTCGACCAGGACATGGCAGCGCAGACCTTCCTGGTGGATTATCTCTTGCTCAGTGAGCGCAGTCGCGGCTTCTGGAGCTCCGTGGCCTCCCTGGACTTCAGTGAGGACATGACGCGGGTTCGCCTGGACCTGACGCGTCAGGGCGACGGCACCACCCTGGTCAAGGCGGCTGGCACCGAAGGGGATAGCCTGGCGGACAATGACATCCGCGAACTTCTGGAGCGTGTGGGAGGTCTGCTGCGCTGATGACGCCGCCGCACGGGACATCGGGGAAGCTAAGCTTTGCTTCCCTGGGCAGCGGCAGCAAGGGCAATGCCACCCTGGTCAGTGATGGCGAAACGCATCTGCTGATCGACTGTGGCTTCGGCCTTAAGGAGGCCGAGCGGCGGCTCGGGCGTCTGGGCCTGCATCCACGGCAACTCGAGGCCCTGCTGGTGACCCATGAGCATGGCGATCATCTGCGTGGTGTAGGGCCCATGGCGAGGAAGCACGGCCTGCCGGTCTACATGACGCCCGGCACCTGGATGGCCGGACGCACTGGTGAGCTGCCCCGCTGCCTGTGGATGACGCCGCAGTCCTCGCTGCAGATCAAGGGGATCGAGATCGAACCGATCACGGTGCCCCATGATGCCAGGGAACCCGTGCAGTTTAGGCTTTCGGCCGGTGGTTCCCGGCTTGGTCTGTTGACCGACCTCGGCTACCCCAGTCATCACGTGGTGGAGGCCTTTCGGGGTTGCGATGCCCTGGTGCTGGAGTGCAACCACGACCCGCACCTGCTCGAGAACGGCCCGTACCCACCGCGCCTCAAGCGACGGGTCGCCGGGCGCTGGGGGCACCTGGCCAACCAGCAGGCAGCCTGGCTGATGCGACAGCTGGGGCTCGATCGTCTGCAGCATATCGTCTGTTCGCATCTTTCCGAGCACAACAATCGCCCCGAGCTGGCGAGGGAAGTGCTTGAACCCCTACTCGACGGCGATGCCGCCCGCCTGGCCGTTGCCGCTCAGGAGACGGGGCTGGACTGGCGGATGATCCGCTGAAGAAACGGCATGGCAGGATGCCGATCCCCTCATTCGGTTATTTCTCTTTTTGTGTCCCGGAGGTCCTATGGACAAGCAGCAAGAACTCTATGCCGGCAAGGCCAAGTCGGTCTATGCCACGGACGACCCCGATCGTCTGATCCTGCACTTTCGCGATGATACCAGTGCCTTCGATGGCGAGCGCATGGAGTCCCTGGCGCGCAAGGGCCAGGTCAACAATCGCTTCAATGCCTTCGTCATGGAGAAGCTGCAGGAGGCGGGCATTGCCACGCATTACGAGCGCCTGTTGTCCGATACCGAGTGTGTGGTCAAGAAACTGGACATGCTCCCGGTGGAGTGCGTGATTCGCAACATTGCCGCCGGTGGGCTGGTCAAGCGCCTCGGGGTGGAAGAGGGCAGTGACCTGACCCCTCCGACCTTTGAGCTCTTTCTCAAGAATGATGCCCAGCATGACCCAATGATCAACGAGTCGCTGGCCGAGACCTTCGGCTGGGCAACGCCCGAGCAACTCGCGGAAATGAAGGCGCTGACCTACCGAGTCAATGAAGTGCTCAAGCAGCTGTTTGCCGACGGCGGCCTGCTGTTGGTGGACTACAAGCTGGAGTTTGGCCTATTTCATGGTCGCATCGTGCTGGGCGACGAATTCTCCCCGGACGGCTGCCGCCTGTGGGATGCCAATACCCGGGAAAAGCTCGACAAGGACCGTTTCCGTCAAGGCCTGGGCGGTGTCATCGAGGCCTACGAGGAGGTCGGCAGGCGCATCGGCGTCGATTTTTCCTGAGGCGATCGAGATGATCTGCATGAAGGGCCCCGCGGGGCCCTTCTTCGTATCGGCTTCCGACCGATCGCGGTTTCTCACATCCTCACGATCTCGACGACCTCCAGCTGTGTCTGGCCTGTTTCGCTTGTCACGGCGCGAAAACGAACATCCACGTCGCGCAGGCGCACGCCGTAGGTGCGCGCTTCGTCGCCGCGGCGGTAGGCGGGGCGGGGGTCCTGGCCGAGCACCTGCTGAATCAGCTCGCCCAGCGAGGTGGCGTCGCACCGAGCCGCCAGGGCGGCCTGGGCGGTGGGGCTGAAGCGCACGGGGAGAAGGTCGGGCGCTGCCGGGGCGAAGCCGGCGCGAGCCTGCGGGCGGGATTCCGCCCAGGGTAGATAGGGCTTGATATCCAGCACCGGCGTGCCGTCCACCAGGTCGGCACCGCGCAGATACAGGCGTACGCCACCCGTGGTCTCGAGGTGCAGCAGCTCTACCAGCGACTGGCCCAGACGGTTGGGGCGGTGCGTGCTGCGGCTGGCGAAGACGCCGATGCGGGTATTGCCGCCCAGGCGTGGCGGTCGTACCAGTGGCGTCCAGCGCGGTGGGCTCAGGTGAAAGAGAAAAGTGAGCCACAGGTGGCTGAAGGCCTCGAGGCCGCGCACGGTCAGAGGGTCATCATGGGGCGGGTCCAGAACCAGGGTGGCTCGGGCCGCATCGGCCAGGCCCGGCTGACGCGGCACGCCGAACTTGTCGGGAAAGTCACTTTGTATGTGACCGATCGGCGTCAGCTCGATGCTGTTGTCCGGGGGGCAAGGGGAAGTCATGCGGTGTCGCTCTGCGTCGAGTCCCGGGGTTGGCCCGAGTCTCGGGTTTAGGTAGCCTCGTGGCGGTTACATCATCTCAGGAAGTGCCGTATGCGTCATGCCGATACCGCGCCCCACGCCACACAAGCCCACCAGGAGCCGACCGGGCGAGGACGCTCGCCACGGATTTTTTATCGCTTCGCCCGAGGCGCGGACGGAGCGGATCAGGCCGAGGTCTTCCATCATGCCGTGATGCAGGGCGCGGCAGGCCACTATTCCCGCGAGGCCCGTGAAGCCTGGGCGGCCGTGCTGCCGCGTGACGGCAGCGCCTGGGTAGCGCGTCATGTCTTCTACTCCACCCTCGTGGCCTGCTGCGAGGGGCGTTGCGTGGGCTTTCTGGAGCTGGATGTGGCGGCCGGCCGGGTCGAGTCACTCTATGTCTGGCCGTCGCTGGCGCGTCGCGGGATTGGCGCGAACCTGCTGGTGCATGCCGAGCGTCTGCTGGTGGAGCAGGGCTTCACGGGAGTCGAGATCGCCGCCAGTCTGGTGCTGGCCGATAGCCTGGAGAAGCGCGGCTGGCAGCGGATGCGCGAGGAGTGGGTCGAGCGCGGCGGCCAGCAGCTTCAGCGCAGGCTCCTGAAGAAGTCGCTGGCCGCGGTGGAAACCTGACCGCAGAGTCGCGAGAAACGAGAAACGAGAAACGAGAAACGAGAAACGAGAAACGAGAAACGAGAAACGAGAAACGAGAAACGAGAAACGAGGGGCGAGCCACGCCTCACCCTTCACTCCTCACCCCTCACTCATCCTTCTTCCCTCTTCACTCATCCCTCTTCACTCTTCCCTCTTCACTCTTCCCTCTTCACTCATCCCTCTTCACACCTCACTCCCCCTCCTGTGGGAGAAAGCGCATCGACAGGTCGACGGCCTGTACATCCTTGGTCAGGGCGCCGCTGGAGATGCAGTCAACGCCGGTCGCCGCGATCTCGAGCAGACGTGTGTCGTCGACATTGCCAGAGGCCTCGAGAGTGGCGCGCCCGGCGTTGCGCCTCACCGCTTCGCGCATGTCGTCCAGCGAGAAGTTGTCGAGCATGATGATATCCGCCCCGGCTTCCAGGGCCTGGTCGAGTTCCTCGAAGGTCTCCACCTCGACTTCCACCGACAGGTCGCGAGCGATGTCACGCGCTTCGCGGACTGCCGCGTCGATACTGCCGCAGGCCGCGATGTGATTTTCCTTGATGAGAAAGGCATCATAGAGCCCGATCCGGTGGTTGTGACCACCGCCACAGGACACGGCATATTTCTGGGCCAGACGCAGGCCCGGCAGGGTCTTGCGGGTATCCAGCATGCGAACGCCGGAGCCCTCCAGCAGGTCGACATAGTGGCGGGCCCGGGCGGCGGTGCCGGAAAGCGTCTGCAGCAGGTTCAGCGCGGCACGTTCACCGGTCAGCAGACTGCGTGCCGGTCCTTCGAGTTCCAGAAAGGTCTGGCCGGCCGCGAGTCGATCCCCGTCGGCGGCCTGCCAGCTCAGGCTCACGCTGGGATCCAGGCGGCGAAAGAGTTCATCCACCCAGGCGACCCCGCACAGCACGGTGGCCTCGCGGGTGATGACGCGCGCTCGTGACCAGTGTTTTTCGGGAATGAGTTCGGCAGTGATGTCGCCGGGGCCAACGTCTTCGGCGAGAAGCCGGGCGGCGCTGTCGCGGATTTCTTCAGCGAGGGCGTCCTGATAGTGCATGATGGGTTCGTCTCTGTGCGGTGGAAACACTCTGTCGATGTCGACGCCGGCCATTCGCGCTGCTCAGGGCAGCCCCACGGAAGACTTCCCCGGGCAGTAAGCTGGTCTTGCGGGGCTGGCCACTCCTGGGGCCTGGCGCTTTACCATGCTGGATGCGTTGTGCCGCGTCTCCCGGTGTGGCGTCATGGCTGCAGTATAATGGATAGTCGGACTTTTACGTCAGGGGAAAAGCATGTCGATCGACCATGGATGGTGGCAGCCGGCCAGAGCCGTCGTCTCGCCCAATCAGGATGCCCGGCCAGAGGGCGAGGTATCCTTGCTGGTGCTGCATTCCATCAGTCTGCCGCCCGGTGTCTTCCATGGTGATGCCATCGAGGCGTTGTTCACCAACCGCCTGGATCCCGAAGCGCATGTGTATTTCGCCGCCATCCAGCATCTGCGTGTCTCGGCACACCTGCTGATACGCCGCGATGGCCAATGCGTGCAGTTCGTGCCCTTCTCGGCGCGAGCCTGGCATGCCGGACGCTCCTGCTGGCGGGATGGGCAACGCTGGCGTCGCGCCCTGAACGACTTTTCGATCGGCATCGAACTGGAAGGCGATGAGGTCACGCCATATACCGCGGCCCAATACCGCTGCCTGGTGTCGGCCACCCGGGCCTTGCTGGCCGGGTATCCGCAGCTGACTCCGGCGCGCATCACCAGCCACGCTCATGTCGCGCCATTGCGCAAGAGCGACCCCGGCCCCGCCTTCGACTGGGCGTACTTCCATCAGTGCCTGGCAGAGCCTTTTTTTGGTGTGTAATAAAACATTTGTTTCATACGGATGACTTCCTTTGTCGCGTCCTGATGGCCCGCTTCAAGATGTGGCGAGTTAAGGCGTCCAGTGTATCGGGAAGCCTCTGGCAGAGCGGCTGGAGGCAGGCTATGCATTTTGAAAAAAATTTCCAATTCTGTTTCAATTGGCAGCCATGAGTCTTTACGGTATCGTCGAGTTACCCGCCACGCATGGCTGCGTTGCCTTGTAAAACGACTACAAAATCTGGCAGCTGACGTGGACACGCTTCCACGTACCTCCAACAGAGCGCCACACGCCCCTCGCTCGGGGCTGTCGCCCCAACGTCATTCGGAGAGACGTCTATGAGTCTTGAGACACGAGAAGATCTCGATCCGGTCGAAACCCAGGAGTGGTTGGACTCCCTGGAATCGGTCCTGGATCGCGAGGGTGAGGACCGTGCCCGGTACCTCATGACCCGGCTGGCTGACCGCTATCGCCGCGATGGCATGCAAGTACCCTTCTCGGTGACGACCCCGCACCGCAACACCATTCCGGTGCACCGTGAGGCGCCGATGCCGGGCGACATGTTCATGGAGCGTCGTATCCGTTCGCTGGTGCGCTGGAACATGGCCGCCATGGTCACCCGGGCCAACAAGGCCAACAAGGGGATCGGCGGTCACCTGGCCAGCTTCATGTCGAGCGCGACCCTGTACGACGTGGGTTTCAACCACTTCTTCCGTGCCGCTCATGGCGACTTTCAGGGTGACCTGGTGTTCATCCAGGGCCACAGCTCTCCGGGTGTCTATGCGCGTTCCTATCTGGAAGGACGCCTGACCGAGGACCAGATGGACAAGTTCCGTCAGGAAGTCGATGGCGACGGCCTGTCTTCCTATCCGCATCCCTGGCTGATGCCCGACTACTGGCAACTGCCCACGGTTTCCATGGGACTGGGGCCGATCATGGCCATCTACCAGGCTCACGTCATGAAGTATCTGGATCAGCGTGGCCTGCAGCCGATGCATGATCGCAAGGTCTGGGCCTTCCTGGGTGACGGTGAGTGCGACGAGCCGGAAACGCTGGGTGCGATTCACCTGGCCAGCCGCGAGAAGCTTGACAACCTCAACTTCGTCATCAACTGCAACCTGCAGCGTCTCGATGGTCCGGTACGCGGTAACTCGCGCATCATGGATGAGCTCGAGGGCGTCTTCCGCGGTGCCGGCTGGAACGTCATCAAGGTGGTCTGGGGCCGGCTCTGGGACTCGCTGTTCGAGAAGGACAAGAAGGGCATCCTGCAGAAGCGCATGGACGAAGCGGTCGATGGCGAGTACCAGAACTACAAGGCCAACGGTGGCGCTTATACCCGCGAGCACTTCTTCGGCAAGTATTCCGAGACCGCTGAAATGGTCCAGGACATGACCGACGAGGATATCTGGAAGCTCAACCGCGGCGGCCATGACCCGTTCAAGATCTATGCCGCTTATCACGAGGCCTTCCACAACGCTAATGGTCGCCCGACCGTCATTCTGGCCCATACCGTCAAGGGCTATGGTCTGGGGGCCGCGGGTGGCGAGGCCGACAACGAAGCGCACCAGGTCAAGTCCATCGATGATCCCGAGGTCCTCAAGGATTTCCGTGACCGCTTCGGTATTCCGGTCACCGACGAGCAGATCGAAAACGAGATGCCGTACTACAAGCCGGAAGACGACAGCCCGGAGATGAAGTACATGCATCTCCAGCGCGAGCGTCTCGGCGGCTACCTGCCGGCACGCAACCCGGACTTCGAGGCCCTCGAGATCCCGTCGCTGGAGGACAAGACCTTCGCGTCCCAGATGAAGGGCTCCAATGGCCGTGAAGTCTCCACGACCATGGCCTTCGTGCGGATCCTCAATGGCCTGGTCAAGGACAAGAAGGTCGGCAAGCGCGTGGTGCCCATCGTGCCCGACGAGGCGCGGACCTTCGGCATGGAGGGCATGTTCCGGCAGCTGGGCATCTACACCTCGGAAGGCCAGAAGTACGAGCCCCACGACAAGGGTCAGTTGATGTTCTACCGCGAGGACAAGGCGGGTCAGGTCCTCGAGGAAGGCATCACCGAAGCCGGCGCCATGTCCTCCTGGATTGCCGCGGCGACGTCCTACAGCAACCATGGTTTGCCGTTGCTGCCGTTCTACATTTACTACTCGATGTTCGGCTTTCAGCGCATCGGCGACCTGGCCTGGGCCGCCGGCGACATGCAGGCGCGCGGCTTCATGGTGGGCGGTACCGCCGGTCGCACGACCCTCAACGGTGAAGGCCTGCAGCACCAGGATGGCCACAGTCATCTGCAGGCGTCGATGATCCCCAACTGCCGCAGCTATGACCCCACCTATGCTCATGAGGTGGCGGTGATCGTGCAGGATGGTCTGAAGCGGATGTATACCGACAAGGAAAACTGCTTCTACTATCTGACGGTGATGAACGAGAACTACGAGCAGCCGGCCCTCGAGGAGGTGCCCACCGAGGACATCATCAAGGGTATGTACCTGCTGCGCGAGACCCAGGGCGACAAGGGGCGCGTCCAGTTGATGGGCTCCGGCACCATCCTCATCGAGGTCGAGGCCGCCGCCGCGCTGCTGGCCGAGGAGTGGGGCATCGGCGCCGATATCTGGAGTGTCACCAGCTTCAACGAGCTGCGTCGCGAAGCCCTGGAAATCGATCGTCAGGCCTTCCTCAAGCCTGCCCAGGAGCCCGGCAAGCCGCACGTTACCACTCTCCTGGAAGGGCGCCAGGGACCGGCCATTGCCGCCACCGACTACATGAAACTCTTTGCCGATCAGGTGCGCGCCTGGGTGCCGACTGACTATCATGTACTGGGTACCGATGGTTATGGCCGCTCCGACACTCGCGAGAAGCTGCGTCACTTCTTCGAGGTCAATCGCTACTTCGTCACCGTGGCGGCGCTCAAGGCGCTGGCGGACCGTGGCGAGATCGACCGCAAGGTCGTGGCCGAGGCTATCGAGAAGTACGGTATCGACCCCAACAAGCCGAATCCGCTTGAGATGTGAGTCGTCGACCGACCCGGTGGCATGGCGGGCCTCTTGGCCCGCCCCCCGTCAAGAGTTTGAAGGAGCGCGACCTTGAGTAGCGAAATCATCAAAGTGCCTGATATCGGTGGCGATACCGATGTCGAAATCATCGAGATCGCGGTGTCGGAAGGTGATGTCATCGATGCCGAGGACACCCTGATTACACTGGAATCCGACAAGGCCAGCATGGACGTGCCTTCGCCCAAGGGCGGCAAGGTCGTCAAGGTGCTGGTCAAGGAAGGCGACACCGTCTCCGAAGGGGACGACATCGTCGAGCTGGAAGGAGAAGGCGGCGGCGATGCGCAGCCGCAACCAGCCGCGGACGAGACCGCTGCCTCCGGCGCCGATGAGCAGGAGGCGTCGTCCGAGGCCCCCGAGAAGCCGGCGGCCGGGTCCGGCGGCTCGCGCACGGTGGATATCACGGTGCCGGATCTGGGCGGTGCCGACGATGTCGAGATCATCGAGGTGTCCGCCAGCGAGGGCGATACCCTCGAGGCGGAAGACACCCTGATCACCCTGGAGTCCGACAAGGCTTCCATGGATGTTCCCAGCCCGCATGCCGGCAAGCTGGTGAGTCTGACCGTCAAGGAAGGCGATACCGTCTCCGAGGGCGATGTGATCGGCCGCATGGAAGTCGCCGGTGAAGGCGGAGACGAGGCCGCGAGTGGTAGCGATGCCGCCGAGGCATCCAGCGAGGCGCCCGCCGAGACGCCGGCGGCCGAAGAGCCCGAGGATCAAGGCGGTGGCGCTGAGCCGGAGCGCAAGGAAGTGCGCGTACCGGATCTGGGCGGCTCCAGTGATGTGCCGATCATCGAGCTGGGCGTGTCGGAAGGGGACGAGGTCAGTGAGGAAGACCCGCTGATCACCCTGGAGTCCGACAAGGCTTCCATGGATGTGCCGAGCCCCTTCACGGGCAAACTGGTCGAGCTCAAGGTCAAGGAAGGCGATACCGTCTCCGAGGGCGATGTGATCGGCTTCATCGAGACCGCGGGCGGCAATCCCGCGACCGCCAGGGCCGACAAGCCGGCGGCGTCAAGCGGCTCTGCCGACAAGGGCGCCGACAAGAGCGCCGGCAAGTCCGAGGCGTCGAGCAGCCAGCAAGCTCAGCCGTCATCACCCGGCGGCGGTCGTCCCAGCCCCGAGGCCGAAATGGCGGCGCACAAGCCGCGTGACGGCAAGCTGGTGCATGCCGGGCCGGCGGTGCGCCTGCTGGCGCGTGAGCTGGGCGTCGACCTGGGGCTGGTAAAGCCGTCCGGTCCCAAGGAACGCGTGCTTAAGGAAGACGTCCAGGCCTACGTCAAGCAGGCCATCGCCAATCAGGCCAGCAAGCCCGCCAGCCCGGCAGCCGCCGAGGGCGGATCGGGTATCCCGCCGGTGCCGGATGTCGACTTCAGTCAGTTCGGCGAGGTCGAAGAGAAGCCGATGGGCCGCCTGATGAAGATGGGCGCCACCAATCTGCATCGCAGCTGGGTGAACCTGCCGCACGTCACCCAGTTCGACGAAGCCGACATCACCGAGCTGGAAAACTTCCGCAAGTCCATGAAGGCGGAAGCCGAGGCCCAGGGCGCCAAGCTCACGCCGCTGCCCTTCCTGATCAAGGCCTGTGCCTTCGCACTGCGCAAGTTCCCGCAGTTCAACGTCAGCATCAAGAGTGACGGCGAGACAGTAGTGCACAAGAAGTATGTGCATATCGGCATCGCCGTGGACACGCCGGATGGCCTGATGGTGCCGGTGATTCGCGATGCCGACCAGAAGTCGCTGATCGAGTTGGCCAAGGAATCCATCGAGCTGGCCGGCAAGGCGCAGTCCAAGAAGCTCAAGCGTGACGAGATGACCGGCGGCTGCTTCACCATCTCGAGCCTGGGCTCGATTGGCGGCACGGCCTTCACGCCGATCGTCAACGCGCCGGAAGTGGCCATCCTCGGGGTCTCCAAGTCCCAGACCAAGCCGGTGTGGGATGGCCAGGCCTTCCAGCCGCGGCTGATGATGCCGCTGTCGCTGTCCTATGACCACCGCGCGGTCAATGGCGCCGACGCGGCGCGCTTCACGGCATTCCTGGCGAATGCACTTACCGATATCCGTCGCATGTTGCTGTAGCGCTAAGCCTGGGCGGCCACGCCAGAGCTTGCAAAAAACTGCAAAGCCCCACTCAGGTGGGGCTTTTTTTGGTGGTGCGCCAGGCATGGCGCGCAGCGCCTGACTGGCGCTGTTCCCGAGGGTGGTGTCTCTGGGTGACGTGAAGGTAAACGTCCCCTGAACGCCCGGCAACGGGAAGTGCGCTCTGATTTCCTCGAGAGCTGGTTCAGGCTCACGGTCAGTCGCGACAAGGGGGCGGCGGATATGAGGCCTGCTCCCACCGGGCGGGATGACCCTTGCTCGTAGACCAGGTTAGATGCGCGACGAAGTGCTGACAGGTCGGTAATCAACCCACTGATACCAGAGAGGCACAGTACCGTTGAAAGTCCCTCGCTTACTAAGCCGTAGACATTGAGGAAACTCACATGTACAAATCCTAACCAACCCCTTTGACGGGGCCAAGCATACTAAGAGGGTGATGTTAGGAAGGTGATGTTGGTCCACTAAGCTTCTACCCGCCTGAAACGGTCGGTCCACACCTCCTGTCCATCCCCAAAAGATGAAAAAAATTGACTCTGGCTTGTTTAGAAAGGCCGTTTTTCGTATGGTGCGGGATAGTTGTACTAAGTGTGGCTAAGCTTCCCTGATTAACGGGTGTCAATATGCAAAAGACCTTATTAAGTGCCGTCCTCTTGGGCGCCTGCCTGCTGGCCAACGCCGCCAGCGCCCAGGAATCCCCGCTGGAAAGTACTCTGAAAAGTTACCTGGTGGTGAAGGAAGCCGGTGAAGAGCGGATGATGCCGGCTGAGGAAGCGGGTCCTGGCGATATCATCGAATACCGCCTGATGTACACCAATGTCTCAGACCGCACGCTTTCCGGGCTGGTGATCAATGGGCCGATTCCGAGCAACACGAGTTACCTGGCTGACACGAATAGCGCTAGCGTCAACGCTAAATTCACTGTTAGCGCCGGCCAGGGTGATGACTTCCAGAGCGAACCCTATACCCGCACGGTGACTGACGAAGACGGGGATCAGCGGGAGGAAGTGGTACCGCCGGAAGACTATGCCCAGCTGCGCTGGGAGCCGGTCGACAGCATTGCCCCCGACCAGACTCAGACCTACGTCTACCGGGTTCAGGTCGACTAAGAAAGCACTAAACCCACGAGCGACGGCCAGGTCAGGCCAGGCGAAATCAGCCGGAAAAGCGGAGAATAGGGCTGGCGTGTGCGCATTTAAAAGCTGGTTTCAACGTCGCATATGTGAGCGCAGTAATGTGTACCCCCCAAAAATGTGTACCCCCCAAACAAGTGGTTAGGTTTTTTGTGGCCAGGGCCGGTGGTTCTGGTCAAATCCAGGTCCGGTTTTCCGGCAAGCACCAAGGAGGTTAGAAAGCTTTGCATCCTGGCCGCCATGGCTTCACTCATCGCAACATCGCACCCATTCTTGAGCAGATGATTAGGAAAATATCATGAAACGACATTTCACTAAAAAGCCTCTGGCGATGGTGGTCGCCGGGTTGGCTTTCGGGGCGGTTGCCTCGGGGCAGGCCTGGGCGCTCACCCCCGCCGGCACCGAGATCAATAACCGAGCCACGGTTACCTACCAAGATGAAAATGGTAACGAATACTCGGCGCAGTCCAATGAATCCACCGTCACCGTGGCCGAGGTCTTTGCTGCTACTCTGTTGGACGACCGTAACAAGGCTGGTGCGCCCGGCGAAACGGTCTACTTCCCGCATACCCTGACTAACACGGGTAATACGGAAGAAACCTTTACTATCTCCAACGTTGATGGCCACGACGTTTACCGTGACACCAACGGTAATGGCCTTCCGGATGCCGGTGAGCCAATTGTCAGCGGTACTGGTGGTGCTGGTGATCAGATTACCCTGAATGCCGGCGAGCAGGTCGAGCTGGTAGTCGCGGTGCCGGTTGATAGCACTGCGACCGCCAGCGATCCCGCCATTAAGTCGATACTGAAGGTTGAGTCCAGTGATGCTGGACGTGCAGGCAGTGTAGTAGATGATATCGGTGCCGATGGCGATGGTGACGACAATACCAACGTCGATACGGTTACAGTCACCGAGGATGCGGTACTGGTGCCCACCAAGTCTGCCGTGGTGGATCGGGGTAACAACGAGATCACCTACACCCTGCAGGTCACCAACACCGGTAGCCGTGCAGCCGATGATGTCGATATCTTTGATGCTTTCCCCGAAGGCACTACATTTGTCGAGATCGACTCTGTCAATGGTTTGTTGGGGAATAATGGTGACCAGTGGAAAGAAGGCACCGCGCTAAAAGCATTAGGCCATAATTACTCCTCATCGAATCTGGCTAAAGTTGATGAGCCAGCGAACGTAGATCTGGACAATGACGGCACAACGGGCGAGACAGGGATTGACGGTATCTCGTTCCGGGATGCCGAGCTGCCTGCCAATACCACGGTGTCGATCGAGTTTACCGTCTCGTTTGATCCTAACGATCCTAACACCCCCGCCGGCACCGAGTTTATCAACACCTTTGCCGCCCAGGGTGATCTCGATGGCGATGGTACTCCAGACGATCCGGTACCTTCCAACCCGGTAACCACCACCGTCGACCCCATCTATGACGTTGATGCGGCTGATACTGGCGATACTGGCAAAGATGATGCGGATGGAACGTCGAATGACATCGCGAAGCAGCAAGATGTGTCTTCTGGCGGTACCGCCGTGTTTGGTAACGCTATCACCAACGATGGTAACGCCACCGATACCTTTGACCTGACCATCAATAACGATGCGGGTTCAGGGTATAATGGCTCAGCTACTGTACCGACAAGTGCACAGGCATTCCCCACAGGCACCATTTTTGAATTCTGGAATGCGGCCAACAACACCCAGCTGACCGATACCAACGGTAACGGCACCCCTGACACCGGTTCTATTGCAGCGGGTGACACGCTGGATATCCGCGTACGCGCCAAACTGCCTTCAGGTGTCGACGGTGCTGGGCCTTATGTGGCGACCATGACTGCCACGTCAGGCGGCGACCCCAGCGTATCGGATACCAAGCTGGAACAGCTTGATGACATTCTTCCGCCTACCATTGACCTGGCCAACAGCTTTACAGGTTCAGGGGATGACCTGACTGACTCTGCCATCGATGCCGATGAGTTCAATGCGTCGTCACCCACCACAACTGAAGAGGCCGATGTAGGCGGCTCGGTGACCTTCCCGTTATTTGCGGCCAACAACAGCGGCAATTCGGATTCTTTCACTCTGGGCGCTGACCTGCCGGACGGCTGGGACGTCACCTTCCGTGAGTTGGGTGTTGATACTGATGGTGATGACACTATCGACAACGACGCCAACGCTGGCAGCACAGTCACCTCGACCCCTAATATTCCGGGCGGTGCGGTTTACCACTATGAAGCCGTTGTCCAGGTGTCTTCCGTGGTTAGCCAGGCCCTGGGCGACTTTACAGGGTCGGTTGATGGTATTGCTGCTGTGGATGGCAACTCAGACTCAGACGGCGACTACCCGATTCGCTTTACCATTGAGTCTGCCAACTCTGGTGCATCGGATGAAAAACTTGATGCGGTGGATGTCAAGGAAGAACGCGAAATCGCTGTGACACCGGACGGTCAGAACCAGGTGCAGCCCGGCGGTAACGTCGACTACAAGCACGTGCTGGCCAATCGCGGTAACACCACCGAAGACGTCACGCTGACCACTGAGAATGATGCGAGCGGCTTTAGCAATAATACTCAGCTGAAGGTGGACACCACTGGGGACGGAACGCCCGATTCCTGGCAGAACATTGCCAATATTCCTGATGGCAGCGTAGATGTGCGTGCGCCGGATGGCACGTCTGTTGAGGTCACTATCGATAACAGCGGCGCTGATACCGTCGTGACCCTGGAGCCAGGTGAGCGCCTGGATGTCAAGACCACTGTCTTTGCACCGGCCAGTGCCGGCCAGGGCGATGTGGATACCTACACCCTGACGGCTGATGCTGGTAACGGGATTGAGGGTGTCGCCACCGATACCACTGAAGTGATTGTTGGTCAGGTGCGTCTTGAGAAAAGCGCCGCTATTGATACCGCTTGTGCCTGTGGTGGCGGTAGCTGGCCTTCAGCAGGTGATTTTAAGCCTGAACAGGACACCAAGGTAGAACCAGGCCAGTGTGTAGTATGGCGCTTGGAAGCTCGCAACGAGGGCGCCACAGTAGCCGAAGAAGTGACCATTAACGATTCGGTTACCGAATTCACGACGCTTGAAGCCGCCAAGGATGCCACAACGGGAGATGCAGCCAGCATTTCTGGTGAGAATCTTGAGTGGCAGATCGGTGAACTGGCCGCTGGTCAGAGCGAAAGCGCTCAGTTCTGCGTGGAGGTGCAATAACCTCCAGCCCGTGAAACAAAGCTCTCCCCTTAGGGGGAGGGCTTTCCAGGCAGTGGCGTGCCGTTGCCTGGAAAGCCCCTGGCTTAGCCTGCCGACCATTAGCACTCAGGGTAATCTTTTATGAACGCTTCACGCCTAACCGTGGCTGCCTTGATGGCTCTGGTACTGATGGCCAGCAGCGCCCTGGCCCAAGCACTTACCAGCCCGGGAACCGTGCTGCGTAACCAGGCTGAGATGACCTACTTCGACCCGTTGGAAGGTGAAGTGGTGCGGGTACTTTCCAATGTCTCCAGCGTGGTGGTGGCCGAGCGGGTCAATCTGAACCTGGACGATGACAAGACGCGCACGGCGGCTCCCGGCCAGAGTGTCAATATCGAGCATCGTTTGACCAATACCGGTAACCTGAAGGACACCTACCGGCTGGTGCTGGAAAACTTCGAGGGCGACAGCGCCGACCTGAACGGCCTGAGCGTACATATCGATTCCAACGGCAATGGCCTGGCCGACCCCGGCGAGCCGGCCGTGGAGACCCTCCCCCAGCTGCTGCCGGGTGAGAGCCTTGACCTGGTGATCAGCGGCAGTTTGCCCGTCAACGCCCGGGTGGATGACACTATCGAGTTGACTCTTAAGGCGATCTCCGCAACTAACGGCGAGGTGACCGACAGCGCGACTGACCGAATCCAGGTGATGGCCGGCGCTATCCTGACGCTTAATAAGCAGGCGTCACAGATGTGCTCACAGCCCCTTGAGGAAGGCGAGTCTCTCGGCTATACCATCTCGTTCAGTAATGTAGGCCGTGAGCTACCCCAGGAGCGTGAGTTGCTGGTGGAGGGCAGCCGTGAGCGCGGCGTGCTGATTGAAGACCCTCTGCCGGCCAATACCCGGCTCAAGGCCGGTGAGCCGCTTTCCTTTGCCCCGCTGCAGGGCCAGCTTCTGGTCCAGCTTGCCGGGGCTAGTGCTGATACCTGGCAGCGCTATGCAAACTGGGACGGCAGCGCGGTGCAGCGCGTGGGCTTTCTGGTCCCGGCGGCCAATATCCAGCCTAACCAGTCCGGAGAGTTCAGCTTTGCGGTGACGGTCAACCGGGACATCACGGCGGGCACTCTGCTGTTTAACCAAGCCGAGATTGATTACCAGGGCGATGGTCAGGCGGAGGTTGAGAGCAACCAGGTCTGTAACCGCGTGGATGCCGGCCAGCCGGCGCAGATCCGCTTTCAGCGGCCCTCTAATGCGGTGCTGGAAGAAGGCACAACGCCTCGCCACGGTGATGACAGTGATTTTGTGGATGCCGAACTCTATACCTTGATGGCAGAGGGTAATCCGGAGGTGCTGCAGGAGGGAGTGTATCTGCGGTTGAGCGCTTCCCAGCTGAACCTGGAGGGCGGCCAGGCCGAGTTCTTTCACCAGACCGCGGATGGCCGCCGGCTTTATGAAGCCACAGTCACTTCACGGCAGACCGGAGACACTTTGCGGGTGGTCCTGCAGGAAACCGGCCCGGATACGGGGGTCTTCCGCAGCGTCTACCCCATGGTGCTTAGCGAGAATCTGGAAGGTGGCGGCGAACAGTGCCCGGCTGATGCCACGCCGGATAACGCCCTGCGCTATACGTCGACGACCACCACAGCGGAGGCTATCGAGCAGGGCTGCGTGCTGAACTCCCGCCCTAATGATCGTCTTGATACCCTGTTCAGCGTGCCCACTTACGCCCCGGATGGCAGCGTCGCCAGTACCCAGACGATTACCGATACCGCCGCCGTCAACCCCTTTGGTACCGTCTTTGACGCCAGCACCGGGGCACCGGTCAGCGGCGCCGAGGTCAGCCTTTTCCAGTCGCGCCAGCCTCTTGCAGAAAGTAAGGCAGCCAGCTGCAGCGCGCTGAAAGCGGGCGACTATCAGCCCGCTCGTGACCCCGTAAGCGGGGAGCCACTGGCCTCGGATGTTACCGATGCCAGTGGTAACCTCAGTGGTATCGGCCAATACCAGTTCCTGCAAGCGGCGCCGGGTTATTGTTACTACCTGGATGTGGCACCGCCGCCAGGCTATGCTTTCCCGGCCACCACCAACATCGAGTCTGCGCGCGAGTTCTTCAGCAATGTTGACGACAGCTCCTACGGCCTGGGAGGGTTCGCACAAGAAGGCGTAGCCGGGGCTTTTCTGCTTGGCGCAGCCAGTGCCTTTGTAGATATCCCACTCGACCCCAGCGGCGCCGGCCAGGATGGCGTACTGGTGATTGACAAAAATGCCGAGGAGGATAGAGCCGCCGTCAGTGATGTCGTTTCCTATACGGTGGATATCACCAATAACCTGGATGAGCCGCTGTACGACCCCAGGGTCGAAGACACCCCGGCCTACGGTTTCCGCTATATTACTGATAGCGCCTGGCTGGAAGTAGACGATCAACGCATTGAAATTCCTGAGCCGCAGCAGGGCCTGGGCAGCCAGATGACCCTCCGCCTGGCCCGGGATGAAGCCGATAGCCTGCAGCCCTTTGTGCTGGAGCCGGGCGCCACCGTCACCCTCCATTACGCCATGCGGCTTTCCGCCGGGGCTATCGACAGCGATGGTATCAACCGCGCTACGGCCAACGCTGCGACCCGCTCCGGCTTTAGTTATACCTCCAACCAGGACGAGGCCGAGGTGGAGGTTCGCAGCGAGGGCGTGCTGTCTGATCGCTCCATGCTGTTTGGCAAGGTCTACGTGGATAGTGACTGCAACAACCTGCAGAGTGAAGGCGAATGGCCGATTGCCGGTGTCAAGCTCTACCTGCAGGATGGTACCTGGGTAATTACCGATGAAAACGGCCAATACAGCGTGTTTGGCCTACGCCCGGAACTGCATACCATCAAGGTGGATACCCTCACCCTGCCGGAAGGTCTGACCCTCAAGCCGATTGATAACCGCCATGCGGCGGATGGCGAAAGCCGTTTTGTTGACCTGAAGGGCGGTGAGATGCACCGCGCCGACTTTGCCGCAGCCTGCCCGTCACCCGAGCGCGCTGACGACCTGCTGGCAGAGCTCAAGCAGCGCAATGCCGATATTGACGGCGAGTGGATGCTTGATGAAGCCGCTCGCTTTGATCCGCTGCGCGACAATACCCGTAACCGTCGCCTCAACCAGGCGGATGGCAACGGCGACCTGGGCAGCGGGGTGTATACCCGCGAGGGCATGCTCGACGAGCAGGACGACTTGCAGCAGCGCCTGCAGCAAAGCACGCCCCAGGAGTCGTGGCCCAGAGTGCCTCAGCAGGATACCCAGCGCGCGCAGATGCCGGAAACCGCCGACGTGGCCTCGCGCATCACCCGCCAGCAGGCCGAGGCAGGTGAGTGGCTGTGGCCCGAGGATGGCCTGAGCCTGGATGGTCGCCTACAAGTGGTGGTACCTGGCGGGCTGACCCCCACCCTGGTAATCAATGATGAGGCGGTAGGCGAGGGCTATCTTGGCGAGCAGATTCTCAACCGTCGTGAACGTGCCCAGGTGATCAGCTGGTACGGCGTACCGCTGGAAGAAGGCACCAACGACGTCAGGGTGATGACCCAGGATGCCTTTGGTAACCAGCGAGAGCTGGCGGCGACCGAGATCACCCGCCCGGCTTCGGCCTCTTCGCTTTCGCTCAAGCCGGAAGCTGCCACCCTGGCGGCCGATGGTGGCCGTTCAAGCGTTGGCGTGGTGGTTAAGGTGACGGATGCCAACGGCAACCCGGCGCGCGGCACCCACTTTGTAACCCTTGAGAACACCCGTGGCCTCTGGGTGGAGGAAGACCTGCAGCCGGATAACCCTGGCTTCCAGGTACGTGTGCGTGATGGCGAGGCGCGGGTCAATCTGCGCAGCACCGAGAATACCGGCCCGGTAGAGCTCAAGGGCTCGCTCAATGATGTCACCGCTCGCGCCAGTATTGAACAGATTGCCCCCATGCGCCCGCTGGTGGCTACTGGCCTTGTTCAGGGTCGCCACACCTTTGGCAACGTCAGCAGTAATGGCGAGATGCCAACAGCGCTGGCCAGCGATGTCCCCCGGGACGGCAGCGAAAAACGCCTGGCGGCCTTTATCAAGGGCGGTATCCGTGGCGATATGCACCTGACCCTGGCCTACGACAGCGAAAATAAGCTCGATGAGGAAGATGAAATCCGTCGCGACCTCAATCCGGCCGATGACTATCCTATCGCGGGCGATGCCTCGGTGCGCGGCTACGATGCACGAAGTTCCAGCAAGCTTTACGCCAAGCTGGAAAAAAACCGCAACAGCCTGATGTGGGGGGACTACCTGACCGACTCAGGCAACAACTACGAAGACCTTGGCCGGGTACAGCGAACTCTGACCGGTATCAACGCCGTGCTGGAAAATGACAGCACCCGCCTGCAGCTGTTTGGCGCCGAGTCTGACTATGACCAGGTAAGCGAGGAAATCGACGGTAACGGCACCGCCATGCTGTTTACCCTCAGCAACCGCCCACGGCGCGGCTCCGAAACTCTGGAACTGGTGGTGCGCGACCGCAACAACCCCGGGCTGGCGCTGTCTACCCGCACCCTGCGGCGCAACGTTGATTACTCGATCAACTACTTCACCGGCGATATCCGCTTCTTCGATGTCATTCCGTCCTTTGACGATGACAACAACCCTGTGGTGATCCGCGCCAACTATGAGCTGGCAGACTCAAGCGATAAAACCAGTACCATTCTGGGCGCGCGCCTTACCCACCAGTTTACGGATGAAATTGATGCCAGCGTCAGCTACACCGACGACGACCATGCAGAAACCGGCTTTGACCTGAGCAGTATAACGGCCCGTTACAGGCTGGATGACCGCAATACTCTCTACGGCTCAGTAGCCACCATGAACAACCGCGAGGACGATACCCAGGGCGAGGCCGTCAGCATTGGCGCCAAGCGCCAGTGGCAGAACGGTGCCAGTACCGACCTGCGCTGGGCGCGGGCAGAAGAAGGCTTCCGTAACAGCGCCGGCGGCATCAGTGAAGGCCGCGAGGAAGCCCGCCTGGAACACCGCCAGCCGCTGAGCGAGAACCTGGATGCCAAGGTGGAAGCCATCCATTCCAACGAGCTTGAAAGCGATGACCAGCAGACCAGCGTTGGCCTGATGGGGGAGCTGCAGCTGGGCAAGACGCGCCTGACCGCCGGGGCCAGACGCATCGAGCAGCGCGACGAGGACGGCACAGAGCGTTTTGATACCGGTATCGTGGGCGTTGAGCGCAATTTGCGCATTGCCGACAAGCCGCTTTCGTTGGGCGCCGAGTATGAGCAGGATGTGTCCAGCAGTGACCGCAGGCGCCTGCAGGCGGATGCTGAGCTGGGGATTTCCGACAACACCAGCGTTTACGCCCGCTACGATGTCAAGAACAGCCTGAGCGGGGTCAACCAGCTTAACAGTGACAACGAGACAGAACGCTTGGCGCTGGGTACCCGTTCCAGCGTGACCGAAAGCACCGATGTGTTTTCCGAATACCGCCTCAATGGCGCCCAGGATGGCCGCGATACTGCCGTGGCCAGTGGGGTTCGTTCGGATATCGAGATCGAGGAAGGCCTGTCGGTCAGCCCCTCGTTTGAATGGATCAACGCGGTAGAAGGTGACAGCAACCAGGAAAGCACCGCGGCGTCGCTGGCAGTGGAGGATCTGCGTGATGAAAACCGCCGCACCCTGGCGCGGATCGAAACCCGCTTTGGCAATGACCGTACCTATTACGGTTTGAGCGCGGCGAATATCTGGCGTCTCGACCAGGATTGGTCCGGCGTGGTGCGTAATGATCTGCGCCTGCAGGATTTTGACGACAAGGCCCGTGAGGGCGACAACATTGTGACCTTTGGTTTTGCCCGTCGCCCCTTGACGGATAACCGCCACCATATGCTGTTCATGTACAAGTGGAAGGAAAAGTGGGGCGGCGACAATGGTAACGACAGCACCGTTCACCTGCTCTCCAACCATCATAACTATCAGGCCCATGATGACTGGGTTCTGTCAGGCCGTGTCGGCGGCAAATGGCAGACCACCGAGCTGGATGCCTTCAGCCAATCCACCGAGGCCTACATTGCCGATGGCCGAGTGATCTGGGATTTCAACCGCCGTTTTGATCTTGACCTGCACGGCGGCGTACTGACCAGCGATGGTGGCGACGAGCTGCGCTACAGCTATGGCCTGGGCCTTAATGCCCTGGTGAAACGTAACCTGCGCCTGGGCATTGGTTACAACGTCAGCGGGTTCAGGGATGAAGACCTTGACCCACAAGGTTATAACGCCGAAGGCCTGTATATCGGTTTTGAATTCAAGTTTGACGAAAACAGCCTTGATTGGCTGGATGCCACGGCTTCCGATCAACGCAGCTATATGGGAGAGTCACAATGAACAAGACACCACTGGCTGCCATTATAGTGGTGGCAGGGACCTTGACGGGCTGCGCCTCTACGGAATCCCTGTATGCCGAATATGATGCCTTCTGCAATACCGAGCCGCAGGTAGTGCCCACCGCGGAAGATAATACCCGGCTATGGGAACCGGCAGTGTACTTCGGCTTTGATCAGGCCGTGCTTAACGCCAACCAACGTGAGCGGCTGGACCGTAACCTGGCCCTGCTGGAAGATCACCCGGAGCTGCAGCTGAGTGTCCGCGCCTTTACCGACCAGCGTGGCTCCCAGGCCTATAACCTTGAGCTCTCCGAGCGCCGCCGCCAGGCCGTGGTGGCCTATCTGACCGGTCAGGGGCTATCGTCAAGTCGGCTGCGTTCCAGCCCGGTGGGCAGGGTCATGCCGATACTTGACAGCACGGCGGTGGATGACCGCATTATCAATCGCCGCGTGGAAATGCTGCTGCTCGATGCCCGGGGGCGCCCCCTGGTGCTGAGTCTGGACGCTGAGGCCAGCGGCGGTGATGACTTCACTCCGCCCACACCAGTGGAGTGAACCAATGAAATGCATAAAAAAAGTTTTTACAACCATAGGCCTGGTACTGAGTATGCTGACACTAGGTGCCAGCGCCCAGGCTGCCCCGCTGGCGGGCACGGTGATCAGCAATCAGGCCTCGGCCTCATTCAGTGCCTGCCTGGATGACACCTGTAGCCAGACGGCTGAAACCCAGAGCGTGACCTCCAACCTGGTGGAAACCGTGGTTCAGCCGGTGCCCGCTTTCACCCTGGAGGCCAGCCAGCTCAAACCCGCCGTTTCCGGTGCGCCGGTGCGCTTTCCCCATTCCCTTAACAACACCGGTAACGTGGATGACAGCTACCAGCTGTGTGTGGTCGATGTGGCTGCAAGCGTTGACGAGTGGGCGGTCTACCCGGATACCGACAACGACGGCCAGCCGGATATCGGTGACCCGCTGTTTGATAGCAGCTCAGCTGATGCTAGCGGCTGCTGGACAAGCCCTACCCGCGTGGTCGCGGCGGGCGAGCAGTTGGATCTTGTTATCGAAGCCATTGCAACGGGTAGTACAGCTAGCACGCTTGAACTGTTTGAATTGAGTGCTACCAGCGACAAGGATTCCAGCCAGACGCAGACCAACAAAGACGAAGTTGTTTTCCCTGACGGGCCTGTGGTCGAGGTAGTGAAGTCCCTGAGTCAGAACCTTGGCCCTTCACCCAACCAGAACCTGACGGTTTCGCTAAGTTATCGCAATATTTCCCCATTGAAAGCCGAAAACCTTGAAATTCAGGATCTGCTGCCTACCCAGTATACGAATCCAAGTGGTACGACGATCTCCACCAGCGGCATGACCTATGTATCAGGTTCCGCCCGCTGGAGCCTGGATACCACCACGCCACTGACCGATGCTGATGACGGTAATCAGACTGTTAATGGTGAAAATATAGACTACTGTGCCTACGAGACAGGGTGTTCTGACCGTGTTAAGGCAATTATCAGCAGCCTTCCGGCAGGCGCGCGAGCCACCCTGACCTTTGAGGTCAATATTGATGCGGGCATTCCGGCCGGCAGCCGGGTGCTGAACACGGCGGATTACAAGTATCTTAACGAAGCTGAAACAGACAGCTTTCCCGATACGGGTTTCTATTCTACCAATACCGCCGTCTATACCATTATCGACCGTGCCCGGGACCCCGGCGTAGTGGCCAATAATACAGGCACTGACAGCAGCGTAGGCGTAGATGATGCCCTCGAAAATGGCAATGTCGTGGATGTGGCATCGATAGGCCAGGGCGGCACCGCAGTTTTCGAGAATTTTATCTGGAACACCGGTGACGGTACTGACAGCTTTGATATTGCAATCGATAAACTGAAAGACCGTGAAGGAAATTCGCTTACTGCCCCCTTCCCGGAGGGCACGGCTTTCCAGCTTTTCCGCAGCGATGGCGCCACTCCGCTGACCGATACCACCGGCAGCGGCACTGTGGATACTGGCCCGATCCCGATTCCCGATAGCAGTGACAGCTGCCCCGCGCGCTTTGTCTCACATAGCAACGCCTGCGGTATCAAGGTGGTACTTAAGGCCATTCTGCCCCCGGATGCCACAGGCGGGCCTTATGATGTCACCAAGGTGGCCACCTCCAATACCGATGCCAGCGTCAGCAATGCGGTAACAGACCGCCTGACAGCAATCTCCGAAAACTCGGTGGATATCACCAATAATGCAGAAGCTGACGGTAATGGCGGCGCCCCGGGTGAAGGCATTGGCCCTGAAACAGCCCCAGTCAATGAAAACCAGGTAGCACCGGGCAATACCACCACGTTTAACCTCTTTATCAACAACACCAGCGACCGCCAGGACAGCTACGCCCTGGCCTATAGCGACACACTTAGCCCCTTTGAGGCCAACCAGTTGCCTGACGGCTGGCAGGTTGAATTTTTCAACGACGGCGGCAGCGGCGACTGTTCAGCCCTTGGCGAGGCTATCAGCACAACGCCTCTAATTCCGGCTGATAAGAGCCATCAGGTATGCGCCCAGGTAACCGCCCCGGCCAACGCCACCGGCGGTGACAGCGTGGACCTTTACTTCCGTGCGCAAAGCCCCACGACTAACGCCCAGGACATCAAGTTTGACCGCGTGACGGTGACCGCTGGCGCTGCTATCAGCCTGACACCGGATCAGCAGTCCCAGGTCGAGCCGGGCAGCGCTGTAGTGTATACCCACCAGGTGCGCAATACCGGCAATGTTGTTCTGACTGAGCTAACCCTGACCGCCAGCGCGGATGCCAACAGCGACGATTGGGCAGTGGTGCTTTATCAGGACACTGACGCTAACGGCGAATGGAGCCCGGGTGATACCCGCTTGAACGCGGATGGAGATTTAAGCGGCAACTTGGCGCCGGGCGAAAGCTTTACCGTGTTTGCGCGCATCTTTGCCCCCGCCGAGACCTCGCTGGGCGATGTCAATATCCAGGTGCTGACGGTAGAAGCCGCTCAAAACGTCAGCGACACCGCCACCGACACCACCACCGCTAACAAGAGCGATATCGTGATTACCAAGCGCCAGTCTCTGGACAGCCAATGCGATGGTAACCCTGACAGCGGCAGCTTTGTGTTTACCTCCTTTGATGTCGCGCCGGACGAATGCGTGATTTATAAGTTGGTCGCCACCAACCAGGGGGTGGAACACCTCAGCAATGTCACCATCAGCGACCGTACCCAGTCTTTTACCGTCTACCAGGCGAATGCCTTTGAATGCACGACGCCTAACGGTAGTTGTACCGAGACCCAACCGCCTAACGGCGGCGTTGGCGATATCGTCGCCAACGCTGGCACCCTGGCCCCAGGTGAGCAAGCCACCCTGACATTTGGATTAAAGGTGCAGTAGAAATGCAAACAACATGGCTCAAGGCTTTAAAACTCGGTACAGGGTTTCTGCTTTTCTCGGTGGCTTGGCTATGCAGTGCGGCTACCCATGCCGCCCAAACGGGCAGCTGGTCGGGGAGTGGAGGAAATTATACTAGCACTGATGGAGTAACAACGGTTTCTGCGACTTACAGCGGTGGCTCATTTTCTAGCTTTTCTAATGATACAGTAAATAATTTGGATGATATCTACACACCGGATGTGGGCGGTGATGCCTCGCATCAATGGGTGTTTAATCCGGGCGTTCTTTCAACGAATGAAGGAAGAATCGTTTTTGAATTCCCTTACCCGGTCACAGACCCCGTCTTGCATATCGACCGATTAGGGGGGCGGTCGTCAGGTGTTATAAATACTGCGGCTTTTACGTTAAATACAGGTGAATCTGACGGTGCGCAGTCTTTGACTAGGCGTTCGGGGGTTGATCATTTTGTTGTTGATGAGTCAGATACCCGGATAAGAGGAGGTTTTAATGTAAATTCCGATTTTGGATTTTCAACCGAATGTCGTGCTTCGAGTTTAGACGGTACTGCCTGCGGAAGTGTCCAAGTTAATGGCACTTTTACTGAGGTAGTATTTGATCTGCAAATGCTCGGGGCTCCTGGTTCAGGAGACGGGATAGAGCTAATATGGACGTACAATGAAGTATCCGATATGCGGCCAGAGTTCAGCAACTTGCCAAACGCTTTTTTTCCAGGGGATACTTACACTGACCTTGAGTTAACCTGTATCAACGATGGGCCTTATGCCGCCACTGGCGCATTTTGTCAGCCCAGTGTGGATGAGGGGACTATTTCCAACCTGTCCTGCTCGCCTGCTTCTCCAGCTTCTGTTTCAGCTAACAACTCATCAGTTTGTACTTTTGATTGGCAAGCGCCTGTTTCTGTTGACACGGTGAATTTCACCGGCCAGACCGGCGCCAGCAACGATAATGACGGTGGCAATGATGGCACGGCGGGTAATAACCAGGTGACCCAGACGGTTCAGGATATTGCCTCTAGCGCCGCTCAATGCCCTACAACTGATCTTAGCGATTCTGGTGCGGGCGCGGGCTATGCCACCTCCGGTGATGGCCAGTATAAGGATTCCCTGCTGTGGCTCGACTGGAACTGTGGCACAAAAAACACTTTTCAGACTGGTGACGTGATCCGTAAAACCTGGGAGTACGGGCCTTTGGAAGTGACGGCACTGCTGTATGATATCGAAGGGTCGCCTATTGAACCTTATAACACCGGGGATTTTGGTGGAGATCGGCTAGATTCGTTCTACGGTGGAGTTAATCCGGTGGGGTTAAGTAACGTAGATAACGGTGTAGGTTTCAGTTATGAAATTCAATGGGAAACCCGTCTAAACGGTTTATTAGTTGATAATATTATTGCTGTGGCTGATGCAGAAAGCACGGATGGCTCTGAAGGTTGGCGGGTCACAACAGATCAAGATCCGTGGGAACTGATTGATGTAGCTTCAGGTACCGGGCTGCAGCTTGAATGGTCAGCGGATGGTCGCACATTGGATGCAAACCCTTCAGGCAATCTACGCGGCAGCTTTGTAGCCCTTTCCGACAATATTGGCAAAACCTCCTTTGTAGCCGATATCGTAGGCAAACAGGCTGCAGCCTATGCCGTGCCCTTTGGGCGTGATTTTGGCGACCTGCCGGCAGCTTATGACAATGCCTTGCCAGGTCACCATCTGCTGCGGCGTATCGGTGATGGCGGAAGCAAACCTACCTCGCCGACAACGGCTACGTCGATTGATCTGGCGGATTTTATCCTTGATCCGATATCGCCTTATCTGGGTGCTATTGAGCCAATCTCCCGGAATGAGGCGACGCCCAATGCAAGTGCTGATGCACACGAGCAGGATGACGGTGTACAGCTGCCCGATTCTCTGGTGCCGGGCTCTAGCGTGACGATTCCGGTGTTTGTAAGTGGCAGCGGCACCCTGGACGCCTGGGTCGACTGGGACGGAAATGACAATTTTAACGGTGGCGATGAGCAGATAGCCGCCAACGTCAGCGGCACCGATGTTATTAACCTAACCGTGACGGTGCCTGATGATGCCCAGCCGGGCGAGACCTTTGCCCGTTTTCGCTGGTCCAGCCAGAGCAGCCTTAGCCCCAGCGCGATAGCCGCCGATGGCGAGGTGGAAGACTATCGTATCACCATACTGGAGCCGACCACCCGGATTAGCGGGCGGGTATTCAATGATAACGGCCTGAATAGCGCCACTGGCGGCATTGCTCACGATGGTGAGGTCAATGGTGATGAAGCCGGGCTGGGCGGGGTTATGGTTAAAGCACTCGATAACAGCAATGGTAATTGTCAGCCAGGTGATGTGCTTGCCGAGACCACGACCAACGGCAACGGCGATTGGTCGCTGGCGCTTGGCGTTAACGATGAAAATACGCCGGCCTGCCTGGTGGCCGAGACGCCCAATGGCTTTCGCGCCATCAGTGAATCTGATGGTACGGCAGGTACCGACATTACCTTGGACGCTCTCGACGATGCCGAGATGACCTTTACGGTGCCATCCCCGGGCACCGTCTGGGAAGGTATCAACTTCGGCAAGGTCGGTTCACCCCGGCTGGTGCCCAACCAGCAGGGCGATGTAGCGCCGGGTAATGTAATCTTCTACCGCCACCAGTTTACCGCCGCCACTGCCGGCGAGGTGACTTTCAGCCTGGCGAACCCGACCAGCACACCGGATAGCCCGGCCTGGAGCCAGCAAGTCATCCGAGACCCGAGCTGCAGCGGTGAAGCGGATTTTAACGAGCCGCTAACCGTTAACGTAGAGGCCGAAGAACAGCTGTGCCTGCTGGTGCGCGTCTTTGCCCCGGCCGATGCCCCCACTGGCGCCCAGCACAGCGTAGAACTAACCGCGACCCAGACGCTGGCACTTGCTGACAACAGCACCGTAACCGATAGCGCCGCGGTCACCGATATCACCCGGGTGCAAACCGGCCAGTTAGGCCTTGAAAAGCGCGTGCGTAATATTGGCGTGGACGGTGCTATAGGGGGAGGGGATGACGGTGATACCGCCTTTACGACCCGCAATCAGGGCGAGCCTTGCGAGGTGCTGCGCTATGAGATCCGCTATACCAACGGCGGCAGCTCCCCGATAGACGACCTTGAAGTCAACGACGCCACCCCGGCCTACACCTCCCTGGCAGCCGGCGTTGCTTGCCCAACCAGTTTTCCGGAGAACCTGACTGGCTGTACAGCGAACACTCCGGATGGCACTAACGCAGAAGGCTATCAGGGCAGCGTGGCCTGGCAGTTCGACGGCCAGCTTGCCCCCGGCGCGCAGGGCACGGTTAGCTATGATGTCAGGATTGAAGGAGCCGCAGGGCAGTGTCCTCCGTAAATCAGTGAAGTCCTGCCTGATGACAGGGTAACGACAAGGGTAGCCGGAAAGCACCACCTAAGGCTTTTGGGGAGTTGTGCCCGAGAGGCGGCATCGGTATTGTCTGCCAACAACTGTTGGCTTATTGGTATTGGGTGCAATGCTGCCCGGATATGCCTGGGCGTATAATCCAGTATTTCATTACCTGTTACTAAGGAGTAGTTCTATGCGTTTGATCTTGTTGGGCGCCCCCGGCGCCGGCAAGGGCACCCAGGCCCAGTTCATCTGCGAGCGTTTTGGTATTCCGCAGATTTCCACCGGTGACATGCTGCGTGCCGCCGTCAAGGAGGGCAGCGAGCTCGGACTCCAGGTCAAGGAGATTATGGAGACGGGTGGACTGGTGTCAGATGACCTGATCATCTCGCTGGTCAAGGAGCGCATCCAGCAACCGGACTGTGCCAACGGCTTTCTGTTCGACGGCTTTCCGCGCACCATTCCCCAGGCCGATGCAATGAAGCACGCCGACGTGAAGATCGATCATGTTCTGGAAATCGCCGTGCCGGACGAGGAGATCGTCAACCGCCTGGCGGGTCGCCGCGTGCACCCCGAATCCGGGCGCGTTTATCACGTTGACCTGAATCCGCCCAAGGAAGCCGGCAAGGATGACGTGACCGGTGAGGCACTCATTCAGCGCGATGATGACAGCGAGGCCACGGTGCGCAATCGCCTGTCGGTCTATCATGACCAGACCGCTCCGCTGGTCGAGTATTATCAGAGCTGGGCCGAGCAGGAGCCGAGCCAGGCGCCGCGCTACCACCGCGTTGAAGGTGTCGGCAGTGTCGATGACATTACCTCGCAGGTGATCAACGCCCTGGAAGGTTGAGAGCGGCGCGACGTTGCCCGGCAGGATCCCAAGGCTCGCTTCGGCGGGCCTTCGTTGTGCTGGGGACCCTGCGTATAATGGCCCGTTCAACTCATACTCATGGTTGCTGCTATGCCGATCCTGTTGGCCCTGGATGCTTCATCGAGCGCCTGTTCTGCTGCCTTGCTGCGTCGCCGCGAAGAAGCGCCGGATGAGCTGGTATCCCGCTTCGAGCTGGCGCCGCGCACCCATACACAACGCCTTCTGCCCATGGTGGACGAGGTGCTCGGCGAGGCCGGCCTCTCGCCCGGCGATCTCGATGCCGTGGCCTATGGTCGTGGCCCCGGCTCCTTCACCGGGTTGCGCATTGCCGCCGGTGCCGCCCAGGGGCTGGCATTCGGTCTCGATCGCCCGCTGCTGGGGATATCGACCCTGCAGTCACTGGCACTGGGCGCCCATCGTCGTCATCACTATCGCTATCTGGTCACTGCGCTGGATGCGCGCATGGGCGAGGTCTATGCCGCCTGCTGGCGTTGCTTCCAGGGACGGGTCGAGGCCCTGAGCGATGAAGCCGTGCTGCCGCCGGCGCAGTTGTATCTGCCGGCCGGCCATGACGACCACGACTGGGTGGGAGTGGGCTCGGGCTGGACGCTGCAGGCCGACATGCCGGCCCCGACTCAGGTCGCCATGAGTCTCTCTCTGCCGGATATCGAGGTGACGGCCGAGGATATGGCGCTGCTGGCCGCCGATGCCTTTGCAGCGGGCGAGGGGCGTGCCGCCCATGAAGTGCAACCGGTCTACCTGCGCGACCAGGTCGCCTGGCGCAAGCAGCCATGAGCGCTGATGCCAGCGTCGCGGTGGAGGCCGCCCCAGCCCTGGCGGATCACTGGGGCCTGCCGCTGCGCAGCTTGGCTCCGGACGCTCCACTGGTGCTTCGCCGTGAGGACGGTCGCCTGGTACTGGCGGGGGAGCCGAGAGAGTACGGCAACCCCCTGGCGGTGGATTTCGTGACGGGCCGGGCAGCCCATCGACGCCGCTTCGGTGGCGGTCGTGGCCAGTTGATCGCCCGGGCCTGCGGTCTCGGCCAGGGCATCACGCCCTCGGTGGTAGACGCCACGGCCGGCCTGGGGCGCGATGCCTTCGTGCTGGCCTCGCTGGGAGCCGAGGTGCTGCTCATCGAGCGCGTGGCGGCCATCGCGGCGCTGCTTCAGGATGGCCTGCAACGCGCTGCCCGCGACCCCGAGGCAGCTGAAGTGGCCGCCCGTATGCAGCTGGTGCATGGCGATGCCGGACGCGACCTGGCTGCGCTGGTGCAGCAGGGCGGGGTGGCACCGCAGGTCATTCATCTCGATCCGATGTTTCCTCATCGTGCCAAGTCGGCCCTGGTCAAGAAGGAAATGCGGCTGTTCCGCGAGTTGGCCGGCGACGATGCCGATGCGCCCCGCCTGCTGGAGGCCGCCCTGGACGTGGCGACGCATCGGGTGGTAGTTAAGCGCCCGCGCAAGGCGCCGGCCATTGATGGCCCCCCGCCGCGCCACACCCTGGAAGGCAAGACCAGCCGCTATGACCTCTACGTGCACCGCTCCCTGAAGGCCACTTGAGGTCGTTCAGGCCTCTGCCTGACGGCGCACTCGCCGCAGACGCTGGCGCAGTGCCGGGTCGAAGAGAGTTTCCACCTGCCGGGCCGCCGCGCTCAGGCGTGCATCGGGATGCAAGGCTCCTGCCTCGTCAGTGCTGAGCCAGGCTTCGCCCTCCAGATTGTCGACCAGCCCGGAAAACAGGGTTTTGTCGAAAAATTCCGGTGAGTCGCGACCGGTCAGGCGTGCCAGGCGCTCGGCCAGCTGTCGGGTGCGCTGGGTAAGCCCCTCCCGGGTGAAGTGGCCGGGTGCCTCGCTGAGTAGCACCGAGAGCAGCAGATAGCCACGTTCCATGGAGGGCTGAATCAAGCGACCCAGCATGCGCAGTTGCTCTTCACCGGCCAGGCAACGGGTGGGCCGCCAACCGCCTTCATCGACCTCCAGCAGCGACAGCCGGGTCAGTTCATCCAGCACCTCGGCCAGGCCGTCACGCAGCGAGGCCGGTGCGTCGATTGCCAGCTCGCGCGCCAGGATCGGCCAACTGGGCGCCAGCAGTGTCTCCAGGTCGTCCAGCGTATGGTGGGCATGGTGGCGGAAGGCAAAGGCCGTCAGGGCGCTCAGAGCAAACAGGTGCAGGACATTGTTGCGATACCAGCCCAGCAGGGTGGCCTGCGCCGGTTCGGCGGTGATCAGCTCGCCCAGGGTGTCACGACAGTGGTTGAGCATGCCCAGCTTGTGGACCTGCTCGACCCAGTCCTTCGGCTCGCCCTCCGGCAGGGCCGTGGCACGGCGCCCGCCGAGCCCGGCCAGCAGCGCCATCTGTCGCTCAAGCAGCGGTCTTTCGATGGCGCGATGAGGTGTCGTCAGCAGGACCAGGGCCACCAGATTCACCGCGTTCAGGGAGGCCGCCGCGTTGATGCGTCGGCTCAGGGTCTCGCCCAGTCGTGTCACGGCATGGCGTTGCCAGGCGGGGCGCGCGTCGGTCGACGCTGCCTGGCGCCACTCGGGTACCTCGCGATCCAGGAAGGTGTTGAGAGCCAGCGGCTCGCCGATGTTCAGCGCCACGCGGCCATGCGGTTCGCGCAGGCGTCGCAGCACCCGCAACAGGGCCAGCGGCGACTCCTTGCGCTTGCCTCCGCCGGCCAGCTCGCGCTGATAGCTGGCCTCCTCGAGAATACGCTCGTAGCCGATATAGACCGGCACGAAGATCAGCGATTGCCCGCCTTCCTGCTGGTTCCGCAGGAAGGAGTCGAGGGTCATGGAGAGCATGCCCGGGCGTGGCGGCAGCATACGACCGCTGCGCGAGCGGCCGCCCTCGATGAAGTATTCCAGCGGATGGCCGCGGCTCAACAGCCGGTGCAGGTACTCTCGGAAGACCGCGGAATACAGGGCCTGCCCGCGAAAGCTGCGGCGCATGAAGAAGGCGCCGCCACGCCGCAGCAGGGGGCCGATCAGCGGCATGTCGAGATTGCGCCCTGCGGCAATGTGTGGCGGCATGAGGCCCTGGGAGTACAGCGCATAGGAAAGCAGCAGGTAATCGATATGACTGCGATGGCAGGGCACGTAGACCAGGGTGTGCTCGCCGGCCAGTTCCTTGACACCTTCCAGCCCGCGGGCATCGACGCCGTCATAGAGCCGATTCCACAGGCGCCGCAGGAGGCCGTCCATGAAACGCAGCACTGGGTAGCTCATGCTGGCGGCGATCTCTCGGCCATAGCGCCTGGCACGTCTTGACAGGCGAGCCTGCTGACGGGGACGGGTCGCCTCCTGCTGAATGGCGCTGCGGACCGGCGCACTGTGCACCACGCCTTCGATCAGAGTACGACGATGCGACAGGTCCGGCCCCAGCACCCGGCTGCGCATGCGCCGAAAGTGCACCCGCAGCAGGCGGGCGGCCTTGCGATCGGTCAGGGGGATGTCGCGGCCATCGTCGAGCTCCGAGAGGCGCAGGGGAGCCCCGAAGTGCACTTCCAGATCGCGGCCGTTGACCAGCACGGCGAGCAATCGTCTCAGGCGTCCGGTCAGCCGCCAGCTGTCGGCGGCCAGCAGTTGCCAGATCCCGAAGCGCTTGCCCGGTGCGCGCCCCCAGAAAATGCTGACCGGCACCAGCTGGATGTCCTGACCGGTTTGCCGATACGCCTCAAAGGCCGCCTGAAAGGGGGCGGTGGGCCGACGGCGACGCTGCATCAAGCGCCGCCGCGTGCTCGGCAGGGCGATGAGCGATGCCACCAGTTGGTCACCCACCTGGTGGCGAGCCGTGGCATCGGGCAGGTCGCCATCTTGGGTCAGACTCTCCAGCAGCAGGCCGTCGGAGAGTGACGAGCGCGGCAGGACATAGAGCGTCGGCATGTCGGGGGCGATGCCCAGATCCTGCGCCGAGGGTTCCTGCAGGCGTACCTGGGTGACGGCCGCGACCAGGTGGCGCAGTGGCGCACGGAGCCACTGGAGGCGACGCGGTCTGGGCATCCTGGTGCACTCGGACGAAGAGGGGGACCGGGTGTCGGGCATCATTCGCGCCTAGCGCTTCCCGGGCCGGCCGGGGTGACCCTTGCGGCGAGGCTTGGGTTTGGGCGTTTCCGGCGGTACTCGGTAGTGAAGGTAAAGGTCCAGCACCAGCTCGGGGAGTTGACCCGCGAGTTTCTCGAGGCGCTGGGTGTCGCCGGCCAGTTCGGCCATGTCGGGCTCGTCGGCAAACAGCCCGGATAGCAGCATGAAGGGCAGCAACAGGGTGGCCGCGGCTTCCTCGTCCTCGGCAAACCAGGCAGCCTCGTCCAGGAAGACGCCTTCCATGAAGCCGGCGCACCAGTCACCGATCGGGGTTTCCTCGGGGGCGGCACCGCCAAGTTCCAGGTCGAACAGCAACTCTGGCAGGCCGCCTCCCTCGAGCACCTGCATGGCGTTGTGGCGCAATGCTTCCAGCAGGGCGAGGATGCGCTGCCGCTCGGTGTCGTCGGCAAAGTCCGGCTCGCCATGAAAGAGTTCCGGCACCCAGGTCGTGGACGGGACCTCGCGCGGGGCAATGGCCAGGGCGATCAGAAAGCCGTGGGCGCTGATCAGGTCCAGGGCATCAGCATCCACTTTATCCGACTCGAGGAAATCATCGAGCTGGTCGAGGGCTTCGTCATCGAGGAGTGGCTGGGGTTGCGGTGCTTCGGTCTCGGACATGTCTTGAGGCTCTGAAATAAGTGGACTTTACGCTGCCTTGGCGTGGCGTCATTCTAGCACCCTATGACGTCGCCCGTGTTGCCCGACCCTGATCGCCGATGGCTCGATGCCCTCGACCGTGATGCCAGCCAGCAGGCCCTGCATGAGCGGGTCGAGGCCGCCTGGCGACTGTGCCGTGATGTCCACGATAGCTTGCCGCGCCCGGCGGTCTGGCTGGACCTGCGTGGCAAGGGCGCCGGGCAGGCGCACTTCGGTCGCGGGGGGCTGCGCTTTAACCCGGTACTCTTCGATGACCATCGCCACGCCTTCCTGGTGGAAGTGGTGCCCCATGAAATGGCGCATTGGCTGGTCCATCACCTGGCCGATGGTCAGCATCTTGCACCACACGGCCATGAATGGCGCACGGTGATGCGTCAGTTGTTCGGCCTCGAGCCTCGAGTCACTCATCAGTTTGATACTCGCCGTGCCAGTCCCTCTCCCTACCGCTATCGCTGTGCGTGCCGCGAGCATGATTTCACAGCGCGGCGTCATGGTCTGGCGCGCAAGGGTCGGCAATACCTGTGTCGTGACTGCCGCCGCCCCCTGATCTACGTGGGGCGTTCAGATGGAGCGTGATTTTCCGCTAACATCTTGTTATAAATAAGAAAAATCTTCATACCAATGTCTAAGGGGAGCCGCGCTCCGCGCAGCGTATGCTGGAATCAAGATTCATGGCGTCGGGCGGGCCGTTGTGTCCTTGCCCGGCTTCATCAACCTGAAGGGATCATCCCGAGGATAGAGGCATTTTGATGAGCGATCAGCAGCACATCTACCCCGTTCTTGATGGCATCGCCGCCCACGCCTGGGCGGACAAAGCGACCTACCAGGCCATGTATCAGCGCTCCGTGGATGATCCGCAAGGGTTCTGGGCGGAGCAGGCCGAGCGACTCGACTGGTCCATCCAGCCTTCCATCATCAAGAATTCCTCCTTTGCCTCGAACAACGTCGATATTCGCTGGTTCGAGGACGGCAAGCTGAACGCCAGCGTCAACTGTCTTGATCGCCACCTGGAGAAGCGCGGCGACCAGCCGGCGATCATCTGGGAAGGTGATGATCCTGGCCAGTCCAAGACGCTGACCTATCGCGAGGTTCACGAGCGTACCTGCCAGCTGGCCAACGCACTCAAGTCGCTGGGGGTCAGCAAGGGCGACACTGTCACCCTGTACATGCCGATGGTGCCCGAGGCGGCGATGGCCATGCTGGCCTGTGCCCGGATCGGCGCGGTTCACTCGGTGGTCTTCGGGGGCTTCTCGCCGGATGCCCTGGCGCAGCGCGTTCAGGATGCCGCTTCTCGGGTGGTGATTACTGCCGACGAATCCGTGCGCGGCGGCAAGCAGGTGCCGCTCAAGGACAACGTCGACGCCGCCCTGACGCGAGACGGCACCGATGTCGCCGAAAAGGTGCTGGTGGTTCAGCGCACCGGAGGCCAGGTCGACTGGCATGAAGGACGTGATGTCTGGTTCCACGAGCTGGTCGACCAGCAGTCCACGGACTGCCCGGCGGAGGACGTCGGTGCCGAGGATCCGCTCTTCATTCTCTATACCTCCGGCTCGACCGGGGCACCCAAGGGGCTCAAGCACACCACCGGCGGTTACCTGCTGCAGGCCGCCATGACCCATCAGTACGTCTTCGACTACCAGGAAGGCGAGGTCTACTGGTGCACGGCCGATGTCGGCTGGGTGACGGGGCACAGCTATATCGTCTACGGGCCGCTGGCTAACGGGGCGACGACCCTGATGTTCGAGGGCGTGCCGAGCTATCCGACCAATGGGCGCATGGGCGAGATCGTCGACAAGCACCGGGTCAACATCCTGTACACCGCGCCGACCGCCGTGCGGGCCCTGATGGCGCATGGTGATGACGTCATGGACTCCAGCTCGCGAGACAGCTTGCGCCTGCTGGGCACGGTCGGTGAGCCCATCAACCCCGAAGCCTGGGAATGGTACTACCGTGTGATCGGCAATGAGCGCTGCCCCATCGTCGATACCTGGTGGCAGACCGAGACCGGCGGCATCATGATCGCCCCGCTGCCCGGTGCCACCGATCTCAAGCCGGGCTCGGCGACCCTGCCGTTCTTCGGCGTCCAGCCGGCGCTGGTCGACAACGAAGGCAACCTTCTGGAAGGCGCCACGGATGGTAACCTGGTGATTCTGGATGCCTGGCCGGGCCAGGCGCGCTCTATCTGGAACAATCACGAACGCTTCGTGCAGACCTACTTCTCCACCTACGAGAACATGTATTTCACCGGCGACGGCTGCCGTCGTGATGAGGACGGTTACTACTGGATCACCGGCCGCGTCGACGATGTACTGAATGTCTCCGGTCACCGCATGGGCACCGCCGAGATCGAGTCCTCGCTGGTGGCCCACGAGGCCGTGGCCGAGGCCGCGGTGGTGGGCTTTCCGCATGACATCAAGGGGCAGGGCATCTACATCTATGTCACCCTGAATGACGAGATCGAGCCGTCCGACGAGCTCAAGAAGGAGCTGACCCAGTGGGTTCGCAAGGACATCGGGCCGATCGCCTCGCCGGATATCATCCAGTGGGCACCGAGCCTGCCGAAGACCCGCTCCGGCAAGATCATGCGTCGTATCCTGCGCAAGATTGCCGCGAACGAGTGCGACGGCCTGGGTGATACCAGCACTCTGGCCGATCCCTCGGTGGTCGAGGATTTGATCGAACATCGCGCCAACCGCTGATGAGTTCGTGTCCCGACGCACAGAAAGCCGACCCATGGGTCGGCTTTTTTGCGACCTGGAGGCGAAGTGTCGACAATAGCAGTGGAGTGCTTGGGCATTGCCTCGGCCATGGGGTAACATGCTGTAAACGACAAGCATCCAGCGGGCGGCGGGGCCCTTTCAGCCCGTTGCGTCCGGAACCGGAGGAGAACCATGGCCTTTGCCCAGAAATTCATCGTTGCCGATGATCATCCACTCTTCCGCGCGGCCTTGACTCAGGCGTTGCGTCAACTGGCACCGCAGGCCGAGATCGTCGAGTCGGACACCATGGCAGCCACCACTGATGTCGTGACCCGACACCCGGATGCCGATCTGATCCTGCTGGATCTGCACATGCCCGGGGCCCATGGATTCTCGGGACTGATTCAGCTGCGCGGACAGACACCGGACATCCCGGTGGCGGTGGTCTCCGGCAGTGATGAGCTATATGTGGTGCGGCGGGCCATCGACTACGGGGCTTCGGGCTTCATACCCAAGTCGGCCTCGCTGGCACTGATTGCCGAGGCCGTCGGTGAGATCCTGGACGGCGAAGTCTGGCTACCGGAAGACATGGCCGAGGCTCTCGGCGAGTCCGATGAAGAGGACGCCCGTTTTGCCGAGGCCATTGCCTCGCTGACCCCGCAGCAGTTCCGCGTACTCAACATGCTGACCGAAGGCCTGCTCAACAAGCAGATCGCCTACGAGCTCAATGTCTCCGAGGCCACCATCAAGGCCCATGTCACGGCCATCCTGCGCAAGCTGGGCGTGCATTCTCGCACCCAGGCGGTCATCGCGGCCCAGAAACTCGAGGTCGAACCGCCGAAGGTGGAGCAATCCTGAGCGTCGGCTGTGCCGACGTCCCAGAAGACAGAAGAGGGAAGTACGCGGCTGACACCGCTTGAAGCGGGAAGAAAACCCTTGACGCCACAATCCCGAGCGTTAGCCTGGCTTCTTCCTTCTTCCTTCTTCCTTCTTCCTTCTTCCTTCTTCCTTCTTCCTTCTTCCTTCTTCCTTCTTCCTTCTTCCTTCTTCCTTCTTCCTTCTTCCTTCTTCCCCTGTTCTAGCCTCGCGTTGCCCGGCTGGCCTGCAGGGTACGCGTCAGCAGGGCGCGCAGGGCGGCGGGTCGCAGGGGTTTCAGCAGCAGGTGGTAGCCGGCGCGCTTGACGGTCTCGGCCACTTCCTCGGTGCGGTCTGCGGTGATCACGATGCCCGGTACATTGCCGTCCAGCCGCTCGCCGAGTGCCTCCATGGCCATCAGGCCGGTGACTTCATTGTCCAGGTGGTAGTCCGCCAGGATGGCATCGGGGTCGTGGTCCAGGTGGCGCAGTACCGACTTGGCGCCGCCGATCGAGGTGGCGGTGAACACCTCGCAGCCCCAGCCGGTGAGCATGGCTTTCATGCCCTCCAGGGTCAGTGACTCATTGTCGATGCAGACGATGCGCGTGCCGGCGAGCTTGTTACCGGCCCGGCGTGGTCGGGCCTCTTCGGTCGTTGCCGGGGCGCGTGCCTCGACCACCGGCACGCCGATGCTGAACATGGTGCCGGCGCCTTCTCGGGAACGCACATTGATGGGGTGGTCGAGCACTCGACACATGCGCTCGGCGATGGAAAGGCCCAGCCCCAACCCTTTCTCGTTTTCCTTGTGGCGCGAGGCCTGATCCAGGCGGCGGAACTCCTGGAAGATCTCGGCCTGCTTGGCCTCGGGAATGCCCGGCCCGGTGTCCCAGACTTCGATGGATAGTTGCTGGCCGATGCGCCGGCAGCCCAGCAGAACCCGGCCTTCCTGGGTGTATCGAATGGCGTTGGAAAGGAAGTTCTGGACGATGCGTCTGAGCATCTGCGGGTCGCTGTCGACCCAGGCGCCGCTGGTCACGACCACCAGGTCGAGGCCGCGTTCTTCGGCCATGACTTCGAACTCGGCGCGCAGCGGGCGGAAGATATCGGCCAGGGCGAAATGACTGCGCCGCGGGGTCAGGGCACCGGCATCGAGCTTGGAGATATCTAGCAGGGTGCCCAGCAGCTCCTCCGCGGCCTGCAGGGAGTTGTCGATGTGGCCGATGGTGCGTTTCATGTCCGCGGCTTCCATCTCCTGGGTCAGTGCCGAAGTGAACAGACGCGCCGCATTCAGCGGCTGCAGCAGGTCATGGCTGGCGGCGGCCAGGAAGCGGGTCTTGGAGGTATTGGCATCCTCGGCCACCTGCTTGGCCTGGCGCAGGGCCTGCTCGGCTTCGGCGCGTACCCGGTTTTCCTGGCGCAGGGCGGCATTGGCCTCGGAAAGCGCCTGGGTCCGCTCGCGCACCCTTTCCTCGAGGGTCTCGTTGGTTTCCTGCAGGGCGATCTCGGCCCGGCGGCGCTCGGTAATGTCCTGATAGAGTGCGAAAAAGCCGAGGATAGCGCCACTGTCGCCGAAGTGTGGCGTATAGGTCACCAGCATGTAGCGCAGGCCTTCGGGAAGTTGCAGTGATACCTCGAAATTGACCCGCTCGCCCTGCAGGGCACGCTCGATCCAGGGCGAGCGCTCACGGGCCATGGTCTCGGGAATCACCGCCTGCAATGGCTGGCCGATGACCTCGTTGCGATCGATCTGGAAGGCCTGCTCATAGGCCCGGTTGGTAAAGAGGTAGCGACAGTCCTTGTCGAAGTAGGCGATCAGTGCCGGCACATTGTCGGTATAGATGCGGATGTTGTTTTCCGAGCGGATCAGGGCTTCTTCGGTACGCTTCTGCTGGGTGATGTCCTGGTAGGTATAGACGAAACCACCGCCCGGCATGGGATTGCCCTGCACTTCCAGGACGCTGCCATCCTGGCGGTAGCGGACATAACGGTGCGGCTGGCCCTCACGGATGTTGTCGAGGAGCAGCTTGACGTGTTCCTCGGGATCGCCGGGGCCGTATTCGCCGTTGTGCGCATTGTAGAGAAAGATGCGATCGATCGGCGCACCGACCCGGATCAGATGGTCGGGGAAGCGGAAAAGCTCCAGATAGCGCTGGTTCCACACCACCAGGCGCATGTTCTGGTCGATCACGCCGATGCCCTGGTTGATGTTCTCGATGGTGGCCTGGAGCAGGGCACGATTGAACTCCAGCACCTGAGAGGCCTCGTCGACGATCGAAATCACATCCGAGATGCCGATGCCGCGGCCCTGCAGGGCCGAGTTGACGACGATACGCGCTGAGGAGGCGCCCAGCACCGAGGCCAGAAAGCGCTCGGTGAACTGGATGACATCGATGGAGGCCCGTGCGCTGTCCTCCAGGGGCTTGCCGATACGCCGTGCATAGTCATCGAAGGCGCGACCCACCTGGTCGGCGCTCAGGAAACGCTCGCACAGGACCTTGAGGTCGCCCACCGTGGTGGCGCCGGTCCAGGGGCGATTGACCGAGGTCTGGCGCGTCTCGACGCTGTCGACAAACAGCGAGGCCTGGATGCGCTCCACCACTCGCTGCGGGGTCATCTGCGAAACGAAGATGTAGGACACCAGGTTGACGCCCAGCGAGAGCATCACCCCGTGGGTGAAGTCGTCCCCGACGTTGAGCCCGAACAGCGCCGTGGGCGACAGCCAGCCGATACTTAGCGGCCCGCCCTGCAGCCAGGCTTGGGGCAGCACGCCGGCGGCGATCAGGTCGGGCACCAGCAGGCTGTAGGCCCAGATGGCAAAGCCGGCGTTCATGCCTACGATCACGCCCAGGCGATTGCCGCGTTTCCAGTAGAGGCCGCCGATCAGCGCCGGCGCGAACTGGGCGGCGGCGGCGAACGACAGCATGCCGATGGCGGCCAGCGAGCTGAAGTCGCCCAGCAGTTGATAGACACCGTAGGCCATGGCCAGGATCACGCCGATGGTAATGCGTCGTGCGCGCAGCACCAGACGACCGTAGTCGCGAGCCTTGGTGTCGAACCAGCGCAGCCGGAAGAGCGCGGGTATGACGATCTCGTTCGACACCATGATCGAGACTGCCACCGCCGCGACGATGACCATGCCGGTGGACGCCGAGAAACCGCCGATGAAGGTCAGCAGGGTCAGCCACTCGCTGCCCGCTGCCATGGGCAGGGCCAGCACGAAGGTGTCCGGGTCGACGCTGCCGTCGGCGAAGGTCGTCAGGCCGGCGGCGGCGAGGGGCAGCACGAAGAAACCGAAGGCCACCAGGTAGAGCGGGAACAGCCAGCGTGCCTTGGACGCATCGTCCTTGTGGGTGTTCTCCACCACGGCGACATGAAATTGCCGCGGCAGACAGAGGATGGCAAGCATGGCCAGCAGGGTCTGCGCCCAGAAGCCCTGACCGAAGTCCTGCTGGGCGAGCTGGCGCTGTAGCTCGAGCTGGATGTCGGCGAAGGCCAGCAGGTCGCCCAGGCCGTCGTACATCCCCCAGGTGACATAGGCCCCCAGGGTCAGGAAGGCCACCAGCTTGACCAGAGATTCGAAAGCGACCGCATGAATCAGGCCTTCGTGGTGCTCGGTAGCATCGGTGTGACGGGTACCGAAGAGAATGGCAAAGGCGGCCATGACCAGGGCGACATAGAAGGCCGTGTCGCCGAACAGGGGGGCGCGGGTGATATCCGAGGCATCGGTGAGCACGCTGAAGGAAGTCGAGACGGCTTTCAGTTGCAGCACGATATAGGGCAGGGTGCCGATCAGCGCCACCAGGCTGGCGAAGGCGGCAAGCGACTGGGTCTTGCCATAGCGCGAGGCGATGAAATCGGCAATCGAGGTCACGTTCTGATGCTTGGCGACGCGAATCATCTTCGCCAGGACCGGCCAGAACAGCAGGAAGGTGAGGATCGGGCCGACAAAGATGCTGGCGAACGACCAGCCGGAGGTCGCCGCCTGCCCCACGGCGCCGTGGAAGGTCCAGGACGTGCAGTAGATGGCCAGCGCCAGGCTGTAGATGATCGGGCGTCGGCGTGTGGCGCCGCGCTCCCTGGCCATGCGATCACCGCGCCAGGCAATGGCGAAGAGCACGGCAACATACAGCAGAGAAACGAGGATCAGTAGCCAGCCAGCGAACATGTGCGCCTCCCTAGGGTGTTGGCGCCATTCTAGCAGGCCATGAGGCTATCCAGCTCCCCGGTGGGCCGGGGAGCAACCAGGATTGCGACAGTCGGGCAGCGCTTGCCGATCAGCGCGTCGTTTCACGCCTTCTCTCGGCCCCGGGGTTCGCCGGAGGCTCACTGATGAGGCGGGCAGACCTGCCGATACAGCGGGTCGTCGGCTCCCAGGCGTCGGCGTTCGTCGGTCTGCGGGCGTTGCTTCTGCTGGCCGAGGGGGATCAGCTCGCGGTTATCGCAGTTCAACAGATGTGCCTGGTGAACCACCGACTGACCCACACCGGAGGAGAAGCGGTAAAGCTGGAACTGGGCGAGAGTCTGGCCATCGGCCCGGATGTGGCGGAGGCCATCCTCGTCCACCAGCGTAAAGGCCGTGGTCATCGGCAGCAGGTAGGTCCAGGGGCGCCACAGCGCCGTGTCCTGCGAGGTCGAAACGATGCGAGCCGAATCGGGCAGCTGTGCCCGTGTATGTTCATACCAGCCGTATTCATGCTGAATCTGATAGCCGAGCATGCCCATGCCCGCCATTATCGGAACGATCCAGCGAGGCAGGCGTTTGCCGCTGAGCAGACGCATCAGCAGACCGAGGCCGGCGGCGCCCAGGCCGGCGAATACAGCGGCGATCAAGTGCCAAATCATATTGAGGTTCCTGACGCTGATCGGGCTTCCCGAAGGAAGCCCGATGCAGGGTGGTGGGGCGCCGCGCACGACGCCAGTGGAGGGATTATGGCTTAGTGGTCGACGGCAGTGCCAGCCCCTTTCGGATAGCGCACGCTTTCGACCAGATCCTGGATCTCCTGCGGCGGTTCGGCCGTCATCCGCGAAATGCCGAAGGCCACCGCGAAGTTGATGATGGCACCCACGGCCCCGATGGACAGGGGCGAGATCCCCATTACCCAGTTTTCCGGGATGTCGGCCAGGTTGTTGGTGCCCGGAATGAAGAACCAGCCCTTGTAGATGAAGATGTACACCAGGGTGAAGCTCAGACCGCTGAGCATGCCGCTGATCGCCCCGGTATTGTTCACCCGCTTGGAGAAGATACCCATCATCAGCGCCGGGAAGAGCGAGGCCGCGGCGATACCGAAGGCCAGCGCCACCACCTGGGCGGCGAACCCGGGCGGGTTGGCCCCCAGGTAGGTGGCGACGATGATGGCCACCGACATTGAGATCCGGGCTGCCATCAATTCGCCCTTCTCGCTGATGCGCGGATTGATGGCGCCCTTGATCAGGTCGTGGCTGATCGCCGAGGAAATGGCCAGCAACAGGCCTGCTGCGGTCGAGAGGGCGGCGGCGAGACCGCCGGCAGCGATCAGTCCGATGACCCAGCCGGGCAGGTTGGCAATCTCCGGGTTGGCGAGTACCAGGATGTCGTTGTTGACGGTCAGCTCATTGCCTTGCCAGCCGCGCTGTTCGGCAGTGGAAGCAAAGGATTCGCTGTCGTTGTAGAGCTGAATGCGTCCGTCGTTGTTCTTGTCCTCATACTGGATGAGGCCGGTTTCCTCCCAGGTACGAATCCACTCCGGACGCTCTTCGTAGCGAATCGGGTTGGCGGTGGCCTGGTCGACATTCTCGACCTGTGTGGCCATCTCCGGATAGACGGTGGTGGCGATGTTCAAGCGAGCCATGGATGCCACGGCCGGTGCGGTCAGATAGAGCAGGGCGATGAACACCAGCGCCCAGCCTGCGGACCAGCGTGCATCCGCCACCTTGGGCACGGTGAAGAAGCGGATGATGACATGAGGCAGGCCGGCCGTACCGATCATCAGCGACAGCGTGAACAGCACCATGTTCAACTTGTTGTCGACGTCGGCGGTGTACTCGTTGAAGCCCAGGGCGGTGACGACCTCGTTGAGCTTGGCCAGCAGCGGCATGCCCGATTCAGAGTGTTCGGAGAACAGGCCCAGAGGGGGAATCGGGTTGTCGGTCAGCTCCAGCGAGATGAAGATGGCTGGGATGGTATAGGCGATGATCAGTACGACGTACTGAGCCACCTGGGTATAGGTGATGCCTTTCATGCCGCCCAGTACCGAATAGAAGAAGATGACCACGGCGGCGATGATCAGGCCGGTCGTGGCATCCACCTCGAGGAAGCGTGAAAAGGCGACACCCGCTCCGGCCATCTGGCCGATAACATAGGTCACCGAGGCGACGATCAGACAGACCACCGCGACCATGCGCGCCGGCTTGCTGTAGAAACGATCGCCGATGAACTCGGGAACCGTGAATTTGCCGAACTTGCGCAGATAGGGCGCCAGCAGGGTCGCCAGGAGCACGTAGCCGCCGGTCCAGCCCATCAGGAAGGTGGAGTTGGCATAGCCGCCCGCGGCAATCAGTCCGGCCATGGAAATGAAGGAAGCCGCCGACATCCAGTCGGCCCCGATCGCCATGCCGTTGGTGATGGGGTGGATGCCGCCGCCGGCAACGTAGAAGTCCTTGGTCGAGCCGACCTTGGCCCAGATGGCAATGCCGATGTAGATGGCAAAGGAGGCGCCGACAAAGAGTATGTTGATGGCAAATTGACTCATGGCGTTACTCCTCGAGCCCGAATTGCTTGTCCAGGCGATTCATCTTCCATGCGTAGAAAAAGATGATGCCAATGAAAGTCAGAATGGATCCCTGTTGGGCGAACCAGAAGCCCAGGTCGGTGCCACCGATGGCAATGCCCGACAGCAGCGGGCGAAAGAGAATGGCGCCACCGTAGGACACCAGGGCCCAGACGATCAGACACCCCGCGATCAAGCGAAGGTTGGCGGCCCAGTAGGCCTCGGCATTGCTTTTATTGTCATCCATTGTCGTGCTCCACGTTGATAGGGTGTTGGCTTGTTGGGACGCTTCTCCGGCCGGTGTGGTATCAACCGGGAAACCGTCGCCTCTACGTGGGTGAAGGCCCTCTACCCGGTTGGCCGTGTCCGGCCGGATACTGCATGGGATTCGTCGCGACACCCTCTGAGTGATCGAACCACTATCATGGCTCTATTTTCGTGAATTTACGCAAAGATATCGTTACATCTTTGCTCGCCGATAGCCGGATTTTGTTCCGGTAGTTGGTGGTATTGAGGTCAGCTCAGGTTTTGCAAGCCTCCCCTGTAACAATATCTGAAGCCCTCGTTTTGATTGCTTTTATCATGTTGTTCTCCACCTGGAGAATCAGTTTTACTACTTTGGTATGTTACGGCGTTCCTTGCCTGTTTTTTTGATGCTTGTTTTTTTATCAGTGCTTTATAGAGGGTCATGGGCGTCTTGGATATGGTCCATAGGTCGATATGGGACCATGGTATATAGCGGAAAAAGGCGAGGTTAAGGGAGGTGGTAGGTGAAGGTTGGATGCCCTGGATCTTCGACTTCAGGCTATAACACCATCGTCGCTATTCTGGAGGCGGGCGATGTCTTGTTAATCTGGTGTTGATAGTCCGGATATTCGGTCAGCGGACCTGACTCCCCTCGACCGCTCATGGTTCCCATCTCCTGACGCAGGCGACATCCTCGCTTTCCTGCGTATTCCACGAGGCCAGTTCAATGGTCACACTCGACCTTTCCCGAACGCCTTTTGCCCTCCTTGATGAGGCGGGGCAACAGCGTGTCATGGCGCAGCTGCAGGCGGCCGACTTCAAGCCGGGTGACATCCTGCTGGACGCCGGCCAGGTACCGGATTCACTGTTCCTGGTCGCCCAGGGTGAGGTGGCTGAGCTGGATATTTCGGGGCATGCCGGGGCCGAATGCATTGGCCACTATCTGGCGGGTGACTGCTTCGGGGGTATCAGCCTGCTGCATGGCCAGAGTCGCTACCGCTTCCGGGCCGATCAGGTCACTCGCTGTTACCTGTTGCCACGCGTGGAGTTCCTGGCGCTCTGCGATGACTTTCCACTGCTGGCCGAGCGCTTCCGTCGCCGCCTGGCGGACAAGTCTCGACTGCTGGCTGCCCAGCGCGCTGCCGGAGGCGCGCTGGTGGCCGGGGCCATGCTGTCGCGGGCCCGGGAATGCATGCGGCAACCCGAACGTCTGCCTTCCGGGGCGACCATTGTCGATGCCGTCCGCGCACTGGATGAGCGTCGCGTCGACAGCCTGCTGGTGGAGGTCGGTGATGCCACCGGCATGGTCACCAAGACGGACCTGCTCAATGCCCTGGTGCTCAGGCAGTATCCGGCGGATACGCCCCTCGAGCGTATCGCCAATGTCGCGCTGATCAGCATGCGGCCGGATCAATATCTGTTCGAAGCGCTGGTCACTATGACCCGCCATCGTATCGAGCGCGTGGTGATCATGGAGGAAGCCATTCCCCTTGGCGTGGTGGAGTTGACCGATGCCCTGAGTCACTTTTCCAGTCAAAGCCATGTTGTCAGTCTGCAGATTGAACGGGCGGAGGATCAGGCGGCATTGGCGCAGGCCAGCCGACGCTTGCCGAATCTGGTGCGAGGGCTGGCGGCGCAGGGCGCCAAGCCGCGCTTCATCATGGCCCTGCTGGCGGCATTGAACGGCCGTCTGATGGCCAGGACCTGGCACTTTCTGATCGATGCCGCCTACCAGGGGTCCTGCTGCCTGATGGTCATGGGTAGCGAGGGGCGTGGCGAGCAGGTGCTCAAGACCGACCAGGACAATGGCCTCATCCTGGGGGACGACCTCGACTGGCCGGATTGCGCAAGCCAGATGCAGGCGTTCAGTGATGCGTTGCTCGAACTGGGGTATCCGCCCTGCCCGGGCGGGATCATGGTCTCCAACCCGCAGTGGGTCGGCACCGTCAGTCAATGGTGCCAGCGTATCGAAGGCTGGGCCCGACACGGTGATGCGGATGCCCTGATGAACCTGGCCATCCTGCTGGATGCCCACGCCATGGCGGGCAATCCGGTGCTGCTGTCGCGTCTGCGCGAGACGCTGTTCGACTGCTGCAGTACCAACGAGATTCTGCTGTCGCACTTTGCCCGCCCGGTGTTGCGCTTCGGTACTCCGCTGACACTGTTCGGATCCCTGAAAAAACCCAAAGATGGCATCGACATCAAGAAGGCCGGCATCTTTCCGATCGTGCATGGTGTGCGGGTCATGGCGCTGGAGCGCCATATCGGCCTGACCTCGACCCTTGAGCGGCTGGAGGCGCTGGTCGCCGATGGGCGTCTCGAGGCGAGGTTTGCCGACGACCTGGGCGAGGCTCTGTCGCTGTTCACCGAGTGGCGGCTCAAGCAGCAGCTGGCCCATCTCGATGGTCAGGCCGACGACCCTGATCGCGTTCTCGTGCAGTCGCTTTCCTCGCTGGAGCAGGACTTGTTGCGCGAAGCCCTGCACATCGTGAAGGAGTTCAAGCAGCGGCTGTCGCATCGCTACCATCTGGAATATGGCTAGGATCTGCCAGCGCTCGCTGACGAGACGTCAGCCAGTGTCCAGGCAGGCTCATGACAGCTATCGACCGGGAGGGTGGATGTTCAGGGTATTGCGTCGCGTCGCCGATCGTCACCGTCACGCGAACAGTCAGTTCGGCTGGCTGTTCCAGCCCTACATGGGGGATGAGCTGATTGCTCTGGCGTTTGCTGATGGCGGTACACAGGATGCTGTCGACCCGTTGCGGGTCGCGGCAGTCTGCATTCGGGCTGGTCATTGCCGGCCCGAAGGGTCGCTGACACTGTGTCTGCCTGCCGACAGCTGGGACGCGTTGATGGAGTGGTTGAACTTCATCGGTAATCGTCCCCTGGTGACCTGGTCGGCGCACCGCGAGCTGAGTCGACTCAATCTCTGGTTGCGGCCGCACCTGGGGTTCGACCTGCCCAATGCCGTGGTGGATGTCGCCAGACTCTATCAGCGTCGACAGCGCTATCGACACCCACAGCTCGAGCGTCGCCCCGGTTTCGAGGAGGCGGCCCGGCGCCTGGCCGTTCCCGAGCCCGAAACCGCAAGCCCGCTGTGTGACAAGGCGCTGGCCACGGCTTGCATGTACCGCCAACTGGTTCAGCGCGATGCCCCGGGGTGGCAGGGCGGCTGACCGGGCGCTTCGCCACTTACGTCGCGCGGTGATAGAATTTGACCCCTTGAATTCAGCAACCGTCCTGGCAGCGCCGTGATCATGCAAGATGCCGTAAAATTCGACTCCCCCGACACTCGTGACGTCCCTCAGGGTGGTGAAGGTGACGCCGCCCGGGACAAGCGCGAGTTCAACAAGCTCCAGAAGCGCCTGCGCCGGCAGGTGGGCAACGCCATCATCGATTACGACATGATTCGTGAGGGCGACAAGGTGATGGTCTGCCTGTCCGGTGGCAAGGACAGCTACACCATGCTCGAGATCCTGCGCAATCTGCAGCGCAATGCGCCGGTCGACTTCTCCCTGGTGGCGGTCAACCTCGATCAGAAACAGCCCGGCTTCCCCGAGCATGTGCTGCCCGAGTATCTGGACGGCATCGGCGTGGATTATCACATCCTCGAGCGGGATACCTACTCGGTGGTCAAGGAAAAGACACCGGAGGGCAAGTCCACCTGCGCACTCTGTTCGCGGTTGCGGCGTGGCTCCCTGTATGGCTATGCCGAGGAGATCGGCGCCACCAAGATCGCCCTCGGCCATCATCGGGAGGACATCCTCGAGACCTTGTTTCTCAACATGTTCTTCGGCGGCAGCCTCAAGTCCATGCCGCCCAAGCTGTTGTCCGACGACGGCAGGAACATGGTCATCCGGCCGCTGGCCTATTGCCGTGAAGCCGATATCGCCGAGTTCTCGCGGCGCATGGAGTTTCCTATCATCCCCTGCAACCTGTGCGGCTCCCAGCCCAACCTACAACGCCAGGTGGTCAAGCAAATGCTGGCCGACTGGGAAGCCAGTCATCCCGGGCGCCTCGAGAGCATGTTCAAGGCGGTGACCAATGTCGCGCCGTCGCAACTCGCCGACCGCGAGCTGTTCGACTTTGCCGGGCTCGAGGAAAAGCAGGCGCGGATGCAGGCTTCGCGTATCGATTTCACCGAACTTTGATTGACCGGGCCGGGTTGGGAGGCAGGGTGCCATTGCCGGATGCGGGGTGCGATGTCGAGTGGCCGGACGACGCCACCGAGGTGTTGGGTCCGCAGTCGCTGGCGCAGCGGCTCGAAGCAGGCGAGGAGGGCGACTGGTGGCTTGAAGCGCATGGCCCTCTGCAGGTGCAGGGGGAGTGCCGTGTCGGCCGCCTGCTGTTGACTCACGGCGCCGGCGCCGGCCAGGACTCGGCCTTCATGGTCGCGCTGCGCCAGGCCCTGGCTCAGGCGGGTATCCAGACGCTTGCCATCGAATTCGCCTATCTGCGCCGTATGCGGCGCGAGGGGCGTCGGCGGCCTCCGCCGCGCGTCGAACGTCTGGTCGATGAGCTGGCCGGCTGGCGCGATGCTCTGGCCGAGCATCTGGCAACGCCGCCGTGGCTGGGTGGCAAATCGATGGGCGGACGTGTGGCCAGCATGCTGGCGGCGCGGGAGGGCGCGCCGGGCCTGGTGCTCTGTGGTTATCCTTTCCACCCCCCGCGTCGCCCGGCGACGCTGCGCCTGGACCACTGGCCCGATCTGGCCTGTCCGACCCTGGTGGTACAGGGCGAGCGCGACCCTTTCGGAACTCGCCTGGAAGTCGAAGGCTACGACCTGCCGGCGGTGGCCGAGCTGCAGTGGTTGCCGGATGGCGAGCACGACTGGCGACCCCGGCGCCGCTCGGGGCATGATCAGGCGTCACTGATCCGTCAGGCGGCCTGTGGCATTGCCGCTTTCTTGCAGCGCCACGCTTGATCAGAGCCGGCCTCAAGGCCGCGCCAGGGTCAGTAGCTGTATCGGTATAGCGCGCCAAGTGGATGATTGGGCAAGGCTTGTGGCGCGAAGCGCAAAAAAACGCGTTGACAACCAGCACCTACCCTGTAGAATGCAGCGCCACGTGACCAGGGGTGGTTAGCTCAGCTGGGAGAGCACCAGCCTTACAAGCTGGGGGTCACAGGTTCGATCCCTGTACCACCCACCATGACGTCTGTCATGCCTGATCATGTAGCAGGAAGTGCAAGCGGACCGGTAGTTCAGTTGGTTAGAATGCCGGCCTGTCACGCCGGAGGTCGCGGGTTCGAGTCCCGTCCGGTCCGCCAATCATCCTGTGTCGCGAGTCATATCGCGGACCGGTAGTTCAGTTGGTTAGAATGCCGGCCTGTCACGCCGGAGGTCGCGGGTTCGAGTCCCGTCCGGTCCGCCACGATGATAAGCGAACAATCTATGCAGTAACGCGTGGGCGGTTAGCTCAGTTGGTTAGAGCACCAGCCTCACATGCTGGGGGTCACTGGTTCGAGTCCAGTATCGCCCACCACGCGGACCGGTAGTTCAGTTGGTTAGAATGCCGGCCTGTCACGCCGGAGGTCGCGGGTTCGAGTCCCGTCCGGTCCGCCATCTGCCTCGAATTTCGGGCCCCGAGTCGTCAGACTCGGGGCCTTTTCGCGTGTGCCCGGTTCTGCTCACTCGCTTTGTGGCGCCCCTGACCGGCTCGACAGCCGCTACGCTTATGAGATGCCCGGCACGATGGCCGGGGTCTGGCTTTCCCGTGTTGTTGGCGACCACTGCGAGAACGGCCCCGGGGGCTGGGGGCTTTGCACCCCGCCAGGGGTTGTCATACAGTTGTTTGAATTTCTGCTGTTCGAAGGCGAGGATCTGGCCGTGACCGACTACCCCAACCTGCTGCGTCCCATCACGCTGGGCTCCCTGACACTGCCCAATCGGGTATTGATGGGATCCATGCACACCAATCTGGAAGAGGCGCCCCAGGGCTTTGAGCGTCTGGCGGCCTTCTATGCCGAGCGCGCCCGCGAAGGCGTCGGTCTGATTGTCAGTGGCGGGATCGCCCCCAATCCAGAGGGGGCAGTGTTCCGGGGCGCGGCAACCCTGGAGCGCGCCGAGCAGGTGGCGGACCATCGTCTTGTGACCGAGGCCGTGCATGCCGAGCAGGGGCATATCTGTCTGCAGATTCTGCATGCAGGACGCTATGCCTACTCCCCGGACCTGGTGGCTCCCTCGGCGATACAGGCGCCGATCAACGCCTACACGCCCCGTGAGCTGTCTCACGAGGAAATTCTCGCCACCATCGAGGACTATGTGCGCTGTGCCAGTCTGTCCCGTGAGGCCGGCTATGACGGTGTCGAGGTCATGGGCTCGGAAGGTTACCTGATCAACCAGTTCATCTGCCGTCGTACCAATCACCGTCAGGATCAATGGGGCGGGTCGCTGGAAAACCGCTTGCGCCTGGCGCTGGAAATCGTGCGCCGGATCCGCGCCGAGCTCGGCGAGGACTTTCTGCTCATCTTTCGCCTGTCGATGATCGACCTGGTCGAGGAGGGCAGCACCCACGAGGAGGTCGTGGCGCTGGGGCTGGCGATGGAGCAGGCCGGGGCGGATGTGATCAACACCGGCATCGGCTGGCATGAAGCCAGGGTGCCGACCATCGTCACCAGTGTGCCCCGGGCGGCTTTCAGTGAAGTGACGCGTCGTATCCGCGAGGCCCTGTCGATTCCCCTGATCACCACCAATCGCATCAATATGCCCGAGGTCGCCGAACGGGTGCTGGCCGAGGGGCAGGCCGACATGGTCTCCATGGCCCGGCCCTTTCTGGCCGACCCGGCCTGGGTCACCAAGGCCCGCGAAGCGCGCAGCGCTGAGATCAATACCTGCATCGCCTGCAATCAGGCCTGCCTGGATCACACCTTTCAGGGCAAGCTGACGTCCTGCCTGGTCAACCCGCGCGCCTGTCACGAAACCGAGCTGCTGATCACACCGGCCCCCCGGAGCCGACAGGTTGCGGTGGTCGGTGGCGGTCCGGCCGGCCTGGCAGCGGCCGTGACGGCGGCACAGCGCGGCCACTGGGTGACCCTCTATGAGCGCCAGTCCGAGCTGGGCGGCCAGTTCAACTATGCGCGACGCATTCCCGGCAAGGAGGAGTTCGATGAAACCCTGCGCTATTTTCGGGTAATGCTCGAGCGTTACCGGGTCCGGGTGTGCCTGGGTGTGGCCCCCGAGCTTCAGGAGCTGCGTGGCTTCGATGAGGTCGTGCTAGCCACCGGCGTCAGGCCCCGAGCGCTGCATCTGCCGGGTATCGAGCACCCTCGGGTGATGTCTTATCCGATGGCCATCATGCATCCGGAGCGGGTGGGACAGCGGGTCGCCATCATCGGGGCAGGCGGTATCGGTTTTGACGTCGCCGAACTGTTGACGCATGCCGGGCAGCCGGCGCTGGATGCCGAGGCCTGGTGCGATGAATGGGGGGTCGACCTGAGTGTTGTCTCTCCGGGTGGCTTGCGCTCTCCACAACGCCCCCGGGTGCCTCGTCGTGTCACCCTGCTGCAGCGCAAGACCTCCAAGCCGGGCAAGGGGCTGGGTACCACCACGGGCTGGGTGCATCGTGCCTCGTTACGCCATAGAGGCGTCGAGATGCTGGCCGGCTGCGACTATCTGGGCGTCGATGATCAGGGGCTGCACATCCGCCAGGATGGCGAGCCGCATCTGCTCGAAGTGGATACCGTGGTGGTCTGCGCCGGCCAGGAGTCGGTGCGCGATGATCTCGAGGTCCTGGTGGATGCGGGGGTCTCGGTGCATGTGATCGGGGGTGCCGATCAGGCCGCTGAGCTCGATGCCAAGCGGGCCATTGATCAGGGGACCCGCCTGGCCGCTACCTTCTGACAGCGCGCCGGCCCTCGGCCCAGGAATCAGGGCGGAGGCGAACTAAATGGTCGTTCGATGCATCCAAGGTCACATCACTCGGCGTGACGATGGTGGTGGTTGCCGAACTGCGTTGAAGATTTTGGCAGGGCAGGCGTCCAATGCTGTCTACGCTGAAGGGTGTAGCGATCCCCGGTAGGCCGGTAGAGGGGTGAGGCCATGACGGGGAGTCGGGTCCAAGGAAACCTTGTCCAGGGTAATGCATGGCGTTCATGAGGGTCATGCGGGCGGGGGTCCCTAAAGGAGGCTTCGATGAGCATCTTCGATCATGTGCAGAACCGTTTTGCCCGCTTCCAGCAGGAAGAAATGAGCCTGCAGGAGTATCTGGAGCTGTGCCGGGAGCAACCCTCGGCCTACGCCAATGCCGCCGAGCGTTTGCTCGAGGCCATCGGTGAGCCGGAGGTGATCGATACGGCCAAGGATCCCCGTCTGGCGAGGATCTTTTCTAACAAGGTGATTCGCCGTTATCCGGCCTTCGCCGAGTTTTACGGCATGGAAGACGCCATCGAGCAGATCGTGGCCTACTTTCGGCATGCCGCCCAGGGCCTCGAGGAGAAAAAGCAGATCCTCTATCTGTTGGGGCCGGTGGGGGGTGGCAAGTCTTCTCTGGCCGAGCGCATCAAGCTGTTGATGGAGCACGTGCCCTTCTATGCCATCAAGGGCTCGCCGGTCCAGGAGTCGCCGCTCGGGCTGTTTTCCCCCGAGGAGGATGGCGAGCTGCTGGAACAGGAATACGGCATTCCGCCACGCTGTCTGAAGAGCGTCATGTCGCCCTGGGCGGCCAAGCGCCTGCAGGAATACGGCGGTGATATCTCGCAGTTCCGGGTCGTGCGGCTGTATCCGTCGCGCCTCAATCAGGTGGCCATCGCCAAGACCGAGCCGGGTGACGAGAACAACCAGGATATCTCCTCACTGGTGGGCAAGGTCGATATTCGCCAGCTTGAACTCTACTCCCAGGACGACCCGGATGCCTATAGCTTTTCCGGCGGTCTCTGCCGGGCCAATCAGGGGCTGATGGAGTTCGTCGAGATGTTCAAGGCCCCGATCAAGGTGTTGCATCCTCTGCTGACGGCGACCCAGGAAGCCAACTACAACCCCACCGAGGGCATGGGGGCGATCCCCTTCGACGGCATTGTGCTGGCGCACTCCAATGAAAGTGAATGGCAGGCCTTTCGCAACAATCGCAACAACGAGGCCTTTCTCGACCGCGTCTATATCGTCAAGGTGCCTTATTGCCTGCGGGTCAGCGAAGAGATCAACATCTACAAGAAACTGCTCGAACACTCCTCGCTCAACGAGGCGCCCTGTGCGCCGGATACCCTGCGCATGCTGGCGCAGTTCTCGGTGCTCTCGCGGCTCAAGGAGCCGGAGAACTCCAGTGTCTACTCCAAGATGCGGGTCTATGATGGCGAAAACCTCAAGGACACCGATCCCAAGGCCAAGTCGATCCAGGAGTACCGCGACAATGCCGGGGTGGACGAGGGCATGGATGGGCTCTCGACCCGCTTTGCCTTCAAGATTCTGTCCAAGGTATTCAACTTCGATAACCATGAGGTGGCGGCCAACCCGGTGCACCTGCTTTATGTGCTCGAGCAGCGCCTCGAGCAGGAGCAGCTGCCGCGCGAGACGTTCGAGCGTTATCTGCGCTATATCAAGGAATTCCTCGCCCCGCGTTACGTCGACTTCATCGGCAAGGAGATCCAGACCGCTTACCTGGAGTCCTACTCCGAATACGGCCAGAACATTTTTGACCGCTATGTCACCTACGCCGACTTCTGGATTCAGGACCAGGAGTACCGCGACCCCGAGACGGGCGAACTCTTCGATCGACAGTCGCTCAATGAGGAACTGGAGAAGATCGAGAAGCCCGCGGGTATTTCCAACCCCAAGGATTTCCGTCACGAGGTGGTCAATTTCGTGCTGCGCGCGCGCTCGCAGAACCATGGCATGAACCCCAGCTGGCAGTCCTACGAGAAGCTGCGTGGCGTCATTGAACACAAGATGTTTGCCAATACCGAGGAGCTGCTGCCGGTGATCTCGTTCAACGCCAAGGCTTCCTCGGCCGACCAGCAAAAGCACGAGGACTTCGTGGCGCGCATGGTCGATCGCGGCTACACCGAGAAGCAGGTTCGGCTGCTGGCCGAGTGGTATCTGCGCGTGCGCAAGTCGCAATAGGCTGTGTGACGAGCTACGAGCTACGAGCTACGAGCTACGAGCTACGAGCTACGAGCTGCAAGCCGAGAGAGGCGAGCCTTGATGTTCGCCGCGCCGCCCAGAGGAGGTCAGCATGAGCTATTTCATCGACCGTCGGGCCAATGCCAGGCACAAGAGTGCGGTCAACCGACAGCGTTTTCTGGACCGCTATCGCGGACACATCAAGCGCTCGGTGGAAGACGCGGTCAATCGCCGTTCCATCACCGACATGGAGCGAGGCGAGAAGGTCTCGATTCCCGCGCGGGATATCTCCGAACCGGTATTTCAGCATGGACCGGGCGGCAAGCGCTCGATCGTGGCGCCCGGCAACCGGGAGTTCGCCGAGGGGGATCGCCTCAAGCGGCCGGGTGGCAGCGGCAGAGGCGATGGCAGCGGCGAGGGCGGTGCCTCCAATCAGGGCGAGGGCATGGATGAGTTCGCGTTCAGCCTGACCCGCGAGGAGTTTCTTGACTTTGTCTTCGAAGGCCTCGAGCTGCCCCATCTGGAACGCAAGCCACTGGTCGACCTGGATGAGACCCGGCCGGTGCGTGCCGGCCTGACGCGTGATGGCGTGCCTGCACGCATCAATATCGTGCGCTCCATGCGCGAAGCCCATGCTCGGCGCATCGCCATGCGCGGCCCTATTCGCCGAGCCTTGCGCGAGGCTGAGCAGGCCCTGGAAGCCGAGGAGCACAAGGACCCGGCCCTGCGCAACCCGGTGCGTATCCAGGAGCTCAAGGCCGAGATTGCCCGCCTGGAAAAGCGCCTGGAGGCCGTGCCTTTCATCGATACCCATGACCTGCGTTACAACAATGTGATTCAACAACCGCAACCGTCCAGCAAGGCGGTGATGTTCTGCGTGATGGACGTTTCCGGTTCGATGACACAGGCTCACAAGGACATTGCCAAGCGCTTCTTTCTGTTGCTCTATCTTTTTCTGGAGCGTAATTACGAGCGTGTCGAGCTGGTCTTCGTGCGCCACCATACCGCCGCTCGCGAGGTCGACGAGGAAGAGTTCTTCTACTCCCGGGAGACGGGCGGCACCATCGTCTCGAGCGCGCTGACCCTGGTTGACGAGATCATCGAGGCCCGCTACCCGCCAGGACAGTGGAACCTCTATGTGGCCCAGGCCTCTGACGGCGACAACTGGGATGATGACTCCCTGACCTGTCGTGACTTGCTGGTCGGCTCGCTGATGCCGCGCCTGCAGTACTTTGCCTATGTCGAGATCACGCCGCATGCCCATCAGGCATTGTGGGAAGAGTACGAACGGGTGGCGACGGAGTATGCCGACCGCTTCGCCATGCGCCAGATTGTCGAGGCCGGCGATATCTACCCGGTCTTTCGCGAACTCTTTCAGCGTCGAGCCACCCACGCCTGAGGTGCGGTCAAGGAGGTCACATGGCCGAGCGCAAGCCCATTGCCACCGGTTCCGACTGGAACTTCGAGGTCCTTGCCGAGTTCGAGGCGGAAATCGCTCGTCTGGCCGATGAATATCGGCTGGATACCTACCCGAATCAGATCGAGATCATCACCAGCGAGCAGATGATGGATGCCTATGCCAGTGTCGGCATGCCGGTGGGGTACCACCACTGGTCCTTCGGCAAACAGTTCCTGGCCGTGGAGCAGGCCTACCGCCGCGGGCAGATGGGGCTGGCCTACGAGCTGGTGATCAACTCCAATCCCTGCATTGCCTACCTGATGGAAGAAAACACCCTGATGATGCAGGTGCTGGTCATGGCGCATGCCTGCTATGGGCACAATTCCTTCTTCAAGGGCAACTACCTCTTTCAGACCTGGACCGACGCCGACTCCATCGTCGATTACCTGCTGTTTGCCCGGCGTTATATCGCCGAGTGTGAGGAACGCCACGGAGTCACGGCCGTGGAGCAGCTGCTGGATGCCTGTCATGCCCTGCAGAACCACGGCGTCGACCGCTACAAGCGTCCCTCGCCCATCTCGGCGGAAGAGGAGGCACGGCGCCAGAAGGAGCGCGAACACTATCTGCAGGCCCAGGTGAACATGCTGTGGCGCACCATACCCGAGCCGGCTGCCGCAGGCAGCACGCTGGTGGAAATCGATGAAGAAGACCCCCTGGGCCTTCACGCCGGTGGCCGATATCCCCCCGAGCCCCAGGAAAACCTGCTGTACTTCATTGAGAAGAATGCGCCCCTGCTGGCGCCCTGGCAGCGTGAGGTGGTGCGTATCGTGCGCAAGCTGGCACAGTACTTCTATCCCCAGCGCCAGACCCAGGTGATGAACGAGGGTTGGGCGACCTTCTGGCATTACACCCTGATGAACCGCCTGTACGACGACGGTGCAGTGGATGAGGGGCTGATCCTGGAGTTCCTGCAGTCGCATACCTCGGTGGTCCAGCAGCCGCCTTTCGACAGCCCGGCCTACAATGGCATCAACCCCTACGCGCTGGGCTTCGCGATGTTTTCCGATATCCGGCGTATCTGCGAGTCGCCCACCGAGGAAGACCGTCAGTGGTTTCCCGATATCGTCGACAGTGACTGGCGCGAGACCCTTCAGTTCGCCATGCATAACTTCAAGGATGAATCCTTCGTTCAGCAGTTCCTGTCGCCGAAGGTGATTCGCGACCTCAAGCTCTTCCAGATACTGGATGACGATCAGGACGACATGCTGGAAGTGGCGGCGATCCATGACGAGCGCGGCTACCAGCGTATCCGCCAGGCCCTGGCCGATCATTATGCGCTCTCGGTTCGCGAGCCCAACATTCAGGTCCAGGCCGCGGATATCCGGGGGGATCGTTCGCTCACGCTGCGTCATATCCAGGATGAGCGTCGGCCGCTGGCGGACAGTGTCTATCCGGTGCTGCGCCACCTGCACCAGTTGTGGGGCTTTCCGGTCAGACTCGAGTCGGTGCGCGGCGATGAGGTCATCGGTGAGTATCGATGGCCCGCGGGGGCGTCCGACGAGGCGGAGTGATACGTTGTCGCGGGGCGCTGCCATGGTGCCGAGAGGGGCGTGACGCTGCTATACTCGCCGCAGCCGTGATGACCGCCGTCATCGCGTGACATCAAGCCGAGTATCGTCGAGGGGCGCCAGATGCAGAATGCCGTGATCCTGATCAACACCGAAAAGGGCCAGGTCAAGCCGGTGGCCGAGCGCCTCGCGGATGTCGATGGCATCAGCGAGGTGTTTTCGACTTGTGGCCGTTATGACCTGGTGGCCATCGCCCGTACACGGGACTTCGAGAGCCTGGCCGAGCTGGTGACCGGCCGCCTCAACGATGTCGAGGGCATCGCCGATACCGAAACCCTCAATGCCATGCAGGTTCATTCCCGTCACGACCTCGAAACGATGTTTTCGCTGGGCTGGTGATGCGGCGATACCGATCGGGCCGCGGGGAGCGGTGACTGTCTGACGGGAAGGGATGCTTGCAATGTCCGTGGGAGCTTTACTGGGTCGCCTGGTGCCTCGCATCGGGATAGCCCTGCTGTTTGCTGTGGTCGGCAGTGGGCTCTGGTACATGCAGGAGCGCCAGGTCCGCGACCGCCTGAGTTGGCAGGGCGTGACGACCTGGTCCGAGCTGACGCCGCTCAGCCTGCATCGCGTGCTGCGCAATGACGGCTATCTGCTGGGCTGGTCGGATATTCGGGTCAGTCCGCTCTGGGTGAGCTACCGTTTGCAGGAGGTCGCAAGCCCGAGTGCCGGCGAGCGCCCCGGATTTCAGCGTGACTGGCGAACGCTCTGGCCGCTCAAGCCCGACAGTTATGCCCACAGCGGCTATGATCGTGGCCACCTGGCGCCCAATTACGCCATCGCGGCGGTGCACGGTCGCGACGCGCAGCGCGATACCTTCCTCATGAGCAACATGACCCCTCAGCGCCCGGACCTGAATCGCCGGCTCTGGCAGCGTCTCGAGGAGGTGGTCATGGATCGTTTCGTGCCGCGCTTCGGTGAGCTGCAGGTCGTGACCGGGCCGATCTTCGATGACGCCTTCTTCTTCGAGGGCATGTTGCATCGTGCCGGCCTGGTGGAAGTGCCGGAGGCCTTCTACAAGATCCTGGTCGTGCCGGGGGCACAGCCCAGGGCGCTGGCCTTTATCATGCCCCAGGAGGTCAGCGGCGATGAGCCCCTGGATCAATATCTGGTCAGCATCGATGACGTTGAGGCGCGCACCGGCCTGGATTTTTTCCCGCAGCTCTCGGCGTCGGCGGCCGAAGCGCTGGAGGCCGGAGTGCATACACAGGGTTGGAATCTCGACGAGGTGGCGCGACTGCCGAGTCGTTTCTGAGTGTCATCCGGCTCGGCCGGGCACAAAAAAACCGCGATTCAATGTCGCGGTTGCCTATGGGTACTGCCTGGATTATCGGGTCTTTTCAACAGCATGATGCGAAGTATGGTGCCCAGGAGAGGACTTGAACCTCCACGTCCGTAAGGACACTAGCACCTGAAGCTAGCGCGTCTACCCATTCCGCCACCTGGGCGCATCATGCATCGTTCGTGTTTCGCTATCGCGTTTGCGATGGTGCCCAGGAGAGGACTTGAACCTCCACGTCCGTAAGGACACTAGCACCTGAAGCTAGCGCGTCTACCAATTCCGCCACCTGGGCGAACACGAGCCGATATTGCTGCTAAAGAGCGTGACGATTCCCGGTTTATTCATCGGGAAAGGTCGGATGGTGCCCAGAAGAGGACTTGAACCTCCACGTCCGTAAGGACACTAGCACCTGAAGCTAGCGCGTCTACCAATTCCGCCATCTGGGCAAGTGGCGCGTATGATACCGAACTCTGGCAGGAATGCAAGCCCTGATGCCAGTCCCCTGCCGGCAAACGCCTCGGCGGCCGGCAATCGACGTAGCGCATGGTTGGGTGCAGGACGCTGCGGCGCTATACTGCCACCATGACACGATATTTGAATTTCGCCTATACGACTCAGCGGCAATCGCGCGCAATGTCACGCATGCCTTCCATGACCCTGCCAAGGATGCTCTCTGCATGACCCACTGGACGCTTGAAGACGATGCGCACGCCAGTCGTGAGGCCCACAAGTACGACAAACCCGCCCCCAGTCGCGAGTACCTGCTGGCCCGGCTCGAGGAGCATGGTCGCCCCATCACTCATGAAGCCATGAGCGAGATGCTGGGCCTCGAGGACGAGGATCTCCAGGAGGCCGTGCGACGCCGGCTATCGGCCATGGAGCGCGATGGCCAGGTGCTGCGCAATCGCCGCGGTGCCTATGCGCTGATCGACAAGCTCGACCTGGTCAAGGGCAAGGTGCTGGGCCATCGGGATGGTTTCGGCTTTCTGCTCCGGGATGATGGCAAGAAACCCGACCTTGTGATTCCTCCGCGTCAGATGCGTCGCGTCTTTCATGGGGATCACGTTCTGGTGCGTATCAGTGGACGCGACCGTCGGGGCCGCGACGAAGCGACAATCGCCGAGGTGCTGGCCCGCAATACCCAGACCATCGTCGGTGTGTATCGCGAGAATACGCCGGAATTCGGTGTGCTGATTCCCGAAAACCCGCGCATCACTCAGGAAATCATCATCCCCCATACCGCCAATGGGGGAGCCCAGGACGGCCAGGTGATCTCGGCCAGTATCGTCAAGCAGCCGGCGACTCGGGTGCAGCCGGTCGGCGAGGTCAGCGAGGTCATGGGCGAGCGCATGGATCCCGGCATGGAAATCGACATTGCCCTGCGCAGCTACGAGATTCCGGCCGAGTTTCCGCCGGAAGTGCTGGACCAGATCGCCGGCATGTCCGAGAAGGTGGTCGAGGATGACAAGCAGCAGCGCATCGACCTGCGTGACTACCCGCTGGTGACCATAGACGATGAGTCAGCCAAGGACTTCGACGACGCCGTCTGTGCCTGGAAGACCAAGTCGGGCAGCTGGAAGCTGCTGGTCGCCATCGCCGATGTCTCTCACTATGTGCGGCCGGGCACCGCGCTCGATCAGGAGGCCATCTCGCGGGGCAATTCGGTGTACTTCCCGGGGCAGGTGGTGCCGATGCTGCCCGAGCTGCTCTCCAATGGGCTGTGCTCGCTGAATCCCGAGGTCGATCGCCTGGCGCTGGTCTGCGAGATGAACATCTCCAAGAATGGGGCCATCAGTCGCTATCGGTTCTGCGAAGCCGTCTTCCGTTCTCATGCTCGCCTTACCTATAACAAGGTGTCGGCGATTCTCGAGGACGAGGGTGAAGAGGCCGATGCCCTGCGCGATCAGTACCGCGACCTGGTGCCTTCCCTTAAAAACCTACACTCGCTCTATGGTGTGTTGCGCGGGGCACGCGAAGCACGCGGCGCCATCGATTTCGAGACCACCGAGACGGCCATCGTCTTCAATGACGAGCGCAAGATCGAGAAGATCGAGCCGCGGTCGCGCAATGATGCCCACAAGATCATCGAGGAGTGCATGCTGGCCGCCAATGTGGCCACGGCCCGCTTTCTCGACAAGCACGATCTGCCGGCGCTGTATCGCATCCACGAACGCCCGTCGCCGGAGCGCCTCGACAAGCTGCGCCTCTTTCTCAATGAGCTGGGCCTGTCTCTGGGCGGTGGCGACGAGCCAACGCCTCAGGACTATCGCGATCTGGCCGAGGCCATCAAGGGGCGGGATGACGCCGATATCATCCAGACCGTCATGCTGCGCTCGATGAACCAGGCGGTCTACTCGCCGCAGAACGAAGGGCACTTCGGCCTGGCCTATGAGGCCTATGCGCACTTCACCTCGCCGATCCGCCGCTATCCCGACCTGGTCGTTCACCGGGCCATTCGCTCGGTGATTCGCGGGCCGCGCCAGACCAACACGGTGCTGCGTGCCGAGGATGCGCCGGTCGAGGCGCCAAGCAAGTGGTGCCCCTACACCTTCGAGCAGATGCTCGAGCTTGGTGAGCACTGCTCGATGACCGAGCGGCGGGCCGATGACGCCACCCGTGACGTCGAGAGCTGGCTCAAGTGCGAATTCATGTCCGACAAGCTCGGCGAGGTGTATGACGGCACCATCGCCTCGGTCACGCAGTTCGGTATCTTCGTGCGCCTGGACGATGTCTATGTCGAGGGCCTGGTGCATGTCACCTCGCTGCCCTCCGACTATTACCACTATGAGGCGGAGAAACATCGGCTCAAGGGCGAAAAGAGTGGTGCCAGCTATCGTCTCGGGGATGGCGTGACCGTCCAGGTGGCGCGGGTCGACCTGGATGATCGCAAGATCGATTTCGAACTGGCCGACGACAAGCCGCGTCCGAAGAAGGCACCCAAGCGCCGCCCTCGGCAGCAGAATGCCGGCAAGGCATCGGGCAAGGGCAAGGGCGATCAGGACAAGGGCAGCCAGGGTGGCACGGACTCGCAGGCTCAGAACGAAGAGGGCGGCAAGAAGCGTCGCCGCCGTGGTCCGCGGCGGCGCTGAGCCGTGATGTCGCGAGTGCAGACGAGAATCGCCACATGAGCAAGCAATCCCATCGCCGCGGGCCCAAACCGCCCGGCGGCCTTGATGTCGTGCATGGTGTTCACGCCGTGCGGGCCCTGATGGCGCGCGGCAACGGGCCGCGTGAACTCTGGGTTCAGGAAGGCGAGGCATCCGGGCGACTGACCGAACTGGTCGATCAGGCCCGGGGCGCGGGTATCAAGGTCGTGACCCTGCCACGCGACGCCCTCGATCAGCAGGCCCAGGGGGCGGTGCATCAGGGGGTTCTGGCCTTCTGCCCGGCCCTGACCTTCGAGTCCGACACCGCGCTATGGCATCGCCTGCAGGGCTGGTCCGCCGCCGAGGCACCGCTGCTGCTGGTGCTGGACGGCATCACCGATGTGCACAACTTCGGTGCCTGCCTGCGCAGTGCCGATGCCGCCGGAGCGCACGGCGTGGTGGTGCCCAAGGATCGGGCCGCCCCGCTCAACGCCACGGTGCGCAAGGTGGCCTGTGGCGCCGCCGAGAGTGTGCCGGTCTACCGGGTCACCAATCTGGCACGCGCCATGGCGCGCATGAAGGAGCTGGGGGTCTGGGTCACCGGGACCGCCGGAGAGGCCGAAGCCTCGCTCTTCGAGGCGGACTTCAGCGTGCCCACCGCCCTGGTCATGGGCGCTGAAGGCAAGGGCATGCGCCGCCTGACGCGCGAAGCCTGTGATGGCCTGGTCAAGCTGCCGATGGTCGGACAGGTCTCCAGCCTCAATGTCTCGGTCGCCACTGGTATCTGCCTGTTCGAAGCCGTGCGTCAGCGAGGCGCCGGACGGGATTGACCACCTCCTGACGTCGATCAGTACACCACCGCTCGTTACTCGCAGCTCGTAGCTCGGCTTTGAGTCTCGTACCTGCCGTTGGCAACCAGCCTGTGATACCTTATCGCGATCATCTTGACCTGGATTGCCAAGGATTTCATGGACGCACAAGCCAAGATCATCGATCGTCTCGCCGAGGAGCTCGGTGTTCGCACCGCTCAGGTCGCCGCCACCGTCGAAATGCTGGATGGCGGTGCCACCGTCCCTTTCATCGCTCGTTATCGCAAGGAAGTCACCGGGGCGCTGGATGACAGCCAGCTCCGCCAGCTGGAAGAGCGCCTGGGCTATCTGCGCGAGCTGGAGGAGCGTCGTCAGAGCGTGCTGTCGGCCATCGACGAGCAGGGCAAGCTGACCGACGAGTTGGCCGCGAGCCTGCGCGCAGCCGATACCAAGCAGCGCCTGGAAGACCTCTACCTGCCATATCGCAAGAAGCGCCGCACCAAGGCGCAGATGGCCCGTGAGGCCGGCCTCGAGCCGCTGGCCGACGCCCTGTTGGGCGACCCGACACGGGATCCCGAGACAGAGGCGGCCGGCTACCTGTGTGCGGCCGATGGTGATATCCCGGCCTTCGAGGATGCCCGATCGGCCCTGGATGGCGCCAAGCAGATCCTCATGGAACGCTTTGCCGAGGACCCCGAACTGGTGGGTCGGCTGCGCGAGCGTCTGTGGGAAGAGGGTATCCTCACGGCACGCCTGATCGACGGCAAGGAGCGCGAGGGGGCCAAGTTTTCCGACTACTTCGAGCATGATGAAGCCATCATCAAGGTGCCCTCGCACCGTGCACTGGCCATGTTCCGTGGTCGCAACGAAGGCGTGCTGTCGCTGGTCATTCGTCTGCCCGGCGAGGAAGAGGCCAGCGTGCATCCGGCGCAGGTCGCCATTGCCCGACATTTCGGGGTACAGGATCAGGGTCGAGCTGCCGACCGCTGGCTGGCCGAGGTGGTGCGCTGGACCTGGCGGGTCAAGCTGTATACCCACCTCGAGACCGAGTTGATGGGACGCCTGCGTGACCGTGCCGAGGCCGAGGCCATCGGCGTTTTCGCCGCCAACCTCAAGGATCTGCTGCTGGCCGCCCCCGCGGGCGCCAAGGCGACCCTGGCCATCGACCCCGGCTTGCGCACCGGCTGCAAGGTCGCGGTGGTCAGCGCGACGGGCCAGTTCCTGGGGGAGTCGACGATCTTCCCGCATGCGCCGCGCAACCAGTGGCAGGCATCTCTGGCCGAGCTGGTGCGCCTGGTCGAGGCGCATGATGTGGCATTGATCGCCGTGGGCAATGGCACTGCCAGTCGCGAGACCGACAAGCTGGCCGGCGAGCTGGTCAAGGCCATGGCCGACAGGCGTCGGTTGTCTAAGGTCATGGTCAGCGAGGCCGGAGCCTCGGTGTACTCGGCATCGGAATATGCCTCCCGCGAGCTGCCGGACCTGGACGTCACGGTGCGCGGTGCGGTTTCCATCGCCCGACGTCTCCAGGACCCGCTTGCCGAGCTGGTCAAGATCGAACCCAAGTCCATCGGCGTTGGCCAGTATCAGCACGATGTCTCCCAGGTACAGCTGTCGCGCAGCCTGGAAGCTGTGATCGAGGACTGCGTGAATGCTGTGGGCGTTGATCTCAATACGGCTTCCTCGGCACTGCTGTCGCGGGTCTCGGGCCTCAATGCCAACCTGGCCGAGAATATCGTGTCGCGCCGCGACGCCGAGGGTGCCTTCCGTTCGCGGCGTCAGTTGCTGGATGTCAGCCGCCTGGGACCCAAGACCTACGAGCAGTGCGCCGGCTTCCTGCGCATCATGGGGGGCGACAACCCTCTGGACGCCAGTGCCGTGCACCCCGAGGCCTATCCGCTGGTCGAGCGCATCGCGGAGCGCAGCGGTCGCCAGCTGGCCGGGTTGATCGGCGACAGCGGCACTCTCAAATCGCTCAAGGCCGCCGAGTTCGCCGATGAGCGCTTCGGCGAGCTGACCGTCAATGACATTCTCAAGGAACTCGACAAGCCCGGGCGTGACCCGCGTCCCGAGTTCAAGGCGGCGGAGTTCCGCGAGGGCGTCGAAACCCTCAAGGATCTGGAGCCCGGCATGGTGCTCGAGGGCAGCGTCACCAATGTCACGCACTTTGGCGCCTTCGTCGACATCGGGGTGCATCAGGACGGCCTGGTGCACATCTCGGCGTTGTCCAGCCAGTTTGTCGATGACCCGCGGTCGGTGGTCAAGGCCGGGGATATCGTCAAGGTCAAGGTCATGAGCGTCGACCTGGAGCGCTCGCGCATCGGGCTGACCATGCGCATGGACGACCAGCCCGGAGAAGCACAGCCGGCCGGGAACGGGCGGCAGGGTGATACCCGGCGAAGCGGCAAGCCCGCCCGCCAGGGCAAGCAGGCTTCCCGGTCCTCCGGCAAGGATGACAGTCAGGTGGGCGCCCTGGGGGCCGCCTTGCTGAAGGCCCGAAAGGACGGTTAGGGGCGAGTTACGAGCTACGAGATACGAGCTACGAGATACGAGATACGAGATACGAGATACGAGATACGAGATACGAGTTGCGAGGTTCGAGATGCGTTGCCGCTGGTTGGGTTGACGTTTGTCGGGGCGGTGCCACCATTCTGCTCGCGCCTCGCGCCTCGCGCCTCGCGCCTCGCGCCTCGCGCCTCGCGCCTCGCGCCTCGCGCCTCGCGCCTCGCGCCTCGCGCCTCGCGCCTCGCGCCTCGCGCCTCGCGCCTCGCGCCCTTGAATCACGCTCTGGCGGCGCCATACTCTGTAGTTTCTGTGGGTACACCAGTATCCGAATGATCATCGGGCAGTCGCCATTGAAGGCGCTGCCACGGCAAGGGGTGACATCTTGTCAGAATTGCTTTCCACCCGTATCCAGGGGCTGAGCGGCCCTGCCAGTCATGGGCAATTCAGCCGGCTGCGCCGCGGTATCGAGAAAGAGGGGTTGCGTGTCGATAATCAGGGCCGCATCGCTCAGACGCCACACCCCTCGGCATTCGGCTCCAAGCTGACGCATCCGCATGTCACCACGGATTATTCCGAGGCGCTGCTGGAATACATCACGCCGGTCTACAGTCGCCCCGAGGATGCCGTCGAGTTCGTGGCCGACCTGCATCGCTTCAGCTATCGGCGCCTGAATGCCGAGCTCATCTGGCCGGCCAGCATGCCGGCGAGACTCGATGGCAACGACAGCGTCCCCATCGCCGATTATGGCAGTTCCAATGTGGGCCGCATGAAGCATGTCTACCGCAAGGGGCTGGACGTGCGTTACGGGCGCATCATGCAGTCCATCGCCGGGGTGCATTACAACGTCTCGCTGCCGGATGACTTCTGGTTACTGCTCAAGGAGATGGAAGGAGATCAGAGCAGCTCGATGCAGGACTATCGTTCGGCACGCTATTTCGATCTGATCCGCAACTTCCGCCGCCACAGCTGGCTGCTGCTGTACCTGTTCGGTGCCTCGCCGGCGGTGGATCGCAGCTTTCTGCCCGATGGCAGGGTCCCCGACAACCTGCACGCGCATGGTGACGAGACCCTGGTGGCACCCTATGCCACCAGCCTGCGGATGTCCGACCTGGGCTACCAGAACAAGGTGCAGGAGCAGCTCAAGATCTGCTTCAACTCGCTGTCCAACTACGTCAATACCCTGCGCCATGCCATCTCCACGTCCTGGGCGGATTACGCCGCCATGGGCGTGCATCTGGGCGGCAACGACTGGCAGCAGCTCAACGACAACATCCTGCAGATCGAGAACGAGTATTACAGCGACATTCGCCCTAAGCGGGTGGCGCGTCACGACGAGACACCCAGTCAGGCGCTGGAAGCACGGGGCGTCGAGTACATCGAAGTGCGCTGCCTGGATCTGGATCCCTTCGATCCGCTGGGCTTTGACGCAACGCGCAGCCGTTTTGTCGATACCTTTCTGATGTGGTGCCTGCTCAGCGAGAGCCCCTGGATCAGTGACGAGGAGTGTGAACACCTCGACGACAATCGGCGCCTGGTGGTGTCCCGCGGGCGCGACCCTGAACTGCGACTCGACCATCATGGCCGCAAGCGCACCATCGCCGAGTGGGGACACGATATCTTTGCCGAACTGCGCGAGGTCGCGACCCTGCTGGATCGGCTCGAAGAGGGCGCGCCGCATGCCGAGGCACTGGCCGAGCTGACTCCCTGGCTTGATGAGCCTGGCCTGACACCCTCCGGCCGGCTGTTGTCGTGGCTCGAGGGGCAGGGTGAGGAGTTCGTCGAGGCGACGCTGGCGCTGGCCCGTGAGCAGGCGGCGAGCCTGCGTGAGGAAGCGGTCGAGCCGGCGCGTGCCGCCCTGTTCGAGCAACTGGTCAGCACTTCCTTTCATCAGCAGTCCGAGATCGAGGCCGGGGAGACACAGTCCTTTGCGGACTTTCTCGCGGACTATTTCACGAGTGCCCGGGAGTCCCGGGCGGCATCGCCATTACAGGCCACGGGAGACCCATCATGATAGAGGACATCGAGGAGTGGAGTGTTCGCCGCTGGAGTCTTTTGGGCCTGGCATTCTGCATCCTGATGATGGCCGTGGCGCTGGGCCTGGAGCATCTGGCCGGCATGGAACCCTGCCCATTGTGCGTCTTTCAGCGCATGGCGGTCATCGCGGCCGGGGCCGTCTTCCTGGTCGGGGCCCTGCATGCCCCCCGGGGCAGGGCAGGGGCCGCGGCCTATGGGCTGCTGGGACTCATCGCCGTGGCTGTTGGCATCGCGCTGGCCGGCCGTCACCTGTGGCTGCAGTCCCTGCCGGCCGACCAGGTACCCAGCTGTGGGCCCGGGCTCGATTACATGATGGAGGTCCTGCCTCTGCAGCAGGTCCTGGCCACCGTGCTCACCGGATCCGGCGAATGCGCCGAGGTGGGGGCCACGCTGCTGGGCCTGTCACTTCCCGGCTGGACGCTGATCGGTTTCTTGGTCCTGCTGTTGGTCCCGCTGGGGATCCTGGCCAGAGTCCTGCGACGCGATCACGGTTACCGTTGGCAGGGGCTGCCCGGGCGGGATTGACAGCATCCACGGCAAGGGTGAGTCTGTGATCAAGCGCGGCGGTCAAGCGAGGGGAAGGAATCATGCTGGAAGATTGCAAGAATGCACAGGAACGCTGGGGCGGTGTTCACCAACTGATAGATCGTTGGCTGGCCGCCCGCAAGGCGCTGCTGGTCGATTTCAGTGACCTCAAGCAGGCCTGCGACGATGATCTCGACGCCGTGACCAAGGCACGCATCGATGCCTTCAGTGAGCTGCTGATGGACTACATCAGCGCCGGGCACTTCGAGGTTTATCCGCAACTTCGCGCCGAGGCCGAGGCCTTCGACGATCACGACGCCCTGTCGCTGGCCGACCGGCTGCTCGAGCGACTCGACATGTCCACCGAGCTGGTGCTGGCCTTCGACGAAGACTACTCGAGCACCACCAACTGCGAACAGCACCTGCCGCGCCTGCCGGCCTGGCTGGAACGCCTGACCAAGGGCCTCACCGAACGCTTTTCGCTGGAAGACCGACTCATCTCCCGCCTCCACGCCGTGCACGCCCCGGACGCCGCCAACGTGGAACGCTAGCAGAAGCGATGTAGGGCGGCTGCGCCGCTTGAAGGGGCAAGAACGGCGCTTCGCGCCTGGAAGAGGGAAGAACGCGGCTGCGCCGCTTGAAGAGGGAAGTACGGCGCTTCGCGCCTGGAAGAATACCCTTGACACTCTACACCCTGGCATCAGCCTGGCTTCCTTCTTCCTTCTTCCTTCTTCCTTCTTCCTTCTTCCTTCTTCCTTCTTCCTTCTTCCTTCTTCCTTCTTCCTTCTTCCTTCTTCCTTCTTCCTCCTAACTCCGAACTCTCTTCCCCGGCCCCAGCACCAGCATGCAGGGTGTCAGCAGCAGGGTCAGGGCGGTGGCGAAGGTCAGGCCTCCGGCGATGGCGCTGGAGAGCTGGGTCCACCACTGGGTCGAGGGGGCGCCCAGGCCGAGTGAGCCGGCGAACAGGTCCACGTTGACTTCCAGCACCATCGGCATCAGGCCGAGGATGGTGGTGATGGCGGTGAGCAGTACGGGGCGCAGGCGCAGACCACCGGCCTGCAGGGCGGCATCATGGGCGGAGAGGCCGTCGCCGCGCAGCTGGTTGAAGGTGTCGATCAGCACGATGTTGTTGTTCACTACGATGCCCGCCAGGGCAATGATGCCCATGCCGACCATGACGATACCGAAGGGCTGGGCGTTGACCAGCAGTCCCAGCAGTACGCCCGCGGTCGAGAAGACGATGGCGGACAGCACCAGCAGAGCCTGGTAGAGGCTGTTGAACTGGGTCACCAGAATCAGCGCCATCAGGAAGATGGCCACCACAAAGGCGGTGACCAGAAAGCGCATGGCTTCCTGCTGATCCTCCTGCTCTCCGGCCACTTCGACAGTGACGCCCTCGGGCAGCGACTGCATGGCATCGCGCAGCGCCTGGAGGCGCTCATCGGGGCGTTCGCCTTCCTCGACATCGGCTTCCAGGGTTATGGCCCGCCGGCCGTCGATGCGGTGCAGGGTGCTGACCTTTGGGGCCGGCTCGATGCTCACGAAGTTGGAGATCGGTACCTGGCCGCGGGCGGTATTGACGGTGAGCCGGTCGAGCTGGTTCAGCGAACGCGAGTCCTCGGGCAGGCGTACTCGAATGTCCACCTCATCATCCACGCCGGAAGGCCGGTAACTGGCGACCTGCAGGCCGGTGGTCAGCAGCTGCACGGCATTGCCGATGGTCGCCACATCGGTACCGAAGCGGGCGGCTGACTCACGATCCACCTGGATACGCCACTCCACGCCGGGCAGGCTGCGGTTGTCCTCGATGGCACGGAAGCCGCCCAGCGAGTTCATGGCCTGGCGCAGGCTGTCCACGGCCGCCTCGGTCTGGGCGTTGTCGCTGCCGCTGACTTCCAGCACGATCGGCTTGCCCGCGGCCGGTCCCTGTTCCTGTTCGCGGAATTCGAGCTGTACCCCGGGAATATCGGCGGTACGCTCCTGCATGTCGTCGAGAATCTGCCGTGCCGGGCGCCGCTGGTGCCAGTCGATCAACTGAAATTGCAGTACGCCGATCACATCGGCACCGAGTTGCTGGTCCGAGGTGGCAAAGGACCGCGCATAGAGGGCCTGGATCTCGCTCATGTCGGTCAGGCGAGACTCGACGCGCTGGACGATGGCATCCGTCTCGCGGGCCGAGAAGTCACCCCGGGAGTGCACCAGTACCTGGGCACTGTCGGGCTCCACGCTGGGAAAGAACTCCACGCCGTGGTTGAAGCGCGCGTACGCCGTGTAGGTGAGTGCCATCAACAGCAGGGCGACCAGCAGCGTCAGCCCCGGGCGGGCCAGCAGGCGCCCCAGTACCCGGCGGTAGAGGCGTCCACCCGTGGTCACCAGCTCCTCGTCACTCAGCGAACGGCCACCGCGGGCGCCGAAGACACCGCCCAGCGTCGGCAGGAACACCAGGGCCATGGCCAATGAGGCCAGAAGGCACAGAATCACCGTGGCCGGCAGGTATTTCATGAACTCGCCGACCACGCCCGGCCAGAACAGCAGCGGCACGAAGACGGCCAGGGTGGTGGCGGTGGAGGCGATGATCGGCCAGCTCATTCGGCTGGCGGCATTGAGCCAGGCTGTACCGGGTGGCTGCCCCTGGCGCAGATGGCGGTCGGCCAGTTCGCTGACCACGATGGCGCCGTCGACCAGCATGCCGGCCACCAGAATCAGGGCGAAGAGCACCACCATGTTGAGGGTCATGCCCAGCGCCCAGATCAGCAGAATGCCGGTGAGAAAGGCGCCGGGAATGGTCAGGCCGACCATCAGGGCCGGGCGCAGGCCCATGGCGGCAAGAATGACGATCAATACCAGCAGTACCGCGGTCAGCACGTTGTTGAGCAGCTCGGACAGCATCGACTCGACCTGTTCCGACTGATCCATGATGGTCGTTACCTCGAGGTCCTCGGGCATCAGGCCCGCGGCCTCCTCGAGCAGGGCCTCCACCGAGTCGATGGTGGCGATGATGTTGGCGCCGGCACGCTTGGCGACTTCCAATACCATGGCCGGCTGGCCGTCGATGCGCGCGAAGCCCTGGGGGTCTTTGAAGGTCGGGTTCAGGCGGGCCACGTCGTCGAAGGTCACCACCCGGTCACCCTCCACCTTGACCGGCATCTTCATGATGTCCTCGAGCTGCGATATGACGCCCGGAACCTTGAGCGCCAGGCGTCCGGCACCGGTGTCCAGGCTGCCCGCCGCGACCAGTCGATTATTGCGGTTGACGCGGTTGAACAGCGTCTGGAAATCCACGCCATAGCTGTGCAGCACCTGAGGGTCGACGATGATTTCCAGCAGGTTCTCCCGGTCGCCGCCGATATCGACTTCCAGCACCTGGGGGATGGCCTCGATGCGCTCCTGAAGGCGCCGCGCGACGCTGACGCGGCGGCTCTCCTCGACGGGGCCGGACAGGCCGATGGAGAGCACCGGGAAGAGCCCCACATTGACCTCCACGACCCGGGGTTCATCGGCCTCGTCGGGCAGCTCGGCCTTGGCAATATCGACCTTTTCGCGCACGTCAGTCAGGGCCTGGTCGGGGTCGAAGCCGGGGTCGAATTCCAGATTCAGCGAGGCGTGGCCCTCGCCGGCCTGAGCGGTCAGCTTGCGCAGCCCCTCGATGCTGCTCAGCTCCTGTTCCATGGGACGGACCAGCAGACGCTCGGCGTCTTCCGGGCTGACCCCTTCCAGGCTCATCGAGACATAGATGACTGGAATGGGGATGTCCGGGTTGGCTTCCTTAGGCACGGCCTGCCAGGCGGCCAGCCCGGCTACCAGCAGGGCCAGCAGCAGCATCAGGGTCGTGCGCGAGCGGTCCAGCGCCGCCGAGATGAGCGTGCGCATGATCAGTCGGACTCCTGTTGCGCCGCGCTGGGCGCTGTGTCGGCGGCGACCGGCGTCACCCTGTCGCCGGGATCGACGAAGCCTCCGCCCAGGGTGATCAGCTGGATCTGATCTGGCAGCCCGGCCACCCGGGCCACTTCATCGTCACTGCTGACCAGCTCGACGTTGTCGCGCACCACCCGGTCCCGGGCATCGAGATGCTTGACCGCCAGCTGGCCCTGTTCATCGAGCTCGAGCAGGGCCGGCGACATGCGGTGCACCTCGCGCGGCGGCAATGTTAGCTCGATGGTGGCACTCGCCCCGGCCAGGCGGCGATGCTCGGGGTTGTCCACGGCAACCTCGATGGCGAAGCTGCGGGTCTGCTCATCGGCGCGACTGGCGATATGCGTCAGCTCACCCTCGAGGGTCGAGCCGTCGAGCAGGCGTACCCGGGCCGGCAGGCCGGTCTCCAGCCCCAGCACCTTGCGTTGCGGTACCCAGGCGCGGGCGGTGAGTCGTGAGTCGTCGACCAGCCGGCCCCAGGTCTCACCGGCCTGCACCAGCTCGCCCGGGTCCACGTCCAGGCGGTCGAGCACGCCGGGGAAAGGGGCCACGAGGCGGGTATTGGCACGTTGCTGGCGCAGTTCGGCGAGTTGTGCGGCGGCGGCGCTCAGCGCGCTCTGGCGGCGCAGGAGCTCGGGATTCGAGATCAGCTCGCGATCGCGCAGCCCGCGGGCCCCGGCAAGCTCGGCGCGTGCCAGGGCCAGTTCGGCCTCGGCCTGCTCGAGTCGCTCGGGCAGGGCATCCTGCTCGAGGCTAAGCAACAGCTCACCGCGTTCGACGCGGCTGCCCTGCTGGACCGGCAGGGCCTCGACGCGACCGCTCTGGCGGGCCCGCAGTTCCAGGGCGCGATGGGCTTCCAGGTCGCCCTGGACAATCAGTCGCGGTGTGTAGGACGAGGCCCGGCGCGTCTCGACCTCGACCCGCGGCGGTGCCGCGGCCTCGTCGGAGGGAGCGGGGTCGGGTGGCGAGTCGCGAAAGCTTGAGATATCGCCGAAGGCCAGCCAGAGCACCAGGGCAACCCCCAGGGCAATGGCCAGCAGAACAGAAAAGGCGGGGCGTCGAGGTGGCATGCGGGCCTTCCGTGGTGGCTGGCGGTCAACGGGAGAATCATCGCAGTATCCGGGCGGGTAGGGAAGGCGCCTGCCTGCGACGAGGGCATCGGTGGACGGGCCTTTTCCTCGTGAATTGAGTTTTGCGCACTGCAGGCATACCATTTCAGACGTTGCATGCCCGGCCTGGGCGGGTCATCGCCTGCCTGCCTGGCTCACTCTCACGGCGACAACCGAAGGAGCCACGATGAAAGATCCCGTCCGTATAGCCATTACCGGTGCCGCAGGTCAGATCAGCTACTCACTGGCGTTTCGCATCGCCGCCGGCGACATGCTGGGCAAGGACCAGCCGGTCATCCTCCAGTTGCTCGAGATTCCGCCTGCCATGGATGCCCTCAACGGTGTGGTGATGGAGCTAAACGACTGCGCCTTCCCGCTGTTGCACGACATTGTCGCCTCCGATGACCCCAATGTCGCCTTCAAGGACGCGGACTTTGCCCTGCTGGTCGGCGCCCGGCCGCGTGGCCCGGGCATGGAGCGCAAGGACCTGCTGGAGGCCAATGCGGCCATCTTCTCGGTTCAGGGCAAGGCGCTCAACGACCATGCCAGCCGCGATGTGCGCGTGCTGGTGGTCGGCAACCCGGCCAATACCAACGCGCTGATCGCTTCCTGCAATGCGCCGGATCTCGACAAGGGTCAGTTCACCGCCATGATGCGGCTGGACCACAACCGTGCCACCACCCAGCTGGCGCAGAAGACCGGCAAGCATTCCACGGATGTCGAATCCATGGTCGTCTGGGGCAATCACAGTGCCACCCAGTACCCGGATCTGGCCCATTGCAAGGTGGATGGCAAGCCAGCGCTCGACCTCGTCGACCAGGACTGGTACGAGAACGACTTCATTCCCGGCGTTCAGCAGCGGGGCGCCGCCATTATCAAGGCGCGCGGTGCATCCTCCGCGGCTTCCGCGGCTTCCGCCGCCATCGATCACATGCGTGACTGGGCGCTGGGCAGCGACGGCATCGTCAGCATGGGTATTCCCGCCGACGGCAGCTATGGCGTCGAACCCGGCATCATGTACTCCTATCCGGTGACCTGCCAGAACGGTCAGTACACCATCGTGCAGGGCCTGGAGATCAGCGACTTCAGCCGCGAGCGCATGAACGCCACCGAGCAGGAACTGCGCGAAGAACGCAACGCCGTGGAGCATTTGCTCGGGTAAGTAGAAAGAATGAAGAGGTAAGTCGTAAGAAAACCCCGGACGCTCAGGCGATCGGGGTTTTCTTGTTGGGGCTGCCTTCTTCCCTCTTCAAGGCGCGAAGCGCCGTTCTTCCAACTTCCCTCGCAGCTGGGGGTTCAATCCCTCAGACTGATAATCCGCCAGTCGCGTTGTGTGGCGATGTCGCGCAGGGTCGGGTCGGGGTCGACGGCGACGGGGTGGTCGACGGCCTCGAGCAGCGGCAGGTCGTTGTGCGAGTCGCTGTAGAACCAGGCGCCGTCGAGAGTGTCATCGCGATTTTCCAGCCATTCCATCAGACGGGTGACCTTGCCCGCCTGATAGCTCGGGGTGCCGGTGACGCGGCCGGTATAGCGGCCGTCGACCATTTCGGGCTCCACGGCGATCAGCTCGTCGATGCCCAGACGGTCGGCGATCGGCTGGGTGATGAAGCGGTTGGTGGCGGTGATGATCAGTAGGGTGTCGCCGCGACTGCGGTGGCGGGCCACCAGCTCTTCACCGCGCTCGAGGATGGCCGGCTCGATCTTGCTGGCCATGAACTGCTGGTGCCAGGCCGCCAGCTGTTCCGGGCTGTTTTCGGCCAGCGGCTTGAGGGCAACCTCGAGGAAGGCCTGCATGTCCAGGGTACCGGCCTCGTAGTCGGCCATGAAGCGGTCATTGGCCTCCCTGTAGGCAGCCGGGTCCACCGCACCCTGTTCCAGCAGGAACTCGCCCCAGGCATGGTCGCTGTCGATGGCCAGGAGGGTCTTGTCGAGGTCGAAGATGGCGAGGCTCACGGCATTCCTCTCGAGGGTCGTCGTTGATCGGGGAACGAGGATTATGTCAGAGCTCCTGTGCCGTTTCGAGCATGGACGTTTGCCTTATTGAACCCTTTCACGCGCTTGTGGAAGAATGATCCCAATATTGAATTGATAAGGTGAAGCCCGTGATCGACGCAGACGGCTTTCGCCCCAACGTTGGTATCATCATCACCAACGATAGCGGGCAGCTGCTTTGGGCGCGTCGGGTTGGGCAGAACGCGTGGCAGTTTCCCCAGGGAGGCATCAAGGCTGACGAGACACCTCAACAGGCACTGTTCCGTGAGTTGTACGAGGAAATCGGTCTGACGGCCGATGATGTCGAAGTGCTTGGCTGCACTCGGGGATGGCTGCGTTACCGCCTGCCGCGACGCATGGTGAGAACCCATTGTCGCCCGGTATGTATCGGCCAGAAACAGAAGTGGTTTCTGTTGCGGATTCGCTGCCGGGAGAACCGCATACGCATGGACACTGGCCCGGCCAAGCCGGAGTTCGATGGCTGGCGCTGGGTGAGCTACTGGTATCCGCTGGGCCAGGTGGTGCCCTTCAAGCGCGAGGTCTATCGGCGTGCCTTGAGAGAGTTGTCGCCGCGCGCCCAGCGTCTGGCCCTGCAGCAGAGCTGAAGGGCCGAAAACGTGCCGGGGTCACCGGTGCCAGACTTCACAGGCGAGAGACCCGAACCATGAACAGCAGGACGCCGATGCTCGAAGTGCTGAGGCGCATCATTCTGGAGGTCAACGGGGCTCGCAACCTGGATGCGGCCCTGTCCACCATGGTGCGCCGCATTCGCAAGGCCATGCGCACCGATGTGTGCTCTTTCTACCTGTTTGAACCGGACCTCGAGCGGCTGGTGCTGATGGAAACTATCGGCCTCAGGTCCCAGGCCGTCGGCAATGTGTCACTTCCGGTGGGCGAAGGGCTGGTGGGCCTGGTGGCCAAGCGCGAGGAGCCGCTGAACCTCGAGGATGCTCAGTCGCATGCGCATTTTCGCTATTTCGAGGCAACTGGCGAGGAGCGCTACTCGAGCTTTCTTGGCGTACCCATCATTCATCAGCGTCGCATGCTGGGCGTGCTGGTGGTTCAGCAGTCTGAGAAGCGTCGCTACGACGAGGCCGATGAAGCCTTTCTGGTGACCATGGCCGCGCAACTTGCCGGCGTGCTGGCGCACGCCCTGGCCACGGGCGGCCTGAGCCGTCCGGCCATGCCGGGAGGCCAGGCGACCTTCGTCGGGGTGGCGGCTTCGCCAGGCATGGCTATCGGCAAGGCTGTGGTTATCGCGCCGCCGGCGGACCTGAACAGCGTGCCCGACCTCATTCCCACCGATGAGGAGTACGAAATCGAGCGCCTGCACGAGGCGATCGGCAAGGTGCGTGACGAGATTCGTTCGGCCGGGGAGCGGCTGGCGAACCGTATCTCGACCCAGGAACTGGCGCTGTTCGACGTCTATCAGCAGATGCTGGGCGAGGCGGCGTTGTCCCAGGAGGTGGTCAAGCGCATTCGCGAGGGGCAGTGGGCACCGGGTGCGCTGGCCGATGTGGTGGGGCGTCACGTGCAGTACCTAGAGCGTGTCGACGATGATTACCTGCGTGAGCGTGCCGCGGATGTGCGCGACCTAGGGCGGCGTGTGCTGGCTCACCTGCAGGAGGGCACCAGCGCCACGCCGGAAGAGTTCCCCGACAACACCATCCTGGTCGGCGACGAGATCAGTGTCTCCATGCTGGGCGAGGTTCCCCGCGAGCGCCTGGTCGGGCTGGTCTCGGTCCAGGGCTCGAGCACCTCGCATGTAGCGATTCTGGCCCGCGCCATGGGCATTCCCACGGTGCTCGGCATGGTCGACCTGCCGCTGCCGCGCCTCAATGGCGCCCCCGTGGTCCTGGATGGCCATCGCGGCCGGCTCTTCGTACGCCCCGGGGAAGAGCTGGAAGGTCGCTATCAGAGCATGATCGACGAGGAGCGCGAGCTCAGCGAAGTCCTCGAGCACGAACAGGACCTGCCCAGCCGGACCACGGATGGCCATGATATCCCGCTGATGGTCAACACCGGCCTGGCGGTGGATGCCGTGTCTTCCCTGAAGGCACGCATCGGCGGTGTAGGGCTGTATCGCACCGAGGTGCCGTTCATGATCACCGAGCGCTTTCCCGGTGAGCAGGAACAGACGCGCCTGTACCGCGAGCAGCTGGAGGGGTTTGCGCCCCTGCCGGTGGTCATGCGCACCCTGGATATAGGCGGCGACAAGGATCTGCCCTATTTCCCCATCGAAGAGGCCAACCCCTTCCTGGGTTGGCGGGGTATCCGCGTGACCCTGGATCACCCGGAAGTCCTCATGGTCCAGCTCAGGGCGATGCTGCGAGCCTCACAGGGGCTCGACAATCTGCAGGTGTTGTTGCCGATGGTCACCAATGTCGGTGAGATCGATGATGCGCTGCGTCTGCTCGAGCGCGCGATTACCGAGCTCGGCGAGGATGGTCTGGTGGTGGCACGTCCCCGCGTCGGGGTGATGATCGAGGTGCCGGCCACGCTCTACCAGTTGGAGGCTCTGGCCAGGCGTGTCGACTTTTTCTCGGTGGGCAGCAACGACCTGACACAGTACCTGCTGGCGGTGGACCGCAACAACCCACGGGTGGCCGAGCTGTATGACGCCTGCCACCCGGCCGTGTTGTCGGCGCTGGCGAAGATGGCAGCCGAATCCCGCGACCTTCAGGTGCCGGCCTCGGTGTGCGGCGAGCTGGCCGGTGACCCCGCCGGCTCCCTGCTGTTGATGGGCATGGGCTTTGGTTCGCTGTCCATGAATGCGCCCAGCCTGCCCAAGGTGAGGGCGGCGGTGCGGCGTGTTTCGCTGACAGCGGCGCAACAACTGGTCGACGAGACCCTGGCCTTCGATTCGGCGGCCGGTGTTCGGGCACACCTCGACAAGCGCATGGCCGAGTGGCAGTTGAGCCACTTGCTGCCGCCCCGCGACTGAGCCTGCTCTCAGGCAAGCGCTGAATAAATCGCCGAGAACCGTGAAACGCCGCGATTTGCATGCGCAGGCATTTAAGCAGTATTTCCCTCAGGCGTTGCGGGTATCATGCTGCCGCTCGCCGAGCCACCTTCCCCAGGGCGCATAGCGGCGCTCTTGAAGGAAAAAATCGCCGCTGTCGTACCACTCGAGCCAGGTGGTCGAGCGGGTTCCGTAGTCTTCACCGAGAATGAAGGCCGATGATAGCCGGCGCTCCAGCGCCGGCTCGATGCCGGTATCGGGCAGACGGTGGTCAGCGGCCTGGGCCGTATCACCGAAATGCGCCAGCGCCCTTGCCGGCCAGTCCTGCCCGCGGCTTTCCGCCAGCCCCCGGCAGACGTTCAGTACCTTGGGCCAGGGCGTGTTCAGGCTGGCGTTGGAGAGGCCGTGTATCCCCGGCGGTACCGTCGATAGCTCAAGTGACGCCTGGCCGCGATACAGATGCCAGAGTTGCTCGCCGTCGCTCGCGAGGAGGTTGAACCCCGCATAATGCCAGGCATCGCCCTGCGCAAGCTGCCTCAGCCATTGCGCCAGGTCCTCGCACTCCAGTGCGGTCCTGACCAGATCGCCGCGAGAGGGAGCCGATGCCGGCACGACCAGGCCCGGGTCGCGGACATTGGTGACGGCGGCGAAGCGTCCCTGCCGATGCATGGCCATCCAGCCCCCACCTCCCTGCAGGTCGCGCCCCCCGATGATGGACGGGGCATCTTTCCAGGCGCCTAGGCCGGCGCTGGGGCGGGTATGAAACTCGTCACGATTGGCCATGAGGCGCAAGCGGGTCGGGTTTTCAGGGCGGAATTCGAGGGCAATCAGGCACATGGAGACGACTCTACGCCCGCCGAGGCCTGTTGCAAAGTCCGCTCATGACAGTGCCCGTTTCGCCGCGTAAACTTCCTCTATCATCGGCACGTTTCAGGGATATGCATGCGCGTCGAATCGCCCAAGGAGCCCACCTGGCCGCAACTGGTTAGCCCCATTCTGTGGCCGGTGCTACTGGCCCAGCTGGTGCTTGTTGGCCTGGGCATGGCCATTACGTTGATATGCTGGTGGCTTATGCCCGCTGGGGTTTCCTGGGGGGTGACGCTATGGCTGTTGCTGGCCCTGCTGATTGGCAGCAGCCTGAATGTGACGATCTTTCTGATGTTGCTCCGGCAGCGCCTGTATCATCATGGTCAGGAACTTTCGGCCGCTCTGCGGCAACTGGAAGAGCGCCTCGAGCCCCGGGCCGAACCGCCCGTCAGCGCGGGGGATCAGGTCACTGCCATGGAGCGGCTCGTGCGCCTGCAGACCACGGCCGAGACGCTGGTCTCGAGCCTCGAAGGTCTGTCTGCCGGACCGGAGAAGGGTGATCAGCCCCACAGTGAAGAACTGGAATCGCTGAAGAGCCGCATGCGACGCCTGGAAGCGGAGCGCGAGCGGGTGAGCGAGTCCGCACGTCTCAAGTCGCACTATCTCGCGCATCTGCAACAGACCTTGCTGCCCTCCCTGGAAGCTCTCGAGGCCTCGGCACTCCCAGAGACGCCATGTCCCGAATTGGTCGGCAGGCTCCGCGAGCAACTGGAAGATGCCCGCTCACTGCTGGTCAGCCTCGATGATTCGCCGGGCCCGGCCGAGGAGCCGACTGCCAGGGTGCTGATCGTCGATGACGGCCCCGTCAACCTGATGCTGGCGCAACAAGTGCTGGAGCGCGAGGGGGTGCAGGTGGTGACGGCGTCCTGTGGTCGCGAGGCGCTGGAGCGTCTGTTTGAAATGTCGATTGATCTGGTGCTGATGGATATCTTCATGGCGGACATGGATGGCGTCGAAACCTGTCGTATCTGGCGGGAGCATGAAGCCCGTCACCTGGACGACGCCCAGCATCGCAATGTCGTTGTCGCCTTGACCGCCAATGCCGGCGAGTCGGATAAACGCCGCTTCGCCGCCGCGGGCATGGATGACTATCTGGCCAAGCCCTACCGACCCCAGGACATTCTGGAAACCGTTCGTCACTGGTTGCCGGGCGCTCTGCGTCATGACGAGAACCACGCATGAGCGCCCCGATGTTATGGCTGAGCTACCTGGCCCTGGGGAGCCTGGCCGGCACGCTGGCCGGCCTTTTCGGCATCGGCGGCGGCCTGATTATCGTGCCGGCTCTCGTTCTGGCCTTCGAGCTTCAGCAGGTCGCGCCGCCGGTAGTGATGCATCTCGCCGTGGGCACCTCGCTGGCGACTATTGTGGTCACCGGTGCGTCTTCCGCCCTGGGCCACTATCGACGCGGCAGTGTGCATCGGCCCTGGTTGATGGCGCTGCTGCCCGGGTTGATGCTGGGCGCACTGGGCGGAGGGCTGGTGGCCGATCGGCTCTCGAGTACCTGGCTGGGGATGCTGTTCGGCGGCTTCTTGGTGCTGGTGGCGGCCAGGATGCTGCTCGACCTGCGTCCCGTGCCGCGAGCGCAGCCCCCGGGACGGGCCATGATGATGCTGGCCGGCGGGGTGATCGGTGGCGTCTCGGCACTTTTCGGCATCGGCGGGGGAACCCTGAGTGTTCCCTGGCTGTCTCGTAGCGGGGCGAGCATGCCGCAGGCGGTGGGGACATCCGCGGCCTGCGGCCTGCCGATCGCGCTCTTCGGTGCCGCCACCTTCATGCTGGTGGGCTGGCAGCAGCCCGGCCTGCCCGAGGGTGCCATGGGCTATGTCATGTGGCCCGCCTTTTGCGGCATCGTGCTGACCAGCGTGCCCTTTGCGCGCCTGGGGGTGTGGTTGGCCCATCGGCTGCCCGCCCGGCAGCTGCGCATCGCCTTCGCCCTGCTGCTCGCCGGGGTCGGGGTGAAGTTCCTGATTTGAGACTGATAGAGCGGTGCTATGCGTCTTGAAGAGGGAAGAGTGCTGCTTCGCCGCTGGAAGAGGGAAGAAAACCCTTGGCGGCTTTGCTGGAATGTTTCGTTTGGCGTCTTACTTCTTCTTCCTTCTTATCTCTTACTTCTTCTTGAGGACCCCATGCTGACTTATCCCTCCATCGACCCGGTGGCTATCTCGATCGGGCCTTTCCAGGTGCATTGGTATGGCCTGATGTACGTGATCGGCTTCCTCGCCGCCTGGTGGCTGGGGCGCCGTCGGGCCGAGCGCATCGGCCTGACCCGCGATGATGTGGGTGACCTGCTGTTCTATGGGGCGCTCGGGGTGGTGCTGGGAGGGCGCCTTGGGTATGCGCTTTTCTATGGCATGGAGCAGTGGCTGTTGGACCCGCTGTGGGTGCTGCGGGTCTGGGATGGCGGCATGAGCTTTCATGGTGGCCTGCTGGGGGTGCTGCTGGCTGCCTGGTGGTTCGCCCGGCGCAAGCAACTGGCGTTTTTCACCCTGACCGATTTCGTCGCGCCTCTGGTGCCCATCGGCCTGGGAGCCGGGCGTATCGGCAACTTCATCAACCATGAGCTGCCGGGGCGGGTGACGGATCTGCCCTGGGGCATGCCATTTCCTGGTGTGGGGCCGGAGCCGCGTCATCCGTCCTCGTTGTACGAGGCTGTGCTGGAAGGTCTGGTGCTGTTCGTCGTGCTCTGGTGGGTCTCGGCGAAGCCGCGTCGTCGTGGTCTTGTCTCGGGGCTGTTTCTGGTGCTTTACGGCTTCTTCCGATTCGCGGTGGAATTCGTGCGTCGCCCGGACCCGCAGCTCGGGTTCATCGCCTTCGACTGGCTGACCATGGGCATGCTGCTGTCGTTGCCGATGATCCTCGCCGGGGCCGGTTTGATGGTCTGGTCGCGGCGTCAGCCGACGCCCTGACGGGAAGGCGCCGCTGCGCGGCGCCTTGAAGAGGTAAGAGCGTCGCTTCGCTCCTGGAGGAGGGAAGAATATAGCGCGGCTCGTGTTTTTCTTCCCTCTATCCTTCTTCCGACTTGGAGCTGATGGCTTACGGCAGCTGTAGCCTCTGTGTAGAATAACCACTCAATTTCCCAGCTGTGATTTTGCCGTGAAAGCCGAGACTCTACCTCCCCTGGAACAGCCTTATCTCGATCTGATGCGAGCGGTGCTGGAGCATGGTGTCGAGCGCGGTGATCGCACCGGCGTGGGCACGCGTTCGCTGTTCGGTCATCAGATGCGCTTCGACCTCTCCCGCGGATTCCCGCTCATCACCACCAAGAAGCTGCATCTGCGCTCGATCATTCACGAACTGCTGTGGTTTCTGGCCGGTGATACCAATATCGCCTATCTCAAGGAAAACGGCGTGCGGATCTGGGACGAGTGGGCCGATGCGAACGGCGATCTGGGGCCGGTCTATGGCTATCAGTGGCGCAGCTGGCCGGATCCGCGTGGCGGTCATGTCGACCAGATCGTCGGGCTTCTGGAGCAGTTGAAGCACAATCCGCATTCGCGGCGCTTGATTGTCTCGGCCTGGAACCCGGCGCTGGTCGATGACATGGCCCTGCCGCCGTGTCACTGTCTTTTCCAGTTCTATGTGGCCGAGGGGCGTCTGTCCTGCCAGCTCTATCAGCGCAGTGCCGACATCTTCCTCGGCGTGCCCTTCAATATCGCCAGCTATGCCCTGCTGACCCGTATGATTGCCCAGGTGGCCGGGCTCGAGCCGGGGGATTTCGTGCACACCCTGGGCGATGCGCACCTCTATCTCAATCACCTCGAGCAGGCCGAGCTGCAGTTGAGCCGCCAGCCGACCGAGGCGCCGCGACTGGTGCTCGAGCCCGGGGTGGATGACCTCTTTGCGTTTCGTTTCGAGCATATCGCCATCGAGGGCTATGAGCCTCATCCGCACATCAAGGCAGAGGTCGCCGTATGACAGACAGCACTCTGGTTCCCGTCGCCATGATTGCGGCCATGTCGAGCAATGGCGTGATTGGTGTCGACAATCAGCTTCCCTGGTATCTGCCGGAGGATCTCAGGTTCTTCAAGTTCATGACCCAGGCCAAGCCGCTGGTGATGGGGCGCAAGACTCATGAATCGATCGGCAGGCCGCTGCCCGGCCGCCTGAACATCGTGGTCACCCGTGATACCGACTTCCGTTCCGAAGGTGTCAGGGTATGTCATGACCTGGCCACAGCCCTGATCCTGGCCGACCAGCAGGCGACCATCGACGGTGTCGACGAGATCATGGTGATGGGCGGTGCCCAGATCTACACCCAGGCGCTGCCTCTTGCTAGTCGCCTCTACCTGACCGAGGTGGCGGTCGATCTCGAGGGAGATGCCTACTTCCCGGCCATGGATATGGCGCACTGGCAGGAAATCCAGCGTGTGGCCGGCAGCCCCGGGGAAGGGCAGCCGGCCTACGATTTTGTGTCGTATCAGCGTCGGGGTTTGCCAGAGACCGATGCCTGACACAGACTGTGAGGGTAGCACCGGGGCGCCGGAATCGCTCACGGTGTGTTCAGGAAGGCGCACTTGGAGGATCAGGAATTGATCGAGGAAAGCTCAACGCGCTTGATCGTGGCGCTGGAGGACCGTGCCGAGGCGCTACTGGCGGCCTGGGACGAGTCACGCGCCCGGCGTGAGTCGCTGTCCGCGCGACTCGATGACCTGGCGCAGCACTGTCAGGCACTGGAGGCGCGCAATGCCGAGCTGACAGCCGAGGCCAGGGAACGGGCCGACGAGCGCGATTCGCTGGCACAGCAATTGAGTGAATTGCAGCACCGCCTGGCCGATGCCGAAGCCTCTGGCATGGAACTGCTCGAGGAAAATCGCGAGCTGGATGAGCAGAATCGCGAAATCGAGGCCCATAATCGCCAGTTGCGCGAGGCCAGGGAAACTTCCGGTGATCGCGAAGCGGGTCTCGTTTTTCAACGGCGTGGTCGGCGAGCCCAGGGGTTCTCCGCGCTGATGGGCCAGCGCCCGGCGAGTCAACGACAGTCTCAGGATGCCCCGACGGACCTCGACGAGCCTGAGGTGATCCCGGGCGAGCGTCAAGCGCCCGCCGGCCAGGGTGAGGAGGCCTCGGCCCATTCGCAGGCGAGTGTGCCTCCTATCGACGAGGCCCCTTCGCCGCAGGCACTGCTGGAACAGTGGTATCAGCGTTATCCCAAGGCGTTTTTCAAGGGCCATACGCGCCCCTTGCAGGTCGGCATTCATGAATCCTTGACCGCCCTGGAACCATGGCCGGAGAAGCTGGTGCGCCGGGCCCTGGCCTGTTACGTCAATCTACCGCGTTATCTTAAATCGGTTCGCGAGGGGGCCGAGCGCATTGACCTGGAGGGGGCGGTATCGGGCCATGTGGACGCTGGCGCCGCCGAGCATGCTAGAAAGAAGGTGGATCGCCTGCAGTCTGCCCGGCGCTCCGCCAGCAAGGCCTCCGGTCATAATGGGGCGAAGCGTACCGGCCGGCGGGGCAAGGGCAAGCCAGCGGATGGCGAGCCTGGTGAGGCGCCGTCGCAGCGGCCTGCCAGTGTGGGGCCGACGTCAGCCGATGCGGACCGATCGGCCGTGCCAGCGTCCGGTGCCGCCCCGTCGGCGGCACCGGGCAACTCGGCCGATCAGAGCCAGGAGCCGCAGGATCGGCGCATGCAGCGCAAGCTGAGTGAGCTCATGGCACGCCATAACCCGGACTGAGCATCACGACGCTTTCCCGGCGTTGTGACTTGAAAGCGTCATGTCGGGCGTGCATGATGCTGTTCGAGCCATGTGGTGTGATGCCTGCCTGGCTTAAATGGATGCGCGCCGGGATGGCGCCGGGGGAGCTTCATGGTGGCGAACTTTTTCTGCGCAGAGATAGAAAACAGTGTTTTTTTCTTGTTGCGCTCGCGCCGATCCCGGTATAAAGTTGTTCCTGCGAGCATTGGATTATAATAAGGCTTGGCCGTGGTCTGGCTCGCATGCTGCACTCCGAAAGAATCTTGCAGCAACGAGAACCGGCACCTGACAGGCAAGCCGGCTGCACAAGCAGCATCGATCGAAACAGCAAGCTAGTCATAAGGAATATTGCAATGAAAAAGACACTGTTAGCGACTGCCATCGCCGGTGCCATGGTTGCCTCCGGCGCCCAGGCCGCCACCGTCTACAACCAGGACGGCACCAAGCTCGACATCTACGGCAACATTCAGATTGCCGTTTATAGCATCAAGGGCGGCAACGGCGAGTATGATACTCAGCTCACTGACAACGGCACCACCTTCGGCTTCGCCGCCGAGCATGTCATTTATGATGGCCTGACCGGCTACATGAAGCTCGAGCTTGACGACATCAAAGCCGACGAAATGAAGACCGACATCGATAACGATGACTCCGGTGACCAGGCTTATGTCGGCCTGAAGGGCAACTTCGGTGACGTCAAGCTGGGTTCCTACGACACCCTGATGGATGACTGGATCCAGGATCCCGTCACCAACAACGAAGGCTTCGATGTCAGCGACTCCAACCAGTACACTGACAGCGCTCAGGAAACTGACCAGCTGACCTATGTTTCGCCGTCCTTCAATGGCCTGGAGATGGCCATCGGCACCCAGTTCAAGGGCGACGCCGAAGCGGAAAACGTTGCCAATGAGAACAACGCCTCCATCTTTGGTGGTGCCAAGTACACAGCCGGCAACTTCTCCGTGGCCGCTGTCTACGACAACCTCGACAACTACGAAGTCAAGGGTGCCGGTTTTGCAGCAGATCAGGAGTGGGGCGACCGTTACGGCATCACCGGTCAGTACACCATGGATAGCCTGCGCGTCGCGCTGAAGCTCGAGCGCTTCGACTCGGCCATCGATGATGTCGACTCCACCAACTATTATGGCCTGGGTGCTCGCTATGGCTATGGCCAGGGCGACGTCTACGCTGCCTACCAGTACATCGACGTGGGCGGTCTGGACTTCACCGACACAGCCGACAACGCGCTGACCAGCGGTGACTTCCCGAACGAGGACGACAATGAGTCCTACAACGAGATCATCGTGGGTGCTAACTACAGCATCTCCGACTCCATGTACACCTGGGCCGAGGCGGCTTTCCGTGACCAGGAAAACGACGCAGGTGACGGCGTTGGTGTGGGCGTGACCTACATGTTCTAAACCCCTCTTGCAGGGAGACCTGCCCGAAGGGTTGAACAACGAAAGCCGATCCCCCGGGGTCGGCTTTTTTCATTGGGCGAGAATGAGGCAAGCGAGGTTCCATGAAACAGCCGATCCTAACCGCGGGTTTGCTTACCCTGGGGCTGAGCCTGGTGGCGGCACCGACCTGGGCCAGCGAGATGCAGGACCGTTTCCGGGAAGAAGGCAAGCAGATGGACTTGACCGGCTACCTGCAGCCTGAGACCGATGCCTATAGCCGCAGCTTCCTGTTTGGTAGCGTCAACGAACATGACTTTACCGTCGATGAGGCGGGCACCTATGCCTTCACCAGCGATGTGACCGCCGGCTATGCCGACGACTACCGCATTGCCGCCGTGCTGCTGAATGAGCAGGGTCAGGAGGTCACCCGCTCCGAGGCCCTGGGCCAGAATGGTGGCCTGGATATGCGCACCGAACTCGAGCCTGGGGACTATACACTTCGGGTTGAGGCCCAGCGCTTCGGTACTCGGGGCAAGGCCGGGGATGCCTATTCCATCGATGTCGCGGGTCTCAATGAACGCGGTGAGCGTGTCGAGGATGCCGTCGACGACGGTGGTGATATCCAGTTCATCGGCGAGAATCGCTCCGGGGGCAAGTCCGTCTTCGTGCGCGACGATGATGCCGTGGCAACGGTGCGCAGCGGGGATAGCGCGTCCGCCGGCACGGCGTCGAACGCCGGGGCCGCAGCGAGCGGCGCGGCGGCATCGACGGCGTCCGGCGGAGCGCAGGATGCATCCGCTGATGAGCGACAGCAGGCCGCCGGGCAGGAAAGCTTCGAGACCATCGTCACCGACGTCAAGATCCGTGCCAGCGGCAAGGCGCTGACCTTCGACGTGGCCGAAGCCGGCACTATTTCCATCGAGACATCCACCTATCCGCCGGGTGACGAAGACACCTATCGCATCACCCTGGAAGTGTTAGACGAGTCCGGCTCGGTGGTGGCCGAGGGGGCCGGTCAAGGCTTCGATGGCGATGTCGACATGGAAACCGTGCTGCAGCCGGGGCGCTACACCATCAATGTGCAGGGCCAGAAGTTCGGCTCGGCCCACACGGGTCCCAACAACTATGAGCTCAGGGTCGAGCAGTTGGATCGGCGCTGAGGGTGTGTCCGGATGAGCCGATGAACACGTGACAGCTGTATTGTCACGTGTTCGGCTAATATCTTCGTCATGATCCCCTTCGCTAACTGATGCTACATCGTGGCCGCTGAGGCGCTGCGAGATCCGCCAGTGCCGGCGCGCGAGGAGCTCAAGTGTCAGCACCCTTCACCCGCTATCTGCATGGTGCCCTGTCCCTCAAGGGGCGTTTGCTGCTCGGGCTGTTCGTGACCTGGGCGGTCGTGCTGGCGTTGTTGCTGGGCTTCGGCTGGCGCTCGGCCGAGACGCTGGCGGGTGACTCGAGTCGCACGCATCTGCGTTATGAAGCGCGCTTGATTGCCGACGAGCTCACTCAGCAGGTGGACTCGCGGTTATCGGCACTGCAGCGCCTGGCGGGTCGAGTGCCGCTGCGCGCATCGTCCAGCGAGGCTCGCAACGTCCTGCGCGACAGTGATGCGCTGCTCGAGTGGTTCGAGGGCCTGTTTGTCGTGGGCGCCGAAGGGCGGGTCATGGCGGACTGGCCCAATGTGGAAGGGCGCGTCGGCCTGAACATTGCCGATCGTGAGTACTTCCAGGAAGTCGCGGCATTCCACGAGCCCTATGTCAGTGAGCCGTTTCGGGGTCGCGCCAGTCATCAGTCGCTGGTCGTCTTCGTCGTGCCGCGTCTGGACGTGGCGGGCAACTTCCAGGGCATGGTCGGCGGCATCGTCAACATCCGCAATGGGGATCTCTTCAATCGTCTGTCGCGCATTCGCCTGGGCCTCGAGGGCTTTGCCAGCGTTATGACGGCCTCGGGCCAGGTGCTCTACCACCCGGATCGATCGCGAATCCTCGCCGAGGTGCCCGATGCCGGGGCCAATCCCTGGGCCAATCTATCCCTGTTTGGTTGGGAAGGGGAGGTGCTCGGTGAGCTGTCCAGCGGTGATCTGGGCTATCAGGCCTACCGCCAGATATGGCCGGCCGACTGGATCGTCAGCGTGGTCCTGCCCCGAGATCAGGTATTGTCTCCGCTGATGGAGAGCGTCGGCCGGCTAGGCTGGTGGGCTTTACTGGTGGCGGGCCTTATGATGCCGATCATGGGCTGGTTTGTGTGGCTTTCCCTACGGCCCCTCTATCGGCTGGAAAGGCAGATAGAAGAGGTCGGGGCCGGAAAGCGCAACCAGGTGGCCCTGGCCACGCGCATGCAGGAGCTGCAGCGTGTTGCCTTTACCTTCAATCGCGTCGAGGTCGAGCGTGGGCATGCCCTGGCGCGCTCACGCGAACGTCAGGCGTTTCTCGATGCCATCCTTTCGTCTTCTCCGGTCGGGATTTTCGTGACTGAGCCCGGTGGTGCCATTTCCTATGTCAACCCGGCGCTGGTGGAGCTGACCGGTTACCAGGAGATCGCGACCAACCCCTTGGCCTGGCTGAATCGTGTACACGCGGATGACCGTCAGGCCATGCAGGAGCTGTGGCGGCATAGCCTGCAGAGCGGCGAGGACTTCCTGCAGCAGTATCGCTACTGGCACCGTAAGGGAGAGGTACTGTGGCTCGAAGTGCATGCCAGGCGAGTATCGTCCGAGGACGGCCACCTCGGCTTCGTCGGTACGGTCAAAGACATTACCCAACGTCGCGAGGAAGAGGCCCTGCGACAGTGGGAGGCGGAACATGACCCGCTGACCGGGCTACTCAATCGCCGTGGTCTGGAACGCCGTCTTGAGGAAGCCCTGGCCGATTGGCGCAAGATGGGTATTCCCTCGGTCCTGCTGGTCTTCGACATGGATCACTTCAAGCCGATCAATGATTTAGGTGGCCATGCCCTGGGTGATGAAATGCTCTGCCGGGTCGCCCGCGAGCTGACGCAGACCATTCGCCGCAGTGATCACGCCGCGCGTCAGGGTGGTGATGAGTTTGCCGTGCTGCTGCCGAGCTGTTCCCCCGAGCAGGCCAGGCGCATCGCCGAGTCCTTGCTTGAATCTACCCGGTTGTTGAGGGTGCATCACGAGGGCCAGGCCTACAGCGTGACTATGAGTGTCGGTGCCACCAGTTTTCAGAATACGGATCAGCGCATCAGTCAGATCATTCAGCGGGCCGATGAGGCATGCTATGAAGCCAAGCGAGCGGGGCGGGATGGGGTCGCCATCCGAGGGTGAGGTAGATGGCGCCCTCTACTGGATTCGAACCAGTGACCTGCCGCTTAGGAGGCGGCTGCTCTATCCTGCTGAGCTAAGAGGGCGCTGACGGTGAACGTCCATGGCGTTCGGTCGTGGCGTAGTATAAGCGGCTGACCCGTCGAGATAAAGTCGCCAGGCAATGAGATGCCCGTCGATTCCGGGTAGAATGTCGGCATTCCGGCCGGCCCCCCTGACTCTCCATGACGACGTTTTCTGCCCACGGTGATCGCCATTTCGATGGCATGGCCGACAAGTTTGCCGACAGTCTCTATGCCAGTCGACGCGGTGCGCTGCGCCTGGCGTTGCTGGATCGACTGCTGCCCGAGATGCTGACCCTGGAGGCCCAGCCGACGCTGGATATCGGCGGTGGCCTCGGGCAGTTGTCTGCCTGGCTGGCCGCCCGGGGGCACCCGGTCACCCTGTGTGAGCCCGCCCGCGACATGCGCGATCAGGCATTCAGGCGCCTGGCCGAGACGACGGTCGAGCTGCGGGACCTGTCCCTGCAGGAACTGCCGGCCCGCATGCCGGGTCCCTGGCCTCTGCTGACCTGCCACGCCGTGCTTGAATGGATGGCCGACCCGCGAGCTGCCCTGGCGACCCTGGCTGGCCTGCTCGCCCCGGATGGGCAGCTCTCCCTGATGGTCTTCAATCGCGATGCCATGCGCTTTTCGAACCTGCTCAAGGGCAATCTGGAGCGTGTCATGCAGGACCGGCTGGCCGGGCTGGGCAAGGGCAAGCGACTGGCCCCCATCTCGCCGCTGACACACCAGGATATTCTGACCTGGGCGGGCGAAACGGGCCTGCGGGTAAAACACCAGGCGGGCATCCGGGTCTTCGATGACTACCTGCAGGTGGCGGTCGACACGCCGGAGATGGACGACAAGCTGCTCGAGCTGGAGTGGCGCTACTCACGTAGCGAACCCTATTGGCGGCTGGGGCGTTATTTGCTGTATACCCTGGTGCCCGCCAGCCAGGATGCCGAGGAAAACTGCCGATGAGTGCCGAGACCCCTGTCTGCCAATTGCTGGATCGCCAGGACACCCATTACCACGACTGGCTGTGGGTCGCTCCTCCGGCGGATGACTGGCTGCAACACGCCGGAGGGCAACTGATGAGTGCCGATCACAGCCTGCTGGCCGACTGGCAGGCGAGAGACAGACGCGCGCATTCGCCCTTCGTCGACAGCCCTCCCGCGCCGCCGGGTGTGGTGCTGTTCTGGCCCAAGACGCATGCTCTGGGTGAGTGGTGGCTGCTGTGGTTGTGTGCCCGGCTCGAGCCGGGAACCCCCTTGCACGTAGTGGGGGAGAACCAGGGTGGCATCAAGCGCGTGCTCAAGGTATTGGCCGCGCTGGGTCTGGGCTGTCGCAAGCTAGACAGTGCCCGGCGTTGCAGTCTTTTTGCCTCACGGCTGGATCGTGTGGCCCTCGACCCGGATGACGCCTGGACGCGTTTCGAGGCCGAGGGCCTGCACCTGGTCAGCCATCCGGGCGTCTTCGGCCACGGCAAGCTGGACGAGGGCACGCGCCTGTTGCTGTCCCGGCTGGATGCCGGTCTGCCCCAAGGGGGTAGCGCGCTCGACATGGGCTGCGGGGACGGCATCCTGGCGGCCTGGCTGGCGCGCCGCGGACACTCGGTCACCGCGGTGGACGTCAACGGCTTTGCGGTAGAGTCCACCCGGCGCACCCTGGCGGCCAATGATCTGCCGGGGGACGTCTTTCATGGTGATGTCTACTCGGGGCTGGGGCAGCGTTGTTTCGACGCCATCGTCAGCAATCCGCCCTTTCATCAGGAGCGTGCCGTGGATTACGGCCCGGCCGCGCGCCTGATCGAGGAGGCTCCGCGACATCTTCAGCCGGGTGGTCAGTTGTGGCTGGTCGCCAATGCCTTCCTGCCTTACCCGAACCTGCTCGAGCGGGCCTTCGGCACATTCGAGATCCTGGCGGATGATCGCCGGTTTCGCGTTTATCGAGCCGTGAAGCGCTGAGTCGAGCTACGAGCCACGAGCTACGAGCCACGAGCCACGAGCTGCGAGATGCGAGCTGTGAACTGCTCGCCGCTCGTTCCTCGCTACTCGAGTTCCGGTGTTCGCTGCTCGATTCTAGACACGAGCCACGAGCCACGAGCCACGAGCCACGAGCTGCGAGATGCGAGCTGTAAACTGCTCGCCGCTCGTTCCTCGCTACTCGAGTTCCGGTGTTCGCCGCTCGATTCTCGATACGAGCCAAGAGTCAAGAGCCAAGAGCCAAGAGCTGCGAGATGCGAGCTGTAAACTGCTCGTCGCTCGTTTCTCGCCACTCGAGTCCCGGTTGTCGCCACTCGAGTCTCGATGCTCGTCAGCTTTCTGCCTGCGGATCGCGGTACTCGATGGCGGTGATCAGGTAGGTGGTTTCTCCGCCGGGTGCCGCGACGGTGGCTTCGTCGTCCAGCCCCTTGCCGAGCAATGCCTTGGCAAGCGGGGCGTCGACACTGATCCAGTGCTTGCCGGTGTCGGTCTCGTCATGTCCGACGATGCGCAGTTGCAGGGTCTGGCTGTCTTCATCCTCGAGCGTCACGAAGGCACCAAAGAAGATGCGCTGAGTGTCGGCCGGCAAACGGTCGACTACCTGAAGCTCGTCGAGGCGTTTGGTCAGATAGCGGATACGGGCGATGACTCGGTTGAGCTCTTTCTTGTTGTAGGTGTAGTCGGCGTTCTCGCTACGGTCGCCGAGCGCGGCAGCCTCGCCTACCTTGGTCGAGAGGGCGGGGCGCTTGACCCGAGAGAGATGATCGAGAATGCCGCGCAGCCGCTCCGCCCCCTCGGCGGTAATCAGGTTGCTTCTGGGCTCCTGGCGCGGGTCCTTGGCCGGATCGCGCCAGCGGGTCATGTTGCGGCCTTTCATGAATCACGCCTCCGGAAACCTGCAGAGTGCCTCGAGAGCCGCAACATACGCCATGCCAGGTCATCAGGCAATGCGCTCATGAGAGGGCCGTTGCACGCCACCCGCGGGGTGATGCGCTGGAGGATCAATCAAACGTTCGTTACATTGGATGAGTGATGAATACGTCAATGGCTCTTCGAGGAGTGCATCATGCGTCAACAACATTGGTTTGCCGTCGTCCTCTGTCTGGGGCTCGGGATAACGCCCCTGGCACAAGCCTGGCAGAGCGACGCCTTTTCCCAGACCCGGCGTTGGGAACATATATCCACCGAAATGGCGCCGGCCCGTCGCGGTGAGGCGCTGTCGGCCCTGGCGGAAGAGGCGGCGGCTCTGGCGCAGGCCAATCCGGATGTCAGCGATGTGCTGATCAATCAGGGCGTCATCCTGGCCTCGCTGGCCCGCGAGACCGGTGGGCTGGATGCCCTCGGCCCGGCCAAGCAGGCGCGGCGAGTGCTGGAGCGTGCCATCGAGCTTGATCCCCGGGGCCGACAGGGATCGGCGCAGGTCACCCTGGGGGCACTCTATGCCCGGGCGCCTGGCTGGCCGGTGGCCTTCGGTGATGACGAGACGGCCGAGGCCATGTTCCAGCGCGCCCTGGAGCTTCAGCCGCAAGGCATCGCGGCCCATTACTATTATGCGGTCTTCCTCGCAGACGAGGGGCGTGATGCGCAGGCGCTCGAGCATGCGCGGCAGGCCCGGGAGGGCGAAGCGCGCGCCAGTGTGACGGCCTGGGATGAGACCCTGCGCGAGAGGGCGGCGGCGCTGGTCGATGAGCTGAAATAACCGGGCCAGTGTCGCCTTCTGCTTGCCGAAGCCCTGGCATGGTCCCGATAATGGCTCTTTTGCCACAAGCGGAGGCTCCATGTCGGCAGCGGATGAGGACCATGCATCGGCCAGTGCGGCGTTCGGCGTCGATGATGTCGACCTCCTCGAGCGGTGCTATCTCTACCAGGGATTTTTCCGTCTGGATGCCCTGAGGTTGCGCCACCGCCTCTTCGAAGGCGGCTGGAGCGCGACCATGACCCGCGAGGTGCATCATCGCCATGATGCGGTGGGCGTGCTGCTCTATGATGCCGAGCGTGACGCCGTGGTGCTGGTCGAGCAGTTCCGTGCCGGGGCCATCGATGATCCCGTTTCGCCCTGGAAGCTCGAGTGTGTCGCCGGCCTGGTGGAGCCGGGCGAGACGGCCGCCGAGGTGGCACGGCGCGAGGCCATGGAGGAAGCCGGCTGCAGCGTCGGCGAGCTGCATGAAGTACACACCTACTATCCCAGTCCCGGGGCCTGCGATGAGCAGGTTACCCTGTTCTGCGGACTGATCGACAGCCGTGGCCTGGGCGGTGTACATGGCCTGGCCGAGGAGCACGAGGATATTCGTGTGCATGTGCTATCATTCCCGCGTTGCTGGGAACTGCTCCAGGCGGGGCGGCTCGATAATGCCATGTGCCTGATCGGCTTTCATTGGCTGGCCGCGCGACGAGCCTCACTCAGAGCAAGGAGTTAGCGTGTCGAAGAGTGCCTATGTCACCGATCTGAAGGACCTCCAGGGAGAGTGCACGGCCAACTTCGTGCGCCTGATGCGCCTGCTGGGCGACATGGAGGCCGGCGAGACCCGCGAGTACGAGCTGCTCGGCCAGGGCAAGCGCCTGGGCATCCTGTGCCTGGAACTCCTGGAACGCGCGCCCTATACCAGCATCGTGCGTGTCTCCCAGCGCGGTGTGCTGGATTCGCTGCTGGAAACGCCGCGCATGCGGGTGCATCTGTACCATGACGTGCGCATGGCCGAGGTCAACGACTTCCAGCGCCAGCGGCACTTCGATGGCCGTTATCGCTATCCCAATGCGCACATGCACCAGCCCGACGAAAAGCTCCAGCTCAACCGATTTCTCGGTGAGTGGCTGGATCACGGCCTGGCGCATGGTCATGCCATCGATATTCCCGAATTGCCCTGATGCGCCTGATCCAGGTCAGTGACTGTCACCTGCACGCCGACCCGGCGGCATGCTCCAGAACCGGCAACCCCTATCGCCAATGGTGTCGAGTCCTCGATGAGGTGGCCCGCTATCAGCCGGACATGCTGCTGGTCACGGGCGATATCAGCCAGGACGACAGCCGGGCTTCCTATGTGCTGGCGGAGCGCGAACTGGCGCGTCTGGCGTGCCCCTGGTACTGGCTGCCCGGCAACCATGATGTGCCCGCCCTGATGCAGCAGTTTCAAGCGCCGCAGGCTCGGATCGAACTGGGGGCGGTGGACATGCTGTTGCTGAATACCCAGGTGGTCGGCGAGGCGCATGGCAGGCTGGGCCCCGAACGGCTTGCCGCCCTGGATGCCGAGCTGAGCAGGAGCCAGCGAGCGCCCCTGGTGGCCATGCATCATCCGCCGCTGGCGGTCGGCTCGGCCTGGATCGATGCCCTGGGGCTCGTCGATGCGGCCGAGTTCTGGGAGGTGCTGGCCGCGCATGAGCCGGTCGCGGCGATCTTCTGTGGTCATGTGCACCAGGCCGTTGATACGCGACAGGCGCTACCCCGGGGAGAGGTGCCGGTGCATGCCTGTCCGTCGACTTCGGACCAGTTCCTGCCCGGCTCCCGGGCCTTTGCCGTCGACAGTGAGGCCCTTCCGGGCTTTCGCATCATCGACCTGCCGCCATCTGCCGCCAATGGAGCCGTGTCGACCCGGGTGGTGCGCGTCCCGCTGCCTTGATCCGCTGAAGGCAGGCGCCTCTGCCTAGCCGGGACGGTTGGCGAGGATGATGGCGCGGCGTGGCGCCGGATAGCCCTCCCGGGTCAGGCTCGGATCCCGTGGGTCGAGGAAGTCGGCCAGGGACTGGAAGGTCATCCAGTCGGTGGAGCGCTGCTCGTCGAGCCGGGTGTCGGCCTCGTCGACGACGCGCACATTCTCGAAGCCGCAGCGCTCCAGCCAGCCCGTCAGCGCGGCGGAGGACGGCAGGAAGTAGACGTTGGGCATGGCGGCGTAACGCTCGCCCGGCAGCAATACCGTGGTGGCGTCGCCGCGCACCACCAGGGTTTCCAGCACCAGCTCGCCGCCCGGTCGCAGGGCCGCCTTGAGCTGGAGCAAATGTTCGAGAGGCGAAGGGCGGTGATAGAGCACGCCCATGGAAAAGACGGTGTCGAACGCCGCCAGATTCTCCGGCACCGCCTCGATGCCCACCGGCAGGAAATGGGTACGCCCCTGATCCGCTTCGCCGATGAAGTGGCGTACCGCCTGAAACTGCCAAAAGAAGCGCGGCGAGGGGTCGATGACCAGGGTAAAGGCGGCACCGGCACCGGTCATGCGCCAGGCGTGGTAGCCATTGCCGCCTCCCACATCGAGCACGCGTCGTCCCTGCAGCGACGCCAGGTGAGGGGCGAGGCGCTGCCATTTCCAGTCCGAGCGCCATTCACAATCGATACTGACGCCGCCGAGCCGGTAGGGTCCCTTGCGCCAGGGCGACAGGGCGCGCAACAGGCTCTCGCACTGGCGCTGGCGGCTGGCATCGAGCGCGCAGTCCACCGTCACGCAGTCGGCATCAAGCGCCACTTGCCGCGGCTCGGGTAGTGCCGGCAGCTTGGCCACGGCCTTTTCCCAGGCCGGCAGGTCGCCATGGCGCCTGCGGTCCAGGCCGCTTGCCAGCTGCTCCGGCAGCCGCGCCAGCCAGGTGTCCAGTCCTTGGTCGAGGAAGGCCTGGTAAAGCGGTCGGTGAACGTCCTGGCGGGTCGACATCAGGCCTCCTTGAAGGCGATCAGGGCGGCGAAGTTCAGGTACTGGAACCAGGTCAGCGAACGACTGAAGCCGGCGTCCGCGAGCCGGTCGTGATGGGCCGCCAGGGTGTCCGGTACCAGGACGTTTTCCAGGGCGGTGCGCTTCTGGCTGATTTCCAGGTCGCTGTAGCCATTGGCGCGCTTGAAGTCGTGGTAGCGTTCGACCAGCCAGGCATTGTCCTGCTCATCATCGGCGACGATCTTTTCGGACAGGATCAGCACACCGCCGGGCTCGAGTGCCTCGTAGAGGCGCGCGATGACGCTGTCGCGATCCTCGGGGGCGAGAAACTGCAGGGTGAAGTTGAGCAGGATCATGCCCGAGGCCTCGAAGGCATGCCGGCGGATATCGTCCTCGATCACTGTCATGTCATGCGCGGGATATTCCTCGCGCAGGGTCTGGCTGGCACGCTCCACCATGGCTGGCGAGAGATCGATGCCGGTATAGCGAAACGCATCGGGTGGCAGCTGGCCTGCCAGGGCCAGGCCGGCGGCGCCCAGCGAGCAGCCCAGATCATGGACATGACCGCCATGACGCAGATGCCGGCGGGCCAGCGGCCCCAGCATGGCAAGTATCTGCCCGTAGCCGGGCACGGAGCGACGGATCATGTCCGGGAAGCAGGCGACCACGCGTTCATCGAAGGAAAAGCCGGCGACTCTGTCCAGGGGTGTCGAAAAGATGCCGTCACGGTAAGATGCATTACTCATGGGAAGGTCGAAGCGTTGGGCTGGAAGTCCGTTATTCTACGCTTCCCTGCCGCAGGCTGCACACAGGACGATCAGGAGTGGAGAGATGAGCCAATGCCCCGTGGAACACAGGAAGGCCTGGCAAGCGCTGGCCGAGCATGCCGAGGGCATGGGGCAACGCCACCTACGTGAGCTGTTCGCCGGTCAACAGACGCGCTTTGCTGACTTCAGCCGCGAGGCGGCCGGCCTGACGCTGGATCTCTCAAAGCAGCGCTGGGACAGCCGGACCCTGGCGCTGTTGTTGAATCTGGCCCGGGAGGCCGGTGTGGAGGACTCGATCTGCGGCCTGCTGGCTGGCGAGCGCCTCAACCTCAGCGAGAATCGGCCCGCCCTGCATACCGCTCTGCGCCTGCCGGAAGATGCCTGCCTCGAGGTGGAAGGTGAGGATCTGGTGGCCTCGGTGCATGACACCCTGGCGCGCATGGAGCTCATGGTCGAGCGCTTCCACGCCGGTCAGTGGCGTGGCGCCACCGGCAAGCCGATCCGTGATGTGGTCAACCTGGGGGTGGGCGGTTCCGACCTCGGACCGCTGATGGTCACCCATGCGCTGGCGGACTACCGGCCGCAGGGGATACATGCCATTGATGTGCACTTCGCCTCGACCATGGACGGCTCGCAACTTGCCGACTACCTGGGCCGGCTCAATCCCGAAACGACGCTCTTTGTGCTGTCGTCCAAGTCCTTCACGACCATCGACACCTTGACCAATGCGCGGACCGCGCGGAACTGGCTGAAGGCGCGGCTGCTGGGCAGTGACCGCGAGGAGGGCGTCGACGAGTCGCTGTTGATGCGTCAGCACTTCATCGGGGTCTCGGCGAGCCCCGAAAAGATGCGCGAATGGGGCATCGATGATGCGCACCAGCTGGAGTTCTGGGAGTGGGTCGGCGGGCGTTATTCCCTCTGGGGAGGCATCGGACTGCCCATCGCCCTGGTCGTCGGCATGGACCACTTCCGCGAGCTGCTGGCCGGCGCGCACGACATGGACCGCCACTTCAGCGAGGCCGAGCTGGGCGACAACCTGCCGGTTCTGCTGGCGCTGGCGGGTATCTGGAATGTCAACTTCCTGGACATCCGGGCCCATTCGATCCTGCCCTATGACGGCCGGCTGGAATACTTCGCGGCCTATCTCGAGCAGCTGGAGATGGAGTCCAACGGCAAGTCGGTCAATCATGATGGCGAGCCGGTCAACTATTCGACCTGTCCGGTGCTCTGGGGGCAACTGGGTCCCAACGCCCAGCATGCTTTCTACCAGCTGTTGCATCAGGGTACTCAGTCGGTAGTGTGCGACTTCATCGCCCCGAGGGTGCGCTATGACGATGTGGACGACCCGGCGACCAGGGACCACCTGATGAGCCAGCATCGTCTGACGCTGGCCAACTGCTTCGCCCAGTCGCGGGCCCTGATGCTGGGCGATGCCGCGCTCGATGACGACGGGCCGCGCCCGGGCCACAAGCGCTATGCCGGTAATCAGCCCTCCAGCACCCTGCTGCTGGATCGCCTGACGCCGCGCACCCTGGGTGCCCTGGTGGCGCTCTACGAGCACAAGGTTTTTGTTCAGGCGACCATCTGGGATATCAACCCCTTCGATCAGTGGGGCGTCGAGCTGGGCAAGACCCTGGCCGGCGAGACGCGGCGCATTCTGGAGCATCAGGCCGACATCGATGGCATGGATGATTCCACCCGCGGATTGATCGAGGCCGTCTGGGCGGCAGAGTCGTGAAGCCGGTCGTCCGGAGTCTTCAGAACCGGCCTGGGGCTTTAATGCTGGCCATATATACAGTTTTTCGCGTATGCTGAGCGCCATGTCCGCCTTGCCGACCGCCAGTGGCGTGCTCTATCTGCACGGCTTCAACAGCGGCAGTGCATCGCCCAAGGCCGCCCTGGTGCGCGATGCCTGTGGGTATCTGTCATTGCCGTGCGCGACGCCGGACCTGCCTCACCGCCCCGACCACGCCCTGGTTCGGGCCGAGGCCGATCTGTGCGGGTTGGGGGCGGCGCCCATGGTCGTGGGCAGTTCCATGGGGGGCTTTCTGGCCAGCGTGCTGGCCGAGCGTCATGATCTGACGGCCGCGCTGATCAACCCGGCCGTGGCCCCGGTGCGGCTGGTGGCCGACTGGGTCGGTATGACCCACGTCAACCCCTACACTGGCGAGTCCTTCCGGGTGGAGGATGCCCATCGACGGGCACTGGCCGACATGACGCCGGCAGGCGTGGCGCCCTGGCGCTATCTGCTGTTGCTTGGCACGGCCGATGAGACACTGGCGCCGCAGGATGCCCGGCAGCTTTACCGGGGCGCGCGCACCATCCTGCACCCCGGGGGCGATCACGGCTTCAGTGCGCTTGCGGACTATCTGCCGGCCATCATGGCCCATGGCGGTCACGCCCTGTCCGCGGCGCGGGCCAAAGTGTTGAGGAAGGAACTAAATGACTCTAATCAGTCCGGGTGATGCATGACTCAGTACAGTGCCAGTTCGATCGAGGTGCTTGCCGGGCTCGAGCCCGTGCGCAAGCGCCCCGGCATGTATACCGATACGTCGCGCCCCAATCACCTGATCCAGGAGGTCATCGACAACAGTGTCGATGAAGCGCTAGGCGGTTACGCCAGTGCCATTGCCGTGCGGCTGTTCGAGGATGGCGGTGTCGAGGTCAGCGACGACGGGCGAGGCATGCCCATCGATATTCACCCCGAGCACGGTGTCTCGGGTATCGAGCTGATCATGACCAAACTGCATGCCGGCGGCAAGTTCTCGTCCTCCAGCTATCGCTTTTCCGGCGGCCTGCACGGTGTGGGCGTCTCGGTGGTCAATGCGCTTTCCCGGCGTCTCGAGATCGAGGTGCTCAAGGAGGGCAGCCGCCACCAGATGGCTTTCGAGCATGGCGAGAAGGCCTCGGAGCTGTCGATCATCGGCTCGGTGGCCAAGCGAGCGACCGGCACCCTGGTGCGCTTCTGGCCGGAAGTCAGCTATTTCGATTCGCCGAAACTCTCGCTGCCGGGCCTCAAGCACCTGCTGAGGGCCAAGGCGGTGCTCTGCCCGGGGCTCAAGGTGACCCTGGTTGAAGCCGATGGTACCGAAAGTGTCTGGCAGTTCGAGGATGGCCTGCGCGACTACCTGTCCCAGGCGACCGACGGTTACGAGGTCCTGCCGGCCGCGCCCTTCGTGGGGCATTTCGCCGACGACGAGCAGGCCGTGGACTGGGCCATTCAATGGCTGCCTGAAGGTGGCGAGCCCTTGCTGGAGAGCTACGTCAACCTGATTCCCACCCCGCTCGGCGGGACCCATGTGAACGGTCTGAGGGCCGGCATGCTGGAGGCGCTGCGCGAGTTCTGCGAATACCGCAGCCTGCTGCCACGGGGCGTCAAGCTGACCGCCGAGGATCTCTGGGAACGTGTCTCCTATGTGCTCTCGGTCAAGATACTGGAGCCGCAGTTCGCCGGCCAGACCAAGGAGCGCCTGTCGTCACGCGTGGTTTCCGGTTTCGTCTCCGGGGTCGTCAAGGACGCCTTCTCGCTGTGGCTTAACCATCATGTCGACCAGGGCGAGGCCCTGGCCGAGCTGGTGATCAGCGCCGCCCAACGGCGCCAGAAGAGTGCCAAGAAGGTGGCGCGCAAGAAGGTCACCTCCGGCCCGGCGCTACCCGGCAAGCTGGCCGACTGCAGCGGTCAGGACCCGGCCGGCAGCGAGCTTTTCCTGGTCGAGGGCGACAGCGCCGGCGGCAGTGCCAAGCAGGCGCGTCAGCGCGAGACCCAGGCGATCCTGCCGCTGCGCGGCAAGATCCTCAATACCTGGGAAGTCGAGGGCCAGGATATCTACGGCTCGCAGGAAGTGCACGACATCGCCGTGGCCATCGGCATGGAGCCCGGCAGTGACAACCGCGACAAGCTTCGCTATCACAAGATCTGCATTCTCGCCGATGCCGACTCCGACGGCCTGCACATTGCCACCCTGCTGTGTGCCCTCTTTCTGCGGCATTTCCCGGCGCTGGTGGATGCCGGCCATGTCTATGTGGCGATGCCGCCGCTGTATCGCATCGACCTGGGCAAGGAAGTCTATTATGCCTTGGACGAAAGCGAGAAGGCCGAGATTCTGCGCCGCCTCGAAGGCAAGCGCGGCACGCCCAATGTCCAGCGCTTCAAGGGCCTTGGCGAAATGAGCCCGCTGCAGCTGCGCGAGACCACTATGGCCGCCGAGACCCGGCGCCTTGTGCAACTGACCCGCGAAGCCGACGACGGCACCCTGGAGATGATGGACATGCTGCTGGCCAGGAAACGCGCCGCCGACCGCAAGAGCTGGCTCGAAGACTACGGCAACCTCGCGGAGATCGAGGTGTAAGAGGGAAGAAGGAAGACGTAAGAGGGAAGAAATACGAGGTTAGAGGGAAGAGAGTATAGGGGTTCTTCCTTCTTCAAGGCGCGAAGCGCCGATCTTCCCTCTTCTGACTGTGTTGTTCTCCTGATGGAAGATAGGGCCCAGAACCCATGACCATGGATATCCAGGTGGCGGAGGGGGACGTCGAGCGTCTGTCCCTTCGCGAGTATACCGAGAAGGCGTATCTCGATTATTCGATGTACGTCATTCTCGACCGCGCCTTGCCGCATATCGGCGATGGCATGAAGCCGGTTCAGCGGCGCATCATCTACGCCATGCGCGAGCTGTCGCTGAGTGCCAGTGCCAAGTACAAGAAGTCGGCGCGGACCGTCGGCGATGTGCTGGGCAAGTTTCATCCGCACGGTGACAGCGCCTGCTACGAGGCCATGGTGCTGATGGCGCAGTCCTTCAGTTACCGCTATCCGCTGGTGGATGGCCAGGGCAACTGGGGCAGCCCGGACGATCCCAAGTCCTTCGCCGCCATGCGCTATACCGAGGCGCGGTTGTCGAAGTTCTCCGAGGTGCTGCTCAGCGAGCTGGGCCAGGGCACCGTGGACTGGGCGCCCAACTTCGACGGTACCATGAGCGAGCCCGTGGTGCTGCCGGCGCGCCTGCCGCATGTGCTGCTCAATGGCGGCACCGGCATCGCGGTGGGCATGGCGACGGACATTCCGCCGCACAATGTCCATGAGGTGGTCGAGGCCACCTGTCACCTGCTGCGCCAGCCCGAGGCGACCACCGTCGATCTGCTGGCTCACCTGCCGGCGCCGGATTTCCCCACCGAGGCCGAGATCATCACGCCGGCCGCGGAGCTGCGCAAGACCTACGAGAGCGGCCGTGGCTCGGTGAAAGTTCGGGCCCGCTACGCGCGCGAAGACGGCAATGTGGTGATTACTGCGCTGCCCTATCAGGTCAGCGGCGCCAAGGTGCTCGAGCAGATCGCCGGGCAGATGCAGGCCAAGAAGCTGCCCATGGTTGCCGATCTGCGCGACGAGTCCACGCATGAAGATCCTACCCGGCTAGTGATCGAGCCGCGCTCCAACCGGGTCGATGTCGAATCCCTGATGGCGCATCTGTTCGCCACCACGGACCTCGAGAAGAACGTTCGCGTCAACATGAACGTGATCGGCCTGGACGGACGGCCGCGCGTGCTGTCGCTGGCCGGCATGCTCGGTGAGTGGCTGGACTTCCGGCGCAGCACGGTGCGTCGGCGTCTCGAGCACCGTCTGGGCAAGGTCGAGGACCGCTTGCACATCCTCGAGGGCCTGCTGACGGCCTATCTCAATATCGATGAGGTCATCCGCATCATCCGTGAGGAGGACGAGCCCAAGCCGGCGCTGATCCAGGCCTTCGGGCTGAGCGAGCGTCAGGCCGAGGCCATCCTCGAACTTCGCCTGCGCCATCTCGCCAAGCTCGAAGAGATGAAGATTCGTGGCGAGCAGGACGATCTCGAGGAAGAGCGCAAGCACCTCAAGGAACTGCTGGGCAACGAGGCGGCGCTGACCGACCTGATCGAGCGCGAGCTGCGCGAGGCCGCCGAGCAGCACGGTGATGCGCGTCGCGCTCCCCTGGTTGAGCGTCAGGAGGCCAGGGCGCTGTCCGAGGTGGAGCTGATCGGGGCCGACCCGGTCACGGTGGTGCTCTCCGAGAAGGGCTGGATCCGCAGCGCCAAGGGGCACGACATCGATCCGGCGGGCCTTTCCTACAAGGCGGGAGACCGTTTTGCCCTGGCGGCCCGTGGCAAGACCAACCAGCCGCTGGTGCTGCTCGACGACACAGGGCGGGCTTATACCCTGGCCGCGCATAACCTGCCCAGCGCCCGCAGCCAGGGCGAGCCGGTGACCGGCCGCGTCAATGTGGCGGCCGGGGCGCACATGGCCGGCGTGATGCTGGCCCCGCCGACATCCCGTTTTCTGCTTTGCTCCGATGGCGGCTATGGCTTTGTCGCCACGCTGGAGTCAATGACCGGCAAGAACAAGGCTGGCAAGGGCGTGTTGACGGTTCCCAAGGGCTGCAACGTGCTGCCACCGATCCAGGTGCCGGAAGGCGAGGGGATCAGTGTCGCCGCGGTGTCCAACGAGGGGCGCCTGTTGGTCTTCCCGCTGGAGCATCTGCCCGAGATGGCCAAGGGCAAGGGCAACAAGATGATCGATATCCCGGGAGCCCGCGCGGCCCGCCGCGAGGAATTCCTGCGCGACCTGGCCCTGCTCGGCCCCGGCCAGGTTCTGGTGGTGCACGCCGGCAAGCGCAAGCTGACCCTCAAGGCCAGCGAGCTGGACTATTATCGAGGTGAGCGCGGGCGCCGCGGCAGCAAGCTGCCCCGAGGCCTGCAGAAGGTCGACCGACTTGAGGCGGAAGAGGGAAGGTAGAAGAGGGAAGACAGGAGGTGGGTTATAGTGCTGTCTTTCTTCTTCCAGGCGCGTAGCGCCGCTCTTCCTTCTTCTTTCTGGGAGTAACATGACACGACGAGTCTTGATCCGTGCGACGGGTAACGCTCGCCCCGGCCAGCTGGCCGGGTTGGGCCGGGCATTGGCGAGTAGCGGGGCGCGGCTGCTGGATATCAACCAGAGCGTGACCTTCGGCATGCTGTCGCTGGAGGCGTTGGCGGGCCTGGATCACGAGGCCGACCTGGAGGGAGCGCTCGCCGCGGCGGGCAGCGCGCTGGGGCTCGATGTGCAGGCAGTGCAGGTCGGTGCCGAGGAGTATCATCGCTGGAGCGTGCAGAGTGGCCAGCCGCGTCTGATCATGACCCTGCTGGCGCCGCGTCTGCCGGCCGGTATTCTGGCCGAGGTCGGCCTGCTGACGGCCGAGCAGGGCCTGACCGTGGAGCTGATTCACCGGCTCTCCGGCCGTGAGCCCCTGGATGGCGAAGCGCCGCCCCATGGCGCCTGTGTCGAGTGCTGGTTGCGCGGCGATGAGGTGGACATCGAAGCCCTGCGCGAGAAGGCGCTGGCCCTTGGGGCCGTGCATGGCGTCGACATCGCCCTGCAGGAAGACTCGATCTGGCGCCGCCACCGGCGCCTGGTGTGCTTCGACATGGACTCGACGCTGATACAGACCGAGGTCATCGACGAGCTGGCACGGCGGCATGGCGTCTTCGACGAGGTGGCTGCGGTCACCGAGCGTGCCATGCGCGGCGAGCTGGACTTCCAGCAGAGTTTTCGCGAGCGCATGGCCAGGCTAGAGGGGCTGGACGAGTCGGTGCTGGCCGAGATCGCCGAGAACTTGCCGCTCATGGATGGCGTCGAGCGTCTCATGCACCACCTCAAGCGCCTGGGCTATCGCACCGCGATTCTCTCCGGCGGCTTCACCTACTTTGCCGAGTACCTGCAGCAGCGCCTCGGGTTCGATGAGGTGCACGCCAACGAGTTGGTCATCGAGAATGGTCGGCTGACCGGTGAGGTTCGCGAGCCGATCGTCGATGCCGAGCGCAAGGCCGAACTGCTGCGCGGGATCGCTGCGCGCGAAGAGCTTGCCATGGAGCAGACCATCGCGGTCGGCGATGGTGCCAATGACCTCAGGATGCTGGCCACCGCCGGGCTGGGCATTGCCTTTCGTGCCAAGCCGCTGGTGCAGCAGCAGGCCCGTCAGAGCATCTCGACCCTGGGGCTCGATGCGGTGCTGTACCTGATCGGCTACCGCCAGGTGGACCTGGAAAGCTGATGAGACGATGGTTCGGTACGCGCGCCTCTGCGGTGACCTGGCGCGACCGCTTCGAGCGCATTCGCGCCAACAAGGTCTTCGAAACCCTGGTGATCGCCATCATCATCGTGTCGGCCCTGTTGGTCGGGGCCAAGACCTACCCGGCCACTAGCCGCTTCCACTATTGGCTGCTGGCCATGGACCTGGCGGTGACGGTCTTCTTTCTGGTGGAGATCGTGATCCGCATGGCGGCGGAAAAGCGGCTGCGTGACTTCTTCAGGCAGGGCTGGAACGTCTTCGATTTCCTGGTTGTCACGGCCAGTCTGGTGCCTCTTGGCGGGTCCGATATGGTGCTGCTGGCGCGTCTGCTGCGCATCTTCCGGGTATTGCGTCTGGTGTCCATGATCCCGGAGCTGCGCATTCTGATGGCGGCCCTGGTCAAGTCGATCCCGCGCATGGGCTATGTGGCGCTGTTGATGTTCATCATCTTCTACATCTATGCCGCCATCGGCAGCTTTCTGTTCGTCGAGGTGGATGACTACCTGTGGGGCAACATTGCCACGGCGATGCTGACGCTGTTCCGGATCGCGACCTTCGAGGACTGGACCGACATCATGTACGCCACCCAGGAGGCCTACGCCTGGAGCTGGGTCTATTACCTGACCTTCATCTTTCTGACCGCCTTCATCTTCCTTAACATGATGATCGGCATCGTGCTGGATGTGATGCAGAAGGAAAGTGCCGCCATCGATCGGGAAAACGGCGAGGGTGAGCAAGCCGAACTGCAGGACCTGCGCCAGGATGTGCGCGAATTGAGTGGACAGGTTGCGCGCCTTGAGGCTTCGCTCAAGCACCAGGATGCCGATCGGCAGTGAGCGGACGAAGCCGCTGGGTGCCGCAAGATCCCGTGGTTGCGCACAGTCCGTCGAGTCTATATAATGCTTGCGCCCGTTCGCCTGTCGAGCGGGAGTCGTGTTTTTTTCGAAAATCACCTCCTTGCTTCCCCTGGAAGGCTGATGCCTCCACCGGAAGCTGCCAAACCGCAAGGAGAATCCATGCGTCATTACGAAATCGTCTTCATGGTCCACCCGGACCAGAGCGAGCAGGTCCAGGCGATGGTCGAGCGTTACACCGGCCTCGTTACCGAGAACGGCGGCACCGTGCACCGTCTCGAGGATTGGGGGCGCCGCCACATGGCCTACCCGATCAACAAGATCCACAAGGCTCACTACGTGCTGATGAACGTCGAGTGCAGCGGCGAGACCCTCGAGGAAATCGAGAACATCTTCCGCTTCAACGATGCCATCATTCGCAGCCTGGTGGTGCGCTGCAAGGAAGCCATCACCGAAGCTTCTCCGATGATGAAGCCGGCCGAGGACAAGCGCGCGCGTCGCGACGACAAGCCGACCACCGCCGAGTCCGCCTGAGCCCACCCGTCGCACGTTTGAAGGAGTCTTAACATGGCACGTTTTTTCCGTCGCCGTAAGTTTTGCCGTTTTACCGCCGAAGGCGTAAAGCAGATCGACTACAAGGATCTGGACACGCTCAAGGGCTACGTCACCGAGACCGGTAAGATCGTTCCCAGCCGTATCACGGGTACCAAGGCTCGCTATCAGCGCCAGCTGTCCTCCGCGATCAAGCGGGCACGCTACCTGGCGCTGCTGCCCTACACCGATAGCCACCAGTAAGAAACCGACACGATGCTGCCTGTCGCGCGATGGCTGATGCAGGGACTGCCCCAGGCGATGATCGGGGCGGCCCTGAGCAGTCTGGTGCCCTGGTTGTTCTGGCTGGGGGCTTCCATTGCCGCACTGGTAACCCTGCGCAAGGGGTTGGCGTCGGCCCTGCCGGTCATCATGGCGGCCGCTGTGCCGGCGGGATGGTGGTGGAGTCAGGGCGATGTCGTGCCCCTGGCCAGCATCCTGCTGGTGACGTTGATGGCCGTGGTGCTGCGGGCCCGCATGCGCTGGAGCGAAGCCTTGATCGTGGGTGCCCTGGGCGGCGCCCTGATGATTCAGCTGGGCAGCTTCACGCCGCCCGGCAGTGCGCAAGCGCTGCTCGATCAGCTGCAGCAGGGGGCTCCACAGATCGCCACCATGCTCGACGACATGGCTCGTCAGGGAGTGGATACTCAGGAGCTCGCAACCCTATTGATGGGGGGCGTGACCGGTCTGGTGGTGCTGATGATGTCGGTGGCCTGTCTGGCACTGGCCCGCGCATGGCAAGCCGGCTTGTACAATCCCGGCGGGTTTCGCGAGGAGTTTCATGCCCTGCGGCTGATGCCCCGTGAGTTGTTGGTGTTGTTCGTTGTTGGCCTGGCTGGGGTGCTGTTCGACCTGCCGGGACTCGGCATGCTGATCTGGATACCCTTGCTGGTCGCCGGCATCGCGTTGGTACATGGTGTTATTGGATTGAAGGGAATGCATGGGATCTGGTTGGGCGTCTTCTATGTGATGCTCGTCTTTACCTGGCCCATGATTCTCATTGTGCTGCTCGTGGCCCTGCTGGATTCGTTCGTGAACATCCGCGCGCGTCTCGGCAGCGGCAACTGACAAGAGGTTAACGAGATGGAAGTCATTCTGCTCGACAAGATTGGCAAGCTGGGCGGTCTGGGTGACCAGGTCAACGTCAAGCCCGGCTATGGCCGTAACTACCTGGTGCCCTACGGCCTTGCTGTGCCGGCCACCAAGGAAAACATCGCGGCTTTCGAAGCACAACGTGCTGAACTGGAAGCGGAAGCCGCCGAGCGCAAGGCGGAAGCCGAAGCTCGCGCTGAGCAACTCAACGATATCGAGCTGTCGCTGGTCGCCAAGAGCGGTGATGAAGGCAAGCTGTTCGGTTCCATTGGCCCGCGTGACCTGTCTGAGGCGATTTCCTCCGCCGGCATCGAGGTCGCCAAGAGCGAAGTCCGTATGCCGATGGGGCCGATCCGCCAGACCGGTGAGTATGATGTGGATCTGTACCTGCACGCCGAGGTTCAGGCCAGCGTACGCATCGTGGTTGTGGGCGAGTAAGCTCGAGACTCAACGTTCGCGTTGATGCCCAGGGGCGCGAGGTTCTACCTCGCGCCCCTTTTGCTGTCTGGCACCCGGCGGGCGGGTGTCGTAACGGTTTTACAGGGTCATGGGGGCAAGGCCTTCCTTCGGGTAGAATGGTCGCGCCTATTTCGTCAGGGGCTTAATCATGAACGAACCATACGAGCTGGATCAGGAAACGGCGGCACTCAAGGTGCCACCGCACTCGCTGGAGGCGGAACAGTCCGTGCTCGGCGGCCTGATGCTCGACAATTCCGCCTGGGATAATGTGGCCGACCGGCTGGTGGCGGACGACTTCTATCGTTACGAGCATCGTCTGGTCTTCAATGTCATGGCCCAGCTTGCCGAGGAGGCGAGACCCATGGATGTGGTCACGCTCTCGGAAGCGCTTGAAGGGCGCGACCAGCTGGATACCGTCGGTGGCCTGGCTTATCTGGCGGAACTGGCGCGCAACACGCCCTCGGCCAGCAACATTCGCGCCTACGCGGACATCGTTCGCGAGCGGGCCACCCTGCGCAAGCTGATCCGCGCGGCCAACCAGGTGGCCGAGAGTGCCTTTGCCCCCCAGGGACGACCCTCGGACGAGCTGGTCAACGAAGCCGAGCGGCTGGTCTTCCAGATCAGCGAGGACAGGCCCAAGTCGGGCGGACCGGTCGGCATGAGCGATCTGCTTGCCAAGGCCGTGGATCGCATCGACGAGCTGTTCAACATGCAGGGCGAGATGACCGGGCTTTCCACCGGCTTTCGCGACCTGGATGACATGACCTCGGGGCTGCAGCCCTCCGATCTGGTGATCATTGCCGGTCGTCCTTCCATGGGCAAGACTACCTTCGCCATGAACCTGGTCGAGCATGCCGTCATTTCTAGTGACAACCCGGTGATGGTGTTTTCCATGGAAATGCCCGCCGAGGCCCTGATGCTGCGCATGCTGTCTTCACTGGGGCGTATCGACCAGACTCGGGTGCGAACCGGACAGCTGGAAGACGAGGACTGGCCGCGCCTGACCTCGGCGGTCAATCTGCTCAAGGACAAGCAGCTGTTCATCGATGACACGGCGGCGCTGTCGCCCAACGAGATGCGCTCGCGGGTACGGCGTGTGGTGCGCGAGCATGGCAATCTCTCGCTGATCATGATCGACTATCTGCAGCTGATGCAGATTCCCGGCTTTTCCGAGAACCGCACCGGCGAGATTTCCGAGATATCCCGCTCGCTGAAGGGCCTGGCCAAGGAATTCGGATGCCCGGTGGTGGCGCTTTCCCAGCTCAACCGCTCGCTGGAGCAGCGGCCCAACAAGCGCCCGGTGATGTCGGATCTGCGCGAATCCGGCGCCATCGAGCAGGATGCCGATATCATCGGCTTCGTCTATCGCGACGAGGTCTATAATCCAGATAACCCCGACAATCAGGGTCTGGCCGAGGTGATCATCGGCAAGCAGCGTAACGGCCCGATTGGTACCGTGCACATGGCCTTCATCGGCAAGTACACGCGTTTCGAGGATCTGGCCCCGGACAGCTACGGCGAAGCCTTCGCTGGGTGAGGCGTCTCGCTTGAGCCCGTGCATCAGCCACGTATAATCCCACTCCCCAATCGTACTCTGGAGAAGCATCCATGGCAGGTGGATTCCGACGCGGCAACCAGCGCCGTGCCCCCAAGCTGGAAGCACGCGGTGAACTGCAATCGGCTGAACGCGAGGGGCCCTTCAAGGAATGGCTTGGCATGCCCGACCTGTATCGTTATGAACTGGTCGTGGATGGCGAGCACTACAGCTACCAGACCGAGGACTCGGAGTTGCCGGTGTCGGTCGGGGATCGTGTGGTCCTGCGCTACAAGGAAACCAAGGCCGGCAAGTGGGTGGACAAGAAGTCCCTGGGCAAGGCCATCGATCCCGCGGATTATCAATAACGCAACCCGGCCTGCCGGCATCGGTTTTCACCAACAGTGTCTATCGGTCATACGGCTGTCATCTCGAGCACGCAGTCTTGGGGGGAGCGAACGATACCGAACCACTGCTGGAGGCCATATGGACCTCAAGGAATTCAAGGCCTTCGTGGCCGAACATGATAACGTCGAAATCCGCGTCATCGGCCATGCCGGGCATCGCTTCTACCAAGTCGAACTCGAGGATATCGAAGGTCAGCGCCACCGACTGATGTGGGCCGCCAAGCCCATGCTCTTTCGTTCGCTGGATGATGTCTATCTGGAGCTCAAGCGCGCCGATGTGCATCGAGCCTATCTGGTCGAGCATATCGTGGAGCAGGAGGTCACCGGCTTGGCGACGCGTTATCACGAGCCGCTGGGCGCCAAAATCCCCGTCAGCCTCTGAGCCCCGGCCCCCGGAGCCGACGCGCTGTCTCCTCCCGCTTACCCCTTCGATTCGCCCATGCCGGCCCGGACGCCTGTCCGGCCCTGGTTATCTGTCTGGCTCATAGGCCTGGCGATGCGTCCCCTGCCCATAAGCGGCTTCGGTCTTCAGGTTCTCGAGAAAGTCTTCGGCCTGGTCGCGTAGAGCGTCCCGCTTCTCGCTCGACATCCTGGCCAGGTTGCCGTAGATCGGCTTCATGCGGTGGTTGTCTGCCAGGACATGTCGATTGCGTTCCAGAAAATGCCAGTAGAGGCTGTTGAGCGGGCAGGCGTCCTCACCCAGTGTCTTCCCGGGGTCGTACCGGCATTGCGCGCAATGATCCGACATGCGATTGATGTACTTGCCGGAGGCACAGTAGGGCTTGGAGCCCATCAGACCGCCATCGGCATGCAGGACCATGCCCAGGGTGTTGGGCAGCTCCACCCACTCGCAGGCATCGGCATATACCGCCAGGTACCAGTCGCATAATGCCGAGGGGGCAACACCGCAGAGCAGGGCGAAGTTGCCGGTGACCATCAGCCGCTGGATGTGGTGCGCATAGGCGTTGTCATGGGTCATCCGGATGGCGCGCGACAGGCAGCGCATGTCGGTGTCGCCCGTCCAGTAGAAATCCGGCAGGCCGCGCTCGGCGTGAAGGGTGTTGCTCTGCTTGTAGGACGGCATCCGGGTCCAGTAGAGGCCTCTGACATATTCACGCCAGCCCAGTATCTGCCGAATGAAGCCTTCGACGGCATTCAACGGGGCCGCGCCCTGATAGTAGGCCGCCTCGGCTGATTCGCAGACTTCCCGCGGCGAGAGCAGGCCGATATTCAGTGACGCCGAGAGGCGGGAATGGAACAGGAAGGGCTGGTCGTCACTGATGGCATCCTGGTAACGGCCGAAATCCGGCAGCAGCTTGTCGATGAAGTGTCTCAGGTCGACCAGGGCCTGACGCCGCGTGACCGGCCACTGGAAGCCCTCGAGTCGTCCGAAGTGCTCGCCGAAGTGTGTCTCGACAAGTTCCAGCACCTCCCGGGTTGTGGCGTCGTGACGATGCTCCGGTGGATCCGGCAGGTCAAGATGGTCGGGCACCGGCTCGCGGTTGTCGGCATCGTAGTTCCACTTGCCGCCGGCCGGCTCGGCGCCTTCCATGAGCAGTCCGGTTCGCTTGCGCATCATCCGGTAGAAGTACTCCATGCGCAGCGACTTGCGTCCGGCGGCCCAATCGGAGAAGTCCTGGGGCGTGCTGAAAAAGCGCTCATCCTCCAGCACCACCCACGGCAGTGCGGCCTTGGCGCGCTGCTGCATGGCCTCCCAGAGGCGCCATTCGCCGGGCCGGGTGACGCGAATCTCGCCGCATTGATAAAGGCTCGCGATGCGCTCGGCCTCGGGGATCAGGGCTTGGGTATTATCAGGGTCATCCAGGGCGCTGTAATGCACCCGAATCTCCTGCTGGCGCAACTGTGCGGCAAAGTGACGCATGGCGGCGAAGATCAGGGCGATCTTCTGCGGGTGATGGGGCACATAGCGTCCCTCGCCGGCGACCTCGCAAAGGGCAATAACCGCGTCACTCGGGGCCTGTGAGAGAACGGCCAGGTCAGTGGTCAGCTGGTCACCGGCAATCAGAATCAGGGGGCGTGTCATGCGACTCCATAGAGCGGAGGGATTTCCGCCATAGTGTAATGCTATTCCGGCTGTGTTGCTGCCAATGGTAGTCTAACCTTACTTCTTTCAGGCTCTGGAGGCGTCATGACGCCCGATTCCGCGTCGTCCCATCGTGAACATGCCCCAACGGATCACCCCGTTGTACCACGTGGCAAGGTCGGCATTGTGCTGGCCAACCTGGGCACCCCGGATTCGACAGATTACTGGTCGGTCCGGCGTTATCTCAGCGAGTTTCTCTCCGATCGCCGCGTTGTCGACTATTCTCCCTGGTTCTGGCAACCCCTGCTTCAGCTGGTGATCCTAAGCCGTCGCCCCTTTGCCTCCGGCAAGGCCTACCGGGGCATCTGGAATCGCGACAGGGATGAGAGTCCGCTGCTGACCATTACCCGCGAGCAGACCGAGAAGCTGGCCGCTGAACTCCAGGAAACGCATGGCGAGCGCGTCGAGGTGGCTTTCTGCATGCGCTACGGCAATCCCTCGACCGATAGTGTGCTGAAGGAGCTGCATGCCCGGGGCTGCGAGCGCATTCTGTTCTTCCCTCTTTACCCGCAGTACGGTTCACCGACCACCGCCTCGGCTAATGACCAGGCTTTTCGCACCCTGATGAAGCTCAAGTGGCAGCCGGCCTTGCGCACCGTGCCGGCGTATTTCGAGCACCCGGCCTACCTGCAGGCCCTGAGCGCCTCGGTGCGCGAGGCCTATGCGGCGGCCGAGACGACTCCAGAGGCGCTGGTGGCCTCCTATCATGGCGTGCCCAGGCGTTTCCTCGATGAAGGCGACCCCTATTACTGCCATTGCCGCAAGACCACGCGGCTCCTCAAGGAACAGCTGGGGCGCGACGGTCTGCCACTGGATGACGAGGCCATCATCACCACCTTCCAGTCAAAGTTCGGGCCCGAGCAGTGGGTCGGACCGGCAACCGTGGAGCATGTCGCCGAGTTGGCCCGCCAGGGGATCAAGCACCTGGCCGTAATGTCGCCGGCCTTTTCGGCCGACTGCATTGAGACGCTGGAGGAAATCGAGGAGGAAATCCGTGACGCCTTCCTGGAGGCGGGCGGTGAGCACTTTACCTATGTGCCCTGCCTGAACGCCCGAGACGACCATGTCCAGGCGCTGGCGCAGATCGCCGAGCGGGAACTCGCCGGCTGGTTATAGCCTGCTTCTTGTGCCTCAGCGGGCTTGGCACCGGGGAAATGCAAAAGGCGGTCGCCCGGCGAGCCGCCTTCAGCCACGGGTATCCGACTCTTTGAGTTAATCGTGTCCGGCGTCGGAATGGTGTGGCACCGGCTTCTTGCCGACTTCCTCGTCGCGCAGTTCGGCCGGTTGCCCCTGGGTCTTCTCCACCCGCCGCAGTTGTAGGTGCAGTCCGGTCTTGGCCAGGAGGTGTGCACTGACCGGCGCGGTGATAAACAGGAAGAGGGTGATCAGCATTTCCTGGATAACCGGGTAACTGGTGATGATGCCGAAGTACAGCATCGAGGCGGTCAGAATGCAGCCGATGCCCATGGTGGTGGCCTTGGTCGGGCCGTGAAGACGCATGTAGAAATCGCGCAGGTGGGTCATGCCCAATGAGCCGATGAAGATGAAGGTACTGCCGGCGATCAGAAAGAAGGCAATGACGCCTTCGAGGATGACGTAGATCGACATGGAAGCTGCTCCCGCTATTCGATGATGTCGCCGCGCAACAGGTACTTGCACACGGCCACGGTGCTGATGAAACCGAGCATGGCGATCAGCAACGCGGCTTCGAAGTAGGTCTTGGTATTAAGCCAGAGCCCCATCAGCACGATCAGGGCGATGGAGTTTACGTACATGGTGTCCAGCGCCAGGATACGGTCCGGCATGTCGGGGCCGACCGAGAGACGGTAGGTATTCAGCACGATGGCGATCATCACCAGTGCCAGGCTGATCTTCAGCGCGATGTCGAGCATTCGTAGATCTCCTTGAGCGGGCGCTCGTAGCGTTCGCGAATCTGTTCGATGAGTGCCTCGTCATCGTCGACGTCCAGGGCATGAATCAACAGGGTCTCGCCATCCATGCGCAGGTTGGCTGATACCGTGCCAGGCGTCAGGCTGATGGTGTTGGCCAGCAGGGTGATGGTGAAGCGTTCCTGCAACATCAGCGGGTACTCCACGAAATGCGGCCGTGTGCGTCGCCAGGGGTTCACGATCAGCCAGGCCACCTGGATGTTGGCCGTGATAATGTCGCCCAGCACTCGCAGAATGAAGCGCACCAGCAGGCCGGGCCGCTGCACGCTGGGCTGCACATCCCAGAAGCGATAGGTGACCAGCGGAATGATGATCGCCAGGCTGCCGCCCAGCAGGATATGGCCCGGTGCCAGGCTGCGCACCATCATCAGCCAGACGACGAGCAGCAGCAGCGAAAGCAGGGGAACCGGTAGCCAGCGTCGAGACTTGATCATGGCGTGTCTCCGTTACCAGATATCAGCGCGTTCACCATGGCGTCCGGGTTGTCCAACTGGTCGGCGGTAGCCCGGGTGTAATCATTGACCGGTCCGGCCAGGGCAACCAGCAGCGGCGAGGTGGCCAGCAGGAGCCCCACGCCGACCCACTGGGGCCGCGGCAGGGCGGCGCCGCCTCTATCACCGTCCTGGCTGCGCCAGAAGAGGGTGGAGCCGGCGCGTGACAGCGCGATGATGGCCGCCAGGCCGCTGATCAGCAGGATCGGCCAGAGCCACAGGCGTTGCCCGGCCTCGGCGGCGTCGAGCAGCAGTACCTTGCCGATGGCGCCGGACAGCGGAGGCAGGCCGGCGACCGCTGCCGCCCCGATGAAGAACAGGGTCGCCAGGGCGCCGCCCTGGGTCATGGGGCGGCCCTTGACGATGCGAGTGCCGGCCTTGCCGCGTTGCTGGCCGATCATGTCGGCCAGCAGGAAAAGGCCGCCGGTGACCAGGGTGGTGTGCAGCAGGTAATAGAGGAGGGATGCAGTGGCCGCCGGTGTGCCCATGCCGACCCCGGCCAGCAGGGTGCCCGCGGAGACCAGTACCAGGTAGGCGACCAGCAGGCGCAGGTCGCGCGCCGCCAGAACCCCCACGGTGCCCGCCACCAGGGTGCCCAGCGCCATCCACCATACCCAGGGTTGCTCGAGAGCGCTCAGGTTGCCGGCATTGTCGCCGAATATCAGCGAATAGACGCGCAGAATGGCATAGACACCGACCTTGGTCATGATGGCAAAGAGGGCGGCGACCGGTGCCGGCGCGGCCGCATAGGCCCGCGGCAACCAGAAGTAGAGCGGCAGAATGGCCGCCTTGAGGCCGAAGACCACCAGCAGCAGCAGGGCGCCGGCCGTTACCAGTCCGTCGCGCTCGGCGGGCAGCTCGACGAGGCGCGCCGCCATGTCGGCCATGTTGAGAGTGCCCGTGGCGCCGTAGAGCACACCGACCGCGATGAGAAAGAGGGCCGATCCGGCCAGGTTGAGCACCACATAGTGCACGGCCGACTGTATCCGCGACTTGCCGCCGCCATGCAGCAGCAGGGCATAGGACGCCAGCAGCAGGACCTCGAAGAACACGAAGAGGTTGAAGAGGTCACCGGTCAGGAAGGCGCCGTTGATCCCCATCAACTGAAACTGGAAGAGGCCGTGGAAGTTGCTGCCTTTCTCGTCGTCACCACCACAGGCGAAGATCACGCTTCCCAGTGCCAGGACCGCGGTCAGCATCAACATCAGCGCCGACAGGCGATCCACCACCAGCACGATACCGAACGGCGGCTGCCAGTCGCCCAGGGCGTAATAGGCGATCTCGCCGTTGCTGGCACGCAGCAAAAGCGCCAGTGCGACGACCGCCACCAGCAGGGTGGTGATAACGCTGGCCGAGCGCTTGAGCCCCGTGCTGCCGAAGCGGGTCAGCAGCAGCAAGACGCCCATGACCAGCGGCAGTACAACGGGCAGGACGATTAGATGCTGTATCACCGACGCGACTCCTCTGAATCCTCTCGGGTGCGGCCGTCGACATGGTCATTGCCCATATCGCCCCGCGCTCGCATAGCCAGAATGACCGCGAAGGCGGTCATCGCGAAGCCGATCACAATAGCGGTCAGCACTAGTGCCTGGGGCAGCGGGTCGGCATAATCGCCGGCCCCGTCGAGGACAACGGCACCATCCGTGGTCAAGCCTCCCATGGAGAACAGGAAGAGGTTGACCGCATAGGACAGCAGGGTCAGGCCGACCACCACCGGAAAGGTCCTGCCGCGTAGCGTCAGATAGAGGCCACAGGCGCTGAGTACCCCCGTGGTGATGGCATAGAGGCTTTCCATCAGCTCGTTTCCTCGCTTTGGGTCGTGGATTCGCTTTGCTTGCTGGGCCGGTGTGGCGTGGTCAGCTTGCCGAGGTTGGCCAGGATCATCAGGGTCGCGCCGACCACGGCGAGATAGACGCCGAGATCGAAGATCATGGCCGTGGCCAGCTCGAAGTCACCGATCAGCGGTAGATGGAAGTGCCCAAAGGACGATGTCAGGAAGGGATATCCGAACAGCCAGCTGCCCAGCCCGGTCAGGGTGGCGATGCCCACCCCGGCGATGGCCACCGGCTGGTACTGGAAGTCGAGTCGTGACTGGGCCCATTCCACCCCGCGCGCCATGTACAGCAGTATCAGCGCGACAGCAGTGATCAGCCCGGCAATGAAGCCACCACCCGGATCGTTGTGGCCGCGCAGGAAGATGAACACCGAGACCAGCAGAGCCAGAGGCAGCAAGGCCTGGGAGATGGTGGTGAGGATCATCGGATAGCGATCCGGTGACCACAGGCGACCTTCCACGTCACTGTGCGGCATGAACAGGCGCAGGCGGTTGAGCAGCTTGAAGATGGCCAGGCCGGCAATCGCCAGAACGGTAATCTCGCCCAGGGTATCGAAGCCACGGAAGTCGACCAGGATGACATTGACCACATTGTGGCCGCCGCCCCCGGGCACGCTGTTGTCGATGAAGAAGCCTGAGATGCTGGCGTTGTCGCGGGTCAGGACGGCGTAGTTGAGGCTGGCGACGACCGTACCCAGTGCCACCGCCAGGGCGCTGTCGCGCAGATTGCGCGGCATTGAGGACTCGCGGGGTGTTTTCTGCGGCAGGAAGAAGAGGGCCAGCATCAACAGGATCATGGTGACGACTTCCACCGAGAGCTGGGTCAGCGCCAGGTCCGGGGCCGAGAAGCGGGCGAAGGTCAGCGACACCAGCAGCCCCACCATCGACAGCATCAGCAGTGAAATCAGCCGGTAACGGTGCGTGGCCACCGTGGCGATGCCGCTGAACATCAACAGCAGGGCACCACTGAGCAGCACGCCATCGATCCGGGTGCCGGGCTGATTCCCCGCCAGGCTGGGCATCTGGAAGAGCCCCAGGCCCGCCAGCAGCAGGGCCGTGACCAGCAGCAGGCTCATGTAGCGCTGTAGGGAGCCATTATCGAAGCGTGCGAGCCATGACTCGGCCCGGCGACCGACCTGCTGCACGGTACCCTCGAAGACCAGCCGGGCATCCACCGGCTTGAAGCCCTTGAGGAACTGGCGCAGGTGACGATGCCCCAGGTAGGTCCCGATACCAGCCAGCAGCGCAATGAGACTCATCAACAGCGGCAGGTTGAAGCCGTGCCAGATGGCCAGGTGGAAGTCCATGGGCTCGCCAAGCACGGCCCGGGTGGCCAGGTCCATCAGGCCCCCGGCCAGTGGTGAGGGCAATACGCCCACCAGCAGACACAGCGCCGCCAGCAGCTCCACCGGCACCCGCATCAAGCGCGGTGGTTCATGGGGCGAGCGGGGCGGGGCCTTGTGGGCCGGCTTGAAGAAGACGGCATGTACCAGGCGCAGCGAGTAGGCCACCGACAGGATGCCGCCCAGCGTCGCCAGGATCGGCAGCAGCCAGCTGATACCGCCCAGCATGCCGGCTTCGGTGGTGCTGGTGAAGAACATTTCCTTGGAGATGAAGCCATTGAGCAAGGGCACCCCGGCCATGGCGGCACCGGTGATCGAGGCCAGCAGCGCCGTGATCGGCATGGCGCGACGCAAGCCGCCGAGCCGGGACAGTTCCCGGGTGCCGGTCTCGTGGTCGATGATGCCGGCGGTCATGAACAGTGCCGCCTTGAAGGTGGCATGGTTGAGAATGTGGAAGAGGGCGGCCAGCACGGCCATGGGCGTGCCGATCCCCAGCAGGGCCGTGATCAGGCCCAGATGGCTGACCGTGGAAAACGCCAGAATGCCCTTGAGGTCCGTCTTGATCAGCGCAAACCAGGCGCCGTAGAGCAGGGTGATCATGCCCACCAGGGTGACCACCAGCGTCCACAGCTCGCTCCCGGCAATGGCCGGGTGGAGGCGTGCCATCAGCAGGATGCCGGCCTTGACCATGGTGGCCGAATGCAGGTAGGCCGAGACCGGCGTGGGCGCGGCCATGGCATGCGGCAGCCAGAAGTGAAAGGGGAACTGCGCCGACTTGGCAAAGGCGCCCAGCAGCACGAGTCCCAGCGCCAGAGGGTAGTGCTCGTGGGCCAGGATGGCGTCGCTGCTGGCCAGCACCTGATTCATGTCGAAGCTGCCGACCATCTTGCCGATCAACAACAGGCCGGCGAGCAGCGCCAGACCGCCTGCCCCGGTCACCGCCAGGGCCATGCGCGCCCCCTTGCGGGCGTCGCTGCGATGCGACCAGAAGCCGATCAACAGGAAGGACGAGAGGCTGGTGAGCTCCCAGAACATCCACAGCAACAGCAGGTTGTCGGCCATGGCGATGCCGACCATGGAGGCCATGAACAGGATCAGGTAGGTATAGAAGCGCCCATACGGCTCGGCGGCGTCCAGGTAATAATGGGCATACAGCACGATCAAAAGGCCGATGCCCAGGATCAGCAGGTTGAACAGCACCGACAGGCCATCCAGTCGGAATGCCAGATCCAGTCCCAAACTGGGTATCCAGTCGACGGCAAAGCGCAGGGTCGCGCCATCGGCCAGCGCGGGGAGCTGGCTGAGCGTCAACAGCAGGGCGACGGCGGGGAGAGCGGCCGTTGCCAGTGAACAGTAGCGGCGCTCGAGCCGGGCGCCAAGCGCCGGCACCAGCACACCGAGCAGCGGGAGCAGTGCTATCCAGAGCAATGTCATCGATCGGTCATCCTGCGCGTTTGCGTGAGGCCAAGGGTGCTGCAGCCGCCATGAATCCCTCGTGGGGAAGGCGCGTGGCGCGTCCATGCGGGGCGATACAAGCCCATCAATGGCATTCGAACCCTACTCTAACCAAATGAGCGTGATTTGTCCCCTTGACTTGCCTTGTGCTTTACCATCTCTTTAAAGTCCAATCTGGGTAGTTGATCCCTTGCGTTCCATCGGGAGGCCGCATGCAGCTGATGGTACTGGCAGGTCTGGGGCTGGCGCTGATGGCGCCGTGGCTGCATCGTCGGCTTGGCGAGCGCAGTGCCCTGGTGATGGCCGCCTGGCCGCTGGCACTGGCTGGCTGGTTGGCCTTCCAGGGCCCGGGCATCCTGGCCGGCGACACTCTGCTGCTGGAATGGCGCTGGGTGCCGGCGCTGGATATCACCCTGACCTTCTACATCGACGGTCTGGCCTGGCTGTTTGCCATGCTGATCAGCCTGATCGGTGCCATGGTACTGGTGTATACCAGCGAGTATCTCAAGGGCGAGCGTGACCTGCCGCGCTTCCTGGTCATCATCAGCGCCTTCATGACCTCGATGCTGGGCCTGGTGCTGGCCGACAATCTGGTCACCCTCTTTGTCTTCTGGGAGTTGACCAGCATCACCTCCTACCTGTTGATCGGTTTTCATCATCAGGATCCTGCGGCACGCCGCTCGGCTCAACAGGGCCTGTTTGTCACCGTCGGCGGCGGGCTGGCACTCCTGGCGGGCCTGGTCATGCTGGCTCAGGCGGGGGACAGCTGGTCGCTGGCCGTGCTGATCCAGAGGGGTGAGCAACTGGTCGGCCATGAGCTCTACACGCCCATGCTGATCTGCGTGCTGATTGGCGCCTTCACCAAGTCGGCACAGTTTCCCTTCCACTTTTGGTTACCCAATGCCATGGCCGCGCCCACGCCGGTCTCCGCCTACCTGCACTCAGCGACTATGGTCAAGGCCGGTGTCTACCTGCTGGCACGCCTACACCCGGCCCTCGGTGACACCACCTTGTGGGAAATGACACTTTCGCTGGTCGGCGCCGTGACCATGGCAACGGCGGCCCTGCTGGCCATTCGCGAGACACACATCAAGAAACTGCTCGCCTACTCGACGGTCATGGCCCTGGGTGCCCTGACCATGTTGCTGGGCATCGGCACACCCGGCGCCATGGTGGCTTTCGTGGTCTTTCTGCTGGCGCACTCCCTGTACAAGGGGGCGCTGTTCATGGTCGCAGGCATTCTCGACCATGCCACCGGTACCAAGGATGTCACCGCCATGGGCGGCCTGCGCCGTGTCATGCCATGGACCGCCGGTATCGCCTGTGTGGCCGCGCTTTCGCTGGCTGGCCTGCCGCCCTTGCTGGGGTTCGTCGGCAAGGAGTTGATGCTGGCGTCGCTGCTCGAGGCGCTCCCCTATGGCGGGCTGGTGCTGGCACTGGCCTTCCTCGGGGCCTTTCTGACGCTGGCGGTGGCGGGCATTGTCGCCTTGAAGCCGTTTTTCGGCTCCCTGGGTGACACCCCGGCAACGCCGCATGAGGCGCCCTGGGCCATGCTCATCGGTCCGGCCCTGCTGGCCGGGCTATCGCTGGTGTGCGGCCTGCTGCCCGGCAAGCTCGATGGCCTGGTAACCGGGGTCGTGTCGGGGCTGGGGGTGAGCGACCCGAATGTTCACCTGGCGCTCTGGCATGGCGTCAATCCGGCGCTGCTTTTATCCCTGGCCAGCCTGCTGCTCGGCACCCTGGTGGTGCGATACTGGGATCGGGCGCGCGGTGTTCTGGCGCGTTTCGACCGCCTCGCGGCATTCGGCCCGGAGCAGGGCTACGAGCGCTTGATGGCGGGCATGGTGCATCTGGCCAGCTGGCAGACACGCTGGCTGCAGAACGGTCAGGTGCGACACTATCTGGCCATGACCCTGTTGACCCTGATGGCACTGGTCGGGCATGCGCTTTTCATTCGTCACCCCGGCCCTCTGGCGTTCCATGTCGATGCCTACTTCCACGAAGTCGTCGTGGCGGGGTTGATGGCGGCGGCGGCGCTGACCGCCTGCCTGATGCGTTCGCGACTGGCGGCGGTGGCCGCGGTCGGCATCATGGGCTTCTGCATCGCCATGCTGTTCGTGCTCTTCAGTGCGCCGGACCTGGCGATCACCCAGTTGCTGGTGGAGACCCTGACGGTGGTGCTGCTGGTACTGGTGCTCTTCCGGCTGCCGCGCTTCACGCGGCTTTCGACGCCCCTGGAGCGCTGTCGGGATCTGCTCGTGGCGGGCAGCTTCGGGCTCTTGATGACCCTTTTCATGCTCGGGGTGCTCTCGGCCGACGCCCTGCCGCGTATCTCCGATTATATGGTGGCGAACAGTCAGCCGCTGGGCCAGGGCCACAACATCGTCAATGTGATTCTGGTGGACTTCCGGGCGCTGGATACCCTGGGCGAAATGTTCGTGCTGGCGCTGGCGGCCATCGGGGTCCAGGCCATGCTGCGCTTTCATGCCGATGAACAGAGCGACCCGGCCACCCCGGGGAGGAGGCCTGACGATGGTTAGATCCGGTACCCTGATCCTCAGTGTGGCAGCGCGGCTTCTGCTGCCGCTGCAACTGTTGTTCTCGGTCTTTCTGCTGTTGCGCGGCCATGACGAGCCAGGGGGCGGCTTCATCGCCGGATTGGTGGCGGCGGGGGCCTTCGCCCTGTATTTCTTTGCCTATGGTCAATATGCACTGAACGCCATGCTTAAGGTCTCGCCGCGCGATCTGGTGGCCGTCGGCCTCTTGATCGGCCTGATCTCCACCCTGCCGGCCTGGTTGGCCGGGGAGGCCTTCTTCACGGCACAGTGGTGGAGCCTGCCGGTCATCGGCATCAAGGTTTCCACGCCCCTGTTCTTCGATATCGGTGTCTATCTGGCCGTGGTGGGGTCGGTGCTCACCGCCATCACGGCGCTAGCCGACACCGCCCAGGCCAGTGATGCGAGCAACTGAGGAGATGCCATGGAAAGCATTCTGGCTGTCGCCATCGGGGTGATCTTCGCCTCCTCGATTTACATGATGTTGCGTCGTTCCATCGTCAAGCTGGTGATCGGCCTGATGTTGCTGTCCAATGCGGCCAACCTGCTGATCTTCACTATGGCCGGGCTGACGCGAGGCGCCCCGCCCCTTGTGCCCGAGGGGCAGGTTGCGCCCCCCGGGGCGGTGGCCGACCCACTGCCTCAGGCGCTGGTGTTAACGGCCATCGTCATTGCCTTCGGCGTGTTGTCATTTGCCGTGGTGCTGGTGCGTCGCGCCTGGGAGATCGTGCGTACCGATGACCTGAACCGAATGAAGGATATCGATACGTGAACCCCTGGATGGCACTACCTATCCTGCTTCCGCTGCTCTCGGCCAGCGTGTCGCTGGTGCTCTGGCGTTCGCGGCGCGCACAACGCTGGATTGCCGTGCTGGGCACGGCGGCACTGCTGACCAGTGCGGTGTATCTGCTCGGTCTGGTGACCCGCGAAGGCATTCAAGTGTTGCAGGTGGGCGGCTGGTCAGCGCCTTTCGGCATCAGTCTGGTGGCCGACCTGCTGGGTGCCATCATGGTCGTGCTCACCGGCATTGTCGGGCTGGCGGTGGCCGTCTACTCGCTGGCCACGACCGGTCGCGGCCACGAGGCCTTCGGCTACTTCCCGCTGATGCATCTGCTGCTGGCCGGGGTGGCCGGTGCCTTCCTGACCGGGGATATCTTCAACCTCTATGTGTGGTTCGAGGTCATGCTGGTGGCCTCCTTTGCACTGCTGATTCTGGGCAGCGAGAAGCCGCAGATGGAGGGGGCCATCAAGTATGTCACCCTCAACCTGGTGTCGTCGGTGGTGTTTCTGGTGGCAGTCGGCCTGCTCTACAGCCTGGTGGGGACGCTCAACATGGCGGATATCGCCCAGCGGCTGGCGCAGCTCGAAGACCGGCGCCTGGTCGATGGGCTGGCGATGATGTTCATGGTGGCCTTCGGCATCAAGGCGGCGGCCTTTCCGTTGTTCTTCTGGCTACCGGCCTCCTATCACACCCCGCCGGTGGCGGTATCGGCTCTGTTTGCCGGCCTGTTGACCAAGGTCGGGGTCTATGCGCTGTACCGGGTCTTCACGCTGATCTTCCATCACAGCCCCGGTTATACCCATGAGATCCTGCTGTGGGGCGCAGGGCTGACCATCCTGAGCGGCGTGCTGGGGGCGGCCGCGCAATATGAATTCCGCCGCATCCTGTCGTTTCATATCGTCAGCCAGATCGGCTACATGATGCTGGGGCTTGCCCTGTTCACCCCGCTGGCGCTGATCGGCGGGGTCTTCTACATCATTCACCATATTCTGGTGAAGACTAATCTCTTCCTGGTGAGTGGTATAGTGCACCGGCTTCTCGGCAGTTATCAGTTGAAGCGGCTTGGCGGGCTCTATCGTGAGCACCCCTGGCTGGCCATCCTGTTTCTGATCCCGGCCCTGTCGCTGGCCGGCATGCCGCCGCTTTCCGGCTTCTTTGCCAAGTTCATGGTGATCCGTGCCGGCCTCGAGGCCGAGGCCTATGGCGTGACCTTCATTGCCCTGTTGGTGGGACTGCTGACGCTCTATTCGATGATCAAGATCTGGTCCGAGGTGTTCTGGAAGCCGCTGCCCGAGGGAGACGAAGCCGATAATCGTCAGCCGCCGGCTCGTCGCGAGCTATGGCTGATGGCGGCGCCGGCGGCGGGGCTGGCGGTGTGCACCCTGCTCATCGGCCTCAATGCTCAGCCGCTGTACGCGCTTGCCGAGGCCTCGGCGTCGCAGTTGCTGGCGCCCGAGCGCTATATCGAAGCGGTGCTCGGAGGCGCCGGAGGTGGCTCATGATCGGCGCGGCCTGGCATCTTTTGCTCGGCATCGCCTGGGTGGTGCTGACCGGGGACTTCAGCGGCGGCAACCTGGTGGCGGGCCTGGTCTTCAGCTATCTGGTGCTGGCCCTGATCCAGCCCCAGGTGCCGGCATTGGCGGGCTATGCGCAACGCCTGCCACGGCTGGTGCGCTTTGTCGGCTTCTTCGCCAAGGAGCTGGTCATGGCCAATTTCAAGGTTTCCTATGACATCGTCACGCCGCCCTGGTACATGAAGCCCGGCGTGATCGCCATGCCGCTCAAGGCCCGAACCGAGTTCGAGATTGCCTTTGTGGCCAACCTGATATCGCTGACACCGGGCACCCTGAGCCTGGATGTCTCCGATGATCGCCGGGTACTGTATATTCATGCCATGTTTCTGGATGACGAGGCGGCGCTGCGCGACAATCTGGCCGAGCTGGAACGTCGTGCCCTGGCGCTGTTTCGATAGGAGCCTGTCGGACTTAACGCTGATTTGCTACGAAACCCGGGCTTTCGGCCAATTTCATTCGATCTGATTCGTTAAATAGCGGGCTATTCGCCTCATCAGATCGATAAACTTGTCTCGAAATCCGTGATTCTCGCGACGATCGGTCAAATCCGACAGGCTCCTAGATTCGGCCGGACAGTTGAGACGCATAGGCGATGATGTGTGCCCGGCACCCAACGCGACAACCGTAAGAGGGGGAGGTCGTCTTGTCGATCGTGATGCTTGTCAGCCTGGCCGTCATGTCGCTGGCGCTTTGCCTGACGTTCATTCGTCTGTTTCGTGGCCCCAGCCTGCCGGACCGGGTCGTCGCCATGGAGCTTTTCTCCTCGATTCTAGTGGGCATGATGGGCGTCATTGCCATTGCCACCGGTGTGTCCTTCTTCCTCGATGTGGCCATCGTGGTGGCTCTCATGGGCTTCATGGCGACCATCGGATTTTCACGCTTCCTGGAACGCGGGGGACCGCGCGATGATTGATGCTCTGGTGGCCGTGCTGGTCCTGGTCGGCTCGAGCTTCATGTGTCTGGCGGCGCTGGGTATCCTGCGCCTGCCGGATCTGCTGACGCGCATGCATGCCACTACCAAAGCCGCGACCCTTGGGGTGTCCCTGATCATGCTCGGGGTCTGCCTGCATTTCGCAGTGGAGGCCGTGGTGGCGCGGGGCCTGGCGATCATCCTGTTCATCATGATGACGGCTCCGGTGGCGGCGCATGTCATCGGGCGTGCTGGTTATTTCGTGGGAACCCGCCTGTGGTCCGGGACCGTGAGGGACGAGTTGAAGCCGCACTATGACCCGCTCAATCACCACTTGCTCAGCGGTCTCGAGGAGGATGACGGCAGGCCCGACACGGCGGCATCCGGGACCCGGGCGACCGACGACCTACCCGGGCATGATGCCCCGGACCCTGACGCCGACAGACAAAAGGGGTAGCACACCGGGGCGTTGTCGGCGATCATCGGCTGCAAACTGCCAAGGATCGCGCCCCCATGACCTTCAAGTTTCTTCCGCTTGCCCTGCTGTGCATCGCCCTGGTCGGCTGTCAGAGTGCACAACCCCGTGATGCCCGGGCTGAGTCGCCTACCCGCGAGGCATCAGCAAGCTCGACCAGCAGCGTTGCCGATACGCCCGCGACGGCCCGCGAAATGACCTTCGCGGCCTGGCTGGCAGACTTCCGCCGTCAGGCTCGCGCCGAGGGTATCAGCGCTGCAACGCTGCAGAACGCGCTCGACGGCGTACGCTACCGCCCCAGGGTGATCGAGCTGGATGGTTCCCAGCCCGAGTTTGTCCGGCCGATCTGGGAATATCTGGACAGCGCCGTATCCGCGACGCGCATCGACAACGGCCGGGAACGCCTGGCGCGTTATCGCGACACTGCCGAGCAGATGGCGGCTCGCTATGGGGTGCCGAGCGAAGTGCTGGTGGCCATCTGGGGCATCGAGAGCAGCTATGGCGATTATCTGGGCGACTTTTCCACCCTCGAGGCCCTCGCCACCCTGGCCTATGATGGCCGTCGCAGCGATTTCGCCCGCGGCGAGTTGATGGCCGCGCTGCGCATCATCCAGGCCGGCGATATTCCGCCGGCACGCATGAAGGGCTCCTGGGCGGGCGCCATGGGACATACCCAGTTCATCCCCTCGAGCTTTCTGGCCCATGCCGTGGACGGTGACGGCGATGGCCGTCGTGATATCTGGGGCAGCATTCCCGATGTCATGGCGTCGACGGCCAACTATCTGGACGAAGCCGGCTGGCGGCAGGGCCAGCCCTGGGGCACCGAGGTTCGCCTGGCGTCCGGTTTCGACTATTCACTGACCGAGCCCGATACGCGTCGCTCCACTGCTGAATGGCAGGCAGCGGGCGTGCTAGCCCCGTCGGGTGACAGCTTGCCGAGCTTCGACTCGGCTGCCGTGATCACGCCGGCGGGCGCTCAGGGGCCGGCCTTTCTGGTCGGCCACAACTTCCGCGTCATTCTGCGCTACAACAATGCCACCAGCTATGCCCTGGCGGTGGCCAAGCTGAGTGATGCCATTGCCGGCCGGTCGGGTATCCAGGGCGACTGGCCGCGCGAGCAGCCACCCCTCAAGCGCAGCGATGTGCGTGACATGCAGCGCCTGCTCAATGAGCGCGGCTATAACGCCGGCACGCCCGATGGCATCCTGGGGCCCAACACCCGACGCGGTCTGCGGGCCTTCCAGCGTGACATCGGTGTGACCCCGGATGGCTTTGCCACCCAGGCACTGCTCGACCGCCTGAGGTCCTGACAGCGGCTGGCACGGCTCATGCCAGGCGGGCGAGCAGGGCGGTCACGGCAGTCTCCACGCGCAGGATGCGTGGCCCCAGGTGAATGCCCTGACAGCCTGCCGCCAGCAGTTGCTCGACCTCCCAGGGAATGAAGCCGCCCTCGGGGCCGACCAGCAGCGTGACCGGCCGGGTCACGCCCCGCGGGCAGTCGTGCGGCATGCCCGGATGTGCCACCAGTCCCTGGCTGTGCTGCAACAAGGCCGGCAAGCGGTCCTCGACAAAGGGGCGGAAGCCCCTGGCCAGGGTGATCTCGGGTAGTTGCGTGTCGCAGGCCTGCTCGAGCCCCAGGACGAGGTGGCGCTGGATACGGTCGACCCCGAGTTCGGGGGATTGCCAGTAGCTCTTCTCCACCCGCCGCGTATTGAGCAGCGTCAGGTATTTCACCCCCAGCGCCGTGGCATGTTCGAGGCTTCGGGCCAGCATGCGCGGCCTGGGCAGGGCCAATACCAGGTGAACCGGCAGCGGCGGCGGTGATGGCTGGTCGAGTGCGGCAACGTCGAAGACGGCTTCGTCCCTGCTGGACTCGAGCAACTGGCCCCGGCCCATGGGACCATTCTCCAGGCCCAGTGTCAGGGTGTCGCCGGCGACCGCGCCATGCACTTCGTGAAGGTGCTTGAGGCGGCGGGGGTCGCGGACTCTGGCGATACGGCCATTTTCGACATCGTCCGGCGAAAGCAGGATCAGGTTCATGGTCTCTCTTTTTTCAGGCGGCAGGAGGTGGACGGTCGGTCGCGAAAGGCAACGATTTTGCAAGACGTCTTGCAAGCAGGGTGGCGCGGTGCACAATACGGTCTAGAGGGGTGAAAGCCCAACCCGTAATGCAAGGAGCTGCGCCGTGCGCGTCATTCGCAAGTATGCCAACCGCCGTCTCTATGATACCGAACAGAGCCGCTATGTAACCCTCGAGGACTTGCGTAGTCTGGTTCTGGATGATGTGGCCTTCCGGGTCGAGGACGCCAAGTCCGGGGAAGACCTGACTCGGACCATCCTGCTGACCATCATCATCGAGCAAGAGCAGGCCGATGGTGAAGCCGAGGTGTTTTCCAACGACCTGCTGGCTCAGTTCATTCGGGTCTACGACATGGCCAAACCCTTGCCGCTGGCGCGCTATCTCGAGCAGGGCACTCGCCTGATGATGGAACAGCAGAAGCACATGCAGGATCAGTGGCAGCAGGCCATGCGCCATACCCCCATGGAGCTGATGCGCGAGCTGGCCGAGGAAAACATGCGCTTCTGGCAGCAGAACCTGGGCGGCCAGGCCGGTCGATCCCGTCAGGACGATGACGACGACGGCAACGGCAAGTCCTGAACGGGCGGCGGCTGGTATCGCTTTCTGACATAATGGCCGGATTGGTTTCCCGAGGTATCGAGGTAGAGCAGCGGATGAAGGTCCTGATCATCGGCGGCGGCGGCCGCGAACATGCCCTGGCCTGGAAGGTGGCGCAGTCACCCCTGGTGGAAAGCGTCCGGGTGGCACCGGGCAATGCCGGCACGGCCCGCGAGCCCGGCCTGCAGAACCTGGCCATCGAGGTCGACCACGGCGACGCCCTGGTGGCCTATGCCCGCGACAACCGCATCGACCTGACGATCGTCGGCCCCGAGGCGCCGCTTGTCGAGGGCATCGTGGATCGTTTCCGGGATGCCGGCCTGGCCATCTTCGGCCCCACTGCCGCGGCGGCTCAGTTGGAGGGCTCCAAGGCCTTCAGCAAGGACTTTCTGGCACGCCATGCCATTCCCACCGCGGCATATCGCACCTTCGTCGATGTGCAACCGGCCCTGGCCTACCTCGCCGAGCAAGGCGCGCCGATCGTCATCAAGGCGGATGGCCTGGCGGCAGGCAAGGGCGTGATTGTGGCCATGAGCGAAGCGGAGGCCGAGGCGGCGATCCGCGATATGCTGGAAGATAACGCCTTCGGTGATGCCGGGGCGCGTGTGGTCATCGAGGAGTTTCTCGACGGCGAGGAAGCCAGCTTCATCGTCATGGCCGATGGCCGTTCCATCCTGCCCATGGCCACCAGCCAGGATCACAAGCGAGCCCTCGACGGCGATCAGGGTCCCAATACCGGTGGCATGGGTGCCTATTCGCCGGCTCCGGTGGTCAGTGCCGAGGTTCACGAGCGCATCATGCAGCGCGTGATCGAGCCCACTGTGCGGGGCATGACCGAGGATGGTCATCCCTACACCGGTTTCCTCTATGCCGGACTGATGATCGACGCCGAGGGCAACCCCAAGGTCATCGAATTCAACTGTCGTTTCGGCGACCCGGAAACCCAGCCGATCATGCGCCGCCTGCGCTCCGACCTGGCCGAGCTCTGCCTGGCCGGGGCGCGGGGCGAGCTCTCCGGTCAGACCTGTGAGTGGGACCCGCGTCACGCCGTGGGCGTGGTCATGGCCGCCGGTGGCTATCCCGGCAGCTATCGCAAGGGCGATGTGGTCGAGGGGCTGCAGGCGGCCGAGGCCACCGGCTGCAAGGTCTTTCATGCCGGCACGGCCGAGGCTGATGATGGCGCGATTGTCACGGCCGGCGGCCGGGTGCTCTGCGTGACCGCACTGGGAGACGACATCCGTGCCGCACGCCATCAGGCCTACCAGGGCGTGGCGGCTATCGACTGGCCTGAAGCCGTCTGGCGTCGTGACATCGCGCATCGTGCCATGGCCCGCACGAAGGGTTCCGACGGCGCCTGATGGTCTGGCGACGCCGCCAATGTTTCAGGAGGAGGGCCCATGGAACGCATCAAGATTGACTTCCCGGAAGCGGAGATTTGCCATCGGCACCCGCTGGCGGTGCGTATCACGGATATGAACTATGGGCGCCACCTGGGGCATGACGCGGTGATCTCGCTGATGCACGAGGCGCGGGTCCAGGCGCTGGCCAGTCTTGGGCTCAGCGAGGGCGACATGGCCGGTTACCCCTGTGTGGCGGCTGACCTGGCCATTCAGTATCAGTCCGAGTCGCGCTGGCCGGATGCCCTGGTGGCCGAGACCGCCATCCCCGAGCCGTCGCGCAAGGCCATCAGTGTCTACCATCGCCTGCGCCGCGAGTCCGATGGGCGCAGCGTGGCCACGGCACGCCTCACCCTGATGCTGGTGGACCCCGAGGCCGGGCGTCCCGTGCCGGTTCCCGATGCGCTGATCGAGCGCCTCACGAGGGGGAGCTGATGTCCCGCGAGTATCCGATCATTGCCGTTACCGGCTCTTCCGGGGCGGGCACCACGACCGTCAAGCGCACCTTCGAGCGGATGTTTGCGCGTGAGGACCTGCATGCCGCCTTTGTCGACGGAGACGCCTTCCATCGTTACACCCGTCAGGAGCTGGCGCGAATGTTTCGGGAAGAGCCCGAGCGCAAGGACGAGCTGTCGCATTTCGCGGTCGAGGCCAACCTGCTGGACAGGCTCGAGACGCTCTTTCAGGATTACGGCGACAATGGCTACGGGACCTATCGTCACTACATCCACGCCGAAGACAAGTCGATGATCGAGGCCGGCTACCAGGTCGGCACCTTCACCGAGTGGCAGTCGCTGCCGTCAGGCACCGACCTGCTGTTCTACGAAGGGCTGCACGGCGGGCTGGTAACCGCCGAACACGATATCGCCCGGCATGTCGATCTGCTGGTGGGTGTGGCCCCCACCATGAACCTGGAGTGGATTCAGAAGATCGACCGTGATATCCAGGCGCGCGGCTATACCCAGGAGGCCGTGATCGATACCATCCTGGGGCGCATGGACGATTACGTGCGCTACATTCAGCCGCAGTTCTCTCGCACGCACATCAATTTTCAGCGCGTGCCCACCGTGGATACCTCCAACCCCTTCGAGGTCCAGGACATCCCGACGGATGCCGAGTCCTTCGTGGTCATTCGTTTCCGCGACCCCGCCACGGTGGACTTTCCGTATCTGCTGGCGATGATCCAGGATTCCTTCATGAGCCGGCCTCACACCCTGGTGGTGCCGGGCTCGCGGCTGTCGCTGGCCATGGAGCTGATCCTCGGCCCCCTGGTCCGCCACCTGCTGGCCCAGCGACGGTTTCGCTGACGCTACACGGGTCAGGCGGATGAGCGCCTGCCCTGATTCCCTGACACCTGCCTGGAGCCCGACATGGATTGCCTGTTCTGCAAGATCATCAATCGCGAGATTCCCGCCGACATCGTCCATGAGGACGATGAGATCCTGGCGTTCAACGATATCGATCCCAAGGCACCGACTCATATGCTGGTCATACCGAAAAAGCATATCGCGACGCTGAATGATATCGAGGAGGGCGACCTTTCCCTGGTGGGCCGACTCCAGTACGCCGCCGCGCGCCTGGCCAGGGATCAGGGGTTCGCCGACGACGGCTACCGCGTGGTGATGAATTGCAATGAAGACGGCGGACAAACGGTCTATCATATACACATGCACCTGATGGGCGGTCGACGCTTCACTTGGCCGGCTGGCTAGCCGGATCCTGTTAAGGCCTCGAGCCGTGAACCGAAGTCGCTCGACGCATCAGGTGCGTTCCGATGCCGTCCGGCCGGGCGGCATCCTGCGTTGTGAACCCTGTGACGCCGGGACGGCTGGGGTACAATGGTTCCGACGACCGCACAAGAGGGATGCCATGAATCGCCAACTCTCCCGCGCTGATAACCTGATTCATCAGTTCGATACCGTGCTGCGCACGCTGGTGCCCGGTGCGGCCCAGCTCTCGCGGCCCACGCCGGCCAGCGAGGATATCCAGGACGAGCCACTGGATGCCGACCAGCGCCGGCACGCTGCCGGATTGATGCGCATCAATCACACCGGCGAGGTCTGTGCCCAGGCTCTCTACCAGGGGCAGGGCCTGACCGCCAAGTTGCCCGAGGTGCGCGGCCAGATGGAAGAAGCGGCCCAGGAAGAAGTCGACCACCTGGCCTGGTGCGACTCACGCCTGCAGGAACTCCATGGCCGAACCAGCCTGCTCAACCCTGTCTTCTACGCCGCTTCGTTCGGCATCGGCGCCCTGGCGGGAGCCGTGGGAGACAAGGTCAGCCTGGGGTTCGTGGCGGCCACCGAGGAGCAGGTGGAGCGCCATCTGGATGAGCACCTGGAGAAACTGCCCCCGGGGGATCGCCGCTCCCGAGCGATCCTGCGCCAGATGGCCATCGATGAAGCCCATCACGCCCACCAGGCCCTGGAAGCCGGCGGCGCCCGCTTCCCGGCCCCGGTCAAGGCAGGGATGACGTTGGTGTCCAGGGTCATGACCGAGTCGGTTTATCGGATCTGAGCAGTAGAAAGCGGCTGGCGCCGCTTGAAGAAGGAAGAACGGCGCTACGCGCCTTGAAGAGGGAAGAATAAGCCTTGACTCCTTGCCGTCGGGGCTCATGCTTCCTTCCTTCTTCCTTCTTCCTTCTTCCTTCTTCCTTCTTCCTTCTTCCTTCTTCCTTCTTCCTTCAGCTCCCTTCTCCGGTCTCGACGATGGTGTAGGAGTGCGTCACCTCCACGCCGCCATTGGCGAGCATGATGGAGGCGCTGCAGTACTTCTCGGCGGAGAGTTCCACGGCGCGCTGGACCTGCTTTTCCTTGAGCTGGTGCCCGCTGATGGTGAAGTGAACATGGATCCGGGTAAACACGCTGGGTACCGTGTCGGCGCGTTCGGCTTCTATCTCGGCGACGCAGTCGGATACCGGGGCGCGGGATTTTTCCAGGATCTCCAGCACATCGAAGGAGGTGCAGGCGCCCATGCCCATCAGGAGCATCTCCATGGGACGGGGGCCGGTGTTGCGGCCGCCATGATCGGGTGGGCCATCGATGACCACACTGTGGCCGCTGCCGGATTCGGTGACGAACTGGCGACCGTCTGTCCACTTGACGCTGGCTTTCATGAACGGGGTGTCCTCGTATCGGGTTGAGAGGCGAGCAGCATAGCAGTTGAGGCCATGCGACTCAGCCCCGGTCAGCCCTGGAGCAACCGGTCGAGCTCGGCGAGCCGCGCCGGGGTGCCCACATCGACCCATTGGCCGGCGTGGTGATAGCCGGCGACCCGGTCAGCGGCCATGGCCTTACGCAGCAGGGGCGCCAGGGCAAAGGTACCGGCTGGCTGATCGGCCACCAGTCGGGGGTGAATCTGTGCGATGCCGGCATAGGTCCAGCGCGGTGCCGGCGCCTCGCGCACGCGCCCCTCCCGGGTCAAATGAAAATCGCCCTCGGGGTGATGATCCGGGTTGTCGACCATGACCAGACCTGCCAGATCCGCGCCCTGCAGGGGAGGAAGGCACCCTGGGTCGAGGTCGCTCCAGACATCGCCATTGACCAGCAGGAAGGGCGCCTCGCCCAGCATCGGCAGGGCCTCGAGAATGCCGCCGCCGGTTTCCAGCGGCGAGGCCTCGCGGCTCCAGTGGATCGTCACGCCATGCTCACGGCCGTCGCCGAGGGCGGCGATGATCTGCTCGGCCCGGTAACTGACATTGATCACGATCTCCGTCAGGCCGGCCGCGGCCAGGCGCTCCAGGTGGTGCACAATCAGTGGTTTGCCGCCGACCTCCAGCAGGGGCTTGGGGCAGTGGTCGGTCAGAGGGCGCATCCGGGTGCCCAGGCCGGCGGCGAGAATCATGGCTTTCATGTGGCAGCCTCCCGGCCGATGCCCTCGCGCTCCAGCCGGGCGAGGAGGGCGGGGCGCAATGTCGTGCTGACCCAGTGCCGAAAATCGCTCAACTCCTCCAGGGGCGCCAGGGCGTCTTCTAGGTGGTTCAGAAAGTGAGGCAGGCGGGCCAGGTAGCCGTCGCGCCCATCGCGCCGTGTCAGGCGAACGAAGATGCCGAGCACCTTGAGCGCGCGCTGTGTCGCCATGCCGGCGGCCCATTCCTGAAAGGTGTCGGCGGTGACGTCAGGGGCCAGGCGGCCATCGTCGATGGCGCGCTGACGGAAGGCCTCCACCCAGGCGCGGCGACGTTCGGCCGTAAAGCGGCAGTAGCGACCGTGGAGCAGCGAGACCAGGTCATAGGTCAGAGGGCCGACCACGGCATCCTGAAAATCGATCAGGTGCAGAGCGTCATCCACGACCATCAGGTTCATGGCGTCATAGTCTCGGTGGACCGTGACCCGAGGTTGAGCCAGGGCCATGCTGATGAGCCTGTGGCGCACCACTGCCCAGTCATGCGGCGGGGCCAGGGCCAGCCAGTCGTCCAGGCACCAGGTCGGAAACAGGTCCAGTTCCCGGCCGAGCAGCTCGGCATCATAGGCCGGCAGATCATCCGTGCGGCTGCGATTCTGCAGGCTATCCAGCAGGCAAAGGGCCTGGTCATGCCAGCTCTCGATGGTCGTCGCCTCGGCGCCCGCCAGACAGCGTTGCAGTGGCGTGTCGCCCAGGTCCTCGAGCTCCACGAACCCGGCATCCTCATCCACGGCATGCACCCGGGGCACCGGCAGTCCGGCACTAGCCCAGTGTCGCGCGATGGTGATGAAGGGGATGATGGCTTCCCTGTCGGGCGGGGCATCCATGAGGATGCGCCGACGGCCGTCGTCCAGGGTGAGCCGGAAGTAGCGCCGGAAGCTGGCATCATCGGCGGCCAGGCGCAGGTCGAGCGCATCGGGGGCGATTCCGTGGCGCTGGCTGATCCAGTGGCGGAGTTCGGCTTGGCGCGAGGTCGCGTCGGCCTCTGACATCTTTACCTCTCTGGTGTTGGGTGTCGGGTAGCCTCAGGTTGACGACCCCGGGGCGTCACCGCATGCTGAGGCCCCATATTCGACGTCACGGGGCACTCCGCGGGACAGTTCGCTGTGTGTCGGTATAATACCCTTTCCATTCGCCAAGGACATCGTGGAACATGGGCAATCGATCCGCCAGTAGGGCCCTAGCTGGCCTCTTGCTCTCGGGCTCGGTGTCGGCTCCGCTGGGGGCTGCACCGCCCGAGCCATTGCCGGCCGAGCAACTCGACTGGCAGCCCTGGGGCCAGGAGCGTCCTGCTGGTGCGGTGTGTCGTGGGCGCTATCGCATGCCGGATTACCGTCTTGCCGAGCCCGAGGGCAACCAGGTGGTCACCGAAGCTGATGATGCCCAATACGGCGAGGACGGCCGGACCGTGCTCAGTGGCGAGGTGGTGCTGCGTCGTCGCAATACCCAGCTTGAGGCTCCGCGGATTCGTGTGCCGGCCTCCCGGGAGCGTGTCCAGGTCGAGGGTCCCCTGGCCTTGAGGGAGCAGGGCCTCCTGGTGCGTGGCGCCGAGGCCTCCTACTCCCTGCAGGGAGCGGCCGCCAGCATCGATCGCGCTCATTATGTGTTCCATGAGCACCGCCTGCGCGGCGAGGCGAGCCGTCTGGCCCGGGTCGCCGAGGGGCGCTATCAGCTCAACGAGGCCACGTTCACGACCTGTGAGCCCGGCAACAAGCTGTGGCGCCTGGTGGGCGAGGATATCCAGCTGGACCAGCAGAGTGGCTTTGCTACTGCCCGCCACGCGCGTCTCGAGGTGGGAGACGTGCCGGTCTTCTATTGGCCCTGGATGCGTTTCCCCATCGATGAACGCCGCCAATCCGGGTTCCTTTGGCCCACCCTGGGGGTGTCCGGCGACGGCCTCGATTATGCCCAGCCGTATTACTGGAACATTGCCCCCAACCAGGATGCCACCCTCACGCCGCGCCTGATCACTGATCGAGGCCTGTTGCTGGGAGGGCAGTACCGCTATCTGTTGCCGACCGGTGGTGGCGCCCTGGAAGGAGCCTATCTGTTCGATGATCAGCGGGCCGGGGACGAGGCCTCGGATTTCACGCCCCTGGCCAGCGGAGATGACCGCTGGTATCTGGACTATCGGCATGCCGGGCGCCTCGACGAGCGCACCCGCTATCGCCTGCGTTACGGGGCCGCCAGCGACGTGCGCTATTTCGACGATTTCGGCGCCGGTTTCCAGGCCATGGACAGGAACAGCATGCGCCGCCTGGCCCTGGTGGAGTACCGGGGCGACACCTGGCAGCTTGCAGGCAAGGCAGAGGGGTATCAGGTGCTGGAGGACCCCCTGAACCCCAATGACAAACCGTTCTACCGATTGCCGAGCCTGACAGCCAAGGCGGACTGGCAAGCGGGGAATCTCTATGCGGACTGGAGTGCCAATGCCACCTATTTCTGGCGTGACCAGATAGGCGACGATCTGGGCCGCTATACCTACAAGGGGCAGTCGCGCCAGGTGTCCCTGCGCGAAGCCGCCAATGGCGCGCGCCTGCAATTGACCCCGGCGCTTGGCTGGCGTGGCGAGTCGACCTGGGGCTTCTTCGAACCGCGCCTGCAGTTGCACCATACCAGCTATGCGCTGGATTACGGGCAGCGTGACACCCAGCGCGACGAAAGCCTGACACGCAGCCTGCCGGTAGTGTCGCTGGATACCGGGGTCATCCTCGAGCGTGATATGGAAATCTCGGACACGGCCTATCGTCAGACCCTGGAGCCCCGCTTCAACTATGCCTTCGTGCCGGGCGAAGACCAGAGCGAGTACCCTGACTTCGATACCTCGGAGGAGACCTTTTCCTGGCAACAGCTGTGGTCGCCGTATCGTTTCAGCGGCGGGGATCGCGTGGGCGATCTGAACCGTCTTTCCTACGGCGTGAAGACACGCTTCTTCGAGGACCGCACGGGGCGCGAGCGTTTTTCCCTGGGGGTCGGCCAGGCGGCCTACTTCGAGGATCGCAACGTCGACATGGCCGGCGACCCCGAGACCCTGCCGGTCAACCGCAACGCGCGGTATCGCGCCACCCGGGACCGCTCTCCCTGGGTCACCCAACTGGAGTGGCAGCTCAACGATCAGTGGAACGCGCGGACTTCCTGGCTGTATGACGACCAGCGCGAGCGCACCGAGAGCACAGGGCTGGATCTCCAGTACCGGGCCGAGGCGGGCCATGTCGTGAACCTTGGCTACCGTTGGCAGATCGAAGGCTTCGAGCCCACCGAGGACCTCGAGGACACCCGCAACTATGATCGCGAGGAATTCTCGGCCTCCTTTGCCTACCAGGCCTTGTCACGGCTCGACCTGGTCGGCGGTGTGCGCTACGACAACACCAACCGCCGAATGCTCGAGCAATTGGCGGGTGTGCAGTGGAATGACTGCTGCTATGGTCTGCAGCTGGTCTGGCGCGAGTGGGTCGACGACGAGAACACGGCCAACAACCTGGACGACGACACGACCGACCGCGGCCTGTTCCTGCGCTTTGCGTTCAAGGGGCTGGGGGGTGTCGGTGGTGAGACCGGGCGCTTTTTCGAATCAGCGGTGCCGGGGTATCGCCCTGCCGATTTTGGCCGCCCCTGACCCTTGGCAATTCAACACGAAAGGACGTATCAACATGCACAGTCGACATCTTGCCCCCCTGACACTGGCGTTGTGTCTGGGGCTTTCGCCCCTGAGCGGCATGGCCCAGGAGGCCCGCCAGGAACTGGATCGTATCGTGGCCGTGGTCAACGAGGGCGCGATCATGCAAACCCAGCTTGAGGACCGCCTGGAGCGTACCCGCATGCAACTGGAGGCCCAGGGTGGGCAGATGCCGCCGGCCTCGGCGCTGCGTGAAGAGGTGCTGGACCGCTTGATCGTCGAGGAAATCCAGCTGCAGATGGCGCGTGAGGCTAACCTGAGCGTCGACGATACCGAACTCAACCGGCAGGTCAGGGCCATTGCGGGCAACAACGGCATGAGCCTGGAAGCCTTTGCCGACGCCCTGGAAGCCGACGGTCTGTCGCTAGGTGTGGTGCGTGACCAGGTACGCCGCGAACTGCTCATGCGCCAGATTCAACAGCGCCGTGTCGGCAGCCGGGTCAGCATCTCCGAAGCCGAGGTGCAGCGTTTCATCGAGCAGCAGGGCGGTGGCATGAGCACCGAGCAGGCGCGTCGGGCGCTGTTTCAGCAGAAGGCCAACAGCGAGATGGAAACTTGGGTTGAGGAAATTCGTGCCGACGCCTTTGTGGAAGAGCGCCTGGGGTCGTGAAGGCGGACGCCGAATGCCCCGTCATCGCCCTGACCACGGGAGAGCCCGCGGGCATAGGGCCTGAACTCATCCTGATGATGGCCTGCCAGGCGCCGTTGTCGGCTCGCCTGGTGGCGGTGGGGGATCCGGCGCTGCTCGCCGAGCGGGCCCTGGACCTGGGCCTTGAGCTTAGGGTTCTTCCGCTGTCAGCCGGCGAGCCACCGCCTTCCCCCGAGGCCGGCGTGTTGCCGGTATGGCCCGTGACCCTGCGGGCGCCGGTGACGCCGGGCAGGCTGGATCAGCGCAACGCCGCCTACGTCCTGGCCACCCTGGATCTGGCGGTCGAAGCCTGTCAGGCCGGCAGGGCCCAGGCGATGGTCACGGCGCCGCTGCACAAGGGCGTGATCATTGACGCCGGGCATCTCGGTTTTCGCGGGCACACCGAATACCTGCGCGATACCTGTGGCGTCGATGAGGTGGTCATGATGCTGGCCACCGATTCTGCTCTGCATACACGGCAGGCCGACGAGCCCGCCGCGCAGGCGTTGCGGGTGGCACTGGCAACGACCCATCTGCCGTTGTGCGAGGTTGCCGGTGCCGTGACCGCGCCGCGCCTGACGCGTATCCTGCGCATACTTGACGGCGAGCTGCGCCAGCGTTTCGGTCTTGTCAGTCCGCGTATTCTGGTTTGTGGCCTCAACCCGCATGCCGGTGAAGAGGGCCACCTGGGGCACGAGGAGCGTGACATCATCGAGCCGGCCCTCGAGGCGCTGCGTGGCGAGGGTTTGCGGCTGGAAGGCCCGTTGCCGGCCGATACCCTTTTCACGCCGAAGCACCTGGAGAAAGCGGATGCTGTGCTGGCCATGTATCATGACCAGGGGCTGCCGGTTCTCAAGTATGCCGGTTTCGGGCGTGCCGCGAACATCACCCTGGGACTGCCGCTCGTGCGGACTTCCGTGGATCATGGCACGGCCTTGGACCTGGCCGGGCGCGGCGAGGCCGACCCCGGGAGCCTTCGAACAGCCGTGGCGCTCGCCATCCAGATGGTTCAAGGCGGGGCGAGCTCGCCGCAGTAGGGGAGGGCGCCGTCCGTCACTGGCTTGCCTTGATAGACACCGGCGCGTGCTCGGCGTGCCCGTGACAGCCCAATGCAACAGATCATCGCAACACAAGGACTCTCCTGAATGTCATCCCGCCCCACGGGCCATCGCGCCAGAAAGCGCTTCGGCCAGAACTTCCTGCGCGACCCTGGTGTCATTTCCCGGCTGGTGCGCGCCATTGCCCCGAGTGTCGGTCAACGCCTGCTGGAAGTGGGTCCCGGCCAGGGGGCGCTGACCGAACCTTTGCTGGAAGCGGCGGACGGGCGGCTCGAGGTGATCGAGCTGGATCGCGACCTGATCCCCGGGCTGCGTGTCCAGTTCTTCGACAAGCCGGGCTTCGTCATTCACGAGGGCGATGCCCTCAAGTTCGATTTCCGCGAACTGCAGGGTGATGGCCCCCCGTTGCGTGTCGTTGGCAACCTGCCGTACAACATCTCCACTCCCTTGATCCTGCATCTGTTGAGAGCCGGCGAGGCCATCTCGGACATGCACTTCATGTTGCAGAAGGAGGTGGTGGAACGCCTGGCGGCCGAGCCGGGTGGTACGGACCGAGGCCGCCTGTCGGTGCTGGCGCAGTACTACTGTCGGGTGGAGGCGCTGTTCACCGTGCCGCCCGAAGCGTTCGTGCCCCAGCCCAAGGTTGAGTCGGCCATCGTGCGTCTGACGCCGGCCAGAGGACTGAAGGCTCGGGATGAGGACCTGATGTTCGAGGTGGTCCGCGAGGCCTTCGCCCAGCGGCGCAAGACGTTGCGCAACAATCTCCGCGGACGCCTGTCGGCCGAGTCGCTGCAGGCCCTGGGGATCGACCCGGGACGACGTCCTCAGACCCTGACGGTCGAGGAATTCGTGCGCATTGCCGATCACCTGCAAGAGGAGCCGAATTGATGGATGTCGCGCCACAGAGCGAAGATGTGCATGTCGATGTCGAGCCGGCCTTCCGTGACGATGAGTCCTCGCCGGAGGATAACCGCTATGTATTCAGCTACACCATCACGGTGCACAATAATTCTCGACACAGCATGCAACTGATGGCCCGCCACTGGTCGATCACCCAGAGCAGCGGAGAGGTCCAGGAAGTGCGCGGCAAGGGAGTGGTCGGCCAACAGCCGATGATCGCTCCGGGCCAGACCTTCCGCTATACCAGCCGGGCTATCCTCGATGGGCCGGTCGGTGTCATGGAAGGCGCCTTTACCTGTGTCGATTCGGTGACTCAGCGGCCCTTCGAAGTTGCGGTCGCGCCTTTTCGTCTGGCCGGACCCAACCAGGTTCACTGACGCCCAACACTCATCGTCACGGGAGGCGGCATGTCCACCTATGTCATCGGCGATCTCCAGGGTTGCCACGCCGAATTCATCGCGCTGCTCGAGCGCCTGTCGTTCGAGCCGCGTCGCGACCGGCTGTGGCTGGCCGGCGACCTGGTCAATCGTGGTCCCGGCTCACGGGACTGTCTGCGCGAAGTCATGGCGCTGGGCGAGAGTGCCGAAGTGGTGCTGGGTAATCATGACCTGCACCTGCTGGCGGTCGCCCGCGGCGGCGCCGGGCTCAAGCGCAAGGATACCCTGGTGCCGGTGCTCGAGGCGCCTGACCGGGAGGCGCTGCTGGACTGGTTGCAGAGTCGCCCGCTGCTGGTGCGGCGTGACGCCACGGTGATGACCCACGCCGGCCTGCCGCCCCAATGGAGCATCGATCAGGCCGAGCGACGGGCAACGGAGGTCGAGGAATGCCTGCGCAGTGAACAGGCCGGCACCTTTCTCGAGCGCATGTATGGCAACCAGCCTGCCGCCTGGCATGAGGCGCTCGAAGGCATCGAGCGTCAGCGGGTCATCGTCAACACCCTGACGCGCATGCGCTTCATTGATTACCAGGGACGGCTTGATTTTGCCGCCAAGGCAGGACTGGATACGGCCCCGGCGGGGTTCGCTCCCTGGTTCCAGTTCCCGCGTGACGACCAGGCGTACCTGCTGTTCGGTCACTGGGCGGCGCTGGAGGGGCGTACCCCTGACAGTCGGGTCAGGGCCGAGGCCCTGGATACCGGCTGTGTCTGGGGCGGCAGTCTGACAGCGCTCAATCTGGACAATGGTGAGCGCATCAGTGTGCCCAGTCAGCAATAAGCCGGGCCTCGCTCAGAACACCTTCTCAGGGGGCCATACCGGCCACGAGCATCATTACGAGGAGCGCATCATGACATCGCCCCAGTTTCAGCACCTGGACGTCGCCACCCTGGCCGACTGGCTCGAGTCAGCTCAGCCGTTGACCCTGGTGGATATCCGCGACCCGGCCAGCTTCACCGCCGGGCATCTGCCCGAGAGTCGCCACCTGGACAACGACGGCGTGCCGGCCCTGTTGGCCGAGGCCGATCGTCGGACGCCGCTGGTGGTGGTCTGCTACCACGGCAATTCCAGCCAGCAGGCGGCAGCCTGGCTGGCCGGGCAAGGCTTCGAGGCCGTATACAGCCTGGATGGCGGCTTCAGTGACTGGTCGGCCCGTTATCCCGAACGCGTGGCCGAGGGAGCACCCGGTGGTGGCTGATCGCTGTCTCGCCGGGCTCGAGGTCTACCGGGTCGGCGGGGCCGTGCGTGACGACTTGCTGGGCAAGCCGGTCACGGATGTCGACTGGGTAGTGGTCGGCGCCACGCCGGAGGAGATGTTGGCGCGAGGCTTCAAGCCGGTCGGCACGGATTTCCCCGTCTTTCTCCACCCCGACAGCCACGAGGAGTACGCCCTGGCGCGCACCGAGCGCAAGTCCGGGCATGGTTACACCGGCTTCGAGGTCCATGCCAGCCCCTCGGTCACGCTGGAGGAGGACCTCGAGCGGCGCGACCTGACCATCAATGCCATGGCCCGTGCGGCAGATGGCACCCTGGTAGACCCCTTTGGCGGCCAGGCGGATCTGGCCGCTCGCCTGCTGCGCCATGTCTCGCCGGCGTTTATCGAGGATCCGCTGCGCGTGTTGCGCGTTGCGCGGTTTATGGCCCGCTATGCCGGACGGGGCTTTGTCGTCGCCGATGACACACTGGCCCTGATGCGCCGCCTCGTCGATAGTGGCGAACTCGACCATCTGGCGGCCGAGCGGGTCTGGGTGGAGACCGCCAAGGCGCTGGCCGAGCCCTGGCCCGAGCGTTACTTTGCGGCACTGCAGGCTTGCGGGGCCCTGGATGCCCTGATGCCCGAGCTGGGAAGCTCCCTCGAGGACGACCTTTCGCGGCTCCACCAGCTGCCCGAGGACGTGGAAGCGGACGAGGTCGTGGCCTGGCGCTGGGCTCGGCTGGTCGAGCCCTTGGATTCTCCGGCCCGGCGCCGGCTGGCCGAACGCTTCAAGCTGCCCGGGCGGGTGAGTCGGCTGGCCGAACAGGTCGGGGCGACACGCCGCCTGGTCCAGGCGCCGGGCGCACTGGACGGGCGACGCATCATGGACTGGTTCGAACGCATCGACGCCTGGCGTCGCCGCGATGCCGTGGCCCCCCTCGTGGCGCTGGTGAGCCTCGAGGCACCCGAACGGGCCGAGGAGCTGGCCCTGGCCTGGCGGCTGGCGACCCAGGTGCTGCCGCAGACGCTGGTTGACGAAGGATACAAGGGCAGGGCGCTTGGAGACGAGCTGAGGCGCCGTCGTCATCGCGCCATCGATGCGGCCCTGGGGCACGCTCGCGGCTAGGCTCGCAACGGGCTAGTCGGTGGCGCCGGCGGAAAGGTCGGTGCCCCGCCAGATGAAGGAGGATGGCCAGAGCGGCTGGTCGTCGCAGTCGAGTTGCTGCCAGAGTTCCCGGTAGCGCTTGCCATTGACGGCATGCCGGCCTTCCGGCATCAGCTCGGCCAGTGGCCTGAGAACGAAGGCATGGTGCAGGATCTCGTCACGGGGCAGGCTGACGCCGTCATGTTCACCGGTCAGGCCGCCGACGTCCAGCAGGTCGATGTCCAGGGTGCGGGGGCTGAACTTGGGGCTGTCGGGCAGACGCCCGTTGGCGAACTCCAGCCGCTTGCACCACGCCTGGAGGTCACCCACCGGCCAGTCGCACTCAAAGAGCACGACCAGGTTGAAGAAGTTGCGTCCATCCTCGAAGCCCACCGGCCGGCTTTCGTAGACCGTCGAGATACGCAGCTCGCCGAAGGTCTCGGCCAGGGCGTCTAGGCAGGCACGGACGTGTCGTTCGCGATCGATGTTGCTGCCGATGCTGACGCTGACCAGGCTCATGAGGACGCCTCCTCGCGGGTGCCACGTTCGATGCGTACCCCGACCGCGCTGGCCGCTGCCACGGCACCGGGCTTGCGCACGGTCAGACGAAGCCAGGGTATCGGAAACTCGTCGCGCAGTCGCTCGGCGAGCTGTTCGGCGAAGGTCTCGACCAGCGCGAACGAGCGGGTTTCGCCGAACTGGCCGATGCGCTCGCTGATGGCTGCATAGTCGAGTGTATGGTCGATGGCGTCACCGGCCGCGGCAGGACGGATGTCCGTGCCCAGCTCCAGGTCCAGCACCAGCGTCTGGGTCATGGTGCGTTCCCAATCGTAGACACCGATGACGGTGTCAATGTGCAGGGATTCGATCAGTACGAGGTCCATCAGGCATCCAGGCGCATGTGGCGGTTCGAGCAGGTTGGAACGCTATGATTGTACGCGAGCCGGGTCGCTGACAACAGCGGCGCACTGTCGCCGAATGCCGCCGGCTGGCAGAATGCTTCCTGAATCCCTCTGCGGGGCAGCGTCGTGCTGGAGACATTCGAAACGACCCTTCTGCTGATGGCGCTCGGTTACCTCAGTGGCACCTGGTTGGGGGCCCTGACGGTTTGTCGGCTTGCCGGGTTGGGTGACCCGCGCCTGTCGGGCTCCTGCAACCCGGGCTTCTCCAATGTCTTGAGGCTGTACGGCGCGGAACCGGCGCTCGCCACCTTGCTGGTGGATGTGATCAAGGGGATGCCCGTGCTGTGGCTGGCGTCCTGGCTCGCTCTGCCTCCCTGGGCCCAGGGGGGCGTGGGGTTTGCCGTGCTGCTGGGACACAGCTACCCGGTCTGGCACGCATGGCGCGGGGGGCGTGCAGTGGCCAGCGCCTTCGGTGTCCTGCTGATGCTGACACCACCGGTGGCGATCTGCTGCGCCCTGGTCTGGTCCCTGCTGGCCCTGAATGGACGCACCTCGGCCCTGGCCTCCCTGACCAGCGCCGCCCTGGCACCACTGCTGACGTTGTGGCTGGTACCGGCGTACAGCGAGATGGTCATCATCTTCACCCTGCTGGTGTTTACTCGCCATGCGCTGTACCTGCGCCGCTGGCCGGGAGCGCGATAAGCCCGCGCTTCGAGCTTCGAGCTTCGAGCTGCGAGCAGCAAGCGTTGGTCATGCGCCATAGGCTCCTGGTTGGCACCCAACCGCTCGTGACTCGTTTCTCGTATCCCGCCAAGAGCCGCGCACAGACTACAAGCCCGCATCGACTACCAACCGCTCGTTACTCGAGCCTCGAGCTTCGAGCTGCGAGCAGCAAGCGTTGGTCATGCGCCATAGGCCCCTGGCTGGCACCCAACCGCTCGTATCTCGTGGCTCGTTTCTCGTTCCTCGGCGCCCGCCGCCCGCCGTCAGGGCCGCTGGAGCTGCTCCAGCGGCCAGCGAGGGGTAGCCTGCATCCGGCCGATCACGTCACGCTCGCCGGCCAGCAGGCGTTGCGCACCGGCGTAGGCGATCATGGCCCCGTTATCGGTGCAGAAACGGCCGCGCGGGTAGTAGACATCGGCACCGCGCTTAGCGGTTTCGCCTTCCAGGCGTTCACGTAAACGCTGGTTGGCACTGACCCCGCCGGCGATCACCAGGCGAGTCAGGCCGGTGGCATCGAGGGCGCGGCGGCACTTGATGGCCAGGGTGTCGGCCACGGCCTCTTCGAAGGCGCGTGCCACATCGGCGCGGGCCTGCTCGTCCAGCGTCTGCTGCTGCTCGAGCTGGCGAATCGTGGTCAGGGTGTGGGTCTTGAGGCCCGAGAAACTGAAGTCCAGCCCGGGGCGGTCGGTCATCGGTCGGGGAAAGCGCCAGCGCCGGGCATCTCCTTGGCTGGCCAGGCGAGCCACGGCAGGGCCGCCGGGGTAGTCCAGGTCGAGCATCTTGGCAGCCTTGTCGAAGGCTTCGCCGGCGGCATCATCCACCGACTCGCCGAGCAGGCGGTACTGACCGATGCCGCTGACCTCGACCAGCTGGGTGTGGCCGCCCGAGACCAGGAGTGCCACGAAGGGGAAGGCCGGTGGACGGGGCTCCAGCATGGGGGCCAGCAGGTGGCCCTCCATGTGATGAACGCCGAGCACCGGTAGATCCAGCGCCCGCGCCATGCCGTGTGCGGTGCTTGCGCCTACCATTAGCGCGCCCACCAATCCCGGCCCGGCGGTGTAAGCGATGGCATCGAGGCCCCGGCGATCGAGGCCGGCATCGTCCAGCACCTTGCTGATCAGCGGCAGGAGTCGTCGGGTATGGTCACGTGAGGCGAGCTCCGGCACTACACCACCGTACTCGGCGTGCATGGCCACCTGGCTGTGCAGGGCATCTGCCCTGAGACCGTGTTCGGTGTCGAAGAGGGCAACGCCCGTCTCGTCGCAGGATGTCTCTATCCCCAATACCCGCATGTTCCTGGCCTGTTGAGTCGCAAATCGTCACATTCTACCCCTTTGGCGTCCCCGAAGGCAGGGTGTGGCAACGAAACGGTTTGCATGCCTCGAGTACGGCGTCTAGAATATTGTGCGCTGCAAGACTGGGTCGTGCGCCCGGATTCCCCTGTCATGATGTGGCGCTCGCAACTCGAGCGCTCGTATTGCCAGGTGGCTGCGCGGCGTGCGTTCTAACCGAACTCAAGTTTTTAAGGTAGGTGAGTGCTTAATGCCTTCTGTCAAAGTACGCGATAACGAGCCGTTTGACGTCGCCCTGCGTCGCTTCAAGCGTTCCTGTGAAAAAGCCGGTGTGCTGTCCGAAGTACGCCGTCGTGAGCAGTACGAGAAGCCGACTGCAGAGCGCAAGCGCAAGGCGGCGGCTGCCGTCAAGCGTCATGCCAAGAAGTTGCAGCGCGAGCGCAAGCGTTTCGAACGGCTCTATTGATCCGTACTTGAGGCGGCGTTTCGCGTCGTCTTGGGAGGATGCCAAGCGGCCGCCATCAGGTGGCCGCTTGTTTTTACCCCCTTGCTGCCAGTCGCAGGCGCACTGGCTCGCCGAACTCGATTGTCGAGTCGACATGGTCTGGGTGTCGTCCTGCAGAGCTGGCGCATTGTCGTGTCGCTTTGATCTCGGGGTAGTCTGAATGGCCGGACAGATTCCACAGCGCTTCATTGATGACCTGCTGGCGCGTACCGATGTGGTCGATATCGTGTCCGAGCGCGTCAAGCTCAAGAAAACCGGTCGCAACCACTCCGGCCTGTGCCCCTTCCACCAGGAAAAGTCCCCGTCCTTCACCGTCAGTGCTGACAAGCAGTTCTATCACTGTTTTGGCTGCGGGGCACACGGCAACGCCTTGCGTTTCCTCATGGAGTACGACCGCCTGGCCTTCCCCGAGGCCGTCGAGCAACTGGCCGCTCGGCTGGGGCTCGATGTGCCGCGCGAGGGCCAGGATGATCCGCACCAACAGTTTCGTGAGCGCAAGCGCAAGGAGGGCGTCAACCTGCTGGAGCTGGCCGCGAGCTTTTTTCGCGAGCGCATGAAGATGCCCGAAGGTCGCCAGGCTCGTGACTACCTGGATCAGCGCGGCTTGTCGCCCGAGGTGGTGCGCGAGTTCGGTATCGGCTTTGCGCCGGCCGAATGGGAGGCCCTGCGTCACCATCTCGGAGAGCATGGTATTAGTGAGGCTGTGCAGATCGAGTATGGCTTGCTGGTGCATCGCGAGGACAGCGGACGCATGTATGACCGTTTCCGCGATCGAGTCATGTTTCCGATTCGCGATATTCGCGGTCGCACCGTGGCCTTTGGCGGCCGGGTGCTGGGCGATGGCAAGCCCAAGTATCTGAACTCCCCCGAGACGCCGGTGTTCCACAAGGGGCGCGAGCTCTATGGTCTCTATGAGGCCCGTCAGGCGCACTCGCGACTCGAGCGTGTCGTGATCGTCGAGGGTTACATGGACGTGGTGGCCCTGGCCCAGTTCGGCATTCGCAATGCCGTGGCGACCCTGGGCACCGCGACCACGGAAGATCACCTGTCACGGCTGTTTCGGGTCGTGGACGAGGTGGTGTTCTGCTTCGACGGCGATCGCGCCGGTCGCCAGGCCGCCGACAGGGCCCTGCGCACCGCCTTGCCGATGATGATCGATGGCCGCCAGGCCAGGTTCCTGTTTCTGCCGGAAGGTGAGGATCCGGATACTCTGGTGCGTCGTGAGGGCGCGGACGGCTTCGCGGACAGAGTGACCTGCGCCAGCCCCTTGTCCGAGTTCCTCTTCGAGCAGGCCGCCCAGGGGCGCGATCTGGGGCATATCGAGGAGCGCGAACGCTATGCCAGCCAGGTGCTCGACGCCATCGGTCAGTTGCCGGATGGCATGCTGAAGTCGCTGTTGCTCACCGAGCTCTCGCGCCGCACCGGTGTTGATCAATCGAGTTTCGAGTCGATCATGCTACGACATTCCGGCGCCGCCCAGCAGGCACCGGCGGATTCCAGCCAGCCCTTGCCGGCCGGCGAGCCTTTGCCCGCGCCGAACGAGGCCGTCGGGCAGGGCGGATCCCTGGGGTTAATGGCCCGCGCCCTGCAACTCCTGGTGCACGAGCCGGGGCTCGTCGAGCGGTTACCCGACAACGATAACTGGTGTGCTCTGGACCAGCCAGATGCGCGGCTCTGCTATCAGGTGGTGAGGCTGCTCAAGGCGGGGGGCTACCGGAGTGCCCAGGTGCTGCTGGCACATTTTCACGGCACTCCGGAGGGGGAACGGCTGGCCGAGCTGGCGCGGCGACAGCCGCTGGTGCCCAAGGAGGTACGCGGAGCCGAGCTGGAAAACTGGGTGTCCTACTTTCAGCGGCATCGCCAGCAGCGCTCGCCACAGGATGAGTATGATGCCTTGCTGGCGCGCAGTCGTGCCGGGGAAACGCTTTCCCAGCAGGAGCGGCAACGCCTCAGCGAGCTGCTGATGGAACTCAAGGGATGATGGCGTCAAGGAAGACAGGCGTCGCCGGCAGTGAAGTTGGCGTGCGGCTTGAATTCTTGCCTACCATCACCATATTGATGGATAAGAAAACGTTATCCAACAGGACAAACTACCACACCTGAATGACCGCGCAAATACATTGTACTGGCAAAGCAGGGCGTTTTAACGCTATACTGTTCGGCTTATCGTATTTTGTCACCGCCTCAGTGCTTCAGGTGCTTCATTCTTCTTCGTCGAGATAGGGTTTCTATGGCTGGAAATGCGCAGCAGCAGTCACGTCTGAAGGAGTTGATCGCGCGCGGCAAGGAACAGGGTTTCCTGACCTATGCCGAGGTCAACGACCATCTACCCGAGGATATCGCCGACCCGGATCAGGTGGAAGACATAATCGGCATGATCAATGACATGGGGATCAATGTCGTCGAGGAGGCTCCCGACGAGGATACCCTGATGATGTCCGATCAATCCACCGACGAGTCGGCGGCCGAAGAGGCTGTGGCGGCATTGGCGGCGGTGGAAAGCGATGTGGGCAGAACCACTGACCCGGTGCGCATGTACATGCGCGAGATGGGTACCGTGGAGCTGCTGACGCGCGAGGGCGAGATCGAGATTGCCAAGCGCATCGAGGAAGGTACTCGCGAGGTCATGTTCGCGCTGGCCTATCTGCCCGGTGCCGTGGATTCCATTCTCGAGGCCTATGACGCCACCCAGGACGAGGAAGCGCCGGGTCGTCTTTCCGATCTGTTTTCCGGCTTCATTGACCCCGATGAAGGCATCCCCGGTGTGGCCGAGGCCGAGGTGCCGGAACCCCAGCCCGTCCATAAGACGGCCGAGGGTGAAGGCGACGAGGACGTCGAGGCCGAGGAAGAGGAGACCGGCGGCGGTCCTGACCCGGAAGAGGCCAGAGCGCGCTTCGAGCAGATTCGCGAACAGAACGAGGCCGCGCGTCGAGCCATCGAGGCGCATGGTAGGGCGGCCAAGGAAGCGCAGAGCGAGCTTGCGCGTCTGGCGGAGCTGTTCTCGCCGATCAAGCTGGTGCCCAAGCACTTCGAGCGCCTGGTCGGACAGGTGCGTATCAGCGTCGAGCAGGTGCGTGCCCAGGAAAAGGCCATCATGCAGCTGTGTGTCAAGAAGGCCAAGCTGCCGCGCAAGACCTTCATCAAGTCGTTCCCGGGCAACGAGTCCAATCAGGAATGGCTCGATGCCTTCATGGCCGACAACAGCAGGCATGCGGCCCGGCTCGAGCCGCTGAAGGGCGAGATCCAGCGCTCTCAGCGCAAGATTGCCTTCGAGGAAGAAATGGTCGCGCTGGCGGTTACCGATCTCAAGGAAGTCAACCGCAAGCTGTCCATCGGCGAAGCCAAGGCACGCCGTGCCAAGAAGGAAATGGTCGAGGCCAACCTGCGCCTGGTGATCTCGATCGCCAAGAAGTACACCAATCGTGGCCTGCAGTTCCTGGACCTGATCCAGGAAGGCAACATCGGCCTGATGAAGGCGGTGGACAAGTTCGAATACCGTCGTGGTTACAAGTTCTCGACCTATGCCACTTGGTGGATTCGTCAGGCCATCACGCGCTCCATCGCCGACCAGGCGCGGACCATCCGCATCCCGGTGCACATGATCGAGACCATCAACAAGCTCAATCGTGTGTCGCGTCAGATGCTCCAGGAGATGGGGCGCGAGCCCACGCCGGAGGAGCTCGGCGAGCGTCTCGAGATGCCCGAGGACAAGGTGCGCAAGGTGTTGAAGATCGCCAAGGAGCCGATCTCTATGGAGACACCGATCGGCGATGACGATGATTCGCACCTCGGCGACTTCATCGAGGACGGCACCATGGTGCTGCCTATCGATTCGGCCACCGGCGAGGGGCTGATCGAGGCCACCCGCAACGTGCTGGGCGGCCTGACGGCTCGCGAGGCCAAGGTATTGCGCATGCGCTTCGGCATCGACATGAATACCGACCACACCCTCGAGGAAGTCGGCAAGCAGTTCGATGTCACCCGTGAGCGGATCCGTCAGATCGAGGCCAAGGCGCTGCGCAAGCTGCGCCACCCGTCGCGCTCCGAGCCCCTGCGTTCCTTCCTCGACGAGTAAGTCGCCACGCGCAAGCGCCATCGCGACCTTTCCGATCACAACGCCCGCGGAGTTTCCGTGGGCGTTGTCGTTTGCAGGGCTGTTGTGCCGGGGTCAGGCGCTGGCCTTGTGCCACCGCCGCATCAGCAACAGCAGCTCCACCATGGCCAGCACCAGCAGGGTGTAGCCGAACATCTCGCTGACTTCCTCGGCGGCATTCTTGAACACGCGCACATAGCCTTCGGCCAGCATGGCCTGCCATAGCTCCCCCCGGCCGAAGAGGCGCGAGAACACATAGGTGGTCAGAAAGCCGGCGGCAAACAGACCGAAGGAAAAGGTGCCGCTGTAGCGGTTCATTTCCTCGACAAAGGCACGACGGTGGCGCGCGACCTGATAGAGAACAGGCGCGACCAGCAGGCTGACAAGAACCTGCCAGGCGCCGTCGGCCACATAATGGTCGAGCCAGCTGTCCTGTTCGCGAATCAGGGAGGCGCCGAACAGGCCAATCAGCAGCAGGGTCACCCGCGGCAACTGCTGATACCGCCAGCGTGCGAACAGGGTCAGAGTGCCGGCCAGTACCAGCAGCAGCGTCTGGGTGAATTCGGTGAAGCCGACCTCGGAAAATTCCTGTTCGATGGGTTGCCGGGCTTCCAGCATCACGCCTTCCATGAGCGCGATGATCACGAGTATGTAAGCGACGGCGCGCAGGCAGGTCGGGCGAAAGTCGATGCGGTCTGGGTTGATGGGCGTCATCCGATGGTCTCACGGCCTGGTAAATCAAGCGTTCATATTATACGCGAGGCAATCGTCTTGCGCCTCCTGTCGAGGAGATCAGCGGCGGTGCGCTCGGTGCCGGCGTTGTGCTTCCTCGACCAGCCAGTCATGCACCGCCCTGACCCGACGGTCATCCAGGGCGCCGGCCGAGTAGACGATGCCGTAGTGCATGCCGGTTGCCACCCTTTGCTCGAACGGAGCGATCAGAGTACCGGTATCCAGTTCATCGGTGATCAGCGTCTGGCGCGCGATGGCCACCCCCATGCCGGCGATGGCCGCCTCCATGGTCAGGTGGTTGCGGTTGAAGGTATAGCCGCGCTGCACATTGAGGGGAGGGGCATCAATCGCCGCGAGATAGTGCTCCCATTCGCCATGATCGCGACTGCCGCGCCAGGCGGTGACATCGTGCAGCAAGGGGTACCAGGAAAGGTCCTCGGGGCGGCGCAGAGGCGGGCGGCCGCGCAGCAGGGCGGGTGAGCAGACCGGAAAGATTGTTTCCTCGAGCAGCGGCGTGATGGTCAGCCCGGGGGTCTGGCCATCATTCAGGTCCAGCGCCAGGTCAAAATCGCCTTCGCGCAGCGAGGTGCTGCTGTCCTCTGAGGTGATGTGCAGCTCGATGTCGGGGAAGCGTGCCTGCAGCCGCGGCAGGCGCGGCATCAACCATTTGTTGAGAAAGGAGGGGATGCTGCGCAACCGGATGACCCCGCTCATCACGCCGCTGCGCAGGCGTTTCACTTCCAGGCCCACGGACTGATAGGCCTCGTCGACCACGCTGGCCAGTCGCCGTCCTTCCTCGGTCAGGGTCAGGCGCCTGGGGAGGCGCTGAAACAGCTTGAAGCCCAGTCGCTCCTCCAGCTGCTTGATTTGCTGGCTGACTGCGCCGGTGGTCACGTGAAGTTCTTCCGCCGCCCGCGTGAACGACAGGTGATGCGCGCTGACGGCGAAGACTTTCAGCCAGGCGTGGGTCTGGGAGTTGAGAAGGCGGCTCATGGTTTAGTCAAACTATACTCAAAGCAAGATATTCTCGATTGTACCCGAGGAAAGCTGGGACCAACATAGGGGAAATTCTCCATAAAAACCAGCTGGCTTTAGCCTGACTGACACGAAGGCAGAAAGCTCGGCCCTCGAGGGCGGGCTGGCGTAACGACCCTGACGACCGGAACTGCCGGTCCGGCAATGAGGCACCCACCATGGCAATTAGCGTCTTCGACCTGTTCAAGATCGGTATCGGTCCGTCCAGTTCTCATACGGTGGGGCCGATGCAGGCGGCTCATGACTTCGTGCAGGCACTGCGCGCCCGGGACCTGCTGGAGCGCGTGGCCCGTATCGAGGTTCATCTGCATGGCTCGCTGTCATCCACCGGCAAGGGGCATGGCACGGATCGCGCCACCATCATGGGGCTGATGGGCGAGCGGCCACAGGCCATCGACCCGGATATCATCTCGCCGAGCATCGAGGAGCTGCTGGAATCCCAGACCCTGCTGCTCGACGGGCGCCTGGCCATTCCCTTCGTCTGGACGCGCGACCTGCAGTGGCATGACGAGAGTCTGCCTTACCATCCCAATGCCATGACGCTGGTGGCGCACGGCCATGCCGACGAGCTGTATCGTAATGTCTTCTACTCGGTAGGCGGCGGGTTCGTGGTCGACCAGGGCCAGGTCGATCGCGATGAGCTGGATGCCGACACCACGGCACTGCCTTATGACTTCAACAGTGCCGGTGAGCTGCTGGCCCTGTGTCGTCTGCATGACCTGCGCATCAGCGAGCTGATGATGGAAAACGAGAAGGCCTGGCGCGACGAGGCGGAGATTCGGGCCGGGCTCTGGCAGATCTGGGAAGCCATGCAGGCGTGTGTTCAGCAGGGCTTCGCCAATGAAGGGGTTCTGCCCGGCGGGCTCGACGTCAAGCGGCGTGCGGCCGCGCTGCATCGTCGGCTCGAGGCCATGGAAGATGATCAGAGCCTGATTTCCACCACCTTTTCCGCCATGGACTGGGTCAATGTCTTTGCCCTGGCGGTCAACGAGGAGAATGCCGCCGGCGGACGCATGGTGACAGCGCCGACCAATGGTGCGGCCGGCATCATTCCGGCGGTGCTGCATTACTACATGCGCTTCCAGCACGATGCCTGCGAGCGCAATGTGGTGGACTTTCTGCTGACGGCCGGCGCTATCGGCATCCTCTGCAAGAAGAATGCCTCCATCTCGGGCGCCGAGGTGGGCTGCCAGGGCGAGGTGGGATCGGCTTGTGCCATGGCGGCAGCGGGCCTGACCGAGGTCATGGGCGGTACCGTCGGCCAGATCGAGAATGCCGCGGAAATCGGTCTGGAACACAACCTGGGGCTGACCTGCGACCCGGTCGGCGGCCTGGTGCAGGTGCCCTGTATCGAGCGCAATGCCATTGCCTCGGTCAAGGCGATCAACGCCACCCAGATGGCCCTGCGTGGCGACGGCGAGCACTTCATCTCGCTCGACAAGGCGATTCGCACCATGCGCGACACTGGGGCCGACATGCAGGAAAAGTACAAGGAAACCTCCAAGGGCGGCCTGGCCGTCAACGCCATCGAGTGTTGATCGGGCCTAAGGCTTTCCTCGACCCTGGTTCGGTAGCCGCGGGCCCAGCGACGCCACCAGAAAGTCGAGGAACTGTCGCACCTTGGGCGAGCGCTGGCGATGGCGCGGGTAGACGGCCCAGACCGCGGTGTCGTCATGCTGGTAGGCATCCAGGACGCTGATCAGCGCTCCGCTGGCCAGGTGTTGCTCCACATAGTAATCCGGCAGCTGGGCGAGCCCCAGGCCCTTGAGCACGGCATCCAATAGTGCCGGTCCGGAGTTGCCGCGCCAGGGGCCATCGACGCGCAGGTCACGTCTGACGCCGTCGACGTCGAAGCGCCAGTGATCGCGAGTACCGATCAGGCAGCGGTGGCGCGCCAGCTCGGACAGGGCATGCGGCTGGCCATGGTGCCTGAAGTAGTCGGGGGAGCCGACGACAAATTCGCGGCGCTCGCACAGCCGGCGTGCCACCAGGCTGGAGTCCTGCAGTGTGCCCATGCGGATGGCGATATCCACACCTTCATCGATGATGTCGACGCGGCGGTTTGTGAAGTGCATGGTGACTTCCAGCTGAGGATGCCGGCGCATAAAGTCGTGCACCAGTGGTGCCAGGAAACGCTCACCGAAGGTGGTCGCGCAGGTCAGGGTGAGCAGGCCGCTGGGATGGGTCTGAAGCTCCTTGACGGCAGCCTCGGCGTCTCGGAAGCCATCGAATAGATGGTGGCAGTGCTGGTAATACAGTCGGCCGGCTTCCGTCAGGCTGATGCGCCGGGTCGTGCGGTAGAGTAGCGGCGTATCCAGCTGGCGCTCGAGCTGGCTGACCAGCCGACTGACATGCGAACTCGACACGCGCAGACGTTCGGCGGCGGCGTTGAAGGCGCCCTGGCGCACGACTTCGATGAAGGCTTCGATACGGTCCCAGCGTTGCATGGAGGCGCAATCCTAACATTGTTGCTGTATGGCAATGATGTCATGAGTTTAATGCAGTTTATACGAGCCCGAGAAGTTGCCTACACTCGGGCAGTGTCCATTCATCACTGCAAGGAGTGATTATGAAATCTCGTGCTGCCGTGGCCTTGGAAGCGGGCAAGCCGCTGGAACTGACCGAAATCGACGTCGAGGGTCCGAAGTCGGGCGAGGTACTGGTGCGCATGGCCGCTACTAGTGTCTGCCACACCGACGCCTTCACGCTCTCCGGCGCTGACCCGGAAGGCAACTTTCCCTCGGTTCTGGGCCATGAGGGGGCCGGTGTGGTCGAGGAAGTCGGCGAAGGCGTGACCAGCCTGCGTCCGGGAGATCACGTCATTCCGCTGTATACCGCCGAGTGCGGCAAGTGCAAGTTCTGCCTGTCCGGCAAGACCAACCTGTGCAGCGCCGTGCGGGCCACTCAGGGCAAGGGCGTGATGCCGGATGGCACCAGCCGCCTGTCGCTGGATGGCCAGTCACTGCATCATTACATGGGCACCTCGACCTTCAGTGAGTATACGGTCGTGCCCGAGGTGTCCCTGGCCTCGGTGTCCAAGCAGGCGCCCATGGACAAGATCTGCCTGCTGGGCTGCGGTGTGACTACCGGCATCGGTGCGGTGATGAACACCGCCAAGGTCGAACCGGGCAGCACTGTGGCGGTGTTTGGCCTGGGCGCCATTGGCCTGGCAGTCATCCAGGGCGCGGTGATGGCCAAGGCCAGCCGTATCATCGCCATCGACGTGAACCCCGAGAAATTCGAGCTGGCCGAGCAGTTCGGGGCCACCGAACTCGTCAACCCCAAGGATTACGCGGGCTCTATTCAGGAGGTCATCGTCGACATGACCGATGGCGGCGTTGACTACTCCTTCGAGTGCATCGGCAATGTCAATGTCATGCGCTCGGCGCTGGAGTGCTGCCACAAGGGCTGGGGCGAGTCGATCATCATCGGTGTGGCCGGTGCCGGCGAGGAGATTTCCACGCGGCCCTTCCAGCTGGTGACCGGTCGCGTCTGGAAGGGGTCCGCCTTCGGCGGCGTCAAGGGCCGGACCGAGCTGCCCGGCTATGTCGAACGCTACATGAACGGCGAGCTCAACATCGACGACTTCATCACTCACGATATGCCGTTCGAGAAAATCAACGAGGCCTTCGAGCTGCTGCACAAGGGTGAAAGCATCCGCACCGTGCTGCACTACTGATAGCCGGCTGGCGCCGCGCGGGAAATACCGCGCGGCATGGCGCGAATTCAACGAGGACCCCTCATGACCATGACCGAAAATCTCGAGCTGGTCTCGGCCAATCGCAGCTTCGGTGGCTGGCACAAGCGTTATCGCCATCGTTCGCGGGCGCTGGACTGTGAAATGATCTTCGCCATCTATCTGCCGCCCCAGGCCGAGACCGAGCGGGTACCGCTGCTGTGGTGGCTCTCGGGACTGACCTGCAATGACGAGAACTTCATGCAGAAGGCCGGTGCCCAGCGACTGGCCGCCGAACTGGGCATCGCCATCGTCTGCCCGGATACCAGTCCCCGCGGTCTGGACCTACCCGGCGAGCATGACAGTTATGACTTCGGCTCCGGTGCCGGTTTCTATGTCAATGCCACCCAGGCGCCATGGAAAGACCATTACCGCATGTATGACTATGTGGCCGAGGAGCTGCCATCCGTGGTGCGTCAGCACTTCCCGGTGAATGGCCGCGAGTCGATCAGCGGCCACTCCATGGGCGGACATGGCGCTCTGATCATGGCCCTGCGCCGACCCGGCCACTACCGTGCCGTGTCGGCCTTTGCGCCGGTGGTCAATCCGACGCAATGCCCCTGGGGGCGCAAGGCCTTCACGGCCTATCTCGGTGAGGATGTCAGCAGCTGGACGCAATACGATGCCTGCGAGCTGGTGGCCCGCGGCGCGTCACGCCAGCCGCTGTTCATCGACCAGGGCGAAGCGGACAATTTCCTCGAGGAGCAGCTCTGCCCGTCCCGGCTGGAAGCGGTCTGTGCCGAACATGATCACCCACTGATCTTGCGCCGTCAGCCGGGCTACGACCACAGCTACTTTTTCATCGCCAGTTTCATGGAAGACCACATGCGCTATCACGCCGAGCGTCTCCTGGCCTGATGGCCGCCAGCTCGCTGGTGGTCCATGGCGAGGCGCCGGCTGATTCTGGCGTAAAGCGTCGGCTCTTCCGGGTCGGCGCTTTTTTTGATGCTTGCCGGACCGCTTGAAAGCGACATATCGTATTCAAAAGCGACGTTATTGGGCGAGTAGACCGCTTTCATGACGCTGGCAGATAATTCCGACATGTCAAAAAACGACATAAGAGTATACATTGAGAGTGAGCGGATCCGTTCCGAGCCGCTCGTGCGGCGGTTTTCAAGGGAAGCGCTGATGGAACAGGCAGTGTTGCCCTAGGGCCGCTCGACAACAACAAGATGGATCATGACGACAGTGCTGGAGTATCACCATGACCAATTCTGCCCAGGCACCTCCCAAGATGGTTCCGCAGACGCTGGGGTTTCTGCTGCTTGACAATTTCACGCTGATTTCCCTAGCCACCGCGATCGAACCCCTTCGCATGGCCAACCAGCTCGCCGGGCGCGAGCTGTACCGCTGGTACACCCTGAGTCTCGAGGGTGAGGCCGTCAGTGCCAGCGATGGCCTCAAGGTCACGCCGGACGCCTCGACCACCGTGCCGCTGGCCCTCGACACCATCATCGTGTGTGGCGGCGTGGCACCGCATCGCAGCGTGCAGCGCGAACACGTCAGCTGGCTGCAGGCGCAGGCGCGTCGCTCGCGTCGCCTGGGGGCCATCTGTACCGGTGGCTGGGCGCTGGCGCGGGCCGGTCTGCTGGATGGTTATGAAGCCAGTGTGCACTGGGAGTGTCTGGCGGCCATGCAGGAGGCCTTTCCCAAGGTGGCGTTGAGCACGCGGCTGTTTTCGATCGATCGTGACCGGGCCACTTCCTCGGGTGGCACGGCGCCGCTCGACATGATGCTGACCCTCATCGGGCGGGACCACGGTCGCGAGCTCTCGGCGGGCATTTCCGAGATGTTCATCTATGATCGCGTCCGCGGCGAGCAGGACCAGCAACGCGTGCCGCTCAAGCATGTGCTCGGCACCACTCAGCCACGCCTGCTGGAAATCGTGGCGCTGATGGAGGCCAACCTGGAGGAGCCGATCAGTCTCGACGAGCTGGCCGACTATGTAAATGTGTCGCGTCGCCAGCTGGAACGGCTATTTCAGAAGAACCTCCACTGCTCGCCGTCACGCTATTACCTGAAGTTGCGTCTGACCCGGGCCCGGCAGCTACTCAAACAGACACCCATGTCGATCATCGAGGTGGCGTCGGCCTGTGGCTTCGTTTCCACCCCGCACTTCTCCAAGTGTTATCGCGAATATTTCGGTATTCCACCGCGGGATGAGCGTCTGAGCAGCAGTGCCGTCGAGCTGGTGGCACCGGTGCATTTGGTCGAGGATGCGGCGTCGATGCTGCAATCGGCGTCGGCCTTCGAGGCACTACCCCAGGAGCCAGTCTCCTGTGCCATCACGGCCTTGGATCAGGCACGCGGCGAGCCCACCTACGCCAGTGTGCGCTTGAAAACATAGACAAGAGAGGTCGGATGCGAGCTTGGCTGCGACGTTTAGCGCGATTTCTGGGGCTGGCGTTGCTGGGGTGGGTGGGGCTGTCCATCCTGCTGGTGTTGATGTTCCGGGTCGTGCCGGTGGGGGGCTCGATGGTCATGGCCGAGCGCAAGCTGGAAGCCTGGCTGGCCGGTGAGTCGCTGGAGATCCAGCATCAGTGGCGGGCCTGGCCGGCGTTGGCCGATAGCGCCAAACTGGCGGTGCTGGCGGCGGAAGACCAGCGTTTCCCGGACCACCATGGTGTCGATTTCATCGAACTGCGGCGCGCGGTCACCACCAGCCTGAACGGTGGTGAACTGAGGGGCGCCAGCACCATCAGCCAGCAGACCGCCAAGAACCTCTTCCTGTGGACCGGTCGGAGCTGGGTGCGCAAGGCCCTGGAGGCCTGGTTCACCCTCTGGCTCGAGCTGCTTTGGCCCAAGGAACGCATTCTCGAGGTGTACCTGAATATCGTCGAATGGGATGACGGTGTCTTTGGCCTCGAGGCGGCCTCCCAGCACTATTTCGGCGTCCCCGCGAGTGCCCTGTCGACCGCACAGGCCAGTCGACTGGCGGCCATCCTCCCCAACCCGCGCGGACTCAGTGCCTCGCAGCCGATTGATCATGTCCTGCAGCGCAGCCGCTGGATCCGCGGGCAGATGTACAACCTCGGCCATGCCTACCTGGATCGGCTGTAATGCGTCTTCGGTGAATTGTCGCGTTTACGACGCCGTTGACGTTTTTAGAACCCTCCCGGTCGCTCCCAAGCGCCGAGCGCAGCAGGCCGGGATATATCCTGCCGGCAAGATCACGCACCAACCGGAGTCTTGCCATGACACCCGCCGAGCTGCACAACGATTCCATCGTCATCGATGGTCTGGTCATCGCCAAGTGGAACCGTGAACTCTTCGAAGACATGCGCAAGGGTGGCCTGACCGCGGCCAACTGCACCGTCTCGGTCTGGGAAGGGTTTCAGGCGACCGTCAACAACATCGTGTCCACCAATGCCCTGCTGGCAGAGTCCAGTGACCTGGTGTTGCCCGTGCACACCACGGCGGACATTCGTCGTGCCAAGCAGGAGGGCAAGACCGGCATCATCTATGGGTTTCAGAATGCCCATGCCTTCGAGGACCAGATCGGCTACGTCGAGGTGTTCAAGCGTCTCGGCGTGGGCATCGTGCAGATGTGTTACAACACCCAGAACCTCGTCGGCACCGGCTGTTACGAGCGGGATGGCGGGCTTTCCGGCTTCGGCCGCGAGATCGTCGCGGAGATGAACCGGGTGGGTGTCATGTGCGACCTCTCGCATGTCGGCGAGAAGACCTCCACCGAGGTGATCGAGGCCTCCGAGAAGCCGGTCTGCTATTCCCACTGCCTGCCCTCGGGCCTCAAGGACCATCCGCGCAACAAGTCCGACGAAGAGCTCAAGTTCATCGCCGACAAGGGCGGCTTCGTCGGCGTTACCATGTTCACTCCCTTCCTGCGTGCCGGCGTCAACGCCACCATCGACGACTATGTCGAAGCGATTGCCTACGTCATGAACATTGTCGGCGAGGATGCCATCGGCATCGGCACCGACTTCACCCAGGGGCAGGACCACCACTTCTTCGAGTGGCTGACCCATGACAAGGGCTATGCGCGTCGCCTGACGCGTTTCGGCGAGATCATCAACCCCAAGGGCATCCGCACCATCGGTGAATTCGGCAACCTGCCCGAGGCGCTGTTGCGGGGCGGCTTCAGCGAGCCCCAGGTCCGCAAGATCATGGGCGAGAACTGGATGCGCGTGCTCAAGGACGTCTGGGGCGAGTAAGGAAGAAGGAAGAAGGAAGAAGGAAGAAGGAAGAAGGAAGAAGGAAGAAGGAAGAAGGAAGAAGGAAGAAGGAAGAAGGAAGAAGGAAGAAGGAAGAAGGAAGAAGGAAGGGCCTTGCGGACCGTCACTTGTTGGGCTGCACTTGCTTACCTCTTACCTCTTACCTCTTACCTCTTACCTCTTACCTCTTACCTCTTACCTCTTACCTCTTACCTCTTACCTCTTACCTCTTACCTCTTACCTCTTAGCCCCTGACCCTGCAACGAAAACCTTTTATAACAAACAGCAATTCCGAGGAATAACACCGTGACCAAGATGGACCCCGAGCTGCCCATCGAGGTGGATGCCGAGACCGGCGTCTGGACCACCGATGCCCTGCCGATGCTCTATGTGCCGCGCCACTTCTTCATCAACAACCATGTGGCCGTGGAGGAAGCCCTAGGGGCTGATGCCTACGCCGAGATTCTCTATCAGGCCGGCTACAAGAGCGCCTGGCACTGGTGCGAAAAGGAAGCGGCCATGCATGGCCTCGAGGGCGAGGCCGTGTTCGAGCATTACATGAAACGCCTCTCTCAGCGAGGCTGGGGGTTCTTCGTTACCGAGCACATTGATCTCGATGAGGGGACCTGCCGGGTTCGACTCGAGCACAGCGCCTTCGTCTACCAGCTCGGCAAGGTCGGCCGCCGGGTCGAGTACATGTTCACCGGCTGGTTCGCCGGCGCCATGGACCAGATTCTTGCAGCGCGTGGCAGCGCGCTGAGAACGGTCGCCGAGCAGACGCAGAGTGCCGCAGAGGAAGGCTGTGAGGTCGGGTATTTCACTACCGTGCCGCGTGACAATCAGGACCAGGGCTGAGGAGTCGAGACCATGGCATTCGATGCGATGTTCCAGCCGATTCAAATCGGCAAGCTGACCATTCGTAACCGGGTGGTCAGCACCGCGCATGCCGAAGTGCATGCCACCGATGGTGGCATGACCACCGATCGCTATGTGAAGTATTACGAGGAAAAGGCCAAGGGTGGCTGTGGTCTGTGCATCTGTGGTGGCTCCTCGATCGTGTCCATCGACAGCCCGCAGGCCTGGTGGAGTTCCGTCAATCTGGCCACTGACCGGATCATTCCGCACTTCCAGAATCTCGCCGACGCCGTGCACAAGCATGGCGGCAAGATCATGATCCAGATCACCCACATGGGACGTCGCTCGCGCTGGGACGGCTTCGACTGGCCGAACCTGTTGTCACCCTCCGGGGTTCGTGAGCCAGTGCACCGCTCGACCTGCAAGACCATCGAGGAAGAGGACATCTGGCGGGTCGTGTATGACTTTGCCCAGGCGGCACGCCGGGCCAAGGAAGGCGGGCTGGACGGTGTCGAGCTCTCGGCGGTGCATCAACATCTGATGGACCAGTTCTGGAGCCCGCGGGTCAACAAGCGCACCGACCAGTGGGGCGGCAGCTTCGAGAACCGCATGCGCTTTGGCATGGAAGTTCTCAAGGCCGTGCGTGCCGAAGTCGGCGAGGACTTCGTGGTCGGTATGCGCATCTGCGGCGACGAGTTCCATCCGGATGGTCTCTCACAGGACGACATGAAAGAGATTGCGGCCTATTACGATGCCACCGGCCAGGTGGACTTCTTCGGCGTCGTGGGGTCCGGCTGTGACACCCACGACACCCTGGCCAACGTGATTCCCAACATGTCCTATCCGCCGGAGCCCTTCCTGCACCTGGCGGCGGGTATCAAGGAAGTGGTCAGCGTGCCGGTAATTCATGCCCAGAACATCAAGGACCCCAACCAGGCCAATCGCATTCTCGAAGGCGGTCATGTCGACCTGGTGGGTATGACCCGGGCGCATATAGCCGACCCGCACCTGATCACCAAGATCAAGATGGATCAGGTCGACCAGATCAAGCAGTGTGTCGGCGCCAACTACTGCATCGACCGCCAGTATCAGGGGTTGGACGTGCTGTGCATCCAGAACGCCGCGACCTCCCGCGAGTACATGGGGCTGCCGCACCTCATCGAGGAAACCGAGGGCACCAAGCGTCGTGTCGTCGTGGTCGGTGGCGGCCCCGGGGGCATGGAGGCGGCCCGTGTGGCGGCCGAACGGGGGCACGCGGTGACCCTGTTCGAAGCCGCCGATCAGTTGGGTGGACAGATCACCACGGCAGCCAGGGCCCCGCAGCGTGACCAGATCGCGGGTATCACCCGCTGGTATCAACTGGAGCTGAACCGACTGGGTGTCGATCAGCGGCTGGGCACCCGTGCCGATCAGGCGACCATTCTCGATCTCAGGCCGGACATCGTGGTGCTGGCTACAGGGGGGCGCCCCTATTTGGAGCAGTTCGAGGAGTGGGGCTACGACCAGGACCCGGCCAAGAGCCTGGTCGTCAGCACCTGGGACATCCTCGACGGTCGTGTCGAGCCGGGCAGGAACGTGCTCATCTACGACACCATCTGCGAGTTTTCCGGGGTTTCGGCGGCGGACTACCTGGCCGACAAGGGCGCCCAGGTCGAGATCGTCACCGATGACGTCAAGCCGGGCTCCGCCGTGGGCGGCACCACCTTCCCGACCTACTATCGCAGCCTGTATGAAAAGGAGGTCATCATGTCTTCCGACCTGGGGCTGCACAAGGTCTACCGGGAAGGCGACGCCCTGGTGGCCGTACTCGAAAACGAGTACACCGGCGCCCAGGAAGAGCGCGTGATCGACCAGGTCGTGGTCGAGAATGGTGTTCGCCCCGACGAAGCCCTGTATTACGAGCTCAAGCCGCAATCGCGCAACAAGGGGCAGCTGGACCTGGAGGCCCTCTACGCGGCGGACCCGCAGCCCTGCCTCAGTGAAGAGGGCGACGGCTGGTTGCTGTTCCGCCTCGGTGACTGCACCTCGCCGCGCAATACGCATGCCGCCATCTATGATGCGCTGCGTATCTGCAAGGACTTTTAACTCAAGCGTGAGGCCGGAAGCCAGAAGCTGGAAGTGAGCACTTCCAGCTTCCCGCTTGATGCTTGAGGCTCTTGATAAGAGGTGAGCGAGATGCTTGATATCCTCCTGCCAATTCTGATCTTCGCGGCCCTGGCGGTGGCAGCAGTGGGCGCCTGGCGTCGCTCACGGCTGTGGCGGCAGGGGCGGCATGCGAGGGTCGACCTGCTAAAAGGCCTGGCGTCGATGCCGCGCCGCTATCTGGTGGATCTTCACCATGTCGTGGAGCGCGATAAGGTCATATCGCATACCCATGTGGCCACGGCCGGCGGTTTTGTGGCGGCCGCCCTGCTGATGATCCTGGTTCACGGCCTGGGGCTGGCCGAGGGCGTGCTGGGGTGGCTGCTGCTGCTGGCGAGCGCTTCGATGTTCGTGGGCAGCCTGTTCGTTGCGCGGCGGCGTCGTGACCCGCCGGCTCGCCTGTCACGCGGTCCCTGGATGCGCCTGCCGAAAAGCCTGATGGCGTTTTCGGTCAGCATCTTCGTCATCACGCTGCCCAGTGTCGGCCTCTTGCCCGAGGGGGTGTTGACCGGTGCCTTCGGCACGCTGTTCGCCCTGATCCTGGCGGTACTCGTCACCTGGGGGCTCGCCGAGATGCTGGTCGGCATGGGCTGGGGTGGCCCCATGAAGCACGCCTTCGCGGGGGCGCTGCACCTGGCCTTTCATCGTCGCCCCGAGCGCTTCTCCACGCGGCACGGCGGAGAAGGCCGCTCCACCGCCCTCAAGGCGCTGGATCTGAATGATCCCGATACCACCCTGGGCGTCGAGAAGCCGAGCGACTTTACCTGGAACCAGTTGCTGGGCTTCGACGCCTGTGTGCAATGCGGCCGCTGTGAAGCCGTATGCCCGGCATTTGCCGCCGGTCAGCCGCTCAACCCCAAGAAGCTGATCCAGGACATGGTCGTCGGCTTGGCAGGCGGCAGCGATGCCCATTACACCGGCAGCCCATATCCGGACCGCCCGGTGGGCGAGCACCATGGCACCCCGCATGGGCCGATCGTGGCGCGCGAGGGCAAGGCGCTGGTGGATGCCGAGACGCTCTGGTCGTGCACCACCTGCCGGGCCTGTGTGGAAGAGTGCCCGATGATGATCGAGCATGTGGATGCCATCGTCGACATGCGCCGTTTCCTGACGCTTGAGCATGGTCAGACACCGGGCAAGGGTGCCGAAGTGCTCGACAACCTGATCGCCACCGACAATCCCGGCGGTTTCGATCCCGGCGCCCGCATGCACTGGGCGGCGGACCTGGAACTGCCGCTGATGTCCCGGCGCGGCCAGGCCGAGGTGCTGTTGTGGCTCGGAGACGGGGCCTACGACATGCGCAACCAGCGCACCCTGCGCGCGTTGGTCAAGATCATGCGAGCGGCCGGAGTCGATTTCGCCGTGCTCGGTGACGAAGAGCGCGATAGTGGCGACGTGGCGCGCCGCCTGGGCGACGAGGCGACCTTCCAGTCGCTGGCCCGACGCAATATCGCCACCCTGGATCAGTATCGCTTTGCGCGCATCGTCACCTGTGACCCGCACAGTTTTCATGTGCTGGGCAATGAGTATGGCGAGCTGGGGGGGCATTACCGGGTCTCCCACCACAGTACCTTCATCGGTGAGCTCCATGATGCGGGCCGCCTCGCTTTCCGCCCCTGGAAGGGCGGTCGTGTGACCTATCATGACCCCTGCTACCTGGGGCGCTACAACGGCGAGTTCGAGGCGCCGCGCCATGTGCTCAGGGCGCTGGGCATCGAAGTGGCCGAGATGCAGCGTTCCGGCTTTCGCTCGCGCTGCTGTGGCGGCGGCGGTGGGGCTCCGATCACCGATATCCCCGGCAAGCAGCGTATCCCCGACATGCGCATGGGAGATGTGCAGGAGACCCAGGCCGACCTGGTGGCCGTAGGCTGCCCGCAGTGCACGGTGATGCTGGAGGGCGTGGTCGACAGCACCGCCGATGTTCGAGACATAGCCGAGCTGGTGGCCGAGGCGCTGACGGACCAGACGGACCAGACCGCTGCCACAGCGGGCGAGAGTGCACAGCCCGAAGCGTCACTGGCCAGGGAGGTAGCGTGATGAGTGAGGTTCAACGCCGTGATCCGCGCAGGGAGTGGATCGCCCGCAATCGGCTGCATCCACAGCACAGTGAGGTGATGGCCGAGCTGGGCCGCGGTGCGGCCAGCGAGTGGATGGGGCCGCATGGTGTATTGCGACGCAATCCGCATGCCGTGGGCTTCACCGGTCCCAATGGTGTCAAGCGCATCGACCGTAGTGGCGCCCAGCAGGGCGTCACCGGGGGCGGGGCGTCGGCAGCCGCGGCACAGCAGAAGCCTCGGGTCGAGATCAGCGACCCGGCCTTTTCGGTGGTCGTCGTGCCGGACATGGCGGGTGGCCGCTTGAGTGGTCATGACCGCGACCTGCTGGGGCTGGCGCGCCGCCTGGCCGATGCCGATGATCAGGCCCCGGGGGCCGTGTTGGCCGTGGTGTTCGGCGCCCACAAGGAGTCGGGCTTCGAGGAGGCTGGCATCGATCGGCTGCTGCATCTCGAATCCTCGGACGTGACAGGCTATGCGCCCGAGGCACGCCTCAGCGCGCTGGGCATGATCGACATGGCCTGGTCGCCCAGGCACTGGCTGCTGCCGGACTCGAAGCTGGGCGGTGGCGAGCTCGGGCGCCGTCTGGCCGCGCGTCTGGGGGAGCGGCCGGTGGCCGGTGTCTGGCAGGTCGAAGCGGATCCAGGCCAGGCCACTGGCTGGCGCTGTATTACCCGTGGTGCAGCGGAGTCGCTGGACATCCAGCGCGAGCTGCCGCGTATTGCCCTGGCGCTGGCCGAGTGTGCCGAGCCGGTCAGTGATATCCGTCATGCCGCCACGCCGGTGGCCTTGCCGGAACCCCTGCCCGCGACTCTGTCGCGGATCGAGGATCTTGGCCAGGTGCCTGTCGACCCTGCCGGGGTGGCGCTGTCGGAGGCCGAGTTCATTCTTTCTGCCGGCAATGGTGTCAGGGACTGGGATGGTTTCCATCACACCGCCGAGGTACTGGGCGCCACCGAGGGAGCCTCCCGGGTGGCCGTCGATGACGGCTACATGGCACGCGATCGTCAGGTCGGGGCCACCGGCACCTGGGTCACCGCCAGAGTCTATATTGCCGTTGGCATCAGCGGGGCCATTCAGCACCTGCAGGGTATCCAGACCTGCGAGAAGGTCATCGCCATCAACATGGATCCGGGCTGCGACATGTTCAAACGGGCGGATCTGGCGGTCGTCGGCGATTCAACCCGGATTCTACAGGCCCTGGTCGCAAGGGTGCAGCAATCAAGGGAGGAGCAACGCGATGCAGCCTGAAACTGCCACCACACCGGCGCTGGAAGCCACCGTGCTGGTCTCGGTCGGCCGTCATCCGGTCACCGGGCGGGCGCGCCGTGCCGACCAGGATGCTCGGGGCGTCGAGCTGGCGAAATCCCTGCCCAATGCCCGGGTGGGCCTGCTGTATGCCGGTCATTTGGGCTCTGACAATGAGTCGGCGTTGCGGGGTTATCTGGGCATGGGCTTCGAGACGCTCTCCCTGCTCGAGCAACCCGAAGGCGCCGATGTCCTGCCGGCGCTTGCCGAAGCCCTCGAGGCCTCATCGCCCCAGTTGGTGATCACCGGCGAGCGGGCCGAGCAGGGGGAGGGCTCCGGCCTGCTGCCTTTCCTGCTGGCCGAGCGTCTGGGCTGGCCGCTGGTTACCAGCCTGGCAGCCGTTGAAAGCGTCGAGAACGGGCAGGCGACCCTGCTGCAGGCCTTGCCGCGAGGACAGCGGCGTCGCCTCAAGGTGCGCCTGCCGGCCCTGCTGACGGTGGACGCCTCGGCGCCGGCGCCGCGACAGAGTGCCTATGGCCCGTCCCGCCGTGGCCGGCTGGATACCCGGGCAGCGGAGGCCAGCGAGGATACCGCCTGGGCCGAGTGGCAGGTACAGCCCGCCCGCAAGCGGCCCAAGCGCTTGAAGATCGTCAAGGCGACATCGGCCCGTGATCGTTTCAAGGCGGCGGCGGCCAAGGCCGAAGGCGGGGGTGGTCAGGTTCTGTCGGACGTCACCCCGGAAGAGGGCGCCGAGGCCATCTTCAAGCTGCTGCGGGAAGAAGACGTGTTGCGTTGAGTCGGATGTGTTGAGAGAGAAAGCAAAACGGCGGCCCCCGGGCCGCCGTTTTGTATTGCTATGTACCGGGGAGTTATCCGCCGGTGGTCAGGCTCAGATCTGCGACATGGCGTCGGTGAAGCCCATCAGCGAGATGTCGAGATCCATGCGCTGGCCGTTCGGCGCCATGATGCTCAGCGTGGCCGTGGTGCCACCCCGCAGGCTCTGCAGCAGAGAGGACTGCAGCGGGATATCGGCGCGGCAGCCCTGCTGCTGGCAGATCTGGTAGGGGAACTGCACCGGCTCGCCGCCATCGACACCGAGTTGCAGGCCGGGCGCCAGGCGCACACCCAGCGGCACCAGGAAGGTCATGACCGGGCGCTCTGCCTGGGGCGGGTCGGCGAGGATGACGCGCATCATGGGCTGGTTGCCCTCGTCATTGGTAATGACCTGATTCATGGTGCAGGGGCCCTGGCTGGCATCCTGAGGGCAGACGACCTGCCAGTCCTGGAACTGCTGGGTATCGACGTTGGCATTGGCGTTCTGCTGCTGTGCGAACACCTGGGGGGCGAAGGTCGTCATGGCCAGCAGTGCAGCGAGACAAAGGCGTGGCACGAGGTGGTTGAACATTCAAGTTTCTCCTGTCGGGGCAGTGACATTCGGTGATGGATGAGGGCAGCGTCCTGACCTGTCCATGAAGCGCCGGTGATGGCGTCATGGAGGGAACCGACGGCAGTGTCGCGGAGCGGTTATGAGTCCCCGTTTCTCGCAGGCCTTTTTAAAGCATGTCGGCGTGTCAAGCAACCGCGCTCGGCCAGCCACTGCGCGTGGCCGCACAGCCGTCAGCAGCCGAGCGACACGGCAGGGCCGTCGGGCATGCCTGTCACTTCGCTGTGCCCCATGTCTTGTTTTGACATGGCAATGACTTCCTGAGAATAGTCGGCCCGGCTGAAGGGGCTATTGTCGAGATGCGGAGCTTCCGCCTTTCGGGAAACACTGCTTGAATGTCCGAGCCTGCAAATCGCTGCCTTGTCCGGGATCCATGCCTCGTCCGCCAGACGCCTTGTCTGACGGCAGGACACTCCGGCCCCGGTGAGATGGACGCCCTGCGTTTTGCCCCGCTCGACGATTGATGCAGCGCTTCCTTTGCACGCTACTCACTACAAGTTTAAGGAAGATAGCCATGAGCACAGCCAACCGCGGTGTCGTCTACAAGGGTCCCGGAGAGGTCGCCGTCGAGTCCATTCCCTTTCCCGAACTGGCGCTGGGCAATCGCAAATGCCAGCACGGCGTCATTCTCAAGGTCGTGACGACCAACATCTGCGGTAGCGATCAGCACATGGTGCGTGGTCGTACCACAGCGCCGTCAGGTCTGGTGCTGGGGCACGAGATTACCGGCATCGTCATCGAGGCCGGGCGTGATGTCGAGTTTCTCAAGCCCGGCGACATGGTCTCCGTGCCCTTCAACATTGCCTGTGGCCGGTGCCGCAACTGCAAGGAAGGTCAGACCGGCATCTGCCTGAACGTCAACCCGGCGCGTCCGGGAGCGGCCTATGGCTATGTCGACATGGGCGGCTGGGTCGGTGGTCAGACCGACTACGTCATGGTGCCTTATGCCGACTTCAATCTGCTCAAGTTCCCCGATGCCGATCAGGCGATGGAAAAGATCCAGGACCTGACGCTGCTCTCCGACATCTTCCCCACCGGCTTCCATGGTTGCGTGAAGGCTGGCGTCGGCCCCGGCAGCACCGTCTACATCGCCGGTGCCGGGCCGGTCGGCTTGGCCGCGGCGGTGTCCGCCCAGCTGCTCGGCGCGGCCTGTGTGATCGTCGGTGACATGATCGACGAGCGCCTGGCCCAGGCCCGCAGCTTCGGCTGCGAGACCATTGACCTGACCCAGGATGGCGACATGGCCGACAAGGTCGAGGCCATCACCGGTGAGCGCGAGGTCGACGCCTTCGTCGATTGTGTCGGCTTCGAGGCGCATGCTTGCGGCTGCAACCATGGCAAAGAAGCGCCGGCCGCGGTGCTCAACTCGGCCATGGATGTCACCCGTGCCGGTGGCCAGATCGGCATTCCGGGGCTGTACGTGACCGAAGATCCGGGTGCGTCCGATGAAGCGGCCAAGCAGGGCTCGCTGAGCATGCGCTTTGGCCAGGGCTGGGCCAAGTCGCATTCCTTCCATACCGGCCAGTGCCCGGTCATGAAGTACCACCGCCAGCTGATGCAGGCCATCCTGTTCGACAAGGTCAAGATCGCCGAAGCGGTGAACGTCCAGATGATTACCCTGGATGACGCGCCCAAGGGCTATGCCGACTTCGACGGTGGTGCGGCGAAGAAATTCGTCATGGACCCGCACGGCAGTGTGGCAGCCTGACGTTAGGCAGACCGGGGCCCTCGGCGCCGGCCGCCCGTACTAGCCGTGTCGGCAGTACCTGATGCAAGCCGAGCCATTCATCCGTCCAGGCGGATGAATGGCTTTTTTGCCTTGAGGGCCGGTGTGGCGAGTGCCAATCTGACAATGAGATGTCTCTGGCTGATAGTGTGCCCCGGTCCAGTCTGCCGGGGCGAGGGAGGATGCCGCGATGATGATCGTGGAGCTGATTGACGGCGAAGACTTTCGCCAGCGCCTGGTCGAACTGGGCGTGCGCATTCCGGAACATGCCTGTCCGGAAACCTGCGCGCGCACGGCCCTGCGCAAGCATATGGAAGCGGGGGTGCCGGGGCTTCAGGAACTGGTGCGCGAGATGATGAGCAAGACGGATATTCTCCTGCCCTCGGTGCGCGCCGCCATCGAGCGTTTCCTGTTGCCCGCGCTGCGCTGAGCATGTTGCCGACAACAATGCCGACCCGGGGGTCGGCATTGTGTCGCGCCTTGCCGAAGCCTCTTGCCGCTCAGCCGTTGCTCTGGCCGCCTGCGGCCAGTGACAGCGTCGGCGCCTCGTTCAGGTTGTCGAGCAGGCGATCGCTGTACCACTGGACGAAGTCGATGACGCCGAATTCGAACGTCTCGGAGTAGGGGCCTGGCTGGTAGGCCGTGGAGTTGATGCCGCGCTGGTTCTCTTCCGCCAGGCGACGGTCCTGGTCATTGGTGGCATCCCAGACCCGACGCATCCAGTCCGGATCATAGTCGACGCCTTCCTCGGCATCCTTGTGCACCACCCACTTGGTGGTCACCAGGGTCTTCTGCGGCCCCATGGGCAGCACGCGGAAGACCACCGCATGATCGCCCATGAAATGGTTCCAGGAATTCGGCAGGTGCAGGATGCGTAGTACACCGAGGTCGGGGCTGGGCTGGCGGCCCAGCAGCTTGCGGCTGGCCTGCTTGCCGTCCATGGTCATGGAGACCGTGCCATTGAGCAGCGGGGTGCGCGTTAGGCGATTGCGGCGGCCGATGCGCTTGAGCGACCAGGGCACGCCGAGCTTTTCCCATTCGCTCTGCTTGCGCTCCACCAGTTCCCGGTAGGCCGGAGTGGCGCGCGGGTCTTCGCTGTCGTCGAACTCCTGCAGGGAGTTGAGTAGCTCCGGGTGTGCCCCGTTGCAGTGGTAGCACTCGCGATTGTTCTCGATCACCAGCTTCCAGTTGGCGTCCTCGACGATATTGGACTCCGCCGCTACCTTGGCGTTGTCCATGTCACACATCTCGAGGTAATGGTCCAGGCTTGTCAGCAGCTCCTCGATTTCGGGAGGCTGCTCGGCCAGGCTGATGAAGATATAGCCACCGCCGGTGCGCACATTGACCGGCTTGAGACCGTACTGAGAGAGGTCGAAGTCCGCGCCCATGTCGGTGCCGGCAAACAGCAGCCGGCCGTCGAGTTCGTAGGTCCACTGGTGATAGGGGCAGACCAGCTTGGCGACCTTGCCCTTGTCGTGCACGCACAGGCGCGAGCCGCGGTGGCGACACACATTGTGAAAGGCGTGGACCTCACCGTGGTTGCCGCGAACGATCACCACCGGGTTGTCACCGATATCGAGGGTGATGAAGTTGCCCTTGGCCGGGATCTCGCAGGTCAGGCCGGCAAAGACCCACTCCTTCTCGAAGATCTCCTGCATGTCGATGCGGAACAGGCGCTCGTCGTTGTAGAAGGGCTGCGGCAATGAGAAGCTGGGATGACGCTGGGTCAGCATCTCGGCCGTGGCAGTCCGAGCAGGGGCCAGGGGGTCATCCAGGCGTTCGAGTGACAGTGGATCCATGGAGCAACTCCTCATTGCAGGGCCACTCGAGTGGCCTCGGGATTGTAGGGCTATTGGCTTGAAGGTCGCGGTCTTGCACGCAGGGGGTGACGTGGCAAAGTAGAGCGAGTTTGGCGCAGTGACCAGGATGATATTTGCTCGTTCACGACGCCGGATGATGCAGTTGCGACGCCTCGGTCAAGAAAATTTGCGATCTCTGGAAGCCATGGATATGCCCATGTCGCTGACAGGCAAGTGACCGGCGGCCGGGCTGCGCAAAATTCCGCTAACGGCAGGCGGTCCCCGCGGTCGGATACCTCCATGCTGCAGCCTAGGCGACGCGACGATGACCATGAACTTCCTCAACCCCGTCACGACCCAGACCTGGACGAACGGCCGCCACCCGGTGCGCTGCGTCAAGGTGATCCAGGAGACGTGGGATACCCGCACCTTCTGCTTCATGGCCGAGCAGCCGGTCATGTTCTTCTTCAAGCCCGGACAGTTCGTCACCCTGGAGCTGGAGATCGAGGGTGAGCAGGTCATGCGTTCCTACACCATCGCCAGTTCGCCTTCGGTACCCTACAGTTTTTCCATCACCGTCAAGCGTATCCCCGGCGGCCTGGTGTCCAACTGGCTGCATGACAATCTGGGAGTCAATGACGAGCTGGCCGTGCATGGTCCGGTCGGCAACTTCAATATCATCGATTATCCCACCGACAAGATCCTGATGTTGTCAGGTGGCGTGGGCATCACGCCGCTGATGTCCATGGTGCGCTGGTTGTTCGATACCAATGCCGCCGTGGACCTGCAGTTCGTGCACAGCGCGCGAACGCCACGTGACCTGATCTTCCATCGCGAGCTGGATCACATCTTCTCGCGCATTCCCGCCTTCAAGCTGCACGTCGTCTGCGAGCGAGGAGATGAGTTCGGCGAAGCCTGGTCCGGCTTCCGCGGTTATCTCAACCAGGCCATGCTCGAGCTGATGGCGCCCGATTTCATGGAACGCGAGATCTTCTGCTGTGGCCCGACTCCCTACATGAACGCGGTCAAGCAGATTCTCAAGGCCAATGGCTTCAACATGGATCATTACCATGAGGAGTCGTTCGGTGCCACGCCGATGGATGTTCAGGAAGAGGTCATCGAGCATGCCGAACAGGCCGAGGCGGAGGCCGAGGAAATCGAGGTCGCCGACATGGTCAACATCGAGTTCAGTGCTTCGGGCAAGAGCGTCAAGGTGCTGCCCAGTGAGACCATCCACGCCGCGGCTTCCAAGCTTGGCCTGCACATCCCCAAGGCATGCGGCATGGGCATTTGCGGTACCTGCCGTGTCGGTGTCAGCGATGGGCAGGTCGATATGGAGCACAACGGCGGTATCACCGAGGATGACATCGAGGAAGGTTATATTCTTTCCTGCTGCAGCAAGCCACTGGGCAATGTGGTGGTGGACTTCTGATGACCGCCCGAGCCGAGATGCTCGCGCCTTCAGGGACCCGCCGGCCGGCGGGTCTCTTGTTTCAGGGGTGAGCCAGGCGAGTGGGGCGGCTGTGTCAGCGCGCGACCAGGCGCTAGACTGTCTCTCGTTTCGTGTCGCGCAGGAGAATCGCCATGTCTGAGCCTGTCGCCCGACCGCTCTCGGTCGGCTTTGTGCTGTTGCGGCGCTTCACCATGCTGCCCTTCGCCGCCTTCGTCGACTGCCTGCGACTGGCGGCCGATGAGGGCGATCGCAGCCGCCAGCTGCGGTGTCACTGGGTCTTCATGACCAGTGCCGGCCAGGATGCGATGTCCAGCTGCGGGGCGGCGGTCACCCCCTGCACCGCCTTTCGCGACCCCCGGGAGTTCGATTACATCGTCACCATCGGTGGTGTTCAGGATGAGCACGATGAGGTCGATGACACGGCGATTGCCTATCTGCGTCGTGCGGCCCAGGCCAATGTGCCACTGGTCGGCATCTGCACCGGTGTCTTTGCGCTGATCCAGGCGGGGGTGATGGGCGGACGACGCTGCTGTGTCAGCTGGTATCACCATGGTGACCTGACGCGGCGCTTTCCGGATATCGAACCAGTGGCCGATCGTTTGTTCATCGATGACGGCACTCGCTTGACCTGCGCTGGGGGTACCGCGGCGGCGGACCTGGCGGCCTATCTGGTGGAGCGTCATCTGGGCAAGGCCTGGGCCATGAAGAGCCTGCATATCATGCTGGTTGATGAAGCCCGTGGCGGGGATCATCCTCAGCCCCAGCCGGTGATCTTCGACAAGGTCGAGGACCGGGTGGTACGCCGGGCCATCGGTATCATCGAACAGCACATGGGCGAGGCCATCAGCGTGGATGAGCTGGCCCATCGGGTCGGCACCTCAAGACGCAACATCGAGCGCCGCTTTCGTGAGGTACTGGGGGTCGGGCCACAGAAATTCGCCCGTGATCTCCGCCTGCGCTACGGGCTCTGGCTGCTTCATTACACCGCCCGCAGCATCACCGACATCGGCGAGCGCTGCGGTTTCTCCGACACGGCGCACTTCTCGCGGCATTTCAGGGATGCTTTCGGTGAAACGCCGAGCGCGGTACGCAAGTCTGCCACGGGGCGTGATGCGGCCCGGGTGGATCCTTTCTTTCTGCATATCGAATCGCGCCCGGGTCGAGAGTGATTTGTCGCCAGGGTGAGCGCCGTTCATCCGCGACGTCTGCTCACCGCTGTCGGCAATCCGCGGCACGCCGCCTCGGGTGGCGTCCGGTAAGGCGGTTGGGCTGGTGGGTCTGTTCAATATTTTTTTATCCCTGAAGGGCCTGAAAGTGCCACCTTTCAGGGGCAGTCGCGAATATGGCGCTAAAGTTGTCGCATACGTTCAATCGCCCGACGGCCGGATTGGCTATTAATGATGGGCAACGGTGCAAGACTCGGCGAGTCTCGCTCAGGGCCATCAAACGGAGGCCCATCAGCGTATCGGGCAGCGCACCGATCAGCAGCCACCCCGCCAATCCTCAGGTGATGCCATGAATCACGACACCCTCACTCAGACCGATCCTCAGATCGCGGCCGCCATTGATGAAGAAGTGGCCCGTCAGGAAGCCCATATCGAGCTGATCGCCTCGGAAAACTACGCCAGTCCACAGGTCATGGCGGCCCAAGGGACCCAGCTGACCAACAAGTATGCCGAGGGCTATCCCGGCAAGCGCTATTACGGCGGTTGCGAGCATGTGGACGTGGTCGAGCGCCTGGCCATCGAGCGCGCCTGTGCGCTCTTTGGCGCGGATTATGCCAACGTCCAGCCGCATTCCGGCGCGCAGGCCAACGCGGCGGCTTTCATGGCGATGGTATCGCCGGGGGATACCGTGCTGGGCATGAGTCTGGCACATGGCGGGCACCTGACCCATGGGGCGGCCCCGAACTTTTCCGGCAAGCACTACAATGCCGTGCAGTATGGCCTGAATCCCGAGACCGGTGAGATCGACTATGAGGAAGTCGAGCGTTTGGCTCACGAGCACCAGCCCAAGCTGATCATCGCCGGCTTCTCGGCCTATTCGCGGGTCATCAACTGGCGTCGCTTTCGAGACATCGCCGATGCCGTGGGCGCCTGGTTGCTGGTCGACATGGCGCATGTCGCCGGGCTGGTGGCCGCCGGGCATTATCCGAGCCCGTTGCCCCATGCCCATGTGGTCACCACCACGACCCACAAGACCCTGCGCGGTCCGCGGGGCGGCCTGATCCTCTCCGCCAGCGGCGACGAGGCCCTCTACAAGAAGCTCAACGGCGCCGTCTTCCCGGGGCAGCAGGGCGGCCCCTTGATGCATGTCATCGCCGCCAAGGCGGTGGCCTTCCGTGAGGCCATGAGCCAGGACTTCGTGCGTTATCAGGCGCGGGTTATCGACAACGCGCGTGCCATGGCGGATGTCTTTGTCGAGCGCGGCTGCGATGTGGTCTCCGGCGGCACCGATGATCATCTCTTCCTGGTCTCCATGATCAAGCTCGGTGTGACCGGCAAGGACGCCGATGCGGCCCTGGGCCGGTCGAACATCACTGTCAACAAGAATGCGGTGCCCAATGATCCGCAGAGCCCCTTCGTCACTTCCGGCCTGCGCATCGGCACGCCCGCAGTGACAACGCGCGGTTTTGACCAGGCGGATTGCGAAGCGCTGGCCGGCTGGATCTGCGACATTTTGGATGTGCTGGCCCGGGAAGAGGATACCAGCGACATAGAAGCCGAGGTGCGCGCCAAGGTCGCCGAGCTGTGCGCTCGTCATCCGGTCTATGGCAGCGCCATGGCCAGTCAGAGTGACGCCGCTACCGCGTGAAGCCTTCTCGTCCATCCGTACGAGACACCAGTAGGAGAGATTCCATGCAACGTTATTCAGGCTTCGGGCTGGTCAAGCACGCACTGAGCCATCACGAGAACTGGCAGCGCCAGTGGCGCAATCCCACGCCCAAGAAAGCATACGATGTCATCATCATTGGCGGGGGTGGTCATGGCCTGGGCACGGCCTATTACCTGGCCAAGGAGTTCGGCATCCGCAACGTGGCGGTGATCGAGAAAGGCTGGCTGGGTGGCGGCAATACCGCCCGCAACACCACCATCGTGCGCTCCAACTATCTGTGGGACGAGGCCGCGGCGCTCTACGAACACTCCCTCAAGCTATGGGAAGGCCTGTCCCAGGACATCAACTACAACGTCATGTTCTCCCAGCGTGGTGTGCTCAACGTCGGCCACACGCTGCAGGACATGCGTGACATCCAGCGTCGGGTCAATGCCAACCGCCTTAATGGCGTCGACAGTGAAGTCCTCGACGCTAAGGGCGTGCAGGAGCTGGTGCCGGCCATGGACTGCTCTAAGAATGCCCGTTATCCGGTCATGGGCGCCTCCTGGCAACCGCGTGCCGGTGTCGCCCGTCACGACGCCGTGGCTTGGGGCTTTGCCCGCGCCGCGGATGCCTATGGCGTGGATATCCTGCAGCAGACCGAAGTCACCGGCTTCAAGATTCGCGACGGCCAGATTCACGGCGTGCACACCAACCGCGGCGATATCGAGGCCAAAACGGTGGGCTGTGTCACCGCCGGCAACTCTGGCGTCATGGCCAAGATGGCCGGCCTCAAGATGCCCATGGAATCGCATCCTCTGCAGGCGCTGGTGTCCGAGCCGCTCAAGCCGGTGCTCGACACCGTGGTGATGTCCAACCATGTGCACGGCTATATCAGCCAGTCAGACAAGGGCGACCTGGTCATCGGCGCCGGCATTGACGGCTACAACGGCTATGGCCAGCGCGGCAGCTATCCCACGGTCGAGCATACGCTGCAGGCCATCGTCGAGATGTTCCCGTCTTTCTCTCGGGTCCGCATGAACCGTCAGTGGGGCGGTATCGTCGACACCTGCCCGGATGCCTGTCCGATTCTCTCGAAGACCAGGGTCAAGGGGCTTTACTTCAACTGCGGCTGGGGAACCGGCGGCTTCAAGGCCACCCCCGGGTCGGCGCACGTCTTCGCCGCCAGTCTGGCGAAGGGCGAGATGCACCCCATCGCGGCACCGTTCTCCATCGATCGCTTCAATACCGGAGCCCTGATCGACGAACACGGCGCTGCCGGCGTGGCCCACTGACCCACCGCAAAGGAGAGTTCACATGTTCTATATCTACTGCCCCTATTGCGGCGAGCATCGGGAAGAAGAAGAGTTTCACCCCAAGGGCGAAGCCCATATCGCGCGTCCGTCCGACCCGGAGTCGTGCAGCGATGAAGAGTGGGGCGATTATCTGTTCTTCCGCACCAATCCCCGAGGCATCCACCACGAGATGTGGATTCATGCCGTGGGCTGCCGCAAGTTCTTCAACATTACCCGCAACACGGCAAGCTACGAAATTCTCGAGACCTACCGGATGGGAGAGCAGCCTTCCATCACGGATGACAGCCGTGAGCCGCTCGACGTCGCGCAAGCCCGGACTGAGAACACGCCTGCCGACAACCTCGAAGGAGCCCGAGCATGAACCAGTTGAATCGTCTCGACCGGGGTGGACGCGTCGATCGCTCGCGTGAGCTGAGCTTCACCTTCAATGGTCAGTCCTATCGCGGCTATGCCGGCGACACCCTGGCGTCGGCCCTGCTGGCCAACGGGGTGGACATCGTCAACCGCAGCTTCAAGTACTCCCGCCCGCGGGGCATCGTCGCCGCCGGCGCCGAGGAGCCCAACGCGGTCGTCCAGCTGGGCAGCAGCGAGGCGGGGCAGGTCCCCAATGTGCGGGCGACTCAGCAGGCGCTGTTCGACGGCCTGGCAGCCCGCAGCACCAACGGCTGGCCGAATGTCCAGCGCGACCTGATGGGCCTGGTCGGCAAGCTCGGGGGCGGCTTCATGCCGCCGGGCTTCTATTACAAGACCTTCATGGCCCCGGCCTCGATGTGGATGACCTACGAGAAGTTCATCCGCAAGGGTGCCGGCCTGGGTCGGGCGCCGGCCGAGCGTGACCCGGATACCTATGACCACGTCAATCGCCATTGTGACGTCCTGGTGGTCGGGGCCGGCCCGGCGGGCCTCTCCGCCGCCCTGGCCGCGGCACGCAGTGGTTCCCTGGTTATCCTGGCCGACGAGCAGGAAGAGATGGGCGGCTCGCTGCTGGACAGCCGTGAACGCCTCGACGAGCGTCCTGCCGACCAGTGGGTCGCCGATGTCGTGACCGAACTGTCCGCCATGGACAATGTCCTGTTGCTGCCACGCACCACGGCCAACGGCTATCACGACCACAACTTCCTGACCCTGCACGAGCGACGTACCGAGCATCTCGGCGAAACGGCTCCCGAGCAGGAGGGGCGCCGTCCGGTGCGCTCGCGCCTGCATCGAGTCCGTGCCGGGCGCGTGGTGCTGGCCAGCGGAGCCCATGAGCGGCCCCTGGTCTATGGCAACAATGATGTGCCGGGCAATCTCTTGGCCGGTGCCGTGTCCAGCTACATTCGTCGCTATGGCGTGGTGCCGGGCAGCAAGCTGGTGCTTTCCACTAGCAATGATCATGCCTATCGGGCCGCCCTGGACTGGTTGGAAAGCGGTCGTGACGTGGTGGCGATCGCCGATGCACGTGCTGAGCCCAGTGGTGAGCTGGTCGAGCAGGCGCGTGCCCAGGGCATTCGCATCATTCCCGGCGCTGCCGTGATCGAGGCGCGCGGCCAGAATCGCGTCAGTGGCGCGCGTGTGGCGCGCATCAATATCGACGACTTCCGGGTCGAAGACGAGGGCGAGCTGCTCGAGTGCGACACCATCGCCAGCTCCGGCGGCTACAGCCCGGTGATTCACCTGGCCTCGCACACCGGGGCGCGCCCCACCTGGCGCGATGACATCCTCGGCTTTGTGCCCAGCCTGGTGGCGGGCGTTCAGGCCGCCGGAGGGGTGCAGGGCATCTATTCCACGCCCGAGGTGCTGGTGGATGGCTGGACCGCCGGCGCCGAAGCCGCTCGGGCGGGGGGCTTCGAGGCCCTGGAGGCCGACCTGCCGAGCGTCGAGATGCGTCGTGATGGCGAAGCCGTGGCGCTCTATCAGGTTCCCCATCAAAAGGCGACCCTGCGTGCGCCCAAGCAGTTCGTCGACCTGCAGAACGATGTCACGGCCGCGGGTATCGAGGTGGCCACACGCGAAGGCTTCGAGTCCATCGAGCACGTCAAGCGCTACACCGCCATGGGCTTCGGAACCGATCAGGGCAAGCTGGGCAACATCAATGGCATGGCGATTGCCGCCCGCTGCCTGGGACGCGCCATTCCCGAGGTCGGCACCACGGTGTTCCGCCCCAACTATACGCCGGTGACCTTCGGCGCCATCGTCGGCCGGCATTGTCGCGAGCTCTTCGATCCCAAGCGCTATACCGCCATGCATCAGTGGCATGTCGAGCACGGCGCCGAGTTCGAGGACGTGGGCCAGTGGAAGCGTCCCTGGTACTTCCCGCGCCGCGTGCAGGGGCGCCAGGAGAGCATGCACGAGGCCGTGGCCCGCGAGTGCCGTGCGGTCCGCGAGAAGGTCGGCATCCTCGATGCGTCCACCCTGGGCAAGATCGACATCCAGGGCCCGGATGCGCGCGAATTCCTGGGCCGTGTCTACACCAACAAGTGGGCCAAGCTGGCGCCCGGCCGTGTCCGTTATGGCCTGATGTGCAAGGACGACGGCATGGTGTTCGACGACGGCACCACCAGCTGTCTGGCCGAGAACCACTTTCTGATGACCACCAGTACCGGCGGTGCCGCCACCGTGCTGGAGTGGCTGGAACTGTGGCACCAGACCGAGTGGCCCGAGCTTGAGGTGTACTTCAACTCGGTGACCGATCACTGGGCGACTCTGACGGTCACCGGCCCCGAGGCGCGCAAGCTGATGTCCGAGGTCACCGATATCGACCTGGATCGCGATTCCTTCAAGTTCATGGACTGGCGCGAGGGCAAGGTGGCGGATGTGCCGGCGCGTGTCTTCCGCATCTCCTTCACCGGAGAGCTGGCCTACGAGATCAATGTCCAGGCCAACTATGCCCTGCATGTCTGGGAGACGCTCTTCGCGCATGGCGAGAAGTACGAGCTGACCCCCTACGGCACCGAGACCATGCACGTGCTGCGGGCCGAAAAGGGCTTCATCATCGCCGGTCAGGACACCGATGGCTCGGTCACCCCGGAAGACCTGGGCATGTACTGGGCGATTGGCTACGACAAGCCGTTCTCCTGGATCGGCAAGCGGGCCCTGACCCGTCCGGATACCGCCCGGGCCGACCGCAAGCAGCTGGTGGGACTCAAGCCGCGTGACCCCGGGGTGATCCTGGAAGAGGGCGCACAGATTGTCTTCGAGCCCGAGCATGCCATTCCCATGCCCATGAAGGGTCATGTGACCTCCAGCTATTACAGCCCGACCCTGGACAGCGGGTTTGCCCTGGCCGTGGTCAAGGGAGGCCACCATCGCATGGGCGAGACCGTCTACCTGCCGATGGTCGACGGCCAGGTGCATGAAGCCGAGATCGTCAGCCCGGTCTTTGTCGACCCCAAGGGAGAGCGCCAGAATGTCTAACACTGTTAATGACAAGATCAAGACCTTCGATACCCGCACCGATGCCAAGGTGCCGGTCGAGTCACCGCTTGCCTATACCTATCGCAACTCGGGGGCGCCGGCCCCCGGGCAGGCGAGCCGAGCGGTACTCCGTGAGCGCCCCTTCCTGGGTCATCTGACGCTGCGTGGTGGCGCCATCGTGCTCGACGAGGCACTGCGTGCGGTCCTCGACATGTCGCTGCCGGCTGAGCCCCAGTCGCTGATTTACGACGCCAGCGGCGAGCGCAGCGTGCAATGGATCTCTCCCGACGAGTGGCTGCTGATCGTGCCGGGCGGCGAGGAGTTCGAACTGGAGAATCGGCTGCGCGAAGCGCTCGGTGATGCCCATTTCGCGATTACTAATGTCGGTGGCGGTCAGACTGTTCTCGACCTCGAGGGGGAGGCGGCCAGCGAGCTTTTGATGAAGTCGGTGATCTATGACGTGCATCCCGGTCACTTCCCGGTCGGCAAGGGCGTGACAACGGTATTCGCCAAGGCCACCGTGATTCTGCGACGCCCCTCCGAGGCGCGCTGGGAACTGGTCGTACGGCGCAGTTTTGCCGACTACATCTACCGCTGGTTGCTGGATGCCGGAGCCGAGTACGCCATCGGCGTCGAGAAGTAATTCACCGGCGCGAGTGCGCCGCTGTCATCGGGCCGGGAGACATCCCGGCCTTTCTTGTTTCTCCGGGCCGGCGGGGCAGCCGGTGTCGAGCCGGCGTCGTGAGCCTGTTACATTTTTTTACGGCAAGCGTGGAACCTGCTCGCTCTGTCGGCGTCCCAGAGTGGCGAATCAACGAAACGCACCCAATGAATGACTGGAGAAGTTCATGCAACGACTCACTACCCTGCTGTCTGCCGCCCTGCTTTCCACTGGCCTGATGGCAGGCGTTGCGCAGGCCCAGGAATCCAGCTCTGCCGAGCAGGCGCAAACTCAAGCGCAAGACTTCTCTGAGCAGCAGCTGCAGAAATTCGCCGATGCCTCCCAGGAAATCGCGGTGATCTCGCAGGAGTACACCAAGCAGCTCCAGGGTGCCGAGGGTGAAGACGCTCAGAAATCCATCCGCCAGGAAGCCAATGACGAGATGATCCAGGCCGTTGAGGAAAGCGGTCTTGAGGTTGATACCTTCAACACCATCGGTCAGGCCGTCCAGCAGAACCCCGAGCTGATGAAAAAGGTTCAGGGTATGACTTCCGGTCAGTAAGACGCGGTCTTCCCGAGCCAGACCCGATCATCGACCGGGCCACCCGACAGGGTGGCCCGGTTGCGTTGAAGGCATGTAAGAGGCTTTACAGCCCCGGGCGATCCTTTCAAACTTCACGATACCCTTTCTTCCGGAGCTTGCAACATGGATGTGGAACTGCTGGAAATTCGGCAGCACATGGGCCGCTTTCCGCCCTTCGAGGCCCTGTCCGACGACCTGCTCGATGAAGTGGTGGGTAGCGTCGATGTCAGCTACTTCAAGGCCGGTGAGGAGATTCTCTCCCTCGACCAGGAGCTGCACCACCTGTGCTACATCCGCAGCGGGGCAGTGGAAGTGTTCCGACGCAGTGGCGATCTGCACAACCGTCTGGGCGAGGGCGATATCTTCGGTCAGCTGAGTCTGCTGCGCCACCACCGTACCCGCTATCCCGCCACCGCAATGGAAGACACCTTGCTGTATTTCATCCCGGAAGCGATGTTCCAGCGGCTCTGTGAAGCGGATGATGTTTTCGCCGATTTCGTCGAGCTGCAGCGTCCGCGCCTGGAAAGTGCGGTCGAGCAGCACAAGAAGAACAACGACATGATCGTCACGCGGATCCGCAAGCTGCTGACCCGCTATCCGGTGATGGTCGAGGCCAGCACCACCGTTCAGGAAGCGGCTCGTCTGATTGGCGACTTCCAGGCATCGGCCGTGCTGGTGCTGGATGAGCCCGTGGGTAACCCGCGCTATACCTTCAAGGACAGCGAAGAGCGTGCCTGGGAGGTCCGCGGCATTCTCACCGACAGCGATTTCCGCACCAAGGTGGTGGCGGAAGGCCGGCCGCCGGAGACTCCCGTGGGCGAAGTGGTTGCCAACCGGGTCATTGCCGTGCAGTCCGATGAGTCGGTGCACGAGGCCATGCTGTGCATGCTGCGTCACAACATTCACCACCTGCCGGTTATGCACCGGCGGCGTCCGGTGGGCATCGTGCATCTGTCGGACATCATCCGTTACGAGACGCAGAGTAGCCTCTACCTGGTCAGTAATATCTTCCATCAGCCCAACATGGAAGGCCTGGCCCGGTTGGCGCCGGATATCAGCGGCGCCTTCGTGCGCATGGTCGAGGAGGGCGCCGACTCGCGCATGGTCGGCAGTGCCCTGTCGACCATCGGCCGCAGTTTTACTCGCCGCCTGCTGGAGCTGGCGGAAGACACGCTCGGGCCGCCGCCGGTGCCCTACTGCTTCATGGCGCTTGGGTCCATGGCCCGCAACGAGCAGTCGGTCGTCACCGATCAGGACAATGCCCTGGTCCTGTCCGACGACTTCGACCCCGAGCAGCATGATGCCTACTTCCTGGAGATGGCCCGGATCGTCAGCGATGGTCTGGCCGCCTGCGGCTATACCTATTGCAAGGGCGATATCATGGCCACCAATCCCCAGTGGCGTCAGCCGCTGGCGACCTGGAAGCGCTATTTCAGTGACTGGATCGATGATCCGAATCCCGAGCACCTGTTGCACAGCTCGATCTTCTTCGATCTGGACACGGTGCACGGCGAGAATGTCATGGTCGAAGAACTCCAGGACCTGGTGGCTGAGAAGGCGGCCAAGAGTTCGCTGTTCCTGGCGGCCATGGCACGCAATGCCCTCAATCGCACCCCGCCGCTCGGCTTCTTCCGCACCTTCGTGATGGAGAAGGATGGCAAGCACAACAACTCGATCAACCTCAAGCGACGCGGTACGGCGCCGTTGACCGACCTGATCCGGGTGCATGCGCTGGCCTGCGGCTCGCGGGCGCAGAACAGCTTCGATCGTCTCGATGACATCGACAAAACCTCCCTGCTGGCCCCGGGGGTCAGTGATCGGCTGCGCTATGCCCTGGAGCTGATGTCCATGTCGCGGATTCGCCATCAGGTCATCGATCTGGAGCATGAGCAGCCACCGGACAACAACATCGAACCTGAGAATGTTTCCAGTCAGGAGCGGCATAATCTCAAGGAGGCCTTCCAGGCCCTGAGCCATGCCCAGAAGTTCCTCAAGTTCCGTTATCCGCTACCCTCCTCGAGGTCGCGCTAAATGACCATGCTGGTTCCCCGTCGTCCTCAGGTTCCCGACTGGGCGGCCTACCTTGCTAAGCGCGCCGAGCATGCTCAGGATCCCCGCCTGGCGCGCTTCTTCGCGGCCGGTACGCCATCGTCGGATACGCCGATCAGTGAGGCGCCCATGGTCGCCCTGGACATGGAGACCACAGGCCTGGATTCGCGCAACCATGCGATTGTGAGTATCGGCGTGGTGCCCTTCACCCTGGGGCGTATCAACCTCAGTCAGCGTCGTTACTGGGTGGTCCGTCCCCAGCGCCCCCTGCATGCCGAGTCGGTGACCTTTCACCACATTACCCATGCCGATATCGAGCAGGCCCCCGAGCTCGGCGATGTCCTCGACGACGTCCTGGCCACCCTGGAGGGCCGGTTGGTGGTGGTTCACTACCGTCACATCGAGCGGCTGTTTCTCGATGACTCGGTCAAGGCACGGCTCGGCGAGGGGTTGATGTTCCCGGTGATTGATACCATGGCGGTCGAGGCGCGCTTCCAGCGCCAGACCTGGATGGCGCGCTTCAAGCGCTGGGTGGGGCGGCCGCCGGCGTCGATTCGCCTCTTCGACAGTCGAGCACGCTATGGCCTGCCGGCATATCAGGGGCATCATGCGTTGACCGATGCTCTGGCAACGGCCGAGCTGCTGCAGGCGCAGGTGGCTTACCACTATGAGCCGGACATGCCCATCGGTCAGCTCTGGACCTAGACTGGAACGGCCTCGCGGTGGCGCGCGCTTGCGTGCCGGCGACCTGCCCCCGCGCTTGCCCGGGCGCCATGCTCAATAATCGATGCCGCGTCTCGCTTCCAGGCCGGCATTGAAGCCGTGGCGGGTTTCCTGGATCTCGCTGATGGTGTCGGCGGCATCCAGGAGCTGGCGGTGGGCGTTGCGCCCGGTAACGATCACCGTCTGCTCGGCAGGCCGCCTGGCCAGGGCGTCCATGACGTCCTCGATGGCCAGGTAGCCGAACTTGAGCATGTAGGTGACTTCGTCCAGCACTACCAGGTAGACATCCGGGTCTTCCAGCATTCGCCGGGCCTGTTGCCAAACGCGCTGACAGGCCCGGGTGTCGGCCTCGCGGTTCTGGGTGTCCCAGGTGAAGCCGGTGGCCATGATGGCCACCTCCAGCCGAGGGTCGTCGCTCAGCCGCTCGCGCTCGCCGCACTCCCAGCTGCCCTTGATGAACTGCACTATTCCCACGGGATAGCCATAGCCAAGCGCGCGGGCCACGGTGCCCCAGGCGGCAGTGGTCTTGCCCTTGCCGTTGCCGGTGAACACCAGTAGCTGGCCGCGCTGCTCGCTGGCATTGGCGATGCGCTCGTCGACGTGCGTCTTGAGGCGTTGCATGGCCTGGCGGTGTCGGCTGTCACGATCTGTCATGCGAGGAGCCCTGTCGGTTTAAAGGCAGATGGCAGCGCAGATTACGTGACTTGCCCCGTGCGGTCGAGCGCTTCATGTGCCGAGGTGCCTCCCATGAATAACCTTCAGCCTGCTGCCGCTGACATTGTCCCTGTCAGGCGTCACAATTTACAAAACTCCTGCTTGAGCCTGACATGCATCCCGTGCTGCGCCCGGCGGTGGGCGAAGATCTCGACGCCCTGTGCGATCTGGAACACAGAGCGCTGACCATCGACCGGTTCAGTCGTCGTCAGCTCTATCATGTCCTCAATCGTGCCAATGCCGTCACTCTGGTGGCCGAGGGGGGCGAATGCCGGTTGAGCGGGTACGGCACCTTCCTGTTGCGGCGCAACAGCCGACAGGCACGGCTCTATTCCCTGGGCGTGGACCCCGGGGCGCGTGGTCGGGGCATCGGGGCGTCCCTGCTCAAGGCGTTGGTGAATGCCGCCGTGCGCCGAGGCTGTGAGCGCATGGTGCTGGAAGTGCGCATCGATAACTCGGCGGCCCTGACCCTCTACCGCCAGGCCGGCTTCATGCCCGAGGCCTGGCTCACCGAATATTATGCCGATGGTTGCTCGGCCTGGCGCATGTCCCGGGCGCTGACCACGTCTCTGCCTGACCTCGACCACCAGGCCTGATTGAGGAAGGCGATTGGCAGTTGCCCTGCCGATGCGCTTCAATAGAGGTCATCCGAATCCACATTGCCGCGGGGGAGAGCACGCCACATGTCGCACGTACGTCGTGTCGTTTTCATGGCCCTGGCGGGGGTGTGTCTCCTGCTGGGGGTGATCGGTGCCTTTCTGCCGCTCATGCCGACCACCTGTTTCATGCTGCTGGCTGTCTGGTTTGCCTCGCGCAGTTCCCCCCGATTTGCAGCCTGGATTCGCCAGCACCCCCGTTTCGGCCCCACGGTGACCGCCTGGGAAGCCGAGCGGGCTATTCCGCGTCATGCCAAGTGGACGGCGGTTGTCATGCTGCTGGTATCCATGGCGCTTCTGGCCTTCTCGGTCAGCCTGGTGTGGCTCAAGTCCGTGCTCATCATCGGGCTGGCCCTGTTGGCTGTCTGGATCCTGACCCGCCCCGAGCCTGTCACCACTACCTGACCTGCCTTCTGGACCCGGTCCGCCGCCTGGCATGGGGATTGTGCTTTGAGGTTGTGGTGGGCTGCGCCGTACAATGGCCGTAACGTTCTGACTGGAGCCCAATCTCGATGTCTCAACCCCAAGCGATTCATCTCAGCGATTATCTGCCGCCCGCCTATCGGGTTCGGCACACCGAACTGACCTTTGACCTCGACCCTGCCGCGACCCGTGTCAAGGCACGCCTGCATCTCGAGCGTCATCCCGAGCGGGAAGAGGGCGTTGCGCTGGAGCTCCACGGGGAACATCTGAGCCTCCAGGCCATCAGCATGGATGGACAGCCACTGGGCGAGGACGAATACCATCTCACCGATCAGGGGCTGCGTATCGATCGGGTGCCGTCGCGCTTCCAGCTGGATACCGAGGTCATCATTGCTCCCGAGGCCAACACGGCACTGGAAGGTCTCTACCAGTCCGGTGGCATGTTCTGTACCCAGTGCGAGGCCGAGGGCTTCCGGCGCATCACCTTCTACCCCGATCGCCCGGATGTCATGGCGACCTTCTCGACCACCGTGATCGGCCGGGTAGACCGGGAGCCGGTGCTGCTCTCCAACGGTAACCCGGTGGAGCGCGGCGAGCTGCCCGGCGGGCGTCATTTCGTGACCTGGGAAGACCCTCATCCCAAGCCCTGTTACCTGTTTGCCTTGGTCGCCGGTGACCTGAAGAAGGTCGAGGATCGCTTCACCACCATGAGCGGGCGTGACGTGACCCTGCAGATCTGGGTGGAAGAGGAAAATCTCGGCAAGACCGATCATGCCATGGCTTCGCTCAAGCGTGCCATGCGCTGGGATGAGGAGACCTACGGTCGCGAATACGATCTCGACCTCTTCATGATCGTCGCGGTCAATGACTTCAACATGGGGGCCATGGAGAACAAGGGCCTCAACATCTTTAATTCGGCGGCGGTACTGACCCACCCGGACACCGCCACCGATGCGGCCTTTCAGCGTGTCGAGGGTATCGTCGCCCACGAGTACTTTCACAACTGGTCGGGCAACCGGGTGACCTGCCGTGACTGGTTTCAGCTGTCCCTCAAGGAAGGCTTCACGGTCTTTCGTGACCAGACCTTCTCCGCCGACGTGAACTCGGCACCGGTCAAGCGCATCCAGGACGTGTCCTTTTTCCGCACCGCCCAGTTCGCCGAGGATGCCGGGCCGACCGCGCATCCAGTACGCCCCGATCATTACATCGAGATCGGCAACTTCTACACCCTGACCATCTACGAGAAGGGCGCCGAGATCGTGCGCATGCTGCGTAACCTGGTGGGCTGGGAGGCCTTCCGGCGCGGTTCGGACCTGTATTTCGCGCGCTTCGACGGCCAGGCGGTCACCATAGAGGACTTCGTGGCCTGCATGGCCGAGGCCTCCGGGCAGGACCTCAGCCAGTTCATGCTGTGGTATTCCCAGGCCGGCACGCCGGAGATTGATGCCCATGGCGAGTACGACTATGCGCGCGCCGAATACCGCCTGGTGCTGCGGCAGCGCACGCCGGCCACGCCCGGGCAACCCGAGAAGCAGGCCCTGCACATCCCGTTGCGCATGGGTCTGGTGGGCACCAAGAGTGGCCGGGACCTGACGTTGACGCTGGACGGCGAACGACTGGGCAACGACGCGGTGATTCATCTGCGCGAGGACGAGCAGGAATTCGTCTTCACCGACCTGCCCGAGGCACCGGTTCCCTCGCTGGCGCGCGGTTTTTCGGCACCGGTGAAGCTGAACTTCCCCTACTCCCGCGAGGACCTGGCCTTCCTGCTGGCCAATGACAGCGATGGCTTCAATCGCTGGGATGCCGGTCAGCGCCTGGCATTGCTCGCCCTGGATGACCTGATCGCCGCCCATCGCAACGGTGTCGAGAAGGTCATGGATCAGCGTGTCGTCGAGGCTTTCCGCTCCCTGCTGACTGCCGACACGGACGACAAGGCCGTGCTGGCCGAGATGCTGACCCTGCCCTCGGAGGCGTACATCGCCGAACAGCAGCCGGTGGTCGATGTCGACGCCATCCATGCGGCACGCCAGTTCGTCAAGGCCTCCCTGGCCGAGAGCTTGCGCGATGACTTCATGGCGGTCTATCAGGCCAATCTGGACACCACGCCCTATGCCCCCGAACCGGAGCAGATCGCCGCTCGCAGTCTGAAGAATGTGGCGCTTGCCTACCTGATGAGTATCGAGGACCCAGAGGCAGTGTCGCTGGCCCAGCGCCAGTTCGAGGCTGAGCACAACATGACCGATGTGCGTCATGCCCTGACCTTGCTGACCCACAGCAGCCGTGACGATCTGGCCGATCCGGCGCTGCGGGCCTTCGGGCAGAAGTGGGCGCATGACCCGCTGGTCATGGATCAGTGGTTCAGCATCCAGGTATCACGTCCCCAGGAGGATGCCCTGGAGCGGACACGTTTCCTGATGGAGCATGACGCCTTCTCGCTGACCAATCCCAACAAGGTGCGGGCGTTGATCGGGGCGTTCGCCCAGAACCGCGTCAACTTCCATCGCCTCGACGGGGCGGGCTACCAATTGCTGGCCGATGTCGTGATCCAGCTCAATCGCCTGAACCCGGAAATCGCCTCACGTCTAGTCATCCCGCTGACCCGCTGGCGGCGGTTCGACGAGACGCGCCAGGACCTGATGAAGGCGGAACTGGAACGCATCCGGGCAGAGGAACTCTCACCCAATGTCTATGAGGTGATCGAGAAGGCGCTCGCCTGACATCGGCGGAGACGCGCCACGCCATCAGCGCCGCCCGCGAGGCGGCGCTGATGTGAGGAAGGTATCTCACTAGTTGATCAGCCAGCCCAACACCATCATGGCCAGTAGCCACCAGAGCAGGGTGGCGAGGTAGGCGCGTTGCAGTAGGGCGCTGAAACCCCGCCACAGCATCCACAAGCCGAAGATCAGCAGTGCCAGGCTGACCCAGGAGGTCGAGATGCCGAGCGATCGGGACAGGCCGCTGAAAAGGCCGTCCACGGCATCATCGGCATGCCGGAACAGGCCGCCGAGCAGCTCGACGATCAGGCGAATGCCTTCCCCCAGGGCGTTGCCGATCAGGGCGAAGAGGTCTTCCATGGCAGAGATCCATTGCGGGCTGAAAAGCGCTCCAGTATCGCGACTCGCGTCTTGTGGGGCAAGGTTCGGCGCCGCGAGAACTAGCTCAGCTGCTGAATCCGGACGTTGATACCCGCCTCCTCGGCGGCACTGTCAGCCAGGGCGCGGCCGGCCTCGTCATAGACGTGGAATACCGCATGGGCGCCCAACTGGCGAATCGGCTCGATCTCTTCGGAGTACTCCACCACGGCCGAGATGCGCCCGGGGAAGTGTCGCCGGCGTAGCTGCTTGAGGGCGGCCAGGTTGCCGGCATGATGGGGCATGGCCAGCACTACCATGCGGGCCTCGGGCGACATCAGCAGCTTGTCCCAGAAATCCGAATCCACGGCATCCCCCTCGAGAATATTGAAGCCGCGCTCGCCCAGGCGCTTGACGCTCTTGGGGTTGCTGTCGATGCCAAGAACCTTGAGGCCATACTCCTTCTGCAGTCGGCGGTAGGCGCTGCGACCGATGCGTCCCATGCCCAGCACCACGGCTTCGGCGTCGCCCACGTCGATCGGGCGATCACTGGGCGACAGGGCATCGCTATCGACGCGCGGCAGCAGGCGCTCCAGGCGCCGGTAGAGTTGTTCGCTGAAGGCATTCAGCAGTGAGGAGGCGGCAAAACTCAGGGCGACGGCCAGTGACAGGGTGATAAGCCAGTCCGTTGGCAGCAGGCCGGAACTGGCGGCAATGGCCCCGACAATCAGGCCGAATTCCGAAAAGTTGGTCAGGCTCAATGAGGCCAGCAGCGAGGTTCGGTGGCGCATGCGGAAGCACATGAAGATGAGCTGGAACAGCACACCCTTCAAGGGCAGCAGGACAACCAGCAGGACGGCCAGCACTATCTGCTCCAGGTCGGGCAGGGCCGTCAGCCCCAGGCTGAGAAAAAAGCCGACCAGCAGCAGTTCCTTGAGGTTGAACATCGAACGAGCCAGGGCCTGGGCCGACGGGTGCGGCGACAACAGCAAACCGACGATCAGGGCGCCCAGGTCGCCCTTGACGCCGACCGCCTCGAACAGTGCATAGCCCAGCACCAGGGCCAGCAGCATGCCGAACAGCATCTGCATTTCGCCGTGGCCCATGCGATCGAGCATCCTGCGTAACAGCGGCGCCGCGGGAATCAGCAACAGCAGCCCCAAGGCCCAGGGGCTCGGCAACTGGCCGCTGGACACCGTCAGAAAGGCCACGGCGAAGATGTCCTGCATGATCAAGACACCGATGGCCAGGCGGCCATAGGCGGTCTGGGACTCGCTGCGTTTCTCCAGCACCTTGACCACCAGAACCGTGCTGGAGAACGACAGCGCAAAGGCCAGCAACAGCAGGGTGGCCGAGCTGACGTCACTGAGCATCGACAGGCCGGCCAGCTTGAGCGCCATGAAGATGCCCAGCAACGCGGTGGTTGAGGCCAGCATGTGCAGGGTGGCGCCGCCCCAGACGTCGGGTCTGAGCAGGGTGCGGATATCCAGCTTGAGGCCGATGGTGAACAGCAGCAGTGTCACCCCGATACCGGCGACGACATCAAGCAGCGGTGATGCCTCGAAGCCGAGCAGGTTGAGAGCGAAACCGGCCGTCAGGAATCCCACCAGTGGCGGCAGGCGCAGGAGCTGAGCGACCAGGCCTCCAAGAAAGGCGGCGATGATGAAGGCTGGTTCGATCATGAAGGCTCCGCTGCGACAATGATGGGTAAAGTCACGTATTATAAGGAAGTCAGGTGCCCAGTGGCATCCATCCTCCGGGCTGTTTGATCTGGCATTCAATGCAATGAGCGTATCCCTTTGCAACCCAGGAGGCCGGGTGAGCACCACCAGATTGATTCTCAACGGCCAGTCCGCGCAAGTGCCACAGGTGCGCCAGGTGGTACATGCCGCTCGGCACGCGGGTGCCAACCTGGGCGTACAGGTTACCCGGGAGTCCGGTCACGCGGCGCGACTGGCCGTACAGGCCTGCCACGAGGGGCTTGACCGAGTGATCGCCGGGGGTGGCGATGGCACCGTCAATGAAGTAGTGAATGGCCTCATGCAGGTACCGCGACGGGCTCGCCCGGCACTTGGCATTCTGCCGCTGGGCAGCGCCAATGACCTGGCCAGCTCGCTCGGCATGCCCCTGGCGCCCGGCAAGGCACTGTCGGCTGCGTTGGGTTACTCGGCGCATGCCGTGGATGTGGTCAGGCTGAACGAACGTTATTTCCTGAACATGACCACCGGCGGCTTTGGCGCTGAGGTCACATCCTCCACACCCAAGAGCCTAAAGCGCCTGCTGGGTGGCGGTGCCTACTCGGTGATCGGTGGGCTCAAGGCCTGGCAGCATCGCCGTTACCCCGCCGACATCCGCTGGAAGGAAGGTCACCGACGCGCCGATCTGTTCATCCTGGCACTCGGCAACGGCATTCAGTCCGGGGGCGGCCAACCCCTCACCCCGGGCGCACGACTCGATGATGGCCTGCTGGACGTCCTGATGATACGCGATGTCGCCTCCCTGTTGGATATGGTGGCCATGCGCCGCGAATGGCAACAGCGTCCTGTTGATGGCGACTTTGTCGAGGCCTTTCAAACCCGCTGGTTGAGCTACGAGGGGCAGCAGGCCTTGCCTCTGACGCTGGATGGGGAGCCGCTCCACGAGCAGCGTTTCACGGTCGAGGTCGAGCCTTTGGCACTGGAACTCGCGGCACCCTCGGATTGTCCCTTGCTGGGGTCGGCGGGGCAGGCAGGGGCCGAGCCCTGAACCGATTCATCCGGCAGTCATGCCGTCGCCCATTCGAGGAGATGCGATCATGTTGACACCATTTCATCTGGCCGTGCAGGTCCATGACCTGACCGAGGCGCGAGGTTTCTACGGCCATCTGCTGGGCTGTGAGGAGGGGCGTTCCAGCGATACCTGGGTGGATTTCAACCTGTTTGGTCATCAGTTCGTCACCCATCTCAACCCTGCCCTGGAAGCCGGTGGAGCGTCCGGTCACCGCAACCCGGTGGATGGCCATGGAGTGCCGGTGCCGCACTTTGGGGTGGTGCTCGAAATGGACGACTGGCAACGGCTGGTCGAGCGGCTGAGAGCGGCCGGCATGAGTTTCGATCTCGAGCCCTGTGTGCGCTTCCAGGGCAAACCTGGCGAGCAGGCGACCATGTTTTTCCGTGACCCCAGCGGCAACGCCATCGAATTCAAGGCCTTTCGAGACATCCCGGGGCAGTTGTTCGCGACCTGAGGGGGCAACCGTGAGAGCTTGCGGTACGTTAGGGGGTCTGTTGCAATATCGCTTCGTTTGTCGGGAGGCTATAAATGTCGATGAAATTCTGGGTGCCGCTGACGCTGGCACTGTCCTTGCTGGTAACCGGATGTGGCGAGGAGCCGGACACGCCGGCCAATGAACAGGGCGCTTCGCAGCAGGCATCAGCAGGCGCGCCCGAGGAAGAAGCGGCGAGCCAGGTCGATGACTCGGCGCAGGGTGAAGCGACTGCCTCCGGTAGCGAGACGACAGCAGCGGCCGGCAGCGAAGCCTCCGAGTCGGGTGCTTCAGCTGACGACGCCGCCATGACCGAGGAGGCGTCCTCGACCCTCGAGGCGACGCAGGCGAGTGACAGCAGCGAGCCACTGGACGAGTCGGACACACTGGCCGGCGAAGCCGCCGGTGATGACGTGGATGCCATCATCAAGGAGACTGAGCGGCGTTTCCAGGAGGCCAGCCAGAAGATCGACGAACAGTTCAAGGAAGCCGAGCAGACCCCCCCCGAGGCCGCCACGGACACCTCGCCGGCGGGCTCGGCGGAGCTGGACGCCGCACTGGACTCCTCCTCCACGTCGCCGACGGAGTCCACGACCCTGGAGTTCAGCTCCGACCCGGAAGTGCAGGCCATCCTTGAAGAGACCGAAAAGCGTTTTCAGGAGGCCAGCCAGAAGCTGGACCAACAGTTCGAACAGGCTGAAGAGGATGCGCCCGAGGACATCCGTGAGGCGGCTTCCGGTGATTCGTCAACTTCCGGGGATGAGGCTGCCGCGCCCTGAATCATGGGGTGGCGAGTGCCACCGGCGGGACATGAAAAAGGCCCACCGAGGTGGGCCTTCGCACAGCGCCACTGCGGCAAGTGGCGCTACCGGGTAGACAGTCGCTATGGACTCAGTCTTCAGCCCGGACGTTGGAGGCCTGAAGGCCCTTTTTGCCCTGAGTGACCTCGAAGGAGACCTTCTGGCCGTCCTGCAGGGACTTGAAGCCTTCAGCCTGGATCTCGGAGAAGTGAACAAAGAGGTCGTCGCCACCATCTTCCGGAGAGATGAAGCCGTAGCCCTTGGTGTCGTTGAACCACTTGACAGTGCCAGTTGCCATTGTCGATTTCCTTAACTAGCTAAATGATGATGCTGGGCGGCACGGTTATAGACCGGACCATGCCCAAGTGCGTGGGCAAGACAAGAAAGAAGTGCGCACTGGGTGTATCGAAGGGATCGACCTACAACTGACGACTTATCTACTTGCTAACCTACGCTTTAGATGGTGCATCAGCACCGGGGTTGCGTCAACCGCGTCCCGCGGGGAAACTGTTGCCACCAACATCATCCACTGTAGATGGTCTGCGCCCGGTCGTCCAGTGACCCCGGCAGCCACATTCCCCCTGGATTCGAGATACACTCATGCAACAGAATTCCATCGCCACGCAAGACACGCACAGCAAGCTGATCGGATACCTGCTGTGGGTTTTTGGCTTTCTGGGGGCGCACCGCTTCTATTTCGGCAAGCCTGTCACCGGCACTATCTGGTTCTTCACCTTCGGTCTCTTTCTGATTGGCTGGTTGATCGATCTGTTGCTGATCCCTGCCATGGATCGACAGGCCGATCTGCGCTTCCAGGCCGGCCCGACCAACTACACGCTGGCCTGGCTGCTGCTGACCTTTTTCGGCGTCTTCGGCCTGCACCGCTTCTATCAGGGCAAGTGGCTGACCGGTCTGCTCTACCTGTGCACGGGCGGCCTCTTCCTGCTGGGCGTGCTGTATGACTTCTGGACCCTGAACGACCAGATTTCCATGCGCCATACCCAGCGGGATGGCGCCCATCACTGAGGAGAAGCCGCGTCATGCTGATTGATGCCCAGTTCTGGCCCTTCGTGGTGGCCATTACCCTGCTCAGTATCACCCCGGGGGTCGACACCTTGCTGGTGATCCGCAACACCGCGCGTGGAGGATGGCGGGACGGTGTCCTGACCAGCCTGGCCATCTGTTGTGGGCTCTTCGTGCATGCCGCCATTTCGGCCCTGGGCATCTCCCTGATTCTGCTGCAGTCGGCCTGGGCCTTCGGGGCGCTGAAGTGGCTGGGGGCGGCCTATCTGGTCTGGCTTGGCGTCAACAGTCTGCGCGCCATCCGCCGTGGGCAAGGCCTGCCGGTCTCGAGCGTCGAGTCGCAGCGACAGCACGTGCCCGTCTGGCGCCCCTTGCGGGAAGGCCTGCTGTCCAATGTGCTCAACCCCAAGACCGTGGTCTTCTACATGGCGTTTCTGCCCCAGTTCATCGCACCCGGCGATCCGGCCTTGATCAAGTCGCTGTGGCTGGCCGGGGTGCATTTCGTCATCGCCAACCTGTGGCAGATCGCGGTAGTCTGTCTGGTGGGCAGCGCCAGCCAGTGGCTGGCCAGTCCCGCCTTCTCTCGCTGGTTGAACGGCATCACCGGCGGGGTGTTGATCTTCTTCGGGATCAAGTTGGCGGTGACACGGGCGCCAGGCTGAGCCTGGCGAGATGCGTTAAGGCAGAGGTAAGAAGTAAGAGGGAAGGGAAAGCCGCCAGTCCGTACGCTTCGGGTGGTGGTTTTCTTCCTTCTTCAAGCGGCGATAGCCGCGTTCTTCCCTCTTCAAGATTATAACTTCAGACTTCTGGTGTTGCCGGAGACGGCAACTCCGGGGTTAGTTCCTCGCCTGCAGGGTGCTGTCATAACGCCCCTGGTGTTCCTGCGGGGTCAGCAGTGCCACGCCACTGGTATTTCCTCCCCTGTTTAGGCTCTCGAAGATGACGCGATAGGTCATCACCGCCTTCACATAGGCGCGTGTTTCATGGAAGGGAATGCTTTCGACGAAGAGGTCGAACTCCTGAGACGGGTTGTCGCGCAGCCAGCGGTCCACCCGGTGCGGGCCGGCGTTGTAGGCCGCCGCGGCGGCCAACCGATTGCCGCTGTAGCGCTGGATCATGTCGCGAATGTAGGTGCTGCCCAGGCGGATATTGGTCGCCGGATCGAGCACGCCATAGGGGCCGGGGTCGGCCAGCCCCAGTTGACGACTGACGCTGGCGGCCGTGCCCGGCATCAGTTGCATCAGACCCCGGGCGCCGGCGGATGACAGGGCGTCCGGGTTGTAGGCGCTTTCGCGACGGGCAATCCCCATCAGCATGTAAGGGTCGACGCCTGTTTCCTGGCCCCAGTGCATGAATTGCGTGCGATAGGCTTCCGGGAAGCGCCAGGGCAGGGCATCCCAGAGTTCGGCGGCGATGGTGGTCTGCACCAGGCGCGCGTACCAGCCCTTGCGCTGGGCATAGTCGGCCAGGGCGCGGGCGTCGCGCTCGCTGGCACGGGCGGCGGCGTTATACCACTCGCTGGCGGCAAGCCCCGGCTCATCAATGCGCAGCAGGGCTTCGGTACGGCGTACCACCGGCCAGTTGGCCACCTGCTGACGCAGCTCGGGGGCCACCCGAGTGGCGGACATGTCGAGCGCATAGGGCTGACCTAGGCGGTCGGCGGCGGCAAAGCCATAGAAGTCGCGCTCACTGGCGGCGCGCTGATAGGCGGCCCGGGAGGCATTGGCGTTGCCCAGCTGGGACTGGGCGCGTCCCAGCCAGTACTGCCAGCGCGCCTTGCCGCGCTGATCGGGCGCCATGCGATCGATCCAGCTGATCACCCCCTGCCAGTCACGGTCGCCAAGCGCCACCCGAGTGCGCAGCTCGAAGAGGTCGGCATCGGCCAGTCGCGGCATGACGCCATCCACCCAGTCACGATGCTGGCGCACGTCACGAACCAGCGCATAAAAGACCAGGTCGCGCTCGATGGTGCGACGATGCGTGTCGGTAATCGACAGGTGAGAGGAGATCTTGCGCCAGGCCTCCAGTGCTGCTTCGCTATCGGCGCGAGTGAAGCCATGCATGGCGGCAGCGAAGAGGGCGCCGCTGCCCCGGCAGTCCGGGCCGATGCAGGTGGGCACTCGCGTCACGGCGGTGTAGTCCGACTGCAGGCGCTCCATGACCGCCTTGCCCTTGTCCCAGGCGGGGCCGAGCCGTCGGCCCAGGTAGCTGACAAGGCCGGTTTCGCCGTTGCGCCAGGCCAGCATCATGCGTTCCCAGGTTTCCACGGGGCCGATCACGCCGCGTGCCTTGAGCGTATTGAACAAGGGGTCACAGGCATCCGGCTGTGAGCGACCAGTGTGCCAGAGATCCTGGCCACCGGCGGCAGCTTCATCGGGGCGCACCGACAGCAGGGCGGTGTAATAATGGCACTGACGCTCGGTGCTCTCCGGCACCCCCGCGGAGACCTCCAGCACGCGATCATGCTGGCCGGCCCGGCCATAGGCGGAAATGGCCTGACCGCGCATCCAATCGGCCAGCGGCGAGTCCCGGTGGGCCTCGATATATTGCAGGACGCGTTGCGGCGCCGCCCCGGGCAGGCTGGCCTTGAGCCGGTGGTACTCGACATAGCCGGCCAGCACATGTCGATTCACGACCGACTGGTCGATCGCCTGCCAGCGCTGTTCACGGGCCGCCTCCAGGGCGTTGTGCATGACTCGGTCGCTGGCCTGGACAGCAAGCGGCAGACACAGCAGTGCCGCCGTGAGCAGGGGTTTCCATGAAGCGGGAGTAAGAGACCGAAGCATAAGAGGTTCTCGCTGTTTCGCCGGCAAGCGCCGAGAGTGAATGCATCACGCCTGCCTGGCAGCGTCGGTGGTGGCATCGTCCTGCCCTGTGATACACAGTATGGTGTTTCAATTCATATGAGCGTCAGGCCAGCTTCGGCGTGATTCCTTCAGGGGCGACAGGCCCTGGGGATTCGAGAGTATCCTATCGCCTGACGATTTGTCTGGATAGTCAACGTCGACGGCCTTTTGGCCATCCGCTCCGGGAGGTGTCATGGCGGGTTTCAAGGGATTGGCGCTGTTCCAGCGTCTGAAACAGCGAGCCGGTGCTTTCGGGCGCATGCGGCGTGCGCTGAGTGTTTTTGTGCCGATGCTCGCTGATGTCTGGCGCGGGCGCTTTCGTCCCGTGCCTTGGCCGGCGATCGGCTGGATGCTGGCCGCCACCGTCTATTTGATCTCTCCGCTGGACCTGATCCCGGACTTTCTGATGCTGATCGGGGTGGTCGATGACGTGGTGGTGGTCGGCTGGCTGCTGACCCGCGTGGATAATTCGCTCGCCGCCTATCGCCGCTGGAAATACGGCGATGTTGACAACGAGCTGTCGTCACCACGCCAAGACTGAGTCATGAGCGTGGTTGAAAAACGTCAGGCCAGCCCCATATCGACGTTATAACGCCATTGGTGGTTTCCACCACCGTCACTGACATGTCGAAAGGGGGTCCCGAGACGATGACCACTGCCACCCACGAAGAAACGCTGGGTTTCCAGACCGAAGTCAAGCAACTGCTTCACCTGATGATCAACTCCCTGTATTCGAACAGGGAAATCTTCCTCCGCGAGCTGGTGTCCAACGCGGCGGATGCCTGCGACAAGCTGCGTTACGAAGCACTGGACAACGATGCCATCTTCGAGGGCGACAGCGAGCTGCGTATCGAAATCGAGCATGATCAGCAGGCCGGCACCATTACCCTGCGTGACAACGGCATCGGCATGAACCGTGACGAGGTCATCGAGAACCTCGGCACCATCGCCCGCAGTGGCACGTCCGAGTTCCTCAAACAGCTTTCGGGTGAACAGCAGAAGGATGCCAAGCTGATCGGTCAATTTGGTGTCGGGTTCTATTCCGGCTTCATCGTTGCCGATGATGTCACGGTGCGCACCCGCAAGGCGGGCACGGACCACAGTGAAGGCGTCGAATGGCGTTCACAGGGCGAAGGTGAGTTCAGCGTCGCGGACATCGAAATCGAGCGCCATGGCACCGAGATCACCCTGCATCTCAAGGAAGATGCCACCGAGTTCGCCGACGATTTCCGCCTGCAGAACCTGGTGCGCAAGTATTCCGATCACATCGATGTGCCGGTGCGCATGCCCAAGACCGAGAACGCCCGCGATGACGAAGGCAATGAGATCGAGGGCAGCGAGGTCACGACCTGGGAAACCGTCAACGAGGCCACCGCGCTCTGGGTGCGTCCCAAGACCGACATCGAGGATGAAGAGTACAAGGCGTTCTACAAGCATGTCGCCCATGACTTCTCCGACCCGCTGACCTGGAGTCACAACAAGGTCGAGGGCAAACTCGAGTACACCAGCCTGCTCTATGTGCCGGGGCGTGCGCCCTTCGACCTCTACGAGCGTGATGGCGCGCGTGGCGTCAAGCTATATGTGCAGCGCGTCTTCATCATGGATGATGCCGAGCAGTTCCTGCCGCTCTATCTGCGTTTCATCAAGGGCGTGCTGGATACCCGCGACCTGTCGCTCAACGTCTCCCGCGAACTGCTGCAGCAGGACCCGCAGGTCGACAAGATCAAGTCGGCCCTGACCAAGCGTTCCCTGGACATGCTCAAGAAGTTGGCCAAGGACGACGAGGCCTACCAGACCTTCTGGAACACCTTCGGTAGCGTGCTCAAGGAAGGCCCGGCCGAGGATCATGCCAATCGCGAGAAGATCGCCGGCCTGCTGCGCTTTTCCACCACCCATACCGACAGCGCCACCCAGGATCAGTCACTGGCCGACTACATCGGGCGCATGAAGGAAGGGCAGGAGAAGATCTACTACATCGTCGCCGACGGCTTCAATGCCACCAAGAATAGCCCGCATCTGGAGATCTTCCGCAAGAAGGGCGTCGAGGTGCTGCTGCTCCACGACCGTATCGACGAGTGGCTGATGAGCCACCTGACCGAGTTCGAGGGCAAGTCCTTCGTCGACGTGGCCAAGGGCGATCTGGACCTCGGGGAAGTCGAGGACGAGGACGAGAAGAAGGCCCAGGAAGAAACCGCCAAGGCCAAGGAAGACCTGGTCAAGCGGGTCCAGGACGCCCTGGGCGGTGATGTCCAGGAAGTCCGTGTGACGCATCGCCTGACCGATTCCCCGGCCTGTGTGGTGCTGCCCGAGCATGAGATGGGTTATCAGATGCGCCGCATCATGGAAGCTGCCGGTCAGCCCATGCCGGAGGTCAAGCCGATCCTCGAGCTCAATCCGGAACACGCCCTGGTCGCGCGTCTGGAAGGGGCCCAGGGAGAGGGCTTCAATGATCTCTCGCGCATCCTGCTCGATCAGGCCGTGATTGCCGAGGGCGGTCATCTGGATGATCCTGCCGCCTACGTCAAGCGTCTCAATACGCTGCTGAGTGCCTGACGTTCACGTCAGACGCAAATTTCCTGTGGCTTTCTCGACCCCGCTTCGGCGGGGTCGAGTCGTGTCGGGGCGCTGCTTTCGGACGCATTCGGGTGCGCCTTCGACAGTGGCCTCGACGGCATGCGCCTTGAGAAAGGGGGCCAAGTCAGGTAATGATGACCGGTTCCAGTCGTGAATAACGATAAACCTGCAAAGGGGAGATCCAACGTGAAGATTGGTGCGCCCAAGGAGTCTGCTGTCGGAGAAGCGCGTGTCGCGCTGACCCCCGAAAGTGCGCAGCACCTCCAGAAGCTTGGACACGAATGTTTGGTAGAAGCGGGAGCTGGCGCGGCGGCAGGTTTCGATGATGCAGCCTACCGCGACGCTGGTGTCGATGTCATCGAGGGGGCCGAGGCACTCTGGCAGGCGGCGGATGTGGTCATCAAGGTCCGCGAGCCTTCCGACGCAGAAGCGGGGCGCTTGCGACAGTCCCAGACGCTGATCTCGTTCTTCTGGCCAGCCCAGAACGAGGAGCTGCTGGAGCGTTGCCGGGCCACCGGCGCCAATGTCATCGCCATGGACATGGTGCCGCGCATCTCGCGGGCTCAGAAGATGGATGCGTTGTCGTCCACGGCCAATATCGCCGGCTACCGTGCGGTGATTGAGGCGGGCAACCAGTTCGGTCGCTTCTTTACCGGCCAGGTGACCGCCGCCGGCAAGGTACCGCCGGCCAAGGTGCTGGTGGTCGGTGCCGGCGTCGCGGGCCTGGCGGCCATAGGCACGGCGACGAGTCTCGGGGCCGTGGTGCGCGCCTTCGACGTGCGTCCCGAGGTCTCCGAGCAGATCGAGTCGATGGGCGCCGAGTTCCTGTTCCTCGATTTCGACAATGCCGAGGACGGCTCGGAAAGCGGCGGCTATGCCAAGCCGTCCAGCCCGGAGTTTCGCGAGAAACAGCTGGCGTTGTTCCGTGAACAGGCCGCGGATGTCGATATCGTCATCACCACGGCGTTGATCCCCGGCAAACCGGCGCCGAAGCTGTGGCTGGAAGACATGGTCCAGTCCATGAAGCCGGGCTCGGTGATCGTCGACCTGGCCGCCGAAAAGGGCGGCAACTGCGACCTGACCGAGCCGGACCAGCGCATCGTCACTGATAACGGCGTGATCATCGTCGGTTATACCGACTTTCCCTCGCGCATGGCGACCCAGGCCTCGCTGTTGTATGCCACCAACATACGCCACATGATCACTGACCTCACGCCCGAGAAGGATGGTCAGTTGAATCACGACATGGAAGACGATGTCATTCGTGGCTCGACGGTGGCCTACCAGGGCGAGGTCACCTTCCCGCCGCCGCCGCCCAAGGTTCAGGCGATCGGCGCGGCCAAGCCTAAGCCCAAGGAAAAGGAACCCACACCGGAAGAAAAGAAGGCGGCGGAACATGCGGCCTTTGTCAGCCAGACCAAGCGTCAGGTCGGCATGCTGGCCGTGGGCGGGGCGCTGATGCTGTTGCTGGGCCAGGTGGCACCGCCATCCTTCATGCAGCATTTCATCGTCTTCGTTCTGGCGTGCTTCGTCGGCTTCCAGGTGATCTGGGGCGTGAGCCACTCCCTGCATACACCGCTCATGGCGGTGACCAATGCCATTTCCGGTATCATCGTGCTGGGGGCGATACTGCAGATCGGCTCGGGCAGCATCCTGGTCGGGTTGCTGGCGGCGATCTCGGTCTTGATTGCCACTATTAATATCGTGGGCGGCTTCCTGGTGACACGCCGGATGCTGGCCATGTTCCAGAAGTCATGAGCCGCGGAGAGACACCATGTTGAGTCAAGGATTCGTGTCCGCGGCGGCGATCGCGGCAAGTGTACTGTTCATCCTCTCGCTGGGAGGCTTGAGCAATCAGGAAAAGGCCAAGCGGGCGGTGTGGTACGGCATCGTCGGCATGGCAGTGGCGGTGGTGTTCACCGCTTTCGGACCGGGTATCGGCGGTTACTGGTGGATGGTACCGATGATGGTTATCGGTGCCGTGGTCGGCGTCTACCTGGCGAAAAAGGTCGACATGACCGAAATGCCGCAGCTGGTGGCGGCACTGCACAGCTTTGTCGGCCTGGCGGCGGTCTTCGTTGGCTTCAATGCCGACCTGGAGCGACGCCGCGTGCTGGCCGCGGAAGGCGTCAGTGAGGGCTTTTCGGCCTTTGCCGCCCTGGTGGCGGAAAAGACGCTGGCGGAGCTGACCTTTCTGCAGATCGAGGTGGTGCTCGGCGTCTTCATCGGGGCGGTGACCTTTACCGGCTCGGTGATCGCCTTCGGCAAGCTGGCCGGCAAGGTGGATGGCAAGCCACGCCAGCTGCCGGGTGGTCATTGGCTGAATGCCGGTGCCGCCGTACTGTCCCTGCTGCTGGCAGTGCTCTATCTCAATGGGGCCGGCTTCTGGACCCTGCTGGTGCTGGCGGCGCTGGCGCTGTTCATCGGGTATCACCTGATCATGGGAATCGGCGGTGCCGACATGCCGGTGGTGGTCTCCATGCTCAACAGCTATTCCGGCTGGGCGGCGGCGGCCATCGGCTTTACCCTCTCCAATGACCTGTTGATCGTCACCGGTGCCCTGGTGGGCTCCTCGGGGGCCATCCTGTCCTACATCATGTGCAAGGCGATGAACCGCAACTTCGTCAACGTGATCCTGGGTGGCTTCGGGGGATCTCAGGGGCCGGCGGCCGAGATCGAGGGCGAGCAGGTCGCCATCGATGTCAACGGCGTCGCCAGTGCCCTGAACGATGCCGACCGGGTCGTCATCGTGCCGGGCTACGGCATGGCGGTGGCCCAGGCACAGAATGCCGTCAGTGAATTGACCCGCAAACTGCGCAGTGCCGGCAAGGAAGTGTTGTTCGGCATTCACCCGGTCGCCGGTCGTCTGCCCGGCCACATGAACGTCCTGCTGGCCGAGGCCAAGGTGCCTTATGACATCGTTCTCGAGATGGATGAGATCAATGATGACTTTGCCGAGACCGATGTGGTGATCGTCATCGGCTCCAACGACATCGTTAATCCGGCCGCCCAGGAAGACCCCAACAGCCCCATTGCCGGCATGCCGGTGCTGCGGGTCTGGGAGTCCAAGCAGGTCTTTGTCTGCAAACGTGGGCAGGGCACGGGCTACTCGGGCATCGAGAACCCGTTGTTCTTCAAGGAGAACACGCGCATGCTCTATGGCGATGCGCGGTCCAGCATCGATTCGCTGGTTCCCCTGGTGGAATGAGTCGCGGGCCGCCCTGGCCGCCCCGTCTCGTTGCGGTATCCAACGCCCCGACTCGGGGCGTTTTTGGTTACAATCCTGCCCACACACTCTTGCACGGGGCGATCATGTCCGATGAGCACAACAGGGTCGCGGTGCTGGGCGGCGGTAGCTTCGGCACCGCCCTGGCCAGCATCGCAGCCGATAATGGCTTCGAGGTGCGACAGTGGCTGCGCGATGCCGAACTCGCCGCTCAGATCAACCGCGAGCATCGCAATGGACGCTACCTGCCCGATTTCGCCATCAACCCCGCCGTGGTAGCCCATACGCAGCTCGCTGAGGCGTTGCAGGGGGCGGGACTGGTGCTGGTGGCCATTCCCTCCAAGGGCTTTCGTGATGTAGTGCGTCAGGCGCGCCCCTGGCTCGAGCCCGAGTGCATCCTGGTCAGTACCACCAAGGGCATTCAGGAAGATGGCTTCAAGCTGATGAGCCGGATTCTCGAAGAGGAGACGGATGGCCAGCATATCGGGGTGCTATCGGGACCCAACCTGGCCTCGGAGGTCGCCCAGCATCAGTTGACGGCCTCGGTCATCGCCAGCCATGACCCCTTGACTCGCACCCGCGTGCAGACCGCGCTGGGCTGCGACTATTTCCGCGTCTATGCCAGCAATGACCGCTATGGTGTGGAGCTCGGCGGGGCCCTGAAGAACATCTATGCCATTGCCGCCGGCATGGCCGCGGCGCTGGGCATGGGCGAAAACACCCGCAGCATGCTGATGACGCGTGCCCTGGCGGAGATGAGCCGCTTCGCGGTCGCCCAGGGCGCCAATCCTATGACCTTTCTCGGGCTCGCCGGGGTCGGCGATCTGATCGTGACCTGTTCCTCGAGCCTGTCGCGCAACTATCGGGTCGGTTTTGCGCTCGGCGAGGGGCACAGCCTGGACAAGGCCGTGGAGGTGCTCGGCCAGGTGGCGGAAGGCGTCAACACCGTGCGCCTGGTGCGTGACATGGCGCATCAGGAAGGTGTCTACATGCCGTTGGCCGAGGGGCTCTATCAGGTGCTCTTTCGGGATGTGCCGGCCCGTGACATGGCGCGCCTGCTGATGCAGGGTGAGCAGAGCAGCGATGTGGAATTCGTTCTGCCGCGCGAAAATGTACAGCAGGATCACCGCGACTCGGGACCGAACGATGGCTGAAACCCTGATGATCATGCGCCACGGTGAAGCCGCGGCGGGGCGACCGGATAGCGAACGCGAACTGACACCCACGGGGCATCGTGAAGCCGCGCGCATGGCGGCGTGGCTGGCCGGGCGTCGGGACCAGGACCTCGCCCGCTTGCGGCTGCTGGTCAGCCCGTATCGACGCGCTCAACAGACGGCCGAGCCTATCGCCGAGGCGCTGGGCGCTTCTGTGGAGACCCTGGCCCTGATCACACCGGATGATGACCCGCGGGTTGTACTCGACTGGCTGCTGGAACAACCCATGGAAGGGCCTGTCATGCTGGTCAGCCACATGCCGTTGGTCGGCGCCCTGACCGGCCTGCTGGTGGAAGGGCGCAGCGAGCATGGCCTGGGCTTGCCGACCGCCGCCATCGCCGAACTCACGGCCGAAGTGCCGGCAGCCGGTTGTGCACGCCTGGCCGGCTTCATCACGCCCGCTGACCTTCCCACCTGACCTGGCGCGGCTCCCTATCTCTAACTAGATTACGCCGGCGATACGCAGCATGAAAACACCGGCCGTCACCGTAATGCTGGCCATCAGGGTGGTCAGGGCAATGATGTTGGCGGTGAGGGTCTCATCACCGCCCATGGCCTTGGCCATCACGAAAGCCGCGGCCGCCGTGGGGCTGGCGAAGAACAGGAACATGACGCCCAGCTCGCGCCCTTCGAAGCCGGCCCACCAGGCCATGGCGGTCGCCAGGATGGGGATGCCGACCATCTTCCACAGGCTGGCGCCCAGGGCGGTGTGGAAGCTTTTCTTGAAGGCGCGCGTCGAGAGGGTGCCGCCGATGCAGATCAAGGCCAGCGGTAGGGTCAGCGAGGCAAAGTAATCGCCGCTAGTGGCCAGCCACACCGGCAGCTCGACCTCCACAATCGCCAGTGGGGTGGCCGCCAGCACCGCCAGAATCAGTGGGTTCTTGCCAATGTGGCCGACAATACTGCGCCACTGGGCATGGCTCGATCGCTTGTCGCGGGGGCGGTAGGCGCTGAGCACCAGCACCGCAAGCATGTTGTAGGTCAGGATCACCACCCCCAGCAGTAAGCCGCCGATGGACAGCCCGGCCTCGCCATACATGCCGTGGGCCAGCGCCAGGCCGACAATCCCGCAATTGCCGCGAAAGGCGCCCTGCACATAGACGCCGCGCTGATGCCAGGGCACCCGCCATGCCGCCCAGCCCCAACTGATCAGGAAGCAGGCCAGCGTCGCCAGTGCGAAGAACAGCAGCAGCCAAGGATCCAGGGTGCTGTCCAGATCCGCCCCGATCAGGCTCAGGAAGATCAGCGTCGGCAGGGTGGCGCGGAATACCAGCCGGGACGCCGTATTGATGAACCCCTGGTCGATCCAGCCCAGCCGCTTCAGGCCAACACCGATGAACACCATAGCAAAGACCGGCAGGGTGATGTTCAGTGTGGAAAGGAAAACGGTCAGCAAGCTCATCAGCGAATCATCCACAGTCCCACGATCACCGCCAGCAATACGGTGGCGAAAAAGAGGCGGTTGCGCAGGCGATTGTCGCGGCGGGGCTTGTCAGTGTGGTGCGGCACGGTGGCTCCTCGAGCAGGCGGGTGAGTCGAAGGTCTCGGGTACGCGGACGCAAGAAGATGATACGCTCGCATGAAACGGTTGAATGAAATGGGTCCCGGAGTGACCCCTTGCGTCATGGTATTCCCGTTAGCCTGCTATCTCCAGTTGTCCCGTTGCTCGGAAGTCGATCATGCTCTCGCCCGATACCGCCATACCGCTTGTCTTCGCCCATGCCAACGGCTTTCCCGGCCGCAGTTATCGCAGCTTTCTGGCCCCCATGGCGAAGGATTTCGACCTCCATCCCGTCGAGCGGCTCGGGCATCATCCCGACTTTCCGGTGGGCCACAACTGGCTGGCGCTGCGTGATGAGTTGCTGGAAACCCTGTCCACCCTGTCGTCTCCCGTGGTGGGCGTGGGGCACTCCATGGGAGGTGTGCTGATGGCCATGGCGGCCGAGCAAGCCCCGGCGCGTTTTCATTGTGTGGTCATGCTGGATCCCCCCTTGATGCTGGGTATCGATGCCCTGGCCATGAAGCTGGCCAAGCGCCTGGGGCTGATGGACCGCCTGACGCCGGCCGGCCGCAGTCTGGGGCGACGCTCCGTGTGGGCCAGCCGGGACGAGATGCGCGACTACCTGATGCAACGACGCCTGTTCCGGTGCTTTACCGAACCGGCACTCGAGGACTATCTACAGGCCGGCGCCGACGTACAGCCGGATGGGCAGCTCCGACTGCGCTATGACCCGGATATCGAGGTCGAGATATTTCGCCACCTGCCCGACCATCTGAATGGCCTGCCGTCGCGCTTGCAGGTGCCGGTGGGAGTGCTGGCGGGGCAGGACTCGGACCTGATGACACCGCGTCGAAGGCAACGTCTGCGGCGTCATGGGGTGTCGGTCAGCGAGGTGTCTGGTGGCCACATGTTCCCCATGGAGCATCCCCGGGCGGCTCGTCTGGGCTTGCAGCAACTCCTCGATCGACTGATGCCCGGAGAAGTCCGATGAGTGACGCGATACCCCTTAGCCTGGCCAGCCATCGCCTGGCCGCCCTGTCCTGGGGAGATGCCGCGGCGCCGACCTGGCTGGCACTGCATGGCTGGCTGGACAATGCGGCGAGCTTTTCCCGGCTGGCGCCGTATCTGGTGGAGCAACTGGGCATCCGGGTGGTGGCGCTGGATTTCGCCGGTCATGGCCATTCGCGACACCGAGCGGGCGACGGCGATTACGCGCTCTGGGATTATTGCCATGATGTGCTCGATGCCCTGGATGCTCTGGGACTCGACAGCGCGCCTCTGCTGGCGCATTCCATGGGCGCCGGCGTGGCCTGCCTGCTGGCCGCCGGCTTGCCGGAACGTATCGCCGGCCTGCGCCTGATCGATGGCCTGGGCGCCCTGAGCACCCCGCCTTCGGGCGTCGCGGAGCAGCTGCGCAAGGGGTTGCTGGCGGCCCGCCGGCCATCCTCGCCATCGCCGTGTTATGCGGATCTCGACAGTGCCGTGCAGTCGCGGGTGAGGGGCAGTGTCACTCCGATCGATGCCGAGACCGCGCGGCCACTGGTGAAGCGCAACCTCGAAGCCCTGTCCACGGGCGGGTGGCAGCTGCGCAGCGATCCGCGGCTGCGCTGGCCGTCGCCGGTTCGCTTCACCTCGGAACAGGTCAGTGCCATGCTGGAAGCCATCTGCTGTGAGGTATTATTGGTCGAGGGCAAGGACGGCATTCTGGCTCAACGGGAACAAGCCGCCCGCGCACGGGCCGCGGTCCAGGGGCTGACGCGGTGCGTCCTGCCGGGTGGTCACCATCTTCATCTGCAGGCCGAGCGAGTGCCGGCGGTCGCGGAGGCCATCGTGGCGCATCAGCTGGCCGCCGAGGGGCGCTGACCCGGCTTGCCGGAATCGATCAACAGGAGGAGATTTCATGGACGAAACGCAGGCTGCACAGGGCAATGGTCGACGCGTCATGCTGGCACTGGGGAGTGGCGGTGCCCGGGGCTATGCCCACATCGGCGTGATCGAAGAGCTGGAAGCCCGAGGTTACGAGATCGTGGCACTATCCGGGTGCTCCATGGGGGCGCTGGTGGCCGGTGTCTATGCGGCCGGCCAGTTGAGCGCCTATCGGGACTGGGTGTGTCGCCTCGATTATTTTGACGTCCTGCGCCTGGTGGACGTCACCTGGAGCCCGATGGGCGCCATGAAGGCCAGCAAGGTCATGAGCAAGCTCTCTGAACTGGTGGGGGATGCGCTGATCGAGGATTTGCCAGTGCCGGTGACCACGGTGGCCACTGACCTGACACGCCAGCGCGAGGTGTGGTTCCAGTCCGGCTCCCTGCTGAAGGCCGTGCGCGCCTCGATAGCCGTGCCCGGTGTCATCACCCCGGTCTATCGCGGTTCTCAGGTGCTGGTGGATGGCGGCCTGCTCAATCCGCTGCCGGTGATGCCGGCCGTGGAAGCGCGCGCCGATTTTGTGATGGCCGTCAATGCCACGGCCCAGACGTCGCGCCCCATCTCGCTGGATGCCATGCTGCCGCCCGACGAGGCGGCCGAAGAGCGGGCTCGAGAGGAAGCCCGGGATGCCTCGGAGGGTGTCGACTTCGATGGCTGGATGAAGGGCGTGAAGGGCGCGACCCGACGGCTGTTCGATGGCTTCGGTGGCGGCGAGAGCGACGAGGAACCGGGCACGCAGGAACGCGACCAGCGCGCCTGGGGGCGTCTCGACATGATGTTGGCGTCCTTCGACATCGCCCAGGGGGCGATTGCCAATTACCGCCTGGCCGGCTACCCGCCGGATGTGCTGGTCAAGATCCCCAAGACGGTGTGCGGCGCCTACGAGTTTCATCGCGCCGAGGCGCTGATTCGTCTGGGGCGCCATCTGGCAAGGGAAGCGCTGGACAAGCGCGAACGCGAGCTCGCCGAAGGCATCTGATCAAGGCATCAGGCCTGGCGATGGCGCCGCAATAGGACATAGACGGCGCCGGTCCCGCCATCGACGGGTGTCGCCGAACAGAAGGCCAGCACGCTCGGCCACTCGCGCAGCCAGGCGTTGACGTGACTCTTGATGACCGGGTAATCCGCGCTGGCGCCCCAGGCTTTGCCATGCACGACCAGCACGCAGCGCGCGCGTTCGGCCTCGGCCTCGTGGAGGAAGCTCTCCAGCTCCTGGCGCGCCTCGTCGATGGTGTAGCCATGCAGGTCGAGACCTGCCTGCCAGCCGAGCCGGCCCTTCTTGAGCTCGCTGCGCGTACGATAGGGCAGGTCGGGAAGGGCGAAGTCGAGATAGGTCGAGGGCCTGACGGGCTCGACACGGCCGTCCGAGGTGCGTCCCGGCACATTCTGGTTGCCGGCGTCCGTCGCCGCGGCTCGTCGCGCCTGGGCGGCCTCCTCGGCGCGCCGGGGGCGCCCCGGGTCGGCGCGATTGTGCTGCATGGGGCGCACACCGGCCTCGCTTAGCGCCTGGCGAAAGGCGCTGATCTCGTCGTCATCCGGCTTCTGGCGTCGTCGGCTCATGGTCAGGCTCGTCGGCCACGCGGCGTGGCGTCGTGAAGTGCATGCAAGGGGCGGTGGCCGCTTTCTGGCAGCAAGTCTCCAGTATAACGGCCCTGGCGTGGCTGTGAACCGCCGGCGGAGGTACAATCGTCAGTCCACGCTTATCATGCAACCGCCCAACAGGATGCCCCGTGGCCGATTACGACTGCACTTCATCGACTTCCACCCTGACGCTTGGCAACGGCGAACTCGCCGAGGGGCTGATCACTCTGCGGGACTGCCTGCGCTGGGCCACCAGCGAGTTTCACCTGGCCGGCCTTCATTACGGTCACGGTACCGATTCGGCCTGGGACGAGGCCGTGGCGCTTACCCTGGGGGCCCTGCATCTGCCCTGGAATGTCGACCCCGGCGTACTCGATGCCCGCCTGCTGCCCATGGAACGCGCGCGCATTGTGGCGCTGGTGCGCGAGCGTATCGCCAGCCGGCGCCCCTTGCCCTATCTGCTGGGGGAGGCGTTCTTCGCCGGTGTCCCCTTCAATGTCGACGAGCGGGTGTTGATCCCGCGCTCGCCGATCGCCGAGCTGATCGAAGATGGCTTCGACGCCTGGTTTCCGGTCGAGCCGCCGACGCGGGTGCTGGACCTGTGCGCCGGATCCGGCTGCATCGGCATTGCCACGGCACTGTATCTGCCGACCAGCGAGGTGGACCTGGCCGATGTCAGTCCCGAGGCTCTGGAGGTATCGCGACAGAACATCACCCGCCACGATGTCGGCGCTCGAGTGCGCGCCGTGATCGCGGATCTTTTCGACGGACTGGAAGGGCAGTGTTATGACGTCATCGTCTCAAACCCGCCTTATGTCGATGCCCGCGACCTGGCCGCCATGCCTCGCGAGTTTCATCACGAACCGAGCCTGGCACTGGGAGCCGGGGCCGATGGCCTGGACATCGTGCGGCGCATCCTGCGCGAGGCCCGCCAGTACCTGAGCGACGACGGGGTGCTGATTGTCGAGGTCGGCAACTCCGATCACCACCTGGAGGCGGCGTTTCCCGAAGTGCCCTTTATGTGGCTTGAATTCGAACGTGGCGGTCAGGGCGTGTTGGCACTGACCGCCGCGGAACTCGACGCCCATGCGGCGTCCTTCGCCTGATTCGTCATTGAGGAGCGCCCATGTCCGGCAACACCTTCGGCAAGTTGTTCACCCTGACCACCTTCGGCGAGAGCCACGGCCCGGCCCTTGGTGCCATCATCGATGGCTGCCCGCCCGGGGTGGTGGTGGATGAGGCCACTCTGCAGCACGAGCTGGATCGTCGTCGCCCCGGTTCGTCGCGCTTCACCACCCAGCGTCGCGAGCCCGATCAGGTGCGTATCCTTTCCGGTGTCTTCGAGGGCGTGACGACCGGTACCTCGATCGGCTTGATGATCGAGAACACCGATCAGCGCTCCAAGGATTATTCGCGCATCAAGGACCAGTTCCGGCCAGCCCATGCGGATTACACCTACCATCACAAGTACGGGCGCCGCGATTACCGTGGGGGCGGGCGTTCCAGTGCCCGCGAGACCGCCATGCGCGTTGCCGCCGGCGCCATTGCCAAGCAGTACCTGGCCGGGCTGGGGATTCGGGTGCGCGGCTACATGAGCCAGCTCGGCCCTATCGAGATTGCGTTTCGCGACTGGCAGGCCGTGGACGAGAACCCCTTCTTCTGCCCCGACCCGGACAAGGTGCCGGAGCTCGAGGACTACATGGAACAGCTGCGCCGCGACCAGGACTCCGTGGGAGCGAAGATCTCGGTGGTGGCTGAGGGTGTACCGCCCGGTCTGGGCGAGCCGGTCTTCGATCGCCTGGATGCCGAGCTGGCCCATGGCCTGATGAGCATCAACGCGGTCAAGGGAGTGGAAATCGGCGACGGCTTCGCCGCGGTGGCCCAGCACGGCAGCGAGCACCGCGATGAGATGACCTCGGAGGGCTTCCTGTCCAACCATGCCGGCGGCGTGCTGGGGGGCATTTCCAGTGGTCAGACGATCATCGCCCATCTGGCCCTCAAGCCGACCTCCAGCATCACCACACCGGGGCGTTCCATCGACATTCACGGCGAGCCGGTCGAGGTCATCACCCGCGGGCGGCACGATCCCTGCGTGGGCATTCGCGCCACGCCGATCGCCGAGGCGATGATGGCCCTGACGCTGATGGACCATCTGTTGCGCCACCGCGGGCAGAATCACGATGTGGTGGTGTCGACGCCGCGCCTGTCGTGACTGGGCCAGGGTGCCGGCCTGGCCGAGCATGCCTTCCCGTCCAGGGAACGCAGCGAGCGCTGGTGGGGCTGCTACACTGTGGCAGTGATACGCCACTCATCAGTCAGGTACGTAACCCATGAAGATCAATGTCGAATTCGATTTGACGCCCGATGAGTTTCGCCGGGCACTCGGGCTGCCCGATGTAGAAGCCTTTCAGCAGGATCTGTTGCAACGCATTCAGAACCAGATGGAGTCGGGCGTAGAGGGGTATGACCCTATGAGCCTGATGCAGCCCTTCCTTCAGCAACCCTTCTTTCAGCAGGGCATGCAACAGAGCATGGCCAATGTCGGCAATTATCAGCAGATGATGATGGACATGCTGAACCGCGCCGCGTCCAGTGCCGGTCGCCAGGCATCAGGGGACGACGACGACCCCGCCGCCTCGAAGACCTCCGGCAAGAGCGGTGCCGAGGCATCCTCGGCCAGCGCCAGTTCACGCAGCAAGCGCAGCAGTTGACGCATGTCGTGCCGGCTTTACAGCCGGCAGATGTCATTATCTTGCAACCTGAGGCGTGCCAGACTAGCCTTTGTGCAGTGCAGCAAAAATGCTGCGTCATCCGATCGCTGTTCGGGAGGTAACGACCATGCAAGACAAGATGATGGATTCATTCAACCAGCAGGCCCGCGAGTTCTTCACGCCTATGCGCAAGCTCAACTCCCTGATGCTCGACAACATGGAGCGGGTAACGCAATATCAGCTGGAGGCCATGAAGCGCTACAGTCAGATGGGCACTTCCACGCTGCGTGATGCCACCGACATCAGTGATGCCGAGCAGGCTCGTGACTTCGGCACGCGCCAGGTCGAGATGATGACCGAGCTCTCCAACCAGATGCTGGCCGATGTGCGCGCCATGAGTGAAATGAGCCAGCGCATGAAAAGCGAGATGGAAGCCTTGTTCGGCGAGTCCGGTCAGGCCATGGCCGACAGCATGGAAGAGGCGACCCAGGCCACTCAGCAGAGCGCCAAGTCCGAAGGCACCGCCAAGGCCAACAGCCAGGCCGGTCGCAAGCGTGGCTCCGGTAACGGCAACAGCTCCAGCTGACGCCCACCAGGGCCACAGTTCAGGAAGCTTGCAGCCAGTTCTGTCATGAGCCGTCATCCTGTCGACCAACCGGGTGACGGCCTTTCTTTAGAGACCGGGAGGGGGCGATGCAGCCAGGGAATCATGCGCCGTCGCAGGAAGAACTCGCAGCCTGGGGTGAACAGGCCCGATTGATTGGTGAGCACTACCAGGCACTGCTCGAGGATGTGCTGCCTCGGCTGGTACCCGACAGTGCGGCGGAATCTGTCTATACCGACATGCGCGATACTTTTCGTGCTGGTGCCCAAGCGCTCAATCGTGACCCGTCGCTGTTCTATCAGACCCAGGTGCGTCTGATGCAGGACCAGTACCAGCTCTGGCAGTACGGGCTCCAGGCGTTCGCTGGCCAGCAGATCGAGCCCCTGGTGACGCCGGCCCGGGGCGACCGGCGCTTTCGCGATGAGGCCTGGCAGAACGAACCCTTCTACATGGCCATCATGCAGCAGTACCTGTTGTTCGCCCAGCGAGTCGAGGCGCTGATCGACAACCTCGAGGGTCTCTCGGACGAAAACCGCCGCAATCTTGCCTTCTATGCCCGGCAACTGGTCAATGCCATGTCGCCGACCAACTTCGTGACCACCAACCCGGAGGTCATGCGCCGCACCCTGGAAACCCGCGGGCAGAACCTGGTCGACGGCCTGGCGCGCCTGCGCGAGGACTTGGCCAACTCGGTCGAGGGCATCAATGTCACCATGACCGATCGCACGGCCTTCAAGGTCGGCGAGAACATCGCGGTCACCCCGGGCTCGGTGGTCTTCGAGAACGAGCTGATGCAGCTGATTCAGTATGCGCCCAGCACCGAGAAGGTCTTCAAGACTCCCCTGCTGGTGGTACCGCCCTGGATCAACAAGTATTACGTGCTGGACCTGCGCCAGGAAAACTCGCTGATCAAATGGCTGGTGGACCAGGGCCACACGGTCTTCCTGATCTCATGGCGCAACCCGGGGCCCGAGCAGCGGGACCTGACCTGGGCCGATTACATGCAGATGGGCCCCATCGCCGCCATGGAAGCCATCGAACAGGCGATCGGCGAGAAATCGGTCAACCTGCTGAGTTACTGCGTGGGTGGGACTCTGGCGGCTTCCACCGTGGCCTATCTGACCAGCACGCGGCGCGGCCGCAAGGTGCGCTCCGTGACCTACATGGCCACGCTGCAGGACTTCCGTGACCCGGGTGAGCTGGGCGTATTCCTCACCGAGCCGGTGCTGGCCGGACTCGAGCAGAAACTCGAGCAGGATGGCTATCTGGATGGCCGTGTGATGGCCTATTCCTTCAACCTGCTGCGCGAGAATGACCTCTTCTGGTCGTTCTACATCAACAACTACCTCAAGGGCGACGCTCCGGCGCCGTTCGACCTGTTGTACTGGAACACCGATGGCACCAACCTGCCGGCCGGCACCCATGGTTGGTACCTGCGGCATCTGTATCGCGAGAACCGCCTGGTCCAGCCCAATGGCATCGAACTGGACGGCGTCAAGATCGACCTGCGCAAGATCTCTACCCCCAGCTATTTCGTGTCGACCCGCGAGGATCACATCGCCAAGTGGAACAGCACCTACTACGGTGCCCTGCTGCCCAAGGGGCCGGTGACCTTCGTGCTGGGTGGCTCCGGCCACATCGCGGGGATCGTCAACCCGCCGCACAAGAACAAGTACGGCTTCTGGACCAATGACGAGCTACCGGACGACCACGAAGCCTGGCTGGAAGGCGCCGAAGCCCACGAAGGCTCCTGGTGGCCGCACTGGCAGGCCTGGATGACCGACAACGGCTACGCCGATGCCGAGAAGATGGTCGCGGCCCGCCAACCCGGCGACGGCGAACTCGACATCCTCGAACCCGCCCCCGGCCGCTACGTCACCACCACGATCCCCGAAGTGCTGGGTGAAGGCCAAGGCTGATGCTGAAAGAGGTAAGAACGCGGCTGGCGCCGCTGGAAGAAGGAAGAACGGCGCTTCGCGCCTTGAAGAGGGAAGAAAAAACCTTGACTCCATGCCGTCGTGGGTCATGCTGCCTTCCTTCTTCCTTCTTCCTTCTTCCTTCTTCCTTCTTCCTTCTTCCTTCTTCCTTCTTCCTTCTTCCTTCTTCCTTCTTCCTTCTTCCTTCTTCCTTCTTCCTTCTTCCTTCTTCCTTCTTATCCCCTGCGCCGGCGCCCCCGCACCCCTGCGAGTGCCATCCCCAGCCCGAGCAGCCAGACCGGCCAGCTGCCGGTGTGGGTGAAGGGGGTGAGGCCTTCCATCGGGGTGAATTCGCCGATCAGGGTGGCGGTCTCGAACTGGGGCAGGCGCTTTGTGATTCGGCCCCGGGAGTCGATGATGGCGGTCACGCCGTTGCTGGTGGCGCGTACCACATAGCGGCCGTTTTCCAGGGCGCGCAGTCGAGCCATCTGCAGGTGCTGTTGCGGCCCCAGGGAGTCGCCGAACCAGCTGTCGTTAGAGAGTGTCAGGATCACCTCGGCTTCGCGGGCCTGTTTTGCCACCAGGTCGGCATAGATGATCTCGTAGCAGATGGCGTTGCCGATGTGGGTCCCGGCGGCCATCAGGGGGGCTTGATCCGCCGCGCCCGGGGTCATGGCCGGCATGGGCAGGTCGAAGAAGGCGATGGCACCCCGCAACAGGCTCTCCAGTGGCAGGTATTCGCCGAAGGGCACCAGGTGGTGTTTGCGGTATTCGCCCTCGACGCCGTTGCGCCCCACCACACTGTTATAGAACAGCCCCTGTGCATCGCGTTGCAGGATACCGGTGAGCAGCTGTGTCTCGTCTCCCAGGCTGGCCTGGGCGCGCTCGATGATGGGAGCGGCCCGGTCCTCGAACATCGGCAGGGCGGCCTCCGGCCAGATCACCAGGTCGAGCGGAGTGCTGTTGAGTTGTCGGGTCTGGCGCAGATAGGTGTCGATGGCCGTACGCTGCCCCTGGGGCGTCCACTTGATGTGTTGCGAGAGGTTGCCCTGCAACAGGGCCACCCGCACCGGGTCGCCGGCGGGTTGTGTCCAGTGCATCGGCAGAGCCAGCGGCATCAGCCACAGACCGGCCAGGGGCAGGGCGCACCACCAGCGCCGGCGCAGTAGCTGGACGCCCAGGGCGCCGCTCAGTGCGGTCACCAGCGACAGTAGATAGGCCCCACCGACAGGCGCCCAGGGGGCCAGCGGCGAGTCGACCTGGCCGCTGCCCAGTAGAAGCCAGGGAAAGCCGGTGAACAGCCAGGTGCGCAATGCTTCGCCCAGCACCCAGGCGCCGGCAAAAGTGATGACGTCCAGACGCGGCCCGATCAGGCGGCGGTAGAGCCCTAGTGACACGGCAGGGAACAGCGCCATGGCCGCGACGAACAGGGCGGTCAGGGCAATGGCCAGGGGGACGCCGGTATAGCCGAAGTCGTGGATCGAGACATAGACCCAGGAGACGCCGCTGGCGAACAGCCCCAGGCCGTAATACCAGCCCCGCCAGGCCGCCTGGCGCGGCGTGCTCTCGCTGAGTCCTGCATACATCAGGCCGGCCGCGATGGGGGCGAGCCACCACAGCATGAAGGGGGCGGCGGAGAGGGTGGTCAGGACACCGGCGACGACCGCGGCGAGATAGCCGAGGCGAGGGTGGCGGCAAAAGGCGTGCATGGTTCCGTCCGTGGTGATCGAGCCTGGTCAGGTGTCGTCGTGTCCGATGCGCTCGGCTTCCAACAGGCGGATGCGACGGTTGTCGGCATTCAGCACGGTAAAACGCCAGCCGCCGATGTCGGTGTATTCGCCACGTCCGGGCAGGTGGCCAAAGCCCTGCATGATCAGGCCGCCCAGGGTGTCGAATTCCTCATCGGAAAATTGTGTGCCGAAGTGGTCGTTGAAATCCTCGATCGGCGTCAGGGCGCGAATCGCGAAGCGGCCTTCGCCGAGGTCGCGGATGTCGGCTTCCTCGTCGGTATCGTGTTCGTCCTCGATGTCCCCGACGATTTCCTCGAGGATGTCCTCGATGGTCACGATGCCGGCCGTGCCCCCGTACTCGTCGACGACCACGGCCATGTGATTGTGGGTGTCGCGGAATTCCTTGAGCAGGCTGTTGAGGCGCTTGGATTCGGGCACGAACATGGCCGGGCGCAGAACTTCCTCGACCTGGAAGACATGGCCGTTGTCGTAGCCCTGGCGAAGCAGCGGCAGCAGATCCTTGACCAGCAGGATGCCCTTGATTTCGTCGAGGTTTTCGCCGATGACCGGATACCGGGAGTGCCCGGTCTCGAGGATCACGGGCAGATACTCCTCCAGCGGCTGGTCGAGGTCGATGGCATTGACCTGAGAGCGCGGAATGAGTACTTCGCGAACCTGCTGGTCACTGATGTTGAGCGCGCCCTCGATGATCATCATGGCATCCTGCTCGAGTTTCAGCCGGGTTGCCGCCTGGCGCAGGAATTCCAGCAGCTCGTCTCGTGAGTTGGGTTCATCACTGTCACTGGACAGGGCGCTGAACAACTTGTCGAGCCAGGACTTGCTGCTCTGGCTGCTCGATCGGTCTTCGCTCATGCGTCGGCTCTCTCGTCCTCGGAATCGATATGACCTGTGGGCGGGCTGGGGCTCATGTAAGGGTCGGCAATGCCCAGCTCGGCGAGAATGTGGCGCTCCAGGGCTTCCATGTCCTCGGCCTCCGCGTCCTCGATATGATCGTAACCCAACAGATGCAGCGTGCCATGCACGACCATATGCGCATAGTGATCGCGACATGACTTGTGCTGCTGGTTGGCTTCCTCGACCACCACGGGGTGGCAGATCACCAGATCACCCAGCAATGGCAGGGGAACACCCGGCGGACATTCAAAGGGAAAGGAGAGCACATTGGTCGGCCGATCGCGATCACGATAATCACGGTTCAACGCCTGGCTCTCGGCGGCATCGACAAAGCGAATGGTCAACTCGCGGCGTGTCTCGTCGGGGTGGCGGGCCAACACGCCAGCGACCCAGGCTTCCAGTTGCGCCTGGTCGGGCAGGTCGTCGGCCGCCACGGCCACCTGGCGGTCGATGTCGGGTGCCGAGCTCATTCGTTGCCCGCCTCCCTGTCGTCCCGGCGCTGCTGACGCAGGGCTTCCCGTTCCTGCTCGCGAGCTTCGCGCCTGGCCCGGGCATCGGCTTCTTCCTCCGCCTCGAAAATATCGTAGGCTTCGATGATGCGCTGGACCAGCGGATGGCGCACCACGTCCTTGGCGGCGAAATGGGTGACCCCGATGCCCTGGGTGTCCTTGAGCACATCGAGCACCTGGATGAGGCCTGACGTCTGACCGCGGGGCAGGTCGACCTGGGTAATATCGCCGGTGATGACGGCAGTGGAGCCGAATCCGATGCGCGTCAGGAACATCTTCATCTGCTCGCGCGTGGTGTTCTGACTCTCATCCAGGATGATGAACGCATTGTTGAGCGTTCGCCCTCGCATGTACGCCAATGGCGCGACCTCGATGATCTGGCGCTCGATGAGCTTGGCGACCTGCTCGAAGCCGATCATTTCGTACAGGGCGTCGTACAGGGGGCGCAGGTAAGGGTCGATCTTCTGGGCCAGGTCGCCCGGCAGGAAGCCGAGCTTTTCGCCGGCTTCGACGGCCGGGCGCACCAGCAGGATGCGCCGCACTTCCTGTTGGTTCAGCGCTTCCACGGCCGCAGCCACGGCCAGATACGTCTTGCCGGTACCGGCCGGGCCGATGCCGAAGTTGATGTCATGCGCCCGAATGCTCGAGACATAGCCCTGTTGATTGATGCCGCGTGGCTTGATGAGCGCCTTGGGCGTGCGAATCAGGACTTCACCCTCGTCCCCGGGGCTGTCCTCTTCTTCCTCCAGCGCCTCGATGCCCGATTCCTGGAGAAACAGGTGCACGGTATCAGGCGTCAGCTCGGTCGCTTCGGTCTCGCGATACAGGTGCTCGACGACATTCGCGGCGGCCTTGACCCTGGGACCCGGCCCGGCGAGCTGAAAGGTATTGCCACGATTGCGCAGGGTCACGCCAAGGCGCTCCTCGACGAGCTTGAGGTGCTCGTCGCGCTGCCCGCACAGAGCGGCCAGACGGCGCGGATCGTTGGGCTCGAGGTTGAGGGTGATGACGCGATTGGCCGAAGTAGATGACTGGCTCAAAGGGCACGAATCCATCGTTGGGTGTGTGATGAGCAACAGCTTACTGCCCCGGAGCTTGCCGGGGCAACGTGCTGAAGGTGGCGAGGGAGCCGTATGGCGCCGGAGCGCCCTAGAAGCACTCCGGCGATGCCAGCTCGCCACGCAGTGAGTTGGGCAGTGCCTCGGTGATTTCCACATCGACGAAATAACCGATCAGCTCGGTGGGGTTCGGCGCGCGGAAGTTGACCACCCGGTTGTTCTCGGTTCGCCCGGACAGCTGGCCCGGATCCTTGGACGAGAAGCCGGTGACCAGGACGCGCTCCGTGGTCCCCACCATGCGGCGGCTGATCTGCATGGCCTGCTGATTTATGCGCTCCTGAAGGATGGCTAGGCGCTGCTTCTTGACCTCTTCCGGTGTCTCGTCGGGCAGATCGGCCGCCGGTGTACCCGGACGGGCCGAGTAGACGAAACTGAAGGACACATCGAAGCCGATGCGATGGATGAGATCCATGGTCGACTCGAAGTCCTCCTCTGTCTCGCCGGGAAAGCCGATGATGAAGTCCGAGGAGAAGCTGATGTCCGGCCGCAGGGCGCGGATGCGCTCCAGCTTGGCAACATATTGTTCGACGGTGTGGCCCCGTTTCATGGCGGCAAGCACCTTGTCCGACCCGGCCTGCACGGGCAGGTGGAGGTGGCTGACCAGCTCCGGTATCTCGCCGTAAGCCTCGATCAGGCTGTCGGAGAATTCCACCGGGTGCGAGGTCGTGAAGCGAATCCGGTCGATTCCCTCGACAGCGGCCACGCAACTGATCAGTTCGGCCAGGTCGATTTCGTCACCCAGCTGGTTGGCGCCACAGTAGGCATTGACGTTCTGTCCCAGCAGGTTGATTTCGCGAACCCCCTGGTCGGCCAGATGGATGACCTCGTCCATCACCGTCTCGAAGGGACGCGACACCTCCTCGCCACGGGTGTAGGGCACCACGCAGAAGGTGCAGTACTTCGAGCACCCTTCCATGATCGAGACAAAGGCGGTGGCCCCATCGGCAGTGGGCTTGGGCAGATGATCGAACTTCTCGATCTCCGGGAAGGTGACATCCACCACGGAGATCTTGTCCTCCTGGCGGCTTTCGAGCATCGACGGCACGCGGTGCAGGGTCTGCGGGCCGAAGACCATATCCACCTGAGGGGCCCGCTTGCGCAGTGCCTCACCTTCCTGGCTGGCGACACAGCCGCCGACGCCGATGACCAGGTCTGGATTGGCTTCCTTGAGCTTCTTCCAGCGACCCAGCTGATGGAAGACTTTTTCCTGGGCCTTCTCGCGGATCGAGCAGGTGTTGAGCAGGATGACATCGGCATCCCGTTCGTCGTCGGTAAGTTCCAGCTGGTGGGATTCGCCGAGCATATCCGCCATGCGTGCGGAGTCATACTCGTTCATCTGGCAGCCGTGTGTCTTGATGAAGAGTTTCTTCGCCATAAGAGTCTGGTCGTGGCGCGAGGCCCGACGGGTTTACACCGGTGGATGATCGTTCGCGGGGCAAGACCTGGGGTCTTTCGATAGGTTGTCCATTATACGTGCTGCAGGTCAGGCTTGTCATGGTCTGTGGCCGCGGCCCGGGGGCCTGCCGGGGCTGCCCGACTGTGGTACCGTTATGTTTTTCGTCGGTCACGAGTGCTGGTCATGAATTGATCGCTGACTCGGCTGGGCCGGCATCGCGCCGTCGGGGAAGGGTTTCCAGCCGCTTTCCCGCGACTTATCCACAACAGCGGTGGATACGTCGCGCGTCAGGCCCGCGGCGGCGTGGAATGCGAGAGGGACGCCACGCGGTGCAGCACGGCGTCCGATGGACAGCTTGGACAGCCAGGATAACGGCATGACAAAGCAGCAACGCAGAATCACCCTTCTGGGCCTACTGATCGGGGCGCTGGCCCAGCCGGTGCAGGCCCAGCAAGCGGAAAATGACGAGGGCGAGGCCGAGCGCTGGGTCACCGACGAGTTGACCACCTATGTGCGCAGCGGCTCCACGGACGAGTACCGGATTGTCGGCCGCCTGACGGCGGGTGATCCGGTCACGATGCTCAGTGTCGAGGGTGACTACACCGAGGTGCGCAGTCAGAGCGGCGATGTCGTCTGGATCCCCAGCGACCGCTTGCAGGACACTCCCAGTGCGCATGTGCAATTGCCTCGCCTGGAAGAGCAGGCCAGCGAGCTGCGTTCCCGGCTGGTGGAGGTCACGGATACCTGGGAAGGCCGTGTCCAGGCGCTCAACGAAACCCTAGAAGTGCGCGAGACGCGCATCGCCGAGCTGGAAGACCGCAACCAGCAGCTGGCCAGCGAGGCCGATGCATCGCGCGAGAAGGCGCGTGAACTGGAAGCGCGCCTGAATACCCGGGAAAATGACCTCCTGATGCGCTACCTGATGTACGGGGGCGGTATCGCCGGTGGCGGGCTGCTGGTCGGTCTGATCGTGCCGCACCTGCCGCGCCGGCGTCGCAAGCGCGATCGCTGGTTCTGAGCGGGTTTTCCGAACGTCGGGAGGAGACGGCATGGCGCAGGAGTGGCAGGATCGCTGGCAGCAGGGGCGTATCGGCTTTCATCGCGAGACGATTCATCCGGCATTGCCGCACTATTGGTCCGGCCTCGAGCGAGGCGTCGGCACCCGGGTTCTGGTGCCACTGTGCGGCAAGAGCCATGACATGCGCTGGCTCGCCAAGCAGGGGCACAGGGTGCTGGGTGTCGAGTTCGTCGAGACCGCCATCGAGCAGTTCGTCGCCGAGGGCGAGGGTGAGGTGACGCATGACACCCAGCACCCCTTCACCATCACCCGCCAGGGTGATGTGGAGCTCTGGTGCGGCGACTTCTTTCACTTCCCCCTGGACCACGCCGATGCCTTCGGCGCCTTCTATGATCGCGCTGCCCTGATTGCCTTGTCGGAACCCGCGCGACAACGCTATGCCTTTCACCTGGCGCAGCTATTGCCACCCGGTGTGCCCGGGCTTCTGGTCTCCTTGACGCGGGCGCCCGGCGATGAGGGCGGACCGCCTTACACCGTCACGGCGGAGGAGGTGCGTGAGCTGTTCGCGGCCAACTTCGAGGTACGTCACTTGGTCGACGCGCCACGCGATGCCGACAGCGGTTTTCAGGAAAGCGTCTGGCAGTTGACGAGGCGGGGGCCCCGGGGCCATTGATCTCCCGGGGGGCGACAGGCCGTCGCCCCGGCGGCCTCCCGCCGAGTCATTTCAGCGAGCCAGGAAGCGCCCCAGTGCCTGATCGCGGAAAATGCGGTTCAGACCGTCGCTCAGTACGCGCTCGACCATGGCTTGGTTTTTCTTCAGGCCGGGGCTCAGGGCGAACTCCTGGCTCAGGCTCGAGGTGTAGGTGCCGGAATAGGTCTCGCCACCCCGGCGGGCGGTGACCTCGAGCACCGACTCCAGCTGCGCCTTGTCGAGCATCGGACGACTGTCCTGACGGCCATAGTCAAGCCGCTGCAGGGTCAGGGTCAGGCCGGGGCGGCCATCGGCGGCCTGGGTGGTCGGCTGGAATCCCATGTCGCGCAGGGCGCGTTCGGCTTCGTCCTGCAACCCGGGGATCAGGGTGCCGGCTGGCACGCTGATGACCGAGGTCGACATGGCATTACCGCTGCGGGTGCCGATCTGCTCACTCTGCCGACCATCGACGGCCGTCACGCTGACGGCCTGGCCCTGGCCGATGCTGGGCACGGTGATCGTGCGCTCCGGGGATGGTTGCAGGTATTGCGGTGACGCACAGCCAGCGAGCCAGCCTGCCGTCAGCACCAGGGCTGTCAGTGTCATCAAGCGTCGCAGCATGGTCTCTCTCCGTGAAATGGCGATCCGTCCTGGAGTATAACCGGGTGGACGGTATAGGCGTGAGTTGTGAAGTGTGAAGGGTGAGGAGTGAGGGACGAGGAGGGAAGAGTGAAGAGATAAGAAGGAAGAGGGGAGAGGGAAGAGGGAAGAGGGAAGAGGGAAGAGGGAGGTGTCTACAAAATCGGGGGCATAGCAGATGGCGTGCTGTGAGTCTGGAAGAGGGGCCATGCCCCCGGCGGTGCGGGGGCATGGCGGGCCGTCAGAGGCCGATGGCGGAGGAGGTGGAGCGGCGCGGGTCGGCGCCGCCGAAGAACTTGCCGTCCTCGATGACGATGGATTGCGCCGCGCCCATGGCGGATTGCTGGCTGATGGTGTGGCCCTTGCCCTCGAGGAGCTCGATGGTGTCGGGACTGATGCCGGCCTCGATGCGAATCTCGTCGGGCAGCCACTGGTGGTGAATGCGCGGCGCGCTGACCGCCGACTGGATATTCATGTCATGGTCAATGACATTCATCAGCACCTGCAGGGTGGTGGTGATGATGCGTGAGCCGCCCGGACTGCCGGTAATCAGGAAGTTCTTGCCGTCACGCTTGACGATGGTCGGCGTCATGGAGGAAAGCATGCGCTTGCCGGGCTCGATCTTGTTGGCTTCGCCGCCGATCAGGCCATAGGCATTGGGCACGCCCGGCTTGGCCGAGAAGTCATCCATCTCGTTGTTGAGCAGAAAGCCGGCGCCTTCCACCGCAATCCCCGAGCCATAACTGAAGTTGATGGTGTAGGTGTTGGAGACGGCCAGGCCATTGCCATCGGCAATCGAGAAGTGGGTAGTCTCGTTGGACTCATAAGGCAACGGCTTGCCCGGCGAGATATCGCTGCTCGGGGTGGCCGTGTCCATTCTGATCTGTCTGCGCAGTTCCTCGGCATAGCCCTCCGAGGTCAGGCCCTCGAGGGGCACATCGACGAAGTCGGTATCGCCCAGGTATTCCGAGCGGTCGGCATAGGCGCGCTTCATGGCCTCGGCCATGACATGCAGGGTATCGGCCGAGTTGAAGCCCCAGTTGCCGATCGGGTACTCCTCGAGGATGTTGAGCATCTGCACGATGTGCGCGCCACCCGAGGAGGGTGGGCTCATGGCATAGATGTCATGGCCGCGGTAGCTGCCGTGGCTGGGCTCGCGAATCGCCGGTTGATAGCCGGCCAGGTCCTCCAGGGTGATCAGGCCGTCGTGGTGCTCCATTTCGGCGGCGATCAGTTCGGCGGTCTCGCCCTCGTAGAACTCCCGTGCGCCCTCCTCGGCGATACGTTTGAGGGTGGTGGCCAGGTCGGGCTGGCGGAAGGTGTCACCGACCTCATAGGCGCTGCCATCTTCCTTAAAGAACATCTTGCGGCTCGACTCCCACTTTTCCAGCCGTTCGCGGGTGTCGTTGACGCCGGCGACGAAGCGCGGCGGCACCTCGAAGCCTTCCTCGGCCAGGCGAATGGCCGGGGCCAGCGCATCGGCCAGACTCAGGGTGCCGTATTTCTCGAGAGCCAGCGCAAGGCCGGCCACGGTGCCCGGCACACCGGCGGCGCGATGGGTGAAGCGCGACCACTCGGAGACGGCGTTGCCATCCTCGTCTTGGAACATCGTCTCGGTGGCGGCGGCCGGAGCAGTCTCGCGGTAATCGATGGCGATGACCTCGTCGCTGCTCTCGTTGGAGATCAGCATGAAACCGCCACCTCCGATATTGCCGGAGCGCGGCTGTGTGACCGCCAGGGCAAAGCCGGCCGTGACAGCGGCATCCACGGCGTTGCCGCCATCGGCCAGGACGTCCCGGGCAACCTGCGAGGCCAGGAAGTGACTGGTCGCCACCATGCCCTGGGTGCCTTCCTGGGGATGGAAGCGTTCGCCTTCCAGGATGGCCGGCTGCGCCATGGCCAGCGGGGTCATCAGCAGGGTGCCGGCGAGCAGGCCGGCGGCCAGTGGGGTATGTTTCCAGTGTGGCATGAACTTCTCCTTGTAGGGGGTGACAAGCCCTTCCATTCGGGCTTCTTGTAACTATCAGCAGGCAGCGATGATTGCGCAAGGTAAACACTGCTTAAATACCTGCGCATGCAAATCGCTTCGCTATAGTCGCCATCCTTGGCGGCTACCCTGCGGGCCCGTCTAAAGACGGTTCAAATTCGCTCCTGACGAATTTGTGCGCGGTGCTGGTGCGCCAGCCCGGTCGAAATCTCGCCTAACTAGATGTTATGCCTCATTTTCTTTGCTCCGTGCGCCTTGCGCTTCACGATGCTCGACGATCTAATCAGCGTTTCCCAAGTCGTAATCCGGGTGATGGATGCTGTTAGAATATCCGCCATTGTGTTCTTCGAATTTCGCCAGGGAGCCCCATGAGCGCCACAACCTCTGACTACCTGATCGCCCCCTCGATCCTGTCCGCCGACTTTGCCCGACTGGGCCAGGAAGTCGACGATGTCCTTGCTTCCGGGGCGGACATCGTGCACTTCGACGTGATGGACAATCACTATGTGCCCAACCTGACCATCGGCCCCATGGTGTGCGAGGCGCTGCGCAAGCATGGCGTGACCGCTCCCATCGACGCCCACCTGATGGTCAAGCCGGTGGATCGGCTGATTGGCGATTTCATCGACGCTGGCGCCAGCTATGTCACCTTCCATCCGGAGGCCTCAGAGCATATCGATCGCTCGCTGCAGTTGATCCGTGATGGCGGCTGTCGGTCGGGGCTGGTGTTCAATCCCGCCACGCCGCTGCATTTCCTCGATCATGTCATGGACAAGGTCGACATGATCCTGCTGATGAGTGTCAATCCGGGCTTCGGTGGCCAGTCCTTTATTTCCGGCACTCTCGACAAGCTGCGTGAAGTGCGTCGGCGTATCGATGCCTCCGGCCGGGCCATTCGCCTGGAAGTGGACGGCGGCATCAAGCCCGACAACATTGCCGAGGTGGCGCGAGCCGGCGCCGATACCTTTGTCGCCGGTTCGGCGGTCTTCAAGGGGCGCGATGCACAGGACCCGAATCGCTACGACAGCGTCATGCGCGAATTTCGCCGCGCCCTCGAAACCGCATGAGCGAGCTCGACGTGAGTGGCGACCACTGGCACCTGTACATCCTCGAAACCGCCAGTGGCGCGCTCTATACCGGGATAACCACGGATGTGCAGCGGCGCTTCAACGAGCATCAGGCAGGGCGCGGTGCCAAGTCGCTGCGTGGCAAAGGGCCGTTGCATCTGGTATATCACCAGGCGGTGGGCGAGCATGGGGAAGCGCTGCGCCTGGAAGCAGGCATCAAGCGCCTGTCGGCACGAGAAAAACGACGCTGGCTACAGATGCGCCATGACGAGCCCTGACAAGCCGGGTTATCGGCTCATGGGCACGGCGCCGTCAGCGTCAGCAGGGAACTGACCGGTTGGAATTCAAGGAGTCGAGATGGACGTGGACGTAGAACGTATCGTGGAGTTCCTGCAGGTGCAGGGCACGAGTTTCGTGATCAATCTGGTGGCGGCAATCGTCATCTTTGTGGTCGGGCGCTGGGTGGCCAAGCTGCTGCACCGCCTGGCGGTCAAGGCCATGAAGAAGGCCAAAGCCGACCCGCTGATTGTCACCTTCGTGGGCAACATCCTCTATGTGATGATGATGTTTGCCGTGGTGCTGGCCACCATCAGTCAGATCGGTATCCAGACGACGTCGCTGATCGCCGTCATCGGTGCCGCAGGGTTGGCCGTGGGCCTGGCGCTTCAGGGGTCGCTGGCCAACTTCGCCGCCGGTGTCATGGTGGTGCTGTTCCGCCCCTACCGGGTCGGCGATTACATCGAGGGTGGCGGCGTGTCCGGCACCGTGGAAGAGGTGCAGATTTTCAACACCGAGCTCAACACCCCGGACAATCGCCGCATTATCGTGCCCAACGGTCAGATGATGTCTGACGCCATCACCAATTATTCTTCGTACGCCACGCGCCGCGTCGACCTGGTGGTGGGTGTCGGCTACAACGATGACATCGACACCGTGCGCCGCGTGCTGGAAGGCGTGGTGTCCGATGACAGCCGCGTCCTGGCCGATCCGGCGCCGAATATCCGTATTGGCTCGCTGGGGGATTCAAGCGTCAACTGGATCGTGCGGCCCTGGGTCAATGCGGCGGATTACTGGGATGTCTACTGGGAAATGACCGAGGAGATCAAGCGCCGCTTCGATCGTGAAGGGATCAATATTCCCTTCCCGCAGCGCGATGTGCATGTCTATCACCACGGTGACAAGGGTGAAGGCGACGCGCTCGTCTGATCGGCGTGCTGACAGCCGGGCATGACAAGGGCCGCCGGGGTTAACCGGCGGCCCTTGCCGTTTGCTGGCCCGGGATGCCTCAGTGGAGCTTCATGCGCGGCTTCAGGAAACGGTTCAAACCATCGACAATGACCATCAGGGCGGCCTTCAGGCTGCCGTGAATGGCGCGCTGGTGCATGCGATACAGGGATGCGTAGAAGAATTTCGCCAGATGGCCCTCGATAAAAAGGCTGCGGGCCGAGGCGCCACGCATCAGGCTGCCCACTGCGTCAAAGTGGGCCAGCGAAATCAGCGAGCCGCGATCACGGAACACGAAGGGTTTGAGTGGCTTGCCCTCGAGCCGCGCGCGCAGGTTCTTGTAGAGTCGGTCGGCCTGCTGATGAGCCGCCTGGGCGCGCGGCGGAACCTGGGAGCCGTCTTCCTGGGGGCAGCTGGCGCAGTCGCCCAGGGCGAAGATGTGCGGGTCATCGACGCTCTGCAGACTGGGCTCGACCCTGATGCGGTGATTGCGTTCGGTGGCAAGGCCCAGCTCCGAAAGAAAGGCCGGGGCCTTGATGCCGGCCGCCCAGACGCCGAGATCGGTCTCGATGCGCTGGCCGTCGGCGGTGATGATGGACGAGGGCTCGACCCGGGTCACGCGGGTCGCGACATGCACCCTGACGCCCAGACGCTCCAGCTCGCGATGCACCGCTTGACTGATGCGCTCGGGCAGGGCGGGAAGAACCCCGGGGGCGGCCTCGATCAGGTGCACTTCCAGTTGTTCACTCTCCAGCCGGGTGACCCCATAGGCATGCAGCATCTGGGAGGCATCATACAGCTCCGCAGCGAGCTCCACGCCGGTGGCGCCGGCGCCGACGATGCCCACCGTCATGCGGCTGTGCTGGTCCTGCCGGGGTGTGTTGTAGCGCAGGAAGGTGTTGAGCATGTCCTTGCGAAACGCTTCGGCCTGGCGCGGGCTGTCGAGAAAATGGCAGTATTCGCCGACGCCCGGGGTGCCGAAGTCATTGCTCACGCTGCCCACCGCGATGACCAATTCACTGTAGGACAGATGGCGAGAAGGCAGGACCTCCTGGCCCTCGTCATCGAGGATCGGTGCAAGGGTCAGTTGCCGCGACTCGCGGTCCAGCCCGGTGACCGTGCCGAGCTGGAAATGGTAGCCGTTGGTGCGGGCATGTCCCTGGTAGGAGATTTCGTCGAGTCCCGAGTCCAGGGCGCCGGTGGCCACTTCGTGGAGCAGCGGCTTCCAGATGTGGGTGGTATGCCGGTCAACCAGAACGATCTCGGCCCGGCCGCGTCGCCCAAGGCGCTGGCCCAGCCGGGTGACCAGCTCCAGACCGCCGGCACCGCCGCCGATCACCACGATTCTTGGTACGCTCATGGTGCACAAGCTCCTCGGAAATAGACCACCAGCATAAGCCTATCGCCATGACATTCCCATGGCCTGAAAACCCCAAACCACAGGACACCGCCTCATGCATCGTCTGCTGGATGACATTCAACTGATCGGCTTCGACCTGGACGGCACCCTGGTGGATTCGGTGCCGGACCTGGCGGCCGCGGTCGACGCGGCCCTGTGCGACCTCGGGTTCCCGGCGCCGGGAGAGGGGCATGTCAGGGACTGGGTCGGCAATGGGTCGCGGATGTTGATGGAACGCGCGCTGTGCCACGCCCTGGACGAGGCGCCCGACGATGCACGCTGTCGCGAGGCGCATGACGCCTTCCTGTGCCATTACGCGCGACGCCCCTGCCACGCAAGCCGGCTCTACCCCGGGGTAGCCGAGGCGCTGCCACGCCTGCACGCCGCCGGTCTGACGCTGGTGCTGGTGACCAACAAGCCCGCGGCCTTCATCGCGCCGATTCTCGAGCACTTTGGTCTTTCGGGGTACTTTTCGCTCTGCCTGGGCGGCGACAGCCTTGCGCGTCGCAAGCCCGACCCACTGCCGCTGCAGCATGCTGCCGAGGTCTTCGCGGTTTCACCGGCGCATTGCCTGATGGTCGGGGACTCTCGCCACGACATCGCGGCGGGCAGGGCGGCGGGCTATCGCACCCTGGCCGTGCCCTATGGCTACAACCATGGTGAGCCGGTCGAGCTGAGCGAGCCGGATGGCGTGATTGAATCGCTGGTAGAACTCCTTTAGCTTGAGCCTGGCCCTTGTCGGTGATCGGGCCATGCACCCGGAAAACTGAACCCGTATAATCGTTTGACAACACCGGACTACCTGCCCTTATGGACACTCGCATGATGCTGGATGCTCTTGTTCTTCGTGACACCGTGACCCCGCTCGATCATCGGGTATTCACCGGCAGTCGGCGATGGTGACGCGGACGCCCCGGCACGGCTCGACCGTTGTTTGACCCACCGCTTGTCACTCCATCGTGAGTTCTTTCTTTACCCGAGGCCCAGGGCAGATGATGACCCCCGAACGTTTTCAGGAGCTGGCCGATGCCGGCTATAACCGTATCCCCGTGACCCGCGAAGTCCTGGCGGATCTTGATACGCCGCTTTCCACCTACCTCAAGCTCGCCGATGCGCCTTGGACCTTCCTCCTCGAGTCGGTGCAGGGCGGCGAGAAATGGGGGCGTTATTCGATCATCGGCCTGCCGTGTCGCGAGCGTATTGAAGTGCGTGGTTTTCGGGTCGAGCATGTCGTCGACGGCGAGGGCCGCGGGGCGACCGAGGTCGAGGACCCACTGGCCTGGATCGAGGCCTTCCAGGCGCGCTTCAAGGTGCCACGCCTGGACGACAACCCCCGCTTCGATGGCGGCCTGGTGGGCTATTTCGGCTATGACACCATTCGCTACATCGAGCCCCGCCTGCGGGGGGTGGAAAAGCCCGACCCGCTGGGCGTGCCGGATATTTTGCTGATGGTCTGTGATGACCTGGTGGTCTTCGACAACCTCTCGGGCCGCCTGACGCTCTGGACCCACGCCGATCCCGCCGAGGCCGAGGCCTACCCCCTGGCGACCCGGCGGCTCGATCAACTCGAGGAGCAGTTGCGCAGTGCTGTGCTGCAGAGTCGCAGCCCCGGTACCGGGCGGTCGGATATCTCCGAGGACGACTTCCACGCCAGCTTCAGCGAGGCCGGCTACAAGGCTGCGGTGGAGCGCATCAAGGAGTACGTCAAGGCCGGCGATGTCATGCAGTGTGTGCCCTCGCAGCGCATGTCAATTCCCTATCAGGCACCACCGCTGGATCTCTACCGCGCCCTGCGCAGCCTCAATCCCTCGCCCTACATGTTCTTCCTCAATCTGGGCGACCATCATGTGGTCGGGTCCTCGCCGGAGATCCTCACCCGCCTCGAGGAAGGCGAGGTGACCGTGCGGCCCATCGCCGGCACGCGGCATCGCGGTGCCACCGAGGAAGAGGATCGCGCCCTGGAGGCCGACCTGCTCAACGACCCCAAGGAAATCGCCGAGCATGTCATGCTCATCGACCTGGGCCGCAACGACGTGGGGCGCATCAGCGAGCCGGGATCGGTCACCGTGACCGATAACATGGCCGTCGAGCGCTATTCCCACGTCATGCACATCGTCTCTCAGGTCACCGGGCGTCTGCGCTCGGGCATGACGGCGATGGACGCACTGCGCGCCACCTTCCCGGCGGGCACCCTGTCCGGGGCTTCCAAGGTGCGGGCCATGGAAGTCATCGATGAACTGGAGCCGGTCAAGCGGGGGATCTATTCGGGCGCCGTGGGATACATTTCCTGGCACGGCAACATGGATACCGCCATCGCCATTCGTACCGCCGTGATCAAGGACGGTGAGCTGCACGTCCAGGCCGGCGGCGGCATCGTCGCCGATTCCGATCCCGATGACGAATGGCAGGAAACCATCAACAAGCGGCGCGCCCTGTTCCGGGCGGTGGCCATGGCGGAGAGAGGGCTCGACAACCTCTAGGCCAAAGGCGCCCGAAAGCGCCTTGACAGGCATGAGCGCGCCGCACACTATAGCGAACATGATGCATTTCGCGATGACCTCAGTGACGCAGTGGCGCCTCCAGTATTGAAGGGGCGGCGTGCGTGTGTCTGAGCAATAGTGCCGCCCGCGAGGCGGCATTTTTGTATCTGCTGGCTCGCGGCATCCCTCGGGCATGTCGAGTCATCATGAGCAAGCGAAGGTCTTGGGCTTTTATAAGCCCGATTGATATCAGGAGTAGATGCCCGACATGATCGTGATGATTGATAATTACGACAGTTTCACCTTCAACATCGTCCAGTACCTCGGCGAGCTGGGGCAGGACGTGCGCACCTACCGTAACGACGCCATCAGTATCGCCGACATCGAAGCCCTTTCACCGACCCATCTGGTGATTTCGCCGGGGCCCTGCACGCCCAATGAGGCGGGGGTTTCCCTCGAGGCCGTGCGTCACTTCGCCGGTCGACTGCCGATCCTCGGCATCTGTCTGGGGCACCAGGCCATCGGACAGGTTTTCGGCGGCAGCGTGGCGCGGGCTCCCCAGGTCATGCACGGCAAGACATCGGCGATTGTTCACGATGGCCGCGGCGTCTTCAGCGGGCTGGAGAATCCCCTGGAGGTGACGCGTTATCATTCGCTGGTCGTTGCCCGTGAAGGCTTGCCGGCGTGTCTCGAGGTCACCGCTTGGACCGGCGAGGAGGATGTGACGCCGGGGCTGGTCATGGGGCTGCGCCATCGCGAACTGGACATCGAGGGGGTACAGTTTCACCCCGAGTCGATCCTCACCCGCCAGGGCCACGAGCTGTTGACCAATTTTCTCGAGCGTCGGTGACGGCACTGGATCACGCAACGGTTAGGAGAACGCTGCCATGCAGATGCGAGACGTCCTGGGTGCGCTGATGCGCCGGGAGAACCTGAGTTATGAAGCGACCCACGACGCCATGACGGCCATCATGACCGGCGAGGCCTCCGAGGCCCAGGTGGCGGCTTTCCTGATGGGCATGGCGATGAAGGGCGAGTCGGCCGAGGAAATCAGCGCCGCGGCTCAGGTCATGCGCGAACTGATGAAGCCGGTGACGCTAAACGCCGAGAACATCGTCGACATTGTCGGCACCGGAGGCGACGGCGCCAATCTCTTCAATGTCTCCACGGCCTCCAGTTTCGTGGCCGCCGCCGCCGGGGCGCATGTCGCCAAGCACGGCAATCGCGGGGTGTCGTCCTCGTCGGGCAGTGCGGATCTGTTCTCGGTGGCGGGCATCGGGCTCGATCTGTCGCCGGAACAGGTCGGGCGCTGCATCGAGGAGGTCGGGGTCGGCTTCATGTTCGCCCCCAACCATCACCCCGCCATGCGCCACGCCGTGGGGCCGCGCCGGGAGATGGGGGTTCGGACTCTGTTCAACATCCTCGGCCCCCTGACCAACCCGGCCGGGGCGCCGAACCAGTTGCTCGGCGTCTACTCGGCATCGCTGGTGCCGCTGATGGCCGAGGTCATGCGGCGTCTGGGCAGCCGGCACGTGCTGGTGGTATGCGCCGAGGACGGCCTGGACGAAATCTCCCTGGCGGCGCCGACCCGGGTGGCCGAGCTCAAGGATGGCGAGATTCACGAGTATCGCATCACGCCCGAGGACTTCGGCATCGAGCGTCAGTCGCTGGAGGCGCTGAAGGTCCAGACCGCCGAGGACAGCCTGCGCCTGGTAGAGCAGTCGCTGGTGGGCGAGGGGCCGGCGGCCGATATCGTCGCCCTGAATGCCGGTGGCGCCCTCTATGCCTCGGGGGTTGCCGATACCCTCAAGGAAGGCGTGGCGCTGGCGCAGGATGCCCAGGGGTCCAAGCTGCCCCGCGAGAAGCTCCGGGAGCTGGCCAATTTCACGCGCGTCTTTGCCCAGTAAGGCGCCGATCAGGAGCATGGTATGACCATCCCCACCATTCTGACCCGCATACTCGCGCGCAAGGACGCCGAGGTCGCCGAGCGCCGCCGTGCCGTGTCCGAGCAAGAGCTCCTGGCGCTTGCCGGGCAGGTGACAGCGCCCCGCGGCTTCATTGCCGCCCTGGATGCGTGCATGCGCGATGGCGATCCGGCGGTGATCGCCGAGGTCAAGAAGGCCTCGCCATCCCGCGGGGTGATCCGGGAAGACTTTGATCCGGGGCAGATCGCCGCCAGTTACGCTGCCGGTGGCGCCGCTTGCCTATCGGTGCTGACCGATGCCGACTACTTCCAGGGCCATGAGGACGATCTTATCGCCGCCCGCGACGCCTGCTCACTGCCGGTAATCCGCAAGGACTTCATCACCCACGGCTATCAGGTCAGCGAAGCACGCGCCATCGGTGCCGACTGCATTCTGCTGATCGTCGCGGCGCTGGATGACGCCCGTCTTACGGATCTGCATCGCCAGGCCTGCGAGCTCGGCCTGGATGTACTGGTCGAGGTGCATGATGCCCAGGAGCTGGAACGCGCTCTCGCCCTGGATATCGGCCTGGTGGGCATCAACAATCGGGATCTCCATACCTTCGCCACCCGCCTTGATACCACCCTCGAGTTGCTGGGCCGCGTTCCCGCCGGGGTGACGGTGATCACCGAGTCGGGCATTCACACGCGTGATGATGTGCTGCGCATGCGTGAGCATGACGTGCATGGCTTTCTGGTGGGCGAGGCCTTCATGCGTGAGGCCGAGCCGGGAGAAGCCCTGCGGCGCCTGTTCTTCTAGCACCAGGCCCCGGCCCTCCAGGCTTCGAAACGACACAACGCCGACCCTCGGGTCGGCGTTGTCATGTAGCAGCTCCGGCGCGGCCTCAGGAAATCAGCGGCGCTTCCATCACCGGCGAGTCGGCGTAGACCAGGCTCACCAGGGTGTCGCCGCGTTTCGGCGTCAGCCCGTTCTCGGCCGTGGCCAGGCGCAGTCGGCCGGACGGCCCGATGCACAGCAGCGGCAGGCAGCGCCCGGCATGACGGCGCTTGAGGTGCTCCAGCCGGGTCTTCTCGGTGCACTGGGTACGCTGCATCTCGCCGCCCTCGGCAACCAGGCGTGACAGCCGGGCATAGGTCACGTTGCGACCGAAGAGCAGGGGCAGGTGGCTCAGCGCCCGACCATGCGGGCGGTTGCCGATGCGCCCTTCGTCGACGGCCAGACGGAAGACGCGTTCGCGACCCAGCAAGTGTTCGAAGTGCAGGGTCGCCATGTCGTTGAGTTCGCGGTAGGGCGAGAGCGGCAGCAGATAGCCGATATTGCTCAGCTCCAGGTGCTGGGCCGCGTGTTCCGAGAGCGGGTCGCCGAAGTAGGTGGTCAGCGCCAGCGCCTTGGCCTCCTGGATGGCATCCCAGTTGCTGTCGGTGAGCACCACGCTGACCCCGGCGGCACGCAGCTGCTGGCCGATCTGGCGGGCCACCGGGTTGGCGCCGATGATCAGCACGCCATCCGGTGACGGCCGCTGCACGCCCAGCCAGCGTGCCAGTGGCCGCGACAGCAGACTCTGCCCGACCACGGTGCTGATGATCACCAGAAAGGTGACCGGCACCAGCATCTCGGCGCCGGGCATATCGAGCTCTTCCAGCCGCAGGGCGAACAGCGAGGCCGTGGCGGCGGCCACGATGCCGCGCGGCGAGATGAAAGCCAGCAGGGCCTTCTCGCGGGCTTCCAGGCGGCTGCCCAGGGTGCAGAGCCAGACCATCAGCGGGCGCGCCACGCCCAGCAGCACAAACAGGAATGTCCAGGCCGGCCAGCCCAGCAGGGCCAGCTGGTCCACGGTGAGCCGCGCCGCCAGCAGGATGAACAGCCCCGAGATCAGCAGTACCGACAGCGTTTCCTTGAACTCGATGATCGGCCGGGTCGGCACGCCGCGCATGTTGGCCAGCCAGGCGCCCATGACGGTGACGGTCAGCAGGCCGGACTCATGGAACAGCAGGTTGGAGACCGAAAACAGCGTCAGCATCATCATCAGGGTGCCGAAGCTGTGTAACTGGCGGGGCAACCAGTGACGACGCAGGATCAGGCCCCATAGATAGCCGCCGCCGATGCCCAGGCCGAAGCCGATCAGGGCGGTCTTGCCAAACAGCACCAGGGTGTGAGTGGCGGCGCCGGTGGCCCCGGAGCCCAGGGCAACGTACTCATAGACCAGCACGGCGCCGATGGCGCCCACCGGGTCGATCAGGATGCCTTCCCAGCGCAGTATCTGGGTCAGGTGCTGGCGGGCGCCCAGGGTCTGCAGCATGGGGAGGATCACCGTTGGCCCCGTCACCACCAGCAGGGCGCCCAGGACACTGGCCATTTCCCAGGAGAGCGCAAGCAGAAAGTGGGCGGCAATGGTGCCGATGATCGCGGTGATCAGGGCGCCCCAGGTGACCAGCCGGCGCACCGTTCGCCCATGACCGCCCAGCTCGCGGAAGTCCAGGGTGAGACTGCCCTCGAACAGAATCACCGCGACGGCCAGCGAGACCAGCGGAAACAGCAGGTCGCCGAACAGCGCATCGGGGTTCAGCAGCCCGGTGACCGGCCCCGCCACAATGCCGGCGACCAGCAACATCAGAATGGCCGGCAGTTTCAACTGCCAGGCAAGCCATTGGCAGACCAGCGCCAGCAGGCCGATCACTGCCAGGTCGAAGCCGGCATGCTCCATGGGGATTGAGCTCCATCGGTTCGGGTCGTATGAGGGGCCGGGCAGACTAGCGTCGTCGGCCCCAACATGCAATCCATCCTCCGACCTGCTACCGCTGGCCCTCGCGCGGCGCTGCCTGGAAGCCCCGCATGGCGGCCTATGATCGAGAAATGGTCGTCGCGTCGGGCGCTTGTTGCAAAGCCGTCAGCAGGCCCTGCAAGGGGTGTGGCAGGTTGGCGTCGGACAGGCGCCGCGCCTGGCTGCGGCAGGAGTAGCCGGTGGCCAGCAGACGCCCCTGGAGCTCCGGCGCCTCGACCCTGGGTTGCCAGGACTGGGCATAGATGGTCTTCGAGGTCTCGAGGTTGCGGGCCTCGTGACCATAGGTGCCGGACATGCCGCAGCATCCCGATGCCAGCACCTCCAGCTCGAGGCCGAAGGCGGCAAAGATGCGCTGCCATTGTGCCGTGGCGCCGGGCACACTGGTCTTTTCCGTGCAGTGGGCGAGCAGCCGATAGCCCGGGTCGCTCGGACAGGGCTGGCCGGCGGCAAGCTGCTCAGCATGTTCGGCGAGCCACTCGCTGAGCAGCCGTACCTCGGGCACCTTCTCGGCACCCAGTGTCTTCACGTATTCCTGGCGATAGGTCAGGGTCATGGCCGGGTCGAGGCCCACCAGGGGAACGCCGAAGTCGGCGAGCGACCCAAGGCGTTCGGCCTGTTTCTCGGCGGTGCGCGCGAAGGCGCCCAGGAAGCCCTGGACCTGCATGGGCTTGCCGTTGGCGGCATAGGGAGCAACGAAGACAATCACGCCAAGGCGCTGCAGTAGTTCGATGATGTCACGCGCCACGCTGGCCTCGAAATACCGCGTGAAGGCATCCTGGACGACAATCACGCTGCGTGCTTTCTGAGCGGTCGTCAGTCGGCCCAAGCTGGTCGGCGTGGCGGCTGGTACGCCCCAGGCTGTCAGTTGCTTGTCCAGGCGTGCCCGGGAAAGCCGCGGGCTGTCGACCATGCCCAGGGGGCCGGCCAGGAATCTGCCGAGCATCCGGTTGCCGAGGGCAGCGTTATACAGCGGCGCCAGGCGCGACAGGTTCGGGGCCAGAAACTCCAGGCCGCCGATCAGGTAATCCCGCGGCGGGCGCAGGTAGCGGCCGTGATAGACCTCGAGAAATTGCGAGCGGAATGCCGGCACATTGACCTTGACCGGACACTGGCTGGCGCAGGACTTGCAGGCCAGGCAGCCGGCCATGGCCTCGTGGACCTGGTGGGAGAAGTCCTCCTCGCCGCGCCGCCGAGCCAGGGTATTGCGCGCCCGGCGCGGAAAGTCGCGCACGAAGCGCCACACGCTTGCCTGCTTGTGCCGGTGTGCCTCTTCCACCACATCGACACCGGCCTCGCCCTGGCGGCGCAGCCATTCGCGCATCAAACTGGCGCGCCCCTTGGGCGAGTGAATGCGCTGGCGCGTGGCTTTCCAGGACGGGCACATGGCGTCGTCCGGGTCGTAGTTGTAGCAGGCGCCATTGCCGTTGCAGTGCACCGCATCGGCGTGGGCCTGCCACACATGCGGCGCGATACGGCGGTCGAGCTGGCCGCGGGTGGGCACGCCATCGATGGTCAGCAGTCCTGGGTCAACCCACTTGACCGGCTCGGCCTCGGCGGCTGCGTCGGCGGCGTCGCTCGGGCCAGGAACTCCGCCCTTGGTGGATGGAGCCGTAGATGGGGCTGTATCGGGAGCAGGCCTTCGCGAAAGCGCTGTGAACCCCTCCCTGGGCGCTACATTTGCCATACCTGGCAAATGACCTTCGCTACGACCTGCCCCCGATATCCTGTCATTCGGGATAGCACTCCCCGCGTCCTCGGGCGGGATGGAAAGCGGCGTGGCGATCTTGCCCGGGTTGAGCTGGTTGTGCGGGTCGAAGGCAGCCTTGAGACGCTGCAGGCTGGGATACAGCGGGCCGAAGAAGGCCGGGGCGTATTCCGAGCGTACGCCCTTGCCGTGCTCGCCCCACAGCAGGCCGCCGTAGCGCCGGGTGAGCTCGGCGACGGCATCCGAGAGGGGGCGGATCAGGGCTTCCTGGGCCGGGTCCTTCATGTCGATGGCCGGGCGCACGTGCAGCACCCCGGCGTCGACATGGCCGAACATGCCGTATTCCAGGCCATGGCGGTCCAGCAGGGCGCGGAACTCGGCGATGTAGTCGGCGAGAACCGCCGGGGGCACCGCCGTGTCCTCGACGAAGGGGATCGGGCGTTTCTCGCCCTGCACATTTCCGAGCAGACCCACGGCCCGCTTGCGCATGGCGTAGACGCGCTGGATGGCGGCGCGGCCTTCGGCCAGGCGGTGGCCCAGGCGCGGTACGCTGGTATCTTCACTCAGGTGGCGGCAGAAGGCCTCGACGCGGCCGGCGAGTCGCTCTGGGTCGTCGTCGTTGAATTCGACCAGATTGATGCCGTCCACGGGCGTGGCGCCATCCTCGGGAAAGAATTCGGCCACGCTGTCCCAGACCATGTCCCCCTTGGCCAGGCCGAGCACCTTGCTGTCCACCGTCTCGATGGAGGTCGGCGCAGCGTCACTGGCCATCAGTGCCTCGGCGTCGCGCAGGGCGTCCATGAAGCCGGCGTAGCGCACGTTGACCAGGGTGGAGTGTCGGGGGATCGGCAGCACCTGGAGTACCGCCTCACTGGTGAAGGCCAGAGAACCTTCGGCGCCGCACAGCACGCTGTTGAGATCGAAGCGGCCGTCTGCGGTGCGCAGGTGTGCCAGGTCATAGCCGGTCAGGCAGCGGTTGAGCGGCGGAAAGGTTGCGTCGATGCGCTGGCGTTCGCTGTCGATGATCGCCCTGGCCTGGCGGTGCACGCGGCCGACGGCGTCCTCGCGCGCGCACAGTGCATCGAGCTCGGCCTCGCTGACCGGATGGCTGGCCAGGCGTTCACCACCGAGCAGCACACTGTCGAGTTCGAGCACGTGGTCGCGGGTCTTGCCGTATTCGCGGCTGCCCTGGCCGCTGGCGTCGGTGGCGATCATGCCGCCGATGGTGGCGCGATTGGAGGTCGATAGCTCCGGAGCGAAGAACAGGCCATGGGGCTTGAGCGCGGCGTTGAGCTGGTCCTTGACCACGCCTGCCTGGACGCGCACCCGCTGATTCTTGACGTCGATGTCGAGGATGGCATTCATGTGCCGCGAAACATCGATCATCAGGCCATCGGTGAGCGACTGGCCATTAGTGCCCGTGCCACCACCGCGTGGCGCCATAACGATGTCGCAGTAGGCGTCCTGCCCGGCCAGGCTCGCCAGGCACTCGAGATCGCTGACATCGCGCGGGTACAGCACGGCCCGGGGCAGGCGCTCATAGATGGAGTTGTCGGTGGCCAGCACGGTGCGGTTGGCGTCGTCCGCGGCGATCTCGCCGGCGAAGCCAGCCGCGCGCAGGGCCTCGAGGAAGGCCTGATAATGTTCGGCGTGCGCATCCGACGAGGCGTCACGGGGGTCCAGTCGTGCGATCATAATGGGATATCGGTTATAGCGCCGTCCCGAGCTGCTCACGGATGGCAGCATCGGGCGGCCGGGTAATGAGGGGCACTCGACGCATATCACTTTACCGTGCCTGGACGCCGGCGCCCACCCCGACTCCGGGATATCATCCATTACGGACGCGGAGTGACGCTCTTGTGCGTGTCGCTGGAGCCACCCCGGCGGCGTGGCACCCGGGCAGGGTTTTGCCTACAATGGACGCTTTCGTTTGCCGCTATTTATCATCGACGGACAGGTTTCCATGCTCGATCCCAAACTGCTGCGCAGCGACCCCGATGGTGTCGCCCAACGACTGGCCAAGCGGGGCTTCGCTCTCGATACCGACCAACTGGCCGCTCTGGAGTCTCGGCGCCGGGAGCTTCAGTCGGAGACCGAACGCCTGCAGAATGAGCGCAACACCCGCTCCAAGGCGATCGGCCAGGCCAAGGCCCAGGGCGAGGATATTCAGCCGTTGCTCGACGAGGTCAGCGACCTGGGCGAGCGACTGGATGCCGCCAAGGCGCGACTCGCCGAGGTTCAGGCCGAGTGGGATGAGCTGGTCAGCGGGCTACCCAATCTGCCTCACGAGAGCGTGCCCGAGGGCGACGACGAGGACGACAACGTTGAAGTGAGTCGCTGGGGCACGCCGCGCCACTTCGATTTCGACGTCCTGGATCATGTCGACCTGGGGGCGCGTACCGGCCAGCTGGATTTCGATCTGGCCACCAAGCTCACCGGGGCCCGCTTCGCCGTGATGCGCGGCAGTGTGGCGCGGCTGCACCGGGCTCTGACGCAGTTCATGCTCGACACCCAGACCCTCGAGCATGGCTACGAAGAGTGCTATGTGCCCTACATGGTCAATGACGACTCCCTCTTTGGGACCGGCCAGTTGCCCAAGTTCGGCGAGGACCTGTTCCGCCTCGAAGACGAACGGGGCTATCGACTGATCCCCACCGCCGAGGTGCCGCTGACCAACTTTGCCCGCGACGAGATCTTCGAGCACAAGCAGCTGCCCGTGCGGCTCACCGCGCATACCCCCTGCTTCCGCAGTGAGGCGGGCTCGCATGGTCGCGATACCCGCGGCATGATTCGCCAGCATCAGTTCGACAAGGTCGAGATGGTGCAACTGGTCGACCCTTCCACCAGCTACGATAGCCTGGAAGAAATGCGGGGTCATGCCGAGACTCTGCTGCAGGCGCTGGCGTTGCCTTACCGGGTGGTCACGCTGTGCACCGGCGACATGGGAGCGGGGGCCGCCAAGACCTATGACCTGGAGGTCTGGCTGCCCAGTCAGGCGGCGTATCGCGAGATTTCCTCCATCTCCAACTGCGAGGACTACCAGGCCCGGCGCATGCAGGCACGCTTCCGTCATCCCAACGAGAAGAAGCCGCAACTGCTGCACACCCTGAACGGCTCCGGTCTGGCGGTGGGGCGCTGCCTGATCGCCGTGATGGAGAACCATCAGAACGCCGACGGCTCGATCAGCGTGCCCGAAGCACTGCGCCCTTATATGGGGGGCGTGGAGACGATCAACGTCTCCTGACGCGGGCGTCTCAGGAGGCCTCGACCGCAATCATGCCGGCGCGGCGTTGTTGCTGTTGTGCCAGCGCCCAGCGCACATGCTCGCGCACCAGGTCGGAGGGGTAGGCCAGGCGGGCCTGCAGGGCGGCTTCGACGCGCTCGCTCCAGGGCGCGTTGCCCAGCCCGACCGCCAGGTTGCGCAGCCAGCGTTCGTAGCCGATGCGGCGAATGGGGCTGCCGGCGGTCTTGTCGAGGAATTCTTCCTTGCTCCAGCTGAACAGCCGGGTCAGCTCGGCCCGGTCGAGGTCATGGCGGGGGGCGAAGTCCTTCTCGTCGCTGACCCGGGTGAAGCGCGTGAAGGGGCAGACCAGCTGGCAGTCGTCGCAGCCGAATACTCGATTGCCCATGGCGGTCCGGAATTTCTCGGGGATCGCGCCATGCAGCTCGATGGTCAGATAGGAAATGCAGCGCCGCGAGTCGACCACGCGATCCTCGACGATGGCATCGGTGGGGCAGGCCGTGCGGCAGGCGCTGCAGCTGCCGCAATGCGCGCCCTCGTAGGGCGGGTCCACGGGTAACGGCAGGTCGGTATAGAGCTCGCCGAGGAAGAACAGTGAGCCGGCTTGAGGGTTGAGAATCATGGCGTTCTTGCCCACCCAGCCGAGTCCGGCCTTGCGGGCCAGGGCACGTTCCATGACCGGCGCCGAGTCGACGAAGGCGCGGTAGCCGAAGGGGCCGATCTCGGCCTCGATCTGCTTGGCCAGGGTGTCGAGCCGCTTGCGCATCAGCTTGTGGTAGTCGCGACCCAGCGCATAACGCGAGATGTAGGCTTTCTCGGGCTGGCCCAGGGTGCGGGTGGTCTCGACCTCCGGTGGCAAGTAGTCGAGGCGCACGCTGATCACGCGCAGTGTGCCGGGCACCAGTTCCTCGGGGCGAGTGCGCTTGGTGCCGTGCTTGGCCATGAAGTGCATCTCGCCATGATGGCCGAGGTCGAGCCAGCGCTGCAGTCGAGCTTCATCCTCGGCCAGGTCGACATCGGTGATGCCGACCTGCTGGAAGCCCAGCTCGCGCCCCCAGGTCTTGATCGAGCTGGCCAGGGCCTCGAGGTCGGGAGTGGCGTCCTTGACAGACGGCTGAGACATGATTGTGAAATACCACGCAGGAGGGTGCCACGACGCTTGGTTTCCCTTGGCGTCGGGCACGGAAAACGACACACTTTCCATGATAAAGCATCAGCGGGCGGGGGAATAGCCAATGGCCGAGGCGTCACAGATTGATACGCCGCAATACGGGCAGTCTCGGGATGGTATGCGGGCCCTGTATCGCGCCGACCAGGTGCGCGAGCTGGATCGGCGCATCATCGATTCGAGGATCGAGGGCTTCGCCCTGATGCAACGCGCTGCGGCGGCGGCCTGGCAGCAGTTGCGCTGCCACTGGCCCGAGGTGCGTCACCTCAGTGTGCTGTGCGGCGCCGGCAACAATGGCGGTGACGGTCATGTTCTGGCCGCCCTGGCTGCCGCGGAGGGCCTGGAAGTCGAGCGCATCCTGCTCAAGCCTGTCGAGCAACTGACGGGCGACGCGCGGCGCGCGGCCGAGATGGCCGATGCCGCCGGTGTGGTGCGGGTGGCCTGGCAGGATGGCATGACGCCGAAGGGTGAGCTGATCGTCGATGCGCTGCTGGGGACCGGGCTCGCGGGCGAGGTGAGCGGCGCCTCGCGTGCGGCGATTGCCGCCATCAATGCCACCGCGCGCCCGGTGCTGGCGCTGGACATTCCTTCCGGCCTGCACGCCGATACCGGTGCCGAATTGGGAGAGGCCGTGCAGGCCACGCGAACCGTCACCTTCATCGGCGACAAGCTGGGACTGCATACCGGCTGTGGGCCGGCGCGGGTCGGCGTCTTGACGCTGGAACCCCTGGTGGACGCCGAGCCACTGTTCTCAGGCCTGTCACCGGCAGCCCTCTGCCTGGACCGCTGTCTCATTGCGACGCTGTTGCCGCCGCGGCCGCGCGATGCCCACAAGGGCAGGGCGGGGCATGCGCTGATTCTGGGGGGCGCACCCGGCATGGGCGGCGCCGGCCTGCTGTCCGCCGAGGCCTGTGCGCGGCTCGGGGCCGGCAAGGTCAGCCTGGCCACCGACCCGGCCCATGTTGCCGCTAGCCTGATTCGCCGCCCGGAAGTCATGGCCCACGGGGTCCGCGGCCTGGCCGATCTGGGCGATCTACCACAGCAGGCCGATGTGCAGGTGCTCGGGCCCGGCCTGGGGCGCGACAGCTGGGGGCAGGCGCTGTGGCAGGGCGCGGTGGCGGCCGGGCGGCCGCTAGTGATCGACGCCGATGGACTCAATCAGCTCGCCGAGCGTTTCGATGGCCAGCGTCGCGACGACTGGATTCTCACCCCGCATCCTGGTGAGGCGGCCCGCCTGTTGGGCATGGCCACCAGCGAAGTGGAAGCCGATCGCCCGGCCGCGGTTCTTGCCCTGCAGGCACGCTACGGGGGCGTGGTGGTGCTCAAGGGCAGTGGCAGTCTGGTCGCCGGCCCGTTGGGGCTCACGGTCTGCCCCTACGGCAATCCCGGCATGGCCAGCGGCGGCATGGGCGACGCGCTTTCCGGCATGCTCGGTGCCCTGGTCGCCCAGGGACTCTCGCTTGAGATGGCGGCCCGCCTGGGCGTGATGCTCCATGCGCTGGCCGCCGACCTGGCGGTACTCGAGGGCGGTGAGCGTGGCTTGCTCGCCAGTGATCTGGCATCCTGTGCGCGAATTCTTGTCAATACGACGATGGGCAATGACGATGCAGTGGCGACTGGCTGATGAAGACCAACAGGTCGCGTTGGGGGAAGCGCTCGGTCGAGCGCTGGCCGGTCGTGGGCACGTCTATCTCGAAGGCGAACTCGGTGCCGGCAAGACGACGCTGACGCGAGGCATTCTGCGGGCCCATGGCCACCAGGGCGCCGTGAAGAGTCCTACCTACACCCTGGTCGAGCCCTACGAGCTGGGTACCGCCAGGGTCTACCACTTTGATCTTTATCGGCTCGCTGACCCGGAAGAGCTGGAGTTTATCGGCGGGCGCGACCTGCTGGGGGACGATGCCCTCTGCGTGGTGGAGTGGCCGAGCCGGGGCGAGGGCTGGCTGCCGCCGCCGGATATTCGCGTGCAACTGACTCTCGATGCGCCCGGACGCCTGGCCGTGATGCAGGCGCCAAGCGATCTGGGCCGCCAGGTGCTGGAAGGCCTGAAACAGAGCCAGGCACCAGCCAACCAGCCTCCGGATGTTGCCGGTACGGACGAAAACGATACATGAGGAAAGGGATGTTGCGCCGACACATGGCCCGCTGGGTACTGCCCCTGCTGCTTCTGGTACCGCTCTGGGCCCAGGCCGCCAGCGTCGATAATCTGCGCCTGTGGGCGGCACCCGATCACTCGCGGCTGGTGTTCGACCTGTCGTCGCCGGCATCGGCCAATGTCTTCACGCTGGAGGATCCCCGTCGGCTGGTGATCGATGTAGCCAACAGCGAACTCAACGCCGATGTCAGTCGTCTGGACCTCTCCGAGAGTGCCATCGAGAAGGTGCGCACCGGCGTGCGCAATGGCTCGGACCTGCGGGTGGTGCTGGAGCTCTCGCGCGCCATCGAGCCGCGACACTTCAGCCTCGCGCCCAATGAGCAGTATGGCCATCGGCTGGTGGTGGATCTGGAGTATCCGGGCGAAAGCGCTGTCGAGGACCCCATCGACCCCATCGAGTCGAAGATTCGCGAACAGGAGATTGCCGCTGAGCGCGCCCAGAAAGAAGCCGTCGCCAAAGGGCGTGACCCGAGCACGGTGTCACCGCCGCGCCAGGCCGCACAGCCTCATCCCAAGCGGGACATCATCATTGCCGTGGATGCCGGTCATGGTGGCGAGGACCCGGGGGCCATCGGTCCCAGCGGCACCCGCGAAAAGGACGTGGTGCTGGAAATGGCCAAGCGCATGGCGCGCTTGATCAATGCCACCCAGGGCTTCAAGGCCGTGCTGATTCGCGACGGCGACTATTATGTCGGACTGCGTCAGCGCACCCGGATTGCCCGGGAGCAGAAGGCCGATTTCTTCGTCTCCCTGCATGCCGATGCCTTCAACAGTCCGCGGCCCCATGGCAGCTCGGTGTTTGCGCTGTCGCAGAGTGGCGCGACCTCGGAGACCGCCAAGTGGCTCGCGGCCTCGGAAAACCGCTCGGACCTGGTCGGCGGCGTGGATGGCAATCTCTCGCTGGACGACAAGGACGAGGTGTTGCGCGGCGTCCTGCTCGACCTGACCATGACCGCAACGCTCAATGACTCCCTGACCATCGGCGGGCGCGTGCTGGATCGCATGGGGCGCATCAACGAACTGCACAAGCCGCGGGTCGAGCAGGCCGGTTTTGTGGTGCTGAAATCGCCGGATATCCCGTCGCTGCTGGTGGAGACGGGGTTCATCTCCAATCCCGAGGAAGAGCGCAAGCTGCAGCAGGGTGGCTATCAACAACGCATGGTCGAATCCATCTTCGGCGGCGTGCGCGCCCATTTCCAGCGCAACCCGCCGCCGGCCAGCCTGCTCGCCTGGCAGCGCGACCAAGGCCGAGGTGGCGCCGGCGATGAATACCGTATTCAGCCCGGCGACACGCTCTCGGAAATCGCCGCACGTCATAACGTCCCGGTCGGCCGGCTGCGCCAGGCCAACGAGCTCAATGGCGACGTGATCCGCGTCGGGCAAGTGCTGAGGATACCGAGTTCTTAAGAGAAAAGAAGGAAGAGGTAAGAGGGAGTCCAGAAGGCAACTAGAAGTGGGAATGAGGGGGGCGGTTCGCCATATCGACCAGGCTTTCTTCTTCCTTCTTGAAGGCGCGGAGCGCCGTACTTCCCTCTTAACCGCGGCGAAGCCGCGTCTTCGATTTTGGGGTGGTCATGACCGACAGACAGCATATCCAGGTTCTCGATCCGCGTCTGGCTAACCAGATCGCCGCGGGGGAGGTCGTCGAGCGGCCGGCGTCGGTGGTCAAGGAGCTGGTTGAGAATGCCATCGACGCTGGCAGTCAGCGTATCGAGGTCGAGCTGGAGTCCGGCGGGGCGCGGTTGATCCGGGTGCGTGACGATGGTGTCGGCATCAGCGAGGATGATCTGCCACTGGCGCTGTCGCGGCATGCCACCAGCAAGATCGCCTCGTTGAATGATCTCGAAGGGGTGGCGAGCCTGGGGTTCCGCGGCGAGGCACTGGCCTCGATCAGCTCGGTGTCGCGCCTGGAGCTGACCTCCAATGTCGACGATGACCCGACCCGGGGCTGGCGCGTCGTGGTCGAGGGACGACGCATGGAGCCGCGGGTCACGCCCTCGCCGCACCCGCGGGGTACCTCGGTGACGGTGCGTGATCTCTTCTTCAATACCCCGGCGCGGCGCAAGTTCCTGCGCAAGGAAAAGACCGAGTTCGGCCATGTGGAGGAGGCGTTTCGCCGTCAGGCTCTGTCGCGTCTCGACCTGGGCTGGGTGCTACGTCACAACCAGAAGACCGTTCACCAGTTGAGTGCCGGCAGCGACCTGGTCGGCCACGAGCGCCGCCTGCAGTCACTGCTGGGCAAGGACTTTCTGGAAAACGCCCTCTACCTGGACCTGGGAACCGGCGGACTGCGGCTCTGGGGCTGGGTCGGCCTGCCGACCCACTCACGCGCCCAGGCCGACCAGCAGTACTTTTTCGTCAATGGCCGGGTGGTGCGCGACCGTCTGGTGGCCCATGCCATCCGTCAGGCCTATCGCGATGTGCTCTTTCATGGCCGCCAGCCGGTCTTCGTGCTCTACCTGGAGGTCGACCCGACGGTGGTCGATGTCAATGTCCATCCCACCAAGCATGAGGTGCGCTTCCGGGACGGCCGCATGGTCCACGACTTTCTGTTTTCCAGCCTGCATCGGGCGCTGGGCGAGTCTCGGGCCGGCCAGTCAACGGATTCGTCCGGCGCGCAACCGGACGCTACGCCGGCGGCCGGCGAGGAGGGCGCGGCATCGGGAGAAAGCGCGCCGGCTCCCTCGTCCAGTGAGCGCGTGGCGGAGTCCGCCGGGCGCTGGCAACAGCAGCCCATGGCCCTGCATGGTCGTGACGACGGCCAGCAGCAGAAGGTCACGCCGGACCGTGTACGCGCCTTCATGGAAGGCTATCGCGCCCTGCATCCCGAGCACGAAGACAGCCTGCTCACTCCCCAGCCTGCGGCTCCCGGGGCCGGTGGTGCAGCGGCCGATGTGGCCCTGGCCGAACGCCAGGCATCGCCGGATACCGCGACGTCTCCCGCCGTCAGCAGCCCGGCGATGCCGGAAGAAGACGCCACCCGAGCGCCGCCCCTCGGCTACGCGGTGGCGCAGCTGCATGGTGTCTACATTCTCGCGCAGACCGAGCGGGGCATGGTGATCGTCGACATGCATGCCGCCCACGAACGCATCGTCTACGAGGGGATGAAATCGCAGGTACACGGCGAGGCCGAACAGCCCGGTCGCCTGCAGGCCCAGTCATTGCTGGTGCCGGTGTCGATGGCCGCCAGTGCCGCCGAAGTGGCCACCGCCGAGGCCGAACGCGAGGCCTTTTCCCGCCTGGGCGTCGAGCTCGACGTCGCCGGTCCGGAGACCCTGCTGGTGCGCCAGGTGCCGACCCTGCTGGTGGACGCCGATGTCGAGCTGCTGGTGCGCGACATGCTGGGCGACCTCGAGCGCTATGGGCGCTCCGATCGCCTCGAGGCGCACATCAACGAACTTCTTTCGACCATGGCCTGTCACGGTAGCGTGCGGGCCAATCGCCAACTGACCATCGCCGAGATGAACGCCCTGCTGCGTGACATGGAGCGCACCGAGCGCAGCGGGCAATGCAACCATGGTCGGCCGACCTGGACTGAGATGAGCATGAAGGAACTCGACCGCCTCTTCCTGCGCGGCCAGTAACGGCCCACCAGGTGACCGCCCTTATTCCCGAACCAGACCCGTGACGCCATGACAGCCCCGAACCACTCCGATTCACGCCCCCCCGCCATTTTCCTAATGGGGCCGACAGCCGTCGGCAAGACCGACATGGCCATGGCGCTGCACGAGCAACTGGGCTGCGAGCTGATCAGTGTCGATTCGGCGATGGTCTATCGCGGCATGGACATCGGCAGCGCCAAGCCCTCGGCCGAGGAGCTGGCGCGGGCACCGCATCGGCTGATCGATATTCGCGACCCCGCCGATCCGTATTCGGCGGCGGTCTTTCGGGCGGATGCGCGCCGGGAGATGCAGCGCATCACCGAGGCCGGTCGGGTGCCGCTGCTGGTGGGCGGCACCATGATGTACTATCAGCGGCTCTGGGTCGGCGAGCCCAACCTGCCGTCGGGGGATGCCGCCGTGCGCGCCCAGCTCGACCGGGAAGTGCAAGAGCACGGCCTGGCGTCGCTACACGAGGAGCTGTCCAGGGTCGACCCCAGGGCGGCACAGCGCATCCATCCCAATGATCCGCAGCGGCTGACACGGGCTCTGGAGGTATATCGGCTTAGCGGGCGTCCCTTGACCGAGCACTGGGATGCCCAGCAGGCGGAAACCTTTCCCTGGCGGGTGTTGTCGATAGGCCTGGCGCCGGACGATCGCAGTGTGTTGCACGCGCGAATCGCCGCGCGCTTCGATGCCATGCTCGAGGCCGGCCTTGTCGAGGAGGTCGCCGCCCTGAAAGCCCGTGCGGATCTGCACCCGCGGCTGCCGGCGATGAAGAGCGTGGGCTATCGTCAAGCCTGGCAGTATCTGGATGGCGAGGGAGACCGGGAGATGCTGCGGCGGCGGGGCATCGTCGCGACCCGGCAACTGGCCAAGCGGCAATTGACCTGGATGCGCAGTTGGCCCGATCTGAACTGGGTCGACATCCTGGGCGTCCGACCACTCGATCATGTCCTGAAATTGGTGCGTGAATTCAGTGGTTAGCGTAAGATGGGAAATTCCATACTGCACCCGAGCGGGCTTTGCCGGGTGAAACGTGCCACCTTGAAAACAGCGGTGAGCACCCAATAATACTATTAACGCAAATTATATGATTTAGGGAGAGCCACATGTCCAAAGGACAGTCCCTTCAAGATCCTTACCTGAACGTTCTGCGCAAGGAACGTATCCCGGTGTCGATCTTTTTGGTCAATGGCATCAAGTTGCAGGGCCAGATCGAGTCCTTCGATCAGTTCGTTATTCTGCTGCGCAACACCGTCAGTCAGATGGTCTACAAGCATGCCATTTCCACCGTCGTGCCGTCGCGCAATGTACGTTTGCCGGCTGCCGATACCGGGCAACCGGATGCGGACGCGTGAGGTACTGATTGTTTTTTGAGCGTCCCGACGCCGGTGAAACGGCGGTTCTCGTCCATATAGACTTCCAGGACGAAAGCGAGCGTGAGGATTCCGGTGAATTCCTCGAGCTCGTGCGCTCGGCCGGTGCGGAGCCGGCCACGCTGTTGACGGGGAGCCGGGGGCGGCCCGACCCGCGCAGCTTCATTGGTTCGGGCAAGCTGGAAGAGGTGCGCGAGGCATTGCAGGTCCACCAGGCGGAACTGGTGATCTTCAACCATGCACTGAGCCCGTCTCAGGAGCGCAATGTCGAGCAGTCCCTGAAGTGCCGGGTGCTGGACCGCACCGGGCTGATTCTCGACATCTTCGCGCAGCGTGCGCGGACTCACGAAGGCAAGCTGCAGGTGGAACTCGCCCAGCTGGAGTATATGTCCACGCGGCTGGTTCGTGGCTGGACGCACCTGGAGCGTCAGAAGGGCGGTATCGGCCTGCGCGGCCCCGGGGAAACCCAGCTCGAGACCGACCGCCGCTTGCTGCGGGGGCGCATCAAGGCGATTCACAAACGCCTGGACAAGGTGCGCAGCCAGCGGGGGCAGAATCGCCGGGCACGGGCGCGTGCCGAGATTCCGAGCATCTCGCTGGTCGGCTACACCAATGCGGGCAAATCGACCCTGTTCAACGCGGTGACACAATCCCGGGTCTATGCGGCGGACCAACTGTTCGCTACCCTCGACCCGACCCTGAGGCGCCTCGAGGTTGAGGATGTCGGCCCAGTGGTGCTGGCCGACACCGTCGGCTTTATTCGCCATCTGCCGCACAAGCTGGTCGAGGCCTTCCAGGCGACGCTACAGGAGGCGGCCGAAGCTAGCCTGCTGGTGCATGTTATCGATGCCGCCGACCCCGACCGCGAGCTCAACGTGAGTCAGGTCGAAGAGGTGCTCGATGAGATTGGTGCGCTGGAGGTGCCGACCCTCAAGGTGATGAACAAGGTTGATCTCTTCGACAGTGCGCCTCGCATCGAGCGTAATGTGGACGGCAAGCCTGACACGGTCTGGCTGTCGGCGCAGGATGGTCGAGGGCTGGAGCTTTTCGAGCAGGCTCTGACCGAGTGCCTGGCCGATGACATCATCGATTTCGACATGACCCTGGCACCGGCTCAGGGCAAGCTACGGGCCGGCCTGCATGAGCTGAGCGCCGTCCGCGAGGAAAGCTTCGACGAGCAGGGTCATACCCTGCTCAAGGTGCGCCTGCCGCGACGTGATTTCATGCAGTTGATGTCGCGCCTCGGTGAACGCGCCGACGATTATCTGCCGCAAGCGCTGCAGCAAGGAGCGGTCTGGGAGTAGTGAGTTGCCTTGTGCATTGCCGCTGTTGTCAAACAGGGCGGGTGGATGTCACAAGGAATGTATCGATGCCTGCCGTGACTTCGCGAGCGGTGGCACGCAACGTATAGTGGAGACGACGTATGGCCTGGAATGAGCCTGGTGGCGGCAACCAGCATGACCCTTGGAGTGGTGGTGGCCGCCGTGGTGGCAACGGCAGTGGCGACGGCGGCAAGGGGGGCGGCAATCAAGGCCCTCCGGACCTCGATGAGGCGCTGAAAAAGTTTCAGAACAAGCTCAACAACATGCTGGGAGGCCGTGGCAAACGCGGTGGCAATGGCGGTGGATCCGGCGGCGGCAAGCCGCGCAACACCTTTGCTTTGCCGGGCCTGCTGCTGATCGTAGCACTGGCCATCTGGGCCGCTTCCGGCTTTTATCTGGTCGACGAATCGGAGCGTGGTGTGGTGCTGCGCTTCGGCAAGTACCAGGAAACCGTGACGCCGGGCCTGCAGTGGAACCCGCCCCTGATCGATGACGTGCGCATGGTCAATGTGACGCGGGTGCGTTCGATCAGCCAGACGCAATCGATGCTGACCCAGGACGAAAACATCGTCTCAGTGGAAATCTCGGCGCAGTATCAGGTCGCCGACCCGCGTGACTATGTGCTCAACGTCCGCAACCCCGAACTCAGTCTCGAGAATGCACTGGATTCGGCGCTTCGCCATGTGGTGGGCGGTACCGACATGATCGAGATCCTGACCTCGGGACGTGCCATCCTCGGCAGCTCGGTCAGCAGCCGCCTGCAATCCTATCTGGACAGCTATGGTACCGGCATCACGCTGCAGACTCTGAACGTCGAGTCGACCTCGCCGCCCGATGCTGTTCAAGATGCCTTCGATGATGTCATCCGCGCACGCGAGGACCGCCAGCGCACCATCAACCAGGCCATGGCCTATGCCAATGCCGTGATTCCTGAAGCCCAGGGTAAGGCGCAACGTCTTATCGAGCAGGGGCAGGGGTATCGCGAGTCCGTCGTCGCCGAAGCGCAAGGTCAGGCCAACCGCTTCAATGCACTACTGACGCAATATGAGCAGTCCCCGGATATCATGCGCGAACGTCTCTACCTGGAAACCTTGTCTGAGGTCTACAGCGGAACCTCGAAAGTCATGGTGGATGTGGCCGAGCAGAGCCCATTGATGGTATTGCCGATGGATAAGCTCAACAGCAGAACGAGCAGCAGTGCCAGCGGCCAGTCGTCTGATTCGCAATTGGACCCTCAGGTGCTGCAGCGTCTGCAGAATTCCGAGTCCTCATCCAGCACGGGCCGCTCCGGCAACAACAACGGCGCGCTCAGGGAGGGTCGCTGAAATGATCAATAATCGTTCCCTGCTTATCGTCGGCGGACTGGCGGCGGCTGCCTGGCTGGCCAGTAGCAGTCTTTACGTGGTCGATGAAACCGAACGCGCGATCAAGTTGCGTTTCGGCGAAATCGTGGAGGAGGGCATTGAACCCGGACTGCACTTCAAGGTGCCCATCACCCAGACGGTTCGCAAATTCGAAACGCGCGTCAGGACGCTGGATACCGATCCCAGCCGTTATCTCACGCTCGAGCAGAAAGCGGTGATCGTCGATTCCTACGTGCAGTGGCAGGTGGTCAACCCGACGCAGTACTACCAGGCGACGTCCGGCGATGAAATGCAGGCGGTACGCCTGATTCAGCCGCGTGTCGACGAGAGCCTGCGTAACGAGTTCGGTCGACTCAATCTTTCGCAGATCATCTCCGAGCAACGCGATGAGCTGATGACCGGGCCGACCCAAGAACTCGACGAGTTGATGCGTGATGAACTGGGTGTCGCCATCCTGGATATCCGCGTCAAGCGTATCGACCTGCCGGAGGATGTGTCCTCGGCGGTCTATGAAAGGATGCGCTCCGAACGTGAACGTCAGGCGCGTGAATGGCGTGCCCAGGGTCAGGAAGAGGCCGAGCGCATCCGCGCAAATGCCGACCGCCGCCGTGAAGTGCTGCTGGCCCAAGCCAGGGCTCGTGCGGAAACCCTGCGTGGTGAAGGCGATGCCGAGGCGGCGGAGATCTTCTCCCAGGCCTACGGTAAGGACGAGGAGTTCTTCTCCTTCTGGCGCAGCCTCGGGGCCTATCGGAATAGCTTCCAGGGCGACGGCGACATGATGGTGCTGGACCCTTCCAGCGACTTCTTCCAGTACCTGAAGAGCCCGACGCCCACCCAGGAGTGACCCTCGGCCGCGGATGAACAGGCACTCCGACCACCACGCCGATGCCGCCCAGGCATCGGCGTGGTGGGTTCATCCCGTAGGCAAACGTGCTAACATTGGTTAACCGGGTGCCCCCCGGTTTTTTTGTGGGCTCTCCGCTCCCGGCGAGCTTTGACCGGCATCCCGCCATGCCGTCGACCTCAGCTCGCGCAGGCCAATCACTGTCTTGCAGGAAAGAACGTCATGACCATCGCTGACCGCTGGCTCTTGCCCGACGGCATGGACGAAGTGCTGCCGCCCCAGGCCAGTCGCATGGAGGAAGTGCGTCGGGCTCTGCTCGATCTGTATCACAGCTGGGGCTATGATCAGGTAATGCCCCCACCCGTCGAATTTCTCGACTCCCTGCTGACCGGCACGGGGACCGAGCTGGACCTTCAGACCTTCAAGCTGACCGATCAGATGACGGGACGCATGATGGGCGCCAGCGCGGATGTCACGCCCCAGGTGGCGCGCATGGATGCGCACTCCTTGAAACGCCAGGGACCGGTGCGCCTTTGCTACTGCGCCAATGTGTTGCGCGCCAAGCCGGACCAGTATCAGGCCGGTCGCAGCCCGATCCAGGTGGGGCTGGAGCTCTTCGGTCATGCTGGCCTGGAAGCCGACCTCGAAGTCCTGCGCCTGGCCCTGACTAGCCTGGCCGTGGCGGGGGCCGGGGAAGTACATCTGGCGCTGGGACATATCGGCATCTATCGCGCCCTGGTCGAGGCCGCCGAGTTGAGTCGCGAAGAAGAGCGCGCGGTCTTTCAGGCGCTGGAACTGAAGTCCCCCGGCGAGCTTTCCCGCTGCATCGAAAGCAGTGTGGCCGACCCGGCACTGGCCCGGATGCTGCGTGCCCTGGCGACCCTGCACGGTGGTTCCGAGGTGCTGGAAGAGGCCCGGCAAACGCTTGCCGAGGCCCCTCCGGCGGTTCGCGACGCCCTGGAGCAACTGCGTGCCCTGCATGAGGGGGTGGCGGCCGAACACCCCGAGGTCGAGTTCTACTTCGACCTGGCGGAGTTGCGTGGCTACCAATATCATACCGGCATGATGTTCTCGGCCTTTGTGCCGGGCTTCGGTCAGGCGCTGGCCAAGGGCGGACGCTATGATGATACGGGCCGTGCCTTCGGCCGTGCCCGCCCCGCGACCGGCTTCTCGCTGGAGCTCAAGTTGCTGGCCGGCCTGGCTCCGGGAGCGCGTGAAGACGGCGGTATCTGGGCACCCGCCGAGGGCGAGGGCCTGGCCGAGGCCATCAGCCGTTTACGCGCTCGGGGTGAGCGCGTGGTACAGGCTATGCCGGGGCAGGAGACCGGCCCTCGTCAGCATCACTGCCGTCGACAACTGGTGTGCCATGACCAGGGCTGGCAAGTCAGCGAGCTGCCGACTTCCGAGGACCCGAGCTGAGGCCGGGCGAACTGCATTTTTGACTCCGGCCGACTGCCGGCGTGCAGCAACGAGAGACGAGACACTATGGGCAAGAACGTAGTCGTACTGGGTACCCAATGGGGTGATGAAGGCAAGGGCAAGGTCGTCGACCTGCTGACTGAATCCGCCAATGCCGTGGTGCGCTTCCAGGGCGGCCATAATGCCGGCCATACCCTGGTCATCGATGGCGAGAAGACGGTACTCCACCTCATTCCCTCGGGCATCCTGCGGGACGACAAGACTTGTGTCATCGGCAATGGTGTCGTGCTGTCACCCGAGGCGCTGATCAAGGAAATCCGCGAACTAGAAGACAAGGGCGTGCCGGTGCGTCAGCGGTTGCGTCTTTCACCGGCCTGTCCGCTTATCCTGCCGTACCACGTGCGTCTCGATCAGGCGCGCGAAAAGGCCCGTGGCGTGGCCAAGATCGGCACCACCGGGCGGGGTATCGGCCCGGCCTATGAAGACAAGGTATCGCGTCGCGGTCTGCGCCTGGGCGACATCCTGCACCGTGAGCGTTTTGCCTCCAAGCTGGGCGAGGTGCTGGATTATCATAACTTCGTGCTGACCCAGTACCATGGCGAACCGCCGGTGGACTTCCAGGAAGTCCTGGATGAGGCGATGCGCATGGCCGATGAACTGCGTGACATGGTCTGCGATACCGTCAGCCTGGTGCACCAAATGCGCCAGGATGGCGATGACATCCTGTTCGAGGGTGCGCAGGGCTCGCTGCTCGACATTGATCACGGCACCTATCCCTACGTCACCAGCTCGAATACCACCGCAGGCGGCACGGCCACCGGGTCCGGCGTCGGGCCCTTGTACCTCGACTATGTGCTAGGGATCACCAAGGCCTACACGACGCGCGTCGGCTCCGGCCCCTTTCCCACCGAGCTGTTCGATGAGCACGGCCGTCACCTGGCCGAGAAGGGGCACGAATTCGGTGCCACCACTGGCCGGGCGCGGCGTTGTGGCTGGTTCGATGCCGTGGCCCTGAGGCATGCGGTGCAGGTCAACTCGGTGTCCGGCATCTGCCTGACCAAGCTGGATGTACTGGATGGCCTGGAAAACATCCGGGTCTGTGTCGGCTATCGGAGCAAGGACGGCGATGTGCTCGATGCGCCGGTCGACTCGGAAGGCTATGAAGCGGTCGAGCCGGTCTATGAGGATCTGCCGGGCTGGAACGAGTCGACCATCGGCCTCAAGAGCATCGAGGCGCTGCCGGCCAATGCCCGGGGTTACATTCGCTTCCTCGAGGAGCAGGTGGGCACCCCCATCGACATCATTTCGACCGGGCCGGACCGCAACGAGACCATCGTGTTGCGCAACCCCTTCGGCGCATGATCGCTCGGGCGCCCGGGCCCACGGAGCCGGGCGCATGTTTCCGCCCATGAAAGACGGGCCGGCAGAAATCTGCCGGCCCGTCTTTTCTTTAGCGGTATGTCATCCAGCAGGTGTTGCCCAGATGGCCAGTGAGAAAGTTGAAGGCCGTATCGAAGATCACGGCGACCTCCTTCTGCAGCGCCAGTGTCAGGATCATGAAGACCAGAATCACCAGCGACGACACGAAAAAGACCTTGCCGAGTAGATCGACTTTGATGCCCAGGAAGCTCGCCAGGCGGGCGAGCTGCCCCGGTAGGGAGACAGGCCGCTCCTGAACGACAACGCCCCGCACGAGGCGGGGCGTTGTCGTCTTTCACGCGTCAGGCGTGTGCATCAATGACGCGTTTCAGACACTCTTGGGCTCGCTCATCAAGCCCTTGACGATGGCAAAGCAAGCCACCAGCAGCACCACTGTAAACGGCAGGCCAGTCGTGATGACCGCGGTCTGCAGTGCCGTGAGGCCGCCACCCAGCAGCAGGGCAATGGCGATGGCCCCCTCGATCAGACACCAGAAAATGCGCTGCGATGTCGGGGCATCGACCTTGCCGCCGGCGGTGATGGAGTCGATCACCAGGGAACCGGAGTCCGAGGAGGTGATGAAGAACACCATGACCAGCACGATGCCCACGAAGGACGTGATGCTTGTCAGCGGCAGCTCACCGAGCATGGTGAACAGCTGGACTTCCAGCGCGGCGTTCTTGACGCCCTCGAAACCGTCAGTGATGTACTGATCGATGGCGGTGCCGCCGAACGCGGTCATCCACAGCACGGACACGACCGACGGCACGAGCAGCACGGCGATCAGGAACTCGCGCACACTGCGGCCACGGCTGACGCGGGCAATGAACATGCCGACGAACGGCGACCAGGAAATCCACCAGGCCCAATAGAAGGCAGTCCAGCCCTGGCTGAAGTTGGCATCCTCACGACCGAACGGCATGGACAGCGCCGGCAGATTGACCACATAGGCCATCAGGTTGTCGAAGAAGCCAGTGGCAATCGCCAGGGTCGGGCCGACGGCAATCACGAAGATCAGCAGCAGGAAGGCCAGTGTCATGTTGAGCTGCGACAGGCGTTGCACGCCCTTGTCGACGCCCAGCACCACCGAGCCGAGTGCCACGACCGTGATACCCAGGATCAACAGCACCATGGTGGTGTCGGTTTCGGGAACCCCGAACAGGTAGCCCAGACCGGCCGACGCCTGGGAGGCACCGATACCCAGGGAGGTCGAAAGACCGAAGAGGGTAGCGAAGACCGCCAGGATGTCGATCAGGTGACCCGGCCAGCCCCAGACGCGCTCACCGAGCACCGGGTAGAAGACCGAACGCATGGTAAGCGGCAGACCCTTGTTGAACGAGAACAGCGCCAGTGCCAGCGCGACGACCGCATAGATCGCCCAGGGGTGAAGGCCCCAGTGGAAGATGGTCGCGGCCATGCCCAGCGAGATCGCGGCCTGCTCATCACCGGCGGCGGCCCCCAATGGTGCCCAGTCCGTACGCACACCATTCTCCGCGGCGGTGCCGCCGAGGGCTGTGCTGAAGTGGGTCATGGGCTCGGAAACGCCATAGAACATCAGGCCGATGCCCATGCCGGCAGCAAACAGCATGGCGAACCAGCCGGCATAGCTGAAGTCCGGCGTGGCCTGGGCACCGCCGATGCGGACCTTGCCCATCGGTGTGAAGATCAGCGCCACCGCCAGTATCACGAAGATATTGGCCGCCAGCAGGAAGAACCAGGACATTTTGCCGGTCAGGAAGCCGAAGATGGCATCGAAGATCGGCGCGATCTGGTCCTGCATGGCCAAGGTGGCGATCACGAAGAACAGCACCACCAGCGAGGAGATGGTAAAGACCTTGCCGTGCAGGTCCATGTCCACCCCGAACTTGCGGCCGGTGATGTTGTCCTGACCGATCACGTAATCGGTGTCGATCAGGTTAGCGGGCCCGTCGGGGGCGGGTATCCCCTGGGAACCCGCATTGGGCTCTTGGTCTTTGTTGTCGTTCGTCACGGGACTTCTCCTTGTTGACGTCGATTCGCGGTAGTGGAGAAGCGTCAATCGTGAGGTTCACGCACGGCTGACGCTTCGCCAAAGTTGGCGTTCATCTCGCGCAGGCGAGATCAAGCACACGCCGTTATCGATCCAAGCAACTTCAAGCGATCACTACCGATCGCATCGATTGAGTGCTTTGGCAGTCCTTTGGACACCGGGTGTCCAGCGGATATGTCAGAGCTCCTTTTCAGTTGGCCTGTTAATTACACGACAAGTTTGGCCGTTTGACGACAGTTGAGCGGTACGTCGTTTTCAACGGATGGACTTGCCTCGTCTCGGGGAGTAACCCTACATCATCCCGCCGCAGTCGTCTGCGCCCGGCGACAGTGCTGACGGCGTTGGATAGCTGGTGGTCGCAATTTCGATCGATTTTTGCGCCTTTTGATAAAGGATTCATGTGCTTGAGCGGCCATGTATTTCACTTCTTTATGCGACATTTATGCCCATGATGGGGCCTTGTGGGGCGACTGGCGCACAAGGACCGGGCAGATCGGCACAAAAAAAGGGCAGGCATCGGGATGCCTCCCCTTGAGCGAGCCGCTGGCTCATCAAACCGGGTTCATGACGCCGGGAGCCACTCCGCGACCACGTCCGGATGGTTCTCGACCCAGGTCCGGGCGGTTTCGGTGGGGTCGGCTTCTTCGTCCTGGTTCATCAGCATGACTTCACCCATCTGCTCGGGGGTCCAGGAGAAGGCATCGAGGATGGCGTAGGCCTCCGGCATGTCGCCCTTGAGGTCCTGGCGAACCACGGTGCTGATGTGCTCGGCGCCGCCATACACGTTCTTGGGGTCCTCGAGATACTTGAGGTCCCAGCGCGCGAGCATCCAGTGCGGTGTCCAGCCGGTGACCACGATATCTTCCTCGTTGCGGATCGCCGACTGCAGGGCCGCGGTCATGGTGGCGCCACTGCCGCTCTGCAGGTTGAGGTCCAGCTCGTATTCCTCGATGACGTCCTCGGTCAGGCTCATCAGCCCGGCGCCGGGGTCGATGCCGACGATCTTGTCGTTGAACATCCCGGCATTGGCATTGAGTTCGTCGATGGCCTCAACGTCGGTATACTCGGGCACGATCAGGCCAAGCTTGGTGCCCTGGAGGTTGGGACCGAGGTTTTCGACGCTATCATTGACTCGCTCGAGGTAGTCCTCATGCGTGGTGGGCAGCCAGGCCGCGACAATGGCATCTGCATCCCCAGTGGATACGGCCTGCCACATGGCAGCGGCCGACAATGAGGTCAACTCGACGTCATAACCGGCCTGCTCAAGCACGGCCGCGATCACATTGGTGGAAGCGACTTCTGAGGACCATTCGACATACCCCAGCTCAATCGTACCCTTGGATTCTTCCTGAGCCATTGCCGGGCCCGTGGCGAGAACCGTGCCGGCGGCCAGTGCCAGGCCGGCGATACGCATCGTGTGGGGGATGGTGGAGTGGGTCATCTGAATTGCCTTTCTTGGATGTGAAACATCAGCATGCAGGTATGAGGGCGAGGTTACAACCTCCCCCTCATCGTACCAGGCGATACTCAGGACTTGCGTTGCTTGCGCAGCGACTGGGTCACGCGGTCGAGGATCATCGCCAGGATGACCACGGCAATACCGGCCTCGAAGCCGTCACCTGGGCGCAGGCGCTGGATGGCACGCCACACCTCGCTGCCCAGGCCATCGGCGCCGATCATCGCGGCGATGACGACCATGGAGAGGGCCAGCATGATGGTCTGGTTGATGCCGGCCATGACGGTCGGCAGCGACATCGGTAGCTGTACCTTGATCAGTTTCTGTCGGCGCGTGGCACCGTAGGCGTCGGCGGCCTCGACCAGTTCCACCGGTACCTGACGGATGCCCAGGGTGGTGAAGCGAATCGCCGGCGGCATGGAAAAGATCACGGTGGCAAAGATCGCCGAGACTGAGCCGATGCCGAAGAACGGAATTGCTGGAATCAGGTAGACGAAGGCCGGCATGGTCTGCATGAAATCCAGTATCGGCATGATGGTGCGGTAGAGGCGCTCCGAAAGGGCGGCGGCGATGCCCACCGGCAGGGCGATGATCACGGCCACCAGGGTGGCAATGACCACAAGTGTCAGCGTCTCGATCATCGGGTCCCACAGCCCCAGGTTCCAGATCAGTGCCATGCCGGCGGCCGCACCGATGGCCAGACGCGTGCCGGCCAGCCACCAGCAGAGCGCGGCGATGATCACCAGCAGCGACCAGGGCGGCAACCACATCAGGGCATCATTGAGTACGTCGATACCGGTCTGCGTGACCCGGGAGATACCGCGCGTCACCACGGAATATTCGCTGGTCAGCCAGTTCAGGCTGTTTTCGATCCAGTCGCCGAGTGGAATGCGAGGAATATCGATAGCCATCATGCTTCTCCTGCCTGAGCGAGTTCATCCAGCACGGCGCCCTTGACCACCACGCCCTGAAGTTGTTGCCGGTCGTCCACCACGGCAATGGGGAAGTGATTGTCATGGAACATGGCGAACAGGTTGTGCAGCGGTTCATCGCGCTTCACGCTACGGAAGTCCTGGGTCATGGCCTCCGTGACCCGCTCCTTGCCCTTTTCGTGGGCCTGGCTGGCACTTTCGGCATCGATCAGGCCGACCAGGCGCCGCTCGCGGTCCAGGATGTAGATCGAGTCGAGGCTGTGCTCGCGCATCTTTTTCAGCGCGGTGCGCGGGCCGTCGCTGTCGCGAACCGTGGAGCGTACCCGACGCATGGCGCTCTCGGCGGTGAGGATGCGGGACTTGTCGACGCCTTCGATGAAGCGCCGCACATAGTCATCCGCTGGCTGGGTGAGGATCTCCTCCGGGGTGCCGATCTGTACCACCTCACCGTCCTTGAGCAGGACAATGCGGTCGCCGATGGTCAGGGCCTCGTCCAGGTCATGAGTGATGAAGACGGTGGTCTTCTGCATGCGATGCTGCAGGGCCAGCAGCTCCTGCTGCATGTCACCGCGGATCAGCGGGTCCAGAGCCGAGAAGGCCTCGTCCATCAGCAGCACCGTGGCATCGTTGGCCAGGGCCCGGGCCAGGCCGACACGTTGTTGCATGCCGCCCGAGAGCTGGTTGGGGTAGGCATCTTCCCAGCCGTCCAGGCCGACCTGCTTGAGCGACTTGTCGGCCGCCTCGCGGCGTTCGTCGGGCGCCACACCGCGCACTTCGAGGCCGAACTCGGCATTCTGGCGCACCGTGCGGTTGGGGAAGAGGGCGAAGTTCTGGAAGACCATGGAGAAATGCCGGCGGCGGCACTCCAGTAGCGCCTTATCCTTGAGGTCGGGAATGTTCTCGCCATCGATCACGATCTCGCCCTCGGAGGGCTCGATCAAGCGGTTGAGGCAACGGATCAGCGTCGACTTGCCCGAGCCGGAAAGGCCCATGATGACCAGCAGTTCCCCTTCGTGGACATCAAAGTCGATATTGGACAGTCCCAGGGTCTGGCCGGTCTTGTCGAGGATTTCGGGGCGCTTGAGTCCCTGGTCGCGCAACTCCAGCGCCTTTTTCGGCTGGCTGCCGAAGACCTTGCTGAGGTTGCGGACCCGAATCTTGACGTTTCGGTTGTCACTCATGGATGTGTCCTTGGTGGCTTTCCCTCTCGATTCCGAGAGGCGCAAAAGCCGGGTGAATGAAAGGCAGCTGACGTTGGCGCTGGGCGACGAGGTGTCGCCATGATTTATTCTTTTACTTTGCTATTATGTCTTTTTTATCAGTTAGTTATTTTTTGTTTTAGTGTCCGGAACGGGGCACCCTGTGCCCGCTTGAGGTGCGGAATCCAGCGGCAGCAAACGAAAAAGGCTACCGGTGGGACTGTCGTTCAGCAAGTACAGGGCGCCGTCGTGACCCTGTCGCACATCGCGAATGCGACCGATGTCGCCGTCCAGAATGACCTCTCGGGCCACGCCGTCGGTCGCGCCCCGGCTCAGGCGCACCAGCTTCTGACTGCTCAGGCCGCCGGCCACAAAGTCGCCGTGCCAGGCGTCAAAGCGTTCCGACGTGACCTGGGCCAGACCCGAGGGAGCAAAGCGTCCTTCGAACACGTATCGCGGCTCTCGCATGCCCGGTGCGCTGTCCAGGCCGATGGGCTCATTGGTGGCGTAGTCGCGCCCCAGGCTGACGACCGGCCAGCCATAGTTGGCGCCGGCCACCAGGTGGTTGAACTCGTCGCCGGTACGCGGCCCGTGTTCCGTTGACCAGGCCGAGCCATCCTCGGCGACTACCAGCCCCTGGGGGTTGCGGTTCCCCAGGGTATAGATCGCATCCGCCCGGCGCGGGTCATCAATGAAGGGGTTATCGCCGGGCGGCTGACCGAGCGGGTCGAGACGCAGGATGCTGCCGGCATGGTCGCGGCCATCCTGGGCACGGTCCGGCTCCAGGCCACGATCGCCAATGCTCATCAACAGGGTTTCATCCTCTCGCCAGGCCAGTCGCGAGCCATAGTGGCGGCCCGGCGGAGAAAAGCGGTTCTGGGTGAAGAGGTGTTGCAGGCCCGTCAGTCGTTGGTCCTCCAGCCTGGCGCGACTCAAGCTGGTGGCACTGCCGCCTTCGCCTGCCCGGCTCCAGGTGAAGTACACCCAATCAGCCTGGCCATTGTCGTCGCTGGCAAAGCGGGGGTGCAGGGACACATCCAGCAACCCGCCCTGGCCGCGGGCCGAGACCTCGGGCACTCCGCTCAGCCGGGTCGCGTCGCCACCGGCCGTCACCAGCTTCAGCTGGCCCGATCGTTCGCTGATCAGGAAGCGACCATCGGGCAGTTGCGCCAGGCTCCAGGGATGTTCGAACCCCGTCGCGATCGGCTCGAGGCAGAGTGTGAGCTGTCGGGTTTCGATAACGCTGGCAGCCTCTGCGCCGAAGCTTGCACACCACAACAGACTGGCCAGCAGGGGGGAACGAAAGGCAGGCATGAGGCCTCCGGATGAACTGAGTGTGGCGTTCAGTATAGGGGCCTGAAACCTTGGTCGCGCACCAGGCTCGCGACCTAGATCAGAATGGCCAGCAGTATCGGCAGATAGATCAATGACAGCAGGGTCGAGCAGAACACCAGGCTGGCCACGTACTCGGGCTCGCGCTTGGCGCGCTGGGCAAACAGGTAATTGAAGACCGCCACCGGCATGCTCATCTGCAGCACCAGCATGCTCAGCGCCATGGGCGGCAGGTCCAGCAGGCTGCCGATGCCCCAGGCGGCCAGCACCGTCAGCGGAATGCGCAACAGGCTGAAGCCGATCCCCGAGCGCAGGCTGCGCACCTGAATGCTGGCCAGAGAGATCCCCAGAGTGATCAGCATCAGAGGTACGGTGAAACCGGAAATCAGCTCGACGCTGTTGGCCAGCCACAGCGGCAGCTCGGTATCGGTAAGCAGCAGCAGTGTCAGGGCAATGAGGATGGCGTAGACCGTGGGTGTTCTGGCCAGAGAGGCCAGCGGATTGCCGCGGCTGCCCAGCATCGAGCCGAGACTGAACTGGAACAGCGAGACCGTGACCATGACGGTAATTGCTGGGGCACTGGTCGGCGAGGCGTCCGCCAAAGGCGACAGGACGGGATTAATGTGAAATAATACAAACGATAAAAATTCGTATTATTTTTCATAACCCCGAGTCAGGATCACCAGGAGACAACCCGCATGCCCCATCCCTTCGCCCGCAACCTGCTCGTCACTGCCGTGTCGGCCTTCAGCGCCTCCGGCGCCATGGCTCAGGAGGCACAGGAGCAGCAACTCAATGACGTCGTCGTCACGGCCGCCGGCTACGAGCAGCAGACCAAGAGTGCACCGGCCTCGATCAGTGTGATCACTCGCGAGGACCTGGAAGGCCATGCCTATCGTGATGTCACGGATGCCCTGCGCAAGGTTCCGGGCGTGACCATTACGGGGGGAGGATCTTCCAAGGACATCAGTATTCGCGGCATGGGCGCCAAGTACACCCTGATGCTGGTCGACGGCAAGCGCCAGGGTTCAAGGGAGACCCGCCCCAACAGCGATGGCCCGGGCATCGAGCAGGGCTGGATGCCGCCGCTTTCGGCCATCGATCGCATCGAGGTGATTCGTGGCCCCATGTCCTCACTTTATGGCTCCGATGCCCTGGGCGGGGTGATCAACGTCATCACCCGCAAGGTTCCTCAAGAATGGGGTGGTGAAGTTTCGACCAGCATGACGGTTCAGCAGGATTCGGATTCCGGTGATTCGCACAACAGTCGATTCCATGTCGCGGGGCCGCTGATTGAAGACCGCCTGGGCCTCCAGGTGCATGGCCAGTACGACCAGCGCGACGAGGACTCCATCATCGGGGGGTATGCCGATCAGCGTCTTGCCAGCGGCACCGCGAAACTGACCTGGACACCTGATGATATCAACGAGGTCGGCGTTGAAGCGGGTTACAGTCAACAGCGACGCATTACCAATCCGGGCGAGTCTGTTGCACTGGAGGGGCGCCGAGGGCCGAACGAGCGTTCCGAGCAGGAATACGACCGGCGTCACTTCATGCTGAGTCACGATGGCTACTTTGATTTTGGCAACACGACCAGCTACGTGCAGCAGGAAGAGATCGACAACCCATCGCGCGACATGAACTACCAGAGCACGGTGGCGGATGCCAAGGCGGTGATGCCGCTGGGCGATCATATCCTCACTGTAGGGGGGCAGTACGAGCAGCAGCGTCTCAAGGACGGTGGCAACCAGTCCGATACCTCCGATCTGAGCAAGCTGGAACGCTACCGCTGGGCGCTGTACGCCGAGAACGAGTGGATGATGACCGAGGACCTCTCGCTGACCGGCGGTGTGCGACTCAACGAGGACGAGAAGTACGGCAGTCACTGGTCGCCGCGCCTCTACGCTGTCTGGGACCTGGACGCTAGCTGGACTTTGAAGGGCGGTGTTTCTTCTGGCTTCCGGGCGCCGGACCTGCGCGCTACCAACCCGAACTGGGTCCAGATAAGTCGCGGCGGCAATATTTATGGCAATCCCGATCTGGAACCGGAAACCTCGCTCAGTCAGGAACTGGGGCTACACTATGCCGGCGACCATGGCCTGACGGGCGGGGTGACCCTTTTCCACACCGACTTCGAGGACAAGATCAACCGCGTCGTCTGCCCGGCCTCGGTATGCACTCAAGGGCCCAACCAGTTCGGCTCTGACCCGACCTATCGGCTCAACGTCGACGAGGCGGTCACCCAGGGGGTGGAGTTCTCCCTGTCCACGCCCCTTGCCGACAATCTGGACCTGAGTTCCAGCTACACCTACACCGACTCCGAGCAGAAGACCGGTGAATATGCCGGCGAACCGCTCAACCAGCTGCCCAAGCATCAGGTGACGGCCTCGCTGGACTGGCAGGCCACGCAACAGCTCAACCAGTGGACTCGCGTGACGTATCGCGGCGAGGAGAGCCAGCCCACGACCGGCCCCTCCCAGGGCAGCACGGTGGCGCCGTCCTACACCTTCGTCGACACCGGAATCGGTTACGACATGACGGAAAAGGCCACTCTCAATTTCGGTATCTACAACCTCTTCGACGAGTCGATCACGGAAGAAGAGTACGGCTATGTGGAAGACGGTCGTCGTGTGTGGCTCGGCCTGAGCGTCGATTTCTAGGCACTTTCGCGACACTCGGCGAACGACGCCCCGGCAGGACGTAAAAGGCCCGGCGCATCATGGCCGGGCCCGCAATGCCGTCAGTGTTCGGAAGCGAGTAGGGCAGGGTTACTGAGAGGCGTCTTCCACGCTCTGCTGCGTGGACTCGGCGGCTTCTCCTGTGGCATCGGCCGCTTCTCCTGTGGCATCGGCGGCATCACCGGCGGCTTCCTGCGTCTGCTCGCCTAAGGACTCCAGGGCACCGCCGGCCTTGTCGAGCAGGCTGTTGGCGGTGGATTGGGTAGTTTCCCAGGCGCTGCTGGCACCCTGTTTGGTATCCTGCCAGGCCTGCTGGAGGTTCTGCCGGGCCTCGCTCCACCAGGTGTCGGTGTATTCCGGCTGCTTGCTGAGCGCCTCGGCCTCGAGGTTGAGGTGGACCCGGTATGCGATGGTGTCCAGATTGTCGCCATTGCGTGTCTCGACGGTGAAGTCTTCCACGCCGATCACATACTGCTTCTCGCCCATGTCGAGCAGATTGCCGGTATCGACCACCAGGGCATGGAGGCGCATCTCGTCATTCAGCAGCACGTCCTCGACCTCGCCGATGGACTGGTGGTCGTCCGACCTGGTGTAGACGTCGGCATCCAGCAGCTCGTCGATGGAGTAAAGCCCCTGCGGTGCCTCCATGGCGTTGGCTGAAAGCGCTGTTGTGAACACCAGGCCGGCGCCGAGCAGGGGGAAACGCGTAGAGTGTTGAATCTTCTTGGCTAATGTCATGCAGGTCTCTCCGTGATTCTTGGTATCATGGGATGATATCGGCAACCATTATGGCTGCGCCGGGCCGCACAAGTTCCCGAAGGTTTCATCAGTCGGGCCAATGCCCCTGATCGACCCAGGCCTTTTTTACGCGCCAGGCATGCCAATGCTATATCTGCACGCTTCAGCGCAGCGTGACGTTCGGAGGAAATCATGACAGCTCGACGCTTGGCAGGGGTGGCCCTGTTGGTCACCACATGCCTGACGGCGCCCGCCATGGCCCAGACGCCCGAGGCGAAGCCGATCAACGCCGTGTCCACCACCGGCATGGTCGGGGATGTGGTACAGCAGGTGGGAGGCGAGTGCCTCGCCGGGAGCAACCTGATGGGCCCCGGGGTCGACCCGCACCTCTATCAGGCCAGTGCACGGGATGTCTCGACCCTGCAGCAGGCCGAGATCATCTTCTATTCCGGGTATTCCCTGGAAGGGCAACTGGGCGATGTGCTGGAGCGCCTAGGCGAGACCCGACCGACCATTGGCGTGGCGCCTGCCTCGACCGATGCCGACGAGCTGATCTCCACCCAGGATGAATACGGCCTCGACCCGCATCTGTGGATGGACGCCTCGCTGTGGTCACGGATCGTGCCGACCGTGGCGGACGCCCTGAGCGAGGTGCGGCCGGCCTGCGAGTCGCGCTTTCGGGACAATGCCGAGGCCTATGTCGTTGAGCTCGAGGCCCTGCATCAGTGGGTGGAGGAGAGCATCGCCTCCATTCCCGACGCCCAGCGTATCCTGGTGACCGCCCATGATGCCTTCAATTATTATGGCCGCGCCTATGGCATCGAGGTGGCTGGCATCCAGGGGCTCAGCACCTCGACCGAGACCGGCGTGGCGGATATCCGCAGGATGGCCGAGCTGGTCGTCGAGCGCGGGGTGCCGGCGGTCTTCGTCGAGAGTACCATCAGCCCGCGCACCGTACAGGCGGTGATCGAGGCCGCCCGTCAGCAAGGGCAGGACGTCTCCATCGGCAGTCAGCTCTACTCGGATGCCATGGGCGAGGCGGGCACCCTGGATGGCACCTATATCGGCATGCTATATCGTAATACCCGCCACATTGTCGAGGCACTTGACGGCGAGGTGGCGGCACTGCCCGACGCCCTGCAGGACTGGGCGCGCCGCTGGGACATCCCGGCATCCTGACCATATTGGCAGGCCCTTGGCCTGGCGACCCGCCACCGATCTACGGGAGAGCTTGCTGCGACCATGATCACGCCGCTCCATGAACCGGACCTCGCCCTGCATGTCGAGGACCTGACCGTCAGCTACCACAGCAAGCCGGTGTTGTGGGACATCGATTTCGACGTGCCGCCCGGCGTGATGGCGGCGATCGTCGGTCCCAACGGCGCCGGCAAGAGCACCCTGATCAAGAGCGTGCTGGGCCTGGTGCCGAGCGTCGCCGGTCATGTCACGCTGTTCGGGCGACCCTACCGCCTGCACCGTCGCCGGGTCGGCTATGTGCCGCAGCGCTCCAGCGTCGACTGGGACTTCCCGACCACGGCGCTCGACGTTGTGACCATGGGCCTCTATGGCCGGCTCGGCTGGCTCCGCCGGCCGGGGCGCGGCGAGCGGCGCGAGGCCATGCAGGCTCTGGAAATGGTCGGCATGCAGGCCTTTGCCGAGCGTCAGATCAGCCAGCTCTCCGGCGGGCAGCAGCAGCGCGTCTTTCTGGCCCGGGCGCTGGTGCAGAAGGCCGATGTCTACTTCCTCGATGAACCCATGGCCGGGGTCGATGCCACCACCGAACGTGCCATCGTGGATATCCTGCGGCGCCTGCGGGATGACGGCAAGACGGTGATCGTCGTTCACCATGACCTGCAGACGGTACGCAGCTACTTCGACTGGCTGATGATCCTCAATGTGCGCGTCATCGCTCAGGGCCGGGTGGAAGATGTGTATACCGCCGACAACCTGCGCAGCGCCTACGGCGGCCAGATAGCTCTGCTCGATCAGGCCTCGCTGGTGGCGCCTGACGGTCATGACGAGACGGCGGAGAGCTGATGTCGCCACTCGAGTTGATTCGCGATCACACCATCCAGAATGTCGTCATCGGCGCTGCCCTGCTGGGGCTGATCAGCGGCGTGCTGGGCAGCTTTGCGGTACTGCGCAAGCAGAGCCTGCTCGGCGATACCATGTCGCATGCCGCCCTGCCCGGGGTGTGCATCGGCTTCTTGCTCGCCGGTGCACGGGAGATGGGCTTTCTCCTGCTAGGGGCGCTGGCCACGGGCGCCCTGGCCGCGCTGGTTATGTTGATGCTGACCCGCAACAGTCGCCTCAAGACCGATGCCGCCCTGGGCATTGCCCTGAGTACCTTCTTCGCCCTGGGCGTGGTGCTGCTGACGTACATCCAGAACCAGAACAACGCCGCCCAGGGCGGGCTGGACGCCTTCCTCTTCGGGCAGGCGGCGGCAACACTGCGCGGCGACCTGTGGATCATGGGTGGCGTCACCCTGGTGGCGCTGGCGCTGGTCACGGCATTCTGGAAGGAATTCAAGCTGGTTTCCTTCGACCCGCAGTTTGCTGCCTCGCTCGGCATGCCGGTGATGTGGCTCGAAGTCCTGCTCACGGTGATGATTGCCCTGGCGGTGGTGGTCGGGCTGCAGATGGTCGGCGTGGTGCTTATGGCGGCCATGATCATCGCCCCGGCGGTGGCGGCACGCCAGTGGAGCCACCGGCTGGAAAGCATGGTGCTGCTGGCCGCCGTCATCGGTGTCGCCGGAGGCTTGTTCGGTGCCCTGTTGAGCGCGCTCTCGCGGGGCCTGGCCACGGGGCCGCTGATTATCCTGAGTGTCTCCAGCGTGGTGCTGGTCTCGCTGCTGTTGGCGCCCGGACGCGGCTTCGTCTGGGAGGGCATTCGCCTCTGGCAGGGGCGTCGTCGGCTGCGCCACCAACAGGTGCTGACCACCCTGTACCGCCTGGCCCTGCATCATGACGACCCGGCCTATCGTTCCGAGCAGGGCATGCTCGATACCTATCACGGCCATCACACGCGCAAGGCGTTGCGTCAGTTGCTGCAACGCGGTCTGGTCGAATGGCGTTCGGCCCCGCCGGAGGAGCCGCGCGGTGCCAAGCACTGGGTGTTGACCCCGCGCGGGCGGGACGAGGCCGAGCGCATCCTCGACTCGCTGGGCAGGGGGGATGACTGATGCTGGCCGCACTCTTCGATAACGCCGCCCTGATGATCATTCTGGTGGGGGCCCTGGTCGGCATCGCCTCCACCCTGGTGGGTACCTTTCTTGTGCTGCGTGGCGTCAGCATGCTCTCCGATGCCATCGGCCACTCCATCGTCTTCGGTATCGTCATCGTCTGGCTGATCACCCACCAGCAGAGCGGCCCCGTGCAGATCATCGGCGCGGCCCTCACGGGCTTGCTGACGGTCTTTCTCACCGAGCTGCTGGTCAGCACCCGGCGGGTCAAGAAGGATGCCGCCATCGGCCTGGTGTTTCCGGTGCTGTTCTCCGCCGGGGTGCTGCTGATCAACCTCTATGCCCGGGATGTGCATATCGACACCCATACGGTGCTGCTCGGCGAGATCGGCTTTGTGTGGCTGGATACCCTGACCCTCGGCGACTACCGCGTCCCCCAGGCGCTGGTGTGGATGGGCGCGATGACGCTGATCAATGGCGCCTTCGTGACGCTCTTCTACAAGGAGCTCAAGATCGCCACCTTCGACGAAGCACTGGCCAAGGCCCTGGGGATGGCCCCGGGCCTGCTGTTCTACGTGCTCCTGCTGCTGACCAGCGGCACCGCGGTGGCGGCCTTCGACGCCGTGGGGGCGGTGCTGTTCGTCGCCTTCGTCATCGTGCCGCCGGCCACGGGTTACCTGCTTACCGACCGCCTGTGGATGATGTTCATCCACGGCTCGCTGGTGTCCATCGCCTCCAGCATCTCGGGCTACTGGCTGGCGGTGTTCTGGAATGTCTCGATCGGCGGCATGATGGCGGTGATGACCGGGGTCTTTTTGCTGCTGGCCTTCCTGCTCGGGCCGCGCTACGGCATGGTCGCCCAGGTACTGCGGCGTCGCGGACAGCGGCGGGTCAACGAGATCCGCACCCTGGCGGTGCACCTCTACAACCACGAGGACGGCCCGGAGCAGTGGGCGGAAAACGTCACCCGTGCGCTGCGCGACCACCTGCTGTGGGACAACGCCAAGGCCAACCGGGTCGTCGCGCGCAGCCGCGAGCAGGGCCTGGTGGAATGCCGCGGCCAGAGCCTGGTGCTTACCGAGGCCGGCCGCGACATGGCCCGGGAAATTCTCGAACCCACGCGCAATGGCACGGGTTCGCTGACGACGACGGCAACCTGAACCCCGCTCAAGCCGAGGGCGTTGCGGCCTCGCGGATCTCGGTGGCGCGCCTGCTGGCGGTCAGATCCCCAGCGGCGAGGCGCTGTCGGTCGTTTCCGTCTCGCTCCCGGGGCCGTTCAGCAAGGGCAGGGCGTTGCGCTCGGCCGGGTCGCTGAGCAGCAGGCTCAGGCCCAGCAGCAGAATCAGCACACCGCCGGCGAGCGCGACCCCGCCTACCAGCCGCTTCCACCAGGCGCCCCGCATCGAGCCCGCCAGGCGTTTTTCCGCCCAGTCGCGTGCCATGACACTCAACAGGGCCAGGGCCGATACCGTCAGGGCGGTGCCCACCGCCATGCTCAGCGTGGCCAGCACGCCCACCCAGTAATGGCCCAGCAGCGAAGCGGCACCCATCATCAGCACCGCACCGCTGCAGGGGCGCATGCCGATGGAGGCCACCGTGAGCAGGGCGCTGCGCCAGTCGCTGGCGTCCGCGGGTGTCACATGGTGCGCACAGTCGCAGTCGTCGTGCCCATGATGAACCGCGTGGTCGGCGTGGTCATGATGCGTCGCATGAGGCGGCGTTGCCGGGCGTGCGGCGCTGCGCCATTGTCGCAGGGCGCGCCAGCACAGCCAGACCCCCAGCAGCATGATGGCCAGGTAGCTGGCACGCTCGACCCAGATCACCGAGTCAACCGCCGTTCGGGTCAGCCAGCCCAGGCCATGCACCAGCAGCGTGACCAGGGCGATGGCCACCAGCGCCTGGAGCAGGGCGGCCGCGCAGGAAAGGCCGAGGGCGCGACGCCAGGCGCCGCCCTGGGTCAGCAGGTAGGTACTGAGCACCGCCTTGCCATGCCCCGGGCCCGCTGCATGAAAGACCCCGTAGCCGAAACTCAGGCCGAGCAACACGCTCCAGGTGTGCAGCGAAGGCGCTCCGCTCAGTTCGCTGATGGCCAGGGTCAGGCCACGGTGCAGATCGCGCTGCCAACTGATGATCTGCAGGCTGAGCGACTGGCCATGGGCGTGGACCAGCAGGACCACGACCGCCAGGGCCAGCAGCCCGGCCAGCGTCGACCAGGCCAGAAGGCGCGGGCGTCGTTCGATGATGTCGTGCATGTCAGGCTCCAGGGGCTATTCAGCTCGACGAGCAGCTCACTTCACCGGTCTCGGCGAAGAAGCGGCCCAGGCCCTCCGGGGCCTCGTCGGTGCGATCCAGTTGCGCGGCCTTGGCCACCATTTCGGGATCAGGCTCGGCGCGGATGATGCGGGTGGTGCAGTTCGGGGTGTCGATGACCAGCGCATCGTCACGGGGTGTCTGATCCTCGTTGATCTCGTGGATCATCTCGATGTAGTAGCTCGGGTCATAGATGCGATAGCGCAGGTCGTCGCCTCCGGCGAGCGAGTCCAGCGGCAGGGGCTCGACGAGGGGCAGGCGGAAGTGGAATGCCACACGGTCGTCACGCGCCAGGGTGGTGTACTCCGTGACCTCGTCAAGCGCCACGGGCTCACCGGCATGACGCACCTCGGTGAAGTAGCCCTTGGGCGCCAGGTTGCTGCGGATCTCGCTGCCCAGCTGGTCGAGGCGGGCCTCCATGGGCTGCTCGCCCTCGGCGCTTTTCAGCTCTTCCAGCAGCATCAGGCTGTAGAAGGGGTCGAGTCGCCAGCGCTGGCGCAACGCTTCGACACGGCCCTGCTCATCGAGCTCGATGGTCACGCTGATGTCGGCCCAGACATGCGGATGGGCCGCGGCGGTGGCGGGCAGGAGTGCGGCCCCAAGCAGTCCGGCCAGGGCCAGAACAAGACTGCGACAATGATCAGGCAGGTAGCGGCTCATGGTGTGGCGCGTCATCCGGAATCGTGAAAAGCGCAAGCCTAGCAAGAATCCGGGCGTCGGACACCCGAGGGGCGTTCACCGGTCTGCAGGCAGTAAGCCTGAAGGCCAGCGAGCGCGACGCTGGCTGAAACGCCGCGCCGGGTGCCCTTGTGCTGGCAACAACGTCGATGCTAAGCCGATACTGTTCGCTTCCAGCTTCCAGCTTCCAGCTTCCAGCGGCTCAAAGCCGGCGTAGCCCCCACATGAAATAGGCGCCGCCGAGCAGCGAGGCGACGATGCCGGCGGGGATTTCCTGCGGGAACAGCAGCTGGCGGCCGACCCAGTCGGCAAGCACCATCAGCAGGGCGCCGGTCAGGGCCGCGCCGAGCAGGTGCATGCCGGCTCGCGAGAAGCCCAGCAGACGCGCCAGATGGGGCGCGAGCAGGCCGACGAAGGACAGTGGCCCGACCACCAGGGTGGCGGCGGCGGTGAGCAGGGCGACCAGCAAAAGCAGCAACAGCCGCGAGCGGTTGAGGTCGAGCCCCAGGGCGCGCGAGGTGGCGGCCCCCAGCGGCAGGATATCCAGCCAGCGCGCCAGCGGGCTGCTGGCCAGGGCGAGCAGCAGCGCCAGGCCCAGCACCACGAGGCCGCTGGTCAGGTCCACGTAATAGGTGGAGCCCGACAGCCAGGCGATGACCTGCTGGCCGCGCGGGTCGCCGCCGGCCATCACGATGGCCCGCACGCCATCGAAGGCGGCGGTGATCGCCACCCCGGTCAGCAGCAGCCGCTCGGGCAGCAGCCCGCTGCGGCCATTGAAGATGATCAGGATCGCCAGGCTGGCCATGGCGCCCAGGGTGCCGATGCCGACCAGCGTCAGGTTATCCGGTGAGGGCAGCAGGAAGATCGCCAGGATCAGGGCAATCGCGCTGCCACCACTGATGCCCAGCACCTCGGGGCTGGCCATGGGGTTGGCGGTGACGCGCTGGATCAGTGTGCCGGCCAGGGCCAGCATCACGCCGCAGCCGGCCGAGGCCAGCACGCGTGGCAGTCGCCACTGCAGCACGTCCCAGTCGGCGGGTGGCTGCCAGGACCAGCCACCGGCGGTCTGGCCGACCAGCAGGGCCACCACGCTGATCGCCAGCAGACCGATGGCCAGCCCGCCGGCCAGGCGCAGGGGCGCGTGATGACGGCCAGTAGGCGCCGTGGCACCGGCGGGTGGCTGGTCGCCACGCAGCTTGAGGCGCGGGATCAGCCAGATCAGCAGCGGCGCTCCCAGGGTCGCGGTGACGGCACCGGTGGGCACCAGACCGGACACCTGGCCGCTGTAGCGCTGCAGCAACTGGTCGGTGGTGGCCAGCAAGAGGGCGCCCAGCAGGGTCGACCACAGCAGTCGCGGCCCCAGGCGACGGGCGCCGGCGAGGCGCACGATATTCGGCGCCGCCAGGCCGATGAAGCCGATGACGCCGACCACGCTGACCACGCAGCCGGTCAAAAAGACCGCCAGTCCCAGCCCCGCCAGGCGCAGGTTGCGCAGGGAGACGCCGAGGCTGCGGGCACTGGCATCATCCAGCTCGAGCACGGCCAGTGGGCGCAGCAGCAGCCAGGCGGCCAGGGCGCCGAGGAGCAGGCGAGGAGCGAGAAAGGCGACGCCGCTCCAGTCGTTCTGGGCCAGTGAGCCGGCGCCCCAGATCAGCAGGCCCTTGAGCTCCTGCTGGTGAAAGAGCAGCAGCACGATGCCCAGGGCGCCGAGATACAGGTTGACCACCAGCCCGCCGAGAACCACCACCACCGGCGCCAGGCCACGCCGCCAGGCCAGGGCAAAGACCAGCCCCATGGCCAGGCCGCCGCCCAGCAGGGCCACCCATTCCCGGCCGACGACCAGCAGTCCCGGCGCCATTAGGGTGGTGGCCATCAGCGCCAGGTTGGCGCCGCTGGCCACGCCCAGGGTGGTCGGTGCGGCCAGCGGGTTGCGCAATACCTGCTGCATCAGCACCCCGGCCAGCGCCAGGCCGCCGCCGGCCAGCAGCGACATCATCAGCCGCGGCCACCAGCTGAAATGCAGCACCAGGGCATCCATGCCGGCATCGGCGCTGCCGAACAGCGCCTTCAGGCCAGCGAGCAGGCCGGCGGCCTCGACCAGGTTGCTCGATGCCAGCGCCATACACGCGAGGCACAACAGGCTACAGGCGATGCCCGGGCTGAGACGCAACAGCGGCGCAAGTCTGACGAGCCTAGCGAGCATCAGCGGCCTCCAGGGCAGTGGTGAGTTGCTCGGCGAAGCGTTGCGCCGAGGGCAGGGCACCGAAGCTCCATACCGGCGGCAGCACCAGCGGTTCGCCCTGACTCTGCCGTTTCAGGCCCTGCCACAGGCCGCTTTGTGCCAAGGCGTCGCGCACCCCGGCCGGATAGGGCTCGACCACCACCAGTCGGGCATCGAGGTCGGCCAGCTCCTCCAGGCCGACCAGCGAGAAGCCCCAGGCATTGGTGTCGCCGGGCCAGGCGTTCTCCAGTCCCAGGCGCTTCATGATCGCCTGATAGAGGCCGTTGTCGCCGAACACCCGCACATGGCGGGCATCCATGAACTGCACCACCAGCAGGGGCGCGACATCATCGGGTAATGTCCGCTGCAGTTCGACGAGGCGTGCCTCCGTGTCCGAAATCAACTGCTCGGCGGCCTCGGGACGGTCGACCACGGCGGCGACGCCTCGCGTCAGTTGGCGCATTTCCTTCCAGGTGTCCTGGCCCGGCGAGTACAGCGAGAAGTTTTCCACCGGGGCGATGCGCGACAGGCGTGGTGTCAGGTTGGCGAACATCGCCGAGGTCAGTATGCGGTCCGGGTCCAGATCGGCCAGCAGCTCCAGGTTGGGCTGGTTGCGCAGGCCCAGATCGCTGACCGACTCGGGCAGTCGGGGTTCGCCGACCCAGTCGTGATAGGCCTCGATCTGGGCCACGGCAGCGGGCGGCGTGCCCAGTGCCTGCAGGGTCTCGGCCAGGGTCCAGTCCAGGGTGGCGATACGCGGTGACGCCGCCATGGCCAGCGGCGCGCTAAGCAGCATCGCCAGCAACATCGTCAGCAACAGGGCGAGCCGCCGGGCGTGCCCGGCCACAAGCGGGCGAGGGCGAGGAGCGGGAGAGAGTCGGGGCAAACGGGTCATGGCGACGAGCGTGGCCTACTGAACGACGGCGACGCGATGATCGCCGCCGGGGTGCGACATGACGCGCATGGGGATGCCATAGATGGCTTCCAGGGTGGCGTCCTGCATCATGTCCCGCGGGCCGCCCTCGGCCAGCACCTGGCCGGAGTGCAGGGCCACCAGATGATCGCAATAGCGCGCCGCCATGTTGACGTCATGCAGCACGATGATCACGCCCAGGCCGAGTTCCTGGCAGAGCTTGCGCACCAGCGCCAGGACTTCCACCTGGTGGGCGATATCCAGCGCCGCCAGGGGCTCGTCGAGCAGCAGGAAGCGGCTGCCCTGGGCCAGCAGCATGGCCAGCCAGACGCGCTGACGCTCGCCGCCCGAGAGGGTATCGACCAGGCGGTCGGCGAAGGCCTCGGTATGCGTCAGGGCGATGGCACGCTCGATCTGGGCCTGGTCCTCGCGGGTGTGGCGGCCCAACAGGCCATGCCAGGGGTAACGGCCGAAGCCGATCAGCTCGCGCCCGGTCAGGTTTTCGGCACTGGGCAGATGCTGGGGCAGGTAGGCCACCTGGCGGGCGAATTCGCGATTGCCCCAGCTCGCCAGGGCGCGCTCATCGAAGTGGACTTCGCCGGCAGTGGCGGGTTGCTGCTGAGCCAGCAGCTTCAGCAGGGTCGACTTGCCGGAGCCGTTGTGGCCGATCAAACCATGCACCCGGCCCTGCTGAAACGCCAGATGCATCGGGTGGAGAAGCCGTTTACCACTGACTTCGAAGGTGGCCCCCTTGACTTCGAACATGCTCGTCTCCACATCACTATAAAGGCGCTCGATGAGTCCCATGGGTCCGGATCTCCCGGGCTCGATGTTCAAGCGCTGGCGTAGCGTAAAGCAGATAAGAATGGTTATCAATATACGCCTTGCCGGCTCGCATCGAGCCGATGAAAGAAATCTATGAAATATTGATAATCATTTTACGTTAGTGTCTGGGGACCTGATTTGACATACTCGCGTATGCCAAGCGTCGCGGTCCCGCGACCATTCATCAACGAGGAGGATGCTCACCATGCCGCATTCACTGCCGGAACTCGCGTATCAGTACGATGCTCTGGAACCCTATATCGATGCCATGACCATGGAAATCCACCATTCACGGCACCACCAGACGTACGTCAACAACCTGAATGCCGCTCTTGAAGGCACAGGCCTGGAAGAAGTGCCGGTGGACGAACTGGTCGCCAACCTGGACCGCGTGCCGGATGCCAAGCGTCAGCCCGTGATCAACAATGGCGGTGGCCACTCCAACCACTCCTTCTTCTGGACCGTGATGTCGCCGCAGGGCGGCGGCGAGCCGAAGGGCAAGGTCGCGGAAGCCATCAACAGCGAACTCGGCGGCTTCGACGACTTCAAGGATGCCTTCACCAAGGCCGCCCTGGGCCGCTTCGGCAGCGGCTGGGCCTGGCTCAGTGTCGACCCGAAGGGCAAGCTGGTGGTCGAGAACACCCTGAACCAGGACAGCCCGCTGATGCACGGCAACACCCCGGTGCTGGGTCTGGACGTCTGGGAACACGCTTACTACCTGAAGTACCAGAACAAGCGTCCGGATTACATCGCGGCCTTCTTCAACGTCGTCGACTGGGACGAAGTTGAGCGCCGTTATCAGGCTGCGACTGCCTGAGACCTCGTCTCCGGTAATCGCCTGAACGCATCACGCCCAACAGCGTGATGCGTGACATGAAGCGCCAGGATCGGCTCATCGCCGACCCTGGCGTTTTTGTGTGCGCACTCGATGGCCGGTCAGCGCTGCCGCCAGGGTGTCAGCCAGCGGGCGATGCTCGACCAGCCGGACGGGGCGGCCATGGCCGCTGGCGCGGAGAGTGCCTCGGTGGTGGCCTTGAGGGCCTGCATGATGGCGTCGAGATGATCGCGGCAGAACTGGCTGTTCATGGCGCCGGGGCAGTTGGCCAGCAGCATGTTGCAGTGATAGACGGCGATATCCAGAGGTTCGATGATCGTCGGCACATGGGCGGCGTGCCGGCGGATACGCTGAAGCTCAGCGTTGAGCATGCTCAGCAGACTGGTATCCAGCCAGCACGGTTGAGTGTCGTCATCCGCGCCGCCAATCGACTGATGGATGGCCTGGAAGGAAACGTACAGGAAGGTGCATTGATAGAAGAGTTGTGAACGCTCGGCTTTCATGGCGACACCCCCGGACGTGACAGACACGCATGATAATGAAAATGGTTATCAATTGATGTTGTGATCCTAGCCCGGATAGCGGGGCGGGTCAATGTGGGGGGAGCTGGAAGAGCGCGGCTGCGCCGTTGGAAGAGGGGGGAAGAAGACAGAGGGAAGAAAGAAGAAGGAAGAAGGAAGAAGGAAGAGTGCTATGTGGTGCGAAACGAGAAACGAGAAACGAGAAACGAGAAACGAGAAACGAGAGGCGGGACGAGAGGCGAGAAGCGGGAAACGAGCAGTGAGCAAACCCGATTCCACCCCGGATCCTCAGGATTGGGGTGGTGGCTCTTGGTTCCTGACCCTGGGGTTGCTCGCTACTCGCGGCTCGTTGCTCGCCGTAGGGGTTAGAACTCGTAACTGAGGGTGGCCTTGACGCTGCGTTCGGCGCCGAAGTAGCAGTATTGCAGCGAGTTGCAGGAGGCGACGTATTCCCTGTCGGTCAGGTTGTTGACGTTGAGACGGGCCATGACACCGTCCATGCCGGCGTTGGTGAAGTCGTAGCTGAGGCCGGCGTCGACCAGGGTGTAGTCCGGGACCTGTTCGGTGTTGGCACGGTCGGCCTGGATGTCGGCGCGGTAGCGTACGCCGAACCCGGCGCCGAGGCCGGCCAGGGTTCCATCGGCGACTCGATAGTGGCCCCAAAGCGACGCCTGGTGGCGCGGCGCATAGATGGCGCGACTGCCTTCTTCACCGGCCACATCGCTCTTGGCGTAGGTAATGTCGGTGAAACTGTAGCTGGCCTGCAGGCTGAGCTCGTCGGTGAGCTGGGTCTGCGCCTCGAGCTCGACCCCCTGGGACTCGATCTCGCCGATGGCCCGATACGGATCGGTGGGCTGCTCCTTGGTGGCGACGTTTTCCTGGGTGATGTGGAACATCGACACGCTGTAGCGATTCTGGGTTCCCGGCTGCTGGTACTTGAGGCCAGTCTCCCATTGCTCGCCTTTCATGGGCTGGAGCAGATCGCCCTGTTTATCGACGAAGCTGGTTGGCGTGAAGGAGGTGGAATAGCTCACATAAGGCGATACGCCATTGTCGAAGGCGTAGAGCAGCCCGGCGCGGCCGCTGAACTGCTGGTCGTCGAGCTCGCTGGTGGTGTCGTTGTGGTGCAGGGTGTTCTCGATGTTGACCACGTCATAGCGACCCCCCAGCGATAAGTGCCAATTGTCGAGCGACATCTGGTCCTGCACATAGACTCCGGTCTGGCTCAGTTCATGGGTTTCGTCATTGGTGGTGACGATATCGCTGCTGGGACCGGCACCGTATTTGGGGTCGAAGGCATCCAGGGCCGGGAAGGCGCCGGAGGTCCAGACCACGTCATTTTCGCGGTGCTGATAGTCGGCACCCAACAGCAGGGTATGGTCGAGCGCGCCCGTGGACAGCTCGGCCTGCAGCTGGTTGTCCAGCGTCCAGGCCTCCATGGACTCCTCGCCACCCGAGTAGTACCGGTTGAGCTCGGTATCGTTGGCCCAGCCGAAGCCGTAGACCTGGTTCATGGTCACATCGGTATTGAGATAGAGCAGCTTCTGGCGCGCTGTCCAGCTGTCGTTGAAGCGATGTTCGAGGTCATAGCCGACCATGCGCTGGGTGCGCTCGAACTTGTCGTAGGCGTCCTCGCCATCGAAAAAGTTGTTGTCGATCCTGCGGCCATCGCGGCTCTCCACGGCGCCCTCATAGGGCACGCCGGAGTGATAGCCGCCTTCCGGGTCCTGGTGCAGGTAGGCGTGCAGGGTCAGGCTGGTGGCATCGGTGATATCCCAGGTCAGCTGTGGGGCGATGGCCACACGCTTTTCCTCGACCGGGCCGAACTGGGTATCCGCGGCGCTGGCCTTGCCGGTGAGACGGAAGGCGACCCGGCGCGCGTCGTCCAGCGGGCCGGTGAGGTCGAAGGCCGCGCTGCGCTGATTATTGCTGCCGGCGCTGTAGCGGATCTCGCCGCCATGCTCGAATTCCGGGCGCTTGCTGGTCATCGATACCACGCCGCCGGGCGAGGCGCGGCCATAGAGCACCGAGGCCGGGCCCTTGACCACCTCGACGCTGTCCAGGAAGTACGGATCGACGACCAGCGAGCTGTAGGAGTTGGCGTCGCCCATCAGCTTGAGGCCATCGAGGAAGGTGTTGCTCAGGCTGCCGTCGGAGAAGCCGCGCAGCACGATATAGTCGTAGCGGTTGGAGGCACCGACCTGGTTGGCGTAGACGCCGGCGGTATAGCCCAGGGCGCGCTGTACCGTCTCGGCGCCTTTCTGCTCCCAGTCCTCACGGTCGACCTGTGAAGTGGCCTGGGGCGTCTCGTTGAAGGGTGTTTCGGTCTTGGTGGCGACCGTGCCGGTCACCGTCACGGCGTCGAGCCGTTCGGCCTGCTGGGCGAGGGCATTCAGGCTGGTGGCGGTGCCGGCGAGGGCGATGGCCAGTGCCAGAGGTGTGGGTCGTGTCATGCGAGGCATCCTGTCGAGCGGGACATGGGCAATTCATGACGAATGCGTTTCGTCTATTCAAGTAATGAGAATTATTGCTTTTTCTGTCCTGCTCGTTGTATGCCGGCTGCTCAAGTGGCTATGCGGGATGCTCAACGTGCCGGTTCGGGGGAACTCGACGCCCCTGCCGCGATACCCCGGGCCGCCTCGGGGCAAGCGCCGCCCGGGGTGACGTCACGCGGGGAAAAACCGAAATAGCGCCGGAATGCCGTGGCAAGGTTGCTGGCGTGACGGTAGCCGCAGAAATGCGCGGCCTGCTGCACGCTGAAGCCCTGTTCCAGGTAGTGCCGCGCCTGGCTCAGGCGGAACTCGAGCAGCTCGCCGAAGACGCTCTGGCCGAAGGCGGCGCGGTACTTGCGGCGCAGGCTGGCCGGACTCATCGAGGCCTGGGCGGCGAGGGTCGCCAGGCGATGGTCCTCGGCCGGGGCCTGACGCAGGGTCTCGCGCACGCGCTCCAGGCGCTGGCGTTCGCCGGGCGCCGCCATCGAGCCGGTCCTTGAAGGCGTCGCCCCCGGCAGGCCATGGGCCAGCAGCTGCAGGCTCAGGCCCTCCAGCTGCAGGCGCTGGGCCAGGCCCGACATGGGGTGAGTGATGGCATCGTCCAGTGTGGTCTGCAGGCTGGCCGGTAAATGCCAGGCACGCATGCGCGAGCCCTGTTCGAGGGCCGCGCCATGGTTCAAGTCGCGCAGGCGCGACTCATCCAGTCCCAGCGTCACGGCACGAATGCGTTGTCCGGCCGGCTGGATGGCACATAGTCCCTGACGCGCCTCCAGCTGCACACTGAGCGCCATGCCGGCGCGCAACGTCAGGTGTTGATCACCCAGGCTGACCTCGGCCTGGCCCTTGAGCATGACGATGATGGTCAGGGGCGCACGGCTGCGTGAGCGCGAGTCGTAGCGCTCTAGTACTTCGATATCCGAGGCCACCAGTTGCATGCCGGGCCCGGGCTGCAGCTCTTCCACGCGACCCCGCATCACCGGACGCGAGCGCGCCTGGAGCTCCGGAAAGGAGTAGTCGATGCCGTAGCGTTGCCCATAGACCTTCAGGTCCCGCGGCGTATGGGCGCGTATCGGTGACTCTCCGGTCGGCGCCGGGCTGACCCTGGCATTCATCGTGCTGACGCTCCCTTTGAGGCACGCTCTTCCCGGCATTCCAGCGGGCAGTTGCCGCAATAGCCCAGTTCGTCGATCAGGTAACGGATGCAGCACAGCCGGCGGACCCGCTTGGGCGCGCCGCCATCGCCGTCATCATTGGCGGCATTGAGGTACCGCACCGGCTGACAGAGCGGGTTGCGGCGGCCGTCCGCCAGCTTGCGCGATGCCAGCAGCTGCTGCGCCGGCTCGGCGGTGTTCGCCGAGGCCATGGGATGCATGGGCACTGCCTGGGTGAAGTGCTCGAAATAGTTGCCGGCGTTGCTCCAGAACACCCTGGGCGAAGCGCCGGAACAGGCCGCCAGGCCCTCGACGAGCGGTGTCAGGTGGTCATCGATCAGGGTGGCGAAACGCCCGGGGCCGTCCAGTTCGGCCAGCGGTCGACCTTCATTCTTGAGGCACAGGCCGGCGATATGGCCTTCCGGCGCCAGGATCAGGCGCAGCTCATTCAACCCCAGGGGCAGGTCCCGTTCGAGCAGCAGGTTGGCCGCCAGGCTGGTGGACGTCACGGCGGCGAAGTGCCACTTGGTCCACAGCGACACCAGGGCGCGGCGGTCGCCGCCCGGATAACGGGCGCTGAAATCCGCCATCAGTGCCTCGAGCCTGGCCGGTTCCAGCAGCTCGGAGGCGGCGATGGTATCCGGCGCCTGGTCGTTCGACACCCGGGGCGGCGTCAGCTGCTCCATGGGCCCGATGTACAGCGATGACAGTGCGAGAGACATGGCGGACTATCCGAGGAATGCGTACCCGGATATTAATAAAAATGGGAATTGTTATCAAATAAAATCGATTCGGACTATTTTGCTCATCGTCTCGAGAGGGAGCTTGGTCTTGGGAAGGGGCTAGTTGCGGTAAATGTTTTTCCGGTGGCCAATCTGGACAACCAGTACGCACACCCGCTCATCTTCTATGTGGGCGATAATCCGGTAATTCCCTACGCGATATCGCCATAGGTCGCCCAGTTGGCCCTGGAGCGGTTTTGCCAACTGTCTCGGGTCGTCGAGCGGCTGCACTCGTTCACGCAGGTAGTCGCGAATACGCTTTGCTTCGCTGTGACCGATTTTCTTCAGTTGCTTTTGAGCAGTGCCGGTCAGTTCAATTTGCCAGACCAAGATCCTGCTCCACGTCGTCCAGAGACTTCGAGGTTTCCTCGCCGCGGCGCAGATGTTCCAGGGTCTGTTCGGCCAGATAGATATCTTCCAGGTCTTCCAGATGCTCCAGAATCGCCTCTCTTGCGTAATACGTCTTGGTGCGACCTGTCGCTTTGGCCAGCGCCTCCAGGCGCTCTTCAATGTCACTGGGGAGTCGAATCGCCAACATGTCGTGTCTCCTGACAGGTGATATACGTGTATAGCATAGCAGTCAGACAACGAGGCGCCCAGTACTTACCCAGAGTGGGTAGCATACCCGCCAGTATAGGAGGTTGAGGGCGGAGATGTTATCACAGAGAATCGAGCCGGACCGATGCTACCACCGGGCCGGCTCGAGTGCCGTCATCCATCAGGAGGCCTTCAGTAGCTCATCGACCAGCCGAGCGTGAAGGTGCGACCGCGTGCCTGGTAATCATAGAGGTACTCCGGGCCATAGTAGGGCGAGTAGAACATCGAAGCGCGCTGGCCCCAGACGGTGGAGTACTGCTCGTCGAGCAGGTTGGAGACGCCGAGGCTGACTTCACCCACCGGCAGGGCCTGGCTCAGCGACAGGTCAAGCGTGGTGTAGCCGTCGATCTCGCGGTCCGCGGCATCCTCCAGATCGAAGGCATGGCTGGCCTGCAGGCGCGCCGAGCGCTGGGCGTTGGGGTCCTTCCAGCCGATGAAGGCCGTGGCGGAGGAGAGCGAGGCGTAGCGGGCGTCGCGCTTCTGCCAGTCGCCATTGGTGTCCTTCTGCTCCGAGCGCACCATGTGCAGAGTGGTGCCCAGCTCCAGGCCATTGTCGAAGTAGCGCTTCACCGAGCCTTCGAAGCCGAAGTCGCGCTTCTTCTGATCGACCACATTGACGCTGAGATCCTCGCCGTTCTCCACGGCCTTGTCGGACCAGGCGTAATACAGCGCCGCCTGGGTCATCCAGTCGGCACCGCGATAGCGCCAGCCGAGCTCGACCTGATCGGTCTTGATGGCCGACAGCGGGTTGGCCGCCACACTGACCTCGGCGCTTTTGCCGTAGTACTTGGCCGGGTCGGGCAGCTCGAAGCCCTGGCTGAACTGCAGCCAGTTCTGATGGCCGTTGCCGAAGTCGTAGAGGGCGCCGGCGTTGAGCAGGGTGGCATCGTAGTCGTTTTCACCGCCGGGAATGCCCTGGAAGTCCTCGACCTCCACATCCATGTGCTGCTGGCGCACGCCGGCCAAGAGCTGCAGCCCGTCGCTGACCTGCCATTCGCTCTGGGCAAAGCCCGAAAGCCCGTCGACCTGATAGCCGGGATAGCGCGGCTCGACTCCGGCGTTCTGCTGCACCAGGCCACCGCTGGCATCCGAGACCGCCTTGTCGAAGAACATCTGGCTGGCATCGAAGGTCTCGCGATCCACATCGACGCCATAGGTCAGCGATACGCTGTCGCTCAGATCGGCATCGAACAACGCCTTGAGCCCCGAGAGATCGGTATTCTGCTTCGAGGCCCGGAACTCATAGCCGCCGTCGGCCGCCGGATAAGGGAAAGCCTGGAAGCTGGCTTCTTCCTCGCGATGGAAGGCCTGCAGATAGAAGTCCTGGCCGAGCAGGTCACCATGGTGGTACTGCACGTTGAGCATCCTACGCTCGGTGGCCGGGTTGCGATCCGAGGCGTAGCCATCGCGGATCTCGGCGTCGCCCAGATCCGGCGAGGAGGCATCCAGGTTGGGGAAGTGGACGCCGCGCTCGCCCTCGAAGCCGGAATCGTACAACTGCGCAGCCATCTGCAGGCTCTGCTGTTCGGTCAGCTGGATATCCAGGCTGCCCATGACATCGATGCTGCGATTGTCCTGCAGGTCGGTCTGGGCGATATCCGGGAAGATCTCCTGGCCACTGGCATCATAGTGGCGGCCCTGTTCCTCATAGGCCGCCGAGATACGCCCCTTGACCTTCTCGGTGCCGCCGCTGATCGACTGCGCCAGGCGATAGCTCAGATCGTCGTCCTCGTTGAAGCCGGAGGTCACGCTGGTCTCGGTCGCCAGATGAAAGCCCTCGCGCTCACCCTTCTTGGTGATGATGTTGATCAGACCACCGGTCGCGCCGCCGCCGTAGAGACTGCTGGCGCCGGACAGCACCTCGACGCGCTCGATGTTGAACGGGTCGATGGAATCGAACTGGCGCGAGATGCCCCGCGAACTGTTCAGCGAGACCCCGTCGATCAGCACCTGGGCGGTGCGGCCGCGCATGTTCTGGCCATAGTTGGTGCGACCCTGGGGCGCCAGATCGAGCCCCGGCACCAGCTTGCCAAGCGCCGTCTTCAGATCCGCGCCGGCGCGCAGCTGATCGCGCAGATCCTGCTGGCCGATCACCCAGACCGCGCCGGGAATCTGGCTGATCTCGGACGGCGTGCGCGAGCCGACCACCACCATGGTCTCGTCCTCGCTGGCCTGCTGGGCCAGGGCGGCGCCGGGCAGGATGCCGACCATCGCCGCCAGGCCGGCCGTGAGGGCCAGCGGATGGCGCTTGAGCGCGGCACTCGCCGGGCGAGAGGTCGCGCCACGGGACGGAAAGGAATCGATCCGCTTGAATGAATGCATGTCGTGCCTTTTCGAATAGTTCGGGAGTATTGGCGATCGGGATGTGACGAGGCTATTGCCGTACTCGTGATGGCGTGCGCTTCTGGTGGCGCAGACGTCTCATGCGATGGGACATGGCGTCCCGGTTCGTGGGCACTATAAAGAAAAGTAAAACAATTGAGAAGTATTCTGATTCATAGTTCTGGCGCGACGCTGATGGTGGCCGCGATCAGGGCGCGCGTAGTAGCCTGCTCGCCACATCCAGGGACGATATCCACCAATGAGGAGGCCGCATGACGCAAGCCCGCATTCAACAGCAAGGCGTGATTCACTGCTTTCCGGCCGGACTGCGCGACGAGAAAGGCGAGCTGGTCAACGCCGAAGTCTCCGCCGCCCTCTACGACGGCGAGCGCATCGTGCTGGCCAGCGACAAGCCGGTGCCCGGGGAAGGGCGCTCGGCCGTTTTCGCCATGCCGCTCAATGCCGATGGCCCGGACGACAGCGCGCTGGAATACCTGGCCACCGACATGCTCCAGCAGGCGGTGAAGTACGAGGACATGGCGCTGACCACCGACTTCCGCCATGTGCTGGCGACCACCGGCTTCGACCGCATCGACGAGATCACCCATGACCTCAACGACTACAACCACCTGCTGATCTGGCCGCTGGGCCGCCCCGAGGAGGTGCAGGTGGTCGACCCGGACCCGCGCGACGGTGTGGAAGGCTCCCTGGAGCTGCGCCGCAAGCTGACCGGCGCCATCGGCCATCCCTACTACAAGATCGAGGGGCTCGCCGCCGTGCCCGGTGAGCGCGGCGACGGCCTGCTGCTGTTCGGCGTGCGCGAGCAGGGCAACAGCTTCGACGACTTCGAATACGTCAGCCGCCTGGTGGGCGCGCACTACCAGATCAACGACCATGGCAACATCGAGTTCATCGACGCCGTGTGCGAGCACTACACCTTCGACCCCGACCTGCACGAAGGCGTGCGCTTCGAATGCGGGCTTTCCAGCCTGGAATACGACCCCTACCACGCCCGGCTCTATCTACTGACCAGCTTCGAGACCGAAGTGGACGGCGAAGAGCACATCGGCGGCTACCTCTGGGTGGTCAGCCTCGACGACTTCCGTGAAGGCCAGGCCCCCGAGATGGTCACCCACCCCGACGGTTCGCCGCTGGAGTTCGAACACAAGGCCGAAGGCCTCGCCGTGCTCGACCGCGAGCGCCTGTTCGTCGCCTACGACAACGATCGCAACATGGAACTCGGCAGCGTCGACGAGCGCGACGAACGCCACGCCTGCGAAGCGCCGTATACCATCCTCCAGCTCACCTGAGCCCGCGCCGCGCACGCCAATCGCCGCTGGCCTCGGCCAGCGGCTTCCGGTATCATGCGTCGCGCTGTCAGGGCCTATAGCTCAATTGGTTAGAGCAGAGGACTCATAATCCTTTGGTTCTCGGTTCAAGTCCGGGTGGGCCCACCATTTCTGCTCAGTGACTGGGCACAATTCCCTCCAATCGACTGACTCCCCCCGCATCGGCAAGCCCAGTGGGCCGCAGCTTATGCGGCAGCTCACCCGCATACCTGTCAGCCTTCATACTCTTTTTCGATGGTCATCCAGGTGCCTCCTTGCAGTTTGGTGGAAAAAAGCGTTGCCTCGCCTCGGGCGGTGTTCTACCGTGGTTTTCAACACGGCCCCCGCCTCTTGGCTCTCACGAGCTTACGCGGGGGTTCTTATTTGTGTTCTCGCCGCGTCATTCGGCCCACCAGCGCTCCCAGCCCGGTGGAGCCCCCATGTCCTCCAGCGATAGCCACCGCCTGGAATGCGCCACCGGGAAACGTTCCAGATGTGCCTGTAGGCGTCGATGCCACCCGGTATTGGGGCAGACCACCAGGGTCATGTGCCGCACGATACTCAATAGCAGGAAGGGGCGGGCGAGGCGCTGTTCGTCACGGAACTCATCGCACCATGAAATCTCGCCAGGCTTGGGCAGGACGGTTCCAATGACCAAGTGCAACACGTGACCCCTCAGGTACGATGTTGCTATAACTCAATGCTATCGCCATCTCTCTGCTGAAGACCGAGTCGCCATCAGAAATGACCCATCTGTGACCAAGAAAATGGACCCAACCGTGCCTTTCTGCTCTGCGTATTCAGCTTCGGCCAATATTCTCAGTTGACCTGAATTCGTTGACTTTGTCCGCGCGTGCCTGCCTGAAAGCGTGGATGCCCCGGGCGTCCCAAAGCTTACTCCTCCAGGCCCCAGGTCTGCTTCAAGCGTGAGACGGTATGTTCCCATTTCGGCGTGGTCGGCTTGCACACGGTATTCTGATTGCCGAACAGGCCGACCTCGCTGAATGCCTGAGAAGTGGGGAATGAGGCGATCCAGCGGACCGCCACCAGGTATTCTGCCGCGTTCGCGCCATGTTCGTCGCTGAACTGATAGAGATGGGGGTATTCAGCGGCTGTGGTGAGCTCGGTCAACAGGGTTGGGCCCTGCTCGGTCGAGACCCGGAATTCGTCGGCCCGGCAGCGTTCTCCGGTTACCTCGGCAACGCCCACATAGCCGGTTTTGGGGATATTGACCCAGACTCTGTCACCTTCCGAGAGCATGGCAAGGGTTTTCGAGTACCAGCTGGCACCGCCCCCGGCGATAAACCCGTGCTGGCGTGCCAGCTCCCAGGGTCGGTCATCACCGAAGGAGGCATAGAACTCGCCGTTCCAGGGCTCGCGGCGTGGCTTTCGAGCTACCGGTTGTGGCGGCTCGTCGGGGTCGATCATCCAGGCCCGGCTCAGATACTGGTTGCCCTGGTCCTCGAAGGCGGCGAAGAAGAGGGCGTTGATCGCGAGCTGGGCATGGTCGTTGAGATAGTTGATGATGCGTTCGCTACTGGCGTCGAGCTGGGTGGCCACCACGACCATCTGGTGGTTCTCGTTGAGGGCAACGCTATCCAGCGTGATGCCGAACCTGCCCTCGAAGGCGTCCTCGAGAGACGCATGAGGGCGCTGATAGCGTTCGGCGAAGGCCTGATAGATATCGACGAGCTGGTAGTCGGCGAGGGTGACCACCCAGGCGGCATAGTCGATGGCCTGGGCCACCACGTCGCGAGGTGTCTTGTCGCGCTTGAGCTCGATGATGATGACGTTGCCATTGGCATCCAGGGCCAGCAGGTCGATCAGCTTGTCGAAGTCGGTGCGAACCTGTCGGCCGATCAGCAGCCAGTCTTCGTTGAGGATGGCGATGTCCTGCATGATCTGCTCTTCGAGCTGCCCTTCGTCGGCCAGCCCTGCGGGCCGCAGCTTCTGTGGTGTATCGCCGAGTTTCCAGATTCCCTGCTCGATTCCCATTGTGGTGTTCCCCTTGGCGTGTCTTGTCGATTTGATGCTGTTCCGGTGTTGCCACTATGTCTGGTGGCCATGATCAGGGCCGGGTGGTATGCCTGTCGATTGTCACCGGTTTTCCGCCTTTCCTGGGATTCCGCTGGTCGGTATTGCCGGCCCAACACGTCTGCGACGCCCGTGTCACCCTGGACCACCCCCGCCTGCTATGATGCAAGGAACGATCGCGTGGCAGGATGCCGCGAGCTTGCCTGATGGGTTCCGGGGAGCAGCGCGGTCAGTGGAGGGGCAACCGAAGGGAGTCAAAATGCCGCGTATCGAGGTTCGAGAGGCCGGGGGCGTAATGTCTGTGCCTTTCTGGACATGCTGGCGCATGCCGAGATCGGTGAGGCGATGCTGGCGCTGTCCGATGATGGCTATGACGTCCTGGTGGGCTCGCTACCGGGGGCGGTGAAGACGTTCTCGAGCTATGCCGAGCATCCCCTGAGCGAGGCTGAGGCCATCGAGTATGCCCCCGACCTGTGGTCGACGGCGGCGGGGCGCTATCAGATCCTGGCGCGCTACTGGCGGCACTATCAGCCGATGCTGGCGTTGCCGGATTTCAGCCCCGAGAGTCAGGATCGCTATGCGTTGCAGCAGCTGCGCGAGCAGCGGGCCCTGCCGTTGATTCAATCCGGTCGGCTGCGCCGTGCCATTGCGGCTTGCGCGAACATCTGGGCGAGTCTGCCCGGCGCGGGTTATGGCCAGCACGAGGTGGCGTTCGAGTCGTTGGTGGTGGTCTATCAGCAGGCGGGGGGCCGGTTGGCCTCGCGGGATCAGCACTGGCTCGAGTCGGTGATGCAGGCGGTGCGCCATGATAGGGGTGGCTGGCATGAAGAAAGGGACCCCTGAGGGTCCCTTCGCTGTGCGACGCATTGGCGAGTCAAGGAATATTGAGTGCGAGTGGGATTACTCCGCGGTGATGGTCTGGGTGACCAGCTCGCCGTCCCTCTTGATCGGGCCGTCTTCGGAGGCGCCAAGGGTGTATTCGAAGATACCGGTCTCCATGCCGCCATCTTCGCCATGCACCATCAGCATCAGGTGGTCGCCGGCGCTGACTTCTTCAGTCAACAGCGCGGTGACGTGCATGTTCTTGCCTTCCTTGAGGGGGGCATGGCCGACCACCGGGCCGGGTTTCATGCTCTCATCGGTGCGGTGCACCACCAGCCAGCCGTTGGTGTTGGTCATGACCTTTTCGGCGGTCACGCTGCCAGCGGAGACGGATTGATCATCGGCCCAGACGCCGGGGTCGTGGTCGCCATGCATTTCAGCGTGGGCCATGCCGGCGCCGAGCAGCAGTGAAGCAGAAACGAATGTGCTTGCCATCAGCTTGGTCATCATTCTCTTCTCCTTGGTCTTCGAGCATGCTCCATCGAGTGCCGATGGAGCATGGGTAGATACGCTGGGAGAAGGGCCCGGGTTTCAGACAATGGGAAAAACTACAGACGCCGAGTGGCGGGGTAGAGATAACCGTGGATGGCCGGGCCGGTAGGCTGGCCGGTGGGTGAGCCGCCCGGCGGCTCGACACTGATGCCGAAGGTGGCGCGCTTGAGCAGTTCTGGGCTGTATTCGCTGAGGGCGTTGGCGGCCAGGCTCAGGTTGTCGTTGAGCACGCCCACGGAGCGCGGCTTGGGACCCAGGGAATCTTCCTTGATCCACATCTGGTAGCTCTTGTCGGGCAGCGGCTCTGCGGAGACGGCCTGCACGTGCAGCTCGCGACTGGGCAGCTCCACCGAGACCATGAAGGCCGGCTGCTGGTCGTTCTGCTGGAAGACTGCCACGAAGGGTTCGTGCTCCTGCTGCGTAGGTAAGGGGGCCAACAGCAACACGGCAAGCACCAGGGCGGCGGCCGTGGCCAGGCCGGTGCCCCATTGCCAGAAGCGCAGGCGGCGCTGCAGCTGGACGACGTTGCCGGTGTCAGCAGTTGCCCGGTCAGAGTCGGCTTGCTGGCTGGCGTTGTCGCGGGTGTCGTGTTGTGCTTCGAGTTCCTCGATACGCTGTTCGATGCGTTCGAGCAAATGCGGCCCGGGGGCGACGTCCTTGATCTCGTCGGCCAGGGGCGCCAGGCGGGCTTCCCAGGCCTGGATCAGGTCATTGAGCGTTGCGTCGGCCTGGCGGCGCTGCGCGACCCGAGTGCGCTCTTCGGCGTCCAGGGTGCCGAGCACATACTCCGCGGCCAGCATGTCGAGATCGTCGCAGTCGGTCATGATGCCAGACACCCCTTGAGTTGCTTGAGGGCACGGTGCAGCCAGGTCTTGACGGTATTGACCGGCTGCTCGAAATGTTCCGCCAGGTCGGCGCGTGACCAGCCTTCCAGATAGGCCAGCCGAACCATGTCCTGGCGGCGGCCCTCGAGTTCCTCCAGGCAGGTGTAGAGGCGTTGCGCATCCTCTTCCCCCTCCAGGCGTTCACGGGCGCTGGGCGTATCCGAGGCGGTTTGATCCAGGATGTCGGCCGGCTCGTGGCGGGCCGTGGGGCGTCGGCGCAACTCGTCGATGGCGCGGTTGCGGGCGATGGTCACCATCCAGGTGATGGGCGAAGCCTTGAGCGCATCGAACTGCTCGGCCTTCTGCCAGATAGTGACGTAGACCTCCTGAACGACATCGTCGGTCCGCTGCTCGTGCTTCAAGATACGCAGCACGGCCCCATAGAGTTTCGCCGCGGTGGCCTCGTAGAGTCGGGCGAAGGCCTGACGATCCTGGTCGGCGACGCCCTGCAGCAGCGCCTCGAGTTGTTCCCGGGTGATGGCACCTGGCATGGCGTCGGGGCCGGTCGAGGTGCCGGCGGCGGGGTCCGAGGCCGGGTCCGAAGCATGGTGCATGCCGCATTCTCGCTTGTGGTGGAGGCGTCGAGGCACGCGGCTAAGCGTGCCAGTCTGATCGGCAGATTGACGCGACTCGTGCGTGGCGGTCAAGTCGACCCGGCCGGGATTATCAGCCCTGAAGCATGTCCATCAGCAGGATGACGCTGCCATAGGTGCCGACTCCGGCGATGATCGGCCAGCCCAGCGAGCGCAGGCGGTACCAGACGATCAGGGTAGCGATGACGCCCAGCAGGGTGGCGAGCCAGGCCATGGTATCGGGCTGGCGTGGCACCAGCGAGACGCCGAAGAGGGCGGCGATCATCATCGGGCCGAGGATGCTCAGCCATTGCGGCATGGCGTTGAGGCTGTCGCTGCCGTCCAGGCGCCTGAGGCGGCGCCGCATCCACAACAGCGGCAGCAGGCGGATCAGATAGGTGCCGAGGGCGCAGGCCAGCACGGCCAGCCAGAGCCGATTACTCATGGGAACCTCGCGAGGTGGGTGAGGCGTTCGGTCGGGCACCGAGCCTGACCAGATAGAAGCACAACACCCCACAACCGGCCGCCAGCGGAATGCCCAGATTGGTCAGGTCATTCAGCGTGCAGGTCATGGCAATGGCGATGGTCAGCAACAGGGCAGCCGTCCAGCGTAGCGAGGTGAAGCGCGGCATCACCAGCACCAGAAACAGGGCCGGCAGGGCGAAGGGCATGACCTCGCCGAGCAGCGGCCATTGCGCCATCAGCCAGTCGCCGGCAATGGCGCCCAGAGCGGTGCCGGCGACCCAGCTCACCCAGGCCAGCAGGGCGGCACCGCTATACCAGCCAAGGCGCTGGGAGGCCTCGAGTTGGGGCATGCGCGTGTGCGCCAGGGCGAAGACCTGATCGGTCAGGCCGTGCATCAGCCAGGGCCACCAGCGACTGGTCGTCAACCAGGGCGCCAGGTTCGGTCCATAGACCATGTGACGCACATTGATCAGCAGGGTCATGGCGATCAGCAGCCAGAGGGGGGCGCCGGCCGCCGCCATGCCGATGAACAGGAACTGCGAGGCGCCAGCATAGATCAAAAGCGAGATCAGGGTGGCTTCCCAGGTGGTGAAGCCGGCCTGGATCGATACCAGCCCGAAGGAGATGGCGACTGGAATGTAGCCACCCAGCAGCGGGATGGCCTCGCGCATGCCGAGCCACCAGGCAGGTGTCGTCGGGCGTCGGGTATCGGTGGTCATGGTTCGGCCTGCAGGTCGGAGTAGACAATGCTCATCAGTCGCATGGTTCAGGTCCCGGTGCTGGGGAAGCGGTGGATCCGATCGGCACCGGGCCAGGGGCCATGCGGCTCGGTTTCCGCTCAGGCCCCGCGCGGGGCCAGCAGGATGATCCCGGCGCCGGCCAGGCAGATCGCCGCGCCGATCAGGTCCCAGCGGTCGGGCAGGCGTTGCTCGACCAGCCACAACCAGCCTAGCGAGGTGACGATGTAAACGCCGCCGTAGGCCGCATAGGCGCGGCCAGCGTAGTCGGCGTCGCTGAGGCTGAGCAGCCAGGCGAAGAGCACCAGGCTGGCCACGCCGGGCAGCAGCCAGAGAGTTGACTTGTCCAGCCGCCACCAGGTCCAGACGCTGAAACAGCCGGCGATTTCCGCCAGGGCGGCGGCGACGTAGAGGACGAGTGTGCTCATGTCAGGCGGGACCTGCCGGGAACCGGCGATGCCATGCCGCGGCGCCCGCCCGAGGCAGGGGGCCGCGGCACTGGCCAGGGCCGGCCTCACGCCGAGAGGCGTGCGGCCACGGCGTCGAGGAAGCCCTGCATGCCGACGACGTTTTCCTTATCGGGCTCGTTGGTCTTGCCCTTGAGGTCTCCGGTGACGATGCCGTCGCCGATGGTATCGATCAGCGCGGCCTTGAGGCGGGTAGCGTAGTCCCCCAGCTCGGTATTGCCCTCGCGCTCGGCGACGGTTTCCAGGGCATTGCCCACGGCATAGATCAGCGCCGAGGAGTTGAAGTGCGCCACCTTGCCGTCGCTCTCCAGATACTGCAGGTAGAGGTCGTGGGCGGTGCCGTGGGGCGCCTCGAACAGCATGGTGCCGTTTTTGCTCTCGATGATCGAGCTGGCGGTGGCCAGGCTGCCGCCCAGGGCCGCGGAGATATCTGAGAAGATATCGCCGTCCAGGTTCTGCGCCGGGTAGAGGGCGTTGCGGGGCGGGTCGGTGATCATTTTGACCAGCTGACGCGAGGGCCGCATGATCATGAAGGACGGCGGCGGGGTGTCGGCCTTGGCCAGTTCGCGGCGCGCCTCTGTGATGACGTCGCTGAACACCTCGTCGTAATCCATGTACTCGCGCTTGAGGCCGAAGTAGACCTCCTTGTCCTTGCGCGAGGCGTCGCGGAAGACCTGCAGCACCCAGTCCTTGATCGCCGCGCGGTCGTTGGACATCAGCAGGATGGGGTCGCCCTTGCGGACGTGGCGGGCATGCTTCTCCTCGCCGTCGACCACGACCTTGAGGATGCCGTCTTCCTCGGCCGGCGCATTGTAGCTGCCGTACTGGTCGCCGCCGCCGGCACTCATGCGCGAAATCGAGACCTGTGCCTTGCGGTCCGGTATGCCGTGGCGCTTGAGCTGCTCGACCAACTTGTACAGCTTGCGACCGGAGGTGTTGTCCGGCACCCCCCACAGGGCGCGTTCCGGCGGGTTGGCGACCAGCCGCGCGGCCTGAGCGTCGATCAGCTCGTAGTGATACTCGAGCCCCAGTTCCTCGACCCTGGCCTGATACTCGGCCTGGTAGATCTCTTCGATGGCGGCGCGCATCACGCCGTCATAGCCGGCGATTACGGTGTCCTTGAGGCCCAGGTAGATGTCGCGCTTTTCATCGATGGCGCGCTGGAAGAAGCGGTGCGCCCAGGCCCTGACGGCATCCAGGTCATTGGTGGCCAGCAGCCAGGGATCGCCCTTGCTGACCTCGCGACGGTGCAGTTCCACCGGGTCGCCGCTGGCGCCGACGAACAGCAGCTTGACCATGCCCGAGCCGTCGGCGAGGGCGTTGTGGCTGTCCTTGATGCCGCCGTCGTCCATGGTGTCGACGACGATATCGCGCCCCTGCCACTGGGGGCGTTCGAGCCGCAGGTTACGAAACTCGATGTCCTCGCGGGTGATGTTGCCGCCGATGCCCTTGCGAATGGCCCCGTTCGGCGACTTGGTGGCCAGCGGGTGAAGGCTGGCCCGATCGAGCCCGGGGCGCTCGGCGAGCATGGCATCGAGCTGTTCGCGGTTGACCGTCATGCCGGCGTTCTTGACGCCCACGCCGTGGCGGTTGAGCGCCTCGATGGCATCGGTGACGGCCTGGCCATTGGTGGCCAGTCGGTTCTCCGCGGTCAGGTCGATCTCGACCAGGTTGATATCCAGCGGCTGGGTGACGAAGGTCTCGAGAATCCGTTCGAAGGCCACCTGTGCCATTTCGTCGCCATGCAGGATGACAAGCGGGGAGGCCACGTTGATCTTGTTGCTCATGGGCGTCTCATGTCGGTCGGAAGTGGAGTGATGGGCGAGGGCGGAAAGCGCTGGCGCGGCTCGCCATCAGGGTATGCGCATTATACAAGCGATCGGCGCGGCTGGCACGGTGCCGCCTCACGAGGCGGCCGGCCAGCGAGTCATTCCGGGTGCCCGTCGGCCCAGCGCTCGTCGGGGTGTACCTCGTTGGCTGGCAGCACCGGATCATACCCCTCGGCGCGTAACGCTTCGATGACATCCCGAGTATGGTCGCGTCCCAGGGTTTCCAGTGTGGCCTCGACCTCGGTGGCGCGCAACGACAGGTCGGTGAAGGTGCGCTGATGGGCAATGGTGATGACATTGGCGCGCTGTTCGGCGAGCAGGTTGGTCAGCTCGGAGAGGGCGCCGGGCACATCCGAGATGCCGACCCGCACCCGCACGATCCGCCCGCTGCGCACCAGGCCACGCTGGATCACCGAGGACAGGGCCAGCATGTCGATGTTGCCACCGCACAGCACCAGGCCAACCCGGCGGCCGCGGAAGCGTTCCGGGTCGGCGAGAATGGCGGCCAGGCCGGCGGCGCCGGCACCCTCGGCGACGGTCTTCTCGATCTCCAGCAACAGCAGGATAGCGCGTTCGATCTCCGGCTCGTCGACCAGGCAGATGTCGTTGACGTGCGTGCGGATGATTTCCCGGGTCAGCTCGCCGGGCTGCTTGACGGCGATGCCTTCGGCAAGACTGGCCTGCCCGCAGTGGACCGGCTCGTCGGCCAGTACCTGCTGCATGGCCGGGTAGCGCTGGCTCTGCACGCCGACGATTTCGATCTCCGGGCGCAGCGCCCGGGCGGCCACGGCATTGCCACTGATCAGGCCGCCCCCGCCGATGGGGATGACCAGGCTCTCCAGGTCCGGGTGGTCCTCGAGCATTTCCAGCGCCATGGTGCCCTGGCCGGCGATGATGGCCGGGTCGTCGTAGGGGTGGACGAAGACCAGGTTACGTTCCTCGGCCAGGCGCTGGGCGTAGGTGCCGGCCTCGTCGACGCCTTCGCCCTCCAGGTGCACCTCGGCGCCCAGCTGGCGCGTGTTGCGCACCTTGAGGTTGGGGGTGTGGCGCGGCATGACGATGGTGGCGTGAATGCCCAGTCGAGCCGCGTGGTAGGCCACTGCCTGGGCATGGTTGCCCGCCGACATCGCGATGACGCCCCGGCGACGCTCGTCCTCGGACAGCAACAGCAAGTGATTCAGGGCACCGCGTTCCTTGAAGGCGGCAGTGAACTGGTGGTTCTCGAACTTGATATACAGCTCGCAACCGGTTAGTGCTGAGAGCGTGGCCGAGTGCAGGCAGGGCGTGCGCACCAGCTGGTCGCGGGTGCGTTCGGCGGCTTGTTTTACGTCATCCAGGGTGACGGTCATGGGCGAGTCTCTCCATCGGGCCGGGCGTGATCAGGATGTCTCGGGGGTTGTGTCATCCACCTGGCGTAACTGCTGAGCCAGTTCCCTGATGTGTCGATCCTCGACGCCGAGCTGGTTGAGGGCGTCATCCAGGTTCAACAGGTAATCGCGATTGGGGCCGCTGGGCCCCCGGGCACCGGCGATCTGGCGGGCCATGTCGTCCAGCGGGGCCTCGCCGAGGAAGGCGGCATTGTGTTCGGTGGCGATGTAAACCAGACCCTGGGCGGTGTCGCCATCATTGAAGCGTAGGGTGACCACCTCGCGCAGATAGCCGTTCTTCTCGCGCACATCCAGGGGCCCCAGCACGTCCGGGGTGATGCGGTAGGCCATGCCATGACAGATGGCATCGGGCTGGGGCAGCAGGGTGGCGACGCGCCCGGGCGAGTCGGGCGTGCCACGGTGGTCGTGGGAGCCCTGCCAGAAGCGGCGCGTCCAGCCGCGAATGCTCGCCGGGCGGCGCTCCAGGTAGTCGAAGCCGGCCTTCCAGATCAGTGAGCCATAGCCGAACAGCCAGATGGCGTCCTGGTCGGCGAAGTGATCCCGCTGTCGATTCTGCTGTGTGGTGTCGAGGGTCATGGCGTCCGTCGTGTCGTTGAGTCGTGGCCGTGTAGTGGCGAAGCGTCAGCTGTCCTTGCGCGGCGGCGGGAAGACCACGTCGAAGCCGCGGGCATCAAGCTGGCGTATGTCCTCCGGGCGGCCCTGGTCGTCGAGCACCACCAGACCGATACCGGCGCCGTTCCAGAGGCGCTCGCCGGCCTCGGCACGGTCCGGGTCGCGCGGCCGGATGCGCATGGGCCGACGCTTGGTGAACCAGTTGAGCGGTGAGCGCGGCGCATACAGCCAGCGGTTGGCGCGGTCGAAGGTGTCCAGCAGGGTGTCGGGGAAGGCGTTTTTCACACCGCTCGAGGTGATCTGCCAGATGCGCGAGCCCTGCTTGCTGTGACGGATCTTGATGTCGTAGGCGAAGGAGTAATGCACATCGCCGGATAGCACCACGTAGTGTCCCGGGGTGCGCGAGTGGCGGAAGATGTTGAGCATCACGCTGGCCGCGCCGCGATGCGCCATCCAGTTCTCGGCATCCACCAGCAGCGGCTTGCCGGCCAGGGTGAAGAGTTTCTGCACCGCCTCGATGAGCTTGACGCCGAAAATCGGGGTCGGCGAGACGATCACCACCGAGGGCGCGTCGAGCATCTGCTGCTGCAGGTCGGAGAGGGCTTCCCAGTCCATCAGCCCGGAGGGGCGGCCCCGCTTGCGTTCGCTGCGCCAGCGTCGGGTGCGGGTATCCAGCACCACCAGCTTGGGGGTGCCGGGCACCTGATACTCCCAGCCCTGAAAGCGTTGCAGGTTGTCGAGGAACTGGTCGTGGGGTTCGGCGGGCAGCCAGCCGTCTTCCTGGGCGGCGGTCTCGAGCAAGGCCGCGACCTCGTTCATGGGCCCGGCCAGCCGGTCCGGGTCGTTGCCCCAGCCCTGGCAGAGCAGATAGCCCATCAGCGCATTGCCGATGATGCGCCGCGAGAAGGGGTTGCCGTAGGCGGTCTCTTCCCAGGCGGCGGTCAGGTTCCAGTCATCGGTGACGTCATGGTCGTCGAAGATCATCAGGCTCGGCAGATGGGCCAATAGGCGCGCCACGGCCGGTAGTTCCTCGGCGAAGCGTTCGATGACATCGAGCTCCTCATCGAAGGTCTCGCGCTGGCTGTCTTCCAGCGCCGGGCGCTCGATACGGATCAGCTGCCAGGGCGTGGGCGACCAGACCAGCAGATACATGGCGATGATCTCGCCGAAGCTGATTAGGTGGTTGGAGGCATTGGCCGAGGTGAAGATGGGCTTGCGGGCGCCACCGAAGAACCCCTTACGCACATCCTTGCTTTCCTCGACATCGGGTAGCAGCGAGTCGCGCCGGTAATAGGCCGTATCGGTGGTGGTCAGCGCTCGGCTGTCACCAATGGTGGCGCCTTCCAGGGGCTCGTCGAACAGGCCCAGCTGCTGGATCAGCTGGTGGATGGCCACCAGCATCGGGCCGGCTACGTCATCGGCATAGATCTGATCGCCAGACATCAACAGCCAGGCGGGCCATTGGGTGGTGTCATCGTGGCGTTCGGCGAGCCAGGCATCGGCCCGTGCCAGGCCGTCCGGGCCGTCGTAATGTGGACGACGGCAGGAGCCATGCATCAGCCGGCGCTGAGTGGAGGCCAGCACGAAGCTCGGGCGACGGGCGCCTTCATGCAGCAGGTGCGGGGCCCAGTCGGCGATGCCGCCTTCCTCGCCGAGGCGCAGGTCATAGTCGATGCGCTGGTCCTGGGGCAGCGGCGTGCCCAGGCAGACGTCGATCAGATGCAGGTGGGCATGTCGGCCCAGCGGCAGGCAGCGCACGCGCTTGTCGTTGAGCGCCAGGCGGCGCGGTGGCTGGCCTTCCGGCTGCAGGATCAGCTGCATGTCCAGCGGGCGGCTGCCGACTACCCACAGCAATAACCGGTCAGGCGACAGGCGCCGCAGCAGAGGGCCGGCCAGGACGGAAGGAAGGGGCCGGGATGCATCTTCCGTTGTCGTCATGTCGATTCCTTTCTCGCCATCGCGTCTCGTCGCGTTCACCGTCATGCTGGCGGGTCGGCAGTGACGCGACCATTGTCGGGGCCCGCTGAGAGGCTCGGAGAGCCTGAAGCGCTCAATGTGTCCAGCATACCACTCAGTCGCGGGACTGTGAGGGGCGTCGGTCATGGATCCGGGGTTAGCAGCTGTTCTCGGGCAGCCAGAGGCGGGCGCGGCCGCCGCCGTCGGCGCGCGTAACAACGATAGGGGCAACTGCGAGAGCCCGTCGAGGACGGGCTCTCGATAAAGCCTAGACCAGCTTGCTCTGACGCAACTGCCATTCGCTGAATGGTGGCGCAAAACTCGCCGGATCCGCCTTATCCCAGTAATCACTGAATATGGGGTGATGCGTGGCGCCATTCTTGAGCAGGGCGCCCGGCGGAACAAAGTCGAACAAGGTGGCAAGACTGCGCACTTCGTGACGCGAAACACGCCTCACGACGTGCTCGGGCCCCAGCTCACTGGGATGGGACAGGCCGGAGGCTGCCAGCATCTCGGCCAATGCCTTCAGCGTATTGCCGTGAAAGTGTCGGACACGTTCGGCCTTGAGGGGAACATCCAGCCGCTTGCCACGCCGTGGGTCCTGAGTCGCCACGCCGCTTGGACAGCGGTCGGTATGACAGCTCTGCGCCTGGATGCAGCCCAGGGCGAACATGTAACCCCGCGCGGCGTTGCACCAGTCGGCACCCAGCGCCATGGTGCGGGCGATGTCGAAGGCGCTGATGATCTTGCCGGCCGCGCCCACGCGGATGTCATCACGCAACCCGGCACCCGTCAGGGTGTTGTGCACCAGTATCAGAGCTTCGGTCAACGGCATGCCGAGGCGGTTGGCAAACTCCAGTGGTGCCGCGCCGGTTCCGCCCTGACCACCGTCCACGACCACGAAATCCGGGTAGTCGTCCGCTTCACGCATGGCCTTGACTATCGCGAACCACTCCCATGGATGACCAATCGCCAGTTTGATGCCCACCGGTTTGCCGCCGGAAAGCTCGCGCAGTTGCTGGATGAAGGCGATCATCTCGCGAGGCGTGGTGAAAGCACTGTGAGCGGCCGGTGAAAGTACGTCCTGGCCTTCCGGAACACCGCGTGTCGAGGCGATCTCCGGCGTGACCTTTGACCCGGGAAGTACACCACCATGACCGGGTTTCGCGCCCTGTGAGAGCTTGATCTCGATCATCTTGACCGCTTCGAGCTGGGCGGTTTTGGCGAACTGTTCGGGATCGAAACGCCCCTCGGTGTCGCGACAACCAAAGTAGCCGGAGCCGATTTCCCAGACCAGGTTGCCTCCCTGCTGATGGTAGGGCGACAAACCACCTTCACCGGTATCATGGTAGAAGCCGCCGTCCCGAGCCCCTTCGTTCAAGGCGCGGATGGCATTGGCAGACAGGGCACCGAAACTCATCGCTGAGATATTGAAGACACTGGCGGAGTAGGGGCGGGGCCGCTGGGAGCCGATCTCCACCCGGAAGTCGTAATCCTGGATGGTGGCGGGTGACAGTGAATGGTTCATCCACTCGTAGCCGGGAACCTGCATGTCGCGCTGGGAACCGAACGGCTGCTTGTCGATGGTGTCCTTGGCGCGGCGATAGACCAGGCTACGCTGCTCGCGGGAATACGGGCGTTCCTCGGTATCCGGCTGGATGAAGTACTGGCGGATTTCCGGGCCGATGGATTCCAGCCAGTAGCGCAGATGGGCCAGAATCGGATAGTTTCGGCTGACAGTATGCTGGCGCTGGACGATATCGTGTGTGCCCAGGGCGGCCGGCAGGCCGAATGCCAGCAAGCCAATGCCGGCGAGCCAGCCGGGACTCAGGGCCATTGCCAGCAGGCATATGATCGAACCGACGAGGCAGGTGGCATAGACGCCGTAGCGGCTGGGGAGGCGGTACATGCGGGAGGGATCCTTCAGGCGATCAGAGACGACTATTGCATGTCGCCATGGCCAGGCTGTCAATCCAGGGGCCGAAAGCCTGGTGAGACGTCATGATTTCGTCACACCGCGCAAATAGTGTTTGACCTGTGCGCCGTACAAGCGCATGCTAGTTCGCAGTAGGTTAGCAAGTCGCATATCGCAAGTGGTCATCGAAACGCTCTAGTGTCGATTTCCCGGTGAAACGATTCTTGTTTTACCCACTGCAACTCGGGTATCTCCCGGTAAATCTTCGCTATTGAGGAATTCGCAAAATGGCTACTGGTACAGTTAAGTGGTTCAACGACACTAAAGGTTTCGGCTTCATTTCTCCGGACGACAACGGTGACGACCTGTTCGCTCACTTCTCCGAGATTCAGGCTGAAGGCTTCAAGTCTCTGCAGGACGGTCAGAAGGTTTCCTTCGACGTCACTCAGGGCAAGAAAGGCCTGCAGGCTTCCAACATCAAGGCTCAGGATTAATCCCTGATTTGATGTTCGTCGTGCTGCTTGCAGCATGACACCCAGGTGGGGCCTCGCGAAAGCGGGCCCCACTTGTGTTTGTGCCCTCCGCTTACGCGCCGGCTGTCTGTCGCGCGGCTGCTTCCAGGATGTATTCCCACCGCTCAGTGCGCTAGGGTATTGCCTTTGTTTTCCTGGAGGTAGTTGTCATGAGCGCTGCGCAAGAGCTGATCATCGAGCCCGGCAATGGCCAGGTGGCCGATGCCTGTGTGTTCATTCTGCATGGCCTGGGCGCCGATGGGCGGGACTTCGAACCCCTGGTGCCGGCCCTGCAGCTCCCCGCCGATGCCAATGTGCGCTTCATCCTGCCTCATGCGCCGCGCCAGGCGGTGACCGTCAATGGTGGCATGGTCATGCCCGCCTGGTACGACATCCTCGAAATGAGCCTGGATCGCCGGGTCGACGAGACCCAGTTGAAGGCCTCCGCGCAGCGTATTCAAGCGCTGGTGCATGAGCAGATCGGCCATGGCATTGCGGCAGAGCGCATCTTCATCGCCGGTTTTTCCCAGGGCGGCGCGGTGGCCTATGAGGCGGCGCTGAGCTTTCCCGAGCGGCTGGGCGGCTTGCTGGCGCTTTCCACCTATCTCGCCACGGCCGACAGCCTCGACTATGCCGACGCCAACCGGGAGCTACCCATCGAGGTGCATCATGGCAATATGGACCCGGTGGTGCCCGAGTCGCTGGGCCGTTCCGCCGTGGAACGCCTGCAGTCCATGGGCTATGCGGTGGGGTATCGCCAGTATCCGATGGCGCATGCGGTCTGCCCGCAGCAGATCGGTGATATCAGTCGCTGGTTGTCGGCGCGGCTGACTGAGGCTGGCTGAGCTTCGCGCTGCGGGCTGCGAGAAACGAGCCACGAGCCACGAGCCGCGAGCCACGAGAAACGAGCCACGAGCCGCGAGCTGTGAGAGGCGAAAGGCGAAAGGCGATCCGCAACGAGGCCGGCCCTTGGGCCGGCCTCGTGCTGTGTCAGAGCAGTTCTTCGCCGGCAAGGGCCAGGCGGGAGCGCTCGACGCTCATCAGGGTAACGTGGCCGGCGTGCGGCCAGTCGCGGAAGTGCTGCACCACGGCCGCCATGCCGCAGGTGTTGGCGGTGAGGTAGGGCGTGTCGATCTGCCCCACATTGCCCAGGCAGACGATCTTGGTGTTGCGCCCGGCGCGGGTGATCAGTGACTTGAGCTGTTTGGGGGTGAAGTTCTGGGCCTCGTCGATGATCAGGAAGGTGTCGTTCAGGGTGCGGCCGCGCATGAAGCCCGGGGCGCGAATCTGCACCCGGGAGCCCAGCAATTGGCGAGTGGCTTCCTGGTTCCAGGCACTGGTGCCGTCATGCTCGTCGCGCAGCAGGTTGTCCATGTTGTCGTGGAAGGCGCCCATCCAGGGCGACATCTTTTCCTCCTCGGTGCCCGGTAGGTAGCCGATATCCTCGCTCATCGAAATGGGCGCACGGGTGAAGACCACGCGCTCGAAGCGCTTGGTGTCCAGCGTCTGTTGAAAGGCCGCGGCCAGGGTCATGAAGGTCTTGCCGGTGCCGGCGCTGCCGGCGATGCTGACCAGGTCGATATCATCGTCCATCAGCAGGTTGAGGGTGAAGTTCTGGCGGCTGTCGTGGGCGTGCACGCCCCATACACTGGCGCCGTGGCGATAGTCGGTAAGCAGCTCGAGCCTTGCATGCTGCGGGCTGACCTCGCGGACGATGGCCTCGAAGCTGGCGCCGTTGTCACTGTCCGATAACAACATGCCCAGGTGCCAGTCGTCGGGGATTTCGCCATTCAGGTGGTAGATGACCCGGTCGTCCTGGCGCACGACCTTGACGTCGACGCGCAGATCCTCCCATAGCCCCCGGCCGTCGTGACCGGCTTCCGGGTAGACCCGCGCGCCGCCCAGCATCGCATCGCTGTCATCGAAGGCGCGATCGGTCAGGTAATCCTCGACCGGAACACTCAATGCCGCGGCCTTGACGCGCAGGTTGATGTCCTTGGTCACCAGGATGACCGAGGCATCGTCACGCTCCTCGCGCAGGCGGCAGGTTTCGCTGAGCAAGCGGTTGTCGGGACTGTCCTCGAGGTGTTCGAGGGGTTGCAGATCGTTGTAGCACAGCAGTCGCAGGCGGCCCTCGGTGCCATTGAGGCGTTGTATGGGGATGCCTTCGCGAATCTGGCTGATATCGACGTTGGCGGTCAGGTCGGATAGGGTGCGGCTGACTTGCCGGGCGGTGCGAGCGATCTCGCGAATGCCGTTCTTGTGCTTGTCGAGTTCCTCGAGCACGGTCATGGGGATGACCACCTCGTGCTCGTCGAACTGATAGAGGGCGGCGGGGTCGTGGATCAGGACATTGGTGTCCAGCACGTAAAGCCGGGTGGCCTTCTTGTCGATGCGTACCATCGGCGCTGCTCTCCTGATTGTCACCGGACAGGCGTCGTGGGTCATAACGCCTCGATGTCGACACTGTCAGCGAAAAATGTCAGGTCTGTGACATGTTGCGACGTGTCTCCCTGATAGCGTGGAGTTGGCGGTTTTCCTCCGTTTCGGGGTTCTTCTGGATTGGACCCTGAATCAGGCTCGGGGTGCAACAGGCGTTCGCTATTGTGCTCCTTCAGCATGGACCAGCTGATTTTTTCTGCAACTCTTGGGGCGTCACGGTGTTGTCACATGCAAGGCGCATGATCTTTCGAATGAAAAGTAAGGCCGCCATGGCTTGACCAGGATGCGGCCGATTCCGTGACCCTGGGATGCAGCGAGGAGCGCATCATGAGCAAGGAAATCGAAGACCATCGCCTGTTGAACCCGAGCCGCAATGAGCCGTTTTCCAGCGTGCTGGACAAGCATGTATCACGCCGCGGCGTGATGCAGGGAGGGCTTGGTATGGCGGCCATGACCCTGCTGGGCAGCTTCGGGCTGCTGGGCTCGGCCAGTGCCAGCGAGTCTGGCGCCGGCAAGAAAACCCCACTCGCCCTGGCCTTCGATGCCGTGCGAGGCTCCATGACGGATGCCGTCGTGGTGCCGGCCGGCTACACCGCTCAGGTGCTCATCCCCTGGGGTACGCCGCTCAACAGCCAGACACCGGCCTGGAGTGCCGAGCGCAACATCACCCCGGAAATCCAGGCCAACAGTGTCGGCATGCACCACGATGGCATGCACAACTTCGCCCTGGACGAGAACAGCGCCTCGCGCCGCATGGTGCTGGCGCTGAACAACGAATACATTGACCAGAAGGCCCTCTGGGCGCCCCAGGGTGGCCCGACCGGCATGGACGAGGGCGGCAAGCGTCCGGCCGATGAAGTGCGCACCGAAATCAATGCGCATGGCGTGACCCTGGTCGAGCTTCGGAAGAATGGCGATGGCCATTGGCAGTCCGTGATCGACTCGCCCTACAACCGTCGCTACACCAGTGCCACCGACATGGTGTTGAGCGGTCCGGTGGCCGGCAGTGAGTACGTCAGGACCAAGTACTCGCCGAATGGCACCAACACTCGCGGCACCAATAACAACTGTGCCAATGGGTACACGCCCTGGGGCACCTACCTGACCTGTGAAGAAAACTGGCCGGGGTATTTCATCAAGGATGCCGGTCGCGAACTGGACGACAACCGCATCGGGCTTTCCGAAGGGCGTGGCCGCTATGGCTGGGAAACCGCGGCCGGCGATGCTAGCGAGGACAACGACGAGTTCGCGCGTTTCAATGCCACGCCGCGCGGCGACAGTGCCACGGATGACTATCGCAACGAGCCACGCACCTTCGGTTATATCGTCGAGATCGACCCTTATACTGGCGAGAAGGCGGTCAAGCGCACGGCCCTGGGGCGTTTCCGTCACGAGGGTTGCTGGCCGGGCAAGCTGGTCGAGGGCCAGCCGGTGGTGTTCTACTCCGGTCATGATGCGCGCAACGAATACATCTACAAGTTTGTCTCCGAGGCCGTCTGGGACCCGGCGGACGCCAACCGCCCCGGCGCCGAGCGTGACCGCCTGGCCATCGGGGCCAAGTACATGGACAAGGGAACACTCTATGCGGCCCGCTTCAACGCCGATGGCAGCGGTGAGTGGTTGCCACTGACGCCGGATGCGACCACCCGGGATGGCCGCACTCTGGCCCAGGCGCTGAACCTGGCGGCCGATGACCTGGCCGGCGTGATTATCCATACCTGTGATGCCGCCGACCTGATGGGCGCCACTCCCATGGACCGGCCGGAGTGGGGCGCGGTGGACCCGGCCTCCGGCGACGTCTACATGACGTTGACCAACAACTCCGATCGCACCGCCGAGGGCACCGACGCCACCTACACCGGGGATGGTTCGACCATCGAAGAGCCGGGAGTTGCCTATGGTACGGCGCCGACCAATGCCGCCAACCCGCGGGCCGAGAATGCGGCGGGCCAGATCATTCGCTGGCGCGAGGGCGATGCCGCGACCGCCTTTGCCTGGCAGGTCTTTGTTTTCGGGGCCGCCGCCGGTGATACCGATAACTTCTCGGGCCTGACCGAGCAGAATCAGTTCGCCAGTCCGGATGGTCTCTTTTATGACGACCGCGAGGACGCGCAGGGCATTCTGTGGATTCAGACCGATAACGGCTATGCGGGTGTGGCGGAGCATACCAACGACCAGGTGCTGGCCGTGGTGCCGCAGAATGTCCAGCAGAGCGAGGGTGATGCCGCCGTGGTGGGCCGTGGCGATCAAACGCAGCTCAAGCGCTTCGCGGTAGGCCCCAACGACTGCGAGGTGACCGGTGTGGCCTTTACGCCCGACAAGACAGCGATGTTCATCAACATCCAGCACCCGGGCAACTGGCCCTCTATGGATGACGCTACCGTCGAAACCGACGGTACGGTGCGTCCGCGGGCTTCCACGGTGGTCATTCAGCGTGAGGACGGCGGCAAGATCGGCGTCTAGCTGTGTAAACCCACCAGGTTGTTCACGGAAAGGCCCAGCCGGCTAACTGGAGGATGGTAATCGAGA